>NZ_LMOH01000001.1 GCF_001423245.1 Aureimonas sp. Leaf324
CCTTGCGCCCCGTCGCGCGGTCCGCCACCACCTGCTCGCGAAACGCCGTCCGCGGCGAGGAATAGTGGATCTTGGCAACCTCGCCACACGGCCACGTCGATCTCCGGGCCACCGTCCTTGATCAACAACTAGAACCTCCGGATCGGCCTAGAGTAAAGACGTCGTGAGCAGCTGAACGACATGATCCGCGCGCTTGGTATTACCGGACAGGACGGGTTCGTCGAGGCGGCGATCCCTTCGCAGAGCGGAGCCAATGTCGACTTCTGGGGCGACGGCTTCTCGACCGGCGGCCTGCATCCGATCCAGGCGGGCGGCGCTGCGATCGTTGCCGGACTGGTCGCACCGTTCTGATGCGATCGATGGTGAGACTTTCAAAAAGTCTCACCGTCGCACCTGTTCACGACGCGTTCTTTCGGTCGTTTCGTAAGTCACTGTATTCTATGGGAAAAATGGTGCCGCTTAGGTGATTCGAACACCTGACCCCATCATTACGAATGATGTGCTAAGTCGACGAATCCGAAACGAGGAGACCCGTCGGCGTTAACCTAAGACCCTCAACACCCTGTGGAAAAGCCTTCTTTGGCCGTGATGTGCTAAATTCGGTCCCGTGGGCGTGTGTTGATGCGATTACCCCAGATTTCCCCGCAAAGGAGAACGGAGATCGCATGACCGACAAGAAACGCACCGTCACCACGTTGACCCAGACCCGCGTCGACAGCCTGGTCAGACAGCCCGGCACTGCCGAGCACTCCGATCCACAGACGCCTGGGCTCTACCTCCGTCAGTCCGCAAAGGGTGCCACCCGGCGGATCTCAGTCATGCACCAGAAGCGTCGCCATCAGTTCAAGTTCGGTAGCCCTCCGACGATCAACCTGGCCGTTGCCCGCAAGATCGCGAACGCCGGGATCAGTCGCATCCACATGGGATACGAGTTGAACGCCCGGTGGCTGGACGAGCAGCTCGTCGCCAACGGCATCCAGGCGGCGCCGGCCGCCGTGGCCTCGGTGCCCCGCGTTCGGGCGAAAACCTGGCTCTACGAGGAGGGTGTCGAGGCGTACCTGAAGTCGCTGGGGGGCGGTGTGCGCCGGGAGGCGACCATCAGATCGTATGGCCATACCTTGAGGAACCCGGCGCTTCACAAGGCACTGAAGGGTAAGTCGATCGTGGATATCGATCGCCGGACTGTCGCATCGGTACTCGCCGACATGGGGAAGGCGGGGAAGTACGCGATGGCGGAAGCCGTGTGCCGCATCGTCAAGGGCCTGTGGGGGTTCATGGCGTCCGACTACGCGTCGAAGGAATCCGGTATCACCGAGAACGTGATGTTGGCCCTGAAGCCGCCCAGACGCCCGGAGAGCGCCCCGAGAGGCCACACCGTCGTCGTTCCCGAGATCGCCCAGGTCGGAGATGCGGTGGCCGCATGCCGTTCCGGCGTCCTCCATCCGACCGTGTCCGCCGCCCTGGAGTTTCTGATCCTGACCCTTCAGCGTCGTGAGACGATCGCTGGAGCCAAGATCGACGAGATGAGGCTGGACGGTCCGACGCCCTATTGGGACATCGGGGGTGACCGCATGAAAGGAAGGCAGGGTCACGCTATCCCGCTACACGGACGTGCATTGGAGATTGTCCAGAACGCCGTGGAGGCGGCGCGGCAGAGTGGATCGATCTACGTGTTCCCCGAGGCGCGACCGGCCCGAACCCACATCGACCACGTGCCGGGTCACATCGGCGTCTCGGTGCTGACGCACGATCTCAAGGACATTTCCGGTATCACGCCCCACCGTCTGCGCCACGCGTTCACGTCGGTTCTTCTGGATATGGAGGAGGAGGACGAGGACGACGATGGCGTCAGCCTGGCTTTGGGGCGCGCCTCACTGATCCTGGATCATCGGGAGGGCCGCAAGTCGGTCACCGCCAAGTTCTACGACTTCGCGCATCGGCTCCGTAAGAAGTCGAGGATCCTGGCGATCTGGACCGATCTGTTGGCGAAGCCGATCCAGGAAGCAGTCGACAGGTTCGACCCCGTCTCGGCCAAAGCCCAGATCCAGGCTGCCCGTCGCGCTCGTCAGAAGACGAAGAAGAAGAGCGAAAGTCTGAAAAACCGGGAATCTTTGGCAAAGTACAGGGAGGAACGGCGGGAGGAGGAGGTCGCCCATCGGGTCGATGTGGCTTTGATCAACCAGGTCCTCGAGGAACATCGGACCGGTCATATCAGCGACGAGGCAGCCCTGACTTCTCTCCGTCTCATGGACATCGTGACGCTGGTGGCGCACCGCATCGTTCTCGGGCACGATCTGGCAGAACGGCCCGACCTCGCGACCGCCGTAGAGGCTGCATACCGCCGGTACCCGAGCCTGCGTGAGGACGCCGCCGAGGTGAAGAGGGTAAGGGAAGCGGCCTGACGGATCCTCTGAAAGCGATCAGCCGATACTGGGAATCCAATATCGGCTGATTCTCGGGGTCTCGACGCCTCAAAGGGTCTGCTTCGACCCTCGGACGAACCCGAACGAAGTGTCCTCGTTCGCGATCGTCGTCGCGACACGGAGCCGAAGCACCTCCCGGTCGAGTTCGCCGACAAGCCTGAGGAGGTCGGCGATGCAGGCTCGGGCGTCGCCGTCGAACTGCGCAAGGGCGTCGTCGACAGGGTTGAAGGAGACGTTGGCGGGGTGAAGGATCTTGCTCATGACCGTCAGTGAGCCATCAGCGGCAGACGGGCTTGGCGGTCCACCTGTCCGAGGAGGTCGAGGGGCCGTCCAAGAAGGCCGGCGATCTCATGAATGCCTTTCGGTGTCGCGTAGGTCTGGATCCGCTCAACCCCGTCGATCGGCCTGGTGATCACACGAAACCATCCTCGCCTGCGGTACACGTCCATCGGGCGCAGGGGCGAGCCACGTCAAGCACGGAACAGCACTCTCTGGGTGAGCAGGAAATCGGTCAGCCGGCGTGCACCGACGTCGAGGATCCTGCCGACGTCGGACAGGGCGATCAGCCCGTCCGCATCAGCGTAGGCATCCCAGGACGCGGCCTCCGGGGCCGCGATCGCGAGTTGGCCTCTCGTCTCGGTCACCTCGTTGAGCAGGCGCTGCTTGTCTTGGACGAGGGTGAGGAGCGCCACCTGGACGGATGCCAAGTCGTTCAGGTCGACAAGGTCCCTCGGCCGTCTCGCTGTCTCCTGCAGTTCGGCCCGCATCCGATTGAACTCGGCCGTGTAGCGCATCTGGAGGAGCCGAGCCGTCGGAGTCGTGAGAGCCATCCCGATGAGCGTCACACCCGTCTCGGTCATCTCGTAGCCAGGGTCGAAGGTCGTTCCGCCGTTCGGCATCTGGCGGGGAAACGACGTCTTGCGGTAGAGCGCAAGACATGCGGGAAGCATGCCATCGTCGCATTGCTCGTCGGCCGCCTTAGCATCTTCGATGCGGCGTTCGATGGCCTCCATCACGGTGCGATGCGAGACTTTGAAGTATCGTGCCACCTTCAGGGGCGACGCGAAAAGATCGCCGTCTCTGGTGTAAATTGGAGGTCTCTCCGGTATCCTCTGTAGAGCCGCGGTCATGGTCGCTTCCATGGTTGGGGTCAGGCCCGAGATGCCGGTGTTCCTACCACCGCCTCGGGCCGCACTGCTTTCTGCAGGCCCTTCATTAGATGCCAGGAAGCTCTGACGACGCAAGAGCTGTCTTCCGAATTCATGTGCGATTACAGTACCTTGAGAGGTGTCCGGAAAAAGGTGTCTCATCTTCCACGATATCGCCGTATCGTGGAAATGGACGCATCCGAACTCCTCTCGGGTCGGCCTGAAATCGAGGCCGCGGGACGGCTTCGACGGCACGCGTGGTATCGAACGCCGGTGTCTGCGATGGCTCTAGACCTGCCGTAGCAACTCGACCCACTCTGCCGGGAACCGTTCCAGGAACATCGTCAGATCCGGCTCCTCAGCCGCCATGCGTCTCAGCATCTGGATCGTCGCGGTGACATCGTCGGGCGACCGGGCTCGGCTCAAAGCGAACTTCTCGTAGCCGATGTTGCCTTCGATGAAGATCACGTCCAGGAACTCGTCGGTTTCCCAGTCCCTGTGTGAATAGCCGAGCGCCAGCCAGGAGAGACGGTCGGCCAGATGTTCAAGCTCTTCGCGTCCGACGGTACGTCCACACCCGGCGCCCGCGATCTGCCACAGCGCGGCGTAGTAGGGGATGTTGGACTGCATGGCATGGTCCACGATCGCATCCTCCGTGGCCCGCCCGATGCTCCTGGTCGGCTTGTTGCAGATCCGACGGAACGCCTGATCGTCCTTCGTGTCCTGTGCGAGCCGAAGGTACGCGCAGATGTCCTAGACCAAGCCAGGGCAGGCGAACTCCTCCTTGGCGATCGGGCGCGCATCGTAGGCTATGGGGGCGCGACGTCGTCTTGTCGTCAGACCAAATCTTCCGCTCACTTGTCATCCTCCTCAGCCCTGATCACCTCGACCCACTCGTCCGGTACGACGCCGCCCTTGGCGGCTTCCTCACGTGCATGATCGAGGTCGTGCTCGCGGAACTCCGTGAAGGTCTTGGGTGGGATGCCCAGCTTCCTCTCGCGGCGCCGGAGTTCGGTGAGGGCCGCGTTCCGGATGGCTTCGGCACGATCCTCGGTCGGTTTGAGGACCGCCGCGAACCGTTCGAAGGTGCCCTCTTCGAAACGCACAACCATCGCCTCCGTGAACTTCTTCTTCTTCGCCATCAGCAGGATCCAACCTCTTTGAGATGATCCTCTCTACGCGTAGGGAAAGCGAGCGGTCAAGCGATAAGAGATCCTCGCATCGTATCTCTGAACGTATCTTGACGACGGTTCGGGCGCGCACCATTCTTGCGTCCATGATCGAGTCTCCGACCGCTTTCACCGCACGTATCATCGGCCTCAGAGCGCCGACCGAGCCGACTTCCGAGCCGTCCTGCTGGCTGTGCGCCGGCGATCTCGACGGGCAGGGCGTTCCCCTCGCCGACGTCATCGGCGCCGCGTTCACGGATCATCCGAGGCGGCACCAGTCGACGCATGTGTGCCTCGGGTGCGCGGCCACCGTGAAGGTAGCGGAGTTCCAGCGCGTCGTGAGTGAGCGGGGGATGGGGCTGAAAATCTGGGCGCAGGCCGGCTTCAACAGCTACTCGCACTTCGTCGCCGAGCCCGACGTCTACGAGTGCCCGAAGCCGGCCCGCATCCGCGAGATCCTGCTCGACCCTCCGATGGTCCCGTGGCTCCTCGCGATTAACGAAACCGGCCAGAAGCCCACGCTTGCGAAGGCACAGGTCAACGGTGGCGGTGCCGACTACGCGGTCGTGATGGCCGACGACCTGCTCTGGACATCGAAAACCGAGTTCGCCGCCTGTCTCGCCGACTTCGAGCGCATGTCGGAACTCGGCTTCGCCAAGGACGACACCATCACCGGACGCCTCCACCCCGAGAGTCTCCGCAAGGCCGGCATCGCCGGTATCGAAGCCGACCGGGCGATGCGGAGGTGGCGGTCGTCCGCACCGCACCTCCTGGCTCTAGTCGCGTTCGCCGCCCGTTCGCGGGTCTTCTTCATCGATCAAAAAAGGGGGAGGCCGCGTGATCCACGGCTTCGATACCACCGACGAGCACGCCGCCACGGCCGCGCTGCTCGTCTACGCCACGTACCGCTCCCGCAACCCGACCCGCTTCAAGGCGTCGGTGGACATGTGGGCTAGGATCGAGCGCTTCGTGAAGGACTCGGCCAAGCGGTCGAAGACACTCCCGGCCTTCATCGAGGCCCTGAAGCCGCGCCTGGCCTGCGAGACGATCTCGCCCCGTTGGATGCGGATCGGCTCGAACGGGGAGGTGCCGCTCCTCGCCGTCCACGACGCGGAGACCGGTGCACTGCGCGAGTACGTGCAGATCGACGACCCGGACCGCCGCGAGTTCCCGACGAAGCTCGTCGAGAGGTCGGATGCCCGTCAGACCATCCAGCGCCTGTTCTCCGAGACGGCCTGGGTCGTGATGCTCGTCCGTGACCGGATCGAGCGCGAGAAGCCCGCCGAGAAGCGCCTGACCGCCGCGGTCGACGCCGAGATCGAAGGAGAAGCCGCATGACCGTCCGCACCGTCCGCCTCGACGGCTTCGTCCGTCTGAAGTCGCCGCTCTCGCATATCGGCGAGACCATCTCGAACACCAGCTACCTCGTCGAGGACAGCGTCCTGCAGCAGGACGGGAACCTCGAGAAGGTGTTCTGCTACTCCGGGAACGCCTGGCGTGGTCAGATCCGCGACCTGATGTCGTCGTACATGCTGGACGCGCTCGGCCGGCCGCGCCTGTCGCTCGACGCCTTCCATCTCCTCTACTCGGGTGGTCGCATGGGCGGCTCGCAGGTGACGGATCTCGCCGCCGCCAGGGCGATCAAGGCGACGATCCCGATCGTGTCGCTCCTCGGGGGCGGCGTCGGGAACCAGATCCTCGAGGGCAAGGCGCGCTTCGGCTCGGCGTACCCGCTGTGCCGCCAGGCCATGCCGGTCCTACCGTCGCACACCCACGCCATCGCCGAGGGGATCGACTACGCCGACCTCACGATGATGAAGGAGTACAGCAGGCGCGACGACGCGAAGATCTCCTCGATCGCCGCCTACCTGCCGCAGGACGAGGGGGCGGACGAGGGGGCTAAGAAGCGCCGCGCCGATCCCGACGGCGTCGCCGACCAGATGCGCATCAGGGCCGAGTTCGTCTCGCCGGGCACCACGCTGCACTCCTGGATCGTGCTGCAGGACGTCTCGGACGTCGAGATCGGGTGCCTCGTCTCCGGTCTGCACTGCTTCTCCCGCTCGCCTCACATCGGCGGTAAGGCGGCGTCGGGCCACGGGCTCGTCGATCTGTCCTACACGATGAAGGATCTCGACACCGGAGAGGTGGTCGACTTCCTGTCGGTGCGTGACGGCGAGACCGCTCTGATGCCACCGGCGCGTGAGGCGAAGGCCGCCTACGACCAGCACCTGCGCACGATCTACGACAACATGCTGGCCGACAGCTCGTCGAAGATCGTGCAGCTCCTGGGGGCGGCATGACCTACGCGCCCATTCTCGTCACGGCCGTTCTACGGAACGGCTTCGTCACCCGAGCGCCGCTGTCCCCGGCGCTCGACGGGATCCTCGCCTACCGCCACCTCTACGAGAAGCTCGGCCCCGAAATCTTCGCGGAGAACAAGGCGGCCGGCGTGGCGACCGGTGCCGACGATCTCCCCGTCGAGATCGTCAGGGACGGCGATCACCGGTGGTACTCGGTCTCGGCGCCGATCTTCCACGCGGCTGGCGAGCAGGTCACGTTCTACCACCGCAGGTTCGACGACCACATCGGTCAGGACCGCGTCGTCGAGAAGCAGAAGCGCGTCCTGACGACGGGCGGGCCGTACAAGGCCGCCAGGAAGATGGACAGGAAAAAAATCACGAACGCGATCTCGTGGCACGTGATCGGCGACCGTCCGGAGATCGAGCGGCTCCTCTCCCACATCACGCAGGTGGGTAGTGCGCGTGGCCGCGGCTATGGCGAGGTCGTCGAGTGGCGGTACGGGGAAGGCGACGAGGTCTCGGCTCGTCTCAACCGCGCACTGCCAATCGACTATGCCCGTCGGCACGGCCTGCCCGGCAGGACGATTGAGGCCGCGCTCCATCCGCCGGCCTGGCTGCCGGAGAGCCGGACGATGTGCATTGTTCCGGACGTCCAGGCCGTCGAGCAGGCGGCCTGACATGAGGCTCGCCGACGCCGAGGTCGCCCGGCTTCACTCCCGATCCGACCGCTACCGGCGCAAGCTGGAGGTGGCCCTGGAGATCGCACGTACCGGCGTCGAAAAGGCTGGTGGAACGGCCTTCGTCGCTTTCTCGTGCGGGAAGGACTCTGCTGCGACCCTGTCGATCGCGCAGGAAGTGCTGTCGGGCGTTGAGGGTCGGATGATCCGTTGGCCCGAATCCAGGTGGATCGACGACTTCGATCGCGTCCTGTCGGACTACGAGGGGCGGGGTGTCACCATCCGCGTGCTCGACCTCTGCCGGGACAGCCTCGACGATCGTGTGCCGGAACGGTGGCGGCTGATGCGCGAGATGGAGCCTGCCGGCGGGCAGTTCGTCGGGCTCCGGGCCGACGAATGCAAGGCACGCCGGCGGACCCTGGCCATGCACGGACCCGTCTACCGTACGCAGGCGGAGGGCTACGTCCGCATCTGCCCGATCGCGTGGTGGACCGTGCTCGACGTCTCGGCCCGCATCTGGACCCACGACCTGCCGATCCTCTCGACCTACGAGACCGACATCAGGCAGCGCACCGTCGCCCGCGTGCCTCGTGGAGAGACCAGGGACGCCTTCGCCCTGCAGGTCGGGATGCGCGATCCGCAGTCCCTGGATGCGATCCGCCGGATCTACCCGGCCGACGAGATCTGAGGAGGCGCGAAAAAATAGTTAACGGACCCCTCCATCACCCATTGCGTTTTTACTACTGAGTAGTAAATTGAATCCATGAGCGACGGCGATGCAGCCGGACGCCAGAAAGGAAGATCACCATGGCCCGCTACATCGTCGTCCAGACCTCCGCCGTCTCCCTCTTCGGCCTCTTCACCACCCCGGACGGGGCCGACAAGGCCGCGGTTTAGGCCGCCGCCTGCGGGTCCTGCGCCGAGTGGACGAGCATCGAGGACCGCCCGAACCGCCTCGACACCTCCACCTTCCTCTCGCAGGTCCAGGACCAGTTGTGCGTCTTCGAGGTACCCTCGGACATCCCGGCCTACGACGAGAACATGATCCATGCGGGGTCGGTGAACGACGGCGAGATCTTCGAGAACTACAGGGATTTCCCGTTCGTCGGCACGCTGGTCAAGCGCGTGACGCTGACCGCCACCTACGACGACGAGACTTACCTCGGGCTCTCGGACAGCGACGACAACGACGCCCGCCTCGGCATCGCCGCCGACGACCTGGCTCGCGAACTGCCGGCCGGCGAGGACGGCGACGAGGTCGAGGTCAAGGACGAGGACGGCGACGTCGTCGGCACGCTGACCTTCGAGGAACGCTACGGCCGCTGGGCCTTCGCCGCCTGACCCACAACGTCAGGACACCCCGTGAGGGATCGCCGACCTCAGCATGAGGTCGGCTCAGAAGACAGGATGACCAGCATGACCCTTCATAGCCACGACGACCTGGACGACAACGGCTTCAGCCTCCGTGCAACCCTACACGCGAAGCTCGGTTCGCTGTCGCAGGCCGGATACACCGTCCACTTCCACGAGAACGACGACAGCTTCGCGATCGACGTGGACGGCTTGTCCGTCACGTTCGAAGGCTTCGGACACGCAGGACCGACCTTCACGGTCGAGACGGCGGACGGCGTGAAGCGCGAGGTCCAGTACGACGCCTCGCAGATGCGGTTCGCCGACAACTCGGAGGCCTACTGGGACATCGTCACCGATCCCCTCGGCTGGTGCCGGACCGCCGTGATGACGGCCGAGGAGATGGCCGGCGAAGCCGCCTGAAGCACTGCGATCTCGGGGCGGTCAGAGAGCCCCGCCTTAGGAATGCCTCGTCACCGCCGGGAGGGCGGTCTGCGGATCCATAAGGGACCGTCTCACTCAAATCCAAGGACCACGACCATGATCAGACGTCATTTGAACACACGCATGAAGATCGCGCTCAAGGGAGGTAGCATCATCGCGCTCGCCGTTCCGTCCGACGGAGGCGACATCCAGGGCGCCATCGCGTCGGAAGCCGAGAAGGCCGGCTCCACCGTGGCTTCGGACACGATCCAGGTCCGTGAGGTTTACCTCAGCGACGTCGAATACCCGGACCTGCGCCCGGTCTTCACGAGCGGTGTCGCGGGACAGATCCAGACCGAGGAGCAGGATTTCGCCTACGCCTACGACGCCGACGAGGTCGAGCGGATCGCGGAGGAATTCCTCGAGGGGAACACGATCCTGCTGTGCCACCTCCTGCACCAGTTGACGTACGAAAACATCCTCTCCGGTCCGGTCTACGACGTCCGCAACCCAATCGAGAACGAGACGATCGGGAAGATGGACACGCTGGAAACGCGCCGGGCGTTCGGATTGAAGCCGGCCATCAACGCGTTCGTTTCGGATTACATCGACGGTTGCAATTGCCAGCCCGAATATGACGACGTGATCAACGATCTCGACGAGAAGGGTCTGCTCCCCCCATACGCCAGCGGTTGGTGGCCGGGAGACTTCTTCATCACCGTCGCCGCGGCGATCGCCGCCGAAGTGATCCGCAACAGAGACGTTTCGAAGGAGATGGCTGAGGCCGCTCTCAAGGCGCGTGATACGAACCTCTTCGTCGTCGGACGGGACCCGTACCGGAATGACCAGATCCAGGTCGGACGCGAGATCGAAGGAGGCCGCGATTTCGTGAACCAGGGGCACTTCGCCAACTACCGCGCCATCGTCACCTGGGCGCAGGACGACGAGAACTTTCCCGCGTACGGCTCCGAGCAGGACGACTTCGAGCACGAGGCTGCCTGATCACGGTCCGACCTCGCCGCGTGATGCACCGTCGGCTATCCACGGTGCATCACAAGGACGGAACCCATGGCCACCAAGAGCACCACCACCTTCGCCGACGCCATCGCCCTCTGTGGGCTCTCGCAGGCCGAGGCTGCCTACTTCCTCGATGTGAAGCTGCCCCGCATGCAGAAGTGGAGCAGGGGAGCGATCGAGTGCCCGGACTGGGCGATCGACCGCCTGGCAGAACTCTGGCTGTCGATCTCGGGCGAGCGGGCCGATCAGGCCCTACCCGAGGGATCCGCCCTCAGACGCCAGACAGTATCGATCCTTAGGACGAGGATCCCGGTGACGACGTGAGATGACGTCACCGGGCCACCGGCACCTCCGCCAGCCTCGTCGTCCAGGCGGGGCTCTTCATCGCCCGCTTCGTGTCGAACGAGCGCGCCCCAATCCCCATCGCTCCCAGCGCCACCGTCTCCTTACCGAACCGCTTGTTGAGCGCGTCCATCGTCGACATGAGATCGGCACCACGCGTGTCGACCGCGGCGAAGAGGTCGGTCTGCTCACGACCGGCGTCGCACAGGTCTTCGAGCATGACGCCGCACTTCGTGTAGACGCCGCCCTGTTCCCACATGCTGTCGACCATCCTCGACGCCCACTTCACGATGGTCCGGCTGTCGTTCGTGGGTGGGGACAGCCGGCAGGTCCTCTGGGCCGAGGATGCGTTGGCCTTACGTCCGTTCCCGTGGGCGAAACCGATCAGCCGGCCAGCCACTGATCCTTGCTCCCGGATCTTCTCCGCCGCCCGCGCCGCCCGCCGGGCCATGGCCTCGCGGAGTTCCTCGATCGTGGTGACCGGTTCGCCGAACATGCGGGTCACCGCCGTCGCCTGGCGTTTCTCCGGCTCGATCTGAAGCTCGTCCTCGCCGATCTCATTTAACTCCCGCACGAGCCGTTCCAAGACGACGGTCCCGACGTTGCGCGCCTGGTGCGGGTCCATGGCGGCGAGGTCAGCCGTCGTTCGGATGCCCAAGGGACGGAGCCGTTCCGTCAGTGCACGACCGATCCCCCACACCTCGTCGACCGGCCAGTTCTTGAAGAGCCGCTTCCGCAGCTCCTCGTCGTGGAGATCGATGACCCCGCCGAACACCTTCTCGCCGGCCTTTGCCAGACCGTTCGCGACTTTCGACAGAGTGCGCGTCGGGCCAAGGCCGATGCGTGTCGGCAGCCCTGTGTCCCGCCTGATCTTGGCGATCACCGCCAAGGCAGTGGTCGTGTCACCCAGACCGTCGGACAGGACGGGGAGGCGGAACCACGATTCGTCGATCGAGTAGATCTCGATCTGGTCCGAGAACTCGGAAATCACCGCGTTGAAGCGCCGGTTCATGTCCGCGTAGAGTTCGTAGTTCGAGGACCGAAGCTCGAAGCCGTGCCGCTTGATCAGGTCCCGCATCTTGAAGACGGGGGCGCCCATCTTGACCCCGAACGCCTTCGCCTCGGCGCTTCTCGCAATCGCGCAGTGGTCGCCGTTCGACAGGACGAGGACGGGCACGCCGCGGAGTTTCGGGTCGAACACGCGCTCCGAGGAGACGTAGAAGTTCTCAACGTCGACAAGCGCCCACGTCACGGTTTCAGGTCCCGCACGGAGGCCCGGATCACACCCCAGATCTCGACCAGCTCGTCGGCGATGCAGACGGGATAGGTCATGCGAGAGTTTCGGGCCTCGAGGTAGGGGACGCCCTGCTTCACCACGAACTGCCGGCACACGAACCCGCCTTCGACGACGGCGATGACGATCGAGCCGTTCCGGGGGCGACTACCCTTATCGATGATCACCAGGTCGCCGTCGAACAGACCTGCCTCGATCATCGACGAGCCGGCCAGCCGGAAGACGAACGCCGATGCGCTATCGAGGCGGAGAATCTCGACCAGGTTGAGGGCTTCATCCTCCCAGTCCTGCGCCGGCGAGGGGAAACCGCATGCGGCCGGCGACACGACCCGCAGCTTGAACCCTGGCGGGAGCATGGTGATCGGGATGGGCTCGGGCGTCGGGAAATGCAGCATGCCGGTTCCTGGTGAATCATGGGGACCAGCGATCGAACATATCGTGAACAGCTTGCCTGGGAATAGCTTCCTGATGCCGCGTGTGGATATCGGGGATGGACAACTCGACCGGGTAGGCCCGCGTCTTCTACGGTGGCCGTCGACCAGGAGGCTTGATGGCTGAGTTCGAATACGACGTCGCGTTCTCGTTTCACCAGGCCGACCAAGGCCTCGCGCAACAGTTGAACGACCTTCTGGCCGGTCGCTTCCGCACCTTCATATACACCGAGCAGCAGAAGGTCCTCGCAGGCACCGACGGTGAGATCACGTTCAATGCGGTCTACGGCGGCAAAGCTCGGGTGGTGGTCGTCTTCTGCCGCAAGGAATGGGGCGAGACGCCGTTCACACGGATCGAGATGACCGCGATCAAGAACCGTGGGTTCGAGGAGGGTCTCGACTTCACGCTGTTCATCCCGACCGACGAGCCGCCTACGACGCCGAAGTGGTTGCCCCGCACGCAGCTCTGGTTCGGGCTGAGGACGTTCGGCCTTCAGGCAGCCGCGGCTGTCGTCGAACATAAGATCCAGTCGTTGGGGGGCGAAGTTCACGTCGAGAGCGTGGCCGAACGCGGTGCGCGTGCCAAACGGGCTCGTGACCTGGCTGCCGCTCAACAGCGGTTCCTGAACAGCGACCAGGGTGTGAACGCAGCACGGGAAGCCTACTTCGAGGTCCTGGACCGGCTCCGGTCCGACGTCGAGGAGGTGAAGCAGGCGTCCGGGCTGCCGATCGCCATCGTCGAGAAGCAGGACACCAAGGACGAGATCGTCATCCACGGCCTCAACGGATCCGTCTACGTCAGCTTCCCCGTGCGCTACACGAACGTCCTGGAGGACGTCCCAGTTCTGGTGAACTTCCAGGACGGTCCGCCGAAAGTCTGGTGGCTGACAGTGTTCGAGGAGCCGAGGTCGTGGGCCAAGGACCGATACCAGTACTCGCTGCTCGGGCCCGACCGACGTGCATTCCAAGAGGTCGGCGGCGCGGCACGGGAGTTCACGCCTGCCGATCTCGCCGGGCACATCCTGCGCCGGTACATCGACCTTTCCGAGAAGCACCACAGGCCGAGGCGTTGACCTCGACCTGCAGGTTCTTCATCTGCGAGGACTACGTCAGGACGTCGATACGACGGTATAGGCGCTTCCACCAGCGTACCCGGCTTCCCGGATCGAACCGAACGCCCGTCTCCCGATTTGAACCAGCATGGCGCCCCTGCCGGCATCCATGGGCGCTTCGAGGTCGACCGCACGCCACCTGTTGTCGGAGTAGGATCGGATCTCGATAGTCGTTCCATCGATCATCAGCGGTTCACGACGAATCCACCAGGCCGCCGGTTCCGCGCCCTTCGTGCCTTCAAGCCGGGACACGTCGGAGGCCGACCAGCCAAGCGTCCCTCGCGCTTCCGACCACGGCTGGAAGTCGGCTTCGTTCAGCAGGAAGCGGACATGCAGGACGTCGCCGCCGCGCCAGTCGGCACCACGATCGATCGACGAAGACCGGTCACCGGCCGGGTTGCTCGTCGCCCAGAGCACGTCCTCCCGCATCCCGCCGATGCGGTTCCCGCTCGGGCGCAGAACACCAGAGGACAGGATCCAGGGCAGACGGGCGGTGTCGGTATGGTGGTAGAGCGTCACGTGCACCTCGTCGAACGATCAGGCGCACCATGGCTGGAAGACGTTTCGGGAGGGCTATGAAGGTCATTCGAATGCGATCGAACTCAACCGTCCTGGCGTGTGGTCGAGTGTGACCACTCACTAACGTGATCGTTCGAATTCGAGCAGTTACGAAGACTTTTTCAAATCTCTCATAGCCAACAGATCAAGGGCTTAGCCCGGCCGTTAGGATGGTCGAAAGCATAGGTGTCGGGCATTTGAAGCATCGTGTTCATACGATGCCCCAGTGCCACCGCATCACAGCGCTTTCTGCGACGACGTTTTGCCAGGCATGGGTACGGGCACCGGTCCCCACGTCGAGACCACTTTCCGACCCCACTGGCGCTTCCCGTCCTTGCCCTGGGTCCACAGTTGGCATGGGACCGAGATGACGATGTATCCGTCGGACGACCTCATCTTATTCGGCACGATCGCGCTGTAACCCTTCATGGGGATCTTCTCGCCGGCGTTGCCCATCGTGTTGCCCGCGGGGAAGCCGTCGGGCCTGTAGAGTGCGCTCGGGGGTGGGTTCGAGGCGTCGTCCTTATCGAAGAAGTCGACCCACGGCGGGCCGTCCCCGGACTCGAGATCACAGTCCAATAGCTTGTGAACGGTCGCCGTGACATAGACGCGGTCGATCCCGTCAGCGTCCCTGCGGCGGTCCACTTCGAAGCCGTTGACGGTCCCGTAGACCTGGACGGGCTGGGTGGCGTCGACGATGTGAAGACGCCTGCAATTGTGTCCCCCTTGGCGGGGTGTTTCGCTTCGAATGCTGGATCTGACGCAATCTCGATGACGATCAGGGCGCCCCGAGCAGCCGTGCTTCGAGCAAGTCCAGCTTAGCGCGGCCGTACATCTGGCGTTTGATGAGTTTCAGTCGGTTGATGTCATTCGGCGTGCAACTTTGGGTCTGACTCATCTTCGGTGCAGTTTAGCGGTGGGAATGGCGGTTTCGATCTGGGATCGCTGCCATGTCGTGTCGCCTTTCGCTCTCAACCGTCGTTCCAGCCGGACTCGCTGTCGACCATCAGGAGTTCGCTGACGGCGTCCTGATCCTCACCGTCTCGGCACGAGCGTCATCGGCGGCATGTCCATCCTGCGATCGTCTTTCGCACCGGGTTCACAGCCGCTATCACCGGCGCGTCGCAGACCTGCCCCTAGGCGGTCGGGCCGTGCATCTTCGATTGGTGACGAGGCGCTTCCGATGTGACGAGCGGGCGTGTCGGCGACGCATCTTTGCCGAGCGATTCGGGACGAGCGTGTTAGAACGGGCCCGTCGTACCGATCGCATGGAAGGCATTGTCCATCATCTCGGCCTCGCGCTTGGCGGCAGGCCGGGCGCTGCGTTCGCCGCCCGTCTGATGCTTCCGGTCAGCAACGACACGCTGCTGCGCGTCGTTCGGCGCCGGGCTCGTGCACGCGCCGAGCCCCTTTGCGTTATAGGCATCGACGACTGGGCGTTCAGGCGCAACCATCGCTACGGCACGATCATCTGCGATCTGGAACGGCGCCGGGTCGTCAATCTGCTGCCCGACCGCGAGATTGCGACTGTCGCTGCGTGGCTCGTGGCCCATCCCGGCATTCGCGTTGTCTCCCGCGACCGAGGCGGCGGCTACGGAGAAGCGGCAGCACGGTCACTTCCCGAGGCGATCCAGGTCGCCGACCGCTGGCATCTCATGGAGAACGCCAGCGGCGCCTTCCTCGAAGCGGTATCGAAGTCGATGAAGCCGATCCGTGCTGCGCTCGGCGCGACGATGATAGACCCAAAGCTTCTCACCTGTGCCGAACACCTTCAGTACGAGGGATACCTTCGCCGCGAGGAGACGAACGCTATCGTCGCGGAGCTGTCGGCCAACGGCGTCTCGATCAAGGAGATCGTCCGCCGGACGGGGCGCAGCCGCAAGCTGGTGTGCCTGATCGTACGAGGCCAGCGCACGGATATGTTCCGCACTCGCCAAGGCTCGCTCGACCCGCACCTCCCGTTCCTCGACGCTCAGTGGGAGGTAGGCTGTCGCAACGGCGCCGAGCTCTGGCGCCGGCTACGGGCGCTCGGCTTTGCCGGATCGACCCGGGTCGTCTCGGAGTGGGCGACGCGACGACGCCGCTCCGAACGCATGACGAGCACCCAACTCCATAAGCCGCCATCGACTCGTACGATCGCCCGTCTGATGACACTGAAGCGCGACCATCTCACGAAGGCAGAAACCCTCACCGTCGCTGCGATCGAGCAAGGAGCGCCAGCCCTGGCCGAAGCGCGAACCCTGGTCGACCGCTTCCAGTCCATCGTCCGTCGCAAGGCCGAAGCCGATCTAGCCCCTTGGCTCCAAGACGCCGGCTCCAGCCTCATCGCCTCCTTCGCCCGCGGCATTACCAGGGATTTCGCGGCTGTGCGTGCTGCCGTGACCGAGACATGGTCGAACGGTCAGACCGAGGGCCACGTCAACCGACTGAAGCTCGTGAAGCGCCAGATGTACGGTCGCGCCAAGCTGGACCTTCTCGAAGCCCGCCTCATTGGCGCACCATGAACGTCATCAGAATTGCGTCAGATCCAATTTTGGACGCCGATCCGGGGTCAGTTTTGCAGGCCGTTTGACAGGAAGCCGAGGAGATCTCGCTCGATGCGGGACGGGAGGCCCATGACGGACTGTCGGACGACGTTGAGGCACGAGGCGAACGTCGTCTCGACGATGGACGTCATAACGAGGATGCCGGTCCGCTCCGCGGTGGTGATCTTCCGGGCCTTGATCATCTCGCGCTTCAGTTCGGCGTCGAGGTCGAGGGAGTAGTCCTCGGTGGACTCGGGCACCTTGCGGCGTTCCTCGGCCGCCGCCTGAGCTTCGCGCCACTCTATCAGGGCGCGCACGTCGATCAGGATGGAGCCCTTGGACCCCTTGCCCTCGACCGGCAGGCCCTTCTCGACCCACCGGCTGATGGTCCCGCGGTCGTAGCCGGTGAGGCTCGACAGGTCGGAGATCGACACGACACGGGACGACTTGCCGGACCTCAGTTCGGCATCGCGGATCGCGTCGGCGGTGGTGCGTTTCGGCCCGGTTCGAAGCGGGCGCATCGGTTTCGCCGGCATCTCGGGCTCCGGTTCGTGGACGATGCCAGGAAGGCGGAGACCGTGTGCGGAAACCTACGTCAAAATCGGCGGATCGGAGGAAAAGTGCCCCAGGACTCGATGCCCGCGTCCGAGAAGGCGATCCGAGGCCAAACGCCGATGGCTCCTGCGTTCGGTTGCCTGTGAGAGGCTCCCTGATGCCTCAGGAGCGGGTTTCCGACGTGCTGCTGCTGCGGCACGCCCCAAAATTTTCTCTCAGACAGAAAAGCAGGGCGGTCGCGAACGCTCCCGCATGTGCCTGAACTGGCGTGGGGCCCCCTGATTTCGATGGTCAGGATAGCAGGAGCTACGGAGAAGCTTCAGGAGGGGCGATGGCAATGTGTGCCGAGTCCACATATTCCTCTGTCATCGCACCGATCGTGCGCCATCTGCGCGCCTTCTCTCGACATCGCTACGACCTGACGTAGGGTTATGTCTGGCAGTTCGATTCAGCCAGTATTGTACGGAGTGCACCATGCGGCGACGACGTGCCTACCTTACCGCAGGCGTGCTCGCTACCGCCTGGTTTCTCTGGGGCTGTACCGACCTTCGCAGTTGTCCCGAAATTGACGACATGGCGGATGGGGTTAGGCTGACGATCACCGAACTCAAGGAGCGCATCGTCATTCAGCGGACGGACGAAGGTCTGATCCTGATGACACGCATAGCCGTTCCGAGACCTGCCGAGCAGCCGAAGCAGCGGCTGTCCCACGCCGGTTTCCTGCTCGTAGAGGAGCGCTATGAGGATGGCCGGGTGGCAGATTACGTCCTGGACGAGGGGCCGGGCTATCTAACTCTGCCGATACCTGAGGGTCAGTACAGGTTTCTAGGCCACGGGACGTTGAGTGGACAGGAGTTCGGAACAATCAACGAACTGGTGAACGAGGGGCACTACGCCACGATCGAGAGCGCCGGCTGCTCGTACCGCACTCAGGTACTCAAATACCTTACTCTCAAAACCTCAATCACCGTCGACGGCAAAAAAAGAGCGGGATTGTAGGGCGTCTGTACATGTCCGAGGAACTCGGTTTTCCCCTTCGATGGGAGTACTATCAGGACACCACCCAGCAGAAGCTGATCGGTACTGAGACAATGTCCAACATCGAGCGGATGTCCGACCTTCAGGGACGGTGAACAACGTATCTGTTGCCCTGTCCTAGACCTTAGAACGGGATCTCGTCGTCCATGTCGTCCGCCGTGGGACGAGAGCCAGCGCCTGAGCCACGCCCACCGTATCCCCCACCATAGCTGCCGGCATTCTTCTTCGGGCCTTCGATCGCCAGCGGTTTAGGTGGGGGGCCAAGGCGTTCGATCTCGTCGTCCTCGGCCTGCTTGTCCTTGCCCAAGAGTCTGGTGATGTTGGTGATCGTCTGTATGGCGCCAGGGGCATCGGCCAGCGTTGATGTTCCTGAAGCGGTGAGGTTGAAGGTCAGGACTGCTAGAACCGCCATGGTCTTGCCAAAGCCGACCCGCTGCTCGTTCATCTCGGCGACCAGCTCGTCTACCTTCTTGAGCAGGATGTCACGACGATCCGGTTTGAGATCCTTTGCGCTTTCGATGGCGCTTCGGAGCTGTTCGATCTGCAAGCCGATCGCGTGACGTGTTCTGGCACTCAGCCGGACCGACAGAGCCTGAGACGATACTGAAGTCAGACGCATGCGGGTGGTGACGCGATTGACCGCTAGGAAGAAGTTCCCGATCTCACGATCTGGATTGTCCGCGTTGTAGGGGTATTCGATGCCATCGATGCCCAAGGCTTCGGCCGCACTGGCAACCGTCGACATGTACTGCATTCGGATCATCGCATCGTAATACTCGGACCCGCTCTGCGACACGATTGCGTTCAAGCGCCGACGGGCTATCGATTCGAGCGCCAGGAACCGTGGTCCTGATTCATGGGGGAGCGACGCGAAGTCCTCCTCGGTGACCAGTTCTTCGTCCATGCGTCCCCCAAGTTTCCCAGGACGATACTCAGAGGCCGAGCGGAGTCCAGCGGAACGATCTCGATCTGACATCGACAATCGTCGAGAACGCATCGAGGCGTCGACGTCGAGACGAGGTCGATCGACCTCGACGATCGTCGAGCAACGTCGACGTTCGGTCGAGCACGACGGCCCTACATCAAACCCCAGTGTAGCAGGGCTTACGTCGAGGTCGTCGACGTCGACGCCTCGAGCCGACGTCGATGGCTGTCGACACACACAACGAACCTGATTGCCCCCTTCGAACGGCTCGAAAGCATCCTCGATCGATGCCTCGACCGTCGAGGTCGTGTCGACGTCGACGTCTCGACACGACCTCGACAGCCTGCCGATGGGTTGTCGATAAGGGGGCGAGGATCATCTAGGACTGACCATTCTCGAAAATCATGCGATGCCAGTGCCTTACAGACGGCAACGAAGAGATTGGTGTCGAAGAACGTCGAGGCTACGTCGAGCCAGAAAACGGCTTTGACCACACTTTTCAGAGGCCGCGTGGGGGGAAAGTTGGTCGATTTGGGGGAAGTTCCGCCCCAGGATGTGGGGAAAGGCAAAAACCTACCCGAAATTTGCAAGCCACATCAACGGTTTAGCGAAACGCGTCACGTCCTGAATATATGAACATAGAAGAGGAACGTGTCAGCCGTTCGCTGCCATGCGAGACAGGACGTACTTCAGGCGACGCTGGACGATCCTAGGCATGCCTTCCATCGCCTCCTCGACCGACGCGTTCCATCCACGCTGAAGCGTGTCGTCATCGTAGTCCGACCTGGGGACCGCAAGGACGAGGAGGATCGGCGGTCGGTTCTCCGCCCTGGCGTCCTCGCCTGGATTCCGCTGCCAGAAGCCCATCGTGCCGCGGCGTCCGGACTTTTCGAAGAACATGTCGGAATGCGATCCCGCGTACTCTTTTCTCGATCCGTACGGGGCGCGCCTGGAAGGCCGCTGGGAACGGCTGGACAGGGTCGAGATCGCGTTGCGTCGCAGGTTGCCGTGCTTGTCGACGGACATGCCTTGGTAGCGCTTCAACATGCCCTCGTGCGGGATGAAGTTCCACTTGGTCGCCGCACCCACGTCACCGGCTTCGCGCTCATCCTCTTCGCCCAAAGCGTACTTCAGGTACGAACTTTGGGTCTTCTGCGTCTTGATCGACGACCGGAGGACATCCGTCCCGCTCTTCCGTGCAGCCGGGTTGTTCACGACCGCAGAGTTCTTCTGCCCAGGCCGAATCTGAGTGAACTCGGCCGGTCCTCCCTGAATGTCGCGCCGAAAGACGTCCGCCAACCGCTCGTTGGCGTCGAGGGCGACGTCGTCCAGCGTTCCCCTGAGGACGCGGTCGAAGGCGCGCTCACCAAGCTCCTCGAGGTCGCCTGCCAGGTCGGCGAGCGTCCTGTCGATGATCTCGACCGTTGTCCTCCTGCCGCCTGAGCGGGATCGTGAGCGCGCCATGCGATGCCTCTTGTGCTGCCTGTCCGACGACCGTACGGGCGCTCGACTGCGGAAGTCTCCGTCGAAAAGCATCGGCCTTGCTCTTGCACAATGTAGTTAACGAAACTACATTGAGATAGGAGCCGGAAGCCATGGTAGGCCCGGAAAGCTTGGAGAAAACGATATGTCGAAGGCCCTCTACGCGGGTGAATGCAGCAAGTGCGGGCACTTGAACGCGCACCACTGGCCACACGTCCTGGACGGTGAGTTCGCCGAGTCTTACGACGCTGACTGCACCGGGTCCGTGGACGGTGGGGCCAGCCAGTGCTTCGCCAACGTCACGCTCGTCCTCCACACCGAGGAAGAGTTCGACGGCCTGGTCGAGGGGCGTCGTGAAGCCGAGGAAGAGCGCCTGTACGCTTCGACGGGCGTCCTGTCCGCCGCCTGATCCCACCGGAACGAAGGATACCCGACATGACGACGGTGAGGAGGACCGGTGGTAGGCCCAAGGGCGCGAGTGGTGCTCGACCTGGAACAACGACCACGTTCGGTCACGCCGTCGTGGCTTGCGGCATGACCCTCGGGGAGGCGGCGTCATACCTCGACGTTTCCCTCGGGTCCGCACGAGCCTACGCCCTCGGAACGAGGACCGCGCCTCCGGCCATACTCGACCGAATCGCCGAGCTGTGGGAGCAGGTTAGCTTCCGACGCGATCCTGGTGTCCTTCTGCCGTATCCAGCGGCCAAGAGACGGGAGGCACTCCACGACCTGCGGACGAGGTCGTGGAGACGACAGCCGGAACCGGAACCTGTCGGACGATCGTACGACGACATAGACGGCCTGGAGTGACCCTCCGGGCCGTTCCTTTTTGTGCCGGCCGTCACCCAAAACTTCGAGATGGATCGAATCCCTCGGCATCGGCCAGCATCTCGATAAGAAACGTCCGGCAGACTCCTCGCATCACCCGACAGGAGCCGCACCAATGCGCATCAGGACCATCCTTCTCGCCGCCGTCACCGCATGCGCGGCGATCCTGTCCTCCACCGCCCAGGCGGCTCAGCCCGACTACGAAGGTGTCTTCGTCGACCACTGCGCCGGCGGGAAGGCCACGTGTTCCTTCGACGTCGAACGCCGCGGGAAAACGTACCGGCTGACGTGGCAGGCTACCGACCGCACCGGTCGGGAGCGTCACTGCAACTTCACGGCCGACCTGGTGGTCGCGACGGGCAAGGACATCCGGAAGCACCTGGGACGCGCCTTGGTCGGGCCGGTCGAGGGCAGCGGTGCTGCCGTCATCCTCACCGTCGACGGGGATGACGCCGTCCTGCGGACGACCGGGGGAGCCTGTCGCTCGCCGGTTGGTACGATCGAACCGGACGGGTCGTACGACAGGGAGATCGGGGACTATTGATCTCGACAGGAGGCGCCGCCGGGCTTCGCCCGGCATGCCTCTTTCTGACCCCCGTAGGATCAATCCTGGTGAGGCAGGAGAGGCAGCATCAGGAAAGACTGGCGATGTGACGGGAAAGGCTGAAGCCCGTCCTGACGCATCCAGGGTGCTACCCTTCGACGTCGGCGATGGAGTCGGAGGAGTGTGGGCCACCGTCGTGTCCTGGATCGTCTGTGAGAGGCATGATTGCGGGGGGTGCCCTATCCTGACCCCGACGCGACCTTAGTCTCTTGAGCCTTCTCCAGACGACGCGGGAAATTTAACCGACAGGAGATGGGGCGGATTTTGACGGCCGTCGCCGTGAACTGTCTGAACCGGGGTGCCTGGGTCGGGAGGTGTCTCTCACGTCAGCACCTATGTCGATCCATCCTTGACCTGTCGTAGTCTATCTTGGGCCTGGCCCTGGGACGGGGATAGCTTTTTATCTATACACCTAAAGTCACACCCCCATCGGTGTGCATGGGAGCACGGCAAGCGTTCTCCCGTATGCTTGTTAATTAGACACCGTTTTGCACACCCCGGAGGTGACCTCGGCCCACATCCGGATCGCCGTCCGTCGGTTGACGCCTGCCTTGACGGCCACGCCGGTCTGAGACGGACTGCCACCGTCTGCTACGATGGTATGGTAAGCGTCAATCATGGCTGTCAGCGTCTTGTCTGCCCGGATGGCCACGGCGCGCTTTCCTGCCGCTGACTGTGCCTTCTTCCTCGTCATCCCGTCCGTTACGTGCCGCATGGCTCCGCGTGCTACGCGGACGACCTCGGCCTTCGACGGATCCCACGACGCGGAGGCGTGCGACACGACGCTGTTCCAGACTCGCTCGGCCGCCACGTCACTCCAGGCTGGATCTCGGTCGAGGTCTGCAAGAGGCATCCTTTCGCGTAGAAGGTCGGCCAGGGCACTGGGATCGACGGACGGCTGGACGGCGTCGAGGTAGATCGGGTCGTTGACGCTATGGGCGGCGCGCAGGAGGTCGTAGGCCGTCCGCTGCCAAGCGGTGAAGGCCACGTTCGATGGCGCCTTATCCAACCCGCTCTGGACCTCCGCCGCCTGCCTGGAAAGCTTCTCCGGTGAGATGCGCGTGTCGACCCAATCCGACCACTCTGAGAGGCTCGGCCAGACCTGGTTGTTCAGCGCCGCAGACCAGAGGTAGGGCGAGAGCGGATTCTTGCCTCGCACGAGGAAAGGCGACGCCGCTGGATCGGCGCCGAGGTGAAGCAGAGCACTGTTGATGCCCCTCGCAACACCGGCCAGGAGGCGCCTGGGTTCGGAGCGCCCGTTCGGTCCGCAGTTTACGGCCGAACCGCGGGGGAGTATCACCCACAGGTGGGGACGGATGAAGGCTTCAAGATGGTAGACTTCCGTGGTCGTTCCATCCTCGCTTGTCGTCCTGATCCTCGCCGGTCCGACGTCGCCGCAGATCAGGTGCGGCATGCACGGGAGGTCGCCTGCCTCGACGACATCCCGGATGGCGGCGATCGCGTGATCCGGTGACGGGAAGACGAGATCGAGATCCACGCGGATCAGCGACACCATCCGCCGGTTGCCTTCGATATAAGCCACGTCCAGCCCGAGGAGCTTGCTCGGGCCGACCGGCATCATGACGTCTTTCGAACGTCCGCCCCGGAGGGTTTTTCCCTTCGGACAACCGCCGACGAAGAGCGCTCCGGACAGACCGAGATGGTCCGATCGAAGACCGGTCTCGCCAAAATCCGCACGACGGCGTCCGAGGACGATCTGTCCAAAATCGCGGTGCCGGAACCCATGCTCGAGGCGGTCGCGCTCCATCCGCTTCTGCTCGCGACGTCTGGCGATGAATCGCTGACGGTCGTCAGAGGGGGACGTGGCACCCCGTTTGTTTGCGGTTTGTTCACCCGCGCAGTTCATTCCAAATCCCGCCGTTCGGACGGCCTGGGATCGACTGCGTGGCCTTGATAACTCGGGTCTCTGGGACTAGAGTTGTCGGTGAAGAGGGGCCGGCAGTCGAATCAGGCGGTTGGTTTCAAGAAGCGGGTCTCGTTTTGCCGACGGGACCCGTTTCCGTTTCTAAATCAGTGTGGAGCTGAATCGATCGGGCGTCTATGGCAGGCGTTAACCGGATGTGAATCGATCGCCCCGGAATCCGTCCTATTCGTCGATCGAAGTGTCAGCGTAGTTAACAGACTCTTCCCCGTCTGCGTCGGATTCATCGGACCCAGGAACCTCGCCGACCGCGTCCGAAGCCTTCGGCGCGAAATGGCGTCTCAGGCGAATCATGTCCTCACGTGTCGGATGGGTCAGGATGCGAACCTCGGCATCGGGCATCGCCTCAAGGATCGCCGTCACCTCCGGATCGCTAGGGTCAGCCGGCTGAACGTAGCCGAGGTCCTTGCCGAAGATGATTATGGGGCGACCGTCGTCTGGATCTTTGAACGTGTGATCGGTCCTGGAACGCGAGAATGACGTTCCGAGCCCCTCATGGCCGAGATCGGGCACATTCCGGCTGTCTGGCAACGACATCCTGCCGGTCAACTGCCTGACGGCTGCCTCCGAGAAGAGCCTTTCGTCCTTCAGCATGCCGATGGCGTTGGACCTGCCGATCCGGGCAGGAAGGGACCCGCTCGTCTCCGCCTCGTCGATGTCGCCACGGCGGACGCATAGAGAGAGCCGGCCGATCGCCTGCTCGTTCGTCTCGTCGCCACCGGCCGCTTCCCTGATCATCTGGAGAAGGAAAAAGCGGCCGTGGGAGTTCGTCCGCTGGGTCGGTCCGTGATCCGTGTGTCGCCTGAGCTTCATTGACGACCAGTCCAGAACCCGGAACGGAATCTGCTCAACGGCAAGCGGTCTGACCGCCCCGGCCTCTTTGGGCGGGTGGTCGTCGATCCGCTCAATTACAACGGCTGGGTCACCCGCGTTGGCCAGGATGTCCAGCACCCTCGCGGTATGCCGCCAATCGACCTTCTGCCGGCCCTTGGCATCCAACCACGTCCCCGTCGCCTTGTCCTTCTGGCGCACCGTTCCCTGAACGTACCTGCCGTTCTCGCCTTTGATCTCGACACGCCGGGTCAGGAGGATCGCATCACCGATGACGAGGTCCCGCGCCTTGCACTCGATCCACCCCACGTCACGCCTCCTCGTCGGTCGAGGGGACGGCCGGCCATTCGGGGGGACGGAAGCCACTTTCGAGCCACGACATCACTCTGGAAGCGACGGGGTTCGGCGGGCGGGCGTTCGAACCGGCCGGATCGGCCTCCCACTTCCTGATGGTCCTGGGGTCGACGCCGAGGAGGCTTCCAAGATCGTAAATCGAGAGGCCCAGACGAAGCCTGGCGGCCTTGAACTCTGCTGGTGACATGTTGTTCTCCGGCGGGCGTCAGTGCCCGATCCTGAGTGTCAGTTTGGTGACCAATGGTCACTACGTCAAGGCCACGTGACTTGTGACGTCACAACGCAGGCAACGGATTTTGTGACGTCACAGCCCGCGAGAGCAGGGTTTTCTGTGACGTCACAACCTTTCAGAACCTCTCGCCGTCGTCGTCCTTACCGCCTTCGGCCAGCGCCTCAATGTGCGCGATCCGGGCTTCCTCTGGATCATATGGAGACCGCGACTGAGCGTCGATCCACGCCTCCTCCTCAGCCGATATCGAGGGGGCTCCATGTGACCTATCGGCGATTCTCGTTGGTCGATGTGTGTTACGCACTGTCGGTGTAACGGGGGTGCCGGGGGGTGTGACGCCGCGGGAGATCGTCACCGGCTCGTTGCCCGATGGCAGCGTCCCGCGTCTATCGATCAGCATCTGAAGAAGTGCCTGAGCCCGCAGGACCGCTTCGGAGGGACTGCAGGTCCAGTAGCGTTTCGTGAGCAGTTCGAAGCGCATGAGGGCAGCCTCGTTGGCCAGGTCCACGATCGTGCAGTTGGCGTGAGACGCACCGCGAGCCTTGAGGCCGGCGACGTCATAATGGATCGCCAGCAACGTCACGGCATCTTCGAGAAGCTCCTCAGCCACCCGCGACCTCTCCCCGGCCTCTGAGAGCCGCGCCTCGAGTTCGGCGATCCGCTCGGTCTTGGCGACCAGGACGGCGAGGCGCTCCGCTTCTCGTTCCGCGAGTAAGCGCTCTTGGGCTGCAGCACGTTCGGCCTTCCTGGCTCGACTGTCTCGCTGTCGGGCGCGTGCGTCCTGACGAAGGAGTTCGGCGGCATCTTCGGGCGTTAACCCGCTGTTCATAGGTACGGCCGTCATATGCTGGACTCCGCCGGGATCATGAGGATCGTTGAAAATGGCACGTGAGGGTTTTCGTCAGGTCGGCCACATGGGCCTCGCCACGGGCATGCTCATCGGGGGGGCGGCCGGAGCTTTTCAGCGTGGCGTCAACAGGGCTCAGGCATGGCAGGACGCATGCGATGCGAACGCCCGACGGGACGACGAGGTCGCTGGGTTCAACCAGCTCGCCGTAGCCTACCGCAGTGAGCGGGCGAGGGCGGATCGGGAGAAGGCTAGGGCGGACATCCTCGAGAAGCGTCTGGCTGACATGGCTCTCGAGAATGCCCGCCTGCTGATGAAGCGTTAACTCCGCGGACGAGGCGACATCACGTCCGTCGGCTCGTCGCCTGCCGGCTCGGGCGTTTCCTCGACCTCTCTCGTCGCTCTGACGGCGAGCACGTCCTCGAGGTGCTTGCGTTCCTGCATCGTGAGCCCCCGCGAGAGGGCCTCCTCGCGCTTCCGGATCGTCATCAGATCGCGCTCGACATCAGGGACCGGCACCGGCCGGTTACCGGACCCGCGGATGCACTGCTTCCCCGAGGCATGCCTGCCGATCTGCTCGTCCGTCGCGTCGAGCACGGTCCGTAGATCGGGCTTGGCAAGGGCCAAAAGCCAAAGCCTCACGTCCGACGGCAAATCCCGACCGGCATCGCGATCGCCGCACAGGATCCTCACCGCCGCACTGCGAACCAGGGCACCACGCTCGGCCAGATCATCCGGGCTGGGAGAGGGGTCGGGTCGACGACCGATGATCGCGTCGACAGAGTCCTGGACGTCCGTGACCGGCGCCGGCCGGTAGGAAGTTCCGGACACGGCCCTCGACCAACGGTTCCAGAAATCGGTCAGCCAGGCGTCCGTCGCCCAGAAACCGTGGCTGATGGCTGACGTCGTTCGGCTCAACGCCTCGCCGATCATCCTGAGTGCATCTCGAATGGCCTTCCACATCGTCTCGCTCCGCACGACTGAATATCGTGTGCATAGTATTGAGCTGATCGATGAAAGTGGGAACTAGCCGTCCAACGTTTTTTCTTCGGCGACCATCTCAGTCTCGCCCCGAGCCCGACGCTCGATCTCGCGATCGACTGCTTCTCTGACGAACGCCAGACGCTCCTCGTCGGGCCAGAGGACGTCGTCGATCCTGCTGCGTGTTCCTTCCCTGAACAGGCAGTGCATCCGCTCTGCGTACTCTTTCCTGCGTCCCACTCGCGCCTCGGACTGCGAACCTTCGACCACGCCTAGCATGGGTCCTCCGAAAAAATATCATGTGCATCGATTAACGAGCCATTGACGGCTTATCGATGCACACGATATTTTTCAACGATGCACACGATATCGGGGTCGAACATGGTCTCTCAGGGTCTACAGTCAATTGTTCCCAGACCGATGGACCATCGGATCGCGATCTGCGCGCTGCGCGGTCTGAGGCCGGACGCGATCGCCGATCGTCTGGAGTTGCCGACGGAGTACGTCGAGCGTCGACGCCCCGTCGTCTACGGGATGCCCGTGACGGCCCCCGGCGTCCGGCCGACGATCCAGAACCGTCTCCTGGCCGTGCTTGAAGAGGCCGACGGCGAGCCGGTCACGCTGGACACCTTGATGGGCGTCTACGACATCGACGACGAGCCGCAGATCGGGACCATCGCCGTCACCGTCTGCAGGCTGCGGAAGTGCGGGCACCGGATCACCTATGCCACGAGATACGCCCTCGTCGGTGGCTCGATGGACCTGGCGGGAGCCTCGGTTCGTATGCGCGGCATCATGGGTCGCCTGCGCCAAGGTATGGCCTCCCGTCGTGAACTCAGTTCCGCCGCTGGATGTCGTGGCCTGCACGACATCAACGTTTATGTCCATCGCCTCCGCGACAGAGGGGCGGTGATCGAGCGTCACGCGACCTACATCCTCCATCCGCCCAAGGTGCTCTCGTGACCCGGATCGATCCCGACGCGTACATTCGCACCGGTCTCGAAGCCGGTCAGTCCCTGAAAAGGATCGCCTCCGAGATCGGGTGTACCCGGATGGACGTCTACCAGCGTGTGAAGGCGATGGGCGTCCGCGGGCCCCGTCCGCCCCGTCCGGTGTCCAACGAGAAGGCGATCGACGATCTGGTCGCCGAGATCGGCAGGCCCGGCAACGCCCTTCATGCGCTCGTCGTCAGGATCGTCGCCGAGACAGTCCTCGCGGCCAAGTGCCGGTCCGAAGACGAGACCGAGCGCATGGCCTTCGCCGTATCGTCAGCCCTCAACCGGGTGCTCAGGCACGACGACGTCAAGCTCACGTGGAAGGACAGACCGTGACCCAGATGCCGGGAAAGAACGACCTCTGCATGGAGGACGAGATCCTTCTCGACACCTACTGCCAGCTCGGCATGACGTCGGTCGAGATCGCCCGTCTGACGGATCTCCCCCTGCGCGTCGTGGCATGGCGCCGGGCCCAACTCGGCTATCACAGGGTCAAGATGGTCTGGTCCCGTGAGATGGACCGGACCCTGTCCGAGATGCACGACGACTTCCGTTCGATCCGCGAGATCAGGCTGGCTTTGGGCGTTTCCCGGACGGCGGTCTACGAGCGCCTCGTGCAGACTGGCATCGGACGGAGAAGCAGAGCGGAAGAGTACGTCAAGGTCCGTCGCATGGTCCGCGTGTTCGATGACATCGCCGCCGCCGTGGCGGCCGAATTTTCGGAAGACAGGGCAGCGAACACCATCGCGTGGAGCGCTCTCAGGAAGGCGATGAACCATCCGAGCTTGTCCGTTACCTTGAAGCCCGTCTGATGCGTTCCTCCCTGCCCATCGCCCTTCACGATCGTTGAGGACATGTGCGCCCTGACAGGTCAGGCGTTCATGGAGGTTGAGAGGCAGACGTGACGAAGAATGGCCGAGTGATCGAAATCTGGACGGAGGGGGAAATACGGATCCTCCGAGCCCTCGCTCTGACGGAGCCTTCCGTCAGAGACATCGCCGTGGCTCTCGGACGGTCCGAGAGCACGGTGCGTCACAAGCTTTCGGACCTGCAGATCACGCCAGTCTATCGGCTGTCGCACCGGACGCGCTCAGCTATCGAGCGTCTTCACCGGGAAGGCCAACCAGTTAGGCGGATTACCATACGAACCGGGATCCCGATCCCGATCGTGCAGGCACACCTGGCGAACGCAGGTGTGGGGCAGAATGGGGGAAGTTCGCCCCAGGATGTGGGGAAAGACTGTCCGGCCTAGGGTCTGGAACGGGTGGAAACCAGTCAGTCCGCTTCCGAATCAAGAGGACGCTGAAGCGGACATCATGGGGCAACCGGCAGCCACACCCAGAGGGCGACGAGCGTCGCCAGCAGCACGGGCGGGGTCAGGACGAGGCCGACCCGCATGTACTGGCCCCAGGTGATCCGCTGCCCCTTGCCCGCGAGGACGTGCAGCCACAGGAGGGTCGCGAGCGAGCCGATCGGCGTGAACTTCGGGCCGAGGTCGTTGCCGACGACGTTGGCGTAGACCATGAGCTCGCGAGTGAGGGGCGCGACGTCCACCCGGTCGATGGCAAGCGCCCCGACGAGGGTCGCGGGCATGTTGTTCATGACGGAGGCGAGCACTGCCACTACGAAGCCCGTGCCGACGGTGGCGACGAGCGTGCCCCGATCGGCGAGCCAGCGCAGGACGTTTGCGGCGATGTCGGTCAGGCCGGCGTTCCCGAGGCCGTAGACAACGAGGTACATGCCGATCGAGAACAGGACGATCTGCCACGGCGCCTCGCGCAGGACCTTCGGCAGGTCGACCACCGCACCGTGCCCACTGGTGAACCACCGTCCCGCAACCGCCATGAGGACGAGGGCGGCGGCACCTGTGACGAAGGCTATTGGCACGCCGAGCGGCCCCGTTACGAAGTAGGCGACGAGCAGGAGCCCAAGGAGCGGGAACGCGGTCCGGAACACGGCCGGGTCGCGGATTGCGCTGTTGGGGGCCTCGAGCTGGTGCACGTTGTATGTCGTCGGGATGTCCTTCCGGAAGTGCGCCCACAGGACGAGGAGCGTCGCCGCCAGCGAGACGAGGTTCACCGGGACCATGACCGCGGCGTAGCGGCCGAAGGACACGTCGAAGAAGTTCGCGGTGACGATGTTCACGAGGTTCGACACGACGAGCGGCAGGCTGGTCGTGTCNGACCATGACCGCGGCGTAGCGGCCGAAGGACACGTCGAAGAAGTTCGCGGTGACGATGTTCACGAGGTTCGACACGACGAGCGGCAGGCTGGTCGTGTCGGCGACGAACCCGCAGGCGACGACGAAGGCGAGCGCCCCGGCGGGCGGGAAGTCGAGGCGCAGGAGGATGGCGAGCACGATCGGGGTGAGGAGAAGCGCGGCCCCGTCGTTGGCGAAGACGGCGGCGATCGTCGCACCCAGCAGGACGACGAGCGGGAACAGCCGCCGCCCGTTGCCCCTGCCCCAGCGGGCGACGTGGAGAGCGGCCCAGGCGAAGAACCCGGCCTCGTCGAGGACAAGCGAGATGACGATCAGCGCGACGAAGGTGAAGGTCGCGTCCCACACGATCTGCCAGACCGTCCCGACGTCGCCCCAGCCGACGACGCCGGTCGCCAGTGCGACCGCGGCGCCGATGAGTGCCGACCAGCCGATGCCGAGGCCCCGGGGCTGCCAGATGACGAGGACGAGGGTGGCGACGAAGATCGCGAGGGCGAGCATGGGATGTCCGGGGACAGGAGGATCAGAGGGTGCGCTGGTTCACGCGCATCGAGAGTTGCTCGGCGCTCTCAACGCGCTCGGAGTAGCGATCCGTCAGGTAGTCCGAGCGGCCGCGCACGAGGTGGGTGAACTTCACCAGTTCCTCGCAGACGTCGACGACGCGGCTGAGATAAGCCGACGGCTTCATGCGTCCCGCCTCGTCGAACTCAAGGAACGCCTTCGGGACCGACGACTGGTTCGGGATCGTCACCATGCGCATCCAGCGGCCGAGGATGCGCATCTGGTTCACGGCGTTGAAGGACTGCGAGCCGCCCGACACCTCCATGACGGCCAGCGTCTTGCCCTGCGTCGGACGCTTGGCGCCGAGCGCCAGCGGGATCCAGTCGATCTGCGCCTTCATGATCCCAGTCATCGCGCCATGGCGCTCCGGGCTGACCCACACCATGCCCTCGCACCAGTCGGCGAGGTCGCGGAGCTCCTTCACCTTCGGGTGGCCGGGCTCCGCCCCGTCGGGAAGCGGCAGGCCGCGGGGATCGAACGTCTTCTCCTCGCAGCCGAACCAGCGAAGCAGGCGACCGGCCTCCTCGGACAGTAGGCGGGAGTAGGACCGCTCGCGGATCGAGCCGTAGAGGACGAGGATGCGCGGCGGATGCGTCGGGGCGCCGGGGCCGGCGAGCGCGTTCCCGTCGATCGGGCGGAGCTGGTCGAGGTCGACGGAGGGCAGGTCGAGAGCGGCGGGATCCGTCACGTAGCCAGCCCCGAGGAGGCGACGGTTTCCCCGTCTTCCTTGGTGAACGTCGCGACTGGGTTGGCAAGGAGCGGCAGCACCTTCTCGGACGGTCGGCAGAGCGCGGCGCCCTTGTCCGTCACGACGATCGGGCGGTTGATCAGGATCGGGTGCTCGATCATCGCCGCGAGCAGTTCCTCGTCTGTCAGCTTGGGGTCGGCAAGCCCGAGTTCGGCGTAGGGCGTGCCCTTCTCGCGCAGGATGTCCCGCGGCTTCATGCCCATCATGTCGAGGAGTTCGGCCAGGACCTCACGGCTCGGCGGGTCCTTCAGGTACTCGATCACCTGCGGCTCCTCACCGGACTGGCGGATCATCTCCAGCGTGTTGCGCGACGTGCCGCAGGCGGGGTTGTGGTAGATCGTGACGGTCACGAACAGGTCTCCGACGAGCATGAGGGGGCGAGGAGGTCGGCGCCGAGGTTCCCGCAGATCTCTGGGTTCCCCGAACAGCAGTCCTCGGTCAGGAAGGCGAGGAGCTGGCGCATGTCGTCGTAGCTCGCGGCGTAGAGAATGCGGCGCCCGTCCCGCCACGAGCGCAGCAGCCTGGCGCGCTCGAGCGTCGCGAGGTGGAAGCTCATCCGCGTCGGCGGGATGGATAGCGCCTCGGCGATTTCCCCCGACGCCATGCCGTTCGGGCCGGCCCGGACGAGCATCCGGAAGGCCGCGAGGCGGTCGGCATGGGCGAGGGCGGACAGGGCGGCAACGGCTGTGTCGTCGTTCATCCCTGCGATATTGCAAACATCGTTGTAATATTCAAGCTCGATGGTGCGCGTTCGCCCAAACGTCGCTGGCTTCGGTGTTCCGGATACTCAAGATCCGGTTTTGTCATTGTGACGTTGCCGTCGCTCCGCGTCACCCCACTAGGGTCTTCCGTGAGCAGCGTCGTCGCGGACCCAGCCGTGTCTAGCGGCTGGTTAGAATCGGGCTGGCGGTGGCTGTTAGTCCCTCGACCACGACCAGCCGCGGCTCCTTGCCCGCCGATTGCACCCCCGGGGCGGCAAGCGTGCGCACCGGGCCGATGCTGGAGGCCATGCCGGCTCCCTTGTCGTTGGTCTTCAGCACCACGACGGGTTCGTCCTGTCCTTCGAAGAACACGCCGTACTCCGTCATCGGCCTCAGCTTGGCGACGCTGACGTCGATCGCATCGACGAGCCCGAGGTTGCGCGAGACGACCATGCCGGAGCCGGTGGCCCCCTCGGGCGCCTTCAGCGAAAGCGTCAGGTTCTCCGGACCCGCCTTCAACGGTTCAAGGTTCTCCGTGCCCGCACCCTCCGGGACCGCACCCGGCACGAAGACGAGAGCCTGCGGGGCCTGTCCGATCGGGATCTCGGCGACGACCTTCTGCTCGGCCGTGTCGATCACGTCGACACGATCGTCGTTCTCGAGCCCGACGAAGATGCGGCTGCCATCGTCCGCCCCCCAGATGCCGTGGGGCAGTGCACCCACCGGAATGGTTGCGACGAGTTCCGTCTTCTCTCCGGGCTTGTAGACCTTCACGACGTTCTCGCCGCCGATCGTGACGTAGACCAGCGTCTCACCGTTCACCGTGCCGAAGCCGAGATGGTTAGAGATCGGTCCGCTGTCGATCACCTCCTTCACCTCGAGCCTCGTGGCATCGACGCGCGTGACCTTGCCGACGTCCTTGTGCGTCAGCCAGATGTCGCGGCCGTCGGGGCTGACCTGCACGAAGGGCACGAAGGGCGAGACGACAGGAATGCGCTTGACGAGCGCGTGGCTCGCGACGTCGAAGACCTCCAGCACCGGATTGAACGAGTTCGCGACGAAGGCGAGCTTGCCGTCGCGGGAGAACTTCGTCATGCCCGGACCGCTCGTCGTCGGGATACGACCTGTCTCCTTGAACGTCTCGGCATCGATCACCGAGAGGTAGTCCTCGCCGCGCACCGTCGCCCAGACTTGCGCGCCGTCCGGCGTGAAGAAGGCCTCGTGCGGGTTGCGCCCGACATAGGTCGTGCCCTTCACCGCATTGGTCGCCGTATCGATGAAGGTGACGGAGTTCGTGACGGTGGAGACGGCGACGATCGTCTTGTGGTCCGGCGAGAACCCGAGGCCGTGGACGTTGACCTCGCCCTTGTAGAGCGGGCTCAGAACGTCCGGACGCGGGTTGCCGAGGCGGATCTGGCCGAGCAACTTGTTCGCGACGGGGTCGATGACCGAGACCGTGTTGGAGTTCTGGTCGGCGGTGTAGACGCGATCGGAGGCGGCAGGCAGCGCGAAGGCCGATGTCGAGACGACGAGCGCGGCGGCGAGGATTGCGGTGCGGGTCATGGGGTCGTCTCCGGAACGGGTTTCGTGGTGTCGGCGGATGCGGCGAGCATCGAGCGCATCAGCGTGATCTCGTAGGTCTGTTCGGTGATGATGGACTGGGCGAGGTTGCGGATCGCCGGGTCCTCGGTCGAGCCGAGGACGGCCTTCGCCATGTCGATCGCCCCTTGGTGATGCGGGATCATCTGGGACAGGAAGTCATGATCGGGATCGCCGGTCACCGGCGCCGACATCATGCCGGCGTGCATCGTCTCCATCGCCGCTGCGGTCGCTTGCGCATAGGGCGAGCCGCCGGGCGTGGCCGGTGACATCGTCGCATGCTGGTGCGCAGGCGCGTCCTGCGCTTCGGCCGAAGTCAATGACGCCCCGGCGAAGGCGAGGGCGAGGGCGAGGAGAAGCGTCTTCGACATGGGGCTGGCGTTTCCTCCAAGCACGGGCTGGAAGGGAAGACGCTCGTCGATCGCTTTCATTCCCGAGGTCGCGACTTTTATTTTTCCCCGATGCGGAGCCTCGAGGCGTCCGCCGCTTCCAGTCCGACGCTGAAAGCAACCGATCGATGCAACCGATCGGAAAGACCGGAACAACGCGTTGGATCAACCTGTCGTCGCCGCGCATGGTCTGAGCAGGAAAAGGATCTTCGCCCATGACCTTCGAACAGATGTGTGCCGTCTCGCTCGGCCTCCACCCGCTGTCGCGCCTCGACAGTCCCCGCGAGGTGGTGCGCCAGTTCACCCCGAACTGGTTCGCCGCCACCATGGGCACGGGCATCCTGGCCATCGCGCTCGCGCAGTTCGGGACCGCGGTCCCGCTCCTCCATGCGATCGGGGAAGGTTTGTGGATGCTGAACATCGGGCTCTTCGCCCTGTTCACCTCGCTCTACGCCGCCCGCTGGATCTTCTTCTTCGACGGGGCCAAGCGCATCTTCGGCCATTCCGTCGTGTCGATGTTCTTCGGCTGCATCCCGATGGGGCTCGCCACCCTCATCAACGGCTTCCTCATCTTCGGGCTGCCGCGCTTCGGCCAGGTCGCGGTGGGGATCGCCGAGACGCTCTGGTGGATCGACGTCGCGATGGCGGCGGCCTGCGGCATCGCGATCCCCTACATGATGTTCACCCGGCAGAGCCATTCGATCGACCAGATGACCGCGGTCTGGCTCCTGCCGATGGTGGCGGCTGAGGTTGCCGCGGTGTCGGGCGGCCTGCTCGCGCCACATCTCGCCGACCCGCAGAGCCAGCTCCTCGTCCTCACGCTGTCCTACGCGCTCTGGGCCCTGTCGGTGCCGATCGCCATGAGCGTCCTCGTGGTGCTTGTCCTGCGGCTCGCCGTCCACAAGCTGCCGCACGCATCCATGGCCTCGTCGAGCTGGCTGGCGCTCGGCCCCATCGGCACCGGCGCGCTCGGTCTAATGACGCTGGGCGGGGCGGCTCCTGCGATCCTCGCCGCCAACGGGCTGGAACGCTTCGGCGCAACGATGGAGGGCGTCGGCCTCGTCGGCGGCCTGCTTCTCTGGGGCTACGGCCTGTGGTGGCTCGCCATCGCGACGCTGGTCACGGTCCGCTACCTGCGGGAAGGCCTGCCGTTCAATCTCGGCTGGTGGGGCTATACGTTCCCGATCGGCGTCTACGCCGTGACGACGCTGAAGCTCGGCACGATCCTGCCCATTCCCGCGATCCACGGCTTCGGCGTAGCGCTGGTTGTTCTCCTCGCCGTGGTCTGGTCGATCGTGGCTGTGCGCACGGTCCGGGGCGCCTGGCGCGGCGACCTCTTCGTCGCTCCCTGCCTGAAGGCCAGTTGAAACGCGGATGGCTGACGCGTTCGTGATGCCCGTCCAGATAGGGCCAGGGAAGAACAGGCGGGCCGGAGCGTCATGGTGAAGGGCCGATCGAGTGCCGTGCCGCCCACGAACGACACCAATTGGAGACCTGCCCCTTGCCATCACGTCCCATCGCCCCGTCGCTTGATCGTCGCCGCCTTCTCATCGGGGGCACCATGGTCGGACTGGGAATAGCGTTGCCCGGTTCCGCTCTGGCAGAGGACGGCGGGCCGGTCGATCCGGCGGCGGTGCAGACCCCAGGTCCCTTGGCGGAACTCAGCTACGGCGATGCGGCTGCCCCTGTCACGGTGGTTGAGTACACCTCGCTGACCTGCGGCTTCTGCGCCGAGTTCCACGTCGGCGTCCTGCCGGAGTTCAGGCGCACGCATATCGACACCGGCCGCGCCCGTTTGGTGCTGCGCGAGTTTCCGCTCGACCCGCGTTCGCTCGCCGGGTTCGTGATAGCGCGATGCCTGAATGGCGAAGCGACGCTCGCGATGATCGACGTCCTGTTCCGCCAGCAGGCGGCATGGGCACGGGCGGAGAACGCCTCCACGGCACTTCTCGGCATCGCGCAGCTTGCGGGGATGAATCGCGACGCCTTCACCGCCTGTCTGTCGAACAAGGCGCTGCAAGCCGAGGTCGTCGCGGTTCAGGAGCGCGGGCGGACCGAGTTCGGTGTCAGCGGCACGCCGACCTTCTTCGTCGGGGGGCAACGTCAGGTCGGAATGATCTCGGCCGCCGATCTCGGCACCATCGTGGATGCGCAGACCTGACCGCCGACCGCCGTCACGACGTCTCCCGCTGGAATGTCGTCACCCCAGCACGGAACTCTGCCGCACCGCCCTGGGCGGGATGGCGGACGTAGGTGACCGGCACGCCGAACCCTTCGCTCGCACCCTCCGCCACACGCCCGATCGCGAGGATGCGACGGGGTCGGACGGTTTCGACGAGAAGCGCCAGCGTGTCGCAAGACCGGGCGATCTCGGACCGGGACGGCGTTCGGTTGCGCACGGGTGTTCCTGCCCAATGCGGGTGGTGCATGACGGCGTTCCAGAACAGGGGCAGCCGTTCCGGCAGTGCACCCCAGATCTGGCGCGAGGTACCGGATGATGGTGCGGCGGGAGCATCGGCCGTCGTCGCGATCTCGAACGGTGCGACGGCAAGGCGCGAGGAGAGATCGACCAATCGGCCTTCGCCTGTGAAGGGCACGCCCGTGCGCCGGGCTCCGAACCTCGAAGGTGCTTCACCGAGCCACAGGTCGATGCCGTCCCGTCCGGCAAACGCATGGAGGTATCGCCGAAGGTTGCGGCAGCGGATCGAAGCGGCATCCGGAGCATCGACCGCCGGGTCCGTGTCGGCGTAAGGGTTGAAGAGGGTCGGCGTCCCGGCCGATGCGGCGACATGCCGGACGAGACGATCCAACCTCGCTTCGTTGTCGCCTGTCACTCGTCCGGACCCTGATGGTTGTCTCGAAGCTCGTGCAGGAACGCCGATGCCGCGCGGCCGAGGCTGCGCTCCTTCATCTCCACCGCATGGAAGCCGCGAGCGGGAAGCGGGAAGGCGATCTCGATCAGCGTCCCGCTCCGCAGTCCTGGCTGAGCCACCGCAAGCGGCAGGACGCCGACGACGCCGCCAGCCTCGATGGCCGATCGCACCGCCTCGTTGGACGGGAGTTCGAGATCGACCGACAACGTGACGGGATCGATGCCCGCGCCGCGCAGCGCGTCTTCCAGAATGCTGCGCGTGCCGGACCCAGGCTCGCGCATGACCCATCTCACCTTTGCAAGTTCCGGGAGGCATCGGGGAGCGCCCTCGGGTGATCCATCGCCGGGGGATGCGACGAGAACGAGCCGGTCGTCGGCGACACGGGTCGTTCGCAGGCGCGGATCCCGTAGTTCGTCCTCGACGAAGCCGAGATCGGCGTCCCCAGCGGCCACCGCCTCGCTGACCTCGCGTGTGTTGGCGATGCGAAGGAAAAGGGTGATGCCGGGATGGCGTTCGCGGAAGCGCCGCATGCGAGGCGGAAGCCAGTGGTTGGCGACCGTTTGGCTGGCTGCCAGCGCGACATGCCCGCGCCGAAGCTCGGTGAGATCGTCGAGTGCCTTGGCCGCCTCCGCTGCCCGTGCCAGGACCGAGCGTGCTTCCGGGAGGAACAAGCGTCCCGCCTCGGTCAGCTCGATGCCGCGGCCGACCCGATCGAACAACCGGACGCCGTGACGGCTCTCCAGCGCGGCCAGCGCCGAGCTCGTGGCCGACTGCGTGAGGTTCAACGCCCGCGCCGCCTCGGTCACGTGTTGGCGCTCGGCGACCGCGACGAAGATGCGAAGCTGTTCCAGCGTCACGGGCGCTCCTCAAAGCTGGTTCGCGGGTGCGGCGTTCGGCGACCGCTCCAGTTCGTCGTAAACGAGCCGGGCGACCGGCATCAACGCATCGCGGGATGTCCCGGCCGTCACGACATAGCCAAGGCCGCGGTCGCGCCACAGGAAGGCGGACACGCCGTCCTCCTCGACGAACTGGAACGACGTCTCTTCGGTCTCGTCCGTCTTGACGTACAGCGTCAGGCGCGTGCCCGCGTCGTCGTCGTACATCAGCATCGCGGCAGGACCGGAGCCACCGGGCAGGAGGCGACCGCCCATCAGGCGGTAGCCGAGCGGGGTGAGGTCCGGGGCGGTGATCGATGTTCGCAGCCGCTTCGACAACCAGCCCACGAGATGAGCTTCCTCGTCGGCTTTGACCTCGACGGGATGGACGACCTCGACCACGAAGGTGCGGTAGGCCGCGATCGCGTCGTCCGCCATGCGGGCGATGCGGACGGGTTCGGCGTTTGGCGCCCCAAGGATGCCGTTCGCCATCCAGCCCCCAAGCGCACCGACGGTGAGCCAGGCACAGACGGCCGCGACCGACCGCAGGTGGAGCAGCCGGCGACGGCGCACGCCGGCGCGGATGCTGGAGATGCGAAGGCGAGCCGGGATGGGTTCGGCGGCCTTGGAGCCGAGGCGGTCGCGCAACTCGGCGAGCAGCCTGCGATCCCGCTCCAGGTCGGCGGCGATCGCAGGATGGTCCGCAAGATAGCGTTCCACCGCTTCGACGCGTTCGGGGCCGAGGCGTCCGTCGAGATAGGCCTGGATGTCGTCTTCGCCGACGGGAAGGTCGATAGGGTTCACTTGACCCTCCTGAGGTTCGGCCTCGCGCCATGGTCGAGATAAGAGCGCAAGCGCTCCCGGGCGCGAGACAGGCGCGACATCACGGTTCCGATCGGCAGACCCATGACCTTGGCGGTCTCCTCGTAGCTCAGGTCTTCGACGCCGACGAGAAGGAGCACCGTGCGGTGCTCCTCGCTCAAGACTTCTAGGCCGGCGAGAACGTCGCGGAACTCGGCCCTGCTCAACTGGCCGCCGTCGACGCCGGGGGGCTCGGCCATGTCGTCGAGCCCGACGTGCTCTCCGCGCCGGCGGCCTTGGCGCAGAGCCGACAGGTGGAGGTTGCGCAGGATGGCGTAGATCCAGGCGCGCAGGTCGCCCTCAGTGCGGCGCAGGTGCCAGCGCCCGACGACGCGCTCCAGGCAGTCCTGGACGAGATCGTCGGCGGCAGTTCCGTCCCGTACCAGGGCGTGGGCGTAGCGCCGCAGCCCCGGGATCAGCGGCTCCACCAGCCGTGCGATCTCGTCCTCGCTCATGGCGGCCTCGCTTCCCGGCCTTACTTCGCGAGCGCCGGGTCGACCTGCCAGATCTCGTCGACAAGCTTGCCGTCGCGGAACAGCATGACGTATCGCACCGGAATCTTGTCCTTGCCCGCGAACACGACGTTCGCCGTCACGGTCGCGCCCTTCGGGTTCATCGCCTCCGACACATCCATCACATTCGCGGTCAGGTTCGGCTGGGCCTTGGCGAACTTCTCCCAGACCGCCTTGATCTCGGACCCCTTGTAGGTCCCGTCGAGCGGACCGCCCACCCAGTGAAGGGTCGCGCCGTCATTGTAGGCGCCGGCGACTGTGGGGGTATCCCCCTTGGCGATCGAGGCGATGCGGGCCTGCGCCATGTCGGCGGCAGGGCCGGCATGGGCTGCGGTTGTCGTGATCACGGCCATGGCTGCGGTGGCGAGAAGGGTCTTCATGGGCGTTCGTCTCCGACGTTGACGGTTACTGACCATGCGGAGACGTCGCCGACGACCTCGTATTCCCGTCTGGTTGGAAAAAACTTCGCTGTCCTGGGCGGAATAAATCCAAAACCACGGCGTCCTCCCCACAAGCCGGCCCGAGACAGGGGCCTCGACCATTGACGCGAACCGCCAGGAGTTTTCGATGCCTCGCCTCCTGATCCTTGCCAGCGCCGCCCTTCTCCTAGCCTGCGCCACCGCGCAGGCGCAGGACACCGTCCTCTTCTTTCCCACCATTCGGCACGAGCCGAAGGACGGCATCGTTCGCCTCTACGGTGCGGGCGGTCCCAACACGGCGTTCGGGAAGGTCGCCGACCTCTGGATGCGGCAGACCGGGAACAAGGTCGAGATCAACGCTGGCCCGGAGGGCACGTGGTCGAAGAAGGCCCAGGGTGATGCCGATATCATCTGGGGCACGTCCGAGCAGTCGATGACGGCGTTCCTCCAGACCTACAAGACCTTCTCGTCCGATCAGGTTCAGCCGATCTATGTGCGTCCCACCGTGAGCGCGGTGAAGAAAGGCAATCCGAAGGGGATCCAGGGCTTCGACGACCTCCTGAAAGACGGCGTGAAGATCGTCGTCACGGAAGGGTCGGGCGTCGCCAACACGTCGGGCACCGGAACTTGGGAGGACGTGGCGGGCCGTCTCGGCAAGTTGTCGGACATCGAGCGCTTCCGCCGCAACATCGTGAGCTTCTCCACCGGCTCGGGCGCCAGCTTCAAGGCGTTCGGGGATCTCGACGCCGACGCCTGGATCACGTGGCCGGACTGGACGGTAACGAAGGCCGACGTGCTCGACGCCGTGCCGATCGAGGCGGAGCGCCGGATCTGGCGCGATCTGAACATCGCGGTGGCTCCGGACGTCGATCCGCAGGCGAAGGAGTTCGCCGACTTCCTGGTCACACCGGAGGCGCAGGCTTTGATGCGCACGTAAGGGTGGGAGCGGTGACTTCCCAACCTAGCGAGAGCGCGTTACCGTCTCATCGCTACGGGGATGGGGTTCCCCCGCAACCGCCCGCGTCGGGCTGATGACTCCTATCGAAACCGCGGCGCATGCTCGGATTTTTCCGAGCATGCGAACCCATGTTGATAGGAGACCCGCATGTCCTTCACCAGTTGCGTCATCGTCATGCTGGGTGGCGCGCTCGGCACGTTCCTGCGCCACGCCATCTCGGTCATCGCCCTGCCGATCAGCCGCGATCTGCCCTGGGGCACGATCCTAATCAACATCGCGGGCTCCTTTGCGATCGGCCTGTTCGGGACGCTCACGCTCGCATCGGGCCGTTTCCCGGCTTCGGAGAACCTTCGTCTGTTCGTGATGATCGGCATCTGTGGTGGCTTCACCACCTTCTCTTCGTTCAGCCTTCAGACGCTCGATCTCCTGCGGGCCGGCGCTGTGCTCCGCGCCATGCTGAACGTCGCCCTGTCGGTGGTCCTGTGCGTGGCGGCCGTTGCCGTAGGTCACCTCGTGGCATCTCAGTTCAACGACAGCGCCCAGCGTATCGCGCAGATCGACATCGAGGAGGATGCATAGCCTTGTACGGCGACCGGCGGTGTCCTGTTGAGGGAAGTTACAGAAACAAACGTGTTGTCTGCGAAGGGTCGATGGCTGATGGTCTGCTACAGGAGGCTCGTTTCGTAGTGCCGATCATGCGAGAGGGATGGCACCCGGTCGGTCGATTCCGGATGTGGAATGTGGTCGACCGGACGGGCCGAAGCAGCACCCAGGGTGCTGTATCGTTCGACGGGCGCGCATGGTCCTGCGACGCTTAGCGCTTGCCGTCGGCGTGATGGCCATCGCGTGGGCCTACATGGCGTATCTCGTCCTGCCGTTCGCGCTGCGCCACTACGAGCATCAGACGGCGCTGAACGGCTTGGAGATGGTGACGCGTACGGCGGACGGGCTGGCGGGCGATCCTCTCAACGTCGGCGTCGTCGGATCCCGGAGCGAACTCGTGACGCCCATGGCAGCCGCGGGTTGGACGCCGGCCGATCCCGTGACGCTTCGCACCAGCATCGAGATTGTCGCTAGCGTGGTTCTCGACCGCGCCTATCATGATGCCCCGGTCAGTCCGCTGTTCTACCAAGGGCGGCAGCAGGACTTTGCCATCGAGAAAGCCGTGGGACGCAGCGCAGACCGACGTCAGCATGTGCGCTTCTGGAATGTCCTGTCAGCCGGGGCGGAGGGCCGACCTGTCTGGCTCGGATCCACCTCGTTCAATGTCGGCGTCGGGCTCAGCCATTATACGGGTGCCGTGACCCATGCCATCTCACCGGACGTCGATGCGATGCGTGACGAGTTGACGGCCGATCTCGCCAGGATCGGGCGTGTTGCCGAGGTCTACGAGGTGACGGGCGTCGGCCTGACCTTGAACGGTCGCAATGGCGAAGGGGACCGCTACTACACCAACGGCGAGATCCGCTTCTCCAGCCTGGCGCCCCCGGGGGTGACGGGACGCCAGCCGCCTCCCGCCCTGCCCAACCCGCCGCTGATCGACCTCAAGAACGAGCTGTGGAACGCTGTCACAGACTGAAACGTGCAACGCTTCGGCAAAGTGCGACTAGGAATCGTATCGTCCGCTCGGAGGCGGATATGAGAAAGGCACCCGCGGTGTGAACAGTCGACAGCGGGTGGTCCGCTTCCGGGCGTCCGCTTCCTCGGAGCCAATCGGCGCGGCTGGGTGGTTTTCTGCCCGTCCGGTTTGGATGACGGGACGAGCAGAAGCTGACGCGAAGGCTCTGGCTATGCCAGCGACTTGGTGACCGTCTGCCAGTGACGATGCAGAGCCGGAATGTCGCCGCTGGTGAGGATCGGCATGGCCTTTCTCAGCTCGTCGTCGTTCCAATCCCACCAGCGAAGTTCTAAGAGACGCGCGATGTCGGCCTCTTCAAACCGCTTGCGGATGGTCCTGGCGGGATTACCACCGACAATCGCATAGGGCTCGACGTCCCGCGTTACCAGAGCTCGCGTGCCGATCACCGCTCCGTCGCCGATCGTAACGCCCGGCATGATGATGGCCTCCGTTCCGATCCAGACGTCGTTGCCGATCACCGTGTCTCCGGCGTGTTCAAAGCCGTTTCGTGCGCCCGCAAAGGCCGCGACCTCCGACATCCAATAAAAAGGAAAGGTGCTGATCCAGTCGCTCCGATGACCTTGGTTCCCGGCCATGATGAAGGCCGCACCCGAACCGATAGAGCAGAAGGAACCGATAATAAGCTGATCGACGCCCTCGTCCGGCAGGAGGAAGCGAGCGCAGTCATCGAAGCCGTGGCCGTGGTAATAGCCGGAATAGTAGCTGTGGCGCCCGACCCGGATGTTTGGGTTGGTGACCAGGCGATCAAGCGTGATGCCCTTGAAGGGGCTCTCGAAGACGTTGTGCATGATGGAAACCGGTTGTTCGCAAGCCGCGCATGCGGCGACAGTTCACCCGAGCATATGCGGGTGAACGCCAGCGAGCGATCCGATGGATCGCCGCCCAGCTTCCAGCGTCAGCGACGAGGAAGCGCGATGTCGGTGGTTCGGTCTGCGGACTTCATATGCGGATCATGGCCCAATCGGGCGTCGATGCCAATCCGCTACGGCTGCTTTCGGATTACGCGCGTGACGGATCGAGCGTCGGTAAGGGGATCGAGAGCGGATGGACTGCTACCGGACGTCCGCTTACTCGGCGCCGATCGGCACTACCGGGTGGAAAGGAGATCGTCCGCTTCCGGCAGACGGAGGCATGAAAGCTGCCACTCGCAGCAGCGGATTTTCCGAAGCCGGGGATGTCGTCCTTCGCGAGTGCTCCCGGGTTCAAACTGTGTCCAACCCCGTCCATGCAGCGGACACTTGCCATAGGCTTTCGGCTGAGTCCGGATCGCATGCCCACGGACTGACACCCTTCCTTCCCGTGCTCGGCTCGTTGACGACCGCGACGTCGCAGTCCTCACAGTAGACCCCACCCATGCCGCTGAGCTGCGGGCTCGTGGCGCACCAGACGCTCGTGGCGGCCCCTTGCTGCACCGTCTTCATCCCGCGCTCGGGATTGACGATCGGGCGGCCCGCTTCGTCGAGTGCGTCGAACGAGGCGATCTCCTCCGCGCTGAGGTACCGGGCGAGATCGGTGAGGATCTGGCCTGGATGAAGCGAGAAGGCCCTGATCCCGTGCTCTTGTCCTCGGTGGTCGAGTGCCATCGCAAAGAGGGCGTTGGCCGTTTTTGACTGACCGTAGGCGAGCCACTTGTCGTAAGGGCGAACCCTGAAGTCGATGTCCTCGAAGTCGATCCCGGCGATCTGGTGGCCGCGCGATGAGACGCTGACAACGCGTGCCCCTTTGGCGGCGACGAGGGCCCGCCAGAGGCCGAGCGTGAGCCGGAAGTGGCCGAGGTGGTTCGTTGCGAGCTGAGCTTCGTGTCCTTCGGCGTCTCGTGTCTCCGGCGTTGCCATGATGCCCGCACTGTTGACGAGGATCGACACGGGTCGGCCGGCGGACACGACCCGACCAGCCAAGGCAGCGACGGACTGCGGATCGGCGAGATCCATGAGCTCGACCGTCGCGCCAGCGAGTCCGCGCAAGGCGGATATTGCCCGCTCGGGACTGCGCGCAGGGACGATCACCTCCGCCCCAGCGTGAACAAGAGCGCGCGTCGTCTCGAGACCGAGCCCCGAAGCTCCTCCGGTCACAACGGCAAGCTTCCCCGAAAGATCGATCCCGGAGACGACCTCCATTGCCGTGCTGGCAGCACCGAAGCCGGAGCCGATGGGCGTTTGCTGGGTCATGCTGTTGTCCTGCGTGAGGGGCGCGCCCAGCGGAAGCAGGAAGCGCGTTGAGAGGTTGGGTTTTGCGTGAGGCGACCCGCCGGTCGCTCGCTGCCCGATCACTGTGTCGGCGAGCCCGGGTCCGGCTCCGCCGCGAGAGCCTGCGCGACGTGGCGTAGCTTGTCGGGATTACGGGTGATGTAGATGGCGGTGATCCGGCCGTCCTCGATGGCGAGCGCCGTCGTCTGGAGGACGTCGCCGCGCTCGCGGCTGACATAGCCGGGCAGCCCGTCGATCCAGACGGGCTCGAGCATCTGCGCCCAGCCTTCACCCCATTTGTGCTGCACGGTCTCGTACAGCCGTAGGAGGCGGTCCAGTCCCGTGATGGGATTGATGAAGGCCAGGACCTTGCCGCCGCCATCCGAGCGCAGGACTGCGTTCTCGGCAAGGAGCGTGCGCAGCGTCGCGGTGTCGCCGGTGGTCGAGGCTGCGAAGAAGGCGCGCGCGATCCGCTCGCCCTCCTCGCGCGCGACCGGGAAACGTGGCCGGGCGGCCTGAACGTTCCGCCGCGCCCGGACGGCGAGCTGGCGCACGGCCGCGGCTTCCCGGTCGAGCGTGTCTGCTACCTCGCCGAGCGGCACGCCGAAGACGTCGTGGAGCAGGAAGGCCGCCCGCTCAAGCGGCGACAGGCGCTCAAGCGCCATCATCAGCGTGAGTGTCAGGTCGTCCTCGTCCACGCCGTCCTCCTCGGTTTCCACCAGCGGTTCGGGCAGCCAGGCGCCGACATAGGTCTCCCGACGGGCACGGGCCGACTTCATCTCGTCGAGGCAGAGGCGGGTGACGATGCGTGTGAGGAAGGGATAGGGGGCGACGATCCCGTTCCGGTCGGCGCCGATCCAACGCAGCCACGCGTTCTGCACGATGTCCTCGGCCTCGCTGCGCGAGCCGAGCATGCGATAGGCGATGCGCAGGAGCCGCGCCCGATGGGTCTCGAAGATCATCGTGGCGTCGTCTGCCTGCCGCATGTGCGCGTCCTCGACGGTGGTTAGGGATAACTCGGCCATGGCTGTCGCGCGGGATAGCCGCTGTTCAAGATACACGGGTCTCCTAAGGGCGATCCGGTGTTGTCAGTTTGGTATCGTCCGTATCCACGACGAAGACGGCGAGGAGCTTGGAGGGATTGTTGTCACTCGCGTTGGCGCTGACGCCGTGGTGGTCGCCCGGCATCTCGACGAAGCTCTCGCCGACGCGGAAGACCTTCTCCGGCCCGTCGTTGATCCGGCTGCGCACCGCGCCTTCGATGATGGTTGCCGTGATGAAGGCGGATGCGGCGTGGGTGTGGGACGGCGAGGAGCCGCCCGGGCCGTACTCGACAAGGACGCCGCGCAGGCTCTTGCCGGGAACGGACGGCAGCGGATGGTCGAAGATCGTCGTGACGCGTGCCTCACCACTCGCGACGTCCGCCGCTAGGGTGGGGGCAGTTGAGACGGTGACGAGGGCAGCCAACAAGAGATTCCGGAACATGGAAAGGTCTTTCGACGTAGATGGAAGACGTGCAGGGGTTCAGGCGGCGAGCCAGCTCTCGAAGCGTGTTGGCCCCAGTCGTGCCGCGCCATCATGCTCGGGAACAAGCGACCCTTTCTCGAGCTCGGCTCCAAAATAGCGCGCCGATCTGTCGGCCAGCACTTCCCGATGGTCGCCATTGGCGGCGATGCGGCGGGCGACGAAGTCCCGGAACGGCTGGCGGTCCGGTCCGGCGACCTCAATCGTCGCATTGCGCGCCGGACCAAGCGCGACATCGGCGAGCGCTGCGGCGACGTCGATAGCGGCGATGGGCTGGAAGTCTGCATCGGGAACGACAAGGCGGTCGCCGTCGACTGAGCTTTCCGCGATGGCGGCTACGAACTCGAAGAACTGGGTCGCGCGCACGATGGTGAAGGGGATGCCGGAGCCTTTGACGATCTGCTCCTGGGCGACCTTGGCCCGGAAGTAGCCGTTCCCTTCAAGGCGGTCCGTGCCGACGATGGACAAGGCAACGTGGTGCTTCACACCCGCCTCGCGCTCGGCGGCGAGGAGGTTGCGGCCAGAGCGTTCGAAGAAGTCGAGCACCGCCGCATCCTCGAAGGAGGGCGAGTTCGAAACGTCGACGACAGCGTCGGCTCCGGCAAGGACCTCGGCCAAGCCTTCGCCCGTCAGCGCGTTCACGCCGCTGCTAGGCGATGCCGCGATGGCCTCGTGCCCTTGCCGCGAGAGTTCGGTCGTCAGGTGCTGACCGATGAGTCCGCTACCGCCAATCACCACGATCCTCATTGTACCCGTCTCCTCGTTCAAGAACGGACGGGGCGGCTCCACGCCGCGCTCTCGCGTCCGTCGAACAAAGGACGAGAGGGGCTGGTCCGGATGTGACATGCCCCGAAGAAAATCAGCGAAGCGAGACACAGAATTGTCGGTCAGGGATCGATCAACGTCGGCGGGCGGGACGGCATTGGCGCCGTCCCTGATGAAACGGTAGAACGGGCTAGGCCTTCGCCTGGACCGGGAGGCGGAAGGGCGCGCCGAGACGGTTGAACGCGTTCATCGCAGCGATCGTGATCGTCAGGTCGACGAGGTCCTTGGGCGCGAAGGCAGCGCTTGCGGCTGCGTAGGCTTCGTCGGAGGCGTGTGTCTCGCTGACCCGTGTAACCTCCTCCGCCCAGGCAAGCGCGGCGCGGTACTGGTTGGAGAACAGGTGGGGCACTTCAGCCCAGACCGGAACCAGGACCACCTTATCGAGCGGCATCGTCTTCAGCAGGTCCCGGGTGTGCAGGTCGATGCAGTGGGCGCAGCCGTTGATCTGCGATACCCGTAGGAAGACAAGGTGGATCAGCTCGTGCGGCAGATCGGTGCCCGTCGTGATGTAGTGGTGGATGCCATAGAGCGCCTTGGCACCCTGCGGCGCCACTTCGTTCCAGACCAGCCGCGTGTTCTCGCTCATGTCTCGTCCTTGTGTTTCGAACGCCGAGGATCGACGTTCAAAGCCAAGACGAGCCGAGCGACCCGGATGTGACATGCCAGCAGGATTTTCGTTGGAAGCAGCCTACAGACCATCCGGCGAGAGCTGCACCAGCCATCGTATTTGACTTCGTCGATCCAATAGGCATGCTGGCGGCATGACCACGTTCGATCTTCGACAAGCGCTGAGCGCCCGGGTGACCCCGGCCGCACCGATCTAGCCCCAGCCGTCGGTTGCCTTGCGCCCCGATGCTGGGGCCGTCGATCTCGTCACGTCTATCTCATTCAAAATCGTCGCGGCAGCCGCATCGGTGTGCCCATTCGCAAACCGTTGCACACAGCGCTGCGCCGTTTGCGGAGACGTGCTTCCAGGAACTCTTCCATGTCCCCGAATCCTTCCACACGCCTGCCCAGGATCACCGTCACCGAACCCGAGTTCGAGAGCCTGTCGCGACTTGCAAACGCGGCTCTCGAGACGTTGCCGGACGTCGCCGAAGAACTCCTGCACGAGCTAGAGCGTGCGCGCATTGTGTCCGAGAAGGCTGCGAAGCCCGACGTCGTCCGCATGAACTCGACCGTCCTCTACCGACAGGAGGGCGGCACTGAGCGCCGTGTCACGCTTGTCTACCCGGCCGAGGCTGACATCTCCGAAGGGCGCGTCTCGATCATGACGCCGATTGGAACCGCCCTGATCGGACTCGGCGTCGGCCAGTCCATTGCCTGGGCGAACCGTGCCGGGAAGCGTCAACAGCTCACGGTCGTTGCCGTCGATCCGCCCGGCGGGAACCCTCGTTGAGACCAACGGCTCGAACAGCGGCGAAGCGGCGACCTAGGGTGCCGCTTTCCACTGGCCGGAAACCGGAGCGGGGTGCTCATCGCCAGCCTTGGCAGAGCCGTTCCCGCCGCCGCGAAAGTCCCGCCACTGTCAGGTGGCCGGACCGCCATCCTGCCCTCATCGCCAAGGGGCGCGACGGCTTCCGTCCTGCTCACGTCGCGCCCGCCCCAACCTCGAACATCTTGTGGATCGAGGCGACGTCCTCGCGATACGTGCGGAAGCCGATAGCATCGTAGTAGCAAGGCACCGTCGTTGCCCCGGCCGATCTTGGCGTCGATCCGCTCCAACCCCGCCGAAGCCGCCGCCGCCCGACTGACCTCGAACAGCGCTTTCTCGACGCCGCGGCGGTGGGCGAGGGGTGAAATGTGGGTACCGATGATCCCCCAGCCCTCCTCGACGCCGTAGGAACTGCCCGAAAGCGACCGGATCAGCGACTGGAAGCCCAGCATGTTCCCGACCTCCGAGACGGCGACCGAGCAACGGATGCTTGCTGGATGGTTGATGTAGGTGGACAGGACGAAGTCGACCTCGCTCGGCCTGTCTCGTCCCGTGGCGGTGATGATCGCCCGAAGTGTTCAGCTTATTGGTTCGGCAGTGACGGTCTCGGCAATCCGGATCTTCATCGTTGTCTCCATGAGGGCGGGCCACGTGGGCTGCCACCGCTCCTCGAGTCATAATCTGCAAACTTTGCATCGGCAGGCTTGACGTAGATAGGACTCCTATTATGCTGGGTGCATGGAGACGCCAAACGCCCCCACCTCGATCAACCATCGCATTCTGGAAGGTCTCACCCGGGTCGCGACGGCCATGCGGATCGATGAATGGGACCGAGCCAAGGCGACCGGCCTGAACCCGACCCAGCTTGCCATCCTCGATCTGCTCGAGGGGCGGGCAGGGGGGCTCGGCGTTAAGGACATCGCCGTCCACCTTGGCGTCTCGCAGCCGACAGCAACCGATTCCGTCGGCGCGCTGGAGCGCAAGGGGCTCCTTGCCAAGAAGGCAGTCGAGGGAGACCGACGTGCCGTGCGCGTCGTCGTCACTGCCGAAGGGCTGTCGGTGCTCTCGTCCGGAAGCCAGGGTGCGGGGCTCGCCGAGCGGGCGGTCGATGCGCTCGACCCCGTTCGGCAGCAACACCTTCTAACGACGCTTGTCGCGATGATCCGCCACCTTCAGGAGATCGACGCCATCCCGATCCAGCGGATGTGCGTGGGCTGCCGTCACTTCGCGCCTTATGCCCATTCCGATGCGGCTCAGCCGCATCACTGCAATCTCGTGGACGCGGCCTTCGGCCAGCGCGACCTGCGCGTCGACTGCCGCGAGCACGAGACCGCCGATCCCCAATCCCGGGCAGCCACCTGGGATCGGTTCCTCCAAGGATCGGATCAACCCCTCCAGGCAAACCAGGGATAAGGAGAACACCCACATGATCAGACGATTTGCAGCCGGCGCGCTTGCCGCCGGAACGACACTGCTTTGCCTAACGGCAGGCGCGCTTGCCCATTCCATCGAGGCTCCACCCGCGCAGGCCGTTGCCCCGTCCTTCGACATCGTCGAGACGAGCATCGTCACGAAGGGAGACGTCGCCGTCTTCACGACACGGGTGCGCGGCGAGGCGGGCAAGGACAAGCCCGACGCTACGGGCAAGTTCGAAGGATCGGAAGTCTACGCCTATGTCTGGCCGACCTCGCTCGACAGCGGCGAGATCGGCTTCGACAAGGCTCAGGGCATCGTCGCGTTGGCGGTGACGTTCCATCCCGACTTTGACGACGCGGCCAACGGCGCCAAGAACAGGCATGTCTGGCATCCGCATTGGGTCGTGCTGGCGAAGGACGAGGCCTGCGGCGCCGATCTCAAGGTCGTCGACATTCCGGAAGGCACCAAGCCGAAGGTTCCCGAGACGTGGCCCGGTGTCCCGCTCCTGATCGACAGCCCGACCTATCCAACGGAGTTCCGAGGCGATGCCGTCGGCGTCACGATCCCGCTTGAGCTCATCAGCGGCATCGCGGAAGCGTCCTTCGACGGCGTGACGGCCGGCCTGAAGGTCAACGGCAACCTCCACGCGCCGCTTCTATGCGTCGCCGACGTCTTCAAGGTCGCCTCCGGCAACTTGAGCCTTCCCGGCAAGGTCGTTCCCGCGAAGTGACCTCGATGCGCGGGTCCGCCGACAGCCATCAGCGAACCCGCATGTTCCACCCTCCAGGCAAACGGAAAGACAGAACATGACAAGGATTACCCTTATCGATCCCGCCGAGGCAACGGGCCCGGCTGCGGCGAAGCTCGCCGAGATCAAGTCGGCCTTCGGCGTCGTGCCGAATATGTTTAAGGCCGTGGCGAACTCGCCCGCTGCCCTGAACAGCATGTGGGGCGCCTTCGGTGCCCTCGGGCGTGGGCGCCTTCCGGCCAAGCTCGGCGAGCAGATCGCGGTGGCGATCGCCGACCGCAACGCTTGCCACTACTGCCTCGCGGCTCACACCGTGCTCGGACGCAAGGCGGGCGCCACGGCAGAGGAGATGACGCAGGCGCAGGCCGGCCGGTCCGCCGATCCGCGCACGGCCGCAGCCCTCGCGTTCGCGACGGCGGTCGTGGAAAAGCGTGCCGGCGTGGAAGCTGATGATGTCGAGGCGCTGCGCAAGGCCGGGTTCGACGATGGCGAGATCGTCGAGATCCTGGCTCACGTCGCCCTCAACCTCTTCACCAACTACGTGAACGTTGCGCTCGACGTGCCGCTCGACTTCCCGGGCGTGAAGCTCAACCGCGCCGCCGCGTGAGGCCGGCCGGGCGGATCGCGTGCCGCTCGATCCGCCCGGCACCTATGTTCGAGGATCCAAGACCATGACGACGAACTCCGCAACGCTCGCGCCCGAACTGGCGGTGAGCGAATGGTTCAACACGCTTAAGCCCCTAACGCTTCGCGAGCACATTGGCCGTCCCGTTCTTCTCCATACCTTCCAGCTCCTGTGCCCGGGTTGCGTGTCGGCCTCACTGCCGCAGGTGCAGCGCATTGAGCATGTCTTCGCCGGGACCGATCTTCAGGTGATCGGCCTCCACACGGTGTTCGAGCATCATGCTGCGATGACGCCGGTCACGCTGAAGGCTTTTCTCCACGAGTACCGGATCCGACATCCCGGCGGCGTCGACCTCGCTGACGGCAAGTCCGACATTCCCGTCACCATGCGCCGGTTCGCCCTTCGCGGCACGCCATCCTCGGTGCTGATCGGCCGTGACGGCTCGATTTTCCACACGAGCTTCGGCGTCGAGGAGGACATGGCGCTCGGGGCACGCGTTGCCATGGCCCTTGCCGCGCCGCTGCGGACTCCGACGGCGACGGATGCTTCGGCGGACGATGGACCCGCCTGTTCGGAAGACCATTGCGCAATTCCGCCGACCCGGGCTGCGTGACGAGCTGATGATCGGCCGAGGCTTCGAGCGGTGGCTCGTCGAACTGTCGATGGCCGAGATCGGTCTTCAGCCCTTTAAGGAGGACAAGCGATGACCTCTGTACAGCTCGAAGCCCTTCTTATTGGCAGAGTGAGACCTCTCGGTTCCCGTGGCGCACCGAGCGGCATTAGGAAGATGGCCGTCGCGGGTCCCGTCGCCCTTCGAACCACAGGCTTCGACGGGGACGAGCAAGGCGATCCGGTCCGGCATGGCGGCCCGGAGAAGGCGGTGCATCATTATCCGCTCGAACACTACGCCGCGTGGCAGGAGGACCTCGGACCGCAGCGTCTGCTGGGTCGCCCGGGTGCCTTCGGTGAGAACCTGTCGACCTATGGCATCACGGAACGGCACGTTGCAATCGGCGACGTGTTCGAGATCGGAACGGCGCGGATCGAGGTCAGCCAGGGACGCCAGCCCTGCTGGAAGCTGAACGAGCGGTTCGGCCTGCCGGACATGGCCAAACGTGTTCAGGGAACGGGACGGACCGGGTGGTACTACCGCGTCCTCCAAACCGGAATGGTGGGCCCTAGCGATCGGCTGACCCTTGTCCATCGTCACTCACCCGACTGGACGGTCGAGCGGGTCTGGCGCGTCTTCTACATTGACACCTTGAACCGCGGGGAACTCACCAGGCTGTCCGAGGTCGAGCGGCTGGCGAACGGCTGGCGCGAACATGCCCTGCGGCGCCTGCGGTCCGGCGCCGTGGAGGATTGGACGTCGAGGCTTGTCCGCGAGCGCCCGAAGGCACTGGATGGGTGATCCTTTCGGATCCAGTCGCACCAATTCCCCACCGTCAGACCCCGACAGGCTCATTCACGCGACCGGGGGCGTTTGCTTCAAGTGACCGTTTCAGCCGGGAGACATTCAGCCTTGGCGATGGACTGCCGGACGTCGGGGAAGGCTGCAAGGACATCGAGTATCCCGAGCTCCCCTTTCGGCAGGTCGCCGAACGTGTAGCCGTCCAGAACCGCCAGGAATGCCTGCGTCGCCTCCTTCAGTATCTTGCGGATGCCGCAGGCCCTCGCGATGACGCAGGAGCCGCAGTCGACAAGGTCGAACCCGTCCTCTGTCACCCGGACAACTTCGCCCACCGTGATCTCCCCGGGCGGGCGCGCCATCTTGATGCCGCCCGAACGGCCGCGCACCGTCGTCACGAGGTTCGCGCGGCCGAGATCCTGGACCACCTTCATCAGATGGTTCTTCGAGATGCCGTAGGCCTGCGAGATCTCGGCGATTGAGGACAGGCGATCGGGATGGGCCGACAGGAACACCAGCACGCGGATCGAGTAGTCGGTGTAGAGGGTCAGCCGCACGGCTATGGATCCTTCGCTTCAGCAAAACATGTAGGACGCTTGCATCTTTTAGGCAATGTGCTACACGACAGCCATAGATGCATCATCGATGCATGTTATGGCGATCCCGTCCAATGCGCCCGTTCGAAGTTGCTCCTGAACCCTGCCCACTCAGCGCAGCCGAACTGCGGCACTTGGTGTCGGCGCTCTATGGCGCGGTCCGCAGGGACGACCTGCTAGCGCCCATGTTCATGCCGCGGGTCTTAAACTGGCCCGCGCATCTGAAGCGTCTTGAGGCGTTCTGGTGCTCGGTCATGCTTGGCAGTGGCACCTATAAGGGCAATCCCTTCGGCGCCCATCTGCCTCTCCGCGACACACTTGAGCCCATGCATTTCGCGCGCTGGCTCTCGCTGTTCCATGCGACCGCGGAACAGGAGTTCGGTGCCGACCGCAGCGCCGCGATCTCGCAAAAGGCCGATCGGATCGCCGATAGCCTGAAAGCTGGGCTCCGGTTCCGGGCGTCGGCTCGGCCGCCTCCGGCTGCAACGGTTGATCCGCCTCTCGGCTGACGCCTTCCATCCTTCCACTAGGAGACAATGCCATGACCTCGCCCCTTAGCGAGCGAACAGTCGCGACCGTAAAGGCGACGATCCCAGCCCTCGAAGCCCACGGGCTCGAGATCGTCAGGACCATGTACGAACGCATGTTCCGCGATTCCGCGATCCGCGACCTGTTCAACCAGTCCCACCACGGCGAGACGGGCTCGCAGCCCAAGGCCCTAGCCGGGGCGATCCTCGCCTATGGGCGGAACATCGACAACCTTGCCGTCCTTGGCGAAGCCGTCGAGCGCATCGCGCAGAAGCACGTCGGGCTCCAGATCCGTCCCGAGCACTACCCCGTCGTCGCCGAGGCCCTGCTCGGCGCCATCTCCGAGGTATTGGGCGAAGCCGCAACGCCCGAGGTGCTGGACGCCTGGGGCGAAGCCTACTGGTTCCTCGCCAACATCCTGATCGGAAGGGAAGGAGCGCTCTACCGGGAGCTCGAAACAGCCGACGGCGGCTGGTCCGGATGGCGGCAGTTCACGATCGAGGCCAAGATCCGGGAAAGCGACATCGTGACGTCGTTTGTGCTGCGGCCCGCGGACGGCGGAGCCGTGATCCGGCACCGCCCGGGGCAGTATCTGACCTTCCGGCTGAGCCTTCCCGGCGACGTCGTGTTGAAGCGCAACTACAGCATCTCCTCCGCGCCCGACGGCCAGACCTATCGCATCACCGTCAAGCGCGAGCTGAAGGGCTCGGCGTCCAACTGGCTGCACGACGCAGCCGAGGTCGGCACCATCCTCGACGTTGCGCCCCCCGCCGGCGAGTTCGTCCTGAAGTCCGAGACGGACGCTCCCGTCGTGCTCCTGTCCGGCGGCGTCGGACTGACGCCGATGGTATCGATGCTCGAGACGCTCGTCGGACGAGGGGAGGGCGTCCCCGTGCACTACGTCCACGGCACGCAGGACGGAGCGACCCATGCGATGGGCAAGCACGTCAAGCGCCTCGTGTCCGGTCGGTCCGAGGCACGGCTGACGACCTTCTACCTGTCACCCCGCCCGGAAGACGAGATCGGCCGAACGCACGACGTCGACGGCATGATCACCCTCGACTGGCTGCGCGAGCACACGCCGATCGAGAGCGCGCATTACTACCTTTGCGGTCCGAAGGCGTTCCTCGCGGCGTTCGTCCATGGCCTGCAACGGATCGGCGTGCCGCCCGCACGCATCCACTACGAGTTCTTCGGGCCTGCCGACGACCTGTCCGAGGAGCCGGATGATCGCCTGGCGGCCTGAACCGTCGGGGCTCGCGTGTGCAGGCCCCCTTCCACCTTCCCGAAACCTGGAACTCTCCCGACATGCGTATCCGAAGTTCGACCAGCCGTTTAGGAACGACGCTGGCCTGCATCGTTCCCGCCATCCTCATGCCGACGCTGGCGCAGGCGCACGTGAAGTGGTTCGCGCCCTACATCGTCGGCGCCCCGCCTGCGCCCGTCTCGAGGACGGCCGCTGATCCCTGGTTTTGGGCTGCCATCGCGCTGGTCCTCGTCTTCTTCGTCGGCACGCGCCTCGTCGAGCGCTCGGCGGCGGGCGAGGGGATCCTACGCGGCATGGACCGCGTCACCGATCCCCTCTGGACGCGCCTTGACGATTTCGTCTGCGTCGTCGTCGGCGCCTTCTTCGTCGCCATCTTCGCGGTTGGCGGCGTCTACCTGACGCCCGACCTCAAGACCCCTAACGAGTGGGTGTCGTGGGTCCAGCTCCTGATCGCCTTCGGCGTCTTCTCGAAGCGCACGATGCCGCTGTCTGCGGCCGGGATCATCTTCCTCTGGGTGATCGCCCTCCGGGACTACGACTTCTTCCATCTGCTCGACTATCTGGCGCTTGGGCTGGGCGTCGCGGCCTATCTCGTGCTTGCCTCGTCGACGAAGCCCGAATGGCGCAAGCACCGCTTCGAGGCGCTGCGCTGGGGCGTTGCGATTGCCCTGATGTGGTCGAGCCTCGAGAAGTTCGCCTATCCCGACTGGTTCTACCCGCTCGTCGAGGAGAAGCCGTTCCTGACCTTCGGCATGCCGCGGGACGTCTTCATCCCGATGGCGGGCGTCGCCGAGTTCACGATGGGCTTCGGCTTGATCTGGACGCCGCTCGTGCGCAGGCTCTCGGCGATCGCGCTGTTCCTCATCATGGGCGCCGCCGTCTACCCCTTCGGCCGGGTCGATCTCATCGGCCACGCGCTCATCATGGCGATCTTCGTCGCCATCGCCGCCGACCACACCCGGGAGGTCCACTTCCTCCCGGCGATCAAGCGCTCGCTCGCCGGGGTCCCGGCCGGGATCGCCGCCGCCCTCGTGATCTTCGTGACGGGCTACTGGGGGCTGCACATTGCCTTCTACGGCCTGGAGGGACGTGCGGTCGCCATGCCGACCGAGATGGCGACGCACACGTACTCGCCCGAGCATCCGCATGGCCCGAAGGCGCTTGAGAGCGTCGTCTCCGGCGAGCTCGAGGGGGGCATGCACATGTCTCATGGACAAACCACATCCGCACCCGGAGGCGGGGCGACCGCTGCCTACGCGGCGACCATGGCGACGATGCATGGTCCGATGATGGAGGGCATGCGCCATCCCGACCCCGACGTGGCCTTCGTGCTCGGCATGATCCCGCATCATCAGGGTGCAATCGACATGGCGAAGGTGCAGCTTCAGTACGGCGCCGACCCGAGCAACAAGGCGCTGGCCGAGCACATCATCCTGGAACAGCAGCAGGAAATTGACGCCATGACCGATTGGCTTCGGCAGCGGGGCGTGACCGCACCGAGCCGGTAGAATTTCGAAGGAGCTTTGGGACGGGGCCGGCCGAGACGCTGTACGGCCCCGTCCGCATACGCACAGTGCATTTCTATACAATCAGCAACGAAGCGCCGACCAATCCGACGATAGCGAATGTCCGCTATCGAGAAGAGCTTCTGTGCTCGCGAACGACAGAGACGGGTCGATAGCGGATGAGCCGCTTCGAGGCGTCCGCTTTCTCCGCTACGATCGCCACGACCGGGTGGGTACCTGCCTGTCCGCTTCGAAGCCCCATCCAGGACAAGCGGACGTTGGGGATAGAGACGCACGGCGCGTTGACTCGAACCCTCGCTGCCGCACTATATGCGGCAGTCACGGTCCGCCGCATCGCAAGATGTGGTGGCTAAGAGGGAACCCGGTGAGCCGCAGGGCAAGGCCGGGGCTGCCCCCGCAACTGTAAGCGGCGAGCCATCCGTCCATTCCGCGTCACTGGGGCATTCGCTCCGGGAAGGCCGGACGGAAGGCGACGACCCGCGAGCCAGGAGACCTGCCGCGACTTGGTAGAACCTTCCCTGGGCGGGGTGTCCCGGTGGATCGTGTGCCTGTCGCGGCGCCGCGCTCCCGTCCGGGATCCGCGTGCCGTCCGGTCTCGCGTCCGCTCGGCCTTTGCCTCCACTTCGCTGGAGCAGCCGAATGTCTCTTCTTCCTACCCCCGCGGCCCTGCCGCATCCGTTCCCCGCAGCGCACGCCGCCAACGACGCGTCCGCACCGTCCGACACGGCGACCGCGCGCGTGATCCGGCGCAACGGCTCGGTGTCGCCCTTCGACGCCTCCAAGATTGCGGTCGCGATGACCAAGGCGTTTCTCGCCGTCGAAGGACGCCAGGCCGCCGCCTCGACCCGCGTCCACGACGTCGTGCGCAGCCTTGCCGACGAGGTCGTCGCCGCGCTGGCGCGACGCTCGGGCGGCGACCGCCTCCTGCACATCGAGGACATCCAGGACCAGGTCGAGCTCGCGCTGATGCGCTCCGAGCACCCGAAGGTCGCCCGAGCCTACGTTCTCTACCGCGAGGAACACGCCCGCGCCCGCGCCTCACAGGCCGCCGCGTCCGAGACGCCCGCCATGCCGACCCTGTCCGTCCGGCAGGCCGACGGTTCGCTCGCGCCCCTCGACGAAGCCCGGCTCGACCGCGTCGTCGCCGAAGCGTCCGACGGTCTCGACGGCGTGTCGCCCGACGCGATCCTCGCCGAGACGCGGCGCAACCTCTACGACGGCCTGACGCTGGCGGAGCTGGCCGAAGCGCCCGTCATGGCGGCGCGCACCCTGATCGAGACCGAGCCGAACTACGCCTTCGCCTCGGCGCGCCTCCTCCTCGACCGCTTGCGCGGCGAGGCGCTGTCGTTCGTCTCCGGAGCGCCCGCCGCGCCGACGCACGCGGACATGGGCCGGCTTTACGGCGAAGCCTTCCCCGCCTACCTCGACCGCGGCATCGCGGCCGGCCTGATCGACCCGGAACTCGCCCGCTTCGACGTCGCCCGCTGTGCTGCCGCGCTGATCCCCGAATGCGACCGCCTGTTCCAGTTCCTCGGCCTCCAGACGCTCTACGACCGCTACTTCCTTCAGACCGATGGGGTGCGCTTCGAGCTGCCGCAGTGGTTCTTCATGCGCGTCGCGATGGGCCTCGCGCTGCGCGAGGTCGACCGCGAGGCGCGGGCCATCGAGTTCTACGAACTCCTGTCGAGCTTCCGCTTCATGGCCTCGACGCCGACGCTGTTCAACGCGGGCACCTCGCGCCCGCAGCTCTCCTCCTGCTTCCTCACCACCGTCGCCGACGACCTCGGCGGCATCTTCAAGGCAGTGAAGGACAACGCGCTGCTCGCCAAGTACTCCGGCGGCCTCGGCAACGACTGGACGCCCGTCCGTGGCCTTGGCGCCCACATCAAGGGGACGAACGGCCAGAGCCAGGGCATCGTGCCGTTCCTCAAAGTGGCCAACGACACCGCGATCGCGGTCAACCAGGGCGGCAAGCGCAAGGGCGCGGTCTGCGCCTACCTCGAGACCTGGCATATCGACGTCGAGGAGTTCCTCGACTTGCGCAAGAACACGGGCGACGACCGGCGGCGCACGCACGACATGAACACGGCGCACTGGGTGCCGGACCTCTTCATGCAGCGCGTGGCCGAGAACGGCGACTGGACCCTGTTCTCGCCCGACGAGGTGCCGGGCCTGCACGACCTCTACGGCGCGGCGTTCAAGGAAGCCTACGAGGGCCACGAGGCGCGGGCGGCACGCGGCGAGATCCGCGTCCACCGCCGCGTGAAGGCGGTCGACCTGTGGCGGCGCATGCTGACCATGCTGTTCGAGACCGGGCACCCGTGGATCACGTTCAAGGACCCGTGCAACGTCCGCTCGCCGCAGGGCCATGTCGGCGTCGTGCACTCGTCGAACCTCTGCACCGAGATCACCCTCAACACCTCGGCCTCCGAGGTCGCCGTCTGCAATCTCGGCTCGGTGAACCTCGCCGCCCACGTGACTGCCGGCGGCCTCGACCGGGCGCTGCTGTCGCGCACCGTGAAGACGGCGATGCGGATGCTCGACAACGTCGTCGACATCAACTTCTACACGATCCCCGAGGCGCGCCAGTCCAACCTGCGCCACCGTCCGGTCGGCCTCGGTCTCATGGGCTTCCAGGACGCGCTCCAGACCCTGCGCCTCGCCTATGCCAGCGAGGAGGCGGTCGCCTTCGCCGACACCAGCATGGAGGCGCTCTCCTACGAGGCGATCTCGGCCTCGGTGGACCTCGCCGCCGAGCGCGGGCGCTACCCATCCTTCGACGGCTCGCTCTGGTCGAAGGGCATCCTGCCGATCAACAGCCTGGAACTCCTGGCCGAGGCTCGCGGCGGCACCCTCGACCTCGACCGTTCGGCGACGTTGGACTGGGAGGCCCTGCGCGTCCGCGTCCGCTCGGTCGGCATGCGCAACTCCAACACGATGGCAATCGCGCCGACGGCGACGATCTCGAACATCTGCGGCGTGTCGCAATCGATCGAGCCCGCCTACCAGAACCTCTTCGTCAAGGCGAACATGTCGGGCGACTTCACGGTGGTGAACGCCGCCCTGGTGCGCGACCTGAAGGCAAGGGGCCTCTGGGACGAGGTCATGGTCTCCGACCTCAAGTACTACGACGGGTCGCTCGGTCCCATCGACCGCGTGCCGGACGACTTGAAGCGCCTCTACGCCACCGCCTTCGAGATCGACTCCGCGTGGCTGATCGAGGCGGCCGCCCGGCGGCAGAAGTGGATCGACCAGGGGCAGTCCCTGAACCTCTACCTCGCCGCGCCGTCGGGCAAGGCGCTCGACGCGCTCTACCGCCTCGCCTTCGACCGCGGCCTGAAGACGACCTACTACCTGCGCACCCGCTCGGCGACGCATGTCGAGAAGTCCACCCTGAAGGTCACCGACGGCAAGCTGAACGCCGTTGCGGCCGCGCCGATGGCGGCGGCGGCGACGGCCTCGGTGCCCGCGGAGATCCGCGTGCCGGACGCGGCATGGGGCAGGGCCTGCTCGATCGACGATCCAGAGTGCGAGGCCTGCCAGTAGGCCGTCACTCGCAATGATCTTCCTCAGCCCGCCGACCGGCGGCGGGCCACTTCTCCCTTCGAAAGACGCTCCCATGCTCGACTGGAACGACTCCGTCCCCGCGACCGCCGCGAACATCCCCGCCGCCACGCCCGTCCCCGACGACATCGCACCGCCGCCGGCGACTGCGACCGAGATCACGACCGACACCGTCGATCGCAACGGCGGCCGCGTCTCGGTGTCGGAGAAGCGGATGATCAACGCCCGCGCCGACGTGAACCAGCTCCTGCCGATGCGCTACGGCTGGGCCTGGGAGAAGTACCTCTCGGCCTGCAACAACCACTGGATGCCGACCGAGGTCTCCATGCAGGCCGACATCGCGCTGTGGAAGTCGGCGGGGGGCCTCACTGAGGACGAGCGGCGCATGGTGAAGCGCAACCTCGGCTTCTTCGCCGCCTCGGAGAGCCTGGTGGCCAACAACATCGTGCTGGCGATCTACCGCCACCTGACGAACCCCGAGTGCCGCCAGTACCTCCTGCGACAGGCCTTCGAGGAGGCGGTCCACACGCACACGTTCCAGTACGTCGTGGAGAGCCTTGGGCTCGACGAGGGCGAGCTGTTCAACATGTACCGCGAGGTGCCGTCCATCACCGACAAGGCGGCCTGGGCACTCAAGCACACGCAGGGCATCGAGGACCCGCACTTCCGCACCGGGACGCCGGAGGCGGACCGCGCCTTCCTGAAGGACCTCGTCGCCTTCTACGTCGTGTTCGAGGGCATGTGGTTCTACACGGGCTTCGCGCAGATCCTGTCGCTCGGGCGGCGGGGGAAGATGCAAGGCATCGCCGAGCAGTACCAGTACATCCTGCGCGACGAGAGCATTCACCTGAACTTCGGCATCGACGTCATCAACCAGATCAAGGCGGAGAACCCGCACCTCTGGACGCCCGCCTTCCAGGACGAGTTGCGCGCCATGCTGCGTGAGGGCGCCGAGCTGGAGGCGGCCTACGGTCGCGACACGATGCCGACCGGCTTCCTCGGGCTGAACGCCTCGAGCTGCGAGGCGTACATGCGCTTCATCGCCAACCGCCGCTGCGCCCAGCTCGGGCTTGCCCCCGTGTTCCCCGAGACCGAGAACCCGTTCCCGTGGATGTCGGAGGTGATGGACCTGAAGAAGGAGAAGAACTTCTTCGAGACCCGCGTCATCGAGTACCAGAACGGCGGCGCGCTCGCCTGGGACTGACGTGAGGCGTGTCCGAGAGGGAGGGGGCCGTGAACGAGGCCCCTGCGCCGTTCGTCGCGCTAGGCAAGATATACGGACATAAAGATGTCCTTATGTCCTCATTGACACCCCGGCTGAGATCGTGTTGAATGGTCGCTGTCGAGGTTCCCCATCCCAGGCATGGCGGTGGGGCTAAGACGGGAAGCCAGTGGCGCCCTTGCGGGCGGAGTCTGGCGCTGCCCCCGCAACTGTAAGCGGCGAGCGGCGGTTTCCTCGGGTGCCACTGCGCCTTGCAAGAGGCTCGGGAAGGCCGGAACCGTCGCATTGACCCGTGAGCCAGGAGACCTGCCTCCGACGCAAGACGTTCCTCGGACGGGGGTTCCTCCGGTGGATCGCGCTCGAAGCCCGCGCCCATGGCCACCGCCATGGAGGCACTTCCCTTGCGCGTTCGACCCATGCCCCCCGCCTGACCAGAGACGGTGGGTCATGACGAACAGCGCCTTCGCCTTCACGATCAGCAGCGTCCCGTTCGACGAGGACTACCGTCCCGCCGACCACACGCGCATCACCACGAACTTCGCCAACCTCGCCCGCGGGGACCGTCGTCGGGAGAACCTTCGGAACACGCTCGCGATGATCGACAACCGCTTCAACTCCCTCATGCCTTGGGACAACCCGGCGGGGGACCGTTACGCGGTCGAGCTTGCGATCGTCACCGTCGACCTGACGGTCGGAGCGCGCGAGGAGGCCGAGACCTTGCCCCTGATCGAGATTCTGGCGGCGACCGTCGTCGACAGGCGCACCGGCGAGCGGTTCGACGGTATGGTCGGCAACAACCTCTCGTCCTACGTCCGCGACTACGACTTCAGCGTCCGCCTGGCGGACCACCTCCGAGAGCACCCTGAAGGCGGCGCGCCGGAGGGATTCGGCGAGTTGCACGGCAACCTGTTCAAGCGCCTCCTGGCCTCCGGCGCCTATCGGGAACGGTTCGCGAAGCCGCCCGTCGTCTGCCTCAGCGTGTCCAGCCGGGAGACCTACCGCCGGACCGCGAACGCCCACCCCATCCTCGGAGTGGAATACGGGGCCGAACGCCCTTCCAGGACCGACGACTACTTCGCCAGGATGGGGATGCGGGCGCGCTACTTCCTGCCGCCGGGCGGCGTCGCGCCGCTCGCCTTCTACCATCTCGGCGACCTGACGGGCGACTATTCCAATGGCGAGCTGGCCAGCACGGTCGCCGTGATGGAGACCTTCCAGAAGATCTACCGCCCGGAGATCTACAATGCGAACTCCCCGGCGGCCGAGCACTACCGACCGAGCCTGACCTGGCAGGACTACTCCCTGACCCGCATCGTCTACGACCGGGACGAGCGCAGCCGGCTGGCCGTCGAGCAGGGCCGCTTTGCCGAACAGCACGTCATCAAGCCGCTTGGCGCCCAGCTCGAACGCTGGTCGGCGACCGCGGACCTATGAACCGAACGGACACGAGAGGACAACCAGCATGACGATCCTGTTGCCGACCACCACGGCGGGCAGCCTGCCGAAGCCTTCCTGGCTCGCCGAGCCCCGGACGCTCTGGTCGCCCTGGAAACTCGAAGGATACGAGCTTCTCGCGGGCAAGCGGGATGCCCTGCGCTTGGCCTTGGACGACCAGCGGCAGGCGGGGATCGACATCGTCGGCGACGGCGAACAGACGCGCCAGCACTTCGTCACCACCTTCGTCGAGCATCTCGGCGGCGTCGACTTCGAGAAGCGCGAGGTCGTCCGAATCCGCAACCGCTACGATGCCAGCGTGCCGACCGTGGTCAGCGCCGTCTCGCGCACGAAGCCGGTCTTCATCGAGGACGCGAGGTTCTTGCGGGCGCAGACCGCGCAGCCGATCAAGTGGACGCTTCCGGGTCCCATGACGATGATCGACACGCTCCACGACGCCCACTACCGGAGCCGCGAGAAGCTCGCGTGGGAGTTCGCGTGCATCCTCAACGAGGAGGCGAGGGAACTCGAGGCCGTCGGCGTCGACATCGTCCAGTTCGACGAGCCGGCGTTCAACGTCTTCTTCGACGAGGCGAACGACTGGGGGATAGCGGCCCTGGAACGGGCCGCCGAGGGGCTGAAGGCCGAGACCGCGGTCCACATCTGCTACGGCTACGGGATCAAGGCCAACACCGACTGGAAGATGACCCTCGGCTCGGAATGGCGGCAGTACGAGAAGACCTTCCCCAACCTCCAAAAGTCGGGGATCGACATTGTCTCGCTCGAGTGCCGGAACTCGCGCGTGCCGATGGACCTGATCGAACTCGTCCGCGGCAAGAAGGTGATGGTCGGCGCGATCGACGTGGCAACCGACGCGATCGAAACGCCCGAGGAGGTCGCCGACACCCTGCGCAATGCGCTCCGGTTCGTGGACGCCGACAAGCTGATCCCCGCGACGAACTGCGGCATGGCCCCCCTGTCCCGCGACGTGGCACGGGGCAAGCTGAAGGCGTTGGGCGCGGGTGCCGCGATCGTCCGCGAGGAGCTTGCGCGCTGAAGTCGACGCGGTGTCCCGAAGACAGGTTAGCCAAGTGCCGGGCGGGTCGACCGCCCGGCACCGCGACCAGGGACTAGAGCCAGCCGGCGAGGATGCCGACGCCGCCCAGCGCGAAGACGGCACCTGCGGCGCGGGCCACGGTCCGTCCGTAGCGGCCGATCAACGAGGCAATCCCGAACGCCAGCGCGATGCCCGTCGCGTGCAGGAGGGCGGTCGCCGCGATGAACCCGGCGGCGTAGGTCAGCCCGCCGGCCGTCTCGGGCATCTCCGCCCCGTGGGCGTGTCCGTGGAAGACGGCGAACACCCCGACCAGAGCCATGGCGACGCCGACGGGCATCGGCCGGCCGAGGGCGGCCGCCCCGCCGATCACGACGCTGGAGAGTGCAATGCCGAGTTCGACGAACGGCACGTCGACCTGTGCGACGCCGAGCGAGAAGCCGACGACCATCATGCCGACGAAGGCGGCGGGGACCAGCCACAGCGCACGGCCGCCGAGGACGTAGGCGAACACGCCGACCGCGACCATCGCGAGGATGTGGTCGAGACCGCCGATCGGGTGCTCGAAGCCATGGAGGAAGCCGGCCGTGTCGCCGACCCCGGTATGGGCGAAGGCGACTGTCGGAAGGAGGGAGGCCGCTAGGGCAAGGGGAAACGCTCTGCGCATGGTGGTCTCCTGTGAGGAACGAGGCGTCCCAACTAGTATCGGTCGCGGGGACGGCGGGTCCTTTGCGTTGACTTCGGTTCGTCGCCGACTCCCCGTTCAAGCCGACGACCGGGCCGCGCACCGTTCGCGTCGCGCATCTTTGCCATCACGACGGCGTGACGGCAACGACGCATCTTCGCACTTGGCCGGCCTGCGTCACGTTCCCGCCAGTTGTACCGGCTCCTGCCGTAGAAGCACCTGCCGGATCTTGTCGATCGCCTCCTCCCGGGGCGTGGCGTAGGGGATCAGTCCCTTCAGCCGACCGTCCCGCCCGACGAGCAGCAGCGAGGTCGTGTGCTTCATGTGGTAGTCGTTGCCGTCCCCATTCTTGCGGGCGACGACGAGCCAGGCCTGCGACGCCTTGTGCATCTCCGCCTCGCTTCCCGTCACGCCGACGATCCGGTCGGATATCGAGGCGACGTAGGGCCCCACGACGTCCGGCGTGTCGCGCTCGGGGTCGATGGTGAAGAAGAGCGCCTGAAGGTCTCGGCCTTCCGGACCCAGCTCGTTCAGCCAGTCGGCCATCTCGATCAGCGTCGTCGGGCAGACTTCGGGGCAGTTGGTGTAACCGAAGTAGACGAGCGACGGGCGTCCCTCGAACACGTGCTCGGTCACCGTCCGGCCCGCGGTGTCGACAAGCGCGAACGGGCGCTTGACCGCGCTGTGCTCCGCCTGACCGACATAGACGAAGCCAACGGCGGTGAGGAGCACGCCGAGAAGTGTGACGAGACCGCCGATCGCGAGCATGCGGTTGGCTGAAGCGGGCGATGACATCGAGATGATCCTTTCGTTCTCCAACGCTGATCGGTGGTCGGGGCTGTCGGGCGGCGAGACCGTCGTCAGGGTCTGACGTCGATCGTCGTCGCGATGCGTTCTAGGCTGAAGTCGTCGATCAACACCTCCAACTGGACAGCCCACGCGCCGGGAACGGGCAGCGTCACATCCGTCCGCCAGACCCCGTCGCCGCGGTTCTCGGCTGGCCGCCGGATGGGGCCGATGCCGCTGGCGGCCTGCTCGAACACGAAAGTGACGGACGTCGGGGCGACGGGTCCGTAGTCGATGGTGAAGAGCGTCGCTTCGGCGGTGACGGGCCCGGCCCGGCCGGGGACCAGCGACAGGTCGGCCATGACGGTTCGTCCCATCGCGTGGGCCGAGATGGGCTCGGCCGCGACCGCCGCCTCGACGCGCGGCGGCGGCGTGAAGCGCCATAGGGCGACCGCCGACAGGATCAGGACCGCCACGCCGATCTCGACGACGATCACACGGGCCATCGACACGGTCGCCGACGGCTCGCCACGCAACGACTGCTCCGTGAGGCGCCAACGATTGTAGGCCGCGAGCGAGAACAGGACCGCGAGGAGGCAGAGCTTGGCGAGGAGGACCCTTCCGTAGGCGGTGGCCCAGAGCGCGGAGACGACGCCGACCTGCACCACCGCGAGAACCGTGCCCGATACCAGTAGCGCGACGACGACCCACGGGATGAGCTGCGAGAAGCGTCGCAGCGCCGCCGCGCCGACCGAAGGGCCTCCGCGCAGCGACGCGGCGAGCGGCACGAGGGCGCCGATCCACAAGGCGACGGCCAGCCCGTGCACGGCGACCGCCGGGCGCATCAGCCATGTCGGAGAGGCGTTCGAGGCGTGACCACTCGACGCAAAGGCAGCTCCGACGCCGAGCAACGCGGCAGACGACAGCAGCGCGGCAAGGAACTGGCCGGGCACCCATGTCGTTAGGAGCGCCACCGCCATGGCCGCGGCCGCAACCGCGAGCGTCCAGGCGAAGCTGGTTCCCGCACCCGCCTGCCACACCTGGGGATCGGTGAGCGCCGCCAAAGGCGCGCCGAGGGCATCGAGCCCCTGGGCGATCAGCGCGACGGGTGTCGCGAGAAGTCCCACCAGAAGGGCCGCACGGACCAGACGCAGTGCGGCGCCGGACGGCCGTGACCCCACGAGAAGCCCGGTCGCGCCGCCGACCCCGAGAAAGAGCCCGACATACAGAAGAACACGCGACGCCCAGACGAGCATGCGCACGCCGAGGTCGTCCGTCATCGTCGCGGTCGGGGTCGCGCTGGTGCTTCCGAGGGAGAAGACGACCGAGCCGGCGACGGGATGGCCGTCCGCCGAGACGACGCGCCAGGACAGGACGTGCGTCCCCTGAACCATGTCGCCGGGCGCGGGAACACCGAGCGTGTTGCCCGAGAGGCTGGCCCCCGACAAGTCGCGGCTCGAGCCGTCGGGGCCGACCAGGACGATGCGGAGCGGGGACACGGGTTCGCTGAACGTCATCTCGTAGCGCGAAGGCGCGACGTCGAGAACGGCTCCGTCGGACGGAGACGTGGAGACAAGGCCCGCATGCGCATACGCGGCCGCCATCCCGGCGACGAGCGCCGAGACGAGGGCGATCAAGCCGAGCACGGCGTCTCGTAGGGTGCCCGGTCGGAACGGGATGGACATGCGCGCCTCCATGGCGGGGGGCGGTGCGGCGGGACCGCACCGCCGGACAGTCAGTTCTTCGGCAGGAGCGTCACGCCCGCGGCCGGGTACTCGTAGTCGTCGGCTGTCTTCCCAGCCTCGGGGATCTCGATCCAGCGCTCGGCCTTGCCTTCCGGGCATTCTTGCACGACCGGGAACCAGAGCTTGCCCCCGGTGGCGAGGTCGGGCGTCAGGTACACGCGCATGACGAACTCGTCGTAGTAGGCGTCGGGCAGGTTGCCGCCGCTCCAGGTGACCTCGCGCACGCCCTCGGTGAGCGGCGTGCCGTAGTAGTCGAAGGTCTTGCCGTAGGCTTCGGTCTTCGTCGCGATCTCCCAGCCGGCCTTCGGCATCGGCTTGACGGAGATGACGCCGTCCGGGATGCGCACGCGGATGGTCGTCGTCGGCGCGCCCTCGCAGCCGTGGCCGACGCGGAACACGGCCTTGTAGCTACCGCCGACCTTGGCCTCCTGGGTCTCCAGGGTGACGTGCGCGGAGGCCTGGCCGAGCATGGCCGCGGTGGCTGCCGCCGTGATGAGAATGCGTTTGGTCATGGGATGGTCCCTTCGGGTTTGCCCTGGCCTTGTCGAGGTCCTCGGGCGGGTGGATTGGGGTGTTGGTTCGTTCGGTACGGAGCCGGACGCGTCAGTGCGCGTGGGCCGGGTCCGCGGTGCCGTGATCGTGCGCGGGCTCCTTGGCGCCCATCGAGCCGACGTCGAGTTCGACCTCGACGGAGCCGGCCTTCTCGAAGGTCAACGTGACGGGCACCATGTCGCCCTGCTTGAACGGCTCCTTGATGCCGACCAGCATGAGGTGGAAGCCGCCCGGCGCGAGTGCGGCCTCGCCGCCGGCGGGGATCTCGATGCCGCCCGCGACTTGGCTCATGTTCATGACGCCGTCGACGATCGTCATCTCGTGGACCTCGACCTTCTCGGCCATCGGCGAGGCGGCCGACACGAGGCGGTCGGTCTCGGTGCCGGAGTTCGACAGGGCGAGATAGCCCGCGCCCGTCCTGGCGCCCGGCGGCGTGGCGCGGCTCCAGGGGTGCTCGATCCCGATCGAGCCGACCTTGAACTCGTGGGCCTCGGCGGTCATCGACGCGGCGGCGAGCGTTGCGCAGGCGAGAACGAGGGCCGTCGCGCCTCGCCGGGCAGCGAGAGTGATCCTGATCATGGACTGGGTTCCTTTTTGGATGGAGGCCGGGACGCGGACGTGGTTCCGGCGGTTGGGATTGACGATGTGCGGCTTTGCGCCAGCCCTCAGGCGGGACGCGCCTCGCGCGCGGAGCGGAGCTTCGAGACGGCGAAATCCATCGCCAGCATCACGAGCAGCGAGGCGCCCATCAGCGGGAAGACGATGCCGCCGATGGCGAGAATCGCGATCAGGCCGCGGAACACCCGCTTGTCCTTTGGCATCGGCGGCACGCCCATCGAGCGGCCGGGGCGGCGCTTCCACCACATGACGGCCGCCGAGACAGCCAGCACCACGTTGCCGATGCAGACGAGGACAAGGAGAATCTGGTTGGCGAGGCCGAACTGCTGGCCCATGTGGAAGTTGATGCCCCATTCGAGCGCACGCCCCATCGGGCCGTAGTCGGCGTAGCTCATGTCGAGGAGCGGCTTGCCGGTGTACTGGTCGAGATGGACGACGCGCTGCTGGGCGAGGTCGTCGGGATAGACCGAGCCCGTGTAGACGCCGGTCGGCTTGGTCGGCAGGTTGACGGCGTAGCCGTGGTGAAGCCCCAGTTCGTCGAACTCGGCGACGGCCCGGTCGAGGCCGATCGGCGTGGCGTCGGAAGGGGCCGAGTTCGGCACCTGCGCCTGCTCGAGCGACCAGGTCGTCAGCCCCTCGGCCGACAGCTTCTGGCCGGACATCGGCACGTCGACGCGCACGCCGGAGGGGTAGCCGAAGTTCGAGCCGTTGGCCCACTCGTTCACTTGGCCGCCCCAGACCTGCGACCAGGGCATGCCCGTCAGCGCCAGGAAGGCAATGAAGCCGCCGACGAAGAGGCCCGTGACGGCATGGGTGTCTCGCCAGAACACGCGTTTCGTCCGGTCGCCGCGAACCGACACGACGCCGCCCTTCTGACCGCGAGGCCACCAGAGGTAGATGCCGGTCGCCACCAGCAGGATGGCCCAGCCGCCCGCGATCTCGATGACGCCGCGTGCGACGGGGCCGAAGTACCGCAGCGAGTGGAGATAACGCACGGTCCACATGACCGTGCCCCGGTCGGCGATCGAGCCGAGGACGTGGCCGTCATAGGGGTTCACGTAGACGGCTATGCGCGCGCCGTCGGGCGTCTTGATCGTCACCTCGGCGGAGGCTTCCCGAACGGCGGGGTCGGTGAACTTGACCGCCGTTCCCGGATAGGCCGCGAGCGCCGCGTCCACCATGCGCGACGGAGCGATGGTCTGCGCGCCTTCGACAACCTGCACGCGCTGGAGGTCGGCATGAATGAAGGCGTCGATCTCCTCGCGGAACAGGTACAGCGCCCCGGTGACCGACAGGGTGACTAGGAAGGGCAGGACGAAGAGCCCCGCGTAGAAGTGCCAGCGCCAGACGGCGCGGTAGAGGTCGACGGCGGAGGCGCGGGCCGCGCTGTCCATCCGGTCGGCGGTGATGTCGGACATTCGGCGGTCTTTCGTGGTTCGAGGTGTGAAGAGGGGCGTGCCGTCCGTCAGGCAGGCATGCGAGCGGCCGCCCGTTCGGCCGCGCGCCTAGCGTCCTGGAGCGCGGGTCCGCGTCGGCGCAGGACCTCGGCCGTGATGTCCGCGCCCGCGCCCGCGGGCGATCCTGCCGGGAACGGCGGCTTCGGATCGTATTCGAGGACGAGCTGGATGCGCTTTGCCGCGTCCTCGCCCTTCATCCGGGCCGCGAGCGTCAAGCCGAAGTCGACGCCGGCCGTCGCGCCCCCGCCGGTGACGAGGTTTCCGTCCTCGACGACGCGTTCCTCGGTCGGGACCCCGCCGAACAGGGGGAGGAGATCGCGGACGTACCAGTGCGTCGTCGCGCGCTTGCTGCGGATGAGCCCGGCCGCTCCGAGAAGGAGGGTGCCGGTGCAGACCGCGGTGACGAAGCGGGCACGCTCTCCCATCTCCCGGAGGAAGGCGATCGTGCCGGGATCGTCCATCAGGTCGACGGTGCCGCCGAGCCCGCCGGGGACGAAGAGGACGTCCACGTCGCGCGGGCAGTCGGGATAGGTCGTCGTCGGGGTCACCGGGATGCCGACCTCGGATGCGACCGGGGCCGGCGTGCGGCCGACGAGGTGGATCCGCGCCCCCATGACGTTGAAGACGGTCAGCGGGCCAACGAGGTCGAGAAGGATCATCTTCGGGTGGACGAGCATTGCGAAGCTCGGCCCGTCCGCCGCAGAAGCGGCGGGCGTCGGGCTCTTGGCCGCCGATGCGGTACCGGGCGCGAGCACGCCGAGGCCCGCGGCGGCCCCGAGGGCCAGCGAGAAGTCCCTGCGGTTCACGGGCTTGTCTCCATGCGAGAAAGACGTTCGGCGCACGGACGGAGAACCTGTCCGGGCGATTGCACTTGGTGACGGGGTGGCTCGCCGGTTCGGGCGAGCGACAGGACGGAACGCGGGCGCCCTTGGCGCCCGTTCAGGTCGTCGTGCGCGAGGCAAGCCGCCGCAGCTTTGCGAGGGCGTTGTCGTGCCCTTCCTCGTAGGCGATCGTGCCGACGAACCCGCCGGCCGCATCGAGGAGGAGCACGGCAGCGGTGTGGTCCATCGTGTAGCCACCGTCCTCAGTGGGAACCCGCTTGACGTAGATCCCGTAGCTCTTGGCCATCGCCCGCACGGCGTCCGGCTCGCCCGTGATCCCGCGGATGCGCTCGTCGAAGGCGGAGAGGTACGTGTGCAAGACCTCCGGTGTGTCCCGCTTCGGGTCCACCGACACGAAGACGACGTTGAGCCGTTCGGCGTCGGGGCCGAGTTCGCCCATCAGTCCGGCGAGTTCGGCAAGCGTCGTCGGGCAAACCTCCGGGCAGAAGGTGAAGCCGAAGAACAGCGCCGTCGGCTTGCCCCGCAAGTCGGTGTCCGAGATCGGCCTGCCTTCGTCGCTCGTCAGCCGGAACGGCGCGCCGAGCAGCGTCGCCACACTGTCGCTCCGGTTCCAAGGACCAAGGACCGCGGCCGCGCCGACAGCGCCCCCAAGGACCAAGACGGCGGCGAGCGAAAGGAAGAAGCGGTTGCCACGGGTCATCGGACCCGGCCGCTTCGCGCACTGAGCGGGGACGTATCGGCGCGTCCTGCCGAAACCGCTGGGAGGGCGCCAGCAAGTGGACGATGCCGGACCGTCGTGCGCCCGGAGGCGCCACAATTGATATGCATGAGAACAGCCTCTCGGCGACCGGGCGACCGACGCCAAAGGCGCGGTGCCGTCGCAAATGACGCATACGATCCCGCCACGGACGCGGCGGGGGCTCGGTCGTCAGGCGGAGAGAGGCGGGCCTCGGGTGCTTCGAGGCGTCTCGACGGCACCGGAGCCGACGTCCTCGTACAGGACGAACGGCACGGACAGGATGACGGGCTGGCGGACGAGCAGCGACACGAGCGTCGGCGGCGGAGCGCTGGGAGCCCCGAACATGCCGCAGCCCATCGAGCAGCATTCCATCAGCTTGGAATGGTGATCGGACTTGTCCGTTGGCTTGTGGTTGCCGCCCTTGCCGTCCGTGACGCAGAGGACGTTGCCGAACTGGTCACGGGGCAAGAGGTCGGCGGTGGCGCTCAGGGAGAAGCCGAGCAGCGCGGCCTGAACGACGAACAGGAAGGCGGCGAGCCGCACCATCCATCCGTTCGAGCCGTTGCGCCGCGATTCCAAGTCCCAGTCTCCCTTTGATGCAGGAGTCGTAGCACCTGCGAACCGCTTTGGCCATGACGGTCCCTTGGACAAACGGTCCTACGATTCGACCCGACGAAGCGTCTTGTCGGGACGGCAAAATACTCATCGTAAAAACTTGGGTGCCGGAATGTCCGCTTCTGAGCCTCGGTTATTTCGAGCTGAGAGTCCGGTAGGGGTCGGAAGGGGTCGGGCGACCTCAAACCTCGACGACCAACCTAGGATCGAAAGCCGGGTTCTCGATCTCATCGAAGCCGACGCCCTGAACGCGTCTCGACCGCACGTAGCCTCTCGGATTGCAGATCACCCGCGTCCCGAAAACGGTGTAGTCGCGCTGGCAGTGAATGTGCCCGTGCACCCAGAGCGCCGGCCGACCGTCGTGCATGACGTCCTCGAGGTGCGAGGCGTAGGCAGCGTCCAGCCGTTCCCTGACCTCGCCGTGGCGCAGGGAACGCGTCGACGGCGCATGGTGCGTGACGACGACCGTCGGGCCATCGAACGGCGTCGCCAGCGTCTCGACGATCACTTTCCGGTGCCGGGCGTGGATGCCGACTAGGTGCTGTGGTGTGAGCCTGGGCCGTTCCCGATCGACGCCGGCCCTCGTGTACCGGAAATCGTTCATGTTCGCCAAAGCCTCGATCTGGCCCTTGTGGACGCCGTCGCGACATATCCCATAGTCCGTCCAGAGCGTCCCGCCGACGAAGCGGACGCCGCCGATCTCGACCGTGTCGCCGTCGAGGACGTGGATGCCGTCGTGCTGGAGCCGCTCCCGGAACCTGGGGATCTCGCGATCGACCGAGCCACCCCAAAAATCGTGGTTTCCCGCGACGACGATGATCGGGATGCCTAGGCGGCGGCGCTGCCCCTCTAGCCAGTCCCGCCCCATCGTTGACAGCCTGCCTGCGATGTCGCCGGCGACGACCAGGACGTCGGCTTCGACGTCGGCGAGAGGCTGCCAGATGCCTATCGCCGACCGGGAGAAGTCATCGTGCAGGTCGCTCATGATCCAGACTTTCATGCGTGACCTCCTGCTTTGTAATGGCGTTCCATGACCAGGCCGATGGCCGTGACGCCGAGTGCGCGACGCTCCGGTCCGGTGAGTTGAGAGAAGACCGAGATGGCCTGGTGGCAGACCTCCAGGGGCGGGACGCCTTCCTCACGTTCGATGCGGTCCAGACGTTCCCTGACGTCGATCGGGAGCGCGAGGATCACATCGGCCTCCCGCGCAGCACCGTTTCCCGTGCGTCCAGCGTCGCCTGGATTGCCGTCCGTAGACGACGGAGGGAGCCGCCCTTCCACATACGTCGGATCACGGCCAGCTCGTCGTATGCCAGCGCCGGAGTCCAGGCGGGGTCCAGACCGTCATCGATCGCGATGTCCGCAACGATCCGCCGGGCGAGATCGCCCAGGTGTTCGGGGCCTGCGTCCGGCATCTCGATCACCCGGAAGCGGTCGAGGAGAGGCGCGGGGACGTCTACCAGACTGTTCGCCGTCGCAATGAAGCTTACGAACGACAGGTCGGACGGACGCTCGATGCCGACCTCGAAATACGCCGAGGCCGTGTGCCGTTCGAGCATCGGTAGGAGCGACGTCAGAAGGGAACCGTGGTTGCCGCCGCTACCCGTCTTCTCGATCTCATCCAGCACGAGGACCGGGTTGGCGAGGTTCGCTGCCCGGATCGCCTCGAGGGGCGTGGATGCCCTCCTGGTGCCCCACTGCATGGGCGTGCCGCCGAACGAGTTGTCGGACACGGATGCGCACGGATAAACCGTCGTGTGCAGGCCCAGAGCCGTCCCGATCTCGCGGGCCAAGGACGTCTTGCCGGAACCCGGCTTGCCGACGAGGAGCGTCGGACGGAACCGGATCGGTTCGCCGGGCAGGACGTCCCGGAGGATCCGATCGATCGCCTCGCGAGCATGCGGCCAGGCGTCACCGAGCCTCCCAGCAATGCCGAACACATTGTCCGGCGCACACGCGAGTTCGATGTGACGGCCCGAGATCGCTCCCAGATGCCTGACGAGTTCGTTGTCGCCGCCGGGAGCCTTCCGACCGCCCTCCGAAAGCTCCAGATCGGCGAGGACGACGAGGTACGGATACGCAGCCGTAGGCCGGTCCGGCCGTGCAGCCTCCCTCTCCGCCGTCACCTGCGCGACGTGCGCATGGATCCTGGCAGTCCGCTCTTCGGGCGGCTCGTCCGAACTCTCGTCGACGACGACGCCGAGATGATCATCCCACAACAACCCGGAACCAGCACGGCAGTACCGGTTCGGGTCGTCCGGGCCGACGTAGTCTTCAGCCTCGACGTCGACGGTCCTGGTCTTCTCGATTTCGCGTTCGTATGCCTTCGTCCTCGCGATCGTGACCAGATCGCGCAGCCATGCCTTCTCTGCCGCAGCGTGCTCCTCCTGTGCGCTGGGACGCTTGATTGCCTCGCGCCAGTCGCAGACGGCGCTCACCGCGCCGACCTGCAGAGCGATGCGCGTGGCGAGTTCGGCCGCACCGCGGATCAGGATCTTGATCTCGATGCCGGGATGCCACGACCAGGCGTGGTTCCGGGCAATGGACTTCGCGTGCTTCTCCAGTCCGAGCACGAACGCGGCCCGGAGGTCCACCGACTGATGGTACCGCCGATACAGTTCGTTGGCAGCGTCGAGGTCCCCGTGGACCGCGAGCCAGTAATCAACCCGCTGCCGCTCGTTGCCGGCCGGCATGTGATCCCGCAGATCTCTCAGGATCGCACGAGTAGGCAGATTCGTGCACGCGATGAGCAGCCGGAGTTCGCCGTCTTCGGACAGCAGGCGACGCCGGCGGATGTTCTCGGCCCACAAGCTGAAGTCCGTCATAATCGAGCCGTCGGCGGGCGGGCCACCCTTCAGCAGGAAGTCGAGGGCGGCGTACTCCTTGCCCGCGAGAACGGGCTGGAGGCTTTCGTCGTAGATCTGGGTTTGGGAAATCAGGACGTCGTACAGACTCGCGGCGTCGGAAGACACAGGGCCACCTTGGCGATCGGGAACGGGAAGGGCGGGGGGTGGGTGCTGCGACGCTACCCGCGGTCACCAGGATTTCAGACCTGGGTTATTCGGCGGACGTTGCACCCTGCTTTGGGGGTAAGGAGAAGACTAGCGCGTCCCTCGCCCGTCCAGCAGTCCCGATCAGCGATCGCGGTTAGCGAGAAGTTTTCCTAAACCCTGAAAATCCCGCCCCGACGCTCACGATCCGCCAAGGAACCTGAACGTCTCCGCTAAAAAGCGATTCCCCCAGAACTCCCCCAAACGGCCGATACAGCCGGGTAAGTGGCAGTCATCTAAAGGTCAAAAGACCAATGTTTGCAGGGTGTTGAGGGTGGTGCCGCTTAGGTGATTCGAACACCTGACCCCATCATTACGAATGATGTGCTCTACCGACTGAGCTAAAGCGGCCCGGCCTAGGCTCGTGCCCGGCGGATGGGGTTCTGATAGCGCCATTGGGCTCGAGGTTCAAGCGGTTTTGTGACGAAACTGGCGCGGAGATTAAGCGATCGAAAGGCGCGCGCGGGCATCGTGGTATTCTTTGAGCAGACGCTCCACGAGTTCGGAAACGGGCGTGACGGCATCGATCGAGCCGACCCCTTGGCCGGCGCCCCAGATGTCCCGCCAGGCTTTTGCGCCTTTCTCAGCTCCGAAATCCATCTTGGATGGATCGCTTTCCGGGAGGTGATTCGGATCGAGCCCGGCGGCTTCGATCGAGGCGCGAAGGTAGTTGCCGTGAATGCCTGTGAAAAGGTTGGAGTAGACGATGTCCTGGGCTCGGCTGGCGACGATTGCGGCCTTGTAGCGCTCGTCGGCTCGGGCTTCCGTCGTGGCGATGAACGCGGAACCGATATAGGCGCCGTCCGCGCCCGCAGCCTGGGCCGCCAGGATTCCGCCACCGGTGGCGATCGCGCCGGACAGGAACAGCGGGCCGTCGAACCAGCGCCGAATTTCGGCCACCAGCGCGAAGGGAGATAGCGTGCCGGCATGGCCACCGGCGCCCGCTGCCACCGCGATCAGTCCGTCCGCTCCCTTTTCGATCGCTTTGTGGGCAAATCGATCGTTGATCACGTCGTGAAAGACGATCCCGCCATAGGAATGGACCGCCTGATTGACCTCTTCCACAGCACCGAGCGAGGTGATGACGATCGGAACCTTGTGCCGGACGCAAACGGCGAGATCGGCCTCAAGCCGCTTGTTGGAGCGGTGGACGATCTGGTTGACCGCGAAGGGCGCGGCGGGCCGACCGTCGGAAAGGGGAAGAGTCAGCGCGTCCGAGATTTCCGCAAGCCAGTCGTCGAGTTGCTCGGCGGGTCGGGCGTTGAGGGCGGGGAAGGCGCCGACGATGCCCGCCCGTGCCTGTGCGATCACCAAGGCCGGATGCGAGATGATAAAGAGCGGGGCGCCGATGAGTGGCAGTCGCAGGCGACCTTGCAGGATCGGGGGCAGGGCCATCGGGTCGCTCCATGATTGACGTAAACGTAAGACCTGGTTTAGCTCGACCGTACGCGGACGCCAAGGGGGGCGTTACGGGTCGAGATACGATCACTGCGCCGGAGCGGGCCGCGATGGCGCGTCGCACTGGCGCCGTTGCCATAAAGTGCCGATATGGCGGGGATGACCAGTCTGTTCCCTGCCGTCGCGCCTAAACCGGATTTGTTCCAGCATCAGCCGAACCTCCTGGTCCGGGTGATCGACGTGGAAACGGCGGGTCACAAACTCGAAGATGACGCGGTGATCGAGATCGGGTCGGTGGATGTCGATCTGGTGTCCGGTCAGATCGGAGATCCGCGGGAGACGTTGGTCGATCGAGGCAGCATTGCGATCTCGCCGGGCGCGCGGCGGGTTCACCGGATTTCGGACGAGGCGCTCGTCGGCGCGCCGGATTTCGATACGGCGCGCGCTGGCTTCGCCGGGGCGCCGATCTACGCGGCGCAGCGGGCCTCGTTCGACAGGTCGCGGCTTCGCCTGCCGGGACGCTGGCTCTGCACCTACAAGCTCGCTCTGCGGGCGTTCCCGGGCGTGCGGGCCCACGGGCTCCAGTCGTTGGTGAAGTACGTGCCGCTGGACCTCGCCGATGTCCGGGACAGGCTGGAAGGTTCGCATCCGCACCGTGCCCTCTACGACGCCCTCTGCACCGCGGTTCTCCTGCGCCGGATCGCGCAGGAACTGATGCCTCGGTGCGTCGATGCCGCGGACTTTCTGGCCCGGGCGGAGAAGGTGTCGGCGGAGCCGGCGCTTCTCGTCCGCTTTCGCTTCGGGCGATACAAGGGCGCGACGATCGCGGACGTGCCGAGCGACTATCTCGACTGGTTGATCCGCGAGCCCGGGATGGATGCCGACGCCGTGTTCACCGCGAGGCACCACCTGGCCCTGCGGGAGCGCGCGGCGCTGGCGGCCACAGCGAGACCGCTCCCGGCGCAGGTGTGAGATCTGGGCCCCGTCGCGGAAGCTCTCGACCGTCCGGCATCCGCTCCGAGAGCGTGAATCGCAATTCGCCGCGCCCTGGCGGAGATGCCCGGTGTCGATACGAATTCAGCTGGAGGCGGCATCGCTTCTCGCCCTGTACCCGCTGCGAACTATCTAGCGGCTGAACGCCAACCTCCGGTTCACCCGCTTGCAGCGATTTGCCGACCTCCTGGATCGCCTCGTCCTGACACCGTCGCGCAACGGCAAGCTGCGGTTGATGGCGGATCATTTTCGCACCGTTCCCGATCCCGAACGCGGCTATGCGCTGGCTGCGATCACCGGTGAACTCGATATCCGCTCGGTCAAGCCTGCCATGCTGCGCGACCTGATGACCGAGCGGATGGACGAGGTTCTGTTCGGCTATTCCTACGACTATGTCGGCGATCTCGCGGAAACCATCGCGCTGGTGTGGCCGTCGCCGCATGACGGCGAGGTCGTCCGGCGGAACGATACGCCGACGCTCGAGCAGGTGATAACCGAACTCGATGCGGCGACGCGGGCCGAGGGGCCGCGCCTCGTGGAAGCGTGGCTGGACAAGCTGGACTCGTCCGGTCGCTACGCCCTCCTGAAGCTCGTCACGGGATCGCTGCGGATCGGCGTGTCCTCGCGCCTCGCCAAACAGGCTCTCGCCGACTTCGGGGGCAAGGACATCGTCGAGATCGAGGAACTCTGGCACGGTCTGCGTCCGCCTTACATCGAGCTCTTCGACTGGCTGGAGGGGAGGGCGCTGAAGCCGGTGTCCGCCGCTGCCTCGCCCTTCCGGCCCGTCATGCTCTCGCAGCCGCTCGAGGAGCCGGACTACGGCCGCATCACGCCGCAAGACTATGCAGCAGAGTGGAAGTGGGATGGGATCCGGGTCCAGGCGACGGTCGAACGCGGTGTGAAGCGCCTCTATTCGCGCACCGGCGACGACGTGTCGGGCGCCTTTCCCGACCTTCTCGACTACATGACCTTCGAGGGCTCGCTTGACGGCGAACTGCTCGTCGCGCGGCCCGCCGCCAAGGGGGGCGGCCGGCCGGCCGTTCACCCCCATCAGGGGGCGGTCCGGGACGATATCGTGGTCGGCACCTTCTCCGACCTCCAGCAGCGGCTGAACCGCAAGAGCGTGTCGGCTGCCGTGATGAAGAAGCACCCCGTCTTCATGCGAACCTACGACCTCCTTCAGGACGGGGCCGAAGACCTGCGGGCGCTGCCCTTCGCGGAGCGCCGCAAGCGGCTCGACCGTTTCATTGAAGGGCTCGAGACCAGCCGCTTCGACATCTCGCCGTTCGTGGCGTTCGACCGGTTCGAGGATCTGGCGCGCCTGCGGGCCGACCCGCCGCATCCCGTGATCGAAGGATTGATGCTGAAGCGGTGGGACTCGGCCTACGTTCCCGGCCGGCCGAAGGGGCCCTGGTTCAAGTGGAAGCAGGACCCGCATCTGATCGACGCCGTGCTGATGTACGCCCAGCGCGGCCACGGCAAGCGTTCGAGCTTCTATTCCGACTACACGTTCGGCGTCTGGACGGGACCCGACGATCAGCCGGAACTCGTGCCCGTGGGCAAGGCCTATTTCGGTTTTACCGATGAGGAACTGAAGCAGCTCGACAAGTACGTTCGCGACAACACGATCGAGCGTTTCGGGCCGGTCCGCTCGGTGCGCGCCGAGCCGGATCATGGTCTCGTGATCGAGGTGGCGTTCGAAGGCCTCGCCCGCTCGACCCGCCACAAGTCCGGCGTCGCGATGCGGTTTCCGCGCGTTTCGCGACTTCGGTGGGACAAGCCGGCCGCCGAGGCGGATCGGCTGGAAACGCTCCAGGCGATGATCGACGCGTGAGATCTGCGTTCACGCTTGTGGCAGACGGGCCGCTTGCATCGCCACAATCCGCCCTCTACCTCCGACGGGTCGCTGGAGAAAGAGGACTGCCATGGCCGATCGGGTCTCGACATTTCTGGGTGGATCGCCGCTGTCCGTGCTTGTCCGGCTGCTGGTCATCTCGCTGCTCGTGGGCATCCTCCTGTCCTGGTTCGACGTTCGTCCTTACGAGATCGTCGCCTGGGGGCGGGAGTTCGTGCAGTGGGCCTGGTACAGCGTGTTCGGCTCGCTCAACCGGGTGATCGACTACGTGCTCCTCGGCGCGGCCGTGGTCGTGCCGATCTTCATCGTGTCCCGCCTTCTGAAGACGGGCCGTGGCTGACGTTCAGGCGAACTCGCTGGCGACACGATGCAGGATGGAGTGGCGGCGGGCCAAGGCCTCGATGTCGCGCGAATAGCCGCCGCCGATCACGCCCGCGACGGGAATGCCGCGGTCTCTGAAGAAGCCGATCACTCGCCGGTCGCGCTCGGCAAGCCCGCTATCGCTCAGCGACAGGCGGCCGAGCCGGTCGTCCACATGCGGATCGACGCCAGCGTTGTAGAAGACGATGTCCGGCCGCGCGCGCTCCAGGGCGGTACGCAGGAGATCGGGAAGGATCGAGAGATACTCGTCGTCGCCGGTCCCGTCGGGCAGGCCGAGGTCGAGGTCTGATACGGCCTTCGGATGCGGATAGTTTCGCTCGCCGTGGATCGACAGCGTGAACACGGCCGCGTCGTCGGCGAAGATGCGCGCGGTGCCGTCGCCCTGGTGCACATCGCAGTCGAACACGAGGACACGTCCAACCTCGCCATCGGCGATCAGCACCGAGGCCGCGACGGCGACATCGTTGAAGACCGAGAAGCCCGCGCCCCCCTCACGCGCCGCATGGTGGCTCCCTCCGGCAGTGTTGCAGGCGAGGCCGCGTTCCAGCGCCAGCCGTGCCGCGAGCACCGTGCCGCCTGTCGCGCAGCGCGAGCGCATCGCCACGCGCGCGTCGACGGGAAACCCGATCGCCTTCTCCGTCGCCGTGTCGACGCGCTGCGTCAGGACCGCATCGACGTAGGCAGGGGTGTGCGCGAGTTCGAGCCAGCTTTCAGGCGCCGGGATCGGCTGGAAGAAACCGGGCGAAACGAGCCCGTCCTCGACCAGGATTTCCGCCAGGCGCGTGAACTTCGACATGGGAAAGCGATGCGCGGCGTCGAACTGCGCATCGAAGGCGGGGTGGTGGACGATCGCCAGCGACATGGCGTTCAGCCCGTCAAGGCCGGTCGGTCTCCCAGCCGAGCGGCGGGCCGCCGGACAGGATCTCGTCGACGCGCGTATCGCGCACGCTCGCGATCGTGTCGATGCCGGCCCGGTCGAGATGCCGCGACAGGTCGTTCAGGATGCGGATGGGTAGGTCCGGCCCCCCGTAGACGAGGGCCGTGTAGAGCTGGACGAGATCGGCGCCCGCCTCCATCTTGCGCAGGAACGTCGAGGCGTTCTCGACACCTCCGACGCCGATGATCGGCACGTCGGGCCCCATCGCCCGCCGGAACAGGGCGAGGACATAGGTGGACCGGCTGAAGACCGGACGGCCCGATAGCCCGCCCGCCTCGCCGGCATGAGTGCGGCCCTCGACCCCATGGCGAGACAGCGTCGTGTTGGAGACGATGAGGCCTTCGACCTTCCGGTGCTTGGCGGTGTCGGCGATCGCCCAAATCTCGTCCTCGCTGAGGTCCGGCGCGACCTTAAGGAACACCGGACGCCGCTTCGTGGCCGCGATCGCCGCCGCGCCGTCGCGCGCCGCCATCACGAACTCGAGGAGCCGGTCGAGATCGGAGCCCTGCTGCAGCTTGCGAAGCCCCGGCGTGTTCGGCGAGGAGATATTGACGGTCAGATAGCTCGACAGCGCCTCGAACCGGTGGATGCCCGCGACGTAGTCGGCGATCCGGTCCTCCGAGTCCTTGTTCGCACCGATATTGACGCCGACGATCCCGGCCTTGCGTGAGCGCGCTTCGAGGCGCTCGGCGACATCCGCGTGACCGTGATTGTTGAAGCCGAGCCGGTTGATCACCGCATCCGCGTCGGCGAGGCGGAAGACGCGGGGCTTCGGGTTGCCCTCCTGCGGAAGCGGGGTCACCGTGCCGACCTCGACGAAGCCGAACCCGAGCCGCAGCGCCGCATCCGCGACTTCGGCGTTCTTGTCGTAACCCGCGGCCAGTCCCAGGGGGTTGGGGAAGGACAGGCCCGCGACCTCCGTGCGGAGGCGCGGATCGATCGGCCGGTTGCGACGCGGAACGAGGCCGCGCTTCAACGCCTCCACCGACAGGCCATGCGCGCGCTCGGCGTCGAGCTTGAAGAGGAGCGGGCGGGCGAGCCCATAAAGACCGCTCATCGCATGCTGCCCGGAAACACGTGCCGGCCATCCGGCCCGATCGGCAGGTCGGCGACGTAGACCACCGCGTCCATCGACAAATCCGCATAGAGGTGAGGGAAGAGCGCACCGCCGCGCGACACCTCCCACTTCAGCGCCTCGCCGAGCCGCGCGGGATCGATCGCCGCGACGATCAGCGAGGACTGACCGGCGAAATGCTTCGCCGCCGTTTCGCGAACCTGCTCGGCCGTCGAGAAGTGGATGTACCCGTCCTTGCGGTCCACCGGAGCGCCGGTGAAACGGCCGGCCGCCTCGGCTTCCAGCCAGTCCGAGCGAGGCGACAACTTGAAGATGAGGGCTTGCTGTTCCATTCGTTTCGCCTGCCAGACGGTCCGCCGCTCGTCAATCTCAAGCGGCCGCGCCGGGAAACTCCGGACGGGACTCCGCAACCACCGCGATCTGCCGGTTGAGGATTTCGGCCATGGCCCGTTCGGAGCGGGTTCCGGCTTCGGTCTCGAATGTCTCGTAGACATGGCAGCCGTCCGGCTGCACGCGCAGTTCTGCCTCGTTGCCGGCGGCGAGCCAGCGCGCGTGCATGAACAGCGTATCGTCCAGGAGGAGATCGCGGGTCCCCACGCTGAAAAGGGCAGGGGGCATGTCCGTGAGATCGGCGTAGAGGGGCGAAACCTCGGCGCTGCGCGCGTCCACCCCCTGCGGCACGAAACGCTGCACGAACTGCAAAACGTCGTCACTGTTCAAGATCAGGCGCTCGGCACCGAAATTTCGCACGCTCGGCGTGAGGGAGAGGTCGAAGCAGCCCGCCACGAGGTTGGCGGCCTGAAACGGCACCGATCCCGTTCGCTGGCGAAGCCGGAGCAGCGTCAGGGCGGAGAGATGCGCGCCAGCCGATTCACCGCCGATCGCGAGGAAGTCGATCGGAAGATCGGCCAGCTTTCCAGCAGCGAGGGCCAACGCCGCGCTTTCGCAGTCGTCAGGCCCGGCCGGGAACGGATGCTCCGGCGCCAGCCTGTAGTCGACGGAGGCGATGCAGAGGCCGGTCGCGTCGGCCAGATGGCGCAGGCGCGGGTCGTTCTCGACCGCTCCGCCGAACACCCAGCCGCCGCCGTGGAAGTGAAGATAGGTTCCGCGCGGCGTCCGGTCCTGCGGGTACAGGATCCGGACCGGGATCGCGTGGCCCTCCGGGGCCGTCAGTTCGAAGACCCGGGCGTCCGGGTCGGGCGACAGGCCCGGAAAAACGCCGAGCCCTTGCCGCCTCGCTTCGCGCACGACCTCGGCCGGAAACGACCAGGGGCTCGGTCGGCTCGCCTGAAACGCCGAGATTTCGGCGTTCAGCCGTCGCAGTTCCTCATCTGCGCCGAGAAACGCGTTATCTCCCTGACCGATGCCGCCCGCCATCCATCCACCCTCTCGCCGCTCTGCACTGTCCGAACCATATGGCGCGGGACGCCGAGGACGAAACGATCATGCAACCGATCACGCATCAATTTCTTCATCGCCTTTCCCTGCAGACGAAAGGGCAGGGGCTGACCGACATCACGCGCGAGATCGCAGCCGCGCTCGCCTCCCATGGAGCGGGGGACGGCCTCCTCACGGTCTTCATCCGGCATACGTCCGCGTCGCTGACGATCCAGGAGAACGCCGATCCCGACGTGCAGGCCGATCTCCTGACCGCGTTCGACCGGCTGGCGCCCGAAACGGCGCCTTACATTCACACGATCGAGGGCCCCGACGACATGCCGGCGCACATCAAGACGGCGCTCACCGACACCAGCCTCTCGGTGCCGGTCGAGCGCGGGCGGATGGCGCTGGGCACGTGGCAGGGAATTTATCTGTTCGAGCACCGCAGCCGGCCGCACCGCCGCGAGGTGGTGCTGCACTTCATCGGCGCCAGCCGCGACCTATAGGTTCGCGCGATGGTTGCTTTCGTGAAACCCTGCGGTACGTTTCTGCCACGGGCCCGTGAGTCGGGCGGAGGGGGTATGCCATGCTCAAGGAGTTTCGCGAGTTTGCCCTCAAGGGCAACATGGTCGATCTGGCGATCGGTATCATCATCGGCGCCGCGTTTTCCGGCCTGGTGAATTCGATCGTCGCCGATATCATCATGCCGATCGTTGGCCTCGTGACCGGCGGTGTCGACTTCTCCAATCAGTTCGTCGCGCTGAGTTCCAACGTCACGGCGACCAGTCTCGCGCAGGCGCGCGAGCAGGGCGCCGTCATCGCCTACGGCAACTTCCTGACGCTCGCGATCAACTTCGTGATCGTCGCCTTCGTGCTCTTCATGGTCGTCAAGGGCATGAACCGTCTGAAGCGCAAGGAAGAGGCCAAGCCCGCCGAGGCCAAGGAGGTGCCGCGCGAGGAGAAGCTCCTCGAGGAGATCCGCGATCTCCTCGCAGGTGGCCGCTCCTCCGTTCGTCCCGGACAGGTGCCGGGCGGCGACTTCTAGTGCGGCGATCGACGCGCCTTCGGGCTTGACGAAACCAGCGGAAAGACCGAGTCCCCGGGCTGAACGGGCCGCGCACCGATCGTGGCCCGCACCGCTATCCGGGACTGCCACATGAGCCATCTCCAGCGTCTGCGTCCGGCCGCGCTCGCCGCGCCTGAAAGCGGCATCGTCGCCGTCATCAATCATGCGCGCGGGCGCGACGGGCTGATCCCGCTCTGGGCCGGCGAAGGCGACCTCTCGACCCCCGCCTTCATCGCGGAGGCCGCCGCCGAAGCGCTGCGCTCCGGCGAGACCTTCTACACTTGGCAGCGCGGTATTCCCGAACTGAGACAGGCGATCGCCGCTTATACGGAGCGCCTCTACGCCCGCCCGACCTCGCCGGAGCGCATCTTCGTGACCGGCTCGGGAATGCACGCGATCCAGCTCGTGCTGACGGCGCTGGCAGGAGAGGGTGACGAGGTCGTCTTCGTCTCGCCTCTCTGGCCGAACTTCGCCGCAGCGGCCGGCATCACCGGCGCCCGCGCCGTGGAGGTGCCCCTCGACTGGACCGGCGAGGCGTGGTCGCTCGACCTCGACCGGGTGCGGGACGCCATCACCCCGCGCACCAAGGCGATCTTCGTCAACACGCCGAACAATCCGACCGGCTGGACCGCCGACGAGGGCACGATCCGCGCCATTCTGGGCCTCGCGCGGGACGCCGGGATCTTCGTGGTCGCCGACGAGATCTACAGCCGCTTCTTTTATGCGGGTACGCGCGCGCCGTCCTTCCACGACGCGATGACCGACGAGGACGCGCTGATCTTCGTCAATTCCTTCTCCAAGAACTGGGCGATGACCGGCTGGCGCGTCGGCTGGATCGAGGCGCCCGAGGCGTTCGGGCAGCTGATCGAGAACCTCGTCCAATACTCCAACTCGGGCGTCGCGGCCTTCATGCAGCGCGGCGCGGTCGCGGCGATCGAGCACGGCGAGCCCTTCATCGAAAGCCAGGTGACACGGGCCGCCGAGGCCCGGCGCATCTTCACGACGACGCTGGCAGCGACCAACCGCGTGTCGATCGCGCCGCCCGATGGCGCGTTCTACGCGTTCTTCGCCATCGACGGCGTGTCCGACGGAATGCAGGCTGCGCTCCGGATCGCGGACGAGGCGCTGGTCGGTCTGGCGCCCGGTGCCGCCTTCGCGCCGACGACGCAGGGGCATCTGCGCGCCTGCTTCCATCGACGTCTCGATCAGGTCCAGGAATCGGCCAATCGTCTTGCGGAGTGGATCGGGCGTCAGCCTTGAACGGGTTCGCGCAGGCGGCGCTGACGATCGCCATCGGCGCGGTCGGCGGCACGCTGGCAGCGGTCGCCGATCTGCCGGTCGCCTGGTTGCTCGGTGCCACCATGGCCGTCGTGATCGCGACGCTTTCCGGCCTCTCGCTGCGGGTGCCCGACCGCCTGCGCGACCTCACCTTCTTCATCCTCGGCATCCAGGCCGGCTCGGGCGTCACGCCCGAGGTCGTCGATCAGCTCGCGCTGTGGCCGCTGTCCTTCGCGATCCAGATGGTCGGGGTGGCGCTGATCGTCGTCGCGACCAAGGTCTTCCTGCAGCGCGTCTTCGGTTGGGATCGCGAAACCGCGCTCTTCGCTTCGCTGCCGGGTGCCATGTCCTTCGTGCTTGCGGCCGCCTCGGAAACGCGGGCCGACATGACGCGGATCGTGGTCGTCCAGTCGACGCGACTTCTTCTCCTCATCGGTGCGCTAACGCCGATGCTCGCATGGCTGGAGGGCGGCGACGTCATCGAAGGGGAGTTGCGTGGCGGGGTGATCGGCACGCCGCTGCAATACCTGATCCTCGGCGGTCTCTGCGCCCTGTGCGCCTGGATCGGCCTGCGAAGCCGCGTTCCCGGCGGACTGATCCTCGGCGCGCTGTTTGCGAGCGCCTTCCTGCATGGAACGGAGATCGCGCCCGTCGCCATCCCCACGTGGATTGCGATCCCCGCACTCGTCGTCCTCGGCTGCTCGATCGGCGCACGGCTGAAGCCGGAGCACCGCAACGCCATGCGCGAGCTGCTGACGGCGTCGCTCGGCGCCTTCGCCATCGGCCTCGGACTGTCGGGCCTCGCAGGCCTCGTGGCCTTCGCGATCCTCGGCATCGCCTTCGGAAAGATCGCGCTCGCCTACGCGCCGGGTGCTCTCGAGGCGCTGACGGTTCTGGCCTTTCAGTTCAACCTCGACCCGGCCTACGTCGCCGCCCACCATGTCGTGCGCTTCGTCGGCCTCGCCCTGATCGTGCCGGTCCTCGCGCGTCGCCTTCCGCGTTCGCGAACGGAAGAAAGCGTGGTGCGCAAGGAAGCGGCGCCCGGCTCGGCCGCTCACGACAGCGAGGACGCCGCCTGACCGGCGGTCGTCCGCCGACGTCCGCTCAGCCGCCGGCCTTCGCCAGCACCAGCGCCGGGGCCGGATCTTCGACCGGCGTCTCCACTGGCCGCTGCGAGGCGAAGGGGATGCCGAGCGCGGTCCAAGTCTCGACGAGGGCCGCGCGCAGGCCCGCCACGAGGGCGTCGTCGTGCAGCGGGGTCGGCGTGATGCGCAGCCGCTCGGTGCCGCGCGGCACCGTCGGGTAGTTGATCGGCTGGATGTAGATGCCGTGCCGGTCGAGCAGTCGATCGCTCGCCTGCTTGCACAGTTCGGGATCGCCGACGAGAAGCGGCACGATATGCGTGTCCGACGGCATGACCGGCAGATCCGCACTCGTCAGTTCGCGCTTCACCTCGGCCACCTGGCGCTGCTGTCCCGCGCGCTCGGCGCCGGACTGCTTGAGATGCCGGATCGAGGCCGCCGCCGCGGCGGCAAGTGCCGGGGGCAGGGCTGTCGTGAAGATGAAGCCCGGCGCATAGGAGCGCACCGCGTCGACGAGCGCGCGCGAGCCGGCGATGTAGCCGCCGAGCACGCCGAAGGCCTTGGCCAGCGTGCCCTCGATCACGTCGAGCCGATGTGCCACGCCGTCCCGGTCCGTGATGCCGCCGCCACGCGGCCCGTACATGCCGACCGCATGGACCTCGTCGATGTATGTCATCGCGTTGTAGCGCTCGGCGAGGTCGCAGATCGCGGCGATCGGCGCCACGTCGCCGTCCATCGAATAGACGCTCTCGAAGACGATCAGCTTCGCCCGCTCGGGATCGGCTGCTTTCAGCAGTTCCTCGAGATGCGCGACGTCGTTGTGGCGGAACACCTGCTTGCGGCAGCCTGACCGCCGGACGCCCTCGATCATCGACGAGTGGTTCAACTCGTCCGACAGGATCAGGCAGTCGGGCAGGAGCTTGGCGATGGTCGAGATCGACGCGTCGTTGGAGACGAAACCGGAGGTGAAGACGAGCGCCGCCTCCTTGCCGTGCAGGTCGGCGAGCTCGGCCTCGAGCTCGACCAGCGGATGGCTGGTGCCCGAGATGTTGCGCGTGCCGCCGGCGCCCGATCCCATCGAGGTGACGGCGCCGCGCATCGCATCGACCACGGCGGGATGCTGGCCCATGCCGAGATAGTCGTTCGAGCACCACACGGTGATCTCGCGAGCCTTGCCCTCGTGGCGCCAGACGGCGGCCGGAAAGCGACCGGCGATCCGCTCGAGATCGGCGAAGACGCGGTAGCGGCGTTCTGCGTGGAGGGCCTCGATCGCGGATGCGAAGTGGGACTGGTAGTCGATCATCCGGAACTCCTTCGTGAGAAGGGTTCTAAATTCGGCCCTCCCTGAAGTCCACCCGGACAGAATGTCCAAGCGCTTGCGTCAGACGGCGCTCTCGTCCGGTCGGTCCGCGTGCTCGTCCGATGGCTCGTCGTCGGTCGGCGCCTCCGCCCGGCCGCGCGCCTGTTCCTTGCGCCGGCGCAGGTTCTCGCGCAGCGTTTCCTCCAGCCGCTTCTGCCGCTTCAGCTTGGCCGGGTCGATCGGGGCGTGAGTCATGATCGAGCCCTATCGCCGCTTGCCGCGGCGCTTCAGGTGCAGGTCGCGCAGCATTCGGCGCAACCCGTCCTCGGTGGTCTCCGGCGGATGCCAGTCGGCTGCGGTCCGAAAGGCCGTGTCGTCGACCACCAGCGAGCCGAAGACGTGCTCGTACTGTTGGCGGCGTCCGGCGAGGCTGGCGATGCGCGCCAGCGTGTGCGTCGGCAGCGAGAACAGGCGCGGGGAGCGTCCCATCTCCTGCCGCGCGAAGGCGACCATCTCACCGAGGCTCCAGGGCTCCCCGTCGCAGACGAGGAACGTGCCCCCGGCCGTTCCCGGCGCCGTCGCTGCCAGCGTCAGGGCATCCACGGCGTTGGCGATCGACAGAAGGCTGCGGCTGGCGCTCGGGGCGGCGAGGGGCAGAGGAATGGGCAGGCTGGACACCCGCAGCAGCGCAGCGACGCCGCCGCGCCCGCCGGGCCCGTAGACCGGCGGCAGGCGCAGGACGACGCCGTCCGTCTGCGACCCTTCCAGCCCCTGCCACAGCGCGGTTTCGCCCGCCAGCTTCGACGCGGCGTAGGCATTCTGCGGCTGTTCGGGCGCGCTCTCGTCGAACGGTTCCGAGGTCAGCGGGTGCACGAGGTTGGTCGAAGCATAGACGACGCGTGGAACGCCCCGCCGTGCGGCCGCCTCCGCCAACGCTTTCGTCGCCGAGACGTTGGCCGCCATCAGCGCTGCGTCGTCGCTCGCGGCCGCGTCGCCGCGCGCCGGATTGAGGGCGGCAAGGTGGATCACCGCGTCCAGCCGGCTCGGCCAGCCCGCCCATGCGTCGATCTCGCGGAGGTCGCCCGGAACGCCGTCGCGCCCCCGCGACACGGCGACCGCGTCGTCGCCGTGTTCGACGAGATGGGCGACGAGGTGCCGGCCGATGAAGCCGGAGGCCCCGGTCACGAGAATGCGCACGTCGGATTGTCCCCACTTGCTCTGGCCGCGTTTTCGCGGCACTCGCCTCCCATGAAGCGTGTGTTCGACATTCTGGCAAGCGCCGCCGGCCTGATCGTGTTCGGTCCGGTGATCCTGATCCTCGCCGCGCTGGTGCGCCGCGACAGTCCGGGGCCCGGAATTTTCGCGCAGGAAAGGGTGGGCCGAGGCGAGCGGCCCTTCACCTGCTACAAGCTGCGCACGATGCGCCAGGGCACGGTTTCCGCGGCTTCGCACGATACCCCGGTCTCGGCGGTGACCCCTCTGGGCGCCACGTTGCGCAAGTGGAAGCTCGATGAGCTTCCGCAGCTATGGAACGTCTTCAAGGGGGAGATGAGCTTCGTCGGGCCGCGGCCGTCGCTTCCGGTCCAGAGCGACGTCATCTCCGCACGCCGAGCCCAGGGGGTGTTCGCCCTGCGTCCAGGAATCACGGGGCTCGCGCAGGTCCACGACATCGACATGTCGCAACCGGAGCGGCTGGCCGAGGCGGACGCCCGCTATCTCGCGACGCGAAGCTTTCTCGGCGACATCCTTCTTATCTTTCAGACGATCACGGGAAAAGGGCGCGGAGACCGTGTCGGCACCGGACAGACCTGACGTCCTGCGCATCGCGACCTGGAACCTTCATGGTTTCGTCGGGGAAGGGCGGCGGCCCGACCCCGAGCGGTCCTTTCGCGTCATCGAACGTTTCTCGGCGGATATCGTCGCCCTTCAGGAGGTCGACGGACGCACCCATCTTCGGCGCCTTCCCCGAGCGTTCGAGCAGGTTCGCGAGACGCTGGGCGGCCATCTGGCGGAAACGCGGCTCTTCGGGCCGCCGGGGCGCGAATACGGTCATGCGCTGTGGTCGCGCCATCCGTTCGAGCGCGTGGCCCTGCACCCGCTGCCGGGTCCGGGAATGGAGCCGCGAGGGGTCATCGAGGCGGTGGTCGCGACCCCGCTCGGCCCCTTGCGCGTCCTGGCCGCCCATTTCGGGCTCGATCCGCGGGCCCGCCCGCGACAGGGCGCCTTCGTCGCGTCGCTCGTGAAGGGCGACATGCCGACCGTCGCGCTCGGCGACTTCAACGAGTGGCGACGCTCCGGCCCGGTTCATGGCGCGCTGAAGGCGGCGCTCCCCGTTCACCGGCCGATGCCGACCTGGCCGGTCGGTCGACCCTTCGCCTGTCTCGACCGCCTTTATGCATCGCAGACTGTCACGCTCCGCTCGATCGAGGCGGTGCGGGCGGCCGCACCTGCGTCCGATCACCTGCCGCTGGTGGCCGACATCGCCTTCTAGCGTCTGCGCGGGTCCAGCCGGTCGCGCAGGCCATCGCCGATGAGGTTGAAGCCGAGGACCGCCAGCGCGATCGTGCAGCCGGGCGCCAGCGCCAGCCAAGGCGCCGATCCCATGTAGGTCTGTGCGTCGGCCAGCATCCGCCCCCAGGACGGCGCGGGGGGCGGCCGGCCGAGGCCGAGATAGCCGAGGCCCGCCTCTGTGAGGATCGCCAGCCCCATCTGCAGGGAAATCTGGATCGCCAGGGCGCCCGCGATGTTCGGCAGGACATGGTGCCGGGCGATGGCCGGCCCGCTGCGACCGAGCGCGCGAGCCGCCGCGACGAAATCGCGAGCCAGGACCGATGCGGTCGTCGAGCGCGTCACCCGCGCGAAGACCGGAAGGGTGAACAGCGCGATCGCAGTCGTCGCGCTCCAGAAGCCGGTGCCGAGCGCGGCGGCGAGCATCATCGCCGACAGGAGCGGCGGAAAGGCGAAGAGCACGTCCGCCCCCCGCATCAGCGCCGACCCGGTGCGCCCGCCCGTCTCGGCCGCGATCAGGCCGACCGCAGCGCCGAGGATTGCGGCGATCAGGATGGCGGTGGCTGCCGTTGCAAGGCTGTTGCCGGCGCCGAGCATGAGAAGCGACAGGACATCGCGGCCGAGCTGGTCCGTCCCGAGAAGGCCGCCGGCAAGCGGCGCTTCGAGGCGCTCGCCGAGACGCAGGCGAAACGGCGCGGCGGACGGTGTCCAGAACGGCGCGACGAGCGCCGCCGCGACAAGCGGCGCCACGATCGCGAGGCCTGACGCAATGCGCAGGTTCCTCCGATCCGGCATCAGGTCGCCGATCGCGTGCGCGGGTCCACCCAGACCTGCACGAGGTCGACGACGGCGTTCACCGCCACCACCATTCCGGCCAGAAGCAGCGCAACGGCCTGCATCGTCACGAGATCGCGCTGAGCGAGCGCCTGATAGGCGAGCTGTCCGAGCCCCGGCAGGGCGAAGACGTTTTCGACCAGGACCGCGCCGGCAACGAGATAGGCGAACTGAAAGCCGACGATGGTGAGGATCGCGGGCAGCGCGTTCGGCACGCCATGCCGCAGGAGCGCCTGCGTCTCGGACAGGCCCTTGGCGCGGGCGGTCCGCAGGAAATCCTCATTCGCCGTGTCCATCAGGGCGCCGCGCGCGACGCGGCAGAGAACGGCAGCCTGCGGTATGGCGAGGGCGGCGGCCGGCATGACCAGCGATCGCAGGGCAGGGCCCGCGCCCGCATCCCATCCGGGAAAGCCGCCGCCCGGCATCCAGCCGAGCGTTGCGGAAAAAACGAGGATCAGAAGGAGGCCGATCCAAAAGTTCGGCACCGCCATGCCGCCCTGCGCGAAGACGACCGCGAACCGATCCGCCCGGCCGCCCGGACGGCGCGCGGCGAAGAAGCCGGTCGACAGGCCGAGCGCCAGCGCCAACGCCAACGACAGGAAGGCGAGCGGCAGCGTGATCGCCATGCGCTGGGCGATCAGGCCGGAGACCGGCATCCCGTAGGTCAGCGAACGTCCGAAGTCCCCCGTCGCGGCACCGCCAAGCCAGGAGAGCCACCGCACGAGGACCGGCCGGTCGAGCCCGAGCTCGGCCCGCAGCGCCGCCAGCGTGTCCGGTCGCGCCGAAGTGCCGAGCATGACCGCGGCCGGATCTCCCGGCAGAAGATCGAACACGACGAAAACGACCAGCGAAACGACGACGAGAAGGGCGACGAAGCTCGCCAGTCGCCGGAGGAGGAGGCTCGGCAAGGCGAAGCGTCAGCTCACTGCGTCCAGCGGACGTCTGTGAGGTCGTTGGAGGGGATCGGCTCGTTGGTCCAAAGGCCGGTCAATCGCTTGTCCCACAGCCCGAGCTTGGGCATCACGAAGAGGTAGAGGGCGGGCAGGTCCTGCGCGAGGATCTCCTGCGCGCGGCCGTAATGCGCCAGCCGCGCGGCCTCGTCCGTCGCACGCTCGGCCTCGTGGTTGGCCTCGTTGAAGGCGTCGCTCTGGTAGCCGAAGTAGTAGTTCGGGCGGGCGTAGATGCCGATGTCGAGCGGTTCGGCATGGGCGACGATCGTCATGTCGAAGTCGTGGCCCTTCAGCACCTGATCGACCCAGACCGCCGGAAACTCGGTCGGCACGATCTCGACGGTCACGCCGATTTCGGCAAGGAGGGCCTGCAGCACCTCGGAGGAGCGCGTCGCGTAGGACATCTGTGGCACGCGGATCGTGGTCTTGAACCCATCGGGATAGCCGGCCTCCGCCAGCAGCGCCTTGGCGGCGTTTGGGTCGTAGGGCGCCACGCCGGTCAGGTCGCGATAGCCCGGGTCGTTCGGCGTGTAGTGACTGCCGATCGGCTGGCCGAACCCGTTCATCGCGGCCTCCACGAGCCCCGCCCGGTCGACCGCCATCATCAGCGCGCGGCGTACCCGCGGATCGTCGAAGGGCTTGCGCCGGGCATTCATGCCGGCGACGACCTTCAGCTCGGTGTTGCCGACGACGCTCGCGAGGCGCGCGTCGCCTTCGAAGCTCTTGTAGAGTTCGGTCGCGATGAACTCGGGGATCGCGTCGACATCGCCGGAACGGATCGCCGTCGCCTGCGCCTGCGGGTCGGCGATGAAGCGGAACTCGGCACTCGCCAGCGCCGGACGGTTCGCCTCGTCCCAGTAGCGCTCCGCGCGCTCCAGCCGCACACGATCGCCCGGCCGCCACTCGGCGAAGCGGAACGGGCCCGTGCCGACCGGCTGCGAGCGGTTGGTCTCGGCCGAACCCGGCTCGACCATGACCGAGGCGGGCCAAGCCAGCCAGTAGAGAAGGTTGGCGGACGGCTCCTTCAACCGCAGCACGAGCGTCGCGGCGTCGGGCGTCTCGATGCTGTCGATGACCTGGAAGAACTGCTTCTGGGGATTGGTCGACGTCTCGCCGCGCGCCCGGTCGAGAGTGAACTTCGCGGTACTGGAATCGAAGCGCACGCCGTTGTGGAAGGTCACGTTCTCGCGAAGGCGGAACGTGATCGTCCGGCTATCGTCGGACATCGTCCAGCCGGTCGCGAGCTGGGGCAGGACCTTTCCGTCCGCGTCGATGCGGGTCAGCCCCTCGAAGACGTTCTGCCAGACGACCTGTCCGATAGCCACGGGCGCGGCGATGGTCGGGTCGAGACCGGCAGGCTCGATGCTCATCCCGAGGCGGATCGAATCGCGCGGCTCCGCCGATGCGGCGCTCGCGATGCCAAGCAGCATCACTGCGCCGGCCATGAGGGTCAGGAGACGGGACGAGAACATCGGCATGTCTGTAGGTCTCCCCTCCACGACGCACACGGCGCCGTTCGAGCTCTTCGCAGCGGCGGCCATAGGCATCATAAGCCCCCGCGAAAGTCGAGAGTGCGATGCGAAGAAACCGTCGTCCCCAGCCCGCTTAAACTTGACTATTGAAGTCAACAAATCGTAGGCCGGATCATCGAAGGAGAGCCGGCATGGACCAGATCGACACAAGCGCTTCGCCCGTTCCGGCGACGGATCAGTCGCGGCGGCTGACCGCGCGTCTGACCGCCCCCGTCTCCGACCGCGAGGCGTTTCTCGGTCATCTTCTGGAGCATCTCGACGAGGACTGGTTGGGGCCGATCGATCCAGACAATGAAACGTGTCTCACGGTCTACGATTGCGAGACCCGGTTGCGCTTTTCCGGCGAGGTCCTGTCGGTCGTCGTGAACGGGCAGGAGGCCGGGCAGCACGGCGTCGCCAAGGGCGTCATCGCCTACTATCTCCAGCACATCCTCGGCGACGCCTGCCCGCCGCTCGTCTGGAGCGGCGACGGGGCCGACACGAGGGAACTTGCTCACTTCCGCGAGATGCGCGTCGTCTCGGCCCATCAGGTGACGCCGCACATGCGGCGTGTCCGCCTGGCGGGCCGCTACCTGGCGCGATTTGCGACCGGCGGCCTCCACGTGCGGCTCCTGTTTCCGCCGAAGGGGCGCGCGCCGGTCTGGCCTCACGCCGGTCCCGCCGCGCTGCCCGTCTGGCCGCAAGGCGAGGACGAACTCGTCACCCGCGTCTACACGATCCGCCGCATCGATCCGGCCGCCGGCCATCTCGATATCGACGTCGTCCTCCACGATCCGCCCGGCGCCGGCTGCCGGTGGTCGCGCGAGGCCGCGCCCGGCGATCCCGTCGGCCTGCTGGGTCCGGGCGGCGGCGAGGTCGGCGAGGCCGAGCGATATCTACTTCTTGGCGACGAGACGGCGCTGCCCGCGATCGCGCGCACGCTGGAGGAGATGCCCGCAAACGCGACCGGGCAAGCCATCATCGAGGTGGACGGACCTGCCGACGAGCAGGCGCTTGTCCATCCCCCAAGCATGACCCTGCGCTGGCTGCATCGCAACGGCGCCCCGGCCGGCACCACGACGCTGCTGCAGGACGCGGCCCGATCCGCCGTCGCGGCCGGCGAGCCTGTGCCCTTCGTCTGGGCGGGATGCGAGTTCGAGGCCTTCAAGGCCATCCGCCGCTTCTGCCGCAAGGATCTCGGGCTGAAGAAGAACCAGCACCTCGTCGTCGCCTACTGGCGGCGGGGTCGCCGGCAGGACGACGAGCCCGCCGGCGACGACGAGGGTTGAGGCTCAGGCCGTCAGGACGACCTTGACGCTCTGGCTGCGATCGAGCGCCAGGCGGAAAGCATCCGGCGCATCGGTCAGCGGCCGGCGCGCGGTGACGATCGACAGGACGTCGACCTTGCCCTCGGAGATCAGACCGACCGCTTCGGCAAACTCCACGTCGAAGCGGAACGAGCCGAGAAGGTCGAGTTCCTTCGACATGACCGAGTTCGCGGGGATCGGCAGCGGTCCCGCGGCGAGGTTGCCCACCTGGACCACTATGCCGCCGCGGCGCACGTTCTGGATCGCCGAGGACAGGCCTGCCGGCGTGCCGGATACCTCGAACACGACGTCTGGCGGCGTGATCTTCGAGAAGCCCTCGTCATCCTTCGACAGGTCGATCACCTCGTCGGCGCCGAGCTTGGTCGCGAAGGCAAGCGGGGCGGCCGCCATGTCGACGACGGTGAGTCGGCCGGCCCCCTTCAGACGGGCCGACAGGAGCGTGAAGAGGCCGATCGGTCCCGCGCCGACAATCGCGACCGACTTACCCGTCAGATCGCCCGCACGCTTCACGGCATGAAGGCAGACCGCCAGCGGCTCGGCCAGCGCGGCGGCCTCGATCGCGACGTGGTCCGGCACCGGCACACACTGGCCGGGCGTCGTATCGAAGAAGCTGGAAAAGCCGCCCTGCATATGCGGGTTCTTCGAGGCGGAGCCCATGAAGAAGACGTTTTCGCAGAGATTCGCCCGTCCTTCGCGGCAGCGGGGGCAATGGCCGCAGGGACGGAACGGGTTCACCGCGACGCGCGTGCCCGGCTGGAGACCGGTCACCTCGGAGCCCACGGCCTCGACCACGCCGGAAATCTCGTGGCCGAGCACCAGCGGCTCGCGCACGACGTAGTCGCCCGTCTTGCCGTGGCGGAAGTAGTGCATGTCCGAGCCGCAGATGCCGCCGGCACCGAAGCGGATACGAACGAGGCCGGGGGCGAGATCCCCGAGGTCGCGGTCCACGACCCGAAGGTCCTCTGCGCTGAAGATGGTCGCTGCGCGCGCGGTCGTCATTGGATCAGTCCCATCTGAGTCGGAAGCCAGAGCGTTACTATGGGGAAGAAGGTGATGACCAGAAGGGCGAGGAACAATGGCACCAGCCAGGGCAGGATCGCCATCGTCGTTCGCTCGACCGAGAGCTTGGCCACCCGCGACAGGACGAAGAGCACCATGCCGAGCGGCGGGTGGAGAAGGCCGATCATCAGGTTCAGCGTCAGGATCAGCCCGAAATGCACGGGGTCGATGCCGAGGCGCAGCGCGATCGGCAAGAGGATCGGCACGACGATGGTGATCGCGGCGATCGTGTCGAGGAAGCAGCCGACGACGAGGAGCAGGATGTTGACGAGGATCAGGAAGACGACCGGGTTGTCGGTGATCGACAGGATCGCATCGGACATCAGCTGCGCCGCCTGACTGACGGTGAGGAGCCAGGCGAAGACCGACGCCGCGGTCACGATGAAGAGCACCGAGGCCGTCGTCTCGATCGTGTCGAAGCTCGCCTTGGCCAGCGTGCGGAAGGTCATCGTGCGGTAGCGCACGAGGCCGAGGAACAGCGACCAGATCACCGCCGCGACGGCGGCTTCCGTCGGCGTGAACCAACCCATGGTCATGCCGCCGATCAGGATGACCGGGGTCATCAGCGCCATCACGGCCGAGAAGTCGTAGTACCAGTCGAGTGCCACCAGTGCGGCGAGCGCGATCAGCACCGAGAGGTTGAGCGACAGGCCGAGGTGCACGAGCACGTAGACCGAGATCGGGAAGCTCGCGACGACGAGGATCTCGATCGAGGCCGACAGGAGCCGGCGCATCTCGAAGGGCGTGTCGGCGCCCCAGCCCTTGCGGTAGGCGAAGACCGCGACCGTCAGCATCATCAGGACGGTCATCACGACGCCCGGGATGATGCCGGCCATGAACAGCGCGCCGATCGAGACATTGGCCATCATGCCGTAGATCACGAAGGGCAGGGACGGCGGGAAGATCGGCCCGAGCGTCGCCGAGGCGGCGGTGACGCCGACGGCGGCCTCGACGGGATAGCCGTGGTCCTTCATCGCCTTGATCTCGATGGTGCCGATGCCTGCGGCATCCGCCAACGCGGTGCCCGACATGCCCGAGAAGATCACCGAGCCGATGATGTTGACCTGCGCGAGGCCGCCCTTCATCCAGCCGACAAGCGCCACAGCGAAGGCGTAGATGCGGCCGGTGACGCCGGCGATGTTCATCAGGTTGCCGGCGAGGATGAAGAAGGGGACCGCCAGCAGCGGAAAGCTCTCGACGCCGGCCATCATCCGCTGCGCGATGATGATGTCCGGGGCGACGCCGTAGACGGCGAGGTAGAGGCCCGAGGCGACGAACATCGAGACGGCGACGGGAACGCCCACCACCATGAGGACCAGGAAGGCTCCGATCAGCACGAACATGGCTTACTCTCCCAGGCCGTCGAATGCGCCGGGGCGCTCGAGCACGGAATAGCCCCGCCGCCAGTTCCCCCAGGCGACCTGGATCGCTCGCAGCAGCATCAGCACGAAGGCGGCGAACACGGTCCAGAAGATGATCGAGCGCGGCAGGTCGATCGTGACCATCCGCTCGCGCGACACGATGTTGACGTAGCGCCAGAGGAGGTAGGCGGCGTAGGCGAAGAAGGCGATGCGCAGGACGTCGACGAAGGTCGAGAGCGCGCGGGCGAGGCCCGCCGGAATGTAGTGGTAGAGGACGTCCACCTGAATGTGTCGCGACATGCGCACACAGGCGACGGCGCCGAGGAAGACGACGACGATCAGGCAGTTGATCGCGATCTCCTCGGTCCATGCGAGAGAGTTGTTGAGGACGTAGCGGGTAAAGAACTGCAGGAAGACGCAGACCGCCATGCCCCAGAAGACGAGCAGCGTTAGCCAGTCCTCGAAGGCATAGGGGCTGAGGTCGGCGGTCGGGCTTTCGTCCTCGAACGCGTGCGCGATCTCTTCGGGGGTCGTCTGGGTATGATGCTCTGCGGCCATGACGGCTCCCTGGCGGGCGCGCGAGGCTCCGCCTGTCGTTCGGCTCTTCGGAGATAAGGCGAGCCGCCGCGCTCCGGTCGGGAAGCGCGGCGGACCAGCGAGGTTTATTGGACGGCGCGGATCGCGTCGTAGTCGGCCTGGCGGTAGCCGTAGGTTTCGAGCGGCGCCTTCTCTTTCACGTTCTTCTCGAAGTCGGCCTTGTCGACCTCGACGACGTTCAGCCCCTTGTCCTTGAAGGTCTGGACGAGGCTCGCCTCGCGCTGCTGCACGATCTTGGTGGCCCGCTCGGCGGCCTCGAGCATCACGTCGGTGAAGATCGTCTTGTCCTCGTCTGACAGCGAGGCCCAGCGGCTTTGCGACACCACCGTGTTGAGGTGGTCGACGATGTGGCCGGTGAGGGCGATCGTCTTCTGAACCTCGTAGAACTTCTTCGCTTCGATCGCCGTCAGCGGATTCTCCTGCGCTTCGACCGTGCCGTTCTGAAGCGCGAGGTAAACCTCGGCGAAGGCGATCGGCGCGGTGTTGGCGCCGCAGGCGCGCGGCATCGCCAGATAGGCCGGCACGTCCGGCACGCGCATCTTGAGGCCCGCGAGATCGGCGCAGGTCTTGATGTCCTTGTTCGCCGTCGTGTGCCGCGTGCCGTAGTAGGTCACGGCGGTGATGTGATGGCCGGACTCTTCCTCGTATCCCTTGGCAAGTTCGCGGAAGATGTCGCTCTTCGTATAGGCCAGCAGGTGTTCCGGGTTGCGGAAGATGTAGGGGTAGTAGGTCACGCCGATCGGGGTGAACTCGCGCGAGGCGAAGCTCGAACCGGAGATGATGATGTCGACCGTGCCGAGCGTCAGGCCCTGGTTGAGATCGGCCTCCTTGCCGAGCTGCGACGCCGGGAAGACGTTGATCTCGTAGCGCCCGTCGGTGCGCTTCTTGATCTCCTCGGCCGCCCAGACGGATTCTGTGTGGAAGGGCTCGGTCACCTCGTAGACGTGGCCCCAGGTCAGCTTGGTCTGCGCGAGCGCCGTGCCCGACATCAAGGTCGCGACGGCAAGGGCGGCGAGCACCCAGGGTGCCTTGGTCGTCATGTGTGGTTCCTCCCGTTGGGTCCGGCGCCGGCCTTCGTCGCGCGCCGCGTTGCAGGTGTGGCCGGCGTCCTCCCGACGGCCTTCCCGATGCCGGCGTCCTCGCCGAAACTATGTTGGAAACGGACCTGCGACTGGCGCAGGTGCTGGCGCATCGCGGCTTCGGCTGCCGCGGGATCGCCGGCGGCGATCGCATCGCGCACCGTGCGGTGCTCGGCATAGGCGACTTGCCAGGTCTGCCCGGTCTCGAAATACTCCGACAGCCGGGCGAAGTACGGCGTCATCCGCTGGTCGAAGAGCTCTCCGATGAAGCGCGTGATGACCGCGTTGCCAAGGATGCCGGCGACGGCCACGTGAAATTCCCGGTCCACGGCGATCGTCTCGGGGGAGGGATGGTCGCCGTTCTCCATCCGGCCGAGGATCGCGTCGAGGACGGCGACGTCCGCGGCGGTGGCCTTGGCCGCGGCCTCGCGGATCAGCGCGCTCTCGATCAGCTCGCGCGCCCGCAGAAGCTCGAACGGCCCCTCCACCTCATCCGACACCGGCTCGGTCGCCGGCGGCGCCGTGACGTAGATGCCCGAGCCGACCCGGATCCGGATGCGACCTTCGACCTCGAGCGCGATCAGCGCCTCGCGCACCGTGGGGCGCGAGATGCCGAGCCGCTCGGCCAGTTCGCGCTCGGTCGGCATGCGATCACCGACCCCGTACTCACCGGACTCGATGAGGAGCCGCAGCTGGTCTGCGACCTGCCGGTAGAGGCGACGCGGTTCGATGGCCTTGAGGGGCATGGTGCGATGCCCTCCCAAGCCTCGCGCTGGCCAATTGATCTGACCAATTGGCCAGAGTGTGGCTGGGCGCACCGGTCACGTCAAGCCGCGTTAAGCTTTGCCTGCCAAGCCGAGGAAGCGGGCCGTGTCGGGATCGACCGGAATGCCTTCGACCGCGCGGCGCGTCTCGACGTCCCATTCACGATCGCCCGGCGCCATGACCCGGCCGCTCTCGACCGGGGGCACGGATCGGAGGGCGTCGAGATAACGGCGCATGCCCTCGGCGAAGAGCGCGGCGCCGGCGAAGCGCTGCGGATCGATCGCCAGGAAGAAGTGGCCCATGTTGCGCGGCGTCGAAACATCGACGTCGCCGACCATCGGGATGAAGTCGTGGTCCAGCGTCGTGCCGTTGAGGATGCCGGTGAGGAGGGTCGCGACGCCCGCCAGCGCCGCGCCCTTGAAGCCGTAACCTTCCCCACCGAGCGGCAGGAGCATCTCGGCCGCATGCGGATCGCGCGTCGCGTAGCCGGACGTGTCCGCCGCGACGCCTTCGGGCAGGGTCTGACCGAGCGAGCGATAGAGGAGCACGCGGTTCATCGGGATCGATGAGGTCGCCATGTCGAGAAGCCATGGCTTCTCGCCGGTAACCGGCGCTGCGAAGGCGAGGGGGTTCGTGCCGTGGAAGGCCTTCGTGCCGTCGAACAGGCCGACCACCGAATCGGTGTTGGTGGTGGCGAACCCGATCATGCCGGCCTCCGCGATCGCCACGGCATAGGCGCCCGCCGCGCCGAGATGCGAGGACCGGACCGCGCCCACCGCGCCGATGCCGCTCTCGCGGGCGAGTTCCACCGCGAACGCGGCGGCGCGGTAGCTCGTGAGATGACCGAGCCCGTCGTCGCCATTCACCGTGCCAGTCGCCGCCGCGGTGCGCTTGACCGTCACGTTGGGGCGCGGGTTGACCCGCCCGCCCGCCATCACCTTGCAGTAGTGCGGGACCAGGCGAACGCCGTGGCTGTCGACGCCGACGCGCGAGGCGTGCATTAGCGCGCGGGTCGTCGCCTCGACCGATTCGTCCGAGGCGCCGGCGCCCCGAAGGGCTGCCCTGACGCTGGCCTCGAGTTGCGCTGCGTCGACCAGAATGGCGCTCGTCATGTCCGTTTCCTCCCGATGGTGCCGAATGCGTCGGCGTAGCGCGATCGCAGGGCGCCGCGCAAACGGCGCGATCATGGGGGACGAACGGAGAAGCCGTTTGAGATCGGGCGCGTTCGCCGCTATCGGAAGCTCGAAGAGGCCGCGCCGTTGCCGGGCCTCGGGGAGGACGAATGAGCGAACGGCCCCTGGTGATCGTCGCGCCGCATCCGCGCGACCTCGACATGATCTTCACGCCGGACGCGCTGTCGGAGTTCCGCGAGCGCTACGAACTCGTCGAGACGACGAGCGGGGAGATCGACGCATTGCCGGCCGAAGTGCTGGCGCGCGCGCGTTACCTCGTCGGTCAGCCCGACATTTCGGATGCCCTGCTGGCGGCGATGACGAACCTTCGGGCCATCGTCAACGTCGAGGGCAACTTCACCGACAACATGCCCTATGCCGCCTGCTTCGAGCGCGGCATCCACGTCCTCATCACCAGCTCGGTGTTCGCCGAGCCGGTGGCCGAGATGGGGCTCGGCATGGCGCTCTCGCTGCACCGGCAGATCGCGAAAGCCGACGCGGACTTCCGTCGCGGCGAGGAAGTGTGGGGCCTCGACGGCAACGGGGCGGCCCAGCTTCTCACCGGCTCGCTCATCGGCATCGTCGGTTTCGGCGATCTCGGCCGCTGCCTGAACCGCCTGCTCGCGGGCTTCCGTGCCAAGGTGCGGGTCTACGATCCCTGGCTGCCGGCCTCCACCATCGCCGATCACGGTGCCAAGGCGACCGCGCTCGATGACATTCTCGCCAAGTCCGACACGGTCTTCGTGACGGCCTCGGTCACCGCGGACAACCAGCACCTCTTCGACGCCAGGGCTTTCGCCTCGATGAAGCCGGGCGCGGCGTTCGTCCTTCTCAGTCGCGCCGGCATCGTCGATTTCGACGCGATGCGCGAGGCGGCCGCGAGCGGGCAAATCAAGGTCGCGACCGACGTGTTCCCCGAGGAGCCGCCGGCGGCGGACGATCCCGTCCGAAGCACGCCGAACATGCTTCTGTCCGCCCATCGTGCCGGCGCGCTCGATCGCGTTTTCAAGCGGATGGGCGACATCCTTCTCGACGATCTCGAACTGATGGACGCGGGGCTCCCCCCGGTGCGCGCCCGCCGCGCCGAGCGCGAAACCGTCCGCCGCATGCGCTCCAAACCCGTATCGAAAAGCTGAGGTGCTTCCATGCTGAAGAACATTCCGTCCATCATCACGGCCGAACTCCTCACCATCCTTGCCGAGATGGGACACGGCGACGATCTCGTTTTGGTCGATCGCAACTATCCCGCCGAATCGACCGCTGCCGAGACCGTCACGGGCACCTGCGTCCAGCTGTCGGGCATCGGCACCACGGAAGCCGCACGCGCCATCCTGTCGCTGCTCCCGCTCGACTCCTATGTCGACGCGCCGGTGCGCCTCATGGCGGTGGTCGGCGATCCCGACGCCGTGCCCGAGGTGCACAGCGAGATGCAGGCCGTGGTGAACGAGGCCGAGGGCAAGGACATCGCGATCGAGCGGGTCGAGCGCTTCGCCTTCTACGACGCCGCCAAGAGCGCCTATGCCGTCGTGCGGACCAGCGAAGCCCGGCCGCACGGCTGCTTCATCTTCAAGAAGGGCGTCATCTTCGACTGATCGCCCGATCGGAAATTTGACGACGGAAGTCAGGTTTTCTAAACGACGCGCGATGGGCCTCGAGGTCCGCGCTAAGGAGACCGGGCGTCGCGCCACAAGCCGCGCGTCCGGTCCATGAGGATGCCATGCTCGCGCGTTTCTTTTCCTACTACGCCCCGTGGCGCGGGCTCTTCCTGCTCGACTTCTCGTGCGCCGTGCTGGCCGGTCTTCTCGAACTCGGCTTCCCCATCGCGGTGAAGGTTTTCGTCGACAACCTTCTTCCGAGCGGCAACTGGGGGATGATCGTCCTCGCGTCGGCAGGCTTGCTCGCGATCTACGTCCTCAACACCGGTCTGATGGCCGTGGTCACCTACTGGGGCCACATGCTCGGCATCAACATCGAGACCGAGATGCGGCGCAAAGCCTTCGAACATCTCCAGACGCTGTCGTTCGGTTTCTTCGACAACCAGAAGACCGGCCATCTCGTGGCGCGTCTGACCAAGGACCTCGAGGAGATTGGGGAGGTCGCCCATCACGGCCCGGAAGACCTCTTCATCGCCGTGATGACCTTCATCGGCGCCTTCTTCCTGATGCTGGCCGTTCACCCGGAACTGGCTCTCATCACGGCGGTGGTCGTGCCGGTCGGATCGTGGGTCACGACCCGATACGGCAGCCGCATGACCACGACATGGCAGGCGATCTACGGCTCGATCGGCGACTTTAACGCGCGCATCGAGGAGAATGTCGGCGGCATCCGCGTGGTGAAGAGCTTCGCCAACGAGGCGCACGAGCGCGACCTGTTCGCGCGCAACAACGCGGGCTATCGCACGCGCAAGCTCGACGCCTACCGCATCATGGCCGTCAGCCAGGCGCTCAACTATCTGACGATGCGCCTGACACAGGTCATCGTGATGCTGGCCGGCACCTGGTACGTGATGGCCGGTGAGCTCAGCTACGGCGGCTTCGTCGGCTTCCTGCTCCTCGTCGGCGTGTTCTTCCGTCCGGTCGAAAAGATCGCGGCCGTGCTCGAGACCTACCCGAAGGGCATCGCGGGCTTCCGCCGCTACACCGATTTTCTCGACACCAAGCCCGAGATCGCCGACGCGCCGGATGCGCGCACGCTGGCGAGCGTCACGGGCGCGATTGCTTTCCGGGACGTCCGTTTCGCCTACAAGGACTCGCGCCCCGTCCTCAAGGGGATCGACCTCGACATCCGAGCGGGCGAAACCATCGCCTTCGTCGGCCCGTCCGGCGCCGGCAAGACCACGATCTGCTCGCTGGTCCCGCGCTTCTACGACGTCAGCGCCGGTGCGATCCTCGTCGACGGGCAGGACATTCGCTCCCTGACGCTCGCCTCGCTCCGACGTCACATCGGCATCGTGCAGCAGGATGTCTTCCTGTTCGGCGGGACGGTGCGCGAGAACGTCGCCTACGGGCGTCTCGACGCCGGCGAGGCGGAGATCATCGAGGCGGTCGAACGCGCGCACCTCACCGAGACCATCGCCGCTCTACCGGACGGACTGGATACGGTCGTCGGCGAGCGCGGCGTGAAACTGTCGGGCGGACAGAAGCAGCGCCTGTCGATCGCGCGCATGTTCCTGAAGAACCCGGAAATCCTCATCCTCGACGAAGCGACGTCGGCGCTCGATACCGAGAGCGAGCGGGCGATTCAGGCTTCGCTCGCCGAACTCGCCGAGGGGAGGACGACGCTCGTCATCGCCCACCGCCTCTCCACCATCCGCCATGCCGATCGCATCGCGGTGGTCGTCGACGGACGGATCGCGGAACTCGGTAGCCACGCCGAACTGATGGCCGTCAATGGTGCCTATCGCCGCCTGAACGACGCGCAGGAGCGGCTGCACGGCGACATCGAACGGGAAGAGCGCCCGGCGGCCGAGTAGCCGCCGGGCCTGATCCTCAGGCGGCCGGCATCGAACGCCAGCCCCAGTCGTCCGCAAGGGCGAGGCACCGCTCGGCCGTCTCGACGCTCCCCGTCGTTCCGACGCTGCGAAGCGAGGCCGCCGCGCTGGCATGGGCCAGCTTCAGGCAGTCCGGCACCGGCCGGCCTTCATGGTGGCCGTACATGAAGCCCGCGGCGAACGCGTCGCCCGCGCCGTTGGCGCCGCGCACTTCGGACTGCGGCACGTTCACGGACGGGTGGCGGTAGACCGCCCCGTCCCGCGTGAAGGCGATCGCCGCCCGCGGGAAGTGGATGGCGAGCACCTTGACGGAGCTGCGCTCCATGATCTGCCGCCCCGCCGCCTCGCAGGCCGCGATATCGGTCTCGCCGTCGCGCGTCGTCTGCGAGCCGGTGATCGCGCCGATCTCGTAGTCGTTGATCACCAGCGTATCGAGATGGAGCAGGCACGGCTCGGCGAGTTCGCGCAGGCGCTCCGGCGCAATCTGCAGGAGCTCGAAGTTGGTCTCGAGGCCCGCCGCGCGCGCCGCCTTCAACGTCGCCACCCAGCCGTTCACCTCGCCCTTCCAGGCATTGTCCATCACGTCGTGGATGCCCGGCAGCCCGAGGTGAAAGATACGGGCCGAGGTGCCCGCGAAGTCGAAGTGGTCGGGCGAGAGGAGGGCGCTCGTGCCCTGGTGGAAGATGTGCGTGCGCTTGCCGGTGTCGCGCGTGCTGTAGGCGTCGGTGTAGTTGGTCCGGCCGCCTGCGATCACCCGCATGCCCGTGCGATCGATGCCGTTGTCGTCAGCATAGCGCAGGAGGATGCGGCCGTCCTCGTCGTCGCCGACGCAGCCGATGGTCGCCACCGGCATCGACGGGTCCAGCCGCCGGATGTCGATGCCGAAGTTGCAGGCCGATCCGCCGCCCTCGACGCTCTCCTCTAGGATGCGCGTGACGGTTTCCTCGACCGGCCAGCGGTCGAGGAGCTTGTTGTGATCGGCGCACCAGGTTCCCCCGGTCAGGAAGCCGCGCCGTTGCCCTGCGGACATGGGGTCAGGCTCCCATCTTCAGCGACGGATCGGTGATCTCCAGATCCTCTTCCAGCGACTTCTTCGGCCGGATGCCGTTCTTCTGCAGTTGGTCGTGATAGGCCTTGGTCGCCTCTTCCGAGGAGACGTCGTCCTCGATCACCGAGCGCATGGCGCGCACGATGGCCTTGGAGTCCTCGGCGAAGAAGATCTTGCGGCCGAACAGGGCGACCCGCGCGCCGTACTTCTCGGCCTGCTTCACCATTTCCAGCGTATCGCGGTTGGTGGACGAGGCGCCGCCGAGGATGCCGACGATCAGGTTGCCGGGATCGAACGAGGCGAGCTCTTCCGTCGCCTTCGGGCCGTTGTAGACGACCTTCAGGAACTCCGGCCGATCGTGCTTCGACACGCCGGCGAGGATCTTGGCAATGAAGTCGTTGTTGTAGGTGTAGAAGTCCGAACCCGGCGCCTTCACCTCGAACTGCGGGTTGAACACTTCGAGGAAGTGCCGCACGCCCGCCGCCGACGCCTCGTCGCGGAACTTGGCATAGGCCTCGATCGTGCGCAGGTCCTGATCCAGCTCGTTGAAGAAGGTCACGGCATAGAGGCCGAGGTCGGAGACCGGCTTCACGCGGTCGAGGCGCGCCGTGCGGAAGGGCACGGTCGGCAGGTGCTTGTAGTTGGCGCCGCGCCAGTGCCAGATGTCGCTGCCGTCGTTGAGGCGCACGGCGGACGTCACATCCGTGTCGGCATAGACCCCGCGCGACTGGAGGTGCTCGGCCGAGGAGAGCGAGGTCAGCATGATATCGACGAGGCCCGACTTCACCATCTCCTCCATCGCGTCGCGATAGACCTTGAGCGGGCGCATGCGGCCAGTGGGCTTGCCATCGGCATCGTGCTCCGGGCCGGAGACGCCGACGCCGAGCGCCATGTCGCCGTCCTTGGCGTCGGCGATGATGAAGTCCTTGGGCGTGTAGTCGCCGCGCCGGATGCGGGCGAGCTTGAGGTCCATGGTCTTGGCGGTGGTCATGGGGATGGGCTCCGAAGAATGCGGATGAGCGGGCGAAGGGTGGTCAGGCCGAGACCTTGCGGATCCACTGATCCAGGCCGACGGCGACGATGATGAGGATGCCGACCGCGAACTCCTGCCAGAGGGCGTCGAGGCCGGAGAGGGCGAGGCCGTTGCGGAAGACGCCGACGATCAGCGCCCCGATGAGCGTGCCGACGATCGAGCCGCGCCCGCCGAAGAGCGAGGTGCCGCCGATCACCACGGCGGTGATGGAATCGAGATTCGCCTGTCCGCCCGAGGTCGGGCTGATGGCGCCGACGCGGCCGATGAGCACCCAGGCGCCCAGCGCGCAGATGACGCCGGACAGCGAGTAGACGGCAAGCAGCACGCGGCGCGTGTCGATGCCCGAAAGGCGCGCGGCTTCCGGGTCGTCGCCGGTCGCATAGACGTGGCGGCCGAAAGCGGTGCGGTTGAGGATGTACCAGGCCACCGCGGCGACGAGGAGCGTGAACACCGTGCCGAAGGTCAGCCGGGCTCCGCCACCCTGGATGGCGGTGGCGGTGAGCTGGAGGAACGGCGCCTCGGCGGCCACCTCCTGCGCGCGGATCGTCTGCGAGCCGCTGTACCAGAGGAACACGGCGCCGAAGATGCTCCAGGTGCCGAGCGTGACGATGAAGGGCGGCAGCTTGACGTAGGTGATCAGGAGGCCGTTCAGGAAGCCGCAGGCGAACCCGACCCCGAGGCCGATGCAGAACGCGAGTTCCGCCGGCACGCCCATCATCACCGCCAGCCGGCCCATGACGACGGTCGCAAGGATCATGATCGCACCGACCGACAGGTCGATGCCCGCGGTCAGGATCACCAGCGTCTGCGCGATGCCGATCACCGCGATGATCGTCACCTGCTGCATGATCAGAGACAGGTTGAACGGCTGGAAGAAGCGCGGACCGACGATCGCGCTGAAGATCAGGAGACCGACCACCAGCACCACGAAGGGGACGATGGTCGGATACTGGTGGAGGAGGTGCTGCAGCCGCCGCAGCGGCGAGCGCCGTCCCTCGGCGAAATGGGCGACGGCGTCCGCGTTGTTCGCGGTCGGTTCGACGCTGGACATGATTTCCGACCCTCTCTGTGCGCCTGTCGAGACGGTCGGTGCGAAAGGGGTTTTCGCACCGACCGCGGGAGCGGCGCCGCAAGCGGCGCGCGCTTGGTCTCAAGGGGAGACGATCAGCCCCAGCACTTCTTGAGGGCTTCCTCGGACGTGATCGACGGGACGCCGTCGACCGGCTTGTCGGTGACGAGATCGACGCCGGTGTTGAAGAAGTCGAGGCCCGGCGTTGCCGCCGGCTTCTCGCCCGTCTTCTTGAAGTTGACGATGGCCTCGACGCCCTTGGAGGCCATCAGCAGCGGATACTGCATCGAGGTCGCGCCGATGACGCCGGCCTTGACGTTCTGGACGCCCGGGCAGCCGCCGTCGACCGAGGTGATCACGACGGAGCCTTCCTTGCCGGCCGCCTTGATCGCCTCGTAGGCGCCGGCCGCGGTCGGCTCGTTGATCGTGTAGAAGACGTTGAGGTCGGGGTCCTTCTGGAGAAGGAGTTCGGCGCCCGTGCGCCCGCCTTCCTCGGAGCCCGCCCCCCACTGGTGACCGACGATGCGCGCGTCGTCCTCGTCGAGGTAGCGGCTCATGTCCTTCGGATCGATGCCGAAGCCCTTCATGAAGCCCTGGTCGCGCGCGACGTCGACGGTCGGCTGCGTCTCGATGGCGTCGAGGAAGCCGACCTTCGCGGTCTTCGGGTCGGACACCGTCTTGGCGGCCCACTGGCCGATCAACTCGCCGGCCTTCACGTTGTCGGTGGCGAAGGTCTGGTCCGCCGAGTTGGCGGGATCGAGCGGCGTGTCGAGCGCGATCACGAGAATGCCGGCCTGACGGGCCTGTTCGAGGACCGGCACGATGGCCTTGGAGTCGCTGGCGACGATCAGGATGCCGCTGGCACCGGCCGAGATGAGGTTCTCGACGGCCGTGACCTGGCTGTCGTGGTCGCCGTCGAACTTGCCCGCAAAGCTCTGGAACTTGACGCCGAGCTCGGCGGCCTTCTCGCTGGCGCCCTGGCGCATCTTGGCGAAGAAGGGATTGGCTTCGGTCTTGGTGACGAGGCCGATCAGGATGTCGTCCTGGGCTCGCGCAGGCGCGGACGCCATCAGGCAGGCTGCGATGGCGGTGCCGGCGACGAGGCCGGCGAGGCGGTGGACGGTGCTGCGCGACATCATGTTCCTCCCGTTGATGATCGGCGGGCCCTCCTGGCCGACGCCGTTTTGCTGGCCGGGCGATTCGCCCCCGGCGAGCCGTCGAGGCGACGGTCGAACCGACCGAGACCCCGTTTCTCTCCCCCGCCGGTTGCAACCGGGCGGCTTCGGCGTCTCTCTCCCCAGAGCCGCCGCGCTGAAACGGAGTAAAAGCGCGATCGCGCAAAAACACAATCGCCCGATGCGCGTCGTCAGAACTTTTTGCGCAGAATTGGAAGATGCTGAACCTAAATCGATATGGCAGTCATACGAACCGATCCAAATTGGAAGGGATCGACGGTGGAACTGCGCAAAATCTTCCGAAGGGCGTCAGCATTCCCTCGGACCGGATGGTCGGGCGTATTCCCTGACGATCGGAAGCCGCACTTCGGATCGCACTGCGCATTTTCGGCGTGGATTGCCGGAGCGGATCGCGCTAGGGCAGGGCCGCATGCTCGCCTCGACCGCAAGGTAGGAAAGGTTATTCCATGACGCAGCCCAAACGTATCGCCGTCACCGGCGCGGCCGGCCAGATCTGCTACTCGCTCCTGTTCCGCATCGCCAACGGCGACGTCTACGGCAAGGACACCCCCGTCGCGCTCCAGCTTCTCGACCTGCCCCAGGCCCAGAAGGCCGTGAAGGGCGTCGTGATGGAGCTCGAGGACTGCGCGTTCCCGCTGCTGCAGGACGTCGTCATCACCGACGACCCGAAGGCCGCTTTCCGCGACATCGACGCCGGGTTCTTCGTCGGCTCGCGCCCGCGCACGCAGGGCATGGAGCGCCGCGACCTGCTCAATGCCAACGCCGAGATCTTCCGCACGCAGGGCCAGGCCCTGAACGAGGGCGCCAAGCGCGACGCCAAGGTGATCGTGGTCGGCAACCCGGCCAACACCAACGCGATGATCCTGGCCGCCAACGCCAAGGACTTCCCGACCGAGAACATCACCGCGATGCTCCGGCTCGACCACAACCGCGCCCTCACGCAGTTCGCACAGAAGGCCGGCGTCTCGGTCGATGCGATCAAGAAGTTCGTCGTGTGGGGCAATCACTCGCCGACGATGTTCGCCGACTGGACCAACGCCACGGCGGACGGGCGCAAGCTTTCCGAGGTGATCGGCGACGAGACCTGGTACAAGGAGACGCTGATCCCGACCGTCGCCAAGCGCGGCACGGCGATCATCGAGGCGCGCGGCGCATCCTCGGCCGCCTCGGCCGCGAACGCTGCGATCGACCACATGCGCGACTGGATCCAGGGCTCGGACGGCGACTGGGTGTCGATGGGCGTGTCGTCGGACGGCTCCTACGGCATTCCCGAAGGCCTGATGGCCGGCGTGCCGGTCATCTGCGAGGGCGGCTCCTACAAGCGCGTCACCGGGCTCGAGATCGGCGATTTCCAGCGCCAGATGATCGACCGCACGGTGGCCGAGCTGTCGGAAGAGCGCGAAGCCGTTTCGGCGCTTCTCTAGTCTTTAGCCTCGATAGACGTCTCGAAGGGCCGTCCCGCCACCCGGCAGGGCGGCCCTTTCGCATCCGAAAGGTTCAACGGCTTCTTAAGCTTCCCCGGCGAAATTCACCCGACGTTGCAAGCGGGCCGCAGGATGTCTCGGAGCCGAAGCCTTTTCCTGATTCTCGCCCTTGGCGCACTTGGCACGGCCGGCGGCTGCGCGCGGATGGAGCCGCGGATGGGCGCCGAGGAATGCCTCGCGCGCGCCATGTATTTCGAGTCCAACCGCTCGTCCGAGGCCGGCATGCTGGCGGTCGGCACAGTGGTGATGAACCGGCTTGAATCCGGCAGGTATCCGAAATCGGTCTGCGGCGTCGTCGGACAGAAGAACCAGTTCGCCCCCGGCGTCCTGTCGAAGCCGATGGGCAAGGGGCGGGACCTTGCCACGAAGACCGCGCGTCAGGTCCTGCGTGGGGCTCGGCATTCCGAGGTGCAGAAGGCGATGTTCTTCCACACGGCCGGCTATTCCTACCCCTATTCCAATATGCACTACGTCACGATCCAGGGCGGCAACTCGTTCTACGAGAAGCGCAGGAACGCGACGTCGACACAGTCGATGGTGGCCGAGCGGATCGCGGCCGAGAAGGAAGGCCGACTGCCGTTCACGCCGCCCGAGCGGACCTTGGCCGCCGCGCAGGCGCCGGCACCCGCCGTGATGCGGGCGCCGGTCCGGCAGAGCCGCATCGCCCGGCAGATGGTGCAGCCGGCCCCGGCGGCACCGGCTGCGCTCGACGCCATGAGCATCGAAGACCTGATCCAGCAGAACGGCGGATGAGGCGCCTTCAGGCGTCCGGGAAGTCGGCGGACAGGCTGAGGTCCTTCAATCCCTCGATCTCGGCGAGCCTCTGCTTCAGCTTCGCCGTCACGCCGTCATAGGCGACCTTGCCGAGCACGAGGTGGCGCGGCGCCTTGTCCATTTCGGTGATGCGGATCATCGCTTCGCCCGCGCGCACGGGATCGCCGGCCTGCTTGCCGCTGATCTCGGAGGTGGACTTGAGCCGTGCGCCCGCCGTGTCGGCGTATTCGGCGATCGCGTTCGGCGTCTGCCGCAGCGAGCGGCCGGCCCAGTCGGTGCGGAAGGGGCCGGGCGCGACGCACGTCACCTGAATGCCGATCGGCGCGCCCTCGGCCGCCAGCGCATCGGAGAAGCCCTCCACCGCATGCTTCGTCGCGGCATAGTAGCCCGAACCCGGGAAGCCGATGAACCCGGCCTGCGAGGTGAGGTTGAGGATCCGGCCGGACCGCTGACGGCGCATGATCGGCAGCACGGCGCGCGTCATCGCGAAGAGGCCGAACACGTTGGCGTCGAATTGCTCGCGGATCTCCGCGTCGTCGCCTTCCTCGATCGAGGCCTGGTAGCCGTAGCCCGCATTGTTGACGAGAACGTTGATCCGTCCGAACCGCTCTTCCGTCGCCTTCACGGCGGCATCGATCGCCACGCGATCGGTCACGTCGAGCGACAGGGCCAAGACACGGTCCTCGGCGAGATCGGTCAGGCTCTGCAGGCGCGCCTTGTCGCGCGCCGTGGCGACGAGGCGCCAGCCCCGCGCGATCACCAGCTTGGCGAGTTCGTGGCCGAAGCCGGTAGAGCAGCCGGTGATAAACCAGACGGGCGTTTCGATGGAGGACATGGGCGGGTCTTTCGATCGCGAAAAATGAAAACCGTTTGTTCGATCCCGGTATCTGGGAGCACCGCGCGCGACGGCCAGCGGCATCGGGTCACCCGGCTGCTACGGCAAGCTTACTGAAACGTTTGCCGTGCTACTCGATATCGAACGATTGCATTCAGCCGGATTTCAGCCCTTGTCGTCGAACCGTCCCGGCCGCCCGGCCTTCGTCCGCCGCCTGCGCATCGCGTCCGCCCTCGCTCTGTCCGTCGCGCTGGCCTCGTGCCAGTCGATGGACTTGTCGCGCAGCGATGTGCGCGCCGGCCTTATTCCGCCGACCAAAGCGCCGGCCCTCATGGTCGGGGCCGAGGCCGTCGCCGAGCGGATGCCGGCCTCGATCGTGGTCGACATGGACACGGGCCGGGTCCTCCAGGCGGACGACCCGGATGGCCTCCGCCATCCTGCGTCGCTGACCAAGCTGATGACCCTCTACATGCTGTTCGAGGCGATCGAGGCCAAGCGCATCGGGCTCGACGACGCGATGCCGGTCACCGCCTTCGCGGCCTCGCGCGCGCCCTCGAAGCTCGGGCTACGGCCGGGCGACACGATCCGGGTGCGCGACGCGATGTTCGGGCTGGCGGTGAAATCCGCCAACGACGTGGCGTCCGTCGTCGCCGAGACGCTCGGCGGCACCGACGACGCGTTCGCCCTTGCCATGACCCGCAAGGCGCGCTCGCTCGGCATGACGCGCACCAACTTCGCCAATCCGAGCGGACTGCCGGACGAGGCGCAGATCTCGACCGCGCGCGACATGGCTCGACTAGGCTACGAGATCCGCAAGCGCTTTCCGCAGTACGCCTCGCTCTACAAGACCGAGGGCTTCGACTACGGCGGGCGCCACTACGCGGCGACGAACAAGCTGCTCGGCCGGGTGGCCGGCGTCGACGGAATGAAGACCGGCTTCGTCAACGCGTCCGGCTTCAACCTCGTCGCCAGCGCGCGGCGCAACGGGCGGGGCGTCATCGTCGTGGTGCTGGGCGGGCGCACGGGGCGCGAGCGGGACGCCAGCGTCGAGGCGCTGATCGACACCTATCTCGGCCCCGCAAGCTGAGGGCTCAGAGACCCTTCTGCATGCCGCCGTCGACGAAGTAGGTCGAGCCGATCGAATAGGTCGCCTTGTCCGAGCACAGGAAGACGAAGAAATTGGCGAGTTCCTCGGGCGTACCGAAGCGCTTGATCGGCGCATGCTCGTCGGCGACGCCCTGGAGGTAGCCCTCCCAGTCGCCGCCGGAATTCTCGGTCAGCTGGCGCGCCGTCTTCTTCCAGTCGGGCGTGAGGATGAGGCCGGGATTGATGCAGTTGACGCGGATGTTGTCGCCGACGACCTCGGTCGCGAGGCATTTCGAGAACATCATCAGCGCCGACTTCGTGACGTTGTAGATCGGCTCGTACCATAGCGGCTGGACCGCGCAGATCGAGGCGTTGTGCAGGATCACCCCGCCGCCGCGTCGGCGCATCTGCGGGATGACGCCGCGCGCGAGACGCACGGCGGCCATGACATGCAGGTCCCAGTAAGCCTGCCACTTGTCGTCGGGCGCGTCCATCACCGTCTCGTTGGAGCCGGTGCCGGCATTGTTGATCAGGATGTCGGTCCCGCCGAAGCGCTCCTCGGCTGCCCGGATGATCGCATCGACACCTTCGGTCGTTGACACGTCGGCTTCGACGCCGAGCGCCTCGACGCCGTGTGCGCCTGCGATGCGCTCCGCTTCCGCCTCGGCCCGCTCGCGGCCCCGCGCGGCGAGGATGACGTTGGCGCCTTCCGCCGCCAACCCTTCCGCCACCGCCAGCCCGATGCCGACCGAGCCGCCGGTGATGACCGCGACCTTGCCCTTCAGACCCATGTCCATTCGTCTGCCCTCCCGCGCGGCCCTCCCGGCCGAATCGTCGGGCGATTGTGGGCCGGGGAGGGGCGGGAAGGCCAGCGGCAAGCCGGCGACTTCGTTAGTCGGAGTAGCGCTCTTCCGTCCAAGGGTCGCCACGGTTGTGATACCCGCGCACCTCCCAGTAGCCCGGCTGGTCCGCGGTGCGGAACTCGATCGAGCGCAGCCATTTGGCGCTCTTCCAGAGGTAGAGATGCGGCACCAGCAGCCGCACCGGCCCGCCGTGCTCCTTCGTGAGCGGTCGCCCTTCCCACGAATGGACCAGCATCGCATCGGGCGCGGCGAAATCGGAGAGCGGCAGGTTGGTCGTGTAGCCGTCGTAGGATCCCAGCACCACGAAGGCTGCATCCTCGCGCGGGCGGACGGCTGCCATCAGGTCGCGCGTCGACACGCCCGCCCAACGATTGTCATAGCGCGACCAGGTGGTCACGCAGTGCATGTCGGTGGTCTCCTCGGTCTGCGGTTGGCTTTGGAAACGGGCCCAGTCCCAGATCTGCGGATCTTCCACCGCGCCGTTGATCTGCAGGCGCCAGCGCTCTGTCGAGACGTCCGGCTGAAGGCCGAGGTCGAGGACCGGCCAGTTCTTGACGAGATGCTGGCCCGGCGGCAGGCGGTCGCTTTCGGGACGCTCTTGCCGCCCCGTCAGAAACCGGCCGAGCCGGGCCCATTCCTGCTTGGTGCGGGTCAGTTTGGATTCGGGCGGGGTATCGTCCGGCGTATCGGCCATCGTGGCCTCCGTTGCTGTTGCTGGCGGAGAGATGGAGTGCGCGCGCCGCAAGTTCAGCCTCAGGCCGCAAACGTCTCGCGGACGCATCGTCCCTTGAAATGGTCCGCGAGCTTGGCACCTTGTGGACCATGGGCTGGCGTGACGCGAAAACATCATCAGTTTGCTGGCGGCAGGTTCTGTCGACACTGATGGTGCTGGTCTTCGCCTTCGCCTACGGCACGCCGACGATCAGGGCCGCACATGCCCACCCGATCGAACGCGCGTCGCATAGCGGTTGTCCGGACACGGCAGCCCTTCGAACGAAGAGTTCGCCGCCGGGACACAACGGTACGACCGCCAGCTGCTGCGTCGCGCACTGTCTGCCGGCGGTTCCCCTCCTGTCGGTGGACGACACCTTCGACCGCTGGCCGATGACGGTCAGCACGTCGATGCCGGACGAGGCCGGGGAGGGGCGAACCGTCGCGGTGCCGCTGCCGCCTCCGCGACGGAGCGGGCGCATCTGACGACCGCTGCCGGTGGGCGCGAAGGCGCGTCCGACGACCGGCATCCCAGATTTCAGTTTCGAAAGCGAAACCATGACCCCTCATCCGCAAGACATGCAGGCCTGCATCGACGCCTGCCTCGCCTGCTACCGAACATGCCTCTCGACCGCCATGCATCACTGCCTCGAGGCCGGCGGAGACCACACCGAACCCGCGCACTTTCGCCTGATGGCGGCCTGCGCCGAGATGTGCCGGGCGTCGGCCCATATCATGCTGACGGGATCGGACGCCCATCGACATTCCTGCGCGGCCTGCGCCGACATCTGCTCGGCCTGCGCCGACGACTGCGAACGGGTCGGCGGCATGGCCGAATGCGTGCGCGCGTGCCGAGAGTGCGCGGAGCACTGCCGGCGGATGGGAGCCATGCAATGAGCCGCGCGCCTCTGCTTCTCGCTCTCGCCCTCTTCGCGGCAGCGCCGCTCGTGGCCACCCGGGCCCAGGATCCATCTGAGCCCGCTGGGAGCCACGGCGCCATGGACCATGACGCGATGGGACACGGCGCACCGTCGCAACCCGGCAGCCCGACGGCGAGCCAGCGCATGATGCGGGCGATGGACACGATGCATCAGGCGATGGCGCAGGAGCCGATGACCGGGCGACCGGGGCTCGACTTCGCCCGCATGATGATCCCGCACCACCAGAGCGCCATCGACATGGCGCGCGCCTATCTCGACAGCGGCGAGAACGATCCGACGCTGACCCGGATTTCGCGTGACGTCATCTCCTCGCAGGAGAAAGAGATCGCCGAACTGCGGGCCTGGATCGAGGCCAACAAGGGACGATAGTCGTCCCGACCGGGCGGACGGATCGATGGGTCCGCCCGCCCACTCGCCCACTCCAGCGCGCGACATATGTTGCCGCGAATGGAACCGACCCCGCCCGCCTCCCGCCTGTCGCCCCGGCGTCCCGATCTCGGACGCATCCCGATCCTGCGGAAGGTGGAGGTTCGGGGGCTCGCCTTCTTCGGCATCATCTCCGCATCGCTCTTCGGCTTCCTCACCATCGCCAGCGAAATGCGGGAAGGGGAAACCCACGCGTTCGACGATGCGATCCTGCGGGCGCTGCGCAGCCCGACCGATCCGGCGGATCCGATCGGCCCGTTCTGGGTCGAAGCCATCATGCGGGACCTGACCGCGCTCGGCGGATACACGGTCCTCTCGCTCATCCTCCTTCTGGCGGTTACCTATCTTCTGATGAAGGGCAAGCGCGCCTCCGCCCTGATGATGGCCGTTGCCGTCGTGGGAGGCGTGATCCTCTCCAACCTCCTGAAGATCGGGTTCGACCGGCAGCGACCGGACGTCGTGGCCCATCTCGTCGACGTCCACAGCCTCAGCTTCCCCAGTGGCCACGCGATGCTGTCGGCGGTCACCTACCTGACGCTCGGCGCACTGCTTGCCCGGTCGGAGCGTGGGATCGTCATGCGCGCCTATTTCATGGGGGTCGCGATCGTGCTGACGCTCCTGATCGGATCGAGCCGCGTCTATCTCGGCGTGCACTATCCCACCGATGTGCTGGCCGGATGGTGCGCCGGGTCGGCTTGGGCCTTCCTGTGCTGGTGGATGGCGCGGTGGCTCCAACATCGCGGCAGCGTCGAGCCGAGTTCCTGACAGGGTGCCTTTCAGCCTCTCGCCAAACGCAAACGGCGTCGGTTCCCGGAGGAACCGACGCCGCTTTTGCGAGGCAGCTTCGCCTTAGAAGTCGAAGTTGTTGATGTCGGCCTTGGTGAAGACCTTCGGCGCGCCGAGCAGAATCTGGCTCTGGTTGACGATCTGGAGGTCGCCGAGGCGGCCGGCCTTGAAGGTCGTGTCACCCAGCTTCAGCGTGCCGTCGGCCACCGCCCGCATCGCCATGCCGGCGGCGTAGCCGAGGTCGACGGTCGACCAGAGGATGGTCGACTTGATGCAGTCGTTGTTGATGTAAGGCTTCATCGCATTGGGCAGCGCGAGGCCGACCACCGAGACCTTGCCGCACAGGTTCTGCTGCTGCACCGCTTCCGAGGCGGCCGGCGTCGCGACCGACGTCATGCCGAGGATGCCCTTCAGCTCGTCGCCGTACTTGTTGATCAGCGTCTGCGCCTGGTTGAAGGACAGGATGTTGTCCTCCTGCGCCTCGACCGTCTCGAGGAACTTGATCTTCGGGTGGCACTTCTCGGCGTAGGCCGCCATCTCGGTGATCCAGCGCGCCTGATTGGGCGTGGTGAAGGTCGAGGTGACGATCGCGAACGAGCCTTCCTCGCCGATCTCGGAGGCGAGCTGGTCGATCATCGACTTGGCGACGCCGTTCGGCTCGGCCTGGTTCACGAACCACTGGCGGGCGTCGGCTTCGGCATCGGCGTCATAGCCGACGACGTTGATGCCGGCTTCCAGCGCGCGCTTCAGCACCGGCGCGATGGCGACCGGGTCGTTCGCGGCGAACAAGATGCCGTCGACGCCCGACGTGATGTAATTGTCGATGAAGGTGATCTGCTCGTCGATGTTCGCCTTGGTCGGACCGTCGGTGGTGACGGTCATCGAACCGAGCTCCTTGGCAGCCTCCTGGATGCCGGCCGCCGTCGAGTTGAAGTAGCCGACGCCGACGAGCTTCGGAATGTCGACGACTTTCAGGGGCTTGCCCTTGCGGTCGGGCGCGCCGGTCGGCACGCCGCCGTTGTAGTCGCCGGGCGGCACGGCCGTGACGCTGGCGTCGCAGGCCAGCGGGTTGGCGGGCTGGTCGTCGCCGCCGGTCCAGGCGCTCTGCGCCATGGCCGGTGCGGTCAGAAGGCTGGTGCCGACGAGAATTGCCAGAAGGGTGCGCATGCCGTTGTCTCCTCCACGATGACGTTGGGCTGGTCTTCAGTCCCGGCCGCTGCCGGCCGGAGCAGTGCCTCAGTCGCCGGAATAGCGGCTGAGGAAGTTCGAGATGAGCACGGCTGCGATCAGCACGGCTCCGATGATGACGATGGTGCCGTCGCCTCGAACACCCGAAAGCGCGAGGCCGTTCTTCAGGACCTGGACGAGGCAGAGGCCGAGCAGCGTGCCGACGACGAGGCCGCGCCCGCCGAAGATCGAGGTGCCGCCGAGCACCACCGCGGTGATGACGTCGAGCTCGATGCCCGACCCCATGTCCGAGCGCGTGGTCGACACGCGGCTGACGAAGACGACGGCTGCGAGCGCCGAGACGAAGCCGGAAGCGGCGTAGATCCAGAGCTTGGTCTTCGCGACATCGATGCCGGAGAAGGCCGCGCCCGCCTCGTTGTTGCCGATGGCATAGGTCGCCCGACCGAAGGCCGTGTAGCGCAGGATGAAGAACCCCGCGAAGGCGACGATGGCCAGAAGCCAGAGCTGCGTCGGAACGCCGAACACGTCGCCCTGTCCGAGTTCGAAGAACCATTTCGGATAGCCGCGGATCGACTGCGCCTGACTGATGCCTTCGGCAAGGCCGCGATAGAGGGCGAGCGTCGCCAGCGTGGCGATCAGCGGCGGCACGCGGAAGCGCGTGATGATGAGCCCGTTGACGAAGCCCGCCAGCGTTCCCACCACCATGGACAGGCCGACGGCGACGGGAAGCGGCAGCCCAAGCGTCTTCCAGAAGACACCGATGAGGATCGCGCAGAGGCCGAGGATCGAGCCGACCGACAAGTCGATGCCGCCGGTGACGATCACGAAGGTCATCACCACCGCGATCAGCCCGACCTCGGTGAGCAGCCGTCCTTGGTTGAGAAGGTTGGCCGCGGTGAAGAAGCGCTCGTTGTCGACGGCAAGGATCGCCAGCGCGAGCGCGAGGATCAGCGCGAGGATCGCCTCGTGGCGAAGGAGGGAGCGAAAGGTCATGGTTCTCTCCTCCCTCAGCTCGCTCGCCCGCGCCGCGCCATGTCGGCGAGCACCGTTGCGAGGATGAGGATGCCCTGCACCGCGCGTAGCCAGTAGGCCGACACGTTGAGGAAGATCAGCGACGAGCCGATGGCGGCAAAGAGGATGGCGGCGAGCGTCGAGCCGACCACGGTCCCGATGCCTCCGAGGATGGAGACGCCGCCGACCACCGACGCCGTGATGACTATGAGTTCGAGGCCGTTCGGGACGGTGGACTGGATCACCTGAAGCTGCGTGGCGAAGAGGATCGCGGCGACGCCGGCGATGAGCCCGTGCAGCGCGAAGACCTTCACGATCGTCGCCTTATAGGGAATGCCGGACGCCTCGGCCGCTTCCGGGTTGCCGCCGACCGCGTAGATGGCGCGGCCGAAGGCGGTCGAGCGCAGCATGAAGGCGAAGCCGATGGTCATGAGGATCATGAACCAGACCGGGGAGGGCACCTCGAAGAGGCGGAACTGCGCGAGCTGGAACGCGGGCGGAAGGCCGGAAATCCAGGCGCCGCCCGTCACCGTGATCAGGCCGCCCCGCAGGATGGAGAGCATGGCGAGCGTCGCGATGATCGACGGCACCTTGAGATAGGCGATCAGGGCGCCCAGCCCCGCGTTGACGACGCCGCCGATCAGGACCGGCAGGAGCCACGAGAGCCAGACGGGATAGCCGTTGGTCACGAGAATGCCCGACACGGTGGCCAGGACGCCGATCAGCGCGCCCACCGACACGTCGATATGGCCGGAGATGATGACCATCGACATGCCGATCGCGGCGACCGCGATGTAGGCATTGCCGACGAAGATCGAGGTCAAGTTGTTCTGCGAGATGAAGCGCGGGTTGATCCAGCCGACCACGAGGAAGAGCGCAGCGATCGCAACGACCAGCAGCAGCTCCTGGCCGGACGACGACAGGCGGCGGGAAAGCGTCGGGCCCTTCATGCCGCGTGTCCCGTCATCATGGCGGTGCCGACAGCGTCGGGCGTGGCGTCGGCGCGGTCGAGGATCGCCGTCATCCGCCCGCCGTTCATCACGAGGACACGGTCGCTCATGCCGAGCACCTCGGGCAGTTCGCTCGAGATCATGATGATGGCGAGCCCCTGGCGCGCGAGCTGGTTCATGAGCTTGTGGATCTCGGTCTTGGCGCCGACGTCGACGCCACGCGTCGGCTCGTCGAGGATGAGGATGCGCGGGTCGGTGGCCAGCCACTTGGCGATGACGACCTTCTGCTGATTGCCGCCCGAAAGCTGGGCGACGACCTGACCCGGACCGCGGGCGCGGATGGCGAACCGCTTGATGGCGTCTTCGGCCAGCGCCTTCTCGCGCGCCGTGTCCACAACCGAGCGGCGCGTCAGGCGGTCGAGGATCGCCATCGAGACGTTCTCGCGGATGGTCTGCGGCCGGACGAGGCCGTGCTGGGCCCGGTCTTCGGGCACGTAGGCGATGCGCTTGTCGATCGCCTCACGCACGCTGCCGACCTTCACCGGCTTGCCGTCGATCAGGATCTCGCCCGACGTCGCGGGCGTCACGCCGAAGATCGTCTGCGCGAGTTCCGTGCGGCCCGAGCCCACGAGGCCCGCGATGCCAAGGATTTCGCCGGCGCGCACGGAGAAGGACACGTCGCGCACCTTGCCGGCGTGGGCGAGGTCGCGCACCTCGAGCACCGTCTCGCCGATCGGGATGTCTTCCTTCGGGAACAGTTCGTCGATATCGCGCCCGACCATCATCGAGACGAGGCTGGCCTCGGTGACCTCGCCGACGGGCTTCGTCGCGATCGTCTTGCCGTCGCGCAGCACGGTGACGCGGTCGGAGATCTCGAAGATCTCGTTCATGCGATGGCTGACGTAGATGATGCCGACCCCTTGCGCGCGTAAGGAGCGCACGACGTCGAGGAGGCGCCGGACGTCGGCTTCCGCGAGCGCTGCGGTCGGCTCGTCCATGATCAGGGCGCGCGCGTTCTTCGACAGGGCGCGTGCGATCTCGACGCGCTGGCGGTTGGCGACCGAGAGTTTCGAGACGGTCTCGTCGACGTCGAGATCCGGGCAGTCGAGCCGGTCGAGGATTTCGCGTGCCCGGCGCCGCATGGTCGCCCAGTCGAGCGTGCCGCGGGCGGTGCGGGGCGCATGGCCGACGAAGATGTTCTCCGCGACGGTGAGCGCCGGAAACAGGAGGAGTTCCTGGTGGACCACGGCGATGCCCTGGTCCTGCGCGTCCCGCGGACCGTCCAGCCTGCGCGCCTGCCCGTCGATCTCGACGGTGCCCGCGTTCGGCTGGTGCGCACCCGACATGATGCGGATCATCGTCGACTTGCCGGCGCCGTTCTCACCCATCAGAGCGTGCACTTCGCCGGGACGAAGGTCGAAATCGACGCCTTTCAGCACCGAGACCGGCCCGAAGGCCTTCTCGATCCCGCGCAGCGCGATGATCGGCGCGACGTCAATTGACAAGGAAGCCCCCCTCGATCGGCATGGCGTGGCCGTGGATCATGGCGGCGGCATCCGAGAGCAGGAACAGGATGGTCTCGGCCACGTCTCCGGTCTCGGCGAAGCGGCCGACCGGGGTACGGGCCAGCATCGGTCCGCCCTTCTCCGGCGCGCTCCAGGCGACGCGCGCGAGCTCCGTCAGGGTGATGCCCGGGTTCACGGCGTTGACGCGGATGCGGTGGGGGCCGAGCTCGTTGGCCATCACGCGCGTCAGCCCGTCCAGCGCCCCCTTCGAGGCGCAGTAGGCGGCGTGGTCGCGAAAGCCGAGGAAGGACGAGATAGAGGACACGTTGACGATCGCAGCCGGCACCGCGCGCCGGATCACGTCGCGCGCGAAGACCTGGGAGACGATGGCAGCGGCGCGCACGTTGATCGCCTGAACCTCGTCGAAGGACTTGTCCTTCATCTCGAGGAACGGCTCGAGGATGTTGATCCCCGCACAGTTGACCAGGAGATCGGCCGGCAGCGCCTCTTCGGTCGCGCGGCGAGCCGCTGCGGCATTGCCGAGATCGACGGTGATCGTGCGGCAGCCGATCTCGGATGCCAGCGTTTCGAGATCGGAAGCCGTTCGCCCGAGCGCCACGACATCGGCGCCGCGCTCCGACAGGAGCGTCGCGACGTGGCGGCCGATGCCTTTTCCGGCACCGGTGACGATGGCGGTCCTACCTTTGAAGTTCATCCTCGTTCCTCCCGAACGCGGTGGATGGTGCGGGGTGGTTCAGTCCCCGATGCCCATCTCGATCTGCATCTTGACCTCGCCCTTGGGCGCCTTCGCCGCGAGCTCGAACGCCTCGACGCTCTGGTCGAACGTGAAGGTGCGGGTGATCAGCGGCGACACGTCGACGGCGCCGGACGCCAGCATCGCGACGCAGCGCGGAAACACATGGGCGTAGCGGAACACGTGCTCGACGCGCGCTTCCTTCAGCATCGCCTGCGAGACGTCGTAGGACGGGTTCGACAGGGGGATGCCGACGAACACCACGACGCCGCCGGGGCAAAGCGGCTCGAAGATCGTCGCGATGGCCTTTTCCGAGCCCGCGCATTCGTAGATCACGTCGGCGCCCCAGCCCTCGGTCCGCGCCTTCACGGCCTCGACGAGATTCTCGCGCGACACGTTGACGGTCGAGACCGAGCCGAGCTTGCGGGCGATCTCGAGCTTGGTGTCGTCGATGTCGGACACGATGACATGGGCGCAGCCGCCGGCGAGCGCCGCCAGCACCGTGACGAGGCCGATCGGCCCGGCGCCGATGACGACCGCGACGTTGCCGGGCGCCGCCTTGGCCTTGGTGACGGCGTGAACGCCGACGGCCAGGGGCTCGACCATCGCGGCGGCGGCAAACGACACGTTGTCCGGCAGCTTGAAGGTGAAGGCCTCGGGATGCACCACGCTCGGGCGCAACACGCCGTGCACCGGCGGGGTCGCCCAGAACTGGACGGCCGGGTCGAGATTGTAGAGCCCGAGGCGCGTCGCGCGGCTGTTGGGGTCGGGAATGCCCGGCTCCATGCAGACGCGGTCGCCCGGCTTCAGCGTCGTCACCGCCGAGCCGATCTCGGTCACGATGCCGGAGGCCTCATGGCCGAGGATCATGGGCTCGCGCACCACGAAGGGGCCGATGGCGCCGTGCGTGTAGTAATGGACGTCGGAGCCGCAGATCCCGACCGTGTGGATCGCGATGCGCACGTCGTGGGCGCCGAGCGTCTCCTCCACCGGGCAGTCGCGCAGCGCGAGCTTGTCCTTGGCCTCCAGAACCAGCGCTCGCTGGTCGCCCGCCGTGCTCGCCCTCAGTGCGTCGATGTTCCGCATGACCGACTCTCCCCCTTGATCCTCGTCCGTGCTGCCGAGACGCTAGGTGGCTTCCCACCAACCCGCGACGCCTCTACGCACGACATTCCAAACTTTTTTGGCCGATATATTAGGCGGCCCGCGTCTCGCCGGCGCGGTTGGTGCGGATGCGGCGCGACTCGTCCCGGTAGGCCGACGGGGTCTGCTGGCAGACCGCATAGAACTGCCGGTTGAAGTTGGCGGTGTTGTTGTAGCCGACGTCGTAGCAGATGCGGGTCACGGGCAGGTCGGTTCCGGTGAGAAGCGCGCAGGCTTGCTGGACGCGCATCCGGTTCACGTAAGACGTGAAGTTATGGCCCGTCTGGTGTTTGAAGAAGCGGGAAAACGCCGTCACCTCCATATTGCAGACCGCAGCAGCCTCCCCGAGGGAGATATCCGTGGCGTAGCGCTCGCTGATGAAAGCGATCACGCGGTCGAGGCGACGCGAGGCGGAGGTGTGGAGCCCGAGCGACGGTGCGTATCGCGCCAGAACCCGCCGCTCTTCCGGCCGGGCCGCAAGACCCGCCAGAAGCGACAGGAAGGACACCAGCCGCCCGGCGCCCCGTTGATGTTCCATGGCGCAAAGTTTTCTGCGTCCCTGCTCGGCCGTCTCGCCGAGGAACTCGACGCCGAACGCCGCGTCCCTCAGAAGGGCGCGAAGCTCGGAAAACTCGCTGAAGCCGTTGACCAGCGTGTCGCAGATTGCGGCGTCGAACTGAACGAGGACGTCGCGGTCGGGCAAGCGCGTGCCAGCGTCGAGATCGCTGATCCAGTTGTGCGGAAGATTGGGACCGGCGAGGACGAGGCAGCCCTCCTGGAACGGCCCGACATAGTCGCCGACCATCATTCGACCTGGCCCGGCGGTGACGAGATGCAACTCGTATTCGGGATGGCGATGCCATTTGGCGAGATGATGCGGGTAGTCGTGCTTGGCCCAGCGGATGCTTTCGCCGGGCCCACGCAGGATGATCTCGAGCGCCGGATCGTTGCTGATGGCCGGCGCGGCGTCCGGGCGATCGCAGGTCATGCCGTCTCCTCCAGACGAGATGCTCCAGCCGTCGCGCCCCATGCCGCACGATACCGGTCGAGATTCGGCAGGGGCCGATCGAGGATGGCGCGCTCGGCAGACGGTTGTATCGCAGCATCGGGGCCGAGCGCCAGAAGCGCTGCGCCCGCGCTCGTGCCCGTCCCCTCGGCCGGCGCTACGACGGGTCGCCCGGTCAATTCGCGCAGCGCTCTCAGATAAAGATCGTTTCGAGAAAACGGTCCTTCGACGATGGTCGGTCCGTCGGCACCGATGTTGCGCAGGACCGCGTCGGTCGAAAGCGCCGCGTAGAGACTTGCGGCCGCCGTGCGCTCGGCGTTGGACAGGGTGCGAGGGTCGACCGACCAGCCGCCCGGACCATGCGGAAAGGGGCCGCTCCCGCGCGTCTGGCCCGGCAGGGCCATGTTGGCGCGTTCGATCACGGACAGGACCGTCGATTCATCCGGCATTTCCGGTTGACCTTCGGTCAGCACGTCGAAGTCGCGTCCGCCCATGAAGATGCCGGACGGCACGGTGCGTCCGAAGGCGTCGGCATTGCCGAGCGTGCTGAGCGCGGGATCGAGCCGCACGCCGCGCCCCCCGATCGCGAAGCTCACGATCCACGTTCCGGTGGAGACGACCGAGAAGGGCGTCGACCGCGACAGGAGGTGCGGCAGGAGCGAGGCGTTGGAATCGTGGATGCCGCAGGCTACCGGAATGCGGCCCCTGTCGCCGAGACCCGCGCGATCGGCGATGTCCGGCAGGAGGGGCCCGAGCGTCTCGAAGGCCGAGCGCCGCTCGGGGAAGAGGGGGCGCCAGCCCATCGCGTCGACAAGCGAGGAATAGTCCTCTCGCTCGGCGGACCAGAGATCCGAGTGGCAGGCGAGCGAGGTCGTTTCGACCGCCGCGATGCCGGTCAGGCGCCATGCCCAGTATTGCGGGTAGGTGAGGATCCACCGCGTCCTGGCGAAGGCCTCGGGAAAGCGCGTCTGCAACCAGTAGAGTTGCCGCCCGACATTGAGGCCTTGCCCCATCGGCGGCGACAGGGTTTCGGAAAAGGCCGGACGCTCGGCGTCGTAGGCGTCGCTTTCCGGACCGGCGATGTCGAACTCGTAGTCGATCATCGGCAGGGTGAGGCCGTCACCGTCCACCAGCACGATCGAGGCGCCGTGCGTCGTGATCGCGATGGCGTCCAGCGGATATCCCTCCGCCACCTCGCCGAGCGACGCGACGACGAAGGCGAAGAGACGGTCTAGGTCGTAGTGCGGATAGGGCCCGTCGCGCCGCACCGTGTTGGCGGTCGAGCGGAACGCCAGATCGCGCCGTTCGGCGAGATCATGCAGCACCACCTTGGCGTTGGTCTTGCCGATATCGATGACGGCGACGTGACGGGCCGGGCGATCCATGCGCTCAATCCATCCGGAACATGGGTTCGAGGGGCGTGACCACGGGCGAGTTGTCCGGGTTGGTGTCCATGATGTCGGCCATCATCGCCCACCAGCGCTTCATCACCTCCTGCTGTGGCAGGGCATCCATGCCGTGGTCGGCCGGCCGCTTCAGGATGGCGAAGAGGTGGTTCGTCTCCGGGTCGAGATGGATCGAATAGTCCCGAACCCCGGCGTCGCGCAGCAGCGCTAGAAGTTCGGCCGGGATGTCGTCGTGCCGGCGGCGATAAGCCTTGGCCTGCCCCGGTTTCAGGACCATGCGGAAAGCGAGCGTTTCCTCAGGCGCGCTGGCCATTCATGCCTCCCTCGACCCTGGCGACGACAAGTTGGACACCCGCTGCCTCGACCATCGCCGCGTCCTTGTCGGAGATCGACTCGTCGGTGACGAGGATCTGCGCGCGCTCCAGCGGCGCGAGAAGCAGGCTCGAACGATTGGCGAACTTCGAATGGTCGGCGAGGATCACGAGCTCGTCCGCCTGCCGCATCAGCCGCTGTTCGGACTGGATGATCAGGGGATCGGTCTCGGCGAGCCCCAGCGCCGAGATGCTCTGGACGCCCATGAACATCCGCCGCGCCCGGAAATGCGCCGTTCCGTCCGCCTCGAACGGCGAGAGGATCAGCCCTTGTGCGCGGTACACGGCGCCCGCCGGCAGAAGGACCGTGCAGCGCGAATGCTGCATCAGATGCTCGGCGATCGGAAACGAGTTGGTCATCACCTGAAGGCTGGCGTCGGTCAGGAAATGGACCATCTGGAACGTGGTCGAGCCGCCGTTGATGATCGCGGCGTCGTCATCTTCGCAAAGACGCGCGGCCTCGCGGGCGATCGCGCGCTTCTCCGCCACGTTGATGGTCCGCGCGAGGGCGAGATCCGAGCCGCCCGGCAGCCCCGGCACGGAGGACGACAGGGCCTCCGCGCCGCCGCGAACCTTGCGCAGGCGACGCGCCGCCGAGAGGGCCTGGATGTCGCGACGGATCGTCGCCTCGGAGGCGCCGGTCAGGGCCGCGAACTCCTGCACGGTGCCGACCGAGCGCCCCTTCAGAGCACTCAGGATCATCCGCTGGCGTTCGCGTTCATGCATGCTCGTCCTCCCGGAACGAACCATCGAACGACACCACCCAAATGTCAATCACGCCCGATCATATTCGATCATTGTGCGCTGCATCATGATCGGTTGTGATCGTTTCTGTTGACATCCCGTCGCAGGGGGAGGATGGTCCGCGCGCCGATCCGACGCGGAGGACGCGAGGGGCGGGCGGCGATTCCGATAAGAGGTTGGCGATGAGCGCGGCGACGAAACTGCTGGAAAACCGCTGGGACGATTCGCGCGCAGCCGCGATGAGCGAGCCCGAGCGTCTGCTCTACCGCTCCAACCTCCTCGGCTCCGACAAGCGCATCACCAACTACGGCGGCGGCAACACCTCTACCAAGGTCCAGCAGAAGGACCCGCTGACCGGCGACGAGGTCACCGTGCTCTGGGTGAAGGGGTCGGGCGGCGACGTCGGCACGATGAAGCTCGACGGCTTCGCCACGCTGTACATGGACAAGCTGGAGCAGCTGCGATCGATCTATCGCGGCGTCGAGCAGGAGGACGCGATGGTCGGCCTTCTCAACCACTGCACCTTCGACCTCAATCCACGCGCCGCCTCGATCGACACCTCGCTCCACGCCTATCTTCCCTACCGCCACGTCGACCACATGCACCCCGACGCGGTGATCGCGATCGCCGCGACCAGGCGCTCGCGCGAGCTGACGCAGGAAATCTACGGCGACGAGATCGGCTGGCTCGGCTGGCGTCGTCCGGGCTTCGAGCTGGGGCTGGAACTGTCGCGCTTTGCCGCCGAGCATCCGAACGCCAAGGGCGTCGTCCTCGAGAGCCATGGCCTCTTCACCTGGGGCGACACGGCGAAGGAATGCTACGAGACGACGCTTGATATCATCAACCGCGCCATCGAATGGTTCGACGGCCAGCTCGCCGGCAAGACCGCGTTCGGCGGCGAGGCCAGGGCGCCGCTTGCGCCGGACGAGCGCCGCCGAATCGCGGCCCGGCTGATGCCGGAAATTCGGGCGCGCATCGGCCAGGACGAGCGCAAGATCGGCCATTTCGACGACTCCGATGCGGTGCTGCAGTTCGTCGGATCGCATGATCTCGACGCCTTGGCCGCGCTCGGCACCTCGTGCCCCGACCACTTCCTGCGCACCAAGATCCGGCCGCTGGTCCTACCGTTCGACGGCGACGTCGATGCGGTCGTTGCAGGTCTTGACGCCTCGATCGAGGCCTACCGCGACGGCTACCGCGCCTATTACGAGCGGTGCCGCCACGACAACAGCCCGGCGATTCGTGACCCGAATGCCGTGATCTACCTCGTGCCCGGCGTCGGGATGATGTCGTTCGCCAAGGACAAGGCGACCGCGCGCATCGCCGCCGAGTTCTACGTCAACGCGATCAACGTGATGCGCGGCGCGTCCGGCGTCGACGTCTACCAGGGACTGGACGAGCAGGAAGCCTTCGATATCGAGTACTGGCTGCTCGAAGAGGCGAAGCTTCAGCGGATGCCGAAGCCGAAATCGCTCGCCGGGCGCGTCGCCTTCGTCACCGGCGGGGCGGGTGGCATCGGCCGCGCGACCGCCGAGCGGCTGCTGCGGGAAGGCGCCTGCGTGGTGCTGGCCGACATCGACGAGGGCGCGCTCGACGGCGCCAAGTCGGAGCTGTCGAAGAGCTTCGGCGCCGATCAGGTTCGCGGCGTCCTCGTCAACGTGACGGACGAGGCGGCGGTGGCCAAGGGCTTCGTCGATGCGGTCGCCGAGTTCGGCGGTCTCGACATCCTCGTCTCCAACGCCGGCATCGCGTCCGCCTCGCCGATCGAGGACACGACGCTGGAAGTCTGGAACCGCAACATCGACATTCTGGCGACCGGCTACTTCCTCGTGTCGCGCGAGGCCTTCCGCCTGTTCCGCCGTCAGAAGCTCGGCGGTGCCGTCGTGTTCATCGCATCGAAGAACGGTCTGGCGGCCTCGGCCGGCGCTTCGGCCTACTGCACCGCGAAGGCGGCCGAGATCCATCTCGCGCGCTGCCTGGCGCTGGAGGGCGCGGACGCCGGCATCCGCGTCAACACGGTCAACCCGGATGCGGTGCTGCGCGGATCGAAGATCTGGAACGGCGAGTGGCGCGAGCAGCGGGCGGCCTCGTCCAAGATCGGCGAGGACCAGCTGGAGGAGCACTACCGCGCTCGCTCGTTGCTGAAGCGCTCGGTCTTTCCGGAGGACATCGCGGAAGCCGTCTACTTCCTCGCCAGCGACCTCTCCGCCAAGTCGACCGGCAACATCGTCAACGTCGACGCCGGCAACCAGATTTCGTTCACGCGCTGACGCGTTCATCCATCCGGCCGCCGGGAGGGCAAGCCATGAGAATCCACAAGGACGTCATCGAGGCGGCCAACGAGCGGCTGCGCGTCGATCACGAGGCGGACTACGCCGCGCTGGGGCAAAAGCTCGCGCGCCGCGGCGTGTCGATCGACGAGGTGACGCGCAAGGTTTCGACCTTCTCGGTCGCCGTCCCGTCCTGGGGCGTCGGCACGGGCGGCACGCGCTTCGCGCGCTTTCCCGGCGCCGGCGAGCCGCGCGGCATCTTCGAGAAGCTCGACGACTGCGCCGTCATCCACGATCTCGGCGGCGCGACGCCGGCGGTTTCGCTGCACTACCCCTGGGACAAGGCGGACCCGGCGGACCTGCGCGCCAAGGGCGAAGAACTCGGCCTCGCCTTCGACGCGATGAATTCGAACACGTTCCAGGATCAACCAGACGACCCGCGTCAGCCGCTCTCCTACAAGTTCGGTTCGCTCTCGCATGTCGACGCGGCGGTTCGCGCGCAGGCGGTGGAACACAACCTCGAGACGGTCGAACTCGGTGCCGCCATCGGGTCGAAGGCGCTGACGGTGTGGGTCGGCGACGGCTCCAATTTCCCGGGCCAAAGCGATCTCGGGCGCTCCTTCGAGCGCTACCTCGAAGCCATGAAAGGCATCACCGGGCGGCTGCCCGACGACTGGCGCATCTTCTCCGAGCACAAGATGTACGAGCCGGCCTTCTACTCCACCGTGATGGCGGACTGGGGCACGAGCCTGATGACGGCGATGGAAATCGGACCGAAGGCCTTCTGCCTCGTCGACCTCGGGCACCACGCGCCGAACGTCAACATCGAGCAGATCGTCTCGCGGCTGATCCACGCCGGGAAGCTCGGCGGCTTCCATTTCAACGATTCGAAATACGGCGACGACGACCTCGACGCCGGGTCGATCGATCCGTTCCGCCTGTTCCTCGTCTTCAACGAGCTGGTCGAGACCGGGGGGCGGCTCGACGCGCTCCACCCGTCCTACATGATCGACCAGTCGCACAACGTCACCGATCCGATCGAGAGCCTGATCCGCTCGGCAAGCGAGATCCGGCGTGCCTACGCGCAGGCGCTACTCGTCGACCGGGATGCGCTGCGCGGGCACCAGGACGAGAACGACGCCATGATGGCCTCCGAGACGCTGAAGGCCGGCTTCCGCCTCGACGTCGAGCCGATCCTGGCGCGGGCTCGGCTCGATGCGGGCGGGGCTATCGATCCCGTCGCGGCCTTCCGGACGAGCGGCTATCGTGCCCGCGTCGCCGGTGAGCGTCCGGCCGCGCGGGCGTCTGGCGGCGGTATCGTCTGAAGGAGCCACGCATGACCAATCTCTATCGCACCGCCATCGAGGAACTGGCCCGCGTTGCGGACGCGATCGACGATGGCGCCGTCGACGAGGCCTGCCGGCGCATCGCCGAGGCGCGGCATGTCTGTGTCTATGCGGGAGGACGCGAAGGTCTGCAGGTGAAGGGCTTCGCCATGCGGCTCTTCCATCTCGGACGATCGGTCTCGGTTGTCGGCGACATGACGACCCCGGCGCTCGGACCGGGCGACCTCTTCTTCGTCGTCTGCGGGCCGGGCGAGATCTCGACGGCCGTCGCGCTGGTCGGGGTCGCCAAGGCGGCGGGGGCCGAGGTGGTCGTCGTGACCGCGCAGCCGCAAGGGCGGGTGCCGGGCATGGCCGATTACGTGCTCACTGTCCCGGCGCAGACCATGGCCGACGATCAGGGCGCCGCCGCGACCTCGGTCCTGCCGATGGGTTCGCTGTTCGAGGGCGCGCTGTTCGTGCTGTTCGAGGTCATGGTTTTGAAGCTCAAGACCCGCCTCGGCGTCAGCCCCGAGACCATGCGCGCCAACCACACGAACATGGAATAGCTTGGCGGAACCGCCGCTTGCCGCGTTCGGTTCTCCTGACGGAGGGAATCCACAGGGAGGTTTCGATGCCAAGAGGCGACAAGTCGAAATACACCGACAAGCAGAAGCGCAAGGCGGAGCACATCGCCGAGGGCTACGAGGATCGCAGCGTTCCCGAGAAGGAAGCCGAGGCGCGGGCCTGGGCGACCGTCAACAAGGACAGCGGCGGCGGCAACAAGAGCGGCTCGGGTCGAGGTCACGCGGAAACCCACGCGTCAGCCCGCAAGGGTGGCGAGAAGGGCGGAAAGGCGTCGGCCGCGCGCACAGCCGCCCAGCGGTCCGAATCGGCCAGGAAGGCGGCTGCCACTCGCAAGCGGAATGCCGAGGCGGCCGCGGCGCACGCTTGACCCACCCGAATGTACGCTCAAAGCAAAGGGCGCTGGATCCAGGATCCAGCGCCCTTTCTTGAAGCTGTGGTCGATCAGTTCGTCTTGACGGTGTCGTCGCCGGCGCTCGTGCCCGGAACCGGAACGCTCGTGTCCTTCGGAACCGGCGTTGCGTCCGTCGGAACGACGACCGTGCTTGCGGCATCGGCCGGCATCGCCGAACCGACACCTGTCCCGTTGCCCGGCACCGGCACCTTGCTGGTGTTGGCATCGGTCGAGGCCGGCGGCGCGTCCTTCGTGGTGGTGACGGTGCTGGCCGCGCCGGCGGGCATGGCGGACTCTTCGCCCGCGCTCGTGCCCGGAACCGGGTTGGTCGTCTCGGAAGACTGGGCGAGAGCCCCGGTGGACAAGGCGGCCGTGGCGGCGAGGGCGAGGATCAGGCGGTTCATGACATACTCCCCAAAAGACTTCGAACACACCGGACGCAGCGCTCCAGTCGCTGCACTCTTCGGCACCTCCCCAGAACTCACACGATCATGTTTGGTTCCCATCGCGCGAAACGAGGCGAGGGCATGCGACCGTGCGACCGTGCTGGCGCAGGAGTGCGGCCCTTGGACGAACGCACCGGCGCAGGCTATCGTCGCGCTGGAATCGCCGAAGGCCGACGAAGATGCGACCGGGCGGGAGGACGAAATGAATGCTTTCGCGCTCGGTGCGGACCGGGAGGCGATTCGAGCCATGGCGCTCGAATTCGCCGCGGAAAGAATGGCGCCCCTCGCCGGCGCCTGGGACCGCGATCGGGAACTGCCCGTGGAGACGCTACGCGAGGCGGCGTCGCTGGGTATGGGCGCGATCTATGTCGACGAAGCGCAGGGCGGCTCGGGCCTCGGGCGCCTCGACGCGGCCGTGATCTTCGAGGCCCTGGCGACCGGTTGCCCGAGCGTCGCGGCGTTCCTGTCGATCCACAACATGGCGACCTGGATGATCTCGCGCCACGCGGCGGCTCCGCTTCGCGAGGCATGGCTTCCGCGGCTTGCGAGCATGGAGGCGATCGCCGCCTACGCCCTGACCGAGCCTGATGCCGGCTCGGACGCCGGCTCGCTGCGCACCCGCGCGACCCGCAACGACGAGGACTATCGGCTCGACGGCACGAAGCAGTTCATCTCGGGCGGCGGGATCGCCGATGCCTACGTCGTCATGGCGCGCACCGGCGGGGAGGGGCCGTCCGGCATTTCGGCCTTCCTCGTCCCGGGCGACGCGGCGGGGCTCACCTTCGGTGCCAACGAACAGAAGATGGGCTGGAACGCCCAGCCGACCCGCGCTCTCATTTTCGAAGATTGCCGCATCCCGGCTGCCAATCGGCTCGGAGAGGAGGGGCAGGGTTTTGCGATCGCGATGGCCGGGCTCGACGGCGGGCGGCTGAACATCGCGGCCTGCTCGCTCGGCGGCGCCTCGGTGGCCCTCGACAAGGCGGTCGCGTACATGAACGAGCGCCGCGCGTTCGGCAAACGGCTGGCCGAGCATCAGGCCCTGCGGTTCCGGATCGCGGACGCCGCGACCGATCTCGAGGTCGGCCGAAGCATCCTCTGGCGCGCCGCCGCCGCGCTGGATGCCGGCGACGCCGAAGCCACCACGCTCTGCGCGATGGCCAAGCGGGTCTGCACCGACAAGGGGTTCGCGATCGCCAATGAGGCGCTGCAGATGCACGGCGGCTACGGCTATCTCGCCGATTACGGGCTGGAGAAAATCGTACGCGACCTCCGGGTGCATCAGATCCTCGAGGGAACCAACGAGATCATGCGCGTGATCGTCGCGCGGCAGGTGCTGGGCCGCTGAGGCCCCGCATCGGTCGTCGGCGTGTCAGCGGGAGGGAGCTATCATGACGGGTCAACCGACCATCGCCTTCATCGGCCTCGGCAACATGGGGCGGCCGATGGTCTCGCGGCTCGTGGCCGCGGGCGCCATCGTGCGCGCGTTCGACGTCGTACCCGCTGCGCTGGACGCGGCGGCGAAGGCCGGTGTGCCGACGGCTGCGACCATGGCCGAGGCGCTGCGCGGCGCGGACGTCCTGATCACCATGCTGCCTGCCGGGCAGCACGTCGTCGGCGTCTGCGTCGACGCCTATCCGCTCCTGCCGGCCGGCGCCCTTCATATCGACTGTTCGTCGATCGACATCGCCAGCGCGCGGGCCGTCCACGCCTACGCCGCCGAGCACGGCTTCCAGTGCGTTGATGCACCGGTCTCCGGCGGCACGGGCGGAGCCGAGGCCGGCACGCTGACCTTCATGCTGGGCGGGGAGGAGGCCGCGATCGAACGGGCGGGGCCGATCCTGGAACCGATGGCCGGACGCATCGTCCATTGCGGCGAGCCGGGGACGGGTCAGGCCGCGAAGATCTGCAACAACATGATCCTCGGCATCTCGATGATCGGGGTCTGCGAAGCCTTCACGCTGGCCGAGAGGCTCGGTCTTTCGCATCAGGCTCTCTTCGACGTCGCCTCGAAATCGTCGGGCCAATGCTGGTCGCTGACGAGCTACTGTCCCGTGCCGGGCCCGGTTCCAACCTCGCCCGCCAACAACGATTACCGACCGGGTTTTGCGGCAGCGCTGATGGCGAAGGACCTCGGGCTTTCGCAGGCCGCGGCTGCGGGTGCCGATGTCGAGACGCCGATGGGCGCGCTGGCGCGTGCCCTCTACGATCGTTTCGTGGAGGAGGGAGGCGGCGGGCGCGACTTCTCCGGCATGATCGAATTCCTGCGCGGGATGACCGGCGCCGATCGGGAGACAGCGCGATGACGACGCTTCTGGAGGCGCGCGACTTTCTCCTTGCCCATCGCGATGATCTCGACGCCGCGCGCGCAGGGTTCCGCTGGCCGGAGCCCGAGAACTTCAACTGGGCGCTGGAATGGTTCGACGGCGTACTGGCTGCCGACCCGGCCATGCGCGACCGGCCCGCGCTGCGCATCGTCGACTGCGCGACGCAGACGGAGACGAGCATCAGCTTCGCCGAACTCTCGGAGCGCTCGAACCGGCTCGCCAACACGTTGCGCGGACTGGGGCTGGAGCGAGGCGACCGGCTGCTCCTCCTCATGGGCAACGAGCCGCTTCTCTGGGAAGTGATGCTCGCAGCGTTCAAGCTCGGCGTCGTGGTGATCCCGGCAACGCTCCTCTTGACCGCCAGCGAACTGGCGGACCGGATCGCGCGCGGCGGCGTCAGGGCGGTCGTCACGGAAGCCGGACAGTGCGAAAAGGTGGACGAGGCGGGCTTCACCGGGCTACGGCTCGTTTCAGGTGCGCCGGAACGAACCGGCTGGATGTCGCTCGACGACCGCCAGACGGCGTCCGCGCGCTTCGAGCCGGACGGGGAAACGCGTGGCGACGACCCCTTGCTCCTCTACTTCACCTCGGGGACGACGGCGAAACCGAAACTCGTGCTGCACACGCACCGGACCTACCCGATCGGCGCACTGACGACGATGTACTGGCTCGGGCTGCGGCCGGGCGACGTTCATCTCAACGTCTCGTCGCCGGGCTGGGCGAAGCACGCCTGGAGTTCGTTCTTCGCCCCCTGGAACGCGGGCGCCTGCGTCCTCATCATCAACCAGGCGCGCTTCGACGCGAAGGTGCTTCTCGCCGCGATCGCCAGGGTCGGGGCGACGACCCTCTGTGCACCCCCGACCGTCTGGCGCCACATCGTGCAGGAGGACCTGCGGAGCGTCCGGCACGCCTTGCGTGAGCTTTGCGCCGCCGGAGAGCCGCTCAATCCGGAAGTGATCGAGCAGGTGCGCGCCGCTTGGGGGCTTCGCATTCGCGACGGCTACGGCCAGACCGAAACCACCGCGATGGTCGCGAACGCGCCGGGGCTCGAAACGACACCGGGTTCGATGGGACGGCCGCTTCCGGGATACGAGATCGAGATCCTCGACGCCGACGACCAGCCTTCGACGGAGGGGGAGGTCTGCGTTCGGCTCGGCGCGAAGCGCCCCGCCGGTCTCATGGCCGGATATCTTCGCGACGACGGGATGCTCTCGGGCGCGGATGGCGCGATCTACCGGACCGGAGACGTGGCGTTCCGGGATGATGCGGGAGGGCTGACCTTCGTCGGGCGTTCGGACGACGTCTTCAAGTCGTCGGACTACCGGATCAGCCCGTTCGAGCTCGAAAGCGTCCTGATCGAGCACGAGAGCGTCCGCGAGGCGGCGGTCGTGCCGCTGGCCGATCCGTTGCGGCTCGCCGTGCCCCGGGCATTCGTGGCGCTCGTCGATGGCGCGCGGGCGGATCTCGAAACGGCCCGGTCGATCCACGCCCATGCCGCCAAGCGGCTCGCGCCGTTCAAGCGCATCCGCGAACTCGTTATCGTCTCGGAGCTTCCGAAGACCGTCTCCGGCAAGATCCGCCGCGTCGAGTTGCGGCGCCGGGAGAGTGGCGAGATTTCGGACGACATGGTTCTTGCCCAGTTCACCGAGCGGCAACTTGCGGAGTAACGCCGCAGCGGCCGCTCAGGCCGGGCGTGCCGTCGACAGGACGCGGCCGAGCATCGAGACGAGGGCCGTCCCGTCGCAGGGCTTGTTGCAGACCTCGACGCCCGGATAGCGCTCGGTGAGCGTGCGCTTCTCGCCTTGTCCGGTGTGGAACAGGAAGGGGACATGCGCCTGGCGCAGGTAGTCGGCGACCGGATACGACGCCTTGCCGTGAAGGTTCACGTCGAGGATCGCCGCATCGAAATGCTCGTTCTTGGCGCAGGCCTCGGCGCTCGCCAGCGTGGCCGCGCAGGTGACGCGGGCGCCGTTGTCGTGAAGCTCCGCCTCGATATCGATGGCGACGAGGAACTCGTCTTCGACGACCAGAACGTGCTTGCCCGCCAGTGTCGCCCTTGTGGTTGCCAAGAAACCCGACCTCACTCAACTCGAACCGAAGTCGCCGTGGGCGACTGCAGAGGGCGCGGCGGCATGCCTTCGAGCACCGCCTTCGTCAAAGCCGTAGTATGGGGCGGAAGTTCCTTCCGAACAGATAAGCGGCCGGAAACCCGCGGAGGTTCCCAGCCGCCTGTCACCCTCGTGTCACATCAGCTGCGGCGGCGGCGAAGCTGATCGAAGTAGACGATGACGATGATCAGGCCGCCGGTGATGATCCGCTGCCAGAACGAATTGACGTTCAGGAGATTGGCGCCGTTGTTGATCGTGGCGAGGATGAAGGCGCCGATCAGCGGGCCATGGATCGAGCCCACGGCGCCGAAGAGACTGGTGCCGCCGATAACCGACGAGGCGATCGCCTGAAGCTCCCAGCCTTCGGCCTGCGTCGCGTTGCCGACGCCGATGCGGGTGGCGAGCAGCACGCCGACGAAGGCCGCGCAGATCGCCGACAGCGAATAGGCCATGTAGATGGTGCGCGAGACGTTGACGCCGGACAGGCGCGCGGCTTCCGGGTTGGACCCGACCGCGAAGAGGTAGCGGCCGAAGCGCGAGCGGTGCAGGAAGACGAAGGCCGGTACCGCGACAACGATCACCATCCAGAACAGGTTGGGGACGCCGAGAAAGCTGTTGCGCGAGAACTCGTTGAAGGCCGGATCGGTGATCGAGATCGTCGAGCCGTTGGTGATGACGAGGCCGATGCCGCGCAGCGCGGTCAGCGTCGCCAGCGTGATGATGAAGGGCGGCAGGCCCATCTTCACGATGCCGAACCCGTGGAACAGGCCGATCGCCAGACCCATCACGAGAGTCAGGATCACCGACAGCCAGACCGGGAAGCCGGCCTGCAGCAGGTAGGCGATCACGGTCGTCGAGAAGCCGACCACGGCGCCGACCGACAGGTCGATGCCGGCGGTGATGATGACGAAGGTCTGCCCGATCGCCAGAATCGCGATCATCGAGCCCTGACGCAGCAGGTTCGAGATGTTGTTGGCGGTGGCGAAGGTCGGCGTCGCGAAGGCCAGGAAGACCCAGAGCGCGACCAGAAGGCCGAGAAGGGTCAGCGCGAACAGGAAGCCGAAGTTGCGGCGCGGCTTCTTCAGGGCGGCGACGGCATCGGCGTTGGAGCTTTGAATGGTCATGTTCGCCTCGTTCAGACGCCGATCGCCTGGGTGAGAATGTCCTCGTGCGTGGACTGGTGGAAGCCGTGCGAGCCGACGAGGCGGCCGCCGCGGAACACGTGCAGCGTGTCGGAGAGTTCGTAGACTTCCGGCAGATACGACGAGATGAGGAGGATGCCGGCGCCGTTCTTCAGGAGCTGGCCGAAAAGCCGGTAGATCTCAGCCTTGGTGCCGACGTCGACGCCGACCGTCGGCTCGTCGAAGATGAAGACCTCGGCGCCGTGGTTCAGCCACTTGCCGATGACGATCTTCTGCTGGTTGCCGCCCGACATGGACGACGCCAGCGAACGGCGGCTCGGGGTCTTGATCGACAGGTTCTTGATCTGCCGGTCGGCGTGCTCGGCCTCCATCCGCGAGGAGATCGTGATGCCCTTCGTCAGCCGGTCGTAGATCGGAAGGTTGAGGTTCAGCCCAATCGGAAGGTTCAGCGCGAGGCCCTGGTCTCGCCGGCTCTCGGGCGCGAGGGCAATGCCGAGATCGATCGCCTTCCGCTCCGTCGCGATGTCGACCGGCTGTCCCTTCCAGAGGATCTGGCCGTCGGTCTTCGGATTGCGCCCGAAGAGGCTGAGCGCGAACTCGCTGCGCCCGGCGCCGATCAGGCCGTAGAGCCCGACGATCTCGCCGGCCCGAACGGTGAGCGAAACGTCGGAGAAGCCCTTGCCCGACAGGTTGCGCGCCTCGATCAGCGGAGCGCCGATCGGCACGTCGTCCTTGTGATAGATCTGCTCCAGCGAGCGGTTGATCATCATGGCGACGAGTTCGGCGTCGTTGGTCTCGCCGATCAGCCGGGTGCCGACATGGGTGCCGTCGCGCAGGACCGACACCCGGTCGGCGAGCTCGAAAATCTCCTCCATGCGGTGGCTGATGTAGACGATGGTGACGCCTTCGGACTTGAGGCGACGAATGAGCGTGAAGAGCTGTGCGGCTTCCTGGCGCGTGAGGTAGGCGGTCGGCTCGTCGAAGATCAGGAAGCGCGTCCCGCGCAGCGAGGCCCTCGCTGTCGCGACCAGCTGCTGCTGGCCGATCGTCAGCGAGCCGAGCTCGGCCTCGGCCGGCAGATGGAAGCCGAGATCGTCGAGGATCGCCTGCGCGGCCTCGTTCATCTTGCGCTTCTGGAGGAGGCCGAAGCGCACGCTCTCGTCGCCGAGGAAGATGTTGGCGGCGACCGACAGGTGCCGGCACAGGACCACTTCCTGATGCACGGCGTTGATGCCGTGGTCGATCGCTTCCTGCGGGGTCGCGAGATCGACCGGCTTGCCCTGCCAAAGGACCTCGCCGCTGGTGCGACGGATCACGCCGGTGAGGAGCTTGATCAGCGTCGACTTGCCGGCGCCGTTCTCGCCGACGATCGCGTGCACCTCGCCGGCCTTGAAGGCGAGCGAGGCGGGCTTGAGCGCGAGCACGGGCCCGTAGCTCTTGGCGAGCTGGCGGAGTTCGAGGATCGTCGTGCCCGCGGCCGGAAGCGGGTCCGACGTGGGATGAAGATCGACGGGTAGGGGATCGTGATGCGTGGGGGACATGTCACCCTCCGAAGCGCTGCGTCGAAGCGCGCCGCCCGCGGGTGCGGACGACGGGCGCGAGCCTGCATCAGGCGAGGCGGGCGACCGGAGCCGCCCGCCGACCGACGGTCGTTACTTGACCTTCGGGTTGAGCAGCTCCTGCGAGCGCGGCTCGTTCATGTTCTCGGTGGTGACAAGGTTGGCGCCGGTGTCGACGTTCTTCTCGACCGTCTCCTTCTTGGAGGCGGCGAGCGCCGTCTTGATGCCGTCGTAGCCCATCCGGTACGGATCCTGCACGACGAGACCGGAGATCACGCCGTCCTTCAGGAAGCCGACGAGACGGTCGTCGCTGTCGAAGCCGATCAGCGCGACCTTGTCCTTCACGCCGTTCTCGGCGACTGCCTGGCCGGCGCCCTGCGCCATGATCAGGTTGGAGGCGAAGATGCCGACGAGGTTCGGGTTGGCGGTCAGAAGGTCGGTCGTGATGTTGAGGCCCGTCGCGGCCTGGCCGTCGGCGTAGCGGTCGGCCACGAGCTTCAGGCCGGGGTGCTTGGCGAGCTGCTCGATGAAGCCCTTCTTGCGCTCCTCCAGCGAACCGGCGTTCGGCGCATTGGTGATGAGGGCGACTTCACCCTCTTCCTTGCCCGTCTTCGCCTTGATCGCGGCGGCCAGACCGTCGGCCGCGATGCGGCCGCCCTGGACGTTGTCGGTGGTGAGGAACGAGGTGAAGGCAGTGGATTCAGCCGATGAGTCGATGCCGATGATCGGGACCGACTTCGCGGCCTCGGTGATCGGGGGACCGAGGGCCGTGCGCTCGGTCGGGGCGATCACGATCGCGGCCGGGTTGCCGGCCACCGCGTTCTCGAGGATCGAGATCTGGCCGTTGATGTCGGTTTCGGCCTGGGCGCCGAGCTCGGGCACGTTGACGCCGAGATCCTGGCCCGCCTTGCGGGCGCCGGCGAGAACGATCTGCCAGTAGAAGGACGTCGTGTCCTTCACGATGATCGGAATGGTCGGCTGCTGCGCCAGCGCCGGGCCGCTCGGCAGGCCGAGGGCGAGGGTGGCGGCGGCGATACCGGCGAGTGCGAGCCGGCGGGTAAGCTTCAGAGACATCTGGGTTCCTCCCAAAAATGGACCGTTTATTCCGGTTCTTCTTCTGATTGGCATAATCATACCGTATCGGCGGTGGAGCTGGTTGGCAAGGGCTTCGCAGCTCGAAGTCGCTGTGATGCGGCGGTTTAGAGCACCCCTGTTTTCAGGATGAGATTGCCGTAGTGGCGGGTCTCACCCGTGGCGACGATCAGGGATGCCGTTCGGGCGCGCTCGTAGAACGCGAAGCGTTCCAGCGAGCGGATCGGGAAGTCGCCCGCGCGGCGGCGGACGACCTCGGCGAATTCGTCTGCGATGGGCGGGACGGCGTCGGGATCGCCGACGACCTCCATGCGGAACGCGGCGGCCTCGACGAACGTGTCGAGCGGCAGATGGGCGAGGATCGCGTCCGCAGCCGCGACGGCATCGATCCCGTCGAGACGGACGACGCGGGGGCCGAGCGAATGCGAGGGAAAGTTCGCGTCGGAAATGACCAGTTCGTCGCCGTGCCCGAGCGAGCGCAGGGCGTGCAGGAGGTCGGGCCCCAGCATCGGATGGATGTTGCGCAGCATGACGTCCCCGCTCAGATGTTGGTCCAGCCGCCGTCGATCGAAATCGCCTGGCCCGTCACGAAATCCGATTCGTGCGAGGCGAGATAGACGGCAAGGGCTGCGATTTCTTCGGGGCGTCCGAGACGGCCCATCGGCTGGCGGGCCGCAAAGGCGACGCGCGCCGCCTCTAGGTCGCCGGTGGCCCGCATCCGGTCTTCCAGCGACGGGCTTTCAACCGTGCCCGGGCAGATCGCGTTGGCGCGCACGCCCTTGGCCACGAAGTCGGCCGCGACGGACTTGGTGAGACCGATCACCGCGGCCTTCGACGCGCCGTAGACGAAGCGGTTGGGCGCGGCGATCACGGACGAGGCGACCGAGGCGATGTTGACGATCGATCCGCCGCCGCCCTCGATCATCGCCGGCAGGAACGCCCGGACCATCCGGAACATCGAGCGCACGTTGAGATCGAACGCGAAGTCGAACTCCTCGTCGGTACAGTCGAGGATGGTGCCCGCATGGACGAAGCCCGCGCAGTTGAAAAGGATGTCGGCACGCCCGACCTCTCCGGCGAAGGCACCGACGGCCGCCGCATCGCGCACGTCGAGGCGGCGCGTCGTGATGCCGGGCTCGGAAGCGAGGTCGGCGAGGCGTTCCTCGTTGATGTCGGACGCGATGACCTCGGCGCCCTCGCGGGCGAAGGCGAGCGCCGTCGCGCGGCCGATGCCCTGAGCGGCGGCCGTCACCACTGCGCGCTGTCCGGCAAGACGTTGGGTCAAGTGCGGTCTCCTTTGTTGGTCCCGCCACCCGCTGCTCCGGTCTCCGCGTCCTCGAACGGCGCGGCGACGGGGGCGGCGAGCGCCGCGCTGATGCGATCGGCGGCCTTTGCCACCTCGTCGCCGAGGGTTTCGGGTTCGATCGGATCGCTCAGGATGCGAAGGTGCGGGCAGGTGAGCGCGGCGACCGCGCCCGTGTCGTCGGGGTCGAAGATCGGCAGCGAGACGTCGATGACGCCTTCGGTGATGCCGGAGGCGCGCACCACCCGGCCGGCGGAGCGAAACGCATCGAGCCGCTCGGTGAGTGCCGAGAAGTCGACGCTCGGGTCCTCGGCGGCGATGGCCTGGAGCGTCCGCTCGCGGCGCCTCTCGCTCATGAACGCGAGAAGGCAATGGCCGGAGCCCGTGCGCACCAGCGGCTGGCGATAGCCGATGCGCACGGAGAAGCCGATGTGCGAAACGCTCTCCACGCGTGCGATGACCACCATCTGCGTACCGCTCGGCACGGCGAGGTGGCAGGAATAGCCGCTGGTCTCGGCGAAGTCCCGCATCACGGGAAGCGCGGCTTCGGTCAGCGAGCGATGAAGTGGCCGGTTGAGCCCGAGACGGAACAGCTTGTCGGCCACCACGAACCGATCGGTCCCTTCGCGGTCGAGATAGCCGCGCGCTTCCAGCACCGCCACCATCCGAAAAATCTCGCTGCGAGTGCGCCCGAGGGCATCGGCGAGTTCGCCAAGGTTCAGGGCCGCGCGCGTCGACGACAGATGCTCGAGGATATCCAAACCCTTCTCCAGCGCCGGAGCGCTGTAGCGGGCGGCATCCTCGGCCGAAGCGTCGTGGCGCGCAATTGACATGTGGTTCCGCTGGTGATTTCAGTTTTCATATATGAACAGGGATCATCAGGCATGTCCACCACAATTACGAGCTTCGAGACATTCGACATCCGCTTCGCCACGTCGATGAAGCTCGACGGGTCCGACGCCATGAACCCGGACCCGGACTACTCGGCGGCCTACGTCGTGCTGCGCACCGATGGGGACCTCGAAGGGCACGGGCTGGCCTTCACCATCGGACGCGGCAACGATCTCGTCACATCGGCGATTCGCGCCGCGGCCGAGCGCGTCGTCGGGGTTTCGATCGAGGATGTCGCCGCCGACATGGGCGGCTTCTGGCGCCGGATCACGGGCGACAGCCAGTTGCGTTGGCTCGGACCCGACAAGGGCGTCATGCATATGGCGATCGGCGCCGTGGTGAATGCCGTCTGGGATCTGTGGGCGAAGCGCGAGGGTAAGCCGGTCTGGCGCCTCGTCGCCGACATGACGCCGGATCAGGTGCTCGATCTCATCGACTTCCGCTACCTGTCCAACGCGTTGACCCGCGACGAGGCACGGGCGATCCTCCAGCGCGCCGCAGAGGGCAAGGCCGAGCGGATCGCGATCCTTTCGGAGAAGGGCTACCCGACCTACACGACCTCGGCCGGCTGGCTCGGCTACGACGACGAGAAGATGCGCCGTCTCTGCCGCGAGGGCATGGCCGAGGGCTGGACCCACTTCAAGCTGAAGGTCGGGCGCGATCTCGAGGACGACATCCGCCGCTGCCGGATCGTGCGCGAGGAGATCGGTCCGGACCGCACCTTGATGATCGATGCCAATCAGGTCTGGGAGGTCGGCGAAGCGATCGACTGGGTGAGGAAGCTCGCCGAGTTCCGCCCCTGGTTCATCGAGGAGCCGACGTCGCCGGACGACGTTCTCGGCCATGGCCAGATCAAGGCCGGCGTCGCGCCGATCAAGGTCGCGACCGGCGAGATGTGCCAGAACCGGATCATGTTCAAGCAGTTCCTCCAGGCCGATGCGATCGACGTCGTGCAGATCGACGCCGCGCGGGTCGGCGGGCTGAACGAGAACCTTGCGATCATGCTGATGGCGGCCAAGTACGGGAAGCCCGTCTGTCCGCATGCCGGCGGCGTCGGCCTCTGCGAGTATGTCCAGCACCTCGCGATGATCGACTACCTCGTCGTGTCCGGCACGATGGAGGGACGCGTCGCCGAGTATGTCGATCACCTGCACGAGCATTTCGTCGAGCCCTGCGACGTGCGCGGCGGTCGGTATATGCCGCCGCGGGCGCCCGGCTTCTCGATCGAGATGAAGCGCGCCTCGATCGAGGCGCACATCTATCGCGGCGAGGCGAGCGCGATCAGGCCGTGACCTGGCCGCTCCGCTCGCGCTGGAGATAGCGGGCGGTCATCGAGAAGGCGGCGACCGCCAGACCCGCGGCGAGCCCCCACCAAACGCCGATCCCTTGCCATCCCAGCGGGAAGGCGAGGGTGTAGGCGATCGGCATGCCCACCGCCCAGTAACTGCCGACGGCGATCAGCATCGGCGTGCGCGTGTCCTTCAGGCCGCGCAAGACGCCGCTCGCCGTGACCTGCATGGCGTCGATGAGCTGGAACGCGGCGGCGACGAAGAGGAGCGGGATCGCTGTCGCCAACACGCGCGCGGCATCCGGTTGGCCGAGATCGAGATAGAGGCCGATCAGCCGTTCGGGGATCATCCAGAAGAGAAGCGCGGCGAAGAAGGCGATGCCGATCGCGACCATCATGGCGACACGGGCGGCCCGCGACACGTCCTCCGCGCTCCCGCGCCCATAGGCCGAACCGACGCGCACGGTGGCGGCGCTGGAGAGGCCGAGCGGGACCATGAAGGAGATCGAGGCGAGCTGGAGGGCGATCCCGTGGGCCGCGAGTTCCACCGTCCCGATCCAGCCCATCATCACCGATGCGGCGGTGAACAGCCCGACCTCGGCGACGATCGTCGCTCCGATCGGCCAGCCGAGACGCGCCACTTCGGCAAACGCTTCCCAGTCCGGCAGATGAAACCGCCGCCAGAGATCGTAAGGGGCTAGAGCCGGAAGCACCCGCGTGTAGACGACGAGCGCCGCGAGGATGAAGACCGAGGTCGTGACCGAGGCGATGCCCGAGCCGGTCAGCCCGAGCGCGGGAAGGCCGAAATTGCCGAAGATCAGCGCGTAGTTGGCGAGCCCGTTGATCAGCGCGCCGAGCACCGTGATGACGAGCACCGGGCGCGGTCGCTCCAGCGCGCTGAGATAGGACCGCAGGACGAACGTCGCGAGGTAGGGCAGCATCGACCACTGCAGGATGCGCATGTAGTGGCCGCCGAGTTCGGCGACGCGCGGATCCTGCCCGAGGGCGACGAAGATGTCGTGCGTGAACCAGAGCGGGATCATCACGACGGCGCTATAGGCCGCGACCACCCACAGGCCCATGCGCACGGAGCGGCGCACGGCGCGCGTGTCGCGCCGACCGTTGGCGGCCGCCGCCATCGGCATCACCGCGTAGGCGAAGCCGGAGCCGAACATCCAGAAGACGTAGAAGGTCTGGGACGTGAGGACCGCCGCCGCGAGCTCGACGGGACCGAGGCGTCCAATCAGGATCGTGTTGGTGACGTTGATCGACATCTGCGCGAGCTGCGCGCCGATCAGCGGAAGGCCGAGCAGCAGCATGCCGCGCAGATGCGCGCCCCACGAGGTCGGGGCCTCGGCGCCGCCTTCGACATTCGCCCCGAGCGACACCATGAACTCCTCCGTCACCCGCCGAACGGGTAGCGCGTGGGTAGCGCCCGGCCGGGCGCCTGTCCAGATTGGCAAGTCAGGCGAACGAGCGACCAGCGTGCTGCGGTGCAACGACGATTTCCCGTACGCTTCGAGGCAGGGGCAGGGTACTCGATTGACAAGACTGGAGCGGTTCGAAATAACGCAGACAATTGGGTTGTCGGTCCGTCCCGCCGCGGCGCGCTCCGGTCGCCGGCCTCCCGTCGAACGATCTCTAGTCGCGTGGAACGACCATGGCTCTGCGAATCCTTCAGGTGAAAGACGGCAACGGCGCGGTGCAGGTCGTGGCGGCCGGGGACGAGGGCGCGGGCCATGTGGTGCCCGGCTATTTCTCGTCCTACGACCTTGCGCAGGCGACGATCACGCGCGGCTCGACGCTGGCCGCCGAGGTCGAGCGGGCCGGCCGCGGCGAGGCGGTCGACCTCGACGCGGCGCTGGCCGAGGGTCGCGTCCTCATGCCGATTCACCATCCGGACCCGGCTCACTTCATCGTCGCGGGAACCGGCCTGACCCATCTCGGCTCGGCCGACGGCCGCGACAAGATGCACAAGGCGCAGGCCGGCGAGCAGCTGACCGATTCCATGCGCATGTTCCGCATGGGCCTCGAAGGGGGCAAGCCGGCTGACGGCGAGATCGGCGTTCAGCCCGAGTGGTTCTACAAGGGTGACGGCTCTTGCCTCGTCGGCCCCGGCGAGCCGCTGACCTCGCCCGTCTTCGCGCAGGACGGGGGCGAGGAGCCGGAACTCGCCGGCATCTACCTGATCGGGCCGGACGGCACGCCGTTCCGTCTCGGCTTCTGCCTGTCGAACGAGTTCTCCGACCACGTGATCGAGCGCGGAAACTACCTCTGGCTGGCCCACTCCAAGCTGCGCCAGGCGTCGCTCGGTCCTGAGCTTCTGGTCGGCGCGCTGCCCGACCATGTCGAGGGCACGTCGCGCATCCGCCGCGACGACGAACTGGTGTTCGACAAGCCGTTCCTGTCGGGCGAGGCGAACATGTCGCACACGATCGCCAACCTCGAGCATCACCACTTCAAGTACGACCTGTTCCGTCGCCCCGGCGACCTGCACGTCCACTTCTTCGGAACGGCGACGCTCTCGGTGACGCATGGCGTGAAGACGCAGGCCGGCGACCGATTCGAGATCGACGCGCGCCCCTTCCGTCTCCCGCTGGTCAACACGCTGGCGGAAACCGCGGGCCGCGAGGCTCCCGTCGCCGTTCGCTCGCTCTGAGACCTGCCATGACCCTTCGCGTTGCCATCGTCGGTCTCGGCAAGATCGCCCGCGACCAGCACGTCCCCTCCATCGCCACGGTCGAGGGCGTGGAACTGACCGCCGTCGCCAGCCGCAACGCCTCGCTCGATGGCGTTGCGCGCTTCTCGACCCTCGACGAGATGCTCGGCCACGCTGATCTCTTCGACGCGGTCGCGCTCTGCACGCCGCCGCAGGGGCGCCACGAGCTCGCGCACGCCGCGCTGTCCGCCGGCAAGCATGTGCTCCTCGAAAAGCCGCCCGGCGCCACCGTCAGCGAAGTCCGCCCGCTCGAAGCGCTGGCGCGCGAGAAGGGCGTTTCGCTCTTCGCGACCTGGCACTCACGTTTCGCGCCCGCCGTCGAGCCGGCCCGCGCCTTCCTGGCTCAGACCCGGATCCGCTCGGTCCGGATCGAGTGGAAGGAGGACGTTCGTAAGTGGCATCCCGGTCAGGAGTGGATCTGGGAGCCCGGCGGACTCGGCGTCTTCGATCCGGGCATCAACGCCCTGTCGATCCTGACGGCGATCCTGCCGCGCCCGGTCTTCCTGACGAAGTCCGACCTGTCCTTCCCGGAGAACCGAGCAGCACCGATCGCGGCGGCGCTCGCCTTCTCCGACGGCGCGGGCGTTCCGGTCGATGCCGACTTCGACTGGCGCGAAACGCGCGGCGAGATCTGGAACATCATGGTCGAGACCGACGCCGGCTCGCTGACCGTTGCCGACGGCGGCAAGCGCATGCTGGTCGACGGGCAGGTGCGCCTCGACGAGCCCGATCGCGAATATGCCGCGATCTACCGTCGCTTCGCCGAACTGGCGGCGACCGGCGGGATCGACGTCGATCTGTCGCCGCTCCAGCATGTGGCGGACGCCTTTCTTCTCGGGCGTCGCCATGTCGTCGAAGCCTTCGTGGAGGCCTGAGCGATGACGGCGCTGCCGGCCCTGGAGCGACGCGACTTCGGCGTGCTGCCGGATGGCCGTCGGGTCGAACTGGTGTGCCTGCGCGCCGACGGGATCGAGGCGCGGGTCATGACCTACGGCGCGACGCTTCAGGCTCTCCTCGTGCCTGACCGCACCGGCCGCATCGAAGACGTCGTTCTGGGGCACGACGACCTCGACGGCTATGTCGAAACGCGCAGCTTCTACGGCGCGACGATCGGGCGGTATGCCAACCGCATCGCGCGCGGCACCTTCGCGATCGACGGCGAGACGTTCACGGTGCCGGCCAACGACGGCAAAAACACCCTCCACGGCGGTGCCGAAGGGTTCGATCGACATCTCTGGGAGATTGCGGAAACGGGGGAGGGCGCGGAGCCTTTCGTGCGCTTCTCCCGTACCAGCCCCGACGGCGAGGGAGGCTTTCCCGGCCAACTCACCACCAGCGTCAGCTACCGCTTGCGCGCGGGCGAACTCGAGATCGGGTTCGATGCCGAGACCGACCGGCCGACCGTCGTCAATCTGACGAACCACGCCTTCTTCAACCTCGGCGGCACGCAAAACCTGACCGACGTCTTGGGCCATGAACTGGCGATCGAGGCCGACGAGTTTCTGCCCGTCGGCGACGGCGCGATCCCCCTGGGAGCGCCGGCCCCGGTTGCGGGCACGGCCTTCGATTTCCGTGCGAGCTCCTCCATCGGCAAGCGCATCCGCGCACCGGAGGAGCAGATCCGGCAAGGGCGCGGCTACGACCACAACTGGTGTATCCGCGGCGCGTCCGGCGGCGAGCCGCGACTGGCGGCCACCGTTCGCAATCCGGCGAACGGGCTGGAGATGCAGCTTCTGACCGATCAGCCCGGCGTCCAGTTTTATTCCGGCAACTTTCTCGACGGGACGTCGGTCGGCAAGAACGGGCAGATCCACCGGATGGGCGATGCCCTGTGCCTCGAGCCGCAGCGCTACCCCGACAGCCCCAATCGACCGGACTATCCGTCTGCCCGCCTCGACCCCGGCGCGACGTATCGCCACCGCTCGATCTATCGCTTCACGCATGCCTGACGTGTCAGGTCTCGCCCCCGAGGGCTCCGAGACCGAAGGAGAAAAGACCATGTCGAACGACCTGACGAAGATCGAGGGAACGGACGAGCTGAAGACCGCCGGCGGCAGCCGCGGCCACGGCCGCGCGGGCACGACGCTGCGCTCGCGCGCCTGGTTCGACAATCCGGACAACGCCGACATGACGGCGCTCTACCTCGAGCGCTACATGAACTTCGGCCTCAGCCAGGAAGAGCTCCAGTCCGGCCGCCCGATCATCGGCATCGCGCAGACGGGCTCCGACCTCTCGCCCTGCAACCGCCACCACCTCGAACTCGCCAATCGCCTGCGCGAGGGCATCCGCGAGGCCGGCGGCATCGCCATCGAGTTTCCGGTCCACCCGATTCAGGAAACGGGCAAGCGCCCGACCGCGGGCCTCGACCGCAACCTCGCCTATCTCGGCCTCGTCGAGATCCTCTACGGCTATCCGCTCGACGGCGTGGTGCTGACGATCGGTTGCGACAAGACGACGCCGGCCTGCCTAATGGCGGCGGCGACCGTCAACATTCCGGCGATCGCCCTGTCGGTCGGTCCGATGCTGAACGGCTGGTTCCGCGGCCAGCGCACGGGCTCGGGCACGATCGTCTGGAAGGCGCGCGAACTGATGGCCAAGGGCGAGATCGATTACGCCGGCTTCGTGAAGCTCGTGGCGTCGTCGGCGCCGTCCACCGGTTATTGCAACACGATGGGTACGGCGACCACGATGAACTCGCTGGCCGAGGCGCTGGGCATGCAGCTGCCGGGCTCGGCCGCGATCCCCGCGCCCTACCGCGACCGCCAGGAAGTGGCCTACCGCACCGGCCTTCGCATCGTCGACATGGTTCGCGAGGACCTCAAACCGTCGGACATCCTGACCAAGGACGCCTTCGTCAACGCGATCCGCGTCAACTCGGCGATCGGCGGCTCGACCAACGCGCCGATCCACCTCAACGCGCTCGCGCGCCACATCGGCGTCGAGCTGACGGTGGACGACTGGCAGGAGTTCGGCCAGGAGATCCCGCTGCTCGTCAACCTGCAGCCGGCCGGCGAATATCTCGGCGAGGACTACTACCACGCTGGCGGTGTGCCGGCGGTCGTCAACCAGCTGATGGGACAGGGGCTCATCAAGGAGGACGCCCTCACGGTGAACGGCCGCACGATCGGCGACAACTGCCGCGGTGCGATCATCGAGGACGAGAATGTCATCAAGCCCTACGACAAGCCGCTGAAGGAAAAGGCCGGCTTCCTTGTGCTGAAGGGCAACCTGTTCTCGTCGGCGATCATGAAGACGAGCGTCATCAGCCCCGAGTTCCGCGATCGCTACCTCGTCAACCCGAACGATCCCAACGCCTTCGAGGGCACGGCCGTGGTGTTCGACGGGCCGGAGGATTACCACCATCGGATCGACGATCCGGCGCTCGGCATCGACGAGCACACGATCCTCTTCATGCGCGGCGCCGGCCCGATCGGCTATCCCGGCGCGGCCGAGGTCGTGAACATGCGGGCGCCCGACTACCTCATCAGGCAGGGCGTCACCTCGCTCGCCTGCATCGGCGACGGGCGCCAGTCCGGCACCTCCGGCTCGCCTTCGATCCTGAACGCCTCGCCGGAAGCGGCGGCGGGCGGCAATCTCGCGGTGCTGAAGACCGGCGACCGCGTGCGCATCGACCTCGGTCGCGGTACGGCGAACATCCTGATTTCGGACGACGAGTTGGCCGAGCGCCGCGCGGCGCTGAAGGCCGAGGGCGGCTACAAGTATCCCGAGCATCAGACTCCCTGGCAGGAGATCCAGCGCACGCTGGTCGGCCAGATGGAGACGGGCGCGGTGCTGGAGAACGCCGTGCAATACCAGCGCCTCGCGCAGACGAGGGGCGTGCCCCGCGACAACCACTGAGGCCTCCAGCGATGCAGGATCCGCAGAACGGCGCAACGGGGGCGGTCGAGGCCGCCCGCCTCCACATCCTCGACGCCCCCGCCTGCCATCTCGGCGAAGGCCCGACCTACGATCCGGCGAGCGACAAGGCCTGGTGGTTCGACATCGTCGGACGCCGTCTCTTCGAGAAGTCGTCCGCAAGTCCCGAGGTTCGGGTGCACGAGCTGCCGTTGATGGCGAGCCAGCTCTGCACGGTCGACGAGAACACGCAGGTCATCGCGACCGAGAACGGCCTCCACGTGCGCGATGTCGCCACCGGGCGCCTGACGCACCATACGGCCCTCGAGGCCGACGAGACCGACACGCGCTCGAACGACGGGCGCGTCCACCCGTCCGGCGCGCTCTGGATCGGCACGATGGGCCGCAAGGCCGAGGCCGGCCGCGGGTCGATCTACTGGTTCCGCGGCGGCGAACTCCGACGCCTCTATGCGCAGATCTCCATTCCGAACGCGATCTGCTTCTCGCCGGACGGAACCGTCGGCTACTTCGCCGATACCGCGCGCGGCGACATCCATCGCGTGGCGCTCGATCCCGAGACCGGCCTTCCCACCGGGGAGCCGTCGGTCTTCGTGCCGGCGGGAGCCTTCGCGGGCGGCCCGGACGGCGCGGTCACCGATGCCGATGGCAACGTGTGGAATGCGCGCTGGGGCGCGGGCCGGCTGGAGGTGTTCACCCCGGACGGCAAGCATCTGCGCTCGCTTTCCGTCCCGGCACGCCAGCCGAGCTGCCCGGCCTTTACCGGCCGCCATCTCGACCAGTTGCTCGTGACCACTGCCTACGAGGGCATGGACGAAGCCGAGCGGGCAGGCGATCCGAATGCCGGCCGGACCTTCATCGTCCAGGCCGGCGTGCGGGGCGTGGCCGAGCCGCGCCTGCGGTTGACGCCATGAGCCCGCGAGCGGCCTTCGCCCTCGTCGACTGGGGCACGACGTCGTTCCGGGCCTGGGCCTGCGCCTCGGACGGCACGGTTCTGAATGAGCGCCGCGCGCCCGAAGGGCTCACCGGCGTTGTCGACGGCGACTTCAGCGGGGTCCTCACCCGCCATCTTGCTGCAATGGATGTGGCGGACGACGCGCCGGCCGTCCTGTGCGGAATGGTTGGGTCGCGGACGGGCTGGGTCGAAGCGGCTTACCTCTCGGTTTCGACGCGGCTCGACGACCTCGCAAACCGCGCGACGCCGGTTCCGAACGCGGGCCGCCCGGTTCACATCCTGCCGGGTCTCGCCCAGCGCGGCGATGCGCCGGACGTCATGCGCGGCGAGGAAACGCAGCTTCTCGGCGTCGTGGCCGACGGGTTCGACACCGGGCTGGTCTGTATGCCGGGGACGCATTCGAAATGGGTGAAGCTGGATGGCGGGGCCGTTTCGGGCTTCTCCACCTTCATGACCGGTGAACTCTTCCAGCTCCTGCGCACGGGATCGATCCTGCGCCAGGCGGTCGAAGGCGCCGAGCCGCCGCAAGCGGACACCGCGGGGTTCGCCGAAGGGTTCGCGCGAGGCTTCCGCCACCCGGCCGAAGCGACCAACGCTTTGTTCCAGTTGCGGGCGGGCTGGCTTCTGGATGGCGCCGCGCCGTCCCGGCAGGCAGCACGGCTTTCCGGTCTGTTGATCGGGCTGGAGTTCGCCGGCGCGACCGCCCTTTACGGGACGAGCGATCGGATGGCGCTGCTGGCGACGGGTCCGATCGCGACGCTCTACAAGGCGGCGTTCGCGGCGGCCGACCTCTCGCTCCACCGCCGATTCGACGCCGACCAGTGCGTGCGCCACGGGCTTCTTGCTGCCGCGCACCGTCTTCATTCCGACCGGAGTTCATCATGAGCGACGTTTCAGCCCGGGTCGCCTGGCCCGCCTTCAAGCGTTCGCTCGTCGCGATCCTGCGGGGAATCAAGCCGGAAGAGGTCGAGGCATCCGTCGAAGCGCTGATCGAGGCGGGGTTCGAAGCGATCGAGATTCCTCTGAACTCGCCCGATGCGTTCCGCTCCATCGCCTCGGCCGTGCGTCTCGGCGGCCCCGAACATTACATCGGCGCGGGCACCGTTCTGACCCCGGAGCAGGTCGACCGTCTGGCGGAAGCGGGGGGGCGGCTTCTCGTCTCTCCCAATGTCGATGCCTCCGTGCTGCGACGTGCTGCCGCGCACGGCATGGTCACGATGCCCGGCGTCTTCACGCCGACCGAGGCGTTCCAGGCGATCGCGGCCGGCGCGTCGGCCCTCAAGTTCTTTCCGGCCAGCGTGCTGGGGCCGTCCGGCGTTTCCGCCATCCGCGCCGTTCTGCCGAAGGACATCGAGATCGGGGTTGTCGGCGGCGTGTCGGAAGACGACTTCGAAGGCTATGCCCGGATCGGTGTCCGCAGCTTCGGTCTCGGGTCCTCGCTCTACAAGCCGGGAATGACGGTTGGGGAGATCCGCGAGCGCGCCGATAAAGCCGTCTTGCTCTACGACCGAGTTTGCGGTTTACGATAAATCAGAGCGCAGAAAAAATTCATTGGCGACGTGAACGTCAATGCGATAATTCATCAGACAATTGGCTGCCGCCGCCGTGTCTTCGGGAGCGCGACGGGGGAGGGGCCGAGAAGCGCGCGGGCGAGGCTCGCGACGGTTCGAAGAGCTCGGCGCGAGGGGTTCGCGCTTTCGGACGCTCGCTCAAGGCGGCGTCACGATGGGAGGACGACTATGATTCGAATGAAGACCCTGCTGGCGGCGGTGGCCCTCGGCGCGATGACCCTCTCCGGCGGCGCGTTCGCGCAGGAGAAGGGCACCGTGGGCGTGCTGATGCCGACCAAGGCGTCCGCCCGCTGGATCGCCGACGGCGACAACATGGTGAAGCAGCTGCAGGAGCGCGGCTACAAGACCGACCTGCAGTATGCCGAGGACGACATCCCGACGCAGATCAGCCAGCTCGAGAACATGGTGGCCGCGGGCGTGCAGTCGCTGGTGATCGCCTCGATCGACGGCACGACGCTGACGGACGTGCTGCAGCAGGCGCACGACAAGGGCATCAAGGTCATCGCTTACGACCGCCTGATCCGCAACTCGCCGAACGTCGACTACTACACGACCTTCGACAACTTTCAGGTCGGCGTCCTTCAGGCGCAGTCGATCGTGCAGGGCCTCAAGCTCGAGAGCGCGGCCGGTCCGTTCAACATCGAGCTCTTCGGCGGCTCGCCGGACGACAACAACGCGTTCTTCTTCTACAACGGCGCGATGAGCGTGCTGCAGCCCTACATCGACAGCGGCAAGCTCGTGATCCCGTCGGGCGAGACCGGCATGGATCGCGTCGGCACCCTGCGCTGGGACCCGGCCGTCGCCCAGGCCCGTATGGACAACCTCCTGTCGTCCTACTACGGCGACAAGACGGTCAACGCCGTGCTCTCGCCGTATGACGGTCTGTCGATCGGCATCATCTCGGCGCTGAGCGCCGTCGGCTACGGCTCGGGCGACAAGCCGATGCCGATCGTGTCCGGTCAGGACGCGGAAGTGCCGTCGGTCAAGTCGATCGAGAACGGCCAGCAGTACTCGACCATCTTCAAGGACACCCGCGAGCTCGCGAAGGTGACCGTGAACATGATCGACGCGATCGGCCAGGGCAAGGAGCCCGAGGTGACCGACACCAAGACCTACGAGAACGGGGTGAAGGTGGTTCCGGCCTACCTTCTGAAGCCGGTGCTGGTGACCAAGGAGAACATCAAGCCGGTTCTCGTGGACAGCGGCTACTACACGGAAGCCCAGATCAAGCCCTGATCCGACGCTCCGGCGAGGCGCCCGGTGCGCCTCGCCATCGCCTTCGCGGGAGCCATCGGCTCCCGCTCCGTCGTTCTGAAAGCCGGGGAAGAACGCTTTGGCACCGATTCTCGAGATGCGCGGCATCACCAAGACGTTCCCGGGCGTGAAGGCGCTCGACAACGTCAATCTCGTCGTCGAACAGGGCGAGATCCACGCGATCTGCGGCGAAAACGGCGCCGGCAAGTCGACGCTGATGAAGGTTTTGTCCGGCGTCTATCCGCACGGCACCTACGAGGGCGACATCGTCTACGACGGCGAGGTCCGGTCCTTCCGCGGCATCCGCGATTCCGAGCATGTCGGCATCATCATCATCCACCAGGAGCTGGCGCTCGTGCCGCTCCTGTCGATCGCCGAGAACATCTTCCTCGGCAACGAGATTTCGAAGGCCGGCGTCATCAACTGGGACGAAGCCTTCCGCCGCTCCGGCGAGCTGCTCAAGCAGGTCGGCCTCTCCGAGCCGCCGACCACGCTGATCAAGGACATGGGTGTCGGCAAGCAGCAGTTGGTCGAGATCGCCAAGGCGCTGTCGAAGAAGGTGCGCCTGCTCATCCTCGACGAGCCGACCGCCAGCCTCAACGAGCGCGACAGCCAGGCGCTTCTCGACCTCCTCCTGGAGTTCAAGAAGCAGGGCCTGACCTCGATCATGATCAGCCACAAGCTGAACGAGATTTCGCGCGTCGCCGACTCGATCACCGTGATCCGCGACGGCTCCACCGTCTCGACGCTCGACTGCAAGGCCGGCGTCAGCGAGGACCAGATCATCCGCGACATGGTGGGCCGCCAGCTCGACGACCGCTATCCGCCCCGCCATCCGAAGATCGGCGAGGTCCTGTTCGAGGTGAAGGGCTGGAACGCCTTCCACCATCTCAACACGCAGCGTCAGATCGTGAAGGACGTCTCCTTCAACGTCCGCAAGGGCGAGATCGTCGGCATCGCCGGCTTGATGGGCGCGGGCCGCACCGAGCTCGCGATGAGCGTGTTCGGCAAGTCCTACGGTCGGCACATCTCGGGCGAGGCGTTCCTGCATGGCAAGCCGGTGGACGTGTCCACGATCCCGAAGGCCATCGAGGCGGGGCTCGCCTACGTCACCGAGGACCGCAAGCACTACGGTCTGCTGCTCGAGGACGACATCCGGCAGAACATCTCGCTCGCCAATCTTCCGGGCATCGCCAAGGGCGGCGTGATCGACGAGGACCGCGAACGCAAGGTCGCGGAAGACTACCGAACGAGCCTGCGCATCCGTTCGGCCAACATCTTCCACAAGACGCTGAACCTCTCGGGCGGCAACCAGCAGAAGGTGGTGCTGTCCAAGTGGCTCTTCTCGAACCCGGAGCTCCTGATCCTCGACGAGCCGACGCGCGGCATCGACGTCGGCGCCAAGTTCGAGATCTACTCCATCATCGAGCGGCTCGCATCCGAGGGTAAGGGCATTCTGATGATCTCGTCGGAAATGCCCGAACTCCTCGGCATGTGCGACCGCATCTACGTCATGAACGAAGGGCGCTTCGTGGCCGAGCTGCCGCGCGGCGAGGCGACACAGGAAAGCATCATGCGCGCCATCATTCGTACCGCAGGGAGAGACGCGGCATGAGCATCAAGACCGTGGAAGCCCCGGGCGGGCAGGGAAGCGGGGCCAGCCTCGACTACTTCAAGAACAACCTGCGCGAATACGGCATGCTCGTCGCGCTGGTCGCGATCATCCTGTTCTTCGCCGCCTATTCTGCCGCGACGGGTCGCCCGACCTTCGTGTCGGCGTCGAACCTCACCAACCTGTTCCTCCAGAACAGCTACGTCATCATCATGGCGATCGGCATGTTGCTGATCATCATCACCGGCCACATCGACCTGTCGGTCGGCTCCCTCGTGGGCTTTGTCGGCGCGGTCGGCGCAGTGCTGATGGTGCTCTATGACATACCCGTGCCCATCGCGGTGGCGATGTGTCTCGTGGTCGGCGCGGTGATCGGCGCGATCCAGGGTTATTTCGTCGCCTTCCTGCGCATTCCGTCCTTCATCGTGACGCTCGCCGGCATGCTCGTCTTCCGCGGCCTGACGTTCATGACGCTCGGCTCCTCGTCGTCGATCTCGCCGATCCCCGCATCGCTGCGCGCGATCTCGACGGGCACGATCCCCGACGTCCTGCCGGTCCTGGGTCTCGCGAACTCCACGACGCTGATCCTGGCGATCGTGCTCGCGGTCGGCTTCGCGCTGTTCGCCGTCTCCAAGCGTTCGGCCCGCAGCCGCATCGGCCCGGTCGCCGAGCCGCAGGCGTTCTTCTACGGTCGCGTCGCGCTCGTCACCGTCGCGATCCTCTTCATGGGCTACCTGCTCGCCACCAATCGCGGCCTGCCGAACGTCCTGATCCTCATGGCGGTGCTGATCGCGATCTACGCCTTCGTCACCTCGCGCACCACGATCGGTCGCCGCGTCTATGCGGTCGGCGGCAACGAGAAGGCGGCGAAGCTTTCCGGCGTGAAGACCGAGCGGATCGTCTTCCTCGCCTTCGTCAACATGGGCGTCCTCGCCGCCATCGCCGGCCTCGTCTTCTTCGCCCGCGTCGGTTCGGCGACGGCGAAGAACGGCACCGGCCTCGAACTCGACGTCATCGCGGCCTGCTTCATCGGCGGCGCCTCGGCCTACGGCGGCGTCGGCAAGGTGACCGGTGCGGTGATCGGCGCCTTCATCATGGGGGCGCTGAACATGGGCATGCAGACGTCCATGCAGCTGTCGATCGACTACCAGCAGCTGGTGAAGGGCCTCGTCCTTCTCGCCGCCGTCTGCTTCGACGTCTACAACCGCAACAAGGCCTGACGACCCGTCATCCGGCATCACAGGGCGCGGCGCCGGGGATCCGGCACCGCGCCCTTTTTCGTTCGGAGAAACCGGACTTGATTGCCGGGCGGCGTTGGACGTCACTAGGGACCAAAGCTCGAACCCGGAGGATCCGATGCCGACCACACGCGCTGCCGTGCCGACCGCGCACGCCAGCCGCTATCTGCAGCAGCTGTGCAAACACTGGTCGCACAAGTTCGCCGTGACCTTCGATCCACGAGAGGGCACGATCGAGATGCCGTCTGCTGTTGTCTCCATGACGGCCGACGACGATCGGCTCGTGATCACCGTTGCCGCCGACGACCCGGCAACCCTCGACCGCATGGAGGGCGTCGTCGCGGATCACGTTCGCCGCTTCGCCTTCCGTGAGGAACTCGCGTTCGAGTGGACGCGCGAAGCCTGATCACTTCGACCGGCTGGCTGCTTGCCTGACCGGTGAATTGACGCGGGCCGCGGATCGCAGTCCTCCGACAGCAGCTTGGCAGTGCTTTTGAAGCGCTTCCCGACCAGAGTGAATGGTTGTGATCGTCCTTCCGACGCTCGCTGCGCGGCGGGCGCCTTCGATCCGCGCCGGCGTGGCTCGCCGGTCACGATTCGATAGCATCGCCCCTTCCTCGCGCCTTGCCACGAGACGAAATCTCTCCCGTGCCGACCATCCGACCCGGTCCGAAGACGCTCTCGCTCGCCTGAAACGAGGAACCGCAGCGGCGGGCCTGGAGACCTGCCTTCCACTTCGCCGTCCCGCTCGCGCGACTTTTGTGCTGCAAGCTGCGCCGCCTTCGCCTATCCCGGGTGAGACCACAATCCGGAGAGATTCGAAGCCGAGGGGCGCGACGATGCTGCACGACATGCCGTTGATCGAGACGATCGTGGCCGGACTGGGCCTCGCCTTCGTCTTCGGCACGCTCGTGAACCGCTTCGGTATCTCCCCGATCGTCGGGTATCTCCTGGCGGGCATCAGCGTCGGCCCGTTCACGCCCGGCTTCGTCGCCGATCAGGGGCTGGCGACGGAACTTGCCGAACTCGGCGTAATCCTGCTGATGTTCGGCGTCGGCCTGCACTTCTCGCTGGCCGATCTCATGTCCGTTCGCGCGATCGCCGTTCCGGGCGCCGTCGTCCAGATCGCCTGCGCGACGCTGCTCGGCATGGGCCTCGCCTGGCTCCTCGGCTGGTCGGCCGGGGCAGGGCTCGTGTTCGGCCTTGCACTCTCGGTGGCGTCCACCGTGGTGCTCCTGCGCGCGATGCAGGAGCGGCGACTGATCGAGACCGGCAAAGGGCGCATCGCGGTCGGCTGGCTGATCGTCGAGGATCTGGCGATGGTCCTCGCGCTGGTGCTGCTGCCGGCGTTCGCGACGGCACTCGGCGGGACCGCGCCGAGCGGCGGGAGCGGCATCTTCCACGACCTCGGGCTCGGCGTCTCCGGCGTCCTCCTGATGACCGTCTTCAAGCTCTGCCTCTTCGTCGTCCTGATGCTGCTGGTCGGACGGCGGATCATTCCCTGGGCCCTGCAGATGACGGCCAGTTCCGGGTCGCGGGAGCTTTTTCGCCTGGCGGTCCTGGCGATCACGTTGGGCGTCGCCTTCGGCGCGGCCTCGCTGTTCGGCGTGTCGCTAGCATTAGGCGCCTTCTTCGCCGGCATGATCATGGCCGAGTCCGACCTCAGCCATCGCGCCGCCGAAGACACGCTTCCGCTGCGCGATGCCTTTGCGGTCCTGTTCTTCGTCTCGGTCGGCATGCTGTTCGATCCGCGCAGCCTGATCGAGGATCCGCTGCCGATCCTCGCGACGGTGCTGATCATCGTCTTCGGCAAGTCGCTCGCCGCCTTCGTCATCGTGCGCGCCTTCGGCCATCCCGTCTCGACCGCCCTTACGATCTCCGTCTCGCTGGCCCAGATTGGCGAGTTCTCGTTCATCCTCGCCGAACTCGGCGGACGGTTGAACATCCTTCCACCCGAGGCCCGCGACCTGATCCTGGCGGGCGCGATCCTCTCGATCATGCTCAACCCGATCCTGTTCTCCTCGATCGACCGCCTCCGGCAGCGTCTGGAGCGAGGGGCGGTCGACGAAGTCGGAGCGTCGACCTCGATGACGATGCCCCGTGCTGGACGCGGGCACGAGCCGCAGATCCAGCCGGCCGGCACGGTGCCCACGCACATCCCGGCCGGCAGCGTCGCGATCGAATCGGGAGACCTGAAGCCGACCGTCCTCGTCGATCACCTCGTCCTTGTCGGCTATGGCCGGGTCGGTTCGCGAATCGCCCAGCGGCTGACGGATGCCGGGCGATCCTTCGTCGTCATCGAGGACGCGGACAAGCGCGTCGCCCGCATCCGATCAGCGGGACTGGAGGCGGTCGTCGGGAACGCCGTGAAGCCGGAGGTGCTCGCGGCGGCCAATGTCGCCAAGGCGCGCGACATCGTCCTCGCGTTCCCCAACAGCTTCGAGGCCGTCGCGATCATCAATGCGGCGCGCGCGGCCAACCCGTCGGTCCGCATCACCGCGCGCGTCCATTCGGGCGAACAGCGCGAGCGGCTGATCCAGGCCGGAGCGGACACGGTGATCAACGGCGACGAGGTCACCGCGCAGGCCATCGCGGAACACCTCCTCGATGCCGGATCGGATCGGCCGCTCGGTGACGGTCCGGTCCTGCAGGCGGACGAACCGATGGACGGCGCGGCATTGACAGTCGGGTCGGATCGCTTACCCTGAAGGCTTCCAGGGGGAGTTCCGACAGGGAACTGAGAGGCCGGCTCGAACGCCCGGCGACCCCACGAACCTGATCCAGTTCGCACTGGCGTAGGGATGGAGTGACCCGCTCCTGAAGGGCCTGTCGGACGCCATTGAGCGCGTCGTGCCCTTCGCCGCGGCGGGCGATTTCCCTTCCGGCCGCCGTTGCGATGGATCGCGGCTGGGGAGCGGCGATGACCATCCACGTGCTGGGAGCCGGTGTGGCCGGGCTGACAACGGCGCTTCGCCTCGTCGAGGCGGGGGGCGACGTCGTCGTTCACGAAAAGGGTGCCGATCTCGGCGCGTCGGCCTCGTGGCTGGCCGGTGGGATGCTCGCACCCTACTGCGAGGCGAGCGTCGCGGATCGCAGCGTCATTGCGCCGGGGCTTGAGGGCATGGCATTCTGGAAGGGCGTGACGGATGTCCAGACGAACGGCACGTTAGTGGTCGCCTCGGGCCGAGACGCCGCCGATCTCAACCAGTTCGCCGCGCGGACGCAGGCACACCGCTGGCTGGACGCGGAGGGGTTGTCCGCGCTGGAGCCCGATCTCGGCGGCCGTTTCGCGCGGGCGCTCTTCTTCGAAGGCGAGGCCCATCTCGACCCGCGGCGGGCGCTGGGCGATCTCCTGCGCCGGATCGAGGCGGCCGGAGGACGCGTTTGCTTTCGGTCCGCCGTCGACCCTTCCGATCTTGCAGGCGAGCGGGTCGCGGACTGTCGTGGGCTTGCGGCCTCCATGCCGCGTCTTCGCTCCGTGCGTGGAGAGATGGCGGTCGTCCGTTGCCCGGATGTCCAGCTCAAGCGGCCGATCCGGCTGCTTCATCCGCGCTGGCCGATCTACGTCGTGCCGCGCGACGACCATGTCTTCATGATCGGCGCGACGATGGTCGAGAGCGAGGCAGCCGGCGGCATCACGCTTCGCTCCGCCGTCGAGCTTCTGACGGCCGCCTTTGCGCTGCACCCGGCGTTTGCGGAGGCGGAGGTGCTGGAGGTCGGCAGCGGACGCCGCCCGGCCCTATCGGACAATCTGCCGCGTGTTGATAGGACTGAACAGGGCGTCGCGTTCTCCGGCCTCTATCGTCACGGCTTCCTCCTCTCCCCCGCCTTCTCGAAGATCGCCGCCGACATGCTGGTCGGCGCCAAGGAGCCCGCATGAAGATCCTGTTGAATGGCGAGCCTAGCGAGACTGCGGCCCGTGACCTCGACGCGCTGCTCGCCGAACTCGACGTCCGGCCAGAGGCGGTGGCGACGGCGTTGAACCGCGAGTTCGTGCCGCGGGGCGCTCGTGGGAGCGCGACGATCGCGGAAGGTGACGCGGTCGAAATCCTCTCACCGATGAAGGGGGGCTGAGATGCGCCTGTACGACCGGACGTTCTCCTCGCGTCTGATGCTCGGCACGGCGCTCTACCCCTCGCCGGCTGTGATGCGCGGGGCGATCATCGCGTCGGGCGCCGAGATCGTCACCGTCTCGCTGCGCCGGGAAGCTGCGGGGATCGGGAAGGGCGGACCAGGCTTCTGGGACGAGATCCGCGATCTCGGTGTCGCGCTTCTTCCGAACACCGCCGGCTGCCACACCGTGAAGGAAGCAGTCACGACGGCGCAGATGGCCCGCGAACTCCTCGGCACGGACCTCGTGAAGCTTGAGGTGATCGGCCATGCCGACACGCTGCAGCCCGACGTGTTCGGTCTGGTCGAGGCGGCTCGGATCCTCGTCGGCGAGGGGTTCAAGGTGCTCCCCTATACGACCGAGGATCTCGTCGTGGCCGAGCGGTTGCTGTCCGCCGGTTGCGAGGTGCTGATGCCGTGGGGCTCGCCCATCGGCTCGGGGCTCGGCCTCAACAACCGATACGGGTTGCGGTCGCTGCGGGCGCAGTTTCCCGACGTGACGCTAATCGTCGACGCCGGCCTCGGACGCCCTTCCCAGGCGGCCGATGCGCTGGAACTCGGCTACGACGGCGTTCTTCTGAACACGGCCGTCGCCAGCGCCGCGGACCCGGTGGCGATGGCCCGAGCCTTCCGTCTCGCCGTCGAGGCGGGACGCATCGCGTTCGAGGCCGGCGGGATGGAGCCCCGCGACATGGCGGCCCCGTCGACGCCCGTCTTCGGAAGGGCGGTGCTGGCATGATCGCGCTCGATCCGTTCTATCCCGTGCTTCCCGACGCGGACTGGATCGAGCGGTTGGTGCCGCTCGGCATCCGTCTCGTGCAACTGCGGGCGAAGGAGATGGCGGCTCCCGAACTTCGCTCGCAGATCCGCCGATGCCGGACGGTCTGCGCGGCGCACGACTGCGTGCTCGTCGTCAACGACCACTGGCGGCTGGCGATCGAGGAGGGGGCGGACTTCGTCCATCTCGGGCAGGAGGATCTGGCGGAGGCGGATCTCGCCGCCATCCGCGCGGCGGGGCTCCGCCTCGGGCTCTCGACGCATGACGAAGCGGAGCTCGCAACGGCCCTGAAGGCCGAGCCCGACTACGTCGCGCTCGGACCGATCTGGCCGACTGTCCTCAAGGAGATGAAATGGGCGCCCCAGACGCCCGAGAGGCTGCGGGCATGGCGCGAGGCGATCGGAGCGCTGCCGCTCGTGGCCATCGGCGGCATCACGGTGGAGCGGTTGCCGCCGGTCTGGCTAGCGGGGGCCGACAGCGCGGCCGTGGTAACGGACATCGTCCGGCATTCCGACCCGGAAGCACGAACCGTGGAGTGGATCAAGGCGACGCGACGCCGGTTGCAGCCGACCGCGTGATCGCACCCGGAACACGCAGGAGAAATTTTCTGCGCGAGACCACTCTCATAGGTTGCATTCTCGCATAGGTTGCATCTACAGTGTGCCGTCTTCCGAAGGATAGTGGATAGGAAACGGCCGGTGTCGCTCGCAAAACCCTTCAATACCCGCCCGCTCTACCAGCAGGTCGCGGACGAGTTCATCTCGCGGATCGTGTCCAAGACCTGGGCACCGGGCCAGGCTATCGAGAACGAGGCGGAGATCGCCCGCTCGCTCGGAATCAGCCTCGGCACGGTGCGCAAGGCCTTCGATATCCTGACCGAGCACAAGCTGCTCGAGCGTCACCAGGGCAAGGGCACCATCGTCGCCGATTTCGAAGGCGGCAAGATGCGCAGCCGCTTCTCCAACGTCTTCGACCGGTCCGGCAACCGGATTTCGGGCGAGGTCTCGGTCGCCAAGGTCGTCCTCGCCACGGCGCCGCCGGAGGCTGCCGATATTCTCGGCGTCAACGGGCGGACGCCCGTCCTCCAGTTCGAGCGACGCCGCACGCATCTGGGCCGCCTGTTCATGACCGAAGAGGTGTTCCTGCGGGTCGACGCCTCGGCGAAGACCATGTCGCAGGAGGGCCTCGAGAGCATGGCGACGGCGCGCTGGACCGGCCAGGATCTGGCCACCCACAAGCGCGAGAAGGCGACCGCGGAAGCCGCCACGGCGGCCGACAAGCGCAACTTCAAGTTGACAGGCGACGCCGCGATTCTGCGCTTGCAGCGCGTCATCTGCTCTTATCAGGACCGGCCGCTCGAGTTGCGCTTCGCGCGCTGTCACCTCGGCAACGATCTCGTCTACGCGACCAGCTGAGGCGGGGAGGTGCCGGCTCGCCAGCGCCTTAATTTTCCCTTAACGGTCGATGGGCGGCATGTTGGTCCGCGCTTCGACCGTCGAGGAGCCGCATGGCCGCGTCCCATTCCTATACGCTGCGAGGGCAGGTCGCCCGGCTCGAACTGACCACGCGCATGACGCTGGCGATCCTCGCGACGGCCAGCGGCATCTTCACCTATCTCGGCGTGCGCGAGCTCCTCGACGGTGACGCGACGACGGTCTTCTTCGGCGCGGTGATCTATTCCGTGTCCGTGTCCGTCGGCATCTACGCGTTCTGGTCCTACCTGATCCGCATCATGCCGCATGTCCGCCGGCCCTCCGGCCGCCGCATGCTCTATCTCGCCATGGCAATCGGCTCCTGCATGATCATGGCGATGTCGGCGTGGCTGAACGCCGCCGCGCTGGCGGGCGCGGCCGCGCTCGAGCAGCACATGTCGATCACGACGGAAGAGTATCAGAGCAAGCTGAACGAGGCGCACGAGAACGCGCTTGCGGCCCAGAGCCTTCTCCCGGACATCCAGCTCGCGGCACAGCGTTTCGCCCGCCTGTCCGACGAGGAGCGCTCGTCCGGGGCGCTGACCGGCACGTCGGGTTCGGGCACCGTGGTGCAGCTCCTCAGCCAGATGTCGACGCAGCTCGTGAACCTCGCGCAGGAGATCGAGGCCTCGCGCGACGACGTCAGCGCCCTGTTCAAGGAGGGCGGCGACAGGCTCGGCGAGATGCGTCGGCTCGTGGCCGCCGACGGCAGCGTCAAGGAGCGCGGTACCGATTACGCGGCGCAGGCCACCGAGCTTGCCGGCATCATCGGCTCGCTGCAGCAGACCTCGGTCGCGCCGTCGGTGAAGCGCGCGGCGGAAGACCTCGGGCGGACCTTCATCGCTCCCGCGGCCGACGGCGGAAATGCCGGGCTGCAGGACCGTCAGACGGCGGTCGTCGGACAGGTCGAGACGGCGGTGCGCCAGCAGAGCCTCGCGCTCGCCTCGGCGGCCGACGCCATTCTGGAACGGCCGCGCGTCGAGACCGTGCGCTTCACGCCCCTGTCGGCGCCCGATGCCGTCGTGATGTATGCGCGCGACTTCCTGCCGTCCTGGGCCGGTGCGATCGCGATCGATCTCCTGCCAGCCGTCCTCGTCTTCATCCTCTGCATCGTTCAGGAGCAGATCCGCCGCGAGGAAGGCGAGGAAGACGCCGAGATCGGCGACATGAGCGCGGTCGACATGATGCGCGCGATGCGCATCCAGCGCCGGTTGATGAGCGAGGCGGCGGCGACGCCGATCGAGGCGCCGTCCGTCGATGCGGCCGACGATATCGTGCAGCAGAACGACCCGGCGCCCTTCGCCAAGTCGGCGAGGCTCTAGGCCGTCGTGAGCGATCATCAGGCGTCGCCGGGCTGGATCGAGCGTCGGCTCCTGTCGCTGCCGGACGGCGCGCTGCTGCGCCTCGTCTTCTTTGGTGTCCTTGCGATGGGGGCTTCGATGCTGGCGCAGGACGTCCTGAACGTCGTCGGCGATGCGGGCGACCGGGATCGGCTGACGCGGACCGAACCGCTTCGCCTGCCTCGCCCGCAGCCGGGCGACCAGATCCGGCCCTATCTCCCGCTTGCGGTTCCCGTCGCGCCCGATCGCGGCGAGCCCGTGCTCCCCGGCTACGACGCGCCTGCGACCGGCGACGCGATGGCAAAGGCGATGTCGTTCCACCTCGGCGCTGACGGCGCGGCTTCGGCGGTCGGGCGGATCGACGCGGGTACGGCGGGGGCCTTCCGGCAATTTCTGGACGGCGAGGGTCAGGGCGTTCGCCGCCTTGCCCTGCATTCGCCGGGCGGCTCGGTGCGCGACGCGATCGAGATGGCGACGCTGATCCGCGACCGGAAGCTTGAGACCGAGGTGCCCGCCGATGGCTATTGCGCATCGGCGTGTCCGCTCGTCCTCGCCGGCGGCGTTGCGCGGCAGGCGGGTGAATCCGCATGGGTCGGCGTGCATCAGGTCTATGCGGTGCCGGGCGGCGATCGCGGCCGGGTTCGCGACCTCGACCGGTCCGTCGCCCAGATCCAGGCGACGATCGCCGAATGCCAGAACCTGCTGGTCGCGATGGACGTCGATCCGCGGCTCTGGATCCACGCCATGCAGACCCCGGCCGACGAACTCTACGTTCTGACGCCTGCCGAGCTCCGAGAGTTTCGCCTGGTGACGACGCCGGAGCCCGCGCCAGCCAGCTGACGGTTCAGTCCGGCTCGACCGTCGTCGGGCGGGCCGGCGGCGTGTCGAGATGCCGCTCGACGAAGGCTTCGAGCGCGTCCAGCGCCGGTGTGCGAAAGGGGTCGATCTCGTTCAGCGTCTCGTGTCGCGCGCCCTCGACGATGGTAAGCTCGACCTCGCGCGAGCCGGACTCGCGCAGCCGTTCGGCCAGTCGCCTGACCTCGGCGCCGCCCTCGGTGGCGGGATCGAGCGTGCCGCCGAGGCAATGGATCGGGAGATCGTGCGGGATCTGCGACAGGGCTTCGTGGCTGGCGTTCTCGCGAATGAGCGCGAGGATGTCCTCGGCCATCGAGACGGTGGGCGTCCATCCGCAGAGCGGATCGCGGACATAGGCGTCGGCAATGGCCGGGTCGTGGGTGAGCCAGTCCGCATCGGTCCGGCGGTTCGGCACGGTGCGAGCCCAGGCCTCGAAGGCCGCGCGGGCGAAGACGAGGCTGGCGACGTCCGACCCCTTCAGCATCTTCTCGACCTTCAGCGCCCCGCTGCCGAGGCGCGCCTGCCAGCCGAAGCGCATGCCGGCGTTCCAGACGAGGCAACCGGAGAGACCGCCGCCGTAGCGGCGCGCATAATGCAGCGCGATGGCGCCGCCCAGCGAATGGCCCAGCACGAAGACGGGGAGGCCGGTAAAGTCGCGCTGCGCCCGTTCGCGCACGGCGTGGCAATCGCGCACGATCTTGCGGACCCCATCGCGCGTGGCGAAGCGGCGGAGCGGGGCGTCGTGCGCCGTCGTCGACCCATGCCCGCGGTGATCGTGAACATAGGTCGCGATGCCCATCGCCGCGAGATCGCGCGCCGTCCGCTCGTAGCGCGCGCTGTGCTCGGCAAGACCATGGAACAGCAGCAGCACGGCCGCCGGTTCGCCGGTCGGGGCGAAGGCGCGAACGTTCAGCGCCGCGCCGCTCGGGCTGTCGATCACGAAGCGCGCTGGGGGATTGATGGTTCGGGACATCGATGGAAATAGCTCGCGACGGGTCGGGCTCGGCATCCGAAGATGCCACGGAAAGGAACATCAGACATGTCGCTCAGGACAGTTCCGGCGATGATCGCAACAGTGGCGGCCCTTCTCGCTGTCCTGCCTGTGGCCGCGAGGGCACAGGTTCCGATGGTCGGCGTCTTCACCGCGGAGGCCAGTTGCTTCGCGACGCCGAGCATCCGTTCGGACGACAATCCGGGGCGGATCGTCACCGAGCCGGGGCGGACTTACGACCTGATCGGGCGCAACGCCTCGCCGGGCAGTCACTACCTCATCCGCGTGCCCGGCGCCGAGCCGGAGCGGCGCTGGGTCGCGTTCGGTTGCGGACGGGTCGAGGATGACAGCCAATCCGCTGAAGCTCCTCGGCCGTCCTCACCTGCGAAGCCGACCACCGGACAGGGCGGAATCGACCGCTATGTCCTGGCGGCCAACTGGCAGCCGGCGTTCTGCGAGACGCGGCCGTCCGTGCGCGAATGCCGAGGCGGAGGCGGTGCTGGCGACGGCTTCTCGCTCCACGGTCTCTGGCCCCAGCCGCGGGGACGCGAGTATTGCGGCGTTCCCGACGACGTGCGCCGAACGGACGAGCGGGGCGAATGGCGCCGCCTGCCGGACTACGACGCGTCGGCACGCACGCGCCGAGCGCTGGCGGAGGTGATGCCCGGCGTCCAGTCGGGTCTCGACCGGCACGAATGGTGGGTGCACGGCACCTGCTTCAAGGGCGATGCCGACGCGTACTTCATGCACGCGGTTCGGCTTCTGGAAGAGCTGAACCGATCGCCGGTGCGGCGGCTGTTCGAGGCGTCGATCGGCCAGACGCTGACGGCCGACGACGTGCGGGCAAGCTTCGACGAAGCCTTCGGCCGGGGTGCCGGCCGCCGCGTCCTGATCGACTGCGTCGACGACGCAGACGGCGAACCGATGATCCGGGAATTGCGCGTCGAGATCGAGGGAGATCTGGCGGCGAACCCGGATCTCTCCGATCTCATCGCGGCGGCGGACGAGACCGGACGCGGGTGCCGGAGTGGGCGGGTCGACGCGCCGGGTTTCGGCTGAACGGCGGTTCAGTCGCGGTCGGGTACCTCGTAGTCGGCGGAATAGCGAATGTCGCGCAAGGGGCGCACCCGCTGCGTCGAGGCCTGGTAGATCGGATCCGCCTTGTAGGCGTCGAGCGCGGCGCGGTTGCGGAACTCGGCATAGACCACGACGTCGACGTCGTTGCCCATCGGATCGACGCGCGCGTTCTCGACGACCTCGAAGTAGTCGTGATGCCGGATGCCGGCGAGCGTTCCGAGGCCCTCGAGGATCTCCGGAAGGTCGGCCTTGTCCTTGGCGCTGAAGAAGACGATGTGACGGATCATGGCGCGGGGTCTCGTGGTCGCTGCGTTGGCGCCTCTTCGACCGCGACGGCGGGAAAAGCAAGCCACGGCGGGGCGGCGCTTTTTCGCGCCCGTTGTTGCTCATCGAAGGCGCATGCCTTACCTGTGCGCCAACTCAAATCCTGACTGAACAACCCGGAGACGCGCGCGCGATGGCACGCCAGTTCATCTACCATATGGCCGGACTTACGAAGGCCTACGGCACCAAGAAGGTTCTGGAGAACGTCCATCTCTCCTTCTACCCCGACGCCAAGATCGGCATCCTCGGCCCGAACGGCGCCGGCAAGTCGACGCTCCTCAAGATCATGGCCGGCACCGACAAGGAGTTCACCGGCGAGGCCTGGGCCGCCGAGGGCGCGACCGTCGGCTACCTGCCGCAGGAGCCCAAGCTCGACGAATCGAAGACCGTCTTCGAGAACGTGATGGAAGGCGTGGCCGACAAGCAGGCCATTCTCGACCGCTACAACGAACTGATGATGAACTACTCGGACGAGACGGCCGAGGAGGGCGCCAAGCTTCAGGACGAGATCGACAGCCAGAACCTCTGGGATCTCGAGAGCCAGGTCGAGATGGCGATGGACGCGCTGCGCTGCCCGCCGCGCGACGCCGAGGTCGGTCCGCTGTCGGGCGGTGAGAAGCGCCGCGTGGCGCTCTGCAAGCTGCTCTTGTCGAAGCCCGACATCCTGCTGCTCGACGAGCCGACCAACCACCTCGATGCCGAGACGATCGCCTGGCTCGAAAAGCACCTTCGCGAATACGAAGGTGCCGTGCTGATGATCACGCACGATCGCTACTTCCTCGACAACGTGACGGGCTGGATCCTCGAGCTCGATCGCGGCCGCGGCGTGCCCTACGAGGGCAACTACTCGATTTATCTCGAGAAGAAGGCCAAGCGCATGGCGCAGGAGGGTCGTGAGGACGACTCGCGCATGCGGGCGCTTTCTCGCGAGCGCGAGTGGATGCTGCAGGGCGCCAAGGCCCGCCAGACGAAGTCCAAGGCGCGCATCAAGGCTTATAACGAGCTGGTGGAACTCGCCGAGCAGCGCCGCCCGGCCGACGGCAAGATCGTCATCCCGACCGGCGAGCGCCTCGGCCAGAAGGTGATCGAGGTCGACGGCATCACCAAGAGCTACGGCGATCGGGTGCTCATCGAGAACCTGTCGTTCAAGCTGCCGCCGGGCGGCATCGTCGGCGTCATCGGCCCGAACGGCGCCGGCAAGTCGACGCTTTTCAAGATGCTGACCGGCCAGGAGAAGCCGGACGCCGGCGAGATCAAGATCGGCGAGACCGTCGATCTCGGCTACGTCGACCAGAGCCGCGACCACCTCGATCCCAACAAGAACGTCTGGGAAGAGGTGACGGGCGCCGTCGACATCATGAAGCTCGGCAAGTACGAGATGAACAGCCGCGCCTATGTCGGCAACTTCAACTTCAAGGGCCCCGACCAGCAGCAGAAGGTCGGCACGCTTTCGGGTGGTCAGCGCAACCGCGTGCATCTCGCCAAGATGCTGAAGACCGGTTCGAACGTCATCCTGCTCGACGAGCCCACCAACGATCTCGACACCGAAACGTTGGCGGCGCTGGAGGATGCGCTGGAGGAATACGCCGGCTGCGCCGTGGTCATCAGCCACGATCGCATGTTCCTCGATCGCCTCGCCACGCATATCCTCGCGTTCGAGGGCGACAGCCACGTCGAGTGGTTCGAGGGCAATTTCGAGGACTACGAGCAGGACAAGATCCGCCGCCTCGGCCCCGACAGCGTCAACCCGAAGCGTCCGACCTACAAGCGTCTGACGCGCTAACCCGTGGCAGCGCGCGGGACATCTTCCCGCGCGCTACCCCGCCCCTATCTGGGCCGTCAGTGTGATCCGGCGCACGTCGCGGCCGGGGTCGATTTGGGCAACGGCGCTGCGGCGGAACGCATTTCATGAACAGACTGAGTTTCCATCAACTGTTCGACGCCTTGCCCAGCCCCCACATGATCGTCGACCGCGATCTCCTGTTCGTCGCCGCAAACCCGGCCTACGAGAGCGTGACGGGCCGCAAGCGCGACGAGTTGATCGGCCGCTACCTTTTCGACTGCTTCCCGAGCGAGGGACCTGAGCAAAAGCGCCTGGAAGCCTCGATGACCCGCGTCTTCGAGACCGGCAAGCCCGACACGCTGGCGTTCATCGAGTACGAAATCCCGATTTCCTCCGACCCGGCAGACGGTTTCGAGAAGCGATACTGGTCCGCGATCCACTCGCCGCTCTGCGACGACGGCGGGCAGGTGATCTTCATCCTCCAGAACACGGTGGACATTACCGAGCTCGTCCGGCTTCGCACGGTCGCCGGAAGTTCGGGATCGGTGCCGATGGAGGAGACGGCGCTTCTGCAGCGAACGCGCGAAATCGAGGAGGCCTACCGGACGTCGCGAAGCCAGCTGGACCGGTTCCGCCACCTGTTCGAGCAGGCGCCCGGTCTCGTTGCGCTTCTGCGCGGCCCCGATCACGTCTTCACCTTCGCCAATCGAGCCTATCGGCTGCTCGCTGGAGACCGCGAACTGCGCGGACTGCCGACGCGCGACGTCTTTCCGGAGGCCGAGGCGAGGGGCCTCCTGGAACTGCTCGATCGCGTCTACGCGACCGGCGAGGCGTTCGAAGGGACCGGGCTTCGGGTGCTCGCGAGCTACCCGAACGGCGGCCGGCGCGAGCTGTTTCTCGATGTGTCGTTTCATCCGGTCCGCGACGACCAGGGGGCGGTCGAGGGCATCTTCGTGCAAGGGTACGACCGAACGGAAAGCGTGCGGGCCCATCATCGCCAGAGGCTTCTGATCGACGAGTTGAACCATCGCGTGAAGAACACGCTGTCGACGATCCAGTCGCTCGCGCGGCCGAGCTTCCGTGCCGACCGCGACCGCGAGGAAGCGCGCCAGGCGTTCGAGGCGCGCATCGTTGCCCTGTCCAACGCCCACAACCTACTCAGTGAACGCCATTGGGAATCGGCCGATCTGGAGACCATTCTCCTTGCCGAACTGCGGGCGCTCGACCTCGACCGCGTGGACGTGAACGGTCAGCCGCTTCGGCTGAATTCGAAGGCCGCCATCGCGATGGCGATGATCTTCCACGAACTGGCGTCGAACGCGTTGAAATACGGCGCGCTGAATTCACCAGCCGGTCGACTGTCCGTCCGCTGGAGAAGGCTCGGCGAAGCGGTCGTCCTCGAATGGCGCGAGCACTGGCACAGCGACGATCGCATCGCGATCCAGCCGGGTTTCGGGATGCGGATGCTGGAGCGAATCGTGACCGGCGAACTGGAGGGCGAGTTGGCGTCGACGACCGAGAACGGCGGTCTCCTCTGGACCCTGAAACTGCCTGCCGTCGAAATCGAGGAAATCCCCCACCTTGCCCTCAGCTGATCGAACCCAACTGGCCGGTTTGCGGGTTTTCGCCGTCGAGGACGAGAGCCTCGTCGCGATGCAACTCGAGGACATGCTGGACGAGCTCGGATGCGTGGTCGTCGGGCTCGCCATGCGCGTCCGCAAGGCGCTCGAGATACTGGATCGCGAAGAGGTGATCGACGTCGCCGTGCTCGATGTGAACATCGCCGGAGAGAAGGTCTTTCCCGTGGCGGAGCGCCTTCACGCGATCGGCGTGCCCTTCCTGTTCGCCACCGGATACGGGCGCCCTGGGCTCGAGGGCCTCTGGCCGGACCATCCCGTGGTCCAGAAGCCCTACACGTCGGACCAGATCGCGGAGGCGATCGTCATGGCGCGCGCGGTCGCCAGCGTCTGACCCGGCTCGCAGCGACGCGTTTCCCCGGACTGGATCCCGTGCTACCCGATCGCCGAACCGGATTCCCGCCGGCATGACCATGTGAAAGAGGCCAAGCCGCCGATGGATACCTTCGTTCAGAACCTGATGCAGGACTACGGCGTCCTCGGCATCGGCTTCCTCATGTTCCTCGAGAACATCTTCCCGCCGATCCCGTCCGAGATCATCATGCCGCTTGCGGGCTATCAGGCCGCGACGGGCGATCACTCGTTCCTGTCGGTGGTGATCGCCGGCACGATCGGATCGATCCTCGGAATCCTGCCTTGGTACTATCTCGGCCTCTGGTTCGGCGAGGAGCGGATCATCCGGTTGGCCGACCGTTACGGCCGCTGGATGACGATGACCGCTGAAGACGTCGAGTCCGCCGATCACTGGTTCCGCCGATATGGTCTCTGGGCCGTGCTGTTCGGGCGCCTCATTCCGACCGTGCGCACGCTGATCTCGGTGCCGGCCGGGCTGTCGCGCATGCCCATGCCGACCTTTCTCCTCTTCTCGGCGATCGGCACTCTGGTCTGGACCACCGGCCTGGCGCTCGCCGGCTATCTTCTGGCGCAGCAGTACGAGCTCGTCGACCAGTACATTGGCCCTGTCTCGAACGGCGTCATCGCGATCGTGGTGCTGATCTACGTCTACCGTGTCATCACCTTCAAACCGTCCAAGCGCAGCCGCCCGATCGATCTGAAGGCCGGCGACGACAACCGTCCCGCGTGACGGAGGACGTCATGAGCCGTCGACCCGCACGCACGCTCGTCGCGCGGGTCGACGGATTGTTCGCCGGTGCCGGGTCCTCGTTCGAGACCGAGCCGCGGGACGCGCTGGAGTTGACCTTCGAGGGGCTGACGGGCGACCGCCACGGCGGAACGACGCGCCGGACCGGCGGGCGCGAGCCTTGGTATCCTCGGCGCACCGAGATCCGGAACGAGCGTCAGATCTCGATCGTCGCGCCGGATGAGCTTGCAGCGATCGCCCGCGACATGGAACTCGATCGGATCGCGCCGGAATGGATCGGCGCGAACCTGAGTCTGGCAGGCGTGCCGAACCTCAGCTGGCTTCCCGCGCGCACGCTGATGTTCTTCGACGGCGGTGCGACGCTGAAGGTCGACGGCGACAACGCGCCGTGCCGCGCGTCCGGCCGTTCGATCGCCCGTCGGTTCGAGGATCGGCCGGAGATCGAGCGCGGCTTCGTGCGGCATGGGCGGCATCGGCGCGGGCTGGTCGCCTGGGTGGAGAAGCCCGGCCGGATCGAGCTCGGCGCCAGCGTCGAACTTCGACTGCCGAAGCAATGGATCTACCCTTAGGCGCGTGTCAGTCCGCGTCGGGGCGCGGGCGCTGCTTCGGAGCGAGACGGCCCTTGCCATCCTCCGCCGGCATGTCCTCGTCGTCGTCGCCCGGCTCCGATGTCAGCTGGCGGGTCGAGCCCCAACGGTCGAGAACCGCGTTGACGTCGTCGATCACGAAGAACAGGGCCTCGTCGCGGTCGTATCCCTCGTCCCGCAACGCGTCGTAGTCGGTGTGCTGGTGGCGGATATGCGCCAGCGTCGCCAGCCAGAGAGCGCTCGCCGTCGGCAGGTCGCGCATATGCCGCGAGCCGGCCGCATCGCGAATCGCCTCGGCGTCGATGTAGGGCACGCGCGGGATCAACTGCGTCAGCTGCCGCGCGATGGATTTCTGCCGCTCCGTCGGCATCAGACCTCGGCCGGGCGATCGACGGAGGGCAGGTAGGGCTTGATGTCGAGGAGCGGCGTTCCGTCGAGAACGTCGATCGCATCGATCCGAAGCACACCCGCCGCGACGTCGATGTCGACGATCCGCACGAGATGGAGGCCGATCGGATTGGGACGCACCGGCGAGCGGAGCGAGAAGGTGCCCCTCGGGCGGTCGGCGTGACGCGGCATCTGCAAGGCGAGATCGCGTCGGCTGTGCTGGAGCCAGGTGAGGAGATGCACCCAACCTCCCGCAACGAGCCCTTCGAGCGCCGGACGGTACACCTGCTCGATATGAACCTCCGCCGCGCCGCCGCGTTCACGCGCTTCGCGAAGATTGCGAGGGCAGTGGGCCCGGTCGGTCCAGAGCGAACGAACCTCTCCGATGAAGGCGAGGGTGGCATCGTTCGCCTGTGCGGGGTCGAGATCGAACGCGATTTCCCCCACGCGGTGGACGGACGAATGGCTCATGCTGCGAACCCTCGGGCAGTTCGGCCTTGCAGCCCTTGGCCTTCACATATAAACATATCTTTATATCGTTTGGGCGTCGCGAAAGGAGACCGCATGCCTGCCTCCTTCGACGATGCCGTTGAGATGTTGAAGGCCCTGGCCGAGCCGACGCGCTTCCGCCTCGTCCTCCTCGTTTCGGAACAGGACCTGACCGTTTCGGACTTGACCGCCATTCTCGGTCAGTCGCAACCCCGCATCTCCCGACACCTCAAGCTTCTGGTCGAAGCGGGCATGGTCGAGCGGCATCAGGAAGGGTCGTGGGCCTATTTCCGCCTCTCGGATCGCCCGCTGGCGGCCCGGCTGGTGCAGTCGCTGAAGGCGAGCGTCGGAGACGACGACGGTGCGTTGTCGCGCGACGCCGAGCGCCTGACCGAGGTGCGGCGCGAGCGAGCGGAGCGGGCCGCGAGCTACTTCGCGCGGAACGCCGAACACTGGGACCGCATCCGTTCACTGCATGTGCCGGACGTCGATGTCGAGCGGGCGCTGATGGGGGCGCTGGCGACGGCCGGACGCTTCGAAGCGCATCTCGACGTCGGAACCGGCACCGGCCGCATGCTCGAGCTCCTTGCGCCGTTCAGCGAGCGCGCGATCGGCGTCGATGCCTCGCGCGAAATGCTGGCGATCGCCCGCGCCAAACTCGACGCGGCCGGCGTGACGCAGGCGACGGTGCGGCAGGGGGACGTCTATCGCCTGCCCGGTCCGCGGGGCGGCTTCGATCTCGTGACCCTGCATCAGGTTCTGCATTACCTCGACGATCCGGCGGCGGCGATCCGGGAGTGCGCGAACGCACTCAGCCCCGGAGGACGGCTCGCGGTGGTCGACTTCGCGCCGCACGATCTCGAATTCCTGCGCGCCGACCACGCGCACCTGCGCCTCGGCTTCAGCGAGGCGACGCTGCGCCAGTGGATGCGCGGGGCGGGACTGGCGGTCGAATCATTACAGACTTTACCGCCGCACGACGACGAGGCCGGGCGCCTGACGGTGACCGTCATCGTCGGACGGCGCCTGCCCGAAACCATTAACGAACTGGCGGACGCTCCGTCCGCATTGGCCGTCGCCTGAGGAGGACACCATGATTCAACGCCGCGACACGCGTCCTCCCATCCGGGTCTCGTTCGAGTTCTTCCCGCCGAAGACGCCGGCCATGGAGGAATCGCTGTGGTCGGCGATCCAGCGGCTTGCGCCCCTGCAGCCCGACTTCGTTTCGGTGACCTACGGCGCCGGCGGATCGACGCGGGAGCGAACCCATCACACGGTCGAGCGCATCCTGAAGGAAACCGATCTCGCGCCGGCCGCGCACCTGACCTGCGTCGACGCCAGCCGCGCCGAGGTGGACGACGTGGTGCGCCAGTATCGCACGACGGGCGTGAAGCACTTCGTGGCGCTGCGCGGCGACGGGCAGGGCGGGGCGGGTAGCGCCTACGTGCCGCACCCCGAAGGCTATCGCAACGGGGCGGAACTCGCGGCCGGCATCAAGGCGATCGATCCGGAGATCGAGGTGTCGGTCTCGGCCTATCCCGAGAAGCACCCGGAGAGCCCGGATTTCGCGACCGATATCGATCTCTTGAAGCGCAAGGTCGACAACGGGGCGACGCGAGCGATCACTCAGTTCTTCTTCGACAACGATCTCTACGAGCGCTACGTCGAACGTGCGCGCCGCGCCGGCATCTACGTGCCGATCGTGCCGGGCATCGTGCCGATCCACGACTTCGGCAAGGTCGCCCGCTTCTCGGCCGCAACCGGAACGTCGATCCCGCTGTGGCTGGCGGAGCGCTTCGAGGGGCTTGAGAACGATCCCCAGACGCGCAGCCATGTCGCGGCAGCCGTGTGCGCCGAACAGGTGCTCGACCTCGTCGATCGCGGGATTTCGGACTTCCACTTCTACACGATGAACCGTGCGGATCTCGTCTACTCGATCTGCCACATTCTCGGCCTGCGCGAGACGGCGCCGGTGCGCGAGGCGGCGGCGGCCTGAACCTCAAGCAGGAGCGGGAAACGAAAAAGGCCGGGTTCGGAACCCGGCCTTTTCAGAATGTCGCATCGCGTTTCCGGCGTCAGGAGATGACGCCCGTCACCATGGCGGCGATGAAGACGAAGGCCGCGCAGATCATCAGGAAATTCACGGACCGGGTGAGTTCCAAATTCAGCCTCCTGCTCACGAGTTGTTACGGATGTTAATCAAACCTTCAACTTGGTAAAAGCCGTTTCGTTGCGGGGATCGGTGGGCGGCGGAGCAAAAACGTCTTCCGATTGTCGCATTCGTGAAAAAATGGCGGCGGTCGCGTTTCGGAATCGGTCTTCCTCCTGACATGCAGGCGGATTATCTCCCGCCCTTCATCGCCGCGGAGAGTTCCATTGCAACGATTCGAGACCGCCAAGGACGCCGCGCTGGCCCTACGCCCCGACGTGCCGGTCTACTGCTTCAGGCCCGACGTTCTCGTGGCCGACGCTCGCCAGTTCATGCAGGCCTTTCCCGGCGAGACCGCCTATGCGGTGAAGACCAACGGCGAACCCCTCGTTCTCGAAACGCTGGCGAAGGCGGGCGTGAAGACCTTCGACGTCGCATCGCCCGGCGAGTTCGAGGTCGTGCGCGCCGTCGCGCCCGATGCCGAGATGCTCTACATGCATCCGATCAAGGCGCAGTCCGACATCCGCCTCGCGCTGGAGCGTTACGGCATCCGCGTGATGGCGCTCGACCACGAGGACGAGATCGCCAAGATCCTGCGCATCGTTCGCGCGCTCGATCTCGATCCCGGCAGCATCACCATCTTCGTGCGCCTGCAGACGAAGGGGCATGCAGCGTATGAGTTGTCGAAGAAGTTCGGCGCGGCGCCCGCCCATGCCGTCGAGCTTTTGCAGCGGTGCCACAAGATCGGTTTCAAGGTCGGCCTCTGCTTCCACGTCGGTTCGCAGATCGAGGACCCGGAGACCTATGAGCGCGCGCTCGCATCGGCCGACTGGGTGCGCAACCGCGCGGACGTTCCGCTTGCCGGGCTCGATGTCGGCGGCGGCTTCCCGGCGGAGTATGGCCACGACCCGCGTCGCAAGAAGCGCGACATGCCGGGCCTCGACGAGATCATGACGCGGCTTCGCGCCGACATGGAGGAGTGGGGCTTCTCCGACATGCCGCTGGTCGCCGAACCGGGGCGCGTCGTGGTGGCGCGCGCCTTCTCGCTGATCGTGCGGGTGCTCCTGCGAAAGGGGCGGCGGCTCTACATCAACGACGGCATTTGGGCGTCCTTGTCGGACTCCTGGACCGGCAAGATCACGCTGCCGGCCCGCTTCATTCCCGATCCCGCGCGCACCTCGCGCAACGGCAATCCGGAATCGATCAGCGCCTTCCGCGTCTGCGGGGCGACCTGCGATTCGGTCGACATCCTGTCCCGGCCGTTCTGGCTGCCGGAAACCGTGGATACGGGCGACTGGATCGAGATCGGCCATATCGGCGCCTACTCGCTGTCGCTTCGCACGCGCTTCAACGGCTTCTACCCCGACACGTTCGTCGAGGTGGCGACCCCCTTCGACGCGGGCGAGCGCGCCGAAGGGTTTGCCAGTCTCGAGACGATGGCCGACTAGGGCTTACCGCCGATCGGGCGTGACGTCCCGGATGTCCGCGCGCGTCATGTCGAAATGGTCGAGAATGATCCCGATATTGCGCTTGTGGGCCTTGAAGTAGACGTCGAACACGTCGCCAGCGAGGGGCACGGCGCCGAACATGGCGTCGACGCCGAGATTGCCGACCATGCGCGCGAGCTTGCGCTTCGGCAGGCCGAGGCGCCGGGCCTCGTTGACGATGAACAGGCCGATCAGCGCGCCGCCGGCATCGCCGATGCCCGGCACGAGGCCGAGGAGCGCGTCGGCACCGAAGCGGATGTCGGTGCCGGGGACGCGAATGGCCGTATCCATCAGGCGGGCGAGTGCGTTGAGCCGTGCGATGCGGCGCTCGCGGTCCTCGACCCACACGGTTCCGGTGTCGGCATAGGCGGTCATGGCGACTTCGATCTCCTTGTCAAACGTCCAACGACGTCGTCCGCTCATGTGGCGAGGGTGCGTTCGCGATGCGAGCACGTTTTCGTCATTCCCTCACGGGCCGTCGCGCCTATCTCCCGACCGTAAGGGACACTTGCCGGGAGTGCGGGACATGGAATGGCGCGGCCGACGCGAGAGCAGCAACATCGAGGACGTGCGGGGGACCGGCGGGGGAGGCGGCGGCTTCGGTGGCGGGGGCATGCGCATCCCGATCCGTGCCGGCGGAGGCGGCATCGGCCTTCTCGTGATCCTCGCCATCCTTTGGATCGGCTTCGGCATCAACCCCATGTCGGTGATCGGCATGGATGACGGCTCGACCACCACGACGCAGACGGCATCGCGCCAGGGTCCCGGCGTTTCGGGCACCGCCGACGAGACCGACAACTTCGTCGCGGTAGTGCTGGGCGATACCGAGGACGTCTGGAACGCCCGCTTCTCGCAGATGGGCCAGACCTATCGGGAGCCGACCCTCGTCCTGTTCGACCGGCAAGTGGGCTCGGCCTGCGGCAACGCCACGTCGGCGACCGGCCCGTTCTACTGCCCGAACGACCAGAAACTCTACATCGACTTGGCCTTCTTCCGGCAGCTCCAGGGCCAGCTGAATTCGCCGGGCGACTTCGCGCAGGCCTATGTCGTGGCTCACGAGGTCGGGCATCACGTGCAGAACCTTCTCGGCACTCTGCAGCGCACCACCGAATTGCGCCAGCAGTCGTCCGAGGCCGACGCCAACGCCATCTCGGTGCGGGTCGAGCTGCAGGCGGACTGCTACGCCGGCATCTGGGCGCACGACACGCAGCAGGCCGGCTACGTCGAGAACGGCGACGTCGAGGAGGCCCTGAACGCCGCCAGCCAGATCGGCGACGACACGCTGCAGCAGCGCAGCCAGGGGACCGTCGTCCCCGACAGCTTCACCCACGGCACCTCGGCGCAGCGGGTCGAGTGGTTCCGGCGGGGCCTGACCTCGGGCGACATGAAGCAGTGCGACACGTTCGAGGGCCGCCTCTGACGCAAGCGCCCACGGCCGGCCGGAGCTTGCAATCCGGCCGGCGGCATGGTGTGACCCCACGCGATTGCCTCCAGACGCGACGTGTGACAGCCCATGCCCGACCTCCTTCTCGAGCTTCGTTCCGAAGAGATCCCCGCCCGCATGCAGCGCAAGGCGGCGGGCGACCTGAAGAAGGCGGTGACCGACGCCCTCGTCGCGGCCGGGCTCACCTACGAGGGGGCCCGCGAATACTGGACGCCGCGGCGCATCACGCTCGACATCCGTGGCCTCGACGCCCGCTCCAAGGACACCCGCGAAGAGCGCAAGGGGCCGCGCACCGACGCGCCCGAGAAGGCCATCGAAGGCTTCCTGAAGGGGGCCGGGCTCGCCTCGATCGATCAGGCCGAGCGGCGCAGCGACGGAAAGAAGGGCGAGTTCTTCGTCGCCGTGATCGAGAAGCCGGGGCGGCTGGCCGAGGAGATCGTGGCGGAGGCGATGCCCGGCATCATCCGCGACTTCCCGTGGCCGAAGTCCATGCGCTGGGGGGCCGCTTCGCGCGAGCCGGGCTCCTTGCGTTGGGTCCGCCCGCTCCAGTCGATCCTCTGCGTCTTCGGCCCGGAGAACGGCGAGACGGCGGTGATCGATTTCGAGGTGGCCGGCATCCGCTCCGGCGACCGGACGGTCGGGCATCGCTTTCATGCGCCGGCCGAGTTCAAGGTTCGTCGGTTCGAGGACTATATCGGCCAGCTCGAGAAGGCCTATGTCGTGCTCGACGCCGAGCGCCGGAAGGAGATCATCCGCACCGACGCCGACAATCTCGCCTTCGCGCAGGGGCTGGAGGTGGTCGCGGACGAGGGGCTGCTGGAGGAGGTGTCGGGCCTCGTCGAATGGCCCGTCGTGCTGGTCGGCACGTTCGAGGAGACGTTCCTCCAGATTCCCGCCGAGATGATCCAGCTGACCATCCGCACCAACCAGAAGTGCTTCGTCACCCGACGCCGCGGACAGGACGGCCTGTCGAACCACTTCCTGATGGTTGCCAACATCGAGGCGGCCGACCATGGCGCCGAGATCGCGCGCGGCAACGGCAAGGTGGTGCGTGCGCGCCTGTCGGACGCGCTCTATTTCTGGAACACCGACCAGGGCGCCCTGCCGGATTTCGAAGGCCTCGCCGCGTCCGCGGAGCGCTTCGGCCTCGACCTCGCCAAGCCGCTTGACCAGCGCATGGCCAAGCTCGATGCGCTCGGCGTCACCTTCCATGCCAAGCTCGGAACGCAGGGACAGCGCGTCGGCCGCATCGCGGATCTCGCTGCCGTCCTCGCGCCGATGGTCGGCGCCGACGCCGGCGAGGCGCGTCGGGCGGCCGTGCTGGCGAAGGCCGATCTCACCACCGAGGTCGTCGGCGAGTTCCCGGAACTCCAGGGGCTGATGGGCCAGAAATACGCAGCGCTGCAGAACGAGCCGGCATCGGTCCAGCGCGCGCTGGTCGATCACTACAAGCCGCAAGGGCCGGGCGACAGCGTCCCCACCGACCCGGTCGCGATCGCGGTGGCCCTTGCGGACAAGCTCGATACGCTGGTCGGGTTCTGGTCGATCGACGAGAAGCCGACGGGTTCGAAGGACCCCTATGCGCTCCGCCGCGCCGCGCTCGGCGTCATCCGCATCATTCTCGACAACCAGCTTCGGCTGCGGCTGGGATCGCTACTGACGTCGGGCGACCTCCTGTCCTTCTTCCACGATCGCCTGAAGGTGCAGCTGCGCGAGCAGGGCGCGCGACACGATCTGGTGGATGCGGTTCTGGGCGGCGCGGGCGAGGGCAAGGACGATCTTCTCGACGTGTCGCGTCGGGTGGCTGAACTCGGCCGCCTGCTCGAGACGGACGACGGTGCGAACCTTCTGGCCGCCTATCGCCGGGCCGCCAATATTCTCGCCGCCGAAGAGAAGAAGGGCACGCAGGTCGCCGCGTCGGTCGATCCCGCACGGTTCGTCGAACCCGAAGAGCGCGCGCTGCTTGATGCGATCGTCGAGGCGGAAGCGGAACTCGAGGCGGCGATGCTGGTCGAGGACTACACCCGCGCGACGGCGGCTCTGGCCCGGCTCCGGGCCCCGGCCGACGCCTTCTTCGAGAAGGTGCTCGTGAACGCCGAGGACGAGAGCGTTCGTGCCAACCGTCTGGCCCTTCTCGCGCGCATTCGTTCGGCGGCCGGCCGGCTCGCCGATCTCTCCCGCGTCGCCGGCTGATTCGCCGGCGGACGATTCTCCCCAAGGGCTCTCAGGCCTGCGCAAGCCTTGCGCGCGAGGATCGGTGGCTGGCGAAGCTCACCGATCGCGCTTTCGTGAAACAAATTGTGATCGCGTCGCCTGCAACCCGCCGAATTGGCGGTAGAAGGATCGCCGCGATCGAAGCCGCCTGCGGGCTCTTCGATCTTCTTATGGAGGGGTGGGGCCAGCCGTAGTCGGCTGGGCTTCGTTTCGACTGACCTGATCTCGCTTGGCGCGCCCCTTGGGTCCGCCGGCCCGACGAGGGGATGCCCGAATGCCGAGAATGCGCGCCGCCTGTGCGGTTGCCATGCGCTGGGTTTGCGCCATCGCAGCAGGAACGATAATGGCCGGCCTGAGCCCCGCGAAAGCGGAATTCGACCGACCCTGGCGCGACGACACCCGGGCCCTCGTGATCGACGCCTACGAGTTCAATCCGATCAACTGGCGAGAGATGACCGGCGACAAGCGGATCGCCGCCTTCATCAACAAGGCGTCCGACGGTCTGGCGCCCGCTTGGTCGTGCCGCGGCATGTCGGGCGACGACGAGAAGCTCTGCAAGAACCGGTGGTGGAAGTATTCCGTCACGCAGGAACTCTACATGACCCGCCGCGAGATGGCGAAGACGCTGGGTCTGAAGTGGGGTGCCTACCATCTCGGCCGCCCCGGCAACCCGCGCGAGCAGGCCGACCATTTCATCGATTTCGCCAAGCCCGAAGCCGACGAGCTGATCGCCCTCGATATCGAGGACAACGATCCGACGCAGTGGATGTCGCTCGCTGAGGCCGAGGAGTTCGCGCGCCAGATCAAGATCCGCCTCGACCGCTATCCGATGCTCTACACCAACGGTTCGACGGCCGCGTACATCGCTCAGAACAAGGAGACCTATCCGCTCCTGTCGCGTCTTCAGCTCTGGTACGCGCGCTACCGCGACGATCTGACGGGCGTCTTCCCGGAGGGCCACTGGGACAAGTACGCCCTGTGGCAGTTCTCCTCCATGCACAACTGCAGCAAGCGCGCCTGCCCCTATCGCGTCGCGGGCGCGAAGGAAGACATCGACGTGAACGTCGCCTCGATGAATGTCGAGGATCTCCGGAAGGCCTGGCCGTTCGACGGTCTCGTGGCGCCCGAGCCGGAGCCGCTTCCCGATGCCGGGGCGCTCATCGCCAAGGTTGGCGAGGAGGCGCGCGGCGCCGTGGCCGCGATCGGCCAGGACGTGGCGGCGCTTGTGAAGCCGAACGGGGCGCAGGCCGGCGGCGAGACCGTGCCCGGAACGCTGGCGGCCGCCTACGGTCCTGCGACCCATGCGCTGATCGATCCGCTGAAGCTCCTCACCGAAACCGCGCTAGAGGAGAAGAAGACGGCCGAGCATCCCGCGCCGATTCTTTCGGCGGTGACGCAAGGGGCGAAGACCGAGCCGGCGCCCCCCGCCGATCGCCCTGTGGCGGGGCCGGCGCAGGCGATCGGAACGATCGGCCAGCTCCGCGAGGAGATGCAGGCCGTTCGCGAGATCCTCAGCGACGAGAAGGTCGAAGGCGACACCACGATGACGACGCCGGCCGCTTCCACGGCACCGGTCAAGGGCGCCGAGCTGAAGTCCCGGATCCTGGAGCTGATGAAGGCCGCGGAGACGGCGGTGGAAGGCGTGCCGGGCGACAAGCCGGTCGAGGAGAAGAAACCGGAGGAGCGGGCCGAGCTTTCGGCCCCTCGCGGCGGCTGGACCATCCTGTCCAGCTTCGCCGCGTCCGAGCGGCGCGTGGCGACGGCGTTCCGGGCGACCCGCTGACGCCTGCCACCCTTGTCGATCTCACCCATCCGATTCTCCGACCGCGACCTTGCCTGAAAATGGCGTGCGGGTGCTTTTCGATGGGGCCGCCTGCCTCTAAACCCGCCGCATGATGGAAACCCGAACCATTCCGCTCCTCGGCGAAGCGGCCGAACGAGATGTGGCCGATCGGTTGGCGCGCGGCGAGCTTGTGGCGGTGCCGACGGAGACGGTCTACGGGCTCGCGGCCGACGCGTCGAACGGCGAAGCCGTGGCGCGCATCTTCGAAGCGAAGGGGCGGCCCCGTTTCAACCCGCTGATCGCTCACGTCACGGGGCGTTCGATGGCCGAACGCTACGCGGTGCCCGACGCGCTGGCGCATCGGCTGATGGACGCCTTCTGGCCGGGCCCGCTGACGATCGTCCTGCCGCTGCGGCCCGGTGCGCCGCTTCATCCGCTCGTGACAGCCGATCTGCCGACCGTCGCCCTTCGCTCGCCGCAAGGCGGGTTATCGCGCATCCTCGCGTTTCTGGGCCGGGCCGTCGCCGCTCCGAGCGCCAACCGGTCGGGCCGCGTCAGCCCGACCTCGGCCGCGCATGTCCTACGCACGTTGGACGGACGCATCGAGGCGGTGGCCGATGCCGGCACGGCCGCGCACGGCATCGAATCGACGATCGTGCAGCCGCGGGGCGACCACGTCGTGCTTCTGCGACCGGGAGCGGTGACGGCCGCCGAGATCGAGGCGGCCACCGGGCTTGCCGTCAGGCGGCACGACGGCCACACGATCGTCGCCCCGGGCCAGATGCGCTCGCATTACGCGCCGCACGGCCGGGTGCGGCTGGACGCGCCCGAACCGGCGCCCGGCGAGCACTTCATCGCCTTCGGTCCTTTGTCGGAAGCCGCCACCGCGCGCGCGACCGCCGTCTTCCAGTTGAGCGAGACGGGCGATCTGCGCGAGGCCGCAAGCCGCCTGTTCGACGCGCTGTCGACCTTCGACGCGCCCGAGATCGAGCGGATCGCGGTGGCGCCGATCCCGCGCGAGGGCCTCGGTGAGGCGATCAACGACCGTCTCTCACGCGCCGCCGCCGATCGCTGATCTCGACGCGCGGCGGGCAGAGGCCTAAACCTCGCTCATGACCGAACTCGCTCCCCGCCCGCTTCCCGACGCCCTTCGCGACCGCTTCGCCGCGCTCGTGCCGCCCGGCCGCGCGCTGACCGAAGCGGCGGATCTGGCCCCCTATCTGAAGGAGACGCGCGACCTCTTTCCCGGACGCTCCCGGCTCGTCCTGCGACCCGGAACGGTGGATGAGGTCTCGGCAATCCTCAAGCTCGCCTCCGAAACGCGGACGCCGGTCGTGCCGCAGGGCGGGAACACCGGTCATGTCGGCGGTCAGATGCCGCGCTCCGACGCCGAGATCGTTCTGTCCCTGTCGCGCCTCGACCGAATCCGCGACCTCGACGCCGCCGGTCATACGATCACGGTGGATTCGGGCGTCGTCCTTCAGCGAGTGCAGGAGGCGGCCGACGAGGCGGGGCTGCTCTTCCCACTGTCGCTCGGATCGGAAGGGTCTTGCCAGATCGGCGGCAACCTGGCGTCCAATGCGGGCGGGACCGGGGTCATCGCCTACGGCAACAGCCGTGAGCTCTGCCTCGGGATCGAGGCGGTTCTCGCCTCGGGCGAGGTCTTCCATGGGCTCCGCCGGCTCAAGAAGGACAATCGCGGCTACGATCTCCGGCAGCTTCTGATCGGCTCGGAGGGCACGCTCGGCGTCATCACCGGCGCCGTGCTGCGGCTGTTCCCGAAGCCGAAGGGGCGCGAGGTCGCCTATGCCGGCCTCGGCTCGCCGGAAGCGATGCTCTCGCTGTTGGCACGCGCGCAGGGGGCGGCCGGGACGCAACTCACCGCCTTCGAGATCATGCCGCGGCTGGCGATGGAGTTCACCGTGCGCCACACACGCGGCGCGCGCGATCCCTTGGCCGGCCCGCACGCCTGGTACGTGCTTCTCGAAGTCTCGTCCAACCGGTCCGGCGAGGATGCGCAAGCGACGATGGAAGGCATTCTCTCCGGCGCCCTCGAAGCGGGGGAGATCGAGGATGCGACGATCGCGCAGTCGGGGGCCGATGCCACCCTCTTCTGGCGCATGCGCGAGGAGATGAGCTGGGCGCAGAAGCCCGAAGGCGGCTCGATCAAGCACGACGTGTCGGTGCCGGTGGCGAGGGTCCCCGAGTTCCTGCGCCGAGCGGATGCGGCGGTGAGCGCGGCGATCCCAGGGGTCCGGATCGTCTCGTTCGGGCACCTCGGCGACGGCAACATCCATTACAACCTGTCGCAGCCCATCGGGGCCGACAAGCAGGCCTTCCTCGACCGCTGGGGCGAGATCAACGCGCTCGTGCACGGCATCGTCGCGGACCTGAACGGCAGCTTCGCCGCGGAGCACGGCATCGGCCAGCTGAAGCGCGACGAGCTGGCCCGGACCAAGCCTGCGCTGGAGATGGACCTGATGCGCGGCATCAAGCAGCTCTTCGATCCTTTCGGAATCCTGAACCCCGGAAAGGTCGTTTAAAGTTCTCTTCAAAGTTACGGTTTGGACACCCTGATGTTGGTCAGGTTCACTTAACTGAACTTCTTAGCCCAAGCGCAACTCGCTCTCGTTAGTCTGCAAGCATCGAAGGCCGGGATACATCGGCCGAATGAGCAAGACCTCTCAAGGTCTGCGGATCAACAGACGAGGACACGACATGAGCGTGGTTCACCATCAGACGTCCGTGAAGCCCGAGTGGGCGAGCACGCCGATCCGCCTCGATCCCGCGCTTGCCGACCGCAAGCAGAGCTTCGAATTGATGCAGGACGGCGAACTCGTCTCCTACCGGATCGATCGCCGCGGTGCGGTGATCCGGCGCACGCTGCAGAAGAGCGGCCTGCCGGTGTCGATCGCTCTCGCCGCCCGCTCGTTCCGGGGGATCGCGGCCCGCGCGATGGAGAACGGCGAAGGCGAGATCACCGTCACGCTCGAACTGCATCACGAGGACCCGACGATGTCGGTGCCGCTTCTCGTCGCCTCCGACCTCTACGACGTCGCGGCCGACTGGCGCGGGTGGTCGGAACTCTTCCGCCTGCCGATGCTGATGGTCGAGGCCGACGGTTCGGTGACGGCGCTCGAGGATTCGCTCGGCCAAGTCCGTCGCAACGAGCCGATCGAGCGCCGCGGCAACGCCCATCGCGGCCGCCGTCCGCGCTTCCTCGCCCGCCGGAAGCCGGGCGGTCTCGGCGTGCGCCTGATGGTTCAGGGCGAGGAGATCATCGCCCGCGGCTGAGCCGTCAGTAGAAGCGGGGGAACGAGAGCATCCACAGGCTGGAGAAGACCAGCCCGAGGAAGATGATCCAGCCGAACAGCCCGTTCGACTTGAAGAGCTTCAGACACTCGTCGGCATTGTCGATGTCGAGGCTGCGGATCTGCCACCCCATCTGCACGGCCCCGAGGAGCAGCCCGGCATAGGCCGGCCACGCGGGACCGGCGCTGCCCACGCCTGCCTGCCGGAAGGCCAGCGCGAAGAGAACGAGCGCGCCGCCGTAGAGGAGAACGAGCGCGGTCTTGGTCCGGCGACCGAACAGCCGTGCCGTCGAGCGCACGCCGACGAGGGCGTCGTCCTCGCGGTCCTGATGGGCGTAGATCGTGTCGTAACCGACCGTCCAGAGCACCGCGCCGAAATAGAGTAGCAGCGGGCTCAGCGAGAGCGTGCCCCAGAAGGTCGCCCAGCCCATCAGCGCGCCCCACGAGAATGCGAAGCCGAGGCCGAGCTGCGGCCAGTCCGTTACCCGTTTCAGGAACGGGTAGACCGCGACGACCCCGAGCGACGCGATGCCGAGCACGATCGCGAAGAGATTGAACTGCACGAGGACGAGAAGGCCGACCAGCGCCTGCGCCACCAGGAACGCCTTCGCGCGTCCGGGCGTGACCCGGCCCGACGGCAGCGGGCGCGAGCGGGTGCGCGCGACCATCGCGTCGATCTTCTGGTCCACGAGGTCGTTGTAGGTGCAGCCGGCCCCCCGCATGGCGATGGAGCCGATCAGGAACAGGATGAGGTGCCAGAGGTCCGGCAGCCCGGTGTGCACGGCCGAGGGTGCCGCCCATTGCGGCGCCAGCGCCGCCGACCACCAGCACGGCCAGAGGAGGAGCTGCCAGCCGATCGGCCGGTCCCAGCGCGCGAGCTGCGCATAGGGCCAGAGCGCCCGCGGCAGAAGGCGGTAGACCCAGTTCTCGGACGGGGCATCCACCACCCGGTCGACCGGGCTTCCCGTTGAATCATCCTGAAAACGCATGGGACAGGCAAAAGCCCGCCGAGGTCCATCGCGTCAAGCCCCGGCCGGCGGCGTGGGTAAATCACTTGACCCCCCGCGCACCGAGCCTCTATCGCCGCCCCATGGTCGCTCTTCGCGCAACGGGCATGGAAACAAGATGGCTATCGACGTCCTTCTGATCGGCTCCGGTGGCCGCGAACATGCGCTGGCCTGGAAGCTCAAGCAGTCCGGCGAACTCGGCCGCCTGTTCGCCGCACCTGGCAATCCCGGCATCGCAACCGTCGCCGAACTCGCCGTCGTCGATCCGGCCGATCACGCCGCCGTCGTCGCGTTCTGCCGGCAGGCGGCGATCGGCCTCGTCGTCGTCGGCCCGGAAGTGCCGCTGGTCGCGGGGCTCGCCGACGCGCTGCGCGAGGCGGACATTCCCGTCTTCGGTCCGAGCGCCGCCGCCGCGCGGCTCGAAGGCTCCAAGGGCTTCACCAAGGACCTATGCTCCCGGAAGGGCATCCCGACTGCGCGATACCGCCGCTTCTCGGATGCCGAGAACGCGAAGGCCTACGTGACGGCGGAAGGCGCGCCGATCGTGATCAAGGCGGACGGGCTGGCCGCCGGCAAGGGCGTGACAGTCGCCACGACCGTCGACGAAGCGTGCCGGGCCGTTGACGACTGCTTCACTGATGCTGCGGGCGGCGTCGAGGTGGTGGTCGAGGAATGCATGGTCGGCCCGGAGGCCTCGCTCTTCTGCCTGTGCGACGGCGAGAACGCCATCGCCTTCGGAACGGCGGAAGACCACAAGCGCGCCTATGACGGCGACCGGGGGCCGAACACCGGCGGAATGGGCGCCTACTCGCCCTCCGGCCTGGTGACCCCGGAAATGACCGAGCGGGCAATGCGCGAGATCGTGCGCCCGACCCTCGAAGGGATGCGGGAACTCGGCGCGCCGTTCCGCGGCGTTCTCTATGCCGGCCTGATGCTGACCGCCGAAGGGCCGAAGCTCATCGAGTACAACGTCCGCTTCGGCGATCCGGAAGCGCAGGTGCTGATGATGCGCCTCGAAAGCGATCTTCTGCCGATCCTTCTCACCGCGGCCACCGGTTCGCTCACGGGCGTCGAGCCGCGCTGGTCGCCGGAGCCGGCGGTCACGGTCGTGCTCGCCGCCAAGGGCTATCCCGGCGCGGTGGAGAAGGGGACGGTCATCGGTTCCGTGCCCGAGGACGGCGAGGGAGAGATCGTCTTCCACGCCGGAACGGCCGTGAAGGACGGACGGCTCGTCGCCAGCGGCGGTCGCGTCCTCAACGCCACGGCACGCGATGCCGACATCGGCCGGGCGATCGAGCGCGCCTACGCGCTCGTCGACGCCATCGACTGGCCGGACGGCTTCTGCCGTCGCGACATCGCCCACCGCGCGCGGGTGAGACGAGCGACATTGACGTGAACGGCATGGCATTGACCGTTCGCCACCATATGTGACGAACGAGCGCATCGCGCGGCCGACGACCCATGGGAGGAGAACCATGTCGTTTCGAAAAGAGCGTCTGACCCGTCCGATCTTCCGGTGGGCCCAAACCGCCATGCCGCCGATCTCGGACACCGAAGCCAAGGCGATCGACGCCGGCACGGTCTGGTGGGACGGCGAGCTCTTCAGCGGCGCACCGGACTGGGACAGGCTTCTCGCGATGCCCCCGGCGCGGCTGACGGACGAGGAACAGGCCTTCCTCGACGGTCCCGTCACCGAACTCTGCGCGATGATCGACGAATGGAAGATCGTCTGGGAAGATCATGATCTACCTCCGGAAATCTGGGATTTCCTGAAGCGCGAAAAGTTCTTCGGGATGATTATTCCGAAGGAATACGGCGGCCTCGGCTTTTCCAACACGGCCCATTCCGAGGTGGTGCGGAAGGTGTCGTCGGCGAGCGTCGCGGTCGGTGTGACGGTCATGGTGCCGAACTCGCTCGGCCCCGGCGAACTCATGCTGCATTTCGGCACGCAGGCGCAGCGCGACCACTGGCTGCCGCGCCTTGCCGACGGGCGCGAAATCCCGTGCTTCGGCCTCACCTCCGATCGCGCCGGCTCGGACGCGGCGGCGATGACGGATCGCGGCGTCGTGGCATATGGCGAGTTCGACGGGCAGCGGACGCTCGGCATCCGTCTGAACTTCGCCAAGCGCTACATCACGCTTGCCCCGGTTGCGACCGTGATGGGTCTCGCCTTCAAGCTGTTCGACCCCGAGGGCCATCTCGGCCGCGGCGAAGAACTCGGCATCACGGTCGCCCTGATTCCGACTTCGACGCCGGGCGTACGCCACGGCGACCGCCACATCCCGCAGTTCACATTCTTCCAGAACGGCCCGCTTTACGGCGAGGACGTCTTCATCCCGATGGACTGGATCCTCGGCGGCGAAGCGCAGATCGGCGAGGGCTGGACCATGCTGATGAAGGCGCTGGCGACCGGTCGCGGCATCTCGCTGCCCTCGCAGGCTGCCTCCGCCACGGCGATGACGGCGCGCATGGCCGGCGCCTATGCGCGCGTGCGCCAGCAGTTCGGCCTGCCGATCGGCATGTTCGAGGGCATTCAGGAGCCGCTCGCGGAACTCGCCGCCACCGCCTACCAGGTGGACGCGGCACGACGCCTGACGGTCGCCGCGCTCGACGAAGGGCATCGGCCCTCGGTCGTCTCGGCCATCATGAAGCAGAACGCGACCGAGCTGATGCGCAAGTCCGTCGCCCACGCGATGGATATCCTCGGCGGCAAGGCGATCATCGACGGCCCGTCCAACCCGATCGGCGCCTCGCATCGATCGGTGCCGATCGGCATCACGGTCGAGGGCGCCAACATCCTGACGCGCAACCTGATGATCTTCGGGCAGGGCGCGATTCGCGCCCATCCTCACATGCTCGACGAGATGCGGGCACTGTCCAACCCCGATCGCGAACAGGGGCTGGCCGAGTTCGACCGCCACTTCTGGAAGCATGTCGGCCATTCCACGACGAACCTCCTGCGCACTCTTCTGTTCGGGTGGACCGGCGGTCTGGCCGCGCCGGCGCCGCGCGGCGCCGCCTTCACCAGCCATTGGCGGCAGCTTTCGCGCTATGCCGCGACCTTCTCGATGCTGGCCGACCTCGCTCTCCTCACCCTCGGCGGAAACCTCAAGCGGCGCGAAATGATCTCCGCGCGCCTCGGCGACATCCTGTCGGAACTCTATCTCCTCGGCGCAACGCTGAAGCGCTTCGAGACGGACGGCCGCCCCGAGGTGGACAAGCCGATCGTCGAGTTCGTGATGCAGCGCGGCTTCAACCGGATGGGCCTCGCCTTCGCCGGCGTCTTCGCCAACCTGCCGGCGCGCTGGGCCGCGATGGGGGCCCGGATCATCGCCTTTCCGCTCGGCGTCCCGCTCCGCCCGCCGGCCGACGAACTGGTGACGGAAGTGGCCGAAATCCTGATGCGTCCGTCGTCGCAGCGGGACCGTCTGACGCCGGATCTCTATCTCGGCGAGGGACGCCCCGACCATCCCATCGCCGTTCTCGAAGAGGCCTTCGCGAAGGTCACCGAAACGGCCGCGATCGCCAAGCGGATGCGCGCGGCCAAGCTGCGCGACCCGCAAGCGGCGCTGGACGGCGGCGTCATCACGCCGGAAGAGTTCGAGGAGCTGGCCGTTGCCGAGGCGGCGGTCGCGCGCGCGGTCGCGGTGGACAGTTTTCCGATGGAGATGGTCTCGCCGCTGGCCGCCCAGCATCGTCGCCCGGACGACGGGCGCGAGGACGACGGCGCGCGCGCCGAGGCCGCCGAATGACGAGGGCCGTCTATCTCGTCGATGGCGCCCGCACGCCCTTCATCAAGGCGCGGGGCAAGCCGGGACCGTTCACGCCGGTCGATCTTGCGGTCCAGTGCGGCCGACCGCTGCTGATGCGCCAGAGGTTCGATCCGTCCCTGATCGACCGCGTGGTGCTCGGCTGCGTCAACGTCATCGCCGACGAGATGAACCCGGCGCGCGTCGCGGCGCTGCGCCTCGGACTGCCCGACACCGTCCCGGCGCACACCGTCCAGATCAACTGCGGGTCAGGCATGCTCGCGATCGACGACGCGATGCGCGCCGTGGCGGACGGTCGCTCGGAGATCGCGCTGGCGGGCGGCGCGGAAGCGCTCAGCCATTCGCCGCTCGTCCTCAGCGGCGATGCGGTCCAGTGGTTCGCGCGCCTCAACGGCGCTCGCTCGACGGGCGCACGGCTCAAGGTGCTCGCCGGGCTGAAGCCCGGGTTCCTCAAACCCGTGATCGGACTGGAGCGCGGCCTGACCGACCCGATCACCGACCTGAACATGGGCCAGACCGCCGAGAAGGTCGGTCATCTCTTCGGCATCACGCGCCGCGAGGCGGACGAGTACGCGGCCGAAAGCCATCGCCGGCTTGCCGCCGCGCAAGTGGACGGCTCCCTGGCGGGCGAAGTCGTTCCGGCCTTCTCGCGCGACGGGCGCGTGTTCGACCGCGACGACGGCGTGCGGCCGGACTCCACCGCCCGCAGCCTCGGCGGCTTGAAACCAGTGTTCGAGCGGCCCTACGGCAACGTCACCGCCGGCAATTCCTCGCAGATCACCGACGGCGCGAGCTGGACGCTTCTCGCCTCGGAGGAGGCGGTCGCTCGGCACGGACTGACACCTCTCGCGCGGATCGTCGATTGCCGCTGGAGCGCACTCGACCCGTCGATCATGGGCCTCGGTCCGGTGATCGCGATCGCGGCGCTTCTGAAGCACAACAGGCTCTCGCTTTCCGAGGTCGGGCTCTTCGAGATCAACGAGGCCTTCGCCGCTCAGGTCCTCGCCTGCATCCGGGCGCTCGGCGACGAGCGCGTCGGGCGCGAGGTGCTCGGGTTCGACGGCGCCGTCGGCGAGATCGCGGCCGACCGGTTGAATGTCGACGGCGGTGCGATTGCACTTGGTCATCCCGTCGGCACGTCCGGCAACCGCATCACGCTCCACCTCGCCAACGCCACGCGCCGCCGCGGCGTCCGCTACGGCATCGCCAGCCAGTGCGTCGGCGGCGGACAGGGCGGCGCGCTGCTTCTGGAGGCCGCATGACGGTCGATGACCCTCGGATGACCGGCACGAGCCTTCTTGGAGCGCTGGCGGATCGCGCGCTCGAACTCTCGGCCGCCGCCGATGTCGAGCGCCGGGGCAACTGGCGCCAGGCGGTGGACGAGGATGGGGTGGCCTGGTGGGTCCTCGATCGTCCGGGCAAATCGGTGAATACGATCGATCGAAGCGTCCTCGAAGACCTCGACGCCTTGATCGACGGCGCGGAAGCCGCCCCGCCGCGAGGCATCGTGATCCGGTCCGCCAAGCCGTCCGGCTTTGCCGCCGGCGCCGACATCGCGCAGTTCGTCGGGGCGGGAAGCGCCGAGATCGCCGCGATGCTCGAGGAAGGGCACCGCGTTCTCGACCGCCTGGCCGCCATGCCGATGCCGACCGTCGCCGTGATCCACGGTCATTGCCTCGGGGCGGGGCTGGAGATCGCGCTCGCCTGCCGCCTTCGCATCGCCGTGTCCGACGCCTCGCTCGGTTTCCCGGAGGTCATGCTGGGCCTGCATCCGGGGCTCGGCGGAACGTTCCGCTCGCTGGCGGTGGCCGATCCGCTGGAAGCGATGACGATGATGCTCACCGGCAAGAGTGCGCCGGCGCGACGCGCGCGGCGGATCGGGCTGGTCGATGCCGTGGTGGAAGAACGCCATGTCCTCAACGCCGTGCGCGCGGCGGTCGGCGGCGAGCTTCATCCGGCCGGCGCCGGCTGGAAGGGCAAGGCTTTCACGCTGCGCCCGGCCCGGAGCCTTGCCGCTCGGCGCATGCGCGCCGAAGCGGCGAAGGCGGCGCGACCGGAAAATTACCCCGCGCCCTTCCGGCTGATCGATCTGTGGGAAGCGCACGGCCGCAGCCCGGACCGCATGCGCGCGGCCGAACTCGACAGCTTCTCGCAGCTCGTCGAGACACCGACGTCGCGCAACCTCGTTCGCGTGTTCTTCCTGCGCGAGGCGATGCGCGGCCTGAAGGACGGCCCGTCGGACATCCGGCGGGTTCACGTCATCGGTGCGGGCGCGATGGGCGGCGATATCGCAGCTTGGGCGGCGCGGGAAGACTTTCGCGTTTCCCTGTCCGACATCGATGCGAAGCCGATCGGCGAGGCGTTGCGCAAGGCGACGTCCATGCTGGAAAAGTCGCTGAAGGACAAGCTCAGGGTCCGCGACGCGCTGGATCGGCTGGTGCCCGATCCCGCCGGCTTCGGCATCGCGGGCGCCGACCTCGTGATCGAGGCGGCGCCGGAGCGGCTGGACCTCAAGCAGTCGATCCTGCGAGACGCCGAGTCGCGGATGAAGCCGGGCGCGATCCTCGCGACGAACACGTCCGCGCTGCCGCTGCCCGACCTCGCCGCCGGGCTCGCCGATCCGTCGCGGTTCGTCGGCCTGCACTTCTTCAATCCCGTCTCGCGCATGCAACTGGTCGAAGTGGTCCAGCACGATGGGCTCTCGCCCGAGACACTGCGCCGGGCGACGAGCTTCGTCGCGGAGGTTTCGCGCCTACCGGCGCCCGTGAGGCCGACCGCCGGCTTCCTCGTGAACCGCGCGCTGACGCCTTATATCGCGGAGGCGATCCTCCTGATGGGCGAGGGCATCCCCAAGGAGCGGATCGACGCGCGAGCCGAGGCGTTCGGCATGCCGATGGGACCGGTGGAACTTGCCGATCGCGTCGGGCTCGACATCGCGGTCGAGGTCGCACAGACCCTGGCCGAGCGCCTCGGCATGCCGCTGCCGGAAATGCCGGGCTGGCTTCACCAGATGGTGCGCGAAGGTCGGCTTGGCGTAAAGACCGGCGCGGGGCTCTACGACTACGACGCGGAAGGCAAACCGAAGAAGATACACCTGGACGCCCTGCCGGACGGTTCCGCCGACGATCCGAATCTCGAGGATCGGCTCATCCTGCCGATGATCAACACCGTCGTCGCGTGCCTGCGGGAAGGCGTCGTGAAGAGCGAGGAGATTGCCGACGGGGCTATGGTCTTCGGTACCGGCTTCGCTCCGTTCCGCGGTGGTCCGATCCGATATGCAAGGGAGCGCGGCGTCGATACCGTGATCGCTCGGTTGCGTGAACTCGAAATGGCGCATGGGCCCCGGTTTCGGCCGGATGCCGGTTGGGATCGTCTTTGACGCGACAGTCTAAACTTTGACGTTCACGTCAAAGTCCGATAGCCATAGGCCAAGCTATGACGTTCGGGAGGAAGACGGATGTATCGGGCACCGGTGGGCGAGATCGGCTTCACGCTTCGGCATGTCGCGGGGCTCGAGGAGGCGATGGCGCGAGGCGCGACGGGCGACCTGACGCCCGATCTCCTTGATGCGATCCTGGACGAAGCCGGGCGGTTTGCCGATAGCGAGATCGCCCCGTTGGCCGCAGGCGGTGACAAGACCGGCGCCGTCTGGCGCGACGGTACGGTGACCATGCCGCCCGGCTGGCGCGACCTCTACCATCGCTGGATCGACGGCGGCTGGAACGGACTGACCGGGCCGGTGGACCATGGCGGGCAGGGCCTGCCGACCTCGCTGTCGGCCGCGATCTACGAGATGTGGAACGGCGCGTCGATGGCCTTCGGCATCGGGCCGACCCTGACGCTCGGTGCGGTTGACGCGCTCGAGGCGCACGGGACGGACGCGCTCCGCGCGATCTACCTCGACAAGCTCGTGTCCGGCGAATGGATGGGCACGATGAACCTCACCGAGCCGCAGGCCGGCTCGGACCTTTCGGCGCTGCGCACACGAGCCGAGCGGCGGGACGACGGCACCTATCGCATCTTCGGCTCGAAGATCTTCATCACCTTCGGCGAGCACGACCTGACCGACAACATCGTGCACCTCGTCCTCGCGCGGCTGCCCGACGCCCCGGCGGGGGTGAAGGGCATCTCGCTGTTCCTGGTGCCCAAGCGCCTCGTCAACCCTAACGGCTCGCTCGGGGCCCGCAACGACGTGTTGTGCCAGTCGATCGAGCACAAGCTCGGCATCCACGCCTCGCCGACCTGCACCATGGTCTACGGCGACGGCATCGGGGAGACGGGGGAGGCGGGTGCTGTCGGCTGGCTCGTCGGCGACGAGAACAAGGGTCTCGCCTGCATGTTCACGATGATGAACTCGGCGCGCCTATATGTCGGGATCCAAGGGCTCGGCGTCGCCCAGGCCGCCTTCCAGAAGGCGCTGGACTTCGCCCGCGAGCGCCGACAGGGCCGCTCGGCGGTTCCCGGCGCGACGGACATGGCGCCGATCGTCGAGCATGCCGACGTCGTGCGCATGCTTCTCACGATGAAGGCGCTCGTCGGCTCGGCGCGGGCGATCGCCTACTCCTGCGGTCACGCGATCGACCGGTCGCGGCAGGACGGCGACGACAAGCGCTTCTGGGCGGAGCGGGCGAGCCTTCTGACGCCGATGGCAAAGAGCTTCCCCACCGATGTCGGCGTCGAGGTCGCTTCGCTCGGCATCCAGGTGCATGGCGGCATGGGCTTCGTGGAGGAGACGGGCGCCGCGCGCCTCCTGCGCGACGCGCGCATCGCGCCGATCTACGAGGGCACCAACGGTATCCAGGCGATCGACCTCGTGACGCGCAAGCTGCCGCTGTCCGGCGGCGAGACCGTGCGCACCTACATCGCGGAACTCGAGGAGATCGTGACGAGCGTCGAGCAAAGCAACCGGCCCGACTTCGGTCGGTCGGCGGAGCGTCTGCGCGCCGCCATCGCCGCGCTGCGCGAGACGACCGAGCGCCTGCTTGAGTGGATGGCGCAGGGCGAAACCGGCGCGGCGCTGGCCGGCGCCACCGCCTACCAGCGTCTGTTCTCGCTGACGGCCGGCAACTGCTATCTCGCCAAGGGCGCGCTGGCGGACGCCGACACGCCGTCGCGCGCGGCATTGGCCCGCTTCATGTCCGAGACGCTGCTGCCCGACGTCCACGCCCTGTCGGCCGAGGTGATGGACGGGGGCGAAAGCCTGCGCGCCGCCACCGCAGCCCTGAACTGAGGACCGACATGAGCCAGCACATCCGCGTCGAGACCCGCGACGGCGTCTGCCGCATCCGCGTCGACCGCGCCGAAAAGAAGAATGCCCTCGACCGCGCGATGTACCGCGCGCTGGATGAGGCGCTGACGCGCGCCGATGCCGACCCGTCCGTCGGCTGCATCCTCTTCTGCGGGTCTCCGGGCGCGTTCTCCGCCGGCAACGACATCGCCGACTTCGTCGCCTTTGCCGGCTCCGACCGCCCGATGGGCGAGCTGATGGATTTCCTCCACACGCTGGCCGGTATGGGAAAGCCGATGATCGCGGCGGTGGATGGGCTGGCGATCGGGATCGGCACGACGCTGCTTCTCCACTGCGATCTCGTCTACGCCACGCCGCGTTCGCTTTTTCGCACCCCGTTCTCCGATCTCGGCATCGTGCCGGAGGCAGCCTCGAGTCTCCTCGGACCCTCGGCGATGGGGCACCAGCGCGCCTTCGCCCTTCTGGTGATGGGCGAGACCTGGGATGCGGAGAAGGCGCGCGAGGCCGGTCTCGTCCTTTCGATCGTGGCCGACGCGGAAGCCGACGGCGAAGCGGCAGCGCGCCGCCTGGCGGCAAAACCGCGCGAGGCGGTGCGGATCGGCCGCGATCTCCTGCGGGCGACGCCGGACGCCGTGCGCGAGCGCATCGCCTTGGAGGCGGACCATTTCCAGGAGCGTCTTCGTTCCCCGGAGGCGCAGGCGGCCTTCGCCGCCTTCCTGACGCGCGGTTAGGACGACTTCTCGCGCTGGGCCTTCAGCTTGCGGCGGAACTGCAGCACGGTCCCGCCGCTGAGGATCAGGAACACGACCGCGATCGCCGCGTAGGCCCAGGGGCTGCCGTGGAGATAGGTGTCGATGCGGTCTCCGAGGATATACGCCCCGAAGCCGTAGGCGCCCGACCAGAGCGCGGCGCCGAGCGCGTTGTAGAAAAGGAAGGACCACCAGGGGAAGTGCAGCGTCCCGGCCGCGAAGCCGCAGACCTGGCGGAGGATCAGGATAAATCGCGCGATCAGGACGATCGGCGGCCCGACCGTGCGGAACCGTTCCTCGACATAGCGATACTTTTCCGGGGTCAGCCCGATGCGATGGCCATGCAGCGCGACGAGCTGGCTGCCGTAGCGATGGCCGAGCCAGTAGCCGAGATTGTCGCCGAGCGTGCCGCCGAGCCAGGCGGAGACGAACACGCCCCAGACGTTCAACTGACCGTGCCCAGCCATGATGCCGGCCGCGATCAGGATGCTCTCGCCGGGAAATGGCAGTCCTGTGGATTCGAGGAAGATCGACAGGAACAGGATGCCGTAGCCATAGTCCTGCAGAAAGCCGGTGATCCAGTCCAGCATCGCACCCTCAACGCTCGAAGAGAGCGACCGCCTCGACGTGGTGCGACCAGAGGAACTGGTCGATCGGCGTGACGGACAGCAGCCTGTAGCCGCCGCCGACCAGGATCGCGGCATCGCGCGCCAGCGTCACCGGATTGCAGGACACGGCGGCGATCCGCTTGACGCTGGAGGCCGCCAGTTCGCGAGACTGCGCTTCCGCGCCGGCGCGCGGTGGGTCGAACAGGACGCCGTCGAACTTCGAGAGTTCCTTCAACGTCAGCGGACGGCGATAGAGATCGCGCCGCTCGATGGCGATCGGCTTCAGTCCGGTGGCGCCGCGTTTGGCCTTTTCCAGCGCGGCCAGCGCCGGGGCGTCGAATTCGGCCGCGTGCACCGCGTGCCGCCGGGCAAGCCGCAGCGAGAACGCGCCGAAGCCAGAGAAGAGATCGGCGACCGACTTCGACGGCGCGAGATGCGCCAGCGCGATGTCGGCCATGTGCTCCTCGGCCCGGCCGACCGCCTGCAGAAACGCGCCGGGCGGGAAGGGGACGGCGATGCCGGCCACGTCGATCACCGGTACGCGATTCTCGATCAGCGTCTCGCCGTCGACGGAGAGGCGTGCGACCGCGCCATCCTCCGCACCCCAGGCGATCGTGGCCTGTCGCAGGTCGCCGGTGAGCTTGGCGGTCTGCTCGATGGCGACGTCGAGCCCGGTGGTGGTGCGCGTGACTGTCATCCGCAGCTCGCGCTTGCGGTCGATCAGGAGCGTCGCCAGCCGTTCGAAGCGTTTCAGCCGCGCGACGATCTCCGGCACCACGACAAGGCAGGTCTCGATCGGCGCGATGCGGTGGCTGAGCGCCTCGTGGAAGCCGAAGAGAACCTTCGGACCGGCGCGCACGGCCGTGAAGACGGCTCGGCGGCGCGAGGCGGGGGCGCAGGGCACGAGCGGCGCGATGTCCGGCGACAAGCCCTCGCGCGACAGGGCGTCGACCACGAGATCGCGCTTGAAGGTCGCATAGAGGTCGTCGCTGAGATGCTGCAGGTCGCAGCCCCCGCAGCGGCCGAAATGCGGGCAGGGCGCCTCGCGCCGGTCGGGCGAGGGCGCGTCGACCGACAGAAGCTGGCCCCGGCCCCCTTGGCGCTCGATCGTCACGCGCTCGCCCGGCAGCGCGAACGGCACGAAGACCATGGTCGGCTGGCGCGCGATGCCGTCGCCGCGCGTACCCAGCGCATCGATCGCAACCTGCTCGCTCACGCCTTCACTCCACCCAACAGAAATTCCGTGTTGCCGTCGCCGCCCGTGATCGGCGACGGCTCGATCCCGAGCGACCGCCAATTGGGCTGCTCGTTCAGCCAGTCCGCCAGCTCGGCCGCGATCGAGGGCGCCGTGGTCGGGTCCCGCAACAGGCCGCCCTTGCCGATCGCCTCGCGCCCGGCCTCGAACTGCGGCTTGACGAGAAGCACAGCCTTCGCGCCGCTTTCTGCGAGCGCGAGGGCCGGCGGGAGCGCCAGCCGCAGCGAGATGAAGCTCACGTCGGACACGACGAGACCGATCCGGCGACCGCCGAGATGCTCGGCTGATAGATCGCGCGCGTTCAGCGCTTCGAGGCAGGTGACACGCGCATCCTCGCGCAATGTCGTGTGCAACTGCCCGTGGCCGACGTCAACGGCGATCACATGCGCGGCGCCTCGCTCCAGGAGAACCTGCGTGAAACCGCCGGTCGAGGCGCCGACATCGAGCGCGTCGAGCCTGTCCGGACGAATGTCGAAGGCGTCGAGGCCGGCGAGGAGCTTCAGCGCCGCGCGCGACACGTAGGCCGCGGCCGGGTCGTCGAGTTCGACCTGCGCGTTTTCGTCGACTGTCTGGCCGGGCTTCGAGACCACGACGCCCTCGACGCGGACACGGCCGCGCAGGATCGCATCGCGCGCCCGCGCGCGCGAATCGAGAAGGCGACGCTCGGCGACGAGCTGGTCCAGGCGGATGCGCTGTGCGTTCATTCCGACCCGTCTCAGGCGCGCATGACGCGCTGCGCCGTGTCGCCGAACGCGCGGAACACGGTCTCGACGATCGCGGCGCGGTCGAGGCCGGAGACCTTGATCATCGCCTCGGGCGCGGCATGGTCGACGAAGCGGTCGGGCATCGTCATCGGCCGGATCTTGATGCCGCGATCCATGAGGCCGTGGCGCGCCATATGCTCCAGAACCTGCGCGGCGAAGCCGCCAGAGGCGCCTTCCTCGATGAGGATCAGCACCTCGTGGTTTGCGGCGAGGCGCCGGATCAGGTCCGTGTCGAGCGGCTTGGCGAAGCGCGCATCGGCAACCGTCGTCGACAGGCCGAAGCCTTCGAGTTCCTCGGCCGCGGCAACCGCTTGGGCGAGACGCGAGCCGAAGGACAGGATGGCGACCTTCGAGCCCTCGCGGACGATCCGGCCGCGGCCGATCTCCAGCGCGCGCCCGCGCTCGGGCATCTCGACGCCCGTGCCGTTGCCGCGCGGGTAGCGGAACGAGATCGGACCGTCCTCGTGCTCCACGGCTGTACGGACCATGTGGCGCAGCTCCGCTTCGTCGGCCGCCGCCATCACCACCATGCCGGGAAGCGGGCACAGGAACCCGGTATCGAAGGAGCCGGCATGGGTCGGCCCGTCGGCGCCGACGAAACCGGCGCGGTCGATCGCGAACCGCACGGGAAGGTGCTGGATCGCGACGTCATGCACGATCTGGTCGTAGGCCCGCTGCAGAAAGGTCGAGTAGATCGCAACGAAGGGCTTGTATCCCTCGGTGGCGAGCCCCGCCGCGAAGGTCACCGCATGCTGCTCGGCGATACCGACGTCGAACGTCCGCTTCGGGAAAGCCTGTCCGAAGAAGTCGAGGCCGGTGCCGTCCGGCATCGCCGCGTTGATCGCGACGATCTTCTCGTCCTCGCGCGCTTCCTGGATCAGCGTCTCGGCGAAGACCTTCGTGTAGCTCGGCGCGTTCGACTTCGGCTTCGACTGCGCCCCGGTGATCACGTCGAACTTCGACACGCCGTGATACTTGTCGGCGCTGGCCTCGGCCGGGGCATAACCCTTGCCCTTGCGGGTGACGACGTGGATCAGCACCGGACCGTCGCCGTTGTCGCGCACGTTCTTAAGAACGGGCAGGAGATGGTCGAGGTCGTGCCCGTCGATCGGTCCGACGTAGTAGAAGCCGAGCTCCTCGAACATCGTGCCGCCGGTCAGGAAGCCGCGCGTGTATTCCTCGGTCTTGCGCGCACCCTCGCGCACAAACTCGGGCAGATGGCTCGTCACGGTCTTCGCGCGGTTGCGCAGCGTGCGGTACGTCTTGCCGGATACCAGACGCGCCAGATAGGCGCTCAGCGCGCCTGTCGGCGGCGCGATCGACATGTCGTTGTCGTTGAGGATCACGATCAGCCGGGCGTCGAGCGAACCGGCGTTGTTCATCGCCTCGTAGGCCATGCCCGCCGTCATCGCGCCGTCGCCGATCACGGCGATCACGTTGTTGCGGCGACCGTCCATCTCGGCGGCGACCGCCATGCCGAGGCCGGCGGAGATCGAGGTCGAAGAGTGGCCGGCGCCGAAGGGGTCGTACTCGCTCTCCGTCCGCTTGGCGAAGCCGGAGACGCCGCCCTCCTGGCGAACGGTGCGCATCGCCTCGCGGCGGCCGGTCAGGATCTTATGCGGATAGGCCTGATGGCCGACGTCCCAGATCAGCCGGTCGGCGGGCGTGTCGAACACGGCATGGATCGCGACGGTGAGCTCCACGACGCCGAGGCCGGCTCCAAGGTGCCCGCCGGTGCGCGACACCGCATCGATCAGATCCAGGCGCAGCTCGTCGGCCACCTGCCGCAGCGACGTCTCGGGCAGGGCCCGAAGATCGGCGGGCGAGGCGATGCGATCGAGAAGCGGCGTGGACGGACGCTGGGACAAGGACATCTCCTGATGCGAAGGCCGACGCGAACGCGCGCTCCGAAGGTCGGGCTTGTTAGACTGCTTTCAACCCTGGTTGTCCACCAGCGGCCCAGGCGGTCAAACCGGATCGAGCGGCTCGACGTCGACGGCCTTGCCGCCGCGCGAGAGCTTGATCTTCTCGACCTTGTCCTCAGCGGCGGACAACAGACGGTCGCAATGCGACTTCAGCTTCTCGCCGCGCTCATAGATGCGGATCGAGTGCTCCAGCGCCACGTCGCCGCGCTCGAGATCCGAGACGATCCGCTCGAGAGCCGACAGCGCTTCCTCGAAGCTCATGCGGCGGATGTCGCTGTCGTCGGCGGGCAGGGGGGCGATCGTGTCGGACATGGTGAACCTTTGTGATGCTCGCGGTCAGCCGACCATCAGGCGCTGCACGTGGGCTGCGACCGATCGTTCCAGGCCGACGAGGTCGTAGCCGCCCTCCAGCACGCTCACGAGACGGTTGCCGGAAAAGCGGGACGCGATCTCGAGAAGCTTGCCCGTCGCCCAGTCGAAGTCGGCCTCGACGAGGTTGAGACCGGCGAGCGGATCGCGGTGATGCGCGTCGAATCCGGCGGAAATGATGACGAGGTCCGGCCGGAAGCGGATCAGCGCCGGAAGGACGCGCTCGGCGAAGGCGGCCCGGAACTCGTCGGTGCCGTCGCCCTCGCTCAAGGGGACGTTGACGATGTTGCCGGCGCCCGTCTCGGCTTCCGCACCGGTGCCGGGATAGAGCGGCGCCTGATGCGTCGAGACGTACATCACAGACGGGTCGGACCAGAAGATGTCCTGCGTCCCGTTTCCATGATGCACGTCCCAGTCGATGATCGCGACCTTTTCCAGGCCGTGGACGGCCTGCGCGTGGCGGGCGGCGATGGCGGCCTGGTTGAACAGGCAGAAGCCCATCGCCGTCTCGCGCTCGGCATGGTGGCCGGGCGGCCGGGCGGCGACGAAGACGTTGCGCGCCTCGCCCGAGACCACGTCGTCCACCGCGGCGCAGGCCGCCCCCACGGCATGAAGCGCTGCGGAAAAGCTCTTCGGGCTGACGACGGTGTCGCCATCGATGCGCGTCATCCCCTCGGCCGGGGTCGCGCGCGCGATCTTGCGGACATGATCGACGGAATGGCAGCGATAGACCGCCTCCACCGAGCCTTCGGGTGCGAGCACCCGGTCGAGGTTCTGGAAGGCTTCCGCCTCCAGCGCGGCGGCGACCGCCGCCATGCGTTCGGGGCGTTCGGGATGGCCGGGGCCGGTGAGGTGTTCGGCGAAGATCGGATGGTGGTAGAGACGTGTCATCACCGGCAAACGTCTCCGATTGGAAGGACGGGCATCCGAACGCTCCAGACCGGTTTCATCGCCCGGTCTGCGCCCGATGCCTCAGATAGTGATCCGCGATCGCGCAGGCCACCATGGCTTCGCCGATCGGCACCGCGCGGATGCCGACGCACGGGTCGTGCCGGCCCTTCGTCATCACATCGACCTCTTGCCCGTCGGCGTCGACCGAGCGTCGCGGGGTGAGGATCGAGGATGTCGGCTTCACCGCGAAGCGCGCGACGATGGGCTGGCCCGTCGCGATGCCGCCGAGGATGCCGCCGGCGTGGTTCGACAGGAACTGCGGCCGTCCGTCGTTGCCCATGCGGATTTCGTCGGCATTGTCTTCGCCCGACAAGGCTGCCGACGCGAAACCGTCGCCGATCTCGACACCCTTCACCGCATTGATCGACATGAGGCCCGCGGCGATGTCGGCGTCCAGCTTGCCGTAGAGCGGGGCGCCCAGGCCGGCCGGCACGCCTTCCGCGACGACCTCGACCACGGCCCCGATCGACGAGCCGCGCTTGCGCACGCTGTCGAGAAGATCGGCCCAGCGTTCGGCCGTCTGCGCGTCGGGACAGAAGAACGGGTTGCGCCGCGTTTCGTCCCAGTCGAAGCGCGAGCGGTCGATCGCGACATCGCCGATCTGGACGAGCGCGCCGCGCACGACAAGGCCGGGCACAACCAGGCGGGCAATCGCGCCGGCGGCGACACGCGTCGCCGTCTCGCGGGCCGACGAACGCCCGCCGCCGCGATAGTCGCGGACGCCGTACTTCATGTCGTAGGAGATGTCGGCGTGACCCGGGCGATACCGCCGCGCGATCTCGGAATAGTCCTTCGAGCGCTGGTCGACGTTGTCGATATGGAGGGCGATCGGCGTACCGGTCGACCAGAGTTCGCCGTCCGCCTCGCCGGGCATCACGCCGGAAAGCACGCGCACCTGATCGGGCTCCTGCCGCTGCGTCGTGTAGCGCGACTGGCCGGGGCGGCGCTCGTCGAGATAGCGCTGGATCTGCGCTTCCGAGAAGCGCAGGCCCGGCGGCGTTCCGTCCACGACGCAGCCGATGGCGGCGCCGTGGCTCTCGCCCCAGGTCGTCACGCGGAAGAGGTGGCCGAAGCTGTTATGCGACATGAGTGGTCCGCCGATCCCGTTGGCGCGCGCTCCGTAGCGCGACGGCCGTCTGGGCGGGGTTGATGCAGCGAATTCGTCGGCGCGGCAAGTCGCCGGGCGCCCGAAAAAACCATAATCATCCCCGAACCTCCCCTTGGTCAGAATCGAGCCGGGGCCCAACTTCACCCCCGTGCCCCAGCCGGAGCCACCGGATGACGAGACGGGTCGTCGCCTTCTTCGCCTGTTCCTTCCTGAGCGTTTCCGCCAGCTACCCGGCGGCAGCGCGCGAGGTCGACGGAACGATCGAACGGATCGACCGCGACGACGCCTCGCTGGAACTCTCGGACGGTGCGACCTACCAGCTGCCCGAGACCTTCGACTATACGGCCGTGCGGCCGGGCATGCAGGTCGTCGTGGTCTACGAGGCGGCGGCTTAGACCCAGTCGATCCGGCCACCTTCCGCGCGCAGGATGCGATCCTGCGGAATGTCGGCGTGCGAGGCTTCCTGCGCTGACATGCCGGCGAACACGTTCAGGAACGCGCGCGTGATGCCGCCATGGGCGACCACGATCGTCGGTCGGTCGAGTTCGTGGAACACGGGTGCGACACGCTCGGCGAGACCCTCATAGGTCTCGGCGCCCGCACCCGGCGGCTGGAAATGCCACTTGTCGGCGTCGCGCCGGGCGGACTCGGCGGGAAACCGGTCGGCGAGCTCGGAGACGGTGTATCCCTGCCAATCACCGAAGTGAATTTCTTTCAGACGCTCGTCCGTGCGGAAGCCGTCGGCGTCGAGTCCCATCTCACGACGAATCGATCGCATGGTCGCCGCAGCCCGCAGCATCGGGCTGGAGACGAACGCGAACGTCTGCCCCTCGGCGCCGAGGACGTTGGCGAGGTATCGCCCGTTCCGCTGCGCCTGCGCCTCGCCGGTCCGGTTCAGCGGAATGTCGCTCTGGCCCTGCAGGCGTGCAGCCGCGTTCCAGTCCGTCTGCCCGTGACGGCAGAGGTAGATCAAGGGAAGGCTAGTCACCGGATGGGGCCCGTCAGTCCTTGACGACGGAGATGTCGGGCGCGTCCACCGCCTTCATGCCGACAACGTGGTAGCCAGAATCGGCGTGATGCACTTCGCCGGTGACCGAGCGCGACAGGTCGGACAGGAGGTACAGGCCGACGTCGCCGACCTCCTCGATCGTCACCGTCCGGCGGAGAGGCGCGTTGTACTCGTTCCACTTGAGGATATAGCGGAAGTCGCCGATTCCGGACGCCGCCAGAGTCTTGATCGGACCGGCGGAGATCGCGTTGACGCGGATGTTCTTCGGGCCGAGGTCGACCGCCAGATACTTCACGCTCGCCTCGAGCGCGGCCTTGGCGACGCCCATGACGTTGTAGTTCGGCATTACCTTTTCGGCGCCGTAGTAGGTCAGGGTCAGCATCGACCCGCCATCGGTCATCAGCTTCTCGGCGCGCTGCGCGACTGCCGTGAAGGAATAGACCGAGATGTTCATGGTCTTGGTGAAGTTGCCTTCCGTCGTGTCGACGTAACGGCCGGTCAGTTCGTCCTTGTCGGAGAAGCCGATCGCATGGACGAGGAAGTCGAGCTTGCCCCACTTCTCTTCGAGAGCCTTGAAGCAGGCGTCGATCGTGGCCGGATCACCCACGTCGCAGTGACCGCAGACGAAGGCGCCGAGTTCGGCGGCCAGCGGTTCGACTCGCTTGCGCAGCGCGTCGCCCTGATACGTGAAGGCGATTTCGGCGCCCTGGGCAGCCAGGGCCTTGGCGATTCCGAAGGCGATGGAGCGGTTGTTGGCGACGCCCAGGATGACGCCGCGCTTTCCCTTCATCAGGCCCAACGAATCTACCATGGCCTGAACTCCTTCGTTTCGTTTTGCATTTTCCCGCTGGGGCGGCGGTATGGCATAGCCACCCGCGGCCAGCAAGCGGTGGGAACAGTTGGTTGGCTGTGTTCAGGCGTCGCCCAGACCGTCCCGCCGCTTCTCGAACATCGCGACGAGTTCCGGCATCGGTTCGGCGGGGAGGGCGATCGACAACGTCACGAGAATGTCGCCGCGTCCGCCGTCCTTGCGGGTCAATCCCTTGCCGCGCAGGCGCAGCGTGCGCCCCGATGTCGTCCAGGGCTGGATCTTCGTCGCAACGCGTCCGTCCAGCGTCTCGATCGTCACGCGTCCGCCGAGCACCGCCGTCTCCAGATCGACGTCCTGTTCGAGAAGAAGATCGCGCCCCGATACGGAGAATCGGGAATGGTCTGCGAAGGAGATCGTCACCAGCGCGTCGCCGGCCGGACCGCCGGCGAACACCGCGGGCTGGCCCTGACCCCGCAGCCGGATCACCTGCCCGTCCTCGACGCCCTCCGGCAGGCGAATGGCCAGACGCTTGCCGTTGGGGAAGATGGCCTCGACCTTGGCATCGGAGACGACGTCTTCCAGGCGCACCTTCAGGGTCGCGTTGATGTCCTCGCCCTTGGCAGGCGTATTGCGCGCGGCGTTGAAGCCGGATCGGGCACCGCGCTTGCCGCCGAACGTCTGATCGAAGAAGTCGCCGAAGATGCTGTCGGCACCCGCGAAATCGGCTCCGTTGCGGAAGTCGAACGATCCGCCGCTGCTCGTGCCCGAGCCGAACGGGCTGGAACCGCCGGCACCGCTGCCGCCTCCGAAGCCGGAAAATCCCTGGAATTTCGGCTTGCCGTCCGCGTCGATCTCGCCGCGATCGAACTGCCCGCGCTTCTCCTTGTCGCCCAGGATCTCGTACGCCTGATTGGCCTCGTTGAAACGGGCGCTCGCGCCCGCATCGTCGCCGTTGGCGTCCGGGTGATACTTCTTGGCGAGTTTACGGAAGGCGGACTTGATCTCCGCCTCGCTGGCGGAGCGGGCCACGCCGAGAACGGTATAGGGGTCGCGCATGCGGGGTGGGGTTCCTGATCGTCTTGGATGAGTCTCCCGTGGGCATCATCGGGAATCGCCCAGCGTTTGGGCGATGGGGCAGTATATGGCGAGCCGTCGCCCGAAATTGAAGGGCTTCGTATCCGGCTTTGGCGCTTAGCGATCCTCCGAGAACCGTGTCAGGGTCCATTCCCCCTGGCCCGTCGTGCAGGCCTCGCCGGCGTAGAGGGCGACGCCGTCGAAGCGCTGGCGCGAGGTGGTGAACTGCCGGCAGACCGCGTCGCCCGCGCGCGTCTCCTTGATGGCGGTGATCGTGCCGCTGGCGCCCGTGTCCGAGTTCGACCAGGCGAGCGGCGCCGTGTCGACCGCCGCGATGTTGGCGGCCGACACGGCGTTGCGCACGGTGCGGCTGTCGGACAGCGTTTCAGCGGCGACGGCAGGGTCGATCGGCGGGATCGAGGCGGTCGTCAGCGACTTGTCGACTGCCGCTTCTTCCAGACCCTTGCCGCTGATCACGGTGCAGCCGGACAGGCCTGCGGCAATGAGGCAGAGGAGAACGAGGCGCGTTCCTTCCATCATCGAAACTCGGCCTTTGCCACCGGCCACGTCTGACGTAGGAACCGGTGGATCATCATTCGAACAATTGGATTCAAGAATGAGCAAGTCGACCTTAATGTTCGGTGAAGGCGGACTCCCCCTCGACCCGTACGAGGCTTTGAGGGTCTGGCTTCACGAGGCGGAGGAGACGGAGATCAACGACCCGACGGCGATGGCTCTGGCCAGCGTCGATTCAGACGGGCTGCCGGATGTTCGGATGGTTCTCCTCAAGGCCTTCGACGAGCGCGGACTCGTGTTCTACACCAATTTCGAGAGCCGGAAAGGGGAGCAGATCCTCGGGGCGCGCAAGGCCGCGCTCTGCATGCACTGGAAGAGCCGGCGGCGGCAGTTTCGCGCCCGCGGGCCGGTGGAGGTGGTGACCGAGGCGGAAGCCGACGCCTATTTCGAGGGCCGCCCGCACGGTAGCCAGGTCGGTGCGTGGGCGTCGCAGCAGAGCCGCCCGCTCGCCAGCCGCGAGGTGCTGCAAGGTCAGGTCGCCGGGGTCGAGGCGAAATACGGAAACGCCGTTCCGCGTCCGCCGCACTGGTCGGGTTTCCGGATCATGCCGGTCGAGATCGAGTTCTGGCAGGACGGCGAGTTCCGCCTCCACGACCGCTTCCGCTTCGTGAAGGCGGCAGGCGACCGCGAATGGGCGATCGAGCGGCTTTATCCTTGATGGAGAGGGCGCGGCGTCACGCCTCCGTGCCGCCCACCGTCATCTGATCCATCCGCAGATGGGGCTGGCCGACGCCGACCGGCACCCATTGGCCGGCCTTGCCGCAGTTGCCGATGCCGAGGTCGAGAGCCGCGTCGTTGCCTACCATCGAAACGCGGTGCATGGCGTCCGGTCCATTGCCGATGAGCATCACGCCCTTCAGCGGCTCGCAGACCTTCCCCTCCCGGATGCGGTAGGCCTCCGTGCAGTTGAAGACGAACTTGCCGGAGGTGATGTCGACCTGCCCGCCGTTGAAGGAGACGGCGTAGATGCCATCCTTCACGGAAGCGAGGATTTCCTCCGGCGTGTGCGGACCGTCCAGCATCATCGTGTTGGTCATGCGCGGCATCGGCGCATGGGCGAAAGACTGTCGCCGCCCGTTGCCGGTGGGCTGCATGCCCATCAGGCGTGCGTTCTGGCGATCCTGCATGTAGTTCACGAGCTTGCCGTCCTCGATGAGGACGGTGCGGTTCGTCGGCGTTCCCTCGTCGTCGACCGATAGGGAGCCGCGTCGCTCCGAGATCGTGCCGTCGTCCACCACCGTGACGCCGCGCGCGGCGACCTGTTGGCCGAGGAGGCCTGAGAAGGCCGAGGTCTTCTTGCGATTGTAGTCGCCCTCGAGGCCGTGGCCGACGGCTTCGTGCAACATGACGCCCGGCCAGCCCGAGGCCAGCACCGTATCGAAGGTTCCGGCAGGGGCGGGGAGGGCCTCGAGATTCAGTCGCGCCTGGCGCAGGGCCTCGTCGGCGAGCGAGCGCCAGTTGCCGCCTTCCATCAGCCGAAGGAAGTCGTGACGCCCGCCGGCGCCGCCTGAGCCGGTCTCCTGGCGCTCGCCGCGCCCGGCCACGACCGAGACATTGAGGCGAACCAAGGGCCGCACGTCGCGCACGAGGCGACCGTCCGCGCGCAAAATTTCCACCACCTGCCATTGCGAGGCGAGGGACACGCTGACCTGCCGCACCGCTTCATCCGCGTTCCGAAGATAGGCGTCGATCTCCCCGAGCAACTTCACCTTTTCGGCGAACGTGGGTTCGGGGATCGGGTTCTCGTCGCCGTAGAGTCGGCGGTTCGTGCCCGCCGGTCCTTCGGCGGCCACGCCGGAATGGCCGGACCGAACCGCGCCGACCGATGCCGCGGCGCGGCGCAGGGCGCTTGCAGACAGGTCGCCGGAATGCGCGTAGCCGATCGCCTCGCCCGCGACGCAGCGCAGGCCGAACCCTTGTTCGGTCGAGAAGTCACCGGTCTTCAGTCGCCTGTTGTCGAACAGAAGCGATTCCTGCTCGCGATATTCCATGAAGAGTTCGCCGTCGTCGGCGTCGTGCAGCGTCTGTGCGACGACGCCCTCGACCTCCGCGCGCGACAGGTCGAAGAGGTCGATCAGGGAAGAAGCCATCTTACGCTCCGCTGGCCTACATTGTGCCCGGCACAGATAGGCAGGCGGCAGCGCCTTGTCACGCGGCGCTCAAGGGAGCGCGTCGAAGCCTTCGCGAAAGCCGGCGAGGTCAACGGGAATGCCGATTCCCTCTTCCGGCGTCTGGAAGACGATGAAGGTTGCAGACTTGCCGGTGGACAGTGTGTCGCGCAGGGTATCCTCAAGGATCACCTCGGCATAGCAGCCGTCCTCGAAGCAGCGCACGAACTGGGCGCGACCGATGTCCTTGCCGTCGACATAGAGCCCCAGCCCGTTGGGCAGGAGAATGCCGAGCGGCGCCAGCACGCGCAGGATTCGCGCCTTGCCGTCGGCCGTCTTCAGAGCCAGAACCGACAGGCCGACCTCGGGGCGATCCTCGGCCACCACGTTCTGCAGCAGGGCGCACTGTTCTCCTGCCGCACCCGCAGGCTGGTCGCAGACCACAGCCCAGGCCCCGTGCTGCGACTTGACCGTGCCGGTTTGCGCCTGCGCCGGAGCGGCCAAGAGGAAGGGGAGGGCGGCCAGGGCCGTGGCGAGTGCTAGCTTCATTGTATCCTTCCAGGCACCGGGCGGCGACAAGGCTCGGGTTTCGCGCGCGAAATTACCCGTGCGCCCCCGCGCCGTCGAGCCTGCCCGGACAGGTTCGCGCAACGCTCGCTGCCGGCGCGGACGGGCTGCAACATTCGCACTTTGTCGCAAGCACTCGTGTCGGCCGCTTGTTGCGAAATGGGCGGTTTCATGGTTGAAGCGCAGGAGGCACCTGCACATTAGCGGCATTCGAGTTTTGCGGCCCCAAGAGCCCCGATCCGATCCGCAACCAGAGCGCAGACCGTGGGACGTAAAGCCTGCCACGAGGGAGAGCATTCGTGAAGAGACCAGCCCTAGCCGCCGCCGCGCTGGCCGGCTCGACCATGGCGGCGTTCGCGCAAGACAGCGCGCCGCAACCCGGTCAGCCGCATCCCTGGCAGATGAACCTCCAGGAGGCCCTGTCGCCGATCGAGGCTCAGATCCACTGGTTCAGCGCGTATACGCTCTGGTTCCTGGTACCGGTCGTCATCCTTGTGGCGGCACTCCTGGCGTGGGTGGCCTTCCGCTACAGCGAGAAGCGCAACCCGGTTCCTTCGCGAACCAGCCACAACACGGTGATCGAGATCATCTGGACCCTGGCACCGGTGTTGATCCTCCTGTGCCTCGCCATTCCGTCGTTCCAGCTTCTGACGGCGCAGTACAACCCGCCGCGCGAGCCGGAGCTGACGGTCAAGGCGACCGGCTACCAGTGGTACTGGGGCTACGAATACCAGCCGGCGCAGACCGTCGCCGCGGCGAGCTCGGCAGCTGCCGGAACCCCCGCCAATCCGGCGGAGCCGGTCGCCGAGCCGGTCTCGTTCCTGTCCTATCCGATCCCCGACGACGCGCGTGCCGCGGCCGGAAAGGAAGACCGCAGCACCTATCCGCGTCTTCTGGCCGTCGACAACGAGATGGTCGTGCCGGTGGACACGGTCGTTCGTCTCCTGACGACGGGCGGCGACGTCATCCATTCCTTCGCCATGCCGTCGCTCGGCGTGAAGGTGGACGCCGTCCCCGGCCGCATCAACGAATATTGGTTCGAGGCGAACCGCGAGGGCATCTTCTACGGGCAGTGCTCGGAGCTCTGCGGCCGTGACCATTACAACATGCCGATCGGCGTGCGCGTGGTCAGCCAGGAGCAGTTCGCCACCTGGCTCGCGGCCGCCCGCGAGAACCTCGAAAACGCCAACGCTCAGCTGACCGCCGAGATCGCCTCCGCGAGCTCGGTCGTGGCGCAGCGCTGAACCCTCCTCCAGGGAACGTCCCCATGGCTCATGCAGCTTCGCACGACGCGCACCCCCATCACCCGACCGGGTGGGTGCGCTGGGTCAACTCGACCAACCACAAAGACATCGGCATCCTCTACCTGATCTTCGCGATCGTCGCGGGCCTGATCGGCGGCAGCCTTTCGGTCGCGATCCGCGCCGAGCTGCAGGAGCCGGGTCTCCAGATCTTCGGCAACCCACAGATCTTCAACGTCTTCACCACCGCCCACGGCCTGGTGATGGTGTTCTTCATGGTGATGCCGGCCCTCATCGGCGGCTTCGGCAACTACTTCGTGCCGATCATGATCGGCGCGCCGGACACGGCGTTCCCGCGCGTCAACAACATCGCCTTCTGGCTGCTGCCGCCGTCGCTGCTGCTCCTCATCCTCTCGATGTTCGTCGAGGGTGCGCCGGGCGCGAACGGCGCGGGCACGGGCTGGACGCTCTATCCGCCGCTGTCGACCGCCGGCCATCCGGGCCCGGCCGTCGATCTCGCGATCTTCGCGCTGCACCTGTCGGGCGCCTCGTCGATCCTGGGCGCGATCAACATGATCACGACCATCCTAAACATGCGCGCGCCCGGCATGACGCTGCACAAGATGCCGCTTTTCGCCTGGTCGCAGCTCGTCACCGCGTTCCTGCTGCTCCTGTCGCTGCCGGTGCTCGCCGGCGCCATCACCATGGTGCTCACCGACCGCAACTTCGGCACGACCTTCTTCGCGCCGGAAGGCGGCGGTGACCCGATCCTCTACCAGCACCTGTTCTGGTTCTTCGGTCACCCCGAAGTCTACATCATGATCCTGCCGGCCTTCGGCATCGTGTCGCACATCATCTCGACCTTCTCGAAGAAGCCGGTGTTCGGCTACCTCGGCATGGCCTACGCCATGGTCGCCATCGGCGTCGTCGGCTTCGTGGTGTGGGCGCACCACATGTACACCTCGGGCATCTCGCTCAACACGCAGCGCTACTTCGTGTTCGCGACCATGGTCATCGCGGTGCCCACCGGCATCAAGATCTTCTCGTGGATCGCGACGATGTGGGGCGGCTCGCTCCGCTTCACGACGCCTATGCTTTGGTCGATCGGCTTCATCTTCCTGTTCACGGTCGGTGGCGTCACGGGCGTCAAGCTCGCCAATGCCGGCATGGACCGCGTCCTTCACGACACCTACTACGTCGTCGCGCACTTCCACTACGTGCTGTCGCTCGGCGCCGTCTTCGCCATCTTCGCGGGCTGGTACTACTGGTTCCCGAAGATGAGCGGCTACATGTACAACGAGACGCTCGGAAAGGTGCACTTCTGGGTGATGTTCGTGGGCGTGAACCTCGTGTTCTTCCCGCAGCATTTCCTCGGCGCCGCGGGCATGCCGCGCCGCTACGCCGACTACCCGGACGCGTTCGCCGGTTGGAACTTCGTCTCCTCCATGGGCTCCTACATCTCGGGCCTGTCGGTGATCCTGTTCCTCTACATCGTCTACGAGGCGTTTGCCCGTAAGCGTCTGGCCGGCGCCAACCCCTGGGGCGTCGGTGCCACCACTCTGGAATGGCACCTGTCGTCGCCGCCGCCGTTCCACCAGTGGGAAGAGCTGCCGCGCATCCGCTGACCGGCGGCTTCGAAGATCGATCCCGGCTCCGGCCGGGATCACCCGTCTGAACGCCCGGCTTGGCGCCGCGCCCCGTGTGCGGGCACTGCATCGACCGGGCGGACTGCAAGAGGCATGACGTTGAGCGCCATCGATTTTCCCGCCGTCAGCGAAGCTCGTCCCGGCATCAGCCTGGCGGAGCCGGGCGACTACTTCGCCCTTCTGAAGCCGCGCGTCATGTCGCTCGTGGTGCTGACCGCCGCGACCGGCTTGCTCGCTGCGCCCGGCGCGCTGAACCCCGTGCTTGCCTTCGTCTCGCTCCTCGCCATCGCGCTCGGCGCCGGCGCGTCCGGCGCTCTCAACATGTGGTACGATCGAGACATCGATCGCATCATGACGCGCACCGCCGGGCGCCCGATCCCGTCGGGTCGCATCGCGCCCGAGAACGCCTTGTCCTTCGGCCTGGCGCTCTCGATCTTTTCGGTGATGCTGCTGGGGCTGGCCGCGAACTGGTTCGCCGCCGCCTTCCTCGCCTTCACCATCGCCTTCTACGCCGTGGTCTACACGATGTGGCTGAAGCGCTCGACGGCGCAGAACATCGTCATCGGCGGCGCGGCGGGTTCGTTCCCCCCGATGGTCGCCTGGGCGGCCGTGACCGGTGGCGTCTCCTGGGAGGGCTTCGTCCTCTTCCTCATCATCTTCCTGTGGACGCCACCGCATTTCTGGGCGCTCGCTCTCTTCAAGATGAAGGATTACGGCGCGGCCGGCATCCCGATGCTGCCGAATGTCGCCGGCGAGCGCTCCACCCGCCGCCATATCTTCGCCTACTCGCTGATCCTGGCGCCGATCGGCGTCCTGCCCGCCGTCATGGGCTTCGCCAGCCTAGCCTACGGGCTCATCGCCGCGGCTCTCGGGCTGACCTTCCTGCGCCTCGCCTACAACGTCCTGCGGATGGAAGACGGTGACGCGACGATGGCGCCGGCCAAGAAGCTGTTCGCCTTCTCGATCTTCTACCTCTTCGCCCTGTTTGCCTGGCTTCTCGTCGAGGGCTTCCTCGTTCACGGCTGGATGACCCATGTCGCCTGAGCCGAGGGACGAACTCGTGCAACTGACCCCGGCCGAGCAGCGGGCGCGTCGTCGGCGGTCCGTCGCGATCGGTCTGGTGTTGGCGGGGCTCGTCGTGCTCTTCTACGTCGTCAGCCTGTTTCGCATCGGAGGAGGGCTCGGATGACCGCCACACCCCGACGCACGCCGGCCGAAGCCGCGCGTCATGCACGCACCATCGCGCTCGGCTGCGGCCTCTTCGTTTTCGGCATGGTTGGGGCGGCCTACGCGTCCGTCCCGCTCTACAAGCTGTTCTGCCAGGTCACCGGCTACGGCGGCACCACGCAGCGCGCTGAAACAGCCTCGAGCACGGTCGTCGAACGGCCTGTCACGGTCCGCTTCGATGCCAACGCCTCCGGCCATGTGCCTTGGTCGTTCCAGCCGGTCGAACGGCAGATCACGCTGAACCTCGGCGAGACGCGGCAGACCGCGTACCGGGTGCGCAACAACTCGGACGCGCCGGTCACCGCGCAGGCGACATTCAACGTCACGCCGCTGACGGCCGGCATCTACTTCAACAAGGTACAGTGCTTCTGCTTCACCGAACAGACGCTGAAGCCGGGCGAGGAGGTCGACATGCCGGTCGTCTTCTTCGTCGATCCGGCCATCCAGGACGATCCGGACCTCAAGGAGGTTCCAACCATCACCCTGTCCTATACGTTCTTCCCGGTGGCCGACCCGAAGACGCCGGTTGCCTCTGCGAAGAACGAGGGGGCGGCTCAGGGGCTTTAGACTTCGTGGCATCGTCGTCGGGGGACGGCGAGGCCGGCGACAACAGGACTTCGACATCCAGCCGCATCGGCCGCCCATGGGCGGGGCCATGCGGGACAAGCGGGACGGACCATGGCTGACACGCATATCAAGCATCACGACTACCACGTCATCGAGCCCAGCCCGTGGCCGTTCGTCGCCTCCGTCGGCGCATTCTTCATGCTGTTCGGCGCGGTCGGCCTGTTCCGCTGGGTCGCGGCAACGCCGTTCAACGTCTTCGGTATGAACCTCGCGACGCCGTGGATCTTCGCGTTCGGCCTCGCGATCGTCCTTTATACGATGTTTGCCTGGTGGTCCGACGCCATCAAGGAGAGCCACGAGGGGTACCATACGCCGGTCGTGTCGATGCATCTTCGCTACGGCATGATCATGTTCATCGCCTCCGAGGTGATGTTCTTCGTCGCCTGGTTCTGGGCCTTCTTCGACGCCAGCCTGTTCCCGCACGAGGCCGTGCAGGCGGCCCGCGTTCAGGCGCTGGGCGGACAGTGGCCGCCGGTCGGGATCGAGGTGATCGATCCGCTGCACCTGCCGCTGTTCAACACGATCACGCTGCTCCTGTCGGGCACCACCGCCACCTGGGCCCACCATGCGATGCTGGAGAACGACCGCAAGTCGCTGATCACCGGCCTCGCACTGACCGTCGGTCTCGGCGCGATCTTCTCCTACGTCCAGTTCTATGAATATGCCCACGCCCCGTTCGCCTTCTCCGGGTCGATCTACGGCGCGACGTTCTTCATGGCGACGGGCTTCCACGGCTTCCACGTGTTCGTCGGCGTGATCTTCCTCGCCGTCTGCCTGCTTCGCGCCATTCGCGGCCACTTCACCCCGGCCAAGCATTTCGGCTTCGAGGCGGCGGCCTGGTACTGGCACTTCGTCGACGTCGTGTGGCTTTTCCTCTTCTTCGCCGTCTACGTCTGGGGCGGCTGGGGCGCCGAGATCCACGGCTGAGCCGCCGACATTTCACGAGCGACAGAAGCGGCCGTCACCCGGCCGCTTTTTTCGTTCAGACGACAGCCTATCGAAATGGACGATCCAGCCATGGATACGACGCAAGCCGCGGAAAGCGACGCGCACGAAGGTCGACCGCTGACGCGCGCGCGGATCGCGGCCATCCTGATCATCGGGTTCGCCGCGCTCGGTGTCCTCGTGTCGCTGGGCGCGTGGCAGGTGGAGCGGTTGCGATGGAAGGAGGGCCTGATCGCCACGATCGACGCCCGCATCCATGCCCCCCCGATCGACGTTGCCGAGGTCGCCCGGCGGGCCGCGGGCGGCGAGGACATCGACTACGTCCCTGTCGAGGCGAAGGGGCGTTTCCTGTATGACGGGGAGCGATACTTCCTCGCGACCCGCGAAGGGGCGGCCGGATGGCATGTGCTGACCCCGATGCAGCTTGCGGACAATGCCGTGGTCTTCGTCAACCGGGGGTTCGTACCATACGAGAGCAAGGATCCGGCGACGCGGGCGGCGGGCAATGCGCCCGGCAACACGGCGATCACCGGGCTCGCCCGGACGGCGCCCACCGAGAAGCCGAACATGTTCGTGCCGGACAACGACCCAGCCCAGAACGCGTTCTTCTGGCGCAGCGTGCCGGACATGGCCGAGGGGCTCTCCTTGCCGGCCGGGATCCGGTTGCTGCCGTTCCTGATCGATGCCGGGCCCGGCCAGGTGTCGCCGGATGCCCCGATCGGCGGGACGACCGTGATCGAGATCCCGAACAGTCACCTCGCATATGCCATCACCTGGTTCAGCCTGGCGGCAGCGCTGGCCGTGATCCTCGGCATGTTCCTCCTGCACCTGCGGAGGCGTGGCCGGGTGGCGTCCGAGGGTTGACAGGACGGGGCCCGATCCCTTCATTCGCGCCGAACAGACCCGGAGACGATGTTGACTGCGATCGAGGACAAGCCGCCTCTCACGATCCGCCTGTGCGAGCCGCGCGGCTTCTGCGCCGGTGTCGACCGGGCGATTCAGATCGTCGTCCTGGCACTGAAGCGCTACGGCGCGCCGGTCTACGTTCGGCATGAGATCGTTCACAACAAGTACGTCGTCGACGGGCTGCGCCAGATGGGGGCCGTCTTCGTCAAGGAACTCGACGCCATTCCCGACGACGGTCAGCCGGTCGTCTTCTCCGCGCACGGGGTTCCGAAGTCGGTGCCCGCCGAGGCCGAACGCCGCGAACTTCTCTATCTCGATGCCACCTGTCCGCTGGTCTCCAAGGTCCACAAGCAGGCGATGCGCCACATGCGGCTCGGACGACAGGTGCTGCTGATCGGTCACCGCGGCCACCCGGAGGTCGTCGGCACGATGGGCCAGCTTCCCGACGGTGCGGTGACGCTGATCGAGACCGAGGAGGACGTCGCGGCCTACGCTCCCGCCGATCCCGCCGCGCTCGGCTTCGTCACACAGACGACGCTTTCCGTCGAGGATACGGCCGGCATCATCGAAGCCTTGCAGAGCAAATTTCCCGAGATGCAGGCGCCTTCGTCGGAATCGATCTGCTATGCCACGACCAACCGACAGGATGCGGTGAAGGCGTCCGCCGCCGGAGCCGACCTATTCCTTATCGTCGGGGCGCCGAATTCCTCGAATTCGCGCCGTCTGGTGGAAGTCGCCGAACGGGCCGGGGCGAAGCGCGCACTGCTGGTGCAGGGTAAGAAGGACGTTCCCGTCGAGACGATCGCGCCGGGCTCGATCATCGGCATGTCGGCCGGCGCGTCGGCGCCGGAAGTGCTGACCGATGAGATCATCGCCGCCCTTCGCGATCGGTTCGACGTGCGGATCGAACTGGTGCAGACCGCAGTCGAAAACGAGAACTTCCCCGTCATGCGCTCGTTGCGGGACGTTCCATTGACGGCCGCCGACATGGCGTTCGTCAATGGCGACCGTCCGTTGCCCGCCGTCCGGCAGGTCTGACATGGCCGTCTATACCGAAGTCGCCGAGGGCGATCTCGCCGCCTTCCTGTCGCGTTACGACGTGGGCCGGCTCCTCAGCTACAAGGGTATCGCCGAGGGGGTCGAGAACTCCAACTTCCTCGTGCGCACCGAGGGCGGCACCTACATCCTGACGCTTTACGAGAAGCGCGTCGATCGCAACGATCTGCCGTTCTTCATCGGGCTGCTACAGCATCTGGCCGCTTGCGGCTTGTCCTGCCCCCTGCCTGTCGAGCCACGCGACGGCGGAACACTCGGGGAACTCGCAGGCCGCCCCGCCGCACTCTTCACGTTCCTCGAAGGCATGTGGACGCGGCGGCCGACCGCCGAGCATTGCCGCGATGTCGGACGGGCCCTGGCCGACCTCCATGCGAAATCGGCGGACTTCGCGCTGCATCGCCCGAACGCCTTGTCGGTGTCGGGCTGGCGTCCGCTGTTCGAGGGATGCGGCGAGGGGGCCGATCGGGTCGCCGATGGCCTGCGTGAGGAAATCGCAATGGAACTCGCCGATCTCGAGGCGAGATGGCCGTCGAACCTGCCGCGCGGTGTGATCCATGCCGATCTCTTTCCGGACAACGTGTTCTTCCTGTCCGGAGAGCTCTCGGGCCTGATCGACTTCTACTTCGCCTGCAACGATATCCTCGCCTACGACCTCGCCATCTGCCTCTGCGCCTGGTGTTTCGAGGTCGACGGCGCGTTCAACGTGACGAAGGGTCGGGCGATGATCGAGGGCTATGACGCGGTGCGTCCGCTCACCAATGAGGAGCTCGACGCTCTTCCGCTTCTGGCTCGCGGCGCGGCCCTCCGCTTCCTGCTCACTCGCCTGTATGATTGGATCCACATCCCCGACACGTCCTTCGTCACCAAGAAGGATCCGCGCGAGTATCTCCGCAAGAACCGGTTTCATCGGGGCGTTTCGTCGGTCGCGGACTACGGTTTCGCCGCGAAGGAGCCACGGCATGAGTGAGACGACGCGCGTCGACATCTTCACGGACGGTGCCTGCTCCGGCAATCCGGGGCCTGGCGGCTGGGGCGCCATCCTCCGCTTCGGCGACACCGAGAGGGAGTTGTCCGGCGGTGAGCAGCTGACCACCAACAACCGGATGGAGCTTCTGGCTGCCATCGAGGGGCTCGGTGCGCTGAAACGGCCGTGCTCGGTGCACCTTCATTCCGACTCGCAGTATCTGCGCGACGGCATCACCAAGTGGATCCACGGCTGGAAGCGGAACGGCTGGCGCACGGCCGACAAGAAGCCGGTCAAGAACGCCGAGCTCTGGCAGCGCCTCGACACGGAGCGCGAGCGTCACGAAGTGACGTTCCACTGGGTTCGCGGGCACGCGGGGCACGCCGAGAACGAGCGGGCCGACGCGCTCGCGCGCGCCGGCATGGAGCCGTTCAAGAAGGCTCGGCGGTCGGCCGCCGGCTGACGGTCAGATCTGCGCCAGAAGAGTCTCGGCCGACGACGTGTCGGCCTGACCTGGCCCCGGCTCGATGTTCAGCTGCCGCACGACGCCGTCTTCGACGAGCATGGCATAGCGCCTCGAGCGCATGCCGAGGCCGCCGGCCGAAAGATCCGCATCGAGACCGACGGCCTTGGCGAACTCGCCATTTCCGTCCGACAGGAAGAGGATGCGGTCGCCCGCCTCGGTGGCCTTCTTCCAGGCCTTCATCACATGCACGTCGTTGACCGCGGTGACGGCGATCGTATCGACGCCCTTGGCCCGCAGCGCGTCGTTGTGCTCGAGGAAGCCGGGAAGGTGGTTCATCGTACAAGTCGGCGTGAAGGCGCCGGGAACCGCGAAGAGCACGACACGCTTGCCGGAGAAGACGTCCGCCGTCGTCGTCGTGGTTGGACCGTCCTCGCCCGGAACGCGGAACGAGACGTCCGGAAGGCGGTCGCCGATGGATATCGTCATGCGGATTTACTCTCCGGGGTCGACCGATAAAGCGCGCGGCGACTTACCGCGGCGCGATCGGCACTGCGCGGGATAGTTGGGCGCGCTCGTTCTGCGTCAACAGGATGTCGGCGGAAACCGGACGCTTGTCGCCGGTTGGCCGCGAAAGGACGGGGAATACGATGCTTTTCGTCTGGCCGTCTTCCGGAAGGGAGGGGGCACCGAACGACCAGCCGTCGCCAGCCGAGACGAAGCCATCCGTCAGAGGGCCCGCGATGGGCGGCACCAGATCGACGATCAGAGCGGCCTCGTCTGCGTCCCAACGCGCCCCCGACGCCTTCAGCGGACCCGACGTGTCCGGCGCTGCCGCCTCGGCGCGCGCTACGAGAGCCCGATCCGACAGGCCGGGCTTCGGACCCGCCGCCAGTTCGGCCTGAACGGGAACACAGAGTTCACGGCAAACGCCAAGGACGGCGTTCAGCTGCAGCACCGGCACCTGACCGCTGGCCTGGGCCGCAATGGGCAGCTCCACCGTCTGCACGTAGCCGATGCTCTGCGCCTCCCCCTCGCTGAAACGGCTCGGCACCGGGAAAGCGAACCGCACGTTATCGACGTCACTGCTCTTCGACGTGTCGAACTGCGGGGCAAGGCCGACCGGGCCCGGCGCGATCCAGTAGGTCTTCCAGCCCGGATCGAGCTCGATCGAGAGCGCTCCGCGGATCTTGCCGCCTGCATCGGGCGGAAGCGCGACGAGATGGAGGGCGACGCCCTCCTGCCGATACCGCTCGGTTTCGCGCGCAAGGGCGGGGCCGGACGCGAGCGACAGGGCGAGAAGCGCGCTGGTCACCATCATCGCAAGACGGCCAAGACCTTCGGTCGGGGCGCAGGTGCAAAACCGCCGGGACATGTCTATCTTCCTCCCATGGACCTGGAAAACATGCGTAGCCGATCGACCGACGAGACGCCTTCCCTGGAGGGCCACTTCCTGATTGCGATGCCGGGCATGCACGATGAGCGCTTCGCCCGCAGCGTGGTCTATGTCTGCGCGCATTCGCCCAACGGGGCGATGGGGTTCATCATCAACAAGGCGCAGCCTCTCAGTTTCCCGACCCTTCTGACGCAGCTCGAGATCGTCGATAGCCCCGACGATATCCGGTTGCCGCAGAAGGGACGGGAAGTGTCGGTCTGCAACGGGGGGCCGGTGGAACAGGGGCGCGGCTTCGTTCTCCATTCGGACGACTACGATTCCGAATCGACCGTGGAAGTCGACGACGGCATTTCTCTGACGCCGACGCTCGACATCCTGAAAGCCATTTCCCGGGGCGAGGGACCGTCGAGCGCGATCATGGTGCTCGGCTATGCCGGCTGGAGCGCGGGGCAGCTCGAGTCGGAGATCGCGGCCAACGGCTGGCTGACCTGCACTGCCGACCTCGACATCGTCTTCGCCAACGAACTCGACGCCAAGTATTCGCGGGCGCTGGCGATCCTCGGCGTCGATCCGGCCTTTCTCGCCGCCGAAGCCGGTCACGCCTGATATTTCCTGGCGCGGGGCGTCAGGCCGAGCCGCGCCGGCTTCCGCGCTCCTGCAAGCGGCGCCGCGCTTCCTCGGCCGAGAGCGGCTGACCGTACATGAAGCTCTGTGCGTACTCGCAGTTCAGCTTGCGGAGCTGCGCCGCGTCGGTGTCGTTGTCGACACCCTCGGCGACCACGGCCAGCCCCAGTTCGTGCGCCATGGTGACGATCGAGTGGACGAGGATCGAGCGCTGCGGCACTTGCTCGCCGCGCAGGAACGACTGGTCGATCTTCAATGTGTCGAACGGGAACCGCATCAGATACGACAGCGACGAATAGCCGGTCCCGAAATCGTCCAGCGACAGTCCGACGCCCATCTCCTTCAGCCGCTCCAGAAGCTTGGCCGAGCGTTCCGGATTGTCCATCACGAGCGACTCGGTCAGCTCCAGCTTCAGCGTCTCGGGCGCGAGATGATACCGCTTCAGGATCTGGCGTACGTCGTTCAGAAGGTCCTGACGGATCAGCTGACGGCTGGAGATGTTGACCGAGCAGAACAGCTTGGACTGCCCCGGCAGCCGCTGCCAGTCGGCCAGCCGGCGCGCCGCCTCGTCGAGCGCGAACTGGCCGAGCTGGACGATCAGGCCCGTGCTCTCGGCCAGCGGAATGAACTCCGTCGGCGAGACGAAGCCGCGCTTGGCGTGGTTCCAGCGCATCAACGCCTCGAAGCCGGCGATCTCGCCGGTCGACAGCCTGATGATGGGCTGGAAGGCCAGCGACAGCTCGTTGCGGCCGAAGGCTCGGCGCAGATCGGATTCCAGCTCGACCCGGCCGGAGCTGTGCGTCTTGTACGCCGAACGGAAGGGCTCGATGCGGTCGCCCCCGAGGCGCTTCGCCTGATACATCGCGAGTTCCGCCTCCCGCAGAACCTCGTCGGCACCGGCGCCCTCGGTCCAGCCGGTGAGGCCGATCGAGGCGGTCAGGATGATGTCCTGGTTGGCGAAGGTGATCGGCGCGCGCACGGCGTCCCGCAGCGTCTCGGCGAAGGCCCCGACGGCCGCGACGTCGCTCTCCGACATGAGAATGACGCCGAACTGGTCGCTCGACAGTCGCGCCAGCGAGTCCTGCGGCTTGAGGACGCGCTTCAGGCGGCGTCCGACGGTGAGGAGGATCGTATCGCCGGTCGCGATGCCGAACTCGTCGTTGACCTGCTTGAAGCGGTCGATATCGACCATGAAGAGGGTGGGGCGGACATCGGGGCGCGTTGCCGCGAGGCAGGAGATCGAGTCGAGCCGGTCGATGAAAAGTTCGCGGTTCGGAAGGCCCGTGAGCTGGTCGTGCAGCGCGTCGTGGAGGAGGCGTTCCTCCGCCTTCTTGCGCTCGGTCACGTCCTTCAGCGTACCGACGCAGCGCACGACCTCGCCGTTGCTGCCGAGAACGGGACGCGCCTGCAAGCTCATCCAGTGGTAGTGGCCGTTGTCGTCGCGCACCCGGAAGTCCTGCGCGATCCGGCCACGCCGGTGCTCGAGGATCGTGTCGAGCGTGATCTTGAAGCGGTCGCGGTCGTCGGGGTGAAGGATCGGCAGCCAGTCGCGCGCGGGGCCATTCATGGCCGCGACCGGCATGCCGTCGAGACCTTCGGTGTCGCAACCGGCGAAGATGCGGTCGCGGGCGACGTCCCAGTCCCAAATCGCGTCGCCCGTGCCGGCCAGCGCCAGCGAGCGCCGCTCCATGTCGGACAGAAGGCCGCCGGCGAACGAGCCGCCCGCGAAGGCGTGCTGCATCACGGTAAAACCGATCAGGAGGACGATCAGGACGAGGCCGCCGCCGAGCGCCGGCTGGATGATGTCGTTGTCGATGCGACCCGTGACCGTCAGCCATCCGGCGGCGATCCAGACGACAATCAGAAGCCATGTCGGGATCAGCATGATCGCGCGGTCGTAGCGCATCGCCGAAAGATAAAGGATCAGCAGTAGGCCGAATCCGGCCGTCGCCGTCATCGACATGCGCGCGATGCCGGCCGCCATCGGCGGATCGAACGCCGCGAGAACACCGAGCGCCCCCAGCCCGACCAGCCAGAGCGCGGTGAAGGCGGAAAGGATGCCGTGCCAGCGGTTGAGGTTGAGGTAGGCGTAGAGGAAGACGACCAGCGTGAAGGCGAGGGCGACCTCGGTGCCAGCGCGCCATATGCGCTCCTGACCCGGGACGATCGGCACCAGCTTCTGCCAGAAGTCGAAGTCGATGCAGATATAGGCGAGCACCGCCCATGCGAGCGCCGCGGTCGCCGGGAACATCGGCGATCCCTTGACCACGAAGAGGATGGTCAGGAACACGGCGAGGAGACCCGCGATCCCGAGGACGATGCCGCGATACAAGGTGAACGCGTTCACCGTGTCCTTATAAGCATTCGGCTCCCACAACCGGATTTCCGGCAGCCGGTCGGACGAAAGCTCCGTCACGAACGTGATGATGGCGCCCGGATCGAGCGTCACCAGGAAGACGTCGGCCTCGGGGCTATCCTGGCGGTCGAGCGCGAAGCCCTCGGACGGCGTGATCGCGGCGATGCGCTGCGAGCCGAGGTCGGGCCAGAGGAAGCCGGAACTCGCGAGGCGGAAATGGGGGGCGACGACGATCCGGTCGATCTGCTCGTCCGTGTTGTTGGACAGTGCGAAGACGGCCCAGTCGCCCGACGGATTGGCGGCGGTCGATTCGACCTCGATGCGGCGCACGATGCCGTCCGCGCCGGGCACCGTCGAGACCTGGAAATTGCGACCCCGATCGCGAAAGATCTCGACCGCCGGCTTGAGATCGATCGCGATGTCCTCGCGGCCGATCGACACGGGAGACAAGGCATGGCTCGGCCCTGCGGCCAGACATGCGATCAGCAGCGTCAGGAAGCACAGGATTTGGCGGGCGAGGCGGTTGGGTTGCGGCATCGAGCGCGAGTGGGCCTTTGTTCGCAAAAGCGAGGGGTCGTCAGGATGCCGACGGCATGGCGCGGCCCGGCGCCCGGTCGTCGGACAGAATCGAGTAGAGCAGGTGATCCTCCCAGACACCGGCGATTTTGAGATACTGGCGCAAGTGTCCCTCGCGGCGGAAGCCGGATTTTTCGAGAAGCCGGATCGATGCCGCGTTCCGGGGGAGGCAGGCCGCCTCCAGCCGATGAAGGCGCAGGACGTCGAAGGCGAACTCCATGACCGCTTCGACCGCCTGGGACATGATGCCCCGACCGGCGAACGGCTGCCCCATCCAGTAACCGAGCGTTCCGGTCTGCGCGACGCCGCGTTGGATACGTCCGAGCGTCAGGCCTCCCATCAGCACGGCTCCCTCGCGATCGAACACGAAGTAGGTGTAGCTGGTTCGCTGCCGCGCATCCAGTCGATAGCGACGCAGCCGCAACCTGTAGGAACTGCGGTCGAGCTCGTCCGCGGTCCAACTCGGCTCCCAGGGCGTCAGGAACCCGCGGCTGCGTTCGCGCAAGGTCCGCCATGCCTCGTAATCGGTGGCGCGCGGCAGACGCAGAAGGACGTCCGGCCCGGTCAGCACCGGCTGAGCCGCCGGCTGGACCCAGTCGAAGAAGGCCATGGCGGAGCGTTCGCCTAGATCGTGACGAGTTTGCGGACCGGCGGGGAGGCGGAACTCACGGCGACGCCCTGCGCGATCTCGCCGATATCGGGAAGGCGCGAGATCGGGCCGATCGCGGCGAGCGTCGGCGTCGTGCCGAGGAACGTGCGAGCCGCCAGATCCGTCAGGCGCGGCGCATCGATCGCGGCCAGTCGCTCGAGGAGTTCGGCATTTTCCAGGACCGCGCCCTTGAACATCAGCTGACGCGCGATCTGCCCGGCACGGGAGGCGGGGCTTTCCTGGCTCATCAGGAGGCTGGAGCGCATCTGCGCCCGGGCGCGGTTCACTTCTTTCTCGGTGATGCCCTCGGTGGCACGCACCAGTTCGGAGACGATGACCGGCGCGAGCTCGGCCATCTCCTCCTCGCCCGTCGCGGCATGAACGCCGAAGATACCGGTGTCGGAGAAGCTCCAGTGAAACGCCGAGATCGCATAGCAGAGGCCGCGCGTCTCGCGGATCTCCTGGAACAGGCGGGACGACATGCCCCCGCCCAGGATGATCGAGAGCACCTGCGCGGCATAAAAGTCGCGCTGGTAGTAGGGGCGTCCGGGAAAGCCGAGCACCATTTGCGCGTCGGCGAGATCGCGTTCCTCGCGGAAGTCGCCGCCAGTGTAGACGGCGGGCTCGCGGCTATGTGTCCCCTTGATCGAGGACGCCGACGATCCGAACGCCGCCTCGACGCGTCGCACCACGTCGTCGTGCGACACGGCGCCGGCGGCCGATACCACCATCTGGTCGGGCGAGTAGTGGCGCTGCAGGTAGCCGCGGATTTCCGCCGGTGTGAAGCCGCTGACGCTCTCGCGCGTGCCGAGGATCGGGCGACCGAGGATCTGGTCGGCGTAGGCGGCGCTCTGGAAATGGTCGAAGACGATGTCGTCCGGCGTGTCCTCGGCCGCGCCGATTTCCTGCAGGATGACGTGCTGCTCGCGGGCGAGTTCGTCCTCGTCGAAACGCGAGTCGAGAAGGATGTCGGTGAGAATGTCGATCGCGAGCGGCACGTCGTTCTTCATGACGCGCGCATAGTAGGCGGTGGTTTCGACGCTCGTCGAAGCGTTCAGCTCACCGCCGACATCCTCGATCTCCTCGGCGATCTGCCGGGCGCTGCGCCGGCTCGTGCCTTTGAAGGCCATGTGCTCGAGAAGATGGGCGATGCCGTGCTCGCCCTCGGCCTCGTCACGCGCCCCGGCCTTGACCCAGACGCCGAGCGCCGCGCTTTCCAGCGTCGGCATGGTTTCGGTGGCGATCGTCAGCCCGTTGGAAAGACGCGTGATCTCGACGCTCATGCGGCGGCCCCGAGGCGCACGGCGCGGCTGCGCTCGCGAATGTACGCCTGGAGTGCGTCCAGATCGTTGGGAAGGACGTCGAACCGCTCGCCCTTCGTCATCAGGTCGGCATGGCTGGGTGGCAGGGGCGGCTCCGTTCCGCAGGCCGCCTTGACGGACGCGGGGAACTTGGCGGGATGAGCGGTGCCGAGCGAGATCATCGGCACGTCGCCGATCCGCTTCTCCGCGACGGCCACGGCGACCGCCGTGTGGGGATCGAGAAGATAGGCGGTCGAGGCCAGCTGGTCGCGGATCGTCTCGGCCGTCTCGCCTTCTCCAGTGCGCCCCGCGTCGAACTCGGCGCGGATATAGGAAAGGATGTCGTCGGGCACGGTGAAGGCACGAGACTGCTTGAGCTGGTCCATGAGCCGGCGGATCACGCCCGCGTCGCGCCCGCTCGCCTCGAACAGCAGCCGCTCGAAGTTCGACGAGATCTCGATGTCCATCGACGGCGACATGGTGGCGTGAACGCCCTCCATTTCGTAGCGCCCGGTGCGCAGGCACCGCTCCAGAATGTCGTTCCCGTTGGTGGCGACGATCAGGCGCTCGACCGGCAGGCCCATGCGCTTGGCGGCGAAGCCGGCGAAGATGTCGCCGAAATTGCCGGTCGGCACGGTGAACGACACGGCCTTGTGGGGCGCACCGACGCTGGCGGCAGCCGTGAAGTAGTAGACGATCTGGGCCATGATGCGGGCCCAGTTGATCGAGTTGACGCCCGATAGCGCGCTTTCGCGGCGGAACGCGGCGTCGTTGAACATCGCCTTCACGAGCGCCTGGCAGTCGTCGAACGTGCCCTCGATCGCCACCGCATGCACCGTCTGCGAGCCGGCCGTCGTCATCTGCCGCTGCTGGACCGGCGAGACGCGGCCCTTCGGGAACAGGATGAACATGTCCGTCCGGTCGCTGGCAGAGAACGCCGCGATCGCCGCGCCGCCGGTGTCGCCCGAGGTCGCGCCGACCACCGTCGCGCGCTGGCCACGCTGGGCGAGGACGTGGTCCATCAGCCGTGCGAGGAGCTGCATGGCCACGTCCTTGAAGGCGAGCGTCGGGCCGTGGAAGAGCTCCAGCACGAAGTGACGGTCGCCGATCTGCACGAGCGGGGCGACCGCCGGATGGCGGAACGTCGCGTAGGCCTCGCGCACCATGCGCTCCAGCGCGTCGGGCGCGATCTCGTCACCGACGAACGGCTTCAGGATCTCGAGGGCGACTTCGGCATAGGGGCGGCCGGCGAAGGAGGCGATCGTTTCCGGCGCGATCTGCGGCCAGGTCTCGGGCACGTAGAGACCGCCGTCGCTGGCAAGGCCCGCAAGGAGAACGTCGGCGAACCCGAGGACCGGAGCTTCGCCCCGCGAACTGACATATCTCACGATAACTCCCAAACCTTCGGTTCGGCAAAACCGGGCGCCGCGGATTTCGCGTCCCGCCCGGTCGAAACCCGGATAGGGGCCTGATATAGAACGGCTCGACACCGTATGGGAAGAACCGCCGCATGCATATGTCCAAGCTGATCTTCGCACGCAACGCCGCCGGCCTCGTTCTGGCGGGCCTCGCGCTCGGCGCCTGCAGCACCTCGGGCGGCGGCGGCGCATCGGTGGCTCCGGCGCCGGTCCGTGCCGCCTCCAGCGAGGGCACGGTGCCGGACTACTGCCCGCAGGTGAGCCTGCGCGAGGGCACCGCGATCCTGCGCAAGGGCGAGGGCGGCAATCTTCAGTACATCGCCTCGATCTCGGGCACGACGCGCTCGTGCCGCGTGCGCGACGGCCAGCTCTACATGGAGGTCGGTATCGCCGGCCGGGTGGTTCCAGGACCGGCCGCACGGTCCGGCGAGATTCAGCTGCCGATCCGCGTCGCCATCCTCGACACCAACCAGCTCGTCTACAGCCAGCTCGGCCAGCAGCCCGTCGGCGTGACCCCGGCCGGCGGAGCGCAGGACTTCCGCTACGTCGACCGCGCGATCCGCATCGCGGTGCCGAAGGGCCGCTCGCTCGTGGTCTATGCCGGGTTCGACGAAGGGCCGCAGGGCGGCGCCAAGCGTCCGGGCTCCTGACGGATCAAGCCTGTTCCCAGTCGGCGAAGGCCTCGACGACCGCGGGAAACTCCGAGAGGCGCCGGATCACCGTTTCGGCGCCGGCTTCGGTCAGCGAGTCAGCGTGGCCGGGGTAGGTGTGGCTCGCGCCGACGAAGCCGACGACGCGGCAGCCGGCTGCGGCCGCCGCAGCGACGCCGTGGACGGAGTCTTCCAGGACGATCGTCTCGGCGGGCTTGGCGTCGAACTCGCGGCAGCCGTAGAGATAGACGTCCGGCGCCGGCTTGGTCTTCTTCGTGCCGACCTCGCGCGCCGGGAAGACGTACGGGCGAAAACGGTCCCAGAGCTTCACGCGCTCCAGCATCATCTTCAGCCGTTCGCCCGACGAGTTCGAGCAGATCGCCCGCGGCAGGTCGATCCGATCCAGCATCTCGTGAACGCCCGCGATCGCCTCGACCTCGGCGGCCAGGCGCTCGTCCAGCGCCGTTTTCTGGCGGTCGTTGTAGTCCTCCGGCAGGCGGATGCCCGCCTCTTCCTGCAGGAGCTCGGCGATCCGGTCCTGCGTGAGGCCCGCGAAACGCTCGGCGATCTCGGAGGGCGAGATCTCGTAGCCGACCTCCTTCAGCATCTTCGAGTCGACCTTGGCCGAGATGATCTCGGAATCGACGAGGACGCCGTCGCAGTCGAACAGCACGAGGGAAAGCGGCATGGAAATGCCCTCCGGCACAGGAAAACGAAACGGTGAGGGGAGACGCGGACCCGGTAGCACAGGGTCGGCGGGCTGAACACCCGCCCCGGCTTCACCGATCATTAAGCTCGTTCGGTAACCATGCGGCTCTGAGTTCAGTCCCGAGTCCAAGGTAGCCCGATGTCGAAACTGCAGACCCTGCACCGTCTTCCCGTCGAGCTTTCCGCCAAGCCCGAATGGTTAAACACCATCATCAAGGGCGACTGCGTTTCGCGCATGGCGGCGTTGCCCGAGAAGTCGGTCGACGCGATCTTCGCCGATCCGCCGTACAACCTTCAGCTCGGCGGCGATCTCCACCGGCCCGACCAGTCGAAGGTCGATGCGGTGGACGACGCCTGGGACCAGTTCGAAAGCTTCGCCGCCTACGACGCCTTCACCCGCGCCTGGCTGCTGGCGGCGCGGCGGCTCCTCAAGCCGAACGGAACGATCTGGGTGATCGGCTCCTACCACAACATCTTCCGCGTCGGCGCGATCATGCAGGACCTCGGCTTCTGGATCCTGAACGACGTCGTCTGGCGCAAGACCAACCCGATGCCGAACTTCCGCGGCCGGCGGTTCCAGAACGCCCACGAGACGATGATCTGGGCGTCGAAGAACGCCGACGCGAAGGCCTACACGTTCAACTACGATGCGATGAAGGCGGCCAACGACGACACGCAGATGCGGTCCGACTGGCTTTTCCCGATCTGCTCGGGCGGCGAGCGGCTGAGGGACGACGACGGGCAGAAGGTCCATCCGACGCAGAAGCCGGAAGCGCTGTTGGCGCGCGTCATCCTGTCCTCGACGAAGCCTGGCGACACGATCCTCGACCCGTTCTTCGGCACGGGCACGACGGGCGCGGTCGCCAAGCGGCTCGGGCGCAACTTCGTCGGGATCGAACGCGAGGACGACTACATCGAGGCGGCGACCGACCGCATCCTCTCGGTCGAGCCTCTGGGGGCCGACGTGCTTCGCGTCGCCGCCGGAAAGCGCGCCGAGCCGCGCGTGCCCTTCGCGAGCCTCGTCGAGTCCGGTCTGGTGACGCCCGGAACCGAGCTGACCGATGCCAAGGGACGCTGGCGGGCGAACGTTCGCGCCGACGGCACCATCGCGGTCGGCGGCGACGCGGCCTCGATCCATCGCATCGGCGCGAAGGTGCAGGGTCTCGACGCCTGCAACGGCTGGACCTTCTGGCACGTGCGAGAGAACGGGCGGTTGCGCGTCATCGACGAGCTTCGCCAGATCGTGCGCGACCAGATGGCGGGTGCGCCGGCTTAAGCCACTCCGGCGCGCTCCAGCACCCGGCGCATCAAGGTCGGCAGGGCTTCGGCAGCAAGGCTGGCGGGAGAGGCCCACCAGCCGTCGATCGGCGGATCGTCCGCCCGATTGGCGAGCCAGACTTCGAGCGTCAGATCGAAATGGGTGAAGCCGTGCGGCACGAAGCCGGCGAGATGCCAGTCGCCGGCGACGGGCGCGGCCTCGACACCGGTCGCGCCGTCGCCACGTGACGTCCACGCCGTCGTCGGCGGCTCGCTCATGCCGCCCAGCAGACCGGCGGCCGGGCGGCGGCGCAGCCAGACCGCACCATCTGCCGGTCGGCGCAGGACGAAGGCGGCGCCAACGCGGGCGGGCTTCGCACCCTTCGCCGCCTTGACCGGAAACTCCTCCTGCCGGCCCAGCCGGCGCGCCTCGCAGTGATCGGTCACGGGGCAGAGGACGCAGGCCGGCTTGCGCGGCGTACAGATCGTCGCGCCGAGATCCATCATAGCCTGCGCGAAATCGCCCGGTCTCCTCTGCGGCGTCAGTTCCTGAACGAGCGCCCGGATCGGCTTGCGGGCGGCGGGCAGGGGCGTTTCGATGCAGGCGATGCGCGTCGTGATGCGTTCGATGTTGCCGTCGATCACCGCCGCCGGCTCGTCGAAGGCGATCGCGGCAATGGCGGCGGAGGTGTATTCGCCGACGCCCGGCAGAGTACGAAGCTCCGCGGCGGTCTCGGGGAAACGGCCGCTCCGCTCGCCCGCCACCGCGCGGGCACAGGCGAGGAGGTTGCGGGCTCGCGCATAATAGCCGAGCCCCGCCCAGGCACCCATCACCTCGGCATCTTCCGCGGCCGCCAGCGCTTCGACGGTCGGCCAGCGCTCGGTGAAGGCCGCGAAGTAGCTTTTCACCGCCGCGACGGTGGTCTGCTGCAGCATGATCTCCGACATCCAGACGAGATACGGATCGGGGCGGATGCCGGCCTGAAGGTCGGCGGGGGCGACGCGCCAGGGCAGGGCACGGGCATGGCGGTCGTACCAGTCGAGCAACGCCGCCGCGAAGTGGCCATCGGCCCGGTCGGGTTGACTTCGCTCCGGGCGGCGTCCATCCAACCGCCCTTCCGGGCCTTCATCGCCCCTCGTTCGGGCCGGTATCGTGCGTATCGATTTCTTCGTCATCAATCTCGACCGGTCGCCGGAGCGTCTTGCGGACATTCGCGCCGACATGGCCGCGGCGGGCATCGACGTGATACGGATCCCCGGCGTCGATGGAAAGGCGATCCCCGAGGCCGAGCGCGGCCTGCTGGATACGCCCCGCTTCCTGCGACGACACGGCAAGCGGCCGGCCGCAGGCGAGTACGGCTGCTATCTCAGCCATCTCCGCGCGATCGAGGCGATCGCCGCCGGACCGGCCGAGGCGGGTGTCGTGTTCGAGGACGACGTTCGCCCCCGACCCGAAATGACGGCCGTGCTGGCGGACCTTGCGTCGCGGGACGACTGGGACCTCGTGCGCTTCGCCCATCACCGCCGCCCGTCGCGCCGCCGCCTGCGGGCGCTGGTCGAGGGGCGCGCGATGTCGGCCGCCTATCACGGCCCGACCGGCAGCGCGGCGGCCTACATCGTTCGTCGCTCGGCCGCTTCGAAGCTCGCGGAAGCCCTGAAGCCCATGTCCTTGCCGTTCGACGTGGCGCTGGAGCGGGGATGGGACACGGAGGTTCGGACCTTCGACATCTGGGACGATCTCGTGACCTTCAGCCCGCGCTCGAAGACCAGTCAGATCGAGGTCGGTGGGCGATATGGCGCCCGGAAACTCAAGCCGTGGCGCCGGTTGCCGACGCTTCTGTTCCGTACCGGCGAACTCGTCCGACGCATCGCTTATGCGCTCGCGGCGGAGCGTTCGCGATGACGATCGGAGCGCTTCTCCTCCACCGCAGGCGTTGGGACCCGCTGGCGCTCGCCATCGGCATGGCGTGCCTTTCCCTGCTGATCTCGGTCGGCAAGGTGGTGTTCCTGTCCTTCGCCGTCTGCGGCCTTTACCTCGGCCTCGCCCGTCCGCGCAGCTGGCGCGGCATGCCGATCGCCTTCACAGGGATGCTCGCGGCCTGGGCAATCTGGCAGATCGGTCTCAGCCTCGCGCGCGGCGAGCCGCTCGACGGCAACCGCGTCCTGTCCTACGCGGGTCTGGAGTTTGCTTGCGCGCTTCTGCCGCTGGGTCTCGGTCTCGTCCGCCATCCCGCGCATTCGCTGGCCTGGGGTGCCCGGATCGGCGTCATCGCCCTCGTGATCCTCGCGCCGATCGACTACGCGATGACCGGTGCCCGGGTCGGGCTCGGCAAGAACGAGGCGATCTTCGCCTTCGTCGTTGGCGCGTGCGCCATTGCGGCCCGCCTGCCGACGGGGAACCGGTTGCGCTTCCTGCCGGATGGACGGGTCTGGACCTACCTCGCGACCGTCCCGATCGTCCTCAGCGGCACGCGGGCGGCCATGTTCCTTTTCGTCGTGGTCGCCGTTCTCGATCTCCGCCGCGCGATGCCGCGCCTTCGCGCTAGCGGACGGCGCGGGGCGCTCGCGCTCGTTGCCGTGGTCGCGGCGGCGATGCTCGCGGTCGTGCCGGTCGGCGGTTTTCTCCTCGACCGCGTCGAGTCGGGCGTGACGGAAATCGAAGCCTACGAGGCGACGGGACTGGCGGTCGGCTCGGTCGATACCCGCATGGCCATGTGGTCGTCGGCCGTCCGGGTCCTCGCAAAGAATCCGCTCATAGGCGTCGGCGGTACGGCTCGCATGGAGCGCGTCGCGGCCGAAGCCGGACCCAATGAACGGGAAATCCTGCGATACCAGCACCTGCACAATGTCGTTCTCGACGAGGCCCTCTCGAGCGGGCTCGTCGGTGTCGCGCTGATGGTGGGGGCGATGGCGGCTTTCTTGGCGAACGCGCTGCGCCGCTCCGCCGACCCGCTGGTCCGCGACGCGAGCATCACGCTCGTCGCCTTCACGGTCATCTTCGGCCTTTTCCACGGCGTGCTTTTGAACGAATGGATGGTGCTGATCGTCTTCGCGAGCATGGCCGTCATCCTCACCGAGCTTCGCCGCGCGCGGCCCTTCGGCGCGGCGAGGGCAAGGGTGGCATGAAGCCCGCCTCGCCGAAGGGACCGGGTCGCGCGGCTCGCCCGATCGGCGATCTCGTATCGCAGTTGGTCGAGCCCGTGGTGGCGCGCAAGGCCGGCATGTCGCTCGATCTCATCGGTGCCTGGCCCGAAATCGTAGGCCCTCGGCTGGAGGAGGGGTGCCGGCCCGAGAAGCTCGTCTGGCCCAAAGGGTATGGCGACGAGACGGCGCTGCCGGCGACCCTCGTCATCGCCTGCGAGGGAGCGTTCGCGCTTCGCCTGCAGCACGAGGTCGAGACGATCCTCAGCCGCGTCAACGACTATTTTGGCTACCGCGCGGTCGACCGGATCAAGATCGTCCAGCGCGCGGTGCGACAGGTTCGCCCGAACCGCAAGCCGGCCGTCGGACCCCTGACCGCCTCCCACCGCGAGACGATCCGCGACGCCACCGCACGGATCGAGAGCGATGCCCTTCGCCGGGCGTTGGAGCGCCTCGGCGAGAGCGTGCTCCGGCGCAATGCCGCCGCGCGCGACCGCGACAAGCGCTGAGGCGCGCAACACTGCGTGACGCGGCAGGATCGGCGTGGCTCCGTACGTGGGATCGCCACATTTGACCGCCTACGTGCCATAAGCGAAACCGAATCATGGCTTCTGCGAAAGGCTGATCACTCGATGCTCGTCTCCTCGACCCGCAACCGGACCTCCAACCCAGGCGCCCGCGCGCTCTTCGCCGGCTTCCTGACCGCCGGGATCGCCCTCGGGAGCATGGCGCCCGCCTTCGCGCAGTCCGAGACCCCGGCGGCCGCTCCGGCAGCACCCGCCGCCGCCGCGCAGACCAACCCGTCCGCCGCGACGGCCCCGGCACCCGAGGGCACGGTGGACGTCGCCAAGCTGATGGCGCCGCAGGCCCTGCCGGACATCATCATCGGCAAGGCCGATGCGCCGGTGACGATCATCGAATACGCGTCGATGACCTGCAGCCACTGCCGCGACTTCCATTCCGAGACCTATCCAAAGATCAAGGCGGACTACCTCGACACGGGCAAGGCCAAGCTGATCCTGCGCGAGTTCCCGTTCGATCCGCGCGCGCTCGGCGCCTTCATGCTGGCGCGCTGCGCCGGCGACGACAAGCGCACCGCGATGGTCGATGTCCTGTTCGATCAGCAGCGCGAATGGGCAGGCGCCGAGAACGCCTCCGCCGCGCTTCTCAAGATCGCGCAGCTGGCCGGCATGACGCAGGACCAGTTCGCCGCGTGCCTCAAGGACACCGACCTGCAGGGCAAGGTCGTCGCCGTCCAGGCCGCCGGCCAGAACGAGTTCGGCGTCAACGCGACGCCGACCTTCTTTGTCAACGGCGACAAGTATGCCGGGGCCCTCTCGGCCGACGAGATGGCGGCGGTGATCGAGAAGCACCTCTGACGGACCGACCGCGCGCCCGGCCGGGATCGTGCCGGGCGCAAAACTTTTGCAGTGCAGCAATTGGCGGAGGCGTCGGTTTGACTTATGTCTGACGCCTAGAGTTCACATATCGCTCCTTCGAGCTGCGACGGCGCCGGTTTTCCATGGCCAAGAGACTGTTCACGTTCATGCGTGGAACGGCGGACCGCACTGCGGATCCGGCAGAGGCGCTTGGGCTGAAGGGCTCGAACCTCGCGCTTCTGGCCTCGCTCGACCTGCCGGTTCCGCCGGGGTTCACGATCTCGACCTCGGCTTGGCGCGAGGCCGAGGGCAGCGAGACGCTGCCGCCGGCGATCCGCAACGAGGTTCTTGCGGCGATCGAGTGGTTGGAGCGCGTCACGGGCCGCACGCTCGACGGCGCGCAGAAGCCGCTGCTCCTGGCGGTCCGCACGAGCGCCCGGGCGGTCATGCCGGGACTGGCCGATTCGGTCCTGGATCTCGGCCTCAACAGCCGCACCGTCGAGCTTCTGGCCCGCGAACTCGGCGATGTCGGCTTTGCCTTTCGCGCCTACCGCCGGTTCATCGAAAGCTATTGCAACCTCATTCATGCGGTCGATTCCAGCGACTTCGAGGAGGTCGCCGAGACCGAGCGCGCACGCGCGGGCTGGGGGGGCGACGAGCCTCATTCGCTGGTCGACTGGCGCGCGCTGATCGCGGCTTACCTGCGGTTCGTCGAGGAGGAGGTCGGCAGCCCGATGCCTCAGACTCCGCTCGAACAGCTCTATCGGGTGATCGAAGCGAGTTTCGCCAGCTGGCGCGGACCCGTGGCGCGAGCTTTCCGCCTGGCGCACGGCATCTCCGAAAATGCCGGCGTCGCGATCACCGTCCATTCCATGATCTTCAACGAGCGCGGCGAGAAGTCGGGTACGGGACGAGCGCTGTCGCGCGATCTGAAGACCGGCGAGCCGCGGCTCACCGGCGAGTTCGTCTTCGGCAACCGCGACGGCGCGGGACCGGCCGGCATCACCGAACCGCTCAGCCTCGCGCGCGTCGACGCCGAGCCGGAGCTGTTTCCCGCCGACCTCGGCGTGCTGACGGAATACGTGCGCCGGATCGAGGCCCACGTCGGCGACGCCACCGAGGTCGACTTCATGGTCGGCGATGGCGAACTGTTTTTCCTCCAGTCCCGCATCGCGCGCCGGAACGTCGCCGAGGCGATCCGCATCGCGGTCGAAATGGTTCGGGAAGGACAGATCGCCGAAGAGGATGCGCTTCTGCGGATCGAGCCGTCGTCGCTGGACCAGCTCCTTCATCCGACCATCGAGCGCGGCGAGGAGATCCTCGTCATCGCCAAGGGCATGCCGGCCTCGCCCGGCGCCGCCAGCGGTGCGATCGTGTTCTCGTCGGAGCAGGCGATCGCGATGGCGGCGGAAGGGCGCAAGACCATTCTGGTGCGCAACGAGACCTTGCCGGAGGATGTGCACGGGATGCACGTGACCGAAGGCGTGCTGACGGTGCGCGGCGGCACGACGAGCCACGCGGCCGTGGTGGCGCGCGGCATCGGCAAGCCTTGCGTGACCGGCGCCGGATCCATCCGCATCAATCAGGAGGCCGGGACCGTCATCGCTCTCGGCCGGACGCTGCGCGCCGGCGACCCGATCACGATCGACGGGACGTCCGGTGAGGTCATTCTCGGCTCGCCGAAGCTGAAGCGTCCGTCGCTGACGGGCGACTTCGCGACGCTGATGTCGTTTGCGGACCGCGCGCGGCGCATGGGAGTGCGCACGAACGCGGAAACGCCGGCCGAGGCGCGCGCCGCACGGGCCTTCGGGGCGGAGGGCATCGGCCTCTGCCGCACCGAGCACATGTTCTTCGAGGGCGAGCGCATCTCCATGATGCGCGAGATGATCCTAGCATCCGACGAGGCGGGGCGTCGCGCGGCGCTCGAGCGCCTCCTGCCGATCCAGCGCTCCGACTTCATCGAACTATTCGAGATCATGGCGGGCATGCCCGTCACGATCCGCCTGCTCGATCCGCCGCTCCACGAGTTCCTGCCGAAGGGCGAGCAGGAGATCGCCGAGACCGCTGTCATGCTCAGCATGAGCCCGGCCGTCGTCGCCGAGCGGATCGAGGCGCTCCACGAATTCAATCCCATGCTCGGCCACCGCGGCTGCCGCCTTGCGATCTCGCATCCGGAGATCGTCGAGATGCAGGCGCGCGCGATCTTCGAAGCGGCGATCGAAGCGGGCGAGCGCAAGGGCAAGGCCGTGGTTCCGGAGATCATGGTGCCCCTGGTCGGGCTGCGCCGCGAGCTCGACTTCGTGAAGGCCCGGATCGAGCTGATCGCCGAACTGGTGAAGCAGGAGCGCGGCAAGAGCGTCGACTATCTCGTCGGCACCATGATCGAACTGCCGCGCGCGATCGTGCGCGCCGACACGATCGCGGAGGTCGCCGACTTCTTCTCCTTCGGCACCAACGATCTGACCCAGACCGTTTACGGCATCTCCCGCGACGATGCGGCCAATTTCCTGTCGACCTACGAGCGACAGGGCATCATCGAGCGCGACCCGTTCCAGTCGCTCGATATCGAAGGCGTCGGCGAGCTCATCGCGATGGGCGTCGAGAAGGCGCGGCGGACGCGCCCGGATATCTCGCTCGGGGTCTGCGGCGAGCAGGGCGGCGATCCCAACTCCATCGCCTTCTTCGAGCGCACGGGCCTCGACTATGTGTCGTGCTCGCCGTACCGCGTGCCGATCGCGCGCCTGGCGGCCGCGCAGGCGGCGATCCGTTTCGAGCGCGCGCTGCGGGCCGCCGCGGCGCCCAAGACCCGCGGACGGCATTGATCCGTATTCCCGCCCCCATGTCGCCGACCGCGCAGCTGCGCTAGGATCACCGCGGCAGGTACCGGAGCAGAACGACTTGGCCGGACACTACATCAGGACGCGGGCCCGCACGGCCGGTTGGGCGTGGAGCTTCGTGGCCTTCGCGGTCGCGCTCATTCCGGTCGGCATCGTCCTGTTCCGCCTGCGCCTCCTTAACCTGCAGGACCTGTCCTGGACGCTGCTTCTGGCGGGCGGACTTGCCGCGCTCGGCCTGCTCCTGGCGCTCGCTTCGATCGTCAAGGTCTGGCGACGCGGCGCCATCGGCGGAGGCCGGGCCGTTTCGGCTCTCGTCATCGCCGCTCTCGCCCTTCTGCCGTTCGCAGGGGCGGCGTTCCTGTATCGTCAGTTCCCGGAAGGGGCGAGCGCCGAGACCGCCGGGCTGGTCGACGCGGCGCTGGCGCCCGTGGCCACGGCGTCGGGCTCGCCCGAATCGGTGCTGGCAGGGCGCGACTATCAGGCGACCGCCTCCATGGTCTACGAGGCGGCCCGGACCGCGCTCGAGCAGGAAGGCATCGAGATCACCGACGTGCAGAGCAGCCTGACGCCGCCGCGCGACAGCGAGGACCTCGGCGTCAGCGGCACGGTCGCGGTGCCGATCCCCACGCTGCGCGGCAGCATCGCCGCGGAGCCGCAGGATCGCTTCGCGTTGAAGGATGCCCGCGAATACACCATCCAGGCCGTCGCCTATGCCCCGATCTTCGCATTCCCGAGCGATGTGACGATCCGCATCGCCGAGGAAGGGGCACAGACCTTCATCGACATGCGCTCCGCCTCGCGCGACCTCGACCGGGACCTCGGGCAGAATCGGCGGATCATCGTTGCCTTTCTGAACGGCGTCGACGAGGCGATGCGCGCCGCCGAAGGCATCGTCCAGGAGGAATAGGCCCGGTCAGGCCGGACAGTATCGGCTCGTCAGCCCGAAGGGGCCGTCGAGCGCCACCAGCTCTCGCTCGATCAGGCTTTCGAGATGCGCCAGAACGGACAGCCCTGCCGCGCCGTGCAGCCGCCGGTCGGTCGTGTGATAGATCGCCGCCACCATCTCCGGCACGGTCGACAGGCCCGCACGGACCTTCTCCAGAACCGCGCTCTCTCGCATCCGCCGATGGGCGCGCAGGCCCCGCACGAACGCGGCCGGATTGTCGACCGGTCCGCCATGGCCGGGCAAATAGCGACGATCCGAGCGTTCCAGCAGCCGGTCGAGTGAGCGCATGTAGTCGGACATGGAACCGTCGGGCGGCGCGACCACGCTCGTCGCCCAGGCCATGACGTGATCGCCCGAAAAGAGGATGCCCGTGCCCTCCAGCGCGAAGGCCATGTGATTGCCGGTGTGACCGGGCGTATGGAGGCCCCGTATCACCGTCTCGCCGAATCGCGTCTCGGCGTTGTCGTGCAGGACGATATCGGGCGTGAACGCGAGATCGGACGCGGCATCCAGCAAATTGATTTCGCCGTCGAGGAGCGGCCGGGCGGTGCGATGCGGTCCTTGAGCGGCGAGGGGGGCCGACGTCTCCTGCGCGAGACGCGTCGCCAGCGCCGAATGATCGAGGTGGGTGTGCGTTACCAGGATCGCATCCACCGGACGCCCGCCGATCCCGGCCATCAGCGCTCGGAAGTGGGCGGGATCGTCCGGTCCGGGATCGACGACGATCAGACACTCCTGTCCGATCAGGTAGCTGTTCGTTCCGTGAAAGGTCATCGGGCCGGAGTTCGGCGCCGTGATCCGCACGACGGCGTCCTCGACGGGAACCGGTGTCCCGTGCTGCGGATCGAAGTGTCGGTTCAGATCGAGGCTCATGACGCTTCCCGCATGCGATTCCCTTCGCCACGCGATGCGGCTTGGCCATCTTCGTGGCTTCGCGATATAGCGGCGGACATGATCTGGACCATTGCCGCCCTCTACCGTTTCGTGCCTGTTCCCGACCCGGCCGGCCTGCGCGAGGCGCTTCTTGATCTCTGTACCCGTGAAGCGATCTGCGGGACCATCCTGGTGGCACCGGAAGGGATCAACGGCACGATTGCCGGTGAGAGAGCCGGCGTCGATGCCATTCTCGATCGTCTCGACCGCGATTTCGGCATCCGCCGAGGCGAGGTCAAGTTCTCCGAGGCTGCGGAGCAGCCGTTCGCGCGCCTGCGCATCCGCGTGCGCCCGGAAATCATCACCATGCGCGCGCCGGAAGCCGATCCGACGCGGCAGGTCGGCACCTATGTCGAACCGGAGGACTGGAACGCGCTGATCAGCGATCCCGAAACGCTCGTCCTCGACACGCGCAATGTCTACGAGACCCGCGTCGGCACCTTCGACCATGCGGTAGACCCTCGCATCGAGAGCTTCACGGAGTTCAAGGATTTCGCCGAGCGTCAGCTCGATCCCGAGCGCCATCGCAGGATCGCGATGTTCTGTACCGGTGGAGTCCGCTGCGAGAAGGCGTCGAGCTACCTGCTCGCCCACGGCTTCGAGGACGTGCGGCACCTGAAGGGGGGCATCCTCAAGTATCTCGAGGTCGTTCCGGCGGACGAGAGCCTGTGGCAGGGGGACTGCTACGTCTTCGACAACCGCACGGCCGTCGGGTCGGCGGTGCAGCCGGCGGACTGGCAATCCTGCTTCGGCTGCGGCAGCCCGCTCTCGCCCGACGATCGCGCCGATCCGCGATACGAGGACGGCGTATCGTGCCCGCATTGCGCGCCTGACCTGACCGACGCGAGGCGCAATCGCCTGCGGATGCGACATGCGCAGATCATGGGTGTGGATAAGTTTAGCCGCGACGGTTAGTCCGTCTTCACCGCATTGCAACATCTTCCGTATTGAAACGTTTCAACCGCAATCGCTCCGCTGCTGGAGAATCGCCGTGCAAGCGTTTCGCAACCGCAAACTCCATCTTGCCGGTCTCGCAGGCGTCAGCCTGACGGCCTCCGCGCTCCTCATTCGCGAACTCGACGCCAGCGGACTGTACGGTCCCGTCGGGACGGCGAGCACGCTGATCGGCGATCTTCGCTCCAGCCTGCCGACCCCCCAGGCGGACGGCTCAATTCTCGAAGGGGTCGGGTTCGACGGTCACAAGGTGACCCTCGAATTCGTCGCCGACGAGCGGGTCGATCTCCACCTCCTGCGGGATAGCGAGCGCAGCGAGCGTTGCAGCCTCTGGTATTCCGCGTTCCGCCGCGGCGAAGTGCAGGAGGTCGAATACCGGTATCGTCAGGGCGGAGCGGCCTCTTCGGCGCACCTCAATTCGGCGATCTGCGGCTGAGGGCCTGCGACACGGGGCGGAGGATCTCGCCGCCCGGTGTCAGTTTCGCGTCTGCGGCGGACCGATCAGTCCGCGCGACGAGGCTTCCCGGGACGGCTTGGCTTGCCGCCGCCTTTTCCGGGACCCTTGGCACCGAACTTCGGCGGACCCCTGCGCGGGGCATCGCTGTCCGCCTGCCGCGCAAAGGCCTTCTGTGCGCGAGGCGGGCGTCCGCCGTTGCCGCCGTCGCGATCGCGACCGGCGGGGGGAGCGCCGCCTTCCATTCGGGTCACGGTGATATCGTCGTCGCTGCCCTGCGCGGCCGAGGCGAATCGCTCTGCGGCGTCGGCGCGGATCTCGACCTTCGTTTCCTTGTCGAAGATGCGGATCGCGCCGATATCTTCGCGCGTGACCTTGCCGCGGCGGCAAAGGAGCGGCAACAGCCATTTCGGGTCGGCATTGTTGCGACGCCCGATGTCGAGGTGGAACCAGACAGCCGGTCCGATCGCATGGCGAGCGCCGCCTTCTTCACGCTCCCCGTCCCGGCGGCTGCGCGGCTCGGCGTTGGCCTTGCGGCCCGCCTTGTCGTCGCGGCCCGGACCCGGATCGTAGATGTCCTCGGGCGCCGGCAGCTTCTGGCGATAGAGCCGCGCGAAGGCGGACGCGATCTCCATCGGCGAGAAGCGTTCGACGAGGACGCCCGCGGTCGCGAGATCGTCGTCGCCCGCTTCCTCGGTGAACAGCGGGTCGGTCAGCAGCCGGTCGCGGTCGAGCGCGCGGATCTCGTCGGCCGACGGCGGAGCGCTCCAGACCGGGCGGATTTTCGCGTCCGTCAGCAGGCGATCGGCCTTGCGGCGCTTCGACAGCGGCACGAGCAAGACCGAGACGCCCTTGCGGCCGGCGCGTCCCGTGCGCCCGCTCCGATGCTGAAGCGTTTCGGCATCGTTCGGCAGTTCGGCGTGGATCACGAGCCCGAGGTTCGGCAGGTCGATGCCGCGCGCCGCGACGTCGGTCGCGACGCACACGCGCGAGCGGCCGTCACGCAGCGCCTGGAGAGCCTGATTGCGCTCCGCCTGACCGAGTTCGCCCGAGAGCGACACGGCGCCGAACCCGCGGTCGAGAAGACCGGTGTGGAGGTGGCGGACCTGCTCGCGCGTGTTGCAGAAGACGATCGCGGTCGGCGACTCGGCCTGACGCAGGAGATTGACGACCGCGTGCTCGACCTCGGTCGGCGCGACACGGATGGCGCGGTACTCGATGTCCGAATGGCTGGAACTCTGGTTGGCGACCTCGATGCGCAGCGCATTCGTCTGGTATCGCTTGGTCAGCGCGACGATCGGCTTGGGCAGGGTGGCCGAGAACAGCAGCGTTCGCCGCTCCGCCGGGGTCGCCTCGAGAATGAATTCGAGATCCTCGCGGAAGCCGAGGTTCAGCATCTCGTCGGCTTCGTCGAGGACTGCGACCTGCAGGTCCTGCGTCCGCAGATTGCCGCGCTCCAGATGGTCGCGCAGGCGGCCCGGCGTACCCACCACGAGGTGCGCGCCGCGGAACAGCGCCTTCTGCTCGGTCCGGGCATCCATGCCGCCGACGCAGGTCACGATCCGGGCTCCCGCATCGGCGAACAGCCAGCGGAGTTCGTCGCTCACCTGAAGAGCCAGTTCGCGCGTCGGCGCAATGATCAAGCCGAGCGGATTGCCGGCCTCGCCGAGCGTGTCTCGTCCCTCCAGAAGCGTCTGACCCATGGCAAGGCCGTAGGCGACCGTCTTGCCCGAGCCGGTCTGCGCGGAGACGAGAAGATCGCGGCTGTCCGCGGCGGCTTCGACCACGCTCTTCTGGACAGGGGTGGGGTCCTTGTAGTCGCGGCCTTCGAGGGCGCGAGCGAGAGCCGGATGAATGGGGGGAAAGGCCAAGCGGATCGTCCTTGGAGTGTTCGGCCCTTGCGGGCGCGGCCCTCGCGTCGGATGCGATGCCGAAAGGAAACAAGGCCCATGTTGCCGGATGGAACGGCCGCCGACGGGCATGCAACAGAAGAAACGGCGGTCTGCGAATGCAGGACCACCGTTGTGTTCGAAAGAGTCATAAGCCTTTCGCGCCGTAAAGGCGAGGGGGCCGCTCAGTCGTCGGCGACCTTGCGTCGGCGGCGGCGTCCCCACTTCACGTCGGCCCTTCGACGCCAGCGGCGCACGAAGGCGAGATCGATCGAAAGGATCAGGAGGCCGAGCGGCAGCATCCAGATTCCGAAGACGGGCAGGAAGGCCAGGAACCCGCCGATGATGAAGCCGATTCCGACCGCCATTCGCGCCGCGCGGTTGGCGGGCAGCCGGAACTTGCGTCCGAGGATGTGGACCGTGTGCCCGCGAAGCCGGAAGAACTCGCGCCGTTTCGCTGCCGTTTCCTGCACGCTGCCCATACGCCCTTGCCTGATCCGCCGATGCGGAGGATGTGATGCCGAAGGGCGTGACGGACAACCTCGTTCGAACCGAGGCGGGCAAGATTTTTTCGCCGAAAATGCCAGACCCACTTGGCAAACCGCGAACCCGTGGGTATACGCACCCTCGTTCGCAGGGCGAACTTTTCCCCGGTAGCTCAGTGGTAGAGCAATCGACTGTTAATCGATCGGTCGCTGGTTCGAATCCGGCCCGGGGAGCCACAAATCATCTTGAAATGCTGATCGTCGAGACGTCCGGTTGCCTGTGATGGCAACAGGGAGAGCGGCAGGCTGTTGTTCGCCTCGCCGCTCAGTTCGCAAAGGTCATTGCGGTACGACGCCGTCAGAACGCGTGGCGGTTCTGGCGGAAGCGCCCGGAGTCGATCTCGCGCTCGCGACGCTCGAGGTCGGCCAGCGACGTCGACTCGTTCAGGTAGGCGAGGGCGCGTTCTTCATGTGACGGGGCGCGAAGCGCGGCACGCAGGCGACGGGTGATGCTCATTGTCTTGTCTCCAGTTGGTGTTGACAAGATCAAGATGGCTGTCGATACGGCGTATTGCAATGCAACATGACGCAAGGCCGCTATGCGAGTCGTGCAACCCCCGTGGGGAATTGCCCGGTGACGCAAACAATTTGCGTCAAATTGTCTGCTTCCCGCAAATCCGGGATTGCCAGAAATCCCATGTTCCATACACTCGGCAGCAACGGACGTTCCGATAAGAAGAACGCCAGGCGGAGGGGACGGGACATGACGAACCATACGAGAGAGCCGCTCAGTGCTGCGCGCGGCATGACGCTGGGGTGCCTCTTGTCCAGCGTGATCTGGTTGGCCGGGCTGAACATCGTGTTGCTCGGCGGCAACTTCAGCTTCTAGTCCACGGCGCTTCTCGAGTTCGCGCGTTCAGTTCGGCGGCGTCTGGCGGTCCGTCAGCGCCTGCAACGCCTCCATGACGCGCTCGAACTCCACCGGCTTGGCAAACACCGGCACGTCGCGAAAGCGCGCGGCAACGAGTGACGGATCGTAGGCCGTCAGAAACACGAACGGCACGCCGCGACGAACCAGATCGTAGGCGACGGGATAGCTCATCTCGCCAGCGAGATTGACGTCCATGAGCGCGGCGTCGATGTCCGGGATGCGGGCGATCAGGGCGATCGATTCCTCGATGGTCGCGGCCGGGCCGATGACGGTCGCGCCGGCATCCTCCAGCTTCTCGGCCAGGGGGCGGGCAATCAGGAAATCGTCTTCGACCAACAGGATCTGTTTATTCTGGAGCATGGGTCCGTCACGGGCTTGATGGTGGCAGAACGGCAGGGGTGCCGTGCCAAACGCATCCGGGCGTCAACGGTTCGACACATGACCTTCGATCGACGATTGGAAAGGCCGAAGCGCCGCGACGTCCAGCCATTCCGGGAACGGCCGTCAAATGGTGCGCTCGGGGCTTGCGCAAACGCCCGGCTCCACGTACCTAGCGCGCCGTTGAGGCCTCGTGGCGGAGTGGTGACGCAGAGGACTGCAAATCCTTGCACCCGGGTTCGATTCCCGGCGAGGCCTCCAGCACCGGACGTCCGGCTTCGGACGGCGTCGCTCCCCTCCGAAATCTCATTCGTCCGCTTTCCTTCGATGAGGGTGCTTCCGCTTGTCAGCCAGCGGGGCGGCGAATATGGGATGGGTCAAGCAATCGATCCGAGGCCTGACATGGATTTCGCTGCCGCCCGCGTGAAGATGGTGGACAACCAGATTCGCACGACCGACGTGACGTCGCACGAGACGCTGCGCGCCTTCCTCAGCGTCCCGCGCGAGGCGTTCGTGCCCGACGAGCGCAAGCCGCTGGCCTACATCGATTCTGATATTCCGCTCGGCAATGGTCGCGCGCTGATTTCGCCGTCGCCGCTGGCCAAGCTGATCCAGCTGGCCGAAATCCTGCCACAGGACGTGGTGCTCGATGTCGGTTGCGGCACGGGCTATTCGTCGGCCGTCCTTTCCCATCTCGCCAGCTCGATCGTCGCGCTGGAGGAGGATGCCGATCTCGCGGCCAAGGCAACCAAGGCCTTCGACGCGCTCGGGATCGTCAACGTCGCGGTGGTCACCGGCCCGCTGAAGGACGGCTGGGCGGGCGAGGCCCCCTACGACGTCATCGTCTTCGAGGGATCGGTCGAAGCGCTTCCGAAGGCGCATATCGACCAGCTGAAGGATCGCGGGCGCCTTGTCGTGGTCGAGCGGTCCGGCGCTTCCGGCATGGCGAAGCTCTACACGAAGGAGGACGGAATCATTTCCGACCGCTTCGCCTTCAACTGCCATATCCCGGCTCTTCCCGGCTTCGCCAAGCCGCGCGAATTCGTGTTCTGACCCTTGGTGGCCAGCGCGGCTCAAGCCTGATGCGGCAGATTTTACATTCGCCAAGTGTTTGAGTCGCGCCACACCCGCCGTGCAAAACCGTCGGCCGCCGTTTTGCAGGCTGGCGTTTGGACGTCGTTCGGTACACATCCTACTCGATAAGGTTCGGGCGAGGTTCGTCTGGGCCTCTCGTGTGCCGGTGTGTTTGGCATACGTCCGATTTCGGAGAATGCATCTTGCGCAAGAAGACGTGGATCCTGGCCTCCCTCTCGGCGCTTCTGATGGCGACGAGCGTCGATCTCGCCAGCGCCGAAACCCTCCGGGAAGCGCTGGCCAAGGCCTATTCGAACAGCCAGAGCCTCAATTCCGCTCGCGCCCAGCTGCGGGCGACCGACGAGAACGTGCCGCAGGCGCGCGCCGGACTCCGCCCGCGCGTGCAGGGTGTCGTGTCGACCCAGGGGTCGCGTTCGCGCACGACGTTCGGTGACGGACTGGAGACCCAGAAGCTTCGGTCCGGCGTGATCACGACCGGCATCCAAGTCAATCAGACGTTGTTCGACGGGTTTCAAACCCCGAACAACGTCAACGCCGCGCAGGCCCAGGTCCGCGCCTCGCAGAAGAACCTCGACAACACGGTGCAGGATACGCTCCTCGACACCGTGACCGTCTTCATGAACGTGCGCCGCGATCGCGAGGTCGCAGCCTTCCGCCGTCAGAGCCTCGCCTTCCTGAACGAACAGGTCCGCGCGGCGCAGGCGCGCTTCGACGTGGGCGAGGGCACGCGCACGGACGTCGCGCAGGCGCAGGCGCAGCAGGCGCTGGCGACCGCGCTTCTCAATACCGCGCTGTCCCAGGTGGCCAGCAGCGAAGCGCAGTATCTCGACGTCGTCGGCGATCCGCCGGGCAACCTCGAGGCCGGAACGCCGCCCAACCGCGGTGCGATCCCGTCCTCGGTCGGCGAGGCGGTGCGCGTCTCGCAGGAGCAGCACCCGGCGATCCAGGCGACAAAGTTCGCCGTCGATGCCGCCTCCTTCCAGGTGAAGTCCGCCGAAGGCGCGCGCCTGCCCACGCTGGCCGTCACCGGACAGATCGACAACGCCTACGCGCTGTCGGATCGCGATCCCAATCAGCTGCCCGGCGTCGACGTGAACACGCAGAACGAGGTATCCGGAACGGTCGGCGCGCAGCTGACCGTTCCGATCTACCAGGGCGGCCTCGTCGCCTCGCGCGTCCGTCAGGCCAAGGAAACGCTGTCGCAGCGCCGGATCGAGGTGGACAACGTCCGCGATCAGGTTCGCTCGGCGGTGGCGAGCGCCTGGGCTCAGCGCCAGGCGGCCGAGGCCAACGTGCAGGGCTATCGCGCCCAGGTCGCCGCTGCGCAGCTCGCGCTGAACGGTGTCGTGGAGGAGCGCAATGTCGGCCAGCGCACGACGCTCGACGTCCTGAACGCGCAGTCCGACGTGATCACCGCCCAGATCCTGCTGGCAGGCGCGCAGCGCGACACGATCGTTGCAGCCTACACGCTGGCCTCCGCGGTCGGCAGCCTGCTTCCCGACCGGCTCGCTCTGGAGGTCGACCGCTACGAGCCGGAAGAGCATTACCAGGCCGTGCAGGACAAGTGGTACGGTCTGCGGACGCCGGACGGCCGCTGACACACGGCGGCGTCATAAGCCGTCCCGCCCGATCGCATTAAAAATTCGTTTATAAACTGCCCTTCGGACGAACTTGGGATTCCTGCGCGGACACAAGCGGCGTACTCTCCCAGCAGATTCGCGTCGGGTGGCGGCCGCGGATCCAGATCGGGTACGGGTTTCATGAGCAAGGCGAGTGTCGCGCAGGAGCCGTCCATGGACGAGATCCTCGCATCCATCCGGCGGATCATCGAGACGGGCGACGAGAAGTCGACCGGCGCGAATCGGGAAGCGGCCGTCGGCGCAGCCCGGCAGATTCCGGCTTTCCTGGCCGGCGCCTCCTTTCAGGAGCCCCTTTCGGTGAGTGTGCAGCCGGACGCGAACGGCGCGCCGGCGCCGCTCCGTTTCCCATCGCCCCCGGAACCCGTGCATGTCGCGGCGCAGGGACATCTGACCGATGACGACCATCTCACCGCCGAACTCGAGACCGAGCTAGCGGCGACTTGGGAGCGGATCGAGACGCGGTATGAGGCAGCCCAGGCGGACGCCCCGGTCGAGCGGCCGCAGGATGAACGCTTTTCGGATCCAGGACTTCGTTCCATGAGCCAAGACGTCGATCCCCACCCGTTCACCGCGCCCGCGGCCGCCGGTCAGCCCAACGCGGGCGCTCCGAATGCGCACGCCTCTGCCAACTACGAGGCTCCGATGGAGCGGAACGCCTTCGAGCCCGCCAATACCGACGCGCGCCGGGCGGACGAGGGGGCTGGCGCCTCCAGCCGCTTCGGTGACACGCCGCCCCCACTGGTCTCGCCGACGACAGGACAGCTCGTCGGCGCCTCCTTCAACGAATTGGCCGAAGCGATCCGGCAGGGCGAACTCCGCTCGCTGGAGGCCATGGCGCAGGAAATGCTGCAGCCGATGCTGCGCGACTGGCTCGACGACAACCTGCCGAAGATGGTCGAACGGCTCATCCGCGAGGAAATCGAGCGGCTCGCGCGGGGCGGCATCAAGCGCTGACATATCCATCGACATCGTGACTTCGGACGAGGGCGCGTTTCGTGGGAAGCGCGCCCTTCGTCGTATGAGGACGGGCCCGAAGGGGACCGAAGCCCGGTTCGTTGACATCGCGGACGTCTTGCTCGAAACCCGGTCGCGATTCTGATCGATCTGGATGCCCGCCCATGGAGAAGACCTACGACGCTGCCGCGATCGAGCCCCGCGTGGCCGATCGGTGGGAGGCCGCCGATGCATTTCGGGCCGGGGCGGGCGCCAAGCCCGGCGCCGATCCCTTCTCCATCGTGATTCCGCCGCCGAACGTCACGGGCTCGCTGCACATCGGGCACGCTCTGAACAACACGCTGCAGGACATCCTCGTGCGGCATCGCCGGATGCTCGGACAGAACGTCCTCTGGCAGCCCGGCCTCGACCATGCCGGCATCGCGACGCAGATGGTGGTCGAGCGTCAGCTTGCGGAACGCAAGGAGCCCGGCCGCCGGGCAATGGGCCGCGAGGCCTTCATCGAGCGCATCTGGCAGTGGAAGGGCGAATCGGGCGGCGCCATCCTCGGGCAGCTGCGGCGCCTCGGTGCGTCGTGCGACTGGTCGCGCGAGCGCTTCACCATGGACGACGGCCTGTCGCGGGCGGTCCGCCGCGTCTTCGTGCAGCTTCACCGCGAGGGCCTGATCTATCGCGACAAGCGGCTGGTCAACTGGGACCCGAAGCTCCTGACCGCGATCTCCGACATCGAGGTCGAGCAGCGCGAAATCCGCGGCCATCTCTGGCATTTCCGCTATCCGGTCGAAGGGCGCGACTACGATCCGTCGAACCCCGCGACCTTCATCACGGTCGCGACGACGCGGCCCGAGACCATGCTCGGCGATTCCGGCGTCGCGGTGAACGGCTCCGACGAGCGCTACACCGATCTTGTCGGCAAGAATGTCCGGCTACCCTTGGTCGGGCGCGTCATTCCCGTGGTGGCCGACGACTATGCCGATCCGGAGGCGGGCTCGGGCGCGGTGAAGATCACTCCCGCACACGACTTCAACGATTTCGAGGTCGGCGAGCGCCATGGGCTAGCGCGCATCTCCGTTCTTGCGGCGGATGCCACAATCTCGATCCGCGACAACGCCGAGTTCCTGGAAGGCCTGTTTCCTGCGGACGGCGAGCGGGCCGTCGGCATGTTCGAAGGCCTCGACCGCTTCGCCGCGCGCAAGCTCATCGTCGACTGGATGGAGGGCGAGGGCTATCTCGCGAAGGTCGAGGATCACGTCCACATGGTGCCGCACGGCGACCGGGGCGGCGTGCCGATCGAGCCGTTCCTGACCGACCAGTGGTATGTCGACACGAAGACGCTGGCCCAGCCGGCGATCGCCAGCGTGCGCGAAGGCCGCACGACCTTCGTTCCACGCAACTGGGAGAAGACCTATTTCGACTGGATGGAGAACATCCAGCCCTGGTGCATCTCGCGCCAGCTCTGGTGGGGTCATCAGATTCCCGCCTGGTACGGGCCGGACGGCGCGGTGTTCGTGGACGAGGACGAGGAGATCGTCGCCGGCGCGGCGCTCGCCCACTACGTCACCAACGGCACCCTGACGGATGCGCAGGCGCGGGAGATGGCCGAGACCGGATCCGTCTTTGACGGCTTCCTGCGGCGCGACGAGGACGTGCTGGACACCTGGTTCTCCTCCGCGCTCTGGCCGTTCTCGACGCTCGGCTGGCCGGACCAGACCCCGGAGCTTGCGACCTACTATCCGACCAATGTCCTCGTCAGCGGCTTCGACATCATCTTCTTCTGGGTCGCCCGGATGATGATGATGGGCCTGCATTTCACCGGCCAGGAACCGTTCGGCACCGTCTACATGCACGCTCTCGTTCGCGACAAGAACGGGGCCAAGATGTCGAAGTCGAAGGGCAACGTCGTCGATCCGCTCGACCTGATCGACGAGTTCGGCGCCGATGCCCTGCGCTTCACGCTGGCGATCATGGCGGCGCAGGGACGCGACGTGAAGCTCGATCCGCAGCGGATCGGCGGTTATCGCAACTTCGGCACCAAGCTCTGGAACGCAACGCGCTTTGCCGAGATGAACGGCGCCGAGCACAATGTCCCGGTCGATCCCGAGGCCCTGTCCCTACCGCTCAACCGCTGGCTGATAAGCGAGCTGGCGACCGCGATCTCGGAGGTCGACGCGGCGCTGGAGTCCTACCGCTTCAACGACGCGGCCGCTGCAATTTACCGCTTCACCTGGAACACGGTCTGCGACTGGTATCTGGAGCTCGCCAAGCCCGTGTTCCTGAGCGAGGACGAGGCGGCCAAGGTCGAGACGCGGCGCGTCACCGGCTTCGTTCTGGATCGGGTCTATGCGCTTCTCCACCCGTTCATGCCCTTCCTGACCGAAGAGCTCTGGACGGCGACCGCCGGATCCCGCCCGCGCGACGGACTCCTTTGCCACGGCGAGTGGCCGGCGCTCGCGTTCCATGATTCGGACGCGTCCGACGATCTGAACTGGCTCGTTGCGCTCGTCGGCGAAATCCGTTCCATCCGCGCCGAGATGAACGTGCCACCCGGCGCCGAGGCGCCGCTGGTGGCTGTGGGCGTCGATGCGAAGACGCGGGAACGGCTGGTGCGTCACGAGGCGGCTCTGAAGCGTCTGGCCCGCCTGTCGAGCATCGAGGCGGCCGAGGTCGCTCCGCCGCAGTCCGTGCAGTTCGTCCTCGACACGCGGGCCTATGCCCTGCCGCTCGCCGGGACGATCGACGTCTCCGCCGAGATCGCCCGCCTGACGAAGGCGGCCGCCAAGGCCAGGACGGAAGTCGATCGCATCGACAAGAAGCTCTCCAACGAGCGGTTCGTGGCGAACGCCCCGGAAGAGGTGGTGGTGCAGGAACGCGAGAAGCGGGCCGACTATCAGGCCGAGGCCGAGAAGCTCGACGCCGCGCTGGCCATGCTTCGCTAGCTGCGGTTCCGACCACCGTTGCCGGGCGTGTAGCGTTCCGGCAACGGTGGTTGAATTCTTCCGTTTACGGAAGGGAGAGGACAACCGAGCGTCGAGAAGCGGCTCGCACTCGATAGAGTTCGAGCTGAGAAAAATTGTAAAACGAACGCAATGCCTTGAGAGAAATCCCTGAAGCATTTTCGGGGCTTGGCATCGCGTCCTGCGCACGTTTCGCCAACCTGTCGCCGTGCTTTCGCCTGTATTCCCAACGCCTTCGCATCATGACACGGTTCGGTCATACGGACGGGCAGGGGGAATGCCCGCATGAGACGACCGGTGGGGGAAAGCATGAGCGGTTTCAAGGCGCGCCTGGCGCAGACGACAATCCTGGTCCTGTTGGGCGCCGGCGCCGCGCAGGCCGGCGGCTTCCAGCGCGGCACGGCCGATACAGACGTGCTCTATGAGGCCGCTCCGTTCAGCACGCGCCTCGGCTTCACCTACGTCAATCCGGCTCGCGGGTTCGAGCGCGTCAACGGCGTGTCGGGCGATTACGGCGACTACACCGGCACGTATCGGATCCCGAGCGCTGCCTTGAAGCTCGGAAACGAGTCGGTTGCCTGCGTCGGCAATTACGTCGAATCGTTCGCCGCCGACGGGGACTACTCCTCGCTGCCCGGCGGCGCGCAGCCTGCCGGTTTCCCGGGCGGTTCGCGCGTTCGCGATCTCAACTTCGATTCCGACGAGATCAGCGGCACCTGCCGAGTGAGTTATTCGACGAACGGGATGCGCTTCAGCCTTCTGGGCGGCGTGTTCGGCGAAGACTTCAACTTCAACGGTACGAGCCTTGCAGCGCGCAACCTCGGCTCGACGCTCCCTGGCGCCCTGCAGGGTGCTCTGGCGTCGTTCGGCGGACAGTTGCTGCTTCCCGTCGCGCTCACCGCCGATACGAGCCAGGGCTTCTCGGCCGGCTACCGGATCGGCGCCGCCTTCGAGATCCCGGAGATCGCGCTGCGGGCGCAGGTTCTCTACCGCTCCGAGGTGGAGCATGACGACATCACGGGCACCGGAACGCTGGTCGCCTCCAACAACGCCTTCGTCCAGCTCGCGGACGGTCGTCAGCTCTCGATCCCGCAGGCCGCGGCGTTTCTCGCGCAGCGTGGCATCAATATTCCGCCGCAGCTCGTCTCCGCGCTGCCGACGGGCGGCACCGTCCTCGCCAGCAACCTCCCGGCCTTCCAGAACACCGCGACCAGCCCGCAAAGCCTCTACATCAACGCCCAGACGGGCATCGCGGAAGGCACGCTTCTGCTGGCCTCGTTCCGCTGGACCGACTGGAGCACCAACCGGGCGGTGGTCACGACGGTTGCCGGCAACTCGAGCGTCAGCCCCTACTATTGGGATGACGGCTATACCGCGACCATCGGCATCGGCCGCGCCTTCAACGAGAACGTTTCGGGCAGCATCTCGATCGGCTACGACACCGGCGTCTCGACCGGTGCGGAAACCACTTACACCGATCTCTACACGCTGTCGGGCGGCCTAGCCCTCAAGAACAACGACTGGGCCGAACTGCGGGTCGGTGGCCTGATCGGCTACTGGACCGACGGCGAGCAGCGCCGCACGAGCGGCGCCGTGTTCGATGCCGACGTCGGCAACGACTGGGTCTACGCCGCGAACGTGTCGCTGAAGCTCTCGTTCTGATCCCATACGCGCATCGAGAACGGCGGCATCGGCCTAGGGGCTGGTGCCGCCGTTCGCACGACCAAGGTTCGCCGATGTGTGGAGCGACAGCAACACTATTGCAGACAAGCATCGCCTATAAGGCCCGCCAGGAAAGAATGCCGCGCTGCCGCCATAAAGGCGGACCACCCACGATCGTGAAGTGCGGGGACGGACATTCGCAGGGCATGATGGCGCAAGCTGTTTATCCGATCCTCGACACGGAGGAGCGGACGATGAAATCGACAACCGATCGGAAGGGGCCCTTTGGCCGCTCGGCCCGCGGCGTCGCCGCAGGGTCGACAATCGGTTGTGCAAGCCGTGCGGTTCGCGTCGATGCGGCATCTTAAGGCGCTCGTCCCTGTTGGACTGATGGCGCTGTCGATCGGCGCCGGGCCGGCGCTGGCGCTCGACCCGTCCGCCAACCCGGTGCTGGAGGCGCCGTCCTCCAGCCCGCGCGATGTCTTCTCCATGGGCTTTGCGGCCTACAAGCGGGGCGAGACGGCGGCGGCGATCGATGCGCTTCAGCATGCCGCCAAGCTCGGCCATCCCGGCGCTCGCTGGAAGCTCGGCCAGATGTATGCGGCGGGCGACGGCGTGGTCGAGGACGACTTCGAAGCCTTCAAGATGTTCGAGCAGATCGTGCGCGACCAGGAGGACGACACCGCGTCCTCGCCCAACGCGCCCTACGTCGTCAGCGCCGTTCTGGCTCTGGCGGAGTATTTGCGGTCCGGGATCTCGGGGACGCCGGTCAAGCCCGATGTATCGCAGGCTCGCCAGCTCTACACCCATGCCGCGACCTATTTCGGAGACGCGCGCGCGCAGTTCGAGCTCGGCAGGATGCTGCTGGCGGGCGAGGGCGGGCGGGCGAACCCGCGGCAGGCCGCACGTTGGCTGAAGCTTTCAGCCCATAAGGGCTATGTAAAGGCCGAGGCGCTTCTCGGCTACCTGATCTTCGACGGCGACGCGATCGCCATGCGAGCCGAACCCGCGCGCGGACTGGCGATGATGACGCGCGCCTACAAGCTGGCCGCGCCGAAGGACCGGGAGTGGATTCGCCCGTTGCAGGAGGAGGCGTTCTCGCTTTCCTCCGAGGACGATCGCAAGACCGCCATCGCCTTCGCCGAAAGCGGCACCGCCCCCGCGAACTAGCGCAGGGCGGCGGGGTTGATCTCCACGACCACGGGCACGTGGTCGGACGGCTTCTCCCAGGCGCGCACATGCTTGTCGATCGCGACCGAACGGAGCGCCACGGCGGCCTCGGGCGAGAGCAGGACGTGGTCGATACGGATCCCGTTGTTCTTCTGCCAGGCACCGGCCTGATAGTCCCAGAACGTATAGGTTTCCGCCTGATCGCTGGACGCGCGCACGGCGTCGGTCAGGCCGAGGTTGAGAAGCCGGCGATAGGCCTCGCGGCTTTCCGGCTGATAGAGCGCGTCTTCCGCCCAGGCCGCCGGGTTCTTCACGTCCTCCGGCTGGGGAATGACGTTGTAGTCGCCCGCCAGCAGGAACGGCAGTTCCTCGCCGAGGCGGCGCCGCGCATGCGCTTCGAGGCGCTTCATCCAGGCGAGCTTGTAGCTGAACTTCTCGGTGCCGATCGGGTTGCCGTTCGGCAGATAGAGGGAGGCGAAACGGAGCGGCTTGCCGCCGACCTCCCAGATCCCCTCGATGAAACGCGACTGCTCGTCGGTCGCGTCTCCCGGCAGGCCCCGCTCGACCGAGACCGGCGGCTGTCGCGAAAGGAGAGCCACCCCGTTGAAGCCTTTCTGGCCGTGGGTCTCGACATGCCAGCCGCGCGCCTCCAGATCGGCACGGGGGAAGCTCTCGTCGACGCTCTTGATCTCCTGCAGCCCGACAATTTCGGGCTGGCGCTCGTCCAGCCACGCCAGCAGCGCCTCGGACCGTGCCTTGACGCCGTTGATGTTCCAGGTGGCGAGCAGCATGGGCGGAGTTCCGGTCGGAAGAGGATGGCCAAGGCCATGCCCTCCGCTGGCCGGGTCTGTCAAATCGCGAAGGACGTGCCGCAGCCGCAGGAGGCGGTCGCGTTCGGGTTGCGGATCTGGAAGGACTGGCCCATCAGGTCGTCCACGAAATCCACCACCGAGCCGTCGAGATACGCCAGCGATGTCTGGTCGACGAGGACGCGCGCACCGTCCTTTTCGATCACGACGTCGTCGCTCTCGGCATCGCGCGTGAGATCGAACTTGTAGGAGAAGCCCGAGCAACCACCGCCTTCGACGGAGATTCGCAGCGCGTTTTCGGTCTCGCTCTTGGCAACGATCGCCTTGATGCGGCGGGCGGCCGCGTCGGACATGGTGATGGAATTGGCGAGCGTCTCGCTCATGGCTGACCCGGCGCCGCATCGGCGGCAGACCGGCCTCTTGTTGTTGGGGTCGTGTCGCTAAGGTATGGACGCGCAAGGGGAGGGTCAATCTCGCCCGCCTCGCGTCGCTCCGCCGGCGCTCAATTTCGCGGACGGCCATGACGGACTGGACGACCCATCGCATCGGAACCGGCCACGACGGTCTGGCACCCTTCGCCGTGCGGGCGGACGCCTCGCGAGGACGGCTCGTCCCCGAGCCCGAGAGCCGCACGCGCACGCCCTTCCAGCGCGACCGCGACCGGATCGTCCACTCCACCGCCTTCCGGCGCCTGAAGCACAAGACGCAGGTCTTCGTCGCCTACGAGGGCGACCATTACCGGACCCGGCTGACCCATACGATCGAGGTCTCCCAGATCGCGCGCGCCTTTGCCCGTGCGCTTCGGCTCGACGAGGACCTGACCGAAGCGATCGCGCTGGTCCACGATTTCGGCCACACGCCGTTCGGCCACGCCGGCGAGAGGGCGCTGGACCGCAAGCTCGCGGACTTCGGCGGCTTCGACCACAACGCCCAGTCACTGCGCATCGTCACCGCGCTGGAGCGTCGCTACGCCGAGTTCGACGGGCTGAACCTTACCTTCGAGACGCTGGAAGGACTGGTGAAGCACAACGGGCCGCTGGTCGGACCGAATGCCACGAGCCGCCACCCCGTGCCGCCGCAGATCGCGGCCTTCGACGCCCGGTTCCCGTTGGCGCTCGACAGTTTCGCCAGCCTCGAGGCGCAGGCAGCGGCGATCTCGGACGACATCGCCTACAACACCCACGATCTCGACGACGGCCTGCGCGCGGGGCTCATCGCCCTCGACGATCTGGAAGCGCTCGATCTGGCCGGCGACATCCTGCGCGAGGTGCGTGCACGCCATCCCGATCTCGACCCGGTCCGTACGGGGCACGAGATCATGCGCCGGCACATCACGCGGCTCGTCGAGGACGTCATCGCGACGACGCTGGAGAGCCTTGCTACGCAGGCTGTCGCGAGCGTCGAGGATGTGCGCTCGGCGGGGCGGACCCTCGTCGACTTCTCGCCGACGATGCGGGCGCAGGTCGCGCAGACGCGGGCGTTCCTCTTCCAGCGTGTCTATCGAAACCCGCTCGTCTTCGACACGATGCGGCAGGCCGAGCAGGTGGTCGGGGCGCTGTTCGACCGGCTGGTCGAGCGGCCGGACCTCCTGCCCGCCGGCTGGAGCGAGGCCGCGCAGGGGCTGCCGCCCGAGCGTCTGGCGCGTCATGTCGGGGACTACCTGTCCGGGATGACCGACAGCTTCGCGCTCGCCGAGCACCGCCGCTTGTTTGACGATACGCCGGATTTGCGTTAGCGCCGCCGCTCGCGGGTCATCCCCGTCGTCGTTTCCAGCGTGCGCTGCCGTCGCGTTTTTGCAGCGCCCCCGCAAGACCGGATCATGTGATGAACATCTTCGCAGACTTCGAGCAGCGTATTCGGGAACGGGTCGAAGCGGTTCTGAATGCTCGCGGGAACGAGGGCGCCGATCTCTCGCGCATCGGCGTCGAGCCGCCGCGCGACGCCTCGCATGGCGACCTGTCGACGAATGCGGCGATGGTCCTCGCCAAGCCGCTCGGCGCGAAGCCGCGCGAACTCGCCGACGCCTTTGCGGACGCCCTGCGGCAGGACAGCGATGTCGAGACCGTCGAGGTGGCCGGTCCCGGCTTCATCAACCTGCGCCTGAAGAGCGCCTACTGGACCCAGCATCTGCATGAGCTTCTGGCCCGCGGCCTCGACTACGGCCGGGGCGAGGCGACGGGTCACCGGGTGAACGTCGAATACGTCTCCGCCAACCCGACCGGGCCGCTGCATGTCGGCCATTGCCGCGGCGCGGTCGTCGGCGACGCGATCGCCAACGTCATGGCCTTCGCCGGCAACGAGGTCTCGAAGGAATATTACATCAACGACGCCGGTGCGCAGATCGAGGTGCTCGCGCGCTCGACCTTCCTGCGCTACCGCGAGGCGCTGGGCGAGGCGATCGGCGAGATCCCCGCCGGTCTATACCCCGGCGACTACCTCAAGACGGTCGGCGCCGCGCTCGCGATCCGCTACGGGCGCGGACTGCTCGACCAGGACGAGTCGGAATGGCTGCCGACCGTCAAGTCCTATGCGATCGCGGCGATGATGATGTCGATCCGCGACGACCTGAAGGCACTCGACATCACGCAGGACGTGTTCTTCTCCGAGAAGACGCTGCACGAGGGCGACCCGAGCCGGATCACCCAAGCCGTCGATGACCTTCGCGAGCGCGGCTTCGTCTACCAGGGCACGCTGCCCCCGCCGAAAGGCCAGCTGCCGGAAGACTGGGAAGACCGCGAGCAGACGCTCCTGCGCTCGACGGAAGTCGGCGACGACGTCGACCGTCCGCTCGTGAAGTCGGACGGGACCTATACCTATTTCGCGGCCGACGTCGCCTACTTCGCCGACAAGTTCGCGCGCGGCTTCGACGAGATGGTATATGTCCTCGGCGCCGACCATGGCGGTTACGTCAAGCGGCTGGAGGCGGTCGCGAAGGCTGTGGCGGGCGACAAGGCGCATGTCGACGTCGTCCTCTGCCAGCTCGTGAAGCTCTTCCGCAACGGCGAGCCGGTGCGCATGTCCAAGCGCGCGGGCGAGTTCGTGACGCTCGCCGACGTCGTGAACGAGGTGGGGCGCGATCCCGTCCGCTTCATGATGCTGTTCCGCAAGAGCGACGCGCCGCTCGACTTCGATTTCCAGAAGGTGACCGAGCAGTCCAAGGACAACCCGGTCTTCTACGTGCAGTACGCCCATGCCCGCGCGCGCTCGATCATGCGGCAGGCGGAAGGCGAGGGGATCGACGTGTCGGCGGTCGCCACGGTCGATGCCGAGACCCTGTCGCTGCTGACGGACGAGGGCGAACTGGCGCTGATCCGCAAGCTCGCCGAGTACCCGCGGCTGGTCCAGGCGGCGTCGCTCGCCAAGGAGCCCCATCGCCTCGCGTTCTATCTCTACGACCTCGCCTCGGCGTTCCACGGGCAGTACAATCGCGGCAAGGATCACCCGGAGTTACGCTTCGTTAAGGCTAACGATGCGACAACAAGCCTAGCGCGCCTCGGGCTCGTGCAGGCCGTCGCCTTCGTGATCGCCTCCGGTCTCAAGCTGATCGGAGTCCACGCGCCCGAAGAGATGCGCTGAACGGACCACGCTTTGAACAAGTTCGCGCCCTAGTGGCAGACCTCGTTCGACGGCACGGTCCAGGCGTACGGATCGTCTTGCGGAGTGGGGTCAGGTCATGAAGGACGCGAAGGATTTCGGCGGTCGCGGTGCGGGCGAGGGTGGCCGGTATTCCGATGCCGCGCGCCACATCGATCCTCCGATGACCAGCCAGCGCGGTGGTTCGTCGACCTATGGCGGGTTCGAGCCCGTCGAGGTCGAGGCGAACGAGTGGGAGAACTTCACGTATCAGCCGACCGGCGCCGCGCCGCAGGTGCAGGCCGTGTCGGCGGCTCCGCGCGCAGCCGTCGCGCCGGGCTCGTTGCCGCGCGGCATTCGCGGCAGCGGTGATGCCGATCGTCAGATCGACGAAGCGCTTCTCGGTCTGAGCATGCCGGCGCGCCCGCGCAACACCAATCCGGCGGAAACGCAGTCCTTCGCCCCCGCGCGCGATGCCGACTACGATCTCGAGCCGCGTCAGGCGATCACGCTCGACGACTTCGACGAGCTGATCAACAGCGAGCTCGCGGCCATGCAGGGCGGCCCGGCCCCGGCGCATGCGCTCTACGACGACGACGACGCCGTGGGCTACGACGAGGCCGAGCGGGACTACGAACCCTACGACGACATGCCGGTCCGCAGCCGCTCGCGCATGCGCGGCGTCATGCTGATGGGCGGCGTCGCGGTGGTGGCGATCGTCGCGATCGCGGGCGGCGCGAGCCTGATGGGCACGAGCGGCCCGACCTCGGGCGACGGCTCGATGCTGATCAAGGCCGATGCTGAGCCCTACAAGATCGCGCCGGTCGATCCCGGCGGCAAGACGATCCCGAACCAGAACAAGGCCGTCTACCAGAAGGTGGCCGGAGCCTCGTCGGCGACCACGGCGCCAAAGCAGAGCTCGCTCGTCACCGCCATGGAAGAGCCCATGGACATCGCCGAGGAGGAGGACGCCCCGGTCGATTCCCTGCCCGGCGTCGAGGTCGGCGAACAGATCCCGCTCCCCGGCGAAGAGCCCGCGCAAGAGGTGGCGGAAGCCAAGGAGCCCGCCGACGGCACGCTCCAGCCCCGCAAGGTGCGCACGCTCTCGGTTCGGCCCGACGGGACGCTGGTCGCCAGCGAGGTTCCGGTCGACGGGACCTCTCTCCTGACGGCGGCCGCATCCATGCAGGCGCACGCCGCGACACTCGATCCGGTGGCCGGCATCACGCCCCAGCTGCCGTTCGGCACCGACGAGGCCTCGCTGACGACGGCCTCCACCACGGCTCCCGCGCCCGCGGAAGACGAGGAGCCGGCGAATGTCGAAGCGACCGCCGCCCCCGCCAAGCCCGAGCCGCAGCGCGTCGCGGCGGTCGAGGCGCCGGCCGGTGCCGATGCCTACTACGTCCAGATCGCGTCGCAGCCGTCGCAGGCGGCCGCTCAAGAATCGCTCGCCAACCTCAGCAAGCGCTATTCCGGTGCCATCGGCGGGCGCAGCCTCGGCATCAAGGCGGCGGAGATCCCCGGCAAGGGCACGTTCTATCGCGTGCGCGTCGCCGCAGCGTCGAAGAGCGAAGCGAACAGCGTATGCGAAAGCGTCAAGTCGGCCGGCGGCAGCTGCTTCGTGACGCGCTGACGCTGGCCGCAGCGGCGACCATCGGAGGTCTGGCGGGCGATCGCCGGACCGGATTCCCTCGGCGCGACGCGGTTCCGGCGTCCGACGCTCCCATGCCCAGCGAGAAGACGGCGATGAACGGATCGAAGGCCTGGATCTCCGGCTGCATCGGCCAGCGTCTGAATGCGGACGAGCGAGCCTTCTTCGCCGACGAGCGCCCTTGGGGCTTCATCCTGTTCGGCCGCAACATCGGCGAACCGCAACAGGTTCGCGATCTCGTGGCGGAACTGAAGGAGGTGCGCGGCGGCGACGACGTTCCCGTCCTGATCGATCAGGAGGGCGGACGCGTCCAGCGCCTTCGACCGCCCTTCGCGCAACGATTTCCCCCGGCTGCCGAGATCGGGCGCGTCTTCGCGGCGGACGAGGCGGCAGGCCGCCGCGCGGCGTGGCTGCAGGGGCGTCTGCTGGCGGACGACCTCCTCGGCGGCTACGGCATCAACGTCAATTGCCTCCCATGCCTCGATCTTCCGGCACCGGGCTCGCATTCGGTGATCGGCGATCGCGCCTATGCGGACAGCCCGGACGTCGTCGCGACGCTGGGGCGCGCTGCTGCGTCGGGCCTTGCGGCGGGCGGGGTACTCCCGGTGATGAAGCATATTCCGGGGCACGGCCGGACCGAGGTCGACAGCCATCTGGAGCTGCCATACGTGCGCGCCAGCCGCGCGGAACTCGAAAGCCACGACTTCCTGCCGTTCGCCGAACTCGCCGATCTCCCGGCCGGAATGACGGCGCACATCCGCTATGAGACGCTCGATCCCGATCGTCCGGCAACGATTTCGCCCGTCGTTATCTCGCAAATCATCCGTGGGGCGCTGCGCTTCGACGGTCTTTTGATGAGCGACGATATGTCGATGAAGGCGCTGCAGGGCGACATGGACATGCTGGCTCGCGCTGCGATCGACGCCGGCTGCGATCTCGCTCTCCACTGCAACGGCGACATGACCGAGATGCGCGCGATCGCCTCGGGCGTACCGGAACTGACCGGCGAGAGCCTCCGGCGTGCAGAGCGCGCTCATGCCGTGATCCGGGGCGGCGCGACGGAGCCGGTCGGGGAGGGGATGCGCGAGGAGTTCGCATCGCTTCTCGCCCTCACGGCTTGAGCCGCAGCCCGCAAGACGATAGGTCCCGCCGGATGGAAGGTCCTGTCGACCTTTTGCGCTGACGGGCGGACGGAATGCGAACGGAGACCACGGATCGACAGGACCCGCGCAGCGCGGGTCGAATGAAGACCGGTGTCAGCTTCGCTGCCGATCTCGAGTTTCGCTCGATCGGGTTCCACGCGGCGGGGCGCGCGATCCTCTCAGAGATCGATATTCAGGTTCGGGCCGGGCAGATCCTCTGTCTTCTAGGCCCCTCCGGCTCGGGCAAGACCAGCCTACTGCGCATCGCATCCGGCATCGAGCGCCAGACCACTGGCCAAATCTTCATCGGCGGACAGGAGGTCGCGGGTCCCGATCGGTTCGTGCCGCCCGAGCAACGCGGCGTCGGCCTGATGTTTCAGGACTTCGCGCTGTTTCCGCACATGACGCTGGTCGACAACGTCCGTTACGGTCTCCGTAGCCTGCCGCGCGAGGTGCAGCGCGAGACGGCGACGGCGGCGCTCCGGCGCGTCGGGCTGGAGCATCTGGCCAAGACCTATCCGCACAACCTGTCCGGCGGCGAGCAGCAGCGCGTCGCCATGGCGCGCGCGCTGGTGCCGCGTCCTCAAGTTCTGTTGATGGACGAGCCGTTCTCCGGGCTCGACAGCCGGCTGCGCGACGAGATGCGGTCGGAAACCGTGGCGATCCTGCGCGAGACGCGGGCGACGGCCGTGATCGTCACCCACGACGCCGAGGAGGCCATGCGGCTCGGCGACCGGATCGCCCTCCTGCGCGCGGGCCGGCTCGTCCAGTACGGTACGGGGCGCGAACTCTACCGGCAGCCGGCGGATCTGTTCGCGGCGTCGTTCTTTTCGGAAATCAACGTCTTACCGGCGTCGGTTCGGGCGGGCACGGTGGTGTGTCCGCTGGGCGTCGTCGCAGCTTCGCCACGATCGGATGGCACAGCGATGACCGTCGGATTGCGTCTCGAAGGGGTGCGCGTCTCGCCGGACGAGGGTTCGGTTCAGGCTCGCGTCGTTTCGCGGCAGTTCGTCGGCAGGTCTGACCTCCTGTCGCTCGCCGTCGACGGCTTCGATCGGAGGATCCGGGCGCGGATCAGGCCGGGTGATCTTCCCGATGGTGTGCAAGAGGTCTTCGTATCCGTTGATCCGCAAGAGGCTTTCGTGTTTGAAGGCTCGGGTGGATCGGCTTGAACCGGATCTCGGGCGCGCCGCGCTCATAGGAGACTAGTATGGGTAGCTTCAGCATCTGGCACTGGCTCATCGTTCTCGCGGTGGTGCTGCTCCTCTTCGGCCGTGGCAAGATTCCCGAGCTGATGGGCGACGTTGCCAAGGGCATCAAGAATTTCAAGAAGGGCATGGCCGACGAGGATACGACCGTCGTGCAGGAGCGCCGCACGCTGGAGAACCGCGACGGCGAGCCGCTCGTGACCGAGACGCCCGCCGAGAAGTCGCGGATCTGAGGCCGCTGGCGGGGCGCGAGCTCCGCCACGCCTGATTCGGTACCGCCATGTTCGACATCGGTGGACTTGAACTCCTCGTCATCGCCATCGTGCTGATCGTGGTCGTCGGCCCGAAGGATCTTCCCAAGATGCTTCGGACCTTCGGCCGCGTGACGTCGCAGATGCGACGCATGGCCGGCGACTTCCGCAAGCAGTTCGACGAGGCGCTGCAGGAGGCCGAGTTCGACGAACTGCGCAAGACCGCCCAGGATGTCCGCTCGCTCGACCCGCGCGAGAGCATCTCGAAGAACCTCAACCCGATCCGCGCGGTCGGCGACGAGATCCGCTCCTCGCTGCGGGCGGCCACCGCAGCACCGGCGCCGCGCGTGCCGGAGCCCGGCGAGGCTGCCGTGCCGGCCGAGCCGCCTAGCGTGATGACGCCGATCTCAGCCAACCCGAACGGGGCTGCGGCGCGCGTCGATCTGGCGCCCGTATCGGCGGACGGCGAGACGAACGTGGCAGAGAGCGTGCCGCCATCCGTGACGAAGGTCGAAGCGCCCGCGCGCGCCGGAGAGAATACGTGAAGCGTTCGGAAGCTGACATCGAAGCCTCGTCCGCTCCGCTGATCGAACACCTGATCGAACTGCGGCGTCGCCTGATCTGGGCGATCGCCGGCTTCTTCGGCATGTTCCTGATCTGCTTCTTCTTCGCCAAGCAGATCTTCAACATCCTCGTCGTGCCCTACCAGATCGCCAGCTCGTGGGCCGGGCTCGATCCGGCTGCGGTCGAGCTGATCTACACGGCGCCGCAGGAGTATTTCTTCACGCAGGTGAAGGTCGCGGCCTTCGGCGGTTTCTTTCTCGCCTTCCCGGTGATTGCGATCCAGGTCTACAAGTTCGTAGCGCCCGGCCTCTACCGCGACGAACGCGCAGCGTTTATTCCGTTTCTGGTCGCGACGCCGCTCCTGTTCCTGCTTGGCGCGCTTCTCGTCTACTTCTTCTTCACCCCGATGGTGATGTGGTTCTTCCTCTCGATGCAGCAGTCGGGGGACGGAAGCCACGCGGCGATCTCGCTTCTGCCGCGCGTTTCGGAATATCTGTCGCTGATCATGACGCTGATCGTGGCCTTCGGTCTGGTGTTCCAGTTGCCGGTGGTCTGCTCGCTGCTGGTGCGCGCCGGCATGGTGACGGCCGATGGTCTCGCCGACAAGCGCAAGTGGGCGATCGTGCTGGCGTTCATCGTGGCGGCGGTGCTGACGCCGCCCGATCCGCTGTCCCAGATCGGCCTTGCGATCCCGGCGATCATTCTCTACGAGGTCTCGATCATCACGGCACGGTTGATCGAAAAGAAGCGAGCCGAGCGCCTGGCGGAAGCGGAAGCGCAAACGGAGTGATGCTCCGGCTCCGGTCCGTCCCGCGCGGACTGGAGAGACATGCTCGACCTCAAATGGATCCGCGATAACCCGCAAGCTCTCGACGAGGCGTTGGAGCGCCGGGGAGCGGCTGCCGCCTCGCCCGAGGTGCGCCGCCTCGACGAGGCGCGCCGCGAGCATCTGCAGGTGCTCCAGGGCTGGCAGAGTCGCCGCAACGAGGCATCCAAGGAGATCGGCAAGGCGAAGGCATCGGGCGATGCCGCGCGTGCCGACGCCGTGATGGCCGAGGTCGCGGACCTCAAGGCGAAAATCCAGGATGGCGAGCGTCAGGAGCGTCAGTTCGACGAGGAGCTGAACGGCTTCCTCGCCACGCTTCCGAACGCGCCCTTGGCCGACGTTCCGCGCGGCGCCGACGAGGCCGATAACGTCGAGGTTCGACGCTCCGGGCAGAAGCCTGCCTTCGCCTTCAAGCCGAAGGAGCACTTCGAGCTCGGCGAAGCGCTCGGTCAGATGGACTTCGATGCCGCCGCCCGCATGTCCGGGTCGCGCTTTACGGTTCTGCGCGGCAAGCTCGCCCGCCTGGAACGCGCGCTCGGTCAGTTCATGCTGGACGTCCACACCAGTGAGTTCGGCTACGAGGAAGTCTCGCCGCCGCTTCTGGTGCGCGACGACGCGCTGTTTGGCACCGGCCAGCTTCCGAAATTTGCCGAAGACCTGTTTCGGACCACCGACGGGCGCTGGATGATCCCGACGGCCGAGGTGTCGCTGACCAATCTCGTGCGCGAGCAGATCATCGACGAGGCGAAGCTGCCGATGCGCTTCACTGCGCTGACGCCCTCGTTCCGCTCCGAAGCGGGGTCGGCCGGGCGCGACACGCGCGGCATGCTGCGCCAGCACCAGTTCTACAAAGCCGAACTCGTGTCGATCACGACGCCGGAAACCTCGCTCGACGAACACGAGCGGATGACGCGGGCGGCCGAGAAGGTGCTCGAACGGCTCGGCCTGCATTTCCGAACCGTCATCCTCTGCACGGGCGACATGGGGTTCTCCTCCCAGAAGACTTACGACATCGAGGTCTGGCTGCCCGGACAGGACGCCTTCCGCGAAATCTCCAGCTGCTCCGTCTGCGGTGATTTCCAGGCGCGGCGCATGAACGCCCGCTTCCGTCCCGCAGGCGAGAAGGTGGCGCCGCGCTTCGTCCATACGCTGAACGGGTCGGGCACGGCCGTCGGCCGCGCGCTGATCGCGGTGATAGAGAATTACCAGATGGAAGCCGGCGAAATCCGCGTGCCCGAGGCGCTGCGGCCCTATATGGGCGGGCTGGAAATCATCGGGCGGGACTAACCATGCGCATTCTTCTGACGAACGACGACGGCATCCACGCGCCGGGCCTGAAGACGCTGGAAGCGATCGCCCGCCAGCTGTCCGACGACGTGTGGACCGTCGCACCGGAAACCGACCAGAGCGGACTGTCGCATTCGTTGACCCTGTCGTCACCGCTGCGGGTGCGCCGCGAGGGCGAGCGCCGTTTCGCGGTCACCGGCACGCCGACCGACTGCGTGATCATGGCCGCCAAGCACCTGATGCCCGAGGCGCCCGATCTCGTGCTGTCCGGCGTCAATGCCGGGCAGAACGTCTGTGACGACGTCAGCTATTCGGGCACCGTCGCCGGAGCGATCGAGGGGATGATGCTCGGTTTTCGCTCGATCGCGATGAGCCAGACGTTCCGCGTAGATGGCGGACGCGAGCTTCAGTGGGCGACCGCCGAGCGCCACGGCGCCGAGATCGTTCGCAAGCTTCTCACGATCGCCGCGCCGGAGGGCACGCTCTTCAACGTGAACTTCCCCGCGGTGGACGCCGATGCCGTTCGCGGCACCAAGGTGACGCGCCAGGGCAAGCTCGACTACGCGCTCGGCATCGAGGAGCGGCAGGATGGTCGCGGCCTGCCGTACTACTGGCTGAAGTTCGGCCGCCAGTCCGGGCCGGACATGGAGGGCTCCGATCTCGCCGCGCTGCGCGACGGGTTCATCTCGGTTACGCCGCTTCAGCTCGACCTGACACACCATGCCCTGCGCGAGGACATGCGCTCCGTCTTCGCGGCCGGCTGACCGCAGATGGACATGTCGGGCGACAGGGAAGGGCTCGCGGCGCTCCTCATGCGCGTGCGCTCGGAGGATTTCGTCGCGGGTCGCCTCATGGAGGCGGTCGAGGCGATCCCGCGGCGGCTCTTCGTGCCCGACGGCGTCGCCGACCCCTACGGCGAACACACGTTCCCGCTGCCCTGCGGCCAGACGATGCCGAGCGCGCGGACGGCGGTTCGCATCGCCGCCGCTCTCCGCGTGCAGCCCGAGCATCGCGTGCTCGAAATCGGCACCGGCAGCGGCTACGTGACGGCGCTGCTCGCCCGTCTCGGCGTCCACGTCGTCACGCTGGAGCGCTACCGCACCCTGTCGTCGGCCGCCAACGAGCGGCTGCGCGCCTGCTCGCTCAGCAACGTGACCTTCCTTCAGGAGGACGGACGCGCCGGCTATGCCGAGGCCGCGCCCTACGACCGGATCGTGGTGCATGGTTCATTCGATGAACTGCCGAAGGCCTTCGTCGACCAGATGGCGTCGGGCGCGATGCTCGTTGCTGCCATCGGGGCAGGGGACGGCGTTCAGCAGATGGTCCGCCATCATCGGCAGGGGAGCCGCTTCGAGTTGACCCCGCTCTTCCCGGTCCGTCTCCAGCCGCTGGAAATCGGAAAAGCGTCACTCCTGTAAAGGAATACCTCGCTTTCGCTCCTTCGTTTAACCGGCGGGTAACATTAACGCGGTTGAATAGGCGAAGGTTGGTGAAGGCATGGGGATTGAGATGCGCACGCACGTTATGCGGCTTTTTCGGCAGAAGCTGATTCGCTCCGCCGCGCTGGTTTCGGTTGTCTCGATCACGGCAGGCTGCAGCGCCGATGCGACGCGGCTTCAGGACGGCTTCTACACGGGGGCGATTCCCAAGGCGCCGATCGCGAGCACGCAGGTTGCCGCCGCGCCGGCCGCGCCCGCCTACCAGCCGCCGCAGCAGACCTACGCCGCCGTCGAGACGCCTGCCGTCAGCCGTTCCTCGCTGCCGCCTCCGCCGGCCTCGTCCTACGGCAACGCGCCGACGGCGCCTTCCTCCTATCCCGCGCCCGCGCCCGTCCAGAGCACGGCGTCCGCGCCGATCGGCCAGGCCCAGGTCGCGCAGTCGTCGATGGGCCGCGCCGCACCAGTGGCATCCGGCGTCCGCTCCGCGAGCGTGAAGGTCGAGCCGGGCGACTCGCTTCTCGGGATCGCTCGCCGCTCGGGCGTCAGCGTCGCGGAACTGCGCGCCGCCAACGGCCTCAGCAGCGACAACATTCGCATCGGCCAGACGCTGACGCTGCCGGGCGGCGCTGCGGCTCCGGCCGCCGCAAACACCCGCGTCGCTTCGCTCGGCGCTCCGCCGACGACCCTCCAGGCGCAGGCCGCCGCCATCCCGGCGCCGCGCGCCGCTCCCGCCAACCGCCCGATCGCGGCCGCGACCCCGGCCGCTCCGGCAGCCGCCGCGCCGGCTCATGCCGCCGCACAGGCGCCGAAGCCCGCGCAGCCGGCGGTGGCGGCTGCGACTTCCACTCCTGCGGCGCCGGCGGCGCATGCCGCGCCGAAGGCGAGCGATACCGCAGTCGCCGCCGCCGCACCGGCCCCCGCCACCACGGTTGCGCAGGAAGAGGAGAAGGAAGAGGCGTCGCTCGCGCCCGCCTCGACCGGAATCGATCAGTTCCGCTGGCCGGTGCAGGGCCGCGTGGTCAAGAACTTCGGCGACAAGGTCGGCTCGCGCCGCAACGACGGCCTGAACATCTCGGTGCCGCGCGGCACCCCGATCAAGGCGGCCGAGAACGGCGTCGTGATCTATGCCGGCGAGGGCCTGAAGGAGTTCGGCAAGACCGTTCTCGTCAAGCACGACAACGGCCTCGTCACCGTCTACGGCTATGCCGACGACATCCTCGTGCAGCGCGGCTCGACCGTGAAGCGCGGACAGGAGATCGCCAAAGCGGGCATGACCGGCGAAGCGGACTCGCCGATGGTCCACTTCGAAGTGCGCAAGGACTCCTCGCCGGTGAACCCGATGACCTATCTGCGCTGACAGCATCGACTGCAGCCTGATCCGAAGCGAGGTCCCGATGCTGATGCGTCGGGACCTTTTCGCGTTTCAGAGATCGAAGCGTTTTCCGAGTCGTCCGGCGAGATCCTGGACGAACTGGTAGGCGACGCGGCCCGACCGGTTACCGCGGGTGGTCGACCATTCCAGCGCCTCGGCCCGCCACGCGTCCGCATCGACGCCGAGCCCGCCCTCGCGAACGTAGCCCGCGACCATCGCGAGATAGTCGTCCTGCGAACACTTGTGGAAGCCGAGCCAGAGGCCGAACCGGTCGGACAGCGAGACCTTTTCCTCGACCGCCTCGGCGGGATTGATCGCGGTGGACTGCTCGTTTTCCATCATCGTGCGGGGGAGAAGATGCCGCCGGTTCGACGTCGCGTAGAATAGGACGTTGGCCGGGCGTCCCTCGACGCCGCCGTCGAGCGCCGCCTTCAGCGACTTGTACGACGTGTCGTCGTGGTCGAACGAGAGGTCGTCGCAGAAGAGGAGGATCTGGAAGGGCTGCGCGCGCAGGACCTGCATCAGCGCCGGCAGGTGGTCGATGTCCTCGCGGTGGATCTCGATCAGCTTGAGGGGGGCGGTGCCGGCGGCGGCTTCCCGGTTCGACCACTCGTGCGCGGCCTTGACCAACGACGACTTGCCCATGCCGCGCGCGCCCCAGAGAAGGGCGTTGTTGGCCGGCAAGCCGGCCGCGAAGCGGCGGGTGTTCTCCAGGAGGATCTCGCGCGATCGGTCGATCCCGCGAAGCAGCTCGACGGGTACCCGGTTCACCTTCGGCACAGAGTGCAGCGCTAGCGGCGGCTGGAAGACGAAACAGTCGGCGCGCGTGAGATCGGCGGGCGGCACGGGGGCAGGGGCCAATCGATCCAGGGCATCGGCGATGCGGCGAAGAAGGGCGGTCCGGTCGTCTTCGAGCGCGGTCACAGTCTCGCTATGTCCTTCTGGGGGCGGCGAAACACTCGTTCATGCCGCGTCGGCTTGTGTTGCAATCAGGCCGACCGTTCGTATATTGCGGCCGACTTGTGAAGGGCGCGATTGCCCGTTTCCGTCCTGTCCTAGGAGTAGTTGATGTTCGTCACGCCGGCTTTCGCCCAGACCGCCGCCGCAGCCGGGGGGCCGGAGAGCATCCTCATCAGCATCCTGCCGTTCATCGCGGTTTTCGCGATCATGTACTTCCTGATCATCCGCCCGCAGCGCGGCGCGGCCAAGAAGCGCGACGAGATGCTGCGCAACATCCGCCGGGGTGACACGGTCGTGACCGGCGGCGGCATCATCGCCAAGGTGACCAAGGTCATGGACAACGGCGAGCTCGAGGTTCAAATCTCCGAGCAGACCAAGATCCGCGTCCTCCAGTCGATGATCGCGGACGTGCGCACCAAGGGCGAGCCGGTCGCCGCCAACACGAAATAACCTCTTTCGAGGTTGCATTCCGAAGGCCGGGGGTTCTCGGCCTTCTTCACGTCGATCCGCCTTCGGGCGGCAACGGGCGAGGGCGCAGGCCACTCGCCCCCTCGCCATGATTCGAGGACGTCATGCTTCATTTCTCCCGCTGGAAAACCGTCCTCATCTGGCTCGCGGTGGTCGCCGGCATCCTGTTCGCGATGCCGAATCTCCTGACGCAATCCCAGCGGGAGGCGCTGCCGGGCTTCCTGCCGCATCGGCCGATGACGCTCGGCCTCGATCTGCAGGGCGGCTCCTACGTCCTTCTCGAGGTCGATCGCGCGTCGCTGGTCAACGACCGGCTCCAGAGCCTTCGCGACGACGTGCAGCTGTCGCTGCGCAATGCCAATGTCGGCTTTGCGAACCTTGCCGAGCGCGACGGCGGCGTCGTGTTCACCTTGCGCGATCCCTCGCAGGGCGCGGCGGCACGCACGGCGCTTCAGAACATCACCTCGCCGGTCTCCACGAGCCTCCTCGCCGGCGGCTCCGTCACCGAGACGGAGCTCACCGAGACCGAGCCGGGCAGCTTTCGCCTGACGCTCACCGACGCCGGCATCAATTACCGACTCTCGACCGCCGTGGGCCAGTCGATCGAGGTGGTGCGCCGCCGCGTCGACGAGCTCGGCACGACCGAGCCGGTGATCCAGCGCCAGGGCGTCGATCGCATCATGGTGCAGGTGCCGGGCCTCCAGGATCCGGCGCGCCTCAAGGCGCTCCTGAACCAGACCGCGCGGCTGACCTTCCGCCTTGTCGACGTCAACAATTCGCCGGATGCGGTGAAGGCCGGGCAGCAGCCGGTCCCCGCGGGCTCCGAGCTTCTGGAGACGAACGACACGCCGCCCGTGCCGGTCCTCGTCCAGCGGCAGGTGATGATCTCGGGCGACAATCTCACCGACGCGCAGGCCGGCTTCGACCAGCAGAACAACCAGCCGGTCGTGAACATTCGCTTCGATGCGCGCGGCGCCCAGCGCTTCGGCGAGGTGACGCAGCAGAACGTCGGCCGACCCTTCGCCATCGTCCTCGACAACAAGGTGCTTTCGGCGCCGAACATCCGCGAGCCGATCCTCGGCGGCCAAGCGCAGATCTCGGGCAATTTCACGGTTCAGACCGCGAACGACCTGTCGGTCCTCCTCCGCGCGGGCGCGCTGCCCGCGACGCTCGACATCATCGAGGAGCGGACGGTCGGGCCGGGACTCGGCGCGGACTCGATCTCCGCCGGCCAGAACGCGGGCATCATCGGCGGTGTCTTCGTCATCGCCTTCATGTTCATCGCCTACGGCTTCCTCGGCATCATCGCCAACATCGCGCTCCTGGTGAACGTTATCATCTTGGTGGCGCTGCTCTCCGTGCTGGGCTCGACGCTGACCTTGCCCGGCATCGCCGGCATCGTGCTCACCATGGGCATGGCGGTGGACTCGAACGTCCTGATCTATGAGCGCATTCTGGAAGAGCGGCGGAACGGGCGATCGGTCGTCCAGTCGATCGATGCCGGCTTCCATAAGGCGCTCGGCACGATCATGGACGCGAACGTCACGACGCTGATCGCGGCCGTTATTCTGTTCTTCCTCGGCTCCGGACCGGTTCGCGGCTTCGCCGTGACGCTGGCTCTCGGCATCTTCACGACGATCTTCACGGCTCTGACGCTGACGCGCTGGATGGTGGCGTTCTGGGTGAAGAAGCGTCGTCCGAAGGAGGTGCCGAAGGGCTGGGTGTCCTTCGTGCCGCACGGCACGAACATCCGCTTCATGGCGATCCGCAAATGGGCCTTCGCGATCACGATCGGCCTGTCGATCGCCTCGATCGGCAGCCTGTTCGTGGGCGGCCTCAACTTCGGCATCGACTTCACTGGCGGCACGGTGCTCGAGGTGAAGTCGAAGGCGCCGCAGGCGGACGTCGCGAAGATCCGTGAGGATCTTTCGCCGATCATCGAAGGCGACGTCCAGGTGCAGGAGTTCGGCTCGCCGCAGGACGTGCTGATCCGCTATGCCGTACAGGAGCAGGACCTCCAGACGCCGCAGACGAGCGTCAACGCCGTTCGCGCGTCGCTGCAGAACGACTATACGTTTGAGCGCGTCGAGGTCGTCGGCCCGACGGTGTCCGGCGAACTCGCCTGGGCCGCGATCTTCGGCGTCGGAGCCTCGCTGCTGGCGATCGCCGCCTATGTCTGGATCCGCTTCGAGTGGCAGTTCGCGATCGGTGCACTGCTCGCCACGGCGCACGACGTCGCGATGACCATGGGCTTCCTCGTGGTCTCGCAGCTCGAGTTCAACCTGACCTCGATCGCCGCGCTGCTGACGATCGTCGGCTACTCGCTGAACGACACGGTCGTCGTGTTCGACCGCATCCGAGAGAACCTGCGCAAGTACAAGAAGATGCCGATCTCGGAGATCATCGACCGCTCGCTGAACGAAACGCTGTCGCGCACCATGCTGACCGCGGTCACGCTGGTGCTCGCGCTGGTGGCGCTCTACGGCTTCGGCGGCGACGTCATCCGCGTCTTCGTAGCGCCGATGCTGGCGGGCGTTCTCGTTGGCGTTTACTCGTCGATCTTCATCGCGGCCCCGGTCCTCATCTACTTCAAGCTCCGGCCGGAGACGATCCGTGGCGGCGACCCGAAGGACGCGCTGGAGGCCGAGAAGAAGGCCCGTATCGGCAACACGCCGCGCGCCGGGCAGGCGTGAGGTGAGCGGCGAAATCCGCGACGCGCACTACCCGCGCCGCGCACCCATCGATGCCTACGGCAACGGTGGGTTCCGCTTCGCCGACATGTCGCACAGGGGCTCGATCCTGTGCCTGCCGTCCGGCATCTACGGCTGGACGGCGACCGAGGAGCAGCCGTTCACAGGCGACCGTCTGATGAAGGTGCTGGAAGAGGCGGACGATATCCGCTTCCTTCTGTTCGGGACGGGCCGGGACATCCGGCGTCCGCCGGTAGCGCTTCTGACGCGGCTTCGCGATCGCGGCATCTCCTGCGATCCGATGTCGACGGGCGCGGCGGTCCGCACCTACAACATCATGCTCCTCGAAGGACGCCCCGTCGCCGCCGCACTCGTGGCCGTCGAATGACGGGGGACGGGGCGCAGGAAAGTGCCTACGCCGAGTGCGCGCGGATCGTGCAGGACGGCGACGCCGATCGAGCCGTTTCCGTCGGCTTCGCCCCGGAGGATCGGCGGGACGGCCTTTGGGCGCTGTATGCGTTCGCGATCGAGACCGCGCGCATCCGCGATCACGTCAGCCAGCCGATGCCGGGCGAGATCCGGCTGCAGTGGTGGCGCGATCGGCTGACCTCCAAGGAAGCCGAGGCCGAGGCGGCGGGGCAGGGCTCGCCCGTGGCCACCGCGCTGGTCGAGACGGTGCGCCGCTACGACCTGCCGGTTGATGCCTTCGAACGCTACCTCGACGCCCGCATCTTCGATCTCTACTCCGATCCCATGGGAGACCGGCAGGAATTCGAGGCCTATGCCGGCGAGACCCAGTCGGCCATCGCCATGCTGGCGGCGATGATCCTCGATCGGTCGGCGGCACCGGTCGCAGCCGAGGCGGCGGGTCATGCGGGCGTCGCCGCCTGTGCGGCCCTCGTCCTGCGTGACGCGGAGCGTCACCGCGCCCGCCATCAGATTTTCGTCCCGTCCGACATTCTGGGCGCCACCGGCCTCGACGCGTCCGCCTGGCTTGCCGGCGGTCCGGCCGCCGAACCCGCTCGCGAGGCGATGGTCGCCTTCGGGCGCGATCATCTGGCGAGGGCCGAGGCGCAGATCGATCGTCTCGGCGCCTCGGTCCGTCCGGCGCTACTCCCCGTCCTGTTCGCCGCGCGCGGTATCGGACAAAAGTCTCGGTCGCCGACGGAACCTCTTCGCCGGCTCTGGTTCTACTGGCGAACGATGCGCCGCTAGGCGCTGCCTGAGACCGAAGAAAAGTTCCCCCATGCGTTTCAACGCGTCCCGCCTCGCCGGCCTCCTGAGATCGCTCGTGGTCCGATCCGGCGAAGCCACGTTCCGCTTCCCCGCAGCCGCGCTCGCGATCCTGGCCATCTCGGCGATCGCCAATTGGGTGGTCGCGACCGATCTCGAAGCCGCCGACACGGTGAGCCGCTGGCTTCTTGGTCTGGTCGCGGGCGCCTCGGCGTCGGTGGCGCTCACTCTGTGGGCGGAAAGCCGGGGTGTGTCCGGTTTGGCGGCTCGTGTCGCGGGCTTCGGCGGGCTTGCGATCGTCGGCACGATCGTCGCCTACGCACACCCGTTCCTGCTTCACGGCCCTGCGCTGACGCTCGCGATCCTGACCGCCGTGCCCTTGGCGCCGTTCATCGGGCGCGGCAGTTCGCGCGACTTCTGGGAGTTCGCGCTGTGGACGGCGCTCGGGCTGACGCTTGGCTGGTTCTCGGTCCTCATCTTCCTCCTCGGTTTCACCGCCATCTTCGAGATGGTTCGGACCCTGTTCGGCGTCGGGCTGACCAGCCGTGCCTATGCGCATCTCTTCACGACCGGCCTCACCCTGGTCGGCCCTCTCTTCGCGCTGGGCCGAGTGCCGCAACCGGACGCGGTCGCGGTGCGCGATCGAACCGGGGAGCGACTGGAGCGCGCCGTGCGGCCGCTCTTCGAATGGGTGACCGCGCCGCTCGTGCTCGTCGCGAGCGCCGTCATCTACGTCTACGCCGCGAAGATTCTGCTGACAGGCGACGTTCCGAAGAACGAAATCGGCTGGATCGTCCTCCTGTATTCGGCCTTCGTCCTGTCGCTGCGTGTCGGGCTGGAGCCCTATCTCCACGATCTCGCCCCGGCCGCGCGGGTCTTCGCGCGGGCGTGGGCCGTGCTTATGGTCGTGCCGCTCGCGCTCTTCGCCTACGCCCTGGGTTTACGCGTCGCCAACGAAGGGTGGACCGTCGAGCGATACTTCTCGGCTGCCTACGGCTTGGCTGCCGCCATCGCGGCGCTGCTGCAACTGCTGCCTCGGACGCGATCGGACATTCGCCTGATCGTCGGCGTCCTGCCGGTGCTGCTGACGCTCTCGACGGTCGGCCCCTGGGGTGTCGTCGCGACGGTCGGGCGGAGCCAGACCGGCCTGATCGAGCGCGATTTCGGGGCGCATCTGCGCGGCGGCGTAGAGGGAATGCGCGATCTCGACGGATCGCAGCGAAGCGTCCTCACCTCACGCCTCGACGCGCTCGACGACGTGGAGGAGGGCGACCGCCTTGCGAGCCGCCTCGACGCTTTCGCGGATACGCCGCCCGAGGAGCGATTGGCGCGGATCCGAAGCTTGATGGGTGAGGTTGCCGCCCGCGAGGCCGAGGCGACCCGAAGCGTCGACCAGAGTTTCTCGACCGAAGGCGCCTGGGATGTCGGCGGGTTCGATCGCGTCGTGCCGTTGCTCGGCACGATCACCGGAACCGACGAGATCGATCCGGCCCTCCATCTCGAAGGGCAGACGCTGGCCGTCACCTATCGAGGGCTGACGGACCGGTTCGACTTGATCGCCGCGCTTCCCGGCGACCGTTCATCTACGAACGCCGGAAGCCTTCCCGCGCTCGCGGTCGACCTGCGATCGGCAGATGGCCGGACCGTCCGGCTCCGCGTCGCGCACCTGCGATGGAGTGCGACGGGCGAGCTTCTGTGGATGCAGGCCGGCGTTGCCCTGCGTCACGGCGAATGGGCGAGCATGCGCTGACGAGGCGCGGCTATTCCGCCGCGACGGGCAGCGCGACGGGTTCGGCGGCGAGCCAACCGGAGAAGTCCGCCAGCGCCCGCCGTGCCATCGCGCGCTTCTTGGCGATCGTCTTCTCCTTGCCGCGCAGGCGCTTGCCCTCTTCGCGGGGCACATCGACCGGCGGGAACAGGCCGAAGTTGACGTTCATCGGCTGGAACGAACGCTTGCCGCCTTCCTCTTCCGTGGCGAGGTGGCCCCCGGTGATATGGGCGAGGAGGGCACCCATGGCCGTCGTCTGGGGCGGCGGGACCGCCGTTTCCCCACGCGCTTCCGCGGCCGCGAACCGGCCGGCCATCAGCCCGACGGACGCGGACTCGACATAACCTTCGCAGCCGGTGATCTGCCCGGCGAAGCGCAGTCCCGGACGGCTCCTGAGCTGCAGCGTACGGTCGAGCAGCGTCGGGGAATTCAGGTAGGTGTTGCGGTGGAGGCCGCCGAGACGGGCGAACTCGGCGTTCTCCAAGCCGGGGATCGTGCGGAAGACACGGACCTGATCGGCGTATTTCAGCTTCGTCTGGAAACCGACCATGTTGTAGAGCGTGCCGAGCGCATTATCCTGCCGCAACTGCACGACGGCGTAGGCCTTCACGGTCGGATTGTGGGCGTTCGTCAGGCCCATCGGCTTCATCGGCCCGTGACGCAGGGTCTCGGAACCGCGCTCGGCCATCACCTCGATCGGCAGGCAGCCGTCGAAGTAGGGCGTGCCCTCCCACTCGCGGAACTCCGTCTTGTCGCCGGCCACGAGGGCAGCGACGAAGGCTTCATACTGCTCGCGGTCCATCGGGCAGTTGATGTAGTCTTTGCCCGTGCCGCCCGGGCCGACCTTGTCGTAGCGGGACTGGAACCAGGCCGTGTTCATGTCGATCGAGTCGAAATGGACGATCGGCGCGATGGCATCGAAGAAGGCGAGGGCGTCCGCCCCCGTCTCGGCGCGGATAGCCTCGGCGAGCCGCTCGGCGGTGAGGGGGCCGGTGGCGATGATCGTGTGCCCCCAGTCGGCGGGCGGCAGGGCGGCGATTTCCTCGCGCACCACGCTGACGAAGGGGTGAGCAGCCAGCGTGGCCGTCACCGCCTGCGCGAAGCCATCGCGATCGACCGCCAGCGCGCCGCCCGCCGGCACCTGGTTGGCATCGGCGCAGCGCATGATGAGAGAGCCGGCGAGGCGCATCTCGGCGTGCAGAACGCCGACCGCGTTCGTCTCGGCGTCGTCGGATCGAAACGAATTGGAGCAGACGAGCTCGGCGAGGTCGTCGGTCTTGTGGGCGTCGGTTCCGCGCGTGCCGCGCATCTCGTGCAGGATCACGGGGATGCCGCTGTTCGCCAACTGCCAGGCGGCTTCGGAGCCGGCGAGCCCGCCGCCGACGATGTGAATGGGATCGTGTGACATGCCGCTTGATATCATTGGCGGCACCGTCGCGAAACACCCCTCGAAACGACGACACCCGCCGGGGGAGGACCGGCGGGTGTCGGGATGAAGCCTGCGAATGGGAGGAGAAGATCGCAGGCTTGGATCCGCTCGGGCCCTTTGGGAGGAGGATGGGCCGTCGCGAAAGGGATCGTTCGGATCAGCGCGTGGCCTGACGCGCGAGGGTGCGGATATCGGAGCGGGCGATGCCGAGGTCCGAGAGCTCGCGGCTCGACAGCCGGTTGAGCTCGGCGCAGGTCTCGCGGTAGCGGCGCCAGGTGTTGTAGGAGCGGACGATATTCATGGTTTTGCCGATGGCTCGAACGTTGGATCTGGGAAGCGCTGGTTGAAGTCCCGAGCTTCGATAAGCCAGATATAATCGGTTTAACCTTGGCTGGTCAGGGCCCGAACTGCATGGCAGCCTTGCGGATTGTGCAATGCACAATGCTGCGAGACCGGCATGGAAAGCGGCCTGCGTTAACGGTCTTGAAAGGACGTCGTGATCCGAGCCTGATCCGAGCCAAAGGCCGTAGCGAGCCTTCGGCGCAGCCCCTTTTCGTCGTGGCGTGCCCGGACGGGCGATGCTATAGCGACGCGGCGCACCGCATGTCGTGGCGCGACCGTGCGGGTGTGGCGAAACTGGTAGACGCACTAGATTTAGGTTCTAGCGCCAAAAGCGTGGGGGTTCGAGTCCCTCCACCCGCACCAAATCCGACCCACTTACCGTCGAGCCGTTAGACGAAATCGCTTTCAGTCTCGGTGGGTGAGGCATTGGCGGCGAAAGTTCGATGCAGACGCTTTCGCCTTCCGCGGTCCGCGAAGCGGGCTTCTCATCGGTCGGAAGTCGGCCTTCGGTCGTCCGAAGTTGGCTCGGCAACCGAGAACAGTGGACCCTCGCCGGCGAAGTGTGTCATCAGGCACCCTGAGTTGTTTCTGGGGGGCGGGAGATGGGGCAGCGTCGACATCTCGGAGCATTGACCGGGCTCCGGTTCTTCGCTGCTGCCGCGATCGTCATCCATCACATATCGGGTCGTCTGATGCCGAGCGACGCCTGGAACGAGGGTGGAAGCCTCGCCCAGGGTGTTTCGATCTTCTTCGTCCTTTCCGGGTTCATCCTGACCTATCAGTATCGGACGGTGTTGGGCTTCCGGGAAGCTGGGCAGTTCATCTATGCCCGTGCTGCCAAGGTTTTTCCTTCTCACCTCGCGGCGCTCGGGATCTGGTTCTTCGTCTTCGGCTACGAAGGCTCGATGGTGAACCTTTTGGCGAACCTCCTGCTGCTGCAGAGCTGGGTCCCGGTCGGCAGCACCTATTTCGCGTACAATAGCGTGAGTTGGAGCCTGTCGACGGAAATGGCGTTCTACGCAGCTTTCCCGGTTCTGCTCTACGGGCTCCGGTTGCAGAAGGCTGCTACCCTTGGATCGATGCTTCTGCTCGGGGCACTTTGCGTCTGGGCCGCGAACGCCACGAAGCTGCCGGGCTATGCTCCATCTTCGACGTCCGTAGACTATCTCGGGATCGTCATGGTGAACCCACTGGCTCGGCTCTTCGAGTTCACCTGTGGAATGATGGCATGCACGGTTTTCCTGTCGCGCGATCGCCGAACCACGAGGGGCCTCTGGTCCGCGACAGCCCTGGAGTTCCTCGCCGGTGCCCTCGTGCTGTTCAACCTGACGCTAGCGGGCGCCTTGCTCTTTCCGTATTTGCCCGAATGGGGGGCGGCCGGCTCGTTCTGGTTCGGCAACAGCCTTGCCCCGGCCGTCCCCGCGGCTTTGCTCATCTATATCCTGGCTCGCGGAGAAGGGGTGGTTTCGCGTGTGCTGGCGTCTCGACCTGTTCGATATCTCGGAGCCACATCGTTCGCTCTCTACCTTCTGCATCCGGTCATCGCGTATCTCGTCGAAACCAACGTTTACGGTTCATGGGCTCTTCCGGTGTTCGTCCTTGCATCGCTCGCCGCTTCGGCTTTGCTCCACGAGTGCGTGGAGTTGCCGGCGCAGCGGTTCCTTCGCGCTCGGCGCGTCCCGTCGCTCACCCCTGCCGTAGTTCCGGAGGGAAGAGCCTGAGCGTCTGAGGGCGCACACGGCGATCAGCCGGCTTTTGCCGTTTTCATGCGGCGAACCGGCATGGACGTGGCCGGCAGACGTCCACTGCGAGCCGATTTGACGAACCCGTTTTGCCATGGCTCGATGCCGCAAAGCATTTCCCATGCCCCTTGATCGACTAGGGTCGCTCAACTAAAAGGCCGGGATGGCCGGGTGGCGGGTGTTGCGTTCCGACAGCCCGCGGCGTTCAGGTCCGGATCTCCCGGCCCGCGCCTGCTCGGCGCCAACGAGATTCAATCAGGATCGGCGGCGGGTCTGAAGGGCCGCCGGTCGAGACCATGAAGGGTTGACGATGCAGGTTAGGGAAACCAAGGCCGAAGGCCTGAAGCGCGAGATCGAGATCGTCGTGCCGGCGTCCGATCTCGAAGCGCGTCTGCAGACTCGCCTCTACGAGATCAAGGATCAGGTCAAGATCAAGGGCTTCCGCCCCGGCAAGGTGCCGATGAGCCACATGCGCAAGTCGTATGGCCGCTCCGTCATGGCCGAGATCGTCAACCAGATCATCAACGAGACCCCGCGCTCGGTAATCGCGGAGCGCAACGAGCGCTCAGCGATGCAGCCCGAGATCCAGATGACCGAGGACGAGGGCGAGGCCGAGAAGGTCCTGCGCGGCGAGAGCGACTTCCGCTTCACCGTCGCCTACGAGACGCTGCCGACCTTCGACCTGAAGGAGACGGACGGCATCAAGATCGAGCGTCCGGTCGTCGAGATCGGCGACGAGGAAGTCGAGGATCAGGTCAAGCGCATCGCCGAGAGCGCCCGCACCTTCCAGCCGAAGGACGGCGCCGCCGAGAACGGCGACCGCGTCACGATGGATTTCGTCGGCAAGGTCGACGGCGAGGCGTTCCAGGGCGGTTCGGCCGAGGACTCCAACCTCGTGCTCGGCTCGGGCCAGTTCATCCCGGGCTTCGAGGACCAGCTCGTCGGCGTGAAGGCCGGTGAGGAGAAGACGGTCAACGTCAAGTTCCCGGAGGACTACGGTGCCGCCCATCTCGCGGGCAAGGACGCCGAGTTCGCGGTGACGGTGAAGGCCGTGGCGGCGCCCGACGCGATGGAACTCGACGACGAGCTCGCCAAGAAGCTGGGCCTCGAGTCGATCGCCCGCCTGCGCGAGATCGTTCGCGGCCAGATCGAAAGCCAGTTCGGTCAGGCGACCCGGCAGAAGGTGAAGCGTCAGCTCCTCGACCAGCTCGACGCCGAGTATTCGTTCGAGCTGCCCGAGAAGCTCGTCGAGGCCGAGTTCAACAACATCTGGAACCAGGTGTCGCGCGAGCTCGAGCAGAGCGGCAAGAGCTTCGAGGACGAGGACACGACCGAGGAGAAGGCGCGCGCGGAGTATCGCAAGCTCGCCGAGCGCCGCGTCCGTCTCGGTCTGGTCCTGTCGGAGATCGGCGAGAAGGCCGGCGTGACGGTGTCGGACGAGGAGCTGCAGCGCGCGGTCATCGACCAGGTGCGCCAGTACCCGGGTCAGGAGCAGCAGGTCTACGACTACTTCCGCAAGACGCCGGAAGCGATCCAGAGCCTGCGCGCCCCGATCTACGAGGAGAAGGTCGTCGACCACCTCCTCGCGACCGTGGCCGTGACGGACAAGACCGTCACCAAGGACGAGCTGATGAAGGACGACGAGGAAGAGCTGTCCTCGGCCGCCTGATCACGGCTTCATAAGTTCGTATCGAGAAGGCCGCCCTCAGGGGCGGCCTTTTTCGTTTGGGACGGTCGCAGGATTTCGCGACCTGCCATGGCTTCGTCGCATCCGGACTCTAGTTCGGGACCTCGAACCGCCCGGGCGCAGGCTTTCATCCGGCCCGGCGAAGACCCATGCCCGCCACGGACCGGAGCTCCATGATCCGACACACCGGTGCTCGAGCGCTGCTTCTCGCGTTCGGCCTTCTCGTCGCCTCGACGATTCTTCCTCAGCCGCTGCGAGCGCAGACCACGAACCTTCTTCCCAAGCTGCCGACGGCGACCAGTGGGACGGAGACATCGGCGGGAGCGCCGTCCGACGATCAGCGCAAGGACCTCGACGAGCTGATCCGCATCCTCGAGACCGAAGCGACGCGCAACAGGTTGATCGAGACGCTGAAGGCCAGCGCCTACCAGCCCTCGACCGAGACCTCCTCGACCGAGACGCCGATCCTGACCGGGGAGGGCGATCTCTCCGAATCCGTGCCGGCCCACCTTGCCTCCTACACCCGTTCCACCGTGGCGGCGCTTCAGGAGGGCACCACGGAGGTCGCCGGTCTCGTCGCCCAGGCCGGCGCGTTCCTTTCGGGAGCGCAGGCGATCAATCTGCCCCGCGTCTGGCAGGCCATCCTGCCGGTCTCGACCATCGCGATCGCGACGCTCCTGGCTCTCGCGCTGGTGTCGTTGCCGCGTCGCCGTCTGGTGCACTGGCTCGGATCGAAGGCGAAGCCCAAATCGCCGGTCCTGAGGCTGTCGCTCGCGGCCGGCGCGATGCTCGCCGACGCGCTGACGGTGATCCTGGCTGCGGCCGCAGGCCATGCGACCTCGCTCGTTCTGTCCGGCGGTCCGCCCGACATCAACGAAGCGCTGTTTCTCAATGCCTTCGCCTTGACCGAATTGATCAAGGTCGGGCTCGCGGCCTTCGTCGCTCCTCACAATCCGCCTCTTCGGTTGACCCCCTTCAGCGACGGGCAGGCGCGCTACTGGTATCGTCGGCTCGCTCTGGTGATCACGCTTCTCGGCTACACGTTCCTCTTCGTTGCGCCGGTGGTGCAGTCGATCTCGAGCATCGCGGCCGGCAATGCCGTCCGCTTCCTCGTCGTGACGGTGGCCTACCTCGTGATGCTGTGGCTCGTGCTGGCCAACCGGGAACGCGTGAAGCTGCGGCTGCAGCGAGCGTATCGCGAGGGCGCGCGCAACCCGCAGGCGCGCGTTCATCACCTTCTCGGCCACCTCTGGTGGCTGCTGGCGGCGTCCTTCGTGACAGCCCTCTTCGCTCTTTGGATCAGCAGTCCGCGCAACGGGTTTCAATTCATGCTCGGCGCCTCGCTGGTTTCGATCGCTGCGATGGCGGTCGGAGGGTTGGTCGTCACGATCCTGACGCGGTTCATCGTTCGGGGCATCCGCGTGTCGGCGGCCACCAGCGAGCGGTTCCCGCTTCTGGAGCGCCGGATCAACGGCTTCATTCCCAAGCTTCTCCTGATCCTGCGGATCATCGTCATCGCCGTCGTGATCGGGGTCATCCTTCACGCCTGGTCGATCATCGATCTCCAGTCCTTCGCGTCGAGCGATGTCGGCCGGCGATTGACGAGCGCCCTGATCGGGGCCCTCGTGATCCTGACCGTCGGTTTCGGCATCCATCTCGTCTTCTCGTCCTGGGTGGAATACCGGCTCAACCCGAACTTCGGCTCGGTGCCGACGGCTCGCGAGCGCACTCTCCTGTCGCTGTTCAAGAATGCTCTGACGATCGCGCTGGCGTTGATCGTGCTGATGCTGGTGCTCTCGCAGATCGGCATCAACATCGCGCCGCTCTTGGCAGGTGCCGGCGTCGTCGGCCTCGCGGTCGGTTTCGGCGCGCAGAAGCTTGTCCAAGACATCATCACCGGGGCGTTCATCCAGATCGAGAACGCCCTGAACGAGGGCGACGTCGTGCAGCTCGGTTCGGTATCGGGGGTCGTCGAGAAGCTGACGATCCGCTCGGTGAGCCTGCGCTCGCTCGACGGCACCTATCACCTGATTCCCTTCTCGTCGGTCGATCAGGTCGCCAACATGACGAAGGACTTCTCGAACTTCGTGGCGGACGTCTCGGTCGCCTATCGGGAGAAGGTCGGGGAGGTGAAGGCGGTGATGCTGGACGCGTTCCAGCGCGTGCGCGAAACGCCCGAGGGAACGAGCATCATCGCGGATTTCGAGATGCTCGGCGTCGAGACGCTCGGCGACAACGCGGTCGTCGTGCGCGGGCGGGTGAGAACGCTGCCGGGCAAGCAATGGGGGATCGGACGCCTCTACAAGGAGGTCATCAAGGAGATGATGGACGAGCGCGGCATCGAGATTCCCTTCCCGCAGACCACCGTCTGGTTCGGCGAGACGAAGTCGCACGAGGCGCCGCCGCTGCGCGTGGCCGGCATCGGAACGGAAGCGGCCGCAGAAGGCACGAACGCCGCGGAAGCTGGCGCGCCTGCCGCGACGAAGGCGACGGATCGCTCCAGCCTGAGAACGGTCACTCGAAATCCGGACGGCACGATCATACCGCCCGACCCCAAGGATCCCGACGAGGACGATGGCGACCCGTCGCGCTGAGGGCCCGTCCGGAAAGTCCCGGCGGAGCATCGAAGAGGCGTTTTCGTCGCCCATGAGGCGCCGAACGCAGTCGAGGCCGGCGGCATCGGCATGGACCGGGAACGGAAAAGGTGGCGGAGAGCACCGACGAGCCGAGCCGGCTTACCTTTCGGACGAGCTCCCAGAGCCTGGCTCGCGCGGGGCTGCCACCCGAAAAGGGCACCTTCTTGCGCAGGCCGCCCCACGCGCCCTATCTAGGCAAGCGGAATACCGAGCCTGATTCGACCGACACGGCGTCGGCCAGCCCCTTCACGAGAGACCACCATGAAGCATCCCGTCGAGACCATGATGAACCTTGTTCCGATGGTCGTCGAGCAGACGAACCGGGGCGAGCGGGCCTATGACATCTTCTCCCGGCTCCTGAAGGAGCGCGTGATCTTCATCACGGGCCCGATCGAGGACGGCATGGCGACGCTCGTCTGCGCGCAGCTGCTCTTCCTCGAGGCCGAGAACCCGAAGAAGGAGATCGCGCTTTACATTAACTCGCCGGGCGGCGTGGTGACGTCGGGCATGGCGATCTACGACACGATGCAGTTCATCAAGCCGGCCGTCTCGACGCTCTGCATCGGGCAGGCTGCGTCGATGGGCTCGCTTCTGCTCTGCGCCGGTCACAAGGACATGCGCTTTGCGACCCCGAACGCGAGAATTATGGTGCACCAGCCGTCGGGCGGCTTCTCCGGACAGGCGTCGGACATCGAGCGTCACGCGCTCGACATCATCAAGCTGAAGCGTCGCCTCAACGAGGTCTATGTCCAGCACACCGGCCAGGACTACGAGACCATTGAACGCACGCTCGACCGTGACCATTTCATGACGGCGGACGAGGCCAAGGATTTCGGCTTGATCGACAAGGTGCACTCGACCCGCGAGGCGGTCGAGGCGGCCATCTCGTCCTGATGCCTTGCGGACGCAACCGTCCTTGAAGTCGCCACGAGGCGGGCTTAGCCTCTCTTAAGCGTCGATCAAGGATAGCGTCGCTAGACTGTCACGGATGCGAGAGGGCCCGAGGCCGGAACCGCGTCCGCGGCGGGCGGTTGCTTTGTTCGCGGTGCAGCATAGGATGAGTCACGGGTCACTCGACCTATCTCCGGACCTCCACGTCCGAGGTACGGAACGGAAGGAAGAACGATGAGCAAAGTGAGCGGCGGCGACAGCAAGAACACGCTCTACTGCTCTTTCTGCGGAAAGAGCCAACACGAAGTCCGCAAGCTGATCGCCGGGCCGACGGTCTTCATCTGCGACGAGTGCGTCGAGCTCTGCATGGACATCATCCGGGAGGAGAACAAGTCCTCCATGGTGAAGTCCCGCGAGGGCGTTCCGACCCCGCAGGAGATCATCAAGGTCCTCGACGACTATGTCATCGGCCAGTCCTTCGCCAAGAAGGTCCTGTCGGTCGCGGTCCACAACCATTACAAGCGCCTCGCGCACGCGTCCAAGAACAACGACGTCGAGCTGGCGAAGTCCAACATCCTGCTGATCGGTCCGACCGGCTGCGGCAAGACGCTGCTCGCCCAAACGCTCGCCCGCATTCTCGACGTGCCCTTCACCATGTCGGACGCCACGACGCTGACCGAGGCCGGTTACGTCGGCGAGGACGTCGAGAACATCATTCTGAAGCTCCTGCAGTCGGCCGACTACAATGTCGAGCGCGCGCAGCGCGGCATCGTCTACATCGACGAGATCGACAAGATCAGCCGCAAGTCCGACAATCCGTCGATCACGCGCGACGTGTCGGGCGAGGGCGTGCAGCAGGCGCTTCTGAAGATCATGGAAGGCACGGTTGCGTCCGTACCTCCGCAGGGTGGACGCAAGCATCCGCAGCAGGAGTTCCTGCAGGTGGATACGGCGAACATCCTCTTCATCTGCGGCGGCGCTTTCGCCGGCCTCGATCGGATCATCTCGGACCGCGGCCGCAAGACTTCGATCGGTTTCGGCGCCAATGTCGAGAGCCCGGAGGATCGCCGCACCGGCGAGCTCTTCCGCAAGGTCGAGCCCGAGGATCTCCTGAAGTTCGGTCTGATCCCCGAGTTCGTAGGTCGTCTGCCGGTCCTGGCGACGCTCGAGGACCTCGACGAGCCGGCGCTGGTTCAGATCCTGGTCGAGCCGAAGAACGCTCTCGTCAAGCAGTACCAGCGCCTGTTCGAGATGGAGAACGTGGAGCTCTCCTTCCACGACGACGCGCTGAAGGCGATCGCCCGCAAGGCGATCGAGCGCAAGACCGGCGCCCGGGGCCTTCGCTCCATTATGGAGTCGATGCTGCTGGACACGATGTTCGATCTGCCGACGCTGGAAGGCGTGCAGGAAGTGGTGATCTCGGAAGAGGTCATCGATGGCAACGCGCGGCCGCTCTACATCTACTCGGACCGCAAGGACGAGAAAGAGACCGCGAGTGCCTGACGCACGCTCCAACCGGACCGTCTGAGCCTATCAAGCCCGCTCCGGAGCGCCGGGGCGGGCTTAACTTTTGTAAGAGGCGGTTCGCCGACCGCACCGTTCACCATTGAACCGCCTGCGGCCGGGTGCCACGGGTTGAACGGAGGGAGAACGGCGACCACATTGCAGTTGCGAGAAGGCCTTTCGATCCGGCGCCATTTGGGCCGATGCGAAAGGGCCTCCAGCGGCCTAGGCCGCAGAAAGGACAAGCATGTCAGACCCGACGTTCACAGCCGACGCGCCTGCCGAGGCCGGTCAGTATCCGGTCCTGCCGCTCCGCGACATCGTGGTGTTCCCGCATATGATCGTCCCCCTCTTCGTGGGGCGCGAGAAGTCCATCCGCGCGCTCGAGGAGGTCATGGGCGCCGACAAGCAGATTCTCTTGGCGACGCAGAAGAACGCGGGCGACGAGGATCCCGCTCCCGAGGCGATCTACGATCTGGGAACCCTCGCGAACGTCCTCCAGCTTCTCAAGCTTCCGGACGGCACTGTGAAGGTGCTGGTCGAGGGCGTATCGCGCGCGAAGATCTCGGGCTTTACCGATCGCACCGACTGGCACGAGGCGCACGCCACGATCGTTCCCGAGGTCGAGGATGACGCGGTCGAGGTCGAGGCGCTGGCTCGTTCGGTGATCTCGGAGTTCGAGAACTACGTCAAGCTGAACAAGAAGATCTCGCCCGAGGTCGTCGGTGCGGCCGGCCAGATCGACGACTACTCCAAGCTCGCCGATACGGTCGCCTCGCATCTTGCGATCAAGATCCCCGAGAAGCAGGAAATGCTCGGGATCGTCAGCGTTCAGGAGCGCCTCGAGCGCGCCCTCAGCTTCATGGAGTCCGAAATCTCGGTTCTCCAGGTGGAGAAGCGCATCCGCTCGCGCGTCAAGCGCCAGATGGAGAAGACGCAGCGCGAGTACTACCTGAACGAGCAGATGAAGGCGATCCAGAAGGAGCTCGGCGACGGCGAGGAAGGCCGCGACGAGCTTGCCGAGATCGAGGAGCGCATCAAGAAGACGAAGCTCTCCAAGGAAGGCAAGGAGAAGGCCTCGGCCGAGCTGAAGAAGCTGCGGCAGATGAGCCCGATGTCCGCCGAAGCGACCGTCGTGCGCAACTATCTCGACTGGCTGCTCGGCCTGCCGTGGGGCAAGGCCTCGAAGGTTCGCATCGACCTCAAGAAGGCCGAGGAGATCCTTGAGGAGGAGCACTACGGCCTCGATAAGGTCAAGGAGCGCATCGTCGAGTATCTGGCCGTGCAGAGCCGTCAGGCGAAACTCAAGGGTCCGATCCTGTGCCTCGTCGGCCCTCCGGGCGTCGGCAAGACCTCGCTCGCCAAGTCGATCGCGCGTGCGACCGGACGCGAGTATGTCCGCATGGCGCTCGGCGGCGTGCGCGACGAGGCCGAGATCCGCGGTCATCGCCGCACTTATATCGGCTCCATGCCCGGCAAGGTGATCCAGTCGCTGAAGAAGGCCAAGCGGAACAACCCGCTCTTCCTGCTCGACGAGATCGACAAGATGGGCCAGGACTTCCGCGGCGATCCATCGTCGGCTTTGCTTGAGGTGCTTGATCCGGAGCAGAACGCGACGTTCATGGATCACTATCTCGAGGTCGAGTACGACCTCTCGTCGACGATGTTCGTGACGACGGCCAATACGCTCAACATCCCCGGTCCGCTGATGGACCGCATGGAGTTGATCCGCATCGCCGGGTACACGGAGGACGAGAAGATCGAGATTGCCAAGCGGCACCTCTTGCCGAAGGCGATCAAGGACCACGCGCTGCAGCCGCACGAGTTCTCCGTCGGCGAGGACGCGTTGCGCGAGATCGCCCGTCGTTACACCCGCGAGGCCGGCGTGCGCTCCTACGAGCGCGAGCTGTCCAAGCTGGCACGCAAGGCGGTGACGCGGATCCTGAAGGGCGAAGTGACGTCGGTCGAGGTCACGGCCGCCAATCTCGCTGATTACCTCGGCGTGCCTCGCTATCGCTACGGCGAGGCGGAAGCTGAGGACCAGGTCGGCGTGGTAACGGGTCTTGCCTGGACCGAGGTCGGCGGCGAACTGCTGACGATCGAAGGCGTCATGATGCCCGGCAAGGGCAAGATGACGGTGACGGGCAACCTGAAGGACGTGATGAAGGAGTCGATCTCCGCCGCTGCGTCCTACGTCCGCAGCAGGGCGATCGAGTACGGCATCGAGCCGCCGCTCTTCGACAAGCGGGACATCCACGTCCACGTGCCGGAGGGTGCGACGCCGAAGGACGGTCCGTCCGCCGGCATTGCGATGGCCACCGCCATCATCTCGGTGATGACGGGCATCCCGGTCCGCCGCGACATCGCCATGACGGGCGAGGTTACGCTGCGCGGCAGGGTGCTGCCGATCGGCGGGTTGAAGGAAAAGCTCCTGGCCGCTCTTCGCGGAGGAATGACGAAGGTTCTGATCCCGGCCGAAAACGCCAAGGATCTCGCCGACATTCCGGACAACGTGAAGAACAATCTGGAGATCGTTCCGGTCTCGCGGATGGGCGAGGTGCTGCAGCACGCGCTGTTGCGCACGCCGCAGCCGATCGAGTGGACCGAGGAAGATGCCGCGGCTCACCTCGCCAAGCAGAAGGACGATTCGCAGGGCGCCGTCGCGCACTGAGACGTCCATTGAGGTCAAAAACGATCAGAATGCCGCCCTCCGGGCGGCATTTTTCGTTCAAGGCCCTTGTTTTGGTGGGTTTGGCACCATCTCGACCTTGAAGGCCGACCATCTTTTCCGCAGTGTATCTCACCGAGTCGGTGCGACTAATTCAACGCTGGAGACTGTGTATGAACAAGAACGAACTCGTCGCCGCGGTGGCGGACAAGTCCAAGCTTTCGAAGCAGGATGCCACCACTGCCGTCGACGCCGTCTTCGACGCGCTTCAGGATGCCATGGCGAAGGGCGACGATGTTCGTCTCGTCGGCTTCGGCACGTTCTCCGTCTCCCACCGTGCAGCCTCGAAGGGCCGCAACCCGTCGACGGGCGCCGAGGTCGATATCCCGGCGCGCAACGTCGCCAAGTTCACGCCGGGCAAGGGTCTGAAGGACGCGGTGAACGTCGAGGCCGCTCCGAAGGCGAAGGCGCCCAAGACCGCCAAGGCCAAGTAAGAAAAGATCAGCGGCGGGACGGTCCGGTACCGTCCCGCCGCCCTCGCGTCGCGGTACGTCGATACAGCGATTTTCGACGCGTGGGCATCCGCGCCGTTTCCCAACCACTGTTGATCGTCCATTCGAGCGAGTTGTCCGATGCCGGCAAGCGATCCCCATTTGACGGAGATCGTAGCGCTTCGCCATCTCCTGCACGCCCACCCCGAAGTCTCGAATGCCGAGGCCTGGACGGCTGGGGTCATTGCCGAACGTCTGCAGGCTTGCGGTCCGGATGAGATGTTCACGGGCCTCGGCGGGCATGGCGTCGCTGCCATGTGGCGTGGCCGGGCGCATGGACCGACGGTCCTTCTCCGCTCCGAACTGGACGCGCTGCCGATCGCAGAGATCGGAAATTCCCCTCACCGATCCCGTAATGCAGGTGTCGGCCATCTCTGCGGCCATGACGGCCATAGCGCGATCCTGATGTTGCTGGCTCACCGGCTGGCCGAGCGCGGGCCGGAACGAGGACGCGTCGTCCTCCTCTTCCAGCCTGCCGAAGAAACCGGGGAGGGCGCCGCGCGCGTCATCGACGACCCGCGCTTTGCAGACCTGACGCCCGACTACGCGCTCTCCCTGCACAATCTCCCGGGACTGCCCTTCGGCGAAGTCGCGCTGCGCGAGGGGCCCGTCAATTGCGCTTCGCGCGGCATGCGGATCGTGTTGACGGGCCGCACCGCCCATGCGTCGATGCCGTGGGATGGAATTTCGCCAGCGACGGCATTGGCCGAACTGATCGAAGCCCTGCCGCAGTTGAGCCAAGGCCGCGAACTCGACGAGGCGTTCCGTCTGGCGACGGTGACACACGCGCGGCTGGGGGAAGCGGCCTTCGGGATCGCGCCAGGGCATGCCGAAGTGTGGACGACGCTGCGGACCCTTCGCGACGGCAGCATGGAAGCTCTCCGACACGAGGCCGAAGCACTGGCGCATCGCACCGCTTCGAAACACGGGCTCGAGCTGGCAGTCACCTACGACGACGTGTTCCGGCACTGCGAGAACCACCCGGAGGCGGTGCGCATGCTTCAGGCGGCCTTGGATGCGGAGGGTGTCAAGCACTCGCCGGGCCTGCCGATGTTCCCGTCGGAAGACTTCGGGCGGTTCGGCGACCATGCCCGCTCGGCAATGTTCTTCCTGGGTGCCGGGGTGGATCATCCCCGCCTCCACAACCCCGACTACGACTTCCCCGATGCGCTGATCCCGATCGGTGCGGGCGTTTTCGAGCGAGCGGTGCGCGATCTACTCGGTTGAAGGGATGGCCGTCGCGGGCGCCCTTATGGAAAGGTCCAACTCGTCGCTTCGCGGCCGAGAGGCTGGAGCGGGGCACGCAGGCGGAAGGTGAAACCTTCCGGCTTGAACTCGATCGTCGCTGTGCCGGCAAATTCCGCGGCCAGCACGCGTTCCACGATGCGGGTTCCGTAACCGGTGCGCGTCGGCTGCGAGACCGGCGGCCCACCGTGCTCGTACCAGCCGAAGTCGAGATGATCGTCGTCGACCGACCAGCGGATCTCGACGGTGCCTTCCCGGTTCGACAGGCTTCCATGCTGCAGGGCGTTTTCCGCCATTTCATGTACAGCGAGCGAGAGCATGGTCGCAATGCGCGGCTTGAGGCGGACCTCGGGCCCTTCCACCGTCAGTCGGTCGCCGACGCTGGCATGCAGCGGTTCGAGGGCTCCCTTCACGACGTCGCTGAGAAGGGCACTGGCCCAAGCTTCGGCGGTCAGCACGTCGTGGCTGCGCGCCAGCGCCTGAATGCGCCCCGACACCGCCGAGGCGACGTTCGACGGAACCTTCGCATCGCGCAGCGTCTGAAGCACCACGCTCTGCACGGTCGCCAGCGTGTTTTTTACACGATGATCCAGTTCGCGGTTGAGGAGGAACCGATGCTCCTCCGCCCGCTTACGATCCGTCACGTCGAACTGCGACGCGAAAAAATACGCGAGTTCGCCGTCCTGGAAGACGGGCGAAACGAGAAGCGCGTTCCAGAACGTCGTCCCGTCCTTGCGATAGTTGAGGAGGTCGATCTCGATCGACTGCCGCGCGTCGATCGCGTCCCGAAGGCGACCGACGTCGTCCTGATTGGTCGCGGGACCCTGAAGGAAACGGCAGTTGCGACCGATGATCTCGTCGCGGTCGTAGCCCGTCAACCGGAGGAAGGCGTCGTTGCAGAAGACGATCGGATTGTCGTCTTCGCGCGGGTTCGTGATGATCATCGGCATGCGCGTCACGCGCACGGCAGAGGCGAATGGATCGGCACTGAGGCCGCTGCTGATTTCCAGCTCCCGACCGATCCGCCGGCGTTCCTGCTCGCTCATGGTCGCCTGCGCCCGCTCAACCAGTGTTGCGGGCGAGATCCGCCGCGATCTGCCCGTCCATGCGATTGCTTGCGTGGTTCAGCGGCGGATGGCAATGGTCCAAGGGCTCGGAGGCCCCAATGTTTCTGCGTTTAGTCTACGTATCCAATCTTTCCGACGACGTGTCGCACGAAAACCTCGACGCCATCGTCGAGCGGTCGCGCGCGCGCAACGAGCGGACCGGGGTGACGGGTATACTGGCGGTGGACGACCGGAGGGTCCTGCAGATCCTCGAAGGACCGCCCGATGCCGTTCAAGGGTTGTACGAGCGAATTCTCAACGACAGACGACACCATGAGGTCGTCGAGATCGATAGGCGCATCGTCGACGCCCGGCACTTCGGAAGCTGGGGCATGGTGCGCCGAAGCATGGTCGACGTGGTCATGCTGGCCATGACGCTCTGACCGCAGGAGGACGGGCGCGCGACGTCTCGCGCCCGCCCGTGTCGTGAGGTCCTTCAGCCGGCGATTGCCTTGGCGTAGTGCTCCGAGACCTTCGTCCAGTTCACCGCATCCCACCACGCGGAGAGGTAGTCGACCCGGCGGTTGTTGTAGGTGAGATAATAGGCGTGTTCCCACACGTCGTTGCCGAGTACCGGCGTGCCGCGCTTTTCCGCGACGTCCATCAGCGGATTGTCCTGGTTCGGCGTCGATGTGACGGCGAGCTTCTTGTCGCCGTCGACGATCAGCCAGGCCCAGCCGGAGCCGAACCGGCTGGTGCCGGCCGTCTGGAATGCCTTCTTGAACTCCTCCATCGATCCGAAGGATTCGTTGATCGCCGCCGTCAGTTCGGCCGACGGCTCGCCGCGCTGACCTTCCGGCGCCATGATCTGCCAGAAGAACGTGTGGTTCCAGTGGCCGCCCGCGTTGTTGCGGATCGCGGCCGGACGTTGCCCGGCGTTCGCGACAAGCTCCTCCAGCGGAACATCGGCGATCGAGGGGTCGGTCTTGGCCGCGTTGTTCAGAGCCGTGATGAACGCCTGATGGTGCTTGGAGTGGTGGAGCTCCATCGTCTTGGCATCGATGATCGGCGCCAGTGCATCGTAGGAATAGCCAAGCTCAGGCAGCTTGAACGGTTCGCTCTGCGCGGCGTCTGCGGATGCGGCGGGGGCTGCCTGCTGCGCCTGCGCCGGCTGGATGGGAGCCAGCACCGTGGCGGTCAGCGCGAGCGCGCCGAGGCACGAGGGAATGAGGAGGCGACGCATGAAGGGGCTCCGTTTCGGACGATCGGTCCAACCGGAACGACGCCCCTCCGGCGGCGTTTCAAAAACAAGTCGTGATCGGACGTCGCGGTCACGCCTTACGGCGTGTGGGCGGCGTGCTCGCCCTTGGCGCCCATCGCGTCCACCTTCATCTGCACCTCGACCGTCCCGGCCTTCTCGAAGGAGAGCTCCAGCGGGATCATCTGCCCTTCGCGAAAAGGCTCCTTCACACCGACCAGCATCAGATGCAGGCCGCCGGGCGCCAGTTTCGCCTCTTCGCCTGGTGGCAGCGCAAGGCCGCCGTCGACCTTGCGCATCGTCATCACGCCGTCCGTGATCGACATGTCGTGCACCTCGACGGCCGTGGCGACCGGCGACGTGATGGATGTCAGGCGATCGGCACCCTTGCCCTCGTTCTTGAGAACGAGGTAGCCGACGCCTGTCTTGGCGCCGGGGGGCATGGCGCGGCTCCACGGGTGGTCGATCTCGATCGAGCCCGCCTTGTATTCATGTGCCGAGGCGAGGGACGAACCGAGCGATGGCCCGGCAAGTGCGGCGGCGACCGACAGAAGCGCCAAGCGCCGGAAGATGGAAGTTGGATGGACCATGGATCGGTTCTCAATGTTGAATGGGCGGGAGGGCGGACCGGACTTTTCCCGAGCCGAAGTCCGCCGCGGATTTCGATCAGGCTGGTAGGGGGCGAGCGAGCCGACGCACGAGGAAATCGATCGCAAGCATGACGACGAGCGAGGCGCCGACGAGGGGGAAGAGGATGCCGCCGATCGCCAGACAAACCAGCAGCCCGCGTAGCACGCGTCGATCCTTCGGCATCGGCGGAACACCCATCGACCGGGACGGCCGGCGCTTCCACCACATCACGCCCGCCGAAACGGCCAAGACGACGTTGCCGACGCAGACCAGGAGAAGCACGATCTGGTTGGCAAGGCCGAACTGTTGTCCGAGATGGACACTGATCCCCCATTCCAGTGCGCGGCCGAGCGGGCCGTAATCCGCGTAGCCCATGTCGATCAGCGGTTTGCCGGTGTACTGATCGAGATGCACGACGCGCTGTTCGGCGGCATCGTCCGGGTAGACCGACCCGGTGTAGACGCCGGTAGCGGTGGTCGGAATGTTGAGCGCGAAGCCGTGGTGGAGCCCGAGCGTCTCGAACTGGCCGACAGCCGCGTCGAGGCCGATCGGCGCCTGCGGGGCGGGAGCCGACGTGGGGACGGTGGCCTGTTCCATCGACCAGCTGGTCGGCCCGCTCTGGCTGAGCTTGACCCCGGACATGGGAACGTCGGTGCGTACGCCGGACGGATAGCCGAAGTTCGAGCCGTTCGCCCACTGGTTCACCTGTCCGCCCCAGACCTGCGACCACGGCATGCCGGTCACGGCGAGGAAGACGAGAAAGCCGCCGACGGCGATCCCCGTGACGGCATGCGTGTCGCGCCAGAAGACCCGGCGGGCCGGGGTGCCCCGCACCGAGACGACGCCCCCGTTCTGCCCGCGCGGCCACCAGAGAAAGATGCCCGTGGCGACGAGGAGGATCGACCAGCCCGCCGCGATCTCGACGGCTCCGCGCGCGACGGGTCCGAAGAACTTGAGGCTATGGAGCTGGCGGATGGTCCACATGATCGTGCCGCGATCGGGCAAGGCGCCCAGAACCGAGGCATCGTAAGGATTGACGTAAACGGCGAGGCGTTCGCCAGCGTCCGTCCGCACCGTGATCTCCGCCGAGGTGCCGGCGTCGACCGGATCGGTGTACTTGACCGCGGTGCCAGGATGGGCGGCGAGGGCGGCCGCGACCATCTCAGACGGACTGGTGGGCGTCGCGCCCTCCGCGGCGTCAACCCGTTTCACGTCCGCATGGACGATCGCGTCGATCTCGTCGCGGAAAAGATAGAGGCCACCCGTGATCGAAAGGCTCACGAGAAATGGAAGGACGAACAGCCCGGCGTAGAAGTGCCAACGCCAGACGGCGCGATAGAGATCGACCGACGAGGCGGCGCGCGCGGCGCGTCCCGGGCGATCGAGAATGAGATCCGACATGGATGAAGGTCCGGCAGCGAGGAAGCGATCGCATGACCTTCGGGCCATGCGCGAGCCGTCGACATCGCCCGACCCCTGACGCATCGGGTCAGGCAGGTGGCGGGCTCGCAATGGCCGACGTCTCGAGGCGAGGGGCCGTCTCAGGCCGTCGCCGGTGGTCCTCGTGTGGTTCTCGGTGTGTCCGGCACCGAGGCGAGCACGTCCGCAAAGCTGCGGAACCGCGCGGGCTGAGCCGGCTCGAAGGCATCCGTCGGAGCGGTTGGCGTGACGGACGGCGCGACCCATCCGGCGAACATGGCGCAGCCGAGCGTGCAACAGGCCGCCGCCTTCGAGTGATCGTTCGACGAATCGCCGTCGTCGCCGTGGCCGATATCGGCGCTGGCGAGGCAGAGGACATTGCCGAACTGGTCGCGGCGCATGGAATCGGCACTGGCACCCTCGGACAGCGCGAGAAGACCGCCGTGGACGACGAAGAGCAGCGCGACGACGCGCACGACCCATCCCGTCCAGCTTCTGCGACTCCACGACACCGTTGGATCGTCCCCCCGAGGTTCTGCCCGTTTCGATAGCACGGGCCTTTCGCGTGCGATACGTGGACGAATGGTCCGAGGCGCAGGTCGCGTTCCGCCGTCGTTCCGCGATTTCGGGGCCCCGATCGGCGTGGCGACACACAGAAACTGATGCGTCCGCCGTTTACAGGCGGCTAACGGCTCCCACCTCCCTTCAGCCGGACGCGGCGATATGCGACGTGTCGCTGCGTAGCGCCCCATGCCTCGTTTGTTTCGCCGGGAACCCGCCATGACAGCCCCCACCGTTGCGCCTGCCTGCACGCTCGTTCTCTTCGGTGCCGCCGGAGATCTGGTGAAGCGGCTCCTGATTCCGTCGATCTACGACCTCATGGTCTCGGGCGTTCTCGACCCAGCCTTCCGGATCATCGGCGTCGACCGCGCGGAACTCGGCGACGAGGCGTGGCGCCGGAGCCTGAACGACGCCCTGCACCAGATGGTGGCGGACCCGGCGGCCGAGTTCAACGCGGGTTCGATCCGCGAGGACGTGTGGCAGGACCTCGGCGGGCGGCTCACCTACCAGCGCGGCGACATCACGCTGGACGAGACCTATCAAGCGTTGGCCGGCCGGATCGCGGGCAGCGCGATCTTTTACTGCGCGGTGGCCGGACGCTTCTTCGGGCCGATCGCCGACGGGCTCGGCAAGGCCGGCCTCTTGCAGGAAACCCCGACAGCCTTTCGCCGGCTGGTGGTCGAGAAGCCGTTCGGCGACGATCTCGCCTCGGCCCGCGCGCTCGACGACAAGATCCTCGGATGGGCCAAGGAGCCGCAGATCTACCGGATCGACCATTTCCTAGGCAAGGAAACGGTGCAGGCGATCCTGGCGCTGCGGTTCGCCAACCGCATCTTCGAGCCGCTCTGGTCGAACGCGCATCTCGATCACGTGCAGATCACGGCGGCCGAAGTGCTGGGCGTCGAGGGGCGCGGCAGCTTCTACGAGCGGGCAGGCGCCCTTCGCGACATGGTGCCCAACCACCTGTTTCAGATCCTCGCCATGGTGGCGATGGAGCCGCCGAAGGATCTCGGTGAACAGGCCGTGCGCGATGCCAAGGGCGAAGTTCTGGCGGCGGTCCAGCCGGTGAAGCCGGGGGATATGGTGCGCGGCCAATACGCCGCCGGCACCGTCAACGGCACACCGCGCGTCGCCTACCGTGAGGAGCCGGGCGTCGATCCGCACAGCCGCACGGAAACCTATGCCGCCATCCGGCTCGCCATCGCCACGCCGCGATGGACCGGCGTGCCCTTCTACCTGCGCACCGGCAAGCGCCTCGCGGCGCATCGCACGGAGATCGTGCTGCAGTTCAAGCCGTCCGCGCATCCGATCTTCGGCGAACCGCACGACGCGAATCGGCTGACGCTCCATATCGACGGCGACAAGGGCCTGCGCACGGACTTCCAGATCAAGGCGCCGGGTCCCGGCATGGCTCTGGCGCCGGTCGCGGAGACCTTCAGGCACGACGACTTCTTCGAGCATGTCCCGAACATCGGCTACGAGTCGCTTCTCTACGCCTGCATGATGGGCGATGCGTCTCTGTTCCAGCGGGCGGATGCCATCGAGGCGCCGTGGCGTTCGGTGGAGCCTGTGCTGGAAGCCTGGAAGACGGGCGAGCCGGACCTCTATGCGGCCGGCAGCGCCGGACCGGCGTCGGCCGATGCGCTCCTCTCGCGCGATGGCCGTGCCTGGGCCAGCCTCCAACCCGAGCCCGATGGGCGAGCGGGCCGACGGATGGCCGACGGGGCCGCCGCCTGATGAACGAACCCAAGCGCTCGCCACTGCTGGCGACCGTCGAGGGGCAGCGTCTCGATGGCCCCGACGCGGCGGCGTGGCGCGTGTGGGGACCGTATCTCGCCGAGCGCCAATGGGGCACGGTGCGGGAGGACTACAGCGCCGACGGCGATGCTTGGTCCTATCTGCCGCACGACCACGCACGGTCCCGTGCCTACCGGTGGGGCGAGGACGGGATCGCGGGCTTCTGCGATGCGGACCAGATCTGGTGCCTGTCGCTCGGGTTGTGGAATGGCGCGGATCCCATTCTCAAGGAGCGTCTGTTCGGTCTGACGAATGCGGAGGGCAATCACGGCGAGGACGTCAAGGAACTCTGGTGGCATCTCGATGCCGTCCCGAGCCACGCCTGGCAGTCCATGCTGTATCGCTATCCGCAGGCGCGGTTCCCCTACGAGGATCTCGTCGCCGAAAACGCCCGGCGGCGCGGATCGCCGGCTGCGGAGTACGAGCTGGCGGACACCGGCGTCCTTGCCGGCAATCGGTTCTTCGACGTGCAGGTGGACTACGCGAAGGCGTCTCCGAACGACGTCCTGATGCGCGTCACCGTCATCAATCGTGGGCCGGACAGCGCGGTCCTCCACGTCCTGCCGCAACTCGTCGCGCGGAACACCTGGAGTTGGAGGCCGGCCTCGACGAAACCGCAGATCGCACCGGCCGGCTGCGATGCGGTGACGGCGTCGCATCCGAAGTGGCCGGACATGCGCTTCTCGGCCCTTCAGCCGACAACGTGGCTATTCTGCGAGAACGAGACGAACGCGGCGCGGTTCGGTGGGCCGGCGGGCGGCGGCCCGTTCAAGGATGCCATCAACAACCACATCGTCGGCGCGGGGTGCGTCGCGCTGCCGGGCGAGGGCACGAAAGCGGCAGCCCATTCCGTTCACGAGATCCCCGCCGGCGGGCGGATCGTCCTGCGATACTGCTTCGCGCCGGCGGCGGCCGGCCTCGTCGGTCCGGCCGAGTTCGATACCATCCTGGCGACGCGCCGTGACGAGGCGGACGCGTTCTACGACGCGCTGCAGGCCGGCATGGCGGACCGCGACGTGAGGCTGGTCCAGCGGCGAGCGCTCGCCGGCCTCCTCTGGTCCAAGCAGGTCTATCGCTACGACGTGAAGCGCTGGCTGGATGGTGACGCAGCGCAGGCTCCCCCGCCCGCGTCACGCCTCAGGGGCCGCAACGTCGACTGGACGCATCTCGACGCGGCCGACGTCATCCTCATGCCGGACACGTGGGAGTATCCGTGGTTCGCATCCTGGGATCTGGCGTTCCATGCCATGGCCGCGGCGATCGTCGATCCTGCGCTCGCCAAGCAGCAACTCCTTCTCTTGACCCGCGACTGGTACATGCATCCGAACGGCCAGCTCCCGGCCTACGAATGGAACTTCGGTGACGCCAATCCGCCCATCCAGGCGTTCGCCGCCCTGCGGGTCTATCGCATGGACGCCGCGTTCAACGGAGCGCCGGATCGCGACTTCCTGGAGCGGCTGTTCCACAAGTTGATGGTGAACTTCACCTTCTGGGTGAACCGGAAGGACTCGCAAGGGCGCAACCTCTTTCAGGGCGGCTTCCTCGGCCTCGACAATATCGGCGTCTTCGATCGCTCCGCCCCGATCCCCGGCGGCGGCACCCTCGAGCAGGCCGATGCCACCGCCTGGATGGCGATGTACGCGCTGAACCTCATGCGCATGGCGCTGGAACTCGCGGAGGCCGATGCGGTCTACGAAGACATCGCGTCGAAGTTCTTCGAGCACTTCCTGATCATCGCCTCCGCCATGACGCATGTCGGCGCATCGGAAGCCGATAAGGCACAGCCCGGCGGACGGGGGTTGTGGGACGAGGAGGACGGCTTCTTCTACGACGCCCTGATCCTGCCGGACGGAACGGAGGCGACGCTTCGCGTGCGCTCGCTGGTGGGGCTCATCCCGCTCTGCGCGGTGGAGGTGCTCGACGCCGGGCTGGCGGAGCGGCATCCCGATTTCGCCCGGCGCCTCGACTGGATGCTCCGGCATCGCCCCGACCTCACCATGCAGGTGTCGCGCTTCGCCGAGCCGGGAAAGGACGAACGCTACCTCCTGTCGCTCCTGCGGCGCCAGCGCATGGCGCGGCTGATGAACCGGCTCTTGGACGAGGGCGAGTTCCTGTCGCCCTACGGCATTCGCTCCCTGTCGAAGGTACACGAGGCGCAACCCTTCGCGATGGAGCGCGACGGAGCGCAGTTCGAGGTTCGATACGAGCCGGGCGCTTCGGCCTCCGGCATCTTCGGCGGCAACTCGAACTGGCGGGGACCGGTCTGGATGCCGCTCAACCTCATGATCGTGGAGGCGATCCGCGAGTTCGAGCGGTTCTACGGCGACGGTTTCGTCCAGGAGTGCCCGTCCGGCTCGGGGCGAACGGCGACGCTGACGGAGGTCGCCGACGATCTCGCGGCTCGCATCTGCGCTCTCTTCGCCCGGCAGGCGGACGGGACGCGCCCGGCGCTCGGCGGCCCGGCGCCGCGAGGGGGAGCGGACGACGTCGAGCTGATCGTCCTCAACGAGTTCTTCCACGGCGACACCGGCCTCGGCCTCGGCGCCTCGCACCAGACCGGCTGGACGGCACTCGTTGCGCTGCTTCTACAGCCGGCGTCGACCTGAATCCGAGCCGATGGGCCCTCGATTTCTCGCTTACTGAACGAGGTGAGGGCGATCGCACGGAGGGCAGGGGCTCGCTCGATGACTGGAGACCGTGTCCGTGTCCAACGATCATCCGCGGCGCCCGACCGAGACGACGCCCATGGCGTCCCTGCCGAACGTCACCGCTTCAGCGTCGCGCCGACGGGCTGTCATCCGGCGCGGTGAACCATTCCGGGCCCGCGTCGGTCATGAAGACATGGTCCTCGAGCCGCACGCCGAACCGATTGGGCATCACGATCATCGGCTCGACCGAGAAGCACATGCCGGGCTCGAGCCGGGTCTCGTTGTTCCGGACGATGTAGGGCGCCTCGTGGATCTCGAGGCCGAGCCCATGGCCCGCCCGGTGCGGCAGGCCGGGAAGCCGGTAGTCCGGACCGAGGCCATGGCGGGCGAGAACGTCGCGCGCCGCGCGATCGAGGGACGAGCAGGTCGCCCCGATGCGTGCCGCCTCGAACACCGCGTCCTGGGCTTCCCGCTCGATCCGCCAGATCCGCTCGACGTCCGGTGCCGGCTCGTCGAGGACATAGGTGCGCGTGAGATCGGAATGATAGCCGTCGAGGCGGCACCCCGTATCGACGAGGATCACGTCGCCGTCGCCCAACGTTTGTTCGCCGTCGGCACCGTGCGGAAGCGCCGTCGCCGCGCCGAACGAGACAATGGCGAAGGTCGAGCCGTCGTCGGCGCCGAGGCGGCGGTGCTCCGCGTCGATGAAGGCGACGACCTCGGAGGCGGTCACGCCGGGTCGCATGTCAGCGCGGACGCGTTCATGGATGCCGAGCGTCAGGCCCATCGCATGGCGGATGATGGCGATCTCGGCCCCAGACTTTCGCATGCGGAGCTGGGAGACGAGCGGGCCCCCGTCGCGCAACCGATGCGTGCCGAACACGGCCACCAGCCGATGATACTGAAACAGCGGGATCTGCTCGTCGAGTGCGAGAACGGCGCCGGGCCGCAGCAGCGAAGCGACGAGGCGCATCGGCTCCTCTTCCTCCTGCCAGGCGACGATCTCGCCGGGGAGGCGGGGCAGGGTCTCGACGCGCGAGCACTCGAAGCCCGGCACGACGTAGCGAAGACTGTCACGCGTCACCAGCGCGCCGCAGAACCGCTCGCTGCCGTGCCAGACGAGCCCCGTGAAATAGCGCAGGCTTTCGGTCGAGCCGAGAAGGAGGGCGTCGATGCCGGCTTCGTCGAGAAGCGCGCGCAACCGCTCGAGGCGCTCCTGTCGCTCGTCGTTTCCGATGCAAGGAACCGGATGTTGCCAAGCGGCTTGGACGGCCATCGTGCGCTCCTTGAAAGAAAGTGAATTTCGCGGCTGACATGCCGCGACTGTCGGCGACTTGCAAGGTACGGATCACGCCGCTGGCGACAGCGCTTGCCACCTGGAACTCCATCAGTCAGGAAAGCATACGGACGGGACTCGGAACGATGTCTCCACGGATTTCGGGAGGCGTCTCGTCATGGCGGACCCACAACCTCGCCTTGCCGCCAGTCTTGCGCTTCTCCTGCTTCTCGCGACGCTTTGGGGCGCGTCCTACACGTTCATCAAGATCGCGGTGGAGACCATCCCGCCGGTGACGCTGATCGCGACACGCACGCTGATCGCGGGATCGGTGCTTTGGGCGGTGCTGCGTCTGCGCGGCCTTCGCCTGCCGATGGATCGGCGCAATCTCGGCCGCTTCTTCGTGCAGGCTTGCCTGAACTCCGTGGTCCCGTTCGTGCTCGTCGCGTGGGGAACGCAGTTCGTGGATGCAGGGTTGGCAACGATCCTCAACTCGCTGACACCGGTTTTCGCGTTCCTCATCAACTGGGGCATCACGCGCCACGAGGTGGTGACGGGCCGCAAGGCGTTCGGCGTCGCCGCCGGCCTCTTCGGCATCTGCCTCGTCGTCGGACCGTCGGCGCTGCAGGGCGCGAACCAGCAGCTCGTCGCGCAAGTCGCGATCATCGTCGCCGCGATGGCTTACGGCGCCGCGGTCACCTTCGGGCGGACGTTTCGCGATCTTGATCCGATGATGCCGGCGTCCGGATCGCTCCTGTTCGGCGCGGCGATCCTGATTCCGGTGAGCCTTGTCGTGGATCGGCCATGGACGCTCGCACCTTCGACGGCGTCGATCATGGCGCTGATCGCGCTCTCGCTCTTCTCCACCGCACTGGCCTTCACCCTCTACTTCTACCTGCTGAAACGCATCGGCTCGGTCGGGGTGACGGCACAAGCCTATCTGCGCGTGCCGATCGGCGTCGGGATCGGCATGATCGTCCTGCACGAGATGCCTCAGCCGACAGCCTGGTTCGGCCTCGCGCTCGTGATCGTCAGCGTGGTGGCGATGACCTTGCCGAAACGTCGGGCCTGAACGTCGGCGCTTCTCGGCTGAGCGGATACCGGACTGCCTGCGACGCTCTGCCGCCGGTCGCCTCTCGCGACATGCGTGGAAAAGCCGACTTTCGCGCCGTCGCGGTCCACGCAAGCCGCTTCAAGGTCAAGTTCCTTCAACACTTACTGCGTAGATTCTAAGCAGGGCGAGTCTTGCACACGCCCAAGTTATTTAGCTGCAACCACATGCTATACTGGCGAGCTTAGCCATGATGACGGTTTTGAATTGTATCGTTGTCGAGCACAACCTCTGGCTTGTGCTGATGGCGGCCGTCATCTGCGCGGCGGGGTCTTGGGCCATGGTCCGGCTCTTCCAGAGGGCGGCCGACTCGCGATCGACCGAACGTTATGCCTGGGTCGTGCTGACGGCCTTCATCACGGGCGCGTCGATCTGGTGCACGCACTTCGTCGCCATGCTCGGCTATGAGCCGGGCTTGGCCGTGGGCTTCGATCCGGTTCTCACCATCGTGTCGATGCTCGCCGCCATGGTGGGATCGGCCGTCGGCTTCACGATTGCCACCAGCCGGCGGCGCGGTTCGGCCGCGCTTGGCGGTGCCGTCGTCGGCCTCTCGATCGTCGTGATGCACTACACCGGGATGCTGGCCTATCGCGTCCAGGGCATCGTCGAATGGAAGTCGGGATTTCTTCTCGCGTCCGTCGTCATTTCCTGCGTGCTGGCGGCGGCCTCCCTGCAGGTCATTATGCACGGGTGGCGGGAGACCATCCGGCCCTTCGCCGGCGCGGCTCTCTTCTTCCTGTCCATCATCGGGCTTCACTTCACGGGCATGACGGCCTTTCAGGTCACCCCGATGCTGATCGACGGCTCGTTCTCCAACCCCGAGGCCCTGAAGGCTCTTGCCTTCGCGGTCACCTGCGTGGGCCTCGCGATCGTCTCGGCGGGGTTTGCGAGCGGCTTCATCGACAACAGGGCAAGGGCGACGGCGGCCGACGCGTTGGCCAACATGTCGAACGGCCTGACCATGATCTCGCCGACGGGGCACGTCACGCTGGTCAACGAGCGGGTGCGCTCGCTCTTCCGCCTCGGCGAGAACGACCTGCGGCTCGGCATGACGCTGGAAGCGTATGTGGGCGTCATCGGCGCAAGGGTCGGTTGGGATGCCGAACGCACGCGGCGCGTCGTCGAGAACCATGTGTCTTGGATCCGGGATGGAGGCGTGAAGCGGCTGGAACACCACTTCGAGGATGGGCTCGTCCTCCATGTCTGCTGCCAGCCCGTCGGGCGGGGCGGCGCGATTCTCACCTACGAGGATGTGACGGAGGCGCGAAACGGACAGAAGACGATCGCGCACATGGCGTTCCATGACGCGCTGACTGGACTGAAGAACCGTCGGATGTTCGCCCAGTCGATCGACGAGATGCTGGTATTGGGCTCCCTGACCATGCTGATGGTCGACCTCGACCGCTTCAAGGACGTCAACGATCGTCTAGGTCATGCCGCTGGTGACCTGGTGCTTCGGGAGGTCGCGACACGCATCGAAGCTCTCCTTGAGCCTGAGGAACAGGCCTTTCGCCTCGGCGGCGACGAACTGGCCGTCCTCAGCGCATCCGGCGAAGAGCGCGGCCAACGACTGGCGGCGGACCTCGTCGCCTCGCTAGCGCTGCCGATCGACGCCGGCGCCCATGTGGTTTCCATCGGCGGCAGCGTCGGCATTGCTGCCGCGCGCGACCGCGACGATGCTTCTACCGTCCAGCGCAAAGCCGACCTTGCTCTCTACGCCGCCAAGAATGCAGGCAGGGGGCGGTTCGAAGTCTATCGCGACGGCATGCTGGAAGAGGAAGCGCGACGTCGCGACTTCGAGCAGGACCTGTCGGATGCCATCGCGTCGAACCAGCTCGAACTCTGGTATCAGCCGCTGTTCAGCTTGCCGGAGCGGAGATTGAAGGGTTTCGAGGCGCTGATCCGCTGGCGGCACCCGGAGCGCGGGCTCGTCAGCCCCGCCGAGTTCATTCCCGTGGCCGAGGCCTGCGGCCTGATTTCCACGATCGGGGCCTGGGTCATCGACGAAGCCTGCCGTCAGGCCGCGCGCTGGCCGGCCGAGCTCTACATGTCGATCAACGTCTCGGCCGTGCAGCTCCGCTCCGCGGTGTTGGCGTCACAGATCGATCAGGCCCTTCGCAAGTACTCGCTGCCGGCGTCGCGCGTCGAACTCGAAATCACCGAGACGGCCATCGTTGAGAACAGTGAGCATCTCGCGGTCGTCCTGGCGGGCCTGCGAGCCATCGGCGTTCGGATCGCGATGGACGACTTCGGCACGGGCTACTCTTCGCTGGCTCATCTGCGCGAGTTCAAGGTCGATCGCATCAAGATCGACCGCAGCTTCATCGCCGCGTCAACGAACGATGCAGGATCTGCGGCCATCGTGCGCGCGGTCGTCTCGATGGCGCGCGAGCTCAGCATCGACACCACGGCCGAGGGGATCGAGGAGGAGGGGCAGCTTGCCAGCCTCCAGGCGCTGGGATGCGGGACGGCGCAGGGATTCCTGCTCGGCCGCCCTCTGATGATCGGCGCGGCGGACGAACTGGCGTGGTCGTCCGGAGGCATTGGCTCGACGACGATCGCGGTCGCCTGAGCCGCCCGAGGAACGAACCGACAGGACGATCGAAAGGGGCGCTCGTGGGCGCCCCTTTCGATTTGCCGGCGATGTTAAAGGTTACAGCGTCGTGTCGCCACCGACCGTCACGCCTTCAGCAGCCACTCGTGTTCCGGTGCGTTGTGGAACCGCCAGAGGCGCTTCGGCCCCGCCATCACGTTGAGGTAGTACAGGTCGTAGCCGTGGATCGTCGCGCAGGGGTGATAGCCCTTCGGGACGAGCGTGGTGTCGCCGTCTTCGACCGCCATTGCCTCGTCGATCTCCCGACGCCCGGACGCGTCGGCATCGGTGTAGACGCGCTGGAAGGCGAAGCCCTGCGGCGGGTTGATGCGGTGATAGTAGGTTTCCTCGAGCGAAGACTGCTGCGGAAGGTCATCCTCGTCGTGGCGATGCGGCGGGTAGCTCGACGTGTTGCCGGCCGGCGTGATGACCTCGACCACCAGCAGCCCGTCCGCCTCCGCAGTCTCCGGCAGGATGTTGGTAACGTGCCGGACGTTGGAGCCCTTGCCGCGCACTTCCTGGCCGTTGTCGTCCTCGGCGATCAGGCGAGGAGGGCGAGCACCCGCCGTGCCCGGCGCCGTACAGACGGCCAGCTCGACCTCGGTTTCCGCGGTGGCCGTCCAGTCCATTCCCGCCGGCACGTAGACCGACGACGGCTTGCCGTCGAAGGGCGACATGCGGCGGCCGACCGAGCCGAACTGCGTGTCGCCCGCACCGATTGCCGCCTTGCCCGAGACGAGGACGAGGCAGGCTTCGCGATCCGGCTCGCCGCCCGTGACCGTGTCGCCGGGCTTCAGCTTGTGAAGCGCGAAGCCGACATAGGTCCACCCGGCGCTTTCCGGCGTCACGTCGACGACCAGGCCCGTCGTGCCGCTCGGCTTCACGAGAAGTTTCGACATCGCTCTCGCCCCTTTCAGCGCTTCGATCCGGCTTCCGAGAGGAAGCGGACGAGGTTGTCGTGGCCCATCTTCACATAGGTTGCAGGATGCGCCTTCTCGGGGTCCTGTTCGGCCTCGATGACGACCCAGCCGGCGTAATCCGGCAGTGCCTTCAGGACGGACACGTAGTCGACCGATCCGTCGCCCGGCACGGTGTAGACGCCGGCGAGAACCGAGGTCAGGAAGCTCCAGTCTTCGGCGCCGGCCTGCCGCGCCACGTCCAGGCGAACGTCCTTGGCGTGGAAATGGACGATGCGATCGCGGTAGCGACGGGCCAGGTCCACCGGATCGGCACCGGCCCAGGTCGCGTGACCGGTATCGAGGAGCAAGGTGAAGGCGTCGCCCGTCCCGGCCATGAGACGGTCGATCTCTTCGCCGGTCTGGATCACCGTTCCCATGTGGTGATGGTAGGCGATCTTGAGACCTTCATCGCGCAGAAGCTCGGCGAAGCGCGTCATCCGCGGCAGCAGCGTCGCCCACTGCTCCTCGTCTAGGACAGGACGCGCGCTGAGAGGCGCGGCCTCGTTTCCATGAACCGTGCCGGTGCATTCGCACACGATGAAGATGTCCGTCCCGGCACCCTTCACCAGCGCGATGTGATCCTTTGCGGCGGCGAACTCGGCGTCCGCGTCGCGCTCGAGCAGGAAGGTCGAGTACCAGCCGCCGACGAACACCATGCCGTACTCGGCGAGCTTCGCCTTCAGTCCGTCGGGATCCTTCGGAAACTTGTGCCCGAGCTCCATGCCTTCGATACCGATGGCGCTCGCCTCGGACAGGCACTGTTCGAGGCTGATATGGCCGCCGATGTCCTGCCGGTCGTCGTTGCTCCAGCAGATCGGGTTTGCGCCGATACGGATCATTGTCGTTCTCTCCCGATGGATCGGATCGTGTGGCTCAGGCGGCAGAGGCCGGTCGTGCGGACTGCCAGGACGCGACGAGGGCCTGGAACCTCTCCGCCATGTCGGCAATCGCCGTCTCGTCGTCGATCTCGCCCTTCAGCCAGCGGCGTGCGGCGTCGCCGAAGATCGTGCGCCCAACGGCGAATCCCTTGACCATCGGCGCATCGGCCACCGCTCTGAAGGCTTCGAACAGTTCGGCCTCCGGCGCGTCGAGGCCGAGGAGCACGATCCCGCGGCAGTACGGATCGTTCTGCGCGATCGCTTCCTCGATTTGCTTCCAGGCGGCCGCGTTGCGTTGCGGCTCGAGCTTCCACCAGTCCGGCCTGATGCCGAGATCGTAAAGGCGGCGAACGACGCTCGCCACCGTATCGTCTTCGAGGGGTCCGTGCTTGCCGGCGATGATCTCCACCAGGAACTCGCGGCCGACCGTGCGGGCCGCGTCGGCGAGGCGCAGAAGCTCGCGCTCCTGGCGCCGCTTGAGTTCCGGAGCATCGTCCGGATGGTAGAAGCAAAGGCACTTCACGACCTGGTTGACCGGCCACTCCTGCAGATGGCTGCCGAGGTCCGGCATCTGGTCGAAATCGAGCGGCCGCGAGCCGGGCTCTTCCACCGGCCGACCGATCCAGAAGCCCTTGGCATTCGCCTTGTAGAGCGCCTTCTGCCCATAGGTGCCGTCGAGCAGCATGCCGAAGCCCGGCCGGCCGCCGGCCACGCGCGAGGCCGCCTCCACCGTCAGGACCTTGAAGTCGTCGATGCGCTCGCGCGGCGCGCCCGCCGCATCGGCCATCTCCTCCAGCTGCATGCGGTGGTCGCAGGCCAGCGCGACGAGCTGGTCCGGGGCGGGGCGACGCGTGGTCGCCCAGTGGATGTGGTTGAGATCTTCGTCCTTGCGCAGGCGACGCTTGATCGTGTCCTTCGCGAGGAAGGCATCGAGTTCGGCGATCGTCGGATATTCCGGCGAACAGAGGAGGCGCGAGACGGCGAACGCGCCGCAGGCATTGGCCATCGTCGCGCATTCCGCGTGGCTCTTGTCGCGCAGCCACCCCGCCAGGAGGCCGGACATGAACGCGTCGCCGGCGCCCAGCACGTTAAAGACCTCGATCGGAAAGCCGCGGCCGGCGATCCCGTCGTCGAGGCTCTCGACCGGTCCGTCGAAGATGATGCAGCCCATCGCGCCGCGCTTCAGCACGAGCGTGGCATCCGATACGGCGCGGATGGCCTGGAGCGCACCCAACGGATCGCCGACACCGCCCGCGATCATCATTTCCTCCTCCGTGCCGACCACGAGGTCGCAATCGGGAAGGATCGTCTGGAGCTTCTTTGACACCGCGTCCGAGGCAACATAGCGCTCGAACCCGGCGGCGTGTCCGCCGAGACCCCAGAGGTTCGGCCGGTAATCGACGTCGAAGACGACCTTCGCGCCGTTCGCCTTGGCCAGACGGATCGCCTTGCGTTGCGCCGCCTCGGTGTTGGGCTTGGAAAAATGCGTTCCGGTGACCACGATCGACGCCGTGGAAGCGATCAGCTCCTCGCTGACATCGCCTTCGTCGAGCGCCATGTCGGCGCAGTCCGACCGGTAGAAGATCATGGGCGAGACGCCTTCGTCCTCGACCGCGAGGAGCACCAGCGCCGTGAGCCGATCCGGGTCGACCGTCACGCCTTTCGTTTCGACGCCCTCGCGCGCCAGCTGCTCGCGGACGAAGCCGCCCATCTGCTCGGCGCCGACGCGGGTGAGAAGTGCCGACTTCAGCCCGAGCCGGGCCGTGCCGATCGCGATATTGGCCGGGCAGCCGCCCACGGACTTCGCGAAGGTCGCGATATCTTCGAGACGCGAGCCGATCTGCTGGCCGTAGAGGTCCACCGAACAACGGCCGATGGTGACGACATCGAGCGATTTGGACAAAGTCCCTCCTTGCCGAGAAGCGGCCTTATGGGAAATCGGCTGGCATCGCCGACGATTGCTCGTGCGTTACAGCCCGCCAAACTTGAAGCACGAAATCCATTTTGTGTCCATTTGGAATTATTGTTCCGTATCAGGTGCGAGGTCGCTGTCGAGGGGGCCGCTCGTAGCCCCGTTCCGCCGACGGTCCGCGACACCCAGCGCCAGCGTCATGGCGAGCGCCATGCTGGCTGACAGCGACCGAAACCCCTGGAAATCGGTTTCGACCACCTCGAACCAGATCCGCGACTCGGAGGCGAGGGGACTGAACGGCGAATCCGTGATGACCACCAACGGCACGCCGGCCTCCGCCAGGTCGTCTGTATGAGCGATCGTGGCCGGCGAGTAGGGCGTAAAGGAGATCGCCAGCGCCGCGTCGCGTGGCGTCGCGAAGGAGATCGTCTCGGCATCCGTCCCCAGGGCCGAGCCGATGAGGATGTTGCGGATGCCGAGCTTGCCGAGGGCGTAGCTGAGGTACGACGTGATGGGGAACGAGCGCCGCTGCGCGACGAGGTAGATCGTCTCCGCATCCGCCAGGAGCCGTGTCGCCTGCTCGACACGCTGGATGTCGATCCGTCCATGGAGCTGGCCGATCGACTGCGTCGCGCTCTTGCACAGGCCGTCGAGCAACGCCGCCGCCTTCGACGCGGTGCCCCCGGTTGAGCGCAGCGACATCATGCGCTCGTCGTAGTTCGAGACCTGACTGAGCAGCCGCTCGCGAAAGACCGCCTGAAGGTCCGTGAATCCGGTGAACCCGAGCGCCTGTCCGAACCGGATCAGCGCCGAGGGCTGAACGCCGGCATCTTCCGCGATCTTGGCGACGGTTCCGAGGGCGACATCGTCGGGATGGGCCAGGGCGTAGGCCGCCACCTGTTGCAGCCGGCGCGGCAGCTTGAGCGATCCGCTGGCCAGCCGGTCGCGCAGTTCGGCGAAATTTGCCGGGCTGGTCAGTGCGGTGGGTTCGGTCTCGATCGAGCGGGGCATTCAGGTGGCCTTTCCTGATCCTGAACGCGTGCGGCCGCCAGGGGAGTGTGCCACACTACGCCATGGTGGGCGCGTTGACACAACCCGGCTGCGCGGAATACGTATTCTTGAACACGCAGCCATGGCCCATAAATTCTATTTCTGACGCGTTGTTTTTGGCTACCCGTCAAGGGGGTGGCACGCGTCCGAGCGTAGCGACCGGGGTTGCAGGAAGACATCGAAAGGCCTCCTTCGGGAGCGGATCGAAGCGTCCCCGACATTGGGGGATGCCTTGGATCTCATTCTTTGATGACCGGGGCAGCGTGGGAGGACGCGAGAGATGACGGCGAAGACGATCCGACTGACGACCTCCCAAGCCCTCGTGCGCTTCATGATGGCTCAGAAGACGGTCATCGACGGCGAGGTGCTGCCGATCTTCGCCGGGTGCTGGGCGATCTTCGGCCACGGCAACGTCGCGGGCATGGGCGAGGCCCTACAGGCGGTCAAGGACGACTTCCCGACCTACCGCGCCCACAACGAGCAGGGCATGGCCCATGCGGCGATCGCCTTCGCCAAGGCGAGTTTCCGCCGCCGTTTCATGGCCTGCACGACCTCGATCGGCCCGGGTGCGCTCAATCTCGTGACGGCTGCGGGCGTCGCCCATGTCAATCGACTGCCGGTGCTTTTCCTGCCGGGCGACGTGTTCGCGAGCCGACTGCCGGACCCCGTCCTCCAGCAGATCGAGGATTTCGGCGACGGCAGCGTGTCGGCATCCGACTGCTTCCGGCCGGTCTCGCGCTATTTCGACCGCATCCAGCGTCCCGAGCAGCTGATTCCCGCGCTCCAGCGCACGATGCAGGTGTTGACCGACCCCGTCGATTGCGGCCCCGTCACGTTGTCGCTGTGTCAGGACGTCCAGGCGGAAGCCTACGACTTCCCCGAGGCGCTGTTCGCCGAGAAGGTCTGGTCGCCGCGTCGGCCCCGTCCGGACGAGGATGAGCTCGCTCATGCCGTGGCGCTGCTGCGCGCGGCGAAGAAGCCGATGATCATCGCCGGCGGCGGCGTTCTGTATTCCGAGGCGACGGACGAGCTGGCCGCCTTCGCCGAGCGGCATGGCATTCCGATCGCGGTGACGCAGGCCGGGAAGTCGGCGATCAACGAGCGGAGCGATCTGTCTCTCGGATCGGTCGGCGTCACCGGCACGAGCGCCGCCAATGCCTTCGCGGCGGATTCCGATGTCGTGCTGGCGGTCGGCACGCGGCTGCAGGATTTCACCACCGGCTCGTGGGCGCTCTTCCGCGCCGAAGACCTGAAGATCGTCGGCCTCAACGTCGCGACCTACGATGCGGTGAAGCATGGCGGCATCCCGCTGGTCGCCGATGCGAAGGTCGGCCTGTCCGAGCTCTCGCGCGAGCTGGGCGACTGGCGCGCCGCGGGACAGGAAGCGCGCGCCGCCGAAGAGCGCGCCAGGTGGTTCGATGCGGCTGGCAAGGCGCTGGCGGCGTCCAAGGCCGAACTTCCGTCGGATGCCCAGGTGATCGGCGCCGTCGCGCGGGCGCGCGGTACGGACGATACGATCGTCCTGTGCGCGGCCGGTGGTCTGCCGGGCGAACTGCACAAGCTCTGGGCGCCGACGAAGCCGGGCGGCTACCATATGGAATACGGCTTCTCGTGCATGGGATACGAGATTGCCGGCGGTCTCGGCGCGAAGATGGCGCGGCCCGACAAGGACGTCGTCGTGATGGTGGGCGACGGCTCATACATGATGATGAACTCGGAACTTGCGACCTCGGTGATGCTCGGCCAGAAGCTCACCGTCGTGCTTCTCGATAACCGCGGCTACGGTTGCATCAACCGCCTGCAGATGGCCTGCGGCGGCGCGAACTTCAACAATCTCCTGCAGGACTGCCGGCAAGAGGTTGTCCCAAATATCGATTTCGTGGCGCATGCTCGGGCGATGGGGGCCGAGGCCGAGAAGGTCGCTTCGATCGCCGATCTCGAGGCGGCTCTGGAGCGCACGAAGACGAACACGCGCACGACGGTGATCGTGGTGGACACACATCCGCTGATCACCACGGAGGCCGGGGGGCACTGGTGGGACGTCGCCGTGCCCGAAACCTCCGAGCGGTCCGAGGTGTCCGACGCCCGCGCGCGCTACGAGGAGAAGCGCGCGTTCCAGCGCGCTCTCAACTGACGAGCGCAAGGCGCCGCGCGGTGTGATCCCCACACGGGAGAGCGCGCTGCTACACCCTCAGCGATCGAGCGCCATATCGGCTCGCGGATCGAGGGCGACGGATGCCGGAGTCTGCATCCGTTCGAGCGGCACCGGCTGAAATTCCGGACGCTGGCTGGTGGGATCGGCCGAGCGAAGGAAGAGGCGCAGGAGCGTCGAGACGAGCAGCGTCAGGTGCGCGCCGCCGGTTGCGATGAAGATGCCGCCGGGACCATAGCTTTCGATCAGCCAGGCAGCCAGCAGCGGGCCGCCCATCGTTCCGAACCCGTAGAGAACCAGAAGCCCGCCCGAAATCTTCACGAAGTCGCTGGGGTCTGCGATGTCGTTGGCGTGGGCGACGGCGAGCGAGTAGGTTGGATAGATAACGCCGCCGATGACGACGGCGATCGCAAAGAGGCTGTATGCCCCGCCCGACCAGAGCGTCAGCGCCGAGAGCGCGGTGCCGACGCCGATCGCGCCCGACAGGGCCAGCACGTAGCGGCGGTCCATCCGGTCCGACAGGCGTCCGAGCGGCACCTGGAACACCGCGCCGCCGGCCATCGTGGCGACCAGCAGGGTCGAGATCTCGGCGGTCGAAAGGCCGATGTCCTGGCCCAGCACCGGCGCCATGTTCACCCAGGCGCCGGAGAGGATGCCGGAGATGAAGACGCCGGCGACTGCGGCCGGAGAGCTGCGGTAGAGGCTGCGAAGGTCGAGCCGCACCTGGGTCAGCGGCTTCGGGCTCGGCGCCCGCGACAGGGCGTTCGGGATGACCGCGAGCGCGAAGAAGATCGCACACAGCATGAAGACGGCCGGCAGGGCGGGATCGGCCAGAGGCATGGCGAACTGCCCGGCCATCATCGCGACCATCGAAACCACCATGTAGATCGAGAAGACGCGCCCGCGCGTCTCGTTGGTGACGCGCTCGTTGAGCCAGCTTTCGATGACCATGTAGGAGCCGGCGAGCGCGAAGCCTGCGACGCCGCGCACCGCGATCCACGCCACCGGCTGGATCGCCATCCCATGCAGCAGGATCGCGATCGCGAGCAGCGAGGCGAGGGCGGAGAAGGTTCGAACATGGCCGGCCGAGCGAACGATCGCCGGCATGGCGACGCAGCCCAGCGTGAAGCCGATCGCGTAGCTCGTGCCCATCAGGCCGATCTCGTAGGGGCTCCAGCCTTCCAGCGCTGCGCGCACGGGGAGGAGGATGCCCTGAAGGCCCGCTCCGACCATCAGAAAGAAGGTCGACAGAAGCAGCGATACGATCGGCAGGAGGTTGTTGCGCATCGAACTTTCCGCGTGAGGCGGCGGACCGTTGTCCGGCTTCACGCGCTCATACAAGCGGGATTTGAAGGTTTTGTGCCCGAGACGAAGGTCCGGCGAAAAACTACGCTGCGTGATCCGCCGCGTCGCCAGCCGAAGCGCAACCCGGCCGGGTTGCAGGGCTGGCTCGGCGGGGCCAAACTACCGGCTGAGCCGGGCAGCCCGACGTTGGGCCAAGCGCCATACGATCCCACGATGAACGGCTCGGAGGCGCGCCCGTGCGCCGGAGTGACCGACGATGAAGACCCCATCCGGCGACGCGCGACTGGACCTCGGCCGCTACAGCCACATCGTGGTCGGTGCGGGGTCGGCCGGCTGCGTCCTCGCCAACCGGCTGAGCGCCGATCCGACGAACACCGTGCTTCTGCTCGAAGCCGGTGGCTCCGACCGCTACCACTGGATCCATATCCCGGTCGGCTACCTCCACTGCATGGGCAACCCCCGCACCGACTGGGGCTATGCGACGGAGGAGGAGGCGGGACTGAACGGGCGCAAGCTCGCCTATCCCCGCGGCCGCGTCATGGGCGGCTGCTCGTCCATCAACGGCATGATCTACATGCGGGGCCAAGCCGCCGACTACGACGGCTGGCGCCAGCTCGGCAATGTCGGCTGGGGCTGGGACGACGTCCTGCCGCTGTTTCGCCGCTCGGAGAACCACCACGCGCTGGACGGTCCGTTCCACAGCCAGGCCGGCGAATTGCGCGTCGAGAAGCAGCGTCTGTCCTGGCCGATCCTCGACGCGATCCGCGAGGCCGCCGAAGAGATCGGCGTGCCGCAGATCGACGATTTCAACGCCGGCGACAATCTCGGCTCATCCTATTTCGAAGTAACGCAGAAGGCGGGCCTGCGCTTCAATGCCGTGCGCGCCTTCCTTGGGCCTATCCGCCACCGGAAGAACCTTCGCGTCCTGACGAAGGCGCAGGCCGAGCGCATCCGCATTGAGGAGGGGCGGGCCGTCGGCCTCGACCTGTGGCTGGACGGTCGACCCGCCACGGCGCACGGCGACGTGGTGCTTTCCGCCGGAGCGATCGGCACGCCGCAGCTTCTGCAACTGTCCGGCATCGGCCCGGGCGATCTCCTGCGCCGGCACGGGATCGAGGTGGTGCTCGACCGACCAGGGGTCGGCGCCAACCTGCAGGACCATCTCCAGATCCGCACCGCCTTCCGCATCGAGGGCGCCCGCACCCTGAACGAATGGCAGGCGACGCTCTTCGGCAAGGCGCAGATCGGGTTGCAATATGCGTTGAAGCGCTCTGGGCCGATGGCGATGGCGCCGAGCCAGCTCGGCATCTTCATGAAGTCCGATCCGCGGTTCGAGACCGCCAACATCGAATTTCACGTCCAGCCGCTGTCCCTCGACCGCTTCGGCGAGCCGCTGCATTCGTTTCCAGCGATCACCGTCTCAGTGTGCAACCTTCGCCCGGAGTCGCGCGGGCACGTTCGCATCACGAGCGCCGACCCGAGCGCCCACCCGGCGATCGCGCCGAACTACCTGTCGACGGCAGGCGATCGCGAGGTCGCGGCCGCCTCGATCCGCGCCGCGCGCCGCCTGATGGCGACGAAGCGCCTCGCCCGTCACCGGCCGGAGGAGTTCAAGCCGGGGGCCCATCTCCAGACCGACGAGGAACTGGCGCAGGCCGCCGGCGACATCGCCACGACGATCTTCCACCCCGTCGGCACGGCCCGCATGGGCGTCGATGCCGAGGCCGTGGTCGATCCGCAGTTGCGTTTGCGTGGCATCGACGGCCTGCGCGTCGCCGACTGCTCGATCATGCCGACCATCATCTCCGGCAACACCCACGCGCCGGCCGTGATGATCGCCGAAAAGGCCGCCGAGATGATGCGCACGGCGCGCTGAGGGCGGGGCGGATCGTTCTCTGGCGCGTCAGTTCCGACGCGCCGTTTCGTTCATGAAGGCCAGTGTGTCGTCGAACGAGCGGATGCCGGCATCAGACCCGAGGCCGGTCGCGACGAGGGCCGCGGAGGCCTGCGCGAAGGCGAGGCCGGTGGGGACGTCCATCTTGTGATGAAGCGCGGTGATGAACCCTGCGTCGAAGGCATCGCCGCAGCCGGTCGTGTCGACGACGTCGATCGCGTAGGCCGGCTGGTGAACCGTCTCGCCCGATGCCGAGACGAAGCAAGCCCCTTCGCCGCCAAGCGTGAACACGCACTGCCGCACGCCTCGGTCGAGGAAGAAGGCGGCGGCATCCCGCACCTCCGTCGCGCCGGAGATTTCGCGGGCTTCCTCGATCGAGGGCATGAAGTAATCGATATGCGGCAGAAGTGGCTCGATCAGCCCGAGCGTCTGGGGCCCGGCGCCAAGCAAGTCGAACGTCACGGTGCGACCGCGCCGCTTGGCCTCGGCCAGTAGCCGGCGGCTCGGCTCGCCGTCGAGCTTGGCCAGAAGCCCGGTGCCCCCCAGATGGACGATCGGCGGCGCCAGAACAGCGTCGAGCGCGGCGTCCGCAACCTCGAAATGGTCCGATGCGCCGCGCGCGTGCAGCGCCGGGCGGCTCCCGTCGCGGCGGATGTTCAGGATCGTCGCCGACGTCGGGACGCCGGACAACTGCTGCATCGCGGCCGTGTCGACGCCAAAACGCCGCAGCGTCGCCAGCACGAAGTCGGCCTTCTCGTCATCCCCTACCGCACCCACCGCCAGGCAGTTGAGGCCGAGCTTGGCGAGGTCGACGACGGTCCCTCCCGCGGTGCCGGCGACCGTCAGCCGGATCTCGTCGATGAAGTCCACCTGACCACCGGGCGGGATCGCGTCGACCGGACGCCCGAGAACGTCGAGGATGTAGAGACCGATCACGGAGACGTCGTGCGACATGACGGAGCCTTGAGAGAAGGACGGAAGATGGCGGGGCATTTCAGCCGCGCTGGCCGAGCGCGAAGATCGTGCCGGCCAGAAGGATGAACCCGCCGACGATGGCGAGTTGCAGCGTGCTGGGGATGCCGACGAAGATGAGGACGTTGCTCACCAGCGTGATCAGGAACACGCCGAGGAGGGTGCCGACGACGCTACCCGATCCGCCCGTGATGCGCGCGCCGCCGAGCACGACGGCCGCGATCACGTCGATTTCCATCCCCGCGAGATCGAAAGGGTTGGCCAGCCGGTTCGACGCGACATGGACGACGCCGGCAATGCCCGCCAGAAGGCCGGCATAGGCGAAGACGAAGACGCGGACCCGGAACAGGCTGATGCCGAGTCGTTCCGCGATGGCCGGATTGCCGCCGACCGCGAAGATCGCGCGGCCCATCAGCGTCCGCTCGAGGACGAGCCACGTCGCGACCGCGGCCACGAGCAGCACGAGGACGGTTGCCGGCAGGATCGAGATCGCCCCGCCCGACGCGGTGTGGGTGTAGAGCGACGCGCGGCCGAAGGCGTCCATCGCCGTCGGAATGTTCATGAAGAGCGCGGTCCCGACGAAGGTCAGGAGGAAGCTGCGGACGATGTACTGCGTGCCGATCGTCACGATCAGCGAGGGGGCCCGCAGCGTATGGACGAGAACGCCGTTGGCCGCGCCGAGCAGCGCGCCGCCGGCCGCCGCCAGAACGAAGAAGAGGGCGAGCGGCATGCCCGGAAAATGGTTCGTCGCCAGCATCGTCAGCGCGTACATCATAAGCGCGGCGATCGCGGTGAAGGACACGTCGATGCCGCCCGCCGCAAGAACCACCAGCACGCCCATCGCGAAGAGACCGCGGACGACCGAGGCGCGCAGGACGTCGAACAGGTTGTTGACCTGCAGGAAGTCGGGGTTCGCGATCGTCACCGCGAGGCAGGTGAGGATCACGAGGACGAGCGTGAACAGCTCCGGCCGGCGCACCATGCGCTCCCAGACGCGCGAATGCCACGCGGCCCCGTTGACGGGCGGGCTCGAAGCGATGTCGGTCATGGGCGGATGCCTTCTTCGGCCGAGGCGAGCGAGCGGTAGATCGTGTCTTCCGTCCAGGCATCGACGGGGCGCTCGGCCACGATGGCGCCTTGCCGCATCACGGCGATCCGGTCGCAGTTCTGCAGGAGTTCCGGCAGGTCGTCGCTGATGATGATGACCGCCATGCCGCGGTCGGCGAGCGTCTGGATGATGCGGAAGATCGTGTCCTTCGATCCGACGTCGACGCCGACGGTCGGCCCGTGCAGGATCAGAAGCCGCGGCTCGATCGTCAGCCAGCGGCCGATCAGGACGCGCTGCTGGTTGCCGCCGGAGAGCGACTGCACGGGAAGGCCGACATGGGGCGTGGCGATCTGCAGGTCGGCGACCGTCGCCTCCGCGAGCTTCCGCGCGCGGCGACCGCTGATGATGCCGAGCGCACCCCGCAGCCGATCGAGCACGGGGAGGGTGATGTTGTCCTCGATCGACTTTTCGAGAAACAGACCCTCCGTCAGCCGGTCCTCGGGCACGTAGCCGATCCCAGCCTCGATCGCTTCGGCGGGCGTGCGCAGTTCGACGACCTCGCCGCCGAGGCGAATCCGGCCGCTGTCGGCGGGACGGACGCCGGCCAGCGCCAGGGCGAGTTCGTTGCGGCCGGAGTCGGTCAGGCCGGTGAAACCGAGAATTTCGCCCCGGCGGAGCGAGAAGCTGACATCCCGAAAGGCTTCGGCGCCGAGAGCCTCGACGTCTAAGAGCATTTCCCCGAGCTTCGGCTCGGCGCGGTACCGCGCTTCGCTGATCTCGCGGCCGGTCATCCAGTGCGTGAACTCGGCCTTGGAGTGGGTGGCGACGTCGAGTTCGGCCACCTTGCGACCGTCGCGCATGATGATGGCACGCCCGCCGATCGCCTTGCACTCCTCGAGCTTGTGCGTGACGAAGAGGACGGCCACGCCGCCGGCGCGCAGTCGCTCCACCACCCGAAGAAGGTTGTCCACTTCCTGGCGAGTGAGCGCCGTGGTCGGTTCGTCCATGATGACGAGACGCGCGTCCGCGGCGATCGCGCGCGCGATCGCGACGAGCTGGCGGATGGCGAGCGGCAGGGTGTCGGTGCGGCGGGACAGGAAGTCCCTGTCGGTGGGCAGCTGCACCTTGGCCAAGGCGGCGCGCGCGGTCTCGCGCAGGGCACCTATGTCAAGGCGGCGGGCGAGGTGACCGTTGGCGGCCACGAGCTGACCCGTGAAGGCCACGTTTTCGGCGACGGAGAGATTGGGAAGGAGGGAGAGGTCCTGATAGACGGTCTCGATCCCGGCCCGCAACGCGCCGATCGGCCCGATGTCGCCCGCCCGTTCGCCGGTCGGTTGACCATCGACGAGGATCTGTCCTTCGTCGGCGGCCTGAGCGCCGGAGATGATCTTGATCAGCGTGGACTTGCCGCAGCCGTTCTCGCCCATCAGGTGGTAGACGCGTCCGGCCTCGATCACGAGGTCCACCGCCTTCAGAGCGTGGACGCCGCCGAACGATTTGCGCACGCCCCGGATTTCCAGAAGCGGCGGGGCGGCGTCGGCCACCGGCGGCGCTGATGCGACGGACATGAGACAATCCCGATGCAGGTGGGCTGGCTCCGGGGTCGTCGAACCCCGGAGCGGTCGATTGCGGCGGACGCGCGGCTTAGAACGGGTAGTTCTTGTAGGACGCCTTATCGACGTCGACCCAGGCTTGGCCCTGGACGATCACGCCCTTGCCGGGACCCTTCTTGACCGACACCTTGTTGTATCCCGGAACGCCGAGATCCATGCCGTCGGTGACCTCCTTGCCGTCGAGCACCATGTTGGCGACGACGTTCATCACGTAGCCCGCGTCCTTCGGGTCCCAGAAGAAGATCTGATCGACGGCGCCGGTGTCGAGATAGGGGCCGGTATCCTTCGGCAGGCCGAGACCGTAGACGCAGGTCTTGTCCTGAAGGCCGGCTTCCTCGACCGCGCGACCGATGCCGATGACGTCGATCGCGGACGAGCCCTGGAACCCCTTGATGTCGGGGTAGCGGCGGAGGATTTCCTTGGCCTTCTCGTAGGCCTTGTTGGCGTCGTTGAACGACTCGTTCTTCGCCGCGACGAGTTCCATGCCCGGGTACTTCTTGGCGTTCTCCGCGCCGGCATCGACCCACTGGTTATGCGTCAGGCTGCCGAGCGAGCCGACGAAGCTCGTCCACTTGCCGGACTGGCCCATGCAGGCCGCGAGCTTCTCGTTGATGCGCTCTCCGAACGCCTTGTTGTCGAAGGCCTCGATGTCGACCGCCGTGTTCACGAGGCTGTCGCCCTCGTGGGTGATGACCTTGATGCCGCGCTGCTCGGCACGGCGCAGGACGCCTTCCAGCGCCGACGGGTCCATCGGGACGACGGCGATCGCGGCGACCTTCTTGGCGACGAGATCCTCGATGATGCGGCCCTGCAAGGCCGCGTCGGCCTTGGCCGGGCCGACCTGGCTGGCGGCAACGTTCGGGTGCTCGGCGCCGTAGGCGTCGACGCCCTGGTTCATGCGGGTGAACCAGTTCTCGCCCGTCACCTTCACGACGGTGACGATGGACGGCTTGTCCTGCGCCCCGGCCGCGCCGGCGCAAAGGGTCAGGCCGAGTGCCGTGCAGGCGGCGAGCTTAGACAGTGTGGTCATGCGGGTCCTCCCATCAGATGTGAATTCAAGCTTGTCCCCGGGCTCTCTCCCGCCGGGAACAACACCGGGTTCCGGCTGGTCAGCGGCTCGGCCGCAACCAGATGCCGAAGTCGAACCTGGCGAAGGCCAGGAGAGCGAGGAGCAGGACGCCCCAGGCGAGGTCTCGGAAGAAGTTCGAGATGTCCATGAAATTGAAGAGGCTCGATAGGATCTGCAGGGCCGTCGCCGCGAGCAGAACGCAGCCGACCTTGCCGTAGCCTCCCTCGGGCTTCACCCCGCCCATGACCGCGATCAGGATCGCGATCAAGACGTAGGAGCCGCCGTAGTCCCACTTCACCGAGGCGTTTCGGGCCGCGATCACGACGCCCGCGATGGCCGAAAGGATGCCGCTCGCCGTGTAGGTCAGCACGATCATCCGGCGTTCGGCGATGCCGCCGTACCGCGCGGCCTTCGGGTTGCTTCCCAGAAGCATCAACCGGACGCCGAAGGGCGTGAACCGCAACACGAAGGCGATGATCGCGGCGACGACCAGAAACAGCGCGAAGCAGATCGGAATGCCGAGGATCGGCGAGTTGCCGAAGTCGTCGAGCGGTGGGATGTAGCCGAGGCTGAGGGCCGAACCGTTGGTGAGGTAGACCGCGATGCCGGTGAACAGGAGCTGGGTCCCGAGGGTGGCGATCAGCGGCGTCAGCCGGCCGTAGGCGATGACCAGACCATTGGCGAGGCCGCCAAGTAGCCCGATGCCCAGCGCGAGACCGGCGAAGGTCCAGGAGAACAGTTCGGGCGCCGCGTCCGGCAGCACAAGGAGCTTCGCCAGCATCAGCGCGCCGATGCCGGACAGGTTGGCGAGGGCGATGCCCGACAGGTCGATGCCGCCGTTGCCCGAGGTCATCGCTAGCATCACCCCGAAGGCGAGGAGGCCGAGCTCCGGCACCTGAGCTGCCATCGACTGGAGATTGTAGCTGTCGATGAACGCAGCGCCCGCCAGCACCGCACCAGCCGTCAGGAGCACGACGTTCAGGAGGCCGAGAAAGACGCTCTGCCGATCGAAACCAAGCAACAAATCGCCCCTCCCGGACAACCGACTGTCGAAATGCGCTCCGCTCGGCGACGAGTCGGGCTCCTCCGCATTCCATTGTTTGACATCTGTCACCAGCAAATGGCGAATGTCAATTCAGGGCGCAAACGCCTGTAATTGGTTGGCGGAAAAGCTTCGTTCGGAGGTTCCAAGGCGGTGACGCGCAGGACGTGGTTACGGGACCGGCGGGCGCAGGGCTTCGCTATCGCAGGAAGCACTTGCTTCTGCGATCCGTCCTCGGCGCATCGGTTGAAAACAGCAGCCCAAGGGAGGCTGTCGCCTCCATCGTTCCTCATCCGTGGGGCTTCGAACTATCCCGGGAGAACGCAGGCGGGCGCGGGGATCAGTTCCGCAGGCCCGGCGCTTCCTGGCCCGTGCGCTCGACATATTCGGAATAGCCGCCACCGTAGAGGTGCGGGCCCTCCGGGGTCAGTTCCAGCACGCGGTTGGACAGCGCCGCCAGGAAATGGCGGTCGTGGCTGACGAAGAGCATGGCGCCCTCGAAGCGCGACAGCGCCTCGACCAGCATTTGCTTGGTGGCGATGTCGAGGTGGTTGGTGGGCTCGTCGAGAACGAGGAAATTCGGCGGATCGAAGAGCATCTTCGCCATCACCAGCCGCGCCTTCTCGCCGCCCGAGAGAACCCGGCATCGCTTCTCGACGTCGTCGCCGGTGAAGCCGAAGCAGCCGGCGAGCGCGCGCAGCGGTGCCTGCCCGGCCTGCGGGAAGTCGTCTTCCAGCGACTGGAGAACGGTGCGATCGCCGTCGAGCACCTCCATCGCATGCTGGGCGAAATAGCCCATCTTCACGCTCGGTCCCCGCGTCACCGATCCCGCGTCCGGCTCGGATGCGCCGGCGATGAGCTTCAGAAGCGTCGACTTGCCGGCCCCGTTTACGCCCATGACGCACCAGCGCTCGCGCCGGCGCACCTGGAAATCGAGGGCCTCGTAGATCGTGCGGTCGCCGTAGCGCTTGTGAACGCCCTTCACCGTCGCGACATCCTCGCCGGACCGCGGGGCCGGCAGGAAGTCGAAGCGGACGGTCTGCTGGCGCTTGGGCGGCTCGACGCGCTCGATCTTGTCGAGCTTCTTCACGCGGCTCTGCACCTGCGCGGCGTGGCTGGCGCGCGCCTTGAAGCGTTCGATGAAGGCGACCTCCTTCGCCAGCATGGCCTGCTGGCGCTCGAACTGCGCCTGCTGCTGCACCTCCGCGATCGCGCGCTGCTGGCGGTAGAACTCGTAGTCCCCGGTGTAGGAGGTCAGCGCGCCGCCGTCGATCTCGATGATCTTGGTCACGATGCGGTTCATGAACTCGCGGTCGTGCGATGTCATGAGGACGGCACCGTCGAAGCCCTTGAGGAAACTCTCCAGCCAGATCAGGCTCTCGATATCCAGATGGTTCGACGGCTCGTCGAGGAGCATGATGTCGGGCTTCATCAGAAGGATCTTGGCGAGCGCCACGCGCATCTTCCAGCCGCCCGAGAGCTTGCCGACATCGCCGTCCATCATCGACTGGCTGAAGCCGAGACCGTCGAGCACCTCGCGGGCGCGTCCGTCGAGCGCATAGCCGTCGAGTTCGTCGTAGCGCCCCTGGACTTCGCCGTATCGGGTGATGATTTCGTCCATCTCGTCGGCGCGATCGGGATCGGCCATGGCGGTCTCCAACTCCGCCATCTCGGCGGCGAGCGTGCTGACCGGCCCGACGCCGTCCATCACCTCGACCACCGCGCTCCGGCCTGCCATGTCGCCGACGTCCTGGCTGAAGTAGCCGATGGTGACGCCGCGATCGACCGAGACCTGGCCCTCGTCCGGCAGTTCTTGCCCGGTGATCATGCGGAAGAGTGTCGTCTTGCCGGCACCGTTGGGGCCAACGAGGCCGATTTTCTCGCCGCGCTGAAGGGCCGCCGACGCTTCGATGAAGACGATCTGCTTGCCGTTCTGCTTGCCGATGCTCTCGAGGCGGATCATGCGAAATTTCCAGACGGGCGTAAGAGGAATGCCGCCTCAAACCATCCCGACCCCGGACGCGCAAGAGGCGAGGGCGGATATCGCGGAGGTATCGACCCATCGGACCGGGCAGACGAATCACTCGAAACCGGAGCGCCGCCCTCCCAATGCCGATCGCGACCGACGTCGCAGGTCGGCTTGCCGCATGAGATGGGCTGCCGTCACGGCTGGAGGCGGAGAGAGATTGTTCGACCCGTGCCATCAAGGGGCCTATAGGAACGGCGCGAGAGAATGGGAGCCGCGATGACCCTGCCCAACAGCCCAGGCGCGAAGATCGAAGCCATCATCCGCGCGGCCGAGCCCGATCTCGTCGCCATTCGGCGCGACCTCCATGCCCATCCCGAGATCGGGTTCGCGGTCGAGCGAACCGCGGGCGTCGTTGCCGACCGCCTGCGGGCGATCGGCCTCCAGCCGCAGGAGGGCGTGGGGCGGACGGGCGTGACCGCGCGGATCGACACGGGCCGGCCGGGTCCGCATCTTCTCCTGCGCGCCGACATGGACGCGCTGCCCATCGTCGAGGCGACAGGCCTTCCGTTCGCCAGCCAGGAGGAGGGCAAGATGCACGCGTGCGGGCATGACCTCCACACTGCGACGCTTCTCGGGGCGGCCGAAGCGCTTCATCGGCTGCGGGACGAATTTGCGGGCACCATCACCCTGATGTTCCAGCCCGCCGAGGAAACGCCCGACAGCGGCGCGGCGGCGATGATCGCCGACGGCGTTCTTGATGGCGTCGACATGGCCATCGGTTTTCACAACTATCCCGAAGACGAGGTCGGCTGCTTCACGTTCGTTCCGGGTCTCGCGAACGGCTCGGCGGACGACTTCGAGATCGAGATCCGCGGCCAGTCCGGCCACGCGGCCCGGCCTCAGGCCGCCTGCGACCCGATCGTGGCGGCCGCGACGCTGGTGCTTCAGCTTCAGACCATCGTCTCGCGCGAGGTCGACCCGATGCACCCCGCCGTGCTGACCGTCGGTGCGATCGAGGGTGGCCAGACGCACAACATCATTCCGGACTCCTGCCGTCTCATGGGCACGGTCCGCACCCAGCATCGCGAGAACCGCGACCTGATCGAAGCCGCCATCGAGCGCCTCTGCGAAGGCATCGAGCGTTCGATGCGGGTGACGTGCCGCTTCGAGATGGCGCGCGGCGTGCCCTCGCTGACCAACGATCCGAAGCTGATCAAGGCCGCCGCGGAGGCGATCGGCGACCACTACGGTCGCCCCATCGAGCCGCGTCCGGCCTCGCTCGGCGCCGAGGACTTCGCGCTGATCGGCGAGCGCGTGCCGGCCTTCCAGCTCGGCATCGGATCTGCCACGCCGGGGCGCGATGATCGCCTGCACAACTCCGACTACCAGCCGGACGAGCGCTCGATCGCCATCGGCGCCGTCGGTCTTTCGCTGACGGCGCTCCGGCTCCTGGCGCCGCGGTCGCAAGAAGCGGCCTGACCGGACGGCCAGCCGGCCGACGTCGGATCGTTCGCGCGTCGCCCGCAGCTTCAGTTTGCCGGGGGGCCGCTTGCTGCTTCGGCACGTCCGGTCTCAACGCGAAGTGGCTGGTTCTGGCGGGACGATCTGGTGACGGAAGGCGAGGAAGAGGGCGAGGGCGATGAAGGCCACGCCGCCACCCACGAGGTGCGACAGCCCGTAGCCGCCCTTCGTCACCAGCCAACCCGCCACGACGTTGGAAAGCGACGCACCGACCCCCTGGACCGTCATGACCGCCGCGAACCCGACATTGAAGCGTCCGCTGCCTTTGAGGATGCGCTCGACGGCGACGGGCGTGACGATGCCGAGAAGACCCGCCCCGATGCCGTCCAGCGCCTGGATCGGATAGATCGTCCAGAAGCCGTCCAGTGTCCCGGCGATGAAGCCGCGCAGCGGCAGGGCCAGAAGGCCGATCAGGAAGACCGTCGAGAGGCCGATGCGCCGGATGAGGAACGGGGTGACGGCCGCGACGCCGATCATCGCAAGCTGCGCGACGCCGGTGATGATCGCAGTCGTCCGGAACGGCGTTCCCAGATCGATCGCGAACTGTTGCGCGATCAGTCGGCCCATCGGCGCGTTGCCGAAGTGGAAGATGAGAAGGATCAGCGCGAGAAGGATGAGCCCCCGGCTCTTGAGAAGGACGCCAAAACCCGACGCGTCCTCCTTCGTCGCATTTTCATCGAGGCCTCGGGCCACCTTGTGGTCGATCCGGTTCGGATCGATCGATGCGACGGCGGCCAGCGCGCCGAAGGCGGTCGCCACCAGGAGCCAGACGATACCCTGCTGTCCGAAGACCGTGACGATCAGGAACACGCCGAAGAGCGAAGCGAAGTTGCCGGCATGGTTCCAGAACTCGTTGCGCGCGATCTGAGCCGAGAACATCCGCTCACCCACGAGACCGAGCGTGAGCCCCGCGAGCGCCGGGCCGACCACCGCACCGACGACGGCGGTCAGGATCTGCCCGCCCCAGACGAAAGGAGCGCTCGGCACGAGGAGGGTGACGAGCGCTGCCGCGGTGACCACGACGACGGGGATGGCGATGAGGGCCCGTTTCCAAGTCGAACCATCGACGAGCGCCCCGCACAGCGGGGTCGCCAGAAGGCCGATCAGGCCGCCGATCGTGGCAATCCAGCCGAGGGTGAGGGTGGACCATCCCTGCGAGGCGAGGAACGCGTCGAGGAACGGACCGAGACCGTCTCGCGCATCGGCGAGGAAGAAGTTCAGAACGGCAAGACCGACCAGCGATCGGTCCGAGACAAGGCGAGGGTTCCCGGTCGGGGACCCCGCTGCAGTTGCTACCGTCATCACGACCCCTTCACGCGCGATTGATTAGCCGCCAATGAATGTCGCGTGAGGTGTCTGAGTTCCGAATGATCTGAAGGAACGCCGGCCGCTTGGGTTCGTCGCCGGCGGTCTCACCTATCGGCGCGCGGTCTGCGACTTCGCAGCCGGAGACGATCTACAACTCCGCCATCACTGCTCTGACCGCGTCGGCGGTCTTCTCCACGATCGTGTCGGCCTCCTCGGTGGTGAGGCAGAAAGGCGGCGCGAAGCCGAGGATGTCGCCCTCCGGCATGGCACGCGCGATCACGCCGCGCTCCAGAAGCGCCGCCGAGACGCGTGGCCCGACTTTCGCGGAAGGGTCGAAGAACCGCCGGTCGTCGCGGTCGGCGACGAACTCGACCGCGGCGAGCAGCCCTTCGCCTCTCACCTCGCCGACGTTGCGATGGTCTGCGAGCGCGTCCGAAAGGTTCGATCGAAGACGCGCGCCGACCTCGCGGACGTTCGCCAGCAGATCGAGCTGATCGATGAGTTCGAGATTGGCCACCCCGGCGGCGGCACACAGCGGGTGGGCCGAGTAGGTCCAACCGTGGCCGATGGGCCCGAGTTCGTCGGATCCCTGCACGAGGACGTTCCAGAGCGTCTCCGAGACGATCGTCCCGGACAGGGGCGCGTAGGCGGAGGTCAGGCCTTTGGCGATGGTGATGAGGTCCGGCTTCATGCCGTAGTGGTCGGAGCCGAACATCGTGCCGAGGCGTCCGAAGCCCGTGACGACCTCGTCGGCGATCAGCATCACGTCGTAGCGCGCGAGCACCGCCTGGATCTTCTCCCAGTACCCGGCCGGCGGGGGCACGATGCCTCCCGTACCGAGCACCGGCTCGCCGATCATCGCGGCGACCGTCTCGGGACCCTCGGCAAGGATGGTCTCTTCCAGCCGGTCGGCGCAGAACTGGGAGAACTGCTCCTCGCTCATGGAGCGGTCGGGACGTCGGAAGTAGTACGGCGCTTCCGTATGGAGGATCGGGGCACGCGGCAGGTCGAACGCGTTGTGGAAGAGCTTCAGGCCGGTCAGCGACCCGGTCATGATGCCCGAGCCGTGATAGCCGCGCCAGCGCGAGATGATCTTCTTCTTCTCCGGCCGGCCGAGGATGTTGTTGGCGTACCAGACGAGCTTGATGTTGGTTTCGTTGGCGTCCGAGCCGGACAGGCCGAAGTAGACGCGGCTCATGCCCGCCGGGGCCCGGTCGACGATCATCTTGGCCAGCCGGATCGAAGGCTCCGAACCGTGCCCGACATAGGCATGGTAGTAGGGGAGCTTGCGGGCCTGATCGGCGATGGCCTCCGCGATCTCCTCGCGGCCGTAGCCGACATTGACGCAGTAGAGGCCGGCAAAGGCGTCGAGGCTTTCGCGCCCGTTGTGATCGACGATGGTGCAGCCCTTCGCCCCGGTGATGACGCGCGTCGGCGTCTCGCCGCGCGCATGCATGCCCATGTGGGTCGAAGGGTGGAAGAAGTGGTCGCGGTCGAAGGCGTTGAGGTCGTTGGAATGGTCGAGCATCGCGGCTCTCCTTGAAGGGGGAAGGGGGTCAGCCGCGGTCGAGGCAGACGTAATGAATGTCCGTGAAGGCTTCGAGGCCATGGCGCGAGCCCTCGCGCCCAAGGCCCGACTGTTTGGTGCCGCCGAACGGGATCGGGGCGCCGGTGATCTTCACCCGGTTCACGGCGATCATGCCGTAGTCGAGCGCGGCGCTCACGCGTGACGCGCGGGCCCCGTCGCGCGTGACGAGATAGGCGACGAGGCCGTATTCGGTGTCGTTGGCGCGGGCGACGACCTCCGCTTCCGTGTCGAACGGTGCGAGCGCCGCCACCGGCCCGAAGGTCTCCTCGCGCATGATCGCGGCATCGGGCGGCACGTCGGCCAGAACCGTCGGCAGGAAGAAGAGCGGACCCGCCGGATGGCGTCCGCCGCCGCACAGGAGACGCGCGCCCTTCGCCAGCGCGTCGGCAACGTGCGCCTCGCACTTGGCGATGGCCCGCTCGTGCATCAGCGGTCCGATTTCCGCCCCCTCGCAGAGCCCCGGTGCCACGGTGAGCGCTTTCGCCCGCTCCGTGAAGGCGGCCGCGAAGACGTCGCAGGCCGGACGCTCGACGAAGATGCGGTTGGCGGCGAGGCAATCCTGGCCGGACGTCGCGAACTTCGCGGCGATGGCGATCTCGACGGCCTTCAACGGGTCGGCGTCGGCGAAGACGAGCAGGGGCGCGTGGCCGCCGAGTTCCATGACGAGGCGTTTGACCGTCGGCGCACATTGGGCGGCGATCAGTCGGCCGACCTCGGTCGACCCGGTAAAGCTCAAGGCTCGCACGCGCGGATCTTCGCACAGTCGGCCGACGATGGTGGAGGCGTCACCCGTCACCACGTTGAACACGCCGGGCGCGAAGCCGGCACGGCTGGCAAGTTCGGCGAGTGCCAGCGCGGACAGGGGCGTATGGGCAGAGGGGTGGGCGACGGTCGTGCAGCCGGCGGCGAGCGCCGCAGCCGCCTTGCGTGTCAGCATCGCGGACGGGAAGTTCCACGGCGTGACGAGCCCGGCGACCCCGACCGGTCGGCGAGTGAGGCGCATGTCCGCGCCCGGCAAATGCGACGCCACGCCCTCGATGCTCACGCGCTTGGCTTCTTCCGCATAGAAGGCGACGAAGGACGCGGCGTAGTCGATCTCGCCTCGCGCCTCGGCGAGCGGCTTGCCCTGTTCGAGGGTCATCAGCAGGGCAAGGTCCTCCCGCGCGGCGACGATCGCCGCGTGCCAGCGCATCAGGATGGCGGAGCGCTCCTGCGGCAGCAGCCCGGCCCAGGCGGGAAAGGCGGCATGCGCGGCGTCGACGGCCCGGGTGGTGTCGTCGGCCCCGAGCGACGCGACGTCGGCAAGGTGTCTTCCGTCCGCGGGAGCGGTGACGCTGAAGCGTTGCCGTGCGGCGCCCTCGATCCAGCGCCCACCGACGAAGGCCTCCTGTCGCGGGAGACGGGGATCGGCGAGGCGGCCGAGCGCCTCTCCGGTGATGGTGCGTGCCAGATGGGCGTTCATCGCGGGCCTCCCTCGGATGCGCTCCGAGCCTATGGCGAGGCTGCCGGAGGATCGGTCCGAAGGAGGTAGGCTGAGGAGAAGGCCCCTCTTTTTACGAAGCCGGCTGTGGAGACTTCCTCTCGGCCGCCGATCCCCCAGCGGCGAAGAGGTCTGCCGGCGGATCGATCCCGTCCTTGACGATTTTGGTCACGACATAGGTGAAATATCGCTGGATCCCGATCTCGCGCTCGAGCCACCCGTCGACCAGCCGCTGGTAGGCTTCGACATCTCTCGCCACGACTTTCAGGACGTAATCGACCCCGCCGCCCGTCGACCAGCAGGAGACGACCTCGGGTTCCCCGCGGATGGCGCGCTCGAACCGGTCGAAGTCCGCCTGCCGATGGCCGCCGAGCGTGATCTCGACGATCACCGTGGTGATCGGGGACACCAGCCGCCAATCGATCCGAGCGTGATAGCCGGCCACGATCCCCGCCTTCTCCATCCGTTTCAATCGCATCCAGCATGGCGTCGCGGACAGGCCGACGCGCTCGGCCAGCGCGGTCTTGGCGATCCGACCCTCGCGCTGGATCTCGGCCAGGATTCTGACGTCCGTTGCATCGAGCTGGTGCATGGGGTCCCGAAAAGTAGGCGTTGCGGACGCTGGCGGCGAAGCGTCCTCTTGTCGAATGTCATGATTTCAGGAAACGTGCATTCATGACAATGTGGTTCATCGATCAGGCCGCCCTGAAGCGTCCCGTCTACCTGTCGCTGGCCGATCAGATCAACCGGGCCATCACCGACGGACGGCTGGCGCATGGCACGCGGCTTCCGCCGCACCGGGTGCTCGCCGACAGCTTGCGCGTGTCCGTCCAGACCGTCAGTCGCGCCTATGAAGAGCTGATCCGCCGCGGGCTCCTGTCCGGCGAGACGGGGCGCGGCTCCTTCGTGCGGCGCGAGGAGCCGGTCGGGCAACTCCCCTACATCCCCGAGCGGCTGGGCGAGGTGATCGACCTTTCGATCCTGAAGCCGGTCTGCGAGACGATGCATCTCGACCGGATGAAGGCGGCGCTGGCCGACCTGTCGGTCGAGTTGCCCCCGAGCGTCGCCCTGTCGTTTCGCCCGAACGTCATCTTCCCGCGTCACCGCGCGGTGGCCGCGGACTGGCTGCGGCAGTGCGGTCTCGACGTGCCGCCGCAGAACATCTGCCTGACGAACGGTGCGACCGCCGGCATGACGATCGCCCTGATGAGCGTGGCGCAGACCGGCGGCGTCGTCGCGACCGAGGCGATCGGCCACCACACGCTGACGCCGCTCGCCGCCTATCTCGGCCTGAAGCTCGCCGCCGTCGAGATCGACGATGATGGAATCGTGCCGGAAGCGCTCGATGCTCTGTGCCGAACCGAGGGTGTGCGAGCCGTCTTCGTGCAGCCCTCCGGCATCAATCCGACGGCCGTCGTGATGAGCGCTGAGCGACGCGAGGCGATTGCGGCCGTGGCGCGACGCCATGATCTGGCGATCATCGAAAACGACGGGCTCGGTCCCTTGGTCGAGGATCGCCCTCCGCCCCTGGCTGCCTTCGCGCCCGAGCGAACCCTCTACGTGACGAGCTTCACCAAGATCGTCATGCCGGGCCTTCGCACCGGCTATCTCGCCGTGCCCGACCGGATGCTGGCGGCCGTGACCAACCGCCACCTCGTGACCAACTGGATCGCGACGCCCTTGATCGCCGAAATTGCGACGCGATGGGTGGCGGACGGGACGGCGATCGAACTCGTGCGCTGGCAACGGGGCGCCCTGCGACGGCGCCAGGCGGTGGCGGCCGAGATGCTGACCGGTATCCCTTATCGATCCCATGCCCAGGCGCTCCATGCCTGGATCCCGCTGGAGAGCCGGACGGCGGAAGACCTCTTCGTGGCGCAGGCCCGGCTGCGAGGCGTCGCCGTGGCGCCCGGGCGTTCGTTTCAGACCGGCGCCTGCGAGCAGCCGGCGGTTCGTATCTCGCTCGGCTCGACGACCGAGGAGGAACTCCGCGCCGGCCTGCGCATCATGACCAACCTCATCCACAGCGATCCGGAGCCGTTGCTGCTCGCGATCTAGGCACGATTTGCTCGGGTGACCGGCACGGGCCGAAAAATTGTCATGAGATTATTTTCCAAATTGACATGATTTAGCGCGCTCGTCATCGTCGGGGTGTCAGACGGAACCCAGAAGGGGACGCCGTGCCCGCACCGATCATCCAACTGCAGGACGTGTCCAAGTGCTTCGGTGAGCTGACGGTGCTCGACAAGCTCTCGTTCGAGGTCGCGCCGGGCGAGAAACTGGCCCTGATCGGTCCGTCGGGTTCGGGAAAGACCACGATCCTGCGCCTCCTGATGACGCTGGAGACGCCGTCAGACGGACTGGTCCTGGTCGACGGCGAGCCGCTATTCCATCAGCGAAAGGGCGGCAGGCTGGTGCCGGCGGACGAGCGGCATCTCCACCGGATGCGCGGCAAGATCGGCATGGTCTTCCAGCACTTCAACCTGTTTCCGCACAAGTCCGTCTGCGAGAACGTCTGCCTCGCACCGGTTCTGACGCAAGGGGCCAAGCCCGCGGACGCCAAGCGCCACGCAATGGAGCTCCTCGACATGGTGGGCCTGTCGGCGAAGGCCGATGCCATGCCCGCGCAGCTTTCCGGCGGCCAGAAGCAGCGGGTGGCGATCGCCCGCGCGCTGGCCCTCAGCCCGAAGATCATGCTGTTCGACGAGGTCACCTCGGCGCTCGATCCCGAGCTGGTCGAGGAGGTGCTGAACGTCATGCACATGCTCGCCCGCGAGACCGACATGACCATGCTGCTCGTCACCCACGAGATGGGCTTTGCCCACGACTTCGCCGATCGCGTCCTGTTCTTCGACCGGGGCCGGATCGTCGAGGAGGGCGCGCCGCGAGACATCTTCAAGAACCCCCGGCAGGAGCGAACGCAGGCTTTCCTGCGCAAGGTCGTCGCAGCCGGTCATCGCGTCTGAAACCACGTCACAAGAGGGAACATTCCATGCGCTTCGATCGCCTCGCCCGTCCCCTGCTGCTCGGCGCATCGCTGAGTCTCGCCCTCGGTGCCGCCTCGGCTTCGGCTGCCGACCTGGAGGCGTTGAAGGAACAGGGCTTCGCCCGCATCGCCATCGGCAACGAGCCGCCCTTTACCGCGGTCAAGGCCGACGGCACGGTGTCGGGTGCCGCGCCCGACGTCGCGCGTGCCGTCTTCAAGCGGCTGGGCGTTCCCGATGTCGTCGCCTCGATCTCCGAGTATGGCGCAATGATCCCCGGCCTTCAGGCTCGTCGTTTCGACGCGGTCACCGCTGGTCTCTTCATGAAGCCGGAGCGCTGCAGCGCGGTCAGCTACTCTGAGCCGATCCTGTGCGATGCCGAGGCCTTCGCGCTGAAGGCCGGCAATCCGCTGAAGCTGACGAGCTACAAGGACGTCGCCGACAATCCGAACGCCAAGATCGGCGCACCGGGCGGCGGCACCGAGGAGCGACTGGCGCTCGAAGCCGGCGTGCCGCGCGACCGTGTCATCGTGGTGCCCGATACGCAGAGCGGCATCACCATGCTTCAGCAGGGCCGCATCGACGTCTACTCGCTTCCTGTCCTGTCGATCAACGCGGCGGTGAAGACGGCGAACGATCCGCAGATCGAGGTCGTGGCTCCGGTGAAGGGTGCGCCGGTCTATTGCGACGGCGCTGCCTTCCGCAAGCAGGACACGGCGCTGCGCGACGCCTTCGACAAGGAACTGGCCGCGATCAAGGCGTCCGGCGAGTTCGCAAAGATCATCGAGCCCTACGGCTTCTCGGCGGCCGCCGCGATGTCGACCACGCGCGAGAAGCTGTGCGCCGCGCAGTGAGCTGACGAACGGACGGGCGGCGGGGCAGGGGCTCCGCCGCCGCCGATGGCGGCAAGGCGATCATGGATATCTGGCTCGGCTATCTCAGGCTCATCCTCGACGGTGCCCTCGTCACGGTGCAACTCACCGTCTACGGCTGCGCCTTCGCGCTGGTCATGGCGTTTCTCGCCGGGCTCGGACGGGCGTCCGCCATCGCACCGGTGAAGTGGCTGTCGGTCGCCTATATCGAGTTCTTCCGCGGCACCTCGATCTTCGTCCAGCTGTTCTGGGCCTACTACGTCCTGCCGCTGATGGGGTTGGAACTCTCGCCCATGCAGGCGGGCGTCCTGGCGCTCGGCCTCAACGTCGGCGCCTACGGCGCGGAGGTCGTGCGCAGTGCCGTGCAGGCGATCGGACGCGAGCAGCGCGAGGCCTGCGTCGCCCTCAACCTCACGCGCGCCCAGTCTCTGCGTCACGTGATCCTGCCGCAGGCGGTCGTGATCATGCTGCCGACGTTCGGCAACAACGCGATCGAGCTCCTCAAGGCGACGGCGATCGTCTCCCTCGTGTCGCTCGCCGACATGACCTTCCAGGCGCAGGTCGTGCGCTCGCAGACGGGATCGACGGCCTTTCCGTTCCTGACGATTCTCGTCCTCTACTTCCTGATGTCGTCGGTCATCACGCTTTTCGTGCGCGCGATGGAACGCCGCATGTCTCGCGGCTTCGAAGGGACTCGCGCCTGATGGAGTGGGACTGGGAGTTCGTCAGGCAGATCCTGCCGCAGCTCATCGACGGGGCAAGGATCACGATCCTCGCGACCGTGCTCGGCTTCGCCTTCGCCGCCCTGTTCGGCCTGCTGATCGCCATCCTCAGGCGTTCGCAGAATCGCGCTCTGTCGTGGCCGACAGCGGCTTTCGCCGAGTTCGTGCGCGGCACGCCGCTTCTCGTGCAGCTCTACTTTCTCTTCTACATTCTGCCCGACCTCGGGCTGACCCTGTCGCCGCTGACGGCCGGCGTGATCGGCCTCGGCATCCACTACGGAACGTACACGGCCGAGGTGTACCGCGCCGGCATCGACAACGTCGCGCGCGGTCAGTGGGAAGCGGCCAAGGCCTGCAATCTCACCGCCGCTCAGACTTGGCGGCACATCGTTCTGCCGCAGGCAATCAAGCCCATGGTTCCGGCTCTCGCCAACTACTTCATCGCCATGTTCAAGGAGACGCCGCTCCTGTCGGCCATCACCGTCCTCGAATTGATGAACCAGGCGCGTTCCATTGCGAACTACAACTACCGCTACATCGAGCCGATCACGATGGTGGGCGCGTTCTTCCTCGTCATCAGCCTCGTTTCCGTCGTCGTCATCCGCCTGATGCAGCGACACTGGGGTCGGCTCAGCCGCATCGGCTCAGCCCGGCGCGACAGCGTGATGCCGTCATGATTCCGTCGCTCCTGTCCCTGCCGCTCGTGTTCGACGCGCGGGCGATCGAGAAGCGGATCGGGCTGATCCTGCTCTCGACCGACCATTCGACGGAAGCGGACTTCGCTCGCCTCGTCGCCGGGCCGCGGATCGGCCTGTTCGCGACACGCGTCGAATATGCCAACCCGGTGACGCCCGAGAATCTGCGTCGCATGGAGCCCCGCCTTGGGGCCGCGGCGGCGCTGCTTCTGCCGGACGAACCGCTGGATGCTATTCTCTTCTCATGTACCTCCGCCTCCGTCGCAATCGGTGATGCGGCGGTGGAGGCGGCGATCGCGGCCGCCAAGCCCGGCGTGCCCATCGTGACGCCGCCGGGCGCGGCGGTTCGTGCCCTCGCGCAATTCGGGGCGCGGCGCATCAGTCTCCTGACGCCCTACACGGTCGAGACGACGGCCGGTATGGCCGACTACTTCGAAGCCCGCGGCTTCGACCTCGCCTCCGTCACCTGCCTGGGGCTCGAGGACGACCGCGAAATGGCCCGGATCGCTCCGGCCTCGCTCGTCGAAGCGGCGGTCGCGGCGACCGATCCTCAGGCCGAAGCGCTCTTCGTATCCTGCACTGCCCTACGCTCGGCCCTGATCGCCGCGGACGTCGAGGCGCGGATCGGCCGGCCTGTCGTCACCAGCAACCAGGCCACCGCCTGGGCCTGCCTCGGTCTTTGCGGCGTCGCGCCGGCGACGGGGCTGAACGCCGGTCGCCTGTTCGACCTGCCCTTTCGACCGGGGGCCTGATCCGATGTCCGTCATGCCCCTTGCCGAGATCCAGCTGGCCGCCTCGCGAATCCGTCCGGCCGTGGTGCGAACAGCGCTCGAACCCTCGCCGAGCCTTTCGCGCCTTGCGGGCGTGCCGGTTCATCTGAAGATGGAGCATCGCCAGCGTACCGGCGCCTTCAAGCTGCGTGGGGCGGCCAACGCCATCCTCTCGCTGCCGCCGGGCACGCGGGGCGTCGTTGCGGCCTCGACCGGCAATCATGGACGCGCGCTCGCCCATGCCGCGCGCGCGGCGGGCCTCGCCTGCACCATCTGCCTGTCGCGTCTCGTGCCCGCCAACAAGATCGTAGCCATCGAAGCTCTCGGCGCCCGCGTCCACATACAAGGTGCCGGTCAGGACGACGCGCAGCGCGAGGCGGATCGCCTGGCTGCCGAGGAAGGGTTCGTCGGCGTTCCCCCCTTCGATCATCCCGCCATCGTCGCGGGACAGGGGACGATCGGGCTCGAGATCGTCGAGGATCTGCCGGATGTCGAAACCGTCCTCGTGCCCTTGTCGGGCGGCGGACTGATGGCCGGCGTGGCCGCGGCGGTGAAGGCGCTCTCGCCACGGACCCGGATCGTCGGCGTCTCCATGGAGCGCGGGGCCGCGATGGCCGCGAGCCTCCAGGCGGGTCGCCCGATCGAGGTGGAGGAACGTTCGACGCTGGCCGACTCCCTCGGCGGCGGCATCGGCCTTTCCAACCGCTGGACCTTCGAGGCAACCCGGCAACTGGTGGACGAGGTGGTGCTGGTGACCGAGGCCGAGATCGCCGCCGGCATCCGCCAAATCTACCGGGAAGAACGGGAGGTCGTGGAGGGAGCGGCGGCCGTCGGGGTCTCCGCACTTCTGTCCGGCCGTGTCCGGCCTCTGGGAGCGACCGTCGCGCTTCTGTCCGGTCGTAACATCGACCCGACCCTTCATCTTCGGGTCCTGAACGGTGCGGATTCGCTGGAGGACCGGACCTGATGCCAACGATCCGCATCCTCACCGAGGCCGACCTTCGCACACTCGTGCCGCTCGATCTTGCGGCCGTCGCCTGCGTCGAAGGCGCCTTCGCCGCGCTCGCGACGAAGCCCGTCGTCATGCCGCCGATCCTGCGCCTCGACATTCCCGAGCATCGCGGCGAGGTGGACGTGAAGACCGCCTACGTGCCGGGCCTTTCGGGGTTCGCGATCAAGATCAGCCCCGGCTTCTTCGACAATCCGAAGCTCGGTCTTCCGAGTCTCAACGGGATGATGGTGCTGTTGTCCGCCCACACGGGGCTCGTATCGGCACTGCTCCTCGACAACGGCTATCTCACGGAGGTGCGCACGGCCGCGGCGGGTGCGATCGCCGCCCGGCACCTCGCGCGCCAGGACGCCAGCATCGCCGCGATCGTCGGCGCGGGCACGCAGGCGCGGCTGCAGTTGAAGGCGCTTACCCTTGTGCGGCCGGTCCGCGAGGCGCGAATCTGTGCCCGTGATCGGGCAAAGGCTGCTCAGGTCGCGGCCGATCTGACCACTGAGCTGGGCATAGTCGTGTCGTCGGCCACCGAAGTGCGCGAAGCGGTTCTCGGGGCCCATATCGTCGTCACCACCACGCCGGCCGAGAGCCCGATCCTGCTTGCCGACTGGATCGGTCCCGGTACCCACGTCACCGCCATGGGCTCGGACGCCGAGCACAAGAACGAGATCGACCCGGCGCTGGTCGCCCGTGCCGAGCCCTACGTCGCCGATCGCCTGTCGCAGACGCGTCAGCTTGGCGAGCTGCACCACGCGATCGCGGCCGGCTTGGTCGCCGAAGCACAGGACTTCGCCGAACTCGGCGCCGTCATCGCCGGCCGCGCGCCCGGCCGCGCCTCGGCGGATGCGATCACGCTCTGCGACCTCACCGGCACGGGCGTTCAGGATACCGCCATCGCGACGCTCGCCGCCGAACGCGCGGCAGAAGCCGGCGCCGGCACCCCTTTCACCACCTGATCCACCATCCGGGAGACATTTTCATGAGCGGACCCGCTCTCAACTTCACGCGCGAGGAGTACGCCGCGCGCCTCGCCAAGACACGGGCTGCCATGCAGGCGAAGGGCGTCGAGCTGCTCTTCGTCTCCGACCCGTCCAACATGGCCTGGCTGACGGGATACGACGGCTGGAGCTTCTACGTGCACCAGGGCGTTCTGGTCGGTCCCGAGGGGGAGCCGGTCTGGTGGGGCCGCGCGATGGACGGCCACGGCGCGCGCCGCACCGCCTATCTCGCCGAACCCAACATCGTCGGCTATCCCGACCACTTCGTTCAGTCCACCGAACGCCATCCGATGGACCACCTCTCCGGCGTCATCGCCGAGCGTGGGTGGGACCAGCTCTCGATCGGCGTCGAGATGGACAATTACTGGTTCTCGGCAGCCGCCTTCGCCTCGCTCCAGCGGCATCTGCCGAACGCTCGGTTCCAGGATGCGACGGCGCTCGTCAACTGGCAGCGTGCGATCAAGAGCCCGACCGAGCTCGGCTACATGCGCATTGCCGGACAAATCGTGACGAAGATGCACGAGCGGATCTTCGACAAGATCGAGCCGGGGATGCGCAAGTGCGACCTCGTGGCCGAGATCTACGACGCCGGCATCCGCGGCACGGGCGAGCACGGCGGCGATTATCCCGCCATCGTGCCGATGCTGCCCTCGGGTGCCGATGCCGTCGCGCCGCACCTGACCTGGGACGACAAGCCGATGCGCGCGGGCGAGGGTACGTTTTTCGAGATCGCCGGCGCCTACAAGCGCTACCATTGCCCGCTCTCGCGCACCGTCTTCCTCGGGCAGCCGACGCAGGCCTTTCTCGACGCCGAGAAGGCGACGCTGGAGGGCATGGAAGCCGGCCTCGAAGCCGCCCGTCCCGGCAACACCTGCGAGGACATCGCGCTTGCGTACTTCGCCGTCCTGAAGAAGCACGGCATCGTCAAGGACAGCCGCACCGGCTACCCGATCGGCCTGTCCTATCCGCCGGACTGGGGCGAGCGGACCATGAGCCTGCGCCCCGGCGACAGGACCGAACTGAAGCCCGGCATGACCTTCCACTTCATGACCGCGCTCTGGGCGGAGAACATGGGACTGGAGATCACCGAGACGCTGGCGATCACCGACACGGGCTACGAGCTTCTGGCCGACGTGCCGCGCAAACTCCTGGTCAAGGGCTGAGAGCATGACCGCGACCCTCAGGCCATCACCGATCGCGGCGACGATCGCCTTCGACGAGGATGGCGTCCGGCACGGCTTCCTGCGCCTGCCCTATAGCCGGGACGATTCCGCCTGGGGGTCGGTCATGATCCCGATCACGGTCGCGAAGAACGGGGAGGGGCCGACCGCGCTCCTCACCGGCGGCAACCACGGCGACGAGTACGAGGGGCCGATCGCGCTCTTCGACCTCGCGCGCAACTTGAGGAGGGAGGAGGTCTCGGGCCGCGTCATCGTCGTGCCGGCCATGAACTACCCCGCCTTCCGCGCCGGCACGCGGACCTCGCCGATCGACAAGGGCAACCTCAACCGAGCCTTTCCCGGCAGCCCCGATGGCACGGTCACGCAGAAGATCGCCGACTATTTTCAGCGGACCCTCTTGCCGATGGCCGACATCGTGCTCGATTTCCATTCGGGCGGGCGAACGCTAGATTTCGTGCCCTTCGCGGCCACCCACATCCTGCCTGACAAGCGGCAGGAGGCGGCGAGCTTTGCGGCCGTCGCGGCCTTCGGTGCTCCGTTCTCCATGCGCATGCTCGAGATCGACGCGGTCGGCATGTACGACACGGCGGCGGAGGAGATGGGCAAGGTCTTCGTCACCACTGAGCTTGGCGGCGGCGGCACGGCGACGGCTCTGACCGCCGGCATCGCCAAGCGCGGCGTCGCGAATGTCCTGCGCCACGCGGGCATCCTTCGCGGCGCGGTGGAGGCCGCCGAGACCCGCTGGCTCGACATGCCGTCCGGCGACTGCTTCACCTTCGCCGAGGACGAGGGTCTGATCGAGCCGCTGGTGGACCTCGGACAACCAGTGCGTCGCGGCGACGTCCTCGCGCGGGTTCATCCCGTCGGGCGCACGGGCTCGGAGCCCATCGCCTTCCGGGCGAGGCTCGACGGTATCCTCGCCGCGCGGCACTTCCCGGGGCTCGTGAAGGCGGGCGACTGCGTGGCCGTCGTCGGCGTGACGGACTAGTCGATGCCGACGCGCCCCGGTTCCCTGCCGAATGCCGCCGTGGAGATGCCAGGATCGCCACGCTCTGATCTCGTGGCGCGCATGGCACCGACCGTCTTTCTGCTGCTATGGGCGTCCGGTTTCGGGGTTGCGAAGATCGGCCTTCGTCACGCGGAGCCGCTGACGTTCCTGGCGCTGCGGTTCGGGTTGATCGTCGCGGTCTTCCTGCCGGTCTTCCTGATCGCTCGACCCCAGGTTCCCGACAGCGCCAAGGGCTGGCTGCACCTTGCCGTGGTCGGTTTCATGATCCAGTCGGTCTATTTCGGCCTCGCCTATCTCGGCATGAGTCTGGGTGTCTCCGCCGGCACTGCCGCTGTAATCGCCTCGCTCCAACCGCTCGTCGTCGCACTCGCCGCGCCGTTCGTTTCCAACGAGCGTGTCGCGCTTCGCCATTGGGCCGGATTTGCGCTCGGCGCCGCCGGCGCTCTTCTCGTGGTGACGGCGCGCGACGGGTTCGATGCATCGCTCGATACCGGTGTCTGGCTTTGCGTGGGGTCGGCCATCGGAATGGCCGGTGCGGTCCTCTACCAGCGCCGCTTTCCCGTCGCGGCGCACCCCGTCACCGTGAACCTCGTCCAATATGCCGTCGGGCTCGCCACGATCGCGCCGCTGGCGCTGTGGCTGGAGACGGGGACGGTGGACTGGACGCCCGAACTCGTCCTGTCGCTCGGCTGGCTGATCGTGGCCAACTCGATCGTGGCGGTTTCGCTGCTGATCTTCATGATCAAACGGAGCGAAGCGGCTCGCGTCTCCGCCCTGTTCTTCCTCGTCCCACCGATCGCTGCTCTCTTCGGCTGGCTGCTGCTCGATGAGGTCCTCGGTCTGCAAGCCTGCCTCGGCATCGCGCTCGCGTTGGTCGGCGTGCGATTGGCGACGAGGTAGAGCCCCCCGGCTTGCGATGTGACATCGCGGCCGGCGGTCGATGGGACAACCGGTGCGCGGACGCGAAACCGTCGCGGCCGCATGGATGGCGACGACGGAGCCAGGAGCAGCTCTCGCCGATAACCCGGAATAAGCGCGGCGATATGCCGATCCATGCCGTTCCTGAAGGCGCGAGACCGAACCAGCTGGCAACGAGGCTGACACGTTCCGGGCAGACGGCCGCAACATGAGGAGCTGGAACTGGTTGAGCACATGATGGTGGCGGAGAAGATGGGATTCGAACCCACGATACCGTTCCCGGTATACTCCCTTAGCAGGGGAGCGCCTTCGACCACTCGGCCACCTCTCCGACGCCGTTGGAAGTATCGGAAGCCCGGACAATGTTCAAGGGGCTAACGCCGCTCCGTGATGGGGCGTGTCATGGTTCGGCCGGTGCTGATTACCATACGGCAACGTCGGAGCCATCCTGTTCCAATTGCAGGACTAATCGCATTGTAGGGCGGCAGAACCCGCGATAGGTATGCCTGAACCGAACCTTGTCTTGAAAGGATGCGTGTCGCGATGATCAGACGCAAAGGGCCGATCTTGGCGGTCGCTGTGATCGCTGCTTTTGCCCTCGGCTGGTATCGCGGCCTGTTCGGCGTCGAATCCGTTCCGCAGACGGAGGCGCCGCGCCCGGCGATCCCCAATGGAGCGACGCCTAGCACGCCCGCGCCTCAGGCCTCGTCGACCGAAACAGGCGGCACACCAACCGCCCCGTCCGGCAACTCCTCGCAGGCCAGTTCCGAGACGGCCAGCGGAGCGGCACCGGCACCCGATCGCGCGGCGGGCGAGCCGGCGTCCGGCACGACGCCCCGGCCCGACGGTGCTGCGAGCGCCGTTTCACCTGCGGTGACGGCGCCGGGTTTCGATGTCGTGCGCGTCGAGCCGGACGGCTCAACGGTCGTGGCCGGCAAGGGCAAGGCGAACGAGGCCATCGCGCTGACTGATGGCACGCGTACGCTCAGTGAGGCCCGGACGGACGCCAACGGCGATTTCGTCATGTCGCTGTCATTGCCGCAGGGAAGCCACCGTCTCCAGCTCGCGCAACGCGACGACACGGTGTCGGACGATGCGGCCGTGGTGAACGTGCCGCCGACCGGAAAGCCGGGCGAGCTCCTCGTCATGATGCAGCGTCCGGGCGAAGCGAGCGAGATCATCCAGCGTCCGTCGGAGCAGGCCGCCGTGACCGCGACGCCCGGGGCTACCACGCCGGCAGCGAATGTGCCCGCCGATACCCAGAGGCCCGCGGACACCGTCGCGGCGACGGCGCCTACGTCTCCGGAACTCTCGAACGTCGCCGGCACGCCGGACATGGCATCGCCGCAGATCGGGGTCGATGCGGTGGAGATCGAGGGCGACCGCCTGTTCGTCGCCGGCTCGGCCAAGGAGCGCACGACCGTTCGCGTCTATCTCGACGACCAGCCGGTCGCCGAGGCGGCGAGCGGGGCCGGCGAGCGCTACATCGCCAGTGCCAGGGCCGACGTCGCGGTCGGCGAGCACACGATCCGCGTCGATGCTCTCGATGCGACGGGACGTGTCGTCAGCCGTGTGGAGGTGCCGTTCCAGCGGCCAGAAGGGAACGCGATGGCCGCTATCGCGGCGCCACCCCAGCCCGAAGGCGAGAACTCGGCTGCGCCAGGCTCGAGCGCCGCGGACGCTCCGGGCTCGCCGTCGTCCGACTTCGCGCCGGGCGGAATGGCGTCGATGCAGCCGGGCACGGCGTCCCCAGGCGGGACTGGTTCACTGAGCACGTCGTCTCCGCCTTCGGCTCCGTCGACGGCGCAGTCCCCAGCTTTGGTCGAGCCGCCCCGACAGGCCGGGGAGGCGATCCCTAGCGGCGGGCCATTACCGACCGACGATGCAACAAGCGGCTCGGAACCCCCGACGGTCCGTCAGGCTCCGCTGGAAGCCGCGGCGTCGCGCGTCATCATCCGGCGTGGCGATACGCTCTGGGGCATTTCGCGTGAGACCTACGGCCGCGGCAGTCGCTACACGGTGATCTATCTCGCCAACGGCGACCAGATCCGCAATCCCGACCGGATCTATCCCGGACAGGTGTTCCGCGTTCCCGAAGCCACGGCCACCGCCGAGCCGCCGCGCGGCTGACGCACTGTCACCGCCCGATCGCGGTCGCAACGGGGGCGACGGGGTGGTCCTGCGGGAAGAGGGGGGATAGAAGCGTTCCAAAACGGGGGGCCGCCGCCGGCCTGCCGCCCGTCGCGATGGAATGCTACGATCTTGTCCCAGACACATAAGCCCGCCGCCGCCGGCGAAGGTCGCGTCATGTGGCGCACGCTGAAGAGCCTCTGGCCCTACATGTGGCCGGAAGGGCGCCCCGACCTCAGAGCCCGCGTTGTCTGGGCGAGCTTCTACCTCGTGCTCGCCAAGCTTCTGACGGTTGGCATCCCGTACTTCTTCAAATGGGCGACCGATGCCCTCGACGGCAGCCACACGGCCCAGGAATGGTTGCCGCTTGTGCTCACCGGCGCAGTGACGCTGGTCGTCGCCTACAACGTCGCCCGTGTCGTGTCCGTCGCGCTCAACCAGCTGCGCGATTCGCTCTTTGCCAGTGTCGGGCAGCACGCGGTCCGCGTCCTCGCCTTCAAGACCTTCGTCCACATGCACCAGCTGTCGCTGCGCTTCCATCTGGAGCGGCGGACGGGCGGCTTGAGCCGCATCATCGAGCGCGGCACCAAGGGCATCGAGACGATCGTGCGCTTCACAATCCTCAACACGGTGCCGACGATCCTCGAATTCGCGCTGACGGCCGCGATCTTCGGCTTTGCCTACGGCTGGCGGTATCTCGTCGTGGTAGCCGTCACCGTGTTCGCCTACGGCTGGTTCACGATCAAGGCGAGCGACTGGCGCATCGCGATCCGCCGCGAGATGAACGACTCCGACACGGAAGCCAACACCAAGGCGATCGACTCGCTCCTGAACTTCGAGACGGTGAAGTATTTCGGGAACGAGACCATGGAAGCCGAGCGGTTCGACCGCTCCATGGCGCGCTACGAGAAGGCGGCGACGCAGACCTGGACCTCGCTCGGCTGGCTCAACTTCGGGCAGGGCGTCATCTTCTCCGCCGGCATGGGCGTGACGATGGTCATGTCGGCGCTGGAAGTGAGGGCCGGCACGCAGACGCTCGGCGATTTCGTGTTCATCAACGCGATGCTGATGCAGCTTTCGGTCCCGCTCAACTTCATCGGCTTCGTCTATCGCGAGATTCGACAGGGCCTCACCGACATGGAGGAGATGTTCCGTCTCCTGCGGATCCGCGAGGAGGTTCGCGACCGGGACGGCGCGCCGGATCTCGTGGTCGGTGCGGGGGCCATTCGCTTCGAGGACGTGCATTTCAGCTACGATCCCGAGCGCCCCATCCTGAAGGGGGTGAGCTTCGAGGTGCCGGCCGGCAAGTCGGTGGCGATCGTCGGCCCGTCGGGCGCCGGCAAGTCGACGATCTCGCGCCTTCTCTTCCGCTTCTACGACGTCCAGTCTGGTCGCATCACGATCGACGGCCAGGATATCGCTTCAGTGCGGCAGGCCAGCGTGCGCGCCGCGATCGGCATCGTCCCGCAGGACACGGTCCTCTTCAACGATACGATCGCCTACAACATCCGCTATGGCCGCACGGAAGCCGCCGAGGACGAGGTGAAGCAGGCTGCGGCGCTGGCGCAGGTCGCCCATTTCATCGAGGCGCTGCCGGATGGCTACGGCACGATGGTCGGCGAGCGTGGACTCAAGTTGTCGGGTGGCGAGAAGCAGCGCGTCGCCATCGCGCGCACGATCCTGAAAAGCCCGCCGATCCTTGTCCTCGACGAGGCGACGTCCGCGCTCGATACCCATACCGAACAGGAAATCCAGAGCGCGCTGCAGCTTGTGTCGCGCCAGCGCACGACGCTGACCATCGCCCACCGCCTGTCGACGATCATCGATGCCGATGAAATCATCGTGCTGCGTTCGGGCGTCATCGTAGAGCGCGGGTCGCACCGCGCACTTCTGGCGGCTGGCGGGCTCTACGCCGAGATGTGGACGATGCAGCGCGAGGCGAGCGAGGCGGAGGAGGCGCTGCGCCGCGCGCGCGAAGCGGACGCACTGGGCGTCATCGAGCGTCGACGCCCCGCAGGGGTCGAGTAGGTCGCGCCATGCGGCGTTGAGCCTCAAGAGGTTTGCCCCTATGTGTCGAGGCCTGCCGCATCTTCGGCGCTGATAAGGATTCCCGTCTCGATGGACATGATCGCCTCGATCCGAAACGTCTTCGTTCCGATCCATCGGGCCGGCTATCCGTTCATCGCCGGTTTCTTCGTCGCCTCCGTGCTGCTCGGCCTTCTTTGGGAGCCGCTGCTCTGGATCGGCTTTATCCTCACCGTCTGGTGCACCTACTTCTTCCGCGATCCGCCGCGCACGACGCCGGTCGGCGAGGACCTCGTCGTCAGCCCCGCGGATGGCAAGGTGTCGCTGGTCGGGCTGGTGCGTCCGCCGGCCGATCTCGGCCTCGGCGACGAGCCGCTGCTGCGCATCTCGATCTTCATGAACGTCTTCGACTGCCACGTGAACCGCGCGCCGGTCCGCGGGCGCATCGACCGGATCATCTACAAGGAAGGCCTGTTCAAGAACGCCGAGCTCGACAAGGCGAGCGAGGTCAACGAGCGCTCGGGAATGGTCATCGCCAACGCGCATGGCGAGGTCGGCGTGGTGCAGATTGCCGGCGCCGTCGCCCGCCGCATCGTCGTGTTCTCCCGCGCCGGCGAGCATCTGGAGACGGGTGAGCGCTTCGGCCTCATCCGTTTCGGCTCGCGCCTCGACATCTACCTGCCGGACGGTGCCGTGCCGCGTGTCGCCGAAGGGCAGAAGGCCGTCGCGGGCGAGACCGTGATCGCCGAATACGGTGCCGGCCACCCGGCCTGGACCTTCCGGCGGGATTGAGGCGATGGCCGAGCCGATCGCACCGCCGCCCGCTGCGTCCTCGCGCATCACCATCCGGCAGATCCTGCCGAACCTCGTCACGATCCTGTCGATCTGCGCCGGTGTGACCGGCATCCGCTTCGCCTTCGAGGGTCGCTTCGAACTCGCCGTCGGGCTGGTGCTGGGGGCGGCGTTCCTCGACGGCATCGACGGGCGCATCGCGCGTCTGGTGAACGGTCAGAGCCGGTTCGGCGCCGAGATGGACTCGCTCGCCGATATCGTCAATTTCGGCGTGGCACCGGCGCTTCTTCTCTACGCCTACACGCTGCACGATGTCGGCTCGTTCGGCTGGATCTGCGCGCTCCTCTACATCTCGGGCTGCGCGCTGCGCCTCGCCCGGTTCAACACGATGCTGGACGAGCCGAACAAGCCGGCCTGGAAGAGCGCCTACTTCACCGGTATCCCATCGCCGGCCGGGGCGGGCCTCGCGCTGTTTCCCGTCTACCTCGGGTTCACCTCGAACGTCGCCCTGCCGGACATCACGCCGGCGGCCGCAGCGATCTACCTCGTCGTCGTCGGCGTGCTGATGGCCAGCCACATCCCCACCTATTCCGGCAAGACGATCAGCATCCCGCTCCGCCGCGAATACGTCGCGCCCGCCGTGCTCGTCGTCGTCCTCTACATCGGCCTTCTTCTCAGCTTCTTCTGGGAAACGCTCACCTTCTCGGCGATCGCCTACTACGCAACCATCCCGTTCTCCATCCGCTCCTACCGCGCGCAAGCGCGTCGGACGAGCCTCTGAGGTCACCGGCAAGATGGCCAAGCAGTTTGAACGGATCGAGCCCGCACATCGCGCGATGATGGGCCGTCAGGCGATCTTCTTCGTCGGATCTTCGGCGGGCGACAGTCGCGTCAACATCTCGCCGCGCTCGACCACCCATTTCCATGTGCTGGGGGACCGGTCGGTTGCCTACCTCGACCTGACCGGCAGTAGCAGCGAGACAGCGGCGCATGCGAAAGCCGGCGGCCGGGCGACGGTGATGTTCTGCACCTTCGACGGCGCGCCGCAGATCCTGCGTCTGTATGGGCGCCCGCGGATCGATTTCCGTGGCTCTGAGGCGTATGCGGCCTTTCTGGCCGATCACTACCCGCAGGGTGAGCCGGTTGGGGCGCGACAGGTCGTGACGATCGATCTCGACCTCGTCCAGACCTCGTGCGGCTTTGCCGTTCCGCTGTTCGAGCACGTCGGCGAGCGACCCGTCCTCGACCGCTGGGCCGAGGCGAAGGGCGAGGAGGGGCTCGTCGCCTATCGCCGCGAGAAGAACACGGTCAGCATCGACGGTCTGCCGACGGGCCTCGACGAGGCCTGACCCCGGTCAGTCCGGCATGTGATAGGTCATGAACCGGTTCTGTCTGACGTCGAACAGCCGGCCGGTCTCGGTGCAGGACGGATAGGCGAGCGGCAGGATGCGCGCAGCGACGTCGGACGGCGTCGGCAGCGTGTCCGGGTCCTCGCCGGGCATCGCAAGCGCCCGCATCGCCGTGCGCGTGCCACCGGGGTTCACCAGATTGACGCGGAGCGCGAGATTCTGCGTCTCGGCGGCCCAAGAGCGGCCGAGCGCTTCGAGCGCCGCCTTGGTGGCTGCGTACAGCCCCCAATACGCCTTGCAGGAATGCGCCGCCCCCGACGACAGGAGGATCGCGCGCCCGGCATCGGATGCGCGCAGCAGCGGATCGACAGTGCGGATCAGGCGCCAGGCCGATGTGACGTTGATGGCCATCGTGCGGTCGAAGGTCTTCGCCTCGATGTGGCCGATGGGACTGAGCGTGCCGAGAGCTCCAGCGTTGACGACGAGAACGTCGAGCTTGCCCCAACGCTCGTGGATTGCGGCCCCTAGCCGGTCGACACGCGCACCGTCGGTCAAGTCGAGCGGCACCAGAGTTGCGGAGCCTCCGGCCTTCTGGATTTCGTCGTCGAGTTCTTCGAGGCCGCCGACCGTGCGCGCGACGGCGACCACGTGGGCACCTTCGGCGGCGAGCTGTTTGGCCAGATGATAACCGATACCGCGCGAGGCACCGGAAACGAGCGCGACGCGCCCTTCGAGCTGACCGGACATGCTGGGAACTCCTGACGCTGGAACGAGGCGGCGGGGCAGGCGGCTCAGCCGCTCGCCATCACCGCCAGACGGTGCACGTTGCTCGCCGCTTCCTTGTCCTGGAGGCGGGTCGGGTAGTCGCCCGTGAAATAGTGGTCGGTGAACTGCGGACGGGCGGCGTCGCGATCCGCGCCACCGACGGCGCGGTAGAGACCGTCGAGCGACAGGAAGGCGAGCGAGTCGGCCCCAATGAAGCGGCACATGGCGTCGAGCGAATCGTGCTGGTTCGCCAGCAGCTTCTCGGCGTCGGGCGTATCGATGCCGTAGAAATCCGGGAAGTAGATCATCGGGCTGGCAACGCGGATGTGCACCTCGCGCGCGCCGGCGTCGCGGATCATCTGAACGATCTTCACGGACGTCGTTCCGCGAACGATCGAATCATCGACCAACACGACCCGCTTGCCCTGGATCATCGCGCGGTTCGCCGAGTGCTTCAGCTTCACGCCGAACGCGCGGATCTGCTGGGTCGGCTCGATGAAGGTGCGGCCGACATAGTGATTGCGGATGATGCCGTATTCGAACGGGATGCCGCTCGCCTGTGCGAAACCAAGGGCGGCGGGCGTGCCGCCGTCCGGCACAGGCACGACGACATCGGCTTCCACCGGCGCTTCGGCGGCGAGGTTCACGCCCATGTTCTTGCGCGCGACATAGACGCTGCGACCGCCGACAACCGAGTCGGGCCGGGCGAAGTAGACGTATTCGAAGAGGCAGAGGCGCTCGGGCGGCGGGGAGGGCGCCTTTCGGGCGTCGATCGTGATCGAGCCGTCTGGTTGGATCTCGCAGATGACGACCTCGCCGTTCTCGACGTCGCGCACGTATTTCGCGCCGATGATGTCGAGCGCGCAGGTTTCCGAGCAGAAGATCGGCTTGCCATCGAGGTCGCCCATGACGAGCGGGCGGATGCCGATCGGGTCGCGCGCGGCGATCAGCTTCGTGCGTGTCAGCGCCAGCATCGAGTAGCCGCCCTCGACCTTGCGGATCGCATCGATGAAGCGATCCGAGGAGGACGAGTGCTTGGAGCGGGCGATGAGATGGAGGACCACCTCGGTATCGGACGTCGACTGGCAGATCGCACCGTCGGCGATGAGCTGCCGGCGAAGCGTCAGGCCGTTGGTGAAGTTGCCGTTGTGGGCGACCGCGATGCCGCCGACCTCGAGCTCGGCGAACAGCGGCTGGACGTTGCGCAGCGCGACTTCGCCGGTGGTGGAATAGCGCGTGTGGCCGATCGCGACGAAGCCCGGCAGCTTCGCGAGCGTCGCGGGGTCGGTGTAGTGATCACCGACGAGGCCCATGCGTTTTTCGGTGTGGAACTGCTGCCCGTCGAAGGTGACGATGCCCGCCGCTTCCTGACCGCGATGCTGGAGGGCGTGAAGCCCGAGCGCCGTCAGCGTCGCAGCGTCCGGATGTCCGAGGATGCCGAACACGCCGCACTCCTCGTGCAGCGTGTCGCCGTCGAGTTCGTCGAAGGAGAGCTTGGTCATCACACACCCGTTCTGGCCGCTTCCGGCCCGCTGCCCGGTTCCGCCCGGCATATGGGAACGGCGACCGAATTTCGCGAACAAAAATGCGATCGGCGCGATCGCATCGCGCCGACCCTGCTGTTCCTCCTCCGACCGATGGCGGACGCCACCGATGATCAGTTCGCCGGTGCCTCCGCCGGCTGCTCCTCGCCGTCGCGGATCGCATCCTCGATCGATCCGGGCTGCTCTGCGGTCGGGTTCTCTCCGGCCGGCGCGCCGTCGGCAGCGGGAGCCGGGGTTCCGAAGCGGTCGCGGATCGTCTCCTGCGGATCATCGGGCAGCGCGCTGACGAGGCGGTTGCCGAGTTCGTCGAGGAACGGCTTGGAGCGGGCCTGGGCCACCCAAGGCGGCTGGTTGCCCGACTGAGGCGGGGTCAGCCAGTTGAAGAACACCACGGCGACGACGACAAGCAGCAGCCCCCGCGCCGCGCCGAACAGGAAGCCCAGCGTGCGGTCGATCGCGCCGATGCGCGAGTCGATGATGAAATCGGCGATCTTGAGCGTGATGAACGACACGACGATCAGCGTGCCGAAGAAGATGGCGGCGGCCGAGGCCACCAGCGCGATCTTCTCGTTGTGGATGTAGTTCGACATGAACGGCGTCAGCCGCTCGTAGAACGCATAAGCAGCCGCGGCGGCCGCGATCCAGCTCACGACCGACAGGATCTCGCGGGAAAATCCGCGAACCATCGCCAGTAGCCCGGATACGAGCATGATGGCGATCAGGATCGCATCCAGCAGGGTGACGGTCATTCGTTTTCCGGTCTGGCTTCCATCGGGCGGCACGGCCGACGCCCGCTACCCGTGTCTTACACTGCGAAGACAGTGGAAAATCAAGTCTCCGATTGAAGCTGGCGTCCCGCCACGCGCGCCACGAGGTGCGGCAGGCTCTCGATTTCGTGCGCCGCGACCTCCCGGTTTCGGGGGAGATCGGCGCTCGCCGAGGGCAGGACCGACTGGCGAAACCCGAGCTTCTCGGCCTCCTTCAACCGCTGCCCGGCGTGGGCGACCGGGCGGACGGAGCCCGAGAGGCTGATCTCGCCGAAATAGACGCAGTCGGTCGGAAGCGGTTGTCCCGACAGCGACGAGACGAGCGCGGCCGCGACCGCGAGATCGGCCGCCGGCTCCTGAATGCGATACCCGCCGGCGACGTTGAGGTAGACGTCGTGCTGACCGAGCCGGACGCCGCAATGCGCTTCCAGAACCGCCAGCACCATCGCGAGCCGGGGCTGGTCCCATCCGAGGACCGAGCGGCGCGGCGTGCCGAGCGTCGAGGGGGCGACAAGTGCCTGGATTTCGACAAGCACGGGGCGCGTCCCTTCCATGCCCGCGAAGACGGCCGCGCCCGGCGCCTGCCCATTGCGTTCGCCGAGGAACAGTTCGGAGGGGTTCTGCACCTCGCGAAGGCCGATGTCGCTCATCTCGAAGACGCCGATCTCGTCGGTCGGTCCGAAGCGGTTCTTGACCGTGCGCAGGATGCGGTAGTGGTGGCCGCCTTCGCCCTCGAAGTAGAGGACGGCATCCACCATATGCTCGACGACACGAGGGCCCGCGATCTGCCCCTCCTTCGTCACGTGGCCGACGAGGATCACGGCGGCGCCGCTCGACTTCGCGTAGCGGATCAGCGCCTGGCTGCCGGCACGGACCTGCGTCACCGTGCCGGGCGCCGACTCGGCCATGTCGGTCCAGACCGTCTGGATCGAGTCGATGATCACGAGATCGGGTCGCTTGTCCTGCCCGAGCGTCGCGAGAATGTCCTCGATGTTGGTCTCGGCCATCAGCTGGACGCTTGTATCGGCAGCCTTCAGCCGCTGGGCGCGAAGGCGAACCTGCGCCACCGCCTCTTCGCCGGAAACGTAGATCACCTTGTGCCCGCCGCGCGCGAGCGCCGCGGCTGCCTGCATCAGCAGCGTCGACTTGCCGATGCCGGGGTCGCCGCCGACCAGAAGGGCCGATCCGCGCACGAAACCGCCGCCCGTCACCCGGTCGAGTTCCGCGATGCCCGAGACGATGCGCGGCGCCTCCTCGGTCTCGCCCGACAGCGGCATGAGCGCCGCGGGGCGTCCCTTGCGCTTGGAGCGAAGCGGTCCGCCGCCGATGCCGTTGGTGTCGCTCTCCTCGACGATCGTGTTCCATTCGCCGCAAGCTTCGCACTTGCCCTGCCAGCGGGTGAACACCGAACCGCAGTTCTGGCAGATGAAGGTCGTCTTGTTCTTGGCCATGGGCACCGCGACGTGATCGTTGCCCCGTAGATGGCATGAGAACAAACGGGAAACAAGCATTCCGGCATCATCGCGCGTGCAGGGGGCCGCGTCGTTCGTGGTGCATGGCTGCGTCGCTTGCCGCGCAAGGAACGGTCTCGGAAGGGGGCCGTTCTGACACGGTTCGCGGAAGAGCCGCAGCCGGCGCCGGAGTATGCGATGACCACGATATCCGAGCTCATGATCCAGACCCTCGCGCAAGCCGGCGTCCGACGGATTTGGGGGGTTACCGGCGACAGCCTGAACGCTCTGATTGCGGCGCAGGCGAAGGACGGCCGCATCGATTTCCTCCACGTGCGCCACGAGGAGGCCGCCGCCTTCGCTGCGGGGGCGGAGGCCGCCGCGACTGGGAACCTCGCGGTCTGCACCGGCAGCTGCGGGCCGGGCAATCTCCACCTCATCAACGGCCTCTACGACTGCCAGCGCAATCACGTGCCGGTCCTCGCCATTGCCGCCCAGATTCCGTCGAGCGAGATCGGCCTCGGGTATTTTCAGGAAACCCATCCAACCGAGCTGTTCCGCGAGTGCAGCCATTTCTGCGAGCTGGTGAGCAACCCCCGCCAGATGCCGGAAGTGCTGCACCGCGCGATGCGCACGGCGATTGCCCGCAAGGGCGTGGCCGTGATCGTACTGCCCGGCGACGTGTCGATGCTGGACATCGAAGGCGACGTTCCGACGTTCGCTGCACCCATCCCCGCTCGCCGCGTGCCCGACGAGGCGGCGGTCGGGCAGGCGGCCGGGATCATCAACCTGTCCGAGCGTGTGACGATCCTAGCAGGCGCCGGTACGGCCGGCGCACACGATGCCGTCGTCGCCCTGGCCGACCGGCTGGCCGCACCCATCGTCCACGCCTATCGCGGCAAGGAGCACATGGAGTGGGACAACCCGTTCGACGTCGGCATGACTGGCCTGATCGGGTTTTCGTCGGGTTTTCACGCGCTGATGGAATGCGACGTGCTCCTGATGCTAGGCACCGACTTCCCCTACCGCAACTTCTACCCGAAGGGCGCCAAGGTCATTCAGGTGGACACCGATCCGTCGGCGCTGGGCCGGCGCGTCCCGCTGGATCTCGCGGTCGAAGCCGACGCGGGGGAATTTGCTGCCGCGCTGGCCGAAAGGATCGCACCCGGCCGCGACCGGACGTTCCTCGACGCGGCGCTCGATCACTATCGAAAGGCGCGCAAGGGACTGGACGACCTTGCAACGCCTCGCGGAGTCGGCAAGCCGCTGCATCCGCAGTATGTCGCGCGGCTGGTCAGCGAACTCGCCAGCGAGGATACCATCGTGACCGCGGACGTCGGAACGCCATCGGTCTGGGCCGCGCGCTATCTCCGGATGAACCGACGGCGCCGCCTGATCGGCTCGTTCAATCACGGCTCGATGGCGAACGCTCTGCCGCAGGCCCTCGGCGCGCAGGCGGCCTTTCCCGATCGACAGGTCGTGTCCCTGTCGGGCGATGGCGGTCTCGCGATGCTGATGGGCGAACTGCTGACGGCGGTCCAGATGAAGCTGCCGGTGAAGATCGTCGTCCTCAACAACGGCTCTCTCGGCTTCGTCGAGATGGAGCAGAAAGCGGCGGGCTATCTGCCGACCTATGTCGACCTTCAGAACCCGGATTTCGCGGCCATGGCGCAGACGATCGGCCTGCGCGGCATCCGCGTGTCGGATTCGGAGGCGCTGGAGCCGGCGCTCCGCGAGGCCTTCGCGCACGACGGACCCGCCCTCGTCGACGTGGTGACCGCGCGGCAGGAGCTCTCGCTACCGCCCAAGATCCAGGCGGAGCAGGCCAAAGGCTTCAGCCTCTACATGCTCCGCGCCATCATGTCCGGGCGCGGCGACGAGATCGTGGAACTCGCCACGACGAACCTTCTTCGCTGAGCGATCGTGCCGCCTGCAACGAGGGTCGCGGGCGGCCAGCCTACTCGTATCGCTCGGGCAGGTGGCTCTCCTCGGCGAGATCGGTGAAGCGCGTGAACTCGGCCTGGAAGGCCAGCTGCGCCGCGCCCGTCGGTCCGTGGCGCTGCTTGGCGATGATCACCTCGGCCTTTCCGCGCGCCTCGTTCATCTCCTGCTGCCATTTCATGTGCTCGTCGGTGCCGGGCTTCGGCTCCTTGGCCTGCAGGTAGTATTCCTCGCGATACACGAACATCACGACGTCGGCGTCCTGCTCGATCGAGCCGGATTCGCGGAGGTCGGACAGCTGGGGACGCTTGTCGTCGCGGTTCTCGACCTGACGCGACAGCTGCGAGAGGGCGATGATCGGAACGTGAAGCTCCTTCGCCAGCGCCTTCAGGCCGGTCGTGATCTCGGTGATTTCCTGGACGCGGTTGCCGGCGGTCTTGGCCGATCCCTGCATCAGCTGAACGTAGTCGATCACCATTACGTCGAGCCCGCGCTGGCGCTTGAGGCGCCGCGCGCGTGCCGCCAGCTGGGCGATCGAGATGCCGCCCGTCTGGTCGATGTAGAGCGGCGCCTTCTGCATCATTTCGGTGCAGGCGACGAGCTTGGAATATTCGGCATCGGTGATCGAGCCGCGCCGGATCTTCGACGACGAGACCTCCGACTGCTCGGAGATGATACGCGTCGCCAGCTGCTCGGCCGACATTTCCAGCGAGAAGAACCCGACGACGCCGCCGTTCGCCGCCTTGAACGAGCCGTCGGCCTGCTCGGCGGGCTCGTAGGCCGCCGCGATGTTGAAGGCGATGTTGGTCACCAGCGACGTCTTGCCCATGGCGGGACGCCCGGCGAGGATGATGAGATCGGAATGCTGGAGCCCGCCGAGGCGTCGGTCGAGCTCCCGGATGCCGGTCGAGATGCCCGACAGGCCGCCGTCGCGGTCCTTGGCGGCGCCCGCCATCTCGATGGCCAGCGCCATCGCGTCTTCGAACGACTGGAAGCCGCCGTCGTAGCGGCCCGTCTCCGCCAGCGAGAAGAGCGCCTTTTCGGCGTCCTCGATCTGCTCCTTCGGCTCGGCGTCCACCGGGGCGTCGAAGGCGGCGTTGACCATGTCCTCGCCGATGCGGATCAGCGAGCGCCGGAGCGCCATGTCGTAGACGGCACGCCCGTAGTCGTTGGTGTTGATGATCGTCGTCGCTTCGGCGGCGAGCCGGGCGAGATACTGGGCGACCGTCATGTCGCCGATGCGGTCGTTCGCCGGAAGGAACGTCTTCAGCGTCACGGGCGTCGCGATCTTGCCCATGCGGATCATCGCCGAGCCTTTCGAAAAGATCTCGCGGTGGATCGGCTCGTAGAAGTGCTCCGGCTTCAGATAGTCGTGGACGATGTAATAGGCGTCGTTGTTGACCAGAATGGCGCCGAGAAGCGCCTGCTCGGCTTCGATGTTGGCCGGCGCCTCGCGATAGAGCGGCGCCTCCTCCTCGAATTTGCGTGCGGCTTCCGCCATCGCTCGACCTCGTCGGATTGGGTAAACATTCCTCTTAAACGAGTTGGGTCTTCCGGGCCAACGGTTCGAGGGCGGGGACCTCAAAAACACCGGAGGCAGTGGACTGCCTTGGGACAATCGGTGGACAAGCTGTGGACAGAATCGACCACGGTACCGGTCGTCGAACGAAAAAGGGGCTTCCGGTGGAAACCGGAAACCCCTTTTCTTGCAACAGGCTGCGACGAACGGATCGCTCGTCGCATAAGGCGTATCAGCCGCGGTCGTCCTCGTCCTCGGCGCCTTCCTCGAAGAACTCGCCGCCGCCCGGGACCACGGCATCCTCGTTCTCGCCGTAGATCGCGTCGGCCGAGTTGAGCTTCTCGCCCTTGGCCTGACGCTCCGCCTCTTCCTGCGAACGCGCGACATTGACGTCGATCGTGACCTGCACTTCGGCATGCAGGTTGAGCTTCACCGTGTGGAGGCCGATCGCTTTGATCGGAACGTTCAACTCCACCGAGTTGCGGTTCACGTTGTAGCCCTGCTCCTTCAGGATGTCGGCGATGTCGCGCGCCGAGACCGAACCGTAGAGCTGACCGGTCTCGCCGGCGGAGCGCACGATCACGAGACGCAGGCTATCGAGCTGGTCGGCGACGCCTTGAGCTTCCGAGCGACGCTCGTCGTTGCGGGCGATGAGCGAGGCCTTCTGCGACTCGAACTTGGCGCGGTTCGCCTCGTTGGCGCGGAGCGCGCGGCCGGTCGGCAGGAGGTAGTTGCGGGCGAAGCCGTCGCGCACGCGGACGGTGTCGCCGAGACCGCCGAGGCGGGCGATGCGCTCGAGAAGAATGACTTCCATGGTTTTGTTCCTTTGGTTGAAGGTCAGGTGTTGGATGCGTCCGCCATCCGGTTTCGGGCCGTGTCGAAGACACCGAGAACCAGGAAGGCGAAAAGCGGGATGAAGAGGAGGATGATCGCGCCGTAGGCGGAGAAGAGAACCAGTCCTCGGGCAGGACGGCCGCGCGTGCGACGGTGCATCGCAGCGAGACCGACAAGGGTGAAGCCCATGCCGAACGCGCCGGTCAACACGGCGCCGAGCATGCCGACGGTGCCGGGCGCGAAGGACGCGGCAAGACCCAGCGCGAAGATCGGCAACGCAACCCGCGGCAGCGCGGTGACCGTTGGGACGTCGTCCTTCGGACGGGGCAGGCGGCCGCTGATGCGCGTGATCGCGGCGGCGACGTAGAGACAGCCGATCCAGGTGAGAACCGAGATGATCGGCTGCACGAAGGGGATCGCCGACACCACGAGCTGGACGAAGCTCCGGATCTCCTGTTCGGCCGCGATCGTACCATCCGGCTGCGACAGGAGAGCCTGCGTAACGGCGGCCTCGAGACCGGCGGCATCGTAGCTCATCAGGAGACCAAGCACGACGCAGGTGGCTGCGGCGATGCACAGGATGGCGAAGAGAAGCCGTGAAACCGGATACCAGTCGAGGCCCGCGCCATCGTTTCGGGGGCGGGCGAGCCCGGCCATGTGCCCCACGGCCGCTGCCGGCAGCGCCGATCCGAGCAGCATCGTGATGCCGGACAGGAAGGATCCCATGAAAGCCGCGATCGCGACCGCCGAGGTCGCGGCGGCGATGAAGCCCGCACGGCTGCCCCAGCCGAGGCTCGCGATGAAGATGGGAACGGGAGCCGCGAGAGCCAGCACCACAGCGCCGGGCGACTGGGTCACCACACCGGCGAACAGAAGAGCCGCGGCGACGCCGGCGACCAGTCCGATAGGGAGGGCTGAGAACTGCATGGGCTCGTTTCGCTGTCCTGCCTGCGGCAGTTAGGGGCCGGATCACCCCAACTCGGCTCTCGTCGAACCCCTGAACTCCACCGGCGCCGAACGCGGTGGAAAGGGGGAGGCGGCGGGCTTTCGGCCCGCCGCCTGATCTCTGGTGCGGACGCCCGATCCGGGCGCCGCGCCGTCCTTACTTGAGGACGTAAGGCAGGAGGCCGAGGAAGCGGGCGCGCTTGATCGCCTGGGCGAGGGCGCGCTGGTTCTTCTGCGACACCGCCGTGATGCGGGACGGGACGATCTTGCCGCGCTCGGAAATGTAGCGCTGCAGAAGACGGACATCCTTGTAGTCGATCTTCGGCGAGTCGCCCGACGCGAACGGGTCGGACTTGCGACGACGATGGAACGGACGACGCGTGGGGAGCTGAGCGATGTCGACCATTACGCGGCCTCCTCGTTGCGCGGACGGCGCGGACGATCATCGTCCTCGCGACGCGGACGATCCTCGCGGCGGGGGCGATCGCCACCGTCACGGTCGCCACGGCGCGGACGGTCGTCGCGCTTCTGCATCATCGCGGACTGACCCTCGTCGTGCTCTTCGACGCGGATGGTCATGTAACGCAGGATGTCCTCGTTGAAGCGCATCTGACGCTCCATCTCGTCGACGGCCGCGGACGGCGCATCGATGTTCATCAGCGTGTAGTACGCCTTCCGGTTCTTCTTGATCCGGTAGGTGAGGGTCTTCAGACCCCAATTCTCGACCTTGCCGACCTTGCCGCCATTGGCCTCGATCACGCCGCGGTACTGATCCACGAGCGCCTCGACCTGCTGGCCGCTGATGTCCTGTCGGGCAAGGAAAACGTGCTCGTAAAGAGCCATGGCGTTTGCCTTTCCATCGGTTGCGCATTTGCCCGGCGACAGCGGCTAAGCCTCTGCGACTCTCCTGGTGGCCAAGATGGCCGGGGGCGGAAAGGCGCGTCGATAGAGACGGTCGAGAGCGGGAACACGGGAAGTCGTACAAGGTGCGAACCTTGGCCAAGCGGTCCGAAATGAACCGCCTTCCGTTCAGCCCCCGGCTGACGCACGGGCAATGACGGTGCACGCCTTAGACGAGGACGGTCCCGATGGCAAGCCGCAACCTGCTTGTCTCAGCCCAGACACGCATCGGCGCGAGAGCCCGCGACCGAGACGTTCGGCATCGGCCCACCAGCGAAGTAGGGCCCCTGCGCCCGCATCCGTCCGAACCGCTGCAGCGCGCGCCACTGTCGATCGGTTTCGATGCCGTCTGCCGACATTGCGATCCCGAGGCGCTGGCAGAGCGTCCAGACCGCACCCATCATCGCCTCGGCATCCGCGTCGCCCAGGATCCGTGCCGCCAGTTTCCTGTGGAGCTTCAGACGAGCGACGCCCAGCGATCGAAGATATCCAAGGTCCGGTCGACCGGCGCCGAATTCGGTGATGACGATGCGCACGCCGGTTTCCGTCAAGCGCCGGATCGCGGGCGTCAACGCTTCGCCCAGCGACAGGACCGCACTTTCCGCGACCTGGAGTTCGAGCCGATCCGGGGAGAGGCCATGGTCGGCCAGAACGCGAAGGGTCGCATCGACGATGTCGGGATTCAGCAATGTCGCGGCATCGACCGTCACCGCCACATGGGGGCAGGCTCCGTCAGTCGGATGGTGCTCAACGAACCTCGAGACCGCGTGACGAACCGACCACAGATCCAGAAGGTAGGAAAGACCGGCCTCCCTCGCGAGTGCCCTGAGGCCCTCGGCAGCCAGCGTCTGGCCGGTTCGACCGTTCGTCCACGTCAATTCCGCTTCGACACTCTCGATCTCCCCGGACACGCTGTCGTGCTGCGCCTCGAACGCCAGGTCGATGACATCGTTCGCCATGGCCACGATGAGATCCGCCTGCAGCAGACGCTGGTCGAGCATCGACTGCTCGCGAAGCGGATCGAAGCAGGCGACGTCACCGCGTCCCTGATGCTTCACGTCGTAGAGAGCGATATCGGACGCGCGATGCAGCGCATCCCGGCGGGTCCCGTCCAAAGGTGCGGAGGCGATGCCGACCGAGCAACCGATCGAGATGCGGTGGCCGAGAACCGACATCGGTTCGCCCACCGCCTCGACGATCTGGCGCGCCACCTCGACGGCCGTCTCCCGCGAAAGACCATCGAGCATCACGAAGAACTCGTCGCCGCCGAACCGGAAGACCTGACCGGCGTCGCCCACCGCGGCCCGTATCCGTTCGGCTGCCTGCCGCAGGACCAGATCGCCCATGGCGTGGCCGTGCTGGTCGTTGACCTCCTTGAATCGGTCGAGATCGAGCGCCAACGCGTGGATCTGTCCTTCGCCGGCGGCGAGCCGCTGCTCGACGGCGTCCCAGACCGACTGCAGGAGAGTGCGGTTGCCCAGACGCGTCAGCGGGTCATGGTGCGCCAGAAACTCCGCGTGCTCGGTGGCCCGCTTGAGTTCGGTGATGTCGGTCAGGCTGACGACGAAGTCGGGCTCGTCGGCCCGCGTCAGTTCGGCGACGCTCACCATCACCTGGCGATGGCTGTCCACGCCGGCGACGATGGCTTCAAAGTGATGACCGTGGCGCAGATTGTCTTCGAGCTCCGCGCCATCTGTCGGACAGAACGTTTCGATAAGGCAGGACAGCGCGGCCCCTCCACCGAAAAGGGCTTTCGCGGCTTCGTTGGCGAAGAGAAGCGAAGCATCGCGGCGAAGGACGAGCACGCCGACGGGAACGGTGGAAAGGATTTCGAAGTCGCGGTGGGTGGTCGGGGCCGACACAAGGCCGCGACCATCCCGCCCGGTGTGATCCGTGCGTTCCGTCACTCGATTCGCTCCCTGCTTCATGTTTGTCGTGCCGAGGGATTGCACTCTCGGTCCGGTCCCTAAAGGTCTCGGCGACCGGTTTTGTGCCAACGACTGCCGCAGCGTAAGGGCGCCAGGGTTTCCGGGACCTTAACGCCGGGACGAGCGTTCCATGGACGGCCATGCGTGAATGCGAGCGGCAAGCGGGTGCGTCGCCTTGACAGGCCGCGCCCACCTCCTCACTACGCGACGATGGAACGAAGTGGGAGAAAGCGATGACGCTCGCGGTTGTTTTTCCGGGACAGGGAAGCCAGGCCGTCGGAATGGGCCGCGAACTCGCGGACGCCTTTCCCGAAAGCCGCCGCGTCTTCGAGGAGGTGGACGAGGCGCTCGGCGAGAAGCTCAGCGACGTCATCTGGAACGGCCCGGAAGACCGGTTGACCCTCACCGCCAATGCCCAGCCGGCCCTGATGGCGGTCTCGCTGGCAGCCATGCGGGCGATGGAGGCTCGCGGGTTCGATCTGGGTGCGTCGGCCGACTTCGTGGCCGGTCATTCCCTGGGGGAATATTCCGCGCTCGCCGCCGCCGGCTCGCTCTCGATCGCCGATGCCGCACGGCTCCTGCGAATCCGCGGCGACGCGATGCAGGCGGCCGTCGCGCCGGGCGAAGGGGCGATGGCTGCGGTTCTCGGGCTCGATCATGAGACCCTGCAGTCCGTCTGCGCCGAGGCCGGGCAGGGCGGCGTCTGCCAGATCGCCAACGACAACGGCGGCGGACAGATCGTCATTTCCGGCACGAAAGCGTCGGTCGAGCGAGCCATGGAGGCGGCGCTGGCTGCCGGCGCAAAGCGGGCGATCGCATTGTCCGTCTCGGCGCCGTTCCACTCCATGCTGATGCAGCCGGCTGCCGAGGCGATGCGGGAAGCCTTGAGCGGCGCCAAGCTCGTCTCGCCCCGTGTTCCGCTTGTCGCCAACGTCCTCGCCTCCGCGATCTCCGACCCCGAAGAAATTCGGGCGCATCTCGTCGAGCAGGTCACGGGGCAGGTGCGCTGGCGTGAGAGCATGACCTATCTCGCCGATGCCGGCGTCGATCTTCTTTTCGAAGTGGGTTCCGGCAAGGTCCTGGCCGGTCTTGCCAAGCGCATCGATCCGCGACTTTCGGCGGTCAGCATCGGCAAGCCGGCCGACATCGAGCCGGCGCTGTCGCGCCTCGCCTGACACACTCCAACGCAAGGAAGCGGCACATGTTCGATCTTTCCGGCCGCAAGGCCCTCGTCACGGGCGCCAGCGGCGGTATCGGCGAAGCCATCGCACGCACGCTCCATCAGGCCGGTGCGACGGTCGGCCTCCACGGCACGCGCCGCGAGAAGCTCGATGAACTCGCGGGCTCGCTCGGCGAACGCGTCCATGTGTTTCCGGCGGATCTCGGCAGCCGCGAGGGGCAGAGCGGCCTCGCGGAAGCCGCCGACAAGGAGCTCGGCGGCGTCGACATCCTCGTCAACAACGCCGGCATCACCAAGGACGGCCTGTTCGTCCGCATGTCGGACGACGACTGGGATCGCGTTCTCGAGGTCGACCTCACGGCCGTCTTCCGCCTGACGCGCGCGTTGACCCATCAGATGATGCGCCGCCGCTACGGCCGCATCGTCAACATCACGTCGATCGTCGGCGTCACCGGCAACCCAGGCCAGACCAATTATTGCGCGGCGAAGGCCGGCATGATCGGATTTTCGAAGTCGCTCGCCCAGGAAATCGCGTCGCGCAACGTGACCGTGAACTGCATTGCGCCGGGCTTCATCGAGAGCGCCATGACCGGCAAGCTCAACGAGAAGCAGACGGAGGCCATCATGGGGGCGATCCCCATGCGCCGCATGGGCCAGCCCGCGGAAATCGCTGCTGCGGCGCTCTATCTCGCCTCCGAGCAGGCGGCCTATGTCACGGGCCAGACGCTGCACGTGAACGGCGGCATGGCGATGATCTGAACCCGGCTTGGCCAGCGCGCTTTTGCCATGCTAAGCCGCAGGTCTCGCCGATCTACCGAATCCGCCCACATCTGGCAGATGGGGCTCGGATCAGCACTGGCGGGGTAACGCTTGATTAACGGGACCCCGGCGGCTAACGAAACGGCGAAAGCCATCTCAACAGAGGAATGACCATGAGCGATACCGCTGAACGGGTGAAGAAGATCGTCGTCGAGCACCTGGGCGTCGAGCAGGAGAAGGTCACTGAGAACGCTTCGTTCATCGACGACCTCGGCGCCGACAGCCTCGACACGGTCGAGCTCGTCATGGCGTTCGAAGAGGAATTCGGCGTCGAGATTCCGGACGACGCGGCCGAGACGATCCTCACGGTCGGCGATGCCGTGAAGTTCATCGAGAAGAACAAGGCCTGACATCGGCGGGCGGGCTTGGCCCGCCCTTCATTTAAGAGTTCGGAATGAGACGAGTCGTCATCACCGGCGTCGGAATGGTCAGCCCTCTCGGGGCGGGCGTCGATGTGACATGGAAGCGCCTGCTGGAGGGCCGAAGCGCGGCCCGCCGGGTCGAGACGTTCGACGTCTCGGATCTCCCGTGTCAGATCGCTTGCCAGATCCCGCGCGGTGACGGATCTGACGGCACCTTCAATGCCGATCTCTGGATGGAGCCCAAAGAGCAGCGCAAGGTCGACGATTTCATTGTCTACGCCGTGGCGGCTGCTGCCGAAGCGCTCGACGACGCCGACTGGCATCCCGAAAACTACGACGATCAGTGTGCCACCGGCGTTCTGATCGGCTCGGGCATCGGCGGTCTCGAGGGTATCGAGCGCCATTCCCTCGTCCTCGCCGAGAAGGGCCCTCGGCGGATCAGTCCTTTCTTCATTCCCGGCAGTCTCATCAATCTGGCGTCCGGCCACGTCTCGATCCGCAACGGGTTGAAGGGTCCGAACCATTCCGTCGTGACGGCCTGCTCGACCGGCGCTCATGCGATCGGAGACGCGGCTCGTCTCGTGATGCTGGGCGATGCGGACGTGATGGTCGCCGGCGGTGCGGAATCGCCTGTCGGGCGCTTGTCGCTTGCTGGCTTTGCCGCCTGCCGCGCCCTCTCCACCAGCTATAACGACGACCCGACGGCTGCCTCTCGGCCTTACGACAAAGGACGGGACGGTTTCGTGATGGGTGAGGGCGCCGGCATCGTCGTCCTTGAGGAACTGGAGCACGCGCGCGCTCGCGGAGCCCGGATCTACGCCGAAGTCGTCGGTTACGGACTGTCGGGCGATGCCCATCACATCACGGCCCCGGCCGAAGACGGCGACGGCGCCTATCGCTGCATGAAGGCCGCCCTGAAGCGGGCCGGCATCACAGCCGACCAGATCGACTATATCAACGCACACGGAACCTCGACGCCGCTCGGCGACGAGATCGAACTGCGGGCGATCGAGCGTCTCGTCGGCGACGCGGCTTCGAAGATCTCGATGTCGTCCACGAAGTCGGCGATCGGACATCTCCTCGGCGCGGCCGGTGCCGTTGAGGCCATCTTCGCCACGCTGGCCATCCGCGACAACGTGGCCCCGCCGACGCTCAACCTGACCGACCCATCGGTCGAAACCCAGATCGATCTCGTTCCGCTGAAGAAGCGGGAGAAGCAGATCGACATCGCCCTGTCGAACTCGTTTGGGTTCGGCGGCACCAACGCATCGGTGGTCCTGCGTCGCTTCGAAGGCTGAAGGCAACCGGCTTTCGCCACATTCGGATGCTGCTACCTGCTGAGTGATCCGGCAGTCGGGGCGGCCGTGCCCGCCGGTGATCAGGCCGGGCGGGCGGGCGCGATGAATGGGCGCTCACCTGCAACGGGTACAGGGAGGTCCGCCGTGACCCATGGTTTCGACGAACAGCTTCCGCCAGCCAGCGAGGAGCCGACCCGACGCACCAAGCCGAAGCGCCGATCGCGTCATGCGCGAAACGGCTTCGTCATCCTCATGAATTTCGGCTTCAGCCTCGCGCTTCTCGCGGCCATCGCCGGCGGTCTTGTCTTCTACTGGGGCAAGCAGACCTTCGACAGCGCCGGGCCGCTCCAGACCGAGGCGACCTATCTCGTGAGCCGCGGGGCGGGGCTCGAGAGCATCGCCGCCGGTTTGGAGCGCGCGGGCATCGTCAGCGACGCCCAGGTCTTCGAGTACGGCGTGCGCGTCGCCTCCATGGAAGGCTTGAGCGGGCGCGGCGATACCGGCATCCGAGCGGGCGAATACGCCTTCGCTTCCGGCTCCAGCATGCGCGACGTGATGGACACTCTTCGCAGCGGCAACTCCATTCAGCATGCCGTGACGATCCCCGAGGGCTGGACGATCCAGCAGATCTACGCCCGCCTCCAATCCGACCCGATCTTGGTGGGCGACATGCCGCCGATGGTCGCCGAGGGAACGCTGCTGCCGGAGACCTACACCTTCACGCGTGGCATGACCCGCGCCGCCATGGTCGACCGCATGAAGGAAGCGCAGTCCGAGCTCGTCGAAGAGATTTGGAAGGGCCGGCAGGATGACCTGCCGGTCAAGGACATCGGCGAGTTCGTGACGCTGGCCTCCATCGTCGAGAAGGAAACCGGCATCGCGTCCGAGCGGCCTCATGTGGCCTCGGTGTTCGTCAACCGCCTGCGTGAGGGCATGCGGCTGCAGTCGGATCCGACGATCATCTACGGAGTCTGGGGCGGGGCCGGCAAACCGTCGGACGAGCCGATCCGCCAGTCGCATATCGCCAGCAACAGCCCTTACAACACCTATGTGATCCGGGGTCTTCCGCCCGGCCCAATCGCCAACCCCGGTCGAGCGTCGCTGGAGGCGGTCGCGCATCCGCTGGACACGAAGGACCTGTATTTCGTGGCGGACGGGACTGGCGGCCATGCCTTCGCCCGCACGTTGAACGAGCACAACGCCAACGTTCGCCGTTATCGCGATATCGAGCGCGCCGCTGCCGCGGCGCGGGCAGACGCTGAGCCGGCAGGCGACCCAGCCGTTGCGCAGTAAATCTGCGGCAAACCGGCCCCAGCGGATCGAGGAGCTTTGTTGAGCGCATGCCGGTGAACAGCATGTCGGGGTTCGCCCGCGTCGAGGGCACGACGCGCGGAGCGGACTTCGTCTGGGAAATCCGCTCCGTCAACGGCAAGACGCTGGAGGTTCGGCTGCGGCTGCCGCCCGGCTACGAGGGAATCGAGACGGACGTCCGCCGTATCGTGGCAAGCCGTTTCGGCCGGGGTAACCTTCAGGTTTCGCTCAGCGTCCGCCGTGCGGAAGACGAGGCGCTGCCTTTCGTGATCCATCGCGAGATGCTGGATGCGGTGTTGCGGCTTTCCGGTGAACTCGTCAGGGATGGATACGCGACGCTGCCGTCCGCCGATGGCCTTTTGGCGCTGCGCGGCGTGATCGATGTAGCCGAGCGCGTTCCGAGTCCGGAAGACGACGCCTTGCGCCAGCGGGACGTCCTCGCCGGACTGGAAGACGCGGTGGAGCATCTAGTGGCATCCCGCGCGGCCGAGGGTCGGCAGCTGCAGTCCGTCCTCGAGGACCGTCTGGGCGAGATCGAGCGTCTGGTCGAGGATGCCGAGCGCGATCCGAGCCGACGCATGGATGTCATTCGCGATCGTCTCGCCCGTCAGGTGGCGGAACTGACGCACGCCTCCGCCTCTCTCGATCCGGCGCGGCTCCACGCCGAGGCCGCCCTGATCGCCACGAGAGCCGATATCCGCGAGGAGCTCGATCGCCTCCGGGCTCATCTTCACGCCGCGCGCGAACTTCTGGCGCAGGATGCGCCGATCGGACGCCGCTTCGACTTCCTGGCGCAGGAATTTAACCGGGAATCGAATACGGTGTGCTCCAAGTCCAATGCGGCTTCGTTGACCGCCATCGGCCTTCAGTTGAAGGTCGTCGTCGACCAGCTGCGCGAACAGGTTCAGAACATCGAATGAAACTTCAGGCCGACATCGAGTCCCCCATCCGGATCGCCAGACGCGGACTCATGCTCGTCATTTCGTCGCCGTCCGGGGCCGGGAAATCGACCATCGCGCGCAGCCTGCTCGAGCAGGACACCCGCTTTTCCCTGTCGGTCAGTGTGACCACCCGCACGCGTCGCCCGAGCGAGATCGATGGCGTGCACTACCACTTCATTTCGCGGGACGAGTTCTTCCGCCTGCGCGACGGCGACGCCTTGCTTGAATGGGCCGAGGTTCACGGCAATCTCTACGGCACCCCGCGCGAGGCTGCCGAGAAGGCGATGCGGGACGGGCGCGACATGTTGTTCGACATCGACTGGCAGGGCGCGCTTCAGCTGCAGGAGAAGGCGAAGGCCGACATCGTGTCGATCTTCATCCTGCCGCCGTCGATGGAGGAGCTGAAGTCGCGCCTTCTGCGTCGCGCCGAGGATTCCAGCGATACGATCGCGATGCGCCTGCGCAATGCCAAAGTCGAGATCGAGCGCTGGCGGGACTACGAGTATGTCGTGATCAACGACGATCTCAACCGCGCGTTCTCCGCTGTCCAGTCTATCGTCAATGCCGAGCGTCTGCGGCGGGATCGGCGTCCCGGCCTCTTCGACTTCACCTCGGTCCTTCTGGAACAGGCGTCCGCTGATATCGGCAAGCTCGACGGGATCTGATCGCGTCAGCCGGTCAGTGCGTTGGCGAGACGAACGAACTCCTCAACCGACAGCGTTTCGGCGCGCCGCGTTGGATCGATTCCCGCGCGATCCAGGAGCGCCTCTCCCCCGACCGGCTTGACGCTCTGCCGAAGCATCTTGCGGCGCTGGCCGAAGGCGGCGGCCGTCACGCGTTCGATGTCGGCGAGACGAGCAGCAAGGGGGGCGGGCTTCGGCACGATGCGAACGATCGCCGACGTGACCTTCGGCGGCGGTGTGAACGCCTCGCGCGAGACGTCGAAGAGAATTTCCGCGTCGCAGCGCCATCCGCACAGGACACCGAGGCGCCCGTAATGGTCGTCGTCGGGACCGGCGACGATCCGCTCGGCGACCTCCTTCTGGAACATCAGCGTCAGATCCGTCCAGCGCGGCGGCCAGACCGGAACCGTGATCCAGTTGAGAAGCAACTGCGTGCCGACATTGTATGGCAGGTTGGCGACGATCTTGAACGGCCCGTCGGTCAGGTCCGCGGGATCGATCGCCAGCGCATCGCCTTCGACCACCTCCAGCCGACCGGGATAATGGGCGGCGATCGCCTCCAGCGCCGGAATGCAGCGCGGGTCCTTTTCGATCGCGACGACCTTGCCGGCGCCATTCGCCAGAAGCGCCCGCGTCAGACCGCCCGGGCCGGGGCCGACCTCCACCACGGTCGTGCCGTCCAGCGGTGCGGCCTGCCGTGCGATGCGGCCCGTCAGGTTGAGATCCAGAAGGAAGTTCTGCCCCAGTGCCCTGCGGGGATCGAGTCCGTGCGCTTCCAGCACCTCGCGCAGCGGCGGCAGCCCATCGAACGCTACGCTCACGCCGGCGAATCCTCGACCGCATCGCCGATGCCCGCCATGCGTCCTGCGAGGCGGAGGGCAGCGATGAAGCTGTTCGGTCGCGCCGTGCCGGTTCCTGCAAGGTCCGCGGCGGTGCCGTGATCGGGCGACGTCCGAATGATGGGAAGGCCGAGCGTCACGTTGACGGTCTCGTCGAAGGCGAGGGTCTTGGCGGGGATCAGCGCCTGATCGTGATACATGCAGACGGCGACGTCGTAACGCGCGCGGGCTTCGGGATGGAACATCGTGTCGCCCGGCAGCGGGCCGACAACTTCGAACCCTTCCGTTCTCAGGATCTCGACCGCCGGACGGATGACCGCCTCGTCTTCGCGACCGATCGCGCCACGCTCGCCGGCGTGCGGATTGAGGCCCGACACCGCGAGGCGCGGTCGCTCCAGCCCGAAGCGGAGGCTGAGATCGCGGGCCACGATGCGAGCGGTCGAAAGGATGAGTTCGCAGGTCAGCGTCGCCGGAACGTCGGCCAGCGGAATGTGGATGGTGACGGGCACGCAGGAGAGGTCCGGCCCCGTTAGGAGCATGACGGGCTGGCATGCCCGGCCTGTGAGGCTCGCGCAGAGATCGGCGAGATACTCCGTGTGGCCGGGATGGCGGAAGCCGGCGTCATAGAGCGCCTTCTTGTCGATCGGGTTGGTAACGATGGCCGCCGCCGCACCGTCGAGGACGAGACGCGTCGCCCGGTCGATCGCCTCGATCGTGCCGGCCGCGTTGGCGGGATCGGGTCGGCCCGGCGCTTCGGAATGCGGGTTGACGAGCGGCAGGATGTCGAGGAACCGCCCATCGGCGCCGGACTCGTCCGGACTGCCGATGGTCCGCACCTGAACGTCGAGAGCGAGGCGTTCAGCTCGGCGGGCCACCATCTCGGGATCGGCAAGCAGGAAGAAACGGGGGAGGCCGAGAGACTGGCGGCGCTGAAAGGCCGCCAGCGTGATGTCGACGCCGACACCGGAGGGCTCGCCGACCGAAACGGCCAGCGGAAGGGAACTCGACGGGAAGGACACCTCAGCGACGAACGATCGTCGCCTTGTCCTTCAGCTTGTTCAGGTAGTCCTTGTCTGGCTCCTTCTTGCCCATGGCGGCGAGATCCTTTTCCTGGAACACCATGGCAGCCACCTGATCGTCCGACACCGTCCGCGTGTCGCAGACGCCGATCAACTCGACACCGCGCTCGGTCGCCTGCGGCTTGGTCGCGCGGCCGCGGGTGGTGTTCATAATGTCGTCCTTCCAGCGCGGCGGAAGTTCCGGCTCGGCGACCCGGCCGAGGTCGCGCACGGTCACGTCGCGCAGGCCTCGTGCCGTCTCATAAGTCGCCTGGCAATTGGTGAAGCGCTGGCGAAGATTGTTCGCTTCCGACATGCGACGGTCGAGCTGCGAGCTCCGCTTGTCGTTGGGAACGACGAAGATGACCTGCTGAAGCGAGTATTCCGTGACCTTCGGCTTCGCGCCGCCCTCTTTCAGCATGCGCGCGACGACGTCCTGCTCGGACAGCCGTTCGGTCTGGCGGACGTTGGCGATTACGGCCTGGCCCCAGCCCATCTGGACACGGATGTAATCCTTGAAGCCCTTGGCCGAAAAGCCGGCGCGAGAAAGGACCTCGGTCAACTGGGCTTCGGTCAGCTTGTTGTCCTTGGCGAAACGGCCGAAGGCTTCGTCGATCGCCGCGTCGGGAATGCTGATGCGGCGGCGCGCGATTTCCTGCCGCTTGATCGCTTCGTCGATCAGTTCGTTCGTGGCCGCCTCGGCGCCGCCCGGGGCCCGGCGCAGCTTCAGGAAGGCCGCTCGCTGCTGGATCTGGTAGGTGGTGATCGGCTGCTTGTTCACGACAACCTTGATCTCGGACTCGGCGAAACTCGGCGAGGAGAAGGTGGCGGTCGCGGCCAGCGCGAGGGGCGAGGCGAGCAGCGAACAGACCGCGAGTCGGACGGTGAAGTTACGTGCGATCATGGTCTCTCGTGTCTCCCGATTTCCGCCAGCGGGCCCAACGGCCAACGCGCTCGACGCTTGGCTAGCGTCGAGCTTTGGCGAAACAATGGTCTTCTAGCCGCAATCAGCCGCCGCTTCCAAGCCCGAAACCGAAATCTGCGTCCACAAGCGTGCGCAGCGCAAGCTTGAACATCAGCTTGGACTCCGACGACTGCAGGTTGTAGCGGTCGTTGGTGTTCTGGTATTCGGCGATCAGGCTGAAACATTCGTCGGCATAGCCGACGCCGAAGGACCGGTTGATCACCGCCTCGTTCTCGATGTCGTAGGAGATCGAGCCGAAGGTGCGGATCTGGTCGGTGACCTTCAGCGATGCCGAGGTCGTGACCTGGTGGCGATCCTCCGGGAAGCTGTAGATCGGCTGGGCGCCGATCAGAGAGTAGGTCACGGCGGTATCGAGCCGGCCGACGGTGACGCCGGCCATCACGTCGGCGCGGTTCACGTCGAGCGTTTCCTCGTCGAAGCGTCCCTGCGCGCCGAGGCTGATTCCGTAGGGCGTCGAGAGCGAGACGGCGGACACGTAGTCCGACCGGTCGGTCTCGAGACCGGAATCGAAGCCGACGAGCGCGTAGTCGAGCTGGGCGTAGGGGTTTTCCCCGGCGAGGTGGAACGACTGCCCGATCAGCGCATCCAGCGAGTAGCCCGCGCCGAAGACGCCGCTGTACTGGACGCCGACATTGGCGCGCGTGCCGCCCTCGATCCGGTCGTAACCCGAGAACTTGTCCTCATCGAAGAGATTGGCCGCATTGAAGACGAGGCTCTGGGCGTCCTCGTTCGGCAGGCGGCCCGCATCCATCTCGTTCGGGCGGACGAGCAGCTGCGCGATCGGCGTGATGACGTGCTGCGTGTTCGCGGTCTCGATCAGGTAGGGGTAGCGAGCTTCCAGCCCCGCCTTCGCCATCGCGCGGCCGCCGGCCTCGTCCACCTCGACGCCGCCAAGGCCGAGCGCGCTGCCATCGGCGTAGCCGAACTGGCTCATGTCGGCGCGGTAGAGGTCGCCGCGACCGGAGAGCGAGGGCGTGATCTGAAGACCCGCGTCGGTCGTGTAGGTCCGGCGCCAGCGGGCGTCGAAGGTCGCGCGCGAGTAGTCGCCTTCCAGTCCGTTGCGCCGGAAATAGTCGGTGCGGAACGGGAAGCCGTTGCCCTGCTCGCAGATGCCCGAGACGGTGAACTCGCTCTGGCAGATCAGCAGGAAGCCGGGGCTGGACGCGTTCCGCGTGAGGTTCGTCACGTTGACGTTGTATTCGAGCTGGCCGCCGAGGACCGGGTTTTCCTCGATCCGCTGATAGTCGAGCGTCGGCCAGACATAGGGCTGCACGCGGTCGGTCAGCGTGTTCTCGGTCTGGACGTCGAACTTCTGGCCTCGCAGGTCGAAGAAGCTCTGGTCGCCGAGGCCGGTCAGGTAGACCTCGGACGTCCGATAGATCTGCGAGAAATTCTCGATCTCGTAGACGTTCGAGAAGTTCGGATCGGTCTGGGCAAGAATGTCCCAGCCGAACGTCCAGCGATCGTTGAGAGCGAAGCGGCCCGTCGTTCCGACCATGCCCCGCGCGTCGTCCACTGAATCGGCGAAGCTCGTGACGTTGTCCGACCGGAAGTCACCGAAGCGCTCGGGGTTGGCCTGGCTGATGCCCGCCGTCTGCAGGGTGATGTAGCCGTTCTCGAACGCCTTGCGGTATTCGGCCTCGGCGAGGAAGCCCTGCTTGGTGAAGTAGGTGCCGGCGATCGTCGCGTCGGAGGAGTCGTCGATCGCGAAATAGTAGGGGATGCGGACGCCGAAACCGGTCTTGTCCGACGACTTGAAAGAAGGCGCGAGGAGGCCGCTCTGCCGCTTCACCGTCGGGTCCGGCGAGGCGAAATAGGGGAGGTAGGCGAGCGGCTTTCCGAACAGCTCGAAGCGCGCGCCGTAGTAGCGGATGACCTTGGCGTTCTGGTCCCAGACGATGCGCCGCGCCTTCACCTGCCACAAGGGCGGGCGGTCGGGGTGCTTCTCGCAGGCCTCGCAGGCGGTGTAGATGCCGCGCTCGAACGTCGTCACCGCACCGTCGCGGCGGACGGCCTGACCGGCGGCGAAGCGCGTGTTGTCCGGCGTCTCGATGCGCAGTGCCTGGACGAAGCCGTTGGCGAAGTCGTCGGTGACATCGATCGAATCGGCATAGATCCGGTTGCCTGTCGGCTCGATCAGTTCGACGTCGCCGGAGGCCACAAGCCTCCGGCTAGCCTGATCGTAGAGGATGTCCTTCGCCACGAGCTTGTAGGGGCCGTAGTCGATCTGGACACCGCCGGCCGCGCGCACGACCTGACGGTCGCTGTCGTAGGTGACGGTATCGGCCTCCAGGAACAGCTGTGTTCCTTCGGGCACCGAGACCGAGCCGCCGAGTTGCCCGAGCGAAGCTTGCGCCAGCGCAGGCGAAGCCGAGGCGAGGGCGGCCACGGCCACACCCGCCAACAGAGCGCCCTTCGCCTTCGACCAGCCCCCGGTCTCGGCACGGCGCGGGTTCCCCCTCGCTGTCATACTAACCATCCTCCTGATGGAGCAGGATCGTCGTCCCGAACAATCCTGCCGCCACGACCGGGAACCACGCCGCGATGACGGGCGGAACCACGGAATTGCTTCCCAGCGCCTGCGCGAGGAAAGTAACGACGTAAAGCACGAAGCCGGCCGCGATGCCACTGACGATCATGCGTCCGGACTGGCCGATGCGCGTGTAGCGCACAGCCACGGTTGCGGCGACCAGCACCATCGCCACGAACAGCGCAGGCCTTGCAATCAAGGCGTTCAGCCGCATCGCAAAGGCATCGGCGTTGTAGCCGAGGCTGCGGGCGACCTCGATCTTGGGCGCGAGTTCCCAGATGGAGATCGTCTCCGGATCGGCGAGCCGCTGCTCGATGTATTCGGGCAGGAGTGTCGTCGGGATCACACGCTCACCCTCGTTGACGGGGGGCGATCCGATTCGGGTGACGCTCGCGTTCTCGATGTGCCAGGCGCCGTCGCGAAGGTGCGCGACGGGCGCGTCGATGCGCTCGCGCACGACACCCTCGCCGTCGAGCAGGAAGGCGGTCACGCTTCCGAGCGTCGCACCGCGATCGGCCACGATCTTGGCGCCGATGATCGACTCGACGCCGTTGCCGTTCTGGCGCAGCCAGGGCGCACGCTCGGTCGTCGTCTGCATCGACCCGGCATTCTCGGTCTGAAGCTGTGCGGCCTTGCCCTGCGCAAACGAGGCGAGAGGGTTGTAGATCGCGACCGACACGACGCCGATGAGGAAGGCGCCGGCGATGAACGGCGCCAGCATCTGCCAAACCGACACGCCTGCCGCGCGGGCGACCACGAGCTCCATCTTCCGGTTCAGCGAAACCAGCGTGAAGATCGCCGAGAAGAGGACGATGAACGGGAAGGCCTGCTCGATGAAGGCGGGCACGCGCAGCGCCGAGATCGTGGCGATCGTGTCGAAGCCGACGTCGCCGGGAAGGCCGCGGCGGCTGACCTCGATCATGTCGACGAGATAGACGAGCGCGAACACCGCGACGAACGTCGACAGGAAGCTGACGAGGAAGCGGCGAAAGAAGTAGAGGTTCAGCGTCCACCGCGTCATGCGCCGGCCGCCTTTCCGTTGCGGCTGCTCGGGATCAGGCGCCGGAGGTGGGCGCCCAGCCAGAGCATCGCGTCGCTGACGGCCCGCACGGCCCGCGTCTCGCTGACATTGACGTTGCGCCACAGGAGCACGAGGTCGAGCGCGATCGCGCCGAGCGGCAGGCCATAGGCGAGCGCCACGTAGCGCGGGTCGTCGCTCACGAGCGAGAGAGCGACGAAGCCCCCCGCCTTGAGAAGAAGCGACCCGCCGAGCCCGAGCGCCATCGCCGGGCCCGGACCTTGGCGATTGGTGCGGGGGTGTCCTGCCACGACAAGCGCCCAGAGCGCGAAGGCGATGGGATAGAGCCAGTCGGTCCGGCGCTGGGCCAGCTCTTCGGTGAAGCGGTTGGGGTGAAGCTGGTAGACGCGATCGTTGGGATCGGGATTGAGAAGCTCGCGCGTCGAGCGCTCGGACATGCGCACCCAATCGCGCGTTTCGATCGGCCGCAGGTTGGCGAGGTCGAAGGCGTAAGTCTGGAATTCGATGATCGATACCGAGCCGTCGCTGTTGCGCTTGCGGTGAAGCTGTCCGTCATCAAGCACGAGGTAGGACTGCCCCTCGCGCTCCACGATCGATGCTTCGCGGGCGAAGTAGGTGAGATCGAGCGTCGGGTCGCGGGTGTCGGCGAGGAAGAGGCCGCGCACGTTCGGCCCGCGCGCCTCGTCGATGCTCATGATCAACCCGTCCTGCACCTGCTCGAAGCGTCCGGGCTGGAGGAAGAGGCTGATCGCGTCGGCATTGATGGAGCGGATGCCGTTCTGGAACGCGCTGGAGGCGGCGGGGCCGACGACGTGGGAGTTGAAGAGGATCAGTCCGGCCGCGACGGCCGCGAGGATCATGAGCGGTTTGGTGATGACGCTTCGCGAGCCGCCGGACGCCGCGATCACGGCCCGCTCGGAATCGGCGTTCAGCGAGTTCAGCGTCTGCACCGCGCCGATCAGAAGCGCGAAGGGCAGGACCCCGGCGGCGAGATCCGGCATCAGCATCAGGGCGATCCAGAAGATGTCGCCCGCAGCCGTCGCCGTCGTGCGCACGATATCGAGCCGCTGCAGGACCTGCACGATCCAGACGATCAGAACGAGCGCCGTGAGCGAGCCGGCCGTATAGGCCAGGGCTCTGCGGAAGATATATCGTTCGATCAGCTTCATGCCGTGGTCGTCTCGACAGTCCCGTTCAAACCGCCGTTCTCCGGCGCGGTACCGAACCGCACGGTTCGACATACTAGGCCGCCGTAGACTGAGCCAGCTTGGCTAAAGAAGGGCGAACAAACGTGGTTAACGCTTTGTCTTCCCCGGCACGACCCTTGCAATGCAACACTCCGTCACCAGAATGACGACCGAATCCCTCAGCGCCGGAGCACAGGTCCCGGCGCCTCGATAGCGCATCGGAGACCGCATGTCCGTCCAGCCCACTATCGCCTTTGCGCCGCTCCAGATGCCCGGGACGGGCACGCTCGTGATTCTCGCGGGAACCGAAGGCACGCTTCCGTCGGATGTCGCGCCGGACGTGGCGGATGCCGTGCAGAAGGCGATCGGCGTCGCGAAGTTCAAGGGCAAGGAGCTTTCGAGCGTCGAGGCGATCGCGCCGGCCGGGTCCTCGCTGGAGCGCATCATCGTCGTCGGCACGGCGGGCGACAAGCCGTTCGGCGAAGAGGAGTGGCTGCGGCTGGGCGGCACGATCGCGGGCGGCACGAAGGGCGAAGGGCCGGTCACGGTGTGGGGCGACGGGGGCGCGACGACCGCGACGCCGCGCGACCTTGCGACGATCGGTCTCGGCATTCTTCTGCGCGCCTATAAGTTCGACCGCTACAAGTCGAAGAAGTCGACGCCGGGCGAGGAGGCCGAGGCCGAGACGTCCCGGACGTACACCATCGCGTCGGCGACGCCGGACGAGGCGCGCGAGGCTTTCGTCGCCGCACAAGCGCTGGCGGACGGTGTGATTCTGTCGCGCGATCTCGTCAACGAGCCCGCCAACGTCCTCACCACGACCGAATACGCCTCGCGCATCGAAGCGCTCGCTTCCGACGGGCTCGAGATCGAGGTGCTGGACGAGGCGCGGATGGCGGAGCTGAAGATGCGCGCGCTGCTCGGCGTGGCGCAGGGCTCGCCGATGCCGCCGCGTCTGTGCATCATGCGTTGGAACGGCGGCGCGGACGGTGAGGCGCCGGTCGCCTTCGTCGGCAAGGGCGTGATCTTCGATACCGGCGGCGTCTCGATCAAGCCGGCTGCCGGCATGGACGAGATGAAGGGCGATATGGGCGGCTCGGCTGCCGTCGTCGGCCTGATGCGGGCGCTCGCCGGCCGCAAGGCGAAGGTCAACGCCATCGGCGTCGTCGGGCTCGTCGAAAACGCGGTGGACGGCAACGCGCAGCGTCCCGGCGACATCGTGACGGCCATGTCAGGCACCACCATCGAGGTGCTGAACACGGACGCCGAGGGTCGCCTCGTGCTGGCGGACGCGCTCTGGTATACGCAGGAGCGCTTCAAGCCCAAGTTCATGGTGAACCTTGCGACGCTGACGGGCGCGATCATCGTCGCGCTCGGCAACCATCACGCCGGCCTCTTCTCCAACAACGACGAACTGGCCGACCGGCTTCTGGCCGCGGGTCTCGAGACCGGCGAGAAGGTCTGGCGGATGCCGCTCGGCAAGGAATACGACAAGATGATCGAGGGCAAGTTCGCCGACATCAAGAACATCGGCAACGGCCGCGCGGCGGGCGCCACGACCGCCGCCCAGTTCCTCCAGCGCTTCGTCAACGACGTGCCCTGGGCGCATCTCGATGTCGCCGGCACGGCGATGGGCTCGCCCGCGAACGAGTACAACCAGTCCTGGGCCTCCGGCTTCGGGGTTCGGCTTCTCAACAAGCTCGTGGAAGACCACTACGAGGCGCGTTGAGCCGCATGGCCGAGGTGCTGTTCTACCACCTGACCGAAAGCCGGATGGAGGACGCGCTGCCCGACCTCCTCGAGAAGTCGGTCGCACGCGGCTGGCGCGTCGTGGTGCAGGCGGTGACGCCCGAGCGCCGCGACGCCCTCGACCAGCACCTCTGGACCTACAAGGACGACAGCTTCCTTCCCCACGGCTCCGATGCCGACGGGGGAGGCGCTCTCCAGCCGATCCTCCTGACGGTCGAGCCGGAGCAGCGCGCCAACGATCCGCATGTCCGCTTCATGGTGGAAGGGGCCGTACCCGTCGACCTGACGCCGTACCAGCGCGGCGTCTACCTTTTCGATGGGGACGACCCCGACCAGCTTTCGACCGCGCGCGAGCGGTGGAAGGCTGAAAAGTCCGCCGGTCATGCCGTGACCTACTGGCAGCAGACCGAAGGCGGGCGCTGGTCGAAGAAGGCGTGATCCGAGATCAGATCGCCGTGCCGTCCACGAAGTCGAGGACGGCGGAGGCGTAGCCGTCGGGGTCCTCCAGCGGGGCGGAGTGGCCGACGGCCGGCAGGATCAGAAGCTTGGCACCCGGAATGGTCGAGGCGAGGTACTCCGTGTGCTCGCGGCTGATCGCCTCGTCGTGCTCGCCAATCGCGATCTCGGTCGGCACCGGGATCGTTTCGAGTTCGGCTTGGGAGAAGTTCGGCTCGTTGGCCCAGAGCGCTTCGATCTCGTCCTTGATGTTGTCGTAGTGCTTGAGTTCGGGCCGTTTCGGATCGTCGGGCTTGAAGCCGAGGAAGCCGTCCGGCGTCGCGTTCGCTGCCTGGACGAAGAGGCGCGACAGGCGCTCCGGGTGGCGAATGGCGATGTCGAGCCCGATGATGCCGCCGTCGCTCCAGCCGACCAGCGCGACTTGCGAGATGTGCAACTGGTCGAGAAGCGCGAGGTAGTCGTCCGCCATCAGGTCGTAGGTGATGACGTCCTCGGTGCTGGTCGAGCGACCCTGCCCGCGGCTGTCCGCTACGATGACGCTGTGGTGCTCCGAGAGTGTCGCGAGCTGCGCCCGCCAGACGCGGCTGTCCGACAGGCCACCGTGGATCATCAGGATCGGCGGCCCCTCGCCGTAGACGCGGAAGAAGAGGTTGATGCCGTTGACCTCGGCAAAGCCGGTCTGGAGCGGAATGGGTTCGTCGAAACCGCGGCTGCGCGGTTCGTCCGCCGGAAAGGCGGACAGCGTGAGAACGGCAAGGACTGCCGAAAGGATGGGACGCCGCATGACGAACCGCTCGCTGGGCCGCCTCGGTGACGTACCGGCTGCCTCACCGTCAAGCTAGCGCCGTCCTATGGCAGTCTCAAGGATTCGTGAAGGATTTTCGACAGTGCTCAGTCCGCCATAGCGGAATCGTGCTCTTCGGTGAATTCGAGCCAGTCCGCCTCGCATTTCTCCAGGGTCTTCTCGGCCGAAGACTTCTGGCGGCCGAGATCGGCCGCCTTGGCGGGATCGCGCGTGTAGAGCGCGGGATCGGCGAGCTTCTCGTCGAGGTCCTTGATCGTCGCCTGAAGTCGCGACATCTGGACCTCGAGGTTGGTGATCTTCTTCTTCAGGGGCTTCAGCGCCTCGCGCTTCTCGGCCGCCAGGCGTCGCTGGTCGACCTTCGAGACGACAAGGGCAGGGGCATCCTCGATCGCTTCGCCCTGATTGCCGCCGCCCGAGCGCGCACCTGACAGGATCAGCTTCTTGTAGTCGTCGAGATCGCCGTCGTAACGCTTGACGGTACCGTCGCCGACGATCCACAGCCGGTCCATCGTCGCTTCGACCATGTGGCGGTCGTGGCTGATGAGGATGACGGCGCCGGGGAAGTCGTTCAAGGCATGGACGAGGCTCTCGCGCGCCTCGATGTCGAGGTGGTTCGTCGGCTCGTCGAGGATCAGGAGGTTCGGCGCGTCGATCGTGGCGAGGCCCATCAGGAGGCGCGCCTTCTCGCCGCCGGACAGGCTGTCGGCAACCGTATCCATCTTCTGCGTCGGCAGGCCCATCTGCGCGACGCGCGCGCGCACCTTGGCTTCCGGTGCATCCGGCATGAACCGCCGCACGTGCTGCACGGCGGTCTCGTTCGGGCGCAGGTCGTCGATCTGGTGCTGTGCGAACATCGCGATCTTGAGGCCCGGCGCGCGCGTGACCGAACCGCGCTGGGCGGTCAGCCGCTCGGCGATCAGCTTGGCGAAGGTCGACTTGCCGTTGCCGTTGGCGCCGAGCAGCGCGATGCGGTCGTCCGCGTCGATCCGGATGTCGAGGCCGCGCAGGATCGAGCGCTCCGCGCTGTAGCCGACCGAGACGCCTTCCATGCGGATGATCGGGGAGGCGAGGATCTTCTCCGGCTTCGGGAAGGCGAACGGCGTGACATGCTCCTCGACGATGGCCTGCAGCGGCTTCATCCGCTCCAGCGCCTTCAATCGGGACTGCGCCTGCCGGGCCTTCGACGCCTTGGCGCGGAAGCGCTCGACGAAGGCCTCCATATGCTTGCGGGCGGCGTCCTGCTTGGCGATCGCCTTGCCGAGAAGCTCCAGCTTCTCGGCGCGCTGCCGCTCGAAGCTGTCGTAGTCGCCGCGATAGAAGACGAGCTTCTTCTGGTCTAGATGGATGATCGCGTTGACCGCATTGTTCAGGACATCGCGATCGTGACTGATGATGAGCACGGTGTAGGGGTAGCGCGAGACGAAGTTCTCGAGCCAGAGCGTGCCTTCGAGGTCGAGATAGTTCGTCGGCTCGTCGAGGAGCAGAAGGTCGGGCCGCGAGAACAGGACGGCCGCCAGCGCCACGCGCATTCGCCAGCCGCCGGAGAAGGACGAGACGGGACGCGCCTGCGCAAATGCGTCGAAGCCGAGGCCGTCAAGGATCGCGGCCGCCCGCGCTTCGGCCGAATGGCTCTCGATGTCGGCGAGGCGCAGGTGCACTTCCGAAATCCGCTGCGGGTCGGTGGCGGTGTCGGCCTCCTCGAGCAGCGCGACGCGCTCGAGGTCCGCCGCCAATACCACCTCCAGCAGCGATTGTTCGGTGCCCGGCGCTTCCTGCGCGACCTGCCCGATCCGCGTGTTGCGAGGGATCGAGACGCCGCCGCTTTCGGACGCGAGATCGCCGGTGATGACCCGGAAGAGCGTCGACTTGCCGGCCCCGTTCCGGCCGACAAGACCGGCCTTCGTTCCGGCCGGGATCGACAGGCTCGCGTGATCGATCAGGAGGCGCCCCGCGACGCGGGCGGACAGGTCGGTGATCTGAAGCATGGCCGGCTTTTGCCATGTTTGCCGCAGGGGCGAAAGTCCGACGGTTATGCTCTCAAGCGCGACCCGTGTCCCGGAGGAACGCGACGAGATCCATCAAGGGTCCGGGGAGGCCGAACCCGGTGATCACGGCGCTTGCCTGACCGCGATGGTGGGTCTGGTGGTTGAAGACATGCAGCAGCGTCGGACCGAGACGTGCTTCGATGAGGCCGGGATTCGTGAGCGGCGAGTAGCGGACGGTCCTCGCAAGATCGCCTTCGGACAAGGAGCCGACATAGGAGGCGAGCCGCGCGTCTTCGGCCTCGCGCGCGGCACGAAGCGCGTCGATCTCGGTATAGAGGATCGCGTCGAGCCGGTCCGGCGCCGTTCCCTCGCCGGTGAAGCGCCTCAGCCATATCCGGTCGGCGCACAGGATATGGTTGATCGTCCCGAGGAGGGAACGGAAGAAGACGCCGCGATCCTCCTCGAACTGGTCCGCCGTGAGGCCGCTCGCGCTCTCGAAAAGCCGTCGGTTGGCCCATTCGTTGTAGGCCGCGAGGGTGACGAACTGTTCCTGATACACGACAATGCCTCGAGCTTCGGGAGAATCGATCGTGACCATCTTGCTCTACGACCTCGTCGGCAGCGACCCCTCGCGCCCGTTCTCGCCACATTGCTGGAAGGCGCGCATGGCGCTCGCGCACAAGGGGCTGGCGTTCGAGGCGTTGCCGACGCGCTTCACCGAGGTTTCCGACGTCGAGGGCGGCGGGGGTGCCCGCGGACGGACGGTGCCCGTGATCCGCGACGGCGAAACGGTGGTGCAGGACAGTTTCGCCATCGCGGAATATCTCGACGACACCTATCCCGATCGCCCGGCGCTCTTTCAAGGCCAAAGCGGCCGGGCGCTCGCGCGATTCGTCGAAAGCTGGACGCAACGCACCCTCCACCCGGCCATCGTCCGGGCGACGATCCTCGATATCCATGCGGCGCAGGACGACGAGAACAAGGCGTTCTTTCGCGCCAAGCGCGAGAAGGCCTTCGGCAAGCCGCTCGAGGAGGTGCAGGACGGACGGACGGAAGAGAAGCGGCTTGCGGCGTCGAAGTCTCTGGAGCCGCTGCGCGCCACGCTGCGCAACCAGCCGTTCCTGGCGGGCGAGCGTCCGATGTTCGCGGATTACATCGTGTTCGGCGGGTTCCAGTGGCTGCGGGTGCTCTCCACCTTTCGGCTGCTCGACGACGGCGATCCGATCGCCGACTGGTTCGAGCGTTGCCTCGACCTGCATGGCGGGCTTGGTCGGCAGGTTCCTTCGGCAGCTTGAGCGCGTCTTCGCCTTGCCGCCGGGCAGGGGCACGGCTATAGACCGCGCCATCTTCAGCCCTTTGACTTTGGGATAACGGCCAATGGCGATCGAACGCACCTTCTCCATGATCAAGCCCGATGCGACGCGTCGTAACCTCACCGGCGCGATCACCAAGATGCTGGAAGAGGGTGGCCTGCGCGTCGTCGCTTCCAAGCGCGTCTGGATGAGCCGTCGCGAGGCCGAGGGCTTCTACGCGGTCCACAAGGAGCGCCCGTTCTTCGGTGAGCTCGTCGAGTCGATGTCGGCCGGCCCGACGATCGTTCAGGTGCTCGAGGGCGAGAACGCCATCTCGCGCAACCGCGAGCTCATGGGCGCGACCAACCCGGCGCAGGCCGCCGAGGGCACGATCCGCAAGGCGCACGCCCTCTCGATCGGCGAAAACTCGGTGCACGGTTCGGACGCTCCCGAGACCGCCAAGGAAGAGATCGCCTACTGGTTCTCCGAGACCGAAATCGTCGGCTGAACTGAAGCATAGAAGACGTGACACGGGGCGGCGGATCGTAAGGTCCGCCGCCCTTTTTGTTGCCGGCTCGCATCACTGCGGTAAGAGCAAGTCCCTCAGCGAACGGAACGACTTGCGACCGAATGTGACGTGTCGATGAATGGGAGTTCGCAGGCGCCGATGGACGGTGCGATTTAGGACGCCGGGCATGGCCGGCATCGGCCGCAGCGCCACAGTGGGAGAGACGGCGCATGGCGGTCATCGCCATCGGAAGCGTTCGCAGCGGCGGAACCTCGACACTTGCCCTGACGCTCGCCGGCGCGATCGCCGACGCTGGCGGATCGGTCCTTCTGATCGACGCTGCGCGAAACCCGGACCTCGTCCGCTGGTCCCGCCGCCCGGGGTGCCCCGACCTCATCTCCGTGGCTCGGCCGACCAACGATGAAGGGTTGCGGGAGCTGACGCATCTCGGTCGACGCGAGGGGCGTACCGTCGTCATCGACGCGGGGTTCAAGCGAGACCGCCTTCGAGCCGCCTTCGAAATCGCGCGGATGTCGCTGATCCCGGTTCGATTCTCTCCGCTGTCCGTCGCGGCGGCGGTCGAGACGGATCGCCTGATCGACGGCATCAACCGTCGCCGCTCCGGCGGGAGGGCCTTCGTCGCGACGGCCATCACCCGAATCTCGAGCCGCATCGCGCGCACGGTCGAAAAGGAACTTTGCGAAAGCCGCACGGTCCGGCTGCCCGCCGGGCTTTCGCTGCGTGCCGCCTTTGAAGCGCCGTTTCTTCTCGGCGGCACGGTGCACAGCTTGAGCGACGGAGACGCGCCGGGGCTCGATCGCGCCCGCGCGGAGGCCGAGAGCTTTCTCTTCGAACTCGATCTTTACGGTCTGCGGCGCCCGGCCTGTCCGCTCGCGGCGCCATCGCTCGTGGCGAACATGGACGAGACGCCCGGCGATCGGGCTGGGATACTTGCTCCGGCCTGACCGCTACAGGCGGTGCCAGCGATCGGCAGCGGCGTCGTCGGTGTCCTTCGCCTCGACCCAGCCTCCGGCGGTGCCGTCGACGAGATGCTCGCGCTTCCAGAACGGAGCCTTCGACTTCATGTAGTCCATGAGGAACGAGGCCGCCTCGAAGGCGGCGTGGCGATGCTCCGAAGCGCAGGCGACGAAGACGATCTCCTCGCCGGGTGCGATCATCCCGTAACGATGCACGCACCTGACGCCGAGCAGGGACCAGCGGCGGGCCGCCTCGTCGGCCATCTCGCGGATCGCCCGTTCCGCCATGCCGGGATAGTGCTCAATCTCGAGCGCCGACAATCGCCCGCCCTCGTCGCGGCAGTAGCCAGTGAAGGTCACGACCGCACCGGCACGGCCGCCGGGGGCGGCGCGGCTTGCTTCGGCACCAAGATCGATCCGGTCGGACGTGACGGCGATGCTGACGTCGCTCACGTCAACCGCCCGTCATCGGTGGGAAGATCGCGATTTCCTTGCAGTTGCCGATGGGCTGGGAGTGGGGCACGTGCTCCTGGTCGATCGCCACGCGCACCATCTGCGGTGCCTGCAGCGCGGCGTCGTAGTTGTCGCCGCGACCCTTCAGCCAATGCAGGAGATCCTGCACGGTGACGACACCGGCAGGCAGAACCACCTCTTCCTCACCGACACCGATCCGCTCGCGGACCCAGGCGAAATAGACGAGCTTCATGACGGGCCTCCCGATCTGCCGGCGGCTCCTCGCCGCCGTTACACGTCGATATGGCGCAAACCGGCGCGGAAGTAATCGTACCCCGTATAAAGCGTGATGATCGCCGCGATCCAGAGGAGCACGATCCCGGCCTGCGTTACGTGGGCGACGATCTGGTCGCCGGCAGGACCCGCCAGCAGGAACGAGATCGCCACCATCTGGGTCGCCGTCTTCCACTTGGCGAGCCGCGTGACGGGAACCGAGACCTTGAGTTCGGCGAGATACTCGCGAAGGCCCGAAACCAGGATCTCGCGACAGAGGATCACGATCGCTGCCCAGATCGTCCAGCCGGCGATCGTGCCGTCAGCGGCCAGAAGGAGGAGGGCGGCGGCGACCAGAAGCTTGTCGGCGATCGGATCAAGCATCCGCCCGATCGTGGACGTCTGCTGCCACGCACGCGCGAGATAGCCGTCGAGCCAGTCCGTCACGCTGGCGGCGACGAACAGCCCGAGCGCCGACCAGCGCGCGGCGTCCGAGCCGTGTAGGCGGCCTTCTACGAAGAAGCACAGCACCACGAGTGGAACGGCGGCGATCCGGGCGTAGGTCAGGATGTTGGGAAGACTGTACGCCTGGGATGCCATGGGTTCGGTCCGTTTGGAGGGACGAGTCGGCCGAGGGTTACGCGCGTTCGATGAAGGCTGTTCAAACGCGGCATGGTGCCCCCCGTCAACATCGGGACAGGAAAAAGGACCGGTGAGGGCCCGTCTGCGCTACTGACGCTCGTGAAAATGATCGTAGATCGTCCGCGCCATCGCGGCCGAAATGCCCTCGACCTTCAGAAGATCATCGAAGGCCGCGCGCGACACCGCCTTGGCCGTGCCGAAATGGTGGAGGAGCGCCCGCTTGCGCGAAGGACCGATCCCGCCGATCTCGTCGAGCGGGTTCTTGGTCAGCTCCTTCTTCCGCTTGGCGCGATGCGTGCCGATGGCGAACCGGTGCGCCTCGTCGCGTAAGCGCTGCAGGAAGTAGAGAACCGGATCGCGCGGGGGCAGCGAGAAGGGCTCGCGGCCCTGAACGATGAAGCGCTCGCGGCCGGCATCGCGGTCGACGCCCTTGGCGACGCCGATCGTCGTCACCTTGTCGGCGATGCCGAGGTCCGACAGGATCGTCCGCACGGCCGAGATCTGCCCCTTGCCGCCGTCGATCAGCACGAGATCCGGCCAGGCCGGCATGTCGGCCGTGTCGACCGGCTCGTCGGGCTCCGCGACCGGGGCAGGCTGTGGACCCGCATCGCCGTGCTCCTTCAGGAGGCGCGAGAAGCGACGCGTCATCACCTCGCGCATCATGCCGAAGTCGTCGCCCGGGGTGATGTCGGCGCCACGGATGTTGAACTTGCGGTACTGATTCTTCGCGAACCCCTGCGGCCCGGCGACGATCATCGCCCCCACGGCATTGGTGCCCATGATGTGGGAGTTGTCGAAGACCTCGATGCGGCGGGGGATCTCGGCGAGCCCGAACGTTTCCTTCAGCCCCGCCAGAAGACGTGCCTGCGACGAGGTTTCGGCCAGCCGCCGGCCGAGAGCTTCGCGCGCGTTGCTGGTCGCATGGTCGACGAGGTCCTTCTTCTCGCCGCGCTTCGGCACCGCGATCTCGACGCGTCGTTCCGCCTTGGCACCAAGCGCGCCGGCGAGAAGCTCGCGGTCCTCCACATCGACCGGCAGCAGGATGAGCGAGGCGGGCGGCTTGTCGTCGTAGAACTGGGCCAGAAAGGCGCCGAGCACCTCGCCGGGTTCGAGCGACGGGTCGGCCTTCGGGAAGTAGGCGCGGTTGCCCCAGTTCTGGCCGGTGCGGAAGAAGAAGACCTGGATGCAGGTCAGCCCGCCTTCCTGATGGATGGCGAAGACGTCGGCCTCCTCGACGCCTTGGGGGTTGATGCCCTGGTGCGATTGGATGTGCGACAGCGCCGACAGGCGGTCGCGATAGACCGCCGCACGTTCGAAATCGAGGTCGTTCGACGCCTCCTGCATCGCCTTGGCGATCGACTGCTTCACCTGACCCGAGCGCCCGGACAAAAAGCCCTTCGCCTCTTCGACGAGTTCGCGGTAGCCGTCCTGCGAGATCTCGCCGGTGCAGGGACCGGAGCAGCGCTTGATCTGGTAGAGGAGGCACGGGCGAGTTCGCGTCTCGAAGACGCTGTCGGTGCAGGTGCGCAGCAGGAAGGCGCGCTGGAGCGAGGCGACCGTGCGGCCCACCGCGCCGCCGGAGGCGAAGGGGCCGAAGAAGCTGCCCTTTCGCGATCGTGCGCCGCGATGCTTGAAGATCGCCGGCGCCTTGTGATCGTCGGTGACGAGAATGTAGGGAAACGATTTGTCGTCCCGCATCAGGACGTTGAAGCGGGGCCGCAGGCGCTTGATGAGGTTGGCTTCGAGGAGGAGCGCTTCCGTCTCCGTTCGCGTCGTGACGAACTCCATGTGCCGCGTCGCGCGGATCATGCGCATGATGCGATTGTTGTGGCCGGCGAGGCGCGTGTAGCTCGCCACCCGCTTCTTCAGCGATTTAGCCTTGCCGACGTAGAGAACCTCGTTCGCCTCGTCGAACATCCGGTAGACGCCGGGGCTGTTCGGCAGCCGCTTCTGGAACTCCGAAATGAGTTCGGCGCCGGTCAGCGTCTGGTCGACGTCGCGCCCGCCGTCCGCCCATTCGATCGACGCGACCAGCGAGGCGGCAGTGTTCGTGTCGACGCCGGTTCCGGCCTCGCTCGCATCGTCCGCGAAATCCTCGTCGGTGTCGAAGTCGTCGTCGATCTCGGGTGTCAGTTCGTCAGCCATGTCGTCTTCGCCGGGAAAGCGGGGTTGGATGCCTCGGCCCTGCCGGACGGACCGACGGCGCCTGCGCCGGAACGGAGCTGCCCGGCGGGCCGCGTCCTGCGCTTTGCTTCCCCATATATGATTCACCATGCTCGCGCTTTGCAGGGGTATTCCGGCACGAGAAAGGCGGGATCCCCGATAGAGCGCCCTTAGAAAAAGGCGAGTGTCACCGCCGTGCAATTGGCGACGGGCTCCGATGACGATTACATGATGAGCAACGAAAGCTGGCCTGCTCGCGACGCATCGGTTGGCTGGCTTCGGAACGCCGGACCATCGAAGGCGTTGAGGTCGCAAGAGTTTTTTGAAGGGCAGCATCGCCTTTCGCGGAGTCGGACCATGAAGGTGTTTCGCACCTTGGCCTTGAGTGGATTGTTGTTGACGCCGATGGCGAATGCCATCGCCGCGGATGCCGTCGTGGCCGAGCCCGCGCCGCTGATCGCGCCCGAGGCATCGGTCTACACGTGGTCCGGTCCCTATGCCGGCGGCTTCGTCGGCTACAACTTCGCCAAGATGGACCAGACGGGCGGCGCCAAGTTCGACGGCGAGGGCGTGGTCGGCGGCGTCTATGCCGGCTACTCGCTGCAGTCCGGCAGCCTCGTCTACGGTGCTGAAGCGGATGTCGGCGCGTCGGACCTGACGGCCGGCGGCTTCAACGTCGCGACGGGCGTCCCGATCTCCGCCGATTCGACGGCCTTCGGCTCGCTCCGCGCCACGATCGGCGTCGCCTACGACCCGATCATGCTGTTTGCGACCGGCGGCGTCGCGGTCGCCAACAAGGAGTTGTCGCTCGGTAATGTGTCCGACGACCAGACCCATGTCGGCTACACGGTGGGTGCCGGCGTGCAGGCGAAGGTGACCGATAACGTCACGTCCCGCGTCGAGTACCGGTATTCCGACTTCGAGGCGAAGGACTACGATCTGGGCAACGTCACGGTCTCGTCCGGCTTCGACGAGCACTCGATCCGCGCCGGCCTCGCCCTCAAGTTCTGAGATCGAAATTTGGGTCAAGCAAAAGGGCGGTCGTGCCGAGCACGCCGCCCTCGTTTCGTTGTGGCCCCCGTTTAGGCGACGGGCTTGAGCGCCGCGAGATCCGGATGGGTTTCGAAGAAGCGGTCGAGCCACGCGGCCAGGGCAGGGTGGCGGCCGTTCAGCTCTTCGGGAAAGCGCAGCTGAACCCAGGCGAGGTCCGATGCGACAGCGAGATGCGCCAGCGTCGGCTTTTCGGGCAGCTTCTCGACCTCCAGCTCCAGCGCATCCAGAGCGCGATGGGCCCGGCGCCACTGCTTATCCATCCACGGCTCGTACCACATGGGCTCGGGCCGATAGCGCTTCTCGTAGAGCGCGGCCATCGCGGCCTCGGTCATGCCGTCGGCCAGAGCCTCGACCCGCTTCGTCGCGGCCCAGGCGTCGGGCGCCTGTGGAATGATCGGGTTTCCGGCGAGACGGTCCAGATATTCGCAGATCACCCGGCTGTCGTAGAGCGTCGACCCGTCGTCGAGGATCAGGGCCGGGATCTTGCCGATCGGGTTGGAGTGCGTGAGCTCAGGGCCCTCGTCGGCCGTGTTCGTCGGAACGAGCTCGAAGTCGAGGTCGCAGAGATGCGCGGCCATGCGCACCTTGGAGGAATAGGGCGAGGGCTTCGAGTAGAGGAGGCGCATGGCGAAGCTCGAACCTTTCAGAAGCGACGCAGCGATTCGCAGTTGGCGCCGTAGATCTTCCAGGGGTCGAGGCCGAGCACGCAGCCCTCGGCGCGCCAGCTGAGGCCCGCATAGCCCATCGGATACTCGATGACGTAGTAGACCGCGCGGTGCTCGCCGCTCGAAATCAGCGCAGTTCCCTGGCAGTAGCGCCGCTCGATTTCCTTGTGCCCGCCCCTCGGCTGGTAGTCCTTCTCGAAGAGGCCGCTGAATTCGACCACCGCGAGCGAGGCCGGGATCGTATTCGGTGCGCCGTATTCGAACTGGTCCTCCACCTGCGCCATGACGCGGGCGTCGTCGCAGGCCGGCACCTTGGCGGTGGTGACGATCACGGCCGGGGCGGTCTCGACATAGTCCGCGGCGGCGGCCGGGCCGGCGATGGAGGCCGCGACCAGGGCGGAGACGGCGGCGAAGCAGGAGCGCATGCGTCGGATCCTTGCGATGGCTAGGAATGCTTCGGCAGGCGAAGCATCGTCAGATGCGTTTATATTGCACCCGGATCATTCGGCGACCAGCGCAATGATGCCACAATTGCCGCGGTCCGCGACGCCGAGGACGGGAACGAGGGCCTGCAGGATTGTCTGGGCTTCGGTGGCGAACGTGAATGGCGGGTTCACGACTGCAAAGCCGGTGCCGACAAGCCGCTGGTCCGCGCTGAACGGCTCGCGGAAGAAGTCTGCCGCGATGACGTTGCGCATCCCGCTCTCGCGCAGCGCCGCATGGAAGGCCTCGTACTCCGCCCGCCGCTTGATCGGATACCAGATCGCGTAGGTTCCGCCGGGCCACCGCTGCCAGGCCTCGCCGACGCGGGCGACGATCCGCTCGAACTCGCCGACCTCCTCGAACGGGGGGTCGATCAGCACCAGCCCGCGCTTTTCCTTCGGCGGAAGATGGGCGCCGAGCGCCAGCCAGCCGTCGAGCTCGATCGTCTTGACCTGAACGTCGCCGGCGAAGGTCTCGGCGAGGGCCTTCGCGTCGACCGGGTGGAGTTCGTAGGCGGAGAGGCGGTCCTGCCGGCGCAGAAGGTGCCGGGCGATCCAAGGGCTGCCGGGATAGCTCTGCGGTCCGAGTTCCGCGCCCGCCGCTTCGACGGCTTCGCGGTAGGGCGCAAGCAGCGCGTGGTCCCAGACGTCCGACCGCCGCACGGCCTCGATACCGGCCTCGGCCTCGCCGGTTCTCAGCGCCTCGTCGGCGTCGAGGTCGTATCGGCCGCGTCCGGCATGCGTATCCATCACGCGGAAGGGTTTGTCCTTGCGCTTCAGGTACTCGATCAGCCGGCAGACGAGGGCGTGCTTCACCACATCGGCGAAGTTTCCGGCGTGAAAGGCATGCCGATAGTTCAATGTCCGACGCTCCGTGAACGCAGCATTCGCAATGAGGGGGATGCTGCAGCGCGAACCCGCGCCCATATGGGGCGTTGGTAGCGCGAAACGCGGCGCGCCGCGAACCCAGAATCAGGACAGACCCATGGCCGACAAGAAGTTCTTCCAGCCGTTCGACCTCGGACCGCTTCACCTCGCGAACCGGGCCGTCATGGCGCCGCTGACCCGCAGCCGCGCCACGAGCGACGGCGTGCCCAAGGACATGCATGTCGAATACTACCGCCAGCGCGCCGGCGCCGGCCTCATCATCTCGGAAGCCACCAACATCTCCGAGGAAGGGCGCGGCTACGCCTGGACGCCCGGCATCTTCAACGACCAGCAGGTCACGGCCTGGAAGAAGGTGACCGATGCGGTCCATGCCGAGGGCGGCAAGATCGTGCTGCAGCTCTGGCATGTCGGCCGGATCTCGCATCCGGACCTCCAGCCTGGCAACCGGCCCCCGGTCGCCCCCTCGGCCGTGAAGCCGAGCGGCAAGGCCTTCACCGAGGAGGGCTTCAAGGACCACGAGACGCCGCGTGCCCTTGCGGAGAGCGAGCTTCCGCGGGTGATCGAGGATTACGTGAAGGCGACGCGCAACGCGCGCGCGGCCGGCTTCGACGGCGTCGAGGTCCATTCGGCGAACGGCTATCTCCTCGACCAGTTCCTGCGCGACGGCACCAACACGCGCACCGACCGCTACGGCGGCTCGATCGAGAACCGCATGCGCTTCCCGCTTGAGGTGCTCGACGCGGTGATCGCGGCCTGGGACCATGACCACGTCGGCGTCCGCATCTCGCCGGTGACGGTGATGGGCGGTTCGAGCGAGAGCGACCAGCAGGGCTTGTTCAACGCCTATGTCGAGGAGCTGAACAAGCGCAAGCCGCTCTATCTCCACGTGATCGAGGGCCAGACCGGCGGCGACCGGAACAAGGACAACTTCGACTACGCGGCGCTTCGCCAGCGTTTCGACGGCGTCTACATGGGCAACAACAACTACGAGCCGCAGTTCGCGATCGAGCAGATCGAAAAGGGCGAGATCGATCTGGCCTGCTTCGGCAAGCTCTTCATCTCGAACCCCGATCTCGTGACCCGCATCGAGGTCGGCGCGCCGCTCAACGAGTGGGACAACGACACGTTCTACGGCGGCGACGAGCACGGCTACACCGACTATCCCGCCCTCTCGCCGGAAGAGCGGGCGCGCTACGCGCAGGCCGCCTGATTTGCTGCTTTGAGAGGCCGGGCGAAATGCCCGGCCTTTTCAGTTTCGATCAGCGTTCCGCATCGATCGCATTGCGAAAAAGAATGGGCGAGGGCGCGTCGGCTCGATTATGGTCGCCCCTATGAACCAGCACGTCCAGACCCGCAAGGGCTATACCGCCTGTCCGCACGACTGCCCGTCGACCTGCGCTCTCGAGGTCGAGATCATCGACGAGCGCACGATCGGCCGCGTGCGCGGCGCCGAGGACAACAGCTACACCGCGGGCGTGATCTGCGCCAAGGTCGCGCGATATGCCGAGCGCGTGCACCATCCCGATCGCCTGCTGAAGCCGCTGCAGCGCGTGGGTGCCAAGGGGGCGGGCGGCTGGCGCGAGATCGGCTGGGATGACGCGCTCGATCTCGTGGCCGAAAAGTTCCTGCAGGCGGAAGCGCGATACGGGTCCGAGGCGGTCTGGCCGTACTACTATGCCGGCACGATGGGGCTGGTGCAGCGCGACGGCATCAACCGTCTGCGTCACGCCAAGCGCTACTCCGGCGAGTTCGACACGATCTGCACCAACACGGCCTGGACCGGCTTCGTTGCCGGGACCGGCAAGCTCGCAGGCGTCGATCCGCGCGAGATGGCAAAGTCCGACTGCGTCGTGATCTGGGGCACCAATGCGGTCGCGACGCAGGTCAACGTCATGACCCATGCGGTGCGCGCGCGGAAAGAGCGCGGCGCGCCGATCGTCGTGATCGACATCTACGACAACCCGACGATGAAGCAGGCGGACATCGCCCTGAAGCTTCGGCCCGGCACGGACGGCGCGCTCGCCTGCGCGCTCATGCACATCGCCTTCCGAGACGGGACGGCGGATCGCGCCTATCTCGATCGCTACGGTGACGATCCCACGGGGCTCGAGGCGCATCTCGCCAGCCGCACGCCGGAATGGGCGAGCGGGATCACGGGGCTGACGGTCGCCGAGATCGAACGCTTTGCGGCCCTCATCGGGCGCACGCCCCGCACGTTCTTCCGGCTCGGCTACGGCTTCTCGCGCCAGCGCAACGGGGCCGTTGCCATGCACGCCGCGCTGTCGGTGCCCACCGTCTACGGCCACTGGCAGCACGAGGGCGGCGGCGCCTTCCACAACAACGGTGCCCTCTGGCGCTTCGACAAGGCGCTGATCGAGGGGCTCGGCGATCTCGACCATTCGATTCGCCATCTCGACCAGTCGCGGATCGGCGCGGTCCTGACCGGCGATGCCGGGGCGCTCGCGGGCGGCCCGCCGGTGACGGCGATGCTCGTGCAGAACACCAACCCCGCCAATGTCGCGCCCGAGCAGCGAGACGTCGTGCGCGGCTTGATGCGGGATGACCTCTTCGTCGCCGTCCATGAGCAGTTCATGACGGACACGGCGAAGCTCGCCGACCTCGTGCTGCCTGCCGCGACCTCGATGGAATACGACGACATCTATCGGGGCGGCGGGCAGAGCCACATTCTGTTCGGCCCAAAGCTCATCGAGCATCCCGACACGGTGCGGACCAATCACTTCGTCATCGAGGAACTGGCCAAACGGCTCGGCGTCGCCGACCGACCGGGCTTCGGGATGACCGAACGCGAGTTGATCGACGATCTCCTGGTCCGCAGCGGCTACGAGGGCCTCGCGTCGCTGGAGCGCGATCGCTGGCTGGACGTGCAGCCGGACTTTGCCGAGGCGCATTACCTCGACGGGTTCGCAGCGCCCGGCGGCAAGTTCCGCTTCCGTGTGGACTGGGCTGGCCTCGTCGCCCCGAACCGGCCGCCGCCGTCGATGGGCCTGCTCGGCCCCGTCGAACGGCTTCCGAGCTTTCCCGACCATGCCGACCTGATCGAGGATACGGACGCTGAGCATCCCTACCGGCTGGCGACCCCGCCCGCACGGCAGTTCCTCAACTCATCTTTTGCCGAGACGGAAGGATCCCGCAAGCGCGAGGGGCGGCCGGAATTGCGGATGCACCCGGACGATGCCGCACGTGAAGGCGTGACGGACGGTCAGCGGGTCGAGATCGGCAACGCCCGAGGCGAGATCGTGCTGCCGGTCAAGATCGACGCGGGCACCAAACCCGGCGTCCTGATCCACGAAGGCCTTTGGCCGAACGGCGCGTTCGAACGCGGCGAGGGGATCAACGTCCTGACCGGAGCCGACCCGGCGGCGCCCTTCGGCGGCGCGGCCTTCCACGACAACAAGGTCTGGATACGCCCCGTCTGACGGAGGGCCGCAGCACCTGCGGCCTAATCAAGCTCTCTGTCCGGTGTTCGAGCGTCAGGACTCGCGGCCGTCGGGCGCGACAAGCACCGTCGGTGATGCCGGGCGCGGCGTCCCGCTGCGCGTTTCCGCTATGACCGCACGGCCGCCGTCCTGACGCACGGTGCCCTCGGCGACGAGGCGAAGCGCATGCGGATACAGGCGGTGTTCGGCCCGCAGCAGCCGGTTGGCGAGGGTGTCGGGCGTGTCGCCGCGCTCCACCGTGATCGCGGCCTGCGCGATGATCGGGCCTTCGTCCATGTCGTCCGTCACGAAGTGCACGGTGCATCCGTGGATGCGCATGCCCGCCTCCAGCACACGCTCGTGCGTGTGCAGCCCCGGAAAGAGCGGCAGGAGGGACGGATGGATGTTGATCATCCGCCCGGCGTAGTGCCCGACGAAAAGCGGCGTCAGCAACCGCATGTAACCCGCCAGGCAGATGATGTCGGGGCGGTAGGCATCGAGCTGTTCGATCAGTGCCCGTTCGTGGGCCGCTCGATCGGGGAAGAGCCGCTGGTCGACCCCCTCGGCCGGAATGCCGTAACGTGCGGCGGTCGCAAGGCCGCCGGCGTCCGGCTTGTTCGAGAGGACCGCGACGATCTCGGCCGGGTAGGACGGGTCCATGGCCGCGCCGATCAGTGCGCTCATGTTGGAGCCGCGTCCCGAGATCAGGACAGCGACCCGCTTGCGTGCGGCTTCCTCGCTCACAGCGCGAGCTGCCCGTTGAAGGTGACCGCCGCCTCGGCCTCGCGCGGAAGGATGCGGCCGAGCGGGACCACCGTCTCGCCCTCGCTCTGCAGGATCGCGGCGACCGCAGCGGCTTCCGCCTCGCTCACCACGACGATCATGCCGACGCCGCAGTTGAAGGTGCGCAGCATCTCGGCCTCGGCGATGCCGCCCTCGCTGGCAAGCCAGGAGAAGACCGGCGGGACCGGAATGGCGTGGAGGTCGAGATCGGCGCGCAGATGCTCCGGCAGCACGCGCGGAATGTTTTCGGGGAACCCGCCGCCCGTGATGTGGGCCAGCGCCTTGATGCCGTCGCCCTCGCGGATCGCAGCCAGCAGCGGCTTCACGTAGATACGCGTCGGAGCGATCAGGACCTCGGCGAGGCTGCGGCCCTCAGCTTCGAAGGGAGCCGGGGCGTCGTAGCGCGCGCCGGCCTTCTCCACCACGCGGCGGACGAGCGAATAGCCGTTGGAATGCACGCCGGACGATACGAGCCCGAGGATCACGTCGCCGGACGCGAGTTCGCCGCTCGGCAAGAGGCGTCCGCGCTCGGCGGCGCCCACCGCGAAGCCTGCCAGATCATAGTCCTTCTCGGCGTAGAGACCCGGCATTTCGGCCGTCTCGCCGCCGATCAACGCGCAGCCCGCCTGGCGGCAGCCCTCGGCAATGCCGGCGACGATCGCCTCGCCCTGCGCCGGGTCGAGCTTCCCGGTCGCGAAATAGTCGAGGAAGAACAGCGGTTCGGCGCCCTGAACCACGAGATCGTTGACGCACATCGCCACGAGGTCGATGCCGATCGTGTCGTGCAGGCCGGTGTCGATCGCGATCTTGAGCTTGGTGCCGACCCCGTCGTTGGCGGCCACCAGTACCGGATCGGTGAAGCCCGCAGCCTTCAGGTCGAACAGCCCGCCAAAACCGCCGATCTCGCCGTCGGCGCCGGGCCGGCGGGTCGATCGCACCAACGGCTTGATGCGTTGCACCAGTTCGTTGCCCGCGTCGATGTCGACGCCGGCTGCGGCATAGGTCAAACCGGTCTTGGGATCAGCGGTCATGGCAGGGCCCTCTTTGGGTCGCGAGTTCGCATGATCGGACTATGCGGGCAAGACGCGTGGGTCCTCGAATGTCGAGTTTTGAGCCGCCTAAGCCGCAAGAATCGATGGAAAGTCGTCGGGCTCGGGAAACGTCTCGAAACTGAACGCCGCCGGCGTGCGAACCCACGGCAGCTTTTCGGCGGTGCAGGTTTCCATGAACGGCTCGAGTGGCACCGAGGCGTCGAGCATCGGCGCGCGGACGTTGATAAAATCGTCCATGCCCTCGGGGCGGGTGAAGGCCCATGTGAGGCAGTACGCGCAGAAATCGTGCTTCGGCCCGCCGTGCAGGCCCCCAATGGCCGTCTCGCCGGCCAGGACGGCGAAGCTTACGGCCGGGAACAGGGCCGAGAGCGAGAAGGCGCTCGCCGTCATTTTCTGGCACCCAGTGCAGTGGCAGGCCATCGTTACGAGCGGCTTTCCTCGCACGGCGATCCGCAACCGGCCGCACCGGCAAACCCCGTTGGTTTCCATCCCGTCCGCGACTCCCTACTGCCTCATCGACCCTTGACCGGTTTCGGCGGGCCTGCCTATCTCGATTTCGTTCGCGCGCGCCCGAAATATCCCGCACGTGCGAACGGAGGAATGACATGGTCCGCGATCGTAGCCGACTTCTCAAGCGTCAGGTCCTGTTCTGGAGCCTCGCCGCGGTCGGGGTGGTCCTGTTTCTCTGGCTGTTCCGCGGCATCCTTCTGCCCTTCGTGCTGGGCATGGTGATGGCCTATTTCCTCGATCCGATCGCCGACTGGCTAGTGCGGCGGGGCATGTCGCGGCTGGCCGCCAGCATCGTCATTCTCGTCACGTTCGTGATCCTGATCGCCTTGGTCCTCCTCGTGCTCGTCCCGGTCATCGGCGGCCAGATCGCAGGCTTCGTCGCCCGACTGCCGCAGTATCTCGGTCGCCTCCAGGAACTGGCCGACGATCTACGGCAAGGGCCGCTCTCGCGTTTCATCGAGAACGACCAGCAGTCGGTGCAGCAGGATTTCCAGGCGCTGGTCCGTCAGCTCTCGGGCTTCGTGACGTCCTTCGTCTCGTCGCTGTGGACGTCCAGCCTTGCGGTCGTGAACTTCCTGTCGCTCTTCGTCGTCACGCCGGTCGTCGCCTTCTACCTCCTGCTCGACTGGGACCGGATGATCGACAAGACCGACGCGCTGGTGCCGCGCCAGCACGTCGCGACCGTGCGGCGCCTGGCGCGTGAGATCGATCGGTCGGTCGCGGGCTTCGTGCGCGGGCAGGGCAGCGTCTGCCTGATTCTCGGCACCTATTACGCGGTCGGCCTGACGCTCGTCGGGCTCAATTTCGGCCTTCTCATCGGCTTCTTCGCCGGCGTGATCTCGTTCGTCCCCTATGTCGGCTCGGCGGTCGGCCTTGTGATCGCGCTCGGCGTCGCACTGGTCCAGTTCTCGCCGGACTGGGTCTGGGTGGCGGCGGCCGCCGGCGTCTTCTTTTCCGGCCAGTTCATCGAGGGCAACATCCTCCAGCCGAAGCTCGTCGGCGCGTCCGTCGGGCTCCATCCGGTGTGGCTGATGTTCGCGCTGTTTGCCTTCGGCGCGATCTTCGGCTTCGTCGGGCTTCTGATCGCCGTGCCGGCGGCGGCGGCGGTCGGCGTGCTCGTCCGCTTCGCCCTGCAGAAGTATCTGGAAAGCGAGATGTATTTCGGCCGTGAGATCGTCGCGACGCCGCAGCCGATCCAGATCGAAGGCGACGGGCTCAACGCCGCCCTTCGCAGCCAGTTCGACCCGCGCGGCGGCAAGGCTGACTGAGCGGATGCGCAGGCCCCAGCAACTGCCGCTGGACCTTCCGGCGCGCTCGTCCATGGCGCGCGACGACCTGATGGTCGGGTCGGCCAACGCACTCGCAGTGGAGGCGATCGACCGCTGGCCCGACTGGCCGCATCCGGTCGTCTTGATCTCGGGACCGCCCGGTTCCGGCAAGACGCATCTTGCCTCGGCCTGGCGCGAGATGTCCGGCGCCACCGTCTGGCCGGATGACGCGTTCGATCCGGCGGCTTCGCGCCCTCCGTTCGCAGCCTTGGTCGAGGACATCGATCGCAAGAACCACGACGAACCGGCGCTGTTCGCCCTTTTGAATGCCGCGCGGCTCGGCGGCGGCACTGTCCTCCTGACCTCGCGTCTGCCGGCAGGCGCGCTCGACGTGAAGCTTCCCGATCTCCGCTCGCGTCTGCGGGCCGCGACTGCGGTCGAGTTGCGCGCGCCGGACGAATCTCTTCTCGTCGGGGTCATCATGAAAGTCGCCGCCGATCGTCAAATCGAGCTCGATCCGCGCGTCGTCGAATTCGCGCTGCCACGCATGGAGCGCTCATTCGAGGCGGCCTCCGACTTCGTGCGGCGGCTCGATCAGGCCTCGCTCGCCGGCAAGCTTCGGATCGGGCGCTCGCTGGCGCAGCGAATCCTCGAAGAAATGGCATTGGAAACGAATCGAGCGTCATGAAACAGTCGCGCGGCCCCGCTAAGCGACCGTGACCCCCGTGCGTTCCGAACCGACAGAGCATCCGATGAGCGAGACCAGCGCGACCGACCAGCCCAAGCCCAGCCGTCCGGCGACCCGCCGCAGGGGCCCGTCGCGCGATGCGGTTCGCGCCAAAGGCGGGGCGGAGGCTGTTGCGGATGCGGACATGGACGTCGAGGTCGAAAGCGACGAGCCGGAGCCGGATCAGCCCCTGATGGAGGCTGTCGGCATCCTGCCGGCCCCCGTGCCTCCGGTGCAGGTGCCGACGGTCGAGGAGCTTCCGGCCGACCGCTACGTGAACCGCGAGGTGTCCTGGCTGCAGTTCAATCGCCGGGTGCTGGAAGAGTCGCAGAACCTCAACCATCCGCTGCTGGAGCGCGTGCGCTTCCTGTCGATCTCGGCCGGCAACCTCGACGAGTTCTTCATGGTGCGCGTCGCCGGTCTCGCGGGGCAGGTGCGCGCGAGCCTTTCGGTCCGCAGCGACGACGGCCTCCTGCCGCAGGAGCAGCTGGACCGGGTTCTGACGGAGGTCGGTCAGCTGCAGGAGGAGCAGCAGGCCTCGCTCGCGGAGTTGGTGAAGGCGCTGCGCGCCGAGAACATCCTGATCGTCGGCGCGGGCGAGCTGAAGAAGGACGACCGCGTCTGGCTGGAGCGCCACTTCGACGAGGCGATCTTCCCGGTGCTGACGCCGCTGTCGGTTGATCCGGCGCACCCGTTCCCGTTCATCCCGAACCTCGGGTTCTCGATGGCGCTGTCGCTGATCCGCGAGCGCGATTCGCAGACCATGAACGCGCTTCTTCGCCTGCCGACGGCGCTTCAGCGCTTCGTCGAGATGCCACTGACGGAGGCCGGCGTTGCGCGATTCGTGCCGCTGGAAAGCGTCGTCGCGCTGTTCATTTCCAAGCTCTTCCCGGGATACCGGGTGCGCGGGCAGGGCACGTTCCGCATCATCCGCGACTCGGACATCGAGGTCGAGGAAGAGGCCGAAGACCTCGTCCGCACCTTCGAGAGCGCCCTCAAGCGCCGTCGCCGCGGATCGGTGATCCGGATCGAGTTCGACCACGTGATGCCGGAAGGGCTGCGCAACTTCGTCGCCAGCGAACTCAACGTATCCGAGTCGCGCGTCTCGATCATGGACGGCATGCTGGCGCTCGACGCGGTGTCCCAGATCGTCAAGCTGCCGCGGGACGACCTGAAGTTCTCGCCTTATATCCCGCGCTTCCCCGAACGGATTCGCGAACACAACGGCGATTGCTTCGCGGCCATCCGCGAGAAGGACATCGTCGTCCACCACCCCTACGAATCGTTCGACGTGGTCGTGCAGTTCCTGCGGCAGGCCGCGTTCGACCCGAACGTCGTCGCCATCAAACAGACGCTCTACCGGACCTCGAACGACTCACCGATCGTGCGCGCGCTGATCGACGCGGCGGAAGCCGGAAAGTCGGTCACGGCGCTGGTCGAGCTCAAGGCGCGCTTCGACGAGGAAGCCAACATCAAATGGGCGCGCGATCTCGAGCGTGCCGGCGTTCAGGTCGTCTTCGGCTTCATCGAGAAGAAGACCCACTCCAAGCTTTCGCTCGTCGTGCGCCGCGAGGAGGGGAAGATCGTGTCCTTCTGCCATATCGGCACGGGCAACTATCACCCGATCACGGCCAAGATCTATACGGACCTGTCCTACTTCACGGCCGATCCGGACATCGCGCACGACGTCTCGCTGATCTTCAACTACATCACCGGCTATGCCGAGCCGACGGATCTGCGCAAGATTGCCATCTCGCCGCTCACCTTGCGCAAGCGCATCCTGCAGATGATCGACGAGGAGATCGCGCACGAGAAGGCGGGGCGTCAGGGCCAGATCTGGTTCAAGATGAACTCGCTGGTCGATCCGCAGATCATCGACGCGCTCTACCGGGCAAGCCAGGCGGGGGTCGAGATCGATCTCGTGGTGCGCGGTATCTGCTGCCTGAAGCCCCGCGTGCCCGGCCTGTCGGACAATATCCGCGTGAAGTCGATCGTCGGCCGCTTCCTGGAGCACAGCCGCATCTTCTGCTTCGGCGCCGGCCATGGCTTGCCTTCGGAAAAGGCGATCGTCTACATGGGTTCCGCCGACATGATGCCCCGAAATCTGGATCGGCGGGTCGAAACGCTGGTGCCCATCACGACGCCCACCGTCCACAGCCAGGTCCTCTCGCAGATCATGCTGGCCAACATCCTGGACAACCAGCAGAGTTGGTCGGTTCTCTCCGATGGAACCTCGCGGCGGATCGCGCCGTCGGAGGGTGAGCAGCCGTTCAACGCCCAGCGCTATTTCATGACCAATCCAAGCCTGTCGGGACGCGGAAAGGCCCTGAAGACGAATGCTCCCAAGCTCATCGCGAGACAACGTGCGGAGCATTCCCGCTTCGACTGACGAAGCGGCCCACGGCCGGATGCCCGGGCGGGTGCCGGTCGCCGTGGTGGATATCGGCTCGAACTCGGTGCGCCTCGTGGTTTACGAGGGCAACAGCCGGGCGCCCACCATGCTCTTCAACGAGAAGGTGCTGAGCGGCCTCGGTCGCGGTCTCGCCGCGACCAACCGTCTCGACGACAAGGCCGTCGCCAGCGCCATCGCGGCGCTGACGCGCTTCCGGGCCCTATGCGACCAGTTCCGTGTCGGCGAGATCCATCCGATCGCGACCGCGGCGGCCCGCGAGGCGACCAACGGTCCCGACTTCGTGCGGGCGGCGGAAGCCGCGATCGGCTGCCCGATCACCATTCTTTCCGGCGCCGACGAGGCGAAGTACGCGGCCGAGGGCGTGATCGCCGGCTTCCACGCGCCGAACGGCATCACAGGCGACCTCGGCGGCGGCAGTCTCGAGATCGTCGATGTCGCGGACGGGCGGATCGGAAACGGCGTCACCATGCCGCTCGGCGGCCTTCGCCTGCAGGACATGTCGAGCGGCGACCTCGCGAAGGCCCGTCAGATCGCCGACAGCCACATGATCGCGACGGGCTTTGCGCCGATCGCCGCCGGCCGGCCGTTCTATGCCGTCGGCGGCACGTGGCGAAACCTGATGAAGCTCCACATGGAGCAGACCGGCTATCCGATCCACGTCATGCACGGCTACGCCGTGAAGGCGGCCGACCTCGGCGAGTTTCTGACCGCCGTCGTCAAGAACGACCCGGAGAAGCTGCCCGGCATTGCCGCGATCTCGCGCAACCGTCGCTCGCTGCTGGCCTTCGGCGCCGTTGCGTTGCAAGCGGTCATCCAGACGCTGAAGCCCTCCGAGATCATCATGTCCGCCTACGGCGTGCGCGAGGGCTACCTCCACGAGCGGTTGAGCGACGAGGAGAAAGCCAAGGATCCGCTGCTCGAAGCCGCCCATGAACTCTCGTTCCTGCGTTCGCGCTCGGCGCGCCACAACGAGGAACTGATCGACTGGTCGACCCGCACGTTCACCGCGCTCGGCATCGCCGAGTCCGTGGCGGAGCAGCGGCTTCGGAAAGCGGCCTGCCTCCTGACCGACATCGCCTGGCGCGCCCATCCGGATTATCGCGGGACGCAGGCTTACTCGCTCGTGCTCAATGCCGCGTTTCCAGCAGTCGACCACCCCGGTCGCGCCTACCTGAGCCTCGCCAACTACTATCGCTACGAGGGCGAGTTCGATCCCGTCGACGTTGAGCGCATGAGCAGCATCGTCGATGCCCGAATGATCCATCTGGCAAGGGTCTTCGCGGCGCTGGTTCGCGTCACCTATCTTCTCACCGCCGCCATGCCGGGCGTGATCGAGCGCCTGCGCTGGGCGCAGGATCCCCGCGGCGGTTTCACGCTGGTCGTTCCGAAAGACCTCGCCGGGCTGATCGGGGAGCGGCCGGAAGCGCGGCTGCAGGCTTTCGCTCGCGTCGTGGAGCGCACGTTGCGCATGGAGGCGCGCTGACGGATGCGGGAGCCGCTGGAGAGACGGCGGCCGGGTAGGGCGCCCGGCCGATCCCGTCAGAGCTTCACGACCTCTACCCGGCGGTTGCGGTAGACCAGCGCGGACTGGCCATCGAGAAGTTCCAGCGCGCGATCTCCGAACAGCTCGCGTCGCCAGCCTTCCAGAGCCGGCACATCAGCGTCGGCGCCGTTGACGGCCAGCTTTTCTAGATCGTCTCCTGAGGCGATCAAACGACCGGCGACGCCTCGTTCGTCCACAACGATCTTCAGGAGCACGCGCAGGAACTCGACCGCCGAGGCCGTACCTTCCGGCTGGTTCGGCGGGCGCGGGATCGCCGGAAGCTCGTTTTTCGGGATCGCCAGCGCCCGGCCGACAGCGGCGAGAATTTCACGGCCTGCGTTCGACCGCTCGAAACCCTTCGAAACGGTGCGCAGGCGGGACAAGGCCGTCTCGTCGCGCGGCTGCTGCTGGGCGATCTCGTAGACCGCGTCGTCCTTGAGGATGCGGGAACGCGGCTGGTCGCGCTGACGCGCCTCGCGTTCGCGCCACGCCGCCACCTCTTTCAAGACAGCCAGTTCGATCGGCTTCCTCACACGAAGCTTCAACCGCTTCCACGCGTCGTCCGGATGGATGTCGTAGGTCTTGGGATCCGTGAGAACCGACATCTCATCCGCCAGCCATGACTCGCGCTCCTCGACCGCCAACGCCGACTTGAGGAAGCGATAGGCGTCGCGCAGATAGGTCACGTCGGCCAGCGCGTATTCCAGCTGATCCTGCGACAGGGGCCGCCGGCGCCAGTCCGTGAACCGCGAGGTCTTGTCGATCCGCCCCTTCGACGTCCGGGCGACCAGCTGGTCGTAGGCGATCGACTCGCCGAAGCCGCAGACCATGGCGGCGACCTGCGTATCGAAGAGCGGGACGGGGATGAGGCCGCCGAGCTTGTGGATGATTTCGACGTCCTGCCTTGCGGCGTGAAAGACCTTGATCACCTTGTCGTCGGCCATCAGCGCGAAGAAGGGCGCGAGGTCGATGCCATCGGCCAGCGGATCGACAAGCACCGCAAGGTCGTCCGACGCCATCTGAATCAGGCAGAGTTCCGGCCAGAAGGTCGTCTCGCGGATGAATTCCGTATCGACCGTGACGAACTCAGCGCGGGACAGGGTGTTGCACGCGTCTTGCAGCGCGGCGGTCGTGGTGATCGGCTCCATCCCTCCCTTATAGGACGAGTTTCGGCTGCATGGCACGGGCCCCCGTCCGCCTGACCAGCTTTCCACCATTTTCGTTCAGCCGGAGCGCCCCGAAGGGAGCGGCGTCCCCAAGATTCTTGACAGGATGGCACCTGCATGCGCTTGTCCGCGCGAATTTCGGGTGGGGCGAGGCGTCCCGTTTCCAACCCAGACCCGCCGGATCAGCCGAGAGAAGACTGCCATGCATCGCTACCGTTCCCATACCTGCGCTCAGCTTCGCCCCGAGCATGTCGGGAACTCGGTACGCCTGTCGGGCTGGGCGCATCGCATTCGCGACCACGGCGGCCTGCTCTTCATCGACCTTCGCGATCACTACGGCCTGACGCAGATCGTGGTGGACCCCGAGTCGCCCGCATTCAAGACCGCCGAAACCGTGCGCGGCGAGTGGGTCATCCGCATCGACGGCGAGGTGAAGGCGCGTACGCCCGAAACCGTCAATGCCAAACTGCCGACGGGCGAGATCGAGGTCTTCGCGCGCGAGATCGAGGTGCTCGGCCCCGCCAAGGAACTGCCGCTGCCGGTCTTCGGCGAGCCGGAATACCCGGAGGACGTGCGGCTCCGCTACCGCTTCCTGGATCTGCGCCGCGAGACGCTTCACCGCAACATCATGCGCCGCACGCAGGTCGTCGCGTCGATGCGCCGGCGGATGAACGAGATCGGCTTCAACGAATTTCAGACGCCGATCCTGACGGCATCGAGCCCGGAGGGCGCGCGAGACTTCCTGGTGCCGTCGCGCCTCCACAACGGCATGTTCTACGCGTTGCCGCAGGCGCCGCAGCAGTACAAGCAGCTGCTGATGATGTCGGGCTTCGACCGCTATTTCCAGATCGCGCCGTGCTTCCGCGACGAGGACCCCCGCGCCGACCGGTTCTACGGCGAATTCTACCAGCTCGATCTGGAAATGAGCTTCGTCGAACAGGAAGACATCTTCCAGACGATGGAGCCGGTGATCCGCGGCATCTTCGAGGAGTTCGCGGACGGCAAGCCGGTCAGCCAGACGTTCCGCCGCATTCCCTATGCCGAGTCCATCCGTCGCTACGGCTCCGACAAGCCCGACCTGCGCAACCCGATCGAGATGCAGGCGGTGACCGAGCACTTCGCGGGCTCGGGCTTCAAGGTCTTCGCGGGCATGATCGCGTCCGACCCGGCCGTCGAGGTCTGGGCGATCCCGGCGAAGACTGGCGGCTCCAGAGCCTTCTGCGACCGCATGAACGCTTGGGCACAGGGCGAGGGGCAGCCCGGCCTCGGCTACATCTTCTGGCGCGAGGAAGACGGCAAGCTCGGCGGCGCCGGGCCGCTCGCCAAGAACATCGGCGAGGAGCGCACAGAGGCCGTTCGCACCCAGCTTGGTCTCGAGGCGGGCGACGCCTGCTTCTTCGTCGCCGGGCGCCCGGAGAAGTTCTACGCATTCGCGGGCTCGGCGCGCACGCGCGTCGGCGAGGAGCTGAACCTCGTCGATCGCGACCGGTTCGAGCTTGCCTGGATCATCGACTTTCCGTTCTACGAGTGGGACGAGGACAACAAGAAGGTCGACTTCGCCCACAACCCGTTCTCGATGCCGCAGGGCGGCATGGAGGCGTTGCAGGGCGGCGAGCCGCTGGCCATCAAGGCGTTCCAGTACGACATCGTCTGCAACGGGTTCGAGATCGCGTCCGGCGGCATCCGCAACCAGCTGCCCGAGGTGATGGTGAAGGCCTTCGAGATCGCGGGCTATAGCCAGGCCGACGTCGAGGAGCGCTTCGGCGGGCTCTACCGCGCGTTCCAGTACGGCGCGCCGCCGCATGGCGGCATGGCGGCGGGCGTCGACCGCATCGTCATGCTGCTCTGCGGCGCCAAGAACCTGCGCGAGATCGCGCTGTTCCCGATGAACCAGCAGGCGCACGACCTCCTGATGGGCGCGCCCGCGGAGGCGACCCCGGCGCAGCTGCGCGACCTCGGCATCCGCACGATCCCGCAGCCGCCGAAGGGCTGAGGTCGACTGGCTTTGCAGAAAACGAAAGGGCGCTGCGGCGCCCTTTTTTATAACCGCCCCACGAAGCCGTATTCGCCCGCAAGCTCCCACGGCCCGCCGCGATAGTGCCATAGAAGGAGCCCCGTGCCCTCCGCTTCGAACGGCGAGAATGCGGCTTTCAGGTCGGCACAGAGCGCCTTGGCGTCTCTCGCCGGAGCCTTGTTCTGGATCGTGACGTGCGGCGCGAAGCCCGCAGCATCCTGGCGTGTCAGGTCGCCCGCCCAGCGTTCGGCAAGCCGTGCACGCAGCGATTTCAGAGCGTCGCAGCGGATCTCGTAGGCCGATCCGTAGCCGAGGAAGCGGATGCCCTGCGCGATCAACTGCAACGGCGGCGTTTCTCCGGCCAGCGCGGCAAGATCGCGATGGATCGCCGGCAGCCGCTCGCCGGGAAGCTTGTGAAAGAGCGTCAGGTGTGCCGGCAGCATGTTGCGCGCCGGCGGGAAGTACCGCCGACGCATGGCGTCGAAACGCTCGAAGCTCGCCGCGTCGAAGCGCAGCGTCAGGATCAGCGGGTCGATGTCCACGCCGATCCCGCCGCGATCAATTGCCGGAGCGAACCGAGAGGTTAAGCACCTGCGGCAGCGTCTGCGGCGCTCCCATCGCGGCCCCGAGGATCTGCGTCGCCGGTACCGGTGCGGGCGGGGCGATCGAAATGCGGAGCGCCTTCGGGTTCTCGAGGAAGTCCTTCACCGCGCCGGTAACCTGCGCCTGGAAATCCGGGTTCTGGATGTAGGCCAACGCCAGCGGCAGAGAGCCGACGAGGCCGGACACCATCTGCTCGCGCGTCTGGTTGTTCTGCTTGGCGTAATAGTCGAGGAGGCGGTTGGTCAGCGAGTTGTCGGCGAAGGAGAGTTCGGCGGACTGCAGGTAGAGCTGCGAGATCAGCCCGATCACCGCCATCCCGCTGGCATCGTTCTGCCCGCCGCTTGCCTGCATCTGCTGGCTGAGCTGGCTCAGCGACTGGATGAAGCTCGGGGTGTAACCCGTGATCGTGTAGGCGAAATTCAGCGTCCCGGCATTGTCGACGACAATCTGCAGCGGGTCGAGAGTCAAGGCACCGGACTGCGGGTTCCACGAGCCGTTGCCCGTCACCGTTCCTGCGAGCTGCTGATACCCGAGGTCGGCCATCACGGCCGGGCCACCTTCTCCACCCGACGCCTGCGTATCGACGGTGAATCGCTGGACCCCGAACGTGCCGCTGTAGGCGGTGCCGTTGCCCCCGCCGGTGCGCAGTTCGACGCCGTCGATCCCGAGCACCTGACGGCCTTCATGCTCGGCCGTGACGTTCGCAACCGCCATGCGATCGAAGAACACCGGCGAGGCGGCGGCCGCGCCAGTCGCCGGGGGAATCTGCATGCCCTCGATCACGATGCCGGACGCGCGCGTCCGAGTCGGTCCCTCCGTGCGGTCGACGTCCGAGGGCGTGACGCGCTCGACCCGCCAGCCTTCGGGCGTCGAACCGGTGACGCCCTGGAAACGGAGATCGCCGAGCGGAAGCGGGCTGTCGCCGGGAGCGCCGCCGTGGACCTTCGCGCCCGACAGAACGACGTCGTTCCCATCGCTGGTGGCGCCCGTGTAATCCAGCACCACCTGCTGGCTGGCCATCACAGCCTTCAACCGATCCCCGAAAGCCTGAGCGTCCGCCGCCAGCGACGACGTCGTGCCCGCAAGGACGAAAGCGAGGCCCGCGAGAACACGGCGGGACGGGAGGACGCGCATGAAGACACCTTTCTGACGGTTGCGATACCGGTGGCCGCGTTGGCCGCACCGGACGAACCCGCGGGGAACGCCGCTAATATGGCTGCTCCAACCGTTTAGGAAAGAGACCGGAGCGCGGCGACTGGGTCACGATCGCGTTTTGTTCTTCTCTTGTTCCTTGTCATGCTTTCGGCTAAGGCCGGGATCATGGGCAAGCCAGTGGATACTCCGCCGAACGGCGGCGACATCGAACCGATCGATCTGAAGGCGGCGCTGGAAGAGCGATACCTCGCCTATGCCCTGTCCACCATCATGGGGCGAGCGCTGCCGGACGTGCGCGACGGGCTGAAGCCGGTGCATCGACGCATCGTGCACGCGATGCGCGTGCTGCGGCTCGATCCGGGTCAGGGCTACAAGAAATGTGCGCGCATCGTCGGCGACGTGATGGGCAAGTTCCATCCGCATGGCGATGCCTCGATCTACGATGCCCTCGTGCGTCTCGCCCAGGATTTCTCGATTCGCTACCCGCTGATCGACGGTCAGGGCAACTTCGGCAACGTCGACGGCGATAGCGCGGCGGCTATGCGCTACACCGAAGCGCGGATGACCGATGTCGCGACGCTGATCCTGCGCGGCATCGACGAGAACGCCGTCGATTTTCGTCCGACCTACAACGAGGAGGACCAGGAGCCGGTCGTCCTGCCGGGGGCGTTCCCCAATCTCCTGGCCAACGGTTCCTCGGGGATCGCCGTCGGCATGGCGACCTCGATCCCGCCCCACAATGCGGCGGAGATCTGCGACGCGGCGCTGAAGCTGATCGAGCAGCCGGATGCCGACGTCGATACGCTCCTGAAATTCGTGCAGGGTCCCGATTTCCCGACCGGTGGCATAGTGGTCGACGGTCGCGAGACGATCCGCGAGGCCTACGCCACGGGGCGCGGATCGTTTCGCGTTCGCGCGCGCTGGGAGAGGGAGGAGCAGGGGCGCGGCGGCTATGTCGTGGTCGTGACCGAGATCCCCTACCAGGTTCAGAAGTCGCGGCTGATCGAGAAGATCGCGGACCTCCTGACCGCCAAACGCCTGCCGCTGCTCGCCGATATCCGCGACGAATCGGCCGAGGACGTGCGCATCGTCCTGGAGCCGAAGGCCCGGACCGTGGATCCGGTGCTCCTGATGGAGTCGCTGTTCCGCCTGACCGATCTCGAATCGCGCATCCCGCTGAACATGAACGTCCTGTCGGGCGGCAAGGTCCCGAAGGTCCTGTCGCTCCGCGAGGTGCTGGTCGAGTGGCTGGCGCATCAGCGCGAGGTGCTGATCCGGCGCTCGCAGTATCGGCTCGACCAGATCGAGCGGCGGCTCGAGATCCTCGGCGGTTACATCATCGCCTTCCTCAACCTCGACGAGGTGATCCGCATCATCCGCGAGGAGGACGAGCCGAAGGCCGTCCTGATGTCGACGTTCCAGCTGTCGGACGTTCAGGCTGAGGCGATCCTCAACATGCGGCTGCGCTCGCTGCGCAAGCTCGAGGAATTCGAGCTGAAGCGCGAGTTCGATTCGCTGAGCGAAGAGCGCGACGCCAAGCAGGCGCTGCTTGGCTCGACCGAGCAGCAATGGTCGACGGTCGCGGGCGAGGTTCGCGAGGTTCGCGAGGCTTTCTCGAAGAAGACGAAACTCGGCAAGCGCCGCACGACCTTTGCCGACGCGCCCGAGCATTCGTCGGACGATATCGCCGTCGCCCTGATCGAGAAGGAGCCGGTGACGATCGTCCTGTCGCAGAAGGGCTTCCTTCGCGCGATGCGGGGGCATCTGACCGATCTCTCCGGTCTGACGTTCCGCGAAGGCGACGGCCTGAAATTCGCCTTTCCCGCTCTCACCACCGATAAGCTGGTGTTCCTGTCGACCAACGGCCGGGCGTTCACGCTGGGTGCAGACAAACTGCCGGGCGGCCGGGGGCATGGCGACCCCATTCGGTTGGCGATCGAACTCGAGGACGATCAGGATATCGCGATGGGCTTCGTGCCCGATCCGACGGCCAAGCGCCTCGTCGCGTCGAGCGATGGCAACGGCTTCATCGTGTCGGAAGCCGAACTCCTGTCGTCGACCCGCAAGGGCAAGCAGATCCTGAACGTCGCGGGTGCGGTGCGCCTCCTTCGTGCCGAGCGGATCAACGGCGGCGATGCCGTGGCAGCGGTCGGCGACAATCGCAAGATGCTCGTCTTCCCGCTCGCGCAGGTGCCGGAGATGGTCCGCGGCAAGGGCGTCCGGCTGCAGCGCTTCAAGGACGGCGGGCTGCTCGACATCAAGGTCTTCAAGCTGGCCGAGGGGCTGACCTGGACTGATCCGGCCGGCCGCGTCTTCACGCGGTCGGACGCGGAACTGATGGAGTGGCGCGGCGATCGGGCGCAGGCCGGTCGGCTGGTGCCGAAGGGCTTCCCGAAGAGCGGGCGGTTCGGCTAGGCGATCGTCGCACGGCTGGATCGAAAGGCGGCGAAGGGCCGCAAGACAAGTCTCATGCCTCGGTAGGGGCGTAGCGCTCCCAGCCCTTGGCCATCAGGTGTTCCTGGGGCTGGTAACGGATCTTGTATTGCATCTTTCGGGAACCTTCGACCCAGTAGCCCAAGTAGAGGTAGGGTAGGCCGAGTTCCTTGGTGCGGCGGATGTGATCGAGGATCATGAACGTGCCGAGGCTGCGGTCGACCTCGTCGGGCCGGTAGAACGAGTAGACCATCGACATGCCGTCGGCCATGACGTCGCTCAATGCGACCGCCATGAGGCCCTCGTCCGAACGCCCCGTGATCCGGTAGTCCGGCCCCTTGCGACGATACTGGATCAGCCGCGTGTCGACCTGGCTGTCCTCGATCATCATCGCGTAGTCCATCGCACTCATCTCGGCCATGCCGCCACTGGCGTGGCGAGCCTCGAGATAGCGACGAAACAGGGCGAACTGCTCGGACGTCGGCTCCGCCGTGGCCATGTGGCCGAAGAGGTCGGCGTTCGTCTGAAGCACGCGGCGCATCGACCGCGTCGGCTCGAACTCGTCGACGAGGATCCGGACCGAGATGCAGCCTCGGCACCGCTCGCAGGCCGGCCGGTAGGCGATGTTCTGGCTTCGACGGAACCCCCCTTGCGTCAGGAGGTCGAGAAGAGCGGGTGCCCGCGCGCCGGCGAGATGCGTGAACACCTTCCGCTCGAACTGCCCGTCGAGATAGGGGCAGGGTGACGGTGCCGTCAGGAAGAATTGCGGGCTCTGCGGATGAGCGGTCATGCGGTCGGCGCCTCGGGTTGCGCGCGAGCACCTTCCGCGCACACCAGTTCAATTTGATGGCCACGAGGCCGATTGGAAAGCTCTCCTGACGATCCCGGCCGAAAAAATCACGGTCGGTCGCTCTCGATCAGCGGCGTCGCACCACCACTGTCCCGAGGAGAAGATCCTGCACCAGCTGCTTGCGCGCGGTGAACAGGCCGACGAGGACGATGAAGCCCGAGGTCAGCGCTCCGGCGACCCAGAACAGCACCGAATGCGCGACGCCGAGACCCGGGTCGGTCGGGCGCCCGTCGAGACGCTCCAGCCGGATGCCGAAGAGGCGCATTCCGGGCGTCGCCTGCGATCGTCCGCCCAGGGTGAACGCGACGTAGGGGAGCGCCACCAGCGGAAAGAGCGCGCCGTACAGCATCCAGCCAAGGCCGAAGGTCAGCACGCCGAGAACGCCGATGATCAGCATGACCGGGATGCAGAGCAGAAGGACGATCGTATAGTCGACCAGAAAAGCCAGGATGCGGCGCGAACGCACGCCCTCGTAAGCGCGTGGCTCGTCGAGCCAGGTCGTCTGGGCGCCATTGAGAACCGTTGCATCGACCATCGCGTCGTCATCTCCTGTGCGGCCGGAAAACCCGGCTCGTCAGGACATGGTATCGCGGTCACGGCTCCGCAATCCCGGCTCAGCCCTTGTGGATCGCTTCCGCCACACGAGGCGCAAAGTAGGTGAGGATTCCGGAAGCCCCGGCGCGCTTGAACGAGCGCAGCGATTCGAACATCGCCTTGTCGCCGTCGATCCAGCCGTTCTGGGCCGCCGCCATGATCGTCGCGTACTCGCCGGACGTCTGATAGGCGAAGGTCGGCATGCGGAACTCGTCGACGAGACGGGCGAGGATGTCGAGATAGGGCAGGCCCGGCTTGACCATGATCATGTCCGCCCCTTCGGCGATGTCCTGCGCGGCCTCGCGAAGGGCTTCCAGCGCGTTGCCCATGTCCATCTGGTACGTGCGCTTGTCGCCCCGCAGGGCGCCCGCCGAGCCGACGGCATCGCGGAAGGGCCCGTAGAAGGCGGAGGCGTATTTCGCGGCATAGGACATGATCATCGTGTCGCCGAAGCCGTCGGCGTCGAGCGCTTCGCGGATGCAGGCGACGCGGCCATCCATCATGTCGGAGGGGCCGATGATGTCGCATCCCGCGCGCGCCTGCACCAGCGCCTGCCGACAGAGAAGATCCACCGTCTCGTCGTTGACGATCACGCCGTCGCGCACGATCCCGTCGTGCCCGTGGCTGGTATAGGGATCGAGCGCGACATCGCAGAGGATGCCGATCTCCGGCACGGCGTCCTTGATCGCTCGGGTGGCCCGGCACACGAGATTGCCCTCGTTCAGCGCTTCCGTGCCCATCTCGTCGCGCAGCGACGGGTCGGTGAAGGGGAACAGAGCGACGACCGGAATGCCGAGGTCGGCAGCCTGGCGCGCGGCCTCGACGCACCCGGCGACGGAGCGGCGTGACACGCCCGGCATCGAGGCCACGGGGTGAGCCTCGCCGTCGCCTTCCCGCACGAAGATCGGCCAGATCAGGTCGTCGACGCGCACGTCCGTCTCGCGGACGAGGCGCCGTGTCCAGTCGCTCTGGCGCAGGCGCCGCAGGCGCATGCCGCCGGTGGCCCGGTCGATCCGGTTGCTCGTCGCGGTGCGCTCGCCCATGATACGGTTCCCTGGTCTCGAATTGCGCAGAGCTATGCCCCCGGCGCCGGCCCTTGTTCAACCCCCGTCCATGCCGGCGCGCGACGGGCGCGATTGACGGCGGGGAGCTAGGTGCATAGCCTTTGTCCCTCGCGCGGCATCCTTTGAAGGTCCTGCGCGAGCTTCAGTCAGGACCCCGCATGACCCCTTCGATTACCGCGTTCGCGCCTTGCCGCACCGGCGCCCCGTTGCGGCATTCATGACGCTGGAGATTTTCGACCGGGACCGCGACGAGACAATCAACCGCACGCTGATCGTCTGGCTCTGCCGGATCGCGGGTCTCGCCATGTTCGGCATGGGCCTTGTCTACTGGATCCGTCTGATCGGCGTCTTCGACGGGCCGCTTTGGCGGTTCGATCTCATGCCGGTCTGGTGGCGCATCGCCTGTCCGTCTCTGGCGGTGCTCTATCCCGTGGCTGGCACCGGGCTCTGGCTGGCGGCTTCGTGGGGCGGCGTGATCTGGATTCTCGTCGCCGCCTGCGAGGGCGTGATGCGGCTGGGGTTCCCGCACCTTTTCGGAACCGACCCGCTGCTGCTGGGCGGCCACGCCTTCGGGCTGGCGCTCCTTGCGGCGCTTCGGATCGTCGGCGCGGTCGAGCGTCACCGGCGCCTGCGCGGCGACCGCTGAGACTGAAACGCGTTGCATTCGGTGCGCGATGTTCACCTCGCGTTCAGCACGAAAGCGCTCTGAATGTTTAAACCTCGCGTTAAGCCTGCGTTTTAAAACGAATTTTAGACGCAGCCCCTAAGTTGCAGGACAAGACGAGGTCATGAAGAACCTCGGGAAGCAACAGTGGGATCGATCATGAAGAATACGGTCGCCAAGCGCCCTGCAGAGCTTGTGAAGGAAGACAAGCCCGAGCTGAAGATGCTTTACCTGGAGACGCTGCAACTGGTGGAGCGTCTGCACCGCCGCCTGCTCGACGTCATCAAGGACGAATTCGACCGCGCCGGCCGGACCGACATCAACGCGGTTCAAGCGCTGCTCCTCTTTAACATCGGCGACTCGGTGCTGACGGCTGGCGAGCTGCGGACCCGCGGCTTCTATCTCGGCTCCAACGTCTCCTACAACCTGAAGAAGCTTGTCGAGCTCGGCTTCATCGATCACCAGCGCTCCCGCGTCGACCGCCGCGCCGTTCGCGTGTCGCTGACGAAGTCGGGCATCGAGGTCGCCGAGATCGTCGCCGAACTCTACGACCGCCATATCGGATCGATCGACAAGGTCGGCGGGCTCGACGAGGGCGAGTTCCAGAAGCTCAACAAGTCTTTGCAGCGCCTCGACCGGTTCTGGAACGATTCGATCATGTATCGCCTCTAGACCCATCCTTATCGGCTGATCGCGCGTCCTCCAGTGCGCGGTCCTCCCAAGCCCCGCGAGCGTCGTTCCGCTCGTGGGGCTTTTTGCAACACAGCATCCGAAAGTCGCGACGCGACCGGAACTTGGGGGCGTCCAGTCCCCCTTTTCGCCGCATTCCGATGGCCTTTCGACCCCTCACGCGACGGGCGCACGCGTCCACTCGCTTCCGTGATTGCCCGTTACGCTTTGGTTTACCAAGCCGCCCCTATGTTGCGGCGCAAGTGGGCAAGACTTGCCAAGGGGTTCGAGAATGACTGAGGGCGCAGACAACCGATCCATCCGCATGAGCCGCCGGCGTTTCGTGGCGGGTGCCGCGACCGTGCTGGGGGCAGGGGCCTTTGCCGGCGCCGCGCGCGCGCAATCGGCGCTGGAAGGCGTTCTGGCGGCACCGAACCGGGGCGGCTGGAACGATCAGTTCGACACGCGCCAGGCGAGCGTTCGCAACGTCGCGTCCAACCAGCCGGTCTTTTCGCAGAACACGCTGCAGGCGATGCAGCAGGCCGTCGGCCAGTATCAGCAGATCGCCATGGCCGGCGGCTGGCAGCGGGTGCCCGACAGCAGCAAGCTGGAACTCGGCGTCCAGAACGCGGCCGTTCCCTACCTGCGCGAGCGTCTCGTCGCCTCGGGTGATCTCGACCGTTCGGCGGGGGCTTCGCAGGCCTTCGATACCTATGTCGATGCCGCGGTGAAGCGCTTCCAGGCCCGCCACGGTCTGCCTGCGGACGGGTCGGTCGGCGAATACACGTTCAAGGCGCTCAACGTGCCAGCGGACGTGCGCCATGCGCAGCTGAACACCAACATCCAGCGGCTTTCGGCCATTCAGCTCGATCCCGGTCGCTTCGTGATGGTCAACATCCCCGCGGCCTCGATCGAGGCGGTGGAGAACGGCCGTGTCGTGCAGCGCCACACGGCGGTGGTCGGCAAGATCGACCGTCAGACGCCGATCCTCGATTCGAAGATCACCAATCTCAACCTCAACCCGTACTGGCACGCGCCGGCGTCGATCGTCCGCAAGGACATCATCCCGCTGATGCAGAAGGATCCGACCTATCTGCAGCGCAACGACATCATCATCTACGCGGCGGACGGCAGCGTCGTCCCGCCGGAGACGATCAACTGGCAGACGGACGAGGCGGTGAAGTACCTCTTTCGCCAGAACCCCGGCAAGATGAACGCGATGTCGTCGGTGAAGATCAACTTCCCGAACCCGTATTCGGTCTACATGCACGACACGCCGCAGCAGAGCGTCTTCTCGCAGCTGATGCGCTTCGAGTCGTCGGGCTGCGTGCGCGTTCAGAACGTCCGCGACCTGATCGTCTGGCTGGCTCGCGATACGCCCGGCTGGGACCGCGCCGCGATCGAGAAGACGATCGCCGCCCGCACGCGCCAGGACGTGAACTTCACGAACCCGGTGCCGCTGCACTTCACCTACCTGACGGCCTGGGCGACGGACCCGAACGTGGTTCAGTTCCGCGACGACATCTACGCCCGCGACGGAGCGGACCAGCTCGTCATGACCGACGCGCGTCCGACGGCCTATGCGCAGGGCGAGCAGGCCTACGCCGACCTGCCGTACTGATCGGCGCGAAGTGATGTCGAAAGGGCCCGGCGGCGACGCCGGGCCCTTTCCCGTTTCGTTCCCTTCGGTGGCGCCCCGGGCGGGAACGTGTTAAGGCGCCGCCCAATCGCGGCCCCGAGCGCCGCCGACGCGAGGAGAAACCGGTCATGTCGCATGCTCACGTTCTCGACACGACGACCGCTCACAGTGGCTTCTTCACCGATGGCATCGCCGCCGTCGACGCCGACCTCTTCGGCGCGATGCGCGACGAGCTGCACCGCCAGCAGCACGAGATCGAGCTGATCGCCTCCGAGAACATCGTCTCGCGCGCGGTTCTCGAAGCGCAGGGTTCGGTCCTCACCAACAAGTACGCCGAAGGCTATCCGGGCCGTCGCTACTACGGCGGCTGCGAGTTCGTGGACGTCGTCGAGCAGCTGGCGATCGACCGCGCCAAGGCGCTGTTCGGCTGCGGCTTCGCGAACGTCCAGCCCAACTCCGGCAGCCAGGCGAACCAGGGCGTTCTTCTCGCGCTGACGAAGCCCGGCGCGACGATCCTCGGCATGAGCCTCGATGCGGGCGGCCATCTGACGCATGGCGCCAAGCCCAACCTGTCGGGCCGCTGGTTCAACGCCGTGCAGTACGGCCTCGACCTGTCGACGGGCCTCATCGACTACGACGCCGTGGAGCGTCTGGCGCACGAGCACAAGCCGGAGATCATCGTCGCGGGCGGCTCGGCCTACTCGCGCATCATCGACTTCGCGCGCTTCCGTGCGATCGCCGATGCGGTCGGCGCCTATCTCTGGGTCGACATGGCGCACTTCGCCGGTCTCGTGGCCGGTGGTCAGCATCCGAGCCCGTTTCCGCACGCGCACGTCGCGACCTCGACGACGCACAAGACCCTGCGCGGCCCGCGCGGCGGCCTGATCCTCACCAACGACGAGGACATCGCCAAGAAGATCAACTCGGCGATCTTCCCGGGCCTGCAGGGCGGCCCGCTGATGCATGTCATCGCCGGCAAGGCCGTGGCCTTCGGCGAGGCGCTCCAGCCGGGCTACCGCTCCTACATCAAAGCGGTCGCCGACAACGCCAAGGTGCTGGCCGAGACGCTTCGCGAAGGCGGCCTCGACATCGTCTCGGATGGCACCGACACGCACCTGATGCTGGTGGACCTGCGCCCGAAGATGCTGACCGGCAAGGCGACGGAGATCGCACTCGGCCGCGCCGGCATCACCTGCAACAAGAACGGCGTGCCGAACGATCCGGAGAAGCCGGCGATCACCTCGGGCATCCGCGTCGGCACTCCGGCTGCGACGACCCGCGGTTTCGGCACGGAAGAGTTCCGTCAGGTCGGACGCCTGATCGTCGAAGTTCTCGACGGTCTGAAGTCCTCGAACTCCGACGAGGGCAACGCGGCCACCGAGGCGCGTGTCAAGGAGAAGGTGCTGGAACTCACCGGTCGCTTCCCGATCTACGCCAATCTCGGCTGATCCAGCTGCATGCGTTGCCCCTACTGCGGGTCGCCGGACAGCCAGGTGAAGGATTCGCGCCCCGCCGAGGACGGCGGGGCCATCCGCCGGCGCCGGATCTGCCCCGACTGCAGCGGGCGATTCACGACCTTCGAACGCGTGCAGCTTCGCGACCTCATGGTGGTCAAGAAGTCGGGACGCCGCGTTCCCTTCGAGCGCGACAAGCTCGCCCGATCCATCCACACCGCGCTGCGCAAGCGGCCGGTTGAGGAGGAGAGGGTGGAGCGGATGATCTCCGGCATCGTGCGCCAGCTGGAATCGACCGGCGAGTCCGACATTCCCTCCGAGGCCATCGGCCGTCTCGTGATGGAAGCCCTGCGCGGCTTCGACGACGTCGCCTTCGTTCGCTTCGCCTCGGTGTATCGCGACTTCCGCGAAGCGCGCGATTTCGAGTCGATCATCAGCGAACTGACTGCCGCGCCGGGAACCCAGACGGAAGACCGTGGCTGATCGAACTGACCGGCAGAGGACCGACGACGAGCGCTTCATGGCCGCCGCTCGGCGGCTCTCGCTGCGCCACTTCGGGCTGACGGCCGAGAACCCGTCGGTCGGCGCTTTGCTCGTGCAAGGGCACGGTGCCGATGCCCGCATCGTCGGCCGCGGCGTCACCGCATGGGGCGGACGTCCGCATGCAGAGCGTATGGCGCTGGCCGACGCGGGAGCGGAGGCGCGCGGATCGACCGCTTACGTGACGCTGGAGCCCTGCGCTCATCACGGGCGCACGAGTCCCTGCGCCGACGCCTTGGTCGAAGCCGGTGTCGCCCGCGTCGTGATCGGGGCGCCCGATCCCGATCCGCGGGTGAACGGGCGCGGCGTCGAGATCCTGCGCGCGGCGGGCATCGAGGTGCGATGCCTGAGCGGCGCGGGGATCGTGACCCGTCCGTTCGAGGGTTTCCTCCAGCGCCTGCGCTTCGGCCGTCCGTTCGTGACGCTGAAGATGGCGGTCTCGCGCGATGGGTTCGTTGGTCGGCTGGGGGCCGAGCGGATCGGCATCAGCGGGCGGATCGCCAACCGTCAGGTTCACCTTCTGCGGGCGAGGTCCGACGCGATCATGGTCGGCGTCGGCACGGCCGTGGCCGACGATCCGCTCCTCACCTGTCGTCTGCCGGGCCTTTCCGGGCGATCGCCCATCCGGATCGTCGTCGATCCCCAGCTTCGTCTGCCGCTCGACGCCCGATTGGTGCAGACGGCCCGATCCGTCCCGACGCTCATCGCGTCGACCCGAAACCCCGATGGTCCGGAAGCGGTGCCCTATCGTCGCGCCGGTTGCCGTCTGCTTCGTCTGTCCGGATACGATCGGGACGACCTGCGTCGTCTTCTCCACGCTATGCCGTCTGCGGGCGTGCAGACGCTGATGGTCGAAGGCGGTCCGGTGCTGGCCGCGGCGTTCCTTGATGCCGAACTCGTGGACCGGATCGTCGTCATCCGCTCGCCGCTCGAGATCGGTGCCGGCGGGGTGGCGGCGCCGGACGGCGTCCTCGACCCGAAGAATTTCCGTCTTGCCCGCCGCGAGCGGTTCGGCGACGACGACTGGAGCGAATGGGAAAGGATCGAGCCATGTTCACCGGAATCGTCTCCGACGTCGGACGCGTCGCCAGCGTCCAACCCTTGAGCGCCGGTCGTCGGTTTCGGATCGAGACCGTCTACGATCCGGCGACGATCCTGATCGGCGCCTCCATCGCCTGTTCCGGCGTCTGCCTGACCGTGACGCGACTGCCGGAGCCGAGCGCCGACGCGGCGTGGTTCGAGGTCGAGGCCTGGGAGGAGGCGTTGCGCCTGACCACCGCCGGGCAGTGGACGGACGGAAGCCGCATCAATCTCGAGCGGGCGCTGAAGCTCGGCGACGAACTCGGCGGGCATCTCGTGTCCGGCCATGTCGACGGACAGGCGCGCATCGTGTCGCGCAAGGACGAGGGCGAGGCCGTCCGCTTCACCCTCGAAGCGCCGCCGGAACTGTCGCGCTACATCGCCCCGAAGGGGTCGGTCTGCCTCGACGGGACCTCGCTCACCGTGAACGGCGTTTCGGGTCACCGCTTCGACGTTCTCCTGATCCGCCACTCGCTGGAGGTGACGACATGGGGCGAAAAGGGCGAGGGGGACCATGTGAACCTTGAGGTCGATCAGATTGCACGCTATGCGGAGCGTCTGTTCGGGCCCGGACAGGCCGAGTAATTCGGAAGGCCGACCGCGCCCACTTGTTCCCGTTCGTTGGCTTCGCATGACCCGGCGCTTCGCGCGTCGTTGAATCGCGTGCCGTCCCGTTTTGGAAAGCTGCCATGTCCGCTCCGCATCTGCTCATCATCGAGGCCCGGTTCTACGATCACATCGCGGACCATCAGCTGGCGGGGGCCAAGGCCCATCTCGATGCGGCAGGCGCCACCTACGACGTCGTCACCGTTCCCGGCGCGTTGGAAATCCCGGCGGTGGTGGGCTTCGCGCTGAGCGGCGCGGACGAGGGCGCGACCGAATACGACGGCTTCATCGCACTGGGTTGCGTGATCCGCGGCGAGACCTATCATTTCGACATCGTCGCCAACGAGTCCTGCCGGGCGCTGATGGACCTCTCGGTTCACGAAGGTCTGGCGATCGGCAACGGGATTCTGACGGTCGAGAACGAGGAACAGGCGCTGGAGCGGGCGATGCCGGATCGCAAGAACAAGGGCGGCGACGCCGCCGCGGCCGCGCTCGCCATGATCGCCATCCGCAAGCGTCTCGGAGCCTGACATGGCCGACGCAGCGCTCCGCAATTTCCGTCCCGCCAACAAGCGCGGTGCCGCCCGCCTCGCGGCTGTCCAGGCCCTCTATCAGATGGATGTCGGCGGGACCGGCCTTCTCGAGACGGTCGCCGAATACGAGGCGTTCCGGCTGGGCCAGGAGGTCGACGGCGACACCTATCGCGAGGCCGACGCCGCGTGGTTCCGCGACATCGTCTCGGGCGTCGTGCGCGGACAGACGTTCATCGACCCGCTCATCCACTCGTCGCTTACGACGGACTGGCCGCTGGCGCGGCTCGACACCACGCTTCGGGCGATCCTGCGCGCCGGCACCTACGAGGTCACAGCCCGCAAGGACGTGCCGGTCGCGGTGATCGTGAGCGAGTATGTCGATATCGCGAAGGCTTTCTACGAGGAAGACGAGTCGCGTCTCGTCAACGCGGTGCTCGATCGTGTCGCCCGGCGTTCGCGCGGCGAGGGCCGGGGACAGGATCCGAAGGAAGGGGACTGAGGTCCCTGTCTTCGACGAAGCGACACGCAAAGAAAAGGCCGGCTTCGCCGGCCTTTTTCGTGAGATCGATCAGCGTCCGGCCGAAACGCCGCCGGAGCGGCCCATCCCGCCCATCGTGTCGAGGATGTTGCCGGCGCCCGGACCGTCGTCGGACAGGATCGAGCCGAGGAAGCTGGAGTCGCGACCGCCGGTCGGCGTCGTGCGCGAGATGAAGTCGAACACCCTGCCGTCCTGCAGCCCGTAGTTCGCGATCTTACGCACGGTATTGTCGGGTCCGAAATAGACCGCCAGGATGCGCTGCTCGACGAGGCGCGGCTTCATGAAGGCTACGGGGCGCACGCGCTTCTGCGAGATGTAGTAGAACACCTCGTTGTCGAACGTCGCGGTGGTGGAGGGGGAGCCCAGCGCCAGCAGGACCTGGTCGCGGCTCGAGCCGACGGGAACCTGCGCCAGCGCCTGCTCGTCGACGATGTAACCCTGATTGTAGACTTCCGCCGTCTGGCAGCCTGCCAGAACGATCATGGCGCCGACGCTGGTCGCCAAGACCACGCGGCGCAACGGACGATGGATCTCGATCACGCGGATGCTACTCCTCCCGAGGGAATCGGTTTTGCGTTCCGTAGGTGCGGATTGGTCGGAAAGTGAGGCACCGACGCCGCCCTGAAGGTTGCGACTTGGTAAAGCAACCTGCCAACCGTTGCAATCCAGCCGCATGCGTGCGAACCGGGCATCCGAAACAGGGGAAAACGACGTGGGAATTCTGGCCCGTTTCCGACGGGATCGCCTCAACCGGCGGATCGTCGATCAGCTATGGGAACAGGTCGTCGCCGCCGCGCGCGATCCCGTCCGCTTCACCGAGGGGGGGCTGCCCGATACGCTGGAAGGGCGGTTCGAAGCCTTGTCGCTGGAGATGATCGCCGTCCTCAACCGGATATCGATCGAGCCGGACCTGAAGGCCCTGTCGCAGGATCTGGTCGACCGGTTCATGACCGACATCGACCACTCCATGCGCGAGATCGGCATCAGCTACCTCGCCGTGCCGAAGCGCATGCGTAAGTTCGCGGCCCGCTTCTACACACGCGTGCGCGATTGCCAGCCGGCGATGGCCGAGGGCGACGCCGCAAGTCTCGCCGACGCGCTGGCGCGGACGGTCCTGTCGGAAGCCGTCGGCGGCCGCCCTGATGCGGCCTCAGCCTTGGCGCACCATATGATCCAGCAACAGGCTCGCTACGCTGCTCTGACCAACGAGCAGATTCTGGCCGGGCGCCTCCTGGAACCGCCGAAGACGGAGACCGCATGAAGAAGGCCGATCCGAAGGCACCCTTGAGCCTCGTCGTCCATGTCGCCCGCCTCCCGCAGGCGGGAATGCCGCTGCACCTCGAACCGAACGCCGAGGAGCGTGCCGGGATCGCCGCGCGACTGGGCATTCTGGCTGTGAACGAGCTCGCGGCGGATCTTCTCGTTCGCCGGTGGAAGCGCGATGGTGTGATCGTCGAAGGCCGAATCAAGGGCGCCCTGGAGCAGGCCTGCGTCGTGACGCTCGATCCCGTCCGCGAGATCGTCGACGAGGCGGTCGATCTCATCTTCGTCCCGGAGACTTCGAAGCTCGCCCGCATCGAGCCGGAAAGCGACGGCGAGTTGCATCTCGACCCCGAGGGGGCCGACATCCCCGAAACCTTCCGCGGCGACACGATCGATCTCGGCCCCTTAATCGAAGAGCTTGTCGGCCTGTCGCTCGACCCCTATCCCAAGGCGCCCGGTGCCGAATTCTCCGAACTCGATACGGACCCCGACCCGTCCGGCGGCAAGGTCTCGCCCTTCGCCGCGCTCGGACGCCTGAAGCCGGCAGACGGCTGACGGCTGACGGCGTCGGCCAAGCCGATACGGGCATCGCATACTTCTGAAGGCAGGTACTCTTTGTTGTCGAAAAGCACCATTACGATCGCCCTCGACGCGATGGGCGGCGACCACGGTCCCGCCGTCGTCCTGGCCGGAGCGCAGACGGCGCTGGAGCGCCACCCCGACATGCGCTTCGTGCTGTTCGGGCAGGAAGAGGTCGTGCGCCCGGTGCTCGACGGTTTGCCGAAGCTCCGCCAGCGGTCGACCTTCCATCACTGCGACGTCTCGATCCGCATGGATGACAAGCCGTCGCAGGCTCTCCGGCAGGGTCGCTACAAGTCTTCCATGTGGAAGGCGATCGAGGCGGTGAAGACCGGCGAAGCGGATGTCGCGGTGTCGGCCGGCAACACGGGCGCTCTCATGGCGATGGCGAAGTTCTGCCTGCGCACCATGGCCAACATCGAGCGTCCCGCGATCGCCGCCATCTGGCCGACGCTTCGGGGCGAAAGCATCGTTCTCGATGTCGGCGCCACGATCGGAGCCGACTCGCAGCAGCTGATCGACTTCTCGGTGATGGGCGCGGCCATGTCGCGCGCCCTGTTCCAGATCGACCGCCCGACTGTCGGCCTCCTCAACATCGGCGTCGAGGAGGTGAAGGGTCAGGAGGATATCCGCGAAGCCGGTCGCCTGATGAAGGAGACGCCGATCGACGGGCTCGACTATCGCGGCTTCGTGGAGGGCACGGACCTCGGCAAGGGCACCGTCGACGTCGTGGTGACCGAAGGCTTCACCGGCAATATCGCGCTGAAGACCGCCGAGGGCACCGCTCGACAGATCGGCTCGTACCTTCGCGCCGCCATGACGCGGACCTGGATGGCCAAGCTCGGGTATCTCCTTGCCAAGAGTGCCTTCGACCGGCTGCGCGACAAGATGGACCCTCGCAAGGTCAACGGCGGCGTTTTCCTGGGGCTGAACGGCGTCGTCATCAAGAGCCACGGCGGCTCGGACGCTGAAGGCACGGCTGCGGCCATCGATGTCGCCTACGCCATGGCCGCCAACGGCCTGCTCGCCAAGATCGAGAGCGATCTCGGCCGGGTCTATGCGAACGAGGTTTCGGTGCCGCTCGAACCCGAGGCGGCCGGTTCGGAAGAGGTCGCGCCATGACCATGTTTCGCTCGGTCGTCCGCGGCACCGGCTCCGCGCTGCCCCGTCAGGTCGTGACCAACCAGGATCTCGAGGCGCGCGTCGAGACCAGCGACGAGTGGATCCAGCAGCGGACGGGCATCAAGCAGCGCTACATCGCGGGAGAGGGTGAGACCACGGTCTCGCTCGGCGAGGCAGCGGCGCGCAGGGCGCTCGAGGCGGCGGGCCTCGTGCCCGACGATATCGACCTCGTGATCCTGGCGACAGCCACCCCCGACAACACGTTCCCGGCGTCGTCGACGCAGGTGCAGCGCCGGCTCGGCATTACCAAGGGGTTCGCGTTCGACATACAGGCCGTCTGCAGCGGCTTCGTCTACGCGATGACCACGGCCGACCTCTATCTGAAGGCCGGCATGGCACGCCGGGCGCTCGTGATCGGGGCGGAAACGTTCAGCCGGATCGTCGACTGGTCGGATCGAACCACGTGCGTTCTCTTTGGCGACGGTGCGGGCGCGATCGTCCTCGAGCGTGAAGAGGGAGAGGTCAGCGACCCCGGCGTGCTGATCGCGCGCCTCCGGGCGGATGGGTCTCACGGCGACAAGCTGTTCGTGGATGGGGGTCCGTCGTCCACGGGCACGATCGGCCATCTGCGGATGGAGGGTCGCGAGGTCTTCAAGCATGCGGTCGGCATGATCACCGACGTCGTCGAGGATTCGCTTCAGGCACTGTCGCTTTCGGCGGCCGAGATCGACTGGTTCGTGCCGCATCAGGCGAACCGACGCATCATCGAGGCGTCGGCGAAAAAGCTCGGCATCCCCATCGAAAAGGTCGTGATCACGGTCGACCGACACGGCAACACGTCGGCGGCTTCGATTCCGCTGGCGATCGACGTCGCGGTGCGCGACGGGCGAATTTCGGCAGGCGACATCGTGCTTCTCGAGGCGATGGGCGGCGGCTTCACCTGGGGCGCCGTCGTCGTCCGCTGGTGACGGGCGCGCTTGATTCACCCTTCCTTTTCGGTATTTTCCGAGGCCTAGCCGAAGCGCGTCGTCGCTCGGGGCGGGGGTTCCGGTTCGGTTTCAGCAGGGGTTTTGCATGGGAGACAGGACGGTGACGCGGGCCGATCTCGCCGAGGCGGTTTTCCGCAAGATCGGTCTTTCCCGATCCGAGTCGGCCTATCTGGTCGAGTCGATCCTGGAGGAGATCTGCACCACGATCGCTCGCGGGGAGGCGGTCAAGATTTCCTCCTTCGGCTCGTTTCTGGTTCGAGCCAAGAACGAGCGGGTCGGACGCAATCCCAAGACCGGCGAAGAGGTGCCGATCTCGCCGCGCCGGGTCGCCGTCTTCAAGCCGTCGAACGTGATGAAGGACCGGATCCTCGAGGCGCACGAAGCGCGCGGTCCGAGCGAAGAGCCAGCTCTGAAGGCCGCGGAATGAAGGCCGTCGGGCGTTGAGCGGCGAGAAGAGCGCGGACGCGTTCCGCACCATCAGCGAGGCGGCGGAGGAGCTCGATCTGCCGCCCCATGTCCTGCGTTTCTGGGAAACGCGGTTTCCGCAGATCAAGCCGATGAAGCGCGGTGGCGGGCGGCGATACTATCGTCCCGACGACGTCGAGTTGCTCAAAGGCATCCGGTATCTCCTGTATGTCCGCGGCTTCACGATCCGGGGCGTCCAGCGCATCCTGAAGGAAAGCGGGCATCGCGCCGTGATGGCGATCGGCGCCGGTGACCTGTCGGGGCTCGAACGCCTTCAATCCGGCAAGGGCCAGCGGGTGGAACCCGAAGCTGAGATCGAGACGGTCGACGAGTTGCCGGACGACGACGCCGATCTGCCGGTTCCCGAGCAGCGGCGCGGGCCCTTGTCGAATCTTCTGCGGCGCGATCGGGACGGGGCGTCCCAATCCGGCGGGAACGCCTTGTCCCGCGACGGTGTCGATCGTCTCAACGGCGTGATCCTCGAACTCCTGGAGCTGAAGCGGTTGCTCGATCAGGTTCGCTAAGTAGCCGGCAAGCGCGTTGGCGCTTGCATCCGCGTCGCGCATTGATTAGGGAAGCTCGTGTCGGAGCGTAGCGCAGCCTGGTAGCGCACCTGAATGGGGTTCAGGGGGTCGGAGGTTCGAATCCTCTCGCTCCGACCACTTCCCAAAAGATCGATCACTGCCCGAAGGTTCGTATCGTCAAGCGACTCGGACCTGGTTCCGTCCGCTTGTCTTGGCAAGATAGAGCGCCTTGTCCGCGCGATCCACGGCGGCCGCGATATCAGCACCGCCCAGCGCGACCGCCACGCCGGCGCTGACCGAAATTCCGATCTGGATGCCGTTCCAGTCGATCGGCCTGACGCCGATCGATCGTCGCAGTCGCTCGGCGAACACGGCGGTCTCTGCGCGTTCCGCGCCGGGAAGGACCATCACGAACTCCTCGCCACCCACGCGCGCGATATGGGCACCGGTCGGAAGGAGGACTTCCGTTCGCCGAACGAAGCTTTCGAGGACGTGGTCACCTGCCGTATGACCGTGTCCGTCGTTGACCCGCTTGAAGTGGTCGAGATCCACGACGATGACGCCGGCAGACCCGATGATCTGCTGCGTCTGCGCGACGAGGCCCGCGCGGTTCAGAACCTGGGTGAGCGGGTCCCGCAGGGCCTGCCGTGCCAGGGCGACGATCGCCCGGTCCGCTTCCAGCGCGAGGATCGCGGTCGTGAGCAGAATCGACGACACATGATCGACGACGAAGATGAGGACGATCGGCACCTCCTGCGGCAGGATCGTCTGCGGCACGAGCGGCAGGCACAGGGCGGCCGAAATGGCGAGGAGGGACAGGCCGATGACCTTGCGGATCGGTGACCGTCCGCGCGACGTCGACAGGACGTAGATGGCCATCGCGGCCTCGTGGGCCGCGTAGGCGATGGTGCTGCCGGTGTTGACGCTTTCCTCGTCGAAGCCGACCAGACCGAGGAGCACGTGGGTTGCGACGGGCACGATGGCGATCACCATCATGAACGTCGTCAACGCGCTGCGCTGATCGAAGAGGCGCAGGCCCACCCAGAAAAGCATGCCTGCGGCGGACCATCCGAGCGGTGACCAGACGCTGCCGTAGCGCCCGAAATCGACGAAGCCGATCGACATGCCGGCGCAGATCAGAAAGCTGCTGCCGAAGAGAAGATGATGGGTCCGCTCGCGATGCAGGAGCCAGCAGCTGACGAACACAACGCCGCATGTCAGGAAGACGACGAAGTCCGTGAACTGCAGGGTCGGGATCGAGAGGCTCATGGATGTCGGCCCGTTGCGGTTTGCCTACACTGAACGTGCGGGAATGAAGGGTTCCCTCCCGACGACGGTCTATTCGCCGACAGCGTCAACCAGAGCTTCCAATCACCGCGCGCGAGCTAATCGCCCTCATGAGCATCGGCGCGAAAGCGAAGCACGAACGCATTGACTTCGCGCCCCCGGCCCGAAATGATCATTGCCGACAATATCCATTCCAGATCCCGGAAGATTGCCATGTCGGACGTGCTCGACGTCTCGCCCACCATCCGTCTCAATGCGGACGACAACGTCGTCGTGGCCCGTCGGACCATCGCACCGGGCGAGCGAGTGGGCGTCGGAAACGTCGTCGCCCGCGCGGAAATCCCGAGCGGGCACAAGGTCGCCGTCCAGGCGGTCGAACAGGGCGGCCGGGTCCTGAAGTATGGGCAAGTGATCGGCTACGCGACCGCCCCGATCGTGCCGGGCGACCACGTGCACCTCCAGAACCTCGGGATGCTGGACAGTGAGGTGCATCACGAGTTTGCCGCCGATGCGCGGCCGACGCCGCTCCTGCCTGAAGGCGAACGACGGACGTTCATGGGATATGCCCGTGCCGATGGTCAGGCGGGCACCCGCAACTACATCGGCATCGTGTCCTCGGTGAACTGCTCGGCGACGGTGTCGCGCGCCATCGCCGACCACTTCAACCGCAAGGGCGGCCTCGACGGCTTCCCGAACGTCGATGGCGTCGTGGCGCTGACGCATGGGCAGGGCTGCGCGCTAAACCTGAAGACCGAGGGATACACGTATCTCGCGCGCACCTTGAGCGGCTATGCGCGCAATCCGAACTTCGGCGGCATCCTGATGATCGGTCTCGGCTGCGAGACCAACCAGATCTCCTTCATCACCGAGAAGTACGGGCTGGAGGAGGGGCCGCTGATGCGGACCATGACGATCCAGCAGCTGGGCGGCACGCGCAAGACGGTCGAGGAAGCGAGCGCGATCATCAACGAGATGCTGCCGGTCATCAACGCCCCCGAACGCACCGAGCAGCCCATGTACAAGCTGAAGCTCGCGCTGGAATGCGGCGGGTCCGACGGTTATTCCGGCATTTCGGCCAACCCCGCCCTCGGCTACGCGTCAGACCTTCTGGTCCGGCACGGCGGGACGGCTTGCCTTGCCGAGACGCCCGAAATCTATGGCGCCGAGCATCTTCTGACGCGCCGCGCGGCGACGCCGGCCGTGGCGCAGAAGCTGATGGATCGCATCGCATGGTGGCGCGAATACACCGCGCGGCACGGCGCCGAACTCAACAACAACCCCTCGCACGGCAACAAGGCGGGTGGCCTTACGACGATCCTCGAGAAGTCGCTGGGCGCCGTGGCGAAGGGCGGCTCGATGCCGCTGGAGGCGGTCTACGAATACGCCGAGCCGATCGACCGGACGGGTTTCGTCTTCATGGATACGCCGGGATACGATCCCGTCGCGGTGACCGGGCAGATCGCAGGCGGCTGCAACATGCTCGTCTTCACCACGGGCCGCGGCTCGGTCTCGGGCTGGAAACCGGTTCCGACCATCAAGGTGGCCACGAACAACGCCATGTACGAGCACATGAGCGACGACATGGACATCAACTGCGGCGGCATCGTCACCGGCGAGGAGACGATCGAGGAATCGGGCACGCGCATGTTCGAGACCATCCTCGCCGTGGCATCCGGCAAGCGGACGCAGAGCGAAATCTACGACTACGGTGACAACGAGTTCGTGCCCTGGCAGCTCGGCGCGATCACCTGACGCCCGTGAAGCCGGGCGAAACGGGCGCCCGGCGCCCGACCTACGAACGGATCGCCGAGATTCTTCGCGCGGCGCTGGAGGCGGATCGCGTCCCGCCGGGCACGGTTCTGTCCGAGGTGCCGCTGGCGCGCCTGTTCGGCGCCGGGCGTTCGCCGGTGCGTCAGGCTCTCGGTCGACTGGAGGCGGACGGGCTCGTCAGCCGATTCGACGGCCGCGGCTTTCTCGTTGGGCATGAGACGCCGAGCCGCGCCGAGGTCACCCCGGCCATGCTCGGGTTGTGCGCGGGAACTCTCGACCTCGTTCACGCACGCCCTGCCGACGCCCTCTATTACGGCGTCGAGCGCGAACTGATTCTCCGCTCGCTTCGCGGCGCTGCGCGCGTCAACGAGCTGGCTCTCTCCCGCCATCTTCGAATGGGGCGCACGGTTGCTCACGACATTCTGGTGCGCGCACAAGCGTCGGGCATCCTGGAAAAGGGCGAGAACTCTCGCTGGGTGATCCGCGCCCTGGGAGCCGAGAGGATCGAGCAGTTCTACGAGTTGCGGCTGATCCTGGAACCTGTCGCCATCGCCCAGGCCGCCGGGCGCATACCCGACGCAATGCTGGCGGAGGTCGAGGCGCGACACCGCGATGCGGCGAACGCATGGACCGCATCGGAAGCGGCTGTCCTCGATCAGCTCGAGACCGATCTACATGTGACGTGCCTCGGCTTTGCCGCCAACACGGAAATCACCGAGGCGTTGCGGCGAAGCCGCACGGTGCTTTTGTCCGGCAAGCACGTCCAGCGGGCCCTTGGGCCGGCAGCGACGGTCGATCGCTTCGTCGACGAGCATCTGTCGGTCATCGAATGTCTGCGCCGGGGCGATGGGGCCGCGGCCGCAATCGAGATGCGCCGCCATCTCGTCTTGGCGCGGGATAAGGCGCTCGATCGTCTTCGCGCTTATCAGACGATGCCGGAAGCCGCCGGTCAGGCCAGCTACTTCGAAGGTTGATCGCCGGTCCATTCGGCGATGACCGTCTCGGTCAGGACCGTCTCGATCTGCTGCCCATAGCGCCGACGATAGACCGCGAGCATGGCGTCGTGCATTTCATCCGACGAGGAGCAGAGGGCATCGATGACCACGATCACACGGTAACCCCGGTCTACGCCGCCCAGCACCGTGCCAAGCACGCAGACATCGGTCTCGCCGCCCGTGACGATCAACGTGTCGATACCCCGCTCGCGAAGCCGCCGATCGAGATCCGGCTCGCACCAAGGTGAATAGGCAGACTTGTCGACGATTTCCGCCGGCGGCTGGAACCGCGCGAGCGCAGGAAGAAGGTCGACCATGTCGGCGCCCATCCGCTCCAGCGTCATGGATTGCCAACTCTCATAATATCGTCGCCAAGTGCCTTCTCCCTGTCCCGGCCTCTCCGCCGGTATGAAGCGGGTGAAGATGGTCCGGTCCGGCGCCGCCTCGCAGAGCGCCACGACCCGCGGCAGGACACGTTCCATCCACGGCGTGCGCCAGTCCGTGTCCTCCGCGAACATGCGCTGCATGTCGACGCAAAGGTGCACGCAGTTCCGCCCCAGCGGGCCGTGGCGAAGCGTGAGATCGTCGGTCATGGTTCGGTCCCCTCTCCGGAGAAGGACGCAAGCCGCAACCCTGCAGTTCCCTGCGAAACCGGGAGGTGGCTAAGGGGCGACGGCCTCTGGAACGCGGCCGGCGAATCGGACTTAACCTCTGTGCCAAGGCCGACACGCATTGGTCGCACCTGAATATCGGAGCTAACCCGTGGCCCTGTCGCTGACCCCACCCGAAGAGCGCGCCCGGCGCTTCGCGTCGCTCCACACGCATGGCTTCGTCCGCGTCGCGGTCTCGACGCCGCGCGTTCATGTTGCGGATCCGACGGCGAATGCCGAGGCGATCCTCGCGCAGGCTCGAAGAGCAGCCGGGGAGGGCGTCGACCTTCTCGTCTATCCCGAGCTTTCCCTCTCCGCTTACGCGATCGACGACCTTCATCTGCAGGACGCCTTGCTCGATCGCGTCGAGGAGGCGCTGGCACGCATCCGCGATGAGAGCACGGACCTGCCGTGCGTCCTCTTGGTCGGAGCGCCGATCCGCCGGAACGGGCGGCTCTACAACTGCGCGATCGCCATCTCAAGGGGGCGCATTCTCGGCGTCGTGCCGAAGATCTTTCTGCCGAATTATCGCGAGTACTACGAGAAGCGTTGGTTCGCGTCCGGTCACGGCATCGTCGGCGAGGACCTCCTGATCGCAGGCGACGTGGTGCCGTTCGGAACGGATCTCCTGTTCGAAGCCGAAGATCTCCGCGACTTCGTTTTCCACATCGAGATCTGCGAGGACTACTGGGCTCCGAACCCGCCCTCGATCCGGGGCGCGCTGGCGGGAGCGCTGCTCCTCTGCAATCTCTCGGCGTCACCGATCGTGGTGGGCAAATCAGCCGATCGGCACGTGCTGACGGCCGCGCACGCCATGCGCTGCATGGCGGCCTACATGTATTCGGCGGCTGGCGCAGGGGAGAGCACCAACGACCTGTCCTGGGACGGTCAGGCCGTGATCTACGAAATGGGCGACCTTCTCGTCGAATCGGAGCGTTTCGCCCGCGAGCCGCAACTGACGGTCGCGGACGTCGATCTTCAGCGCTTGCGGCTCGAGCGCATGCGCACGCCGACGTTCAACGATGCGGCGGCGTTCGAAGGGCATCCCGAACAGGAATTTCGACGCATCCGCTTCGAGCACCGGCCGAGCTTCCAAGACCTCGGCCTTCGACGTGCGCTGCGCCGCTTCCCCTATGTGCCGAACGCGCAGGATCGGCTCGACGCGGACTGCTACGAGGCGTTCAACATTCAGGTTCACGGGCTGGTAAAGCGCTTCGAGTCCACGCCCGGTGACCGGATGGTGATCGGCGTGTCTGGCGGCCTCGATTCGACCCATGCGCTGATCGTGGCCGCCAAGGCCTGCGACTGGCTCGGGCTGCCGCGCACGACAATTCTCGGCTTCACCATGCCGGGGTTTGCGACGGGCGACGACACGAAAGCCAACGCATGGACGCTGATGCGTGCGCTCGGCATCGAAGCCGCTGAAATCGACATCAAGCCGACCGCCCGGCAAATGCTCGGCGACATGGGTCATGCGTTCTCGAAAGGCGAGCCGGTTTACGACATCACCTTCGAGAACGTGCAGGCGGGCCTTCGCACCGATTTCCTGTTTCGTCTCGCCAATCAGCGCAACGGCTTCGTGATCGGGACGGGCGACCTGTCGGAGCTCGCACTCGGCTGGTGCACCTACGGTGTCGGCGACCAGATGAGCCACTACAACGTCAATTCCGGGGTGCCGAAGACGCTGATCCAGTACCTGATCCGCTGGACGGTCGCGACCGGGCAGTTCGACGAGGCGACGGGCCGGGTGCTGACGGCGATCCTCTCGACCGAGATTTCGCCCGAACTCGTGCCGGCCGATGCGTCCGGCGCGATCCAGAGCACGCAGGCCAAGATCGGCCCCTACGAGCTCAACGACTTCTTCCTCTTCCACACCATGCGCTACGGCCAGCCGCCCGCCAAGGTCGCATTCCTGGCCTGGCATGCGTGGCGCGACGCGGCCGCCGGGCGCTGGCCGGCGAATTTTCCAGCAGGCGCGCGGAATCACTACGATCTCGCCACGATCCGGCATTGGTTGGAGCGGTTCCTCGTCCGATTCTTCCAGACCGCCCAGTTCAAGCGGACGGCGATGCCCAACGGCCCGAAGGTCTCGGCCGGCGGCAGCCTTTCGCCCCGCGGCGACTGGCGCGCGCCGTCCGATGCGGTGCCGCATGCCTGGACGGCGGATCTTGCGGCGATTCCGACCGAGGAGCCCGTCTGGAAGCCTTGAACGTGGAAAGGGCCGGTTCGAACCCGGCCCGTCGTGTCGTCGGCGCGTCATGGTCGTTTGGAAATGGTGGGCGATACTGGGATTGAACCAGTGACCCCTGCAGTGTGAATGCAGTGCTCTCCCGCTGAGCTAATCGCCCGTCGCGCCGGGCGTTGCCGGCTGCGAACGAGACTGCCTATAGTCGCCCGCACCGGGCTCGTCAATCCGCTAGCGACGAGACGTCAGCGGATCAGCCGTTCGACCAGTGCGACGTCGATCTCGTCGAAATGCGAGACCACCGCCGTCGCCTTCTCGCGCGCCGTCCGGTCGGCGTCGTAGCCGAAACCGAGGAGGATGGACGGAAGGCCGAGGCGCTTGGCGGCTTCGATGTCGGTGTCCGTGTCGCCGATCATCACCGCACGGTCGACCCGTCCGCCCGCCAGGGCGATCGTGCCGGACAGGTGGACCGGGTCGGGCTTGCGGCCGATGAACGTATCGGCGCCGCAGATCGCGGCGAACCGATCGGCAAGACCGAGTTCGCGCAGGAGCCTGATCGCGAGCGCCTCGGTCTTGTTGGTGCAGACCGCCAGCGTCGCGCCAACATCGGCCATGCGCTGCAGTGTATCGCGAGCGCCGGGATAGAGGGTCGACGCGACGGCGATGTGATCGCCGTAGTAGGCGAGGAAGCGCGCGGTCTGTTCGACGAGTTCGAGATCGCCGAGGCGGCGCTCGGCGCGTCGGTAGGCGGCCGTCAGCATCGCCTTGGCCCCATGGCCCGCATCCGGTCGCACGCTGTCGAGCGAGGTTTCCGGGAGACCGACGGACACGAGGCAATGGTTGAGCGCACCGGCGAGGTCGGGCGCCGTGTCGACCAGCGTTCCGTCGAGATCGAACACGACGGTCGCCCCCTGAAGTGGCCGCTCGCGCAGCGCCGGGCACCGGTCTGGCAGGGAAACGACAGCCGGGCGGGCGAGGGGAACGGAATGGGCGACACTCATCGGTGCGGACTTTGGGGACCTTCGGTTTCGGGTCAAGCAAGGCGAGGGTGCAGAACGGCATTGAGGCCGCGAAAGCGCCGGTTTGCCGCCCCGCTGGAACATTCGGGTCACAGATTAAGCCGCCATTCACCAACAAAGAGTTGCACATGCCGGGTCGGGTTCGGCTTTGCCATGCCGGTCTGATCGGCTAAGGCCGACCGAAACATTTCATGCGAGAGGCAGCCATGGACGCGGCATCGTTGAAGGAAAGGGTCGGGCAGGCGGCGGCGGCCGAAGTCGAGACCGGCATGCGCCTCGGCATCGGCACGGGCTCGACGGCAGAAGCCTTCGTGCGCGCGCTTGCGGTTCGCGTGAGTGAAGGCGTCCGGATCGTCGGCGTGCCCACCTCCGAGCGGACCGCGGCCTTGTGCCGCGACCTCGGCGTGCCGCTGGCGACGCTGGAGGAGGTGCCCGAACTCGACCTCACTATCGACGGCGCCGACGAAATGGACGGCCAGCTTCGCCTCGTGAAAGGCGGCGGTGGTGCGCTCCTTCGCGAGAAGATCGTCGCGGCCGCCTCCGCGCGCATGCTGGTGATCGCCGACGCCTCGAAGAGGGTGGAGACGCTCGGCGCCTTCCCGTTGCCGATCGAAGTCAACGGCTTCGGCATCGTCGCCTCGCTGATCGCCATCGAGAAGGCAGGCCATCTCCTGGGACTGAGCGGCGACCTGTCCTTGCGCAAGATCGGCGAGAGCCCCTTCGTCACCGACGGCGGACACCTGATCGTGGACGCATCTTTTGGCCGTATTCCCGATCCAGAAGCGCTTTCGGCCGCCCTTCATGCGATTCCGGGCGTGGTTGAGCATGGGCTGTTCCTGGGGCTGGCAAGCGCGGCACTCCTGGCGGGACCGGACGGGATCGAACACGTCGCGCCGCGCTGACGAGCCTTCGCGAACGCTCGCCGGGGCTTGCGGCGCAATTCAGAGTTTGGCACTTGGGCCGCAATAGCCCCATCGAGATCAATGGAGTGGGAACTTGAAGCTTCCTAGCGAAACACTGCGTCGCGGACTGTGCGTGTCCGTCGCGCTGCTCGGCCTGTCCGTGGCTCCGGCCTTCGCGCAGGACGCCAGCCCGTCGCACATCGCGGCGGCGCGTCAGGCCGTGGACGCTCTCGACACCACCGAGCAGTTCGACCAGATCCTCCTGAACGCGGCGACGCAGATCAAGGCGGAGCTGATCGTCAACAATCCGAACCTCCAGTCCGAGATCTCGAACATGGTCGACGACGAGGCGCTAAAGCTCGCCCCGCGTCGCGGCGACCTGGAGAACGAGATCGCCCGCATCTACGCCAAGCTCTTCACCGAGCAGGAGCTGCGCGAGATCGCGGAGTTCTACCAGGGCGAAGCCGGCAAAAAGCTCCTGGCGCAGGGTCCCACCGCCTCGCGCGAGATGATGTCGGCAGCCGACGTCTGGGCGAGCGGCATCGTGCGCGATCTGCGCAACGCCTCCATCAACGGTGCGGCCAAGCTCGCCCCGCCGGCGCAGGCCACCTCGACGCAGTGACGGCTCCGATCGAGGCTCTATAATCGAATGCAAGGGGCGGCCTCGAGCCGCCCTTTTCCATGAAGGCAGGAGTGGTCATGGCATCGGGCGCTTACGATTTCGATCTCTTCGTGATCGGTGGGGGGTCGGGCGGCGTCCGGGCCGCGCGCAAGACCGCGGCGCTCGGCCACAAGGTGGCGATCGCCGAGGAATACCGCTTTGGCGGCACCTGCGTCATCCGTGGCTGCGTTCCCAAGAAGCTGATGGTCTACGCCTCGCACTTCGCTGAGGATTTCGAGGACGCCAAGGGCTTTGGCTGGACTGTCGGCGAGCCGAGCTTCGACTGGGCCGAACTCATCGCCGCCAAGGACCGCGAGATCGAGCGTCTCGAGGCCATCTATGCCCGCAATGTCGAGAACGCCGGCGCCGAAATTCTGAAGTCCCGCGCGGTGCTCGAAGGTCCGCATGAAATTCGGCTTCTGGCGACCGACAAGGTCGTCACCGCCGAACGCATCGTGCTGGCTGCAGGTGGTCGCGCCAACCCGTTCACCGATCTGCCCGGCGCCGAGCACTGCATCACGTCGAACGAGGCGTTCCACCTCAAGCGCCTGCCGCAGAAGATCGTGATTCTCGGCGGTGGCTACATCGCGATCGAATTCGCCCACATCTTCAACGGGCTCGGCTCCGAGGTCACGCTCATCTACCGCGGCAAGAAGATCCTGCAGGGATTCGACGAGGACCTGCGCGACGCGCTGCAGGCGTCGATGGTGGCCAAGGGCATCCGCGTCCTGACCGAGGACACGATCGTCCAGGTCGACCAGAAGGCGGACGGCCGCTTCCAGGCGCACCTGAAGGGCGGCGCGCTGCTCGATGCGGACGAGGTGATGCTGGCGGTGGGGCGTATGCCGAACACGCTCGATCTCGGCTGCGAGAAGGCAGGCGTCGAGCTCGACGAGAAGGGTGCGGTCAGGGTCGACGACTATTCGAAGACGACGGCAGACAACATCTGGGCGCTCGGCGACATCACCAACCGCGTCCAGCTGACGCCCGTGGCGATCCATGAGGCCATGTGCTTCGTGGATACGGTCTATCGCGACCGGCCGACCAAGCCCGACCTCGACGACATTCCGACTGCTGTCTTCTCGCAGCCCGAGATCGGTACCGTCGGCTTGACCGAAGCGGAAGCCGCCAAGGCGTTCGACGAGGTAGAAGTCTACCGTACGACGTTCCGCCCAATGCGCAACACGGTGTCGGGTCGGCAGGATCGGACGCTCATGAAACTCCTCGTGGATGCAGCGTCGCGCCGGGTCGTCGGGGCGCATCTCTTCGGTCCGGATTCGGCAGAGACGGTGCAGATCCTCGGCGTCTGCGTGAAAGGGCGTCTGACCAAGGATGTCTTCGATCGGACGATGGCTCTGCATCCGAGCGCCGCCGAGGAACTGGTAACGCTCTACGAGCCGAGCTATCGGCTTCGCAACGGGCAGCGTGTCGATGGCTGAGTTGCCGCTCGGCGGCTCCGTGCATCCTGACGATCCGGACCTCGCGGCGCTGGCCGCGGAGGGGCGGATCGTCGCCTACTTCGGTTACGGCTCGCTGGTGAACCGGGCGACCCTACGCACGAAATTTCTCGGCATCCGCCGGGCCAGCGTAATGGGCTGGCGGCGCTTCTGGATGCCGCGTCAGGTGCCCGACGCGGCGCTTCTGTCCGTTCGTCCCGCCGACGGCTTCGAGACGCAGGGCGTCGTCGTCTACGATCTCGCCGACCACCTGCCGGCCGTCGACGAGCGCGAGGCCGGTTATATCAGACGGGTCGTGATGCCCGGCCACGTCACGATCGAGAGCGCCCCGGCGACCGACGTTCCGCTTTTCATCTACGAGGCTTCGCCCGCCATGCCGGGTGCGGCCGACGTCGGCGCCTTCATCCTGCAGTCCTATCTCGACGCCGTGCTGCAAGGGTTTCTGTCGCTATACGGCGAAGCAGGCGTCCGGCGTTTCGTTGCCGAGACGGACGGATTCGAAACCACGGTTCTCGGCGATCGCGCCGCGCCGCGCTATCCGCGCTCGGTCGATCTCGCGCGCCGGGAAGCCGAGCTCTTCGACCGTTTGGTGATCGAGCGCGGTGCACGGATCGTCGGCCCCGGTTGAACGCTCGGCGTCAACCCTTTGGTGACAAACGGCCGGGTTCGTGTCAGTAAGCCGCCACCGATCGCTCCGGGCACCCCCGTGTCTGTGAGCCATTCTGCCCGAACGAGAAACAGGAACCGGGCGCACGATCGGCTGAGGAGATGTCATGGCCAAGGATTGGACCCCGTCGAGCTGGCGCGCAAAGCCCATCGAGCAGGTGCCGGCGTATCCCGACCTCGCGGCGCTAACCGAGACCGAGAAGCGTCTGGCCTCCTTTCCGCCGCTCGTCTTTGCAGGTGAGGCCCGCAAGCTGAAGAAGGCGCTGGCCGAGGTCGCCGAAGGGCGCTCCTTCCTGCTGCAGGGCGGCGACTGCGCCGAAAGCTTTGCCGAGCACGGCGCGGACAACATCCGCGACTTCTTCCGCGCGTTCCTCCAGATGGCGGTCGTCCTGACGTTTGCGGCGTCCTCGCCTGTGGTGAAGGTCGGCCGCATCGCCGGCCAGTTCGCCAAGCCCCGCTCGTCCGGCAACGAGACGAAGAACGGCGTGACGCTGCCGTCCTACCGGGGCGACATCATCAACGGCATCGAGTTCGAGGAAGGCCAGCGCATCCCCGCGCCGGAGCGCCAGGAGATGGCGTACCGCCAGTCGGCGGCGACGCTCAACCTCCTGCGCGCCTTCGCGCAGGGCGGCTACGCCAACCTCGACAATGTCCATCAGTGGATGCTCGGCTTCGTGTCCGGCAGCCCGCAGGCGGAGCGCTACGGCCAGCTTGCGGACCGCATCTCCGAGACCATGAACTTCATGCGGGCGATCGGCATCAATTCCGAGAGCCATCCGTCGCTGCGCGAGACCGACTTCTTCACCAGCCACGAAGCGCTGCTTCTCGGCTACGAGGAGGCGCTGACGCGCGTCGATTCGACGAGCGGCGAGTGGTACGCGACCTCGGGGCACATGATCTGGATCGGCGACCGCACGCGCCAGCCGGGCAACGCCCATGTCGAGTACTGCCGCGGCATCAAGAATCCAATCGGCCTGAAGTGCGGCCCGTCGCTCTCGGCGGACGAACTCATCCGCCTGATCGACATCCTGAACCCGCAGAACGAGGCCGGGCGCCTGACGCTGATCACGCGCTTCGGCCATGACAAGGTCGGCGAGCATCTGCCGCGCCTGATCCGTGCCGTGCAGAAGGAGGGCCGCAAGGTCGTCTGGTCGTGCGATCCGATGCACGGCAACACGATCACGGTGAACGACTACAAGACGCGGCCGTTCGATCGCATCCTGTCGGAGGTCGAGGCCTTCTTCGACGTGCACCGCGCCGAAGGAACGCATGCCGGCGGCATCCATATCGAGATGACCGGCAAGGACGTGACCGAATGCACCGGCGGCGCGCGGCCGGTTCTCGCCGAGGATCTGTCGGATCGCTATCACACGCACTGCGATCCTCGCCTGAACGCCAACCAGGCGCTCGAGCTCGCCTTCCTGACCGCCGAACGGATCAAGAAGGAGCAGGAGGCCTACAGGCCGCCGCAGGTTGTCGGCTTCTGAAGCGACACCGAAAGCTAAAACTACGCAATAGGCCGGGCGCGAGAGCGTCCGGCCTTTTGCGTTCCAGGCGAAGCGTCCGGGTCAGTCCTTCGACTTGCGGTCCCTGCGCGCGGACACATGCGAGGCGACCGGCTTCAGGCCGTCGCCATCCTCGTCGTCTCGGCCGCGCGACAGGATCCTGTCCCGGATCACGGAGCCGCCCTGTTGCCAGGCGAAGAAGAGCGCCAAGAGGGCGAAGAGCACGGCCAGCCCGATCATGACACCGTGTTCCATCTGCTCCAGCCACTGAAACACCGACGTGATGGAGTAGCCGAAGACGTAGCCGATCGTCGTGAACAGGCCGGCCCAGATGCCGGCGCCGATGAAGTTCAGCAGGAGAAAGCGGGGAACCGTGATCGACGACAGCCCGAGGGCGATCAACCCGGGCATCCGCAGCCCGTAGACGTACCGGTTGACGATCACGAAGTAGGCCTGGAAGCGATCCACGAGACGGAGCGCCTTGGCGAACTTCGGCTTCTTCTTCCAGCGCACGACCCAGCGGCTGTCCGAGAAGTAGCGCGAGAACAGGAACACAGCGAGGTCGCCGCAGAACGATCCGACGAAGGCGAGGGCGGCCATCAGTTCGATCGGGTATGACCCGCGATAGGCGAGGAAACCGCCGATGATGGCGAAGACCTCACCTTCGAAGAACGTCCCGGCGAAGACGATGCCGGGACCGAACCGGTCGATCAGAGAGAGGATTTCGTACACACGGTCTCCGCAGGCGTCATCGTCGTGCGAGGCTTCTCCCTCGCGTCCTATGTCGGGCGGAATGCGCGATTTGCAATTGCGAGGCAAGCGTCGGAGGCGCATCTCTCCGTTGCGTGAGGCGTTGTGACGTGCTGTCGCTGGCGTCCGTTGCCCGTCTTCGACACCTCGTAGGCATCATTCTGGGTTATGGGCTGACAAGGACGAGGAAGCGCCGCGATGGAAACACCAGCTCCCACCGATCTCCTGGCGGCCGCCTTTGCGGTCGGCGTCCTGTTTCTCGCCCGATTCGCGCTGGCGCTGCGTCGCATCCGAAGCGAACTCGGCGATCGCTGGCCGCGCGAGCCGCAGGCCTGGCGGGGCGTGACGCGTCCGCAGGCGTTCGGCGAAGCGATGGAGCCCAACCGGCGTCATGCCGTGCGGCAACTCGGCGTCGGGCTGTTCTGCCTGGCGCTCGCAGCGATTCTCGGGCTTTGGCTCGCGGGCGCCGCGCTCTTCGGGTGGCCGGTTCCGTTCGCGTCCGCATGATTGCAACGGGAGCGCCCGCCGTCTATCGCGGAGGGCATGACCGTCTTCGTCCGTTTCGCCCCGTCGCCTACCGGCTATCTTCACATCGGCAATCTGCGTCCGGCGCTGTTCAATTGGCTGTTCGCCCAGCGTCACGGCGGCCGCTTCCTCCTGCGCTATGACGACACCGACCGCGATCGCTCGAAGGCGGGATACGCCGAGGCCATCGCCGAGGATCTGGCTTGGATCGGCATTCGGCCGGATGCGGTGGCGCGGCAGTCCGACCGGATTTCGCACTACGACGCGGCCGCCGATCTCCTGCGCGACAGCGGCGTGCTCTACCCCTGCTACGAGACGGCCGACGAACTGGAACGGATGCGCAAGCGCCGCATGGGGCGCGGCCAGCCACCGGTCTACGGTCGCGAGGCCATGCGGCTGAGCGCCGAGGACCGAGCACGCCTGGAAGCCGACGGGGCCAGGCCCCACTGGCGCTTCCGGCTGCCGAATTTCGTCGACGACCCGCTCCAGCCCGTGCGGACCGAGGTGCACTGGGACGACGTCGTGCGCGGCCGACAGACCGTCGACCTCGCGTCGTTGTCCGATCCGGTGCTGATCCGCGAGGACGGCACCTACCTCTATACGTTCTGCTCCGTCGTGGACGACGGCGAGATGGGGATCACCCATGTCCTGCGCGGGGACGACCACGTGACCAACACGGGCGTTCAGATCGCGATTCTCGAGGCGCTGGGGCACGCGATCCCGGCCTTCGGGCACTTCAATCTCCTGACGACGATCGACGGGGAGGGCCTCTCCAAGCGCACGGGCGCGCTATCGCTCCGCTCGCTGAGGGAGGATGGGCTGGAGCCGATGGCCGTCGCATCGCTTGCGGTGCTGACCGGCCTGTCGGGCTCGATCGAGGCGATGCCCGATCTCAAGGCACTCGAAGCGCGTCTCGACTTCGACCATGTTTCGGCATCGAGCTCGAAGTTCGACCCGGCCGAACTCGAGCGCCTGAATGCCGAACTCGTCCACGCCATGCCTTACGAGGTGGCCGCCGACCGGCTCCGTGCACTCGGCGTCTCGGATGACGCTGCCGAAGCGTTCTGGGCAGCCGTTCGCCGCAACTGCGGCCGGGTGCGCGACGCCCCAACGTGGCGAGACATCGTGTTCGGGAGGTCCGTGGAAGCGCCGACGTGGTCAGAGGACGATCTCGCGTTCGTGCGGCAGGCCTTCGATCTCCTGCCCGACGGTCCATGGGATTCCGGGACGTGGAGGATGTGGACGGAGCGCGTGAAGGCGGCGACCGGCCGCAAGGGTCGCGCCCTGTTCATGCCGCTGCGCCTGGCACTGACCGGGCTGGAACACGGGCCAGAGCTGGCCGACCTCCTGCCGTTGATCGGCGCTGAGCGGGCAGTCAGCCGACGCCCCTGACGGGCACCGGCTGACGAAAGCTTCAGCCCTTCGCTTCCTCGTCGCGCTGCAGCGCTTCCGCGACGGCGATCGCTGCCATGTTGACGACGCCCCGCGATGTGACGGACGGCGTCAGGATGTGGGCCGGCTTGGCGGTGCCGAGGAGGATCGGCCCGACATGAAGCGCGTCGGTCATGGTCTTCACGACGTTCATCGTGATGTTGGCCGCGTCAAGCGTCGGGAACAGCAGGAGATTGGCGTCCTCGGTCAGGGTCGAGTTCGGCATCACGCGCTGACGCAACTCGCGCGAGAGCGCCGTGTCGCCGTGCATCTCGCCGTCGATCTCGAGTTCCGGCATCTGCTCGCGAACGAGAGCCAGTGCGGCCCGCAGCTTCCGGGCGTCGGCCGTGTCGGCGGTCCCGAAGTTCGAGTGCGACAGGAGCGCCGCTCGCGGCTTGATGCGGAAGTGCTCGATCATCCGCGCCGAAAGCTGCGCGATCTCGGCAAGGTTTTCGGCCGTCGGGCTGTCCTGCACGTAGGTGTCGGCGAAGAAGGTCGTCGCGTTCTGCGAGATCAGGAGGCTCAGCCCCGACAGGCGGCCGACGCCCGGTGCCACGCCGATGATCTGCCGGATATCGCGGATCTGCCGCGAGAAGCGACCGGCAAGACCGCAGATCAGGATGTCGGCGTCGCCGCGCGAGACCGAGACCGCGCCGATCACCGTCGTGTTGGTGCGCACCAGCGCGCGCGCCGTGTCCGGGTTCACGCCCCGGCGGCCGACCTTCGAGAAGTAGTGATCGACATAGTCGCGGTAGCGTGGATCGTCCTCGGGGTTCACGACCTCGAAGTCCTGGTGCGGCCGGATGCGCAGTCCGAACCGCTGGAGCCGCGTTTCGATGACGCTCGGGCGCCCGATCAGGATCGGCCGGCAGACCTTGTCCTCGAGCAGCACCTGCGCCGCGCGCAGCACGCGCTCGTCCTCGCCGTCGGAGAAGATCACCCGCTTTTCGGAATTGCGGGCGAAGGCGAAGATCGGCTTCATCACGAGGCCGGAGCGGTAGACGAAGCGGTTGAGGCGATCGAGATAGGCGTCCCAGTCGGCGATCGGACGCAGCGCGACGCCGGTCGTCTCGGCCGCGCGAGCCACGGCCGGGGCGATTTTCAGGATCAGGCGGGGGTCGAAGGGCGAGGGGATCAGGTATTCCGGGCCGAAGACCGGGGTCTCGGAGCCGTACGCCTTGGCCGCCACCTCCGACACTTCCTCGCGCGCCAGCGCCGCGATCGCGTCGACCGCGGCGATCTTCATCTCCTCGTTGATCGAGGTCGCGCCGCAGTCCAGCGCACCGCGGAAGATGTAGGGGAAGCAGAGGACGTTGTTGACCTGGTTCGGAAAGTCCGAACGCCCGGTGCAGATCATCGCGTCCTTGCGGACGGCCCGCGCGAGGTCGGGCATGATTTCCGGCGTCGGATTGGCCAGCGCCATGATCAGCGGCTTCTCGGCCATCGATTCGAGAAGCTCCGGCTTGAGGACGCCGCCCGCCGACAGGCCAAGGAAGATGTCGGCACCCGCGATGACGTCGGCGAGCGTCCGCGCCTCGGTGTTCTTCGCATAGACCGCCATCCAGCGATCCATGCCCTTTTCGCGGCCTTCGTAGACGACGCCTTCCTTGTCCGTGCAGGTGATGTTCTCGACCTTCGCGCCGAGCGAGACGAGGAGGTTGAGGCAGGCGAGCGCGGCCGCTCCCGCGCCGGATGTGACGATGCGCACGTCCTCAATTCGCTTGCCCGCCAGAAGCAGCGCATTGCGCACCGCCGCCGAGACGATGATCGCCGTGCCGTGCTGGTCGTCGTGGAAGACGGGGATGCCCATCTTGGCACGAAGCTGCTCCTCGACCTCGAAGCACTCCGGTGCCTTGATGTCCTCGAGGTTGATGCCGCCGAAGGTCGGCTCCAGCGCCGAGACCACGTCGACCATGCGATCGATGCTGGTCGCGTCGATCTCGATGTCGAAGACGTCGATGTCGGCGAACTTCTTGAAGAGGACGGCCTTGCCCTCCATCACCGGCTTGGAGGCGAGGGGGCCGATATTGCCGAGGCCCAGAACCGCCGAACCGTTGGACACCACAGCCACGAGATTGGAACGGCTGGTGTAGTCCGCCGCCACCGACGGATCGTCCGCGATCGCGAGACACGGCGCCGCCACGCCGGGCGAGTAGGCCAGCGCCAGATCGCGCTGGTTGCCGAGCGGCTTGGTGGCGTGGACGCCGAGCTTACCGGGCTTGGGATGGCGGTGGTAGAAGAGCGCCTGCTCGTCCAGATCCCGCTTGGCGGATGTGTTTCTGGTTTCGTCGGCGCTCGACATGCTTGGCTCTCCGGTCGTTCGAATCGCGCCGACGCGCTGAGGCATGTCGGCAACGATGGGCTTCGATCGACTAATGCCAGCCGGACAGGTGGTAAACAACCTTCGACCCGACGCCGCGCCGTCACATGGATGCAATGCAAACCGGCGATTTTGATCGTACTGGCAATCGAAGGGGCCGAAGCCCATGACGCCGACGAGTCAGCTGGGAACGCACCGGCACTTCCGCACCCTCTTCATCTCCGACGTCCACCTCGGATCTAAAGCGGCGCAGGCCGAGCAGCTTCTCGCCTTCCTCGCGGTCCACGACGCGGAGAAGATCTATCTCGTCGGTGACATCGTCGACGGCTGGCGGTTGAAGCGCGCGTGGCACTGGCCGCAATCGCACAACGACGTCGTGCAGGCGTTCCTGCGCAAGGCGCGCAAGGGCACGCAGATCGTCTACATCCCAGGCAACCACGACGAGTTCCTGCGCGGCTTTCCCGGCCAGCACTTCGGCGGCATCGAGGTGCGCCTCACCGACGTCCACGAGACGGCGGACGGTCGCAAGCTCCTCGTCATGCATGGCGATGAGTTCGATGTCGTGGTCCGCAACGCGCGGCTCATCGCCTATCTCGGCGACTGGGCCTACGATGCGGCGATCGCGACCAACCTCGTGTTCAACCGGTTCCGCCGCCGCTTCGGATTCGGCTACTGGTCGTTCTCCTCGTGGGCCAAGCTGAAAGTGAAGAACGCCGTGTCCTTCATCGGCGCCTTCGAGACGCTCCTTGCGGCGGAAGCCGATCGCATGGGCTGCGAGGGCGTCGTCTGCGGGCACATCCATCACCCGCAGATCGCCGAGCGTTCGGGCATCCTCTACGTCAACAGCGGCGACTGGGTCGAAAGCTGCTCGGCGATCGCCGAGCGGAACGACGGAACGCTGGAACTCCTGACCTGGACCGGCGCGCAGGTGCCGGCACCCCAGATCGTGGAGACGCCCCTGTTGGAAGATGCCCGCGCGCTCGAGCCCGCGCGCGCCGCCTGACGCGCGCCTAGCCCCAGAGCGCGGCTCCCGGAACGCCGACGGTCGAGCCCTCGTAAGTGAGGCCATGCGGCCGGTCCTCGGCCAGAAGCAGCGGCCCGTCGAGATCGCAGAGTTCGGCGTCCTGCGCGAGGAGGACGGCAGGCGCCATGCCGAGCGACGAGCCGACCATGCAGCCGGCCATCACGCCGAACCCGAGCCGCCGCGCCTCCGCGAGGAACCGCAGCCCCTCGGTCAGGCCTCCGGTCTTGTCGAGCTTCAGGTTGACGTAGTCGTAGCGCCCGACGAGCGCGGCGAGATCGTCGCTTCCGTGCACCGACTCGTCGGCGCACACCGGCACGGGACGCGGCATCCGCCCGAGCATCTCGTCCTGACCGGCCGGCAGCGGCTGCTCCACGACGAACGCTCCGATCGAGGCGGCGACGAGCATCTGGTCGCGGATCGTTTCGGGGCGCCATCCTTCGTTCGCATCGATGATGAGTCGCGCCGCCGGCGCCGCCGCGCGGACGGCGCGCATACGCTCGGCGTCGCCCTCCGGCCCGCCGACCTTCACCTTCAGGACCGTCCGGCCTGCGACGGCGGCCGCGGCCTTGTGCATCTCCTCCGCCGTGTCGAGCGAGATGGTGAACGCCGTGTCGATCGCGTGCGGCGACTCGATCCCCAGGAGGCGGGCGACGCTGGATCCGGCAAACTTGGCCTCGAGGTCCCAAAGCGCACAGTCCACCGCGTTGCGAGCCGCGCCCGCGGGCAGGAGCGACGGAAGCGCCCCGCGATCCGACCCCGCTTCCAGTTCCTCGCGCACGCCCTCGATCGCGGCGCATACGGTTTCGACGCTTTCACCGTAGCGCGCATAGGGAACGCACTCGCCGCGGCCGCGAATGCCGCCGGCCTCGATCGTGCAGGTGACCACCACGGCCTCCGTCTTGGAGCCTCGAGCGATGGTGAAACGCCGCGCCAGCGGGAAGCGGTCCACTGTGACCGAAAGACGACGCATCGGCATATTTCCTTCGCAAAACTTAACGGGCATTGCATCGCACACGACGCAAGCTAACTCTGGCTGCACGACCTTGAGCCGGCCCGAGCGGTGTTCCGGCCTTTCCCTATACCGTCATCCCACGACCTGAGCGATTGCATGCTGGATACTCCGCACCCCGAAGGGGCACCGAAGAAGGAAGGTCGCCCCGACGGCGCCTCGCCTTCGCTCGAGGCGGAGAAGGGCAAGGGCGGCGTGGTGCTGCATTTCGCCGGCGACTGGCTGGCCCGCACGATCGGGCACGTCGAGAGCGTCGTCGACGAGACGCGCAAGGCCGACCTCGGCAAGTCCGTTACCTTCGACCTCTCGGCGGTCGGTCGCCTCGACACATCGGGTGCGCTCCTGATGGAGCGGCTGCAGCGGGCCCTCGCCGAAAAAGGCGCGGAGGTTCGCTCCGAAGGACTTGGAGACGCCGAGACGAAGCTGTTCGGCGCCGTTCGCAAGGCCATGGATACGCCGCGCCCGGAGACCAAGGCCAAACAGACCTCGGCCGTCGCGGACTTCTTCGCGGCGATCGGCGCCAATGTCTTCGCCGTCGGCCGCGAGACGATGATGGGTCTCAACATCGTCGGCGCGTCGCTCTACGGCGCCGGTCGACGCATCACCGGCAAACAGAGCTGGCGGCCCGCCGCCATCGTCAGCCAGATGGACCGCATGGGCGTTCGCGCCGTGCCCATCATCGCGCTGATGAGCTTCCTGATCGGCGCCGTGATCGCGCAGCAGGGCGCCTTCCAGCTTCGCAACTTCGGCGCCGAAATCTTCGTCGTCGACCTGGTCGGCATCCTGCAGCTGCGCGAGATCGGTGTGCTTCTGACCGCAATCATGATTGCCGGTCGCTCGGGCAGCGCCATCACCGCCGAGATCGGCTCGATGCGCATGCGCGAAGAGGTCGACGCGTTGCAGGTCATCGGCCTGAACCCGATCGGCGTCCTCGTTTTTCCGCGACTCGTGGCGCTGACGATCGTCCTGCCGCTGCTCGCCTTCATCGCCGATATCGCCGGCCTCCTCGGCGCCATCGTCGTCACCTGGATCTATTCCGGCATCACGCCCGATGCCTTCATCACGCGCATGCGCAGCGCGATCGACATCGGCACCGTCTTCGCCGGCCTGATCAAGGCGCCGTTCATGGCGATCGTGATCGGCGTCGTCGCTTCGCTCGAAGGTCTCAAGGTCGGCGGCAGCGCCGAAAGCCTCGGCCGTCACGTCACGGCTTCGGTCGTGAAATCCATCTTCCTGGTCATCCTCCTGGATGCCGTATTCGCGATATTCTATGCCGCCATCGGATACTGACACCACGCCTCGCAACCGGGACGACGACGTCATCATCCGCGCCAAGGATGTGACGGTCCGCTTCGGATCGAAGACGATCCTCGACGGCCTGTCGCTCGACGTCCGCCGTGGCGAGATTCTGGGCTTCGTGGGCGCATCGGGCACCGGCAAGTCCGTGCTCCTGCGCACCATTCTCGGTCTCAACGCCAAGCAGTCGGGCACGATCGAGGTGTTCGGCGTCGACTACGAGCGCGCCGACGAAGCCGCGCGCCTGAGTGTCGAGCAGCGCTGGGGTGTTCTGTTCCAGCAGGGTGCCCTGTTCTCGTCGCTAACGGTGCTGGAGAATATCCAGGTCCCGATGCGCGAGTATCTCGATATCTCGCCCAAGCTCATGGACGAGCTGGCACGGCTGAAGATCGATCTCGTCGGCCTCGCGGCCGATGCCGCCGACAAATATCCGTCCGAGCTTTCCGGCGGCATGATCAAGCGTGCGGCTCTGGCCCGCGCTCTCGCGCTCGACCCCGACATCGTCTTTCTCGACGAGCCGACGTCGGGCCTCGATCCGATCGGTGCCGCCGATTTCGACGAGCTCATCATGACCTTGCGCGACACGCTCGGGCTGACGGTCTACATGGTGACGCACGACCTCGACAGCCTGTTCCAGGCCTGCGATCGCATCGCGGTGCTCGGCAAGAAGAAGGTCCTCGTGGAAGGGCCGCTCCAGACCATGCTGGATTTCGACGACGACTGGGTGAAGTCGTACTTCCACGGAAAGCGGGCACGATACGTCGTGCCCAAGGACGAGAATCCGTACTTCAGCGGGAACGAGTGATGGAAACCAGAGCCAACTACATCCTCGTCGGTGTGTTCACCGTCGCGGTGCTCCTGGCAAGCTTCGGCTTCGTCTACTGGTCCGCGAACGTCTCCGACCGGGATTCGCGCGTTCCGCTGCTTGTGCGCATCGAGGGCTCCGTGTCCGGTCTCAGCCAGGGCAGCCAGGTCCTGTTCAACGGCCTGGCCGTCGGTTCGGTCACGAACCTGCGCATCGATCCGAACAATCCGCGCGTCGTGATCGCAACCACGCAGATCGACCGCGAAACCCCGGTGACCACTTCGACCACCGCCACGATCGGCTTTCAGGGCCTGACCGGCATCGGGTTCATCGGCCTGACGGGCGGCAACGTCAACGACCGCAACATCATCCAGTCGGCGCTGGAGCAGGGGGCGACACCCGTCATCACGGCCAATCCGTCCGACGTCACCGACATTCTTGCCACCGCCCGCGACATCGCCGACCGCGCCAACAGCATTCTCGGCCAATTCGAGGAGATCGTGCAGGCGATCGGCCCGGCGGTGCGCACGACGGCCGACAACGTGGCGCAGACCTCGACCAACGTCCGCACGTTCACCGACAGCCTCGCCGCCAACGCCGACCAGATCGACGACTTCCTCGCGAGCCTCGCCGACCTGTCGCGCAGCGCCAACAACGTCGCCGTTCAGCTCCCCGACCTCATGAACCGCGCGAGCACCTTCATCGGCGCTCTCGACGTCGCAGCCGTGAACCAGTCGATCCAGAACGTCGCGGCCATCTCGCAATCGCTGCGCGACCAGACCGGCAACGTCACGCGCGCGATCGAGTCCGTGTCCTCGGCTGTCGCCGGCTTCGGCTCCGTGGGCGACACGATCACCCAGAATCTGCCGAGCGTTCAGACCTTCCTGCAGCGGCTCGGCCCGATCTCCGAAACCGCCACGAGCGTAGCGACGCGCCTCGACTCCACGCTCGCCGACGTCTCCCAGATCACCGCCGCCGTGAACCCGGATCAGGTCCGCTCGACCATCAACAGCGTGTCCGGCTTCACCGACGCACTGAACGCACAGTCCGGCCGCGTCGGCTCCGTCGTCGCCGGCGCCGACACGATGCTTCAGACGCTGAACGGCGCGCTGGAGGGCCTGAACGGAACACGTGCGCGGATCGATACGCTCCTCTCGGCGGTCAGCGCATCGACCATCAACCAGGCCGTCAACGACGTCTCGTCCGCGACCAACAACATCGCGGCGGCGGCCGACTCCGTGCGCGGCGTTGCCGACAACATCAACTCGCGTCGCCAGGACATCAACGACATCATCACGAATGTCGAAGATACGAGCGCGTCGTTGAAGGTGGCGTCCACGCAGGTCCAGACGTTGATCAACTCGGTGAACGGCCTCGTCAACAGCCCGGACGGCAAGGGGCTGACGGCTGAGGCGCGCGCGACGCTTCAGAGCATCCGGACGACGGCGGAGACGATCCAGCGGTCGGTCGGCCCGATCGCGGCGAACCTCCAGAACTTCACCGGCCAAGGGCTGCAGGACGCCCGAAACCTCATCCGCGAGACGACGCAAGCCGTTTCGCGCATCGAGCGGGCGATCCTCGACCTCGCGAACAACCCGAGCCGCGTCATCTATGGTGGCGACGGCGCCGGCGAGGTTCGCCAGTTCGACGGTCGCGTCCGCCGCTAGGAACAAGGTGCCGGCAGGCCGCGCGGCTTGTCGGCTAACATGCTGCGCGAGGCGTCCGACCGGTACGCATCGCCTCTTTCAAACCCGCGGGAAGCGAGCCAGCTTCGGCTTTCCGCCTGTACGCGTCGAGGATGAACATGGCACGATCCGCAACGGCAAGATGGTCCGGCCTCATGGTGGCAGCGGTCGCGCTTTCGGCCTGTGCGTCCCTGAAGACGCCGCCGGCGACCTTCGAGCTTTCGCCGCCGGGGCCGGCATCGGTCGGGTCGGCGTCGACCCGCTCGCAGATCCTCCTGCCCGAACCCACCGCGACGCAGACGCTCGATAGCCAGCGCATCGTCGTCAAGCCGACGCCGCAGACCATCGAGAATCTGGCGGACAGTCAGTGGAGCGACAGGCTTCCGCGCCTCGTCCAGTTGCGTCTCCTCCAGGCTTTCCAGAACACGGGTCGCATCGGAGCGGCGGGTGTGCCGGGGCAGGGCCTTGCGATCGACTATCAGGTCGTGACCGAACTGCGCCGCTTCGAGATCGCCTTCGAACCCGGCGCCACGGCCGTGGTCGAAATTTCCGTCAAGGCGCTGAACGATCGCACGGGCGTCGTGCGCGGCACCCGCATCTTCCGGGCCAACGTGCCGGTCGCCAACGGCCAGCCTTCGGGCTACGTCACAGCGCTCGATCAGGCGTTCGGACAGGTCGCGGATGAGATCGTCACCTGGATGATCCGCCTCGTCTGAACGAGACCGGTCAGCGATCGAAGGCAAAGACCCGCTTCGGCGGGTTTTTTGTTGCCGCCAAACAACGTAGGCCGCGGTCGGGACGGAGGGGTGTCAAGGCGATCGAGAACCGAGGCTTACCGTTCGCCGACGTCGATCCTTGTATCGCGACTGCCAGTCGCCTTCTGGCGAAACCCGCCGGCAACCAGGGCCCGACGCGGGTCAGGAGGCCGATGCCAGCCAGCCCAACGTTTGCGCACCAAAACCGCCGTTCACTTTCCTCGGGGCTGGGACAGTGTCGACCAACCGTCAGGCCACCGGAAACGGCGGGTTTTGCAACGGTTGTAGGGTGCGAAGGCGACATACCCGATGCCGAACCAGCGCGGCTCGCTGTGCCTGGCATTCAGGAAAATCAGAGCACCCGCGTCACGCTTATGAGGCCGGAGTTCCATTCAGACGCCGTGGCTCGGGACAAGGGGAAAGCGACATCTCGGGAGCCTGACTTCGTCTAGCTTGGGCCAGGATCGAAAGCGACGTGCACCCCGGCAATCCATCCCGAAGCATCCGCACACGTCGGTTCAGACGACCGCGCTCATAGCAAAAGGGCGGGGCCTGACGGCCCCGCCCTTCCAAAACTCGACTTGAGCCGCGAACCTCTCAGTCGAAGCGTCCCGAAGCGTGCGCGAGCATCGTGTAGACCTTGCCCGTGTCCGACGTCAGGTACGACTTGCTGCGCGTGTTGTCGGGATCGCGCCGCGAAGCGTCCTGGAGCAGCGACTCGAAGTCCGCGATGTAGCGATCCACGGCATGCCGGAAGTCGGCGTCCCGCTGATACTTGCGGCGGATTTCGTCGAACGTCTGCTGACCCTTCATCGTGTAGAGACGACGGGTGAAGACGTTGCGCTCGCCGTTGCGATAGCGATCCCACAGCTCCACCGACACGTTGTGATCGATGGCGCGGGCGATATCGACCGAGAGCGAGTTCAGCGAGTCCACGACGTGAGCCTGGCTGCGCTCCGTGCGCGTGGCTTCGGGCGAAGCCGCCGATGCCGGAGACTCTACGGTCTCGGCGGCATCGTCCTCGTCCTGCGAGGCGCGACGCAGGAGGTCGGACACCCATCCGCCGTCACCGTCACTCGTCGTCTGGCGAGCAGCCGGGACCACGGACGCCGCTGCGACCGGCGCCTGTGCGGGAGCCGCCGGTCGCAGCGGCGAGAACTCGCCGGTCCGGGCAGGCTGAACGGGCGTGACGGGGGCCTGCGGCGCCAGCATCCGCGACGCGTCGGCATGGCCACGCACGTCGTAGGCAAGGTTTCCGCCAACCGCGGGCGGGGCGGCCCGGCGTTCCAGCTCGGCACCGGAGGTGGCGCGGGTCCCGCGATCCTCGGTGGAGGGCTTGCGAACGTCGAGGGCGCGGCCGGATGTCGAGACGATGTCGCTCAGTTCGCGCAGGGCGCGGATCTGGTCGGAGACGGCCCGCCGCATGGCACGCGTGCTCTCACGGGTCTCTTCCGGCAGTTCGAACACACCGCGGCGGATTTCCGTCCGTGCCGTCTCCAACTCGCGGCGCATGTCCCCGGCAGCCCGGCGCATTTCAGTCGTCGCGCCCGCGAACTTCTCGGACGCCTCTTCGATCACCGAACGCATAGCCTCGCGGATCTGCTCGGCGGCCGCCTGCGAACGACGCTCGGTCTCCTCCAACTGCTGCTCGGCCTCGCCGAGGCTCGAGCCGAGCTCGCCGTTGACGGTCGCCGCCACGGCGCGAGCCCGCGCCTCGGCATCGGAGAACAGGCGATCCACGACACCCTCGAACGAGTTGAGGGTGGTCGAGATGTCGCGCGAGCGGTCCGCCAGCGTGCCGGCGAGAAGGGTGAGGCCCTCGTGCCGCTCTTCCAGCGTCGCCTGCAGGTTGGTCTGCGTCTCATCGAGAAGGCGCGCGGCATCGGACAGCAGGCGTCCGTGCTCGGCGAACTTCTCGGTCATGCCGCCGATCTGCATGAAGGCGGTCGATGTGACGCCGTCCATGCGGGCGATCGACTGTTCGAGGCGGTCCGACGACGAGGTGATCTCGTCCTCGACGCGTAGCGCCTCGGTGCGAAAGCGATCCCGCGTGTCGATGAGCGAAGTCTCCACACGACCGATCGAGCCGCTGGCATCCTCCAGCATCGTGCGCAACGTCTCGTTGCTGTTGTCCAGCCGGTCGAGAAGCTGAGTGATATCCTGACCGAGCTGACCCTGGATGCCCGACACGCGGGTTGCCGCTTCCTCGGACCGAAGGTCGAGGGCCGAGATCAGCTCCGACGACGAATGGCTGAGACGCTGGACGCGCTCCTCCGTACGCTGGATGAAGTCCGCCACGACGGCGGCATTCTCGGCGCGCAGACGCTTCGCGACCTGATCCGAAGTTCCTTCCAGCGCTTCGATCGCCGCGGTTCCGGTCTGCGACAAGGCGTCGACGATGGGCTGCGTCCGGGTCTCGATGAGGGTCGCGAGTTCCGCGTTCCGATCAGCCAGAAGCTGCGACAGCGCGCGCGTGCGCTCTGCCATCCGCTCCGCGACGCGATCCGAGCTGTCCGACAGGTCGCGCTCGGAGGAGGCGACGCGATCGGCGATCTCGGCACCGAAGCCGGTGGTGACCTCGGCGATCTGGTCGCGAGCCCGTTCAGCTTCCAACCGCAGCGCGGTCGCGGCGGCCGAAAGGCCGAGCACGACCTGTGATCCTTCGGCGCTGAGCGCCGTGCGGGCCTGCTCGGCCTCGCGCAGGATCTCGCTGGAGACGTGAGCCGTCTCGTCGCGGATGTTGGCGGCGACCGCCAGGATGTCGCTGCGGATACTCTCCGACGTGCCATCGATCTCGGCGCGCAGGTCCATGATCGAACGCGACAGGCTCTCGTTGAGACCGCCGGACGTGTTGGACAGAAGCGTCGCGAGGCGATCGGACAGGGTCGCCAACTCTCCGACGAAGCCATCCGTCCGCTCGCCGAGCATCGTCACGCTGCGACCGGTTTCGTCGCGGATCAGCGTCGAAGCGCCGCGAACGCGCTCGGCGAAGCTCTCGGCATCCGACAGGAAGCGTTGGCGGGCGCTTTCGGCCTGCTCGGACATCGACGACGCGACGGCGTCGATCTCGCCGACCACGCGGGCAGCGTCGGCCGCGAACCGTTCGCGGACATCGCCGGAACTGGCTTCGAAGCGATCGGTCGCGCCGGTGAGTTCGGCAACGATCTGCCCGGCCGTCTCGCCGATCCGCTCGCGGACGCGGTCCGTCTCGCCGCGCATCGCCTCGACGACGCGTGCGACCTCGCCGGTGATGCGACCCGCATCGTCCAGAAGGTTGCGGCGCGACTGCTCGCCCGCTTCACGGAGATGACCGCTGGCATCGGTGAACTCGGCGCCGATGGCGGCGGTCTGTTCCGCAACCTCGCGACGGAGCGAGTCGGACTGCTCGCGCACCTGAAGGGCGGCCGCAGCGACCTCCTCGCGGATCTGCGCCGCGTCGGTCGCGAACTGCTCGCGCGTCCGGTCGCCGATGAGGCGAAGCCGGTCCGACGCATCGGTGATGTCGCCGGAGAGGGACTGCGCCTGGTCCTGAACGATCTGGCGAGCCGCTTCGGCGTCGTGACGCAGGCGATCCGCCATGGCTTCCAGGCCGCCGGCAAACTCGTTGGCGACTTCCGAGAGGCGCTCGCGCGCCGCTTCGGCCTCGCTGCGCATGGCGAGCGAAGCACCGCCGATCTGCGTGGTGAAGGCGTCGCCTTCGAGAGCCAGCGCCTCGCGAAGCTCCTCGGCGTCGGCGCGCATCCGCCCGGCGACGTCGGTGACCTGCCGGCCCAGCTGCTGGGCTTCGGTCGCGAAGCGCTCCTGCGCTTCCTGACCGATGCGGCGGATCGACTCCGCCGAAAGGACGATGCCCTCGGCGATCTGCGCGCTCTGACCCGTCAGTTCGTCCCGGGCCGTCCGGCTCGTCTCCTGAACAGACTGGACGACCGCCTTGATGCGCTCCTCGAAACGGCCGGCCTCGGCCACGAACTCGGCCTGGGCCTCGGCAGACGAGGACCGGAACGTGGAACCGAGTTCGCCGATGATGATGGCGATCTTCTGGGTTTCGGTCTCGAGCCCGGACCGAGCGCGGTCGGCTTCCTCGCCCATCCTCGCGGAGGCCGCCACGATCGACTCGCGCAGCGTGTCGGCGATCAGCGCCGTGCGGCCGGAGAGCGTGCGCTCGACGTTGCCGAGACCGCGCTCGAGGCTGGCCGTGATGGCGTTGGTCCGCTCGTCAACAGCAGCCGCGAGGCTGACCGTTCCGGCGGCGAGCGCCGCGACGATTTCCTCGCGCTTGGTCTCCAAAGCCGTCGTGACGTTGCCGGCGCTCTGCTCCAGCACGCGGCGAACGTCGTCAGCGCGATCGCCCAGGGTCGCGGCCAGCGAGCCGGCGACGTCCTCGATCGCTGAGGTGAGATTGTCGCGACGCTCGTCCATGGCGGTCGCCAGCAGGCCGTCGGATTCGACCAGCGCCTGGCGCAGCGCGGTGATCCGGGTCTCGAGCGTCAAGAGAATCGTCGCGTTGCCGCCGTCGAGAGTGGCGGCGAGGCGGGTCGTGCGCTCGTCGAGATCGGAGATCAGCGAGCTTTCCGACGCATCGACCATCTGGCGCATCGACAGGACGCGCTCGTCGAGGCCGTCGAGGATGGCGCCGCGCGCGTTCTCCACCGCATCGCGCAGCGACGTGCCGCGGCTGTCGAGGCCCTGGATCAGAAGCGAAAGCGCGTTCTCGACCGCAGACAAGACGGTGCCGGCGTTGTGGTCGATGTCACGGGCGAAGCGAGCGGTGCGCTCATCAAGGCTTGCGGTCAGACCCTGATGCGACGTGTCGACCGTGTCCGACAGTTCGCGGACGCGCACGGCAAGATCGTTGACCACACGTTCCACGGACTGTTCGAAGCTCGCCTCGATCCCGGCCGTACGCGTCTCGAGGTTGGCGAGGAATTCCTGGCGACGATCGTCGCCCATCATCAGAGCCGCCTCGAGCCGCCCGATCACGTCGTCGCCGACGCGGGTTGTGTAGAGATCGAGCGAGGTGGACAAACGCTCGCCGCTGTCGCGCATGAACGCTTCGCTGGCGGCGATCCGGTCCGAAAGGCCTATCGTCAGCGTTTCGTTGCGCTCGTCTAAGTCGGCCACGAACCGCTCCGTTCGGCTGGCCAGCATGCGGTCGAGCGAAACCAGGCGGGTCTCGAACTCGTTCGACAGAACTTCCGTGCGCTGGTCGATCGCCACCTCGATGGCCGATCCGCGTTCGGCGAGAAGCGCGTTCATCCGGTCGAGGCGAGTCTGGAACCGATCGTCGGCCTGGGTATCGGCCGCTGCGAGCGCCGCCTCGAGCTTCTCGGCGCGCTCCGCGACGCCCGACACCATCCGGCCTTCCGCACCGTCGATGATCGCCTCCATGCGAGCGACATTGCTTTCGATCGACTGGGTGAGGGCGCTTCCGCGTTCCTCGAACTGCGAAAGTAGCGTCTGCTGGGCGAAGGCGAGCGACGTGTCGATGTCGGCGGCGCGATCGCTGAGAACGGCGCCGAGCGAACCGATCTGGGCGTCGAAGGTCGATCGGACGTGATCGGAATGGTTCGTGAAGCTGGCGTCGATCCCCTGGCGGGCACTCTCGGCGGCCGCAGTCAAACCGTCGCGACCGCTGTCGATGGCCTGACGGATTTCTTCGGCGCGCTCGGCGACGGTGCGTGCGAAACTGCCCGAGCTTTCGGAAAGGGTAATTGTCAGTCGCTCGGCCGTGCGATCGATGGCCTGCGCCTGCCCCTCGATCGTCTGGACCAACTGGGCGCCCTTGCCGGACAGCGCCGCTTCCAACTGAGCCAGCCGGTCGTCGAAGCGGCCGAGGACGTCGTCGTTGCGCGAGCCGAGGAGGGCGGCCGCGTTCTGGATGCGGCTGTCGAAGGCCTCGTCGAGACGGCCGAGAAGGCGCTCGGTCTCGGTGGCCAGATGCGAAAGGCGCTGATCGAGGCCCGCGGCGAGCGAAGCGATCAGGGCCTCGTTCTCACCGATCATGCGCGCGGAGCGCTCGTCGAGCGTCTCGGTCAGGCGACGATCGAAGGTCTCCGAGCCGGTCGCGAGGTTCTCGGTTCGCTCGGCCAACTGGCGCAGGACCACCTCGTTGGACTGGCGCAGGCGCTCGCCGGCATCCTCGCTGATCGAAGAGACGCGCTGGACCAGTTCGTCGGAACGCGCCTGCAGCTCTTCGGCCTGGGCGCGCAGCGAACGCGCGAGGTCTTCGCCGGTCTGAGCCAGACGCCGCGTGGTTTCCTCGGCCGTCTCGCCGATCCGCTGAATGACCGTTGCGCTGCTACCGGTGAGTTCGCTCTCGATCTCGCGGCTGCGCGCATCGAACATCGCCGTCAGCGCCTGGCTGCGATCCTCGTAGGCCTGCGAAAGAGCGGCACCGCGTTCGTCGAGCAAGGCATGGAAGCGCTGTGTCGCTTCCTCGACCTGCCGGATGATGCGGGTGGAGGCGGTGTCGACGTCGCCGATCAGTCGGTCGTGCGAGCCCACCACGGAAGACCGCAGGTTCTCCGCGTGGCTCAGCATGGCCTCGCGCTCGGACGAGAGATCCGTCACGAGCGAGCGGATCTTGACCTCGTTGTCGGCGTAGGCCCGCTCGAGCGACGACACCTCGTTGTGCACGATGCCCTCGAGCTCGCCCATGCGCGAGAGGGCCCGCTCGACGCCTTCGCCGAGCGCCGCGACTTCGCGGCGGATCGCGTTGCCGACGCTGGCGACCTTCTCGGAGGCGATGTTCTCGGGTTCCGCTAGCCGCAGGGCGACTTCGGCGAGAGACCGGCTCATCAGGCGAAGGTCCTGAGAGCGGCGAACCATCACGGCGAACGCCATGATCAGGAGAGCCGGCAGGACCACGGCCGACGCGGCCAGCGCGAGCGTCAGTCCTTCGGGAACCGGCGAACTGCCGGAGCTGATGAAGGCGTAGGAGGCAGCGCCTGCCAGAAGCGCCCATGCCGCGGCGACGATGCCGCCAATCACGAGCGTTCGGCGGGAGGAACGACGGGTCAACAGCGCGTCGGCACGGACGGCTGCGGATCGCTGCTCATCGTTGGCGACGGCCGATTTGAAATCTCGGGTCCGAGAGGGGCGGACGGGTTCCGGCGCTACGCTGGGCTCGGAACGCTTCACGGCCGGTTCCGAACGAGCGGCGCGGGGAGGCGGAGCGTCGTGGGCGGCGGTGCTGGCCGTTCCAGCCGCGATGGCGGCGGCTACCGGCGGCACGGCGCTGCCGAGGCGATCGGAGGCAGCGGGCGGATCGACGCGCTCGATCTCGCCGAGCGAGGCGATGAGTTCCTCTTCCGCGATCTGGAAGTCGGGCTCGGGCGGAACCTCGTTCTCGGCGGCAAGCGGCTCGGCCGACGCAGCAGGCTGAACGGCGCTTTCCTCTCGCAAGGCGCTGGTCGCCTCCTCCACGGAGCGGTCGAACTCGTTCAGGGCGAACTCAATGTTGATCTCGGACGCGGCGAGCGTGTCGTTCTCGACATGCCCCTCGGCCGTGCCGCTGACCTGCGGTTGCTCGGGGTCGGATCCCAAGAAATCCGTATCCTGAAGCGCCGCCTCCAGCTCGGTGACTGCTTCGTCCGATAGCTGTTCAGCCGTCTTGATCTTCGACATGACCCGCCGCCCCGTACTCGTTTACTCGCAGGATGATCGGTGGCCCGCCGCCCTGTCGCGCGCCAACAAACATCCGGCCATTAACGGCTCACCCTCGAATACACGGAGGGCGGGCCTTTTACATGCCATCAAATTAGAGGCCCGCGCGGCGGAAGGAAACCCGCAATTCCGGGCTTTGATACAAGTTTAAACATTTGGTTAACGCCGATTTGGAAATGCCGGTTTCGCCGATAGCCTTCTCTTGACTACCATCGGAGGAACGGACGCCGGGTCCGCCTTCCACATGACGTCGCGTCGTCCTGCGTTTGCGGGGGCGAATCGAAACGAACGCTCCGCTGGGGCCAACGTCGCGTCGACCGCCTCTGTCGCATTCGATCGATCTTGGCCGGCGAGGCGGCAGTCCCAAGCGCTTGTTGATAACCATCGGACGTCGCTGCGGATCGACGGGATACGAGACGGTTGACCCGGAACCGGCGTCGTTCTACCGGCGGAGCATGACCGCGATCAGCTTCATCACCTCCGACGGGACCCGCTACGACCTTGACGCCCCCGACGGAGGGAGCGTGATGCAGGCTGCGATCCGCAACGACGTCCCCGGCATCGATGCCGACTGCGGCGGCGCATGCGCCTGCGCGACCTGTCATGTTTATGTCGACGAGGCCCGGCTTGCCGAACTCCCGCCAATGGAGGCGATGGAGGAGGACATGCTGGATTTCGCGCTCGATGTTCGGCCGAATTCGCGACTGTCCTGTCAGATCCGCGTCAGACCCGAACTGGCGGGACTGACGTTGACGGTTCCTGCCCGACAGGCTTGATCGGTCGCCTCGCGGTGCTAGCGCACGGATTTGATGGCCGCGCTCAGCTTGGCGTTCAACCGGGAATCGACGACACGCGTCTCCGCTCGGTCGAAGCCGTTCTGCTCTTTCGCGTGGGCGAGCTGCATTTCCTGCGAGCGTCGCCCGGCTGTCATTTCCATGCGGGCGCATGTGGCTTCGGCGGGAAGCGCCAGAAGCTCGCGGTTCATCCGGTCGAGCCAAGTCTTGGCGATGGCCGTGTGCTTCGCCTCGTGATCGGCGATGTCGCGCTGCAGCACCTTCCACATCGTTCGCGTATGGGCGTCCACCCCTCGCGGCGCGTTCCAGCGCGGCAGCGTCGTGACGAGGTCGAGACGAAGGTTCGTGCGCGAAACACGGCAGCCCGTCTTGTCGGTCTTGAACTCGAGGTCGCGGCTGAAGGTCACCTTGGTCGATCCCGCGTGCCGCTCGCCGCCTCCCAGAAGCGGGCCGTTCGACCCCAGCGCCTTGTCGAGTTCGGCAAAGGTCGCACCGCGCACCATGAAATAGGTGGTTCGCTCGGTGATCTCGGCCGCGTGGGCCAAGCCGGTGGACATGCATCCAGCCGCGAGGCTGCAGATCAGAAGTCGCCGCATCGTCGCTGGCCTCGACCCTTGAAACACCTGACCCCTACGCTACGCAGGTTCCCAAGAGATACAAGATACGATTGCGGAAATATTGCGGTCGTCAGTAACGGGCGGGGGAACTACGGATGATGTCGCCCACGGCCGTGACAACCGACCGCATGTGGCGCCTTGCGCACAGTCGTACGCTGCAACTCGGCACCAAATCGACGATCATGGGCATCCTGAACGTCACGCCGGACAGTTTTTCCGACGGCGGACGCTTCGATGGAAAAGTCGAACGGGCGGTCGAGGCTGCCTTGGCGATGGTGGCGGATGGCGCCGGGATCATCGACGTGGGCGGCGAATCCACGCGGCCGGGCGCCGAGCCTGTCGGGCCAGCGGAGGAGCAACGACGGGTCCTGCCGGTGATCGCGGCGCTGCGCGCCCGCTCCGACGTCGCCATCTCGATCGACACCTATCGCGCCGAGACGGCGTCGCTGGCTGTCGAGGCCGGTGCGTCGATCGTCAACGACGTGTGGGGTGCCCAGCGCGAGCCTGATATCGCACGCGTGGCCGCGCGAAGTGGCGCGGGGCTCTGCCTGATGCATACGGGCCGCGAGCGGCGGAAGCTGCCGGATGTGATCGAGGATCAGATCGCCTTCCTCACCCGTTCGATCGCAATCGCGCGGGCGGCAGGCGTCGCCGACGAGCAGATCGTCGTCGATCCCGGTTTCGGGTTCGCGAAGGATGCGGGCGAGAATCTCGAGCTGATGGTGCGCCTTCAGGAACTCGCATCGCTCGGACTCCCGATCCTGGTCGGTACGTCGCGCAAGCGCTTCGTTCGCGGCGTCCTCGATCGCGATGCCGGCGACATCGACGTGGCGACCGCCGCGACGAGCGTGCTCCTGCGCGAGCGCGGCGCTTCGATCTTCCGGGTGCACGCGGTCGCACCGACACGCGACGCGCTCGCGGTCGTGGACGCGGCGCTGGCGAGGGGGACGCGATGACCGCGGCGTATCTCGGGCTCGGCGGGAATATCGGCGATCCCGTCCACACGATGGCCGAAGCCCTGCGCGCGCTCGACCGGGAGAGCGGCACGCGCGTCGTGGCCGTCTCGCCTGTCTACCGCACGCCTCCGTGGGGGCCGATCGAACAACCGCCCTTCCTCAATGCCTGTGCATGCGTTGAAACCAGCCTCGAAGCGGAGACTCTGCTGGCGCTTTGCCTCTCGGTGGAGGCGGCCCTGCATCGCGACCGAAGCGTGCGCTGGGGACCGCGAACCGTCGATCTCGACCTTCTCGATTTCGGCGGCATGAGCTTGCGGAGCGACAGCTTGACCCTGCCTCACCCGCGGATGGCGGACCGGGCCTTCGTCCTCGTGCCCCTGGCCGACATTGCTCCGCAGCTGTCGGTCGACGGCGTTTCGATCGCCGAGCGCCTTCGCTCGCTCGATACCACGGGCATCGAGCGGCGCGATCTGGCGCCCGATTGGTGGCGAACGGCCTGACCGGTTAGTCGGCGAGCGCGGCGCGCTTGACGCTCTCGTCGCGCTTCAGCGTCATTCCGATGACCGGGACGAGCTCGCCCGCGACCTGCACCGAGATGGTGATCATCAGCTTGTTTTTGTCCTCGAGCCGGGCGACCATCGCGCCCTTGAGCTGCTTGCGATCGAGGCCGACGACCACCTTATTGCCGGACACGTCGCCCGACACGATATCGAGACCCTTGCCGCCCGATCCGTCCAGGAAGGTGCCCTTGTAGGAGGAGCCGCCCTTGGTGAACGTGGCGTTCATCGGCTGCGAGAACATGCCGACGCGGCAGGCGCCGTCCAGCGACATGCCGACCGCCTTCTCGGTCTGGAGCCCGGACAGGTCGCAGACGAACTTCGTGCCCTTGTACTTGCCGGCGACGATCTCGCCCGGTCCCGACCAACGCCCGAACACGGAGTTGAAGAAGGCTTGGTCGACATCAGCCGCGCGTGCCGGCAGGGAGCCGACGCAGGCGAGCGACAGAAGCGACAATCCGGCGACGACGGGACGGAACATGGCGGGCCTTCGGAGCGGCAAGGACATGGGCCTATCTATCGCGCGGAACGGTTAACCGAACCTTTCGCACGCCGCCCTCTCGTCTTGGCAACGCTCAGGGCTTCTCGCCACCCATCGGCTTGAGTTCGTTGAGGAAGTCTCCGATCCGGGGACGCTGGACCCCAAGAAAAGGCAGGGGGCGGCAGAGGTCCATCGCGGCAATGCCGATGCGGGCGGTCAGCAGGCCGTTGACGAGACCCTCGCCGAGTTTGGCCGAAAGCCGGGCCGCGAGGCCATGTCCCACGACCTGCCCGACGATGCCGTCGCCGATGGCGATGGAGCCCGTGACGGCCAGATGCGCCAGAACGTCGCGCACCAGCCGAACGAGGCCGAGGGCCCCTGGCCGGGCGCCGTAGAGCGACGACACCGCGCGGATCAGCCTGACCGTTTCGAACAGGACGAAGGCGAGATCCATGAAGGCCCGAGGGCTGACGGCCGTCACCACCGACACACGCTTCGACGAAGCGAGGACGAGCGCGCGCGCCCGCGCGTCGAGCGGCAGGAGGAGTTCGCGTTCGGCGAGGGTGATGAGGTCGCGCCCGTCGATGACGTCGTCGCGTGAGGCATGCAGCCTCTCGCGGCCGGCCGCAGTCTCGGGACGCGACGCCACGATCTTCGAGAGCCGAGCCACCACGGCCTCCGCCTCGGCGGCGGAGTCGGTCTCGAAGGCGCGGCGACCATCCCGCCGTTCGCGCTCCACGTCGTTCAGCCGCATGATTCCGATCGCCTCGCGGCCGACGACGCCGATGAGACCGACAATCAGAAGTCCGGCAAGGCCGAGGGCCGCCCAGCCCAGCCAGTCCGAGCGCTGGAAGAGGTCGCGCACGAAGCTGTCGAGGGCCAGACCGAAGGCGAGCGAGGCGAGGGCGCCGAGCGCGCCCATGGCCAGTTTTCCGAAGGAGAAACCACGTCGGCGGCGGGTGGCGGGATCCGCGTCCAGTCGCGCGGCGGCTTCCGCCTCCAACGTATCGTCCGGCTCGATCTTAACGCGCGCCAGATCGGAGATGCTGCGTGGCTCCCGGGCTGCCTGGATCGGCGGCAGCGAAGCGGGCGGATCGATCGGGAAGGCGGACGGGCGGCGGGGCGTTTCGCTCATGCCAGACGATCCCCCACCAGAAACTGAAGCGCGCGGTCGAGACGGATCTGCGGCAGCGACAGCGTCGCGCCCTCCGTGGTTCGCTCCAGCCGAGGCGGGCGGAACCTGACGAACGTCAACGGATCGAGCGCCCCCGTGCCGTCCGGGCGTGTTCGCAGAATGCGGGATGCATCGTCCGGCAGGTCGCCGGGGAACACCGCCGTCTCGATGCGACCGTCGAAGCGTTGTCCTCCGATCTCTTCGCCTTCGATCGGCGTGCCGACGATCACGGGCAGCGTCTCGCCCCGGTCGGTGACGGTCGCTTCATGGGTTGCGCGGACCGCGGCCATGGCGGCGACTTCGGTCTGCGCGCCCGAAAGCCGGGCGCGATCCACTGCGCCGTCGACAAGCCTGCGAACGATATTTTCGAGGCGCTGGTGGCTGGTGCGGTGAAGGTGATCGGCCTTGGTCGCCGCGACGAGAATGCGGTCGATGCGGGGCGTCAGGAGCGAGCCGAGCCAGGATGCCCGGCCCGGGCGGAAGCATGCCAGAATGTCGCTCAAGGCCGTTTCGAGGTCCTGGACAGCCTCGGGGCCGGCGTTGATCGCTTGGAGCGCGTCGATCAGGATGATCTGCCGGTCGAGGCGGGCGAAGTGGTCGCGGAAGAATGGACGAACGACCACGGTCTTGTAGGCCTCGTAGCGCCGCGCGTGGACGGCGCCGTAGCTGCCCTTCGGGTAGCTGCGGCCGGCCTCGACGGGCAGCGGGGCGAAGGTTAGGGCAGGCGAGCCTTCCAGATCTCCCGGCATCAGAAAACGGCCCGGCGGAAGGGTCGAAAGCGCCGTCCGGTCTTCGCGGCAGGCGCGCAGATAGTTGGCGAAGGTCGAACTCAGCCGTTGGCTCGTCGTCTCATCGGCCGCTGCGGCGGGATCGATCGCCGCGAGCGCCTCGAGAAAGGGGCGCGCCATCCGATCGCGGGACGGCAAACGCGCGCGCTCCAGCGATTCCGCCGAAAAGGTCGCGAAGTCCTTCTCGAGAAGCGGCAGGTCGAGGAGCCACTCGCCGGGATAATCGACGATGTCGATCGACAGCTTGCCCGGCGATAGGAACCGCATCCAGCCGGAAGCCGTCTCGTATTCGACCGTCAGGCGAAGCTGCGAGATCGCGCGGGTCGACTGCGGCCACACCCGATCCTCGAGCATCGCCCGCAGATGCTCCTCGTACTGGAAGCGCGGCACCGCATCGTCGGGCTGCTCCTCGAGGTAGGTCCGCGAAATGCGCCCGGAACTTTGCGCCTCGAACATCGGCAGCCGCCCGCCATGCAGGAGATTATGCACGAGCGCGGTGATGAAGACCGTCTTGCCGGCCCGAGACAGTCCCGCCACGCCGAGACGGAGCGTTGGATGAAACAGCCCGGACCCTCGATCCGAGAGATTGTCGAAGACGATCCGCGCTTCGTCGGCAATGGAGGGCATGGGCAACCGATCGGGTCTGGAAGAGGCAGTCTGGTCGCCCTGATATAGTCGGCCCTCGGCCCTCCCGACAGACCGGGACGCTCAAGGCTTGATGATGTCGCGCAGCACACCGGCAAGGTCTCCACCGTCGGCCAGGTCGACGATCAGCCAATTCGCCGTGCCGACGCCGCCTGTCAGCCGCTCCTGCGACGCTACATCCGTTTCGCAGAGGGTCATGGCAAGGTCCTCAATCGTTGGATTGTGACCGACCAGCAGCAGTTCGCCTGGTCCGTCGAAACCCTCGATTTCGGCCCTATAGGCTTCCACTCCGAGTGCGTAGAGATCGTCGCTGAACCGCACCGGCACATCGACGGGCAGCGCGCTGCGGACGAGATCGAGCGTCTGCCTCGCCCGCACGGCGGTCGAGCACACGACCGATCCCACACGAACATCTAGGTCTCGAAGTTTCGTGGCGAGCCGTGACGCGTCGGCGCGCCCCCGATCGTCGAGGATACGCTGATGGTCTCGCTGGCCGGGGACCGCCCATGAGGAATGGGCGTGGCGGAGGATGTGGATCGTTCGTTCACCCGTCATGCCTCATCGTTAGGACATGCCGGGCCGAAGGTCGAGAATCGGGGCACGACCGGGCGAAGCGACGCGCAACCGCAGCGCGAAGTCGACATGCGCCTTTTCGCTGTCGCCGGAGCTGATCCGGAGCGGACGGCGCAAAGCGCATGGCATCGAGCTGTCACAAATTCGCTGCGATTTTCGCAGTTTAGGCCTGTCGAATGCAAAAGCCACAGCGTCCTTGGGGCAACTTGTTAGGTTCTGCAACGGTCGCTATAAGCCCGCGCAAGGTGCAGATGGAGGATCCGCATGAGTGAAACCCTTCCGTTGGGAACCGGCTTGCCGGAAGACGGGCCCTTCATGAACGACCGCCAGAAGGAGTACTTCCGCAAGAAGCTGCTTGGATGGAAGGCGGACATTCTGCGCGAATCCCGCGAGACGCTGGAGGCGCTCGCCAGCGAGAACGCCAATCAGGCGGATGCGGCCGACCGGGCCTCGTCCGAGACGGACCGGGCCATCGAACTTCGGGCCCGCGACCGGCAGCGCAAGTTGATCGCCAAGATCGACGCGGCCATCGAGCGCATCGACGATGGGACGTACGGCTATTGCGAAGAGACCGGAGAGCCCATCAGCCTGCGTCGGCTCGATGCTCGGCCGATCGCCACCCTTTCGCTGGAAGCGCAGGAACGCCACGAACGCCGCGAGAAGGTTTACCGCGACGAGTGATGCGGTCGACACGATGATCCGACCAAAAAAGGGCCGCTCGCGCGGCCCTTTTTCGTTCGTCTCGCCTAGCGTCGTTCGGAAACGTCGATCGTGAAATCGTGGAGAAGGCGCTCCATCTCTTCCTCGAGCGTCAACGCTCGTTCCGTTTCCTCGTGCGGCGGTGTCCGCGGATCGTCCGCCTGCGTCTCCGATGCAGCAGCAACCGGCGGGGCTGCGGTGATCGGAGCGGCCGCATAGACCGGCGGCGCGGCGACCGGTGGCAAAGGCGCCGTGCGCGTCGGCGCGGTTACGGCAGGCGCGGTCTCCACCGCGGGCGAGGTGCGACGATCCTGGATGGTCGATGCGAAGCTGCGCACCGATAGCGGAGCGGGACCGGCCGTATCGGCGTCCGCTTTCGGACCGGCAAAGCCCACTTCCGCATCGGCATTGGAATCAGCGCGCGGGGCAACCGGCGCGGACGGCCAGCGCACCGGGATGCGGTCCGGCAGCGGTGGAACGATCGGCGCAGCGCCGCGCCCGTCCTCGGGCTCGGAACGGGGAGCATCCGCGTCGCGTCCGGACTGTGTCGGAGCGTCGGTCGGAACGGCAGGCGTCGTTGACCAGAAGGAGCGCGCCGGGGTCGCCTCGATGTCGTTGCGAACCGGCGGTGCGACCGGAGTGGCGCGCGACGGCTGGGGCAGGGTGGGGGTCGCCATCGAGCGGGGGGGCGCTGACACGGGCGGTGAAGCGGGAGGCTGCGTCGGCTGCGCCACCGGAGGACGCTCGGCATTCGGCTGCGGCTGCGGCGCTGGCGGCATCTGCGCGGGGGGTGGTGCAGCCACCACCGGCGCGACCGGCGCAACGGGTTGGCGATGGATCGGTGCCGGCGGAATGATCGCCTGGCGCGGCGGCTCGTAGGTCTGCGCGCTGGTGGGAGGGACAGCGGGGGTGGCTTCGGAGCGGCGCGCTGCCGGCTCCAGGAAGGTCGTCGTCGGCAGGCCGCGTGACGACAGCGGAGGCACCGGCGCCGACGCCTCTACGGTACGGCGCGACGGCATGACGGGTTCTGTCGGACCATGGGGCTCGGGGCGCCGAGCGGGTGTCGGCTCTTCCGCGACCCGTACGGGCGGCGCGGCGGCAACGATCGGTGGCTGGACAGCGGGAACGGGCGGGACAACGACGGGGGCCGGCACGACATCGGGCTCGACACGGGGCACCGCAGCCTGCGGATGCACCGAGGTTGTGGGCGTGGAAACGCGCGGCTCGACCTGCGGGGCCCTATTCGGCACCGGCACCGGCGCCTGTGCTCGCACATCGGGCTGTTGCCGGAACTCCTGAACCGGAGCGACCGGCGTCTCGGCAACCGGCGCCATCGGCGGATGTTCCCCCGGCTGCTGCGCATCGCTCGGAACCGGCTGGACGCTCGGTCGCGGCGTGCGGCGATGGGGAAGGGCTTGTTGGGGCTGGGGCTGGGGCTGCGCGGCGACGCGCTGATCGGGTTCCGCGAAACCCGGCTCTTGACGGGCCTTGCGCGGCTGGCCCCGAACGATGCCGGGCTCCACGACGAGATCGTTCTGTCCTCCGATCAGAATCAGATGTTCGACATCGTCGCGGCGAACCAGCACGAGCTTGCGCTTGGGATCGACGGGCGCCATGTCGAGCACCGCGAGGCGCGGAGCGCGGGAACGGCCACCGATGCCTCCGCTGCCGGCGAACACGCGCTTCGCCAGTCCGATGAGGACGAGCGCCAGGAGCACCACCAGCGCGGCTGCCAGAATCACCGTCATGATCGGGGCCAGGCTTTCGCCGACGATGCTCGCGAGCCACTCACGCATTTACCATATCCTCCTGGGCCTTCGTATGCGATGGAACCGCGACGGTTCCGTCGGACGACGCCTTGTCTGCCATCTAGGGTTCCACCGACCAGGCTCCAGCGCCGCGTCAGCTTCGGAACATAGTGCCGTGCCATCATGTCGAGAGATTGCGGATGGCGCAAATTCGACAGATTCTCATGCCCGTGCCGTCCCGCATTAATCTGTTCGGCTTTGCCTCGGAAGGGTCGATCGTTCGCATATGGAACATCTGCTGTGGACCAGACGCCCGCTTCCGCCACGCACATGAGCGATAAGCCGCTGATCGACGGACGGTCCGATTCGAGCGGCGTCCGCCGTCTTCTGTTCCTTGCGGGCTTCGTCTTCGTCTTCGCGGCGACCCTGGCGCTTCTGGGACATTCCTATGGCGCGCTGGCGCTTCTGGTCATGTTCGCCATCCTGGCGATGTGCGGAATTGCGGCCGTGTTCGGCCTGGCGCTCGGTTTCCTGCACATCGGCCCGCGCGTCGCCGATGCCGACATCGCCCGCGAGGCGCTCAATTCGCTGCCGGTTGGCATGCTGGTCACCGACCGCAAGGGGCGAATCATCTACGCCAACAAGGCCTACGGCGAGGAAACGGGCGCCGCGGGCGCCTCGTCCGTCCGCACGCTGGAGCGTCTTCTGTCGCGCGAGGCGGAGGCGTCCGAAGCGATCTATCGGTTGGCGAACCTCGCGCGAGAGAACAAGCCGGGCCAGGAGGAGTTTCGCCTGACCCGCCGTCTCGGAAGCGTCGGACCGTCGTCGCCTCACTGGTATCGCGCCTCGGTCGGTCCCTTCGGCGAGGCGGCGGCCGGGCTTCAACTCTGGCAGATCGCCGACATCACGCCCGAGCGCGAAGAGCAGGAGTCGTTCTTCAAGAACCTCCAGCACGCGATCGACTATCTCGACCATGCTCCGGCTGGGTTTTTCGCCGCCGACGAGCAAGGGCGCATCGCCTACATCAACGCGACGCTGGCGGACTGGCTGTCGCTCGATCTCGCGACCTTCAAACCCTACTCGCGTTCCATCCAGGACTACCTCGGTGAGGGTGCTTCGAGCTTCCTGCGACGCTCCGGCGATCAGCGCGTCGCCGGCGCGGTCGAAAGCTTCGACCTCGATCTCGTCACCTCGGCGGGCCAGCGCCTGCCGGTCCGTCTCTTGCGCAACGCGACACGGACGGCCGACGGCGCGCCGGGGCTGACACGCACCCTCGTGCTCGATCGCGCGCCGCGCGGCGACGACGAGAACGCGCTGCGAGCGGCGGAAATCCGTTTCATGCGCTTCTTCAACTCCTCGCCCATGGCGATCGCCGCGATGGACGCCAACGGTCGCGTCAGCCGCGCGAACGCCGCCTTCACGAGCCTTTTCGGCGACGAGGCGGCAATGGGGCGCGCCGCGGTCTCGGACTGTCTGCGCGAGGAACATCGCGAAGCGCTGCGCCAGGCGGTGTCGGCCGCGATGCGTGGACAGGCGGGCATCCCGTCGCTCGACGTCGACCTGACCAGCGAGCCGACCCGCTCGGCGCGCCTCTATCTCAGCGCCAATGCCGATGTCAGCGACGGCTCGGGCGAGGTCGCGATCCTCTACGGCGTCGACATCACGCAGCAGCGGACCTTGGAGGACCAGTTCGCCAAATCGCAGCGCATGCAGGCGATCGGCAATCTGGCCGGGGGCATCGCGCACGACTTCAACAACGTGCTGACGATCATCACCGCGTCGGTCGACTTCCTGCTCCTGAACCACCGGACGGGCGATCCCTCGTTCCAGGATCTCCTGCTGATCAAGCAGAGCGCCAACCGCGCCGCTTCGCTGGTGCGTCAGCTTCTCGCCTATTCCCGTCGCCAGACGATGCGTCCCAAGATGCTCAACCTGACCGACGTGATCGCCGATATGCACCTTCTCCTGAAGCGCATTTCGGGCGACCTCGTGAAGCTGGAACGGCAGCACGCGCGCGACCTGTGGCCCGTGATGGCCGACATCGGCCAGTTCGAGCAGGTCGTGACCAACCTCGTTCAAAACGCGCGCGACGCCATGTCGACGAACGGCCGCGTCATCATCTCGACGCGGAACGTGCCGGCCGAGGAGGCCGCCCAGTTCGGCTACAGCGAGCTCGGCGAGGGCGATTATGTCCTCATGGAAGTGTCGGACACCGGCTCGGGCATGCCGGCGGATGTCGCCGAGCGCATCTTCGAGCCGTTCTTCACCACCAAGGAGATCGGCAAGGGCACCGGTCTCGGCCTCTCGATGGTCTACGGCATCGTCAAGCAGTCGGGCGGGTCGATCTTTGTTGAGACGAAGCCGGGCGAAGGCACGACCTTCCGCATCTTCCTGCCGCGGCACATCCCGGTCGATGTTCCCGCCGCCAAGGGTGAACTGCCGTCCCCAGCCGCCTCCAACGCCAAGCAGGACCTGTCCGGCACCGCGTCGATCCTCCTCGTCGAGGACGAGGACAATGTGCGCGCGGGCAACGTGCGCGCCCTCAAGATGCGGGGCTACGAGGTCCATGAGGCGTCGAGCGGCCTCGAGGCGCTGGACGTGATGGAGGAGATCGGCGGCAAGGTCGACCTCGTCGTCTCCGACGTGGTGATGCCTGAAATGGATGGCCCGACCCTTCTGCGCGAGATGCGCAAGCAGCGGCCGGACCTCAAGTTCATCTTCGTCTCGGGCTATGCCGAAGACGCCTTTGCCAAGAATCTCCCCGATGGCGAGAAGTTCGGTTTCCTGCCGAAGCCGTTTTCGCTCCGCGAGTTGGCCGTGGCGGTGAAAGAAGCGCTCGAAGAGTAGCCGATCAGCTCCGGGCCGTGGCGACGGCGATCTGCGCCGCGAGCCGCGCGTTCGAGCGGACGAGTTCGATGTTCGCCTCCAGCGAACGACCGCCGCTCAACTCGAAGATGCGCTTTAGCAGGAACGGCGTCACCGACTTGCCCCGCACGCCCTCCGTCTCGGCGTCGGCGAGGGCGGCTTCGATCCAGGCCGCGACCGTCTCGCGGTCGATCTCGAGTTCGGGCGCGAGCGGGTTGGCGATCAGCATCCCGCCCTCCAGCCCGATCGCTTCGCGCGAACGCTGGAACGCCGCGATCGCCTGCGGGCTGTCCAGGCGCAGGGGCGCTGGAATGCCGGAACCGCGCGACCAGAAGGACGGCAGTTCGTCCGTTCCGAAGCCGACGACCGGAACGCCTTTGGTTTCGAGCACTTCGAACGTCTTATGAAGATCGAGGATCGCCTTCGCACCGGCGCACACCACGATCACCGGCGTTCGTGCCAGCTCTTCAAGATCGGCCGACACGTCGAAGCTGGATTCCGCGCCGCGATGCACACCGCCGATACCGCCGGTGGCGAACGTGCCGATGCCGGCGAGCGCCGCGGCGATCATGGTTGCCGCAACGGTCGTGGACCCGGTGCGTCCCATCGCCGTCGCGAAGGCCAGATCGGCGCGCGACAGTTTCATCGCGTCCGTCGTCTGGGCCAGCGCGACGAGGTCTCCATCGGAAAGGCCGATGCGCAATTCACCGCCCAGCACGGCGATCGTCGCAGGTTCGGCGCCTTCGGCGCGGATCAGGGCTTCGACACCTCGCGCCATCTCGACATTCTGCGGCCATGGCATGCCATGGGTGATGATGGTCGATTCAAGGGCGACGACCGGGCGCCCGACGTCGAGGGCGGCGCGGACGGATTCGGAACACTGATAGGGCTGGGGCACGGGGCGCTCCGTCAGACTGGGATGATGTCGGGTTCGGGAAGAGCGGCGGCGATCACGTGGGCTTTCCCCGCCGAGCCGTCGTCGAGACCGTGCCCGATCCGCAGCGATGCCGCGGCCAGACCGAGACGCACGGCATCCGCGAAAGCCAGGCCGAGGAGCCAGGCGCCGAACGTGGCGCCAGCCAGCGTATCGCCGGCGCCGACGACGTCACCGACAACGTCGACAATCGGCGGCGCTTGGCGCCAGACCGCATCGGGTTCGACGACGAGGACGGGTCGGGCCCCGTCCGTGACAACCGCCCGCGCCAGACCGGCCCGCCGCACGGCCAAGGCGAGGTCGGCGTCGCTCGTCGCATCGGGAAGCTCGAGAAGCGTGGCGATCTCGGCGCGCGAGGCGAAAAGGACCGAAAGGCGTTCCAGGATCGGCGCGAGGCGGCCGGTCTTGGCGGGCGAGACCGCGATGGCGCCAAGGCGGGGCGGCCCGAGGCCGGCAAGGTGACCAAGCGCTGCTGACGAGAGGTTGGCGTCGACGAGGACACCATCGGCGTTCGCAACCCGATCGAGAAAATGGCGGCGTGACAGGACACGCGGGTTCAGCCGATCGTAGATCTCCATATCCGCGATACCGCCGACGAGATCTCCGTTCGCGTCCACCAGCGCGGTGTAGGTCGCCGACCGACGATCGAGCCAACAGATGCGAGCGTCGGAGACTCCGACGCGGTCGAGTTCGATGCCGACGCGTTCGGCCGCCTCGTCCCCGCCGAATGCGCTGACGATGGCTGCGTCATGCCCGAATGTCCGCAGCGCAACCGCGGCGTTGAAGGCAGCGCCCCCTGGACGCTCGGTCACGCGGCCGGGATTGGAATAGCCGAGCCGAAAGGCAGCATCGGACGCTGCGATCCGATCGACGTGGGCGGCCCCGACGACGACCACCGAGGCCGGGAGGACACCCGGAGCGACTGTTAACGATCGATCAACCATTTAGCGGACGACCACCCACACGAATCACGAAGGAGACGCCGGAACAAATCGGGATCACGCCTTGCAAAACGAGAACAAAAGAGGTACATGAAGAGCCACGGTAACGACGTTGCACCCCACCATCGCTCATGGAATAAGGTCCTGACCCATGGCCCAGAATTCACTCCGTCTCGTTGAGGATACATCGGTGGACAAAACAAAGGCGCTCGACGCAGCCCTGTCGCAGATCGAGCGGGCCTTCGGCAAGGGCTCGATCATGCGGCTCGGTGCCACCGAGAAGCTCGACATCGAGACGATCTCGACCGGCTCGCTGGGGCTCGACATCGCGCTCGGTGTCGGCGGTCTTCCGAAGGGTCGTATCGTCGAGATCTACGGCCCGGAGTCGTCGGGCAAGACCACGCTGGCGCTCCACACGGTCGCGGAAGCCCAGAAGGGCGGAGGCGTCTGCGCCTTCGTCGATGCCGAGCACGCGCTCGATCCGGTCTACGCCCGCAAGCTCGGCGTCGATCTCGACAGCCTTCTGATCTCGCAGCCGGACACGGGCGAGCAGGCGCTGGAGATCGTCGATACGCTGGTCCGCTCCGGCGCGATCGACGTTCTCGTGATCGACTCGGTCGCCGCACTCACGCCGCGCGCCGAGATCGAGGGTGAGATGGGCGACTCGCTGCCCGGCATGCAGGCTCGCCTGATGAGCCAGGCGCTGCGCAAGCTCACGGGCTCGATCTCGCGTTCGAAGTGCATGGTCATCTTCATCAACCAGATCCGCATGAAGATCGGTGTGATGTTCGGCTCGCCCGAGACGACGACGGGCGGCAACGCCTTGAAGTTCTACGCCTCCGTGCGCCTCGACATCCGCCGCATCGGATCGATCAAGGAGCGTGAAGAGGTCACGGGCAACCAGACCCGCGTCAAGGTGGTGAAGAACAAGCTCGCACCCCCGTTCAAGCAGGTCGAGTTCGACATCATGTACGGCGAGGGCGTGTCGAAGGTCGGCGAACTGGTCGACCTCGGCGTGAAGTCCGGCATCGTCGAGAAGTCGGGCGCCTGGTTCTCGTACAACTCGCAGCGCCTCGGGCAGGGCCGCGAGAACTCCAAGCAGTTCCTGCGCGACAATCCGGCGGTGGCTGCCGAGATCGAGTCCGCGATCCGCCAGAACGCAGGACTGATCGCCGAGCAGCTGCTGCAGAACGGCGGTCCGGATCCGAACGACGACGCCGAGTGATCGTGACGGAAGAGGGCGCCGAAAGGCGCCCTTTTCGTTTGTGCTGCGGGAACGGTTCAGATCGTCGGATCGATCATGGCGATACCGTCCGGGGCGCTTCGTCCCATGGCGACGAGAGCAGGGACCGCCGCTTCCAGCGACAACGTTTCGCCGATCAGTCGATCGGGACGGAGCGAGCCCGCGAGAATCATTTCGAGCATCGCGTCGTACCGCCACGACTGCATCCCGTGACTGCCGTAGATTTCGAGCTCGTGGGCGATGACCTGCGCCATGGGAATTGCGGCCTTCGCGTTGTCCGCCAGCATCAGCCCGACCTGCACGTGGCGGCCGCGGCGGCGAAGATTGGCGATGGAGTTGAAGCAGGTCTCGGGATGACCCAGCGCATCCAGAGAGACATGCGCGCCGCCCCCGGTGATCTCGCGGACCGCCTCGACCACGGAGGGGACCTCACGGGAGTTGACGGTCGCCGCCGCGCCCATCCGGCGCGCCAGTTCGAGCTTCGTTTCCGCGACGTCGATCGCCACCACGCGCGCCCCGAGCGCCGAAGCGATCATGACGGCGGACAGGCCGACACCGCCGGCGCCATGCACCGCCACCCATTCGCCGCCGCGCACGCGTCCCTGATCGACGACGGCGCGGAACGACGTGGCGAAACGGCAGCCGAGACTGGCCGCCGTCCGGAAATCCATGCTCTCCGGCAGGCGCACCAGGTTGTTGTCCGCCCGGTCGATCGCCACGAACTCGGCAAACGATCCCCAGTGCGTGAAGCCAGGCTGGAACTGCGCCTCGCAGACCTGCTGGTGTCCGGCGTGGCATTCGCGGCAGTGCCCGCACGCCGCGATGAAAGGAACCGTCACGCGCTCCCCCGGCGTGAAGCGCCTGACATCCCGCCCAACGGCGGTGACGACGCCCGCGAACTCGTGTCCCGGCACGTGTGGCAGGCGAATGTCGGTATCGTGCCCCATCCAGCCGTGCCAGTCGCTGCGGCAAAGACCCGTCGCCATGACCTCGATCACCACGCCGTCCGGGGCAGGGGTCGGATCGGGAACCTGCCGGATGTCCGGCTTGGTCCCGAACGTCTCGAAAATCATGGCTTTCATGGCGCGGCGCTCCGTCTGGTGGCGACCATGCTCCAACCCAGCGGCATCGGAAGGTCAAGCCTTCGCCAGCACCGTCAATCAAGACGTTGGGCGGACGCCGCGAGCCGGAGGAGGTGGTTGCCGAGAGCATCCGCGTTTGGACGAGGCGGACCGCTGTTGTCGATCGTCAGGGAGCTTTCGCACCGAGCGGGGATATCGAGACCGACCTGACGGGCGAGACGTCGTCCGATCTCATCCGCACTCTCCCGGCCGCGGGCGGCGATGCGCTCGACGAGGACAGAGCGCGGGGCGGTGATCTCGACCACCGCGATCCGGCCGAAGCGAGCGGCGGCGTCCGCGAGGGAACGGCGGGAAAGGTTCGCCACCACGATCTGACCTGCCCGCACGCGCTTTTCGATCGCGAGCGGCAGTCCGTAAGCGAGGCCGTGCGCCCGCCACGTCAGGCAGAAGCCTCCGGCGGCTTCGACGTTTGCGAACGCGTCCGCGTCGAGGCTGTCGTGATCCTCGGTCTCGCCGTCCGGCGGCCGGGTGATCGTCCGCCGGGCGAGCTCGATGCGGGGCTGGTCGCCCAAACTCTCGAACGCGAGACGGATCAACGTGTCCTTGCCGGCGCCGCTCGGGCCGACCACGGCCACGAGAAGCCCCTGCGGCGTTCCGTCGTCACGCAACGCGCCGCCCCTCGCGCCAGACGCTGCGCACGACTGGCGGCTTGGCGGCGCCGGTCTGCGCGCGCACGCGTACCAGATCCACCCGCAGACCCACGGCGATCTCGCCGCGGTCATCGAGACCGGCGACCCGCGCGGGCGTCCGCGTGACCATCGCGGTCGCCGCGGGCAACCCGATCGACCCCGCCAGCACGAAGGTCGCCTGGATCAGGCTGAACGGCACGTAGTCCGACGACAGCACATCGAGAACGCCGATCTCGACGAGGTCCTTCGCCGACACGTTGCCCGAATGCGAGCCGCCGCGCACGACGTTGGGCGCCCCCATCAACACCGACAGTCCGGCTTCGCGCGACAGGCGTGCCGCCTCCAACGTGGTCGGAAACTCGGCGAGCGCGATACCGAGCTCGCGGCTTTCCTCGACATGCGCGGCCGTCGCGTCGTCGTGGCTGGCGAGCGTGATGCCGGCTTCGCGGCAGCGCCCGGCGATATGGCGTCGGTTGCCCGGCGAGTTCGCCTCGGACTCTGCCACGCGCCGCGCGCAGAACGCGTCGAACACGACATCCGTCATCCGCATCTTACCCTGGTAGTAGGTGCGGTACGTCTGGATATCGACGAACTGGCGCTGGCCGGGCGCATGGTCCATCAAGGACGCCAGCCGCACGCGCTCGTTGCCGATCATGGTCTCGAAGGCCGGTACGACGTCGGGTGCCGAGACCTCGCACCGCAGATGGATGAAGTGTTCGGCGCGTAGCCGGTCGTCGCGCGTCGCGTCGAGGATCGCGTCGGCCATCGCCGACATGTCGGTCGAGCCGAGCGCGGCGTCCTCGTCCATGCCGACCCGCAGGGCGTCGAACACGGTGGTGATGCCGGAGGCCGAAACCTGGGCATCGTGGGCCTGCAGCGCGGCGTCGATATTCCAGCGTACCTTCGGGCGGGGGAGGTAATGGCCTTCGAGATGATCGGTGTGAAGCTCGACGAGGCCGGGCAGAAGGTAGTCGCCCTCCAGATCCGTCCCCACATTGGACGTGCCGTTCGAGATGTCGGCAATCCGGCCATTGCGAACGAGGATGCTGCCCTCGATCACCTCGTCGGCCAGGACGATGCGGGCGTTGTGGAAGACCTCTTCGGTCGCTGGACTGCTCATGTCGGGCTCGTTGCGCTATCGGAAGACAGGGAATGGAGGGTGTGGACGCGGAACGGCCCGCCGGGGCGCGGTTCGACGAAGAGCGCGAGACCGTCGATCGCCAGCGATTGCCCGATCACGGGCGCAAAGCGTTCCCGAAGTCGAGCCTCGACCGCTGCGGCGTCCTCGTCGGCGACGGGGCCGGTGAGGGTCATGTGGAAACGGAATTCGTCGAAGACGTATGGGTAGCCCCAGCGGTCGAGGTGCTCGCGCTGCCGCTCGGTCAGCCGGTCCGGCGCCCGGCGCGCCAGTTCGGCCGCGTCGAGGGGGGCTCGGAAGGGCTCGAACTGCCGCACGGTCTCGTCGGCCAGGGCATGGAGAGCCGGCTCGCGCCCGCCGGGAACCAGCGCGAAGAAGCGTCCGATGCGGTGAAGCTCCAGTTGCGCGATCTCGGCCCGGCGGTGCCGATGGCAAAAGTCGGCGAGCGCCTCGTCGAGTTCCTCCAGCGTCCGACCCTCGGCGAGGCGAAACGGCGGCTTAATCGTGGCATGGAAACCGTACCGGGCGGGCTCCGCGACGAGGGGTAGAGGCGCCTCGGTCGGACCGTCCGAGAAGGCGTCGCGACCGAGCCATGCGGCGGCAAGACGGGTCAGCGGCGCGTCGCGCGGCGGCGTGAAGTAGATGGCGGCGCGCATTAGATGGCGCGCTTTCGAAGGCTCTGCGAGATGACGTCCATGACCGTGACCGTTGCGACCACGATGATGAGGATGGCCGATGCCTGCGGATAATAGAAGCCGCGGATCGACTCGAACAGCACCTGTCCGATGCCGCCGGCTCCGATCACGCCGAGCACGGTGGCGGCGCGCACGTTGGATTCGAGACGGTAGAGGGAGAACGAGATCCACAGCGGAAGGACCTGCGGGATGACGCCGTAAACGATCTCCTGCAGCCGCGACGCACCCGTGGTGCGGATCGCCTCGACGGGCCGTGGATCGATCGCCTCGACGGCTTCCGAGAAGAGCTTGGCGAGAATACCGGTCGTGTGGATGAAGAGCGCCATGACCCCGGCGAACGGCCCGAGTCCGACAGCCACGACGAAGAGCACGGCGAAAACGACTTCGTGGATGGCGCGGAACAGGTCCATCAGACGTCGCGCCAACTGATGAACCCACCACGGTGAGACGTTGGCGGCCGAGAGGATGCCGAACGGGATCGACAGTAGGACGGACAGGAACGTGCCCCAGACCGCGATCTGCACCGTCACGATCATCTCGGAGAGGTAGTAACGCCAGTCCGAAAAGTTCGGCGACAGGAAGCCCTTCGCGTACTCCGCCATGTTGGCGGAATCAGTGAAGAGGTAGGTCCAGCGCCCCATGTCGGCCGGGCCCCAGCTCCAGACGAGAAGAAGCGCCAGCCCCAGCCAGACGGCGAGGCTGCCGAGCGAGCGCTTCGGCGCGGTGTCCATCGCCGCGGCGGCCTTGGCGTCTGCGGTGGGCGCGTTCGTCATCTCGGTGTCTCCTGGACTGACGGTCCACCGCCGCGCGTCCGGCGCGGCGATGGACGCTTTGGATCGGGCTTCAGCCCTGCGGCGCCGCGGCGAGCTTTGCTTCGTAGCCGGCCTTCTTGTCCTCCAGCTCCTTCAGCTTGGCGGCCTTGGCGTCGGCGGAGAGGGAGGCGTCGTTGCGGGTCGCGGCCATCGCCTTCGACACTTCCATCACACGGACCGGCAGAAGCTGGTCGTCGCTGGACGCGCGGAACGGCGACCAGGTAAGGCCAGCGAGCGTCTTCAGCTCTTCAGCCTTGTCGCCCTTGGTGCGATCGGTGCCGTAGTTCAGCACGAACGTGCGCAGCTTTTCCTTGGTCTCGGCGGAGAGGTCCTTCGACCAGACGATCGGGTCCGATGAGATCAGCGGGGACTTCCAGATGATCTTGACCTTCTGGAAGGCAGCCGGCTGGTTCTTCTCGATCAGCGCGAGGTTCTCGGTGTTGTTGGTCGCGGCGTCGAGCTGACCGTTGGCCACGCCCATCGCGTTGGTCTCGTGATTGGCGTTGGTCACCGTCTTGAAGCAGGACTTCGGATCGATGTTCCGGGCGCCGAACACGAAGGTCATCGGCACGAGGTAGCCCGACGTCGAGTTCGGATCGCCGAGGCCGAAGTTCAACGTCTTGTCGCACTTCAGGAGGTCGTCGACGCTGTTGAGCGGCGAGTCCTTGGGCGCCAGGATCAGGCCGTAGTAGCCGGGCTCGCCGCTGAACGGCACGGACTGGGCGAAGACCTCGCCCTTGGCGCGGTCCACCGCCTCCATCGCCGACTTGTTGCCGAACCAGCCCATCTGGACCTTGCCGAAGCGCATGCCCTCGATCACGCCGGCATAGTCGGTGGCGAAGAAGGGCTCGATCTCGAGACCCGTCTCCTTCTTCATGTCGTCGAGGAACGGCTGCCATTTGGTGCGCAGGTTCTGCTGCGACTCGGTCGAGATGATGCCGAAGTTGATGGTCTCGGCGATGGCCGAGCCGGCGAATGTCGAAGCGAGCGCGAGCGCCGCCAGACCCTTAAGGATCGCGTTCATTGTCGTCTCCGGTTGGTTGAGTTGGTTCAGGCGGCCTCGAAGGCTCCGAGCCGCTTGGTAACCGCCGGCTCGGACCGGGGGTCGGGATGCGCTGCCGGTGCTTCCGGCAGAACGAGTTCTTCCGAGGCCGCGCCGTAGAGCTCGGACAGGAAGGCGTTGGTCAGCGCCGAGGACGGACCGTCGAAGACGATCTGGCCGTCCCGCATGGCGATCGTGCGTGGAAAGTAGCGGCGCGCGTATTCGACCTGATGCAGCGACACGAGGACCGTGATGCTGTCGGTGCGGTTGATGTCGGACAGGATGTCCATCACGCGACGGGCGGACGCGGGGTCGAGCGAGGCGATCGGCTCGTCCGCGATCAGGATGCGCGACTTCTGGACGAGCGTTCGGGCGATCGCGGCCCGTTGCTGCTGGCCACCCGAAAGCGTCGACGCGCGCTGGCGCCAGACCTTCTCGATGCCGACGCGGGCGAGGGCGCTCCTGGCTTCCGCCTTCTCGCCGGCGCTGAAGACGCCGAACGTGCCGCGCCAGTGCGGGATCCGTCCGAGCTTGCCGACGAGAACGTTGGTGAGCACCGACAGGCGCGACACGAGGTTGAACTGCTGAAACAGGATCGACACGTCGCGGCGCATCGTCCGCGCGCCCGGCAAACGGCGGCCGCCCGCCTGCGTCGGCACGTTGAAGATCGAGACCCGGCTGTCTCTGCCGTCGCCGAGTTCCAGTCCGGCGATGTGACGGATCAGCGTCGACTTCCCCGAACCAGAAGCGCCGATCAGGCAGACCATTTCACCCGAACCGATGGACAGGTCGATGCCGGACAGGGCTTGCGTCGTTCCGAAGCGCTTCGACAGGCGAGACACGGAGATCGCGGTCATGGCGGTCGTCCTTCCGATTTTCGCGGACAATGTCAGGAGGCGATGCGACTTGCGTGACGCGCGGATGAAGGTTGCGTGACGCCTTCGTAGCGATCGAGGAAGGCGCTGGCGTCGAGGGTGCGGAAGTCTTCGAGCGCGGCATGCAGCGTGTCGTGCGGCCAGTCCCACCAGCCGAGCGCGTCCATCCGTTCGCCGACGCCCGGGTCGAACCGGTCGCGGATCGGACGGGCCGGCACGCCGCCGACGATCGTGTAGGGGGCGACGTCGCGCGTCACCACCGCGCCCGAGCCGACGACAGCCCCGTTGCCGATCGTGATGCCCGGCAGCACCGTCACGCCGTGGCCGATCCAGACGTCGTGACCGATGTTCACGGTGTTCTCGCGCCGCGCCTCGAAAAAGTCCGCCTCGTCCTCGGCGCCCTCGAAATAGTCGCCGGCGCGGTAGGTGAAGTGGTGCAGCGTGGCGCGCCAGACCGGGTGGTTCGTGGCGTTGATGCGCACCGAAGCCGCGATGTTGACGAACTTACCGATGCGAGCGGCGAAGATCCGGCAGTCCTGCATCACGTAGGAATAGTCGCCGAGGACCGCCTCGGAGAGAACGGACCGCGCCTCGACCTCGGTGTATCGGCCGAACGATGTGGTCTCGATCTCGGCCGTCGGATGGATCCACGGCTTGTGTTCGCTGAGCTTCGGCATCAGGCGGCCTTTCGAGCTGAAAACGCTGAGACGTCGAGGATGCGGGTAGCGACGGCCGCGCGGACGGGCTCGTCGTGGAAGATGCCGAGGATCGCGACACCGGCAGCGAGCTTCTCGCGGATCATCGCCACCACGACGTCACGGTTGGCGGCGTCGAGCGAGGCCGTCGGTTCGTCGAGAAGCAGGATCGGGTGATCGGTCAGGAAACCGCGCGCGATGTTCACGCGCTGCTTCTCGCCGCCGGAGAAGGTCGCGGGCGGCAGGTCGAAGAGGGCATCCGGCAGGTTCAGCCGACGCAGCATGGCGGCCGCCCGCCGGCTCGCATCCTCGCGCGGCACGCCGATCCGGACCAGTGGATCAGCCACAACCTCAAGAGCGGACGCGCGAGGCACCGCTCGCAAAAACTGGCTGACATAGCCGATCGAGCGCTCGCGGAGGCGGAGCACGGTGCGCGGGTCTCCGGCACCGAGGTCGCGCATCTCGCCGTCTGCGGCGTCGCGCACGAGGATCGAGCCGCGATCCACCGCGTAGTTGCCGTAGATCATGCGCAGGATCGAGCTCTTGCCGACGCCGGACGGACCGCCCAGCACGACGCATTCGCCGGGATGAAGCTCGAAGCGGACGTTCTCGACGACGGGCAGTGTCAGCCCGCTGCGCAGGTGCATGGTGAAGGACTTGGCGACGCCCTCGACGGACAGGAACGGAGCGGACACGATCAGGACTCCGGGATCGAGGCGACGAGAAGCTGGGTGTAGGGATGGTGCGGATCGTCCAGCACCCGGTCCGTCAGGCCCTCCTCGACGATGCGCCCCTCCTTCATCACGATCATCCGCTGCGACAGGAGCCGCGCCACGGCGAGATCGTGGGTCACGATGATGACGGACAGCCCGAGGTCGGCGACGAGCCCGCGCAGGAGATCGAGAACGCGCGCCTGTACCGACACGTCCAGCCCGCCCGTCGGCTCGTCCATGAAGACGAGTCGCGGATGCGTGACGAGGTTGCGGGCGATCTGAAGCCGCTGGCGCATGCCGCCGGAGAACTCGGTCGGCCGATCGTCGATGCGGCTTCCGGCGATCTCGACCCGGCCGAGCCAATCCTGCGCCGTTTCGCGCAACGTCCCATAGTGACGTTGGCCGACGGCCATCAGTCTCTCGCCGACATTGGCCCCGGCGGAGACGCGCATACGCAATCCGTCGGCGGGGTTCTGGTGGACGAAGCCCCAGTCGGTCCGCATCAGGAGCCGCCGCTCGGCCTCGGTGAGGCCCGCGAGATCGCGGGTCACGCCGTCCCGCATGGCGTAGGAGACGCTGCCGGAGGTCGGCTCCAGGCGCGCGGAGATGCACGACAGAAGGGTGGTCTTGCCGGAGCCGGATTCGCCAACGATGGCGAGCACTTCGCCCGGCCAGAGATCGAACGAGATGCCGGTGCAGCCGACGCGCGATCCATAGCGCTTTTCGAGGTCGCGGACGTGGAGGAGAGGAGCTTCCAGGGTCATTCCGCGGCCTCCCCAAGCGCGAGACCGTTCTCCGCGGCGTCGCGCTGCGTCTCGCAGTGATCGGTGTCGGAACAGACGAACATGCGTCCGCCCCGATCGTCGGTGACGACCTCGTCGAGATAGACGCCCGTCGAGCCGCAAAGCGCGCACGGCGTGCGGAAGCTCTGGACGCGGAACGGATGGTCCTCGAAGTCGAGGCTGACGACCTCGGTGTAAGGCGGCAGCGCATAGATGCGCTTCTCGCGGCCCGCTCCGAACAATTGCAGTGCCGGGGACCGGTTCATCTTCGGATTGTCGAACTTCGGGATGGGTGAGGGGTCCATGACGTAGCGACCCTCGATCTTCACAGGATAGGCGTAGGTGGTCGCGATATGGCCGTGACGCGCGATGTCCTCGTAGAGCTTGACGTGCATCAGCCCGTATTCCTCGAGCGCGTGCATCGTGCGCGTCTCGGTCTCGCGTGGTTCGAGGAAGCGCAGGGGCTCGGGGATCGGCACCTGATAGACGAGGATCTGTCCGTCCCGGAGAGGCACCTCGGGGATGCGGTGGCGCGTCTGGATGATCGTCGCCTCGCCCGTTTTCGTCGTCGTCGCGACGCGCGCGACGGACTGGAAGAACGCGCGGATGGACACGGCGTTTGTCGTGTCGTCGGCCCCCTGGTCGATAACCTTGAGAACGTCGTCCTGCCCGATGACGGCCGCGGTGACCTGCACGCCGCCGGTGCCCCAGCCGTAGGGCATCGGCATCTCGCGGCTGGCGAAAGGCACCTGATAGCCGGGGATCGCGATCCCCTTGAGGATCGCGCGCCGGATCATGCGCTTGGTCGCCTCGTCGAGATAGGCGAAGTTGATGGCGGGAAGCTCGGTGCTCATTCGGCAGCCTCCTGGCGGGCGTCCCGCTCGGCGTTGAGCTGACGCACGAGGTCGAGTTCGGCCTGGAAATCGACGTAGTGGGGCAGCTTGAGGTGCTCGACGAAGCCGGTCGCGGCGACGTTGTCGCAATGCTCGAGCACGAACTCCTCGTCCTGCGCCGGGCTGCGCCGTTCCTCGCCGTACTCGTCGGCCCGCAGTGCGCGATCGACGAGGCTCATCGCCATCGCCTTGCGCTCCGACTGCCCGAACACGAGACCGTACCCACGCGAGAAGCGGGCCGGCTCGTCGGGACCGCCGGTGAACTGCGCCACCATCTGGCATTCCGTAACGCGCACGCGCCCGATGGTGATGGCAAAGCCGAGTTCGGGGAGCTCGACCTCGACATCGACATGCCCGATCCGGATTTCGCCGACGAAGGGATGGGTGCGCCCGTAGCCGCGCTGCGTCGAGTACCCGAGCGCCAGAAGGAAGCCCTCGTCGCCGCGGGCCAGCGCCTGCAGCCGCAGGTCGCGTCCGGCGGGAAAATCAAGCGGATCGCGCGTGATGTCGCCGGGCTCGCCGCCGGGTTCGCCATCGCCTTCCATCAGGCCTTCCGCACCGAGAAGATCGGTGACGCGGGGCGCGACAGCGGTCGGCGCCGCGCGGCGTTCCGGCTCGGCCACGGCTTCGTCGCGTGCCATCGTCGGGTCGAGCAGGCGGTGGGTGTAGTCGAAGGTCGGCCCGAGAAGCTGGCCGCCCGGCAGGTCCTTGTAGGTTGCCGAGATACGTCGCTCCAGCCGCATCGAGCCCGTGTCGAGCGGTTCGGCGGCGCGGAAGCGGGACAGGGTGGTGCGAAAGGCGCGCAGGAGGAAGATCGCCTCGATCAGATCGCCCCGCGACTGGCGAATGGCGAGCGCCGCGAGGTCGGGATCGTAGAGCGAGCCCTCCGCCATTACGCGGTCGACACCGAGCGCCAGCTGCGACGCGATCTGCTCGATGGTCAGCGCCGGGAGGCTTCGGTCTCCACGGCGGCGGTCGGCGAGCAGCCGGTGCGCCTTTTGAATGGCGGCTTCACCGCCTTTGACGGCAACGTACATCTCACGCTTCCTCGACGCGGGTCGTGCGCGGCAGCACGAGGCATTGCGCATCGGTTGCCAAAACGAGGTCGTGCCCACGCGGAAACAATGCGCGGTTCGCCGTGCGCGCTGCGACGAACCCGGCGGTCAGGCCGAGCGGTGCGATGCGGCGCGTCGTCTCGATGCCGGGGCCCGACAGCGTCAGCGACGCGCCGCCCTCCAGCGCCTGGACCGGCAGGATCAGGGTCGCGGAGCGGTCGGGATAGACGTCGGTACCGACCGGGTATCGCTGCCACTGCGCGGGATCGGACTTCAGCGACAGGACCGCGAACGCGGCATTGGCCGGATCGGCCAGCACGGCCGCGCCGGTCTGGAACGCGATCCACGACGACGCCTCGGTCACGTCGTCGGTTTCGAGGAAGACCGGTGCATCCGCATCGGCGAGCGTCGCCAGCAGCGTCGCGATCGCGGGCGTCAGGGGCCTTGGCGCCGAAACGAAGGCGCCGAGGTCGATGATGGTGCCAGGCTCCGCGAAGGCGCCCATGATCCGTCGGAATGCGGCCTGCGAGCCGAGGATCGGATCGACGAAGCCGCCGGAGACGGCAGAGGTGGAAAGCGCAGCGGACATGACGTTCAATCCTCGCCTCGGGCGACGGTGAAGAAATCGACGCGGGTGGCTTCCGTCTCCTCGGCGCGGCGCTCCAGCGCTTCGGCGTCGGCGGCGAGTGCCGGCGTCACGACCTCGGCCTCGATCCGCTCGCGCCAGGCATGGGTCTGCCAGAGGGCGTCGAGGTGAGCGGCGATGCGCGTGGTCTCGGCGTCGCGTCCGAGGATCATGGCGTGCCCCACTTCGCCGGTCGCAAGCCGCACCGTGGCGCGGCAGACGCTGGCCTCTCCGAGGTTGAACGCCGCACCGCCGCCGCCGGCCCGGCCGCGCAGCATGACGAGACCGACCTCCGGCCCGCGAACGGACAGGGCCGTCGGCACCTCGTTCGCGAAGCCGGCGAAGCGATCCTTCAGGAAGCCTCGCGGCGCCAGCGCCAGCGCGTTCATGGCGCGCTTGCGGGCATCCTCAGCTCGCGCGTTCGAGGGGGTGGCAGTTTCAGGCATCGTGTACGACCCGCTTCCAGTTGTCTATTTGTCTAGACTACCGGTCTTAACGGGGATGGTATAGCGCCTTGATGGTGACACCTCTATGACGGCGGCGCGGTGTCGGATGGAGCCAGACGGAATGAACGATGCGGACGAGGGGGTGACGCGCTGGCGACGCGTGGCGGACCGCATTCGTGCCAGCATCGCCGACGGCTCGGTGGCCGACCAGCTTCCGCCCGAGATGGAGCTTGCCGAGCGATATGCGGTCAACCGGCACACCGTTCGCCGCGCCATCCAGTCGCTCGCGGCCGAGGGGCTTCTGCGCTCGGAGCGGGGACGCGGCACCTTCGTCAACGCACCCGCACCGCGTCTTGCCTATCCGGTCGGCCCGCGGACCCGCTTTTCCGAGAACGTCACGGCGCAGGGCCAGCGGCCCGCCGGGCGTCTGATCCGTTCGGAAACGGTGCGCGCCGATCAGGCGCTGGCCGCATTGCTCAACTGCCCCCTCGGCGCGGCGCTGGCCCGCCTCGACACCCTGTCCGTCGCCAGCGGCCTGCCGCTATCGGTTTCGACCGGCTATTTTCCGGCCGATCGCTTTCCCAACATCGTGCGCGACTATGCCGAGACCGGATCGATCACCGAAGCCCTGAAGCGGCACGGATTGCCGGACTACCGTCGGCTCGAGACCCGAATCACGGCCGAGCGCGTGCATCCGGTCGACGCCGAGCATCTGGACCTGCCGCCCGACAGCATCGTGCTGATCTCCAGCGCCATCGACGTCGATGCCGACGATCGCCCGGTCCAGGCGCTGCGGTCGCGCTTTCCCGCCGATCGCATGGAACTCGTGATCCGTCTCTGAGCCATCCGCGGGGATCCGGCGCTCGGCAGCCTGTGCGCGTTGCCCGCAGGCCGTCGCGCGCGAGCATGGACAGGGTTTCAGCCCCTCGCTAAAAGGCTGGCGCTGCGGCGTTCCTGCGCTGCGATCCTATCCAAGCCCTGAAGGTTTCCCATGAGCGGCGTGAACGAGATCCGGTCGACGTTCCTCCAGTATTTCGCGAAGAACGGCCACGAACCGGTCGCGTCCTCGCCGCTGGTCCCGCGCAACGACCCGACGCTGATGTTCACGAACGCCGGCATGGTGCAGTTCAAGAACGTCTTCACCGGGCTGGAAAAGCGCCCCTACACGCGCGCCACGACCGCGCAGAAGGTCGTGCGGGCCGGCGGCAAGCACAACGATCTCGACAATGTCGGCTACACCGCCCGGCATCACACCTTCTTCGAGATGCTCGGCAACTTCTCGTTCGGCGACTATTTCAAGGAAGAGGCGATCAGCCTCGCCTGGAACCTCGTCACCAAGGAGTTCGCGCTCGACAAGTCGCGCCTTCTCGTCACCGTCTACTCCGAGGACGACGAGGCGGCGAAGCTGTGGAAGTCGATCGCCGGCTTCTCCGACGACCGCATCATCCGGATCCCGACCTCCGACAACTTCTGGACCATGGGTGAGACCGGACCCTGCGGTCCGTGCTCGGAGATCTTCTACGACCAGGGCGAGAGCGTCTGGGGCGGCCCTCCGGGCTCGGCCGAGGAGGACGGCGACCGCTTCCTCGAATTCTGGAATCTCGTCTTCATGCAGTTCGAGCAGGTCTCGCCCGGCGAGCGCCTGAACCTGCCGAGACCCTCGATCGACACCGGCCTGGGTCTCGAGCGCATGGCCGCGATCCTCCAAGGCGTCACCTCGAACTACGAGACCGACCTGTTCCGCCGCCTGATCGCGGCCGTCGAGGAGGCCATCGGCTCACGTGCCGAGGGGGATGCGCTCGCTTCGCACCGGGTGATCGCCGACCATCTGCGCGCCACCGCCTTCCTCATCGCCGACGGCGTGCTGCCGTCGAACGAGGGCCGGGGCTATGTCCTGCGCCGCATCATGCGCCGCGCCATGCGCCACGCGAAGCTTCTCGGCGCGCGCGAGCCGGTGATCTACAAGGTCCTGCCGACGCTGGTCGCCGAGATGGGGCGCGCCTATCCGGAACTCGCCCGCGCCGAGGCTCTGATTTCCGAGACGCTGAAGCTCGAGGAGAAGCGCTTCCTCGTCACGCTCGACCGTGGCCTGTCGCTTCTGAACGACGCCTCGGGCTCGCTCGGGCAGGGCGACATGCTCGACGGCGAGACGGCATTCAAGCTCTACGACACCTACGGCTTCCCGCTCGACCTGACGCAGGACGCGCTGCGCGCCCGTGGCGTCGGTGTCGATCTCGATGCCTTCAACGCCGCCATGCAGCGTCAGAAGGCCGAAGCGCGCGCGAGCTGGGCCGGTTCGGGCGAGGCGGCTGCCGAGACGATCTGGTTCTCGATCCGCGAGCGCGAAGGCGCCACCGAGTTTCTGGGCTACGATACCGAAACTGCCGAGGGTCAGGTCCGCGCCATCGTCCAGGGCGGCAAGGAGATCGGTAGCGCCGGAGCGGGTGAGGAGGTCGCGGTCGTCCTCAACCAGACGCCGTTCTACGCGGAGTCCGGCGGTCAGGTCGGCGACACCGGGACGATGAAGGGGGAAGGCGTTCTCTTCACCGTTACCGACACCCAGAAGGTGGCCGACGGTCTCTTCATTCATCGCGGCAAGGTCGCAGAAGGCACGCTGAAGGTCGGCGCGCCGCTGGAGCTGGTCGTCGACCACGAGCGGCGCACCCGCATCCGCGCCAATCACTCGGCGACGCATCTTCTCCACGAGGGCCTGCGCGAGGTTCTCGGCACCCACGTCGCCCAGAAGGGTTCGATGGTTTCTTCCGACCGTCTGCGCTTCGACTTCTCGCATCCCAAGCCCGTCGAGGCGGACGAACTCTCTCGCATCGAGGCGCTCGCCAACGACGTCATCCGCGAGAACACGCCGGTCGAAACCCGCCTCATGGCGGTCGACGACGCGATCGCGCTCGGCGCCATGGCCCTGTTCGGAGAGAAGTACGGTGACGAGGTCCGCGTCGTGTCCATGGGCGGGGCCAAGGATGGCAGCGGGAAGGCAGCCTACTCGATCGAGCTTTGCGGCGGCACGCACGCACGGGCGACGGGCGACATCGGTCTCGTCCACGTCGTCTCCGAGAGCGCGGTGGGCGCCGGCGTGCGCCGCGTCGAGGCGCTGACGGGCGCTGCGGCGCGAGACTACTTCCTGGAGCAGGATGCGCGCGTCCGCCGGATCGCCGCCTCGCTCAAGGTCGGACCGTCCGAGATCGCGGACCGCGTGGATTCGCTGGTCGAGGAGCGTCGGCGGCTGGAGCGCGAACTGACCGAAGCGAAGAAAAAGCTGGCGCTGGCCGGTGACGGATCGTCGTCCTCGTCCGCTCCGAAGGATATCGGCGGAATTTCCTTCATCGGACGCGTGCTGGAGGGTGTCGCCGCCAAGGACCTGAAGGGCATGGTGGACGACGCGAAGGCTGGCCTTGGCTCGGGCGTCGTCGCATTCGTGGGCGTCGCGGACGGCAAGGCGAGCGTGGTGGTCGGCGTCACGGCCGATCTCACCGAGCGCGTCAGTGCGGTCGATCTGGTCCGCGCCGCCTCGGAGGCGATCGGCGGCAAGGGCGGGGGCGGACGCCCCGACATGGCGCAGGCCGGCGGCCCGGATGCGGACAGGGCCGATGAAGCAATCACCGCCATTGAGGCGAGGCTCGCAGGCTGATGGCGACGGTTACGAGATTGCGCGTCGGTTTCACGGCCGTGGCCCTGGGGGTCCTGTCCGGCTGCGTGTCAGCGCCGAAAGAACTTCCGCCGCTCGACGCAACCCGTTTCGGACTCTCCGCCTGCGAACCGTCCGTCATGGAAGACTGCCGTCGCATCGCCGACAAGACGTTCCATTCGATCGGACCTCGCCAGGTGGAGTATCACGCACCGGATGGGCGGGTGTTCCTTTGGGTGGGGGACAAGATCGTGCGCGGGTACTGGGGCATTCACCCGAAGCGCGGCCTCATCAGCGGAACGAACATCTGTTACCTCTATGAAGGCGAGATCACCGCTGAATGCTCACCCCTTGGGAACAAGGGCGATGGTGGGGTGAATGTGCGGGATGGGGACCCCTACGAACTCGCAACACGGTCGGCCCCACCTTACAACCTGCGCGACCTTCCCGCCTTTGCTGGAAGCTTCGATGTGGTGGACGCAAGGTTGAACGAAGTTCGCTGACCTGATTGTCAGCTTTCTAGCCGATGAAAAAGGGGGCGCCCTGTGGCGCCCCCGATGACTGATCAGCCCGCATACTCGGGGAACGACGCGATCTCGGCGGCCGAGGTCGTCAGCGTCAGACGGTTGCCGTCCGGCGAGAAACGATCGATCGGGATCACCTTGGAACCCGTGAAGCCGGTGGTCGTGCCCTTGAAGTCGACCACGAGGGCGACCGGGGTGTTGGCGTCGGTGCCGAGCACCGCCTCGACTTCGCCGAGTTCGACGCCGTCACCGCTCTTCAGAACCTTGGCGCCTTCGATGGCATCGACGGACTTGTTCCAGGGCATGAGCATGACGTTCTCGTTCACTTCGACGGCGGCGGCCTGCTGGGCCTGAACGGCGGCGCCGGAGAGAAGGAGAGCGCTGGTGGCGGCGAGAATCATGCGATGCATTCGATGCACTCCTTGATGATGGATGCACCCCTAACGGGATTGTTTCGAATGCGGTTCCGCGATCTTATCGTGGTCGATGAGATGCGAGATTCGCTCTCCGCTTTTTCGTCGTCATTTGGTCATTTTGGCCGGGAAACCGCCCGAGTGCGAAAGTCCCGCTTTGAAGGGATCTCCGAAGGCTTTAGGCCAACTCACTGATGGCCAGCCAAACTTTTGCCCCAGCGCCGCCAATTTTTCGGGCGCGGAAAGTTTTTTGCTTTTTGGATCGGTTCCTCGGTTTTCGGCTCGCAAAGAGGATGCCGGCGTCGGGGAGACTTTATCAAGCGGGTCCGGAAACCGTTCAATCCGACCGAACTAGGAAACGTCGCAAAGCTCGGCCCTACTGCTCGGCGCACGAAAAAGCCGGCGCGTGAGACGCGCCGGCTCCCATCTCGTATCGGTGCGGCCGCTTAAGCGGTCGCCATCGCCTTGCGCAGGTTCTCGTCGATCTTGTCGAGGAAGCCGGTGGTCGAGAGCCACGGCTGGTCCGGACCGATCAGGAGCGCGAGGTCCTTGGTCATGTGGCCGGCCTCGACCGTGTCGATGCAGACCTTCTCCAGCGTGTCGGCGAAGCGCTTCAGTTCGGCATTGTCGTCGAGCTTGGCGCGATGCGCGAGGCCGCGCGTCCAGGCGAAGATCGACGCGATCGAGTTGGTCGAGGTCTCTTGACCCTTCTGGTGCTGGCGGTAGTGACGCGTCACCGTGCCGTGCGCGGCCTCCGCCTCGACCGTCTTGCCGTCGGGCGTCATCAGAACCGACGTCATCAGGCCGAGCGAGCCGAAGCCCTGCGCCACGATGTCGGACTGCACGTCGCCGTCGTAGTTCTTGCAGGCCCAGACGTAGCCGCCCGACCACTTCAGCGCCGAGGCGACCATGTCGTCGATCAGACGGTGCTCGTAGGTCAGCTTGCGGCTGTCGAACTCGGCCTTGAACTCGGCGTCGAAGACCTCCTGGAAGATGTCCTTGAAGCGGCCGTCATAGGCCTTCAGGATCGTGTTCTTGGTCGACAGGTACACGGGGTAGCCGCGCAGCAGGCCGTAGTTGAACGAGGCGCGGGCGAACTCGCGGATCGAATCGTCGAGGTTGTACATCGCCATCGCGACGCCGGCGGACGGGGCCTGATAGACCTCGTGCTCGATCGTCTGGCCGTCCTCGCCGACGAACTTGATCGACAGCGTGCCCTTGCCGGGGAACTTGAAGTCGGTCGCGCGGTACTGGTCTCCGAAGGCGTGGCGGCCGACGATGATCGGCTGCGTCCAGCCCGGCACGAGGCGCGGCACGTTCTTCATGATGATCGGCTCGCGGAAGATCACGCCGCCGAGGATGTTGCGGATCGTGCCGTTCGGCGACTTCCACATCTTCTTCAGCTTGAACTCCTCGACGCGCTGCTCGTCGGGGGTGATCGTGGCGCACTTCACGCCGACGCCGTGCTTCTTGATCGCGTGGGCGGAGTCGATCGTCACTTGGTCGCCGGTCGCATCGCGGTTCTCGACCGAGAGGTCGTAGTACTCGAGATCGATGTCGAGGTAGGGGTGGATCAGCTTGTCCTTGATGGACTGCCAGATGATCCGGGTCATCTCGTCGCCGTCGAGCTCCACGACCGGATTGTCGACCTTGATCTTCGCCATCGCTGTCTTCCCCTTGCGACGCGCTCGGCCGAACGGGACGAGCGCTTTCGAATGATGGGGGCATGTGCGCCCCCGGCACGATGCTCGGGCCTATAGCATCGCCCCCCTGCCGCGCAAAGCCGCGCCGGGCTTTGCGCCGCCCGCTTCCTTCGGATAATCGTGCCGGCCAACACGGATCATCGAGGACGGGCGCACTTGGCCGGCACCAACAGAAGCGACGAGAACCGGACCGGCGGACCGGCGATCATTCTCGTCGAACCCCAGCTCGGCGAGAACATCGGCATGGTGGCGCGTGCGATGGCCAATTTCGGCCTCGACGACCTGCGCCTCGTCAACCCGCGCGACGGCTGGCCGAACGAGAAGGCGAGGGCGAGCGCCTCGCGTGCGGACCACGTGATCGATGCGGTCCAGCTGTTCGATACCGTCGAGGCGGCGGCGGCCGACCTCACCTACCTCCTCGCCACCACCGCCCGCCCGCGCTACTCGATCAAGCCCGTGCGCGGGCCGGAGGAGGCCGGCGCTGAGCTGCGCGCCCGTTTCACGGCCGGGCAGGGCGCGGGCATCCTCTTCGGGCGCGAGCGCTTCGGCCTCTCGAACGAAGAGGTCGATCTCGCCGACGAGATCGTGACTTTCCCGGTGAACCCCGCCTTTGCCTCATTGAACATCGCGCAGGCGGTGCTTCTGATGAGTTACGAGTGGATGAAGTCGGGCCTTGGCGAGGGTGCTGCGCCGCGCTTCCAGGCGCCCGAGATCGCGCCGGCCGCCAAGGAAGACCTCTACCGTCTCTTCGACCATCTGGAGAGCGCGCTCGACACGACGAACTTCTTCTTCCCGCCGGAGAAGCGGGAATCGATGGTCCACAATCTGCGGATCATGCTGACGCGTGCCGGTTTCTCGGATGCCGAGGTGCGAATGCTGCGCGGCGTGCTGCGCGCGTTCGAATACCGAATTGAAAAAGGCGAGCCGTGAGCGACAAGCCCGTTCTCCTCTTCGATTCCGGCATCGGTGGGTTGACGGTGCTGCGCGAAGCGCGCGTCCTCATGCCCGAGCGGCGCTTCGTCTACGTCGCCGACGATGCTGCGTTTCCGTACGGCGACTGGGAAGAGGAGGCGTTGCGGACGCGGATCGTCGGCCTGTTCGGCGATCTTCTCGCCGAGCACGACCCCGCGCTCTGCATGATCCCGTGCAACACGGCGTCGACGCTCGTGCTGGGGGACCTCCGGACCACGTTCCCGCACATGCAGTTCGTCGGCACCGTTCCCGCCGTCAAGCCGGCGGCCGAGCGGACGCGCTCCGGCCTCGTCTCGGTCCTCGCGACGCCCGGCACCGTCAAGCGACAGTACACGCGCGATCTCATCACGCAGTGGGCTTCGAGATGCGAGGTCAACCTCGTGGGCAGCGTCCGGCTCGCCGAGCTGGCCGAACATTACATGCGCCATGGCTTCGTCGAGGAAGAAGCCGTGGCGGCCGAGATCGCGCCGTGCTTCGTCGAGCGCGACGGTCGGCGCACCGACATTGTGGTGCTGGCGTGCACGCACTATCCGTTTCTCGCCAATCGCATGCGCAAAACGGCGCCATGGCCCGTCGACTGGCTCGATCCGGCCGAGGCCATCGCCCGGCGGGCCCTGTCGCTGCTGTCGGCGCCGTCGGGCGACATTCCGTCGGGACCGGACCGAGCGATCTTCACCAAGGGCTCGCCGGATGCCGCGACGCGCTCGCTGATCCGCGGCTTCGGGCTTGCTGCCTGAGATCGGGAGGTGTTCCCTGGGCAGGCCGACAGCATGGCGGTCGGCCTGGCAAGCCGCTGGGACGTGCTCGGGATTGTGATCGAAAGAGCGCGGGGCCGGGCCCCGGCAAAGGAACGGCTGCAGCGCGTCATCGTTCGTCAGGCGGTATCAAACCAACGGATCGATCCATGGACCTGATCAAGATCATCTTCGCCATCCTGCTGCCGCCGCTCGGCGTGTTCATGGAGGTCGGGCTCGGCAAGCACTTCTGGATCAACATCATCCTGACGCTCCTCGGCTACATCCCCGGCATCGTCCACGCGATCTGGGTGATCGCCCGCAAGTGACCGCCGCGGCTTGACTTCTCGGGCTTTGGCCAATAGGGACAGCCTATCGGCGGATCGAAGGGTCCGCCGGTTTCATTTTACGTGTCCCGTGGGCCGCCGTGCGCTTCGTTCGGCAGCCCTGTCGGTCTCGCTCCAAAGGTGAGACAAAGGAGGGCGCGTTTCCTCGCGCAGCGGATGGTCCGCGTGCGCCTCATCCTTTGGGAAATGCGATGTCAAAGCGCGAGTCGTCCAAGTACAAAATCGATCGCCGCATGGGCGAGAACATCTGGGGCCGTCCGAAGTCCCCGGTGAACCGCCGCCAGTACGGCCCGGGCCAGCACGGCCAGCGCCGCAAGGGCAAGATGTCCGACTTCGGCACGCAGCTGCGTGCGAAGCAGAAGCTCAAGGGCTACTACGGCGACATCTCCGAGAAGCAGTTCCGCAAGACCTACGAGGAAGCCGCCCGTCGTCGTGGCGACACCTCGGAGAACCTGGTCGGTCTGCTTGAGTCGCGTCTCGACGCGATCGTCTACCGCGCGAAGTTCGTGCCGACGATCTGGGCCGCCCGCCAGTTCGTCAACCACGGCCATGTCAACGTCAACGGCGTGCGCACCAACATCGGTTCGTACCGCTGCAAGGCCGGCGACGTGATCGAGGTTCGCCAGAAGTCGAAGCAGCTGACCGTCCTCATCGAGGCGACCCAGCTCGCCGAGCGCGACGTGCCGGACTACATCGAGGCGGATCACTCCAAGATGGTCGCGACCTTCCAGCGCATTCCGGGCCTCGGCGACGTGCCGTACCCGGTCGTCATGGAGCCGAACCTGGTCGTCGAGTTCTACTCGCGCTGATCGGTTCGCCGAGAGCTATCGAATGCGAAGGCCGCCTCCGGGCGGCCTTTTGTTGTGGGGCCGTCCTTGTTAATCGAGGCCCGAAGCGAGGACCTGGCCCGATGCTGGACGACGTTCCGAACCAGCCGATCAACGAGACGGCCGACGAAGCCGACACCGGCGGCGCGCATCCGATGTTTCGCGATGCGCCCGATTCGGTATCCTTCAAGAAGCTCCGCAAGCGTCTCCTGCGCGAGATGCGGGAGACGATCGGGACCCACGCCATGGCGCGGCCCGGCGCACGCTGGCTGGTTGCGATTTCCGGCGGCAAGGACTCCTACTCGCTGCTCGCTCTGCTGCTCGACCTGAAATGGCGCGGGCTCCTGCCGGTCGAGCTTCTCGCCTGCAATCTCGACCAAGGCCAGCCGAATTTCCCGAAGCACGTCCTGCCCGACTGGCTGACGGCGAACGGCATCGCCCATCGGATCGAGTATCGCGACACCTACTCCATCGTGAAGGAGAAGGTGCCGACGGGCGCGACCTACTGTTCGCTCTGCTCTCGCCTCCGCCGAGGCAATCTCTACCGCATCGCGCGGGAGGAGGGCTGCGAGGCGCTGGTGCTCGGGCACCATCGCGACGACAGCCTCGAGACCTTCTTCCTCAACATGTTCCACGGCGGCAAGCTGTCGGCCATGCCGCCGAAGCTCCTGAACGACGAGGGTGACCTTCTCGTCCTGCGTCCGCTGATCCGCTCGGCGGAGGATGATCTTGCGCGCTTCGCCGCCGCCATGCGCTTTCCCATCATCCCCTGCGACCTCTGCGGCAGTCAGGACGGTCTTCAGCGCAACGCCATGAAGGCGTTCCTGTCGGACATGGAAACGCGCTTTCCGGGCCGTCGCGAGACGATCGGACGGGCGCTCGCTAACGTGCGTCCGAGCCATCTCCTCGACCCCGCGCTCTTCGACTTCGCCAGCCTCCAGCCCCGATTGGACGAAACCCCGTGACCTTCGATATCGACACGCTTGCCACCATCCTGCGCGACGCCGCCAAGGCCGAGGTCATGCCGCGCTTCCGGCGCTTGGATGAAGGCGACATTCGCGAGAAGACGTCCGCAATCGATCTTGTGACAGAGGCGGACGAGAGCGCCGAGCGCTTCATCAAGGCGGCCTGCGGCAGCGCCTTCCCCGACGCGCTCTTCGTGGGTGAGGAAAGCGTCGCGGCCGATCCGGCCCTTCTGGCCAAGATCGCCGAGGCCGACCTCTCGATCATCGTCGATCCGATCGACGGCACGGCCAATTTCGCGATGGGCGTGCCGCTGTTCGGCGTGATGGCCGCAGTCGTCTCGAAAGGACAGACGATCGGCGGCATCATCTACGATCCGCTCGGCGACGACTTCATGATCGCCGAGCGCGGGGCCGGATCATTCCTGGTGCGTCCGAACGGCGAGCGTCAGCGCCTGCAGGTCGCAGCACCTGCTCCGGTCGAGGAGCTGTTCGGTGTCGCGTCGTCGAGCTTTCTGCCGAGGGAGGAGCGCCGTCAGCTCCTTCAGCGGATGGCCGAGATCCGGGTTTTCGCGAACTATCGCACAGCCGCCCATGAGTACCGCCTCGCGGCGTCCGGCCACGTCCACTTCCAGTTCTATCTGAAGCTCATGCCCTGGGATCACCTCGCCGGGTCGCTGCTGATCGAGGAAGCCGGCGGCTACGTGCGCAAGCTCGACGGTTCGCCCTACCTGCCGACCGACGTCGAGGGCGGCCTTCTGACCGCCCCGGACGCGGCGACCTGGAAGGCCGTGCGCGAGCTCGTCGGCCCCGAGATCACCGCCTGAACCGTTTGGCGGCGGCCTACTCGGCCGCCGCGGGTTCCACGACGCGGGGCCCGCCGTCGCGCGGGCTCGGCCGCTCGTTGAAGAGCTTGCCGTTCTCGGCGACGAGCGTGCAGCCGAAAGCGCCGAGCGACAGGACGACGTAGCCGACGAGGAGCGGGATCAGCGTCCCGTCGTACATGAAGCCGACGATCCCGCCGAGGACGCCACCGCCGAAGGTCTGCATGAAGCCCAGCACCGACGAAGCCGTGCCGGCCACGTGGCCGAGTGGGTCCATGGCCAGCGCGTTGAAGTTCGTGCCGATGAAGCCGAACATGCAGAGCGAGAGGATCGTCATCGGTAGGTAGACCGAGAAGGGCGGCACGCCGCCGTTCAAAAGCGCGATGACGAGGTGCAGGACGTTCAGCCCGAGGAAAACGCACATCGCGCCATGCGACAGGTGCCGCATCCCGAAGCGCTCGACCAGACGCGAGTTCCAGAACGACGCGAACGCCATGAAGATCGCGCCGGCCGAGAAGTAGAGCGTGAACTCGGGGCCCATGCCGTAGATCGAGACGTAGATCTGCTCCGCCTGGTTGATGAAGGCGAAGAGGACGCCGAAGGTCAGAGCGGTAGAGAGCGTGTAGGCGAAGGCCGTGCGATTGGTCACGACGACCCGGAACGCCTGCCCGACACGTGCGATCGTCAGCGGCAGCCGGTCTTCAGGATGCTGCGTCTCGGGCAGGCGGAAGTAGGTCCACAGCGTCACGAACGCGCCGAAGGCCGCGACCGCGATGAAGATCTCGTGCCAGTCGCCCACGAAGAGCACGAGCTGGCCGAGATTCGGCGCGATCACCGGGATCGCCATGAAGATCATCATGACGAGCGACATGACGCTTGCCATGCGCGCGCCGCCGAAGCAGTCGCGCACGACCGATACCGCGATGACGCGCGTGGCGGCCGCACCGATCCCCTGGATCGCACGAAGCGTCAGGAGCATGGCGAAGCTCGTCGAGAAGACGGCTGCGACCGACGCCAAGACATAGACGCAGAGGCCGAACAGCAGCACCGGCCGCCGGCCGAAGCGGTCCGATAGCGTACCGTAGAAGATCTGCGAGATGCCGAAACCCATCACGTAGGCAGTGATGACGAACTGGGCGTGGTTCGGGTTGGCCAGTTCCAGCGTCTGCGTGATGTTGGTGAGCGCCGGGATGAAGATGTCGATGGCCGCGGCGTTCAGCGCCATGATGCAGGCGATCAGGGTCACGAGCTCCCAATAGGGAATCCCGCGCACGGTCTTGGGCGCGCTCGACATGAGGTCCGGTCTTTCGTTGGTCGCGTTCGTTCTAAGCCGGGCGGTACAAAAAGCAAGGTCGCCTGACGAACGCTGCGGCTGGTCCGCAAACGAAAAAGGCCCGCTCGGATGAGCGGGCCTGTCTGAGTCGGCGAATGGCGGTCAGGACGCCGTTGCCGGGGCGTTCAAGGCGATTCCCTTATCGCCCATGAAATCCTGCAGCTCACCCGCCTGGAACATCTCGCGGAGGATGTCGCAGCCCCCGACGAACTCGCCCTTCACGTAGACCTGCGGAATCGTCGGCCAGCCGCCGTATTCCTTGATGCCGCTGCGAAGCTCGTCCGAGCTCAGGACGTTGACGCCCTTGTAGGGCACGCCGAGGTAGTTGAGGATCTGGACGACCTGACCGGAGAAGCCGCACTGCGGAAAGTCCGGCGTGCCCTTCATGAAGACGACCACGTCGTTTGTCTTCACCTCGTTGTCGATCCACTCGATGATGCCGGCCATGGCCAAATCCCGTCTTGTCGCGCCCGCCGACCCGGCGGGCAATGGTGCGTCTCGGCTCACATACGATGTCCGGGTCGCGCTTTAAAGGTCGCGTGGATCGGATGCCTACTTCGGAGCGCTCGTCTGTAGGGCGAGGGCATGCAGGACGCCGCCCATGTTCCCCTGCAGCGCCTTGTAGACCATCTGATGCTGCTGAACGCGCGACTTGCCGCGAAACGATTCCGCGACGACTTCGGCGGCGTAATGGTCCCCGTCGCCCGCAAGGTCGCGGATCGTGACCGTCGCGTCCGGAATGGCGTCCTTGATCATCGCTTCGATGTCGTGAGCGTTCATGGGCATGCGGTAATCTCCTGCCGGCGACGACGATAGGGAGGCGTCGCCGCAATGCCGAGGATAGGGCCATTGCCGGGTCCGAGCAATCGAACCCGGCCGCTCGCGTCAGGCCGCGGCGGCTTCCGCGGTGAGGGTGCCCGACATGAAGTTGGGGAACCAGCTCTCGTGCGCCACCGTGAGGTCGGCGACCGCGACCGCCAGCGCGCCATCTACCTCCAGCGCCACGCCCCCGACGGTTCCGAGGCGTCGATGGGGCAGGGAGCCCAGCTCCGACGCGACAGCCTCCGCCGCTTCAGCCGCTACGGCGACGACATATCGCGCCTGATCCTCGCCGAAGAGCAGCGCATGACGCGCGCCCTCGCCGGCGGACACCCTGGCGCCGATGTTCGACGCGATGGCCATTTCGGCGAGAGCAACGGCAAGGCCGCCGTCGGAGAGATCGTGGCAGGCGCTGACACGGCCTGAGCGAATGAGGCTGCGGACCGCATCACCGTGACGACGCTCGGCCTCGAGATCGACCACCGGCGCGCCGCCATCCTCGCGACCGGCTATCTCGCGCAGGAAGATGGACGCGCCGAGATGCGTCCCATCCTGTCCGACGAGGAAGAGGACGTCGCCGTCCTTCCAGCCGCCGATCGTCGCCGTCTTGGTGCGGTCGTTGATCAGGCCGACGCCGCCGATGGTGGGCGTCGGCAGGATCGCCTGGCCCAGCGTCTCGTTGTAGAGCGACACGTTGCCCGACACGATGGGGAAGCCGAGCGCCTCGCAGGCCGCGCCGATGCCCTGGATCGCCTTCACGAGCTGGCCCATGATCTCGGGCTTCTCGGGATTGCCGAAATTCAGGTTGTCGGTCGCGGCCAGGGGCTCGGCGCCAACGGCCGTGAGGTTGCGCCAGCACTCGGCAACGGCCTGGGCGCCGCCCTGGTAGGGATCGGCCTCGCAGTAACGCGGCGTCACGTCGGACGAGAAAGCGAGCGCCTTCGTCGGGTGGCCGTCGACGCGCACGACGCCGGCATCGCCGCCGGGCCGCTGCATCGAGTTGCCCTGAATCAGCGTGTCGTACTGCTCGAAGACCCAGCGCCGCGAGGCGATGTCGGGCGAACCCATGATCTGGAGAAGCGCGGCGCCATAGTCCTTCGGCTCGGCCACGTCGGATGCCGAGACCGGCGCGGCTGGCTTCGGCTCGACCCACGGGCGGTCGTATTCCGGGGCCTCGTCACCCAGTTCCTTGATCGGCAGGTTGGCGACCTCCTTGCCGTCGAAGAGGATGCGGAAGCGCAGATCGTCCGTCGTCTTGCCGACGACCGCGAAGTCGAGCCCCCATTTCACGAAGATGGCCTTTGCCTCCTCGTGCTTCTCGGGACGCAGGACCATGAGCATTCGCTCCTGGCTTTCCGAGAGCATCATCTCGTAAGGCGTCATGCGCGCCTCGCGCACCGGCACCTTGTTGAGGTCGAGTTCGATGCCGAGGTCGCCCTTCGCACCCATCTCGACCGCCGAGCAGGTGAGGCCTGCCGCGCCCATGTCCTGAATCGCGATGACGGCGCCGGTCTGCATGAGTTCGAGGCAGGCTTCCAGCAGGCATTTCTCGGTGAACGGGTCGCCGACCTGCACGGTCGGGCGCTTCTCCTCGATCGTGTCGTCGAACTCCGCCGAGGCCATCGTCGCGCCGCCGACGCCGTCGCGGCCGGTCTTGGCGCCGAGATAGACGACCGGCAGGCCAACGCCTTCCGCCTTGGACAGGAAGATCGCGTTCGACTTCGCGAGGCCCGCGGCGAACGCGTTGACGAGGCAGTTGCCGTTGTAGCGCGGGTGGAAGTTCACCTCGCCGCCGACCGTCGGCACGCCGAAGGAGTTGCCGTAGCCGCCGACGCCCGCGACGACGCCCGACACGAGGTGCCGCGTCTTCGGGTGATCCGGCGCGCCGAAGCGAAGCGCGTTCATGGCCGCGATCGGGCGCGCGCCCATGGTGAAGACGTCGCGCAGGATGCCGCCGACGCCCGTCGCCGCGCCCTGGTAGGGTTCGATGTAGGACGGGTGGTTGTGGCTCTCCATCTTGAAGACCACGCAGTCGCCGTCGCCGATATCGACGACGCCGGCGTTCTCGCCCGGTCCCTGAATGACCCGCGCGCCCCTCGTCGGCAGCGTGCGCAGCCAGCGCTTCGACGACTTGTACGAGCAGTGCTCGTTCCACATCGCCGAGAAGATGCCGAGCTCGGTGATCGTCGGCTCGCGGCCGATCAGGTCGAGGATCCGCTGATACTCGTCCGGCTTGAGGCCGTGGCTGGCGATGAGCTCCGGGGTGATCTGGATGTCGGCCATGGAGACTCCGAAACCGTCTTCAGGAATGGCGAAAGGCCTTCGCCGCCGATCGGGCGGGAAAGCTGCGTCTTATCTGGCCGGTACCCAATCCGACCGGTTGCGGCAAGGGCCGACGTCGGCACTGGCGCGCAGGATCGTCGCGTCATCCTCGACCTGACTGACCGCGCCTTCGATCCGGCGCTGCAGGATCAGCAGCGTATGGTCGAGGCGACCGTCCCGCATCGGCGCGCGCAGGCAGACGGCATAGCCGGACGCGGCAACGCCGGCGACAAAACCCCGTGTCCGCTCGAACGGCTGGCGCCGGTAGATCGCCGACCCCGTATCGCGGATGTAGCGAATTTCCGCAGCGTTCGGAGCGGGCGCTCCAACGGCGGTCAACGGCGCCGCGTCGGTGCGACAACCGCCGAGAACGGTCGACGCCAGGACGAGCAGGCCGAAGCCCGCAATTCGCAGGATCGTAGGCGCTTCAGGCATCGCAGGCGGTCGAGCCGGCGCGCCAGCGGGCGAGATCGCCTTCCAGCCGTGCGCGCAGCGCGGTGTCGAGGAGAGGCCCGTAGGTCGCGACATCGGTCGATCCCGCCGCGCCTTCCACAACGAGCAGCGGACGCGCCTCGAGGCGGCCGCGAGGCACCAGGAGAAAACGCGGACGCCCAGAGAAAGACGACAGTTCTGGCGCGATGCTGTAGCTCGCGAAGGCGGGATCCTTGGACTTGAACCAGCAGCGATTGGCGGTGAGCGTCAGCCGCTCCATCCGGTCGAGACCGGTATCGGCCCGACGCGGGGCCGGCTTTTCCGGCGCCGGAGCGCGGGACGCGCAACCGCCCGCAACGAGAAGGGCTGCGAGCGCGAAGCCCAGCGTGGAGAGTCGTGCGGCGTTCAAGCCGCGAGGCCCCGTCCGACGAGGCCCAGCGCACCCTCGAACAGCGGACGGCCGTCGCTGCCCCCATGCTCGGGCTCGATCAGGTTTTCCGGGTGGGGCATCATGCCGAGCACGTTGCCGCGATCGTTGACGATTCCGGCGATGTCGTTGATGGCGCCGTTCGGGTTGGTGCCGTCCGCATAACGGAACACCACTTGACCTTCGCCCTCGATGCGCTCCAGCGTCGAGGCGTCGGCGAAGTAGTTGCCGTCGTGATGGGCGACCGGGCACCGGATCACCTGATCCTGCGCATAGCCCTCGGTGAAGCGCGTGCGGGCGTTCGTCACTTTCAGCTTCACCTCGCGGCAGACGAACTTCAGCGTCGTGTTGCGCATCAGCGCACCCGGAAGCAGCCCTGCCTCGCAGAGGATCTGGAACCCGTTGCAGACGCCGAGCACCGGCACGCCTGCCGACGCCTTTTCGGCCACCGCGCGCATCACCGGCGAGCGGGCTGCGATGGCCCCGCAGCGCAGGTAGTCGCCGAACGAGAACCCGCCGGGGACGACGATCAGGTCGACGTCGGGAATCGCGGTCTCGGTCTGCCAGACGGTGACGGGCGCCTGACCGGAGATCTTCGTCAGCGCCGCGATCATGTCGCGATCGCGGTTGAGACCCGGCAGAAGGACGACGGCGGACTTCATGGACTGATCCCTCAGGCGATTTCGATCGCGTAGTTCTCGATCACCGTGTTGGCGAGAAGCTTCTCGCACATGGCCTTGAGATCCGCTTCCGCCTTCGCGCGATCCACGCCGTCGACCTCGACATCGAAGACCTTACCCTGACGAACGCCGGACACGCCGTCGAAGCCGAGCGTGCCAAGAGCCCCCTCGATCGCCTTGCCCTGGGGATCCAGGACGCCGTTCTTGAGGGTGACGACGATGCGCGCCTTGATCACGTTGTCTGCCTGCCTTGCGAATGAACCAATCGGAGAGCCGGAGCCGGCTGCAACACGGGACGCCGTGCTACTTGACCAACACCGGCCCGGAAGGGCGGGGCGGCTCGTTTTCGTTCATGATGCCGAGACGCCGCGCGACTTCTTGATAGGCCTCGACGAGGCCGCCCATGTCGCGACGGAACCGGTCCTTGTCGAGCTTGTCCTGGGTCTGGACGTCCCACAGACGGCACGAGTCGGGCGAGATCTCGTCTGCGACGATGATGCGCATCATGTCGCCCTCGAACAGGCGGCCGGTCTCGATCTTGAAGTCCACGAGCTGGATGCCGACGCCGAGGAAGAGGCCGGACAGGAAGTCGTTGACGCGGATGGCCAGCGCCATGATGTCGTCGATTTCCTGCGGGGTCGCCCAGCCGAAGGCCGTGATGTGCTCTTCGGAGACCATCGGGTCGTCGAGCTGGTCGGCCTTGTAGTAGAACTCGATGATCGAACGGGGCAGCACGGTGCCCTCCTCGATGCCGAGGCGCTTGGCGAGCGAACCCGCCGCCACGTTGCGCACCACGACCTCGAGCGGGATGATCTCGACTTCCTTGATCAGCTGCTCACGCATGTTGAGTCGCCGGATGAAGTGCGTCGGAATGCCGATCCGGTTCAGATGGCTGAAGATGTATTCGGAGATGCGGTTGTTCAGGACGCCCTTGCCGTCGACGACCTCGTGCTTCTTCTTGTTGAAGGCGGTCGCATCGTCCTTGAAGAACTGAACCAGGGTGCCAGGTTCCGGGCCTTCATAGAGAATCTTGCCCTTGCCTTCGTAGATACGGCGGCGACGTGTCATGGATGATGCCTGATCGCGTAAGGGGCGAGTCGAACGGCGACCCGCTAAAACCATATGTCTCCCGCGGGTGAATAGACCAAACGCCCCGCCTAAACAATCGCAAACCAGACATGCGGCCGCGGCAGGGCGCGCGCGTGCGTCGCTGGACAAGGCCGAGCAGGCCGCTAGCATTCACTTCCGACCGCTGCATAGCTGACGAAAGGACATTGGAATGACGCTCAACGATCGTGGCCAGGACAACGAGCTGCTCTACGCTCACGACGAGGAGCGCAAGTTCAGGATCGAGGCGAGGGCCACCAAGCTTCTCGCGCTCTGGGCCGCGGGAAAGCTCGGCAAGACCGGAGCCGAAGCCGAGACCTACGCGACAGGACTGGTCAACCTCGATCTCGGCGCCGGCGGATCGCAGGACGTTCTCGCCCGGATCCGGACCGACTTCGACGCGGCGGGCGTGCAACAATCCGACCACCAGATCGAGCGTCATCGCACCGAATGCCTGGAGGAAGCCGCGAAGCAGATCGCGGCGTCCTGATGAGCCTCGATAGCCTTCGTGCCCTGCTCGGTCGTTCCGAGCCGGCGCTCTGCGGATGGTCCAGCCTCGCCGATCCCGTGGTCCACGAGATCCTGCTCAAAAGCTTCGACGCGCTCATCCTCGACGGACAGCACGGGCTTCAGGGGATCGCCGATCTGCGCGAGGGGTGCGCACGGGCGGCTCTGCTCGGGAAGCCTGCCATCGTCCGCGTCGCGCCGGGCGACCTCGCGCTGGCGGGACGCATCGCCGACCTCGGCGCATCGGCGGTGATCCTGCCGATGGTAGACAATGTCGACGAAGCCCGGCGTTTCGCAAAGGCCCTGCGTTACATGCCGGGCGGCACCCGGTCGTTCGGTCCGACGCGCGCGGCCGATCTTTTCGGCCTTGCGCCACGCGACTACTTCGCCGCGGCGGATGGGGCCGTGATGTCGTTCGCGATGATCGAGACCGCGGGTGCGCTCGCTGACCTCGACGCCATTCTCGGTGTTCCCGAACTCGGCGGCGTGTTCCTCGGGCCGTCCGACCTGTCGATCGCCATCGGCAACGGCGTACTCGACCCGAAGGGCCGAGCGACCGACGAAGCGATCGCCGACGTCGCCCGGCGCGCGCGCGCAGCCGGAAAGGCCGTCGCGATCTACGCGCTCGATACGGACGACGCGCGTCGCTATGCCGGCATGGGCTGCCAGATGATCGGCATCTCATCCGACGTCGCGATCCTGAAGGCAGGATGCGCACGGCTCACCGCCGAATTCCGCGGCTGACCTCTCAAGGGGTGGGAAGGCGGGCCAAGAACTTTCCGAAGGTCAGGAGACCCTCGGGCCAGGGACCGTGCCCGCTTTCTTCGTCGAGACGACCGGACTCGCCGGCGTCGACGAACAGCGAGCCCCAGGCCGCGGCGACGTCCTCGACCGCCTCGAAGCTGTGGTCCGGTTCGCCGCGGCTCGCGACCACGACCGAGGGAAACGGCAGCGGGTCCCGCGAGTAGGCGGGGAAACCGTGCGCTCCCTCGCCGAGATCGAGCGGGGCGACGAAGAAGGCGCCCACCACGGTCTGCGGGAGCTTCGGCACGGCATTCACGACCGCCGCCACGCCCAGCCCATGCGCGACGAGCATAAGCGGCCGCGTCGCTTCGGCGATCGCCGTTGAGACATCCTGCGACCAGATGGCCGCATCTCCGTCGGCGGGCGCCGTGACCCTCCGTGCTGTGGAGAGCTTGGCTTCCCAGCGGGACTGCCAGTGCTGCTCGGACGCACCGTTGAGGCCGGGAATGATGAGAATGTCGACATCGGAAACTCGCATCGCCCGCAGATGCGAAGAGGCCCGCGGGTTGTCAAGGCGATGGGGTCAGAGGAGCGGGCTGATCAGGCGTGTGACGTTCTCGCCGAGTTGGACGAAGAAGCCGCGCCGGTTCCATTCCTCAAGGTTGAGCTTCCGGCTCTTCGTCCGATAGTCGTCCTCGATGGCGCGCAGATCGCGCACAGTGTCCTCGCTATAGGTGATCAGCGTCACCTCGGAATTCAGCTCGAACGAACGCCGGTCCATGTTCGCCGAACCGATGATCGCGATGTCGTCGTCGATCGACAGGTGCTTGGCGTGCAGGAAGCGCTCGCGATAGAGCATCACCTCGACGCCGGCTTCCAGAAGCTCGTCGTAATAGGACTGCTGGGCGTGGTCGATCAGGAAGCTGTTCGTCGTCGAGGTGACGAAGAGCGTCACCCGAACGCCTTTCGCCACAGCCGTCCTCATCGCCAGTAGCAGCGGCTCGTTCGGAATGAAGTAGGGCGTCGCCAGCACCACGCGTTGCCGGGCGCTGTAGATGAGATCGGTGAACAGGATGTCGACGCCGGCCTCGGGGTAGTCCGGCCCCGAAGGGAGAACCTGTGCGGTCGCGGTCCGCTCGGCGGAAGGGGGATGCGGCGCGGGCATCAGTTCGTGCGAGCCGATATCCTCCGCGGTCTCGAGGTACCAATCACCGATGAAGATCGCCTGGAGCTCCAGCACCACCGGCCCTTCGACGCGCGCCATCAGCTCGCGGTAGAAGGTCTTCGGCTCGTATTCGATGCGGTGCATGTTCTGGGAGCCGACCCACCCCACCTTGCCGTCCACGACGACGATCTTCCGATGGTTGCGCAGGTCCATGCGTGTCGCCTGGTTCCAGAAGCGCAGCGGCAGAATCAGCCGCAACTCGACGCCCGTGTTCTTCAGGCGTTTCGCGATCGCCTTCCGGTCGCGCGACGAGCCGACGGCGTCGATGAGGAGGCGGCATTTGACGCCGCGCTTGGCGGCGCGCTGCAGGGCGCTCAGGACCTTGTTGCCGGCCTGGTCGTTCTGCAGGATGTAGACCATGACGTGCGCATGGTGGCGCGCGGCGTCTATATCGGCCGCGATCCGGTCGACCACCCGGTTGTAGTCGGCGTCGAGAACGATGCGGTTGTCGGCCAGACACGGGAAGCGACCGATCCGGTGGACGAGATGGGCCGTCATCCGGTGTTGCGGCCGCAGCGTTCGCATGCCGCCGGTCCCTTCCAGCGTCATGTGGGCGATGGCGCGGCGGATGATGTCGGGGACGTTCTTCAGTCGGTCCTGCCGCCACTTCGGATGCCGCGCGTTGCCGACCGCGAGATAGACGGCCAGCGCGGCCCACGGCAGAAAGAAGAACAGGAGCAGCCACGCCTGCGCCGCGACCGGGCTGCGGCGGAACGGGATGTAGATCACCGCGCCGATCAGGATCGCCCAGCTCATGAAGGTGAGCGCCACGGGCAGGATCGTGCCGTCGACGAATTCGATCATACGTGTTCCGACCTCGATCGTCGTGCCGTCCGCTGCGTCTTGCACTTCAGTGCCTACGGGGCGATATGGGCGACGCCGCGCACCGGGCGAGACGCTGGTGGAAAGATCATCGGCGGAACGAGCCGAACCCTCCCACGTTGAGAGCCACGGCCGCTGGCGGGACGCGGGCGATGCGAAGCGGTGAGGGCATGTTGCGGATCGTCTACGCCAACCTGGGTTACAGCCGCGACATCGACGGTTCTCTGAAGCACCATGTCCGCCGTGCCCACCATCACGTCTTCACGACCCGCAGCGTGCAGCTGCGCAGCCTTGGGCTGGTGCGCGAGCGCCTGCGCGAGCTCAAGCCCGATCTTTCGTGCTTCGCCGAGATCGACAAAGGGTCGTTGAACAACGGCTTCTTCGATCAGGTCGGGGCCTTGGCGGAGGCGCACCACACGACCGTGCGCATCGACAACAAGTACGGCGCAGGCCGAAATTTCCGCCGCTTGTCGGTCTCGCGGGGCAAGTCGAACGCCTTTCTCGCGTCGCGGCCTTTGAGCTACACCGCTCGCTACCTGTCGTCGGGCAAGAAGCGGCTCGTCTACGACATCGAGATTTCAGGTATCCGCATCCTGATGGCCCACCTGTCGCTACGCTATCACGTGCGCTGCCTGCAGATGACTGAACTCTCTCGGTGGGTGCGCGAGCGCGAGGGGCCGACCGTCGTCATCGGCGACTTCAACCTGTTCCGCGGCGTCGGCGAACTGCATCCGCTTCTCGCCGATGGACGGATGGTGCACGCGAACGCGCATTCGGGTCCGACCTTCCGGCTGGGACCCTATCGCGCTGCGCTCGACATCTGCCTCTTGTCGAAGGACCTTCAGGATCGCTGCCGGATCGCGATCCTCGACCAGCCCTATTCCGACCACCAGATGATCCAGCTCGACATCGAAGGGGCGGGCGAGGGCGGGACGCGTCCGCTGGAGACGCCCGTCCTCGTCGCCGCCGACGCCGAGGCGGCCTGACGTCCGTCAGGCCTTTTCGAAGACGCGCTGGAAAATCGTGTCGACGTGCTTGGTGTGATAGCCGATGTCGAACTTCTCGCGGATGTTGGCCTCCGAAAGGGCCGCAGTCACCTCGGCGTCGCTCAGGAGTTCGGTGAGGAAGTCGGCGCCGTGCTCCCAGACCTTCATGGCGTTGCGCTGGACGAGGCGGTAGGCGTCCTCGCGGCTCACGCCAGCCTGCGTCAGCGCGAGCAGGACGCGCTGCGAGTGGACCAGACCCTTGAACTGGTTGAGGTTGCGATCCATCCGCTCGGGGTAGACGAGCAGCTTGTCGATGACGCCGGTGAGACGGGCCAGTGCGAAGTCGAGCGTCACCGTGGCGTCCGGGCCGATGTAGCGCTCGACCGAGGAGTGCGAAATGTCCCGCTCATGCCAGAGCGCGACATTCTCCATCGCCGGCATCGCGAAGGAGCGAACCATGCGGGCGAGGCCGGTCAGGTTCTCGGTCAGTACGGGGTTGCGCTTGTGGGGCATGGCCGACGAGCCCTTCTGGCCCGGCGAGAAATACTCCTCCGCTTCCAGGACTTCGGTGCGCTGCAGATGCCGGATTTCCGTCGCCAGACGCTCGATCGACGAGGCGACGACACCGAGCGTCGCGAAATACATCGCATGGCGATCGCGCGGGATCACCTGCGTCGAGACGGGTTCCGGCTTGAGGCCGAGAGCTCTGGCGACATGCTCCTCGACGCGCGGGTCGATATTGGCGAAGGTGCCGACGGCGCCCGAGATGGCGCAGGTCGCGACCTCTTCGCGCGCCGCGCGCAGACGGTCGCGGCAGCGGTCGAACTCGGCATAGGCGAGAGCGAGCTTGACGCCGAAGGTCGTCGGTTCGGCATGGATGCCATGGCTGCGGCCGATGGTGACCGTGTCCTTGTGCTCGAAAGCGCGGCGCTTGAGCGCTTCCAGAAGCGCGTCCATGTCGGCGAGGAGGATGTCGGTCGCGCGCACGAGCTGGACGTTGAAGCACGTGTCCAGCACGTCCGACGACGTCATGCCCTGATGGATGAAGCGGGAATCGGGTCCGACGAACTCAGCGAGATGCGTGAGAAAGGCGATCACGTCGTGCTTGGTGACACGCTCGATCTCGTCGATCTTGTCGACGTCGAACTGCGCCGCGCCGCCCTTCTCCCAGATCATCTTCGCCGCTTCCTTCGGGATCACGCCGATTTCGGCCAGCGCGTCGCAGGCATGGGCCTCGATCTCGAACCAGATCCGGAACTTGGTCTCCTGCGACCAGACGGAGACCATCTCGGGGCGGGAATAGCGGGGGATCATCGGCAGGCCTTTCTGGCGGACGGCGAACGGGGCTCGGCCGCGCTGTAACAGACGAGCCGCCGCGCCTCAATCGAAGCCGGCGCGCTACGGCGCCAGCTCGGACCAGGACGGCTTGAGATCGCCGGCTGCGGGCCGTGCGGCATGAACGCCCCGCGCGATGGCCCGCGCCATCGCGCTGGTCGCCGCCGCCGCGAGCTCGATCCGCTCGGCCGCTTCGGGCCTCCAGCCGCTGGTGCCGGTCGCGGCCGCAAACACCAGATCGCCGTCGAAGTCGGTATGCGCCGGCCAGATGGCCCTTGCGAACCCATCGTGGGCGGCGACCGCCAGGCGGCGGGCCGCGCCCTTGTCGAGAATCGCGTCCGAGGCGATCACGGCGATTGTCGTGGCCGTGCCCGGCCGCGGCGAAAGTTTGGTGACCGGAGCATGGGAGAAGGCTGGCAGGGGAGCGGGCAGTCCGAGCCCTCCGAACTCGTCGCCGATCTCGAACGGCGCGGCATGGAAATGCCGGGTGGGTCCGACGAGGGGCGAGCCGAGGGCGTTGACTGCGACGAGGGCCGCCACGGTTGCGCCCGACGAAAGGACGAACGAGGCGGATCCAAGGCCGCCCTTGGTGACAGCGGTCGTCGCGCCGGCTCCCGCGCCCGCGCTCCCCAACTCGAACGTCGCGCTGGCCTCTGTCGCCGCCCGGAACCCGAGCTCGCGATAGGGCGAATGCAGCCCCCAGTCCTTGTCGCCGCCGTTGGCCAGATCGAACAGGATGGCGGCCGGCACGATCGGGACGCGGTGCCCCGCGGCTTCGAACCCGCGGCCGATGGAGCGGAGATAGGCCTGGACGCCGGACGCCGCATCCAGCCCGAAGGCCGACCCGCCCGACAGGACCAGCGCGTCGACGCCGGGAACGAGCTTGTCGGGCGAGAGGAGATCGGTCTCCCGCGTGCCCGGCGCACCGCCGAGGATTTCGACGGCCGCAACGCAGGGCGCATCGAAGAGGACGGCGGTGCTGCCGCTTTTCAGCCGATCGTCGTGCGCATTGCCGACGCGCACGCCGCCGACATCCGTCAGCAGATTGCGGGGGCCCGTTCGCCAATAGGACGGCAAGGCCTCAGCCCTCAGCTTCCGGGACGAAGCGTCGGCCGTCCCAGCGATACGCTCGGAACGGCGTGACCTCGGCCGAGCCATCCCCTTCGAAGCGCACGAGGCCGGTCGAGGTGACGAAGGTTTCGCCGTTCAAGAGATCAACGATGCTTCGGTTTTCCGACCGCGCCCGAGCCGCCGCCTGAAGGGCGATCTCGGCGCCGGCACGGGTGATCCGAGCGTAGCCCTCGTCCTCCGGTGGGGTCTCCGAGGGCGTCCAGTCCACGTCGAGACCACTAACGATGACCGTGACGCCCGCAGGCAGCGCGACGGCTCCCTCGGAGTCGATCAGAGATTCGCCGCCGGCCGCCTCGAGCGTCAGCCCGATCTCCGCGGCGTCCCGCAGGATCACGGCCGTGTCGCTGCGCGCACCGAGGAACAGGACCCTCGTCACGCCGCTCTGCTGCAGCCGCCGGGCAAGCGGGAACTGCTTCTCCTCCGCCGGCCGATAGGTGTCCGTGAGGGCAGCCCGCAGGCCGTTGGCTTCGAGTGCCAGCCGCACCTTGTCGGCAAGGTCTCGCGACTGGGGTGAGCCGTCCTCGACGATCCCGAAGGCTGCATCCGACCAGCGATCTCGAACGAAACCGGCGAGCGCCTTTGCCTCGGCATCGGCCGCCGGTGCGAGCCGCCAGATCAAGGCTCCGTCCTTCTCGCGCTGGCGCTGGATACGCGCCGCGCGCACGCCGGTGTCGAGTACGGGGATCGAGGCGGCGGTGAGCTTCGGCAGCGCGGCCTCCAGCGCCACCGTACAGAGGAACCCGACCGCCGCCGAAACGCGGGCGGCGATCAGCGCGTCGGCCGCCTCGCGGCCGCCATCCGCCGTGCACCCGGTATCGACCGGCATGACGCTCGCCCCGCCGTCCGCGGCGGCCCGTTCCGCGCCCGCGACCATCTGCTGTCCGAGGATGGCGCTCGGGCCGCTGAGCGGCGCGGCGACGCCAATCACGATGGCGTCAGTCGTCTGCGCCAAGACAGGCGCCGTCGCCAGCATCGCAAGAGAAAGCGTCAGGGGAAGGGGCGATACGCGCAGGGACATGGCTCGTTCTAGCGCCTTCGAGACCGGGTTGCGAGGTGGCTTCGCTTGACCCTTCGCACGAGCGCCGCTTAAGTCGCCGCGGGCCGCGACAACCGGCGCGCGCGGGAGAACGGACCCGACCTTCAGGCTCGCGGTCCTCAACGTTTTTTGGGAGTTCAAGCATGATCGGCGGACGCAAAGCCATTCTGGGCCTGACGGCTTCTCTTCTCGCGCTCGGCGTTTCCGCCGCGTCGGCGCAGGATGCCGCGATCAAGGTCGGCCTCATCGGAGGCATCACCGGCCCCATCGAGAGCCTGATGCCGCCTATCGCCAACGCGGCCAAGCTCGCGGTGGCGCAGGTCAACGAGGCCGGCGGCATCGGCAAGAACGGTGCGAAGGTCGAAATGGTGATCGGCGACGACGGCTGCGTCGACGCGGCGCGGGCGTCGGATGCCGCCGACCGTCAGGTCAACTCGGAGAAGGTCGCCGGCATCGTCGGCGCGATGTGCTCCGGCGCCACGATCGCCGCGGCGAATTCCGCCGCCATTCCGGGCGGCGTCGTGATGGTCTCGCCGGCTTCGACCTCGCCGGCCGTGACCGACCTCAATGACAACGACCTCGTGTTCCGTACCGCGCCGTCCGACGCCTATCAGGGTGAGGTGCTGGCGCGCGTCGTGAAGAAGAACGGCATCGACAACGTCGCCGTGACCTACGTGAACAACGACTACGGCACCGGCTTCGCGCAGGCCTTCCAGAAGGCGTTCGAGGCGAATGGCGGCAAGGTGACGGTCTCGCAGGCGCACGAGGACGGCAAGGCCGACTACCGCGCCGAGATCGGTTCGCTCGCTTCGTCCGGCGCCGACGCGCTGGTGGTGCTCGCCTATGTCGACGGCTCGGGTGGTCGCATCGTCTCGCAGGCCCGCGAAACCGGCGACTTCTCGACCTTCATCGGCGGCGACGGCATGGTCGGTGGCAACCTGACCAACGTGACTGGCGGCGACGAGAAGCTGATCCTGACGCGTCCGGGCGGCACGGCCGCGCTCGGTGCCGAACAGTTCGCGACCGCCGCCAAGGCCGCCAACATCGACCCGGCCGCCACCTACACCTCGACCTCCTACGACGCGTCATTCGCGCTTCTCCTGGCGCTCGAGAAGACCGGCGGTTCGCGCGAGGGTCTCAGCAAGGCTCTCCGCGAGGTCGCTTCCGCGCCGGGCGAGGTAATCCTGCCGGGCGAGTGGGCGAAGGCGAAGCAGCTGATCGAGGCGGGTACCGACATCAACTACGAAGGCGCTTCCGGCGCGCTCGAGTTCGACCCCAAGGGCGACGTGCCGGGCTCCTATGACGAGGTGACGGTCAAGGACGGCAAGATCGTGGTCGTCGACCCCGCCATGTAAGGTCCGCGCCCAGAACGCAGATATGCGAAGGCCCCGGAGCTTCGGTTCCGGGGCCTTTTCTGTTCGAGTCAGTGCGTCTTCATGGGGTCGTGGCCCCAGTTCATCAGCGAATAGCGCCAGGGCGTGTCCTTGATCTCGCCCTTCGGCTTCTGCTTCATATGGCGCTTGATGTAGCCCACCACCTTCTGCATGTGCTCGTACTCGGCGTCGGTGAGATCGGACTTCTCCATGCCTTTGATCTCGATGATCTCGCGGCCCGACTTGTGGCCGACCGACTCGCCCTTGCCGCCGGACTTCGCGCCCACCTCCTTGGATTCGTCGGTGCCGAGCCACGTCTCGATCTGCTTCGGCGTCATGTTCACGAGGTCCTTGAACTCGGCATAGACCTCGGCCCGCTTGTCGTCGTTCATGCGTGCGCTCCCGCTGTGGTTGCGGGCCCAACGACTTCTCTCTGTGGACGGTTCCTGCAAAAACCGTTCAGCTCGTGCGGCGTCGCTCCGGCAGGACGCCGTGGGGCGCGAAGCGCAGGACCAGCGTGATGGTGAGGCCGATCACAAAGACCCGCATCTGCAGCGCGCGGGAATCGAGGTCCGGCGGGGCGACCCAGCCGAACAGGCTCTGCCCCCAGTCGCGCGCCAGCGAGAACACGGTGAGCGCCGCCGGCTCCGACATGGTCCACACGATATAGACGAAAACCGCGCCGAAGATCGCACCCCGATTGTTGCCCGCGCCGCCGAGGATCACCATCACCCAGATCAGGAAGGTGTGGTTGAGGTCGACGAAGCCCGAAGGGTCGAAGATCGACGTGAAGTGGACGAGGATCGCGCCGCCGAGCCCCATCAGCATGGCGCCGAGCACGAAGATTTCCAGCCGCCGGCCGTCGACGTTCTTGCCCATCGAAGCCGCCGCCGCCTCGTTGTCGCGGATGGCGCGCATCATGCGGCCCCAAGGGGCGCGATAAGCCCGCTCCATCAGAAGGTAGACGAGGAGCAGGATGACGGCGGTGACCGCGAGATAGAGGCTCCGGCCCCAGAGGAAGCCGACCTCGGCAGGAGTAGGCACCGGCCAGGGTAGAGGCGAGACCGTCAGCGTGCCGCGCGTAAGCCAGTCGGCGTTGCGCAGAAACGTCTTGATGATCTGAGCGATGCCGAGCGTCGCGATGGCGAGATAGTCGGCGCGAAGACCGAGACAGATCTTGCCGATCACGAAGGCGATGGCGCCGGCGACGACACCGGCCGCCAGCCAGCCGACGCCGACCGGCAGGCCGAAGCCGCCGATGAAACCGGCCTCGGCCTCGATCGCGGTCGTCGCCGGATCGAACTTCGCTGTCACCAGCATGAAGGCGACGGCGCTGGCGATCACGGTCAGCGCGGTGACGAGCCCTTGCGGCAAACCGAGGCGACGGGCCTGCGCGATCAGCCCGACGACGACGACCGACCCGACGAGCCAAAGCAGCGCCTCGCCCAGCATCGGCGCCCCGCTCGAGGCCCAGAAGGCTTCGTTGACCGGGAAGGTCATCAGCACCGAGGCGAACGCGCCGGCCACGATGAAGCCCATGATGCCGACGTTGAAGAGACCGGCATAACCCCATTGAATGTTCAGGCCGATCGCGATGATCGCGTAGGCGGCGGCCTCGACCAGCATGCGCGTGGCGTAGGCCGAGCCCTGGAGCCAGAAGATCGCGGCGACGAGCCCCGCGAGAGCCAGGATCAGGGCGAGTTCGCGGGTGCGGTTCGAGGGGGCGGTCTTGGCGCGCATCAGAACACCCGGCCCTTGAAGATGCCCGTCGGCCGGTAGATCAGCACGACGATGAGGATGAAGAACGGCACCACCAGGCGGTATTCCGTCGGCACGAAGGCGAGATTGGCGGGGATCTCGACGCCGGCCGGAAGCAGTCCCTGGAAGGGGCGCAGCAGCACCGACAGGTTGAAGACCGAGAGCGTTTCGGCAAAGCCGATGAGGTATCCGCCGGCGATCGCGCCGTAGGGCTGCCCGATGCCGCCGACGATCGTCGCCGCGAAGATCGGCAGCAGGATGTTGTAGGCGAGGTCGGGCTTCAGCTGCACGTCCATGGCCAGCATCGTGCCGGCGATCGCCGCGAGCGAGCCGCCGATAACCCAGGTCGCCTTGACCACCGTGTCGAGCGGGATGCCGGTGACGCGGGCAAGGTCCGGGTTGTCCGAGACCGCTCGCATCGCCTTGCCGAGGCGCGAGCGCGTCAGGAACAGGTGCAGCGCCACCACCGACACGACGGTCAGGATGATCAGCGCCAGCTGCGGCTCGGTGATGACGATCGGACGGCCGCCGGTCGGGATGCGGAAGATCTGCTTCGGGGCCTCGAGGAACATGTCGCGCGAGCCTGTGCCCGCGAAGAGGCGGATGAGGCCCTGGAGCATCAGCGTCACGCCGATGGAGGCCATGACCATCACGACGGGACGCGCGCCACGGTCGCGAAGCGGCTTGTAGAAGGCCTTGTCGAGCCCGATCGCAAAGACCGAGGTGAGCAACATGACCACCGGCAGGAGCGCCAGTGCCAGCGGGATCGGCAGCGAGATGCCGGACGCAGCACACAGGCTTGCCAGCACGAAAGCGAAGAACGCGGCCGCCGTCATCATGTCGCCATGCGCGAAATGAGCAAAGCGCAGGATGCCGAAGATCAGCGTCACGCCGACGGCGCCGAGCGCGTAGATCGAGCCGATGATGAGCCCGCCCATGACGCCGCGATTGATGAAGAAGACTAGCTCGTCCAAGGGTTTGTCTCGAAGGGTTCGATCAGGAGGCGAGGGGGCGTCTCAGCCGCCCAGGAAGGATTTGGCCACGTCGGGGTCGGCGAGGAGCGCCGCGCCCGTGTCGGTGAAGCGGTTTCGTCCGCCGGCCAGCACGAAGCCCTTGTGGGAGATGCCGAGCGCCTGTTTGGCGTTCTGCTCGACCATGGCGACCGTGACGCCGGACGCGTTGACGGCGAGGATCCGGTCGAAGATCTCGCTCATGTAGCGGGGCGAAAGGCCGGCCGTCGGCTCGTCGAGGAGGATCAGCTTCGGGTCGATCATCAGGGCGCGGCCGACCGCGACCATCTGGCGCTGACCGCCCGACAGCTCGCCCGCCGGCTGCCGGCGCTTGTCCTTGAGCGGCGGGAAGATGTCGTAGACACGATCCAGAAGGCCCGACACGTCGTCGCGCCGGACGTAGGCACCCATTTCGAGGTTCTCGTGGACGCTCAGCGTCTTGAAAACGTTGTGCTCCTGCGGAACGAACGCCATGCGCAGCGCGCTCAAGCTGTCGGTCGTACGGTTGGTGATGTCCTGTCCGTCGAACGTCACCCGGCCCGACGACACGCGCAGCAGCCCGAAGATCGCCTTCAGCGTCGTCGACTTGCCGGCCCCGTTCGGCCCGACGATCACGCCAATCTCGCCAGCTTCGAGCGACAGGTTGACCCCGTTGAGGATCATCGCCTCGCCGTATCCGGCGACGACGTTCTCGACCTTGAGAAGGCTCATGCCCCAACTCCCGCATTGGTCGTCGCATGGCCGGTGGGCGAGCCGCCGAAATAGGCCTCGACGACCGCCTCGTCGGCCTGGATCTCCGCCAGCGTCCCCGTGCGCATGACTTCGCCGGCCGCCATGACGATTACCGGGTCGCAGAGGCGGCCGATGAGGTCCATGTCGTGCTCGATGACGAAGAAAGTGTAGCCGCGCTCGGCGTTCAGCCGCTCGATGTTGGCCGCGATGTCGTTGAGGAGCGTCCGGTTCACGCCGGCTGCGATTTCGTCGAGAAGCACGATCTTGGCATCGACCATCATGGTGCGGCCAAGCTCGACGAGCTTCTTCTGACCACCTGACAGGTTGCCGGCGAGTTCATGCGCGACGTGCCCGATCTTCAGGAAGTCGATCACGTCCTCGGCCCGATCGCGAACCCGGGCCTCGAACTCCCGCACCTTCCGGCCGCGAAACCAGGCCTCCACGAGGTTCTCGCCCGGCTGCCCGCCCGGCACCATCATCAGGTTCTCGATCACGCTGAGATGCGAGAACTCGTGCGCGATCTGGAAGGTGCGCAGGAGGCCGCGATTGAAGAGCTGGTGCGGCCTCAGACCCTGGATTTCCCGGCCCTCGAACAGAATCTGGCCGGAGGTCGGCGCCAGATTTCCGGCCACCATATTGAAAAGGGTCGATTTCCCCGCGCCGTTCGGACCGATCAGCCCGGTGATGCCCCCCTGTTCCACCGTCAAGGAGCAGCGATGGACCGCGGTGAAGCCGCCGAACCGGCGCGTTACGTCCCTGACCTCGAGGATCGGCGCCATCTCGGCTTCCTATCGCATTGAAACGGTTCCCGAAGCGGCGCGTCGAAGCCATGTCGGGAGAGCGGGCACGTCCTGAAGCCTTGCGGCGGCGATGTCAAACGCGTTGACGCTCGCGTCGCTCACGAACTCGAAAACTTTGGCGGCCTATGGTGCGCCTGCCCGGGTCGCGCCCCATGTTGAGGGGGCGTCCCGCAAACGACGTGTCAGCCCGAAGGACGGACCTTGCTTCTGACCCACGCCGAAATCGACCGAGCGGCCTTCCGCGAGGCCATGAGCCATTTCGCCGCCGCGGTGAGCCTGGTGACCACGGACGGCCCCGCAGGACGGCGCGGCGTGACCGTGACCTCCGTCTGTTCCGTCTCCGACGACCCGGCGACGCTGCTCGTCTGCCTCAATCGGACGAGCGCGGCGAACGCGCGCTTCGCCGAAAACGGCGTCTTCGCGGTGAACGTCCTGGCCGATCGCAGCGAACCCGTGGCGCGCGCCTTCGCCGGCGAGGGAAAACTCGACCTCGACCAGCGGTTCGCATCCGGTCGCTGGACCACGCTCGAAACCGGCGCCCCGATCCTGGAGGACTCGATCGTCTCGTTCGATTGCCGGATCCTCGAAAGCCGGACCGTCGCGACGCATCAGGTGACGATCGGGCAGGTCGTCGGCCTCTCCGTACCCCGCGCCGGCCATAGCCTCCTCTACCGGGCGCGGCGCTATCATGCGCTGCAGCACCTCGAACCCGAATGAAGCGGTTGTGAGCCCGCACGCATGGTCTATCTTCACGAAGACCATGCAAGCGGACACCCACGCGTTGACCCAGATTCCCGGCAGCATCAACGACACGCAGGCGCTTCTGTCCGATGGCGGCTATGTCGCCGATCGCTCGCTGGCGACAGTCCTGTTTCTGGCGCTGCGAATGCGACGGCCGATCTTTCTCGAGGGCGAGGCGGGCGTCGGGAAGACGGAGATCGCCAAGGTGCTGGCGGAGCGTCTGGATCGGCCGCTGATCCGGCTCCAGTGCTACGAGGGGCTGGACGTCTCGACCGCGCTCTACGAGTGGAACCACGCGGCGCAGATGATCGAGATCCGTCTGCGCGAAGCGAGCGGCGACACGGAGCGCAACGCGATGCGCTCGGACATCTTCTCGGAGCGGTTCCTGATCCGCCGTCCGGTTCTGCAGGCTTTGGAGGGCGCGCCTGGCCGCGCGCCCGTGCTGCTCATCGACGAGCTCGACCGAGCCGACGAAGCGTTCGAGGCATTCCTCCTGGAGGTCCTGTCGGACTTTCAGGTCACGATTCCCGAACTCGGCACGATCCGCGCGACCGAGGTCCCGATCGTGATCGTCACGACCAACCGGACACGTGAGATCCATGACGCCCTCAAGCGTCGCTGCCTCTACCATTGGCTCGACTACCCCGATGCCGCCCGCGAACTGGAGATCGTGCGCCGCAAGGTGCCGACCGCGCCGGCCGACCTCAGCGCCGAACTGGTCGCCTTCGTCCAGCGGCTTCGCGGAGAGGACCTCTTCAAGGCGCCCGGCGTCGCCGAGACTCTGGACTGGGCGACCGCGCTGACAGAACTCGACGCCGTGGCCCTCGATCCGGAACTCGTCACCGACACGCTCGGGGTTCTTCTGAAGTATCAGGACGACATCGCCCGGATCGGCCGAGGCGAGGCGGACGAGTTGCTGCGTTCAATCCGCCGGGAGCATGCCCTCGCATGATCGCCGGCGGGAAACTCGCCGACAACATCGCCCATTTCGCGCGGGCGCTTCGACGCGCCGGCCTGCGGGTCGGGCCGGCCGATACGCTGACTGCGATCGAGGCGATCCGCGCGGGCGGCATCGGCTCGCGAGACGACTTCTACTGGACCCTGCACTCGGTCTTCGTCGTTCGGCGGGAGGACACCGCAGTCTTCGACGAGGCATTCCGACTGTTCTGGCGCTCGCGGCAACTGGTCGAACGGATGCTGGCGATGTTCTCGGCCAAGACCCCGGCCAAGACGGAGCCGCCAGCGCCGAAGGCCGGCGCGCGGCGCGTATCCGACGCGCTGAACGCGGCCGGGCGTTCCGGCCGGGTGGACGAGCGCCCGACGCTCGACGTCGACGCCCGGCTGACGGTGTCCGCGGACGAAGTGTTCCGCGCCAAGGACTTCGCCCAGATGAGTGCGGCGGAACTGGCCCAAGCCCGCACCGCCATCAGGCGCATGGTCTCGCCCGACGATCGCGTGGCGTCGCGGCGGTATCGCGCATCGAACCACGGTCGGCGCTTCGACGCGCGGCGCACGCTTCGCACATCGGTCCGCTCCGGCGGCGACTTGATCCTCCCGCAGTTCCAGGACGTGCGTGCCGTTCTGCCCCCCTTGGTGGTGATCGCCGACATTTCCGGCTCGATGAGCCAGTACAGTCGGGTGATGCTGCACTTCATGCACGCCATGTCGGCGAAGCGACGTGTGCGGGCGTTTCTGTTCGGGACGCGACTGACGCCGGTCACCCGCCAGATCGCGCAGAAGGACCCGGACGAGGCGGTCGACGCCTGCAGCCGCCTCGTGCAGGACTGGTCGGGGGGCACACGCATCGGCGCGGCGCTGGGAGACTTCAACCGGCACTGGTCGCGGCGGGTTCTGTCGGGCGGCGCGGTCGTGCTTCTGGTGACCGATGGACTGGAGCGGGACGACATGGATCGGCTCGGCCGCGAGGCCGACCGGTTGCACCGTTCCTGTCGCCGCTTGATCTGGCTCAATCCGCTTCTACGATTCGATGGATTCTCTGCGAAGGCGCGGGGCGTGCGCGCCCTGCTGCCGCATGTCGACGAGTTTCGATCGGCTCACTCGCTCGATTCACTGGCCGACCTCTGCGCCGCGTTGTCGCGCGAGCAAGCGGGGCGAGAAACCGAGCCGCGCACGTGGCTGAAGGCAGGCGAGGCTGCATGAGGACGCGACGATGAACGATGCGACGGACATTCTCGGCACCGCCGAACGTTGGATGGCCGAAGGACGACGGCTGGCGCTCGCCACGGTCATCGAGACGTGGGGCTCCGCCCCGCGGCCTGTCGGAAGCCATCTCGTGATCGACGATGCGGGCGGGTTCGAGGGCTCCGTATCCGGCGGCTGCGTGGAAGGCGCCGTAATCGCCGAGGCGCTGGACGCGATCTCAACCGGCGAGCCCAAGATGCTGGAGTTCGGTGTGGCCGACGAGACGGCATGGCAGGTCGGCCTCTCCTGCGGAGGGCGAATCCGCGTGTTCGTCGAGCGTTTGGGCTGATGCGGGGCGAACTTCTCCTTGCCCTCAATGCCGAACGCGCTGCCCGCCGCGGCTGTCTCGTTCTCACCGAACTCAGCACCGGGGCACAAAGGCTGGTGCGCGAGACCGAGGCGGAAGCCGAGGGTGAGGTCGTGGTCCGGGCTCTGCGCGCCGGGCGGTCGGGGCTGATCGAGGGGACGCAGACCTTCCTCAACGTCTATCTGCCGCCGCCCCGGATCGTCGTCATCGGCGCGGTTCACATCAGCCAGGCCCTGGCCCCGATGGCGGCCCTTGCCGGCTTCGATATCGCCATCATCGATCCGCGCACTGCTTTCGCGACAGCCGAACGATTTCCCGATGTCGCCTTGAAGGCCGAATGGCCGGAGGACGCCCTGAAACAAGCGCCGCTCGACGCCTACACGGCGCTGGTCGCGGTGACGCACGACCCGAAGATCGACGACCACCCGCTGATCGAAGCGCTTCGGGTCGGCTGCTTCTATGTCGGCGCCCTGGGGAGCCGGAAGACCCAAGCGCGGCGGGTGGAGCGGCTCCTCGCTGCCGGCGTACCGCAGCACCGTGTCGACCGGATCGAGGCGCCGATCGGCGTCGATATCGGCGCCTCGACGCCGGCCGAGATCGCGGTGGCGATCCTCGCATCCGTGATCGCCGCGTTCCGTGGACGCAAGATGCACGCGGAGCGGCGGGGCGAGGCGGCAAGCGCATGAAATTCGGCCCCGTGCCGACGGCGGACGCCGAAGGCGCCATGCTCGCCCATGCCCTGACGGTCGGGCCGCGACGGTTTTCGAAAGGCCATCGGCTCACCGAAAGCGACGTGCGGGCGCTTCTGCAGGCCGGTCTTGCCGAGGTCATCGTCGCGAGATTGTCGCCGGGCGATGTGACGGAGAATGACGCGGCGGAGCGGATCGCGCGCGCACTCGCCTCGAACGGCATCGCCGTGGCGCCGCCGGGGACGGGGCGCGCCAACCTTCATGCAGAGGCGCCCGGCCTCTTCCTGCCGGATCGATCGCTGATCGGTGCCGTCAATCGCATCCATCCCGGCATCACCCTGGCGACCCTCGCCGAGTTCGCGCCGGTCGAAGTGCATCGCATGGTCGCGACGGTCAAGATCATTCCGCTGGCCCTGCCGGGCGAGGCGGTGGATGAGGCCGAGCGTGTCCTGGCCGGCGGAGCGGCGCTGCGTCTGGCGCCCTACCGCGGGCGCGGCGTCGGGCTGATCCAGACCGAGCTTGCGACCCTCAAGCCCGCGACCCTCGACAAGACGCGTCGCGTTTTCGAAGGACGCCTGGCGTCATCCGGCTCGACGCTCCTGCGCGACGCGCGATCTCCGCACGAGGAGCGCGCCCTGTCCGAGCGTCTGCTGGAAGCAGGGCCGGACGAGGAGATGACGATCGTCTTCGGCGCATCCGCCGTGATCGACGAGGCGGACGTGGTCCCGTCCGCTATCCGGCGTGCGGGCGGCGAGGTCATGCATCTCGGAATGCCGGTTGATCCCGGCAATCTTCTGCTGCTCGGGAGGATCGGCTCCCGCACCGTTCTCGGAGCGCCCGGCTGTGCGCGCAGCCCGGTCGAGAACGGTTTCGACTGGATTCTCAATCGCCTGATGGCAGATCTTGAGATCAGGCGCGAAGACATCGTCGGGCTCGGTGTCGGAGGTTTGCTGATGGAAATCGTGACACGTCCGCAGATGCGCGAGGACGTCGTTCCGGCCGGAACGGCCAGACCTCGCATCCATGCCCTGGTTCTGGCGGCCGGGCGATCCAGCCGCATGGGCGGCCCGAACAAGCTGCTCGCGCGCTTCGACGGCGTTCCGCTCGTTCGGCGGACCGTGGAGATCGCGCGGGCGAGCCGCGCGTCCGGCGTCACGGTGGTGACGGGCCACATGGCCGAGGAGATCGCAGCGGCGTTGGACGGGACCGGCGCCCGGTTGCTCGACAATCCCGACTACGCCGACGGCCTCTCGACGTCCTTGAAACGGGGCTTCGCTGCCGCGATGGCGGATGCCGACGGCGTCCTCGTGCTCCTCGCCGACCAGCCGCTTCTGACGAGCGGTGACCTCGATCGGATGATCGACGCCTTCCAGCCCGCCGGGGTCGGATCGATCGTGCTGGCGACCGACGACGGCCGCCGAGCCAACCCGGTCATCCTGTCGAGCGCGTTCGCGGCGGCGATTGCCACGATCGAGGGGGACGTCGGCGCCCGGGCGATCGTACAGTCGAGCACCGGGCTGGTACGGGAGGTCGAGATCGGCCGAGCGGCGTCGCTCGACGTGGACACGCCGGATCTCATGCGCGAAGCGGGTGGCGTCTGGGACGAGCGGTAGGGCTGCCTGCAAATGTCGCGCTGCGCTGCGGTGACGATTTTCGCGCCAACCGGGACGAAGCGTTTAAGGGTTCGTTAATCATGAGGGCGCAGCCTCGGTGCCGAGGGCCGCTTCCTCGGCCCTGATGCAGAAGGAGCCGACATGCCTGCCGCACGTACGCCCGATCCGCAGTTCCTGAAGATGCTCTCCGGCTACGGCCTGACATTCGCGGAAATCCTCTACCGCATGCCGGATCACCCGGCCTTTCTTCAGACCTTCTCCTGGCAGTTCGACGACATCGCGCCGGAGTATCCACGCCTCCGACGCTTCCTCGCGCATTGGGAGCAGGACGTGGAAGCGACGATCCATTCGGTCCGCGTCATGCACCAGGGACTCATCCAGCCGCGCGAGATCAAGCTCGTGCGCGAGGTCGGCTACCTCAACTGACGCGTCAGATCAGGCTTTCGGCACGGAAGCTGAAATGGCCGTTGCGGCCGATGATGACGTGGTCGTGGATCTTGATGCCGAGCGCTTCGGCGACGTCGACGAGCGTCTTCGTCATGTCGATATCGGCGCGCGACGGACTGGGGTCGCCCGACGGGTGGTTGTGGACGAGCACCAGCGCGCTCGCCGACAGAGCGAGGGCGCGGCCCATCACCTCGCGCGGATAGACCGGCGTGTGGTTGACCGTGCCGACCTGCTGCACCTCGTCGGCGATGAGGGCGTTCTTGCGATCGAGGAACAGAATGCGGAACTGTTCGCGCGTCTCGTGCGCCATGACGGCGTGGCAGTAGTCGAGGACCGCCGACCATGACGACAGCATCTCGCGCCCGCGGATCGAGGCGCGGAACGCCCTTTGATTCACGGCGGTCACGATCCGGAGGTCGAGCGCGGTGGCGGCTCCGATGCCGTCGATCTCCGCCAGAAGCTCGGCCGGCGCATTCAAGACGTCGGAGAGCGTTCCGAAACGCTTCAGGAGCGCCTTCGCGATCGGCTTTGTGTCGCGGCGGGGGATGAAGCGGAAGAGCAGGAGTTCGAGGAGCTCGTAGTCGGCCAGCGCGTCGGGCCCGGCCGACGTGAAGCGCTCTCGCAGTCGATCGCGATGTCCGTCGTGATCCTTTGGAGCGGCGCGCGGCTTCGGGAGCGACACTTCGATCGCGCCGCCCCAGTCGGGCTGCGGCGCTTCCTTCAGGCCGTCGTCCCCCTCCGCCATGATCCGTTCAGGCCTGCGCTTCGGCCCAGGCCGAAGCGGGGAAGCCCGGCATGTCGTGCCCGTTGAGAGACCGCGTGAAGACCTCACAGCCGGTTTCGGTCACGCCCACGGTGTGCTCGTACTGCGCCGAAAGCGAGCGGTCGCGCGTGACGGCGGTCCAGCCGTCGGCCAGCACCTTCACGTGCGGGCGCCCGAGATTGATCATCGGCTCGATGGTGAAGATCATGCCGGGGCGCATCTCGACGCCTTCGCCGCGACGTCCATAGTGCAAGATATTCGGCGCGTCGTGGAACAGGCGGCCGATCCCATGGCCGCAGAAGTCCCGCACCACCGAACAACGCTCACCCTCGGCATAGGCCTGGATCGCGGCTCCGATGTCGCCGACGTGGTTGCCGGGCTTCACCGCCTCGATCCCGATCAGGAGCGAGCGATAGGTGATCTCGCACAGCCGCTCGGCCGCCCGCTTGATCTGGCCGACCGGGTACATTCGCGAGGTGTCGCCGTAGTAGCCGTCGAGGATCAGCGTCACGTCGATGTTGACGATATCGCCCTCGCGCAGCGGCTTGTCGTTGGGAATGCCGTGGCAGACGACGTGGTTGATCGAGGTGCAGACGTTCTTGGTGTAGCCGCGATAGTTGAGCTGCGCCGGCAGCGCGCCGTGGTCGCGGGTGAACTCGGACACGAACTGGTCGATCTCGTTGGTCGTGATGCCCGGCTTCACGATCTCGGCCAACTGGTCCAGCACCGTCGCCGAGAGCCGGCTGACGCGGCGCATGCCCTCGAAGGCCTCCGCGTCGTAGAGCCGGATCGAGCCGGTGTTGCGGAGGGGGTTGGCTTCGGCTTCGAGGTAGACTGTCATGATTGCAGCGATGCGTGCCCGCGACGGGAGAGAAAGAGCTTGTGCGTGATGTCGCACCGATGGCGCAGCGCTTCAAGCCCGGCCGGTCATTGGCGGACGTATCGGCCCGGCGCGTCCTCGATCACCGGCAAGCCGTTGGCGCCGGGTTGGCGGGCCGGCACCCGCTCGCTCGATTGCGCCTCGAGCCATGCCTGCCAGTGTGGCCACCAGGAACCCTTCGTCTCGCGCGCCTGACCCCACCATTCGTCGAACGACAGATCGCGCGATGGCGAGGGCCCAACCCAGAACTGGTACTTGTTCTTGGCGGGCGGATTGACCACACCCGCAATGTGACCCGAGCCGGACACGACATAGGTGACGGGCGCGCCGAGCGCCTGGCTGCCCTCATAGACGCTGAGGGCCGGGGCGATGTGGTCTTCCTTGGTGGCGAGATTGTAGACGGGCAGGGTGATGGTCGACAGGTCGAGGGTCACGCCGCCGATCTCCATCATGCCGCGCGACAGCCGGTTCTCAAGATAGCAGTTGCGCAGGTAGAAAAGGTGGTTCGCCTTCGCCATCCGCGTGGCGTCGGCGTTCCAGAACAGGAGGTCGAAGGGCAGGGGTTCCTTGCCCTTCAGGTAGTTGTTGACGAAGTACGGCCAGATCAGATCGCCGGACCGGAGGAGGTTGAAGGCCGTCGCCATCTGCGAGCCGTCGAGATAGCCCTTCTCCATCGTGCGTTCGATCTCGGCGAGCTGGCCTTCGTCGACGAAGACCTTCAGATCGCCAGAGTGCTTGAAGTCGATCTGGGTCGTCAGGAACGTGACCGAGGCGATCCGGTCGTCGCCGCGAGCCTTTAGATAGGGAAGCGAGGCGGCGAGCAGCGTCCCGCCGACGCAGTAGCCCACCATGTTGACGTCGCGCTCGCCGGTCGCCTGCTCCACCGTGTCGAGCCCGAAGGCGATGCCTACGTCGATGTAGTCCTTCCAGCTCCGGTCGGCGTGGGCTTCCGTCGGGTTCACCCAGGAGATGACGAAGACCGTGTGCCCCTGCGCGACCATCCAGCGGATGAAGGACTTCTCCGGGTTGAGATCGAGGATGTAGAACCGGTTGATCCAGGGCGGCGAGATCAGGATCGGGCGCTGGAACACGGTGTCCGTCTGCGGCGCGTATTGCAGGATCTGGCAGACCTCGTTCTCGGCGACGACCTTGCCCGGTGTCATCGCGAGGTTCTCGCCGACCGCGAACCTGGTCGGATCGGACTGGCGCAATTTCAGCTGACCGTTGCCCTTCATCATGTCCTCGGCGAACATGCGCATTCCGCGGACGAGGTTTTCGCCGTTCTGCTCGACCGTTTCGCGGTAAAGTTCCGGGTTCGTCAGGACGAAGTTGGAGGGCGAAATCGCGTTGGCGATCTGCTTGACGTAGAACGCGGCCTTCTGGCGCGTATGCGGATCGAGACCGTCCGACCGCTCGACCAGCATGTTCGCCCAGTCCGAGGTGATGACGTAGGCTTCCTTCAGGAAGCTGAAGAAAAGGTTGCGGCTCCAGTCCTCGTGCGTGAAGCGCTTGTCCGGCCGACCGGCCGGCGCTTCAGCGGGTGGCGCGCCCGAGGCCTTGCGGATCGATTCCGCCCACAGGCCCATGAAGCGCATCATCAGAGTGCTCTGCGCCTCCAGCGAGCGCGCAGGGTCGGTGAGCCAGTACTCGCCCACGCGCGAGAGGGTCGCGACCATGTCGGAATAGCTGAGCGGGCCGTCCTTGATCTCTCCGCGCTCGCGCGGCTCGACCCAGGCGGATGCGGCCTTGCCGACCTGCTCCAGCATCCGCGCCATGTTGCGCGCGAAGGCTTCGGGATCCCGCACCGCATAGTCGGAGAAGGAGGGCATCTCCCCGGCGGGGGTGTCGGTCGTGGATGTCGATTCCGCCATGGCCGGTCCTCGTTGCTGATCCCTTAGAGCATTATGTCGGCGCCACGACAGCGGCGTGAAGCATCTTGCGCCGGACTTTCGTCGCCGCGCCGCAACATCGGGATGCGCCGCAACGCGCCATTCCCAAGCCGAAATCCTTCGGTTAAGAAGGTCGCGTTCGGGGGAAGGCCTTCATGATCTTGGGTATGCGAGCGGTGCGATCGACGGTGACGAGCCTCGTGCTCGTGCTGAGCCTGTCCGCCTGCCAGTCCTTTCTTCCGCGCGACGAGACCCCGGTGACCCTGCCGCCGCTCGCCGCAGCCCCCGGCGTGTCGTCGTCCGGCCAGAAGCTGGACGAGAACGGCTATCCGATCATCGGCCGCATGCCGCGCGCGGCAAAGCCGCAGGCGACGGACGAGGCCGTGCAGCAGACCGAGCGGCGCTACGCCAACGCGGGCGCGCGGGCGCCGGGCAATCCCGAGGCCTCCTACCGCCGCGACGTGTCGGAACTCGAAGCGATCGCCGCCAGCCAACGGGCGGAAGCGGACAGGGTGCTGGCGACGAGCGCGGCGCCGGCGGACGCGGCAGCCAGCAGCCGGGCGCAGTAGAGCGCCGCCGACCGCGAGACGCGGTCGATGCGCCCGGCACCAGCGGACGCTCAGCGAATGAGCCCGTTCGGCTGCCGGTTCTTGCCGCCAGCCCATTTCATGCGTCCAGCCGAAGGCCCGCATCCATGAGCGAAGAATATCACAAGATCCGCCGCTTGCCCCCCTACGTCTTCGAGGAGGTCAACAAGAAGAAGGCGGCCGCGCGCGCCCGCGGCGTCGACATCATCGACCTCGGCATGGGCAATCCCGACCTGCCGACGCCGAAGTTCGTGGTCGACAAACTGTGCGAGGCGATTCGCGACCCGCGTACGCACCGCTATTCCGCTTCGAAGGGCATCGCAGGGCTGCGCCGCGCTCAGGCCGCCTATTACGAGCGGCGCTTCGGGGTGAAGCTGAACCCGGACACCCAGGTCGTCGCGACGCTGGGGTCCAAGGAAGGCTTCGCCAACATGGCCCAGGCGATCACGGCGCCGGGCGATGTCGTGCTGTGCCCGAACCCGACCTATCCGATCCACGCCTTCGGCTTCCTGATGACGGGCGGCACGATCCGCTCGATCCCGGCCAAGCCCGACGAGGACTTCCTGCGGGCGATCGATCGCGCCGTGCGCCACTCGATCCCCAAGCCCATCGCGATCATCCTCAACTACCCGTCGAACCCGACGGCCTACGAGGCGGATCTCGACTTCTACGCCGAGGTCGTGAAGTTCGCGAAGGAGAACGAGATCGTCATCCTGTCCGATCTCGCCTACTCGGAAATCTTCTTTGACGGTGCGCCGCCGCCCTCCGTGCTGCAGGTTCCGGGCGCGATGGACGTGACGGTCGAGTTCACCTCGATGTCGAAGACATTCTCCATGCCGGGATGGCGGGTCGGCTTCGCGGTCGGCAACGAGCGGCTGATTTCGGCTCTGGCGCGCGTGAAGTCCTATCTCGACTACGGCGCCTTCACGCCGATTCAGGTTGCGGCGACCGCGGCGCTCAACGCGGGCGACGCCGCGATCGAGGAGGTGCGCTCCGTCTATCGCCACCGCCGCGACGTGCTGGTCGAATCGTTCGGGCGCGCGCACTTCGAGGTGCCGCCGCCGTCCTCGACCATGTTCGCCTGGGCGCCGATCCCGGAGCGCTTCCGCACCATGGGCTCGCTCGAGTTCTCGAAGCTCTTGATCGAGAAGGCCGATGTCGCAGTCGCGCCGGGCATCGGCTTCGGCGAGTATGGGGACGACTACGTGCGCATCGCTCTCGTCGAGAACGAGCATCGCATCCGCCAGGCGGCGCGCAACATTCGCCGCTTCCTTGCGTCGGGCAACGATCCCGTTCAAAAGGCGGCATCTGCGGACGCTTGAGGCCGACCGGCCCGGCGTCCCATTCCGACGATCAAGGTTCAAGGACAGCCATGGATAGCCCGCTGCGGATCGGCTTGGCCGGATTGGGAACGGTGGGCGCGTCGCTCGCCCGCCTTCTGTCGACCCGGGCGCAGACCTATGCGCTGCGGGCCGGGCGGCCCATCGAGATCGTTGCCGTCTCGGCCCGCGATCACTCGCGCGATCGCGGTGTCGACCTCTCCACCATGGCCTGGTTCGGCGATCCGGTGGACCTCGCCTCGAAGGCCGAGATCGATCTCTTCGTCGAACTCGTCGGCGGATCGGAAGGGGCGGCGCTCGCCAGCGTCAAGGCCGCGCTGAACCGGGGCATCCCGGTCGTCACGGCCAACAAGGCGCTGCTTGCGCACCACGGCGTGGAGCTCGCCAAGCTCGCCCAGAAGAAGGGCGCCACGATCTTCTTCGAGGCGGCGGCGGCCGGCGGCATCCCGATCATCAAGACGATGCGCGAGGCGCTGCGCGGCAACGCCGTCCACCGCGTCTACGGCATCCTCAACGGCACCTGCAACTACATGCTGACGCGCATGGAGAAGGAGGGGATCGCCTTCGGCGACTGCCTCGCCGACGCGCAGCGGCTCGGATATGCGGAAGCCGACCCCACCTTCGACATCGGCGGCTTCGATGCCGCGCACAAGCTCGCGCTCCTGACCTCGCTGGCCTTCGGTTGCGAGATCGATCTCGACTCGATCTTCATTGAGGGCATCTCCTCGGTGACGAACGCCGACATCGAGGCTGCGGCCGAGCTCGGCTACCGCATCAAGCTCCTCGCGGTGGCGCAGCGGACCGACAGCGGCATCGAGCAGCGCGTCCATCCGACGATGATCCCGGCGCATTCGGCGCTGGCGCAGGTCGACGGCGTGACCAATGCGGTGGCGGTCGATACCGACCTCCTCGGCTCGATCCTGCTGGTCGGACCCGGCGCCGGCGGCAACGCGACCGCCTCTGCCGTCCTGTCCGACGTCCTCGACATGGCGCAGGGCGTCCGCATGCCGACCTTCGCGGTCGATGCCAAGCAGCTTGCCCCCTACAAGCGGGCGCGCATGCGCGCCCACGAGGGCGGCTATTACATCCGCCTCAGCGTGGCGGACCGCGTCGGCGCCTTTGCCTCGATCGCGCGGCGTATGGCCGAAAACGACATTTCGCTGGAGTCGATCGTGCAGCGCAAGCGGGACGGGCAGGACGCGAGCGATACCGCGCCCGTCATCCTGATCACGCACGAGACCACCGAGGCGGCTGTCAAAAAGGCGCTGGACGCCGTCTCTAAGGACGGCCACCTCAAGGAAGCGCCTCGCATGATCCGGATCGAGGCGCTGGACTGAACGCAAGAGCGAGGACGGCAGCCGCCCGTGCGACGCCTGTCGCCCGGCGGCCAGGGATGGCGATACCACGATGGACAGCGACGTTTCCAAGGGTTCCGATCCGCTCGACCGGGTTCTGTCTGTCGAGATCGCCCGCGTCACGGAGCGAGCAGCCGTCGCTGCCGCGATGCTCCGCGGACGGGGCGACGAGCGGGCGGCCGATCAGGCGGCCGTCGACGCGATGCGGACCGAACTGCAGGCGATGGCCATCGACGGAACCGTGGTGGTCGGCGAGGGCGAGCGCGACGACGCGCCGATGCTCTTCGTCGGCGAGCGGCTGGGGCAGGGCGGCCCTGCGGTCGATCTCGCGCTCGATCCGCTCGAGGGCACGACGATCTGCGCCAAGAGCCTTCCCAACGCATTGACCGTGATCGCGATCGCGGCGCGGGGCTCGCTGCTGGTGGTGCCGGACGTCTACATGGAAAAGATCGCGATCGGTCCAGGGTATGCCGAGGGGGTCGTGGGGCTCGACCGGACACCCCGCGACAACATCGAGGCTCTGGCCCGCGCGAAGGGCGTGCCGGTCGATCACATCACGGCTTGCATCCTCGACCGTCCCCGCCACGCCAAGCTCATCGAGGACATTCGCGCCACCGGCGCGGCCATCCGCCTGATCGGCGACGGGGACGTTGCCGGCGTGATCCACACGACGGACCCGGATAGCACCGGGATCGATATCTACATGGGGATCGGCGGCGCGCCGGAGGGTGTGCTCGCGGCGGCGGCGATCCGCTGCACCGGCGGCCAGATCCAGGGCCGGCTCCAGCTGAACACGGGCGAGAAGCGTAACCGCGCCGAGAAGCTTGGCCTTACCGACCCGGAGCGTATCTATCGTCTGTCGGACATGGTGCGCGGCGAGGTGATCTTCGCCGCGTCCGGTGTCACCGACGGCAATCTTCTCGACGGCGTTCGGTTCTATGCCAGCCGGACCGTGACCCATTCGCTGGTGATGGATTCGCGCAACGGCACGATCCGCGACATGCGCACGCGCCATCTCGCTCCGGCCAACGCCGGCAGCTGACGCATTCCCGATCGTCCGGATGCCTGATTTGAAGCGGACCTTTCTCGGCGTCGAGCGCTCGGTCGGCGGCCGGCGTTGGATCCACGCGCTCGACCCGCGTGCCGAAGCGGCCTCGGCGCGAATGGCGCAGCTTTCCGGCATGCCCGATCTCGTGGCCCGCGTTCTGGCCGCACGCGGCGTCGCGCCGGAAGCAGCAGCGGACTTCCTCCTTCCCACGATCCGCGACCTGATGCCGGACCCGTCCTCGCTGACCGCAATGGACGCGGCTGCCGCGCGTATTGCGGATGCCGTCGAGCGGCGCGAGAGGGTGGCCGTGTTCGGCGACTATGACGTCGATGGCGCAGCGTCGGCGGCTCTCGTCCACCGCTACTTCGCGCATTTCGATCTGCGCTGCGACATTCGGATCCCCGACCGCATCACCGAGGGCTACGGCCCGAACGCTCGGGCCCTCGCCGACCTATCGGATGCCGGGGCCACGCTGATCGTCACGGTCGACTGCGGCTCGACCAGCCTCGAAGCGCTGGCCGCCAGCGCCGCACGCGGCATTGACGTCGTGGTCCTCGATCACCATCAGGTTGGCACCGAGCTTCCGCCTGCCGTCGCCATCGTCAATCCGAACCGGCAGGACGATCTCTCGGGACAAGGGCACCTCTGCGCCGCCGGCGTCGTCTTCCTGACGCTCGTCGCCGTCTCGCGCGAGCTTCGCCGTCGCGGACGCCCGGCCTCCGATCTGCCGGATCTCCTCGGCGACCTCGATCTCGTCGCTCTCGCGACCGTTTGCGACGTCGTGCCGCTCGTCGGCTTCAACCGCGCGCTCGTGGTTCGGGGACTGGATGTCCTGCGGGCGCGCCGCAATCCGGGCCTCAGGGCATTGGCGGAGGTCGCCAGGCTTCAGGGGCCGGTGGAGGCGTTCCACCTCGGCTTCCTCCTCGGACCGCGCATCAACGCCGGCGGACGGATCGGCGACGCGGCACTGGGAAGCCGCCTCCTGACGCTGCGAAGCGAGGGGGAGGCCCGCGACATCGCGGGCGAACTCGAGCTCCTCAACGCCGAACGACAGGCGATGGAGCGCGAAATGCTTGCCGAGGCCGAGCAGGAGATCCACGCCGAGAACGGCACCGGAGAAGGCCCTCCGATCCTCGTGGTCGGCCGAACGACCTGGCATCCCGGTATCGTCGGCCTGATCGCGGCCCGCCTGAAGGAGCGGTTCGGACGACCGGCCTTTGCGATCTCGTTCGATGCTGGCGGGCGCGGAACCGGCTCGGGCCGCTCGATCGCCGGCTTCGACATCGGGCGCTTCGTGCGCGAGGCCGTCGCCGAGGGCATCCTCGTCAAGGGCGGCGGGCATGCCATGGCGGCTGGTCTGACGATCGACCGATCCAGGCTCGCCGATTTCCGCCTGCGAGCGGAAACGATGGCCGGCTCGACGATCGACGCTCTGCGCGCGGAAGACACGCTAGCCATCGACGGCGCGCTCGGGGCCCGTGGCCTGACGCTGGAGATGGTCCGCACGATCGAAAAGGCCGGTCCGTTCGGCTCGGGGCATCCCGCGCCGATCCTCGCCATGCCGCGCCATCGTCTCGTGTCGTCGGGCACGGTAGGAACAGGCGGTCACATTCGGGCCACGCTGCGCGGGGCCGACGGGGCGACGGCTTCGGCGATCGCGTTTCGGGCTGCCGGAACGCCGCTCGGCGACGCTCTGCTCGGCCGGCGGGGCGAGGACGTCCATCTGGCGGGGAACGTCTCGATTGACCGCTATCAGGGCAGCGAGAAAGTCACCTTCCGCATCGCGGATCTGGCGATCCCGACGATCTGAACAAGGCCTCGTCGATCCGAACAGGAACGCGGCCAGAGACAGATTGTATCGAAAGGGGAGTGGTACGCCCGAGGGGAATCGAACCCCTCTCTCCACCGTGAAAGGGTGGCGTCCTAACCGATAGACGACGGGCGCGGACGAGTGGGTCTATACGGCGAGTCGCTTTGGCGTGCAACCCGAAATCGGTCTTCGCAGAGGCTTTTGGGGATGTCCGGCACTAGGCTTTGGAAGGGCCTTCGCCGAACGTCTCAGCCGAGATTATGTCAGGTCGACTGACGACGCCGGCACGGCCAGTTCCAGTCGCGCATCTTGCCGACGTCGATGTGGATGGCCGCGGTGTGGCAGTAGGTGCCGACGCCGCCGCGGCCGGGCAGGGCCCGCACGAACTGGGCAACGTCCTGTCCGTTGACGCCCGGCACGTGCAGATCGGCTGCCTTGCACGCCATGTGCATGGATGCCTTCGCACCGTTGACCCGGCGATTGTGCTGCGGCGAACGGAAGCCGGAGGTGATGACGACCTTCTGCTTGAATCGTCGCTCGATCTGGCCGATCAGCGACATCAGGTTCGATTCGAAGCAGTTGGTGACAATGTCTTCGCGTTGAATCAGAAGCCCGCTCGGCGCAAGACGGGCGATGCCCGACAGTGAGGCGAGCTGGTAGCTGCTGCCGATGTCGTCCATGAGCTCGGAATCGACCGAAGCACGCTGGCCGATCTCGAAGAGCGATTTCGGATCGACGCCGGGCAGGGCGTTGGCGCCGATATCGGTCTCGGCATCGTTGCGCTGATGAACGACGACGCGGCCGGATTTGCCGGCCTCGGCGTTTCGCAGGGGCACTTTCGCCTGCGACTGGTTATAGAGGGATGCATAGAGCGACCGATCGGCCTCGGCCGCCTTCTTCGGTTCGGCGAAGGCTGCGATCGCAGGGCCTGTGGTGCGCGTCAGGAGGCGCCCGGGCTTGATCCCGCCGTCTGCCTCCTCGCCGGCGGCCATGGACGCGGTCTGCGTCGCAGCCGTTTCGGACGATTCTCCCTCGGCCACGCGTGCCGCCAGCGCGGGGTTGAGAGCCGGCGCCGATTTCGCCTCGGCTTTTGCGGTAACGCTCTCCGGCTTGGCGGCCGCGACAGCGACCTCACCGCCTTCGGCAACGCCGGGCTCTGCGGCCTTCGCATCCAGCGCGATGGCATCCTCGACGGATTTCGGCTCTGGCGCCTGCGCAAAACCGAAGGCGCTGCTCTCGTCCACGGCCGATACGCAACCGCTCAGGAGCGGCGACAGCGACAGCACAGTTGCGGCGAAGAACGCCTTGCGCGACGAACCGCCGCGTGCGGAGAAAAATCGTTCGGTCAACCGGTCGTCCACCCTCTCGGCGGTGGCTTGTAAAACCCCCCGCCCAAGCCATGACCGAAGCCCGGATTCGGGTCTTCGGAAGACTGCCGCCTCGCTCGCGTTCGCTTCCCCAAAGCGCAGACCCCGAACCCGGGACCCGACCGCGTAAAGTGACTATTTCGTTAGCACTGTGTCGTTTCCGAGGCTAGTGCCGCCGCATTTTACGATGAACGTTACCAGGTTCCGGTATTCGGCATGCTCGACCATGGTTCGGCGGCCGGCTTTGCGTCGCCGCGCTGGAGGAGCTCGAACGAGATGTTGTCCGGCGATTTCACGAAAGCCATTCGGCCGTCGCGCGGGGGACGGTTGATGGTGATGCCCTGATCCATCAACCGCTGGCAGGTCTCGTAGATGTCGTCCACTTCGTAGGCGAGGTGGCCGAAGTTGCGCCCGCTGCCGTACTCCTCGGGATCCCAGTTGTAGGTGAGTTCCAGCAACGGCGCAGCGTGGGCGCGGCCGGCGTCCACGTCGTCGCGGGCGGCGAGGAAGATCAGGGTGAAGCGGCCGGCTTGGCTCTCGCTCCGGCGGACCTCCACCATGCCCATCTTGTTGCAGTAGAAATCGAGGGAAGCGTCGAGGTCGGCGATGCGGACCATCGTATGGAGATATCGCATGGGATCCTGCTGAGAACGTCGTTCCGTTGCGATTTAGAGGCGCGAGGCGATCCGCCAATGTGCGGCCATGGGAACTCGCTTTAGCCCCGCGACTTTTTCCGAAGCTTGCGATGAGTTCGGAACGCGATGTTTTTTGCGGGGAACGGAGAAAACCGGAGCTCCGAGGATTCCCAAACTCACCATTCAAACTATTCTGAAACCTCAGGTGATCGTTTGACGAATGCTGCGGGATCGCGAATGCTGACGTGTCCTGCAAAAATTCTGGAACGGTCGGCGCCAGGCCGTTCGCGCGGCGGGCGAGAGCGGCGGACGAGGCGGAACGTTCGATGACAGTGCGTGCACCCAGCGTGATGGACCTCGAAGCCGACGGTGCAGCGCGGCCGCTCGATCTTGAGACCATCACCGGCAAGATCAAATGGTTCGACGTCGCCAAAGGGTTTGGCTTCGTGGTTCCCGACGGCGGCGGGGACGACGTCCTCCTCCACGTCACCTGCCTGCGCCGCGACGGCTTCTCCACGGCGCTCGAGGGCGCGACCGTCGTCTGCGAAGTGCAGCGCGGGGAACGGGGTCTCCAGGCGTTTCGCGTCCTGAGCATGGACGCGTCTACTGCCGTCGCACCGGCGCAGTCGGCAGCGGCCCGGACCCACGTTCAGGTCGTGCCCACCAGCGATCTCGAACGTGCCACGGTGAAGTGGTTCAACCGCAGCAAGGGCTATGGCTTCATCTCGCGCGGCGAGGAGACGGAGGACATCTTCGTTCACATGGAGACGCTGAGGCGATACGGCATGGCGGAACTGCGGCCGGGCCAGGAAGTGCTGGTCCGCTACGGCAACGGGGACAAAGGCTTGATGGCCGCGGAAATCCATCCCCTGACCGGGCCCGTTCGGCCGGGAGCGCACTGATGACGGCCATGACGATGAAGGCTTGCGCAGTCGGTCTCGCGACGGCGCTCTTGACCGCAACCGCGGCTTTTGCGGACACGGCGACGCTCAGGACGTCTTCCGGGTCACATGCCATTGAGGTCGAGGTCGCGGACACGCCGCAGGCGCGCGAGATCGGGCTGATGAATCGGGAAAGTCTCGCGGAAGACACAGGGATGCTGTTCGACTTCCGGGAGGATCGCCCGGTCAGCATGTGGATGAAGAACACACTGATTCCCTTGGACATGCTCTTCATCAACAAGACAGGGACGGTCGTGCGGATCGCGCGCAACGCGAAGCCGCACTCGCTGGAAACCATTCCGTCGGGGAAGCCGGTTCGATACGTATTGGAGATCAACGGCGGAGCGGCCGCGACCTATGGCGCCAAGACCGGCGACAAGCTCGAGCATCCGCTGATCGGACGACGTTAGGAAGTTCCGACGATGCCGCATCAGCCGCATTGCGTGGCCGCCGGCCTTCGTCTAGAAGCCCTGTGTTTCGGATTGTTCCGGATCGTCGGAGCGTAGCGCAGTCTGGTAGCGCATCTGGTTTGGGACCAGAGGGTCGCAGGTTCGAATCCTGCCGCTCCGACCATATCTTGAACACCGCAGGACAACGAATTCGGAGACGGCGCGAACATGGTGGCTCGCATCTATCGTCCGGCCCGCACGGCCATGCAGTCGGGCAAGGGAAGAACCCGCGAATGGCTCTTCCTATACGAGCCCGAGGACCCGAAGACGGTCGAGCCGCTGATGGGCTACACCTCGTCGCGCGACATGCGCTCGCAGGTGCGGCTGTCGTTCGAGACCAAGGAACTCGCGATCGAGTACGCCGAGCGCAACGGCATTCCGTACCGGGTCGAGGAACAGCACATCGCCGGACGACCGAAGGTGTCCTATTCCGACAACTTCCGCTACGACCGCGCACAGCCCTGGACGCACTGACCGCCGGATCGCGCACGGCCCCGTAGCTCAGAGGATAGAGCACCGGCCTTCTAAGCCGATGGTCGCAGGTTCGAATCCTGCCGGGGTCGCCAATTTCATCGCTCGATCCGCTCGGCGAAAGGCGTTGGGCAACGCGAGCGTTGCCAGCGAGGCGGGTTGTTCGCTTCTTAAATGCCGGCCGAGGCCGGCGGCGCGCCATCGGCAAGCGTGCTTCTGATTTCCCAACCCAATCGTGGGTCTGAGCCGATCGTCCCGATGCGCTGCATCTCGCGTCGGGCGGACACGCGCTCCGGGCGTCCGTGTCGCCTCTGCATCGACCTCTCGACCTTCGCTCTCGGAAAGTTTTTGGAACTGGTCTCCTCCGCCGGGTTTAGGCCTGCGATGCAAGGCGGTGGAGCGGAGCGAATGGACGCGATCTCGGACAGTCGGACGGTGCGCCACGGGGACAGGCGGTTGCCGCTGGTCGATCTGAGAGGCTACAGCCTCCCGCTGCAGGCCGGCGACGCATTTCTCGGCGATCTCGCCAGCGGATCGCGCTTCCGCGAAGTGCTGCGCAACGAGCGTCACAGGGTCAAGTGTTCCGGGGCTCCGCCCTTCGGGCAGGACCGGACCCACGAGATCGATGGCGACGAACTGGATGCCGCCCTCCTGGAACAAGCCACGACGCCCGAAGGCCGGGTGATCGATCAGGCGATCCAGACCTTCTCCCGGCACCTCGCCGATGTGCTGCGCCGGTTTCTCGCCACGGCGGAATGGAAAGGGACGGAGCGCATCGTCTGCGGGGGCGGGCTGATGGAGGGCCGGGTGGGTGCCGAGATCGTCGACAGGACGGGGCGGCTCCTGCGCGACATCGGCGAGAGCGCCGAACTCACCCGCCTGCACCATGCACCGGACGAAGCGGGCATGATCGGCTGGGCCTATGCCGATGGTTCGGGCTTGCTGGGGCGTGCGGATGGTTTCGTCGCCGTCGATATCGGAGGGACCAATGTCCGTTGGGCCACGGTCAAGCGCAACGGCCCGCTCGTCTCCGGTCGCGAGCCCGAGGTGGTGCACCACGACAAATGGAGCCATGCCGAAGAGAATGCGGATCGGGCTGGATTGCTGGATCGCATCGCGGTCGGCATCGTGGAAATGATTCGGCACGCCGAGCGCGACGCCTTTGAGCTGTCACCGATGATCGGCATCTCGTGTCCCGGCGTGATGCGCCCGGACGGTCGATTCTCCGATGGCTGCCAGAACCTGCCTGGCGAATGGTGCGACGGGAGCTTCTCGTTGCCCGACGAGATCGGGCATCGCCTGCGCGAAAGGGGCATCCCGGACCGTGTCGTGGCACTCCACAACGACGCGGTGATCCAGGCCCTAAGCGAAACGCCGTGGATGCAGGACGTCGAGCGCTGGGCCGCCGTGACGATGGGCACCGGGCTTGGCAATTGCAGCTTCGAGAACCGCAGGCGTCAGACCTAGCGAAAAAATCGCCGACCCGCAGGGCATGCGACGGTCAGCGTTCGATGACCAGATCGCTCGTCGGCTTCGAACAGCAGAGCAGAACCATTCCGGCATCGATCTCGCGCTGCCGGATGCCGCCCTGATGGGTCATTTCGACACTGCCCGACACCTTCTTCGACTTGCACGTTCCGCACATGCCCTTCGAGCAGGATGAGGGCAGGCGCATGCCGGCCCGCTTCGCGGCTTCGAGGACGGTCATCGTTTCCGGGACCTCGACGGTTCGGCGCGTCTTCGTGAACTCCACCGTGTAGGTCTTCACCGCCAGAGACGCCTCGGCGTCGAGCTGCGTTTCCGCTTCGGCCGCGTCCGCCCGCTCGCTCGCCGTCAAAGTCTCGAAATTGAAGCTTTCGTCGTGATAGCGCGCCATGTCGAAGCCGGCCTCGGCCAGCATCGACCTGACGGCCGCCATGTAGGGGGCCGGACCGCAAACGAAGACCTCCCGTTCGCGGAAGTCGGGCGCCACGACCTCGAGGAGGCTGCGGGTCAGGAAGCCGCGCAGGCCGCTTGATGGCGAGAGCGGCGACACGGACTGGACGATCGGCACGAAGCGGAAGCCCTCGTCCACCCGCGCCATCGTCTCCAGCTCTTCGCGGAAGATGATGTCGGCCGGCGAGCGGGCGTTGTGGATGAAGACGACATCCTCGCTGCGCCCGAGGTCGTGGAACGTGCGCGCCATCGACATCAGCGGCGTGATGCCGCTGCCGCCGGAGAGGAAGAGATAGCGCCCTGCGGGATGCTCGGCGCAGGAAAAGTCGCCCATCGGGCCGACCGCGCGAAGGCTCATGCCCGGCTTGAACGTATCGTGCAGCCAGTTCGAAACCGGACCGCCCGGCACCCGCTTGACGGTCAGGCTCAGTCGGTCCGGGCGGGTCGGCGCGGACGAGATCGTGTAGCAGCGATAGAGGGTCTCGCCGCCGATCTCGAACGCATAGGTCATGAACTGACCCGGCTTGAAGCGGAAGCGACCGGGAGCGGCGGGCCTCAGGACGAAGGTCCTGACGTCGTGCGTTTCCTGCCGGACCGCTTCGCAGACCAACGTATCGTCAGCTTCGCTGTCCCAGACGTTATCTGCGAGATCGATGGCGGGAGAGCTCGAACCGGCGGTGACGTTGCCCAGATCGGTCATGCTCATTTGGCGATGTAGTCGGTCATACGGGCGATGTACCAGCGGATGAACTTCTCGACGAGCATTTCGGTGTTGGGCGAGTAGGGGCCGGGCTCGTAGGCGGGGCTGAGCGCACCCTGCTGGCACATTTCGACGAGGCTCGCATCCTGCGCATTGGTGGCCGTCCAGACCTCGATCAACCGGTCGATCTCGTAGTCCACGCCCTCGACGGCATCCTTGTTGACGAGCCACTTCGTGCGGACGAGCGTGCGCCCCTCGTCGAGCGGCAGGACCGAGAAGGTAACGATGTGATCGCCGAGGAAGTGGTGCCAGGAATTGGGCTGCGTCCAGAACGACAGGCCCCCGAGCTTCGCCGTGCTGAAGCGGCCGAGCGGAACGCGGCAGGCGGCCCGCGTGTCCATCGTGTGGCTCTCGCCGTCGCCGTCGAGCGGCAGCCGTTCCGTGCGGAAGCCGCTGACGCGCGTGTCGAGTTCCTCGATCTCGCGCGAGGGCAGGCCCATCTTCTCCCACTCGTCGTGGCTGGTGGTGCGCAGCGCGTCATAGCGCTGGGCGTTCTCCAGATCGATCGGGTCCATTTCCTCTGGCGAGAAGCCGAAGCCGTAGGCGAAGAGCGGAACGGTCAGTTCCGGGTGGTTCGCCTCGCAGTGGTAGCACTCGCGGTTGTTCTCGAGCGTGAGCTTCCAGTTGCCCATCTCGATCAGGTCGCTTTGATAAGCGATCTTCGTGCCGCGCACGTTGTGGGGCGCGATGTAGGGCGCCATGCGGGCGGCCAGTTGGTCGAAGTCCTCCGGCGGCTCGTCGGCGAGGCAGACGAAGAGGAGGCCCTCGAGCGAACGTAGGTTGACGGGCTTGAGGCCCTTGCAGGATGGATCGAAGTCCGACCCCATGTGCGGCGCGTGAACGAGATGGCCGTCGAGGCCATAGGTCCAGGAATGATAGCGGCAGACGAGATTGCCGACCGTCGTCTTCTCCTCGTCGACGAGGCGCGCGCCGCGATGGCGGCAGACGTTGAAGAAGGCGCGGACCTCGTTGTCGTCGTCGCGCACGATCAGGATCGATGCCTTGCCGATCTCGACGGTCGCCACGTCCCCCGGCTCGGGCACGTCCGGCTCGACGCCGACATAGATCCAGTGGCGATAGAAGATCGCCTCCATGTCCGCCGCGAAGACCTCAGGCGAGGTGTAGAAGGGCGCGTCGAGGCTGTGCCCGGGGCGGCGCCCGAGGACCAGAGACTCCAGCGTATCCAGCTTGTTCAGCATGACGACCGCAACTCCCGGCAGCAAGGCATGGGGCCTTGGAAGCTGGAAGCATTCTCGCTTTCGAAGCGGCTGTCTTGAAGCTTCGCGACGCCTTGTTTAGATTTTCCGACATCGCGTTTCGGAGTGTGATGTGGCGGCCCGGACGGACTTTCAGCACGTCGGATTCATGCTGACCGAGCGCTTTTCCATGATCGCCTTCACGGCGGCGCTCGAACCTCTGCGGCTCGCCAACCGCGCGGCCGATCGCGCCCTCTACGAGTGGAGGCTCCATTCGCGCGACGGGCTCTCCGCCGAAGCATCGAACGGTGTCCGGGTGGGAGTGGACGCTTCGTTTCGCGAGGCCAAGAGGCTCGATGCCGTCGTCGCGTGCGCGGGTGTCGACGTTCAGGCGGACGACCATCACGAGTTGATCTCGACGCTCCGCCGGCTGGTCAAATCCGGCGCCACGGCCGGGGCGGTCTGCACGGGCGCGTATGTCCTGGCCAAGGCGAGGCTGCTGGACGGCTATCGCTGCACGATTCACTGGGAGAACCGGGCAGGTCTTCGGGCCGATTTTCCGGACCTCGATGTCGGGGACGACCTCTTCGAGATCGATCGGGACCGCTTCACCTGTGCCGGCGGCGTCGCGGCCGCCGACATGATGCTGTCGCTGATCCGGCGGGACCACGGAGACGCGTTGGCGCGGGCGGTCGCCGATCAGCTGATCCATCAACGCATCCGCAATGCCGACGAGCCGCAACGGCCCGATCTCGGCCAGAAAGCGGGCGTCGCCCACCCCAAGGTGCAGCGCGTGCTGGAACTGATGGGTGCGTCGATCGACCGTCCGGCCGGTATCGACGAGCTCGCCCGCAGCGTCGCGCTATCGCCCCGGCAGCTGGAGCGGCTGTTTATCGAACACATGGCGGTCTCGCCGACGCGGCACTACGCGACCATTCGACTGGAGCACGCGCGTCAGCTGCTGCAACAGACGCGGATGAGCATACTCGACGTGGCGATCGCCAGCGGCTTCAACTCCGCGTCCTATTTTTCGCAGAGCTATCTCGACCGCTTCGGCCACAGCCCGAGGGCCGAGCGCAGGACGACGGCCCCTTAAGCTCCGGCGCTCGAGAGAGTGTCGAAATCGACGATCTTCGGCGTGTGGCCCGTGGCCTCGACCACGCGCAGGAGCTCTTCGCTGGTCAAGGACAAGGTCGCCGTGTTCACCAGAGGGTGGACGGTGATACGCGGCTCGTCGAGCATGTCGCTCGCCAGAACCAGCTGCACCGCGCCGGCTTTGTCGTTCACAAGGGCCAGCGGGCTCACGGAGCCTTGGACGACGTTCAGCGCGTCCAGCAAGGTCTCGGCGCTCGCGAACGAAAACTTCTTCGCCCCGACATGCGCGGCAAGCACCTTCAGGTCGAGGCGCCGATCGGTCGGGACGCAGACCAGCCACAAGCCGCCCTTCGCTCCCTTCAAAAGAAGGTTCTTCGTGTGCACGCCTTCGAGCGTGGTCCAGAAGGGCAGGGCCTCCTCGACAGTATGGACCGGCGGATGCTCGATCGCGATCGGCTGGATGCCAAGGCGAGTGAAAATCGCATCGAGTTCGGATCGCGCGTCGGCCATGGGCACCATTCGTCGTGAGAAGAAGTCCCGGGCGGCGCTCGGCCGACCGGGATATGGCAAGATGCAGATCGTCCTCGCCGTCGCCGTGATATCAGGGGCCGACCATCGCCGACACCACCTTCGGCAGGGTCAGGCTTCCCAGCACCTCGCCGTGAGGGTTCCGCACCACGATCATCGGCTTGCCCGAGGCGAGAAGCGCCGACACCGCCGTCTCCAGAAGCGTGCTGCACGGAAGTTCGATGCTTTCCACGCCGGCCGGGACGGGCTGCCCGTCCACCACCGCGGCCAACTGGACCACTTTCCCGCGGTTCACGTGGCGAACGAACTCCATGATGTAGTCGTCGGCCGGCGAGAGGACGATCTCCTGGCCCGTGCCCTGCTGCACCACCTCGCCGTCGCGCAGGATCGCGATCCGGTCACCCAGCCGCAGCGCCTCGTCGAGGTCGTGGGTAATGAAGACGACCGTCTTGCGAATTTCCTTCTGGAGACCGAGGAGGATCGACTGCATGTCGACCCGGATGAGGGGATCGAGCGCCGAGAACGCCTCGTCCATCAGGAGGATCGGCGCGTCGTTGACGAGCGCGCGCGCGAGGCCGACCCGCTGCTGCATGCCGCCGGACAACTGGTGCGGATAGTGGTTCTCAAACCCCGACAGCCCGACTCGGCTCAGCCAGTGCATCGCGGCCTCCACCTGGCGCGCGCGGGGCACGCCCTGGAGCTGCAGGCCGTAGACGGCGTTGTCGAGCACGGTGCGATGAGGCAAGAGGCCGAACTGCTGGAACACCATCGCCGTCTTGTGACGCCGGAACTCACGCAGTTCCTTCGGCGTCATCTTGCAGACGTCGACGCCGGCGACCAGCACCTCTCCGACACTGGGGTCGATCAGGCGGTTGATGTGCCGGATGAGCGTCGACTTGCCGGACCCCGAGAGACCCATGATGACCTGTATCGCGCCGGCCGGCATCGAGATGTTGATGTCGTTCAGACCGAGGACGTGCTGGTGCACCTCCATGATCTCCTGTTTCGTCACTCCCTGTTTCAGGAGCGGGACGATCTTTTCGGGAGTCTTGCCGAACACCTTCGACAAACCGCGGATCTCGATCGCGTAATCCTTCGTCGTCTCCTGCCGGCCAGGAGCCGCGCGCTGAACCGGCGTTGCGGTATCAAGCATGCCCGTGCTCCTTGTGGCGCTGCAGGCGCTGGCCGAACGCCTGGCTGATGCGATCGAAGATGATCGCGATCCCGACGATCGCCAGACCGTTGAAGATGCCCATCGTGAAATACTGGTTGTTGATCGCGCGCAAGACCGGTTGGCCGAGGCCCTGGACGCCGATCATCGAGGCGATGACGACCATGGCGAGCGCCATCATGATGGTCTGGTTGATGCCGGTCATGATGGTCGGCATGGCCAGCGGCAGCTGGACGTTGACGAGCTTCTGCCAGGACGAGGAACCGAAGGCGTCCGACGCTTCCAGAACCTCCTTGTTGACGAGGCGGATGCCGAGGTCGGTGAGCCGGATGATCGGCGGGATCGCGTAGATCACGACCGCGATCAGCCCCGGCACGCGGCCGATGCCCATGAGCATGACGACGGGGATGAGGTAGACGAAGCTCGGCAACGTCTGCATCACATCCAAAATCGGGCTGATGACGCCGCGGACCCGACCCGACCGCGCCATGGCGATGCCGACGGGAATGCCGACGACGAGCGAGATCAGGGTGCAGACGATGATCATCGAGATCGTCCGCATCGTGTCTTCCCACATGTCGAAATAGCCGATCAGGAGAAGCGTCAGCACGGAGCCGATCACGATCGGCCAGCGACGGCTCGCGGCCCAGGCGAGGGCGGCGACGGCCAGGATGATGATCGGCCACGGCGTGGCGAGCATCACCCATTCCATCCAGACCAGAAGTATACGCAGCGGCTCAAAGAGGGCCTGGATCGGATCGCCCCAGGCCCGTGTGAAGCTGCGAAAGTTGTCGTCGATGGTCGAGCGAAGCATCCGCAGATGGTTGTCGTCCATGTGGGGAAAGGTCCACAACCAGTCCATCGCTCAGCTCCCGGTCCGTGCTTCGTTTCGGCTTCCCGTTGCTCTCGCGCTCCTCCGCCCGTCGACACGTGCGGAGCTGCGCGAGAGCGCTGGAACGGTTCAGCGAGAGGTCAGAGCGCCGCCTCGATCTTGGATGCGGCTTCCGGCGTGACCCACTTCGTCCAGACGTCTTTCTTGGTCTCGAGGAAGTGCTTGGCGCCGTCGTCGCCGTTGGCCTGGTTGTCGGTCATCCAGGCGAGCAGTTCGTTGACCGTGGCGTTGGTCCAGGACCGCTTGCCGAGATAGGTCATCACCGGCTCGCCCGCGCGTTCGGCGAACTTCGTGGTCACCACCGTATCGACGTTATCGGCCACCCACTCGTTGAGCTTGGGATCCGGGCATTCCGCGTTGGAGTTGCAGCGCTTCCACTCCGCCGCGTCGTGCGGCGCGTCGAAGCCGAGGCGGACCATCGGGTAGCGGCCGAGGATAGCCGTCGGAGCCCAGTAGTAACCGAGCCAGCCCTGCTTGTTCTCGTTGGCGCGCGCGATCGAGCCGTCGAGGCCCGCCGACGAGCCGGTGTCGACGAGCGTGAAGCCCTTGTTCGCCGCGTCGTAGGCCTTGAAGAACTGCGCGGTCACCACGGTTCCGCCCCAGCCCTGCGGACCGTTGAAGACGGCGCCCTTGCTCTTGTCTTCCGGGTTCGGGAACAGTTCGGGATGCTTGAGGGCGTCGCCGATGGTCTTGATGTCGGGATGAGCGTCGGCCACGTATTTCGGGATGAACCAACCTTGCTGCGCGCCGTCGGACAGCGCATGGCCGGTGGCCACGAGCTTCTTCTCGCTGAGGCCGCGGTTGATCACCTCGGGCACCAGATCGACCCATCCTTCCGGCGCGATGTCCGGCTGACCGCGCTCCGCCATCGAGGTGAGGGTCGGAACCGTGTCGCCGGAGATCACCGACACCTCGCAGCCGTAGCCCTTCTCCAGAATGAACTTGTCGAGGCTGGCGAGCACTTCGGCGCTCTGCCAGTTCATCGCCGCCACGGTGACCTCGCTGCAGTCTCCCGCGGCGTGAGCGGCGAGGGTACCCACCGAACTGAACGCCAGCGCAAGGACGGTCGATGCCAAGAGGTGCTTCATCAGTCGATACTCCTGCGGCGCGGGGACGGGGCCTACCCGGCGGCGCCATAGGCCGGGATACGCCTGAGTTCTGATCAAATCGCGGTTCGGGCTCGAGCCCGCGACGTGTGGAGACGGATACGGTGCCTTACCCGGACCCGCCTCGGTGTTCGGTGCGACGTCGGCGCCGGCCTCTCGTGGCGACGATCGCTTCACGCCTGAGACTATCGGGGCATCAACCAACCCATAGGACCAATGCGACACTCGGATAGATTCATTGCGACGATCTGAGCAGAGGCGCGGCGTTGCTCCGGTTTGGCTATTTTGTAATCAGGCACGCGACAGTCCCTCAGTTCCCGGATGAGGGAAAGAGTTCATCATTATCGGAGCAGGCCAGACGCAGGCCGCCGGATCATTTCGTGTGCGGCAGCGTGACGCAAGTGGCTCGAAGGGACAAGGCGGGTCGAAGCGGCGCCGAGCCGTCCGTCCCGCGAAATCCCGTTTCAGGCGGCCAGTTCGCCGTGCGGATCGAGGACGAACTTCACGGCAGCGCCCTGATCGAACGTCTCGTAGCCTTCGGCGGCATCGTCGAGCGGAATGATCTTCGCGTTCACGATGTCGGCGATGGGCAGGCGGTCATGGAGGATCGCCTGCATCAGCTGCCGATTGTACTTCAACACCGGGGTCTGGCCGGTGTGGAACGACTGCGCCTTCGCCCAGCCAAGGCCGAAGCGGAGCGACAGGCTGCCCTGCTTGGCCGCGCTGTCGACCGCGCCGGGGTCTTCCGTGACGTAGAGACCCGGAATGCCGATCGAGCCGGCGGCGCGGGTGATCTCCATCATCTGGTTGAGAACGATCGCCGGCTGCTCGCCGCCGGAATGCCCGCGGGCCTCGAAGCCGACCGCATCGATCGCGCTGTCGACCTCGCTCGTGCCGACGACCTCCGCGACCATCTCGCCCAGCCTGTCGTGCTTCGAGAGATCGATCGGCTCGAAGCCCATCCTGGCGGCGTGGGCGAGCCGATCCTTGTTGAAATCGCCGATCATCACGACGGCCGCGCCGAGAATGCGGGCCGAAGCCGCGGCCGCGAGACCGACGGGCCCGGCGCCCGCGACATAGACGGTCGATCCGACGCCGACGCCCGCCTTGACCGCGCCGTGAAAGCCCGTCGGCAGAATATCGGACAGCATGGTGAGGTCGCGGATCTTCGACATGGCCCGGCCGCGATCCGGAAACTTCAGGAGGTTGAAGTCGGCATAGGGAACCGTGACGTAACGCGCCTGGCCGCCGATCCAGCCGCCCATATCCACATAGCCGTAGGCGCCGCCGGCCCGCGAAGGGTTGACCGTCAGGCAGACGCCCGTGTCCTGCGACTTGCAGCAGCGGCACCGTCCGCATGCGACGTTGAACGGCACGGAGACGATGTCGCCGATCTCGAGCATCTCGACGTCGATGCCCTTCTCGATCACCTCGCCGGTGATCTCGTGGCCGAGGACGAGGCCCGGCTCGGCGGTGGTGCGTCCGCGAACCATGTGCTGGTCGGAGCCGCAGATGTTGGTCGAGATGACCTTCAGGATGACGCCGTGCTCGATGCGGCGGCCATCGGGCGCCGCGAGCTTGGCGTCGTCGATGTTTCGGACCTCGACCTTGCCGGGCTCCAGATAGACCACACCCCGATTGCTGCTCATATTCGTCTCCTCCCAGAGTTCATCCGCGCGGCGTTCAGCACTCCGGCAGATTGACGGCCAGTCCTCCCAGACTGGTTTCCTTGAATTTCAGGTTCATGTCCTCGCCCGTCTGCCGCATCGCCTCAATGCAGTTGTCGAGCGGCATGAAGTGCGAACCGTCGCCGCGAAGCGCCAGCGAGGCGGCGGCGACCGCCTTGGTGGCGCCGATGCCGTTGCGTTCGATGCAGGGCACCTGCACGAGACCCGCGACGGGATCGCAGGTCATGCCGAGGTGGTGTTCGAGCGCGATCTCCGCCGCGTTCTCGATCTGCTCCGGCGTTCCGCCGAGGACCGCGCAGAGACCCGCGGCGGCCATCGCGGCAGCGGAGCCGACCTCGCCCTGGCAACCGGCCTCGGCCCCCGAGATCGACGCGTTGTGCTTGATCAGACCGCCGATGGCGGCCGCGGTCAACAGGAAGTCGGGAACCCGGGATCGACAACCGCCATGGCAGTTGTCGAGATAGTAGCGCAGGACCGCCGGCACCACGCCGGCCGCGCCGTTGGTGGGAGAGGTCACGACCCGCCCGCCGGCCGCGTTCTCCTCGTTGACGGCCATCGCATAGACGCTCAGCCAGTCCGACGCCCCGTGCGGCTGGCTGAAATTGCGCAGCTTCTCGGCCAACAGTTGCTCGTGAATCCGCCGGGCCCGCCGACGCACGCGCAGCCCTCCGGGCAGTTCACCGTCGATCGATAGACCGCGATCAATGCAGTCGCTCATCACGGCCCAGATGCGGTTTACGCCGGCATCGACATCCGCGTGGGAGCGGAGCTGTGTTTCGTTTTCCCGCTTCATCTCCGCGATCGTCAGCCCGCTCTCGCGCGCCATCCGCAGCATGCCCGCAGCATTGCGGAAGGGGTAGGGCCAGACGGTATCGCCGTGAGGATCGACAGCCGTCGGCTGATCACGCTCCGCCGCCGTCACGACGAAGCCGCCGCCGATCGAGTAGTAGGTCTCCGACAGGATCTCGCGCCCGTCCCGATCGTAGGCCGCGAAGATCAGACCATTGGCATGCCCGGGCAGCGGCTGCCCGAAATCGAAGACGATGTCCCGTGCCGGGTCAAAGGCGAGGGGCGGCAGCTCGGCGTGCCGCAGGACGCACTCTTCGCTGAGCGCGGCAAGCTCGTCCTCGGCCCGCGTCATGTCGATGTCTGCCGGCACCCAGCCGAGGAGACCGAACGCCACGGCCCGATCGGTCGCGTGGCCCTTGCCCGTGAAGGCGAGAGAGCCGTGAAGACTGACCCGGACCGCCGCGGCGGATTGCGCTGACGGAGAGCCGCGCAGGAGGTCGAGGAAGGCGCCGGCCGCCGTCATCGGCCCCATCGTATGCGAAGAGGAGGGGCCGATCCCGATCTTGAAGACGTCGAAAACACTGAGGAACACGGAGGCCGCTCACGCTTCGGAGGAAAGCCGTTCGGCGCGCCCTCCCGGCGCGCCGGCCGTCGTCGGTATCGGCGATCGGTCGGAACGCTGCCGCGCCCCGGCCTCCGGCGGGGTCAGAGCCCGAGTTCGAACTCGCGGCAGATGCCGGCGAGAAGATGCCAGACGTGATCGGCGAACGAGTGCCAGACCTCGATCCGGAAGCGGTCCTCCGCTTCGCGGAAGAGGATGATCTGAACGCGGTCGATGATCGTCCGGCGCGCGCTGCCGACCGGCATCAGGGCCACCTCGGCCGCGATGCACGACTGGAGAGCCGCAGCGGCCTCCGGCCCCTCGATGGCGATCCCGACCTCGCGGTGGCCGACATCGACGAGGCTGTGGATCGTCGTCGCGTAGAGATCGGCGAACGCCTTTTCGATCGCGTCCTGATCCGCGAGCGGCGCGATCAGGAACCACTCGTCCGGACCGATGCAGGCGGCCAGACGACCCGACGACGTGGCGCGGGCTTCGCCGATCGCCGCAGGCAGATCGGAGCCCCAGGCGGCGGCCGCCGCGCCGAGATCGGACGGCGCGATCCGCAGATTGTAGCGCGCGCAGTTGTCGAGCGCGCGGATCGCGACGGAGGTGCGACGGGCGACGGAGAGTTCGCGGCCGACGAGAGGGTGACGTTCCTGAAACATCGTGGCGTCCTCCTCAGGCGCTCAGGCGCGAGTTGTCGGGATCGAAGAAGACCGTACCGGTCACCGTCGCGCGCAGCGTCTCGTTCGGCATCGGGATGTGGACGGTCTCGCCCATGCGTCCCTTGCCGCCTTCCACCACCGCGAGCGCGATGGACCGGCCGAGCGCGACACTCCAGTAGGAGGACGTCACGTGCCCGACCATCTTCATCGGTACCGGCTGGTTCGGGTCGAGCACGATCTGCGCCCCTTCCTCGAGGACCGTCTTCGGGTCCTCGGTCAGGAGGCCGACGAGTTGCTTGCGGTCAGCCTTCAGCATGTCCGGCCGGCTCAGCGAGCGCTTGCCGACGAAGTCCGGCTTCGTCTTGCCGATCGCCCAGCCAAGGCCCGCGTCGTCCGGCGTCAACGTGCCGTCCGTGTCTTGGCCGACGATGATGTAGCCCTTCTCGGCGCGCAGCACGTGCATCGTCTCGGTGCCGTAGGGGGTGATGCCATAGGGCTTGCCGGCCTCGATCAGCTTTTCCCAGATCGCGCGGCCGAAGCGTGCGGGCACGTTGACCTCATAGCCGCGCTCTCCGGTGAAGCTCATGCGGAACAGGCGCGTCGGTACCCCGGCAATCTTGCCTTCGGCGATCGACATGTGCGGGAAGGCGTCGTCCGACAGGTCGATGCCTTCGATCAGCGGCTCGAGCAGCTTACGGGCGTTCGGGCCGTTCAGCGCGATCACCGACCACTGCTCGGTGGTGGAGGTCAGCCAGACCCGGAGCTCGGGGAACTCCGTCTGGAGATAGTCCTCCATCATGTTGAGCACGCGCGCGGCACCGCCCGTCGTCGTCGTCACGTGGAAGCGGTCCTTCGACAGGCGGCCGATCACGCCGTCGTCGCGGATGAATCCGTCCTCGCCGAGCAGAACGCCATAGCGCGTGCGGCCGGGTTCGAGCTTCGTCCAGGGATTGGTGTACATCCGGTTCAGGAACTCGGCCGCGTCCGGACCCACGATCTCGATCTTGCCGAGCGTCGAGGCGTCGAAGATGCCGACGGATTCGCGCGTCGCCTTGCACTCGCGCGCGACGGCCGCGTGCATGTCCTCGCCGGTCTTCGGGAAGTACCAGGCGCGCCGCCACAACGACACCGGCTCGAACACCGCGCCGTGCTCCTCGGCCCAGGCGTCGATTGCGGTCTTGCGCGTCACGTCGAACAGGCGGCCACGGTTGTAGCCGCAGAAGGCGCCGAAGGTCGTCGGCGTGTAGGGCGGCCGGAAGGTCGTGAGACCGACGGCCGGGGCAGGGCGCTGCACGGCGTCGGACGCGATAGCGAGACCGTTGATGTTAGACGTCTTGCCCTGGTCGGTCGCCATGCCGTTGGTGGTGTAGCGCTTGATGTGCTCGATGGAGCGGAAGCCCTCGCGCACGGCCAGACGGATGTCCTTGGCGGTCACGTCGTTCTGGAAGTCGACGAAGGCCTTCGCCTTCGACGGGTTGAGGTCGGTCGGCAGTTCACGGCTGGCCACGCCCGTCAGGCGACGCTCGCCTCCGACGTCGTAGCTGCTCGAACGGGTGGGGAAGCCGGCGTCGAAGGCAGCCGCCGCGCCGGCATTCGCGCCGCCCGCCAGAGCGTTGGCCAGGCCGAAATCGCCGTTTCCGGCACCGACGCAGCGGCACTCTTCCTTCTGGGTCGCGGGAAGGAAGGTCTGACCGTCCTCACGCCATTCCAGTTTGCCCTGCGTATGGGAGAAGAGGTGAAGGCTCGGCGTCCAGCCGCCGCTCATCAGCAGCGCGTCGCAGGGGAGGGTGCGAGCCTGGGCCGCACCGCCGTTGACCGGCGTGACGCGGACGGACTCGACGCGCAGGCGTCCCTTGGTTCCGGTCACGGTCCAGCCTTGCAGGACTTCGATCCCGGCCGCTTCCGCTTCCGCCTTCAGCTCGGCGTCGACGATGGATCGAATGTCGACGATCGCCGACACCTTGACGCCCGCCCTGGCGAGGTCGAGCGCGGCAAGCCAGGCGCTGTCGTGGCCGGTGACGACGACGACGTCGTTGCCGACCTTCACGCCGTAGCGGTTGAGGTAGCTGCGCGCGGAGCCCGCCAGCATCACGCCGGGCCGGTCGTTGCCGTGGAAGACGAGCGGGCGCTCGATCGACCCCTGTGCGAGGACGACCTGCTTGGCGCGCACCTTCCACATGCGCTCGCGCGGGGCGCCTTCGGGCGCGGACGGAAGGTGGTCGGTCAGCCGCTGGCAAAGGCCGACGAAATTCTGGTGGTAGTAGCCGAAAGCCGTGGTGCGCGGCAGGAGGGTGACGTTCGGCAGGGCCGAAAGCTCGCCGACCGCCTTCTCGAGGAAGGCCCAGCCGGTGCCGCCGTCGACCGACGCGTCGGTTTCGGACAGGAGCGACCCGCCGAACTCCGCCTGTTCGTCGACCAGCATCACCTTCGCGCCGGAACGCCCGGCTTCGAGCGCGGCGGCCAGACCCGCCGGACCGGAGCCGACGACGAGTACGTCGCAGTGCACGAAGCGGCTGGAATAGCGGTCAGGATCGGGCTCGGTCGGCGATTTGCCGAGGCCCGCGGCGCCGCGGATCACCGGCTCGTAGACCTTGTTCCAGAAGGACTTCGGCCACATGAACGTCTTGTAGTAGAAGCCGGCCGAGAACAGCATGTAGAGGGCGTCGTTCACGGCCCCGACGTCGCGCTTCAGCGACGGCCAGTGGTTCTGGCTCGACGTCTTCAGCCCGTTCGAGATTTCGAGCACGGTCGCGCGCGTGTTCGGCTCGAAGCGGCCCGGCCCGCGGTCGACGCCGAGCAGCGCGTTCGGCTCTTCCGAGCCGGCCGAGAGGATGCCGCGCGGGCGGTGGTACTTGAACGAGCGGCCGACGAGGTGGACGCCGTTGGCGAGCAGCGCCGAGGCGACCGTATCGCCCTCGAAGCCGTTGAAGGTCTGCCCATTGAAGGAAAAGCTGACGCGCCGGTTGCGGTTGACCCGGCCGCGATGAGCTACGCGGAAATCGCTCATGCCCGGACCTCCTCGGGTGCGGCTTCTTCGGGGCGCGGCTTGCCGGCCTCGTAGGTCGTCAGGAACTTGTCGGTGACGGTGTCGCGGACGGCGTTGAAGAAGCGTCCGCAGCCGTGGATGTGCCGCCAGCGCTCGTGGTGCTTCCCGCGCGGGTTGTCACGGATGTAGAGAAAGTCGCGCCATTCGTCGTCGGAGAGGACGGACGGGTTCTCGGGACGCGCGATATGCGCCTGGCCGCCATAGGCGAACTCGACCTCGGGCCGTTCGCAACGGCAGTAGGGGCAACGGATGAGAAGCATGGTCCGAACCCCCTCTTAGTGCGCGACCGCGGCCGCGGCCGCCTCGTCGATCAACCGGCCGGTGCCGAAGCGCTCCAGCGTGAACGGCGCGTTGATCCGGTGTGGCTCGCCGCGCGCGATCGTGTGCGCGAAGACGTTGGCCGAGCCCGGCGTCGCCTTGAAGCCGCCGGTGCCCCAGCCGCAGTTCACGAAGAGGCCCGGAACCGGGGTCTTGCCGATGATCGGCGAGCGATCCGGCGTGACGTCGACGATGCCGCCCCATTTGCGCAGCATCCGCATGCGCGTGAAGATCGGAAAGATCTCGCAGATCGCCGCGACCGTATGCTCGATCAGCGGCAGGCCGCCGCGCTGGCTGTAGGACACGTATTGGTCCGTTCCCGAGCCGATGACGAGCTCGCCCTTGTCGGACTGCGAGATGTAGGCGTGCACGGTGTTCGACATGACGACGCACGGGAAGATCGGCTTGACCGGCTCCGACACGAGGGCCTGGAGCGGGTAGCTCTCGAGCGGCAGGCGGACGCCGGCCGATTCCATCACGACCGAGGTGTTGCCGGCGGCGGACACGCCGACCCGTTTGGCCTTGATGAAGCCCCGCGCGGTCTCGACGCCGGACACGTGACCCGCGGCATCGCGGCGGATCGCGGTCACCGGGCAGTTCTGGATGATGTCGACGCCCATGGCCGCCGCGCCGCGTGCATAGCCCCAGGCCACCGCATCGTGGCGCGCCACACCGCCACGCCGCTGAAGCGCGGCGCCCATCACGGGGTAGCGGGCGTTCGGTGAGATATCGAGAGGCGGGCAGAATTCCTTCGCCTCTTCGGCCGTCAGCCATTCATTGTCGATGCCGTTGAGGCGGTTCGAATGGACGTGCCGTTTGAAGCTCTGAACGTCATGGACGTTGTGCGCGAGCATCATGACGCCGCGCTGCGAGAACATGACGTTGTAGTTCAGCTCCTGGGTGAGGTTCTCCCAGAGCTTCATCGAATGCTCGTAGAGCATCGCGCTTTCGTCGTAGAGGTAGTTCGAGCGGATGATGGTCGTGTTGCGACCGGTGTTGCCGCCTCCGAGCCAGCCCTTCTCGATCACCGCGACGTTGGTGATCCCGTGCTCCTTGGCGAGGTAGTAGGCCGCGCCCAGCCCATGGCCGCCGGCGCCAACGATGATCGCATCGTACTCCGCCTTCGGCTCGGCATCCGGCCATTGCGGCTTCCAGTTCTTGTGTCCGGACAGCGCATTCGACACGAGCGACGGGAAGGAGAAGCGGGTCATCGCGAACCTCAAACGACCATTGCCGGGGTATCATTGCGACAATGCCCTGCCGGAGACAGGACATTTGCGTCAATCGGGTCGCACTTTAAGAACCAGCATTGCGCCCTAGTCGAGGCACCCGAGAACGGAGGGCGACAAACGTGGACGCGTGTTCGCCCGGTCCCCTGAGTTCAGGCGGCCTGCGCCTCGCCGATCAGGGCAGACTGCTGCGCCTGACGTCGGACCTCCTGCGGCGTCATGTCGAAGCGCTGGCGAAACATGCGGCTGAGGTGCGAAGAATCGCAGAAGCCGCATTCGACCGCGATCGAGGCCACGAGCTTGTCGGTCGTCTCGATGAGATGGCGCGCGAAGGTCAGCCGGATCTGCAGAAAGGCCGCTTGCGGGGAGGCCCCGAGCGCCGAGCGGAAGTGCCGCTCCAGCTGGCGTTTGCTGTGCCCCATCCGCTTGGCGAGTTCGGCGACGGACAGCGGCGTATCGATGTTCTGCTGCATCAGGAGCAGCGCCCGCATCACCATCGGATCGCGCGTCGAGATATCCATCGACACGCCGGGCTGGGGCTTCTCCGGCCGCAGAGCATCATCGATGATCATGATGTGGAGGCTCTTGCTCGCCTGCGCCCGGCCGACGTGGCGTTCCACGAGATAGGCCGCCAGATGCGCCGAACTGGCACCGCCCGAGCAGGTCAGGCGCTCGCCGTCGTCGATGAAGATCTGGTCGGAGACGGGATCCAGCCCGTCGAACTGTTCGAGGAAGTCGGCGTGGTGGAACCAGCTGACGCAGCAGCGATAGCCCTTCATCAGGCCGGCCTTGTGAAGGAGGAACCCCCCGGTGCAAAGGCCGATCAGCGGAACGCCAGCGGCTGCCGCCCTCGCGAGATAGGACACGTAGTTCGCCCCCAGACCGGACAGGTCGTCCATCACCCCACCGACAACCACGATATAGTCGAACTTGGTCGGATCCCCGAGCCGTTCGTTCGGCTGCACGGACACGCCGCTGCTCGACGGAATCGCACTCATCGTGTCCGAAAGGACGTTCCAATTGCACATGATGGGACGGCTTCGGTCGCCCTCGTCGGCGGCCAGCCGCAGGACATCAACGAAATTGGCAAAGGCGCAGAGGGTGAAGCGTTTGGCCAGGATGAAGCCGACCGAAAGGCGCGCCGTGGTCTTTCGCGGTTTGTAGACCGCGGAAACCTGTGAACTTGCGCGGCTCTCGCCAACCTTCGCGTCCATCAGCCATCCTCGCCGAGCGCTCTCGCCGAACTGTCGTACTGCTAATCCGGTCTTGACGCAAACGTCCTGTCCGAGGGCCGATCGGTGTCGCAATGCTACCTCCTGCGAGCCGAACTTGCCCGGGCGCGATCCACCGGATGCCCCGCCGAACGCGCTGAGATTCCGCCTTTCGTTCCTTCCTCCCAGTCGAGTAGTCCGTGATGGCCGAGAACAAGTTCATCCTCAAGCTCAGCTGTCTCGACCAGCCCGGCATCACGGCGGCGCTCGCCACCGCGCTCGCCTCGCGCGGGGCGAACATCGTCGAGGCCAACCAGTTCTGCGATCGCCAGACCAACCAGCTCTTCGTTCGCATCGCGGTCGCGGCGCCCGAAGCCACCACACAACCCGTTCTCGACCTTGCCCTGAAGCCCTCGGTCGACCGCTTTGACATGCGCATCAAGCTCGAGGACCTGTCGCGCCGCCCGAAGATCATCATCATGGTCTCGAAGTTCGACCACGCGCTCCTACACCTTCTCTACCAGATCAAGGTCGGCTGGCTGAACGCCGAGGTCGCGGCGATCGTCTCGAACCACGAGGGCTCGCGCCGCACCGCCGAGCAGGAGGGCATTCCTTTCCACTACTGGCCGGTGAACAAGGAGAACAAGGATGAGCGCGAACAGCAGCTGATCGAGCTCGTTCAGGCGACCGGCGCCGAACTCGTCGTTCTCGCCCGCTACATGCAGGTTCTCTCCAACGATCTGTCGAACCGGCTGTTCGGCATGGTGATCAACATCCACCACTCCTTCCTGCCGAGCTTCAAGGGCGCCAAGCCCTATCACCAGGCGCACGAGCGCGGGGTGAAGCTGATTGGGGCGACCGCGCACTACGTGACGGCCGATCTCGACGAAGGGCCGATCATCGAACAGGAAACCGAGCGCGTCAGCCACGCGATGACCGGCGACGACTTCGTGGCGGCCGGGCGCGACATCGAGTCCCGCGTTCTGGCACGGGCGGTGAAGTATCACCTCGAAGGCCGCGTCATGCTCAACCATCATCGCACGGTCGTTTTCACGCCGTGAATCTCTCGCAGAACGCCATCGGCGCGCGGCGCCTACGCTCAGCGAACTGAAGGACAGAAGGACATGGCTGCTTTCCCGGAAAAGGCGCGGGTCGTCATCATCGGACTGGGCGGGATCGTCGGCGCTTCGATCGCCCATCACCTCGTCGAGCGAGGCTGGGACGACATCGTCGGCATCGACAAATCGGGCATCCCGACCGACATCGGCTCGACCGCCCATGCCTCGGACTTCTGCTACACGACCAGCCACGATTTCCTGAGCTGCTGGACGACGCTCTACTCGATCGATTTCTTCGAGAAGATGGGCCACTACGCCCGTGTCGGCGGTCTCGAGGTCGCGCGCGTCGGCGACGACGAGCGCATGGACGAGATCCGGCGCAAGGTCGCCTCGGCCAAGGCCTTCGGCACCCGCGCGCGCCTGATCGAGCCAGCCGAGATCAAGGCGAAGATGCCGCTGATCGAGGAAAGCGTCGTCCAGGGCGGCCTCTGGGACCCCGACGCCGGCCTCGTCATCCCGCGCTCGCAGACGGTCGCCGGCAAGCTCGTCGACCAGGCGGTCGACGCGGGCAAGCTGCAGGCCTTCGCCAACACGTCGGCCAAGTCCCTCGTGATCGAGGACGGCCGCATCAAGGGCGTCGTCACCAGCCGCGGGACGATTATGGCCGACCACGTCGTGGTCTGCGCGGGCCTGTGGGGTCGCTTGATCGCCGAGATGGCGGGCGAGGACCTGCCGGTGATGCCGGTCGACCATCCGCTCACCTTCTTCGGTCCCTATGAGGAGTTCGCGGGCACCGGCAAGGAGATCGGCTATCCGCTGCTCCGCGACCAGGGCAATTCAGCTTATCTGCGCGACACCGGCGATCCGAAGACCGCCGAGGGCGGGCAGATCGAGTGGGGCTATTACGAGGAGCACAACGTGCGGCTCGTGCACCCGCGCGAACTCCTCGAGAAGCACCAGGCGCGCCTGTCGCCCTCGCAGCGCGACCTCGACATGGAGCAGGTCATCGAGCCGCTCGAGCGCGCGATGGAGCTGACGCCGATCCTCGGCGAGCTCGGCTACAACGAGGGCCACTCCTTCAACGGCCTCCTCCAGACCACGACCGACGGCGGTCCGTCCATGGGCGAGAGCCAGAAGGTGCGGGGCCTCTGGTACTGCGTCGGCATTTGGGTGAAGGACGGCCCGGGCATGGGCAAGCTCATCGCCGACTGGATGACGGACGGGCGCACCGCGATCGACCACAACCGCATCGACTTCGCGCGCTTTGCGAGCTTCCAACTGGACGAGAAGTTCATCGAGGAGCGCTGCACCGAGACGGCGCGCAAGATCTACAATCCGCCGGTGCACCCGCGCGAGCCCTTCGCGGGCGGCCGCGGCATCCGCCGCTCGCCCTTCCACGAGCGGGAGAAGGAGCTCGGCGGCTACTTCATGGAGCTCGGCGGCTGGGAGCGTGCCCACGGCTACGCTGCCAACGAGCACCTCCTTGAAAAGCACGGCAACCGCATTCCGGTGCGCGAGAACGAATGGGACAACCGCCACTTCTGGCGCGTCTCGAACGCCGAACACCTTGAGATGAGCGAGAGCTGCGGCATCATCAACCTGTCGCACTTCTCGATCACCGACATCGAGGGGCCGGATCATGTCGAGCTGATGGAGTGGCTGTGCGCCGCCAAGATCGGCGGCGACGCCAACATCGGGAAGGGCATCTACACCCACTTCCTCGATGACGAGGGCATGGTGCGGGCCGACTTCACGGTCATCCGCATTGCCGACCGAATCCGGATGATCAACGGCGCCGACGCCGGGCCGCGCGACTTCCAGTACATGCGGCGCACCGCTGCCGATCGCGGCCTCGACGTGACGATCACGGACGTTTCCGAAAAGTACATCACGATCGGCATCTGGGGTCCGAACGCCCGCGAGAACCTCGGCAAGCTGCTGGACGACCCGTCCGTCCTGTCGCCCGAGAACTTCCCGTTCGCCGCGATCAGGCCGATCACGATCGCCGGAAAGTCGGTCACCGCATTCCGCATCTCGTATGTCGGCGAGCAGGGCTGGGAACTGCACATGGCCTACGAGGACGGTCTTGCGGTCTGGGACGCCCTTCGCTCCACCGGCGCGATCGCCGTCGGGGTCGAGACCTATGCGAACACCCGTCGCATGGAGAAGAGCCTGCGCCTGCAGAACGCCGACCTTCTGACCGAGTACAACCTTCTGGAGGCCGATCTCGCGCGCCCGAAGGTCAAGGAGGCGGACTTCCGCGGCAAGGCGAAACACATCGAGTATCGCGCCCGCGCCAACCAGCCGGCGATGCTTTGCACTCTGGTGATGACCGACAACGTCGATTCGAAGGGCGTGCCGCGCTATCCCGTCGGCACGATGCCGGTGCTCGATCCGGCCACGGGCGAGACGCTGGTCGACGAACTCGGTCGCCGCTCCTTCACCACCTCGGTCGCCTACGGGCCCACCATCGGCAAGAACATCGCGCTCGCCTATCTGCCCTGGAGCCACTGCGAAGTCGGGCGCAAGCTCGACGTCGAATATTTCGGCGACGCCTTCCCGGTCGAGGTCGCCGCGGTCGGCTACAAGCCGCTCTACGACCCCGACAACGCCAAGCCGAGGAGCTGACCGGCTCCCTGTTCGAAAGATCGGAGCGACAATCGAATCGCCGCGGCGCCCAACGGGTGCCGCGGCGATTTTCGTCTGGCGCTCGATCGACGTTAGGACGCAGGTGCGCCAGTCACGGCAAAACGATCGGTAGCGGGAAGGGGATGGTGGGCGATGACAGGCTCGAACTGCCGACATCCTCGGTGTAAGCGAGGCGCTCTACCAACTGAGCTAATCGCCCTTCGAGGGCAGCAATTACGCGCTCGGCCGAGGTCCGGTCAAGTGGCTGGACGCGTGGGCAGTCGCAGTGTCGTCGCGACAAAGAGATTCGGCGTTGCTGCTCGGCGGTGTGGGGGAAAATGCCCGTTCGAACCCTTTGATTCTTTTTCCAAGACGCGCCGAACGCACTGATCGGTCAGCGTTTTCAAATCCATTGCGAATGCGCGTTGACAGACGGCAGGGGAGCCCGTAAACGACCGCTCATGCCGCTGACGGACACGCCAGCGACACAATACGATGCGCGGGTGTAGCTCAGTTGGTTAGAGTGCCGGCCTGTCACGCCGGAGGTCGCGGGTTCGAGCCCCGTCACTCGCGCCATCGTATTTCGACTTTCTACGTTGCCTCGGATATGGGGCGGCGACATGCGCGGGTGTAGCTCAGTCGGTTAGAGTGCCGGCCTGTCACGCCGGAGGTCGCGGGTTCGAGCCCCGTCACTCGCGCCATTTTCTCTCTTCTGATGGCCTTCATGGTCTGTTTCGCAGACCGGGAAACCCTGTCGTTTCGCGTCCTGTTCGCGCCTTCGCGAAGATTGCCCGGAGCACGACGTGGGGCCGGGGATGCTGCTTGCGTCCACATTAGGAAGGGTCTAATCCTCGCCGCAATGCGAAGGGCGTGAGCCGTGGCCGTTGGACGCATTGAAGGCGTTCGTTGATCACATACGTCCCCGTCAGGTTTTCAAAGCCGCACTGCCGCGGCCGGTGTGCGCACTTGGCGCACCCGGCTCAGAGGAAGACCCGCTTGTGAACGAGCTTCTTGGATCCTACCTGCCGATCGTCATCTTCGTCGGCGTCGCACTTCTGATCGGCGTCGCGCTTCTCGTGTCGCCATTTCTGCTCGCCTTCAAGGCGCCGGACGACGAGAAGCTGTCGGCCTACGAGTGCGGCTTCGACGCCTTCGACGATTCGCGCATGAAGTTCGACGTCCGATTCTATCTGGTGTCGATCCTCTTCATCATCTTCGACCTCGAAGTCGCGTTCTTGTTTCCCTGGGCTGCCTCGTTCGGCGATCTCGGGTGGGCGGGCTTCTGGTCGATGATGGTCTTCCTCGGCGTTCTGACCGTCGGGTTTGTCTATGAATGGAAGAAAGGTGCCCTCGAATGGGATTGAACCCCGGTACCGCCCCGTTTGCCGCGCGGTCCGACCTGCAGGTAGCGCCTGCGGCCGACCCGTTCGTCACCGAGGTCAACAACGAACTGGCCGATAAGGGCTTCATCGTCACCTCGACCGAGGATCTCATCCAGTGGGCGCGCACGGGCTCGCTGATGTGGATGACCTTCGGGCTCGCATGCTGCGCGGTCGAGATGATGCAGATGTCGATGCCGCGCTACGACGGCGAACGCTTCGGCTTCGCGCCGCGCGCGTCGCCGCGCCAGTCAGACGTGATGATCGTCGCCGGCACACTGACCAACAAGATGGCGCCGGCGCTGCGGAAGGTCTACGACCAGATGCCGGAACCGCGCTACGTGATCTCGATGGGCTCCTGCGCCAACGGCGGTGGCTACTACCACTACTCCTACTCGGTGGTGCGCGGCTGCGATCGCGTGGTCCCGGTCGACATCTACGTGCCGGGCTGCCCGCCGACGGCCGAGGCGCTTCTCTACGGCGTGCTTCTTCTCCAGAAGAAGATCCGTCGTCTCGGAACGATCGAGCGTTGAGGGGCGCATGAACGAGCTTTCGGAATATCTGATCCCGCTGTTCGGCGAGAAGCTTGTCGGCTCGGACATCCGGCTGGACGAGCTGACCCTCACCGTCGCCCCGGAGCACCTCGTCGAGGTCGTCACGCATCTGCGCGACGATCCGCAGTGCCAGTTCAAGTCCTTCGTCGACCTGTGCGGCGTGGACTACCCGGCGCGGGTCGAGCGGTTCGAGGTGGTGATCCATCTTCTTTCGCCGTACCTCAACCAGCGCATCCGCGTGAAGGTTCTGACCGGGGAGGACGACCCGGTTCCCTCGATCACCAGCGTCTTCCCCGGCGCCGACTGGTTCGAGCGGGAGGCCTACGACCTCTACGGAATCCTGTTCACCGGGCACCCCGATCTTCGCCGTATCCTCACGGATTACGGCTTCGAGGGGCACCCGCTGCGCAAGGACTTCCCGCTGACCGGGTTCGTCGAAGTCCACTACGACGAGCAGCTGAAGCAGGTGGTCTACGAGCCGGTCGAGTTGCGCCAGGAGTTCCGGCAGTTCGATTTCCTGTCGCCGTGGGAGGGCACGGACTACATGCTGCCGGGCGACGAGAAGGCGAAGGCGAACTGAGAGGGTGACGGGCGAGGGCGCGTTTCCGTCCGGCGGCTTCGGTCGTCGGGGTCCGTCGAGCAGCGGTCCCGAGTCCGTCGACGACAAGTCGTCGCATTATTCCTTCGCGAACGAAGCCCGTAGGATCACGGGCGCGCAAACTGTCGCGCAGTTCGCAAACGAGCAGGGTGCCTGACCGTGGCCGAGATCGACGTCCGGAACTTCAACATCAATTTCGGCCCTCAGCATCCGGCCGCGCACGGCGTGCTGCGCCTCGTGCTGGAGCTTGACGGCGAGAACGTCGAGCGGGTCGATCCACATATCGGCCTGTTGCACCGCGGCACCGAGAAGCTGATTGAGCAGAAGACCTATCTGCAGGCGATGCCCTACTTCGATCGGCTCGACTACGTGGCGCCGATGAACCAGGAGCATGCTTTCTGCCTTGCGGTCGAGCGTCTGGCTGGCGTCGACGTGCCAATCCGGGGTCAGCTGATCCGCGTTCTTTATTGCGAGATCGGCCGCATCCTCTCGCACCTTCTCAACGTGACGACCCAGGCGATGGACGTCGGCGCGCTGACCCCGCCGCTCTGGGGTTTCGAGGAGCGGGAGAAGCTGATGGTGTTCTACGAGCGCGCCTCCGGCGCTCGCCTCCACGCCGCCTACTTCCGGCCGGGCGGCGTCCACCAGGATCTGGCGCCGCAACTCGTCGACGACATCGGCGTGTGGTGCGACGAGTTCCTGCCGCGCCTCGCCGACATCGATGAACTCCTGACCGAGAACCGCATCTTCAAGCAGCGCAACGTCGATATCGGCGTCGTCAGCCTCGAGGACGCCTGGGCGTGGGGTTTCTCGGGCGTGATGGTGCGTGGATCGGGCGCCGCGTGGGACCTGCGAAAGTCGCAGCCCTACGAGTGCTACGATCAGATGGATTTCGACATTCCGATCGGCAAGAACGGCGACTGCTACGACCGCTATCTCATCCGCATGGAAGAGATGCGTCAGTCGGTCGCGATCATGAAGCAGTGCGTCGAGCGGCTGGCGGGCCGCGACCGGGCCGGCCCCTTCGCCTCGACCGAGGGCAAGGTGGTGCCGCCCAAGCGCGGCGAGATGCGTCGCTCGATGGAAGCGCTGATTCACCACTTCAAGCTCTACACCGAAGGCTTCCATGTGCCCGAGGGCGAGGTCTACGCCGCCGTCGAGGCGCCCAAGGGTGAGTTCGGCGTCTATCTGGTGGCGGACGGGACCAACAAGCCGTACCGCTGCAAGATCCGCGCGCCCGGTTTTGCCCATCTGCAGGCGATGGATTTCCTCTGCCGCAATCACATGCTGGCCGACGTCTCCGCGATTCTCGGATCGTGCGACATCGTGTTCGGCGAGGTCGACCGCTAGACCGGGAACGGCCAGCTGGAATTGCCCCTATCGCCTCGCTGGAAGGCGATCGAAAATCTATACGACACGGCGTCCGGCACGGGTTCGGGCGCTGGTCTTTCATGCTTAATGTGTTAGAACGCGCCGCAACACGGGTGTGTTGGAACCGTTCTGAAGTCGAGGTCCGATGTCCGTCAGACGTCTTGCGGAAGATGCCGTTCAGCCTCAGGGTTTTGCCTTCTCGGCGCAGAACGCCGAATGGGCCGAGGCGACGATCCGCAAATATCCCGAAGGGCGCCAGCAGTCCGCCGTCATCCCGCTCCTGATGCGTGCGCAGGAGCAGGACGGCTGGGTGACGAAGGCCGCCATCGAGCACGTCGCGCAGCGGCTCCGCATGCCGATGATCCGCGTGCTCGAGGTCGCGACCTTCTACACGCAGTTCCAACTCGCGCCGGTGGGCACGCGCGCCCATATCCAGGTGTGCGGCACCACGCCGTGCATGCTGCGCGGTTCGGACGATCTAAAGCGCGTTTGCCGCGAGAAGATCCATCCGCAGCCGTTTCACCTGAACGAGAGTGGAACGCTGTCGTGGGAAGAGGTCGAGTGCCTCGGCGCCTGCGTGAATGCTCCGATGGTCATGGTGTTCAAGGACACTTACGAGGACCTGACCGCCGAGCGGCTGGCCGAGATCATCGACGCGTTCGATCGCGGCGAGGGGGCGGCCGTGAAGAAGGGTCCGCAGATCGACCGTCATCTTTCGGTCCCCGTGGGCGGCCTGACGACACTGAACACCTTCAACGACGACGACGATAGCGGTACCGACGAGGCTCGCACGGCACCGCAGACCGGCGGCACTTCCACGCCGAGCGACGGCGGGGCCGGCTCGGCACCCTCGCAGGCCGGTCGCGTCGATACGCACGCTCCGGAAACCGATCCGACGATCAAAGGTCCGGATGGTGTTGAGAAGACCCATCCGGCGGCAGAAGAGGCGACCAGCGTCGACCTGACGACCCATTCCGCCACCTCCGGGAAGACGGGCGGGACGCAGCAGGGGCCGACCGGTGCCGAGCTGACGAACGCCGCCGCCGAACAGAAGAAAGCGGAGACCATGTCGGGCGAGGCTCGCACGGATGGCCCGCTGACAACGAAGGGCGTGAGCGCGCAGAGCGCCGTCGTCCTCAACGAAAAGTTCGTCGACGACAGCGATCGAGGCTCGGCCGCGACCGGCAAGGAAGACCTTTCGGGCAAGGACCACACGGCGACCGGTACGCTGGAAGGCCAGCGCACGGATACCGACGACGTCGTTCCGGGTCCCGACAGGGGCAAGGGCGAGCCGGCCAAGGGTCGTCGCGGCACAAAGCCGAAGGCTTCGGAATAGGCGGAGATCGGAACATGCTTCAGGACAAGGACCGGATCTTCACCAACATCTACGGCCTTCGGGACAAGAGCCTGAAGGGCGCGATGAAGCGCGGCCATTTCGACGGCACGGCCGAGATCATCGGCAAGGGCCGCGACTGGATCATCAACGAGATGAAGGCGTCGGGTCTGCGCGGACGCGGCGGCGCGGGCTTCCCGACCGGCCTGAAATGGTCGTTCATGCCGAAGGAAGTCGGCGAGCGCCCGCATTACCTCGTGGTCAACGCCGACGAATCCGAGCCCGGGACCTGCAAGGACCGGGAGATCATGCGCAACGACCCGTTCACGCTGGTCGAGGGCTGCGTGATCGCCGGTTTCGCGATGGGCGCACACACGGCCTATATCTATGTCCGCGGCGAGTACGTTCGCGAGCGCGAGGCGCTGCAGCTTGCCATCGATGAGTGCTATGAGGCGGGACTTCTCGGCCGCGACAACAAGTGCGGCTGGGACATGGACATCTTCGTCCACCATGGCGCCGGAGCCTACATCTGCGGCGAAGAGACGGCGTTGCTGGAGAGTCTTGAGGGCAAGAAGGGTCAGCCGCGGCTGAAGCCGCCGTTCCCGGCCAACATGGGCCTCTACGGTTGCCCGACGACGGTGAACAACGTCGAGTCGATCGCGGTCGCGCCGACCATCCTGCGCCGCGGCGGCGGGTGGTTCGCCGGTATCGGCCGTCCGAACAACACCGGCACGAAGCTCTTCTCGATCTCCGGCCACGTGAACCGGCCGTGCACGGTCGAGGAGTCGATGGGCATTCCGTTCCGGGAGCTGATCGACCGTCACTGCGGCGGCGTTCGCGGCGGCTACGAGAACCTCTTGGCGGTCATTCCGGGCGGTTCTTCCTGTCCGCTGGTACCCGGCGAGCAGATTCTCGACGCGCCGATGGACTTCGACGGCATGCGCGAGGTGAAGTCCTCGTTCGGCACGGCCGCCGTGATCGTGATGGACAAGTCGACCGACATCGTCCGCGCCATCGCCCGTCTCGCCTACTTCTACAAGCATGAGAGCTGCGGCCAGTGCACGCCGTGCCGCGAAGGCACCGGCTGGATGTGGCGCGTCATGGAACGTATGGTGGTCGGCAACGCGCAGAAGCGCGAGATCGACATGTTGCTCGACGTGACGAAGCAGGTCGAGGGTCACACGATCTGCGCGCTTGGCGATGCCGCCGCCTGGCCGATCCAGGGTCTGGTTCGCCACTTCCGCCCGGAGATCGAGCGTCGCATCGACGAGTTCTCGCTCAACGCCGACACGGGTCGCAAGCCGATCCTGCAGGCGGCGGAATAGGGTTTCGCATGTCGGCTTCGCGAGGGTTCGTGTTCCCGAGCGAAATCTACGAACTGCCGGATCAGCGTCGCGCGCCTTTCGAAGAGGCGTCCGATGCCGTAACCGGCAGAATGGTTTTATACCTGGCGAGTGACGCCGGTTGCCGCGAAATCGGCGATCGATGCGCTTTGGAAGCCAAGTTCGATCGGGTCTGAAAATGGCAAAGATCAAAGTCGACGGCAACGAGATCGAGGTTCCCGACCACTACACGCTGCTGCAAGCGGCGGAAGAAGCGGGTGCCGAGATTCCGCGTTTCTGCTTCCATGAGCGCCTGTCGGTCGCCGGCAACTGCCGCATGTGCCTGATCGAGGTGAAGGGCGGTCCGCCGAAGCCTGCAGCGTCGTGCGCGATGGGCGTGCGGGACCTTCGTCCCGGCCCGAATGGCGAGGCGCCCGAGATCTTCACCAACACGCCCATGGTGAAGAAGGCCCGCGAGGGCGTCATGGAATTCCTGCTGATCAACCACCCGCTGGATTGTCCGATCTGCGATCAGGGCGGCGAGTGCGATCTCCAGGATCAGGCGATGGCCTTCGGTGTCGACTCGTCGCGCTACCAGGAGAACAAGCGCGCGGTCGAGGACAAGTACATCGGGCCCCTCGTGAAGACGATCATGACGCGGTGCATCCACTGCACGCGCTGCGTTCGCTTCACGACCGAGGTGGCGGGCATCTCCGAGCTCGGGCTCGTTGGTCGCGGCGAGGACGCCGAGATCACGACCTATCTCGAGCAGGCGATGACCTCCGAGCTTCAGGGCAACGTGATCGACCTGTGCCCGGTCGGCGCCCTGACCTCGCGTCCCTATGCCTTCCAGGCCCGTCCTTGGGAACTGACCAAGACCGAGTCGGTCGACGTGATGGATGCGGTCGGTTCGGCGATCCGTGTCGACACGCGCGGCCGAGAGGTGATGCGCATCCTTCCGCGCATCAACGACCTCGTCAACGAAGAGTGGATCTCCGACAAGACCCGCTTCGTCTGGGACGGCCTTCGCACGCAGCGCCTCGACCGTCCGTATGTTCGCCGCGACGGTCGTCTCCAGCCGGTGTCCTGGCCCGAGGCGTTCGAGGCCATTCGCCAGAAAGTGTCCGGCGTCGCGCCGGACCGGATCGGCGCGATCGCGGGCGATCTGTCGGCCGTCGAGGACATGTGGGCGCTAAAGCGCCTAATGGGCCAGCTCGGATCTCCCAACCTCGACTGCCGTCAGGACGGGGCGAAGCTCGACCCGGCCGACGGACGTGCTTCCTACGTTTTCAACACGACGATCGCCGGCATCGAGCAGGCTGACGCGCTGCTGATCATCGGCTCCAATCCGCGCTTCGAAGCTCCGGTGCTCAACGCGCGCATCCGCAAGCGCTGGCGTCGCGGCGACTTCCCGGTCGGTTTCATCGGCGAGAAGTCGGACCTGCGCTATGCCGTCACCTACCTCGGTGCGGGACCGCAGACGCTGTCCGACATCGAGACCGCGAACGGCGAGTTCTTCGACGCCCTCAAGAACGCGGCCCGCCCGATGATTATCGTGGGGCAGGGCGCGATCACCGGCGAGAACGGTGCCGACGTTCTGGCCAGCATCGCAGCGCTGGCACGCGAGATCGGTGCGGTGTCCGATGACTGGAACGGCTTCAACGTCCTCCACACGGCGGCCAGCCGGGTCGGCGGCCTCGACATCGGCTTCGTGCCGGGCGAGGGCGGCAAGGCGACGGCCGAGATGGTGTCCGGTGGCGTCGACGTTCTGTTCAACCTCGGCGCGGACGAGATCGACATCGCGCCCGGCGCCTTCGTCGTCTACGTGGGAACGCACGGCGACAAGGGTGCTCATCGCGCCGATGTCATTCTACCGGGCGCGGCCTACACCGAGAAGTCCGGGACGTGGGTGAACACTGAAGGCCGGGTGCAAACCGGCTCGCGTGCCGGCTTCCCGCCGGGTGACGCGCGCGAGGAGTGGGCGATCTTCCGCGCCCTGTCCGCCGTGCTCGGCAAGGCGCTACCGTTCGACTCGCTCGGTGCGCTGCGTCGCGATCTGGCGAGCGCTCATCCGATCTTCGTCGGTTCCGAGCTGCAGGCTGCCGATCCCAACGCGATCACACATCTTGCCGACCGTGCGGGCACCCCGTCGGGGGCGGCGTTCAAGTCCGGCATCGGCGACTTCTATCTGACCAATCCCATCGCCCGGGCCTCGAAGGTCATGGCGGAGTGCTCGCGCCTCGCGCATGCCGAGCATCTCGAAGCGGCCGAGTAAGGACGGTACGAACCCATGGAGCTGTTCTCCGCCTATATCTGGCCGGCCCTCGTCATCATCGGTCAGAGCCTTCTCTTCCTGGTGGTCCTGCTGGTCCTGATCGCCTACATCCTTCTGGCCGATCGCAAGATTTGGGCAGCCGTGCAGATGCGTCGCGGCCCTAACGTCGTCGGTCCCTTCGGCCTCTTCCAGTCCTTCGCCGACCTCCTGAAGTTCGTCCTGAAGGAGCCGGTCATTCCGGCTTCGTCCGACAAGGTCGTCTTCCTCCTGGCGCCGCTGGTCGCGGTGACACTGGCGCTGGCGACCTTTGCGGTGGTGCCGGTCTCCAACGGCTGGGTGATCGCCGACATCAACATCGGCATCCTCTACATCTTCGCGATCTCGTCGCTGGAGGTGTATGGCGTCATCATGGGCGGCTGGGCGTCGAACTCGAAATACGCCTTCCTCGGCGCGCTCCGCTCGGCGGCCCAGATGGTGTCCTACGAGGTCTCGATCGGCTTCGTGATCGTCACCGTTCTCCTGTGCGCGGGTTCGCTCAATCTCACCCAGATTGTTCTGTCGCAGAACACCGGCGTCGGCACGATGGTCGGCCTGCCCGCCAGCTTCCTCGACTGGCATTGGCTGTCGCTCTTCCCGATGTTCGTGATCTTCTTCATCTCGGCACTCGCCGAGACGAACCGGCCGCCGTTCGATCTGCCGGAAGCGGAGTCGGAACTCGTCGCGGGCTTCATGGTCGAGTACGGCTCGACCCCGTACATGATGTTCATGCTCGGCGAGTATGCGGCTATCACCCTGATGTGCTCGCTGATGACCATCCTGTTTCTGGGTGGTTGGCTCCCGCCCTTCGGTTTCGCGCCATTCACCTGGGTGCCGGGTGTCATCTGGTTCCTGGCGAAGGTGGCGCTCTGCTTCTTCATGTTCGCGATGGTGAAGGCCTTCGTGCCGCGCTACCGCTACGACCAGCTCATGCGGCTTGGCTGGAAGGTGTTCCTGCCGCTGTCGCTGGCGATGGTTGTGGTGGTCGCGCTGGTGCTCCAGCTGACCGGCTGGGGCGACGGCCAGAGCGTGGACGCCGCTCGTCAGGCGGCGGCGCTGTCCTGGTAAGCCGCAAAGACATAACGAGGGCGGTGATCGTGCCGCCCGAAGCCTCCGCCACCGGAGATCGGATCGTTCGATGAGTGCCCTGGCCCAGTCCGTCAAATCCCTGTTCCTGGTCGAGTTCCTGAAGGCGTTCCGCCTGTCGATGCGGTACTTCTTCGCTCCCAAGGCGACCGTGAACTACCCGTTCGAGAAGGGGCCGATCAGCCCGCGCTTCCGGGGAGAGCACGCACTGCGCCGTTATCCCAACGGCGAAGAGCGCTGCATCGCCTGCAAGCTCTGCGAGGCGATCTGCCCCGCGCAGGCCATCACGATCGAAGCCGGGCCGCGCCGCAACGACGGCACGCGCCGCACGGTGCGCTACGACATCGACATGGTGAAGTGCATCTACTGCGGCTTCTGCCAGGAAGCCTGTCCGGTCGACGCGATCGTCGAGGGCCCGAACTTCGAGTTCTCCACCGAGACGCGTGAGGAACTGTACTACGACAAGGAAAAGCTGCTGGCGAACGGCGACCGTTGGGAGCGTGAAATCGCTCGCAACATTGCGCTCGACGCTCCGTACCGCTAATCCGCACCCCGTGGCGCCGTGGCGCGCCACGCTCCGAACCGAATCTGCCGGCGGCGAACGAGGTCATCGTTCGTCCGCCCTTTGATGCTACCGCGATTTCAGGGGGAGCCCGACATGTTGGGGCTGCAAGCCTTCTTCTTCTACGTGTTCGCCATCGTCTCCGTCGGCTCGGCGATGATGGTGGTTCTCTCCCGGAACCCCGTCCATTCGGTCCTCTTCTTGATCCTGACCTTCGTGGCGGCGGCGGGTCTGTTCCTGCTGACCGGTGCCGAATTTTTGGCGCTGATCCTGATCGTCGTCTATGTCGGCGCGGTGGCGATCCTGTTCCTGTTCGTCGTCATGATGCTGGATCTGGATTTTGGTCGCATCAAGCCGGGCGCCCTTCAGTACGCTCCGATCGGCGCCGTGATCGGTCTGGTTCTCCTCGCGCAGCTGATCATCGCGGTCACCGGCAGCTACTATTCCCCGCAGCTCAGCGCGAGGACGGTTATGCCGACCCCGCCGCTGGAGCAGCTCTCCAACATCCAGGCGATCGGGCACGTTCTCTATACGCGCTACGTCTTCTTCTTCCAGATGGCCGGCCTCGTGCTGTTCGTCGCGATGATCGGCGCCATCGTGCTGACGCTGCGCCACAAGCCGGGCCTCAAGCGCCAGTCGATCCCCGTTCAGGTCGCGCGCAACCCGGCCACCGCGATCGAGATCCGCAAGGTCGAGAGCGGCAAGGGCATCTGAGGCAGATAGGGATACACGAACCATGGCTGTCGGCCTCGGACACTACCTCACGGTCGCCGCGATCCTCTTCGTTACGGGGGTCTTCGGCATCTTCATGAACCGCAAGAACATCATCACGATCCTCATGTCGGTCGAGTTGATCCTCCTGTCGGTCAATCTCAACCTCGTGGCATTCTCCGCCTTCCTGAACGATCTGGCCGGGCAGGTCTTCGCCCTGTTCATCCTCACGGTCGCCGCGGCGGAAGCTGCGATCGGCCTGGCGATCCTGGTCGTCTTCTTCCGGAATCGCGGCTCGATCGCCGTCGATGACGTCAACACGATGAAGGGCTGAGGCCGCGACGATGTATACCTTGATCGTCCTTCTGCCGCTCGTCGGCTTCATTGTCGCCGGCCTCTTCGGCAATCGCATCGGCGCCAAGGCCTCGGAATACGTTACGAGCGGTCTCCTGATCGTGGCGGCCGTGCTGTCCTGGATCGGCTTCCTGTCGTTCGGCGGCGAGACGCAGCACGTGCAGGTCCTCCAGTGGATGAAGGCCGGCACGCTGGATATCTCTTGGCAGCTGCGGATCGACCGCCTGACGCTCGTCATGCTGGTCGTCGTCAACACGGTGTCGGCGCTCGTCCATGTGTACTCGATCGGATACATGCACCACGACGACTCGCGCCCGCGCTTTTTCGCGTACCTGTCGCTATTCACCTTCGCGATGTTGACGCTGGTGACCGCCGACAACCTCGTTCAGATGTTCTTCGGCTGGGAAGGCGTCGGCCTTGCGTCCTACCTCCTGATCGGCTTCTGGTATCAGAAGCCGTCGGCCAACGCGGCCGCGATGAAAGCCTTCGTGGTCAACCGCGTCGGCGACTTCGGCTTCCTCCTTGGCATCTTCGGCCTGTTCGTGGTGTTCGGCTCCGCCAACCTCGACACGATCTTCGCCGGGGCCGGCCAGATGGTCGGCACGATCTATCCCGAAGGCGGGGAGGCAGCCGCCAACGCTGCCGCACCAATCCTGAACTTCGCCGGTTACTCGCTGCCCGCTGCCGGCGCGATGACGGTGATCTGCCTGCTCCTCTTCATGGGCGCGATGGGCAAGTCGGCGCAGATCGGCCTCCACACCTGGCTGCCGGACGCGATGGAAGGCCCGACCCCGGTGTCGGCGCTGATCCATGCGGCAACGATGGTGACGGCCGGCGTCTTCATGCTGGCCCGCCTGTCGCCGGTGTTCGAGCTCAGCCATTCGGCGCTGACCTTCGTCACGTTCATCGGCGCGACGACCGCTTTCTTCGCGGCGACGATCGGCCTCGTCCAGAACGACATCAAGCGGGTCATCGCCTACTCGACCTGCTCGCAGCTCGGCTACATGTTCGTCGCGCTGGGCGTGGGAGCCTACGGGGCCGCGATCTTCCACCTGTTCACGCACGCCTTCTTCAAGGCGCTCCTATTCCTAGGCGCCGGCTCAGTGATCCACGCGGTCGACGGCGAGCAGGACATGCGTCACATGGGTGGCCTGCGGAAGCACATTCCGATCACCTACTGGACGATGATGATCGGCACGCTGGCGTTGACCGGCTTCCCGTTCACGGCCGGCTACTATTCCAAGGATGCAATCATCGAAAGCGCGTTCGCGGGCGAGAACGCCTTCGCCATGTACGGGTACATGATGACGGTGATCGCGGCTGCGCTGACGAGCTTCTATTCCTGGCGCCTCGTCTTCCTGACCTTCCACGGCAAGCCGCGCGCGAGCCACGAGGTCATGCACCATGTGCACGAGTCGCCGCCGGTGATGACAACGCCGTTGTTCATCCTGTCGGCCGGGGCGCTGCTTGCCGGTATCGTGTTCTACCCGTTCTTCCTGGGCGGCAGCTACGAGACCTTCTGGCATACCGCTCTGTTCGCCGGCCCGGAGAACCACATCCTGCATGAGGCGCACGAGGTTCCGGCACTGGTCGTCTGGTCGCCGACCATCGCGATGGCGCTCGGGTTCATCGTTGCCTACGTCTTCTACATCCGCCAGCCGCAGCGCCCCGCGCAGATGGCGGCTCGCAATCCCGGCCTCTACAAGTTCCTCCTGAACAAGTGGTACTTCGACGAGCTGTACGATTTCCTGTTCGTGCGCTCGGCCAAGTGGCTCGGCCGCTTCCTGTGGAAGAAGGGTGACGTCGCGGTCATCGATCGTCTCGGTCCGGACGGCATTTCCGCCCGCGCGCTCGACGTGACCGGCTGGGTCGTTCGCCTGCAGACCGGCTACCTCTACCACTATGCCTTCGTCATGCTGATCGGCGTCGCGGCGCTCGTCACCTTCATGATGTTCGGGGGAATGCGCTGATGTCCGGCTGGCCGATCCTATCGACCATCACCTTCGCGCCGCTGGTCGGCGTGCTGATCATCCTGTTCACGCGGGACGACTCCGAGCTCGCGCGCCGCAACATCCGCAACGTCGCGCTGCTCGTCTCGGTCTTCACCTTCCTCCTCTCGCTCTTCATCTGGATCGGCTTCGACAAGTCCGTCGCCGGGTTCCAATTCGTCGAGGAGGCCGAGTGGCTGACCGGCGGGATCGCCTACCGGATGGGCGTCGACGGCATCTCGATGCTGTTCGTCATCCTGACCACCTTCCTGATGCCGATCTGCATTCTGGCCAGCCGCGACGCGATCACCGTGCGCGTCAAGGAATACATGATCGCCTTCCTGGTGCTGGAGACGCTCGTCGTCGGCGTCTTCTGCGCGCTCGACATCGTGCTCTTCTACCTCTTCTTCGAGGGCTCCCTCATTCCGATGTTCCTGATCATCGGCGTCTGGGGCGGCAAGCGGCGCGTCTACGCATCGTACAAGTTCTTCCTCTACACGTTCCTCGGCTCGGTCCTCATGCTCGTCGCCATCATGGCGATGTACTGGACCGCTGGCACGACCTCGATCCCGGAACTTCTCGCCTACCAGTTCCCGGCCTCAATGCAGACCTGGCTCTGGATCGCCTTCTTCGCCTCCTTCGCGGTGAAGATGCCGATGTGGCCGGTCCATACCTGGCTGCCCGACGCACACGTCGAAGCGCCGACGGCCGGCTCGGTGATCCTCGCCGGCATCCTCCTGAAGCTCGGTGGCTACGGGTTCCTGCGCTTCTCGCTTCCGATGTTCCCGCTGGCGTCGGCGGACTTTGCGCCCTTCGTCTTCGTCCTCTCGGTCGTCGCCATCATCTACACCTCGCTGGTGGCGCTGATGCAGGAGGACATCAAGAAGCTGATTGCCTATTCGTCGGTCGCGCACATGGGCTTCGTGACCATGGGCATCTTTGCGGCCAACGAGCAGGGCGTGCAGGGCGCGATCTTCCAGATGCTGAGCCACGGGCTGATCTCGGGCGCGCTGTTTCTCTGCGTCGGCGTCGTCTACGACCGGATGCACACCCGCGACATCGCCGCCTACGGCGGCTTGGTGAACCGCATGCCGGCCTATGCCGCCATGATGCTCCTGTTCACCATGGGCAATGTCGGCCTGCCGGGCACGTCCGGTTTCGTCGGCGAGTTCATGACGTTGATGGGCGTATTCCGGGTCAATTCCTGGGTGGCGATTTTTGCAGCAACCGGTGTCATCCTGTCGGCGGCCTACGCGCTGTGGCTCTTCCGCCGCGTCATTCTCGGGACGCTCGAGAAGGACAGCCTCAAGTCGATCCTCGATCTCACCCCGCGCGAGAAGGCTCTGCTGTATCCGCTGGCGGTGCTGACCGTGTTCTTCGGCGTCTACCCGATGCCGGTCTTCAATGTGACGACGGCCTCCGTGGATCAGCTCCTCTCGAGCTACACGGCAGCCATCGAGGCCGCATCCAGCGTCGCCTCGATCCAGAAATAGAGAAACGGGCAGGGCGAACCGATGTTTTCGCAATTCGTGGCGCAAAGCCTCCCCATCGTCGGTCCGGAGTTGATCCTCAGCGTGGGCGCGATGGGTCTGTTGATGATCGGGACGTTTCTTGGCGAAAAGAGCGCCCGGCTGGTGACGTCGCTGACCGTCGGCACGCTGCTCTTCGCGCTGGTCTGGCTACTGTTCGCGACGCCCACCGGCGTCGCGTTCGGGGGCTCGATCATCCTCGACCCGTTCGCGCGCTTTATGAAGGCGCTGGTGCTGATCGGCTCGGCGGCTGCGGTGCTGATGTCGACCGGCTATGCCGAGCGCGAGCGCTTCGCCAATTTCGAGCTGCCGGTTCTCATCGTGCTCTGCACGACGGGCATGCTGGTCATGGTCTCGGCCGGCGACCTCATCGCTCTCTATATGGGCCTCGAACTGCAGTCGCTCGCCATCTACGTGATCGCCGCGATCCACCGCGACCATGTGAAGTCGACCGAGGCCGGCCTGAAGTACTTCGTGCTCGGTGCACTGTCTTCCGGCATGCTCCTCTATGGCGCTTCGCTCGTCTACGGTTTCACCGGGCAGATCGAGTTCCGCGCGATCGCCGAGGCGGTGGCGCAGGACGGCGCTCGGTCGCTCGGCCTCATCGTCGGTCTCGTCTTTGTGCTGGCCGGGCTCGCCTTCAAGATCTCAGCCGTGCCGTTCCACATGTGGACGCCCGATGTCTACGAAGGCGCACCGACCCCGGTGACCGCGCTCCTCGCCGGTGCGCCGAAGGTGGCGGCTGTCGCTCTGTTGACGCGGTTCACCGTCCAGAGTTTCGGACCGATGACGCCGGACTGGCAGCAGGTCGTCGTGTTCCTGTCCATCGCCTCGATGCTGTTCGGCTCGTTTGCCGCGATCGGCCAGCGCAACATCAAGCGCCTGATGGCCTACTCCTCGATCGGCCACATGGGCTACGTACTCGTCGGCCTCGCCGCCGGCACCGAGGCGGGCGTGCAGGGCGTTCTGATCTACATGGCGACTTACGTGACCATGACGCTCGGGACCTTCGCACTGATCCTCGCCATGCGCCGTCGTGACGGCATGGTCGAAGACGTCTACGAACTCGCCGGTCTGTCGCGCACCAATCCGATGATGGCGCTGGCGATGACGGTCCTCATGCTTTCGCTGGCGGGTCTGCCTCCGTTGCTCGGCTTCTGGGGCAAGTACTACGTCTTCATCGCGGCGGTCGGCGCAGGGCTCATTCCGCTCGCTGTCATCGGCGTGATCGCTTCCACGATCGGCCTCTTCTACTATCTGCGTATCGTGAAGGTCATGTGGTTCGACGAGCCGCTGGCCGGCTTCGAGCCGATGAGCATGGAGCTGAAGCTCGTGGCGGGCGCCGCGACGATCTTCATCTTCCCCGCCTACATCGTTCTGGCCGGTCCGCTGTTCGCAGCCGCGGCCGCGGCGGCCCATACCTTCTTCTGATCGGAGAATGGCAGGCCGGCCTTACCGCGCGCGGCGCCACCTCGCGCTGGATGAAGTCGGCTCGACGAACGCCGTCGCGCTGGAGGCTGCCCGCGCGGGCGATCCCGGCCCCCTCTGGATCACGGCGGCCCGCCAGTCGGCGGGTCGAGGTCGTCGTGGACGATCGTGGCTGTCCGAGCGCGGCAATCTCTTCGCCACGCTCCTGATCGTCGATCCCTCGACCGACCAGCATGTGGTGGATCTCCCGCTGGTGGTGGCTCTCGGCGTTCGCAACGGTCTGGCTGAGCTTCCCGGGATCGATCCTGCGGTGGTCGGCATCAAGTGGCCGAACGACATCTTGATCGGCGGAGCGAAGGCGGTCGGCATTCTCTTGGAGAGCGAACGCTGTCCCGGCGGCCACCGGTCGGTCGCCATCGGTTGCGGCGTCAATGTCGAGACCGGCGCCGATGGGACGCCCTATTCCGTGACCAGCCTGCGCGACGCTGGATTCCGAGGCGATCTGGCGACTGTCTTCGAACATGTCGCCGCAGGCGTCGAGGCGGCACTGGAATTGTGGGACGCGGGTCGCCAGTTTGACGAGGTCAGGGCGAGATGGCTTCGCCATTCGGTGGGTCGCGGCGAGACGTGCCGGGTCAACCTTCCCGATGGATCATCGGTCGAAGGCATCTTCGTGGATCTCGACCCTGGCGGACGTCTGGTTCTCGGACTGGCGAACGGCGAGCGTCGCCACTTTTCGGCAGGGGATCTCTTCTTCCTCCGCCAGACTGCAGGCGTTTGAGCCCCGCTCGCGCCGATATCGATTCCGGGCGACCCCCGGCTGATGAATGACTGAAAGGCTGCATGCTCGCGCATGCCAAGAACGAAAGAAACACGACTTTGAACGAACTGGTCTTCGTGCCGCTCGGCGGCATCGGCGAAATTGGAATGAACTTCGGCCTGTACGGCTACGGCCCTCCCGGCCAGCGCGAATGGATCGCGATCGACTGCGGCGTCTCGTTCGCGGGACCCGAATTTCCGGGCATCGATCTCGTGATGCCCGACTTGTCCTTCATCGAAGCGCGGCTCGACCGGCTGAAGGCGATCATCATCACGCACGCGCATGAGGACCATTACGGTGCCGTCCTGACGCTGTGGCCGCGTCTCAAGGCGCCGGTCTACGCGACCCCCTTCACCGCGGCGCTCCTGCAGGCGAAGCGTGAGGGCGAGCCGGGCGCGCCGAAGGTGCCGCTCGAGATCTTCCGGGCGGGTGACCGGTTCGACATCGGTCCGTTCTCGATCGAGGCGATCAACGTGACGCACTCGATCCCGGAGCCCGTCGCACTCGCCATCCGCACGCCGGCCGGGACCGTTCTTCATACCGGCGACTGGAAGATCGACGCGACGCCGGCACTCGGCGATCCGACCGACGAGGCTCGCCTGCGCCAGATCGGCGACGAGGGTGTCCTCGCCCTGGTCTGCGATTCGACCAACGCCATGCGCGAGGGTGTTTCGCCCAGCGAGCAGGACGTCACGCAGTCGTTGTCGCAGATCATTCGCGAGGCCAAGGGCCGCGTGGCCATCACGACCTTTTCCTCGAATGTCGGCCGTGTGCGTTCGATCGCCAAGGCGGCCGCGGAGGCGGATCGGCAGGTTCTGCTGCTGGGGCGTTCGATGAAGCGCGTCGCCGATGTGGCGGAAGAGCTCGGCTACCTCGAGGGCATCGCGCCGTTCGTCAGCGAGCAGGACTTCGGTTACCTGCCAAGCGACAAGGCCGTGATCGTCCTGACGGGAAGTCAGGGCGAGCCTCGCGCTGCGCTCGCCAAGCTCGCCCGCGACGAGCACCCGACGGTGGCGCTGTCGAAGGGCGACACGGTGATCTTCTCCTCGCGCTCCATTCCGGGCAACGAGAAGGCGATCCTCGATATCAAGAACGCCTTGATCGAGCGCGGTGTGCGCGTGATCGAGGATCACGACCAGCTCGTCCACGTCTCGGGTCATCCGCGCCGCAGCGAACTGCGCCAGATGTACGAGTGGGTTCGCCCGAAGATCGCCGTGCCCGCCCATGGCGAGGCAGCGCACCTGATGGCCCATGCGGGTCTCGCGCGCGAACTCGGCGTGCCGGAGGTCGTCACCATCCGCAACGGCAAGCTTCTTCGGCTGGCGCCGGGTGCGGCGACCGTGATCGACGACGTGCCGTTCGGGCGCATCTACAAGGACGGTCACCTTGTCGGGACCGCCGAGCAGATGGGCATCGGCGAGCGTCGGCGCCTGTCGTTCGCCGGTCACGTCTCGGTGCTCGTCGAACTCGACGAGAAGCTCGAGCTCGACATCGACCCGGAAGTCGTCGCGATGGGCCTGCCCGAGAAGGACGACGAGGGCGAAGAGTTCGTCGACGTCCTGATGGAAGCCGCGGCGGGTGCGGTCGAAAGCATCCCGCGTGGTCGGCGCAAGGATCTCGAACTGGTACGCGAGGCGGTGCGCCGGGCCGTTCGAGGCGAGGCCTACGACGTCTGGGGCAAGAAGCCGGCCGTGACTGTCTTCGTCACGCGCGGCTGACATCTCGCCTCGCTCGCGCCGCATGCGTGCGGTTTGTGGGGTTCGGGACGGGTCTCGAACCTCGAACGCCCGTCGAAACGATAGAGGAGCAGCATGGGGATCCTCACGTCGATCGCCATCTATTTCGTGATCTGGTGGACCGTGCTGTTCATGGTCCTGCCGATCCGCATGCGCTCGCAGGCCGACGAAGGGGAGGTGGTGCTCGGCACCACCCACAGCGCGCCGGCTCGCTTCAGCTTCGCCAGGTTGGTGTTCTACAACACGCTCCTGGCGACCGCCGTCTACGCCCTGTTCTACCTTGTGACGGAAGTGTGGGGGATCGGGCCCGGATCGTTTCCGCACATCGTGCCGGGAACCTGAGCCAAAACTTTGCACAAAAAAAATGCGAAGCTCGCGCTTCGCATTTTGAGGTGCCTGATCCGGGTTCCGCTCCGGTGTCGAGACCAGGGCCGCGCTTGCGCGCGCCGGGAACCGCGTCCTCCCATGACTGGACCAGACGATATGCGCCGTTGGGGCGTTTCTCTTGACGACGCTCATTTACCGGCGCTCACAGGGCCTTGTCGACTCGAAATTGGGGCTTTGTGACAGTTTTTCGTCAGCCTGCCTCCGATTTCAGCAAATTCCTATCTGCGGCGAGCTTGCACCAGACATGCCGCCATGGACGCCGAGAGGCGGCCTCGCTTCCCAAGGCTCGAGCGAGTGGTTAAGAGCTTGCTGACGTAACGCTCACCAGTTCGAACGCAAACCGCACGAGTTTCCATGCGCCTGTCCCGCTACTTCCTGCCGATCCTGAAGGAGACCCCGAAGGAAGCCGAGATCGTGTCGCATCGGCTGATGCTGCGCGCGGGAATGATCCGTCAGCAGGCGGCCGGGCTCTACTCGTTCCTGCCGCTCGGCAAGCGCGTGCTGGATAAAGTGACCAAGATCATCCGCGAGGAGCAGGACCGCTCCGGCGCGATCGAGCTTCTCATGCCGACCATCCAGTCGGCCGACCTGTGGCGCGAGAGCGGTCGGTACGACGACTACGGCAAGGAGATGCTGCGGATCCAGGATCGCCACGAGCGCGACCTGCTGTTCGGCCCGACCAACGAGGAGATGGTCACCGACATCTTCCGGTCCTACGTGCGTTCCTACAAGGATCTGCCGCTGAACCTCTACCACATCCAATGGAAGTTCCGGGACGAGGTCCGCCCGCGCTTCGGCGTGATGCGCTCGCGCGAGTTCCTGATGAAGGACGCATACTCGTTCGACATCGACTACGAGTCGTCGAAGACCGCCTACGACCGAATGTTCGTGGCCTATCTGCGCACCTTCGCGCGCATGGGCCTCAAGGCGATCCCGATGCGCGCCGACACGGGCCCCATCGGCGGCGAGCTCAGCCATGAGTTCATCATTCTCGCCTCCACCGGCGAGAGCGAGGTCTTCTGCCACCGCGATTATCTCGACATGGCCGTGCCGGGCGAGGGGATCGACTTCAACGATGCGGCGTCGCTGGCCTCGATCGTCCAAACCTGGACGACGCCCTACGCGGCGACCGAGGAGATGCACGACACGGCGGCCTGGAACGCGGTGGCCGAGGGGGATCGCCTTGCCGCGCGCGGCATCGAGGTCGGCCACATCTTCCACTTCGGCACCAAGTATTCCGCCCCCATGGGCGCCACCGTCACGGGTCCCGACGGCAAGGAAGTGCCGGTCCAGATGGGCTCCTACGGCATCGGCCCGAGCCGACTGATCGCCGCGATCATCGAGGCGAGCCACGACGAGAACGGCATCATCTGGCCGAAGGGTGTCGCGCCGTTCGACGTCGGCCTCGTCAACATGAAGCCCGGCGACGCCGACTGCGATGCCGTCTGCGACCGTCTCTACGCTGATCTGCAGGCTGCGGGTCACGACGTCCTCTACGACGACGAGGACACCCGCGCCGGCGCGAAGTTCGCAACCATGGACCTGATCGGCCTGCCGGTGCAGGTCATCGTTGGCCCACGCGGCGCCAAAGCGGGCGAGGTCGAGATCAAGCATCGCGCCTCCGGCGAGCGAGAGACGCTGCCGGTCGGCGACATCCTGGTGCGTCTGTCCGCGTGACGACGGCCGAAACCCTGGAGGACGCCGTACACGGCGGTCGGGCGACCGGAAAGACCCGGCCCTTTTCGCGGTTCGAGTGGATGATCGCCGGGCGCTACCTGCGCTCGCGCCGGCGCGACGCGGGCGTTTCCGTGATCGCCGGATTTTCCTTCATCGGCATCATGCTGGGCGTCGCGGCGCTGATCATCGTCATGTCGGTCATGAACGGCTTCCGGGGCGAACTGCTGACGCGCATTCTGGGCGTCAACGGCCACGTCATCATGCAGCCGATCGACAGTCCGCTGACGGATTTCGACGAGGTGGCCAAGCGTGTCTCGGGTGTTCCGGGCGTCGCCTACACGATGCCATTGGTGCAGGGGCAGGTGCTTGCGACGGGTTCGGCTCCCGGCTCGGCGTCGACGGGAGCCCTGGTGAAAGGCGTCCGCGGTGCCGACCTCCAGAAGCTGACACCGGTCGCAAGCAACATCCAGCTCGGCTCGATCGACCATTTCGACACGAGCCAGGGCGTCGCGATCGGCTCGCGCCTGGCGCAATCCCTCGGTCTCGCACTCGGCGACTCCATCACCTTGGTTTCGCCGGAAGGCGACGTCACGCCGCTCGGCGTCACGCCGCGGGTGAAGGCCTACCCGGTGGTCGCGGTGTTCGAGATCGGCCTGTCGGAGTACGACGCCTCCTACGTCTACATGCCGCTGACGGAGGCGCAGCTGTTCTTCAACTCGGAGGACAAGGCGCAGTCGATCGAGATCTTCCTCAACGACCCCGATCAGGTCGTGTCCCTGCAGGGGCCAATCGAGCAGGCGGCCGGGCGGCCGAACTACACGGTGACGTGGCAGCGCATGAACGAGAGCTTCTTCTCGGCGCTCGAAGTTGAGCGCAACGTCATGTTCATCATCCTGACGCTGATCGTGCTGGTGGCGGCGCTGAACATCATCTCCGGCCTGTTCATGCTGGTGAAGGACAAGGGGAGCGCGATCGCCATCATGCGCACGATGGGCGCCTCGCGCGGCTCCATCATGCGGATCTTCCTGATCACGGGCGCTTCGATCGGCGTCGCGGGCACCCTGGCGGGTTTCGTGCTCGGGACGTTGTTCTGTCTCAATATCGAGAACCTCAGGCAGTTCTTCTCCTGGGTTTCCGGCACCACCCTGTTCAATCCGGAATTCTACTTCCTCTCGCGGCTTCCGGCCGAGATCGACGTCAGCGAAGTGGCGACCGTGGTCGCGATGGCGATCGGCCTGTCGTTCCTCGCCACCATCCTGCCGTCCTGGCAGGCCTCGAAACTCGATCCGGTCGAGGCACTGCGCTACGAATGAGCATGAACGCCTCCCTTCGCCTGACGCAAGTCGAGCGGCACTATGTCCAGGGCGAGTCGCGCCTCACGATCCTCGACAAGGCCGACATGGAGATCCGTGCGGGCGAGATGGTCGCGCTGGTCGCGCCGTCCGGCGCCGGCAAGTCGACGCTTCTGCACATCGCGGGGCTCCTGGAAAAGCCGGACGGCGGCGACGTCGTGGTCAACGGCACGTCATGCGCCGATCTAGACGACGCCGGGCGCACGGCGATGCGTCGCTCGTCGATCGGATTCGTCTACCAGTTCCACCATCTCCTGCCGGAGTTCTCGGCGTTGGAGAACGTGATGCTGCCGCAGATGATCCGCGGCCTGCCGCGCCCGGTCGCCGCCGATCGCGCCAAGATGCTGCTCGAGTACATGCGTCTCGGCCAGCGCATCACGCACCGGCCGGCCGAGCTTTCCGGCGGCGAACAGCAGCGCGTCGCGATCGCGCGTGCGGTCGCCAACAATCCTTATGTGCTGCTGGCGGACGAGCCGACCGGCAACCTCGACCCATCGACCTCGAATTATGTCTTCGACGCCATGACCGCACTGGTCCGCCAGTCCGGGGTCGCCGCGGTCATCGCCACGCATAATCATGATCTCGCCAAGCGCATGGACCGGGCGATCACGTTGCGGGATGGCAAGATCGTGGACCACGTTCTCGTCTGACGGCAACGAGCGTCACGCTTCCCAGGTCGTTTTCGCCCCGTCGAACCCATCGCCTGCAGCTGGCCGCTCGGCCAGCGCCCCCCGCCGGGAAGACGGGAGATCGAACGATCCAGAAATCCTCATGGAGGCGTTGAGGAGGCAGGCGGTATCGCGCTGTCGTCTCTGCAGACCGTCGTCGCTCGGGCGGTCGCGGACTTGGCTTGTTGGGTTAGCGTCGATCGTCCCAACGCCTGAGATCGCGTGGACGCTCGTCACGGACGCCGAAAAACGAGCATTCGCGCTTGGAACGCACCAGTCGGCTGCCAAGCCGGCCATGATCTCCCAGTTCGATTGAACAAGCGCCCGCCCGCCTCATCGCTACCCAGGCACCGCCCGTGGTTCAGGGAAACCGTGACGGCGTATGCCCACCCTGCCTCATCCGCTGGGGGCGGCCTTATCGAACAACTCCGAAACTCAAGGACGCTCCCGCGCGACGATCGTATGGGATCTGACGGAGCCGGCCTTTCTGGTCGGACCTTTAGGCACAAGGCGCTGCTGGTCGCTCGACCGGGAATGAGATCCGTTGCCCTAACGGCGCCCCAACGTTCGCTTCATGCCGTGACGGAAGGGTATCCCGATCATGAGCCCTGCCAAACCGAACAGATCACGTGAACCTGCGATCGGAGGAGGGCGCGGGGCGTTCGGCCAGATTTGGCGAGCTCACAATTCGTTCACCATGGCACCTGCCACCCCTTGATCTTCGTCGAAGAATGGAACAAAAAAGGAACGCAGGAACGAAAGGGGAACGACATGTTGATCCTGAAGGAACTCGCTTCGCTTACCGCTCTCTCGCTCTTCTTCGCGAGCTTCGCGCTGATCGTCCACATTCTCTGAAAGTCGAAACGGCCAGATCGTTTCATACCGCTCGCATCCACACGAGCGGCTTCTTATCTGGGGATGAGCTCTCGGGGGCGGGCGCATCCTCAAATCGCAGGCTGGACTCCGCCCCATGGATTGGAACACTGAGGAATCTTCTGACGCCGCGAGCAGCCCCGAGTCGTTCTATGACGACATCGGCTACCTCCGGCCGGTCGGCGAAGCGTCCGAGGACGATACGCCGACGATCGAGGAGATCGCCGTGTCCGACCCCGCCAAGCCGATCGCGCAGCCGCGTTTCATCCACCTGCGGGTTCACAGTGCTTTTTCCCTTCTGGAAGGGGCGCTGCGGATCGACCAGATCGTCAAGTTCGCCAAGGGTGATGGTGCGCCGGCCATCGGCATTGCCGATACCAACAATCTCTTTGGTGCCCTGGAATTCTCCGAGAAGGCGGCGAAGTCCGGTGTCCAGCCAATTATCGGCTGCCAGTTGGAAGTCGATTTCGGCGATGCTGAGATCAACCCGCGGGATCGCTCGGGATTCGGACCGGCAGCGCCGATCGCCTTCATCGCAGCCACCGAACAGGGCTACGAGAATCTCGTCGAGATCGTCTCGCTGTCCTACCTCGCGCATGACGGCAACGTGCGGCCGCATGTGCCGGTCGCGTGGCTCGATGGTCGCACCGAGGGTCTGATCGTCCTCACCGGTGGCCCGTTGGGTCCGATCGGCACGGCGATCTCAGCCGGGCAGGGTGCACTGGCCCGGGCGCGGCTGGAGCGGCTGGCCGCTCTTTACGGCGATCGGCTCTACGTCGAGCTCCAACGTCATGGCGGTCGCGAACGCCGCACCGAGGCCGATACCGTCGCGCTGGCCTACGACCTCGGGTTGCCGCTGGTTGCGACGAACGAACCCTTCTTCTTCTGCGACGAAGACTTCGACGCGCACGACGCGCTGATCGCGGTGGCCAGCAACCGTCTCGTCAGCCACGAGGACCGGCGTCGCCTGACAAAGGATCACTGCCTGAAGAGCCAGGACAAGATGGCGGAGCTCTTCGCCGATCTGCCGGAGGCGCTGGACAACACGATCGAGATCGCTCGCCGCTGCGCCGTTCGCGTGCGCACGCGCAAGCCGATCCTGCCGCGATTTGCGGGCGCGGATGCGGATGCGGCCGAGGCGGAACTCGCGGAAGCGGCCGAGCTTCGCCGCCAAGCCGAGGCGGGGCTCGAAGCGCGGCTGGCGTTTCACGGGCCTGCGCCCGGCCAGACTGTCGAGATCTATCGTGAGCGGTTGGAGTTTGAGCTGTCCGTCATCGAGCGGATGAAGTTCCCCGGTTACTTCCTGATCGTCGCGGACTTCATCAAGTGGGCGAAGGCCAACGGCATTCCCGTCGGCCCGGGCCGCGGCTCGGGTGCGGGCTCGCTGGTCGCCTATTCATTGACCATCACCGACCTCGACCCGTTGCGCTTCGCCCTCCTGTTCGAGCGCTTCCTGAACCCGGACCGCGTGTCGATGCCCGACTTCGACATCGACTTCTGCCAGGACCGGCGCGAGGAGGTGATCCGCTACGTGCAGGAGAAGTACGGCCGCCAGCAGGTGGCCCAGATCATCACGTTCGGTTCGATGCAGGCGCGCGCCGTGTTGCGTGATGTCGGCCGCGTCCTGGAAATGAGCTACGGACATGTCGACAAGCTCTGCAAGCTCGTCCCGCAGAACCCGGCCAACCCGGTGACGCTGGCGCAGGCGCTGGAGGACGAGCCGCGGCTGCAGGAAGCCCGCAAGGCCGAGGAGGTCGTCGATCGCCTGCTGACGATCTCGCTCAAGCTGGAAGGGCTCTATCGCCACGCCTCGACCCACGCCGCCGGCATCGTGATCGGCGACCGGCCGCTGTCGAGGCTGGTGCCGATGTATCGCGATCCGCGATCCGACATGCCGGTCACCCAGTTCAACATGAAGTGGGTCGAGCAGGCGGGGCTCGTGAAGTTCGACTTCCTCGGCCTCAAGACGCTGACGACGCTGAAGACTGCCGTCGACCTCATCGCGCGCCGCGGTGTCACGATCGATCTCGGCGCCCTGCCGCTCAACGATGTGCCGACCTACCAGCTCCTCACCCGCGGCGAGACGGTGGGCGTGTTCCAGGTGGAATCGATCGGGATGCGCAAGGCGCTGATCGGCATGCGCCCCGACTGCTTCGAGGACATCATCGCGCTCGTGGCGCTGTATCGTCCCGGACCGATGGAGAACATCCCCGTCTACAACGCGCGCAAGCACGGTGAGGAAGAGGTCGAGATCATCCACGAGAAGATCGAGCCCATCCTGCGCGAGACGCAAGGGGTCATCGTCTATCAGGAACAGGTGATGCAGATCGCCCAGGTCCTGTCGGGCTACACGCTCGGCGAAGCCGATCTCCTGCGCCGCGCGATGGGCAAGAAGATCCGCGCCGAGATGGACGTCCAGCGCGTGCGCTTCGTCGAGGGCTGCGAGCGGGGCGGCATCAAGAAGGCGCAGGCCAACACGATCTTCGACCTTCTCGCCAAGTTCGCGGACTACGGCTTCAACAAGAGCCACGCGGCCGCCTACGCGCTGGTCTCGTACCAGACCGCCTATCTCAAGGCGAACCATCCGGTGGAGTTCCTGGCGGGCTCCATGACGCTCGATATGGGCAACACCGACAAGCTTAACGACTTCCGCCTCGACGCCAAGCGGCTGGGGATAGAGGTCGTGCCGCCTTCGGTCCAGACGTCGTTCAAGGCCTTCGAGGTGGAGGATGGGAAGATCATCTATGCGCTCGCCGCCATCAAGGGCGTTGGTGAACAGGCCGTGGAGCACATCGTCGAGTGCCGCGGCGAGGGTGGACGGTTCGCGAGCCTGGAGGACTTCTGCGCCCGGATCGACCCGAAGATCGTCAACAAGCGCACGCTGGAGCACCTGATCTGCGCCGGAGCGCTGGACTGTTTCGGCCACGACCGCGCGAAGTTGTGTGGCAATCTCGATCGTCTGGCCGGATATGCGGCCATGGCGCAGTCGGGACGCACGTCCGGCCAGCACGACATGTTCGGCGGCGCGAATTCCGGTCCCGAGCCGCTGCGGCTCGCCGAGGTTCAGGGCTGGACCAGCGCCGAGCGGCTGCTCAAGGAATTTCAGGCGATCGGCTTCTACCTCTCGGCCCATCCGTTGGACGAGTACAAGGCGGCCCTGAAGCGGTTGAAGGTGCAGTCCTATGCCGAAGTGGTCGCCGGCGTGCGCCGGGGACAGACCGCCGGCCGGCTCGCCGGCACGGTGACGTCGCGCCAGGAGCGCAAGACCAAGTCGGGGGGCAAGATCGGCATCGTGCAATTGTCGGACGCCTCGGGCCAGTACGAGGTGGTCCTCTTCACCGAAACATTGATCAACTTCCGCGACATGCTGGAGCCGGGCGCCTCGGTCATCGTCACCGTGTCGGCCGAGGACCGACCCGAGGGCATCTCGCTGCGAGCGTCGGGCGTCCAGTCGTTGGAAAGCGAGGCGGAGAAGATGCAGAAGGCGCTTCGCATCGTTCTGCGGGATGCAAAGCCTCTCCAGTTGGTGCGCAGCCAGCTCCGCTCCGGCGGCGACAGCGAGGTGTCGCTGATCCTTCTTCGGAACGACGGGGAGCGCGAGGTCGAGATCGACCTGCCGGGTCGATTTCGCGTCTCGCCGCAGATCGCCAGCGCGATCAAGGCGGCGCCGGGTGTCGTCGACGTCGAACTCATCTGATCGGGGGCTCAGCCTTCCGTCGCGATCCGATGGAGCGCGGCTTCCGCCTCGAGCCAGTTCGCGGCTCGGATCGTACCGGCCGGCATGGGCGGGAGATGCGGACGGAAGTCCGGGTTCGCCATCAAATGAACCAGGTGGACGTCGGGAACGCTCCGGCGGACGCCTTCGAGATTGGGTGGCAGGTCGTCGACGAAAGCGATGGGCCCGCGCCAGCGCTGCGCCAGTTCGGCGACGACCCCGCCTTTGGAGCGCTCGGTCGCGATCATCGGCCAGTGGAGGCTGGCCGTATCCAGCAGTTCGCGGCGCTGATCGTAGAAGGCCGGCGTCATGGCGGTCAGGAAGACGATGTCGGCGATCGCGGACAATCGCGAGAGTGCGGCCCCGACGCCCTCGACCGGTTGCTGACGTCCGGTCTGCTCGACGTAGAGCCGCTCGGTCACACCGTCCAGTTCATGGCCGGTCAGAGCGGTGCCGGTCGAGATGGATCGGACGTTGCCCGTCAGCTTGAAGCTGTCGAAGTGAAGTTTGGCGCCGTACTCCGAAAGGAGTTCGCAGAACGGCGCGATGAAATGCAGCACCACCTCATCGATGTCGAGCACGAGGAGGGCTTCGTGCCGCTTGGGCAGATCGGCGACCTGCGGGCCGCGCGTCGCACTGGCTGCGGTCACGAAAACGACTCGGCATAGGTGTCGCCGAGCGAGCGGCGAGCGGCCACCACGTCCTGCGGCCGGATGCCGGCATGAGCCGCGAAATCGTTGAGCGTCGATTCGTCCGCGATCACGAAGTCGAGGACGCCCGCGAGGAAGGCCGGCTCGGTGGCGGCCTCGCGCAGGTTCTCGAGCTCCAGTCCCGTCAACCGCAGAAAGCGATTGAACAGGACGGTATCCGAGGCAACGAAGGACAGGGCTTCGATCGCCAAGGTCGACGCATGATCTTCGTTCGCGCGTTCCATGTCTCAGCCTTTCTTAACCATGACGATGCCTCGCACGATGGACGAACGCATATCTACCTTTGTTAAATCAAATTGCGGGTACTTTTGCGAACCGACACAGGAACGGATGCTGCCCGATTCCGCCACGAAGGTTGCGTCAATGACCAAGACCGTCATGATCGTCGAGGATAACGAGCTGAACATGAAGCTCTTCCGCGACCTCATCGAGGCCCATGGCTACCGCACCGTTCAGACGCGCAGCGGCCTGACGGCGATGGATCTCGCCCGCGAGAGCCAGCCGGACCTGATCCTTATGGATATTCAGCTGCCGGAAATTTCCGGCCTCGAGGTGACGAAGCTCTTGAAGGCCGATCCGGACCTGCGGCGGATTCCGGTGATCGCCGTCACCGCGTTCGCGATGAAGGGCGACGAAGAGCGTATCCGACAGGGCGGGTGCGAGGCCTACATCTCGAAGCCGATCGCCGTCACCAAGTTCATCGAGACGATCAAGTCCTTCCTTGGCGACGCCTGATTCGCCGCGGGCAGCAGCGCGCCGAGTCGCGGGCGATCGCCGCAGGGTTAACCATTCATGAAATCTTCGTGGATGGGATCTGTCCACCGGATTGATTCCCACGCGATTCTCGGCAACTCTCGAAGCGTGGGAAAAAGGGCGCAGGCAAGCCGCTCCCTTCGAGTTTCCCCATGGAATGCTCAGGTCCGCCGCATCTCCTGGGTCCCGTGGGGCGGTCGGCCGGCATCTGGTCTCAAGCGGTTTCCTCGTACCGTGATCGGATCGCCGGCCGGCCACTTTCCCGGTTCTCGCCTCATCCTGTCCGAATGGCTCGTAGCATCGCCACCAACGCAAAACGCCGCCCCGAAGGGCGGCGTTGCATGTCGTCGAAGCGGAAGCCGACGTCGGCTTACTTGATCTTCGTCTCGCGGAACTCGACGTGCTTGCGCACGACCGGGTCGTACTTCGTCTTGGTGAGCTTGTCGGTCATCGTACGGCTGTTCTTCGAGGTCACATAGAAGAAGCCGGTGTCCGCCGTGCTCAGCAGCTTGATCTTGATGGTTGTTGCCTTGGCCATGGTCTTCGGTCCGTCCGTCTATCAATTGTCGTTTCCTGCGCCGCGCGATGCGACGGGTGAGCGTCGCAAGAGGCATGCAGGACAGGGTTCGAGAAGATTCGAGTACCGGACCGGGCTTCGGGCTCGATGCTCGACGGGGCGAACGAGCCGCCTCGACTATCGCGCCGGACACTACGCATGGCAGCGCTCAAGTCAAGAGGGACGCCGCAGCAAGCGCGTACCGATCGCCACGAAATAGGCGCAAAAGAACATGGCGAGCGCGTACGCGAAGCCGCTGGGACCGAACAGATCCATCGAGGTGCCGAGCGTCTGCGGACCGACGAGCATGCCGAGCGAGTAGCAGAAGATAAAGGCCGCATTGGCAGCGGCGAGATCGGCGCCGCCAAGGCGCGAGCCGAGATGCGCGAGACCGACGGTGTAGAGACCGGCGACCACACCGCCCCACAGGAAGAGGATCAACGCCAGAAGCATCCAGTTCGCCTGCAGCACGGGCATGATCAGAGCGCCGGCAAGCCCGATGGCGGCGAAGGCGAGGAGGAGGTGCCTGCGATCCCGGACCCGATCGCTGAGAAGGCCGAGCGGGATCTGCAGGGCGACGCTGCCAAGGCCGATGGCGGACAGGAGGCGCGCGGCGCCGCCTTCGCTGAATCCGATCGACAACCCGTAGAGCGGAAACAGGGCGAACCCGCCCGACTCGACCGCGCCGAAGACGAACACGGCGCAGGTGGCGCTCGGCACGGCCCAGAGATAGCGGTGGAACGGCGCCGTCGGCGTCTCGTCCAGAACGGGCGTGCTGCGCGAGGCGAACAGAAGCGGGACGGCGGCCGAGAGAATCATGGCGGCGCCGAGCCCGAACGGCAGAAAGCCCTGACTGCCGACGAGCGAGAACACGAAGGGCCCCAACGCGAAGCCGAGTGCGAGCACGGTCGCGTAGATGCCGAGAATCAGCCCGCGGCGGGATGCCGGCGAGACGGCGCTGATCCAGAACTCGGACAGGATGAACATGACCGTGACGGCGAAATGGAAGACCAGGCGCAGCGGAAACCACGTCCAGAACGGCTGGAAGACGTAGAAGCCGATCGCCGAGGCCGCCGCCGCTGCGATGGCGAGGAACAGCGTGGCGCGGATGCCAAATCGTGCCGTGAGGTAGGGTGAGGCGGGGGCGGCCAGAAGCGAGGCGAGACCGGCGACCGCCGTATTAAGCCCGATTAGGGTGGAGGAGATGCCTCGGGCTTTGAGAACCACGCTGAGAAGCGGGAGCCCGAGTCCCAGCGCCAGACCGACAGCGCCGATCGAGGCGATCGCCGCGACCACACCCGACCATACGACGCGGTCGCTGATCGGGGCAGGACAGCCGGAAACCTGTGCGTCTGCGGTCATAGATACTCGACGGTATGCACACCCCAACGCCGCCGGAAGAAAGGGATCGGAGCCGAAGGATCGTCCTGCGTGCCGGCCTCGAGCCGCCGGAACGCGGCATCGAGAACCCGTGCCGTGATCTCGGCGACGCGGTAGCTCTTGAGCTGTTCCGATCCCACCCATATGACGGTGTCGAATTCGTCGGTCGGCGGTACAGACGGCAATCGTCGGTCGAGGAGACGGTCCGCTGAGGCAAGGAAGAAGCGGGCGTCGAAGCGGCGGGGCAGGCCGGGCGGTGTGATCGCCCGCGCCAGCGGCACCAAGGCGCGGGGCGACGGAACGACGCCGGCCGTCGCGAAGGGCTCCCATCCGGGCGGGACGGCAGGGGGTTGGCCCGGCTCGGCGACGAGAAGACCTGTCTCCTCCTGCGTCTCGCGGATCGCGGTGAGCGCTAGAGCAGTGGCGTGGCGCGGTGTCCCTAGCCTGGGGCTGCCGGCCATCATCCGATCGGCCACCGCGGCATCGAGCGTCAAGTGTCGGGCCAGAGCGAGATCGGAAGCCTCCAGCCGGCCGCCGGGAAACACGAGATGGCCCGGCATGAAGAGGTGGCCGGCGGCGCGCACCCCCATCAGGAAGCGGGTCTCGCCGTCGGTCCGGTCGTAGATGAGGAGCGAGGCGGCGTCCTTCGGCCGGATGCGCCTCACGGTCTCGCTCAATGGTCGGCTTCGGCTGGAGCGCCACCGAACCCGTGCATGCGGATCGCCCATTGCAAGCCGATGGTTGCGCCCTTCAACGGCTGCAGGAGTACGAGCGAGAGAACGAGCGTCACGGGAATCCAGATCGCCAGATGGGCGGCGAGCGAAAGATCGGCCCAGGTCTCCGCCCCCATGAAGAGGGCGACGACGATGTGACCAACGATGAAGACCGTCAGATATGGAGGGAGATCGTCGGCCCGATGGTGCGAATATTCTTCGCCGCACCGGTCGCATCGATCGACGCTCTTCAGGAACCCGCGAAAGAGCTTACCCTTGCCGCAGTGCGGGCAGCGCATGCGAAACCCTCGCGCCATCGACAGGAGAATACCGCGGGGTTCGAGCTCTCCTGATTCGTCCGGTGCGCTCATCGCTTCCCTCTTACCTTGCCGGCGACGTTCTTGGCTCGGAACGGACGATCCGGCCTGCGGGCACGGGGCCGCGCCTTGTGGAACGAGGCGGTCGTGCCCGGCAGCTCTCGGGCTTCGGTCAGCATCTCGAATCGCATCGCGCCGGATAGCGGCGCGGCCTCGACGAGCTTTACCTCCACCGTGTCACCGAGCCGGTAGCCCAGCCGCGTTCGCTCGCCCACGAGCGTGTGCGCGGCCTCGTCGTAGTGGAAGTAGTCGCGCCCAAGCGTCGAGATCGGCACGAAGCCGTCCGCACCATAGCTCGGCAATCGAACGAAGAGGCCGGCGCGAGTGACGCCAGTGATCCGACCTTCGAACTCCTCGCCTAGGCGCCCGGCGAGATGCTGAGCGATCAGCCGATCGACGGTGTCGCGTTCAGCCGCCATGGCGCGGCGCTCGGCCTGGCTGATCTCATCGGCCGTCTTTTCGAGTTCCTCTTCCTCGACCTGCGTCATGCCGCCCGCACCCAGGCGCAGCGCCTTGACCAGCGCGCGATGGACGACGAGATCGGCGTAGCGGCGGATTGGCGAGGTGAAGTGCGCGTAGCGCATGAGATTCAGGCCGAAGTGGCCGATGTTCTCCGGCGAATAGTTCGCCTGGCTCTGCGAGCGCAACACCACCTCGTTGACGAGGCTTTCGTGCTCGGTGCCGCGCACCGCCTTCAGAATGCCGTTGAAATGGGCCGGCCGGAGGTTGCCGCTCTTGGCCAGCGGCAGATCCAGTGTGCGCAGGAAATCGCGCAGCGACTCCATCTTGGCGAGCGAGGGCGTGTCGTGCGCACGGTAGATCAGAGCCTGCTTGTACCGCTCAAGCGTCTCGGCCGCGGCGACGTTGGCCTGGATCATCATCTCCTCGATCAGGCGATGCGCGTCGAGCCGGTCGGGCACCACGACGCGATCGACCTGACCCTCGCCGTTCAGCAGGATCTTGCGTTCGGGCAGATCGAGGTCGAGGGGCTGGCGATCGCTGCGCGCGCTGACCAGGGCTCCGTAAGCCGCCCAAAGCGGACGCAGGACGGCTTCGACAATCGCGGGCGCCACGCCGTTGTCGCGCCCGTCGATCGCCGCCTGGGCTTCTTCATAGGAAAGCTTGGCATGCGAGCGCATCATGATGCGAAAGAAGGTGTGCGTGCGCTTCTGCCCCTGCGCGTCGAACACCATGCGCACGGCCAGCGCGGGGCGGTCTACACCCTCGCGCAGCGAGCACAGGTCGTTGGAGATGCGCTCCGGCAGCATCGGAACGACCCGGTCGGGGAAATAGACCGAGTTGCCGCGCAGCCGCGCCTCGGCGTCGAGCTTGGTGCCGGGCCGCACGTACCAGGAGACGTCCGCGATCGCGACGGTGACGATATGGCCGCCGGGGTTGGCAGGGTCCTCGTCCGGCTTGGCATGCACGGCGTCGTCGTGGTCCTTCGCATCGCGCGGGTCGATGGTGACGAGAGCGAGGTCGCGCCAGTCGTCCCGGTCCTCCATCGTGGCGGAGCCGGCGCGCTCGGCCTCGGCCATCACGGCCTGAGGGAAGACGTGCGGAATGGAATGCGCGTGCAGCGCGATCGTCGAGATCGCTCGTTCCGTCGCCATCGACCCGATCACGTCGGCGATCGAGCCCGTCGGAAGACCGCGACGCTGGTGCTCGGCGGGTTCGACCTCGACGAGATCGCCGTCCTCGGCATCGCGCGTCGCACCCGGCGGGATCATGTATTCGAGCTGGCGGCGCTCGACGGGCTCGACCCGGCCACCGCCGCCGGGCGTCTTTCGGAAGATACCGATGGCGCGGGCCGTCCGGCGTTCGAGCTTGCGGATGACCTTGGCGCTCGGTCCCGCATCGCCCTCGTAGGTGAGTTCGGCCAGCACCCGGTCGCCGATGCCGACGGCAGGCCCGGACGAAGCGCCGCGCAGGGCGAAGCGGGGGCGGGGGCCGCGCTCGTCCTCGTCCCAACCGGTGGGATCGGCGAGGAGACCGCCGTCGGCGTCGCGAGCGCGGATCTCGAGCACGCCGACCGTCGGCAACTCGCCCGGGCGACGATAGCTCTTGCGCCCGCCCTCAAGCAGTCCTTCCGATTGAAGGTCGGCGAGGATGTCCTTCAGGACGTAGCGCTCGTCTCCCTTGACGCCGAACGCCTTGGCGAGATCGCGCTTCGTGGCGCGACCCGGGTTTTCGGCGAGGAAGCGGAGCACCGCCTCCCGGCTCAGCGAGCGCGTTTCTCCGTCGGTTCTCGCTCGCTTCGCCATCTCGTTCAGTCCGCCTTCGCCTTCGCCTTGGCCTGCGCGGCCGGCTTCCTCGGTGCGGCGGGCTTTTTCGCCTCGCCTGTCTTGGCGGCCGCCGCGCGGCGCACCGCAGGCTTCTTCGCGCCGTCCTCGCCGTCCGCCTTGGCGGCCTTCGTCGCCTTCTTCGCCGGCGCCTTCTTGACCTTGGTGCCGGTCTTTTCCGCGCGCTCGTTGAGGATCTGGATCGCTTCTTCGAGCGTCACGCTGGCCGGGTCCTTGCCGCGCGGCAGCGTGGCGTTGACCTTGCCGGCGTTCACGTAGGGACCGAAGCGCCCCTCGCGCACCGTGATCGGCCCACCGATCGTCGGATGCTCGCCGAGCGTCGCGAGCGCTGCCGGCGTCGAACGCCCGCGCGGCCCACGCTCCTTCTTCTCGGCGATCACTGTCACCGCGCGGTTGAGCCCGACGGTCAGCACGTCCTCGATCGACTCGAGGTTTGCATAGGCACCGTCGTGCTGGAGGAACGGTCCGTACCGGCCGAGACCGGCGAGGATCGGCTTGCCGGTTTCCGGGTGCAGACCCACCTCGCGCGGCAGCGACAGGAGTTGGAGCGCCTTCTCGAAGTCGATGTCGGCGACCTGCCAGCCCTTGGGCAAGGACGAACGCTTCGCCTCCTTGCCGTCTCCGCGCTGGACATAGGGGCCGAAGCGGCCCGAGCGAAGGGTCACCGGCTCGCCCGTGTCTGGGTCCGAGCCGAGATCCTTCGGCTCGTTCAGACCGCCGTCACCGTCGACGCCCTCGGCCTGAAGGTTCGAGCCGAGCTGACGCGTGAACCCGCACTCGGGGTAGTTCGAGCAGCCGACGAAGGCACCGAACTTGCCGAGCTTCAGGCTAAGCCGGCCTTCCCCGCAGCGCGGGCAGGCGCGGGGGTCCGTGCCGTCGCCCTTGTCGGGGAAGACAAGCGGCGCCAGTTCCTCGTTCAGCGCGTCCAGCACGTCTGTGACGCGCAGCTCCTTGGTGCCGTCGACCTGAGCCGAGAAGTCACGCCAGAAGTCGCGCAGGACGTCCTTCCACGCCAGTTCGCCCGCGGAGATGCCGTCGAGCTTGCCTTCGAGATCGGCCGTGAAGTCGTACTCGACGTAGCGCTCGAAGAAATTGTGCAGGAAGGCCGTCACCAGCCGACCCTTCGAATCGGGCAGGAGCTTGCGCTTGTCCTGGACGATGTACTCGCGGTCCTGCAGCGTCTGGAGCGTCGCGGCGTAGGTCGAGGGGCGCCCGATGCCGAGTTCTTCCATCCGCTTGATCAGCGACGCTTCGGAATAGCGCGGCGGGGGCTCGGTGAAGTGCTGCGTCGGGTCGACCGACAGGCGCTTCAGCGGATCGTTCGCCCCGATCTCGGGCAGGCGGGCGCTCTCGTCCTCTTCCTCCGGCGTTTCGGTCGGCGCCTTGGAGTCGTCGCGGTGGTCCTGGTAGGCGCCGATGAATCCGTCGAAGCGGATGACAGAGCCGGTCGCGCGCAGCATCGCCTTGCGGCCCGCACCCGTTGCCTCGATTTCGGCCGTGGTCCGCTCGATCTCGGCCGAGGCCATCTGGCTGGCGATCGCCCGCTTCCAGATCAGGTCGTAGAGACGCGCCTGATCGCGTTCGAGGAACTTCTCCATTTCCTTCGGGTGACGATCGAAGCTCGTCGGGCGGATGGCCTCGTGAGCTTCCTGTGCGTTCTTCGCCTTGGTCGAGTAGAGCCGCGGCTTCTCCGGCACGTAGCGGCCGCCGAAGGTCTTGCCGATCGCGCTGCGCGCGTCGTCGATCGCTTCGGGCGCCATCTGGACGCCGTCCGTTCGCATGTAGGTGATGAGACCGACCGTCTCGCCGCCGATGTCCATGCCCTCGTAGAGACGCTGGGCGATCTGCATGGTGCGCGACGCGCCGAAGCCGAGCTTGGCGGATGCCGCCTGCTGGAGGCTCGACGTCGTGAACGGCGGCGATGGGTTGCGGCGGGTGGGCTTGGCTTCGACCGAGAGGGCCTTGAACGACGCACCGTTCAGCATGTCCCGGATTTCGAAGGCCCGCGCTTCGTTGCCGATCGACAGACGCTGCAGCTTCTCGCCGTCGAACGCGGTCAGCCGCGCGATGAAGTCCTCGCCCCGCGGCGTCGAAAGGCGCGCTGCGATCTGCCAGTATTCGTCGGTCTTGAAGCGCTCGATCTCCGCTTCCCGGTCGCAGACGAGGCGCAGCGCCACCGACTGGACGCGGCCGGCCGAGCGCGCACCCGGCAGCTTGCGCCAGAGCACCGGCGACAGCGTGAAGCCGACGAGGTAGTCCAGTGCGCGCCGGGCGAGGTAGGCGTCCACAAGCGGGACGTCGATCTCGCGCGGGTTCGCCATCGCGTCCAGCACAGCCTTCTTGGTGATGGCGTTGAAGACGACGCGGCTGACCGGCTTGTCCTTGATGACCTTCTTCTGCTGGAGAACCTCCAGCACGTGCCAGGAAATGGCTTCGCCTTCGCGATCCGGGTCGGTCGCGAGGATCAGCCCATCGGCCCCTTTTACGGCCTGCGCGATCTCGGTCAGACGCTTCTGCGAGGGCTTGTCGACCTCCCAGTCCATGGCGAAGTCGTCGTCCGGACGCACGGAACCGTCCTTGGGCGGCAGGTCGCGCACATGGCCGAAAGAGGCGAACACCTTGTAGTTGCTGCCAAGGTATTTGTTGATCGTCTTCGCTTTTGCCGGCGACTCGACGATAACGACTTCCATGAGCGGACGATCCTGGGGAACGGGGCGGGCGCGAACGGGGACCGCCGAGAACTTCAAGCTTCGCTCACATGGACAGGCCGGACGCGCGGGTCAACCCCGCCCCTCTGCCCAAGCCCTCTCCGGGTCAGGGCAGGAGACTGAGACGTCCGCCACTGTGGCGTTCGAGCCGACCGGCGAGATCGAGTTCGAGAAGAACGACCTGCGCCGCGCTCCACTCGACCTCGGCATGGGCGACGAGATCGTCCAGTGAGACGGGTGTCGTGCTGAGCGCGCGAACGAGACGCGACCGCTCGTCATCGCCCGGCTCGTCGAATCGATCGTCGGGCGCGGACTCCGCGAACAGGCCGTGGCGCGCGACGGAGCGGTCATCCAGCGGGGCGAGCGCGTCGAGAATGTCGGTGGGGTCCGTGACCAGCATCGCGCCGTCCTTGATCAGAGCGTTGCACCCGGCCGACTTCGCATCCAGCGGCGAGCCCGGCACCGCGAACAGGAGACGGCCGAGTTCACCCGCGAGGCGGGCGCTGATCAGCGTGCCCGAGCGCATCGCGGCCTCGACCACGAGGACGGCGAGCGACAGGGCCACGACCACCCGGTTGCGGCGGGGAAAGTCGACCGCGCGCGGCTCCCAACCGAACGGCATTTCCGTGACGAGGCATCCGCCGCCGTCGACGATGCGGCGCATGAGCGGACGATTCTCGGGGGGATAGGGGCGGTCGAGCCCACCTGCGAAGACGCCTACAGTGCCGGTGCCGAGGCTTGCCTCGTGCGCCGCCGTGTCGATGCCGCGCGCCAGACCCGAGACGATAGCGTAGCCCTCGCGACCGAGACCGTCCGCGAAGAGCCGGGCGAGCTTTCCGCCGGCCGCCGTCGCCGAGCGCGCGCCGACGATGGCCACCGCGGGCCGCTCGAATTGCGCGGTCTCGCCCATGACGGCCAGGACCGGAGGCGCTGCATCCGTGCGCAGGAGCATGGCGGGATAGTCGGCCTCTCCCCGGATCACGAAGCGGGCGCCCATACGCTGCGCCGCGGCGATTTCCGCCTCGACCGAGGCGAGGGGAGCGATCGCGACCTGTCGTCGGGCGCCGCCCCTTGCGGCAAGGTCGGGCAGCGCGGCCAGCGCTGCGGTGGGGGTGCCGAACCGGGCGATCAACCTCATGTAGGTGACAGGGCCGACATTCTCGCTGCGGATCAGCCGCAGCGCCGCTAGCCGCTCGGCTTCGGGCAGCACCGGCGAAACGGCCGCCGGCGATGGCGTCACCCCTTCGACCCGATCTTGCTTTCCGTGCCGGACAGGAGCCGACGAATGTTGGGCGCGTGTTTGATGTAGACGAGAACCGTCAGGACGGCCGTGAGGCCGGCGGCCATCGTGTTGCCGAGGACGAGGTAGACGACCGGCACGACCAGCGTGGCGAGAAGCGCCGCCAGCGAGGAGAACTTCCAAATCTTCGCCGCCCCGAGCCAGACTGCGGCGAACACCAGAACGCCGATCGGCGCGAAGCCGAGGAGCACACCGATATATGTCGCGACCCCTTTGCCGCCGCGAAAGCCGAGCCAGACCGGGAAGAGGTGCCCGATGAAGGCGCCGAAGCCCGCGACGGCTGCCGCCGGCGCACCCCAGCGCCAGAAGATCAGCACCGGCACGGTTGCCTTCAGGAGGTCGCCGAGAAGCGTCAGCGCGGCGACCTTCTTGTTGCCGGTCCGCAGGACGTTGGTCGCACCGATGTTGCCGGAGCCGATCGACCGGAGATCGCCAAGACCGAACAGTTTCATCAGGATCAGCCCGAAGGCGATGGTGCCGCAGAGATAGCCGACGACGAGGGCAGCCACGAGGATCGTCGGTTCGGTTCCCGCAGCCATGTCCATCGGCTCAGTGTCCCTGATTCTGGAGGGTGAAGACTTCGCGACCCGCCACGAAGGTCTTCACGACCTCGCCCTGGAAACGCGCGTTCTCGAAGGCGGTGTTCTTGGAGCGCGAGCGGATGCGGCTCTTGTCGAAGACGTAGGGGCCGTCGAGATCGACCAGCGCGAAGTCCGCCGGGCGGCCCGGCTGCAGCGTACCACGGTCGATCTTGAGGAGCCTGGCCGGCGCCACCGTCAGCGCTTCCACGATGCGGGCGAGGTCGACGAGGCCGGAGTGATGGAGGCGTAGCGACGCCGGAAGCAGGGTCTCGAGGCCGATCGCCCCGGCTTCCGCCTCGGCGAAGGGGCGGCGCTTGCCGTCGGCATCCTGCGGGTCGTGCGCGGAGCAGATGATGTCGATCGTGCCGTCGGCGAGCGCGGCGATCATCGCCTGGCGATCGTCCTCGTGGCGGAGCGGCGGCGACAGGCGGAAGAAGGTTCGGTACTCGCCGATATCGTTCTCGTTGAGCGACAGGTGATTGATCGATACGCCCGCCGTGGCATCGACGCCGCGACGCTTGGCGGCGCGCACCGCCTCGGCGGACAGTTCCGTCGAGATCTGCGCCGCATGGTAGCGCACGCCGGTCAGGGCGGCGAGACGCAGATCGCGCTCCAGCGGAATGAGCTCGGCCTCGCGCGGAATGCCGGGCAGGCCAAGCCACGAGGCCAGCAGCCCTTCGTTCATGACGCCGGAGCCAACGAGGTCGGCGTCCTGCGTGTCATGCGCGAACAGGGCGTCGAAGTCGCGCATGTAGGTCATGATGCGACGGATGAGGCCGCTGTCCCGCAGCGTCCGCCGCCCGTCGGTGAAGACCCGGACGCCGGCCTGGGCTAGAAGCCCGATCTCGGTCATCTCCTTGCCCTTCAGGCCCTTGGTGAGGGCCGCGGCCGGGAAGACGTTGACCGACGCCGTCTCGCGCGCCGTGCGCATGACGAACTGCACCAGCGCGACGTCGTCGATCACCGGATCGGTGTCGGGCATGGTGACGATCGATGTCACGCCGCCCGCGGCGGCCGCACGGCTCACCGAGCGGATCGTCTCGCGGTGCTCGCTGCCGGGTTCGCCCATGTGGACGCGGATATCGACGAGGCCGGGGATCAGGAGAAGGCCGGACGCGTCGAGCACCTCGGCGCCATCGGGCGCGTTCTCGTTGGCGGAGGCGGCGCCGACCGCGGAGATCGTGCCGTTCTCGACGAGAAGGTCGCCGCGCTCGTCCAGCCTCTGCGACGGGTCGAGGATGCGGGCATTGCGAACAAGGAGGGGGCGGGCGCCGTCGAGGCCGGTCACGATGCGGTCTCCTCGTTGCCCATCATCCATTCCATTACCGCCATGCGGACGGCGACACCCATTTCGACCTGCTCTTCGATCACGCTCTGAGGGCCATCCGCGACTTCCGAGGCGATCTCGACGCCGCGGTTCATCGGCCCGGGATGCATGACGAGCGCATCCGGCTTGGCGCGCGACAGGCGCTGCGCGTCGAGGCCGAAGAGGCGAAAATACTCCCGCACCGACGGCACGGAGGAGCCTTCCATCCGCTCGCGCTGCAGGCGCAACATCATGACGACGTCGGCGTCTTCCAGCCCTCGATCCATGTCGCGGAAGACCCGGACGCCCATCTGCTCGATGCCGTTGGGCAGAAGCGTCGAGGGTCCGACGACGCGCACGTCGGCGCCGAGCGCGTTGAGCAGCAGGATGTTGGAGCGCGCGACGCGGCTGTGGAGCACGTCGCCGCAGATCGCGACCGACAGGCGCGCGACGCGGCCTTTGCGGCGACGGATCGTCAGTGCGTCGAGAAGCGCCTGCGTCGGATGCTCGTGCGCGCCGTCACCGGCGTTGACGACCGAGCAGCCGACCTTCTGCGACAGGAGCGCGACCGCGCCCGCCGCGTGATGGCGCACCACCAGAATGTCGGGGCGCATGGCGTTCAGCGTCATCGCCGTGTCGATCAGGGTCTCGCCCTTCTTCACGGACGAATTGGCGACCGACATGTTCATCACGTCGGCGCCGAGGCGCTTGCCGGCGAGTTCGAACGACGCCTGCGTTCGGGTCGACGCCTCGAAGAAAAGGTTGATCTGCGTGCGGCCCTTGAGCGCCGCCTTCTTCTTGTCGCGCCCGAGGCTGACGGCGATCTCGCGCTCGGCAAGGTCCATCAGCGTGTGGATGTCGGGAAGCGACAGGCCCGCGATGCCGAGGAGGTGGCGTCGGGGAGCGGCGGAGGATGGTGTCAGCGCTGTCATGGCGAGCACCGCCTATAGGAGAAACGGGGAGGGGCCACAAGCGCGCCGTCCGCCGCCATCGCCTCGGCAATTAACCATGCCCAAGAGTTCGCGTTGCGGGCCGGGAGCGAAGCGCGGATGTTGGCGTTAAGTTTTCGTTAACTCTCCGGAGGGCTGGCCCGTGAAGCGCATACCCACGACCTTCGCTCTTTCGACCTGGGCCGGCTTCCTCGCCGTCACCGGCGCCAACGAGATCCTTCATCTCAACGGCCGCGCTGCTCTCGGGGGCGTGGCGCTCGAACCGTCGGCGGGGACCGGTCTCGTCGGTTGGGGCGTCGCGCTTCTCTGCATCGGCGCGGCGGCGCTTCTGGCGGTGGGCCTCATCCGCTTGCACGGGCGCGACGACGTTGAGATTCGGCAGGGGGAACTCCTGTCCTTTGCCGGGATCGGCGTCTGCTCGGCCATGGTCGTGGCGGCGACGCTCTTCGGTGCGCCGTTCGCGGCGGTCTTCGACCGGCTCGACCTCGCCTTCTGGTCGCTCGGCCTCAGCCTCGTCGCGCTGGCGTTCGACGCCTGCATCTTCGCGCCGGACGACGAAGACGAGATGGACGAGATGGCCTTCCGCCGGACGGTCGCCGCGATCAACGCCTCGATCCCTCGCGTGGCGGACAAGCGCCGCGACGGAGACGCCTGATGCGCTGGCTCCTGTCGCTCTGGTTCCTGCCGATCGGCTTCCTCGTCCTCTGGCTCACGCTCGCTTCCAACGACTGGAGCCTCGGCCTGCACTTCTTCTCGCGCGACATGTACGACACCGTCTTCGGGGTCTACGCGAACGTGCTCGGCGTGGCGCCGGAAACATTGCCGCCGCTGGTCGTCCGGGCACTGATCCTCGACAGCCTGATCGTGCTGGCGCTCTATGCGCTGCGTCGTCGCAAGGCGATCCTCGCCTTCCTCCGCGAGCGCTATTCGTCGCGCAACTCGGTCAGCCTCGACAGCCTGTCCAAGGCACCCTGAAGGATGAACGAGGCAGCGGCCGAGTCGATTCGCTCGGCCCTCTGACGCCGCGACACGTCCATTTCGAGAAGACCACGTTCCGCCGCAACGGTCGACAAGCGCTCGTCCCAGAAGACGAACGGACGCGGGTCGATCCGCTGGAAGTTGCGCACGAAGGCCCGCGTCGACTGCGACCGCGGGCCTTCGCTGCCGTCCATGTTGAGCGGCAGCCCGATCACCACGAGCCGCGCATCGACCGAGGCGAGAAATGCCGACAGGGCAACGGCATCCGCCTGAAACTTCGCACGGCGGATGACGGGGCGTGGATTGGCCAGCCCCCATCCCAGATCGGACACCGCGACGCCGATCGTCTTCGTCCCGAGGTCCAGCCCCACGGCCGTGCCCCCCGCTGCCCTCATGTCGACCACGTCAGCGATATCGGCGATCACCATCCTGCCTCCTTGATACGGGGCTTCCGGCGCTAGGTTTCCCGCGACCGCATCATCGGAGATCCCCTAGCATGAAGATGACCTATTTCGGCCATTCGGCCTTTCGCATCGACACGGGACGCGCGGTCATTCTGATCGACCCGTTCCTTACGGGGAACCCGCACTTCAAGGGCGATGTCGCCAAGGCGAGCGAAGGCGCCACGCACATCCTGCTGTCCCACGGCCATGGCGACCATGTCGGCGATACGGTCGAGATCGCCAAGCGTACGGGCGCCCGCGTCCTCGGAACCTATGAACTGGTGAACTGGCTGGCGTCCAAAGGTGTCGAGACCATCGAGCCCGCCAACACCGGTGGCACGGTCAAGTTCGACGGCTTTTCCGTCACCCTGACGCAGGCGTTCCATTCCTCCGCGAGCGTCGAGGAGGGCGGCAAGATCACCTATCTCGGAATGCCAAACGGGCTCGTCGTCCATTTCGACGACGGCAACAGCGTCTACCACATGGGCGACACGGACATCTTCGGCGACATGGCGCTGATCGAGGAACTGCACCAGCCCAAGATCGGACTCGTGCCGATCGGCGACCGGCTGACGATGGGCGGGGCCGTGGCCGCGCTCGCTTGCCGCCGCTACTTCAACTTCAAGACCATCATTCCGCTGCACTACGGAACGATGCCGATTCTCGATGCCGATCCGCAGCGCTTCATGGATGCGATGGAGGACGAAGCCTCCCGCGTGCTGCTGCCCGAAGTCGGCCAGCCCTTCGAAATCTGACGACCTCCTCGCGGACAGGCGGCGGCGTTGCCTCCGGGCAACCCCGCCGTTATAGCACCGTTTCGACCATTAGTTCGGGAATGCGCATGTCCGTCGATACCGCCACCGTTCGTCGTGTCGCCCGTCTTGCCCGCATCGCGGTGTCCGAGGACGAGGTCGCGACCATGCAGGGCGAATTGAACGCCATCCTCGGCTTCGTCGAGCAACTCGGCGAAGTCGACGTGTCCGGCGTCGAGCCGATGACCTCGGTCACGCCGATGGTGATGAAGAAGCGCGAGGACGCCGTAACCGACGGTCACAAGGCCGAGGACATCGTCGCCAATGCCCCGGCCACGCAGGAGCACTTCTTCATGGTGCCCAAGGTCGTGGAATGAGCGGCGGCCGCATTGAGATTCGCGCCGAGACCCCGCTGCAGGACGACCTGCGAGCCCTGATCGCCGAGCTGAACGACGCGATCGACGATCAGGAACCTGACACACCGGACGAGTTCAAGTTTCAAATGACCGCCGAGGAGATGGCCCGTCCCGACACGACGACGTTTCTGGTCCGCATCGACGGCGTGGCCGTCGGATGCGGAGCTTTGAAGCGCCACGACGCGTCGCTGGGTGAGGTCAAGCGGATGTACCTGCGACCGGCCGTGCGCGGGCAGGGGCTTGCCGCTCGGCTCCTCGATCGGATCGAGGCAGAAGCCCGAAGCCTCGGGCTCGGCGAACTCGCCCTCGAAACCGGTCTCGGTTTCAAGGCCGCCCGCCGCTCCTACGAGCGGGCGGGTTTCAAGCTGAGCGGCCCCTTCGCCGACTACCCCGACAGCGGCTACGCCGCCTTCTATCGGAAGACCCTCGCGGTTCGCGAAGCCGACCCGGCCGCGTCCCGACCATTCGACGTTGCGAGACCATGACCGATCTGACCGAACTCACCATCGCCGAAGCCCGCGACGCCCTGAAGGCCAAGACCTTCCGGGCAAGCGAGCTGACGGACGCCTATCTCGACGCGATCGAAGCGGCCAACGGCGCACTGAACGCCTACGTCGCCGTGACGGCCGACAAGGCGCGCGAGATGGCGGCCGCGTCCGATGCTCGACTGGGTCAGGGCGAGGGCGGGGCGCTCGAAGGCATTCCCCTCGGCGTCAAGGACCTCTTTGCGGTCGAGGGCGTGCGTACGCAGGCCGCGTCCCACATTCTCGACGGCTTCAAGCCACGTTACGAATCGACGGTCACGGCCAATCTTTGGGCCGACGGCGCCGTGATGCTCGGCAAGCTGAACATGGACGAGTTCGCGATGGGCTCGTCCAACGAATCGAGCCATGACGGCCCGGTCGTGAACCCTTGGCGCCGCACGGACTCGGATGTCGCGCTGGTGCCCGGCGGGTCGTCGGGCGGTTCGTCGGCGGCCGTCGCCGCGCGCTTGTGCGCCGGCGCGACGGCCACCGATACCGGCGGCTCGATCCGCCAGCCGGCGGCCTTCACGGGAACGGTGGGCATCAAGCCGACCTACGGCCGTTGCTCGCGCTGGGGCATCGTCGCCTACGCGTCGTCCCTCGATCAGGCAGGCCCGATCGCACGCGATGTCCGCGATGCGGCGATTCTCCTGACGTCGATGGCCTCGAGCGACCCGAAGGACACGACGTCCGTGGATCGTCCGGTGCCGGATTACGAAGCCGCCGTCGGCCGGTCGGTGAAGGGCCTTCGCATCGGCATCCCACGCGAATATCGCGTCGAGGGCATGCCGGCCGAGATCGAGGCGCTCTGGCAGAAGGGCATTGCGACGCTGCGCGAAGCCGGGGCTGAGATCGTCGACGTGTCGCTGCCGCACACGAAGTACGCCCTGCCGGCTTACTACATCGTGGCGCCCGCCGAAGCCTCGTCCAACCTCGCGCGCTACGATGGCGTGCGCTACGGTCTTCGCGTGCCGGGCAAGGACATTGCCGAAATGTACGAGAACACCCGCGCCGCCGGTTTCGGCCGCGAGGTGAAACGCCGCATCATGATCGGCACCTACGTGCTCTCGGCCGGCTACTACGACGCCTATTACCTGCAGGCGCAGAAAGTCCGCACCCTGATCAAGCGCGACTTCGAGACCGTCTTCGCGGACGGCGTCGATGCGCTCCTGACCCCGACGACCCCATCCGCCGCCTTCGCGATCGGCGACGCGAAGCTCGCCGCCGATCCGGTGGCGATGTATCTGCAGGACGTCTTCACGATCACCGTGAACCTCGCCGGACTGCCAGGCATCGCCGTCCCAGCGGGCCTCTCCGGCGAAGGCACGCCGCTCGGCCTCCAGCTGATCGGTCGCCCGTTCGACGAGGAGACGCTCTTCGCCACGGCTTCGGTGATCGAGAAGAGCGCCGGTCGCTTCGCGCCGAAGCGCTGGTGGTAGGATGCTTTGGCGCGCTCCATCGCGCCGAAGAGACCGAATGATCGCAGCCCGGCTGCGCCCCGAGATGAACGAGTTCGCCCGATGCCCCTCGTCGATACCCGCACCCCCGATCCGAAGAAGCTGATCCCCGGCGCGACCGGCGACTGGGAAATCGTGATCGGCATGGAGGTCCATGCCCAGGTCCTCTCGGAATCGAAGCTCTTTTCCGGCGCCTCGACGCAGTTCGGCGGCGAGCCGAACGACAACGTGTCGCTGGTCGACGCCGCCATGCCGGGCATGCTGCCCGTCATCAACGTCGAATGCGTGCGGCAGGCGGTGCGTACGGGTCTCGGCCTCAAGGCTCAGATCAACAACCGCTCGGTCTTCGACCGCAAGAACTACTTCTATCCGGACCTGCCGCAGGGCTACCAGATCTCGCAGTTCCAGCAGCCGATCGTCGGCGAGGGAACGGTGATCGTCTCGGTCGGCCCCGACTCGAAGGGGCAGTTCGAGGAGGTCGAGGTGGGCGTCGAGCGCTTGCACCTCGAGCAGGACGCCGGCAAGTCGCTGCACGACCAGCATGCGACGATGTCGTTCGTCGACCTGAACCGCTCCGGCGTCGCGCTGATGGAGATCGTGTCGAAGCCCGACATGCGCTCCGCGGACGAAGCGCGCGCGTACCTCACCAAGCTGCGCACGATCCTGCGCTATCTGGGGACCTGCGACGGCAATATGGATGAGGGCTCCATGCGCGCCGACGTCAATGTCTCGGTGCGCCGACCGGGCGGCGAGTTCGGCACGCGCTGCGAGATCAAGAACGTCAATTCGATCCGCTTCGTCGGACAGGCGATCGAGTCGGAAGCGCGCCGCCAGATCGCGATCATCGAGGACGGCGGCACGATCGATCAGGAAACGCGGCTCTTCGACCCGGCCAAGGGCGAAACGCGCGCGATGCGCTCCAAGGAGGACGCGCACGACTATCGCTATTTCCCGGACCCCGATCTCCTGCCGCTCGAGTTCGACGACGCCTTCGTCGCGGCGCTGCGAGAGGAGCTGCCGGAACTCCCCGACGACAAGCGCCAGCGCCTCATGAGCGAGGCCGGGCTCTCGGCCTACGATGCGTCGATCCTGGTATCGGAGAAGTCGATCGCCGACTTCTTCGAACAGGTCGCCAAGGGGCGCGACGCCAAGCAGGCGGCGAACTGGGTCATCAACGACCTCCTCGGCGCGCTGAACAAAAGCGGCAAGTCGATCGAGGAGACGCCGGTCTCGGCCGACCAGCTTGGCGCCGTGCTCGATCTCATCCGTGAAGGGACGATCTCCGGCAAGATCGCCAAAGACCTCTTCGAGATCGTCTGGAACGAAGGCGGAGACCCGCGCGAGCTCGTCGAAAGCCGCGGCCTGAAGCAGGTCACCGACACGGGCGCGATCGAGAAGGCGGTGGACGAAGTGATCGCAGCCAACCCGGACAAGGTGGCGCAGGCGATCGCCAAGCCGACGCTCGCCGGCTGGTTCGTCGGTCAGGTGATGCGCGCGACCGGCGGAAAGGCGAACCCGCAGGCGGTCAACGACCTGGTGAAGGCCAAGCTCGGGCTGGAATGAGCACCTACTTCATCCGCACCGCGACGGCTCGCGACATGGGAGCCGTTCGCCAGCTGTTGGTCGAGACGTGGCAGGCAACCTACGGTGCCATCCATGACGCCGAGCGGCTGCGCGAGGTGACCGGAACGTCGCACGACGAGGCCGCGCTCCGCGGCCGTCTCGGCCAACCGGATACAGAGTTTCTGGTCGCAGACGACGGCAAGCGTCTTGGCGGCATGGCCTTCGCCCGCGCCGCGAGCGAAGACCGGACCCTTCTCATCCTGCACGATCTCTACGTACGCCCGGATGCCCAAGGGCAGGGCGTCGGGACGGAACTCTTCTCCGAGATCGCCGGCTGCTTTCCCCAGGCGACCCGCATGCGCATCGAGGTCGATGAAACCAACGCCCGGGCGATCGGCTTCTACACCGGGCTGGGCTTCGCGCGGGTCGGCACTTCCGAGAGCGGGAGCGGCTCGACCGTGCTGATCTTCGAGCGTCCGCTGGGCGCTTTCGACGCCTAGACTTTTACAGGCTGCGGCAGCATAACCTAGCCACGGCATTTACGGACACGATGCGATGAAACCCTGGCTGCTGCAGATCTTCACCTGGTGGAACGGCCAGACGATCGGAACGCGCTTCCACACCTGGCGCTTCGGCAAGCGGGTGGGCGAGGACGAGCGCGGCAACGTCTACTACCAGTCGGCCGACGGAAAGCGCCGTTGGGTGATCTACGCGGGCGAGGCAGAAGCAAGCCAGATCGGTCCCGGCTGGCACGGCTGGATGCATCACCGCGTCGACACGCCGCCAGTGGACGAGAACTACAAGCCGCGCGACTGGCAGAAGCCGCACGTTCCCAACCAGACGGGCACGCGCTTCGCCTACCGACCGAAGGGCTCGCTCCTCAACACCGCCGAGCGTCCGCGCGTGACGGGCGACTACGACGCCTGGACACCCTGATCGGAACCGCTCGCTCGATGCGTCTCGCTTCTAACGCCGCGCGGCTCGTGGCGACCCTGGCGCTGGCCTGCGTTTTCCCGCAGGGCGCCTACGCGGCCCGCGTCGAGAACCCGGAAGCGGTGTTCTCCGGGCTGGACAAGATCACCGGCCGGATCACCTCGTTCGAGGTGAAGATCAACGAGACCGTGCAGTTCGGCGCGCTGCAAGTGACGCCAAGGGCCTGCTTCACCCGCACGCAGGACGAAGCGCCGAAAACCGACGGCTTCGTCGAGGTGGACGAGATCACCCTCGACCGCGAGATCCGCCGCATCTTCACCGGCTGGATGTTTGCCGACTCCCCCGGCCTCAACGCCGTCGAGCACCCCGTCTACGACGTCTGGCTCAAGGACTGCAAAACCGACGCGAGCGTCCCGCCGGCGCAGTGAAAATCGGCGGGCCGTTCCAGCGCGTCGGCCAGCAGCTCGCGATATCGCGCACGCCGAACCTCGACGGCGCCGAAGCGCTGGAGGTGCACTGTGATGAACTGCGTGTCGAGGAGTATAAAGCCGCCGCGCCGCAGCTTGTCCCATAGATAGACCAGCGGAACCTTCGAGGCATCCGTGCGCCGCGAGAACATGCTCTCGCCGAAGAAGGCTGCGCCAAGGCTGACACCGTAGAGTCCGCCGACAAGCTCGCCATCCGCCCAAGCCTCGACGGAATGCGCGTGGCCCATGCGGAACAACCCCAGATACAGCTCGCGAATCTGAGCGTTGATCCAGGTCTGGTCGCGGCCGGGCGCGGGTTCGGCGCAGGCGTCGACGACAGCTGCGAACGCGGTATCGAACCGGATGTCGAAGGGTCGCTGGCGGATCGTCTTGCGGAGCGAGCGCGGGACGTGGAACCCGTCGAGCGGAAGGATGCCCCGAAACGTCGGATCGACCCAGTGGATCGACGGGTCGTCGGCATCTTCCGCCATCGGAAAGATGCCGGCCGCGTAGGCGCGCAGCAGGATCTCGGGTGTGATCAGCGGCTCGGAGCCGTTTCGTCCGCTGCGCGCCAATGGTGGATCAGGCAGCCTTCGCCGCGGCGGCGAGATACTGCTCCAGCCAGTGAATGTCGTAGTCGCCGGCCTGGATGTCCGGGTTCTCGACGAGGTCCTGGAACAGGGGCAGCGTCGTCTTCACCCCGTCGACGATGATCTCGTCGAGCGCTCGCCGCAGGCGCATCAGGCACTCGTTCCGGGTGCGCCCATGCACGATCAGCTTGCCGATCAGCGAATCGTAGAAGGGCGGGATCGTGTAGCCTTGGTAGACGCCCGAATCGACGCGAACACCGAGACCGCCGGGGGCATGGTAGTAGCTGATCTGGCCGGGCGAGGGCGCGAAGGTCCGCGGATCCTCGGCGTTGATGCGGCACTCGATCGCGTGGCCGTTGAACTTCACGTCGTCCTGCATGACCGAAAGCCCGAGACCGGCAGCGACGCGAATTTGCTCGTGAACGAGATCAAGGCCGGTGATCGCCTCCGTCACCGGATGCTCGACCTGCAGGCGCGTATTCATCTCAATGAAATAGAATTCGCCGTTTTCGTACAGGAACTCGATCGTGCCGGCGCCGCGGTACTTCATCTGGGCCATGGCATTGGCGCAGATCTCGCCGATGCGCAGACGCTGCGCGTCGTCGAGCGCGGGGGAGCGGGCCTCCTCCCAGACTTTCTGGTGGCGGCGCTGCAGCGAGCAGTCGCGCTCGCCGAGGTGCACGGCCTTGCCCATGCCGTCGCCGAACACCTGCACCTCGATGTGACGCGGCTTGCCGAGATACTTCTCGAGATAGACGGCGTCGTCGCCGAACGCCGCGCCCGCCTCGGAGCGAGCCGTGGAAAGCGCCATCGACAGGTCGGCGGGCGTCTGCGCCACCTTCATGCCGCGCCCGCCGCCACCGGCCGACGCCTTGACGAGAACCGGAAAGCCGATCTCCTGCGCGACGCGCATCGCCTCGACATCGTCGGTCACCGCGCCCGCGGATCCCGGCACCACGGGAATGCCGAGAGCCCTGGCGGTGCGCTTGGCCTCGATCTTGTCGCCCATGACGCGGATATGTTCGGCGGTCGGGCCGATGAAGGCGATATTGTGCGCCTCCAGGATGTCGGCGAAGCGCGCGTTCTCGGACAGGAAGCCATAGCCGGGATGAACGGCGTCGGCGCCGGAAATCTCGCAGGCCGCGAGGATCTGCGGAATGTTCAGGTAGCTGTCGCGTGCCGGCGGAGGCCCGATGCAGACGCTTTCGTCGGCCAGCCGCACGTGCATGGCCGCGTTGTCGGCGGTGGAATGCACGGCCACGGTCGCGATGCCGAGCTCCTTGCAGGCCCGCAGAACGCGGAGCGCGATCTCGCCGCGATTGGCGATCAGTACCTTATTGAACATGTATGCCTTTCCTCGACCGCCCGCGAACTCGCCCCGACGATCCCCGAGGGATCAACCGATGACGACCAGCGCCTCGCCGTATTCGACCGGCTGGCCGTTGTCGACGCAGATGCGCTTGATGGTGCCCGAACGCGGTGCCGGGATCTGATTCATCGTCTTCATCGCCTCGATGATGAGGAGGGTGTCACCCTCGTTCACCGTCTGGCCGATTTCGATGAACTGCTTGGCGCCCGGCGCGGACGCCAGATACACGGTGCCGACCATGGGCGAGGGCACCGATCCCACCTCGGGCCCGCTGGAAGCCGCGGGTGCGGCGGGAGCCGCCGCCGGAGCCTGCTGCGCCGGCATGGCGTGCATCGGCGCAGGCGCGGGAGCGCCGTAGCTGTAGCCGGCGGACGCCACGTATTCCTTCTGACGCGACACGCGGATGCGCAGGTCGCCCTGCTCGATTTCGATCTCGGTCAGATCCGTGTCGTTCAAGATGTCGGCAAGCTCGCGCACCAGCGAACGGTCCACAGTCGAATCCTTTTCCATAATGGTCCTTCGAACTCGCCGGGGATTCGACACGGAACTGTCCGGTCGGCCTCGGTCCTTCATGCGACGAAAAGCCCGGATCACGATGATCCCGGCTTCGGAAGAGGCAGGCGTCAGCCTGCCGACAGTTGCTTGACGGATCGAACGCCCCAAGGGCGTATCCGTTCGATCCGTGCCGTATAAACACTTGCGAGCGGCTCGCAAAGCCGGGAAGGCGCCAGCGACGCGCCTGAACTCAATTGGCCGTCGGCGAGCAGCTCGCGGAGCCGCAGGCGCGAATGTTCGCAATCTTTTCCGCGAGCGCGTCAGCGCCCACGGCACCGGGGACGAGTTCGTCGCCGATCACGTAGCTCGGCGTCCCGCTGATGCCGAGCGCCGTCGCGAGCTCGGCGCTCTCGTTCAGCGCCGCGGTCACGCTCTGGCCGCCGAGCAGCGGTCGAAGCGTGGCCTCCTGAACTCCGAGCTGCGCCGCGACTTCGAGCGCACGTGCCTCGTCGACCTGCGCGCGCGATGCCAACAGCGTCTTCTGAAACTGCGGATAGCTGTCCGGCTTCGTCTCGCGAAACGCCAGACTGACGCGCGCAGCGGCTTCGGACGCCGGCCCGAGGACCGGAATTTCCTTATAGACGACCTTCAGCTTCGGATCGCTCTCCAGAAGCACCTGAAGGTCGCTTGCCGCCCGCTTGCAGTAGCCGCAATTGTAATCGAAGAATTCGACCAGCGTGACATCGCCCTGCGGGTTACCGGCCACCGTTCCGGCCGGCGAGGCATCCAGCCGCTCGCGCAGGCTTGCGATCGTTTCACTCTGTCCGGCCTTCGCTTGCGCAGACCGTTTCGCTTCGAGCGCCTGCATCGATTCGAGCAGGACCTCCGGGTTGGCGATGAGGTAGTTGCGAACGATGGTCTCGATCTCGCGCGTCTGCGCATCATCAAGCGCGAGGGCGGGCGAGCCAAGAAGCGAGGCGCCGAGGACCGCCGCGGCGCCCACACGCCGACCCAGCGCAAGTCTCCTGAACACCGGACCATGCGTCATTTGCGGTTCACCTTCGTCGTGATGATGTCCTGAGCCTGCAGCCATTGCGGCGAGTTCGGACGAAATTTCTGCTGTGCGCGGGCGGCGAAGATCTTCGCCTGACGGAAGTTGCCGGCTTCCCAGTAACCTTCGGCCGTCGCCAGCTCGGCCGCGCCGATGTCGCCGGTCTTGCCGTAGGCCATCGCCAGGAACTGGTAGGCCGTCGAGTTGCCGGGATCGTCTTCCAGCCCCTTGCGGATCTGCGCGATGGCGTCCTTCATCCGCTCCGGCTTGCCGCCGGTCACGAGCGCCTGCCCGACGGCCGCCTCGAGGATTCCCGACTTCGACGGGTCGAGCTTGGCGGCCTTGGCGAAGGCGGCGGCCGATTCGTCGGAGCGGCCGGCCGCCATCAGGATCTCGCCGCGAACCTCATGAAACCAAGGGTTTCCGGGCACTTCCTTGATCAGCGCATCGATCTTTTGAAGGGCGGCGCTGGGCGAGCCCGCCAGATGGGTCGCGATCGCATCGCCATAGCGCGCGGGAAGGCTCGTCAGATTGCGCCCGAACGTTCGCCGGACCTGACCCGCACCACCGTTGTAGGCGGCGATCTTGGCGCGGGCCAGATCGTGTCGAAGCTGAAGCTCGGGTGGGTCCTTCTTGTCGAAGTAGGGACTTTCCTTCGCCGCCGTCTGGAGGAAGCCGATGCGCTCCTGCGGCGCGGGATGTGAACTCACGTAGCGATCGGACGAGACGCCCGACAGCATATTCTTGCGCATCAGGCCGGCGAAGCTGTCGAGCAGCCCCTTCGGCGACTGCTGCGTCTTCAAGAGGTAGGTGAGTGCCGAGCGGTCGGCCGTCGTCTCTTCCGTGCGCTGATAGGCGAAAAGGCCGCGCTGCGCGATGTTGCCGCCGCTCGTCATCAGGCCGCTGCCGATGCCCGCCATCGAGCCGGAACCGCTGGCCGCGCCCGCCGCCGCGACACCCGCCCCGAGAAGGCCGGCCACGACGGCGATCGTCTTGGCCCGCTCGATCTGGTCGCGCAGTCGTTCCTGATGCCCGCCCGCAAGGTGCCCGACCTCGTGGGCCAGAACGCCGATCGTCTCGTTCGGCGTCTCCGATTCGAGGATCGTGCCGGTGTTGATGAAGATGCGACGACCCGCCACGAAGGCGTTGAAGCCGAGGTCGTTGACGAGGACGATCTCGACACGGGCCGGCGACAGGCCGGCCGCGCGCAGGATCGGCTGCGAATAGTCCTTGATGAGGCCTTCGATCTCCGCGTCGCGCACGATCGGCAGCGACGAACGTCGCGCCTGCTGCGCCTCCGCCGGGGGCGCGGCCACCGCAACGACCAGCGCGGCTGCGACCGCCTTCGCAAAGAGGCCCTTCAACAAAAAATCCACCCCAAGTCTTCCCAGGCTTGTGCACGCACTTCTAGAACGCGGCTTCCCGGTCGGCCATCCCTGCGGACTGCAAGGTCATCTTTTTCCGGCGTTTATGAGGCTTCCATGTTTGACATTCCGCCGCCGAAGGCATCCCGCCGTTCCGACGTCGACCCGTTCCGCGCGATGGACGTCATGGCGGCGGCCAACCGCCTGATCGCGGAAGGCAAGGACGTGATCTCGCTGGCGGTCGGCCAGCCCTCGGCGCCGGTGCCACGCGTCGTCGCGGACGCCGTCGGAGCCTTTCTGGGACGAGGCCGTGTCGGCTACACCGATGCGCTCGGTCGTGTGGCGCTCCGCCGACGCATCGCCCGCCATTACGGCGAGACCTATGGTGTGGACGTGCCGGCGGAACGGATCATGGTGACGACCGGATCGTCCGCGGGCTTCAATCTGGCATTCCTGACCGCGTTCGACGTCGGCGACCGAGTGGCGATCTCGACGCCCGGCTATCCCGCCTATCGCAACATCCTGAAAGCGCTGGGGATCGAGCCGGTCGAGATCCCGGTCGGACCGGAAACGGATTACATCCTGACCGCGGAGGCTTTGGAACGCGCGCATCGGCAGACGCCCCTGCAGGGCGTCCTAATCGCCAGTCCGGCGAACCCGACCGGCACGGTGACGCCGCCCGCGGAGCTGCGCAAGCTCGTCGAGTTCTCCGACGCGGCGGGACTCGTCTTCATCTCCGACGAGATCTACCACGGTCTCGCTTTCGGCCGCGAAACCGCCTCGGCACTCCAGTTTTCCAACCGCGCGATCGTCGTCAACTCGTTCTCCAAATACTACTGCATGACCGGGTGGCGCATCGGTTGGCTGGTGCTTCCGCCTCATCTCGTGCGGCCGGCGGAGCGCGTCGGGCAGAGCCTCTACATCTCCGCACCGGAACTCAGCCAGGTCGGCGCCGAAGCCGTGTTCGAGGCGACGGAGGAACTAGAAGCGGTCAAGCTCGGCTACGAGCGCAGCCGCTCGCTGCTCATGGAGGCGCTTCCGGCGCTCGGTTTCGGCGACATCGCTCCGATCGATGGGGCCTTTTATGCCTATGCCACCATCCCCGAGGCATTCTCGAATTCGACGGAGTTTGCCAGGCATCTGTTGGAAACGGCGCTCGTCGCGGCGACGCCGGGGCTCGACTTCGATCTCGAGCGCGGCCATCGCACGATGCGCCTGTCCTATGCCGGAGATCCCGGCGAGATCGCCGAAGCGGTGCGCCGCCTTCGCAGCGTGCTTGAGCGCGGCGCCTGAGCCGCAAACGAAAGGAGCGGCCCGAGAGCCGCTCCTTGTCGTGTTATTCGGCTGTCTTGCGCGACCACCAGCCGCGACGCTTCGGCTTCTCTTCGGCTGCGTCGTCCGCCGCTTCCTCGCCATTGGCGATGAGCCGCAAGCCGCGACGCGCCGGTGCCTCTTCCGCCGGCATGTCCTCGGCGGGGACCTCGCCATCGTCGGCGGGGAACACCTCGTCCAGAGGCGGATTGCCGTCGATCGCGGCTCCGGCTTCGGCCGTGGCTGCCATGACCTCGTTCTCGTCCGGCACCGCGATATCGGCGCCGATCTCGGCATCGGCAAGTTCCGAAGGATCGCCCTCGATGGCCTCGACGGCGTCGGTCATTTCCGGCTCGAACGAGACATCGGCCTCGGCTGACGCGAGCGCAGGCAGCTCTGGGGTGACATCGTCCGCCACTGCGGCATCCGGTGCATCCTCGCCATCGCCCTCGGACGAACCCTCGGTGCGGGCCTCGTCGTCACGATTGCGACGGCCGCCGCGACGACCCCGCCGGCGACGCTTGCGGTCACCCCCGTTGCCGTCATCGTCGATGCTCTCGCTGACGACACCCTGGTTATCCGCCTCGGTGGAGGCCGCGGCGGCCTCGTCGCCGGCATCCTCGTCGGAGGCAGCATCGGCGCTCTCGGCATGCCCGTTTTCGTCGCCGCGCCGTCCGCCACGGCGGCGGCGACGGCGGCGACGCGATCCGTCGCGGGACTCCTCGCCGTCCGATCCGCGCTCCCGCGCTTCCGTCAGCCGCTCGGTTTCGGCGGCGTCCGGCTCGGCTTCGATCACCACGTCCTCGATCTCGATCGCCTCGGGCGAGACGGCCGGCAGGGTCGTGATCGCCTCGGGCTTCACGCGGCGCGTCGCCTCGGCGCCATGCTCGATGGTGACGTGCTGGTGGCCGAAGCCTTCCACCGCCTCCAGCAGGATGCGCAGCCCGTAGTGCCGCTCCAGTTCGTCGAGCGTCGAACGCTTCTCGTTGAGGACGTAGAGCGCGGTCGCGGTCGGCACCTTCACCACGAGGTCATGCGTGCCGTGCTTCTGGAGATGCTCCTCGATCGAACGCAGCACCTGAAGCGCGAGCGAGGACGAGGACCGGATGAAGCCGTTGCCGCTGCAGATCGGGCAGGTCTGCGTCGTCGATTCCAGCACGCTGGCGCGGATGCGCTGGCGGCTCATCTCGAGCAGGCCGAAATGCGAGATGCGGCCGACCTGGATGCGCGCCCGGTCGTCCTTCAGCGAATCCTTGAGACGCTTCTCGACGTTCCGGTTGTTGCGCTTCTCCTCCATGTCGATGAAATCGACGACGATGAGGCCCGCGAGGTCGCGCAGACGCAGCTGGCGGGCGACCTCCTCGGCCGCCTCAAGGTTCGTCTGGTAGGCGGTGTCCTCGACCGAATGCTCGCGGGTCGAGCGCCCGGAGTTCACGTCGATCGCGACCAGCGCTTCGGTCTGGTTGATAATGATGTAGCCGCCGGACTTCAGCGTCACATGCGGCTGCATCATCTTGTCGAGCTGCGCCTCGATGCCCTGACGGGCGAAGATCGGGCTCGCATCGCGGTACGGCTGCACAACCTTTGCCTGGCTCGGCATCAGCATGCGCATGAAGTCCTTCGCCTCGCGGTAGCCGCTCTCGCCGGCCACGAGGATCTGGTCGATGTCCTTGTTGTAGAGGTCGCGGATCGACCGCTTGATCAAGCTGCCTTCCTCATAGACGAGGGCAGGGGCGGTCGACTGGAGCGTCAGCGTGCGCACCGTCTCCCACAGCCGCATCAGGTACTCGTAGTCGCGCTTCACCTCCGCCTTGGTGCGGTTCGCGCCGGCCGTGCGCAGGATGATCCCCATGCCCTTCGGCACCTCGAGATCGCGCGCGACTTCCTTCAACCGCTTGCGGTCGGCGGCATTGGTGATCTTGCGCGAGATGCCGCCGCCACGGGCGGTGTTCGGCATCAGGACCGAGTAACGGCCGGCCAGCGACAGATAGGTGGTGAGCGCCGCGCCCTTGTTGCCGCGCTCTTCCTTAACAACCTGCACCAGCAGGATCTGGCGACGCTTGATGACTTCCTGGATCTTGTACTGCTTGCGCGGCGGACGGTTGCTGCGAACCGGCACCTCTTCCATCGCGTCTTCGCTGCCGAGATCATCGACCTCGTCCGCTTCGTCGACTGCGGGCTCTTCCTCGGTCTCGCGCGAGCGACGCGAGCGGCGCCCACGACGCGGCTTCTCGTCCGCATCGCCGTCGCTCTTGGCCTCGACCGCCTCCGCGCCCTCGTCGGCGGATGCCACTTCCTCGCCGTCAGTGACCGGTGCCGCGGCTTCGGCCTCACCAGCCTCGACCGTTTCCGACGCGTCTTCGGAGGCTTCCGTCTCGACGACCTCCGACACGCTGTCGTCGCTCGTCTCGGCGGCCTTCGCCTCGCCGCCGCGCGGACGCCGGCTGCGCGAACGACCGGCCTTGGCGGGCTTGCGCTCCTCGGCTTCCTCGTCCTCCTCGGCCTGCGCCAGATCGTGCTCGATCAGCGCCTGACGGTCGGCATGCGGGATCTGGTAGTAGTCGGGATGGATTTCGTTGAAGGCGAGGAACCCGTGACGGTTGCCGCCGTACTCGACGAACGCGGCCTGGAGCGACGGCTCGACGCGCGTCACCTTGGCCAGATAGATATTTCCCTTGATCTGCTTCTTGTGCTCGGACTCGAAATCGAACTCTTCGACCCGGTTACCCTTGACGACGACGACCCGGGTTTCCTCCGGGTGGGCGGCATCGATCAGCATCTTGTCTGCCATGAAATCTCAACTCCGGGACCCGCGGCGGCCCGGAATGCACGACCTCGCGGGTCGGCCATGGGCCAGGTGTGAAGGGGTCCGCAATGGTGCGTTCCGGGCGCGCAGGGCCAAGCTTCCCCAATGCACCGGCAACCGGCCCGAAGGGGCGGGGCACAGGCATCGAAGGGAACTGATATGCCGAAAGCACGCGTGAACGACCTGCAACAGTGGATGGCCGCTTGCGCAGCCGACGAGGACGCGAGCTCGGCGGAAATTCTTTCCTGTCTTCGCCCGCGGAGAGACCGGTGAGCGTGTAAGACCCGACCGGTGTAAATCTGTGCGAATTTCCCACGCCGGACGGATCCGTGCGTCGGCCGAGGCGGTCGGCTCGTTCGAGCCGATGAATTCGACGACGCACCCGTTCTGATGACGCGAGAGCCTCATTTATGCTTGTAAGGCGCTATAGTCCGGCAAACAAGGGGAAAGCCTGCGAAAGCGGCAGCTGCGCAGGCTGCCACGATCGTGTTCGCCATCCCTGATCCGCACTCTCTTCATTCGACGGCCGACGCCCGTGACAGTTCTGCGAACCGCCCTTCTGATGCTGGCCCTTCTCGTATCGGCCTTGCCGATGCGCAATGCCCACGCCGCCGACCGTCCGTCGATCGTGACGGCCATCGCGGCGGCCACGAAGGCGGATGCGTTCGAGATCGATCTGGAGGTCGACGGACGGGCCGAGCCGAAGCTGATTCTCCTGCGGAACCCCTACCGCGTCGCCCTCGATTTCGATGGCACGCTGGCGGCGGCCAAGCTCCCGGAGATCGACAAGTCCTCGCTGGTGACGGACATTCGACACGGTCTGGTCGGCACTGACCGGTACCGCCTGATCATGACGCTGGCGCAGCCGGCGCGGCCAAAACTCGACGTGACGAAGAGCGAGAAGGGCGCGCGCGTGTCGCTGCGGCTGACGCCCGGCGATGAGAAGTCCTTTGCGCTCCCTTCATCGCCCAAGGCCCCGGAATCGCCCGCGGCCGCGGGCCGGAGCGACCGGCCGCTCGTGATCGTGCTGGATCCCGGTCACGGCGGCATCGACCGCGGGGCGACCGGCGAGAAGGGGACCGAAGAGAAGGCTGTGAACCTGGCGTTCGGTCTGGCGCTTCGATCGGCGTTGGAGGCGCTCCCCAACATTAAGGTCGTCATGACGCGGGACGACGACACGTTCATCCCGCTGAACGAGCGGGCCGCAATCGCCCGCCGCGCCGGCGCCAACCTCATGGTGTCGCTGCACGCCGATTCGATCCGCTACAAGGATCTGCGCGGCGCGACCGTCTACACCCTCTCCGAGAAGGCGTCGGACAGCCTGTCGCGCGAACTGGCCGACACCGAAAACTCGGCTGATCGGTTCGCCGGTTCGGAGTGGGATCAGGATGCGCCGGAAATCCACGACATCCTCGTCGACCTCGTCCGTCGCGAGACGGAAGCCTTGTCCGAGCACTTCGCGATCCAGCTCGTCGCCGATCTCGGCAAGGGCGAAATCCGGCTGATCAACAATCCGCGGCGCTCGGCAGGCTTTCGAGTGTTGCGGGCCCCGGATGTGCCCTCGATCCTCCTAGAGATGGGTTATCTCTCCAATCCCGAGGATGAGGAGGCTCTCCAGTCCGACGTCTGGCAGAAGCGGCTCGCCGGGATTCTCGCGCAGTCGATCGCCGAGTTCGCCACGCGTCCGATCCTCGGCAGCCAACGTTGACGCGGAGTGCGTTGCGTGTTTGCAACAGTTGCTTCGGCAACACCGGTGCATCATTCGCCCGCCGCATTCTCCGCTCATGAACGATGCGTTAGGACTTCCTGAAATGCGGGATCATCCCGCCATGCCCGGCCGGCCACGCCGTGCGGCTCGCAAAGGGTCGCGAAAGCGGTAGCCCATGGAGACACGATGATCAGACTTCTCGGCTACCTCTTCGGTATCGGCACCGTGTTTGCGCTGATCCTGGCGGGCGGCGTCGCCTGGTACGTGGCGAGCATGAGCCAGGACCTGCCAGACTATCAGGTGCTGGAGAAGTACGAGCCGCCGGTCACGACGCGCCTTCATGCCGCGGACGGCTCGCTGATGGCCGAATACGCTAAGGAGCGCCGGCTCTATCTGCCGATCCAGACGATCCCGCAGCGCCTGAAGGACGCGTTCCTCTCGGCCGAGGACAAGAACTTCTACAATCATCCGGGCGTCGACCTCGAAGGCATCGGTCGTGCCGCGCTGCTGTATGTGCGTGGTGGCCCGATGCAGGGCGGCTCGACGATCACCCAGCAGGTCGCCAAGAACTTCCTCCTCACCAACGAGCGCTCGATGGAGCGCAAGGTGAAGGAAGCGATCCTCTCGCTGCGCATCGAGCAGGCTTATTCCAAGGACCGTATCCTCGAGCTCTACCTCAACGAGATCTATCTCGGGATGGGCTCCTATGGCGTCGCCGCCGCGTCGCTGGCCTATTTCGACAAGTCGGTGAACGAGCTGGAGATCCAGGAGGCGGCCTATCTTGCCGCCCTGCCGAAGGCGCCGGAGAACTACAATCCGTTCCGCGACCCCGAGGAAGCGATCGGCCGCCGCAACTGGGTCATCCAGCGCATGGCCGAGAACGGCGCGATCACGCAGGACGAGGCGCTGGCTGCGATCGCCAAGCCGCTCGGCGTCAATCCGCGGCCGAGCGGCACCTATCTCGCATCCGCCGAATACTTCACCGAGGAAGTCCGCCGACAGGTCATCTCGCGCTACGGCGTGAAAGCGCTCTACGAGGGCGGTCTCTCCGTGCGATCGACGCTCGACCCGCAGATGCAGGTCGATGCGCGCACCTCGCTGCAGCATGCGCTGGTCCAGTACGATCAGACACGCGGGTATCGCGGCCCGGTCGAGACCGTGGAACTCGGCGGAGACTGGGGTCCGGCCCTCAACAAGATCGAGCCCTATGCCGACGTGCCCGAATGGCGCCTTGCCGTGGTTCTGTCCTCGGACTCGAACTCCGCCAGCATAGGCCTTCAGCCGTCGCGCGACATTTCGGGTCGTCGCGGAGCCGAGCGCGAGATCGCGACGCTGAATGCTTCCGACATGAAGTGGGCCATGCGGCAGGACCGCGAAGGCAAGCGCAGCACGGCGCGCTCGGTTGACGATGTCCTCGCCCGCGGCGACGTCGTCTATGTCGAGAAGAAGGGCGAAGGTTACGTCCTGCGCCAGCCGCCGAAGGTGCAGGGTGCGCTGGTCGCGATGGACCCGCACACGGGCCGCGTTCTGGCGATGGTCGGCGGCTTTTCCTACGCGCAGTCCGAGTTCAACCGGGCCACGCAGGCGATGCGTCAACCGGGCTCCTCGTTCAAGCCGATCGTCTATGCGGCGGCGCTCGACAATGGCTACACGCCGGCCTCCGTCATCCTCGACGCGCCGGTCTCGTTCCCCGACGGCCGCGGCGGCTTCTGGGAGCCGAAGAACTACGGTGGCGAGGTTGCTGGCCCTTCGACGCTGCGGCTCGGCATCGAGAAGAGCCGAAATCTCATGACGGTCCGGCTGGCCGACGACATGGGCATGAAGCTCGTGGCGGAATACGCCGAACGCTTCGGCGTCTACGACAAGATGGCGCCGTATCTGCCGATGGCGCTCGGGTCGGGCGAGACCACCGTGATGCGGATGGTCACGGCCTATTCCGTCATGGCTAACGGGGGGCGCTCCATCGAGCCCTCGGTGATCGACCGCGTGCAGGATCGCTACGGGCGGACCGTCTACCGCCACGACAACCGCAAGTGCGAGAGCTGCAACGCCGCCTCGTGGGACGGTCAGGCGGAGCCCGAACTGGTGGACGAGCGCCAGCAGGTTCTCGACCCGATGACCGCCTACCAGATCACCTCGATGATGGAGGGCGTCGTCCAGCGCGGCACGGCGACGGTCGTCAAGGAGCTCGGCGTGCCCGTGGCCGGCAAGACCGGCACGACCAACGACGAGAAGGACGCCTGGTTCGTCGGCTTCACGCCGAACCTCGTGACCGGCGTCTATCTCGGCTACGACAACCCGCAGCCGCTCGGCCACGGGCAGACCGGCGGCGGCTTTGCGGCTCCGGTATTCAACGAGTTCATGAAGCAGGCGCTTGCGGGCAAGCCGGTGGTCGATTTCCGCATTCCCGACGGCATGACGCAGGTCGCGGTGAATCGCGCGACCGGCATGGCGGCGGCGCCAGGCGCCGACGGCTCGATCATCGAAGCCTTCAAGCCGGGCACGGGTCCGTCCGACCAGTACGAGGTGATCGGCGGCACCTATGCCAGCGCTCCGGCGCAGCAGTCGATCTCGCCGGAAGCGGCGCAGGCCATCGCAAGCGGGGCGGGCGGTCTGTTCTAGTTCCGCAGCTTTCCTGCCCTGCGTTGAGATCGGCCCCGGCGGTTCATCCGTCCGGGGCCGATCCGCTTTACACCCATGCGCCCCATCCCTATGGTCCGCGCCATTCACCCGATCCGTTTTCGAGAGGAATGCCGGCATGCGTGCCGAAATCGAATCCATTGTCTCCGACATCAAGCAGGCCGTAAGCCTGCTGAGGAGGCATCTTTGACTGGGATCAATCGGTCCGAGAACTTGATCGCCTGAACGCGGCCGCTGAGGATCCGTCCCTCTGGAACGATCCCGCCGAGGCGCAGCGCCTGATGAAGGAGCGCCAGCGTTTGGAGACCGCCATTACCGGCATCCGCGCGCTGGAGCAGGGGCTTCAGGACAACATCGAACTCATCGCCATGGGCGAGGAGGAGGGTGATGCCGAGGTCGTGACGGAAGCCGAGAACGCGATCCGCGCGCTCGAGAAGGACGTCGCGGAACGCCAGATCGACACGCTCCTGTCCGGCGAAGCCGACGCCAACGACACCTATGTGGAGATCCACTCGGGCGCCGGTGGCACCGAGAGCCAGGACTGGGCGTCGATGCTGCTGCGCATGTATATGCGCTGGGGCGAGCGGGCCAAGATGAAGGTCGAGATGCTGGAGCACAACTCCGGCGAAGAGGCGGGCATCAAGTCGGCCACGATCCTGCTGAAGGGCCACAACGCCTACGGCAAGATGAAGGTCGAGTCCGGCGTTCACCGGCTCGTCCGCATCTCGCCCTATGACAGCCAGGCGCGCCGCCACACCTCGTTCGCGTCCGTCTGGGTCTATCCGGTCGTCGACGATTCGATCGAGGTGGACGTCAATGAAGGCGACGTGCGCATCGATACCTATCGTGCCTCGGGCGCGGGCGGCCAGCATGTCAACACGACGGACTCGGCCGTGCGCATCACGCATCTGGCGACCGGCATCGTGGTGCAGTGTCAGGCGGAGCGTTCGCAGCACAAGAACCGGGCCACCGCCTGGAACATGCTGCGCGCGCGGCTCTACGAGGAAGAGCTGAAGCGTCGCGAGGAGAAGGCCGACGCCGAGGCCGCGTCGAAAACCGACATCGGCTGGGGTCACCAGATCCGCTCCTACGTTCTTCAGCCCTACCAGATGGTCAAGGACCTTCGCACGGGGATGGAGAGCACGGCGCCCGACGACGTGCTGGACGGAAAGATCGATCCGTTCATCGAAGCGGCGCTGGCGCAACGCGTCTTCGGCGGCGACGCCGAGGTCAGCGACGTCGACTGAGCGACCGTCCCCTCGAATCGAAAAAGGCCGTCCCTCGCAGGGCGGCCTTTTTCGTCAGAGCTTGGCCCACATCTGGCCCGCGTCGATGTAGCGTTGCGGGTTCACCGGCTCGCCGTTCACCCTGACCTCGTAGTGGAGGTGGGGTCCCGTGCTGCGGCCGGTCGAGCCGATGAGGCCGAGCCGCGAGCCGGCCGCCACCGTCTGACCGACGGACACATCGATGCGGGACATATGGGCGAAACGGCTGGTGATGCCGTTGCCGTGGTCGACTTCGACCGCCAGCCCGTAGCCGCCCTGATCGCCGGCTGAGATGACCCGGCCCTGGCCGGTCGCACGGACGGGTGTTCCTGCCGCTCCCGCGAAATCGACACCGGTGTGCATCGCCTCGCGACCGAGAAACGGATCGGACCGGATCCCGAAGGTCGAGGTGCGAACCGTGCCGGCCGGCTTGGGATCGGCGATCGGGAGGCGCTCGGCTTCCCCGCGCAGGTCGTCCATCCGCGACAGCATGTTTTCCAGCCTTTGGAGCTGCAGATCGAAGCTGGCGTCGGCGGGGGCAGGGACAAAGATGCCGCCTTCGTCACCGTCGACACCCAGCGGCTGGAGCAGGCCGCTCATCCGGTCGACCTTGTCGGACGCTTCCTTCGAAAGCTTGGCGACTCCCGCCGCCTGCTGCCCTTCGAAAAGGCCGACGCTTTCGCGGATCGATGGAAGCACGACATCGCGGATGTGCTCGACCGAGTCCGGTTGCGCCGAGCGGAAGGGTGTCAGCATCTGCCCGAGGCTGCCCATCACGTCCCAGCCCTTCGCAGGTCCACCATTTGTCGAGGCGGTAGCTGCGGGATCGATCAAGCCCGCGTCGGCGGCCTGGCCGAGGAGCGGCTCGAGCTTCTGGAAGCGGCCAACGAGCTGTGCCTGCTGCGACAGGAGCGCCTGCAATTCCTTCGAGATCTGGTCGCGGTCGATGTGCTGCCGAGTGGTCAGCTTGTCGAGTTCCTGCCGCAGACCGCTGATCCGCTGCTCGTAGACCGTGGTCGCGCGAACCTCCCGGTCGAGCATCATGCGCACGACGCTGTCGCCGGACAAGGAGAGGGCGACGGCACCGATGCCGCCGACCACGCCGATCAACGCGCAGGCGGCGCCCGTTCCCAGAAGCCAAGAGGGCACGGTCCAGTGCCGGACCTTCTCGCCGCGCGCGATGACGATCGTATGGGATTTCACTCGGTTTCCGAAGACGGAACCGCGAAGCTGCGAACTCATGCACCCGCTCCACGCGCGCCGGACGGTCGGCCGCATGGAGGAATTAGAAACCGTTAAGGTTAAAGGCGCGTTGACGATCGGATGCGGGCTACTGCGAGAGCGGCGACAGGCTCCGGTAGAACGTGGGGGTCAAACCGGCTTCGGCGCGCGCGCGGTCGTTGAAGGGCGCCTTGACCTCACCGCGGAAGCACTCGCGCACGAGTTCCTGGAAACGGCGAGCCGGATCGATCCTCTGACGCGCGCAGAGAAAGCGAAACCACTTGGCGCCGACCGCAACGTGCCGTTTCTCGTCGTTGTAGATGACGTCGAGGATCGCCGCTGTTTCCGGATCTCCGACCTCACCGAGCTTCGACAGAAGGGACGGCGTCACGTCCAACCCGCGCGCCTCCAGAATCAACGGCACCACTGCAAGGCGAGCCGCGAGATCGTGTGCAGTCACCTCGACCGCCTGCCAGAGGCCGTCGTGAGCCGGCAGGGCGCCATAGCGCGAACCGAGTGCCTCGAGACGATCGGACAGCAGGCCGAAATGGCGCGCCTCGTCGGTTGCCACCATCATCCACCCGTCGAAGAACGAGCGGGGCACCGGCTGGCCGCAGAAGCGCGCCACGATATCGAGCGCAAGGTCGATGGCGTTCAGTTCGATGTGGGCAAGGGCGTGGATCATCGCCACGCGTCCCTCCACCGTATGGACCGAGCGGCGCGGGACATGCCTCGGGGAGACCAGCGGGGGCTCCGCCGGGCGCCCCGGACGTGCCGGTAACGGCGGGTCCGTCGGCGCCGAAAGGCCGAGGGTGCGTTCGGCCCATCGCTCGCCGGCGAGACGCGTCAACCGGCGCTTCTCGTCGAGATCGGGCTCCCGCAAGGCCTCGATGGCGAGGCCGCGCAGCGTCGGCGTCGCGAGGCGACTCACGCGCCGGCCAGCTTGCGTGCCTCGTCGAGGACCTCGCGGGCATGCCCGTCGACCTTGACCTTCGGCCAGACGCGGTGGATCCGGCCGTCACCGTCGACGAGCACGCTCGTGCGCTCGACGCCCATGTAGGTCTTCCCGTACATGCTCTTCTGCGCCCATACGCCGGCGGGTTCGATCAGGGTGCGCTCGGGATCGGCAAGCAGCGGGACCTGAAGGCCATGCTTGTCGCGGAACTTGCAGTGCTTCTCGATGGGATCGGGCGACACGCCGAAGACCGGCACCCCGCTGGCCTCAAACTCATTTGCGAGAGCGGTGAAGTCCAGCGCCTCGAGGGTGCAGCCCGATGTGTCGTCCTTCGGATAGAAGAAGATCACGTACGGCTTCCCGCGCAGCTGCGCGTCGGACACCGTCGTCCCGTCATCGGCCGGAAGCTCGAAATGCGGAAAAGTCTGACCCGTCGTCAAAGTCGCCATTCGGCCCTCCTTTCGGCCCATTGCGCTGACACGTCTGCGCCGCGGCGACAGGGTGTGGCGCGGGATCGACAGGCGTGGCGTAACCGCCCTGTATCATAGCGCCCGCAAGTCGAAGGCAAGCTATGAACCGTTTGTTGCACGCCTGAAGAGGCGGCGCCCTGATCGCCCTCTTGGTGTTGCGGGAGACCATCGGACTTGATGAGGAAGATTCGGCGTCTCGTCGGTGCGATCCTGAGCTTCGTCCTGCTTCTCGCGCTGACGATCGCGGTCGCGGGCGTGTTCCTGCTGGGCACGCCGACCGGCGAACGCTTCGTCCAGTCGCAGACGACGGCCGCGCTCTCACGCCTGCTCGGGCCGCGCTACGAGGCCACGCTCGGGCGCCAGCAGTTCGAATTTCGCGGCGATGGCACGCTCGCCTTGAACTGGTTCGATGCGGCCCTGCACCGGCGCGATCGGCCGGATCTTGAATCGCGTGTCGAGCGGATTTCCGTCGCCCTGCGGCTGATGCCGCTCGTGGGCGGCAGCCTGGAGTTCGGTCGCCTCGAGATTGCCGGCGCCGATCTCGATCTTGCCGCCTTCGCGGGCAACCGCGCGCCCCAGACGAAGGAAGCGCCGGCCGAGCCGGACGAACGCTCCATGCTGGCGCGCACGATCGACGGCGGCGTCTCGGCGCTGGAGCGGCAGTTGCAGGCGCTGCAGGCCTACCACTTCGACACGCTGAGCCTGCAGGATATCCGGGTCACAGGCCTCCCGGCTCGGTCCGGGCAGGTCTCGCAGTTGACGCTCCAGCGGGCGGACCTGCACCGCGCGCTCGACGGAACGCTACGCCTCGTCTCGAACGTCGAAGTCGGCGACGTGCCGTTGCTTCTGTCCGGCACCGCGGAATTCGATCCGGTGACCAGCCGGTTGACGCGACTGGAGGGCCATACCGGCCGGATCGATCTCGGCGCGATCGTGCCGCCCGCAGACGAAGCGGACGAAGACGACGAGCGCCCGTTCGGCAGCGATTCGCAGACATCGCTCGACCTTTCGCTGGACCGTGCGTCGCCGGACGAGCCGGCTTTCCTGCGGGCCACCGCCCACGTCGGTGCAGGGCACCTGCAGCTCGGCCTGAGCCGCACGCGCGTGGAGAGCGGCCAGCTCGATCTTTCCTACACGCAGGGCGACGAGCGCCTCGTGATCGAGCGGAGCCCGTTCCGTTTCCGCGATGTCAGTTTCGACGTGACGGGCGCGGTGGAACAGACGAACCGGGCCGATGCCGATGCGCCGCCAGTCTACGGTTTCAAGCTTTCGACGCCGGACGTCCGCTCGATGGTGGGGCGCGACGAGGCGCCCGGCGCCCAACCCCTGACCGCCTCCCTCGAACTGGCGGGAAGCCTGAACCCGGCCGCTCGCCAGGTGTCGCTGGACGTCGCCCGTGTCGTGACCGACGGCGGGCGGCTCGAAGGACGAGCGCGCTATGATGGTTCGACATCGGACGCGCGAACATTCCTGGATCTGAAGGCGACGTCGCTGAGCGCCTCTGCCGTCAAGGCGTTCTGGCCGTTCAACATCTCCGGCAAGGCGCGCCGTTGGGTTCTGGCTCACCTGTCCGACGACGGCGTGGTGCCCGAGGGCCGGATCTCGATCGACATTCTGCGCGACCGCATCGGTGAAGCGTTCCGCATCGGCGGGACTCCGAGCAATAGCGAACTCCAGCTCGACATTCCGGTTCGCGGCGCGGGGCTCGCAACCGTCGGAAACCTTCCGGCGCTGCGCGAGGTGGACGGGTCGGTTACCATCCGCGGCATTCGAACCGAGGTGGCGGTGGATCTGGCCAAGGTCGACGGGCTCGACGCGGTCGCGATCGAAAGCTCGACGCTGGTCCTGCAGCGCCCGGCGGACGGCGGACTCCGCGATCTCGGGATCGACGTGAACCTGAAGGCATCGGGTCCCGTGCCGCAGCTGCTGGCGATCGCCGACCGTGATCCGATCCGCGCCTTCCGCAATCTGCCGCTGAGGACCGATGCCTTTACGGGGACCGCAAGCGTAGACGTCGGCGCTCGGCTGATCCTTGGGGACGGGATCGCGCCGGAGAAGCAGGTGCGGGACTGGAACGTCGAAGCCGACCTGAAGGACGTCGATGTTGGCCAGCCGATCGAAGGGCGCACCTTCGCGGGGCTCGACGGCGTCTTTCACGCGATTCCCGGCCAAGCCAGCGGCTCTCTGGACGGCACGATGGACGGAATGCCCGCAAAGCTGACCTTCGCGCTTCCGTTCGGCGCCACTCCCGTCGGGACGCGCAGCCTGGAGGCCGAACTAAAGGTTCCGTCGGCCAAGCTCGTCGATCTCGTTCCCGCGCTCTCGGGCGTGGTGAAGGGCCCGATCGCGGCGCGAGTAACGGACGACAGCGACGGACTGCACGCCAAGCTCGATCTCGGACAGACCGAACTCGATCTACCGGCGATCGCCTGGAAGAAGGGGGCCGGCGTGCCGGCCGATCTCGCCTTCGTCGTCCGCCGCGACGGGGACATGACGCAACTCGACAAGCTGGAACTGAAAGGGGACGGCTTCCAGGCGCGTGGGTCGTTGTCGGTGGACAAGCGCGGCCTCCGAAGTGCCGCCTTGACGCGTGTCGCTTTGAATCCGGGCGACGATGTGAGCGTCGATGTCGAGCGTCATGGCGACGGTTTCGGCGTGAAGGTCGAGGGCAACCGCTTCGATGCCCGCCCGATCCTGGCCGAACTCAAGGCTGGCATTGCCCGCGACAAGAAGGGGAGATCGGGGGGCGGGACCTTCGACATCACGATGGATGTCGGACGGATCGACGGCTTCAACGGCCGCGGCGTCGACGGCTTCTCGCTGAACTATGCGTCCGCGGACGGGCGGATGGCGGCGCTGGCGATTGGCGGGTCGATCGGCGGGGCCGCCCTGGCCGGCGATCTCGCGCCTCAGAACGACAATCGGCGGATCCGCATCGCGTCCGGCAACGTCGGAGGCCTCCTCGGCTTCACCGGACTCTACAGCCACATGGACGGGGGACAGGGATCGCTGACCCTCGTCGGCTCCCCGGATGAGGGCTATGGCGGCGAGGTCAAGCTGACGAACTTCAACCTCGTCGACGAGCCGCGCCTGTCGCGCATCGTCGGTTCGTCGCCGGCTCCGGGGGCGGCCAGTCTCTCGCAAGCCATCGGGCAGGAGCTTCGCACGGAACGGGCGTTCTTCGACCACGCCTCGGCCAAGCTCGGCTACGATCGGGGAACGTTGCGCGTGGCCGACGGCATCGTACGCGGGCCGATCTTCGGCTCGAGTTTCGCGGGCGTCGTCTACGATCCGAGCGGCAAGATCGACGTCACCGGCTCGTTCATGCCGGCCTATGGCCTGAACCGGGTGTTCGGAGCGATTCCGATCCTCGGTCAGATCCTCGGCAACGGGCAGGAGGGCGGCCTGATCGGCATCACCTACCGCCTGAGCGGGGCGATGGCGTCGCCCACGCTCGTGGTCAATCCGATCTCGGCGATCGCGCCGGGCATCTTCCGGCAGATCTTCGCCTTCGACTGACGGTCAGTCTCCAGTCCTGACGAGAACGTGGCGCTTCTTGCCGAGCGATAGCTTGGCGACGCCCTCGCTGAGCGCGGCGGCATCGACCGTCAGGCGCTCGTCGGACACGGGCTGGTCGTTCAGGCGAACCGCCCCGCCCGCGACATGGCGCCGGGCCTCGCCGTTGGACGCTGCGAGCCCAGCCTTGACGATCAGCGACAGGATGCCGACCCCCGACGCGAGCTCCGACTTCGGGACCAGCACGGTCGGCAGCGTATCGGCCAGCGCGCCCTGCTCGAAGGTCGTGCGGGCGGTCGCCTCGGCCTGCGTGGCGGCCTCGCGACCGTGGACGATGGCCGTGGTCTCGGTCGCCAGAATCTTTTTCGCCTCGTTGATCTCGGCGCCGCCGAGCGAGGCGAGACGCGCGATCTCGTCGAGCGGCAGGCGGGTAAAGATCTTCAGGAAACGACCGACGTCGGCGTCCTCGGTGTTTCGCCAGTACTGCCAGAAATCGTAGGGGCTGAAGAGGTCGCCGTTGAGCCAGACCGCACCGGATGCCGACTTGCCCATCTTCTCGCCCGACGACTTGGTGAGGAGCGGCGTCGTCAGCGCATAGAGCTGCGGGCCTCCCATGCGGTGGCTGAGATCGACGCCGTTGATGATGTTGCCCCACTGGTCGGAGCCGCCCATCTGCAGCACCGTGCCGTAGCGCCGGTTGAGCTCGGTGAAGTCGTAGCCCTGCATGATCATGTAGTTGAACTCGAGGAAGCTCAACGACTGCTCGCGGTCGAGTCGCAGCTTCACCGAATCGAAGCTCAGCATCCGATTGACCGAGAAGTGGCGGCCGACGTCGCGCAGGAACTCGACGTAGTTTAGCTTCAGGAGCCAGTCGGCGTTGTTCACCATGATGGCCGCGTTCGGGCCGTCGTAGCGCAGGATGTTGCCGAAGACGCGCTGGATGCCGTCGATGTTGGTCTGGATCTGCTCGGGCGTCAGCATCCCGCGCTGCGAGTCGCGGAACGAGGGATCGCCGACCATCGAGGTGCCGCCGCCCATCAGGCTGATCGCCTGATGCCCGGTCTCCTGGAGCCAGTAGAGCATGGTGACGGAGATCAGGTTGCCGATATGGATCGACGTCGCCGTCGCGTCGTAACCGACATAACCGGTGATCCGCCCCTTGTGGGCGAGCGCGTCCAGCCCCTCCGGATCGGAGACCTGATGTATGAAGCCGCGCTCGTCGAGAACGCGCAGGAAGTCGGATTTGTAGCGGCTCATGATCGTCCGTTTCGCCAGGCGTAGGGGCCGGGTACGCCCCTGCCGGCTTTTGCTGTCTTACTTAAGGCGCTTCGGGCGGGCGTCGGACAGCTCGCCCGCGAGGCGACGGTCGAGATAGTCGGCGCACTCGGCCATCAGCTCCTCGGTCTGCTCCGAGAAGAAGTGGTTGGCGCCCGCCAGCGTCTTCTGGGTGATCAGGATGCCCTTCTGCGTCTTCAGCTTGTCCACCAGACCCTGAACATCCTTGGGCGGCGCGACCTTGTCCTTGTCGCCGTGGATGATGAGGCCCGACGACGGGCAGGGTGCCAGGAACGAGAAGTCGTAGGAGTTCGGCTGCGGGGCGATCGACATGAAACCCTCGATCTCCGGCCGGCGCATCAGGAGCTGCATGCCGATCCAGGCGCCGAACGAGTAGCCGGCGACCCAGCAGTGCTTGGAATCAGGGTGGAGCGCCTGGATCCAGTCGAGCGCCGCCGCGGCATCGGACAACTCGCCCGCCCCGTGATCGAACTCGCCCTGGCTGCGACCGATGCCGCGGAAGTTGAAGCGCAGCGTCGTAAAGCCGCGCTCCACGAACATGTAGAACAGCTGATAGACGATCTGATTGTTCATCGTGCCGCCGAAGCGGGGATGGGGGTGGAGAACGATCGCGATCGGCGCGTTCTTCTCCTTCGCCGCCTGATAGCGACCTTCCAGTCGGCCGGCCGGTCCGTTGAAGATGACTTCGGGCATTGCAAAACCTCAAGGGGGCTCGATGACCGGAGGGACCGGACACCTTGACGGAGAAGGGGCAGCCTCTTAAAGTTCTTTCTTAGAACGATTCAAAACTACTCGGCTCCTACAGGGGCGCTATGTAGTCCGCCGAACGCTCGAAACACAAACATTTTCGAGTGTTGACCGTTGAGCGAGCCATCGAGGGGCCCATCGCAGAAGCACGAAGGTCGGCTGTGCGCGAGATGCGTGTCTATCTGGATCACAATGCGAGCGCGCCGCTTCTGAAATCGGCTCAGGATGCGATCGTGGCCGCGCTCGGCGTCACGGGCAATCCGTCGTCGGTCCACACGGAAGGTCGCACTGCGCGATCCATCGTCGCGAAGGCCCGGTCCGATGTCGCCGCGTTGGCGGGCGCGGAGAGTGAGGCCGTCGTCTTCACGAGCGGAGCGACCGAGGCCGCCTCGACCTGCCTGACGCCGCACTGGATGCGGGACGGGCGAGACCTCGTGCTTCCGCGTCTTGCCGTCATCGACACCGACCATCCCTGCATTCGCGAGGGGGGCCGCTTCGCCTCGGCCGATGTCACGCGCCTGCCGGTCCTGCCGGACGGAACGCTGCGGCTGGACGCGCTCGACGCCTGGCTCGACGCGGGGCCGCCGGGGCTGATGGCTTTCTGCGAAGCCAATAGCGAAACGGGTGTGACGCAGCCTGTCGAGGCCATCGTCGAGCGATGTCGTGCCGCGGGAGCGGTCGTCGTGTGCGACAGCGTCCAGGTCGCCGGTCGGATGCCGCTCGGGGCGCTTCGGCTCGGCGTCGACGCGATGATCCTCTCCGCCCACAAGATCGGCGGACCGAAGGGGATCGGCGCGTTCATTCTCGGCTCGGCATCGATGCGACCGACACCGCTCCTCACCGGCGGAGCGCAGGAAACGCGGCAGCGGGCGGGCACCGAAGCGATGCCGCTGATCGCCGGCTTCGGGGCTGCGGCTGCCGTGGTGCTGGACGATGCGACCCGGCCGGAGGACCTGCTCGCCCTGCGCCAGCGACTGGAGGCCGGATTTCGTGCCTTGGCACCGGGCTTTCTGATCCTTGGCGCCGATGCGGAGCGCCTGCCGCAGACCGTGATGGTCCATCATCCCGCGCTTCGGGCGGAGACGGCGCAGATCGCGATGGACCTCGCAGGGTTCGCCGTATCGGCGGGCTCGGCCTGTTCCTCGGGAAAGATCGGGGGCTCGAGCGTGCTGGAAGCGATGGCGCGCGGTGGCGCCGCGATCGATCCGTCGCGCGGGGGCATTCGCGTCAGCTTCGGCCGGGAGACGAGCGTCGCCGAGATCGATCGGTTCCTCGCCGCGTTCGCCAGTTTCTGGGCGCGGCAGGGCAACTCGCCGCAGGTCCGGCAGGTCGCGTGAGAAGCCGCAGCTAATCTGGCCTTCCTCCTTCAACTTTTGAGGGCGGCCCCCCATTTGAACCGTTGTGAACTGCCGCTATAGGGCAGGGCACAAGCCAACCACCGGACCTTGAATCCGGCGAGTGTGGAGAGAGACGATGCCAGCAGTCCAGGAAACGATCGATCAGGTCCGCCAGATCGACGTCGATCAGTACAAGTACGGTTTCGAGACCGTCATCGAGATGGATGTGGCCCCCAAAGGCCTGAACGAAGACACCATCCGCCTGATCTCGGCCAAGAAGAACGAGCCGGAATGGATGCTGCAATGGCGTCTGGACGCGTTCGAGCGCTGGAAGTCCATGGAGAGCCCGTCCTGGGCGCGCCTCGACTATCCCCTGATCGACTTCCAGGACATCCATTACTACGCCGCGCCGAAGTCGATGTCGGGCCCGGCCTCGCTCGACGAGGTCGATCCGGAGATTCTGCGCACCTACGAGAAGCTCGGCATCCCGCTCAAGGAGCAGGAGATCCTGGCAGGCGTGCGCCGGCCGGACGAGCCCTCGCAGTTCGAGAGCGACGACGATTCGGGCGTGCCGCCCTCCGAGGGCAGCTACGGGGGACGCGTCGCCGTCGATGCCGTGTTCGATTCGGTGTCGGTCGCGACGACCTTCAAGAAGGAGCTGTCGAAGGCCGGCGTGATCTTCATGCCGATTTCCGAAGCGATCCGCGAGCATCCCGAACTGGTGCAGAAGTATCTCGGCTCCGTCGTTCCGGTGTCGGACAACTTCTTCGCCACGATGAACTCGGCCGTCTTCACCGACGGATCGTTCGTCTACGTCCCGCCGGGCGTGCGCTGCCCGATGGAATTGTCGACCTATTTCCGCATCAACGAGCGCAACACAGGCCAGTTCGAGCGCACGCTTATCATCGCCGACAAGGGCTCTTACGTCTCGTATCTCGAGGGCTGCACGGCGCCGCAGCGCGACGAAAACCAGCTTCATGCCGCCGTGGTCGAGCTCGTCGCGCTCGACGATGCCGAGATCAAGTACTCCACCGTCCAGAACTGGTATCCGGGCGACAAGGAGGGCAAGGGCGGTATCTACAACTTCGTCACCAAACGCGGCGACTGCCGCGGTGCCAACTCGCGCATCTCTTGGACGCAGGTCGAGACGGGCTCGGCCATCACCTGGAAGTACCCGTCCTGCATCCTGCGCGGCGATGGTTCGCGCGGCGAGTTCTACTCGATCGCCGTGTCGAACGGGCGTCAGCAGATCGATAGCGGCACCAAGATGATCCACATCGGCAAGAACACGTCGAGTCGCATCATCTCGAAGGGCATCTCGGCGGGCAACTCGAACAACACCTATCGCGGTCAGGTCACGGCCATGCGGAAGGCGTCGAACGCCCGCAACTTCACGCAGTGCGACTCGCTTCTCATCGGCGAAGGCTGCGGCGCGCACACCGTGCCTTACATCGAGGCGAAGAACGCGACGGCGCAGTTCGAGCACGAGGCGACCACCTCGAAGATTTCCGAGGATCAGCTCTTCTACTGCATGCAGCGCGGCATCCCAGAGGAGGAGGCCGTGGCGCTGATCGTCAACGGCTTCGTCAAGGAGGTGATCCAGCAGCTGCCCATGGAGTTCGCCGTGGAAGCGCAGAAGCTGATCGGCATCTCGCTCGAGGGTAGCGTCGGCTAAGCCCGGCGCTCCACCTCACCGACCCTTTCGACCGCGCCCGAAGCGGCGCCGACCAACGCTTTTAGAAGAACGAAGATGCTCGAAATCAGAAACCTGCACGCCCGCGTGGCGGATACCGACACCGAAATCCTGCGCGGCCTCGACCTGACGGTCGCGGACGGCGAGGTGGCGGCGATCATGGGGCCGAACGGGTCGGGCAAGTCGACCCTGTCCTACATCATCGCCGGCCGCGAGGATTACGAGGTCACCGAGGGCGACATCCTCTACAATGGCGAGTCGATCCTCGAGATGGACGCGGCCGAGCGGGCGGCATCGGGCGTGTTCCTGGCCTTCCAGTATCCGCTGGAGATTCCGGGCGTCGCGACGATGACCTTTCTGAAGACGGCGCTCAACTCTCAGCGCAAGGCGCGCGGCGAGGCTGAACTGACGACCCCGGACTTCCTGCGCCGCGTCAAGACATCGGCCGCCGATCTCAAGATCGACGCCGACATGCTGAAGCGCCCGCTGAACGTCGGCTTCTCCGGCGGCGAGAAGAAGCGCGCGGAGATCCTGCAGATGGCGCTTCTGGAGCCCAAGCTCTGCGTCATGGACGAGACGGACTCCGGCCTCGACATCGATGCCCTGAAGATCGTGGCCGATGGCGTCAACGCACTGCGCGGCCCCGATCGCTCGTTCCTCGTCATCACGCACTACCAGCGCCTGCTGGACTATATCGTGCCGGACAAGGTCCACGTCCTCTACAAGGGCCGGATCATCAAGTCTGGCGACAAGTCGCTGGCGCTGCAGCTCGAAAACGAGGGCTACGCCCAGATCATCGGCGAGGCCGCCTGATGTCCGCCGCCAACCAGACCCGCACCAAGGCGGAACTGGCGCTGATCGAACGCGGCCAGACGTCGGTCGCGACCGACGCGCAGCGTCAGGCGCTGGACGTTCTCGCCAGCGAGGGGTTGCCGAGCCGCCGCGTCGAGGCGTGGCACTATACCGACCTGCGCGTTCTGCTCGGCCGGCAGGCCGAGGCCAGCAGCGAGGCGGGCGGCGCGACGTTCCTTTCGCCGTTTCTTCCGCATAGCACCGTGGTCGAGCTCGGCTCGGCCGGGGCCGGCAACGATCCGGCGCCGGGCATTTCGGTGTCGCAGGCGACAAGCCCCGCGGCGTTCGACGAGGTCGTGAACCATCTCGACCGAGCCGTCGACACGATCCGCCTCCTCAACACCGCCATGGGCGCATCCGGTTCCGCGTTGCACGTCATCAAGGCTGAGGGCGCTGCGGGCGTGATGGAACTGCGGCCGCAGCCCGCGGCCGGCGGCAGCCATTCCTATTCGAGTGTCGACGTAGGCGCAGGCGCACGCGTGACCATCGTCGAGCGGGCGCCGGCGGGCGCGTCAGGCGACCTGTCTTCGGCCGTGCACCACCTGGACATCGGCGACGGCGCCGAGGCGCTGTGGATCGTCGTACAGGAGAAGGGTGCGGCGGAAACGCATCTCGGCCAGCTCAATGTGCGCCTCGGGGCGGACGCGAAGCTCAAGCTCTTCGTGCTGAATGCGGGCGGCGCCGTGGTTCGGCAGGAGGTTCATGCGGTGACGGTCGGCGAGGGTGCCGATATTCAGATCCGCGGCGTGAACCTCCTGGAGGCCGGGCAGCACATCGACGTCACGACGACGCTCAATCACAACGTCGCCCACACGACCTCGACGGAAATCTTCCGAAACGTCGTGTTCGGCGGTCATGGCGTCTTTCAGGGCATGATCCGCGTCGCCAAGGGCGCGCAGAAGACCGACGCGCGCCTGGCTTGCAACACGCTGCTCCTGTCGGACGAAGGCGACTTCTCGGCGAAGCCGGAACTCGAGATCTTCGCCGACGACGTGCAGTGCGGTCACGGTGCGACGGCCGGCGAGATCAACGCCGATCACCTCTTCTACCTCATGAGCCGCGGCATCCCCGAAGCCCCCGCGCGGGCGCTTCTCGTGAAGGCCTTCGTCGACGAAGTGGTGGAAGATCTGGAGGACGAGGCAGTGGTCGAGGCGCTGGAAGCGCGCATCGACGACTGGCTGGCGCGGGATCTCTGATCCCGCGCGACCGTCCGAGCCGGCTGCCGGCCGGAAACCCGGAGAACGGATCGATGAATATCCAGACCATCACGACCGAACGCTACGATGTCGAGGCGATACGCCGCGATTTCCCGATCCTGTCGCGTGAGGTCTACGGCAAACCGCTTGTCTATCTCGACAACGGGGCCTCGGCACAAAAGCCGCGGCAGGTGCTGGACGTCATCCAATCCGCCTACGCGGACAGCTATTCCAACGTCCATCGCGGCCTGCACTTCCTGTCGAACAAGTCGACCGAGGACTTCGAGGCGGCGCGCGAGATCGTGCGCTCGTTCCTGAACGCGGCGAGCCACGAGGAAATCGTCTTCACCAAGTCCGCGACCGAGGCCATCAACCTCGTCGCCTACGGTTACGGCATGCAGGAGATCGGGGAGGGCGACGAGATCGTCCTCACCGTGATGGAACACCATTCCAACATCGTGCCCTGGCACTTCCTGCGCGAGCGGAAGGGCGCCAAGCTCGTTTTCGTCCCGGTGGCCGACGACGGGTCGATCACGCTCGAGGATTTCGAACGCGCGATCACGCCGCGCACCAAGCTCGTTGCCTTCACGCACATGTCGAACGTTCTGGGCACGGTGACGCCGGCAAAGGCCGTGACCGAACTCGCCCATTCGCGCGGCATTCCGGTGCTGGTCGACGGCAGCCAGGGCGCCGTCCATCTTCCGGTCGACGTGCAGGACATCGGCTGCGACTTCTATGTGTTCACTGGCCATAAGATGTACGGACCGAGCGGCATCGGCGTCCTCTACGGCAAGTTCGACATGCTCGACCGGATGCAGCCGTTCAATGGCGGCGGCGAGATGATCGTCGAGGTGAGCGAGGAGGGCGTGACCTACAATGGTCCGCCGCATCGCTTCGAAGCCGGCACGCCGCCGATCGTCCAGGCCATCGGCCTGGGGGCGGCGCTCGAATACATGCGCTCCGTCGGTCGCGAGAAAATCGCGGCGCACGAGGAAAGCCTCCGAGCCTACGCGCATGAGCGCCTGAAGGCCGTGCCGACGCTTCGCATCTATGGCGAGGCACCCGGCAAGGGCGCGATCGTCGCCTTCGATCTCGAGGGGATTCATTCCCACGACGTGTCGATGGTGATCGACCGCGAAGGCGTCGCCGTGCGGGCCGGCACCCACTGCGCCCAGCCGCTCTTGAAGCGCTTCGGTGCCACCTCGACTTGCCGCGCGTCGTTCGGCATGTACAACACCATGGCCGAGGTCGATCGCCTCGGCGAAGCGCTTGAAAAGGCGCACCGTTTCTTCGCCTGAGGAGCCATCTGATGGCCGATACACACGACACGGCGGCAATGCCGTCGCCCACGCCGGACGAGGCGGAGCGCGTCGGCGCCAACCTCCAGACCGCCGGGGCCGACAAGGGCTCGGCGATCCCGCCGGACGAGCTATCGCGGCTGACCGACGATATCGTCGCGGCGCTGAAGACGGTCTACGATCCCGAAATTCCGGCCGATATCTACGAGCTCGGTCTGATCTACAAGATCGACATCGACGACGACCGCAACGTCGATATCGACATGACGTTGACGGCCCCCGGCTGCCCCGTGGCCGGCGAGATGCCCGGCTGGGTGGAAAATGCCGTCGGGTCCGTCGAAGGCATCCAGGTCGTCAAGGTAGAACTCGTCTTCGATCCGCCCTGGACGCCCGAGCGCATGAGCGAGGAAGCCCAGGTGGCGGTGGGCTGGTTCTGATCGCGCTCGGGTGCGGCTTGCACAGATGCGCGAGCCGTACCAAATCTATGCCAAGCACGCTTCCAAGGAGCCTCCCATGGGCCGCTTTTCCGTTCTCTCCATGTCCGACACCGCCGCCGAGCGCGTGCGCGCCATCGTGGATGCGCGCGGCGGAGAAGCGGAAGGGATTCGCATCGGCGTCAAGAAGGGCGGCTGCGCGGGCATGGAATACACGATCGACCTCGTCACCGAGCCGAAGCCGGGCGAGGATGTGGTCGAACATGCCGGGGCCCGTGTCTTCGTGGCGCCGGAGGCCGTGCTGTTTCTCTTGGGCACTCGCATGGACTACGAGGAGACCACGCTCCGCTCCGGCTTCACGTTCATGAATCCGAACCAGACCTCCGCGTGCGGTTGTGGTGAGTCGATCGAGCTCAAGCCCGCCGATAGCGCAAAGGTCGCGGCGGCTCGCTCGGCCGCCTGAACGCGGGCGTGGACGACGACACGATCCACGAACTGTTCGCCACACTTCAGCCGATCACGATCCGCCGCATGTTCGGCGGCAAGGGCATCTACGCTGACGGCCGCATTTGCGCGCTCGTTCTGAACGACGAGCTCTACCTCAAGACCGATTGCGAAACGGCGTCCCGCTTCGAAGCAGCGGGCGCTCGGCGCTGGACCTACCAGCGTGAGGGCGCAGCGCCCGTTGCGATGCCGTACCATACCGTCCCGGACGAGGCCTTGGATGATCCCGACATCATGGCGGGCTGGGCGCGCTTGGCGATGGGGGCGGCCATCCGACACGGCATGAAAAAGCCGCCGGGACGCGTCAAGCATCCGGCGGCTTCCAGAAACTCGAAGACGGTCGTTTGAACGATCAGGCGCCTGTCTGGATCAACATGAAGGCGGGGATCTCGTCGCCGAAACCAACCGGCGTCCCTTCCTCGCGACCCGATCCGTTCCGATCGTTCGAACGGCGCCCGGACGACGGCTGAGGGCGATCGCTTCGGCGGGGACCACGGTTGTCGTCGCGCGGTTCGGCACGACGGGTCGGCTCAACCGGCGCGGGAGCAGGCTTCTCGACAGCGACCGCTGCCGGCGTCTCCTGACCGCTCTCGTCGTCCACCACAGCATCGGGCGCCGCCTCGCGGCCTCGACGAGAGGTGCGGCCCGAACGGGGCGACGAACGCTTGCCGTCGGTCTCGCTCCGGCGACCACCGCGGCGGCGATCGTTCGCCGACGTCTCTTCGCTCTCTTCGACCACCGGGAGCGACGAGACGTCGCCGTCCAGCCATTCGATCTCCTTGCCGATCATCGTCTGGATGGCATCGAGATACTTCTTGTCGGCCTTCGAGACGAGCGTGAAGGCCTTGCCGGAACGGCCGGCCCGACCGGTCCGGCCGATGCGATGGACGTAGTCCTCGGCATGGATCGGCACATCGAAGTTGAAGACGTGGCTGACCATCGGGATATCGAGACCGCGCGCCGCGACATCCGATGCCACCAGCAGGGTCAGCTTGTTGTCGCGGAACGCCTGCAGGGTCATCGTGCGGGCGCGCTGGTCCATGTCCCCATGAAGGGCACCGACGGAGAACCCGTGCTTCTCCAGCGACCGGAACAGCAGCGAAACATCGCGCTTGCGGTTGCAGAAGATGATGGCGTTGGTCAGTTCCTCGCCCTGGTCGCGGATCACGCGGCGAAGCGTCTCGCGCTTCTCGTAATCTTCCTTGCGCGTGGCGACGAGACGCTGCTCGACAGTCAACGCGGTCGAGGATGCTTTCGCCACTTCGACACGGACCGGGTTCTGAAGGAACTGATCGGCGAGGCGCGTGATCTCCGGCGGCATCGTGGCGGAGAAGAACAGCGTCTGGCGCGTGAACGGGATCATCTTGCAGATCCGCTCGATGTCCGGGATGAACCCCATGTCGAGCATGCGGTCGGCCTCGTCGATGACGAGAATCTCAACGCCGGTCATCAGGAGACGGCCGCGCTCGAAGTGATCGAGCAGGCGGCCGGGCGTCGCGATCAGGACGTCGACGCCGCGCTCCAGCTTCTTGTTCTGCTCCTCGAACGACACGCCGCCGATCAGAAGCGCGACGTTGAGGCGTTGGTTGACGCCATACTTGATGAAAGATTCTTCGACTTGCGCCGCGAGTTCCCGCGTCGGCTCGATGATCAGCGTGCGCGGCATGCGCGCGCGGGCACGACCCTGCTCGAGCAGTGTCATCATCGGCAGCACGAAGGAAGCGGTCTTGCCCGTTCCGGTCTGGGCGATGCCGAGCACGTCCCGCCGTTGCAGCGCATGGGGGATGGCCTGTGCCTGGATCGGCGTCGGCTCCGTGTAACCGGCCGCCTCGACAGCCGACAGAACCTTCGCACTCAAACCAAGATCGGAAAACGGCATGAAATCGGATGTCTCTTGCTGCCGGACTTAGGAGCAAGTCCGAAGGAGCTTCGTATCCCTCGACGGGCGATAGGCGTCCGGCATGCCTCTGTCAACCAGAGAACACTTGCGCACGCGAGTTATCCTCCGCCGGAAACCAATCCGGCAGAGGCGAATCTAGGCTGAACTTGATCGCCCGAACTATTCGAACGGCACGAGACGGACCGAACCCGTACGAGGACCGAATGGACGAGATGTCTCAGTTCGATGCGGGACCGAAGCGATAGGGCTGCCCCGGCGCGACGAAAAGCTCGTATGTTTCCGAAATCTCTCCGTCCATCGGCACGATGTCGAAGAACAGCGTCAGGTTGCTTTCCTGACCTTCGGCCGGCGCGTCGGCGCGGTATCCGACGATAGCGCCATCCACCTCGGCGATCTCCGTCACCTCGGTGCTGCTGACGACCGTCGGCTTGCCGTCACGCTCCTCGACCTGCTGGAAAAAGAAACGGCTTCCCTTGGTCTCGCCGAGGGCCTGCGTCATGATCGTACGCCAAACCCCGTTGCGCCCATCCACGGCCCAAGGGCCGACGATCTGGACGTCACCGATGATCGGCGACAGCGTGGCGATCGCTCCCATGACCTCGGCGTTGCGCTCGGCCGACCCCTGCGCCGGTGCGGGGGCGGCCGGTGCCGGCTGCGACGCGTCCGGCGCGGTCCCGGGCGCGGCGGGGGCCGGGGGCGCCGTAGGTACCGCAGGCGCGGTCTCGGCAGGCGTTGCGGCCGGCGGCGTTGCGTCCTGTGCCCCTGCCGCACCGGCGGAGACGAGCACGATCGCGACGGCGCTATGAATGATCCGGTTCATGGTCGGCCCCTGGCTTTTGATACGGCAGGTCTAGACGTCGAGATCCCGGACGAAGGCCGCCCGGTCCTGGATGAATCGGAAACGCGCCTCGGGCTTGTTGCCCATCAGCGCGTCGACGGCCCCTGCGGTTCCGGCTTCCGGAGAAGCATCGATCTCGACGCGAAGCAAGGTGCGCTTCCGCGGGTCCATCGTGGTCTCTTTCAGCTGCGAGGGAAGCATCTCGCCGAGACCTTTGAACCGGCTGACTTCGACCTTCCCCTTGCCCTTGAACTCGCGGGCGACGATGCGCTCGCGATCAGCGTCGTCGCGCGCGTAGATCGTCTTGCCGCCCTGCGTCAGCTTGTAGAGCGGCGGCACGGCGAGGAAGAGATGGCCGTTGCGGATGAGATCCGGCATCTCCTGGTAGAAGAACGTTATCAGAAGCGAGGCGATGTGCGCCCCGTCGACGTCGGCATCCGTCATGATGATGACGCGCTCGTAGCGAAGGTCGTCGTCGCGATACTTCGCCTTCGTGCCGCAACCGAGCGCCAGCGTCAGGTCGGCGAGCTGCTGGTTGGCGCCGAGCTTTTCCCGTCCCGCGGACGCGACGTTCAGGATCTTGCCGCGCAGGGGAAGGATCGCCTGACGGGCGCGATCGCGCGCCTGCTTGGCGGATCCGCCAGCCGAGTCGCCTTCGACGATGAAGAGCTCGGCACCCGCGGCCCCCGTCTGCGAGCAGTCGGCGAGCTTGCCCGGCAGGCGCAGCTTGCGGGTCGCCGTTTTGCGGCTGACCTCCTTCTCCTGCTTGCGCCGCAACCGTTCGTCGGCGCGCTCGACCACCCAGTCGATGAGGCGCGCAGCGTCCTGCGGCGAGGAGGCCAGCCAGATATCGAAGGAATCGCGGATCGAATTCTCGACGATGCGCTGGGCTTCCGCGGTGGCCAGACGGTCCTTGGTCTGGCCGACGAACTCCGGCTCGCGGATGAAGACCGAGAGCATCGCCGAGGCTGTGATCATCACGTCCTCGGCGGTGATGCTCGCCGCCCGCCGGTTCCCGGACAACTCCGCAAAGGCCTTCAGGCCGCGCAGCAGAACCGCACGCAGGCCCGCTTCATGCGTTCCGCCCTCTGGGGTCGGGATCGTGTTGACATAGGAACGGACGGCGCCGTCCTCCTGCGTCCACGAGACGGCCCATTCGACCGCGCCGTGGCCGGACACCTTCTCCGAGCGACCGGCAAAACTCTGGGCGGTGACGCGGGTTTGTCCGTCCAGCGAAGCTTCCAGATAGTCCTTCAGACCGCCGGGAAAATGAAAGCTGGCACGCGCGGGAATCTTGCCGTCCGCCGGCAGAAGCGACGGCGCGCACGACCAGCGGATTTCGACGCCGCCGAAGAGGTAGGCCTTCGAGCGAGCCATTGCGAAGAGCCGGGCGGGCACGAACTTCGCGTCAGCGCCGAAAATCTGCGCATCGGGATGGAAGCGAACGCGCGTGCCACGCCGGTTCTGCACTTCACCGACTTCCGTCAACGCGCTGGTCGGCAGGCCGCGCGAGAACGTCTGGCGGTAGAGCTTGCGATTGCGGGCGACCTCAACCTCGAGGACATCCGAGAGAGCGTTGACGACCGAGATGCCGACGCCGTGCAGGCCGCCGGACGTCTCGTAGACCTTCGAGTCGAACTTTCCGCCCGCGTGCAGCGTCGTCATGATGACTTCGAGCGCCGACTTGTCGCGATACTTGGGATGCGGATCGATCGGGATGCCGCGACCGTTGTCGGTCACCGAGAGCGATCCGTCCTCCTCCAACGCCACTTCGATGAAGTTGGCATGCCCGGCGACGGCCTCGTCCATCGAGTTGTCGATGACCTCGGCGAAGAGGTGGTGCAGCGCCTTCTCGTCGGTGCCCCCGATATACATGCCGGGGCGACGGCGCACGGGCTCGAGGCCTTCCAGCACCTCGATGTCGGCCGCCGTGTAGTCCGTCGAAGGAGCGGGGACGACAACCGGAGTCGTTGCCTTGGGCGCCCGCGTGGCGCGGTCGGAAACGGGACGGGACGCGGCACGCGCCCCGGCAAAAAGATCCTGGCTCATACGGTCATCCGGCCTTCGACAGGCAGCCCGCGGGCGTGTGTCAGCATGCTGTCGAGGTAACCTTTCGGTCGATGTTCTACAAGTGTTCTCATGGCCCGTCTCAGCCGCGTGGGGGCTGTCGACGCGCGTTTATCCCGCACATGACGCATCGCCGCAACGCCTCGTCGACGACGGTTCTGCTTATGGTGCGCTGGCGGGCGGAAAGGCGGGGACCCATGCGTCAGACAATCCGGAACATTGGAGCATGCCTCGGACTGGCGATCGCCGGTTCGGCTTGGGCCTCTCCCTTCCCGCCCTTCAAGGATGAGCTGTTCGATTATCCCGAGCCGGTCGCTTCGCTCGACGGCGGACGCCGTCTCGATGTGCCATACAACGAAGCCCGAGACATCGATCGCCGCGACGAGGTGCCCGAGCGACGTGTCAGGCGAACTTACGTGGAACTCGGCCGCAACCTCCAGGCCGAAGAGAAGGTTCTCGCAACGCCGACGGGACCATTACGCTACGCGCAAGTCGGGGAGTCCGTGAAAGGCCAGCCGATCCTGGTTTTCGTTCATGGCAGGAATGGCGACCGGCGGCTGGGTCTCAACGACTGGACGTTCGGAGGCAACTTCAACCGTCTCAAGAACCTCCTGGTTCGAAGCGGCGGCAGCTACATCACCGTCGATGCAGAGCGCCTCGGCGACGACGATGCCGGCAAGGTCGCCGCCCTTCTGACCCAGCTGAAAAGCGGAGCGGCTTCCCCCGAACTGATCCTGACGTGCGCCTCGATGGGCGGCCAGGTCTGTTGGACGATCGCGACAAGCCCGACGGTTGCCAGCATCGACGCCATGGTTCTCCTGGGGTCCGACTCGACGCTCGAGCGCTTCGATGCGATGCGCCGCGCAAGGCGAGCATCGCTGCCGATCGTCATGGCGCACGGGACGCGTGACACGGTCTATGCGTTCGACCGCCAGCTTGCGGCCTTCGAGGCCGTGCGCAAACGCTGGCCGACCGATCCCGTCCGCTTCATCGGCTTCGACGACGGCAATCACGGTACTCCGATCCGCATGGTCGACTGGCGTGACACGTTGAACTGGATCGCCGCCAACGTTAGCCCTACCGCTGCGCGCTAGCATCGCGCCAAACGTCGTTTCTGGCGGGAGCATCCCTTGATCGCAGGACCAGAGCTACAGTCGCTGGTATCGGAAATCGCCGACGACATGCGGGCAAGGCCGGATCGCGGGCGGGTGGCGGACTACATCCCCGAGCTCGGCGCGGTCGATCCCGGTTACTTCGGAATGGCGGTCGCGCTGCCGGACGGCACGGTGGCCGCCGCCGGCGATGCCGATACGGCGTTCTCGATCCAGAGCATCTCGAAGGTCTTCACGCTGACGCTTGCCCTCGGCATTGCCGGCGACCGCTTGTGGAAGAGGGTCGGCCGCGAGCCGTCGGGCAGCGCCTTCAATTCGATCGTGCAACTCGAGAACGAGAAAGGCGTGCCCCGCAACCCCTTCATCAACGCCGGTGCGATCGCGGTCACCGACGTGATCCTGTCGGGGCACAAGCCGCGGGAGGCGCTGGGCGAGATCCTGCGGTTCATGCGCTTCCTGTCGGACGATGCGTCCATCACCATCGACAAGGCGGTAGCCGACTCCGAACAGCGGACCGGTTTCCGCAATATGGCGCTCGCCAACTACATGAAGTCGTTCGGCGTGATCGAAAACCCGGTGGAGTTCACGCTCGGTGTCTACTTCCACCACTGCGCCATCGCGATGTCATGCAGGCAGCTAGCGCTTGCCGGCCGTTTCCTCGCTCATTCCGGCCGCCACCCGGGCACCGGCCTCTCGGTAATCCAGGCCGAGCGGGCACGACGCATCAACGCCATCATGCTCACCTGCGGGCATTACGACGGATCGGGCGAATTCGCCTATCGGGTCGGACTGCCGGGAAAAAGCGGCGTCGGCGGCGGCATCCTGGCGATCGTCCCGGGACAGGCATCGATCGCCGTGTGGTCGCCGGGGCTCGACGCCGCCGGCAACTCGCATCTCGGGCGGATCGCGCTCGAGACTTTCGCCAAGCGCTCGGGCGTCTCGATCTTCGGGGCCTGACGGACCGTCAGGCGTTGCCGTGCGGCTTCGTCTCGTCCACCGCGGCCTGATGATACCAGGCGTCGCAATCCACGATCACCTCGCGAGTTGGAGCCCGATCCTGGGAGGCGGCGCCCCAGAACCGCGCCTCCCGCCGGCCGCCGACGGGAAATGCGAGAATAGTGGCGGTTGGAGAGAGTGGATTGCGTTCCATTGCGATCTCCTCCTAGCGGAGCGCCGCGTCTTTCAGCATCGCGGCTTGCTCATTCCCTATGCAATATGCACTCAATTTCATCAGATGGAAGGGTCTCGGACGGCGTCCCACGCGAAAGTGTCATCATGCGGCGAAGGGGTGAACGACGTTTTGCATCGAGGAATAGCAACTGGAATGGCGCGTAAACGCTGGCAGCGAGCGCGAAGTCGGGTTGCACTCCAGGTAGTCCCAATGCCCCTTGGGCGGGTTTCAACGGTCCATGTTGAAACTGGCACGAGATATGCATGAGGGTTGGCAGGCTGGGTCTGGCCGTGCGCCATGCGATGCGCTCGGGAACCGGCCAGCGCTTTGGAGAAGTGGGATGACGAAGTACAAGCTCGAATACATTTGGCTCGACGGCTACACCCCGGTGCCGAATCTTCGTGGCAAGACGCAGATCAAGGAATTTTCCGAGTTCCCGAAGCTGGAAGAGCTGCCGCTCTGGGGCTTCGACGGCTCCTCGACCATGCAGGCCGAGGGCCGCAGCTCCGACTGCGTTCTGAAGCCGGTCGCCGTCTATCCCGATCCGGCCCGCACCAACGGCGTGCTGGTCATGTGCGAGGTCATGATGCCGGATGGCGTCACGCCGCACGCCTCGAACGCTCGCGCCACGATCCTCGACGACGAGAACGCCTGGTTCGGCTTCGAGCAGGAATACTTCTTCTACAAGAACGGCCGCCCGCTCGGCTTCCCGGAAAGCGGCTACCCCGCGCCGCAGGGCCCTTACTACACAGGCGTCGGCTATTCGAACGTCGGCTCGGTCGCACGCCAGATCGTCGAGGAACATCTCGACCTCTGCCTCGCGGCCGGCATCAACCACGAAGGTATCAACGCCGAGGTGGCGAAGGGCCAGTGGGAATTCCAGATCTTCGGGAAGGGGTCCAAAAAGGCCGCCGACCAGATCTGGATGGCACGGTACCTGCTGCAGCGCCTTTGCGAGAAGTACGAGATCGACATCGAGTGGCACTGCAAGCCGCTCGGCGATACCGACTGGAACGGCTCGGGCATGCACTGCAACTTCTCGACGGCATACATGCGCGAGGTCGGCGGCAAGGAGTACTTCGAGCAGCTGATGGCCGCCTTCGACAGGAACCTCGAGGCCCACATCGCCGTCTACGGCCCGGACAACCATCTGCGCCTGACCGGCAAGCACGAGACCGCGCCCTGGAACAAGTTCTCCTACGGCGTGGCCGATCGTGGCGCTTCGATCCGCGTGCCGCACTCCTTCGTCAACAACGGCTACAAGGGCTATCTCGAGGATCGCCGCCCCAACTCGCAGGGCTGCCCCTATCAGATCGCCAGCCAGGTTCTGAAGACGATCTCCGAGGTGCCGCTCGGCGCTGAGGTTTCCGCGGCGGCCTGAGTCTACGGGACCACGGACGCAGGAAAAGGGCCCGGCGGAGCGATCCGCCGGGCCCTTTTCTCGTCCCGATTTGGTTCGAGAGGCGCTGCCTCCACTGGCGATGTCGCCACAGCTTCCACCAGAAAGATCCGCGACGGCTCGGCGAGCGACGCGTCGCCTGATCGCAGCGTCGGGCCCCTTGATGACGGAGATTAACGGGACAGCGCGACGTTGAGCCGACGACCCGCTCCAATGGGCTATGCGCCGGGTTTGCACAGAAGTCCCGGTACGAGGGCTGAGCAAGGAACACGAGGCGTTCGGAGAACGATTGCCCTCAACACACGAATCCCGCCTTCCAGCACGACGCCACCCTGGCCTTGCCTAGGAGACCGGTGCGATCCGGCCGCTTTGTCGCAAGAGTGCTCCAAGCCAGCGAATGCCGGGAGCACGCCGCCGGCCTTCACCGCACCCGAGAAAGCAGCGGCCTAAAACGCAAAGAGCCCCGACGCATGAAGCGCCGGGGCTCAATCGTCGCAGCCGATCGGAACCGATCAGACCGAGTAGTACATGTCGAACTCGACCGGGTGCGGCGTCATCTCGAAGCGCAGGACCTCGGCCATCTTCAGGTCAATGAAGGCGTCGATCTGGTCGTCGTCGAACACGCCGCCGGCCTTCAGGTAGTCGCGGTCGGAGTCCAGGCTCTCCATCGCCTCGCGGAGCGAGCGGCAGACCGTCGGGATTTCCTTCAGCTCCTCGGGCGGCAGATCGTAGAGATCCTTGTCCATGGCAGCGCCAGGATGGATCTTGTTCTTGATGCCGTCGAGGCCGGCCATCAGCATGGCGGCGAAGGCGAGGTAGGGGTTCGCCGTCGGATCCGGGAATCGGACCTCGACGCGCTTGGACTTCGGCGACTGGCCGAACGGGATGCGGCAGGACGCCGAGCGGTTGCGCGCGGAGTAGGCCAGCAGCACCGGCGCCTCGTAGCCCGGCACCAGACGCTTGAAGGCGTTCGTCGACGGGTTGGTGAAGGCGTTCAGCGACTTGGCGTGTTTGATGATGCCGCCGATGTAGAACAGCGCGTTCTCGGACAGGCCGGCATACTCGTTGCCCGCGAAGGTCGGCTTGCCGCCCTTCCAGATCGACTGGTGCACGTGCATGCCCGAGCCGTTGTCACCGAAGATCGGCTTCGGCATGAAGGTCGCCGTCTTGCCGTAGGCGTTGGCGACCTGGTGGATGACGTACTTGTAGATCTGCATCTTGTCCGCGTTGCGGACCAAGGTGTCGAACTTGATGCCGAGCTCGTGCTGGGCGGCAGCCACCTCGTGATGGTGCTTCTCGACCGCCACGCCCATCTCGGCCATGACCGTCAGCATCTCGGACCGCATGTCCTGGCAGCTGTCGATCGGCGGGACGGGGAAGTAGCCGCCCTTCACGCGCGGCCGGTGGCCGAGGTTGCCCGTCTCGTACTCGGAATCGTCGTTTGACGGCAGTTCGGTGGAGTCCAGCTTGAAGCCGGTGTTGTACGGGTCGGCCTTGTAGCGGACGTCGTCGAAGATGAAGAACTCGGCTTCCGGGCCGAAATAGGCGGTGTCGCCGATGCCGGACTGGTTGAGGTAGGCCTCGGCCTTCTTCGCCGTGCCACGCGGGTCGCGATTATAGCTCTCGCCCGAAACCGGATCGAGGATGTCGCAGTAGAGGACCATCGTCGACTGGGCGAAGAACGGGTCCATGTGCGCCGTCTCGGGGTCCGGCATCAGGGTCATGTCGGACTCGTTGATCGCCTTCCAGCCGGCGATCGACGAACCGTCGAACATCGTGCCTTCCGAGAACATGTCCTCGTCGACGATGGTCTGGTCCATCGTGACGTGCTGGAGCTTGCCCTTGGGGTCCGTGAAGCGAAGGTCGACGAACTTGACGTCGTTATCCTTGATCTGCTTCAGAATATCGTTGCCCGAAGTCATGAGAGTCCTTTCCGAATGGACGACTGTGCTCGTGTGGCTGTCCGGTTGATCGCCGGAAATCAGATGGCGTCGACGCCACTTTCGCCGGTGCGGATGCGCACGGCTTCCTCGACGTGCGAAACGAAGATCTTACCGTCGCCGATGCGGCCGGTCTGCGCCGCCTTGCGGATCGCCTCGACCGCGCCTTCGACCGCCTCGTCGGCGAGAACGATCTCGATCTTCACCTTGGGAAGGAAGTCGACCACGTACTCGGCGCCGCGATAGAGCTCCGTATGGCCCTTCTGCCGCCCGAAACCCTTGGCCTCGATGACGGTGATCCCCTGAAGACCGACGTCCTGAAGGGCTTCCTTCACTTCATCGAGCTTGAAGGGTTTAATGATCGCTTCGACCTTCTTCACCGAAGTCCGTCTCCCCCTACGTACCCGCCCTCGGACGGGTGACCGTCTGCTCCCGGCCAGGCAGCGTGTAGACCGATAGCCCGGCCGAGTCGATGCGGCAAATGCCTGTGCGATGTGTAGCGGATGACTGGCGCGAAAACCAGCGAACAGTCCCGGCCGACTGGGCATCCAGGCGGCAGGTTTAGCTCAATTGATGGGCATCTGACGAGAGTTTCGGCAACATGCTTGTATCGGGATCGCCCACCGCTCTTCTGGACGACAATGGCGTCAAGCAGGCGGACGCCCTCGCAGCCAGGTCGGGTATCGCGCTCGAAACGCTCGTTGAGCACGCGGGAACTCGCGTCGCCGAGGTGGCGGCAAGCGGGCTGCCGGACGGGGCCCGGATCGCCGTCTGGGCAGGGCCCGGCATGAATGGCGCCGACGCGAGAAAGGCAGCCGAACTCCTGCGCGGGCGGTTCGCGGTGACGGTGTTCGCCTATGGCGCCACCATCGATGCGAGCGAATGCCTACCGCTGCATTCTTACGGGGGCGAACCGTTCGACCTCGTGATCGACGGGTTGTTCGGGACCGGGCTCCGCCGCCCGCTGGACGCGGTCTGCCGCGAAGCCGTTCGCCGGCTTGCCGACAGCAGGTCGCCCGTTCTCTCGATCGACATTCCGAGCGGCATCGACGCGCGGACAGGCGCTGTCCTCGGTGCAGCCATCCAGGCTCAACGCACAGTCACGTTCGAGAGGCGGCGCCTTGGCCAACTCCTGATGCCGGGCCGCCTGCATACGGGAGAACTGATCGTGGCGGAGATCGGCATACCGGACGGCGTCTGGGCGGACGTGCCGGCGCCGGCTGATGCGAACGAACCCGGTCTGTGGCTCGACCAGTTGCGTCATCCGTCGTCGGCAGGGCACAAGTACGACCGAGGCCACGCGGTGGTATTCGCCGGACCGCTGGAGAAGAGCGGCGCGGCGCGCCTAGCAGCCGCGGCCGCACTACGCGGCGGTGCAGGTCTCGTGACGCTTCTCGGAAAGCGGGACGCGCTTGCCGGTCTGTCGGCTCAGGTCACGGCGATCATGTTGCGTGGCTGCGACGGCGAGAGCGATCTCGCCGCACTGCTGGAGGACACGCGCTTCAACGCCTTCGTCCTCGGCCCGGGATTTGGAGACGCCGCGAAGGCGCGGGTCTTCGCGAGGATGATCCTGCGCGCTGGCCGACGGCTGGTGCTCGACGCAGATGGGATTTCGGCGTTCGCGCCGGAGCCAGAGCACCTGTTCACCGAATGCCACGAGAGCGAGGGCGGCGTCGTGCTCACCCCGCACGCCGGAGAATTCAGGCGCCTGTTTCCGGAGATCGCAGCCGATCCATCGCTTTCGAAGCTCGATGCCGCGCAAGCCGCATCACGCGCGTCCGGAGCCGTCGTCGTCTCGAAAGGGGCCGACACCGTGATCGTTACCCCCGACGGCCGGGCCGCGATCGACGCGACCGGAACGCCATGGCTGGCAACGGCGGGGACGGGAGACGTCCTCGCCGGCATCATTGCGGCGCAACTCGCGCAGGGAACACCGACCTTCGAAGCGGCCTGCGCCGGCGTCTGGATGCACGGACGTGCGGCTGAATTTTTCGGACCGGGCCTCATCTCCGAGGATCTGCCGCAGATGCTGCCCCGCGTTCACGCCGAACTCAGCGCCATGCGGGGCGGCTGACACTACTCGGCAGCTTCGGCCTTCGCGATCGGACGGCGCTCCAGCAGGTCCTTCAGGAAACGGCCGGTGTAGGAGCGGGGCACCTTCACCAAGGCTTCCGGCGTTCCCGTTGCGACGATCTCGCCGCCTCCGTCGCCGCCTTCCGGGCCGATGTCGATCACCCAGTCCGCGGTCTTGATGACCTCGAGATTGTGCTCAATCACGACGACGGTATTGCCTTGGTCGACGAGCTCGTGAAGCACCTCCAGGAGCTTGGCGACGTCGTGGAAGTGCAGCCCGGTCGTCGGCTCGTCGAGGATGTAGAGCGTGCGGCCGGTCGCCCGGCGCGACAGCTCCTTCGCCAGCTTCACACGCTGCGCCTCGCCGCCGGACAGCGTATTCGCCTGCTGCCCGACCTTGATGTATCCGAGGCCCACCTCGTTCAGCGTCACCAGCTTGTCCCGAACCGCCGGGACAGCCGAGAAGAACTCGACGCCTTCCTCGACGGTCATATCGAGGACGTCGGCGATCGACTTCTCCTTGAAGGTCACCTCCAGCGTCTCGCGATTGTAGCGCTTGCCGTGGCAGACGTCGCAGGTGACGTAGACGTCGGGCAGGAAGTGCATCTCGATCTTGATGACGCCGTCGCCCTGGCACGCCTCGCAGCGGCCGCCTTTTACGTTGAAGGAGAAGCGACCCGGCTGGTAGCCGCGCGCCTTCGCCTCCGGCAGGCCGGCGAACCAGTCGCGGATCGGGGTGAAGGCACCAGTGTAGGTCGCCGGGTTCGATCGCGGCGTACGACCGATCGGCGACTGGTCGATGTCGATCACCTTGTCGAGGAGCTCCAACCCGTCGACACGGTCGTGGTCGGCCGGCACATCGCGCGCGCCGGAGATGCGACGAGCCGCAGCCTTGAACAGCGTCTCGATCAGGAAGGTCGACTTGCCGCCGCCGGAGACGCCGGTGACGCAGGTGAAGACGCCCATCGGCACTTCGGCGGTGACGTTCTTCAAGTTGTTGCCGCGCGCGCCGACGACCTTGATCGCCTTGCCCTTTTGCGACTTGCGCCGCTTGCCCGGGACCGGCACGCCCTTGGCGCCGGAAAGATAGGCGCCGGTCAGCGAGTTCGGGTGCGCCATCACCTCGGCGGGCGTGCCCGAAGCGATGATCTGACCACCGTGGACGCCGGCCGCCGGACCGATGTCGACCACGTGGTCGGCCATCAGGATCGCGTCCTCATCGTGCTCGACGACGATGACCGTGTTGCCGATGTCGCGCAGATGCTTCAGCGTGGCCAGAAGCCGCTCGTTGTCGCGCTGATGAAGGCCGATGGAGGGCTCGTCCAGCACGTAGAGGACACCCGTCAGGCCGGAACCGATCTGCGAGGCGAGGCGGATTCGCTGAGACTCGCCGCCGGACAGCGTGCCCGATGCGCGCGACAACGTGAGGTATTCGAGACCGACATCGTTGAGGAAGCGCAGGCGTTCGCGAATCTCCTTGAGAATCCGGACCGCGATCTCGTTCTGCTTCTGCGTCAGCTTCTGGGGCAGTGCCTCGAACCAGTCGCGCGCATTGCGGATCGACTGCTCGCTGACCTCGCCGATGTGCAGCCCCGCGACCTTGACCGCGAGCGCTTCGGGCTTCAGCCGATAACCGGCGCAGGCGGGGCAGGGGGTCGCCGACATGTAGCGTTCGATCTCCTCGCGCGACCACGCGGAGTCGGTCTCTTTCCAGCGACGCTCGAGGTTGGGGACGATGCCCTCGAAGGTCTTGGTGGTGGAGTAGGACCGCAGACCGTCGTTGTAGCGGAACTCGATCTTGGTCTTGCCGGTGCCCTTCAGGATCGCGTTGCGCGCGGTCTCGGAGAGTGCCGACCAGCGCTCGGTCTGCTTGAATCCGTATTCGCGACCAAGGGCCTCGAGCGTCTGGCCGTAGTAGGGGGAGGTCGACTTCGCCCAGGGCGCGATGGCGCCGCCCTTCAGCGTCAGATTCTCGTCCGGCACGATGAGCTTCGGGTCGATCTGCTGCTGCGAGCCGAGACCGTCGCAACGCGGGCAGGCGCCGAACGGGTTGTTGAACGAGAACAGGCGCGGTTCGATCTCCGGGATCGTGAAACCTGAAACCGGGCAGGCGAACTTCTCGGAGAACAGGATCTGGCGCGGCTTGCCGTCATCGCCGGGGCCGTCTGTATACTCTGCGACCGCCAGCCCATCCGCGAGCCGAAGGGCCGTCTCGAGGCTGTCGGCAAGACGCGACTTGATGTCCCCGCGCACGACGATGCGGTCCACCACGACGTCGATGTCGTGCTTGAACTTCTTGTCGAGCGTCGGGGCGTCGGCGATATCGTAGAATTCGCCGTCGATGCGTACGCGCTGGAAACCCTTCTTCTGAAGCTCGGCCAGTTCCTTCTTGTACTCGCCCTTGCGGCCGCGGATCATCGGCGCCAGCAGGAAGAGGCGCGTCCCCTCTTCGAGCACCATGATGCGATCGACCATCTGGCTGACCGTCTGGCTCTCGATCGGCAGGCCGGTCGCCGGCGAATAGGGCACGCCGACGCGAGCGAAGAGAAGACGTAGATAGTCGTAGATTTCGGTGACCGTGCCGACCGTCGAGCGCGGATTCTTCGAGGTCGTCTTCTGCTCGATCGAGATCGCGGGCGAGAGGCCGTCGATCTGGTCGACATCCGGCTTCTGCATCATCTCCAGGAACTGGCGGGCGTAGGCCGAAAGGCTTTCGACGTAGCGGCGCTGCCCTTCGGCATAGATCGTGTCGAAGGCAAGCGACGACTTGCCGGAGCCCGACAGGCCGGTCATCACGATCAGCTTGTCGCGCGGGAGGTCGAGATCGACGTTCTTGAGATTGTGCTCGCGAGCGCCGCGAATGGAGATGACATTCTTCATGGAGTTCGCCGCACTGTGTCGAATACGAGAGCTTGAATGGAAAGCCGGCGGATTCGGTTCGCCCGTCCGATCCGGTTTTCCGCTCCAGCCCACAGCCCATATCGGGAAGGCCTGCGAAGAATCAAAGGCCCGGCCTCGCCGGACTGGCGTTGCCTTCGCCGAGTTCCCATTTTGTTCTAGACAGAATCACGTGGGGCAGCAATCCATGTCACCCTGACTGGTCGCCCAGAAGGCTGGGGATCGCCGTTTCCGGCGGTATCGTGCCGGCGCCAATGGCACTAGTGTCCGCGCGACGAGCGTTCATACGGAGAAGAAGAATGGCGGGTAGCGTCAACAAGGTCATCCTCGTCGGAAATCTCGGTGCCGATCCCGAGATCAAGCGCCTGAACTCCGGCGACGCGATCGCAAACCTGCGGATCGCGACCTCCGAGACCTGGCGCGACAAGGCCTCCGGCGAGCGCAAGGAGCGCACGGAGTGGCACAGCGTCGTGATCTTCAACGAGAACCTGGTGAAGGTCGCCGAGCAGTACCTGAAGAAGGGCTCGACGGTCTACATCGAGGGCCAGCTGCAGACCCGTTCGTGGGAGGACCAGCAGGGCCAGAAGCGGTACACGACCGAAGTCGTGCTCCAGCGTTTTCGCGGTGAGCTTCAGATGCTCGGCGGACGCGGCGGCGACGGTGGCGGGCCGTCCTACGAGGGTGGCGGCGAGCGCTCGGGCGGACGCTCCGGTGGCGGCGGCGACTATGGCCGTGGCGGCGGCGGGGGCGGTGGTGGCCGCAGCTCGGGCGGCGGCGGCGGCGGCGGTGGATATGGCGGCGGGGGCGGTGGCGGTGGTCGCCCGTCCGATGACATGGACGACGAAATCCCGTTCTGATCCTTCAAGACGGTCTCAGGCGGCGGGGACGAGGAACAGCGCCTTGACCCCGTCGCTGACGAACTGAACGGCAAGGGCCGCGAGCAACACGCCGAGAAGGCGGGTCACCACGGCTCGGCCGGTATGCCCCATCAGCCGCTCGAGCCGATCGGCGGCGCGCAGGAACAGGTAGGCGACGAAGATCGTGATGGCGACGACGGCCAGCACGCTTCCCTGGCCCGCCGCCGAGGGCAACTCACCGGACAGAAGGATCACGGCGGAGATCGCGCCGGGTCCGGCCATCAGTGGGATCGCCAGCGGTACGGCCGCGATCTCGCCGGCCTCGTGCTCGGTCATGGCCGTCTGCGCATCCTTTTCCTTGCGCGTTTTCCGCTTCTCGAACACCAGTTCGAACGCGATCCAGAAGAGGAACAGTCCGCCGGCCACGCGGAACGCTCCGAGCGAGATGCCGAGCGCCGTCAGAACGCTGAGGCCTGCGAGACCGAAGACGGCGAGGATCGCGAAGGCGATCAGACAGCCGTTGCGCGCGATCCGCGCGCGATCCGTCCGCGACAGACCTGCCGTCAGCCCGAGGAAGATCGGGGCCAGCCCGATCGGGTCGATGATGACGAACAGGGTGGCGAAGCCGTTGAGCAATGTCTCGATCATTCGCGGGCCCCGTGCGTCGCTGGAAATCTCCTTCTCATAGCGTCGTGGGGATGCCGGTGCGACGGCCCGGCGGTGGATTGTGCGGGACGTGCGACGTTTATTTGCGGGCAATCTGCCAAGTCATTGATCCGTCGGCCGAATTACGAGCGCGCCGATTTGCGTCGATGTGCCGGTTCCTTATATAAGGACGGTACATTCTGCCCAGGATTTCATCTTGTCCGATCTTCCTCCCGATTCCATCCAGCCCGAGCGTCCGACGGGGATCGAGCCGGTCTCCATCATCGAGGAGATGCAGCGCTCCTATCTCGACTACGCCATGAGCGTGATCGTGAGTCGCGCGCTCCCCGACGTGCGCGACGGGTTGAAGCCGGTGCATCGGCGCGTGCTTTACGCGATGAGCGAAATGGGGCTGGTCTGGAACAAGTCCTACCGCAAGTCCGCCGGCGTCGTCGGCGAGGTGATGGGTAAGTTCCATCCGCATGGCGACGCCTCGATCTACGACGCGCTCGTTCGCATGGCGCAGGATTTCTCGCTGCGGGCGCCGCTGATCGACGGACAGGGCAACTTCGGTTCGATCGACGGCGATCCGCCGGCGGCCATGCGCTACACCGAATGCCGGCTCGAGAAGGTGTCCGATGCGATCCTTGCGGACATCGACAAGGAAACGGTCGACTTTCAGGACAATTATGACGGTCGTGAACAGGAGCCGGTCGTGCTGCCGGCGCGCGTCCCGAATCTCCTGCTCAACGGTTCGGGCGGCATCGCCGTCGGCATGGCGACGAACATTCCGCCACACAATCTCGGCGAACTGATCGACGGCTGCATCGCCCTGATCGACAACCCGACGCTGCAGTTGCCGGACCTGATGGACATCATCCCAGGTCCTGACTTTCCGACCGGCGCCATCGTGCTCGGCCGCGCCGGCATCCAGAGCGCCTACGCCACCGGACGCGGCTCGATCCTGATGCGCGGCAAGGTGCACATCGAGGAGATGCGAGGCGACCGCGAAGCGATCGTCATCACCGAGATCCCGTATCAGGTGAACAAGGCCTCGATGATCGAGAAGATGGCCGACCTCGTGCGCGAAAAGCGCGTGGAAGGCATCTCCGACATTCGCGACGAGAGCGACCGCGAGGGGTATCGCGTCGTCATCGAGTGCAAGCGTGACGCCTCGTCCGATGTGATCTTGAACCAGCTCTATCGTTTCACTCCCCTGCAGACGACCTTCGGCGCCAATATGGTGGCGCTGAACGGCGGCAAGCCGGAGCAGATGAACCTTCTCGACATGCTGTCCGCCTTCGTGGCGTTCCGCGAGGAGGTCGTGCAGCGGCGGACGAAGTACCTCCTGCGCAAGGCGCGCGAGCGGGCCCACGTCCTGGTCGGCTTGGCCATCGCGGTTGCCAATATCGACGAGATCATCAAGCTGATCCGCCATGCGCCGGACCCGACGACGGCTCGCGAGCAGCTGATGGAGCGGGAGTGGGAGGCGAAGGACGTCGCGCCGCTGATCCGCCTCATTGACGACCCGCGCCATCGCATCAGCGACGCCGGCACCTACCGTCTGTCGGAAACGCAGGCCCGCGCGATCCTCGACCTCCGCCTGCAGCGCCTCACGGCACTCGGGCGCGACGAAATCGGCGACGAGCTGAACACGATCGGCAACGAGATCCGCGACTACCTCGAGATCCTTTCCTCGCGGGTGCGCGTGCGCGAGATCATCAAGGACGAACTGACGGCCGTGCGCGAGGAGTTCGCGACACCGCGCCGCACGCAGCTTCTCGAAGGCGCCGCCGATCTCGACGACGAGGACCTCATCCCGCGTGAGGACATGGTCGTGACCGTCAGCCATGGCGGCTACATCAAGCGCGTGCCACTCAGCATCTACCGGTCCCAACGGCGCGGCGGAAAGGGACGCTCAGGCATGTCGCTGAAGGACGAGGAGGATTCGGTCACCCGGCTCTTCGTCGCCAACACCCACACGCCCGTCCTGTTCTTCTCTTCCCGTGGCATCGTCTACAAGGAGAAGGTCTGGCGCCTGCCGCTGGCCACACCGCAGTCGCGGGGCAAGGCGCTGGTGAACATGCTGCCTCTGGAGAAGGGCGAGCGCATCACCTCGATCCTCCCGCTTCCGAACGAGGAAGAAGCAGCCGAGCGGCTGAACGTGATGTTCGCGACGACCAAGGGAACGGTTCGTCGCAACAAGCTGTCGGACTTCACGCAGGTGAACCGCAACGGCAAGATTGCGATGAAGCTGGAAGAGGCGGAAGACGAGATTTTGGCCGTCGCCGTCTGTGGCGAGGACGACGACGTTCTTCTCGTCTCGTCGGCGGGGCTCTGCATCCGGTTCCCGGTCACCGACGTGCGCGTCTTCACCGGACGGAACTCGATCGGCGTGCGCGGTATGGCGCTGGGTGAAAGCGACCGTCTGATCTCGATGGCGATCCTGCGCCACGTCGACGCGACCCCCGCCGAGCGCGCGGATTATCTGCGCAAGCGGCGCGCGGTGGAGGGCGACGTTGCCGAGGAGGTAGCGGATGAAGAGGCCACGGAGAGCGTTTCGATCTCCGCAGAACGCTACGCCGATCTCGGTGCGCGGGAAGAGTTCGTCCTCACGCTGAGCGAGTTCGGCTTCGGTAAGCGGTCGTCGTCGTACGACTTCCGCACCAGCGGACGCGGCGGCAAGGGCATTCGCGCGACGGATCTCGGCCGGGTCGGCGATATTGGCCGGCTGGTGGCAGGCTTCCCGGTTGAATCCGGCGATCAGGTGCTGATGATTTCGGACCGGGGCCAGATGATCCGCGTGCCCGTCGAAGGCATTCGTATCGCCGGTCGTGCGACCAAGGGCGTGACGATCTTCAACACGGCCGACAACGAGCGGGTCGTCTCTGTCGAGCGCATCCCCGATCAGGGGACCGAAGAGCCAGCCTTGGCCGAAGGTTCGGGCGAGACGTCGGAGGCGTCCGGCGAGTGACGGATAGAGCGGACTGCGGCGGCGGCCCCGTGCCCTCCCGCCGCAGACTGCGATCAGCCGAGAATTTTCGGCTTGCGGGCGAAGGCGCGCGCACGCTGCTTGCTCGCTTCGTTGTGCATCGCGATCACGGTAGCGGTGGACAGAGAAGCGACCATCGCAAGCGACAGGGCGAGGAACAGCATGGATTTCCCTCCGAAATACAACGCCATAACGTGAATGGTTGACGAATCGTTCCATCGCTGGATCGCTTCGATTCGCGCTCACGCCGCGCGATTAGTCCCGCGCATCTTGCGGTCCGAATTCTTGTCAAAATGGTATCGCGCCCCTAGCCGCTTCAAACCGTCGGAGCGATCTCTTCCCATGGTTAGCAAGTCGTCATGACGCGGATCGCGCTCTACGCCGGAAGCTTCGATCCGCCGACGCTCGGACATGTGGACGTTCTCCAAACTGCAACGCGGCTCTTCGACGAGGTGGTGGTCGCGATCGGTGTTCATCCCGGCAAGACACCGCTGTTCACCGCGCAGGAGAGAGCCGATCTGGTGATGGAGAGCGTCGAGGGCCGATCGATCGCTGCGCAGGTCCGCGTCTCCTTTTTCGACGATCTGGTGGTGGAAGAAGCCCGACGTCAGGAGGCCGTTGCCATCGTGCGGGGCCTGCGGGACGCGACGGACTTCGATTATGAGATGCAGATGGCCGGGATGAACCGCAGCCTGATGCCGGAACTCACGACGATCTTCCTGCCCGCATCACCCGCCACCAGGCCCATTACCGCCACATTGGTCCGCCAGATCGCCAAAATGGGTGGGGACGTCTCTTCCTTCGTACCGGAGCACGTCGCCGCCGCCCTGAAACGCAAGCTCTCTGCTTCATGAGGGCTGCTCGGAGTTCGATGATGAAACTTCTTCCGACCCTCGGTCTTCTGGCGGCCGTCGCGATGTCCGCGATCGCTCCGGCGAACGCGCAGACCGCCGCCGGCGACACGCTCGTCATCGAGACCAGCAAGGGCGAGATCGACGTCAAGCTTCGCCCCGACCTGGCGCCCAAGCATGTCGAGCAGATCAAGGCGCTGGCCAAGGAAGGTTTCTACAACGGCGTGGTGTTCCACCGCGTGATCGACGGCTTCATGGCCCAGACCGGCGATCCGACGGGCACCGGCATGGGTGGGTCCGACAAGCCGGATCTCAAGGCCGAGTTCTCCGATACGCCGTTCAAGCGCGGCACGGTCGGAATGGCCCGCGCGCAGGATCCGAACTCGGCCAACTCGCAGTTCTTCATCATGCTCGCCGACGGCGACTTCCTGAACGGCCAGTACACGGTGGTCGGTGAAGTGACCAAGGGCATGGACGTGGTCGACAAGATCAAGAAGGGCGACGAGGCCAACAACGGCACCGTCGAAAACCCGGACAAGATGGTGAAGGTCGAAACTCGCTGACATCGATCTTGCAACCGCAAGGCGCTTGATCCATTCACGCTAACATCAAGGCGGCCCGAGTCTGTCGGGTCGCCTTCCGTCATTGATAGGAGACGCACGATGGCCTTTGAGGATCCCGAGAACACGCTGGTTCTGGAAACGACGAAGGGGCAGGTCGTCATCAAGCTGCGGCCGGACCTTGCGCCGGGTCATGTCGCCCGCGTCAAGGAACTCGCGCGCGAAGGTTTCTACGACGGCGTCGTGTTCCACCGCGTGATCGACGGCTTCATGGCGCAGACGGGCGATCCGACGGGCACCGGCACCGGCGGCTCCGACAAGCCGGATCTGAAGGCGGAGTTCTCCGCCGAGCCTCACAAGCGGGGGACCGTTTCGGCCGCCCGGACGGCCAACCCGAACAGCGCCAACTCGCAGTTCTTCATCTGCTTCGAGCGCGCCCCTTGGCTGGACCGTCAGTATTCGGTGTGGGGCGAGGTCGTCGAGGGCATGGACATCGTCGACAAGATCAAGCGTGGCGAGCCGGTCCGCGATCCCGACTCGATCACCACCATGCGCGTCGCCGCGGACGTCTGATCAGGCTCCCGTGCAAGTCGATCTCTTCGACTTCGAACTGCCGGAAGAGCGGATCGCCCTGCGACCCGCTCTTCCGCGCGAATCCGCCAAGCTTCTCCATGTCTCAGCGTCCGGTCATTTCATAGATCGCCGCGTCGGCGATCTGCCGGACCTTCTGCGCGAAGGGGACGTCCTCGTCTTCAACGACACCAAGGTCATTCCGGCCCAGTTGACCGGCGAGCGCGTCAGGATCGGTGCGGATGGACCGTCCCGCGTTCCCGTCGATGCGACACTGCACATGCGCGTCAAACTCGATCGCTGGAAGGCCTTCATGCGGCCGGGCAAGCGGATCAAGGTCGGCGACCGCGTCGAATTCTCGTCCCAAACCACAGCAAATTCGAGCCTCGACGCCCTCGTGGTCGAAAAAGGGGAGGGCGGCGAGGTCGACCTCCGATTCGCCCTGGCCGGCCCGGAACTCGACGCCGCCATCGCGACCGTCGGCCATCTGCCGCTTCCGCCTTACATCGCTTCGAAGCGAGCCGTCGATGACGCCGACCTGCGCGACTACCAGACGGTGTTCGCCCGCGAGGAAGGGGCCGTCGCCGCGCCGACCGCGGGTCTCCATTTCACGCCGGAGCTTCTGGCGAAACTCGATCAACGCGGTGTGGCGCAGGAGTATGTCACGCTGCATGTCGGCGCCGGCACGTTTCTCCCGGTCAAAGCCGACGACACGACCGAGCATCGGATGCACAGCGAGATCGGCGTCGTGACGGTGGGTGTTGCCGATCGGTTGCAGACCGCGCGGGATGGGGGGCGCCGGATCGTCGCCGTTGGGACGACGTCGCTTCGCCTCTTGGAGAGCGCGGCGCGCGCGACCGGTCGGATCGAATCGTTCTCCGGCGCGACCGACATCTTCATCACACCGGGCTTCAAGTTCCGGGCCGTCGATGCCCTGATGACGAATTTCCATCTGCCGCGTTCGACGCTGTTCATGCTGGTATCGGCCTTCAGCGGCCTCGACCGGATGCGGGCCGCCTACGATCACGCGATCGACAGCGGCTATCGTTTCTATTCCTACGGGGACGCCTGTCTCCTGGAGCGCAGCGTTTGACCGAATTCCAATTCAGCGTATCGGCAACCGATGGCCTTGCTCGGCGCGGAACCATCCGCATGCCGCGGGGTGACGTCCGTACGCCTGCCTTCATGCCTGTGGGGACGGCCGCAACGGTCAAGGCGATGTATCTCGATCAGGTCCGCGATCTCGGATCGGATATCATTCTCGGCAATACCTACCACCTGATGCTGCGTCCGGGTGCGGAGCGCGTGGCTCGTCTTGGTGGCCTGCACGACTTCGCCCGCTGGCCCTATCCGATCCTCACGGATTCCGGCGGCTTTCAGGTGATGTCGCTCGCGAGCCTGCGGAAGATGTCCGAGAAGGGCGTCACGTTCCGATCCCATGTCGACGGCTCGGTGCATGAATTGACGCCGGAGCGTTCGATCGAGATCCAAGGGCTCCTCGACAGCGACATCCAGATGCAGCTCGACGAGTGCATCCGGTTACCCGCGGAGCGTTCGGAGGTCGAGCGCGCCATGGAACTTTCGCTTCGTTGGGCGGAACGCTGCGCGATCGCCTTCGGCAATCAACCGGGCAAGGCGATGTTCGGCATCGTGCAGGGCGGCGACGTCGTGGACCTGCGGATCCGTTCGGCAGAGCGGCTGCGGGCCATGAACCTCAAGGGGTATGCCGTCGGCGGGCTTGCGGTCGGCGAGCCGCAAGAGGTGATGCTGCGCATTCTCGGAGAGACGGTTCCGGTGATGCCAGCGGAAAAGCCGCGCTACCTGATGGGGGTCGGCACGCCGGACGATCTTCTTCAGTCGATCGCCCGCGGGATCGACATGTTCGACTGCGTGATGCCCACCCGAGCCGGACGCCACGGTCTCGCCTTCACGCGGTATGGGCGCATCAACCTGAGGAACGCCCGGCACGCCGAAGATGCTTCACCTCTCGACGACCGGTCCGACTGCCCGGCATCACGCGACTACGCCCGAGCCTACCTCCACCATCTCGTTCGCACCGAGGAGACCCTTGGTGCCATGCTGCTGACATGGAATAATCTTGCCTATTATCAAACGCTGATGGCGGGCGCTCGACAGGCGATCGAGAACGGACGTTTTGCCGACTTCGTCGCCGAAACCACCGAAGGATGGACCAAGGGCGAGGAGGCGAGGGGAGTATCTCGCAGCTAAAGGCTTTGCTCAGGGCCATGGAGCCCCGCGGAGCGGCGGCGGACACTTTTTTCCTTTCCCCTCGCATTTCCCTGTTGACCTTGCGTGTTGGGTCCCCCTATAAGGCGTTCATCGACGACGGCGGTGGCGCCGGGGCGGACGGACTGGACGGCTGAGGCGGTTTGGTTGGTTTGCCGGGAAGTTGGGNCGTCGTCGAGAACGTCGAGCGCAACATCCATTTTTTCCCTTTGGTCGGCATTTCCCTGTTGACCTTCTGCGGTGGGTCCCCCTATAAGGCGTTCATCGACGACGGCGGTGGCGCCGGGGCGGACGGACTGGACGGCTGAGGCGGTTTGGTTGGTTTGCCGGGAAGTTGGGCTAGCGGTTGTGTTCTTCCGGGGTTTCTGGGAGGGGATGGCTGACTGGCTCGGTTTTGCGCCTTTTGAGYTGTGTCGGCGAGTTTTTCGAGTTGTGCTTTGGGCATGCTTGGAGGGGTGGCTGGCCTTGTTGGTCACCCGAGCGGCGGACTGTTGTGGTTTGCCGGGTTCTTTGAGAATTGAAGAGAGAACGGAAGAAAGAGAGACGTGGACGGCGGTGTTGGCCGAGGACGGCTTGGGGCGATATCCTTTTCGCCCTGGGTTATGTCCGAGAGCTGAACCGACGAGAACACGTTTCGGTAAGATGAGAGCAGGCGTGGTGTTTTGCCGTGTTGGTTGGGAGCGATCCTGGCCGGCTGGTTTGCCATGCCTGGTACAAACTCTCGTTGATGCTTTGAGACAGTGACTAGGTCGGGATAACTCTTATCAAACCTGAGAGTTTGATCCTGGCTCAGAACGAACGCTGGCGGCAGGCTTAACACATGCAAGTCGAACGCCCCGCAAGGGGAGTGGCAGACGGGTGAGTAACGCGTGGGAATCTACCCTGAACTGCGGGATAGCTCCGGGAAACTGGAATTAATACCGCATGTGCCCTGAGGGGCAAAGATTCATCGGTTCAGGATGAGCCCGCGTCCGATTAGCTAGTTGGTGGGGTAAAGGCCTACCAAGGCGACGATCGGTAGCTGGTCTAAGAGGATGATCAGCCACATTGGGACTGAGACACGGCCCAAACTCCTACGGGAGGCAGCAGTGGGGAATATTGGACAATGGGCGCAAGCCTGATCCAGCCATGCCGCGTGAGTGATGAAGGCCCTAGGGTTGTAAAGCTCTTTCACCGGGGACGATAATGACGGTACCCGGAGAAGAAGCCCCGGCTAACTTCGTGCCAGCAGCCGCGGTAATACGAAGGGGGCTAGCGTTGTTCGGAATTACTGGGCGTAAAGCGCACGTAGGCGGACATTTAAGTCAGGGGTGAAATCCCGGGGCTCAACCCCGGAACGGCCTTTGATACTGGGTGTCTTGAGTTCGGAAGAGGTGAGTGGAATTGCGAGTGTAGAGGTGAAATTCGTAGATATTCGCAGGAACACCAGTGGCGAAGGCGGCTCACTGGTCCGATACTGACGCTGAGGTGCGAAAGCGTGGGGAGCAAACAGGATTAGATACCCTGGTAGTCCACGCCGTAAACGATGGAAGCTAGCCGTCGGGGGGTTTACCTTTCGGTGGCGCAGCCAACGCATTAAGCTTCCCGCCTGGGGAGTACGGTCGCAAGATTAAAACTCAAAGGAATTGACGGGGGCCCGCACAAGCGGTGGAGCATGTGGTTTAATTCGAAGCAACGCGCAGAACCTTACCAGCCCTTGACATGCCACGACGTCCTCAGAGATGAGGTCATTCCTTCGGGACGTGGACACAGGTGCTGCATGGCTGTCGTCAGCTCGTGTCGTGAGATGTTGGGTTAAGTCCCGCAACGAGCGCAACCCTCGCCCCTAGTTGCCAGCATTTGGTTGGGCACTCTAGGGGGACTGCCGGTGATAAGCCGGAGGAAGGTGGGGATGACGTCAAGTCCTCATGGCCCTTACGGGCTGGGCTACACACGTGCTACAATGGCGGTGACAGTGGGCAGCCAGCCAGCGATGGTGAGCTAATCCCCAAAAGCCGTCTCAGTTCGGATTGCACTCTGCAACTCGAGTGCATGAAGTTGGAATCGCTAGTAATCGTGGATCAGCATGCCACGGTGAATACGTTCCCGGGCCTTGTACACACCGCCCGTCACACCATGGGAGTTGGTTCTACCCGAAGGCGTTGCGCTAACCTGGCAACAGGAGGCAGGCGACCACGGTAGGGTCAGCGACTGGGGTGAAGTCGTAACAAGGTAGCCGTAGGGGAACCTGCGGCTGGATCACCTCCTTTCTAAGGATGGACCTTTGACGGCCTCCTGGCCCCCGATCCTCGGATCGGCGCCCGGGACCACCGTATTGGTCTGTTTTGGAACAAGACGACGGCCAGTCAGGCTGTTGTCGACATGGACTAGGCCCTGTCCACGCAGCTTCGGTTGTGGGATTGGGGTGATGGCCGGCATCGCCGCCCATGTTTCTCTTTCTTCCCTGGATATGACGACGACCTCGGCCGGGCCGGGCTCGCATGAGATCGGGCCCGTAGCTCAGTTGGTTAGAGCGCACCCCTGATAAGGGTGAGGTCGGTAGTTCGAATCTACCCGGGCCCACCATTGCGTTTGCGATGGTTGAACTGGGGCGAGGGGCCTTAGCTCAGCTGGGAGAGCACCTGCTTTGCAAGCAGGGGGTCGTCGGTTCGATCCCGACAGGCTCCACCATTTTGGTGTCGAGCGGTTGGGTATCCAGGAAGAGAGTAAAAGTTTGCGGCGTCGCTTCGGTGGCACCGCCCGTTCTTGAACATGTGAAGAGAAGACGGATCCTGACGGGTCACCTGGCGGCAACGCACGGGTGGACTGGTCCGAGGTTCCTCGCTGGAAGGGTTCATCGCCCGACCAGGTCAAACGAGGGCTTCGATTGGATGGGTGTGCCTGACCGCCGCCCTTGGGGTTCGTCTCTGGAAGCTGGTCTTTCGCCAGTTCCGCCTCTAGCCGGGGTGGGATTGGCATGAGCCATGCTGCAGGACGCCGACACCCGTTGCACGCGGGCCGGTGTTTGCATGGCTCTCAAGAGAATGAAGCGTTCATGATCGTCTCTCTCTTCCCCGAAAGGGGAACTGATGATCATGGGCGATGAGAACGATCAAGTGTCTTAAGGGCATCTGGTGAATGCCTTGGCATGCACAGGCGATGAAGGACGTGATACGCTGCGATAAGCCATGGGGAGCTGCGAATGAGCTTTGATCCGTGGATTTCCGAATGGGGAAACCCACCTCCGAGCCTTGGTCAGATCGGAACGTCACTGGTACGGGAACGTGCTGGTGGTGTTGCGGTGACCAAGGTTCAACAGCGAGGTATCTAACCTTCGAATACATAGGGGTTAGAAGCGAACTCGGGGAACTGAAACATCTAAGTACCCGAAGGAAAGGACATCAACCGAGACTCCGTTAGTAGTGGCGAGCGAACGCGGACCAGGCCAGTGACCATCGAAGAAAGAAGCCGAACAGGTTGGAAAGCCTGACAAGAGTGGGTGATAGTCCCGTAGGCGCAATGTTCTCGATGGTCCTCGAGTAGGGCGGGACACGTGAAATCCTGTCTGAAATTGGGGGGACCACCCTCCAAGCCTAAGTACTCGTGCATGACCGATAGTGAACCAGTACCGTGAGGGAAAGGTGAAAAGCACCCCGACAAGGGGAGTGAAATAGAACCTGAAACCGGATGCCTACAAACAGTAGGAGCCCAAGGTTTGTCCTGGGTGACTGCGTACCTTTTGTATAATGGGTCAGCGACTTAGTCTGGCGAGCGAGCTTAAGCCGGTAGGTGTAGGCGCAGCGAAAGCGAGTCTGAACAGGGCGTTCAGTTCGTCGGATTAGACCCGAAACCGAGTGATCTAGCCATGAGCAGGTTGAAGGTGCGGTAACACGCACTGGAGGACCGAACCCGCATCTGTTGCAATAGATTGGGATGACTTGTGGCTAGGGGTGAAAGGCCAATCAAACTCGGAAATAGCTGGTTCTCCGCGAAATCTATTTAGGTAGAGCGTCGACCGAATACTCCAGGGGGTAGAGCACTGAATGGGCTAGGGGGACTCACCGTCTTACCAAACCCAATCAAACTCCGAATACCTGGAAGTACTAGTCGGCAGACACACGGCGGGTGCTAACGTCCGTCGTGAAGAGGGAAACAACCCTGACCGACAGCTAAGGTCCCCAAGTTATGGCTAAGTGGGAAAGGATGTGAGAATCCCAAAACAACCAGGATGTTGGCTTAGAAGCAGCCATCATTTAAAGAAAGCGTAACAGCTCACTGGTCTAGATTTAAGGGTTCTTGCGCCGAAAATGTAACGGGGCTCAAGCCATACACCGAAGCTTCGGGTTGCGACGATCCTCGGATCGCGCAGCGGTAGCGGAGCGTTCCCTAGGCCGTTGAAGGCGGACCCGTGAGGGCTGCTGGAGGTATGGGAAGTGCGAATGCTGACATGAGTAACGATAAAGGGTGTGAGAGACACCCTCGCCGAAAGTCCAAGGGTTCCTGCTTAAAGTTAATCTGAGCAGGGTGAGCCGGCCCCTAAGGCGAGGCCGAAAGGCGTAGTCGATGGGAACCACGTTAATAATCGTGGGCCTGGTGGTGAGTGACGGATCCCGTGTATCGTAGTTCCTTATTGGATTGGAGCTGCGGTGAAGGGGTCCCAGGAAATAGCCCCACCGTATAGACCGTACCCGAAACCGACACAGGTGGACTGGTAGAGCATACCAAGGCGCTTGAGAGAACTGCGTTGAAGGAACTCGGCAAATTGCACGCGTAACTTCGGAAGAAGCGTGACCTCCAGATACGCAAGTGTTTGGTGGTGGCACAGACCAGGGGGTAGCGACTGTTTATCAAAAACACAGGGCTCTGCGAAGTCGCAAGACGACGTATAGGGTCTGACGCCTGCCCGGTGCTGGAAGGTTAAGAGGAGGGGTGCAAGCTCTGAATCGAAGCCCCAGTAAACGGCGGCCGTAACTATAACGGTCCTAAGGTAGCGAAATTCCTTGTCGGGTAAGTTCCGACCTGCACGAATGGCGTAACGACTTCCCCGCTGTCTCCAACGCAGACTCAGTGAAATTGAATTCCCCGTGAAGATGCGGGGTTCCTGCGGTCAGACGGAAAGACCCCGTGCACCTTTACTATAGCTTTACACTGGCATTCGTGTCGGCATGTGTAGGATAGGTGGTAGGCTTTGAAGCGTGGGCGCCAGCTCGCGTGGAGCCATCCTTGAAATACCACCCTTATCGTCATGGATGTCTAACCGCGGCCCGTCATCCGGGTCCGGGACAGTGTATGGTGGGTAGTTTGACTGGGGCGGTCGCCTCCCAAAGAGTAACGGAGGCGCGCGATGGTGGGCTCAGACCGGTCGGAAATCGGTCGTCGAGTGCAATGGCATAAGCCCGCCTGACTGCGAGACAGACAAGTCGAGCAGAGACGAAAGTCGGTCATAGTGATCCGGTGGTCCCGCGTGGAAGGGCCATCGCTCAACGGATAAAAGGTACGCCGGGGATAACAGGCTGATGACCCCCAAGAGTCCATATCGACGGGGTTGTTTGGCACCTCGATGTCGGCTCATCGCATCCTGGGGCTGGAGCAGGTCCCAAGGGTTTGGCTGTTCGCCAATTAAAGCGGTACGTGAGCTGGGTTCAGAACGTCGTGAGACAGTTCGGTCCCTATCTGCCGTGGGTGCAGGAATATTGACAGGATCTGTCCCTAGTACGAGAGGACCGGGATGGACATACCTCTGGTGGACCTGTTGTGGCGCCAGCCGCAGTGCAGGGTAGCTATGTATGGACGGGATAACCGCTGAAGGCATCTAAGCGGGAAACCCACCTGGAAACGAGTATTCCCTATCAGGGCCGTGGAAGACGACCACGTTGATAGGCCGGATGTGGAAGCGCGGTAACGCGTGAAGCTGACCGGTACTAATCGCCCGATCGGCTTGATCGTTCTCATTCGCCCATCATCATCCCGCCGCAATCGCGACAGCGATTGTCGGCAGAGCGATGATCATGGGCTTCATTCTCAAGGCCTCAAGCGCCGGCGCGGACATCCGTCCGCTTGGCTGACGCGCCACAAGGCGCGCCGCTCCGGTCGGAGCGGGGCTGTCCTCGCTCCAACGGAGCGCTCGGACGGCGGCTCATCGCTTGAGTTCCTGAAAATCCAGCTTCCAGACTGATGCGATTGGCCGACCTGGTGGTTTTAGCGGGGCGGCCGCACCCGATCCCATTCCGAACTCGGCCGTGAAACGCCTCAGCGCCCATGATACTTCGTCTTAAGACGCGGGAAAGTCGGTCGCTGCCAGGTCTGCCAATCGCATCCACGCTCTCTTCATCCCCCTCGACGCCCGCCCCGGTGAAAACCGCGGCGGGCGTTTTGGCGTTCACACACCCGCATGGCCCGCCGTCGCCAAGCCAAAGCGCGCCGCCCACACCCCGCCATACCGCCGCAGATCCTCCCGCAGCCGAAACAGCGCCAGGTCCTTCGCCTTCGCCTCCAGCATCACGTCGAACTCCACGCCCGCCACCCGCTCCAGAAACATCACGAACTCGAACGGGTTGATGAAATCCGCGTGGGCCGTCATGACCGGCGCAACAGACCGGGAGACCTTGCGCCCCGTCGCGCGGTCCGCCACCACCTGCTCGCGAAACGCCGTCCGCGGCGAGGAATAGTGGATCTTGGCAACCTCGCCACACGGCCACGTCCNCCTTGCGCCCCGTCGCGCGGTCCGCCACCACCTGCTCGCGAAACGCCGTCCGCGGCGAGGAATAGTGGATCTTGGCAACCTCGCCACACGGCCACGTCCGCACCATCGCCCGCAACGTCTCGCCCAGATCCAGCCCCTCTGGGTTCCAGCACCAGAAATGCTGGTGGTCGAAGACAAGCCGAACTCCCGTCCGGGCGTGGATCCACAGCGTGTCCGACGCCGAAAACCGGACGTCGTCATGCTCCAGCACCAGACGCCGCCGCACGGGCTCGGGCAGCGTCTCCCACGTGCGCACCCACCGCTCGCGGCTCGCCAGAACGTCGCCGTACACACCGCCCACATGGATCACCAGAACCGCCTCCGGCCCCAGTCCCATCAGGTCCAGCATCTCCGCCTGGCTCGAAAGATCCCGGACGCTCCGCGTCACCAAGCCCGCGTCC
>NZ_LMOH01000002.1 GCF_001423245.1 Aureimonas sp. Leaf324
TCCGATCTCCGCTCCGCCTACGGCTCTACGGAGATCGGAACCGCGGCCGCACCCTCACGCCTCAGGGGTCAAAGTTGGACGCCGATCCGGGGTCAGTTTTGCAGGCCGTTTGACACGATACGCCCACGAGGGGATCGATCTGCCGCTCTCGACGCTGGCCGACTAGGTCGGCGCCTGCGTGCACGCTCTTCGGCCGCTTCACGACCTCATCGCCGCCCACGTCCTCGCCGCCGAGCGCCTGCACGGCGACGACACGACCGTGCCGATCCTGGCCAAGGGCCGGACTGCGACGGGCCGGATCTGGACCTATGTGCGCGATGATCGCCCTTTTGGCGGTCCGTCGCCACCGGCGGCCTTGTACTACGCTTCTCCAGATCGCACCGCCGAGCAGCCCGAGGCCCATCTGAAGGACTGGGCTGGCATCCTGCAGGCCGACGCCTATTCCGGCTATGGACGCCTTTACGCTGCGGGGCGAAGTCCGGGACCGCTGACCCAGGCTCTGTGCTGGGTACACTCCAAACGTAAGTTCTTCGAGCTTGCCGACATCGCGAAGAACGCCCGGCGTGGAAAGAGCGCGGCGTCGATCTCGCCCATGGCGCTGGAGGCGGTGAAGCGCATCGATGCCCTGTTCGCCATTGAGCGTGAGACGCACGGCTTGCCTGCCGCCGACCGTCTGGCGATCCGCCTGGAGCGTTCCACGCCGCTCCTTGCCGACTTCGAGGGGTGGATGCGCACCGAGCGGGCACGCCTGTCGCGCCATGCAGACGTGGCCAAGGCAATGGACTCCATGCTGATCCGGTGGGATGCCTTCACCCGCTTCACAACCGACGGACGCATCTGTCTGTCGAACAACGCGGCCGAACGAGCCCTACGTGGCATCGCGCTCGGTCGACGCTCATGGACCTTCGCCGGCTCGCAGCGTGGCGCTGATCATTGCGCCTTCATGCTGACGATGATCGCCACCGCCAAGCTTAACGATATCGACCCGCACGCCTGGCTCGCCGGCGTTCTCGCCCGCATCGCAGACATGCCACAGGCTCGACTGTCAGAACTCGTGCCGTGGAACTGGGCCGTAGCAACCCATCAGGATCAAGCCGTCGCTGCCTGACCGCGGCCTATGCCGGATGCGTACGAGGAGCCAGCCCGCGCTGCAAGAGTGTAGCCGAAAGCGGCTTCAGCCTCGCTCGTCATGCTGTCACTCATAACTAGCTCGAAAAAAAGGGTTTGTAACACCCGCTGACATTACCCGATCCAGTGTCAGCTGCGATTGCACTTCAGTTTCTCGATACATGTAATTCTTTGTCCGCGCACTACCAAGATTTATAAGCCTGCGAGTGATCTTGCTCTCACCGCATGTACCATTCAATGGAGCCAGTCATGATCCTCCTGCCGCAGATCAATACGACCACCGTGAGCAACCTCATCAACCCAATCGCAGGCGTCGCCAATGCCGGGCTTGCGAACGTTTTGAGTGCAGACAGCGGAACGGTTCTGGATGCAACACTCGGCAATCAGCCCTCTCTCCTCAACGATACGAGCCTGCTGAACGATCTCACGAATACGATTGCAGCCATCACTGACACCAGCGTTACGAACGTTGTGAATGTCATCGGCGGTGTAGTGCTTGAGGGGGAGACGATCCTCAGCAATCAGTCTCCGATCCCGACTGGTCCGGACCTATTGAATGAGCTGACCAACTTGGTCACTGGCGTTTCGGATGCCGGCCTCGCGGACGTGGTAAATGTGGTGAATGGAACAGCGCTAGAACTAGAGGCAACGCTAGGCAACCAAGCCTCGGTTGGGACTGATACGAACTTTTTAGCAAACCCAGTCAGCACGGTCGCAGTCCTTGTCGATGCGGACCTTAGTGACGTCGTGAATGGGGTAAGCGGAACAGCGCTAGAACTCGAAGCAACGCTCGGCGGTCAGATCCCAATTATCGATGCCAACGTTGATCTTCCAAACTCGGCTGAGTCGACCTCACCACTGGTTGGCATTGATCTAGGGCTCGGCAGTGCACCTAACACGGGCTCGCCAACCGCCCCCACATCGGGCGAGCCAGACAGCACTGCATCCGCTGGCACGACTATCTCCGTTGGTGTCGGGAGCACAGGCAGCGTTGACGCGTCGGCTGGCACGGGCGGTACCCCCAACACGCCACCCACAGGTGGTACGCCGAACGTGCCGTCCACGGGCGGCACTCCAAGCGTGCCGACCACGGACAACGTTCCGAACCTGCCGACGACTGGTGGCGTGCCGACCACTGGTGGCAATTCGTCGCCGACGACGCCAGTGACGACCCCCCATTCACATCTGCCTGGCGGCCATGGTGGTTCAGTCGGGTCGGAGAGTGCAGCTCATCTCACCAGTTCGGGCGCGTCTACCGGCGGCAAGATGATTATGGGACATGCCGGCGAGGGCATGCTTATGGGTGGCAACCAGAACGATATGTTCTTCGGTCACGATGACGGTCATCTGTTCCTCGGCAACCAGGGCAATGACATGGAGTTCGGCGGTGCTGGCAACGACGTTTTGCGGGGCGGCAAGGGCGACGATTTCGTTTCGGGCGGCCATGGCGATGATCATATCTGGGGTGATCTCGGCGACGACATTCTCGAAGGTGATGACGGCGCAGACACCTTCTATTTCACCCTGAATTCGGGCAACGACATCATCTCGGATTTCACCTACTCGGAAGGGGATCGCCTCGATCTACAGGGACAGAGCTACACCATGCACGATGTGGGCGGCTCGGCGGTGGTGCATCTATCAGGCGGCGGATCGATCACACTGGCTGGCGTATCTTCGGTAACCCTCGACGCGAATGCGTTCGCCTGAGACCTTCATCGTTAATAGAGGCTTAGTAGGCCCGCCCAGATCACCCAGGCGGGCTTATTCTACCTAGGCGGCCCTGCATCTTCAGAATGTAGGGCGCTTTCTGAGAATCGAAATCGAAGAGCGATCTGCATGACGTGCTGCTTGAGCTTGGAGCTCTCGGCCCCGAATCATGTCTGGGAGAGCAGTAGAGCGCGACGTCAAACACCGGCGGAAAGCCAAGCCATCAACCAATATCCCAAGGGAGCTTGGAGCGGCTTAGTGATTTTGGAGGCCTGCAGTTCGGGGTCCGTTCACTGGCTCTTCAGTTCGCGAATGACACACGAAGACCTATCAACACGATGATGATCTGATCCGCGAACAGCAGACGGCGAAGGGACGCAACAGTGCAGCAGGTTCGCGAATACGAGCAAGCGGATGGGGTCATCTCGCTGGCCAACCTCCTGGGGGCGCTGAGCTATGCCTTGGACCTTACCGAAGGCCAGCCGGTCGGCCACTGCCTTCGCTCGACCTGGATCGGCATGCGCATCGGCCGGGCGATGGGCCTGCCCGACATGCAGCTCTGGGAGCTGTACTACACCGTCATGCTGAAGGACCTCGGCTGCTCCAGCAATGCGGCGCGGATCTGCGAGCTCTACCTCTCCGACGACATCGCCTTCAAACGAGACTCCAAGACGCTGGGCGACAGCCTTCCGAAGGTCCTCGGCTTCATCCTGTCGCATACGGGCAGGCGATCCAAACTCGGCGATCGCCTGCGCGCCGTTCTCAACATCGTCCAGAACGGCGAGGCGATCGTCGACGACCTCATCCAGACGCGATGTCACCGCGGCGCCGAGATCGCGGCCAGCTTGCGCTTCCCGCCATCCGTTTCCGACGGGATCCAGGCGCTCGACGAGCACTGGAACGGCGAAGGACGGCCGGATCGCCTCGCGGGGCCCACCATTCCGATCTACAGTCGCATCGCGCTTCTCTCGCAAGTGATCGACGTCTTTCACACGGCCGCCGGCCCGGAGGCGGCGATCAGCGAAGCGCGGGCCCGATCGGGGACCTGGTTCGATCCGCATGCGGTGGCATGCTTCGAGCGCGTCGCGGCCGAGCCGGACTTTTGGGCGACGCTTGCATCCAAGGGTGTTGCGGATGCCGTGCTCGCGCTGGAGCCCGGCCGCAGTCTGATCGCCGTCGATGAAGCGTATCTCGACGACATCGCACGAGCATTCGCGCAGATCATCGATTCCAAGAGCCCGTTCACCTCCGGTCATTCCGAGCGCGTGTCGATCTACGCCGACATGATCGCCGCCGAGCTGGGATACGCGCCCGACCGCCGGCGCTGGCTGCGGCGTGCTGCCTTGTTGCACGACATCGGCAAGCTCGGGGTCTCGAACGCGATCCTCGACAAGAACGGCAAGCTCGACGAGGAGGAATGGCGCGAGATGCGCGCCCATGCATCGCTATCGGAAAGCATATTGTCCCGCGTTCCCGTGTTCCAGGAGATGGCGCGGATCGGCGGGGCCCATCACGAACGACTGGACGGGAAGGGCTATCCGCGGGGCCTTGGGGGAGAACAGATCGAACTCGACACCCGTATCGTCTCGGTCGCCGACGTCTTCGACGCGCTGACCGCCGATCGGCCGTACCGCGCTGCCATGTCCGTCGAGAAGGCCCTGTCGATCATGCACGCCGATGTCGGCGCGGCCTTCGATACGTTCTGCTTCGAAGCGCTGGAGCGGGCGATCGAGGCGATCGGAAGCGATCTGACACGCGCTAGACTCTCAGTAGCCACCGAACCTGAACTCGCTGCATAGTTCACAGTCGGGCTCGCCTTGCAGGTTTCCGGCAGATACGAAGGGGCAGCTATTGGCTGCTAGCCTTTCTGCCAACGGGATAACCCCTCAATCGCCGTATTTCATGTTTGGAACGGCCGATAGCCAGCTATCAGCGTCGTGCCGATCGACGCCACCGCTGTTTCCAGGGAATCACCTCACTGACGCCTCGTTCTCCCCAAGCGAAGAACGTACGGAAAGATACGACCTCCGCATCGTGTTTAGGAACTCTCAACGGGCGAGGGCGAGGGCTCGCCGACACCATGATAGCCGTCAACATATCCTGTGGTTGAGTGTTTACACCTAGTTTGAATGTGCAGATCATACTTAGACGGGTGTCAGCTAAGATGATCAGCCAATCATGGAAAAGAAGCACATCATCGTCGTTGAAGACGACGCTCTCCAGCGGGAAGTCATTTCTGAATACCTCTCCCGCTCGGGGTTTGACGTTTCGCAGGCGCCCGATGGCGCCGCGTTTCGTGAGCTCGTGCGTCAACGCGCCGTTGATTTGGCTATCGTCGACCTTCAGCTCCCCGATGCCGACGGTTTCGATCTGATCCGCCTGCTTCGAGACACTCAGCGCTGCGGCATCATCGTGCTGACCGCGAATGACGATCCAACGGACAGAGTCGTCGGACTCGAGGTCGGTGCCGACGATTTTGTCGTGAAGCCTCATCCTCCAAGGGAGCTTCTGGCACGCGTGCGAAGCGTTCTGCGACGCATCCCTGATACGGAAACGATTGCGACGCCACGCTTGGCTGCTGAACCACCCATTATGGATTTCGGAGGTTGGACCCTAGACGTCATGGTGCGCGGACTCCGTGGTCCCGCTGCCGAGCAGATCGACCTCACCGTCAGCGAATTTGCGCTTCTCAAGGAGTTGCTCGCCCATCCTGGCGAGGTAATGGAGCGAGATCAGTTGATGCGAAACGTGTTCCATCGGCCTTGGAGCTATGAGGATCGCAGCCTCGATGTCCTAGTCGCGAGGCTACGTCGCAAGCTTGAGCCAGCAGCAGGATCCATGCGGATCGGGTCGGTACGGGGGACCGGCTACGTCCTGAGCGGTTCGACGCTTCAGTAGTCGCCAGCCATCATCCGAAAATCAGCCAGCCAGCTGTTCCGAAGTGAGCTCCCTATCCCGGAATGCTGCGAGATCGGACGCTGCATGAAGGCATACGACGGAAGCTTGCCCGATCGCAGCCAGCGCAGCATTGAGTTCTCCACCTGTCTGGCATGCTTTTTCGAGACCACGACACGCCTCGGCGAGTGCCGTGAAGCCAAGAACTCCGGTCATCGATACGAGCGCGTGTGCCTCTTTCCCCAAGACCGCGTGGTCATCGATCATTCCTGCCAAGCTCGATAGTCGCTCGGCAATTTCATGGAGCGACTTCTGAACTCGCGCCACGCCAAGGAGGTCGATGACCTCTTCGAATGTCTCACGATCGAAGATGTCGGAATTGGGGGCCGCCGGCTCAGAGAGGCTGTCGGGGGAGAACGCCATCCATTGTTCGACCTTGGCCAACAAGGCTAAACGGTTGATCGGCTTTGCCAAATAGTCGTCCATCCCAGCTTTCCGAAAGGCCTCGACCCGATCGGACATCACGTTTGCCGTAAGGGCGATGATCGGCGTTGCCGGGCCGTCGCCCATCCTGCGACGCAGCTCCGTAGTTGCCGCTAGACCATTGAGACCCGGCATCTGGATATCCATCAGGATAAGTCCAAACCTCTCTCGTGCAGCGAGTTCGATGGCGCGGTTGCCGCTCTCCGCCTCCACAACGCTGTAGCCCGCCTTTTCCAGAATGGTTGTCGCGACCTCCCGGTTGACCGCCAGGTCCTCGACCAGGAGGATGCGACCTAAGGGCATGCCATGCTGCCCCTTAACTCGCGAAGACAGCTTCTGGTCTGTCAGCAAGGCGTGAGAAGCGTAGAGATCAGTGACCGGCTTCTGGATCTCCTTCATTGGCAGCGCCAGCTTGAAAATCGATCCCCGCCCCAACTGGCTTGTTGCCTCAAGGGTCCCGCCCATGAGCTCGGCTAGGGAGCGGGAGATAGCTAGCCCAAGCCCGGTGCCACCGAAACGCCGTTCAATGGAGCTGTCCGCCTGATGGAAGCGGTCGAATAGGCCGCCAAGCTGTTCTGGTGAGATACCGATGCCGGTATCGCAAACCTCGATCGTGAGGCCAGTATGGCTAGCGTGCGATGCCGCCAGGGTAACCGACCCAGCATGCGTGAATTTCACTGCGTTGTTCAGAAGGTTGAGAACAATCTGCCGCAAGCGAGCCATATCTCCCTGCACGAAGAACGGTATATCGGCATCGATCGACAGGTTGAGCTGGAGTCCTTTGGAATGAGCCTGCACCTCGACAAGCTCCAGCGTCGTCGAAAGAAGGCTTGAAGGATCGAATACGTCCTCGTTGAGAGTGACTTTGCCGGCCTCGATCTTCGACCAGTCCAGAATGTCGTTGATGACGGTTGTAAGCGCAGAACCTGCACTGTGGATCAGATTGATCCGACGGGACACATCGGGGGCTAGGTCGGGCTCATCCAAAAGCAGGTCGGCGAACCCGATGACGCTGTTGAGTGGGCTGCGGATCTCATGGCTGACGGTTGCCAGAAAATCGCTTTTGGCTTGTGCGGCTTTCTCGGCGCGTGCTCTCGCCTCCTCTAGCTGCTGGGTCCGGAACAGCACCCGATCTTCAAGGAGCGTATTGACCGTAAGAAGCTCTTCCGCCTTCTGGTCCCGGGCTCGAAAGGCGGAAGCAAGAACATCGGAGAGGGCCTTCACCTCGATGAAACGTGAGCCCGTTTCAATGCAGGAGATATCCGCTCCATCGCGCACTGCCGCAGCCTGATCCGCCAACCGAGAAATGGGACGTGCGATGGCGGTAGCGACCTTGCCTCCTACAAAGGCTGCGAAGGCAGCTAGGAGGATGCCCATCAGCGAGATTGCCCAAGTGAGCGCCGTCACAGGCAGGAAGGCCACCGTAGAGGGCTGGCGAGCGACGACTGACCATCCCAGCCCCTTGAACTGCGCCATTCCAGCTGTCGGTGCCGTAACCGTCACAAAGCCTTGCTGACCAGGATCGAAAACAGACCCCAACTCCGATCGAGGTCCGAGAAGGATCTTGCCATCATGCGAGATCACGAGAAGCTCGGAAGCATCCAGATCTGAAATCGTCGAGAGAACGGCGCGTCGAACTTCGTCGACCCAATCCCAACTCAAATGGGCTGCCAGCACTCCGATGAAGCGACCCTCGTCGTAAACGGGCGCGGTCACGTCGACGAACCGAAGCATTTCCGTCTTGTCCGGTGCCAGATAGCGCTGGAGCAGTTTGGCCTCGTGAACGTCGAGGGCAGCCGCGCCCTGTCGCCCTGCTGCGAACCAGGGTCGTGACGACACATCCTCTCCTTCGAGAAGACCACTCGTCGATACAAGAACGCGGCCATCCGGTCCCGCCAGGCCAATCCAGGCATAATTTGGCACGGCTCGCTGCAAACGCTCGAGGAACGCGCGCTGACCATCTCTGTCCTCACCGCTGAACAGGGTCTTCATTCCTGCCGCCGTGGTGATGTCGCCCAGGCGTTCGAACATGTGCAGATCGAGCCGTTCGCTCATCTGGTGCGCAGCCTGCGAAAGCTGACGCTCTGCAGCCTCCCTCAAAGCTGTCGATGCGCTTATAACCGTTGCACATCCGAGAACCGTCACCAGAACGATCGCGAAACCTGCAAAGATAAGAGAGAGGCGAATGCGGAGCGACATACGGAACCGGCCACACGTGAGAATAGAGCGTGCACAATGCCACGTTCTACCCGATGCGAGCCTTACGATCTGGCTGCGGTCACCCCTGCGGACGCCACCCCTCACAATCTATGACTGATCGATGTTGGATGCTAAGGCGGACCCATTCGCAGAAACCTCGAAAGCGTTACATGCAGTTACATTCTCGTCAAAACGTAACATATCGGCGGAAAAGGTGACGAGCGCATCATTGGATTTCAAAGTGAAACATTCCGGTCACTTGATGTCTTAATTTCCGATTTTTGCGAAAAGCATCACTTCATTCGCCGTTTGCATATTCGAATTCAGCAAACGATGCGAACGGAGACGACAATGGCTGGCTTGCTTCCGACGGGTACGACGACCTCGCCTTCACTCTTCAAAGTCGCATCTGCCACGACCTCGGCCGTTCAGGCATCTGGTTCGTCCTTTACGTCGACGATGACCTCTTCCGGCAATGTCGTTACTGCTCTCCAGACGTCGCAGCAGACCTTCAGCTCGTCCTTCACTCAAGCCCTTTACGGTGTGCAGGCGGGCCAGTCGTCCACGTCGACCTCTGGTGCAACTTCGCCGTCGACTACTTCGACTTCCCCAACGGGCACGACTGCACCTACGCCCGGCACGACCTCGACGACAACGCCGACGTCTTCGACGGCTCCTACCTCAACCTCTTCAACTCCTACATCGGGTTCTACCCCGACGGCCACGCCATCCACGTCGACGTCTACTGCTGCACCGGCCCAAAGCTCCACGACGTCCACAGCGCAGTCGAGCACCAGCGCGACGTCAAGCGGTACGGCCACAAATCAGAACTCTGCTGCGGCGCCGACTTCCTCTTCGTCCACGCCTTCGTCGACGACCTCGACCGCACCCCCAAGCACCACGACAAGTGCGCCTACGAGCGATGCGTCGACGAGCCCATTTTCATCTACCGCCTCGACCTCCGCGGCAGCTTCTTCGAGCACACCGACGAGTTCGTCGCCCACATCGTCGACTCCTATGGCTTCATCGACGCCGACGGCTGCTCCGGCTCCAACTTCTACCAACTCGACGACGGCTACTACTACGAGCACTTCACCCGCACCCGCTACATCGTCGCCGACTACCTCAACGGCGCCTGCGCCTTCGTCGAGCACGGCGTCAGTTGAGACTGGCACGTCGGCTCCGTCCTCTACGACCAGCTCGGCGGCTCCGGTTCCGGAACCCACCAGCTCGAGCCCGACGCAGCCTTCTGCTCCCGCATCGTCCACCCCAACGTCGCCGCAGACTTCCGCACCAACACCTTCTGAGCCGTCCTCCGCATCCGCGCCAGCAGCCCCTGTCTCCACTTCGGCCCGATCATCAGAAGCATCAAATCCCACTCAAGCTCCGCCCGCAGCGCCGGCAAGCGAAGCGCCGCCGGCAATTGCGCCAACGAGCACCGAAGCGCTGCCAATAGTGGGTGCTGTCAACGCCTCGGCGCCAGAAGCTTCGGCAGCGCCAGAGCAATCTGCGCTTGAAACCGCTCCCACTGCTTCTGCGAATAAACCCGCAGCTGTCGACCCCCTAGTAACGGCGCCGACGCGTCCTGAAATTGAGAAGCCGAAGGCGATCAGCGCTACGGTGCGGGCGATCCTCGACCAAATTTCCAAAGTGAAGCAGAGCAGAAAGCTGGAAAGTGATACGGAAATGGACCAGCTGCGCAGTATGGCTCAGAAGGTCAATGACGACCTGCACAACGAAGAGATGATCCAGCGCATCGGTGAAGCGATGGAGGCTACTGAAGCTGGTGCGTACTCCGAGCCGGCTGCTACCAATCAGCAGGCATCTTCAAGCAACGTGTACGCTCCCAGCAATCGGTCAGCCTCTCTTTCAAACAACGCGGCATTCGCATCGCAGATGCAGGCTTACCGCGAGAACGCTTAAATCCACCCAAAAACTGCGACGAAGAGGCGTCCAACCCGAGCGGTTTGGGGGCCTCTGCTGCCTCAGCGCAACTTCTGGCCCACGTAACCCGCCGAGATCCGCTCCGCGTATGCCTCCTGGAGCGACCGCTGCCCGAGAATGAGCGCCTTGGTCGCCACCATCGGATCGCCTCCAGCCACCCGCAGCGCGTCGCCGGCAGCCTCGTCGAGATCGTCCTTCAGAGGCAAGTCCGTGATCCGTTCGGCCAGCTTCGACATCGCCCATCTCCATGCGACACGCTCTGTGAATGATGACTCCGAAGACGGTTGAGGGGAAGCTTCTGTTCCTATTTTGTTCTAGTTCGTAAGGAAACAAACCGGAGCCGCCCCATGCTCGACCGCCGCCTCCCCAAGCCCGCCACAGTCGACGCCGAACAACTCGCGATCGATGCTCTCGGCTATATCGCCAGCGAGCCCGACCTGATGAAGCGTTTCCTCGACATCACGGGCATCGAAGCCGACGGGATCCGCCAAGCGGCCAGCCAACCCAGCTTCTTCGTCGGCGTGCTCGACTTCCTGCTGGCGAACGAGAACGACGTCGTCGCTTTCAGCCATGCGACCGGGACGCCGCTCGAAGCGGTTCAGATCGCAAGGGACAAGCTGGACCGCGGCCCGGCTGGCTGACGCCGTGGTCCAGCCGATCCGCAGTCTCCGCTGTGGGTCCCAGCGCGCCTTTTGCTGTGTTCTCACGCCGTTGGCCCTGTGTGGGGCATGCCAATCCCGTCGAAAAACCGTTTCCTGCCTAAGCGCGAGACTTTGAAATGAGAACGCGTTCAGGCGTGTGTTGGAAATGCAGGCGGAGCGTCATCGACGATTTCCTCTGCGGTTACGACGAACCGCTTGAGCTCACTAGGGCCGAAGGTCAGCGTCAGAGGAACGTCAGCGGCGTCGCGACCGCGCGCAACTAGGACGCGGCCAATCCGTGGGCTGTTGTTGCGTGGGTCGAACATATGCCAGCGCCCGCCGAGATAGACCTCGATCCACGCAGCGAAATCCTGCGGCGCGTGCGGCGGCGGCAGCCCGATATCACTGATGTAGCCCGTGCAATACCGGGCCGGAATGTTGAGGCACCGGCAAAATGTCACGGCGAGATGGGCAAAGTCTCGGCAAACGCCGCGCCCTTCGTTAAAGGCCTCCCATGCCGTCCGAGTGCTGCGCGAATGCTCGTAGCCGAAGGTCAGGTGCCCATTGACGAAATCCACGACGGCCTGCACCCGCGCCCAGCCTAGCGGCTGATGGCCGAACAGCTTCCAAGCTGTCTCTGACAGGAGATCGGTTTCGCAATAGCGGCTTCCCAGCAGAAACTGGAGTGTCTCGGCGGGCAACTCGTGAACCATGGTCTGGCTCGCGGAGGTTTCCGCTTGCCCGCTGTCCCAGCGACCGCTGTCACGGATGACCGAGCGCGTTCGCAAGGACACCATGCCGGCCGGTGCGAGAAAGCGGTTGCACCAGTTTCCGAATTCGTCGCGGTATCCTTCGACACGAACGGAAGGTGAAACCGCCAGTGCGTCAGGCGCTTCCAGGTCCGAGACGCGCGACGAATGAACAGCCAAAAGCGCGACGACCGGTGTCGGTTGCGGAAACTCGAAGGTCAGTTCGCTGCCGATAAGGATGCGCATAGCTTGTACTCCTGTCGTCTGATGATCATCGGGACGTATGAAGGAGCTGGGCCAGTCCAGCGCATACGCCATCTAGCAGTGTCGTCTGGATGCGATCAATCCACCGTATGCGGTTGCTTACCCGCTTGCCGCGGATCGAGACCGAATGCCGGTCCTGCGGGAATCGCGTCACCTACCGGTGCTAGGACTTCGTCGGGTACATTCGGCCGGCGATAAGCCGTCCTCACCGTCCGGATTCATTTTCCGGGCATCGATGACCCTGCCCAACGGCACGGTGATCTTCTGGAAGCAGTTCGGCAAACGGGCCTTCAAAATCCCGATCGGTCCGGACGATGAAGGTAAGAAGCTAACTTCTTAGCTTCTATCTGACATCAGGAAGGGGCTGGGAAACTGGCCCCTTTTTTGTCATCACAACGCCGTTCTCCGCGTCGAGCTCGTCGGACCGCTTACCCTCGTCGTGCGGATCCAACGGCAACGGCCGCGTGAATTGAAGCTGAACGGACCGGTTCAGCCTACCGAGGGCTCGCCGAGCCTAGAACCGTCATCACCGAAACAGGAGCGGTGACGACGATGACCGACGACTTCAACGAAACGCCCACCCCGACACCCGCTGCTGCGCCCCCCGCAGGAACGACGACCGTAGGTCGCCAGCGCCTGACCTCGCGCAACGCGATCCTCGGCGCCGGCGCCCTTGGTGTCCTGGCGCTTGGCTTTGCCGGCGGCGCTGCCGCCTGGAGCGCGACGCAGCACCGCGAGGCCACGTTCGACACCAGCCTTGCTACGACCCCGATCTCTCAGCTTTCCAGCGCTTCCGCAGTCGGTATCGCCGGCCAGGTTGCCGAGATCTACGGCAACAAGTTCGTGGTGAGTGACGGCGCCGCGAAGGCACTGGTCGAGACCGGCCGGGCCGGCGAGGGAGGCAAGCTGGTGACGGCTGGCGAGACCGTGACGGTGCAGGGCCGCTTCCGCGACGGCTTCCTCCATGCCAGCGCCATCCAGCACGCCGACCAGCGTATCGACGAACTCGATCCGCCGCCCCCGCCCCATCATGGGCCGAAGCACGGTCCGCGCGACCTCGGTCCTGCTGGCCCGGATGCGCCGGACGAGGCGAACTGATCGCCTTCGTGGACTGACCCCATCTGGGTCGGATCAATCCCTTTCCCCAACTGTCCGGCGAAACAGCTGGGCAGACCTAGGCCCCTTTGGCGTCCGTCCTGGAACGGCACCATGGCTCAAGGCTCGATCCGAAAGGCGCCGGATCGGAGCATCTTGCTCAAGGATCGACATCTCATGATCAAATCAGCTTTGCTCGCAACGGCTTTTGCCGTCGGGTTCACCTCCTTCGCGGCGGCGCAAAGCGCCCAATCGCCCGATGCTCCGCCCCCGCCGCCGGCCGCTGCAGCGATGGCGGGACCGGATGGCAACGCCCGTCCCGCACCGGCCGACCTGCCGCCTCCGCCCCCGCCGGGCGAGGCGCCGCGTCCCGGCGATCACCGCGGACCGCCGCCCCCGCCGCCGATGGGCAAGGGCGTCGAGATCCGGCTCGGTCGCGATGCGGGCATCCGGGTCAACTGCGGCGATGAGCCTATGGAGGCTTGCATCGCAGCCGCCAAGCCGCTGACCGACCGCATTCCCGATCTTACGCTGCCGCCGGCGCCGCCCGCGCCGGTCGGGGCGCCGATGCCCTCGGCAAACTAAGATCTAAAGGCCGGACGGCGGGAAACTGCCGTCCGGTCTTCGCGTTCGGCAACACGATCGTCAGCCATCTGACGAAAGAGCTGTTTCCGGTTCTGTGCCAAGCGATCAGTTCGGCTCGGTCGTGCGTTCGTTGATCAACATCCACGGCCGCCAAAGCGGCTTGCGCACGAGATCCCGATGCAACGCTTCCTGTCCCTCCTGACTGCCACCTCCTTGTCCGCCTGCGTCATGCTGGGGGCGCCCGTCGCCTCGCGGGCCCAGGCAGCAGGAGCGAGCGTCGAAAAAGTCGCGGACTTTCCGCATCAAGTGACCGGCGTCACCGTCTCGGAGGACGGGCGCATCTTCGTCAACTTCCCGCGCTGGACGGAGGACTCGCCCGTCTCGGTTGCCGAGGTCGCCAAGGACGGCTCGATCAAGCCCTATCCGAACGAGGACTGGAACTCGTGGCGCAACGCGCGGAAGGACGAGCTGGCTGCCGGCGACCACTTCGTCTGCGTCCAGAGCGTCGTCGCCGACAGGCGTGGCGCGGTCTGGGCGCTGGATGCGGGCGCGCCGGCGCAGAGCCTTCTCGTGCCGGGCGCGCCGAAGCTGGTGCGCATCGACCTCGCGTCCAACGCGGCGACCAAGACCATCGCCTTCGACGAAAGCGTCGCTCCGCAGGGCTCATATCTCAACGACGTTCGCTTCTCGTCCGACGGACGCCACGCGTTCATCACCGACAGTGGCGCGAAGGGGGCGCTTGTCGTAGTCGATCTCGAAAGCGGGAAAGCGGTGCGCGTCCTCGACGGCCATCCTTCGACGCAGGTGAAGAAAGGCCTCGTCGTCGAAGCGGACGGCCAGCCGTTGCGTCGGCCCGACGGGCGTGGCGTCGAGTTCTCGGCCGACGGTATCGCGCTGTCGAAGGACGGGCAGCATCTCTACTGGCAGGCGATCAAGGGCGACACGCTCTACCGGATCGAGACCGCGGCCCTCGTCGATGCGTTGATCGGGGGTGTCGACGCCGAGGCCAAGGTCGAGCCCTTTGGCAAGAACGGCGTCGCGGACGGATTGTTGATCGGCCGCCAGAGCGGCGACATGTACGTTACCGCCCCACAGGACGATGCGGTGAAGATCCGCGATCTATCGGCGGAGGCTTCAAGCGAACCGCGCATTCTCGTGAAGGATGAGCGACTGCGCTGGCCTGACACGCTGTCCGAGGGCCCGGACGGAACCATCTATGTAACGACCTCGCGCATTCAGGACAGCGCCTTCTTTAAGCCTGACGCTCCGGCGGCGTTGCCGACGCAGCTTTGGCGCGTCGTGCGCTGACGCTAGGCATCGCCCATGGCAGCGGAGCGGTCTGGCGCACGGACCGCTCCGCTTGCCGAGTGAACTCGTCACCCTCTCACGTCCACTGAAAGTCATGAAACGGAGGTTGGCGAAAGTTGCATCCCTGACAGCGTGGTAGGTGTCAGGTTCGCCGCAGCCGCACGCCGGCCCCGCCGCCGTTCTCGGGGATGAACTCTACGCCGGCGTCCTCGAGCGCGGCGCGGATCGCAGCTAACGCGTCCTGGCTGCCCGCGTACTTCTCATTCTCGAAGTTGGTGATCGTGTTCCGGTGCACCTTCGCGGCGTCCGCGAGGTCCTGAAGCGACCACTTAAGGGCTGCCCTCGCCATTCTCACTTGTGCAGGCTTCACAACCCATTAACCTTGTGCTATCTGAACAAGTGCAGATTACACAAGCCGCCCGCAGGGAGCAACGAAAATGCAGAACGGCCGCACCGCGCCGACCGGCGAAGTCATGTCCGGATCCGACCCGCTATTAACCCTCGTCCATGCCTTCGAGGCCGAGGTCGCGCTGTTCAACGCCGACGACGATCGGCCGGACGCGATCTGGGACGCGCTCTGGCTGCAACTCGCGCACCGCACGCCCGATTGCACGTCCGACGAGGGCGCCTTCGCTGCGCTGGCATTCGTTGCCCGTGAGCTGCAGGAGAACCTACCGAACGAGTTGACCAAGAGCATCCTCCAGTCCGTCCTGGACTACGCGCATCGCCGGCAGTGCGACGCCTGAGTCAATCGAAGGCGCTTTGATGAAAGCGACGGTCGGTGCGATGTCGGTGCCGGCCGTTGTTGTCTTTGGATCAGAGGAAAGCGCCGGGATATCGCCTATTTCAGTCGGCCGCGTGCTCAACGAGTTTCCGAACGGCCATGGCCTCAGGGCTGCCGCCGCCGCGAGCCAGGAAATCCTCGATAGAGCTCTTAGTTTCCGTCCCGCCGGATGCCGGATTGGCACGATGGATCACGGCGACGACTTCACCTGTTGGAGCTCGTTCTACCAACCAGTCGTCTCCATTCGACGATCGGTATGCCGTTTCGATAGGTGCCATGATCGGGTTTCTCCTCAGCCTGCAGCGATCAATGGATTGTCGGGGCTTCGCTTTCGGCAAACGACCCGATGCCCTGAAACTGCTTCGTCAGCACGAACTGTCGATGCGCTTCCTCAGCTGTGGGGAACAGCTCTTCCCATGTCGTGGAGCCACCTTCATGGTCGACAACCTCCAACGCCCATCCGTCCGTGCTCCCGACGATGCGGTAGATGTGCACCTGGACCGTGATGCCATCTTCGGTGACAACGCCGCCGAGAGGCGAAAACTCGAGTTCGGGGTTGTCTTGGGTCATTGGGGCATTCCGTCATCAGGCAGTCCAATCTGCCAGTGTTCACCAGACGCAACCAAACGCAGCGTTACAAGCGGTCGGCAACCAGCCGGTCCTACCGCCGTGGGGAGACTATATGCGCGAACATGCGCAATTCGCTTCCCAAGGGTTCTATTCGCAGTCCTCAACCCATCTATCAACTTGCCTGAGACGGTTTGCGAACGATCGGGCAGGTGAGGGTGATCGCCTCGTCGTCAAGCAAATTGCGCCAGCGTCAGGCCGCCAATTAGAATGAAAGCCAGCAAGAACAGGTAGAGCTTCAGGCGCCCGAACAGGTTGTCCCCACGAAGAGAACCTTCCAAACTTTCAGTGCCCCCTGATCGTCGCTTTGCACGCTGTCCATTTGTCCGCTCCGTTCAGGACGGCATATGGGCCGTCACGGAAATGAAGAGGCTCAAGACCCTTATCGATCCGGGAATGTTCGTTTGCCGTCTGCCTTCGAAGCCGACGACGCGGAGCGCGATGACGCCGAGGTATCGGACCTTGCTGATACCGCGGGCGACAGATTGCGATGAAGCCAATTCCGATCGTTCGGCTGGTTACCGAGCCGCTGGCCATCCCGTTGATTGGCGAGATGGCCGAAATCGATCAGGCGTCGGCCTTGGCGCGGGCCTTTGCCGGCCGCTTGGCCTTCGGCTTGGCCGTGGGCTCCGGCACAGCTGTCGGTTCCGACGCCGCAGCTTCGCCCGCCTCGGCCTCTGCCGGTGCGACGCGCTTACGTCCCAGGCCCAACGCCTTGGCCACTTCGGCGCGACGTTTCGAATAGTTCGGCGCGACCATTGGATAATCAGCCTTCAGCCCGTACCGCTCGCGATAGGTTTCGGGCGTAAGGCCATGCGTCGCGAGGTGACGTCGAAGCGCTTTGTAGGGCTTCCCGTCGATCATGCTGATGATGATGTCAGGATCGGCCAAGCTCTTCCGCGCGCTGACGGCGCCCTGGTATTCTGCTGGCGCTTCCTCAGCCGCGGGCGCTGCTTCGACCGGCGGATCGATCATGCCGACGAGGGCGGAGTGGCTGTTCTTCAGGAAGGTATGGACGTCTTCCGGTGCTACCCGCGTGTTCGGGTTTGATAGCCACGCAGTCGTGATCTCGACGGCCAACTCGACGGCGTTTGACTTCTCTTCCACACCAATTCTCCACAACCTAAAAGCGACAAGCTGCAGTAGGGACCGAATCAGTGATCTGCAGCGAGATGATTGGTGATAGTCGATAGGTGAAGCATGGTGCCAGCACGAATATTTCTACAGAGCCAAACCATAGGGTCTGATGTATGACTGACAGTATGACATTGCACAACGGCTGCGCAGGTGGCGCGATGAATTGAATTAAGAGACGAGGTCGCGTTTGCGGGGCCAGCTTTCTTCGTCGCTTGAGACTAGACGGGGTGGTTTCCGGACGGTCCGCTCCCCGCTGCCCATGGGCGGAAGCAGACGCTCAAGTCCAAACGTGGCGCCGCTGCGCTAGATCCGTTAGCCAGCGCCAGGACCTCCCCGGGATGACTGTCTGATCGGCCGCACGGTACGCCCTATGTGCGCGGGACAGGCAAGTTGGCTGTCGAGTTTCTGAGCGTCCCGTTCAAACTGACAGGATCGTCAAATTGTCGGACGGTCGCTCTCCCGGGACGAAGGCTTCAAACTGGATGACCATGGCCGAGACAATCATCGATCACGCAGCCATCCTTGCCGGCATTCCTCAGCCCTACCTGGTCCTTGATGCGGACCTGACCATCGTAGCCGCGACCGACGCCTACCTCAGGACCACGGACCGAACGCGTGAGGACATCGTCGGCCGTCACATTCTGGAGGCGTTCCCCGAGAACCCCGACGCGGTTGGCACGGTCGAGCAAGGGCCGTTGGAAGTCTCGTTGCGCCATGTTCTGAGGACTGGCGAGCCACACGAGATGGCTGTGATCCAGTACGACATCCCGCGGCCGGCGAGCGAGGGCGGTGGCTTCTACCAGCGGTATTGGACGCCGATCCATACACCGGTGAAGGACATTGCCGGCACCGTCCGATACATCGTCCAGAACCCGATGGACGTCACCGAAAGCGTCCTGCAAACCCGTGAAGCCGACGCTCGGCTGCGCATCGCCCTTCATGCCGCCGACCTCGGATCGTGGGAGTACGAACCGGAAACCGACATCTGGCGGCGAAGCGCGACGGTCGATGCGTTCTTCGGTGTCGGCCCCGGCGAGGGTGGATCCGTCGCGGCGCCCTTCTTCGCGATGATGCATCCCGAAGACCTACCCCGCGTCATGGGTGCCGTTCAGGAGGCTCTCGATAGCCCCGATCAGACGACCCTGCGTTTCGACTACCGCGTGGTGGATCGTGTGACCGGGGAAACCCGGCACATCGCCTCCCGCGGCGAGGTCCTCCGCACGTCAACAGGGAAACCGCGGTTGATCGGCGTCATGATGGACGTGACGGCCGATCGGATCCGCGAGGCCGCCTTGGCCGACGCGCTGAAGGCGCAGGAGAGCCTGTTGATGCAGAAGGACCTGCTCCTTGCGGAAGTGAACCACCGCGTGAAGAACAGCCTTCAGCTCGTGATGAGCGCCCTCAGTCTCCAAGCGAGACGGTTGACCAACCCTTCGATGGAAGCCCCGTTCAGGCAGGCAATCTCCCGCGTCCGTGCGATCACCTCGGTCCACGAGCGCCTTTACCGGACCGACAACCCTCTCGTTGTGGAAATGGCCGACTATCTCGACGGCCTTTGCGCCGACCTCGCCGCCAACTCGGAACTGCGTGACCTTCTCCAGGTTGACGTCGAGCCCGTGCACCTGAGGACGGAGCGGGCGATACCGATCGCCCTTATCGTCAACGAACTGGTGACCAACGCCTTGAAGTACGCGTATCCCGAGGGAACGTCCGGTCCGATCGTTCTGTCGCTGAGGACAATAGCGGACGGAATGCTGGAACTCAGCGTCGCCGACCAAGGGATCGGCTTCTCGAGCGAGACCACGTCGCAAGGCCTTGGCACGCGTCTCGTCAAGACGATGGCGTCGCAGATCGGAGGCCGCGTCGAGACGCAGCCGACCGAGAGGGGCTACCGATCGGCGGTGATATTTCCGAAAGATGCCCCCCAATGAGCCTGTGCATCATGATCGTCGAGGACGAGATGCTGCTCGCCTTGGACCTGGAGGACATCCTCGTAGAAGCGGGACATAAGGTCGCCGGACAGGCCTCAGACATGCACCAGGCACTTGCCCTTGCCGAACGCTTCGGCGAGCAGATCGACGTCGCCATCATGGATGTGAATCTCGCGCGTGGCTCGAACGGTGTTGAGACGGCCGCGGCGTTGCGCCAGCGCTGGAACATTCCTTCGCTGTTCGTCAGCGGGAACCTCGACGAGAAGACACGTGCGCTCGCTCTCGAATGGCAGCCGGTCGGCTTTGTCGGAAAGCCGTACTCCGAACGCGAGGTGCTGGCGGCGATCGCAACGGTTGCCGCGTAGGCAAGCAGTCCGGATCCGTGACTTCCATCGCGATCGATTGCAGGAGACGAGGTCTACGAGGCTGGCGGCGATCCTGAGAGGCTGGTTGCGCAGTCTGCAAACGTCCGATGATGCCCGCCATGTACTGGCACCAACGGCAACGCTCTGTCGCACGGCGTTGTCCAGTCCGTGGATCTTGAACGGGCTTCGGGCGGTATCGCCAACTGGTGACACCCTGACGTTTTCGCGATAGGGCGATCTAGCCGTTCGGCAAGACGCTGCACGAGGCTGATGCGAGAACGAAGCGAGCGGCACGGTGCTCCAAGTCCAGACCACTGACAGGCATTCCAGCCGTATCGAAGCCCTTCGCCGCAGCGGGCTCCTGACGCGCTCGCACAAGGGTGAATTCGAGCACCTGACGACGCATGTGCGCGACGTCCTCGACGTGCCGGTGGCTATCGTCACGTTGGTCGACGAGGACCGGCAGGTCTTCGCCGGCCACAGCGGCCTGCCGTCCCCTTGGGATGCCCGCGGCGAGACGCCGATGACGCACTCCTTCTGCCAGCATGTCGTCGACCGCAACGCGACCCTGAACGTCTGCGACGCGAACCTCGACCCGCTCGTCCGGGACAACCATGCCATCTTCGACATCGGCGTCGTCGCGTACCTCGGCGTGCCGCTGGCGCTGCCGGATGGCGAGGTCGTCGGGGCTCTCGCGGCGATCGACACCGCGCCCCGGGTGTGGACCGATGCCGACGAACGCCGACTGCACTCGATCGCCCGCACCGTCGAGAAGGAGATGGCGGTCCGCATCTCGGAAGCGCGCTGGCGCTCCCTCTTCGAGGGCCTGCACGAAGGCTTCATTCTCGGGCGTGTCGTGCGCGACGAGGCCGGTCGCATCGTCGACTGGCTGTACGAGGAGGTGAACTCGGCTTGGCACGACCTGACCGGCGTCCCGCACGGCTCGGTCGTCGGCCGCACGATCCGCGAGGTTTTCCCCGGCATCGAGGACGAGTGGATCGACGAGTTCGCCGACGTCGTCCGGACCGGGACGCCGGCGCGGTTCACTCGCCAGGTCGGGACGCTCGGTCGCTGGTACGACGGCGTGGCTCAGGCGATCGGCAGCGACCGCTTCACCGTCATCTTCCTCGAGGTGACCGATCGGATCGAGCAGGAGCGCCGACAGAACGCCCTCCTGAAGCTCGGCGACGACCTCCGGAACCTGTCGACCATCGATGACATCGTGGCCGCGGCCTCGGAATGTGTCGCATCGGGGATCGAGGCGGATCGGGTCGGCTTCGGCTCTGTCGACGAGCGATCGGAGACGGTGGAGATCCGTCCGCACTGGATCGCGGCTGGCATGACGAGCATCGCGGGGCTCCACGACTTCCGATCGTTCGGATCGTTCATCGACGAGCTGAAGCGCGGCGAGACCGTGGCCATCGCCGATGTCGAGACGGACTGCCGCACAGCGGGCGCCGCAGGCGCATTCTCGGCCATCCAGATCCGATCGCTTCTGAACCTGCCGATCCTCGAGGCCGGCCGCATCGTCCTGGTGGTCTTTGCGCACCGTCGGAATGTCCTTGCCTGGACCGAGTCGGAGCTACGTTTCGTGCGTCAGGTCGGCGACCGGACGCAGGCCGCCATCGGGCGCCTTCGCGCTGAGGAGGGACAGCGCGTCCTCAACCAGGAACTCGCGCACCGGATGAAGAACTCGCTCGCCATGGTGCAGGCCATCGCGACGCAGACCCTGCGCCAGGCTCGCACGATGGACGAAGGCCGCGAAGCCATCACCAGCCGACTCTCGGCGCTGGCGCGGGCACAGGACATCCTGACGCGGACGGACTTCACCGAGGCCAACGTGCGCGAGGTCGTCGATGCGGCCATGGCACCGCACAGGTCCTCTCAGGTCCACATCGAAGCCTATGACGACCGGATCACGCTGACGGCCCAGCAGGCGCTGGGCCTGTCGCTTGCGATTCACGAGCTGGCGACCAACGCGGCGAAGTACGGCGCGCTGTCCTGCCTGGAGGGCAGTGTCACGATGTCATGGGGCGAAACCGACAAAGCATTCTATTTCAAGTGGATCGAAGAAGGCGGCCCGACCGTTGCACCACCCGAACGTCGGGGGTTCGGCTCCAAGCTGATCGAGCGGATCGTCGCTTCGTACTTCGATGGCGAGGGCCGCCTGGACTTCGATCCGGCGGGTATCCGCTTCACTCTGACCGGCGCCCCAAAGGCCGTCGAGACCGCTGCACAGGCCTGACCGCATACATGGCTCAATCGTTCGATCCCGCCCGCTATGCCGTCCTCGTCGTCGAGGACGATGCGCTCGTCCGATTCGGAGCCGTCGACCTTTGTGAGGAAGCTGGCTTCACGACCTACGAGGCGCGCAACGCCGAGCAGGCTATCCGGCTCCTCGAGCGCCATTCCGAAATCCGCGTACTCTTCACCGACGTCGAGATGCCGGGATCGATGGACGGCCTGAAGCTGGCGCGGGCGGTCCGCGACCGGTGGCCGCCGGTCTCGATCATCGTGACGTCCGGGCGCATGCAGGTCGGGAAGGAGGATCTTCCCGAGAACGGGCTGTTCTTTTCCAAGCCCTATCCGCCGCGTGGCATCATCAAGGCGCTGAACGACATCGCCGCACAGATCATGAACTGACTGGACCAGACAAGACGCCCCAGTATGAGTATCGCTTTCTTCGAAGACCCTGAGAACCGGGTCATTCTCCAGATCTGCCGGTCGGCGCCGGGCTACATTCCGGTTGTGATCGGTGGCACGCTACACCCTGTCCGCGAAGCAAGTACCGACACGCATCGCGTGTCGTCCGACTTGTCGGTGGAAGATTACGTGATCGGGCTCGAGGTGCTTGGCTGCAAGGTCACCCACGGCGAGAACGACGACACTATTGTCCGGGAGCCTACCCTGTTCAGGAGCGATGCCTGGCAGGCGCGTGCGCGCCAGATTCAGGCGATCTTGTTCGTTCACCACCGGGAGCGACTTCGTCCCGCCCTGTCCGACTACCTGCGCGGGCGCAAGCGAACGGCGGGCTGATCGAAGCCTAACGCAGGCGCCGCAGGCGTGCCGCCATCAGGACCGTCAGTTCCCTGATGTCGGACGGCCCCGGCACATCTTGGCCATCCGACTGCTGATGCGCCAATTCCCGGTCCATCTGCTCATGAAGATCGCGGATCTTGCCGATCATGTTCCGACCATCGTCCGTCAGTTCGACGAACGTTTGACGCCGGTCTCCTTGCCGACCGGTGCGAGCCGTGTATCCACACTCCGTCAGCCGATCCAGCATCTTCGACACCGTCGACGGTCGGACCGAGATGATCTCGGCCAGGTTGGATACGGACTGCGATCCGTGCTCGTCGAGCGCGAGAAGAAGTTCATCTTGACCGGAGCACAGTCCGATCTCGGCGAGCTTCAGGCCCATCAAGGCGCGCGTGGTCTTCCCAAGGTGCAGCAGGGCTCCGATCATCGAAGCCTTGGTGCCATCGGCATGCGCGTGTGTATTAGCATTGGACACAGTGACCTCCTCCGTCCATTGGGCATCAACCATTCCGCCAGCAAAGGGTTCAGACAGGTCGCGGCTAAGGGGGTGGGCAAATCCCTATCGAAGACGCTACGCCGCATAGAGCAGCGCTCGCTTTGGGGTATCTAGCACGGACCATTCAGAGGCGCGAATGGGTCGGAAACCGATCGACCGTCTCCATCTAACCGCTTCCTGGCTTCGCAGGCGCTCAGTCAGCCCTAGGCGAACAGCTAATCGTCAATCTCTTCAAACTATCGTCCGCCTTACGATCGGCCATTGGCGCCGTCGTTTCTCCTAGGATCCAGGGAGCTCAGGATGCCGCTCTCGGACTCGATCACAGGCGTTCGCAGGACGGGGAATGACGTGGCCTTTACACGTATCCTGAAAGCGCAAGGTCGGATGCGCGCCGCCTTCATTCGCACCATGCTTGGCTACAGCGGCCCTCTGGTCATACTCCTGCTTGTCGGCTTCGCCGTCCTTTACGGCACCATGGTGATGACGCTGCGCACGGAAGCGTGGAACAGAGCGATCGTTTCCTCGGACAACCTGCTGCGGTCCCTGGATGGCAACCTTGCGCGAAGTCTTGGGGAATACCACGACACGTTCGAAATCTTGGCGACCGAGTTGGGCACGGCCGAGCACAACAAGCTGGCGGGCGGCCACGAGAGTGTCGCGGTGCGTGCTCATGGCGCCCTGATCAAGTCGACGGGCGACCTCTTTCTGTTCGACGAGACCGGAACGATCCAGGAGCGCTCCCATAACCTCTTGGCACGCGAAGCCCTCAAGCACCGGGACTTTCTGGAGATCCACCGACGCGATCCGTCATTGGCGGTTCGCATCGGCGCACCTTTCCGGGATCGAGCCAGCGGCAACACGGTCCTCTGGATAAGCCGCCGACTGAACCGGCCTGACGGCCGTTTCGCTGGCGTCCTCGCAGGCACGCTTGATACCGGCCGTTGGCGACAGGCGTTCGAAAGCTACTCGATCGGCCCCAAGAGCTCGATCAACCTCTTCCATGCCGACGGCACCCTGATGATGCGCGCTCCCTTTGTGGCGGACCGTATCGGATCCAATTTGGCGGGAACCAACAACTTCAAGCGTTTCGCCGCCGAGCCGTCGGGCACTTTCGTCGGGAAGTCGGCCATCGATGGCGAGGAGCGCGCTTACCATTTTGTCCGCATCGACGACACGCCGCTGATCCTCAACGTCGCCACCTCGACCGCCGAGATCTACGCGGGGTGGTGGCGAGGCACGCTTGTCAGCGGCGTCGTCGTCGCGATTCTTGCAGGGTTGGCAGTCATGCTTAGGCTGGTCCTGTCCCGTGAGTTGCGCCTGCGTCTCGCAAGCGAGGCACGTTATCGCGCCCTCTCGGACGTCGACGGGCTGACAGGCGTCGCCAACCGTCGTCGCTTCGACGAGGTGCTCGTCCTCGAATGGGCTAACGCAGCCGCATCGGGGCGACCCGTGTCGGTGATCATGCTCGACGTCGACCACTTCAAGCTCTTCAACGACAGATACGGCCACCAAGCCGGAGACGCGTGCCTGCGCACCGTCGCTGCGGCTTTGCGGAAGGCAGTCGGGCGCTCGGAAGACCTTGTTGCTCGATATGGTGGGGAGGAGTTCGTCGTCCTACTTCCCGGTACGGACGCAACAGGCAGCGCCGTGGTGGCCGAACGGATCCGAGCAGCGGTCCAGGAGAGCGCCATCTCGCATGCCGGCAATCCGGAAGCGGGTGTCGTCACGGTGAGCCTCGGTACATCGACGGCGGATCCGTCCAGGGACCGCGGCACGGTTCCCTCGCTTCTGGTCTCGTGCGCCGACCAGGCGCTCTACCGGGCCAAGCGGGCCGGCCGGAATAGGGGCGAGCATCAGCCATGCCTGTCGACGGAGACAGATGTCCCCGTCCGCGAGGACGAGAACGCGCGCCTTGCGATCGTGGAGCGGCGGCGCTCACATCTGCCCGTCCGGTCGTCCGCCAACTTCGACGAATTGGCCCGGATCGCCGCCACCGCGCTTGAAGCTTCAGTGGCCTTCGTTTCGCTTGTTGGCTCAGAGCGACAGGCTTTTATCGGCAAGGCGGGCTCGGACGCCGAGGGCATCCCCCGCGAGCAGTCATTCTGTGCTCACGCGATTGCCGGCAACGGCGTGCTTGTCGTAGCGGACGCAGGGACCGATCCTCGCTTCTCTGACAACCCCCTGGTGACGGGTCCCATGGGAGTTCGCTTCTACGCCGGAGCCCCTGTCGTCGACCCCCAGACAGGGCACGGCCTCGGTGCCGTTTGCGTCGTCGACACGGCGCCGCGTGCGGGGCTGACCCCGTTCCAGGAGCGCCTCCTCACAAGCCTTGCGGACGTTGCGGCGCAAAGACTGGTGTCTCGATCCGGGCCGATTCTCCCCGCTGATACTCGGAAGGCCAACACCAGTTCGGTCACGCCAGCGGCAATGCAAGAGCGACACGGATGAGTGTCGAAGTCGTAGCAGGAGCAGCGATCTTCGGCATGGCAATCGTCCGCTTAGGGGTGACAGCCAAGATGTTATGAGCGTCCCGGAAGGGTCGATAGCGGGAATTGCCAAAGACGGCCTAAGACGCCTTCACGATCCGGAACCCGTCGACTTCCTCAACGACCGGCAGGTTCGGCCAGCGCTGCATATCATGCAGAATGACAAGTCGACCGAGGTCGCCGCCGATCTCGCGGTTGATGCGATCAAAGGTCTTGAGCTGGTCCCAAACGCTGCCCGTCGCGTTAGCGAGGGGGACATAGACCCCATCATGGTTGTGGCCGCAGATGTTGCGCTTGGAGTAGACGCAGTCGCCCGAGATCACGAGCCGCCCGCGCGTCGTCTGGACGATCACGAACTGCTGGCCGACCGTGTGGCCGGCGCCAAGCCGAAGATGCAGGCCCGGCAGGAGGTCGTCGACGTCGCCCTCGACCAGGTTCAGACGGTGCTCCAGCGAGGCGTCGAAGGCGTGGCGCAGATCGTCCGGGTTGATGATCTCGGTGAGGTAGCCGAACTGGCGGGGCAGGGCGAGCGCCTCGATCCAGGACAGGAGCTCGGACTTCTGGATGTGGAGCCGAGCTTTCGGAAACTCGTGGATCGAGCCCATGTGGTCGAAATGGGCATGGCTGAGGACGATGTCGGTGACGTCGTTCGGCGCGACGCCGAGGGCGGCCAGCATGCGCAGCGGCGAGACCCAGGAGGGCACGCCAAACTTCTCGCTCATGGCCTCGCCCGAGCCCTCCTTCATGAAACCGGTATCCACCAGCACCACGTGGGTCCCGCTCCGTGCGAGCACAAAGGAGAAGGGAACGTCGACCGTACCCTCGTCGTAGGCGCCATGAACGAGGCCGGCGACAAGCTGGTCCTTCGAGCGGGCGAACTCGATGACGTGGACGTCCCAGTTCGGGCTATCGGTGTCGGGCATGGGGTCAGCTTTCCGCGATCGAGCGGCCGAGGCTCGAAAGCCCGACAGCTAGGATGAGAATGGCACCTTGCAGGACATACTGCGAGAAAGTGGGCGCACCGAAGATGTTGAGGCCGTTGAAGCCGAAGGCGATGATCAGCGCGCCGATCAGCGTTCCGAGGATGTGGAACTCCCCATCCCGTAACGTGGCGGAGCCCAGGAACACAGCGGCAAATGCCGTCAGGAGGTAGCTGTCGGCGGCGCTCGCCGTGCCACTGCCAAGGCGTGAGGCGAGGAGGATACCGGTCAGTGCGGCACAGACGCCCGAGATCGCGAAGCCGAGAATCTTGATGCGGTCGACATCGATGCCAGCGAGCCGCGCGGCTGCCGGATTGCCGCCGACTGCCTGGATCTCCTGACCAAGGGCCGAGCGCTCCACCAGAACCCAAAGGCCGCCAACCACGAGCGCCATGATGACGATATTGTTCGGAATACCGAAGAGCCAGCGACCCAGCGACAGCTGGAGGAACGCTTCCGGAACACCCGACACGATGGGTACGCCGGCGGAATAGGCGAAGGCGAGCCCTGTCAGGATCGTGCCGACGCCGAGCGTCGCGATGACCGAGTTGACCTTGATCTTGGTGACGATCAGTCCGTTGACGAGACCGATCAGGGCACCTGCGCACAGGACGATCAGGATCGCGAGCGGGATCGGCAAACCGTTGGAGACGATGAGGCCGGTCACGAGGATGCCGTGCAAGCTCGCCGCAAAGCCGACGGACAGGTCGAGTTCGCCGACCACCACTGCGAGCGTCAGCCCGGCCGCGATGATCATTGTGAGCGAGGCCTGGTTCAGGACGTTGGTGAAGTTGTTGAGGGTGGGAAAGGCCCGCGGGGAGAGAACTGCAAACGCCGCGATCATGACAAGGAGGCCGATGATCGTCGCATACCGCGCGAAGATGCCGAGCGCGGTCTTCGCCTTCGGAGACAGGCGGCGGGTGGAGACGCTGGTATTGGTCATGGTCTTGTGTCTCCGGCGTTGCGCCCTTCGGCGTAACTCGCCTCGATGATGGCGTTGCGGGTGAGGGCGGGTCCCGTCAGTTCACGCACGATCCGACCTTCCGCCATGACCAGCACCCGGTCGCAGAGATCCGGCAGTTCGTCAGGCTCGGACGATACGACGAGCACCGCCATGCCCTGGAGTGCGAGGTCGCGGATCAGGCTATGGATCTCACCACGGGCGCCGATGTCGACGCCGCGCGTCGGTTCGTCGAGGATCAGGATCTTGGGCTTGCGCAGCAGCCAGCGGCCAATGACGACCTTCTGCTGGTTGCCGCCGCTGAGACGCCCGACCGGCGCATGCCGATCCGGCGTCCGGATCGCCAGTTCGCGGATCATATCGTTGGACAACGTGCGCTGCCGGGCGGAGCTGATGAGCGGCAGGAGATTGCCCGAGACGATCCGAGACAGGCTGGACAGATGGAGGTTGAAGGCAACGCTCTTCGTGAGAATCAGACCTTCGCTGCGCCGCTCTTCGGGCACGAGGCCGAACCCTGCCTTCACGGCGTCCGTGGGGCGGCGAGGCGCGAACTGCCGCCCCTCAAGCCGCATCGTGCCGCCATCCGGTCGGTCGGCGCCGTAGATAAGGCGCATGAGTTCGGTCCGCCCGGCGCCGACGAGACCGCCGATGCCCAGCACTTCGCTACTATGAAGCTCAAGGCTGACATCGCGTACGCGCGGGCTCCGCGTCAACCCGGATACGGCGAAGACGACCTCGTTGCGGCGGATGTCGCCTATGGGCTTTTGGAGGTTCTCGACGGCGCCGCCGACGATCGCCTCGACAAGTGCGGACCGCGTCAGGTCTGCGCCCTCGAGCGTTGCCACTGACCACCCGTCGCGGAACGCCGTGACGCGATGGCAGAGGCGCAGAATCTCGTCGAGACGGTGGGAGACGTAGAGCACCGCGACGCCCGAGCGCGACAGGTCCTCGACGATGCGCAGCAGCGTCTCGGCCTCCGTCGCCGACAGCGAAGCGGTCGGCTCATCCATGACGATGAGGCGGGCCTTTCGCACAAGGGCGCGACAGATGTTGATAAGCCACTTCTCGGCGACCGACAGGCTTTTGACGCTGGAGAAGAGTGGCGCAGCGAGGCCGACGCGCCGCGCCACCGGCTCGACCTCGCGGGCGATCGATCGCCAGTCCACCATGCCAAAGCGCTGGCGTTTGGGCAGTCCAAGCATGATGTTCTGGAGAACCGTCATGCCGGGCACAAACGCCAGTTCCTGGTGGATGAACGTCATGCCGAGATCGGCCGCACGCTGGGGCGCGGAGATTGCGGTACGCTCGCCGTCGACCGCGATCCGTCCCCGGTCGGGCTGCGTCAGCCCGGCCAGGATGCGGATCAGCGTCGACTTGCCTGCCCCGTTCGCACCAACGAGGCCATGCACTTCGCCCGGCCGCACGGCAAGCGAAACGCCCTTGAGCGCCTGAACGCCGCCATAGGACTTGGCGACGTCCTCTGCGACGACGAAGGGCTCGGCATCGGCCATCGGTCGTCGCTCGGCCGGGCGCGGCGCGGCCTGCGGCATCACTTGCCGAGCGCCTCGGGGTGCTGCTTGACGAAATCGGCGACGGTTTCCTTCGTGACGAGAATGGCTGGCACCTCGGCAGCCTTCGGCGTCCAGTCGGCGCCGGCCTTCTTGATCTCGTCCAGCATTTCCACCATCCGCTGGCCTTCGGTGAAGCTGTCCTCCCAAGCGGTCGCGGTCATGTGGCCGTTCTGGACGTTCTCGATCGCCTGCGCGTTGCCGTTGACACCGTAGACCTTCACATCGTCCCGGCCCTGCTGGCGCAGCGCCCCGATCGCTCCGATCGCCGGATCGTCCCAGCAGCCCCAGATGGCAAGGTTGCCGTCGCCGGCCGGGTGAGAGGCGAGCCAGGCGTTCGCATACTGCGCGCCGTCTTCGAAGTAACCTGGAATGCGCACCTCATTCTTGGTGACGGTGATGCCGGGGCTGGCCTTCAGCATCTCGTCGAGAAGAACTTCGCGGTTCCGGCAGACCTCTCCGGTGCGATAGGTCAGAGCGAGGAGACTGCCTTGGCCACCGAGATCGGCAATCATCTTTTCGATCACGGGCTGGGCGATCGGCGCGCCCGATCCATTGGTCGCGGCGACCGATGAGCCGAGACCACCGCCCCAGGTGACTACGGGGATGCCCGCATCCTTGGCCGCGGCCAGACCCGCGCCGATCGACGAATAGGGAAAGACCATGTCGATGATGGCGCCGGCGCCGCGACCGGCGAAGTTCTGGATCGCTGAATTCGCCTGATCGGCACTGCCGGCGGCGTCGATGACGGAGACGGTCCAGCCGGCTTTCTCGGCGGCGGCGGTCGCGCCCGCGATATAGCGCACGTTGTTCGCTTCCGTGGCCGAGATCGAGACGATCCCGAGCAGCGGCTTGTCCTGCGCGACGGCAGGGGCGAGCGTCGCAGCGAGGCCTGCCGCGACAATAGCGATCGTTGAAGCGTTCATAGGATCCTCCCACAGTTGCTTCGGCTCCCGTTACCCTCCCGGCGAACAACAGCGAACCGTTTTGCCAATCTGTGCCGAATACGAGTGGCAATGCAAGTCCCATTGACGCCGGGGCGGCTTCAGATAACGGTATCGGACATGAGAGCGACTTCGGCGCATTGCTGAAACGGTTAGCTGCGGAGCATGTTTGGCAACAATCCGAGACGTCGCAAAAGTGGCTGGGGTTTCTACGGCAACCGTGTCGGCGGTGGTCAACGATACTGCCTATGTCAGTCCCTCGTTGCGGGCCCGTGTCCTGGCCGCGATCGTCGACCTCGACTACGCCCCGATGTCGGCCGCCCGCAATCTGAAGCGCGGCCGCAGCCAGCTGATTGCGTTGGCCGTATCGGATTTGAGCAATCCGTTCTTCGCCCGCATTGTCTGCGCCGCCGAGGCGGCGGTGGCCGACTGGGGTTACTCGCTGGTTCTCTTCAACAGCGATGAGAAGCCGGAGAACGAGCGGCGGATCCTCGCTCGAGTCCGAGCCCTGTCGTGCGATGGGCTTATGTTGGTTCCGATTGATGCGAGCCTGCGCCTTGATGGCCGCGATGGGGAAGGCGGCCGGATCCCGACCGTCCTGTTCGGGCGACGCGTTGCGGACGATCGCTGTGACACTGTTACAATCGATAATGTCTCGGCGGCTCGGCAGGTCGCCAACTACCTCCTTGATCTTGGTCACCGCCGCATCGCGACGATCACCGGACCGCTTCATCTAACCACGGGGCGAGGGCGTCTCGACGGCCTCCTGGAGGGAATGGCGGCACGGGGTCTGGAGCCTGAGCCTTCGCATATCCGCAACGGAGCGTTCCGAGAGGACGTCGCTTATTCGGTGGCTCGAGAGCTGCTGACGAGTGCTGACCGTCCCACCGCGATCTATGTCGCCAACGGTGTCATGGCGCTCGGTGTCATGCGGGCGCTTGCTGACCTTGGGTTGTCGTGCCCGAACGACGTGTCCATCGCGTCCACTGACACTATTCCGGGCATCGGCGGGCTGCGTCCTCGCCTGACGCGAACGGAACATCCGATTTCGGACATGACCAACGAGGCGCTGCGGCTGCTTGTCGACCGTATCGAACGGGGGCCGGCCGCAGATCCTCGGAACGTCGTGTTCCAGCCAGCTTTGATCCTAGGTGAAAGCTGCGGGCCGGTGCAGCAGACCTTCGGCGCTTCAGCATCCGTTTTGTAAACCGAAGGTCGGGGGTTCAATCCCCTCAGCCGGCACCACCCTAACCTACTGACATCATTGTGCAAATTCGATCGGATCGACACCATAACCGTGTCGCGGCGTGTTGCATGTATTTCCATCGGGTTTCGTTGATTTTCAGGGGTTCTCGCCGAGTTGCGGCTTGTTCGCGCGACATGGATGCGACACGTCGCGCCGGTCCGGGTAGCAAAATGGTAGCAGTACGTTCTCGGCGTGTTCCCGGTAGCGTGCACCGGATCAGGCACGTAATCTTTGTGGCGAACGGAGAGGGATACCCATGAGCCTGAGAGCAAGAGATGGCGACCGAACCGAGACGATCCAGCTTCGGGACGACGCCTCCCTCGACAACGTCCGTGAAGCCTTCAACGAATTGATCGCTTCTGCGGATGGCGCGGAGTTGCGTGGAATCGAGGTCAGCCAGTCGATCTGGCATCGCGGTATCGGCGATGAGTACCAAGGTGTTCCCTTAGCGCCTGCAGACGACCTTTATCCAGAAGTCGCTGTGCGCTCCGTGTTCGTGGGCAACGGTTGACGACAACCGAGGGAACTAGGCATGCTGAAATTCGCCGCCGGCGCCATCGTTGGTGCGATCCTTACAGCCACCACTGGCGCCCTAGCTGTGGTCCATGCTGAGGTGAACACGAACGGCGTGTTGAAGGGCTACATCGTGCAGGACAAGCGCGGGCGCGCGGTCTGCCGCGATCCGATGGTCTGGAACCAGTTCCGCGGCCCCGAGAGCTACATCAACTGCCAGTAGGAATTTCGACGTCACGGTACGATCGTGTAGGCCAAGTACGCCATAGCGCTTACGCGCTGCTCGGCATCAGCTGTTGTGCCCTCCTGTCGGCCAACCTTGCGGAGGCGGCGCCAAAGAACGCCTACGATGCCTGTGTTAGCCGCCTGTGCAATTCAACGACGCAGCGCGACTGCTGGGTGAAGGCTGGGGCGGCTATGTGCGATAGCGACCAGATCCAGTGCAAGGAACTGCCGGATCACGCGCCCGCAAAGGCGCTGCGCCACGTCGGCGATCGCTGGCAGGTCCAGACGAGCTATGGCAAAGGCTACGTGAGCGACCGCATGATGATGCTCGACGGCCGATCCTGTCCGGCGCTGCTCGACTGATTTTCCTTATGCGCGCGGCTCGGCGACGTAGATTGGACAGAGGCAGACCATGCCGGTCAAGCGGCTTCCCTGGCGCAAGTTCACGCCGGCGCAGATCGCGCTGATCGAGCGGCTGAGCGCGGCCGGCGGCAACGTTCTTGTCGACGAACTGCAGTATGGCGAGCAGCTGGCGCTGAACGAACTACGGCAGCTGAAGCTTGCTGAAATGCGGCTCGGCGCCTACTCGAAGCTCGAGGCGGTGCTGACCGCTGCCGGCGCCGCTCTACGCGACAAGGGGTTCACGACCGACCGCGTCGTTCTTCACGTCACGCCATCGCAGGCTGAGCTTCTGCGCTTCCTCGACGATGGCTGCCCCTCTGAGGAGAGCATCGGCAGCGAACCGAACAGCATGTCGGGGCAGATGAAGGACGTCTGCCGTCGTATGTGCCTTCGCGGTTGGGCGGAACGACACGGCGGGCGGGACGGCTTGCGCTGGGTCCGGCTCACGCCAGCTGGCCACGAGGTCCTGGCTGCCGTCAACGAGTGGGATCAAGCGATCCGGGAAGCTGGCGCAATTGAGAGGCATCAGCTTCACTGACCCTTACGCTCGATCGAAGATGCAGGCCTCGAGTTCACGATAAACCGCCATTTCCGGCGTCATGTGCTTAGACAACTCGATCTTAAAGGCGTCAGCGGTAATGCTGCCGACGATTCCGCAGATGCTCCGGATTCGGTTCGTATCATCCTTCAGGTTCTGGTTTGCGATATCCTGCACGAATGCGTCATAAGCCTCCTCGTTAAACTGCTTCTGGTTCGCCGCGCAGAAGGCTTTCAGCACTTCCTTATCGTAGAGGTAGTTCTCAATTTCCCAGCGCTTCAGGACACGATGATTTTGCCCATTCGTTCTCAGGTAGATTTGTCGATCGTTCTCATTGGTATCCCTGCCGGATGCCATGTCGCGATCCTTCAAAACCCAGATGTCGACGGCTGGGAACACCTTTCCAAGGACTGCCAAGGCGATGGCGCTCCTTTGATCGGGCTCAGTATTGCCGCCGCTCGATGTGAAAAAGGCTTCGGGCCGTCCCCTCGCGAAGATGTTGTTGAAGACCTGCGCATCCATGCCGCGCTCACGATTATTTGGGCCTGGTTCTGCCCGGCCTTCACAATAAACGATCGTTGAGGGGCTGATGAGGTGAGCGAGATCGTCGAGCGCGATCGAGAATAGGTCGCGCCAAGTACCCGGGCCAACCTCGACAGGGCGCAGCACGTGGGCTTCCGACGCTAAGCTATGTTCTGGCTTGAATTGAACTATCTGACATTTGTCATGCAACTTGAGCTGCAGGGCACGGATGAAGCCAATGCTGTGCGTCGTAATCCAAAGCTGACACCTCTCTCCAATGAGACGATCGATCTCAACAAGAAGATTACCTTGAATTGACGTGTTTATATGTAGCTCAGGCTCATCGATTAAAAAGACGGTATCATCGTAATCATCTTTGCGGAGATATAAATCAAGTAGAATGTCCACCACCTCCTTTTCGCCATATGATAGCACATTGAATTCAAATTCGTGCGGATGATCCGGCTTGGAAAAATACAGAGTTCCCTGACTTCCTTCAACGTTTCCAATTCCTGAAATTTCTAGATCTAGGCAGTTCTTCAGAGATTTGTTCAAATCACCGATGATCTTAGCCTTCGCCTCGCTTGGCTTGAGATCGTTGTCATCCCGATATTTATTGTACATCGCGTATAGGAGGCGGTAGTTTGCCTCCATTTTTCCATCGATCGCACCAGCATACGCTGCTCCGTACTGGTTTTGACGGATCGGATCGACAGCTCTCGTCTCAGTAATCTTGAGATTATTGTTGTATCGATATGGACTTCGAAAAGAAAATATGGTGTTTCCTTTATTCTCTTCGGCGCGTCTATGATATTGGGCTCCATAGTCCCCTGTTGTGAACATCACCTCTACGCTGGTTGCGTTGATAATGACATCTGAGCGCATCGAGTAGTAACTGTTTTCTCTGTTGAAATGTGTTCCAACATGGTTCCATTTGCTTGCGTGATGCATGAGCCCGTCTAGGACGCTACTCTTCCCGCAACCGTTTGGGCCGACTAGCGCAACAATGCGTTTTGGATTTTCGCCCAAATCGATAGTAAGGTCGTGGAAGCGCTTGTACCCATTCTTTAAACGAATCGATTTTATGAACATGAGATAGAATCGCTGCGACTTGAGCTAGGGTGCCCACAACCCTGGCACGAACGAGGGCGCCGCGAAATCGAACCAGGTAGAAGGTTCGTTTCATCGACAGGTTCGTACTAGTTATACCCACTCAGCACCTTGAACTCTAAGACATCCCCTTTCCCCCAGACCTGAGGAAAGCTCACACCTCTCTCGGCCGACCATTCGGCCGCACGACTATCGCAGGGTTCCGGTGCAGCCCGCCCTTCGCCATAGGCACCTCGCGGAACGTGAAGAAGATGTCGGCCTCGGCGTCGAAGCGGGTTGTGGCCACTGCGGCGATCGCCGCATAGACGCCTTTGGGCGCCTGCTTGGAGCGGGCAGGCAAGCCGTCCTTCGGGTCCAATTTCACGCCGTAGGGTACGTCCGAGGCGATCACGAACTCGGCCGCGTCCGGAATGTCACCGCCCGAGCCGAGCTGGATCAAGCGGCCGTCGGCGTACACGCTGTGTGAGGCGCGATAGGCGCCGGTCAGCCGTGGCGACTCCAGCTCGAGCTGTCGCAGGATCCACCGGAGCGCTGTAACTTCGGTGTTGAACTTGGCGACGATCGTGCCGTCCGGCTTCACGCTGCCAAGTGGCGCGCCCTGGCGGCCGTCGACCGCGATCTTCGGCTTCCCGCTCGTCCGGCCGGCCGCCGCCTCGTTCCTCGCCTTCGTGACGGCGATCTCTTCACGCGCGAACGACGCCAGCATCCGAGACCGGGCCGTCGGGCTCTTCATCTCGTCGACGAGAAGGGCGAGCTCGCGCGTGAAGGGATCGCTCACCCTCAGACGCTCGTAGGCTGGTGCTCGGGCAGCAGCGCACGGACCGCGTCGAAACGCTCCGTTATCGCCTGACGCCAGGCGTTGTCCTTGGGGTCCACGCCGTAGCCCGGGAAGACGAAGGCCACGACGAGTGTGGACAGGCCCTCGAACATGTCGTTCGGGATCGCGTCCATGCCGACTACCTTGCCGATCTCTCGGAGAAGCCGGTCGGTGAGGATCAACACGCGCGCCGCGTACTCGCCGCGGGCGGCGGTCCAGTATGCGAACCCTGCGTCTCGTCCTTCAGGGCCGAAGACCGCCGCCACGTTCGACAAGTACGCCTCGCAGGCCTCGCCGAACCGGGTCAGGTACAATGGGATGTTGTCGGCCAGGTCGGGCGTGTGACCGATCTCGAGGTCGTGCTCGATGACCTTCACCATCAGCTCGAACCAGACGCCGCCGTGCGCCTTGCCCATCTCGCGCGCCTCGGCGATCAGCCGCAGCCCTTCGGCGCGCTGCCGCGCCTCGAGGATCTCCGAAGCGCCGTCCAGCGACCGAGGCGGATTGAACTGCCCATCGGAGCAGCCCGTCCGACGCTTGGCCCGCACGACAGGCCCGGCCCAGCCGGAGAAGGAAGCCAGCGGCGGGGCTCCGACCATGGAGGATCCGAGCAGGCTGTTTTTGAGACTGGTCATCAGGCAGCGACCTTTGCCAGCTTGGCGGCCTTCCGGGCGCGCTTGGCAGCGGCTCGGTCGAGTTCCGGTGAATGGATCGCAGACTTCTGGAAGGGCTCCGGTTCGATCGGCACACCCGGTTCGTCCGCCCAGCGATGCACGACGCGCTGCGACACGCCGTCCTTCGAGACCTCCGTCAGCGTGATGTGCCCGCCGACGAGGGATATCGGCGTCGTGCCGGTGAACGCGCTCCCCATGTCCGCGGGATCGACCATCATGCGCCGTTGGGCCTCCATGATCGGGATGCCGTGACGGATCGGATCGAAGCGACGGACCGCGTCGTCGCCTTCGAGGCTGGCGCCGAGCGACCGGAGGTTCACGAACCATTCCTCGCCGGACGGGTATGGGCCGACGGTGAACTCGTCGATCTGCTCGACTTCGCCGACGGCATAGTCCGTGCCTTCAGCACGGGTCATGAAGTTGAGCGCCTTCACTCGCTGCTCATCGTCCGACCAGCCGACGACATAGAGATCGACGTCGGCCCAAGACGTGTAGCCGGCGTCGCGCGCACGCAGATCCTGCCACTCGCTGAGGTCGTCCTGAAGCCGAGCGGCGAGATCGTCGAAGGAGCGATAGCGAATGGAGAAGTCGAGCGCGAACTCGGCGACGACCTTCTGCAGGCCGCGGACGGCGATCGCCGCGTTCAGGTTCGGGATCGGCATCGCCTTGTTGCCGAAGCCCACGATATGGCCATCCGGCAGATAGAATGCGCCGTCGGTCATCAGGAAGGCGCGGTCAGGCCGCACGAAGACGTTGATTGCCGTCATGATCGAACTCCATTGCCCGCTCACGGTGGGCCTTCGGATTGGATTTGCCGCCGCCGATCGGCGACGCGATGATGCCGACACCGGCACCGAGTGCCATGCCGACCGGGCCAGCTGCCGAGCCGAGACCGAGCGCGCCACCGAACTGGCCGGCGAGCTCATAGCCGCCCATCAGGCCCGAGATACCGCCCATCAGCGGATTGCCCGATGAGTAGGCGTTGCCCGCGATGCCGGCGAGGCCCATGAGGGCGCCGAAGCCCGCCTGGCCGCGCGACATGCCGGGCGTCGCGCCCTGGCCGGCGTAGCCTGTGTCGAACCGCCCGGCGCCGTAGCTCTCGATGCCGTCTTCGACACCCTTCGACACGCCCTTCGCGAGATCGCGCGTCGTGCCGCCGAGGATGCTGTCGGCCTTCGCGAAGTGCGAGGCGAACTGGTGATCGACCTTGTCGCGGACCGAGCCCCACGTCCCGCCGTTTGCGGCGTCCGACGCGCCGTAGCGCCCCGGGCGGCCGGCGTTGATCGTCGAGTACAAGTCGTAGATGTCCATGCCGGGCTTGAAGCCGCGGTCCTGGAGATAGCCGACGACCGCGTCCATCTGGTCGGAGAGCGTCTGTCCGATCGCCGCGCCGTAGCGCTTCTGCTCGGTCGGGCCGAACTGAATCAGGCCGATGTGACGATCGCCCGCACCACCGCGGATGCTGGTCGAGAAGCTGCCGCCGGTCTCGAATGAGATAACGGCCGCTAGGTCGCGAGCCGTGGTCCCGATCCGGTTGGCACCATCCTTCAGGACGTCGGCGAGCGACGAACTGGCACTCGTCATCTTCGTGGCGGCCGCGGTCGCCGCCGGCAAGGCGTACTTGTCCGCGTAGGGATAGCTCGGCGACTGGTAGGCCGGGCGCGCCGTCGGGATCGGGACGTTCTGGTTGGCAGCGAGGCCACCGAGGATCGACACGACGTTGTTCCGGCCGGTCTGCCCGTCGCCGAACAACCCGCCGAACAGCCGCTCGAAACCGGCCGAAGCGAGCTTCTGCCCGAGGCCGGACAGTGCCTGCGCCAGGTTGTCGACAAGACTGCCGCCCTTACCGAGCGCTTCGATGATGCTGCCGAAGACGTCTGAGGCCACTTGGCCCATATCGGCCATCGCGTCCTGCTGGGCGCGGACCGAGTCGTTGAACCGCATTGCGGCGGCGAGCCGCTGCCCCTCGAAGCTGTCGAAGTCGAGATCGAGATTGCGGATGGTCTGGCGGATTTCCTGCTCGCTGTCCGTGAAGCCGAGGATCGACCGCTCGAACTCGACGTCGGCAGTGAACTCGGCGATGCGCTCGCGCTGACGCTTGGCGTCCTCGGCCGCCTTCTGCCGCTCGCGCTCGGCCGAGGTGTTCGTGCGGATCTTGTCGGTCAGCCGGCCGATCTCGTCGGCCTCCCGGTTGATCTGGTCGACGAGGGCCGGATTGATAGCGCCGGCCTTCGCGTCGTTCGCGGCGCGCTGCGCCTCGGTCATCGCGTCAAGCTTGAACCGGGCAGCGGCGATGGCGCCCTCGCTCTCGCCGTACATGTCGACCTGAAGCCGCAGCTCGGCGACGGACTTCTCGATGCTGGCCTTCTGTTCGGCCACGGCATCGGAATAGGACCGGGTCGCGGTCTCGGTCTTCGTCAGCGCGGCCGCCTGGTCCTCAAGCTGCTTGCGCAGATCGTCCGTCACGTCCGGGTTGATCCGGTCGCCGAAGCGACGCTCGAGCGCCGCGTTGTCCGGCCTGTCCTGGGCGGCCGGCTTCGGCAGGCGCGAGCGCGAGTTGACGATCGCATCCATGGCGGCCTGAAGAGCCTGCGTGTTCGTGGCGGCGTTCATGACGTCGGTGCCGAGACGGCGCATCTCGCCGGCCAACGCTTTGACCTCGTCGCTGGCGCCCGGCTTGATCTGGATTTGCGCCATGCGCTCGACGAACGCCTTGGCTTGTATCTCGCCCCGGCTGAACTGCCCGTAGAGCTCGCGGATCTCGGCCTGCGCGTTGCGGACCTCGCCGTTGAAGAGGTCGAGCACGGCCTTCGCGCTGCCAAGTGTGCCCATGTCGAGCCGGACCGCTTCACCACGGCCGAGGTTCTCGACGGCGCCCTTCAGTTCGTCCTTCGCGACCTTCAGACTGTCGACGAGTTGGCCGACCGCCATGCCCTCTGTGAGCTTGGCGCCGGCCGAATAGACGAGATCAGCAGCGCGACCCGCTTCGCCGAAGCTGTCGCGAACGGCGTCGACTGAGCGCTTAAACTCGTCCATCGAGTTCTTCGCGGCCTTGGCCTCGGGGCCATCCGACATGAGCCACAGCGCGCCGGCCGCCGCCGTCGTGGCGCCGAGGGCGATGCCCACCGGGCCGAGGGACGTGACGAACCCGCCAACCGCTGTCGCGATCGCGCCGATGCTGGATTTTATACCGCCGCCTTCCTGCAGCACTTGCGCGACCTGACCGGCCTGCGAAGCCAGGATCTGGAACGGCGACGCGCCCATCGCGAGCATCGTGCCCATGTCGTTCAGCTGGAAACCGAGGCCCTGCACCTGGCCAGACGTCAGCTTCACGTTCTGGTTCGCAGCCTCGGCGCCTTTGCCCATCTGGTCGAAGCGTTTGGCCGCGGTCGCGAGGATGACGTTGCCCTGCTCGGTCGTCAGATTGCGAAGGCCGATCTGGTGCGCGACGTCCTGTTCGACCTTCAGGTATCGGGTGGCGTTGGCGTACGTGTCGTCGTAGGCGCGACGGAGGTTTTCGGCACGCTTCATCTCTGCCGAGGCCAACTTGTTGACCGCCTCGGCAGCCTTCAGACTCTCCGTCTGCTGCTTACGCAGCGCGTCGCCGAACGGTTTCAGCTCGGCGGTCAGCGCCTTCGTCATCGAGGCCATCTGACGCTCGGCCTCAATGGCTGGCTTCATGCCAGCGGCCAGCGACTTGTAGGCGGCTGGGTCCATCTCGGCCTTCATCCGCTTCAGCGTCGCGGCCGCGCCCTCGGTCTGCTGCCCGAATGCCTCGACGTCGCGCGCACCTTTCTAGATACCGGACGTATCGGCGGTGACGATGAGCTTGCGGGTGACTGTCGCTGCAGCCATTAGCTGCGCCCCCCAACCTGCCGATCGTGGCTTCGGCCACTATCTGCACGCGAAACGACGCCAGCGTCGAAGTCGCCACGGCGGAAGACGCCCGGGAACGTTTGACCGGCCCGCGCGAGTTTCTCTGCCGCCGCTCGAATGGCGAACTCGTTCGGCGTCACGCCCGCACGGTTGGCGGCGTCATGAATGGCTTCCCGGAAGCCACTGGTGACGCGCGCACCGCTGAGAAAAAGCTGAGCTGTTGCCATGAGCCAAGACCTTCGTTCTGTTGAAAGTCATATGGTGGTGGCTGTTGCTATCGATTACTGGACATGTGCGGACATTACTATGCAATGGCACGCGAGGCAGAGCGATCAACAACTGATGCCAAGCGACAGGAAGTAGCGCGTAAGTGCTGGAGAGTCCCGGTGCCCCTCGCGAAGCAGGTCGAGCGCCTGCCGATCCCCATATCGCTTCGCCTCGAGCGCCACAGCAGAGATCTCCCATGGAGCGCCCAGCGATGAGCGTCGACCAATGCCATCCTCCTTGCACCAACGTCGGATCGTTTTCTCGTTTTTACCGGTGCGATAGGCCGCCTCCTTCAGCGAGATAATCTCTTCCGGGCGCATCAGGACAGGCGAGGGGAGCGTACTGGTGGTCATGGAGGGAAACTCTCCAGATGTTCGGGGGACAGATGCAGGTGCGGGCATGGGCAGCCGAACGCGCCAGCGGGCTAAATTCTTACGAGCAAAAAAAATCTGCGAATGAGGCCCCTGTCGGTAGACACCCCCACGACCGCCCTGACTTTCGATCCCCCCTCTCGTCGGGGTCGATCGATGGGCATCGACAGAGGGTGGCGGAGCTTCGACGACGGACGACATTGGAATCTCATCCGTCGTCGTCCGTCGGTCGTCCGTCACATCAAGGCACTGTTCTAATTGGGTTTTCGCCGTGACGGACGACGACGGACGACATTTCCCTACCTTCTCTAGGCAGTGCTCCTGTACGTCTCTACCGATCGCCCAAACAGCATCGTTCAAAGAGTTGTTGGGATGTCGTCCGTCATTTGGTCGCCCGAGCCCACGGAATGTTCCCGCGACGGTCCTTCTTCTGCCTCGTCCAGCCAAGGCGTGTCATCGCAGCGGTGATACGTGTCTGTTCCGCACGCCCTAGGCGCGACGTCGCTATGAAGAGCGCGTCCCGCGCCACGTCGCCGACAAGGACGGAGCCGGGCTGCTCGTCGAGGAACTTGGCAAGGTTCGCCTCCCAAGCGTCCTCTTCAAATCGAGCGTCTTGTTCCGGCGCGATGTGCTCGCGCTCGAACGTGGCGTCCGGCCACCACGGGTCGCCGGCTTCGAAGCGCACGACCGCTTCGGCGAAGAGCTGATCACGATCACGTGCCAGCGCGTCGATGTCGATCGCGCCTACGCCTACCGGCCAGAACCGACGACCTCCGCTCTCGTCCCGCAGATAGACTGAGGCGTTGGTCGTGCCGATGAAGATGCACTGCCTCGGCTGGTCAACCTCGAACTTTCCGTAGGGCGGACGATACCGTTCATGGGTGCGGGTGATGAATGCCTTCAGGGCGGCATGATCCGCCTTGCCCATCGCGGACATCTCGGCGACCTCGATCAGCCATTTCCCCGCGAGATGGATCGACGCATCTTTGCCCTGCCGAATGTCCGGAAGAGCGTCCGAGAACCAGGCGCCTGCCAAGACGGCGCAAGCCGTGGACTTCTTCGCACCTTGTGCGCCCTCGAGCACGAGCATGTGGTCGGCCTTCACGCCCGGCCGGCGGATACGTGCCACGAGTGCGATCAGGAACATTATGCCGATCGCATCGATGTACGGGCTTCGCGACGCGCCGAGGTATCTGCCCAGCCAACCGGCGAGCCGAGACGTACCGTCCCAGCGCAGACCGTTCAGATAGTCGCGGACCGGGTTGAACGATCGCTCCGACGCACGCATCGCCATCCCGCGCGTCGTCACACCCTCGCCAATGCCGCGCAGTCCTTCGCTCTGCAGGTAGCATTCGAGGACAGAGATGTCGGTATCGACGACGGGGCGCGGGGCAGCAAGGTCTGGCTCGTCCGGCAGGGCACGCATGAGCATGGGCCGCGCCTGCATTTCGTCGAAGGCGAAGCAGGCGCTGATCTTCGGATCCAACCGAAGGGCCGTGACGACATTCTTCAGGATTGAAAGTGGTTCACCGTTCTTGGCCTTGATAGCTGCGGCGAGCCACGCTTTCCGAGGAGCCGTAGAGCCCTCGACGTCCTCGAAATGTGCGGCGGGGTCGACTGGACCATCCAGCTTCGGCCATGCATCGTCGAGCGTCTTAGGCCAGCTGTCCCGGTCCAGGTACTTTTCGGCGACGCTATCAGGGAACGCCTCCCAGATCGCTCGCGCTTCCGCCTTGCTGAACCCGGCTCGCTTTATCTTTCCCGTGCATGAGAACCAGTGACTGGACCTGTCACGACCGGCCGGGAGGTTCTCGATGTCGTGTCGGACGTGCTTCGGAAGCCGCTTGAGGACGGCATCCGTCTCGTCGATCGTCAGTCGAACGTTGTGGCCTTTCACCGGCTTCGCAGCGACCGCGTCCGTCGTGCTTGGCACGGCAGGCAGCAGACCCGCAAACGCGTTCGGATCGAACGCAGCTCCCAGCGACACGATGTAGGTTGGGCTGTCGGTACGGCCGTGCCGCTCTCTCTTATCCTGCGAGGGCATATTCTGCGTGCCAGCAAGCCGGTACGGCTGCACGGGATTCCCCGTGTTGGCATCACCCCCCAGCTTCCGCAGCCGATCGCCGATGTCCTTCGCATTCTTTGCAGAAAGCAGACGATCGAAGACGAACCAACGATGTTCGTTGTCCGGCTCCGAGGATCGCACGACGAGTGAGGGAACAGCGAACGATGCCGGTCGCTCGCCATTGTAGGCGTCGACGTCGATGACGAGAGCAAACACGCCGATCGTGTCGCCTTCGGCTTGCCCGCGTTCCTTCGGACCTAAGCCGGGCCGCACGAGGCGCGGCTCGACGTAGCAGTTCCAGCCTTCCTGAGAATGGCGCACGGCAGCGCGGATCATCTGCTCGCGCTCACCCAGCACGAACCGTTCGAGGACCTGGAACAGCGGCTTTCCTTTAAAGTCGAGCCTGGTCCGATGCTGGCCGGTGATCTGCAAACGTCCACCGCAAGCGCCGTCGCTCGCCGCGGCTCTGGCCACGTCGTGGATCCAATGAACGAAGGCCGTAATCTGCTCGACGTCGGGCGTCAGCGCCTTGGCAACGCTCGCCGGGTAATCCATAATAAGTGCGGACAAGGGGTGTCATCCTCTCGCCGCCGCAACTCGTTGCGGCTGCATGTCTCGATTGGATGCCGAAGGGCAGCTTGGCGGCCTTCCCCTTCGGCGATAGCGTTCGGATGACGATCGCGTCTCCTGGGTTGAACTGACGGCTTTCCCAAGGGAAACCGTCAGTGGGTTTCCTAGAATTGGTTACACGCATAGGGCCGGGGTGGTAGTCGCCCCTCTGCTGACGTATCGACCTTTCAGGAGTCGTGGGGATCGAACGCCCGAGCGATCAGTCCTTGGGCACGGTGTCGCAGCAGCGGGAAGCTCGTATGCTGAACGATCATCTCCAGATCATCGACCGCTTCCTTTATCCCGTCGTAGTCATTGGTGGTTCGCGCAACGGCTAGATCGGTATGCACACGGTGCAGTAGGTCTCGCTCGGCGGCGAACTCCATCACCTTGGTCATCGCAACTGTTCCCGTGTGAGATTGTCGAAGAACCTCTGGGCTCTGAGCACCGCACGAGCACCGTGCGCATAGGTGCCACCGTCCAAGCGTTCAGCGCCCGCTTCGTCCAGGATCAGCGAGAACGTCCCGGACGGCATCGCTCGGTCGTTTTCCATTGCGACGAGCCCGCGGCACACGCCTACAAGTAGACCCTGCCGCTGATGCGAGTTGAGGTTCGGCACACATGCCTCGTCGGGCCAGCCAACGAGCGCGCGGAAGGCGTCCTCGAGATCTGTGCGACAGGAGCTAAACCCCGCTCGGTGGAGGTTGGCGATGAGGTCGGCTGCAGCCGAAGAACGACGGACCGCGCTCATGCCGTCACCTCGTCGCCCTCGATCTGCCGGCGAGCCACCTCGTCGACAATCTCCGTCAATCTTGCCCGAGCGCGCTTGCGGACGCTTTCGAACTGCGAGAGCCGAATGACATGCTCGAGGTCGTCGGTCGTTTCGATAAGGGCGCGCCGGTCGTAACCGATAGAGCCGATCCGACGCAGCCGGAGCTGCTGCATGGCGCGGGCTTCGGCGCGCTCGAAGATCCGTACCTCGTTGTCGTAGGCGGCGAGACGGCTCATGCCGCATCTCGGCAGTCCGATGCGAACAATTGCGCGGTCTTCTTGCCCTCGGTCGCCATCCGACAGCGGAACAGGTCGAGCAGGTATCCGCAGCCGAGATCGTTGAGCTCTCGCTCATCCAGCCGGGCGCGCATCAGGCTTATCTCGTCATCGACGAGCTCGGCGATGTCGTCAGGTCTGAACCGGTGGCGCAGGAAGCGATCCAAGATGCGGCCGGCCGCCGCCTTCGCGGCGCGATCGACAACCATGGCGCCGACGAGAGCCGACAGGCTTATGCCTCCTAGAACGGTGATCGCGCCCGGCTCGGCGGCCGACCGCTCGTTACTTCCGTTGTCGTCCAGAGACGCCAGCAGCGCCTCGATATTGGTGAAGGTTGGGCCGCCGCGCGCCTCGGGATCGGCGTCCCATTCAGCGATCTTGACGGCGTCTTGGTCACCTAGGTGCGTGCCGTTGGCGCTCATGCCGCCACCTCGTCGAAGAAGCGCTCCAGCGCCTCGCGTTTAGCGACCCAGCGGTGGCCGATCTGCCGTGCCGGCAGGGCACCGGACGCCAGCATCCCATACGTCTGGCGATCGGTCCGTCCGATCACCTTGGCGATGCCACTGATCCCCCAGACGAGATCGAATTCAGCGTCCACAGCTTTGCTCATCTTACACCTCCGCTTTCCTATGGTTGCGACTTGCACCTATTGTTAATAAGCGTGCGCTATGTTGATTGCAAGTCGCACTCACGGGATTTATGTTGATGAGCGATCGAGAACGTTACCCAAGCGAAGCGGCTGACAGGTTTCAGGTCCGAATGACGAGCGGGTTGCGCGATCGAATTCGGCAGGCCGCAGAAGCGAACAATCGTTCGATGAACTCTGAAATTGTCGCGACTCTTGAGGAGAAGTATCCAGCCCCAGAGCCGGCTACGATCGAGGAACTGGAGGCGGCAATTCGAGGGATCACGGAGCTCCTCGATCGAGCCGGGCCGAACGGCCAGGACGAGAGGATTCAGGAACTTGCTCGTCTGCTGGTGGAGCGTTGGTTCGAGCCACCCGAAGAGGCCGCCCCCAAGAAGAAGCGTGGGGAATTGGATCGAACCTGAAGAGGAGTGTGCATATGGCCGGCGTTTCGAAGCGAACTTGGAAGACGTCGAGCGGCGCACCGCGGCACAGCTGGCAGGTCGATTACGCCGACGAGACCGGCGCGAGGCAGCGGAAGCAATTCAAGCTGAAGAAGGATGCGGACGCCTTCCGCATCAAGGTCGAAGGCGGCCTCGCCGAGGGGACGTACCGCAGCAAGGCAGAAGGCACGACGGTTCGAGATGTCGTGCTCGCCTATCTCGAGCACGCCGAGGGCCGCAACGAACGCGGCGAGCGCTTCACGAAGGCGCACCTGCTCGTCGTGACCGGGCACATTCACAACTACATCTGCCCGAACCCGGAGCATCGCGCGAAGCGTAAGGTGAAGACCCAGGTCCGTGAGTTCGATGCTGGTCTCGCGACCATTCCTCTGTCGAAGCTCACGGCGGGTACGATCGGCGATTACCGCGATCGGGTTCGGGCTGCCGGCGTCGGGGTCGTCACGACGCGAAAGATCCTTACGACCCTCTCCGCGGTGCTGGCCTTCGCGGTCTCTAAAGACCTCGTCGCCTTCAACGCTGCGACCGGCGTTCGTGTGATCGGCCGACGCGATGAAGGAGCCAAGAAGATCGTCCCGCCTAGCAAGGCGGCCATGCGCTCGTTGATTGAAGCGGCTGGTCCTGACTTCAAGGTGCAACTCGTCTTCGCTGCTGCATCGGGTCTGCGGGCAGGGGAGCACCATGCGCTGCGCTGGCGCCATATCGACTTCAAGGCGAGAGAGGTCACGGTCGAGACCCGCGTGGACGCTTTCGGCAACGAAGACACGACGAAGACTGCCGCCGGCGTCAGGACCGTGCCCCTGGCCTCCACTGTCGTCACGATGCTGAAGGAGTGGCGCCTACGGTCGAAGTTCGCGAAGGACGACGATCTCGTTTTCCCGAGCCGGTCAGGCAGCTACGAAGGTCATCCGAACCTCGTGAAGCGTCGCTTCAATCCACTTTTCAAGAAGCTGGCAGCATCGCACGCGGCGGACCCGGAGAAGCATCCGCCGGCGCCCCAACGCTTCAACTGGCACGCTCTGCGACACTTCGCGATCTCAGGTTGGATCGAGGCAGACTTGAAGCCGAAGACGGTCCAGACCTTCGCCGGTCATTCGAGCCTTCAGGTGACCATGGATCGATACGGGCACATGTTCAAATCCGACGACCATGGGGCGGCGATGGATCGGATCACCAGCGGCCTGCTCTGAGCTCTACGGCACAAAACCGCCACACGGTACAGGTCTACGCCCTGTGGCACATAGGCTGCGATACGGGCTCATAACCTGAAGGTCGCAAGTTCAAATCTTGCCCCCGCAACCAAGTTCAAGCCCGCTGGATCAACCGTCTCGGTTCGATCCGGCGGGCTTTTTCGTATGTGTCGTCCGCTTCCGCTCCGTGGGCCCCGTTCGGGGCCGGGCGTCAGGCCGCGCCGATCGCCAGCCGTGCCGGATCCGGCCGTGTCTCCATCGAAGCGTTCGAGAACACGACGCGCATCACGAGGCCGGGCGCGGCGTCGCGCACCTCGATGTGCGCCCCGTGCAGTTCGGCGATCGAGGCGACCAGCGCCAGACCGAGGCCATGGCCGGGCGTCGACCGGCTGCGGTCGAGCCGGTAGAGGCGGCGGAAGATCTTCTCGCGCTCGGCGAGCGGCACGCCGGGCCCGTCGTCGGCGACTTCCAGCACGGTCTCGTCCGCCTCGCCCCGCACCGCCAGCGTGACCTCGCCGGGGGCGGGGACATGGGTGATCGCGTTCTCCACGAGGTTGGCGAGGAGCTGTGTCAGGAGATCGGCGTCGCCCTGAACCGTGCGGCCGGGGTCGATCCGGGTGAGGAGACGATGGCCGGCGTCGACCGCCACCTCGCCATAGGCGTCGGCGACGCGCTCGGCGAGGTCCGACAGGTCGACCGGCCGGAAGCGGGCCTTGCGTGCACCCGCGTCGATCTGGGCGATGCGCAGGAGCGCGTTGAAGGTCTCGATGATGGCGTCGGTCTCGGTGACGGCGGCGTCCACCGCGCGCTCCAGCCCGGCCCGGTCGTGCGTGCGACCGATCCCCTCCAGCCCCTGCCTCAGCCGCGCGAGTGGTGTGCGCAGGTCGTGGGCGATGTCGGTGGAGACCTGCCGCAGGCTTTCCACCAGCGTCTCGATGCGCGCCAGCATGACGTTGATGTCGGTCGCCAGCCGGTCGAGCTCGTCGCCGCGCCCGGACACCGGCAGGCGCAGGTCGAGCCGCCCCTCGACGATCCGCCGGGTCGTGGCCGCGATCGCGTCGACGCGCCGGCTGGGCCCGAGCCCCACCACGACGCCGCCGACCAGCGCCAGCGCCACCGTGACCATGCAGCCGGTGAGGATCGCCGAGAGGAGGATCGAGCGGATCATCTCCAGGATGTCGGAGCGGCGCGCCGCCATCACCCGGTAGTCGCCGAGCGTGATGCCTTCGGTGTAGAGCGTGTCGCCCCGCGCGCCCTCGGTGGCGTCGGGCGTGACCGGGTCGAGACGTGCGGCGCTCGGCCCCGGCGCCCAGGCGGACGCCGGCAGGTTGCCGACGATCCGCTGCCCGTCGGGCCCCAGCAGCAGGAAGAAGCGGTCGTCCGCCGCGCTGTCGATCCGCTCCTTCACCTCCTGGACGAGCCCGCCCTCGCCGCCCTCGCGAAAGCCGTGGCGGAAGAGCGCGAGATCCTCCGAGATCGAGGCGCGCACGATCGACTGCATCTGCGTGCTCGCCGCGACGTAGGTGACCGCCATGATGGCGACGGCCGACAGGCCGAACAGCAGCCCGTAGCCGACCGACAGGCGGAACGAGATGGTGCGGAAGCGGTCAGGCAGGCGCATCGATGAGATATCCCGATCCGCGCACCGTGCGGATCATCTCGGAGCCGAAGGGTCGGTCCACCTTGGCGCGCAGGCGGCTGACATGGGTCTCGACGACGTTGGTCTTGGGGTCGAAATGGAACTGCCAGACCCGCTCGAGCAGCATGGTGCGGGTGAGGACGCGGCCCCGGTTGCGCATCATGAACTCGAGCAGCCGGAACTCGCGCGGCTGCAGGTCGATCGCCTGGCCGGCGCGCGCCACGGTGCGCGAGATGAGGTTCATCTCGAGGTCGGCGATCGCCAGCACCGTCTCCTCGCGCCGCTCCGGGGTCGTGCGCCGGGCGAGCGCGTTGAGCCGCGCCATCAGTTCGGAAAAGGCGAAGGGCTTGAGGAGATAGTCGTCGGCACCCGCCTCCAGCCCCTCCACCCGGTCGTCGACGCCGCCGACCGCGGTGAGGAAGATCGCAGGCGTGCGCTTTCCCGCCGCGCGCATGGCTTTCAGGAGCGACAGGCCATCGAGGTCGGGCAGCATGCGGTCGACCACGGCCGCGTCGTAGGGCCGGGTCAGCGCCAGTTCCAGGCCGAGCGCCCCGCGCCCGGCATGGTCCACCTCGTGGCCCTCTTCGCGCAGGCCGTTGCAGACATAGGCGGCGGTGGACGCGTCGTCCTCGACCAGAAGCACCTTCACGCCGACGAACCCCTTTTCACGCGCGTGTCTTAGCGGGCTTCGCGCCCGGCTTCACGCAACCGTTTCACACTATACGAAACTGTATAGTCCCGGCGACGTCCCGCGGATCCGGCGGGTCTATGACGGCGCGACGACAGAGGCCCACCCCCGGACAGACGCCCATGAGACTTGCCAGACCTACCATCGGCAGCCTGCCCCTTGCGGCGCTGGCGACGGCCTATCTCCTGTTCGCGCTGAACGGGACGTTCTGGCGCAAGGGCCTCCTCTACTTCGCCGATCATCCGCTGCACCTCGCCGCGCTCGGGGTCGGCCTCTTCCTCCTGATGTTCTCGATCCTCGCGGCCGTCTCGCTGCGCTTCCTCCTGAAGCCGCTGGTGATCGCGCTGATCCTGATCGCGGCGGTCGCCTCCTACTATGTCGACAGCTACGGCATCCTGATCGACCGCGACATGATCGCCAACGTCGCGCAGACGACGCGGGCGGAAGCCGGGCACCTCCTGACCGTCGGCTTCCTTGTGCATCTCGCGCTGTTCGGGCTCGTTCCGGCCGCGCTGGTCGCCCTCGTTCGCGTGCGCCACCGCCCGTTCTGGCAGAAGGCGCGGCGTAACCTCGCGGTGATCCTGCCGAGCCTCGCGCTGACGGCGGTGATCGTCCTGTCGTTCTATTCGAGCTACGCCTCGACCTTCCGCACGCATCGCGACCTGATGGCGAGCCTCAATCCGGTCGCCTCCGTCACCGCGCTCGTCAAGTACGCCCAGCACTGGGACGGGGAGACGGTCTATGTCGTCGCGCCGCTCGGGACCGACGCGGTGCCCGGCCCCCGCGTCGCACGGGCCGACAAGCCCGTCGTCGTGGTCCTCGTCGTCGGCGAGACGGCGCGGGGCCAGCAGTTCTCGCTGAACGGCTACGAGAAGGACACCAATCCCGAACTCAGGACGCGCGGCGTCGTGTCGTTCTCGGACGTGTCGAGCTGCGGCACCTCCACCGCCGTCTCGGTGCCCTGCATGTTCTCCAACCTGACGCGCGCCGGCTATTCCGACGAGAAGGCGCGCTCGGTCGAAAACGTCCTCGACGTCGTCAAGCGCGCCGGCTTCGACGTGCGCTGGATCGACAACGACACGGGCGCCTACCATGTCGCCGACCGCGTGCCCTACACCTACCTGCCGGATGCCGGCGACCCGCGCTTCTGCGAGGGCGGCGAGTGCCATGACGAGATCCTGACCGACCGGCTCGACGCCGCGCTCGAGACCGTCACCGGCAACACCCTGATCGTCCTCCACCAGCTCGGCAGCCACGGGCCGACCTATTTCAAGCGCTACCCGAAGGCGTTCGAGCGCTTCACCCCGGCCTGCCAGACCGCCGAGTTCGCCAACTGCCGGCGCGAGGAAATCGTCAACGCCTACGACAACACGATCCTCTACACCGACCACAACCTCGCCGAGACGATCGACCGCCTGAAGGCGCGCACCGACCTCGACACCACGATGCTCTACCTTTCCGACCACGGCGAATCGCTTGGCGAGAACGGCATCTACCTCCACGCCATGCCCTACATTCTCGCGCCCGCGACGCAGACGCAGGTGCCGATGATCGCCTGGTTCTCCGACGGCTTCGCGCGGACGATGGGCGTCGACGCCCGCTGCCTCGAAGCGCGCCGCGCCGAGCCGCTCTCCCACGACAACCTCTTCCACACGCTTCTCGGCCTCACGGACGTGAAGACCAGCGTCTACGACACAGCGCTCGACGCCTTCGCGCCCTGCCGTTCCGCGGCGCCGGAGGTCTCGGCCCTTGCCGGGAGCGCCCGATGAGCCTCGAGGCCCCCGTCCAGCCCCTGCCGCCCGCGAAACTGCGCGGGCTCGCCCATCTCTTCGCCTCGACCCGCTACTCGCTGGCAGGCTTCCTGAGCCTCCTCGCCGAGCCCGCCTTCCGTCACGAGATCGTGCTCGGCCTCGTTCTCCTCGCGGCCCTCGCGCTCGCGGGGGCCACGACGCCGGTGCTCCTCATCCAGGGCGGGCTCCTCCTCGCGCTGGCGGCGACGGAGGCCCTCAATACGGCGATCGAACTCATCGTCGACCGGGTGTCGCCGGAGTTCTCGGCGTTCGCGGGACAGGCGAAGGACCTCGGCTCGTTCGCCGTGTTCTGCCTTCTCCTGGTCAACCTCGGTTTCGCCGGCTGGAGCCTCCTCGCCCTCGTCTGAGGTGGGGCGGCGTCCCGCCGCGGGATCGAAGAGCCCGGCTTCGTCGTTGCCCCGCCAAACCTTAAGGGTTCGAGGACGGCGGATGGGCATGCACGGGAGACGGGCCGTCCTGAAGATGGGGGCGCTGGCGCTGACGGTGGCCGCATTCGGCCGGCGCGCCGACGCGGCGCCGGTGGTTCTGACACGCGATCCGCGCCTTGCCGACGTCGTCGATCCCGATGCACGCCTCCTTGAGCTCTACGGCGAGGGGCGGTGGTGCGAAGGCCCCTGCTGGGCGCCGGCGCTCGGCGGCCTCGTGTTCAGCGACGTCCGGCGCAACCGGCTCCAGGTGCTGCACGACGACGGCACGGTGGACGCGCTGCGCGACCCGTCCGACAACGCCAACGGCAATGTCCTCGACGCCGAGGGACGCCTCGTCACCTGCGAGCATCGCACGCGGCGCGTGGTGCGGCGCGAGGCGGACGGCAGCCTGACGGTGCTCGCCGACCGGTTCGACGACAAGCCGCTCAATTCGCCCAACGACGCCGTGCTCGCGCCCGACGGCGCGATCTGGTTCACCGATCCCGTCTACGGCATCCGCCAGCCCGACGAGGGGCTGATGGCTGAACCCGAGCAGACCGCGCGGCGCGTCTATCGCATCGATCCCGGCGGGCGTCTCGACGCCATGATCGACACGATCGACCAGCCGAACGGCATCGCGCTCTCGCCGGACGGGCAGACGCTCTACGTCGCCGAATCCGGCGCGGCGCTGAACCCCGAAGGCCCGCGCGAAATCCGCGTCTTCGCGATCCAGGCCGACGGGCGGCCGGACGAGGGCCGGGTCTTCGCCACGCTCGACAGCGGCGTGCCGGACGGGCTGGCGGTGGATTCCACCGGCCGGCTCTACGCCGCCTGCGAGGAGGGCGTTCGTATCTACGACCCGGACGGGACGTGGCTCGGGCGCATCGCGACGCCGGGCCCCGCCGCCAACGTCGCCTTCGGCGGTGCGGAGCGCCGCCGGCTCTTCATCGCGTCCGGCACCTCCATTCACGCCATCGACCTGAAGGCGCGAGGGCTCGCCCTGTGACGCAGCCCCCACGGGAAGGATTCCCTATGACCATCGCCCGCCGACGCTTCCTCGTCTCCGCGCTCGCCGGGGCGGCGACGCTTCCGATCATCGGCCGTGCCGTGGCCCAGACCTCGCCATCCCCGGCCCCGGCCGCCCGAGGCGGCGCCGCGGCCGAGGCCGCGCGCGAGGCGGGCGCGATGGAACTCGCGATCCTTGCCGACGCGCCCTCGACCCCGACGGGCCTTGCGATCTCGCCGAAGGGCCGCGTCTTCGTGATGATGCCGCGCTTCACCGGCCGGGAGCCCTACACGCTCGGCGAGGTGGCGCCCGACGGCTCGGTCACGCCCTATCCCGACCAGGGCACCAACACGCTTGATCCCGAGCGCCCGCAGGCGACCCTCTTCCACGTGCCGAACGGCGTCTTCGACCGCGCGGGCAAGCTGTGGCTTCTCGATGCCGGCCTGCCCAACGGCTCGGGGCCCCCGGTGCCCGGCGGCACCAAGCTCGTGCAGATGGACATCGACACGGACGAGGTCCTGCGCGTCGTGCCGCTCGATCCCGGTGTCGAGCCGACCTCGTCCCTCAACGACCTGCGCATCGATATCGCGGACGGGCGGGCGCGCGCCTTCGTCACCGACCAGGGGCAGGACGGGCAGGGGGCGATCCTCGCCGTCGACCTCGACACAGGGCGCGTCGTGCGCCGGCTCGGGTCCCACGCCTCGACGCGTTCGCAGAAGGGCGTCCAGAAGTTCGTCGAGCACCGGCCGGTGCTGCGCGACACGGGGAGCGGAAAGCCGCAGCCTGTCCAGGGCGGGGCGAACGGCATCGCGCTCGGGCCGGACGGGCGGCGCCTCTACTGGGCGCCGCTGATGGGGCGCCGGCTCTACGCGGTCGACACCGACAGCCTTCTCGACGCCGCGCAGACCGACGCCAACGTCGCGGCCGGGGTCGAGGACCTCGGCGAGAAGGGGATGACCGGCGGGCTCGGCGCGGACGCAAAGGATCGCGTCTACCTGACGCTGCAGGAGCAGAACGCGCTCGGGCGCCGCCTGCCCGACGGCACCATCGAAGTGCTCGGTTCGGACCCGCGGCTGATCTGGGCCGATACGATCGTGATCACCGAGGACCGGTGGCTCTACGTGTCGGCGGCGCAGGTCAACCGCCGGCCGGAATACAATGGCGGCACCGACCTCCAGAAGCCGCCCTATGCGATCCTCCGCATCCGCATCGACGCCGGGCCCGCCTGATCGGTCCGGCACGGGCGCGGGAGGCCGCGAGGCCGCGAAGACCGATGCCGCGTCAGCCCTGGCGCCGGAGCCGCGTCGACAGGATGATCGAGGACTGGGTGCGCTCCACCCCGTCGATCGCCCCGATCTCGTCGATGCGCCGGTCGAGTTCGGCGATCGAAGGCGAGGCGACGATCGCGATGAGGTCGAAGGCGCCGCTGATCGAGTGAAGCTCGGTCACGGCCTCGACGCGCTCGATCGCCGCGGTGACCTGCGTCAGCGACTTCGGCGCGATGGTGATGAGGATGTGGGCGCGCACGAGGCTCGACGCATAGGCGTCCGACAGGCGCACGCCGTAGCCGGCGATGACACCGATGCGCTCCAGCCGCTCGAGGCGCGCCTGCGCGGTGGTGCGCGACACGGCGAGCCGCTTGGCCAGCGTCGCCACGGGCAGGCGCGCGTTCTCGGACAGGAGGGCGAGAAGGTCGCGGTCCTTTGCGGTCAGGTCCATCGAACTGGTCGCCTTGCCTATTCCTATCGTTGATATGCGTAGGATGTTGCGGCGGATTGCGCAATCCGCCGCTCGTATCCGCCGTCCCCGCCTTTACACTGCCTTGATGTCGAAGAGGCGAGGATGGGCATGATGAAGCGGGTGATGGTGATCGGTGCGGGCAAGATCGGCGGCGCGATCGCCCTGATGCTGGCGGCGACGGGCGACTGGCAGGTGATGGTCGCCGACCGCAGCGCCGAGCAGCTCGCCATGCTGGAAAAGCATCCGGCCATCGAGGGCCTCGCGCTCGACATCCTCAACCACGGCGAACTGGTCAGCGCCCTGAAGGGCCGCTTTGCCGTCCTGTCCGCCGCGCCCTTCCATCTGACGGGCCGGATCGCGGAAGCCGCGCGCGAGGCGGGCGTCCACTATCTCGACCTCACCGAGGACGTGGCGACGACGCGGATGGTGGAGCGGCTCGCGGACGGGGCGACGAGTGCCTTCATCCCGCAATGCGGCCTCGCGCCCGGCTTCATCTCGATCGTCGCCAACGATCTCGCCGCGCGCTTCGAGACCCTCGATTCCGTGCGCATGCGGGTCGGTGCGCTGCCGCAGTATCCGTCCAACGCCCTGAACTACAACCTGACCTGGAGCACGGACGGGCTCATCAACGAGTACATCGAGCCCTGCGAGGCGATCGTCGAGGGGCGGCTGATCGCCGTGCCGGCGATGGAGGAGCGCGAGGAGTTCTCGCTCGACGGCGTCACCTACGAGGCGTTCAACACGTCGGGGGGCCTTGGCACGCTTGCCAAGACGCTGGAAGGCCGCGTGCGGACGATGAACTACCGCACGATCCGCTATCCCGGCCATCAGGCGATCATCAAGGCGCTCCTCAACGACTTCAACCTGAAGAACCGGCGCGACGTCCTGAAGGACCTCTTCGAGAACGCGCTGCCGGCGACGATGCAGGACGTGGTGGTGGTGTTCGTCACCGTCTGCGGCTGGCGCGACGGGCGCTACCTGCAGGAGACCTACGCCAACAAGATCTATGCCGGGGTCGTCGCCGGGCGGCGCATGAGCGCCATCCAGATCACCACGGCGGCCGGCATCACGGCCGTGCTCGACCTTCTGGCCGAGGGGCGCCTGCCCCAGTCCGGGTTCGTCCGCCAGGAGGAGATCGCGCTTCCCGACTTTCTCGCCAACCGCTTCGGCCGGGCCTACGACCCGGCGGCGGGCGAGTTGCGCAAGGCCGGCTGACGACCTGCCTCAGCTGGCTTGAACAAGCGCCGCCTTCATGCGGCGCACCGCGTCGGCATCGGTTCGGCGCCGGCTCCCGCCGAAGCCGAGCCGCTGCGCGTTGGCGTCGCCGGGGCCGACGGTGGCCGAGCAGGAGCCATGGACCTCGCCGAGTGGCACACGGGCGAGAAGCGCGGCGACGTTGTCCGCCGACAGGCCGGACCCCGCCATGACGGCGAGGCGCCCGTCCGCCAGCGCATGGGCGCGGGCGAGGTCGGCGAGGCCCTCCATCGCCGTCGCGGCGCGGCCCGACGTCAGGATGCGCTCGAAGCCGAGGTCCACCGCCAGATCCACCGCCGGCTCGATCGCGGGCACGAGGTCGAAGGCGCGGTGGAGCGTCAGGCCGAGCCCGGCGCTGGCGCCGACAAGGTCCGCCAGCGTGTCGCGGTCGAGCGTGCCGTCGGGGCGCGAGGCGCCGAGGACGACGCCCGCCAGCCCAGCCGCGCGGATGGCGGCGATGTCGGCGAGCATGGCACGGCGCTCGGGGCCCGAGAACACGAAGTCGCCGCCGCGCGGGCGCACCATCGCATAGACCGGCACGGGCGCCGCGGCGGCGAGCGCCATCAGCCCCGGCGTCGGCGTCAGGCCGCCAATCTCCAGCGCCGAGCACAGCTCGATCCGGTCGGCGCCGCCCGCGATCGCGGCCTCCAAGCTTTCGGGATCGCCGACGCAGACCTCAAGCAGCGGCATCGGCATCCTCCCGCAAGGCCAGGATCGCGGCGCCGATGAGACCGGGCTCGTGGTGGCAACGGGCCGGCACCACGAGGGGCGCCTGCGTCCGGCGCAGGATGCGCGCGCGCACGACAGCGTCGAGCCGCTCGACCAGCGCGTGGACATTGGAGAGGCCGCCGCCCACCGGCACCACGTCGGCGCCGACGATGTTGACGACGAGCGCCAGCGGATCGGCGACGAGATCGGTCCAGACGTCGATCGTGCGCGCCGCCGCCGCGTCGCCCGCGATCCAACCGTCCGTGATCTCGCGGCTCGTGCGCTCTGCGCCGTGGAGATGGCGATGGAGGCGCTCCAGCCCGCGCGCGCCGCCGACCGTGTCGACGCAGCCCGTCTGGCCGCAGCCGCAGGGGAGGCGTGGCACTTCGACCGGCGGCGTCCCGGCTCGGTTCGCCGCGATCGGGCCGTGGCCCCATTCGCCGGCAAAGCCGCCCGCACCCTGGAGGAGGCGTCCGTCGATCACCAGCCCGCCGCCGACACCGGTGCCGAGGATCGCGCCGAACACCACGCGGCGGCCGGCGCCCGCGCCCTCCATGGCCTCCGCCAGCGCGAAGCAGTCCGCGTCGTTGGCGACGGTGACGGGCCGCGCGAGGCGCACGGCGAGGTCGCCCGCCAGCGCGCGCCCGTCGATGCAGGGGATGTTCGCGACCTTGATGCGACCCGTCGCGGGATCGACGACCCCGGTGATCGACAGGGCCGCCGGCGCGCCCTCGGGAAGATCGGCCTCTTCGATCATCGTCGCCAGGGTGCCGGCGAAGGCGTCGAAGTCGTCGAGCGGCGTCGGGCGGCTGCCGAGCACCGTCAGTTCGGCGGGCGAGGCGGCGCGCGCGGCCTTGATCGCCGAGCCGCCGATGTCGAAGCAGGCGATCATGGGGTGCGGATCGCAAGGCCCGCGGCGTCGAAGCGGTGGATGCGGCCGGGCAGGGGGGCGAGCGCGACACGGTCGTCGATCGCGATCGCGGTTTCCTCGGGGATGCGCACCGTCACCTCCTGCCCGTCGCCGAGGACGACATAGAGATAGGTGTCGGAGCCGAGATGCTCGGCATGGCGCACCGTGCCGGACCAAGGCCCCTCAGGGTCGACGCGCAGGTGCTCGGGGCGGATCCCGAGCGTCGCGGCGCCCGCCTCCTCGGCGAGGCGCCCGGTCAGGAGATTCATCTTCGGCGAGCCGATGAAGCCGGCGACGAAGAGGTTGTCGGGTCGGTTGTAGAGATCGATCGGGCGGCCGACCTGCTGCACGGTTCCCCCGCTCAGGATCACGATCCGGTCGGCCAGCGTCATCGCCTCGACCTGGTCGTGGGTGACGTAGATCATCGTCGCCCCCAGCGTGCGGTGGAGCTTGGCGATCTCGAGGCGGGTGGCGACGCGCAGCGCCGCGTCGAGGTTCGACAGCGGCTCGTCGAACAGGAAGAGCTGCGGCTCGCGCACGATGGCGCGCCCGATCGCCACGCGCTGGCGCTGTCCGCCCGACAGCTCCGCCGGGCGGCGCTTCAGGAGCGGCGTCAGCTGCAGGAGCCCGGCGGCTTTCTCGACGCGCGCCTCGCGCTCCGCCTTCGACACGCCGTCCTCCTTCAGCGCCAGCGTCATGTTGCCGGCGACGGTGAGGTGCGGATAGAGCGCGTAGGACTGGAAGACCATGGCGATGCCGCGTTTGGCCGGCACGGTCGCATCGACGTTGCGCCCGCCGATCTCGACGGTGCCGGCGGTCTGCGTCTCCAGTCCCGCGATGATGCGCATCAGGGTCGACTTGCCGCAGCCCGACGGGCCGACGAAGACGACGAACTCGCCCGGCTTCACCTCGAGATCGACGCCCTTCAGGACTTCGATCGGGCCGAAGGTCTTGACGATCCGCGACAGTTTCAGGGAGTGCACGGGCGTCTGGGGGGTGTGAGCGTTCACAGGCGGACGGCCTTTCCTTCGCGCATCGACCGATCGGCGGCCAGCACCACGGCGAGCGAGCGCACGGCGTCGTCCATGTGGCGGGTGAGATCCCTGTCTTCGCGGATGGCGTCGAGGACGAAGCGTTGCTCGGCATCGCAGAGCGCCTGGTGGCCCGGCTCGCCCGCCATCGAGACCATCTCGTCGTCGCGGGCGAAGAGGCCGTCCGGTCCTTGCGCGGCATGGTGGATGCGCAGGCGCTGGGTCTTCGTATGGGTGTCGATGTCGGCCGACTTCGCGCCCTCGTCCATGACGATCGAGACCGAGCCCCGGGGGCTCATCACGTCCTTCACGAAGAAGGCGGTCTCCGAGATCATCGGCCCCCAGCCCGCCTCGTACCAGCCGAGCGAGCCGTCTTCGAAAAGCACCTGGAGATGGCCGTAGTTGACTTGTGTCTTGGCGATCTCGTCGGACAGCCGAAGGCCCATGCCGCGCACTTCCACCGGCGCCGCGTCGGTGATCTGCAGCATGACGTCGAGATAGTGGACGCCGCAGTCCACCACCGGCGAGGTCGACTGCATCAGCCGCTTGTGGATCTCCCACGCCGCGCCCGCCGACTGCTGGTTGAGGTTCATGCGGAAGACGTACGGCCCCCCGAGGTCGCGCGCGCGCTTGATGAACTCCACCCAGGACGGGTGGTGGCGCAGGATATAGCCGACGACGAGCTTGCGGCCCAGTCGCTTGGCGGCATCGACCACGCGCTGAGCGTCCTCGACCGTGCCGGCGAGCGGCTTCTCGACGAAGACATGCGCGCCGGCTTCCATCGCGCGGATCGCAAGGTCGGCATGGCTGTCGGTGTAGGTGTTGATCGAGACGAGGTCGGGTTTGAGCGCCAGCCCCGCCTCGAAATCGGCCAGCATCGGATAGGCGCGCAGCTCGTCCGGCAGATCGACCGGCGAACGGTTGGCGAGGCCGACGATCTCGAAGCCGGGATCGGTGTGATAGGCGAGCGCGTGGCTGCGGCCCATCTGGCCGAGACCCATGACGAAGGTGCGGATCGGGGCGGTCATTTCACGGCTCCCGCGGTGATGCCGGCGATCAGCTGGCGGGAGAACAGGAGGTAGAGGACGAGGACGGGCAGGATCGCCAAGGAGAGCGCGGCGAGCACCGCTTCCCAGTTCGTCACGAACTGGCCGAGGAAGATCTGGGCGCCGAGCGTCACCGTCTTGGTGCTCTCGCCGGGCGCGAGGATCAGCGGGAACCAGAGGTCGTTCCAGATCGGGATCATGGTGAAGACCGCGACGGTCGCGAGCGCCGGCCGGATCAGCGGCAGCACGAGGACGAAGAAGATCCGGTATTCCGACAGGCCGTCGATGCGCCCGGCGTTCTTCAGGTCGTCCGAGACGTTACGCATGAACTCCGACAGGATGAACACGGCGAGCGGCAGCCCTTGCGCGGTGTAGACGAGGACGAGCGCCGTCAGGGTGTTCACGAGGCCCGCCGAGACCATCATCTGCAGGATCGCGACTGTGCCGAGCCGGATCGGCACCATGATGCCGAGCGCGAGGAACAGGCCGAGGAAGGTGTTCAACCGGAACCGGTATTCCGACAGAGCGAAGGCCGCCATCGCCCCGAAGAGGAGCACGAAGAACAGGGAGCCGATCGTCACCGTCAGGCTGTTCTGGAAGTAGAGGAGGAAATCGCCCTGCGCGATCACCGTGCGGTAGCCGGCAAGGCTCGCCGTGGTCGGCAGCGGCGGCTCCAGGGGAGCCGCGAAGATCGCCCGGCGCGTCTTGAACGAGTTCATGACGATCACGAGGACCGGCAGGACCGAGATCAGGCAGTAGAGGAGGAGCGCTGCGTGGACGAAGCACAAGCGCAGGCGCTGGGCGGGGGCTTTCGGGGTCATCGGCGGCCGCCTCACATCTGGTAGCGGCGCATGCGCCGCTGGACGACGAACAGGTAGAACGAGACGCCGAGAAGGATGATCAGGAACATCGCCGTCGCCACCGCCGCGCCCATGTAGCGATCGCCCGCCTGCAGCTGGAAGCCGAAGAAGATGCGGTAGAGATAGGTGCCGAGGATGTCGGTCGAAAAGTTCGGCCCGGCGAGCGCGCCCTGCATCGCGTAGATCAGGTCGAAGGCGTTGAAGTTGCCGACGAAGGTCAGCACCCCGACGAGGCCGATTGTCGGCAGGATCAGCGGCAGCTTGATCTTGAAGAACTGCTTGAAGCCGGTGATCCCGTCGCATTCGGCGGCCTCGATCACCTCCGCGGGGATGGTGATGAGGGCTGCGTAGATCAGCATCATCGGAATGCCGACGAACTGCCAGATCGAGACCAGCGAGACGGCGGTCAGCGCATAGGCCTCCTGGCCGAGCCAGGGCGCGAAGAGCGACTTCAGGCCGATCGAGCCGAGGAGGTTCGGCGCGACGCCCCAGAGCGGCGACAGGAGGAGCTTCCAGAGAAAGCCGACGATCACGAAGGACAGGATGGTCGGCAGGAACAGCGCCGTGCGGTAGAGCGCGACGCCGCGAAGCCGCGGCACCGACAGGAGAGCCGCCAGCGCGATGCCGATCGGGTTCTGGATCAGCATGTGGAGGATGAAGAAAATGACGTTGTTGCGCAGCGCGTTCCAGAACCCGTCGGAAAAGCGCGGGTCGCCGAAGAGGGTGCGGAAGTTGTCGAGCCCGACGAAGACGCGGTTTCCGTCGCGCACGTTCTCCAGCGCCAGAAGCAGCGTCTGCATCAGCGGCACGAGCATGACCACGGTGTAGACGAGAAGCGCGGGCGTCAGGAACACGGCGATGTGCCAGCGCGGGCGCGCCTTGAGGATTGGCGCCTCGGGGTCTTGCGTCATCGGGGGCGCCTCAAGGCTGGCCGGTCGAGGAAGGAGAGGCGGCGCGGACGCCGCCTCTCGGCGTGGTTCGGGCGCTTACTTGGCGGCGGCCGGCTTGTACCAGCTGTCGAGGCCCTTCTGCAGCTTCTCGGCTGCCTGCGCCGGCGTCTCGGTGCCGTTGATCACGTTGGCGGACGCCGTCCAGGTCTCGTTCTCGAGGTTGGGCGTGCCGCGCGACAGGATCTGGTAGGTCGAGCGGATCGAGGACTGGCAGGTGCCCCGCCAGCCGACGATCTCCTTGGCGAGCGCGTTCTCGAGCGTCACCGGCTTGTCGATCAGCGGGAAGAAGCCCGGCGCGGCGTTGGCGTAGATCGTCGCGAACTCGGGGCTGGCGACCCAGGAGAGGAAGGTCTTGGCGGCCTCGGCGTTCTTGGAGGCGGCGTTGAGGCCGAGCGCGATGTCCGGGTGATCGGAGACGTAGCAGGTGTCGCCGGCGTTCTGGACCGGCGGCAGGAACGCGCCGATCTCGAAGTCGGCCTGCGCCTCGAAGGTCGCGATCTCCCACGAGCCGGCCGGATAGATCGCCGCGCGCCCGAGCGTGAAAAGGTTCTGGCTGTCGGGATAGGTCTGCGCCTGGAAGCCGTCGCCCATGTAGGGGCCCCACTTGGCGAGCGTCTCGAAGGGCTTCACCCAGTCGGGATCGGTCAGCTTCTGGGTGCCGGCGATCAGGGCTTTCCGGCCTTCCTCGCCCTTCCAGTCGTTCGGGCCGATGTTCTGGTAGCCCATGGTCGCGGCTTCCCACTGGTCCTTGGTGCCCATGGCCAGTGGCACGTAGGTGCCGTTCTCCTTGATCTTGTCGAGGAGGGCGAAGAACTCGGCTTCGGTCTTCGGCGGCTGGACACCGAGCTCCTCGAAGGCCTTCTTGTTGTACATGAAGCCGTGCAGCACGGCGGCCATCGGCACGCAGAAGGTCTGCGAGCCGTCGTCGGTCGACCAGGCGGTGCGGGCGGCAGGCGTGAAGTTCTCCATGCCCGGCAGCTTCGTGAGGTCGGCGAGCTGCTTCTTCTCGTAAAGGCCGAGCGAGGCGTCGAACGGGCGGCAGGCGACGAGGTCGCCGGCCGAGCCGGCATCCAGCTTGGCGGCGAGCGCCGAGTTGTACTCGGTCGGCGCCGTCGGCGCGAAGGTCACCTTGATGTCGGGGTGCTGCGCCTCGAAGGCGGGGATGATCTTCTCCTGCCAGGTGGCGAGGTCGTCGTTGCGCCAGCTCTCGATGGTCAGCGTCGTCTGCGCCAGGGCCGAACCCGAGAGGGCGGCGAGCGCCGCCAGGGCCACCGAGGCTTTGAGGATGGTCGTCGTCATGCCCGTCTCCTGTTGCATGCCCGAAGCGTTCGGGCGTCTTGTTATCGGCCGAGCTCTTGGAGGGCCCGGCGCAGGTGGCCCTTCGTGCGGGCAAGGCGTGCCCGCGCGTCGGAAAGGTCGGAGGCGCCGGCTGCCAGAAGCACGGCAGGCTTCACCTCGCCGCCAGCCTTCTCCAGCGCGGCGGCGGCGGTTTCGGGAGCGGTGCCGGCGGCGTCCGCCACCATGCGCGCGGCGCGCTCCAGCAGCTTGGCGTTGTCGGCGCGAAGGCTCACCATGTGGCCGTCGTGGACATGGCCGCGGCGCACGGCGAGCGCGGTCGAGATCATGTTGAGGACGGCCTTCTGCGCGGTGCCCGCCCCCATGCGCGTCGAGCCGGCGACCACCTCGGGCCCGGTGTCGAGAAGGATAGCGACGTCGGCCGCGGCGAAGATCGGCGCGCCCGCATTGTTGGCGACGGCGACCGTCGCCGCGCCCGCTTCCCGTGCGGCTTGAAGGCCCGCGACGACGAAGGGCGTCGAGCCGCTGGCCGAGACGGCAAGGATGCAGTCGCACGCTCCGATCCCTGCCGCCTCGACGTCGCGCCGCCCGGCCGCCGCATCGTCCTCCGGCCCGCCGGTGAAGTCGCGGACGATGTCGAGCCCGCCGGCGAGGATCGCGGCGAAGCGCTCGGCTGGCTCGCCGTAGGTCTGGGGGATTTCCAGTGCGTCGGCGAGCGCGATCAGCGCCGGGCTGCCAGCCGCGAGATAGACGAGGCGGCCGCCGCGATCAAGCGCATCGGCCGCCAGCGCCACGGCCTCGGCGATCGCCGGCAGCGCCGCGTCGACGCTGGCGAGCGCCCGCACCTGGCCGTCGAGGAGACGGGCCAGCACCTCCTGCGAGGACCGCGCGTCGAGCCCGAGGGATTCGGGATGACGCTGTTCGGTGCGGCGAAGACCGGTCGTCAAGGTCGCACTCTCCTCGTCTGATCGCGACGCCGCAACAGGGTGTCGGAAGATCTAAGGGGAGGGGCCGTCCGGCCGGTCGCCGTTCCTCGAGCGGACACGACAAGGGTGTCGCGACCCCATCGGATCACGCCCGCGTCCTGCCCTTCGAATCACGGGCTCGGCCTCAGCCGACCCCTCCCTGTCTTTTGTTGCCGGGATCGTACCAACGTAAAACCATTTGTCCAGCGGGCCTCTGCAAGATTTTGCGACGGCCTTCGCAGCTGCGAACAAAGCGGGCAAGGATCGCCTCCATAATCCCTGAATCAGAGCGTTTGGACTGACATATCTGTAATGGACCGTCCGTGAGAAAGGGGCTGGCGGGTTACCGACTCATGCCGTATAGCTCGATTGGTATTGTTTTGGTTTCTGTGGAGATCGCATGGCCGACAGGTTGCTCGTGGGGGTCGACGGAGGCGGGACGAACTGCCGCGTGCGCGTCCGCAGCCTGGACGGGACGCTGGTCGGCGAAGCGCAGGGCGGCACCGCCAACGTCTTCGCCGGCCTCGACGCCGCGCTCGCCACGATCGTCGCCACCACCGAGCGGGCGCTGGCGACGGGTGGGCTCGGCGCCGCCGACCTCGCCCGATGCCATGCCGGCCTCGGGCTCGCCGGGGCCAACGTCCCCTCGGTCGCCGAGGCCTTTCATGCGCGTCGCCTGCCGTTTGCCGCCGTCGGCCTCGAGACCGACGCCGTCACCGCCTGCCGCGGTGCGTTCGCCGGCGGCGAGGGCGGCATCGCGATCCTGGGCACCGGCACCGCCTACTGCGTGCGGGCCCGCGGCGCGCAGACGCTGCTCGGCGGCTGGGGCATGCTCGTCTCCGACCAGGGCAGTGGCGCCGATCTCGGCCGCCGGGCGCTCGCCGAGGCGCTGATGGCGCTCGATGGGGCCCGGCCCCTGACGCCGTTCTGCGAAGCGGTCCTCATGCGCTTCGACGGCTCCGCCGGGGCGATCGTCGAGTTCGCCCGCACCGCCTTGCCGCGCGACTTCGGCACGCTCGCGCCCCTCGTCTGGGACCATGCCGAGCGCGGCGATCCGGCGGCCGAACGGCTCGTTTCGACTGCGCTCGACGACATCGAGCCGATGCTGCGCCGGATGCTGGAACTCGGAAGCCCGGCGTTGGCCCTCCTTGGCGGCCAGGCGCCGCGCTACCGCCCACGCCTGTCGCCGGACCTTGACGCTCTCGTCGTCGAGCCGGCCGGCGACGCGATGGAGGGCGGCATCGATCTGGCGCGCGAAGTCCACCGCATGTCGGGCGGGCCGGCATGAGCGCGCTCCTGAAGACCGGCGCGCTGCCGGCGGGCGAGGGGCCGCTCTATCTCCGCCTCCAGGCCCTCATCCGCGATACCGTCGAGGCAGGCGAGCTGAAGCCCGCCGATGCCCTGCCGTCGGAGCGCGATCTGGCGGAGGCTTTCAGCGTTTCACGTGTGACGGTGCGCAAGGCGCTGACGGGGCTCGTCGGCGAAGGGGTCGTCGAGCAGCGACAGGGCTCGGGCACCTTCGTGTCGGGCGGCCACCGCAAGCTGCAGCAGGGCCTGTCGCACCTCACCTCGTTCTCCGCCGACATGGCGACGCGCGGCCGGCGCACCACATCCGACTGGCTCCTGCGCGCGCTGGAGCGCGTGACGCCGGCCGAGGCCATGCAGCTCGCCCTGTCGCCCGGCGATCTCGTCTGCCGCATCCATCGCCTGCGCCGCGCCGACGGCACGCCGCTCGCCATCGAGCGCGCCTGCGTGCCCGCGACCATCCTGCCGGATCCGGCGCTGGTCGAGACCTCGCTCTATGCCGCCATGCGCGCGGCCGGCCGCCATCCCGTGCGCGCGCTGCAGCGGATCACCGCCGCCAATCTCGACGCCGACGAGGCCGCCCTCCTCGCCGTCGCACCCGGAACGGCGGCCTTGTCGATCACCCGCGTGTCCTTCGACGAGGAAGGGCGCCCGGTGGAGTTCACCCAGTCGCAGTATCGCGGCGACGCCTATGACTTCGTCGCCGAACTCAGCCTGTCCGGACAAGGAACGTCATGACCGAAGCCAGCCTGATGGCGCGTGAGATCGCCGAAATCCCCGACGCCGTGCGCCGCTTCCTCGACGCGTCGAAGCCCGCCGTCGCCGAGATCGGCCAGCGTCTCGCCGACCTGTCGCCGGCCGTGACCGTCACCGTCGCGCGCGGCTCGTCCGACCATGCGGCGACCTATTTCAAGTATGCCGCGGAGATCGTCACCGGACGCCCCGTCGCCTCGCTCGGGCCTTCCGTCGTCTCGGTCTACGGCACGCGGCTCCAGCTGGCCGGCCAGGCCGCGCTCGCCATCTCGCAGTCCGGCCGCAGCCCCGACATCGTCGCGCTCCTCCGGGCGGCGCGCGAGGGCGGCGCGGAGACGGTCGCGATCGGCAATGTCGAGGGCTCGCCGCTGCTGGAGGCCGCGCACTGGCAGCTGCCGCTGAAGGCGGGACCGGAGCGGAGCGTCGCCGCCACCAAGAGCTTCGTCACCTCGGTGGTCGCCGCACTCGCCGTGCTCGCCGCCTGGAGCGGCGACGAGGCGCTGGGGGCGGCGATCGACGCCCTGCCGGACCGGCTCGCCGAGGCGCTGGCCGCGGACTGGTCGGCGGCGCTCGGCACCGTGGCCGGCGCGCGCTCGCTCTACGTGCTCGGCCGGGGACCGGGCTTTGCGGTCGCCAGCGAATCGGCGCTGAAGCTGAAGGAAACCTCGATGCTCCACGCCGAGGCCTATTCCGGGGCCGAGGTCCTGCACGGCCCGGTGTCGCTGGTCGAGGAGGGCTTTCCGGTTCTCGCCTTCGTGCCGGCGGATGCCGCGCGCGGCGGCCTCGTCGAGATCTGCCAGCGCGTCGCGGGCTCGGGTGCCGCGCTCTTCACCGTCGGCGATGCCGGGGTGGGCACGCGCCTGCCGCATGCGGCGACCGGCCACCCCTTGACCGAGCCCCTCTCGATGCTGGTCTCCTTCTATCGCTTCGTCGAGGGCGTGGCGCGTGCGCGCGGCCTCGACCCCGACGTGCCGCGCGGGCTGAAGAAGGTGACGGAGACGCTGTGATGACGAACGCCTTCATCGGTGCCGACATTTTCGACGGCGAGACGCGCCGGAGCGGCCACGCGCTGGTCGTGTCGAACGGGCGCGTCGAGGCGCTGGTGCCGGAAGGCGAGATCGGCGCCGGCGTCGAGACCCGGCGTCTGCCGGGCGGGCTGCTGGCGCCCGGCTTCATCGACATCCAGGTGAACGGCGGTGGCGGCGTCCTCTTCAACGAGGCGCCGAGCGTCGAGGGCATCCGGGCGATCGCGACCGCGCACGCCCGCACCGGCTCCACCGCGCTCCTGCCGACCGTGATCACCGACCGCCCCGAGGTGACCTTCGCCGCGATCGCGGCCGTCGAGGCGGCGATGGCGGCGGGCGTGCCCGGCTGCGCCGGCATCCATGTCGAGGGCCCGTTTCTGTCCGTCGCGCGCAAGGGCGCGCACGACCCGGCGCTGATCCGGCGGATGGAGGATGCGGACCTGCGCGCGCTCTGCGAGGCCTCCGTGCGCCCGTTCCTCCTGACAGTGGCGCCGGAAAGCGTGTCGAACGCGCAGATCGCCGCGCTCGCCGCCGCCGGCATCCGCGTCTCGCTCGGCCACACCGATACGAGCTACGAGACCGCGAACGGGGCGATCGCGGCGGGGGCGAGCTGCATCACCCACCTCTTCAACGCCATGAGCCAGCTCGGCAACCGCGAGCCCGGCCTCGTCGGCGCGGCGCTCGATTCGCCGGACGTCTGGTGCGGCTTCATCCCGGACGGGCACCACGTCCATCCGGCGACCCTCGGCGCGGCGCTGCGAGCCAAGCGGAACCCGCGCAGGCTCGTCGCCATTACCGACGCCATGCCGACCGTTGGATCGGACGACGATGTCTTCACCCTCAACGGGCGCGAGGCGCGGCGCGAGAACGGTCGGCTGACGCTCGCCGACGGGACGCTGGCCGGCTCCGACCTGTCGATGATCGGCGCGCTGCGGTATCTCGTGCGCGATCTCGGCTTCGATCTCGAGACGGCGCTGCGCCTTTGCTCGACCCATGCGGCCGAGTTCCTGGGGCTTGGAGCGACGCACGGCCACCTTCGCGCCGGGGCGCGCGCCGACATGGTGTGGATCGACGACGCTCTCGCCCTCAAGGGCGTCTGGATCGGCGGCGCGGCGATCGACCTCGCCTGACCGGCGTCAGGCGGTCTCGAAGCGGATCGCCGTCCCGAACGCGGCGGCGGCTGCCACGAGAAGTTGGCTGCCTTCCATGTCGAACGCGATCCCTTCGGACCGCAGGCGCGCCGCCACCGGAGCGAGATCGGGCACGCGCACGGCAAAGCCGGTGAAGCGCGCGGGCGCGGGGCCGGTCACCAGTTCGATGCGACTGCCGTTGAGCGGAACACCAGAGCCGTTGTCTAGGATCTCGGAAACGCCGGCAAAAGCCTGGAGAAAGCCGAGATGCGCGGTCGGGTCCGGCGCTTCGAGCGTCACCGCCGCGATGTCGCGCGCGCCGTTCGGGTGACGCTGGAACGCGGCGTTCCAGAAGTTCTCCGGCCGGTGCTGCTGGCAGACGAAGAAGCCGGCTTCGGGGGCGGCCGCATCTGCGGCAAAGGCGAGCGTGAAGGCGACCTCGATTGCTTCGCCGTCCGGCCGCCGGCCGTGCCGCCGGAAGAAGAACGGCTCGAAGTCGCCGATGCCGGCCGCGCGGAACCGCTCGGCGTCGGCCGCCGCGTCCGGGCTGTCCAGCACCAGCATCGAGATGCCGTCCCGCCTCTCCAGCGCATCGCGCACGAAGGCGCCGAAGCTGAAGCGGCGGGGCGCATGCGCCGGGATCGCGGCCGGATCGTCGCCCACCGTGATGAGCTCGAGAAACGAGGTGCCGAACTGGATCAGCCGGTTCTGCGTGCCCCAGGGGTGCCGGTTGCGCGCGCCGACATGGAAGCCGAGCCGCGCGTAGAACGCGGCCGCGGCGTCGAGATCGCGCACGCCGACGACGAGGTGGTCGATGCGTCGTGCCATGGGGTCGCGTCTCCTCTTGTGCCGGACCCCATCGGATCAGCGCCCGGTCATCGGCGCGCTCCAGCCCGCCGCCTCGTCGACATAGGCTTTTTGAGCGCGCTTGTCGTAGAGGCAGAGCTTGGGCGGGGCCTTTCCGGCGCGATCGCCGACCAGCACGGCGACGCGGGCGACCCGATCGTCGAAGCCGACGATCGCCGAAGTGCGGGCGCGCTGGAAGCCGCTCGCCTCGCGGCAGGCCTTGGCGACGCGGGCGTCGAACGCGGCCCAGGCGTCGTCGCTCGAGGCATGCGCCGCGCCGCCGGTGACGACGGCAGAGGCGAGGAGGAGGGCGGGAGCGAGGCGGGGCATGACGGACGGTCCTGTGTGGGGGTGGGCCTCGCGACGGAACACGGCCTTGCCGGCGCTTTGATGACGGCCGCCTCCGGGGGTGCTTCGCCGCGCCGCGGATGCTAACGAGCCGGGACTGACCGAGAGCTATTCAGGAGCGCGCCATGACCAACCGACAGGATCGCCGCTTCGCGGCCAAGCTCGCGCGCCAGATGCAGACGCGCGGCAAGACGCCGGCCGAGCGGGCGATCTTCCAGGCCGCCGGGGCGTTCTTCGCCGAGGAGACGGTCGAGATCGACTTCGGCCTCGAAGGCTTCGACGCGGCCTTTGCGCGCCTCTCGCCCGAACTCGACGAACTCCTCGACGGCGGCTTCGACGCCTTCCGCCGCGAGGTCTTCGCGCAGGCTGCCTGGGCCGGGATGGCGGCCCGCCTGCCGGACGGCGGCGAAGGGACGTTCGACCTTCAGCCGATCCTGTTTGCGGCGACCGGGACGGCGAAAGGGCTGACGGGCTTTGCCGGCGACGCGAAAAGCCTTGCCACGCTTGCCCGGTCGCTGCGCGAATCCGGCGTCTTCCCGGAGGCCGGCGCGGTCGCGATCCTGCCTGTGGTCTTGGCGCCGGACGCCGTCGACCTCTACACCGTCGGCCCGGCGGCGGTCCACGCGCTGACCGAGGGGCTCGCCGCGCTGGTCGAGGCCGACACCCCCGAAGCGGGACTGGCGGCCGCGCGCGAGGCGCTGGCGCAGGCCGGCCTGCCGACGGTCGGCGAGGGCGAAGCGGAAGTGGAGGGCCTTCTTCTCGGCATCTGCCTGACGCCGGTCGAGGACTGGGACCTGCCGGACGCCGAGGTCGAGGCGCGCCAGCTCGCCATGGCCGCGACCCGCGCCTCCTGGCTCGACACCTATGCCGCGACGCTGCCCTTCCGCCTCGACGAGCCGGTGTTCTGGCACGAGGCGGCGTCCTCGCTCGCCTTCCACGCGCTGGCCGGCCGGATCGAGGCGGACCTGGCGTCGCGCGGCGTCACCGAGCCCGTGTCGCGCATCGATGCCTGCCTTGCGCCGGAAACCGGCGATCCGGTGCTCGCCGTCCAGGCCGGGACCGTGCGGCTCGGCCCGTTCCACGCCCCGCGCGATCTCGTCTTCACCGATATCGACGGCTTCGCGGGGCTCGCCGAACGCTATGCGGGGGAGCTTGTCGAGCACGAACGGCCGGGGCAGGTGCTGCGGCTCGTGGCGGGCGCCTGAGCGGCCCCAAGAATTGATTGTCGCCCCGCCCCGGCTTCGTGCCATGCTCCGCCGCCGTCAACCGGAGGAAAGAGACCATGGGTGAGAAGAACAAGGGCGGGAAGGAAGCCCGCAAGCCGAAGAAGGTCGTCGAGAAGACGATCGCCGCTGCGCCGAGCCTGAAGGGCGGCACAACGCCCGCCTCGAAGAAGAGCTGACCGGGGGGCGGGCGGGCCGGGTCCGTCCGAAACCTAATCTTAAGGGTGACGGGCTAGTGTCACCCCAGTGGTTGAGGCGTGTTGCGTTGGCCCCAGCTATCGAAGGCGTCGGGCCCGGACCCGGCGCCTTCTTTGTTTCAGCGAAGATCTCGTTCGCTCGCTTTGCGGTTCGCATTTCCGCCGGTCGCTCCCCATATGCAGGGGATTGTCCACCGGCCGAGGGATCGCCCATGAAAAAACCGAATTTCGACTTCGAGCGCCGGGAACGCGAAAAGGCCAAGGCCGCCAAGAAGGCGGAGAAGGCTGCGGCTAAGGCCGCATCCAAGGCTGCGCCCGGCGAGGCGGATCGCGACGACCAGGATCCGCACGAGACGAGCGACCCATCTGCGACCGCGAACTGACGCGGGGAAAGCTGCAACACCCATGTCCGACAAGAAGAACGGGACTGACAAGTCCCGCACGGCGCCGGCCGAGGAACCCTACGAGCCGGACGCCTTCGCCCGAAAGTATGGAATTCCGCCGGGCGAGGCGAAGACGATCATCAAACGCTACGGCCCCTCGCGAAAGAAGCTTGACTCCTACATGGCAGCGCGCGAGGCCTGAACCGATCGGCCGGTGACCTTCTTGGGTCCCGGCCGACCCCTTCGAAACACTCCGCCGGGATGCTATGGTCCGACCCGATCCGACGGGCGGCCAGGCTTTGGCGGCCCCCTATGATGCGAAAGAGAGAAACGTTGAAACAGACTGGCACGGACTTCATCGATCGCCGCAACGCGGCCAAGGATGCCAAGGCGGCTCTGCTCGAGAAGATGAAGGCCAAACAGAACGATCCGGCCGCGCAGGCCCGCCGCGAGGAGCACGCCGCGCTCGCCGCCGCCCGCGCCGAGCGCGAGGCCGCCAAGCGCGAGCAGCAGAAGGCCGAAGAGGAAGTGCGTGAAGCCGAGCGCGCCGCTGCCGCCGCCGCCGCCGCGGAAGCCGCCGAGAAGGCCGCCGTGTCCGAGCGCGACAAGCTGATCGCCCAGGCGATGGCCGACCAGGCCGCGCAGAAGGCCAAGCGCGACGCGCGTTACGCCGCCCGTCAGAGCCGCAAGGGCTGAACCGGGCCCGGGCCGCGGGCGGGACGCCTCGTGCTGACCGCCCGGCGGCCCCCGTCCGGGCTCCGGCCGCCGGACTTCATTCCCTTCGACCCTTCAGCCGACGACCCGACGGCAGCCATCGCGAGAATTGATCGCGTCGTGGTGGCATCTCGCTAACGAAGCCGCGCTAGAAAAGGTCGGGGGACCGAATCCGGAGCGTTGAAAGGTGATCGTGAGCGACAACGCGCCTGCGCGCCCGACGGACCCCGTACAACCCAGCCAGGTCTTCGCCGAACCGCTCCAGCGGGACCGCGGCGCGCTCGCCTTCGAGCATGCGCCGACCTCCATGTGGATCCAGGACCTCCATCTCCTGAAACGGCGCCTCGACGAATGGCGCGGCGGGGGGATCGGAAACCTGCGTGCCCATCTGGCGACGGAGCCTGCCTGCGTCGAGGAGTTGGTGGCGTTGATCCGGGTGACGGCCGTCAACCGCGAGACGCTGCGCCTCTACGAGGTCGCGGACGAGGCGGAGCTGATGGCCAAGGTCCGCGAGATCTTCGGCGAGGACCAGATCGCCTCCTTCGTCGAGGTGATCTGTCAGCTCTGGGAGGGCCGGGTCGCCACCAGCGTGGTGACGCGCAACTACACGGCGCGCGGTCGCCTTCTCGACGTGAACTACAAGGGCCGGCTCCTGCCCGGCCACGAGGCCGACTGGGCCGCCTATCTCATCTGCGTGGAAGACGTGTCGGTGCAGCAGCAGGCGCTTCGCCTGCTCGAGGCCGCGCGCACGCACGACCCGTTGACCGGTCTCCACAACCGCACCTTCCTGACCGAGACGCTGGAGCGCCTGGAGGGCGGCGGCGATCCGGTGGCGCTCGCCGTCTTCGATCTCAACGGTCTGAAGAGCGCCAACGACCGGTTCGGGCACAAGGCGGGCGACGATCTCCTGCGCCGGATGGGGCGCCTCCTGCGCGACCACCTGCCGCCGACCTGCCCGGCGGTGCGCATGGGCGGCGACGAGTTCGTGGCGATCGTCACCGGGCTGGACGAAGACGGCGCCAACGCGCTGCTCGCCCGCCTTGCCCGCGCGGCGGAGGCGAACGAGGGCGGGGCCTGGCAGGTCCCTCTCAGCTTTTCGGCGGGGCTCGCCTGGCGCCGCGCGGGCGAGGGCATGGACCAGCTCCTCGCCCGCGCCGACCGCAACATGTACCGCTCGAAGCGCGCCTTTCACGGGCGCCGAGCGGCGGCGGACCGCGTTACAGCAACAGGCCGTTGATCTCCTGGCGCGCCGGGCGGCCCAAGGCGGGCTGCCGGAACGCCGCGCGCTCGACCCGAGGCGCCGGCATCAGGTCGGCCGTGTCCTGATCGGCGACCGACAGGAACAGGCGGCGCAGGCGCGCGCCGAGGCCGTCCGGGGTCAGGGCCGTGTAGGGGGTGTCGATCCGGGTGTCGTCCGGGGATAGGCACAGGGACATCGGGGTGCTCCTCGTCGGTCGGTCCACGGGATGGGGCGGCACGGGGGCGCCGCTTGGCAAGAACCGCCCGCGAAGGCCGCAACCTTCGCGGGCGGACGGGCACGGGTCAGAAACTGTCGGAGCCGGGGACGAGGGCTCCGCGGATTTCCGCCGCGCGAGGGGGCTGGACGGCCGGCTGCGCCTTGGCGGCGGCCGGGTTCGTGCGGGCGGCGGGATAGCCGAAGGTCGCGGCGGCCTCGCTGCGTCCGGCGGCCGAACGGCTCGCGGCCTCGCCGGTCACCACCGAGCGGTCGGCGCGGCCGTCGTCGACCTTCGTGCCGGCGTCCGAGGCCGGGACGAGGCCGCCGGCCAGGCCGAGCCCGGTCGACAGGAGGAGGGCGGCGGCGGCGGAGAGGATCGTGCGGGTCATGGGAGGAACTCCTCTGGGTTTTGAGGCGCGCGTCGGCCCGGCCGCGGCCCGGAGCGGGCGCGGAGACGGACGGCGTCTCGCGGCGTTGAGTCGGAGCGCATGGCATGCGCCCGCGGGGCGCCGGGTCTTGCAATCCGGCGGTGTTGCGTGTGTTGACGGGGTGTCGCGTTTGCGTCCGCCCGGTCCGGCGCTGAACCTCTGCAGTTCATTACCGTTTGGTATGGAATGAATTAGGGGCTTGGTTTCCGGCTGTCAACGGACTAATTTACCGACAGGTATAAAAATCTGACGCCGGTCCGCCCGAGCATCGGAAGACAAGGAGATGCGATCATGGGTGCCGGCCGCCCGCGGGAGTTCGATCCCGACGAGGCCCTCGATAGCGCGCTGGATGTGTTCTGGCGGCAAGGCTACGAGGGCACCTCGATGTCCGACCTGACGCAGGCGATGGGCATCGCCAAGCCCAGCCTCTACGCCGTCTTCGGCAACAAGGAGGAGCTGTTCCGCAAGGCGCTCGACCGCTACGCGTCGCGTCGCTCGGATCTCGGCTGCAGCGCCCTGAACGAGGCGACCTCGCGCCGGGCGGTGGAGCGGATGCTTCTGGCCTTTGCCGGCGTCGGCGAGGACGAGGAGGCGCCCAAGGGCTGCCTGATGGTGCAGGGCGCGCTCGTCTGCAGCGAGGCGTCGGAATCGATCCGGCAGGAGCTTTGCGCACGCCGGGCCGAAAGCGAGGCGGCGCTCTGCCGCCGCCTCGAGGAATGGAAGGCCGCCGGCGACCTGCCGCCCGAAGCCGAACCCAAGGACCTCGCGCGCTACGTCATGTCGGTGGCGCAGGGGCTGTCGGTCCAGGCGGCGAGCGGGGCGACGCCGGACGACCTGCGCCGCGTGGTGGCGATGACGCTGAAGACCTGGCCGCCCGTCTGAGGTGGCCTTCCTGCTGCCGTGCGACGCCCTTTCAGGCCCGTGCGCCGTCCGTGCCGGCGCCGCGCATGCGGCCCGGCGCGGTGCCGATGACGCGCTTGAAGGCTCGGCCGAACGAGGCCTCCGATTCGTAGCCGAGCCGGCGGCTGGCGTCGGCGATGCGCATGCGGTCGCGCGCGATCCACTGCCGGGCCTGGTGCATGCGCACCTGCGTGACGTAATGGGCCGGCGTCGCGCCGACGATCGCGGTGAACTTGGCGGCAAAGCCGGAGCGCGACACGCCCATCAGCGCGGCCATTTCCGCCACCGTCCAGTCGCGTTCAGGCTCGGCGTGGATCGCAGCCAGCACCCGGCCGACCTTCGGATCGCGCACCGCGGCCAGCCAGCCCGCCTCGTCGCCGCAGCCGTGCTCCACCCAGGAGCGGATGATCTGCGCGGCCATCACGTCGGCGAGCCGCGCGAGGATGCCGCTCGCGCCGACGCGGTTGAGGCTGCACTCGGCGATCATCGCGTCGAGAAGGTGCGGGATCGCGGGCTCCGCCTGCATCAGTTCCTTGGCGCGCATCAGGTCGGGCATCATCCGCAGAAGCGGGTGCAGCCCGTCGATGTTGAAGCGCATGGTGCCGCAGAAGAGGATGCAGACACCCTCCGCTTCCGGCCCGGCCGCACCGTAGTCGTAGACGCTCTCGCAGATGACGAGACACTCGCGGCGCGGAAAGGCGCGGGGCGGGATGCCCGGCGCGCTCGCCAGCGTATGGGCGGCACCGCGCGGCACCAGCACCGCGTCGCCGGCCGAGAGCTCGCTCCATTCGCCGTCCGGGCTCTGCAGCCAGCAGCCTTGGCCGGCCACGAAATGGAAATGGGCGTGATCCTGCGCCGGGTAATGAAAGGCCCACTCGCCCTGGAGGCGGCAGCGGCCGTATTCGACGCCATCGAGCCGCAGCCCCCGCAGCATGTCGGTGAGGGGGTCGATCGGATCGGCGACAGGTTTGGACGAACGGTCAAGCATGATGGCGTTCCTAGCATGGAAACGCCAGACCGGCGAGACTAGGTTCGGCCTTCAAATTTTTGCACTGCATCATGACGGGACGATCCTCCATGTCCGACATCGCCTGCCCCGGCGGCCTCGCCGCGCCCGACACCGAAACGCCCGCCGCCGCCTGGCCTGCGGTGTTCTCGCTGTCCTTCGGCGTCTTCGGTCTCGTCACCGCCGAGTTCCTGCCCGTCAGCCTCCTGACGCCGATGGCCGCCGAACTCGGCGTCACCAACGGCGCGGTGGGGCAGGCGATCACCGCGACGGCCGTGGTCGCCGCGCTCGCCGGGCCGCTTCTGGTGCTCGGCTCCGGGCGGCTCGACCGGCGCGTCATCGTCTGGGCGCTGATGGCGATGCTGGTCGTGTCGAGCGTGCTGACGGCGTTCGCGGGCAGCGTCGGCGTCCTCCTTCTGGCACGGGGGCTCCTCGGCTTCGCGCTGGGCGGCTTCTGGGCGATGATGACGGCGCTGGCCCTGCGGCTGGTGCCGCCGGCCGACGTGCCGCGCGCCATGTCGATCATCGTCATGGGCGTGTCGGTCGCGACCGTCGTCGCAGCGCCGCTCGGCGCCGCGCTCGGCGCGCTGTGGGGCTGGCGCGCGACGTTCCTTGCCGCAGCAGCGCTCGGCGCCCTGTCGCTCCTCGTCCAGCTTCTCGTTCTGCCGCGCCTGCCCTCGGTCGGCGCCCCGGGCCTTGCGAGCTTCCGCGCCGCCCTGTCGCGGCGTGCGGTGCTGATCGGCTTTGCCACGGTGATCATCGTCGTGTCCGGCCATTTCGCCGGCTTCACCTTCATCCGCCCGTTCCTGGAGGAGGTTCCGCGCCTCGACGTCGCGACGATCTCGCTGGCGCTTCTCGCCTTCGGCATCGGCGGCTTTCTCGGCAATCCCGTGGCCGGAATGATCGCGGCGCGCAGCCCGGCCTTTGCCGCCGGCGGCGTATCGCTCCTCATCGGCGCGGCCTCGCTCCTGCTGGCGCTGTTCGGCGGAACGCCGGCCGTGGCGTTTGCCGCGGTCGCGCTCTGGGGCTTCGCCTTCGGCGGCTTCCCGGTGGCCGTCTCGATCTGGAATGCGCGCGCGGCGCCCGATCTCGCCGAAAGCTCCGGCGCGCTTCTCTCCTCCTCGTTCCAGGTGGCGATCGCCAGCGGTGCGCTGATCGGCGGTTTCCTGATCGACGGCATCGGCCCGCACGGCGTCATCGTCTATGCCGCCGCCGCTGTGGTGCTCGGCGCCGGCGTGATGCTGACGCTCGGCCGGGCGGCCGAGCGCACGCGGGCCGGGGCGTAAGAGCGCCAGCCTAGCGCCAGGGCGTGACCGACACCCCGCCGAAGAGCTGCTCGCGCGGCATCTGGAAGATGAAGTAGGGGTTGATCATCGGCAGCGCGCTCACGGCATCCAGCCGGGCGCGCTGGTCGTCGGAGAGCGCTACGTCGAGCGAGGCGACGTTGGCGTGCACCTGTTCGGGGCGGCTCGCGCCGATCAGGACGCTGGAGACGCCGAGCCGCCCCGTCACCCAGGCGAGCGCCACCTCCGCCATCGAGCGGCCGATCTCGCCGGCGACGCTGCGCACTGCGTCCACCACCGCGAAGTTTCGCTCGGTGAACAGCATTCCGCCGAACGGATTGTCGCCGTCGAGCCGGTTGCCGCCGTCGCTCGTGCCGCTGGCCTGGTTGGGAACGGTGCCGGCCGTTCCGTGGGCCTCGAGCTTATCGCGGCCGTACTTGCCGGTGAGGAGCCCGGCGGCGAGCGGGCTCCAGGGCACGAAACCGAGGCCGAGCGCCTCGCCCGCCGGCAGGATCTCGAGTTCGACACCCCGGTCGATCAGCGAATAGGCGTATTGCAGGCCGATCGGCTCGGGCAGGCCGTGGGCGCGCGCCAGGGTCGCGATGCGGGCCGCATACCAGGCCGGCGCGTTGGAAAAGCCGTAATGCAGGATGTCGCCGCGCCGCACGGCGTCGGTCAGTGCGCGCAGCACCTCCTCCGGCGGCGTCGTGCGGTCCCAGACATGGGGCCAGTAAAGGTCGATCCGGTCGGTGCCGAGGCGCTTCAGCGAGCCTTCCAGGGCCCGGCGGATATGGCGCACGCCGTTGCCGCCCATCAGCGGCACGCCGCCGCTTTCCGGGAAGCCGGATTTCGTCGCGATCACCAGCCGGTCGCGCACGCCCCGCTCCGCGACGAGGCGCCCGAGCATCGTCTCGCTGGCGCCCCCGGAATAGATGTCCGCCGTATCCACGAAGTTGCCGCCGCGCTCGAGATAGGCGTCGAGGATGGCCGCGGCCCCCGTCTCGTCGGTGCCCCAGCGCCCCGCGCCGAAGGTCATGGTGCCGAGCGCCAGCGGGCTGACGAGAAGGCCGGAGCGCCCGAGCGCGCGGAAATGGGTGAGGTCCATTCGTGTCTCCTGTCGAACGATGAGACGAACATAGCGGGCGGCGCCGCGCCGGATTAGGATGCATCCCGGCCAAGGGCTTGTGAGCGGGGTTCATCAATGCGGCGCGGCGACCTCGACGATCTCGCCCTGTTCGCCGCGATCGCGCGGGCGCGCAGTTTCACCCGCGCGGGCGCCGAGCTCGGCCTGTCGCCCTCGGCGCTCAGCCATGCCATGCGCCAGCTCGAGGCCCGGCTCGGCGTCCGACTTCTGGCGCGCACGACGCGCAGCGTCGCGCCGACGGCGGCGGGCGAGCGGCTGCTGGCCGCGCTCGGCCCTGCGCTCGACGCGGTGGAGGGCGGGATCGCGGCGCTCGCCGACTGGCGCGACGCGCCGTCGGGCACGCTCCGCCTCACCACCTTCTCCTATGCCGCGCGCACGATCCTCGGCCCCCGCCTGCCGCAGTTCCTCGTCGACCATCCCGACATCGCCGTCGAGGTGGTGGTGGACGACCGGCTGGTGGACCTCGTGGCGGGCGGCTTCGACGCCGGCATCCGGCTCGGCGAGAGCGTCGAGCTCGACATGGTGACGGTGCCGGTCGGGCCGCCGCTGCGCACCGTGGTGGTGGCGACGCCCGGCTACTTCGCCGCCCGTCCCGCGCCCGCGACGCCCGCCGATCTGCGGGACCACGTCTGCGTCAACTATCGCCTCGTCGGCGGCGGCGGGCTCCTGCCCTGGGAGTTCGAGCGGGACGGGCAGGCGCTGCGGGTCAAGGTCGGAGGACAGCTCATCGTCAACGACGAGCGGCTGGCGGCGGGGGCCGTGCGGGCGGGCGCCGGGCTCGGCTACATGATGGAGGACGACGTTGCCGAGGACATCGCCGCCGGTCGGCTCGTTCAGGTGCTGGACGCGTGGTGCGCGCCGTTCGACGGGTGCCGCCTCTATTATCCGAGCCGACAGGCCGCGCCGGCGCTGCGCGCCCTGATCGAGGCCTTTCGCTGGCCACGCCCGGCGGGCTGACCGCGGCGCGGGGCCCTTCGCCCCTTCGCAAACTCATATGGATTTTTTACGCGCCCCCGGCGCAATCGAATGGGCGATCCCGAAAGGAGGGTTCGCATGTTCGATTTCATCTACCTGGCCGTGGGGCTGGGATTTTTCGCGTTGATGGGCGCCTACGCGCGCTGGGCGGTTCGGGCCTGACGATGTTCGACCTCGTCCTCGGCGGCGCCGTCGCGCTCGCCCTTGCCGCCTACCTCGTCTACGCGCTCGCGCGTCCCGAGCGGTTCTGATCCCCTGTCCTGAAAGTCGGATGCCATGACCCTTGTCGGCTGGCTGCAAATCATCCTCATCCTCGCGGCCGTGGTCGCCTTCGCCATCCCGCTCGGCGCCTTCATGGGCCGCGTCTTCGCAGGCGAGCGGACCGTTCTCACCCCCATTCTCGGCCCCGTCGAGCGCGGCTTCTATCGCCTCGCCGGCATCGACCCGGCGCGCGAACAGGGCTGGCTCGCCTATACGCTGGCGATGCTCGCCTTCAACGCGGCCGGCTTCGTGCTCCTCTACGCGATCCTGCGCGGGCAGGCCTTCCTGCCGCTGAACCCGCAAGGGTTTGAGGGCATGTCGCCGCATCTCGCCTTCAACACGGCCGTCTCGTTCGTGACCAACACGAACTGGCAGTCCTACGGCGGCGAGACGACGCTCAGCCATCTCAGCCAGATGGCCGGCCTCACGGTGCAGAACTTCCTGTCGGCGGCGACCGGCATCGCGCTGGCCGTCGCGCTGGTGCGCGCCTTCGCGCGCTCGGGCGCCCAGACCGTCGGCAACTTCTTCACCGACATGACGCGCGCCACGCTCTATGTCCTCCTCCCGCTCGCGATCGTGACCGGTCTCTGGCAGGTCTCGATGGGCACCCCGCAGACGCTGGAGGCGTCGGCGACCGTCCAGACGCTGGAGGGCCAGCCCCAGACGCTGGCGCTCGGGCCCGTCGCCTCGCAGATCGCGATCAAGCAGCTCGGCACCAACGGCGGCGGCTTCTACAACGCCAACGCCGCCCACCCATACGAGAACCCGACGCCGCTCTCGAACGCCCTCACGATCTGGCAGATGCTCGTCGTGTCGACGGCGCTCGTCTTCGCCTTCGGCCGGCTGATCGGCGACCGGCGTCAGGCTGTGGCGATCCTCAGCGTGATGGGCCTCTTGCTCGTTTCTGCGACGGCGATCTGCTACTGGGCCGAAAGCGCCGGCACGCCGGTTCTGGCCGCCGCCGGCGGCAACATGGAGGGCAAGGAGGTTCGCTTCGGGCTGGCTGCCTCCGCCTTCTTCGCCTCCGTGACGACCGGCCTGTCGGACGGCGCTGTCAACGCCATGCACGGCTCCTTCACGCCGATCGGCGGCATGGTGCCGATGGTCTTGATCATGCTCGGCGAGATCCTGCCGGGCGGCGTCGGCTCGGGCCTCTACGGCATCCTCGTGATCGCGATCATCTCGGTCTTCGTGGCGGGCCTCATGGTCGGCCGCACGCCGGAATATCTCGGCAAGAAGATCGAGGCCAAGGAGATGAAGATGGCGGTGCTCGCGATCCTCATCCTGCCGACCGCGATCCTCGGCTTCTCGGCGGTCTCGGCAGTGTTGCCGGTGGCACTCTCGGGCCTCGGCAATGCCGGCCCGCACGGCCTGTCGGAGATCTACTACGCCTACACCTCGGCGGCCGGCAACAACGGCTCGGCCTTCGGCGGCCTGTCGGCGAACTCGCCCTGGTGGAACACGACGCTGGGCCTTGCCATGCTGCTCGGCCGCTTCGCCTACATCGTGCCGATGATGGCGATCGCGGGCTCGCTGGTGGCCAAGACCAAGCTCGCGCCCTCGGCCGGCACGTTCCCGACCCACGGGCCGCTCTTCGTCGGGCTGTTGGCCGGCATCATCCTGATCCTCGGCGGCCTCCAGTTCTTCCCCGCGCTCGCCCTCGGCCCGATCGCCGAGCAGGTGCAGATGCTGGCCGGCAAGACCTTCTGACGACCTTGGGCGCGGCTCGGCCCCGACGCCGGGCCGCCCCTCACGAACCGTCACCCATTCTGCGTCGGTCCCCTCGAGGACCCGACAACAAGGACATTCCCCATGGCTGCCAAAGCCGCAACGTCCACCTTCCGGCCCGATCTCGTCGGCCGGGCCACGGTCGACGCCTTCAAGAAGCTCAATCCCGCAGCCCTCATGCGCAACCCGGTGATCTTCGTCACCGAGGTCGTGGCGGCGGTCGTCACCGTCCTCTTCGTGCGCGACCTCCTTGCCGGCAACCCGCTCCTCTTCACCGGCCAGATCATGGCCTGGCTCTGGTTCACGGTGCTCTTCGCCAACTTCGCGGAAGCCATCGCCGAAGGGCGCGGCCGGGCGCAGGCGGATAGCTTGCGCAAGGCGCGCACCGACACGATGGCCAAGCGCATGGCCTCGGCCAAGGACCGATCCGCGATCCAGTCCGTCTCGGCGCTTGACCTCAAGGTCGGCGACCACGTGCTGGTGGAGACCGGCGACCTCGTGCCGGGCGACGGCGAGATCGTCGAGGGCATCGCCTCCGTCAACGAGGCGGCCGTGACAGGCGAGTCCGCGCCCGTGATCCGCGAGGCCGGCGGCGACCGCTCGGCGGTCACCGGCGGCACCACGGTCGTCTCCGACTGGCTGGTCGTGCGCATCACCGCCGCCCCCGGCTCCTCCTTCCTCGATCGCATGATCGCGCTGGTCGAGGGCGCCGAGCGCCAGAAGACGCCGAACGAGCTCGCGCTCACCATCCTTCTCGTCGGCATGACGCTGATCTTCCTGATCGCCGTCGTCACGCTGACCGGCCTGTCGTCCTATGCGGGCGCTGCGGTCTCCGTGCCGATCCTCGTCGCGCTTCTCGTCACCCTCATCCCGACGACGATCGGCGGCCTCCTGTCGGCCATCGGCATCGCCGGCATGGACCGCCTGATCCGCCACAACGTTCTCGCCATGTCGGGCAAGGCCGTCGAGGCGTCGGGCGACGTCGACACGCTGCTCCTCGACAAGACCGGCACGATCACCTTCGGCAACCGCATGGCGTCCGAGTTCGTCGCGGTGCCGGGCGTCACCGACACCGAGGCCGCCCAGATCGCGGTCGAGGCCTCGCTCGCCGACGAGACCGCGGAAGGGCGCTCGATCCTGGTGCTGGCGCGCGAGACGTACGGGATTGCCGTCCCCGAGACCGCGCGGGACGGGGCGACCTTCATCCCTTTTTCGGCCGCCACCCGGCTGTCGGGCGCCGACACGGGGGACAAGACCATCCGCAAGGGCGCGGTCGACGCCATCCGCCGCTTCGTGCGCGAGACGGCGGGCCGTGAGGTCGAGGAGCCCGCCGCCTTCAGCCAGGCCGTCGAGCGCATCGCGAAATCGGGCGGCACGCCGCTGGGGCTCGCCGAGAACGGCCGCTACATCGGCGTCATCCACCTGAAGGACGTCGTGAAGCCCGACATCAAGGAGCGCTTCGCCGAGCTGCGCCGCATGGGCATCCGCACCGTGATGGTGACGGGCGACAACCCGGTCACGGCCGCCGCGATCGCGGGCGAGGCCGGCGTCGACGACTTCATCGCGGAAGCCACCCCGCAGGACAAGCTGAACTACATCCGCAACGAGCAGCGCCAGGGGCGGCTCGTCGCCATGTGCGGCGACGGCACCAACGACGCGCCGGCGCTCGCCCAGGCCGATGTCGGCGTCGCCATGCAGACCGGCACGCAGGCCGCCCGCGAGGCCGGTAACATGGTGGATCTCGATTCGGACCCGACCAAGCTCATCGAGATCGTCGGCATCGGCAAGCAGCTCCTGATGACGCGTGGGAGCCTGACGACCTTCTCGATCGCCAACGACGTCGCGAAATACTTCGCCATCATCCCGGCGCTGTTCATCGCGGCGATCCCCGAACTCGGCGTCCTCAACGTCATGCGGCTCGCCACGCCCGAGAGCGCGATCCTGTCGGCGGTGATCTTCAACGCCCTCGTCATCGTCGCGCTGATCCCGCTGGCGCTGCGCGGCGTGCCCTACCGGGCGATGGATGCCGCGACGGTGCTGCGGCGGAACCTCCTGATCTACGGCCTCGGCGGGATCCTGGTGCCTTTTGTGGGCATCAAGATCATCGACCTTGCGGTCTCCGCCCTCGGCCTCGCCTGAACCCCATTCAAGGACAGCTTCCATGCTCTCGCAACTTCGCGCCGCGGCGACGCTTCTCGGCCTCCTCACCATCCTCCTCGGCGTCGCCTATCCGCTGGCGATGACCGCCGTCGCCGGCGCGGTCTTCCCGGCGCAGGCGTCGGGCAGTCTCATCAGCCGCGACGGCCAGCCGGTCGGCTCGTCGCTGATCGGCCAGGCTTTCGCGCAGCCTAGCTACCTACAGGGCCGTCCGTCGGCGGCCGGCACCGGCTACGACGGCGCCTCGTCGTCGGGCACCAACCTCGGGCCCACCAGCGCCAAGCTCGCCGAGCGCCTCAAGACGGACGGCGCGGCGATGAAGGCGGCGACCGGTGCGAGCGTCCTGCCCGCCGACGCCGTCACCACCTCGGGCTCGGGCCTTGATCCGGACGTCTCGCCGGCCTTCGCCGAGCTCCAGGTCGCGCGCATCGCCGGCGCGCGCGGCGTCGACGCCGACCTCGTGCGCCGCGCCATCGCCGACAACACCTTGGGCCGCACGCTCCTCGTCCTCGGCGAGCCGCGCGTCAACGTGCTCGCCGTGAACCTCGCGCTCGATGCGCTCGCCCCCGCAACGCCTGCGCCCGCGGCCGGCACGCCGACGGCCTCCGTCGACCGGCCCGCCGGCTGACGCGAACGCGCCCGGCGGGAGACCGCCGGGCCCCGACCTGCTATGGCGGATCCGACAGGAACGGACATGCGATGATCAAGGGAGACGGACCCCGCGCCTCTGCGGACGCCCTTCTGGCCGGCGCCGAACGGGAGGGGCGCGGCCGTCTTCGCCTGTTTCTCGGCGCCGCGCCCGGCGTCGGCAAGACCTTCGCCATGCTGCAGGCCGCCCACGGCGCGGCGGGCACGGGGCGCGGCGTTCTCGTCGGCATCGTCGAGACGCACGGGCGCGCGGAGACGGAGGCCATGCTGGCGGGGCTCGAGGTCCTGCCGCGCAAGTCCATCCCCTACAAGGGGCGGCTCGTCCCCGAGTTCGACATCGACGCCGCGCTCGCCCGCCGGCCGCAGCTTCTTCTCGTCGACGAATACGCCCATTCCAACGTGCCGGGCTCGCGCCACCCGAAGCGCTGGCAGGACGTCGCCGAACTCCTCCAGGCGGGGATCGACGTCTGGACCACGATGAACGTCCAGCATGTCGAGAGCCTCAACGAGGTGGTCCAGCGGATCACGGGCGTGCGGGTGCGCGAGACGGTGCCCGACACGACGCTGAAGGTCGCCGACGAGATCGTGCTCGTCGACCTGCCCTCGGACGAGCTGATCCGGCGGCTCGCCGAGGGTAAGGTCTATGTCGAGGACACGGCCACCCGCGCCACGCAGAACTTCTTCAAGCCGTCCAACCTCACCGCGCTGCGCGAGCTGGCGCTCCGGCAGGTGGCCGCCCGCGTCGACAGCGACCTTCTGGAGCGCATGCAGGGCGGCGCGATCGAGGGCCCCTGGCCGGCGGGCGAGCGGCTTCTCGTCTGCCTCGGGGCGACCGGCACGCCGGAGCGCCTCGTGCGCGAGGCCAAGCGCCTCGCCGACCGGCTCGACGCGCCCTGGTTCGCAGTGACGATCGAGCGGCCCGGCCTGTCGCTGGCGCCGGCGGATGCCGCTCGCGTCGAGGCCGCGCTGCAGCTTGCGCGAACGCTGGGCGCCGCAACGCAGAGCCTCGTCGGCACCGATTTTCCCGGCGAGCTCCTGCGCTTCGCGCGCTTCGAGAACGTCACGCAGATCGTCGTCGGTCAGGCCCGCGCCCGCGGCCGCTGGTCCTGGCCGCTCCGGCCGAATCTCGCCGACGCGCTGGTGCGCCGGGCCTCGGGGATCGCGATCCATGTCCTGACCGAGGAGACGGCGGGCGGCCGGGTGCGCCGGCCGATGCCGGATCGCGGACCGCTCACGGGCTATGCCACGGCCGCGGTCGGCGTTGCCGTCGCGACGCTCCTCGGCTCGGTGATGCGCCATTTCGTGGCGCTGCCGAACGTCTCAATGCTCTACCTCCTCGCGGTGCTCCTGCCGGCGCTGCGCAGCGGCGTCTGGCCGGCGATCCTCGCCTCGTTCCTGTCGTTTGCGGCCTACAACTTCTTCTTCATCGACCCGACCGGCACCTTCACGGTGGCGCGCCCGCACGAACTCTTGGCGCTCGCGATCTTCCTGATCATCGCCGTGTCGATCTCGGCGGTGGCGGGGCAGGCGCGCGAGCAGATGAAGGCCTCGGCCGTTCGCACGCGCGCCGCGCGCCGGCTCTACGAGTTCACCCGCACCCTCTCGGCGCTCGCCGACGCGGAGCGCGTGATGGAGGCGGCGGCGAGCGAGATCAACGCGGCGACGGGGCGCGCCTGCGTGATCCTGCGGCCGTCGGGGCCGGACCTTGCGATCGCCAGCGCCTGGCCGCCCGACGACCGGCTCGACACGCCCGCCCGCACCGCCGCCCGATGGGCCTTCGAGAAGGGCGAGCCGGCAGGCGCCGGAACGGGCACCCTGCCGTCGAGCGGCTGGTCGTTCCTGCCGCTGCAGGCGCCCGACGGGACCGTCGGGGCGCTGGGGCTGGAGCATCCGGCGGATCGCGGGCCGCTCGACGTCGAGACGCGCACGCTGCTTGCCGCCCTTGCCGAGCAGACCGCCGCCGCGCTTCACCGCGCGCTCCTGTCGACCGAGGTGCGCCGCGCCCGCACGGCGGCCGAGACCGAGCGCGTGCGCAACATCCTCCTCGCCTCGATCAGCCACGACTTCCGCACCCCGCTCGCCTCGATCCTCGGATCGGCCACCGCCCTCATCGAATACGAGGAACGGCTGGAGCGCGACGCGCGCCAGGATCTCCTTGCCGAGATCCGCGACGAGGCGAGCCGGCTCGACACGATGGTGCGCAACCTCCTGTCGATGACGCGGCTGGAAGCCGGCGCGCTGGAGGTGCGTCGCGACTGGATCGACGTCACCGAGGCGCTGGAGCGGCAGGTCGACCTGGCCCGGCGGCGCGGGGCGACCCAGCATTTCCGGCTCGTCGAGACGGCCGAGCGCATCCTCGCCTTCGTCGACGGGAACCTCCTCGATCAGGCGCTCGCCAACATCGTCGGCAACGCCGTGCGCCACGCGGGCGCGCAAGCGACGGTGAGGCTGTCGGCGCGGCGCGACGGGGAGGCGGTCGCGATCCGCATCGCCGACGACGGGCCCGGCGTACCGGCGGATCTCGCGCCCTTCGTCTTCGAGAAGTTCACGCGGGCCCGCGCGCCGACCGGCGCCGACGGCGGCGACAGCGCGGGGCTCGGCCTTGCCATCGCCAAGGGGATCGTGGAAGCCCAGGGCGGCACGCTGACGCTTCTACCTCCTCAGCCGGGGGCGACGGGCGCCGTGTTCGAGATCCGGCTGGCCGGCGGGGAGGGCGCATGAGCCGTGCGACGATTCTCGTGGTGGACGACGAGCCGGCGATTCACCGCTTCCTGAAGCCCTCATTGACCGCCGAGGGCTACGCCGTCCTTCAGGCCGCCAACGGCGCGGAAGGGCTGCGGCTTGCCACGACGAGCGCGCCCGACGCCCTGGTGCTCGATCTCGGCCTGCCCGACATCGACGGTCTCGTGGTGATCGAGCGGCTGCGCCTCCACTCGGACGTTCCGATCGTCGTCCTCTCGGCGCGCGATCGCGAATCGGAGAAGATCCGGGCGCTGGATCTCGGCGCCGACGACTATGTCGAGAAGCCGTTCGGCATCGGCGAGCTGATGGCGCGCCTGCGCGCCGCGCTCCGCCACCGACAGAAGGCCGCGAGCGCGGGGCCGTTCCAGGCGGGCGACCTGTCGCTCGACCTCGAGGCGCGGGTGGTGCGCAAGGGCGAGGCCGAGGTGCGCCTGACGCGCCGCGAGCTCGCACTCCTCACCGTCCTCTTTCAGAATCTCGGCAAGGTCGTCACGCACCGCACGCTCCTGCGCGAGGTCTGGGGCAAAGCCAACGAGCACGACACGCAATATCTGCGGGTCTATATCGGCCATCTCCGCCAGAAACTGGAGGACGACCCGAGCGCGCCGCGACGCGTCCTCACGGAGCCCGGCGTCGGCTACCGGCTGGTCTGACCGGTCGGAGCGACGCCTCACCAAAGAAATCGCGGTTTCGTGTTCGGCCGATCTTGAAACCGAACGCTCGTGACGCATGAGAATCTGCCGCCATTAGCGGCTTTTCAACTCACACGTATCATCGTGGGCCCTTCTTCCGTGTGGAGCCCGCTATGCTGCGCAACCGATCGCTGCCGATCAAACTGACCCTGATGCTGGCGTTCAGCCTTCTGCTGGTGACGGTTCTCGTCAGCGTTTCGGGCATCTTCCTCCTTCATTCCGACGCCGTCGGCCGGGCGCGCGAGCGCCAGGAGGTCAACATGCGCGTCGCCTGGGACGTCCTGTCGTCCTACGGCAAGACCTACGCGCGGCGGGGCGACGTCCTCTACGCCGACGATACGCCGCTCAACGACGCGTCCGACGCGGTGGACCGCATCAAGACGCTGGTCGGCGGCACGGCGACGATCTTCATGGGCGACAAGCGCGTGGCGACCAACGTCAAGAAGCCGGACGGCTCGCGCGCGGTCGGCACGACGCTGGCGGCAGGTCCCGTCTACGACGCGGTGCTGAAGGCGGGCACGTCCTTCCGCGGCGAGGCCGACATTCTCGGCACCTCCTATTTCACCGCCTACGATCCGATCCGCAACGCCAACGGCGAGACGATCGGCGTCCTCTATGTCGGCATTCCGCAGGCCGAGTTCCTCGCCTCGATCGAGACCCTCCAGCGCACGCTGATCGCGGTCAGCATCGTCTCGGCGCTTCTCGTCGGCGCGCTCTACTACTGGACGGTGCGCCGGATGATGGCGCCGCTGAAGCCCTTGATCGAGACGATCGGCGACGTCGCGGAAGGCCGCACGGACGGCGCGGTGACGGGCATGGATCGCGGCGACGAGATCGGCCGGATCGCCCGCTCCGTGGAGAAGCTGCGCGAGGCGCGCATCGCGCAGCGCCAGCTGGAGATCGAGGCCGACGCCTCGCGCCAGACGCAGGCCGCGAGCGCCGAGCGCCAGTCAGCTCTCGACCACGCGAAGGCCGAGGACCTTCGCGCCTTTGTTGGCCTCGTCGAGACGAGCTTCGCGCGTCTGTCGGCGGGCGACCTGACGGTGCGCATGGGTGAGGCGGTGGCGCCCGAGTTCGAGCCGATCCGCGCCGAGTTCAACCGCGCCGTCGAGCAGCTGGAGACGACGATCGGCCAGGTGGTCTCGGCGGTCGGCGCGATGCGCTCCGGCCTGTCGGAGATCACGGTGGCGGCAGGCGATCTCTCCCAGCGCACCGAGCAGCAGGCGGCCAATCTGGAGGAGACCGTGGCGGCGCTCGGCCAGGTGACGCGCGGCGTCGGCGAGACGGCGCAGCGGGCCGATGCCGCCCGCCAGTCGGCGTCCACCGCCTGCCGCGAGGCCGAGCGCGGCGGCGAGATCGTCGGCCGGGCGGTGTCGGCGATGGCCGAGATCGAGCAGTCCTCGGCGCGCATCGGCAACATCATCGGGGTGATCGACGAGATCGCCTTCCAGACGAACCTCCTGGCGCTGAACGCCGGCGTCGAGGCCGCACGCGCCGGGGAGGCGGGCCGGGGCTTTGCGGTGGTGGCGCAGGAGGTGCGCGGTCTTGCCCAGCGCTCGGCGGAGGCCGCCAAGGAGATCAAGGCGCTGATCGAGGCGTCGGGGGCGCAGGTGGGGTCGGGCGTCGAGCTCGTCTCGGCCTCGGGCCGCTCGCTCGAGGCGATCGTCGCGCAGGTCGGGGGCGTCGCGCAGTCGATCGCGGCGATGGCGGAGGCGGCACGCGAGCAGGCGGTGGCGCTTCGCGAGGTGTCGGTGGCGGCCGACCAGATGGACAAGGTCACGCAGCAGAACGCGGCGATGGTGGAGGAGACGACGGCGGCGGCGCAGGCGCTGTCGGGCGAGACGGAAGGGCTGTCGGGACTGGTGTCGGGCTTCGCGACGGGGGCGGGGCACCGTGCGGCCGCGATGCGCCCGGCGGCGTCGGCAGCCTCGAAGCGCGCCGCGATGCAGCCGGCTCGACCGGCGGGTCTCCGCGCACACGCTGCACCCGCTGCTCCCGCTGCGCACGCGACGTCACGTCCCGTCGCGCAGATGCGCACCGCCGGTCACGGCGGGGCGGCTCCGAAGGCCGCGGCCGTCGAGGAGGGCTGGGAGGAGTTCTGAGCGCCCTTGCCCAATCGACCAGCTGAGCATTCTACCGCCGCGCTCCCGAAAGGGGCGCGGCGGTCTTGCGTTGGATGGGTTTGGCGCGCTGACACCTCGGATCAGGGATTGCCCTTGCCGCCGTGTGCCCCGACCGCCGTGCCGGTCGAGAAGCTGGTGCCGTCCTCGGCCAGCGCCACGTAGAGCGGCGCGAGTTCGGCCGGCTGTCCGGCGCGCCCGAGCGGCGTGTCCTGCCCGAACTCGCCCATCGTGCCTTCGATCTGGCCGCCGGCGACCTGCAGCGGCGTCCAGACGGGACCCGGCGCCACGGCATTCACCCGGATCCCCTTCTTGGCGAGCTGCTTGGCCATGCCCTTGGTGAGGTTGAGGATCGCCGCCTTGGTCGAGGCGTAGTCGATCAGTTCCTCGCCGGGGTCGTAGGAATTCACCGAGATCGTGTTGATGATGACGCCGCCCGGCGGCAGGCTCGGGATCGCCGCCTTCGAGACGCGGAACGTGTGGAAGACGTTGGTCTCGTAGGTCCGCACGAACTGCTCGTCGGAAATCTCGGAGATGTCGGCCTTGGACTGCTGGTAGGCCGCGTTGTTGACGAGGAGGTCGAGGCCGCCGAGCGCCTCCACCGCCTGCCGCACGATGCCCTCGCAGGCGTCCAGCGTGCGGATGTCGGCGGGCAGGAGCACGGCCTTGCGTCCGGCCTCGCGGATGAGCTTCGCGACGTCCTCGGCGTCCGGTTGCTCGTCCGGATGGTAGTTGATCGCAACATCCGCGCCCTCGCGCGCAAAGGCGATCGCCGCCGCCCGGCCGATGCCGCTGTCACCGCCGGTGACCAGCGCCCGGCGCCCGGTGAGGCGGCCGGAGCCGCGATAGCTCGTCTCGCCGCAGTCGGGCACCGGCGTCATCTGCGACTGGAGGCCGGGCCAGGGCTGCTTCTGCTCGGGGAAGGGCTCGCTGGTGTAGCGCGTGCGCGGGTCGCTGAGCCGCGGCGAGCCGTCGGCCGCGGCAGTGCCTGCCTCGCTCTGCGTCTGGGCGCCCGCAGGCGCCGCGATCGCGGCGGCGCCGAGGACCGCGCCGCCGAGGACGGTGCGGCGTGACAGGGTTCGATCGGTCATGGCTTGAGGCTTCCCGGCTGATGCGACGACGGGATCGCCGCGCGCCTGTGGCGGGCACCGCGGGTCCCGCATCGGGAAGCCGCCCGCGCGCGCAGAGGTTCCGCCGCCGCCGGCTCTCGCGACCGGTTTCGTGCGGCGATCTCGTTAGCCGGGCATGCGCCGTTAGCCGGCAGGCGAGGGGGCCGTGCGCCGCGACAGGGCGCCGAGGATGATGCGCTCGGCGCGGCCGAGATAGGCATCGAGGAGGTCGGCGGCGTCCGCCGGCCGGCCGGCCTCCAGCGCTTCCAGGATCGTCCGGTTGCCGTCGATGAAGGGGGCGTGCAGGGCTTCCGGCGTGGCGAGGAGGCCGAAGGCGAGGCGCAGTTCGGCGGCGACCTGCGCGTAGAAGGCGGCGAGCCGCGCGCTGTCGGCCAGATCCACGATGGCGGCATGGAACGCCATGTTGGCGCTGCCGACACCCTGCCAGTCCACGCTCTCGCGCGCCGCTTCGGCCCGCTCCACCGCCGCCCGCATGCGGGCGATCGCGGGATGGCCGGGCTCGGCCGCGGCCAGCGCCCGGCCCTCGACCAGCCGGCGGACGCGGTAGATGTCGATCACCGCGGCGTGGTCCGGCGCGGTGACGAAGACGCCGCGATGGGGCTCGTGCCGCAGGAGCCCGTCCTTGGTGAGAAGGCGGAAGGCCTCGCGCAGCGTGTTGCGCGACACCGACAGCTCGGCCGCGAGCGCGTTCTCGGACAGGCGCTGACCCGGCAGGAGCTCGCCAGCGATGATGCGATCGCGCAGCCGCTCGGCGAGCCGCCCGGTCAGCGCGGACGATGCGATGTCCGGCGCACTCATGCGACCCGCCCCGTCGCGACGCCGGGGCACCCAACCGCTCCTCGCATCGCCATGGTGCTTCCTGCTTCGCTCAAAGATCGCCGCGACCATCGGCCATGCGACGCCCCCGATCAAGCGGGGCGGCCACCTCGCAAGACGGCGAAGGCTCAGAAAGTTGTTCAACCATTGTGCGATCGCCTGCGCCGACAATCGCCAGATTGCTCAGGCTCTGCACATTTTGCAGGACAGACATGCAAAAATCGTTGAACAATATTGACGTTCGGGTTCAATCCGACGAAGCTGCCCTCGCAATTCGGCCTCAATTCTCCGGCGCGCGCCGCCTCAAGGAAGCCCGAACGATGGATCCAGCCTCCTCTTCCCCGCCGCCCCGGCCGGTCGCCTCCACCACCTTCGGCCGCGGCAACGAATCGAAGCGCTTCGCGCTGATCTCGGCCGTGTTCCTGATGGCGACGGCCGCCAGCGGTCCCGGCTTCATCACCCAGACGGCGACCTTCACCCAGACCATGGGCGCCGCCTTCGCCTTCGGCATCCTCGCCTCGGTGATCATCGACTACATCGTCCAGATCAACATCTGGCGGATCGTCGCCGCCACGCGCATGCGCGCCTCCGACATCGCCAACGCGGCGATCCCCGGCTCGGGCTACCTCCTCGCCTTCCTCGTCATCCTCGGCGGCCTGTTCTTCAACATCGCCAACGTGGCGGGCGCCGGCCTCGGCCTCAACGCGCTGCTCGGCCTCGATCCCAAGATCGGCGGCGCGCTCTCGGCGCTGCTGGCCATCGGCATCTTCCTCAACAAGCGCGCGGGCGGGGTCATGGACCGCACCATGATCGCGCTCGGCACCGTCAAGATCGCGCTGATCCTTTTCGTCGCTTATTCCGCGAGCCCGCCGGTCGGCGAGGCGCTGCGCCAGACGGTGTGGCCGGACACGATCGACTTCCCGACCATCACCACCATCGTCGGCGGCACGGTCGGCGGCTACCTGACCTATGCCGGCGCGCATCGCCTGCTAGACAAGGGGCTGGTCGGCCGCGAGAACATTCCGTCCGTCACCAAAGCCGCGCTGAACGGCATCACGGTGACGGGCATCATGCGCTTCATCCTGTTCCTCGGCATTCTCGGCGTGGTGTCGTCGGGCGTGACGCTGGACCTGTCGGGTCGCACCGCCAATCCGGCCGCACAGGCCTTCGGCCATGCCGTCGGCGAGTTCGGCTTCCGCGTCTTCGGCCTGATCTTCTGGGCCGCCGGCATGAGCTCGATCATCGGCGCGGCCTATACGTCGGTCTCCTTCATGACCGCCTTCCGGCCGGGCATGGGCGACCGCGCCCGCTCGTGGGCGACCGTCGTCTTCATCGCCGTCTCGCTCGCCGTGTTCCTCCTGATCGGCACGACGCCTGCCGCGCTCCTCGTCTTCGTCGGCGGCTTCAACGGGCTGGTCCTGCCGATCGGTCTGACCATCATCCTCTACGCCGCCTGGGCCCGCCGCGACCTGATGGGCGACTACCGCCATCCCGCCTGGCTCTTCGCGCTCGGCGTCGCGACGGCCGCGCTCACCTGGTGGATGGGCTATCGCTCGATCGGCCCCATCTTCGCCTTCCTCGGCCGCTGACGCGACAGGAGCCTTCCATGAGTTCGATCGACCTCAACAGCGATCTCGGCGAAAGCTATGGCGCTTGGGAAATGGGCGAAGACGAGACCATGCTCGGCCTCGTCTCCTCCGCCAACGTCGCCTGCGGGTTTCACGCCGGCGACCCGGCCGGCATCCTGCGCACGCTGAAGAGCGCGGCCGCGCGGGGCGTCGCGATCGGCGCCCACGTCTCCTATCCCGACCGCGGCGGCTTCGGCCGCCGCAACATGGACGTCGCGTCCGAGGACCTCGTCGCCGATGTCATCTACCAGATCGGGGCGCTGAAGGGTCTGGCCGCGGTGGCCGGCACCCGCGTCACCTACGTCAAGCCGCACGGGGCGCTCTACAACACGATCGTGAGCGACCCCCGGCAGGGGCGCGACGTGGTGGAGGCGATCCTCGCCGCCGACCGGTCGCTGGTCCTGATGTGCCTCGCCAACGCGCCGCTGGTGCGGCTCGCCGAGGATGCCGGATTGACGACCGTCTCGGAAGCCTTCGCCGACCGGGCCTACACGCCGGAGGGCACCTTGGTCTCGCGCCGCGAGCCGGGCGCGGTGATCCACGATCCGGTCGTGGTCGCGGCCCGCATGGCGCGCCTCGCCTCCGCCGGCGAGATCGAGGCGGTGGACGGCTCCGTCGTTCGCCTGCACGCCCAGTCGATCTGCGTCCACGGCGACAGCCCCGGCGCGGTCTCGATCGCCCGCGCCGTGCGCGAGCGCCTCATGGCCGACGGCATCACGATCTCGCCCTTCGCGCCCGCTTGAGGAGACAGTCGATGAGCGTTTCCGACAAAGGGGAACACCTGCGCGAGGCGGGCCGCGCGGCTCGCGCGCGCTACCGCGCCGGCCTCGTCCAGCCGACGGCCGGCGTCGCGCCCGGCCTGACGCAGGCCAACATGATCGCCCTGCCGCGCGACTGGGCCTTCGACTTCCTGCTCTATGCCCAGCGCAACCCGAAGAGCTGCCCCGTCCTCGACGTTCTGGAGGCGGGTTCGCGCGAGACGGTGCTGGCCGAGGGGGCGGACGTCGCGCGCGACATCCCGCTCTACCGCGTGTGGCGCGACGGCCGGCTGGCGGACGAGGTGCCCGATGCCACCGCCGCCTACGAGGAGGCCGGCGACCTCGTCACCTTCCTGATCGGCTGCTCCTTCACCTTCGAGGCGCCGCTGCGGGAGGCCGGCATCGAGGTGCGCCACATCGCGGACGGCACCAACGTGCCGATGTACCTGACCAACCGCCCCTGCCGCCCGGCCGGGCGCCTGTCCGGCCCGATGGTCGTGTCCATGCGGCCGATCCCGGCGGCGCGCGTGGCGGACGCCGCGCTGATCTCGGGTCGCTTTCCCGCCGTCCACGGCGCGCCGGTCCATGTCGGCGACCCTCAAAGCCTCGGCATCGCCGACCTCGCCAGGCCCGACTTCGGCGAGGCCGTGCGCATCGAGCCCGGCGAAATCCCGGTCTTCTGGGCCTGCGGGGTAACGCCGCAGGCGGCCGTGATGGCGTCGAAAGTGCCCTTTGCCGTCACCCACGCGCCGGGACACATGTTCGTTACCGACGTTCCCGACGCCGCCTACCACGTCTGAGGATCCCGGATGCGCATCCTTCCCGTCAGCCTGCGGGTCGTGCTGGTCGAGCTTGCCGACCTCGACGAGACGCTGGCGCTCTTCGCCTCCCTCGAGGCTCGGCCCGTGGCCGCGGTCGAGGAGATCGTGCCGGCCGCGAGTACGCTTCTCGTGCGCTTCCGGCCGGGAACGCTCCCCGATATGGCGGCGTTTGCCGCCGACCTTCGCGCCCGCGACATCTCGGCAAAGGCGGCGCCCTCCGAGCGCCTCGTCGAGATCCCGACGCTCTACGACGGCGAGGACCTCGACGACGTCGCGCGGCTGACGGGGCTCACGCCAGAGGCGGTGATCGCCCGGCACGCCGCCTCCGAGTTCACCGTCGCCTTCACCGGCTTTGCGCCGGGCTTCGGCTATCTCGTCGGCGGCGATCCCGCGCTCCATGTCGCGCGGCGCCAGAGCCCGCGCACCCGCATTCCAGCCGGCACCGTGGCGCTGGCCGGCCCGTTTGCCGGCGTCTACCCGCAGGAGGGGCCGGGCGGCTGGCAGCTGATCGGCACGACGCCGCTCAAGATGTTTGACCTCGCGCGCGACCCCTCGACCCTGTTCCAGCCGGGCACGCGCGTGCGCTTCACGCGGCTGGCCGACCGAGCCGCGTTCGATGCCATCGCCGCGCGGGAAGCGGCGCGCGCGCAGGCCGTTGCCGCACCCGCGCTCCCCGGCGGCACGCGCTTCCTCGTCACCGCAGCGCCGATGCCGCCGCTGTTCCAGGACGACGGACGACCGGGGCAGGCGGCGCAAGGGGTCTCCGCCTCCGGCGCGCTCGATCGCGCGGCGCTCCATGCCGCCAACCGGATGGTCGGCAACGAGCCGGGCGAGCCGGCGCTCGAGATCGTCGGCGGGGGCTTCGCCTTTACCGCCGAGGGACCGGCCGTCGTCGCCATCGCCGGCACGGACGCCGTGCTCGAAATCCGCGACGCGGCGGGCCGCCGGCAGATCGCCGAGGCCTATCGCCCGGTCTCGCTCGAGCCCGGTGACTGTGTCACGCTCGAGGCGCCCCGGCGCGGCCTTCGCACCTATCTCGCGGTCCGCGGCGGCTATGCCGCCGAGCCGGTGCTGGGTTCGGCGTCGGTGGATTCCCTCGCCCGCCTCGGTCCTCCGGCCGTCGGCGTCGGCGACCGGCTGGCGGTGAATGCCCGGCCGCCCCGTCGCCCGGTCGGCACGCCGGAGGTGCCGCCGGCCGATCTCCCGGCGCCCGGCGAGACCGTGGTGCTCGACGTCGTCATGGGCCCGCGCACCGAATGGTTCACCGATGCTGGCATCGAAACCCTGACGGCTGAGGAGTGGACGGCGACGCCCTTGTCCAACCGCGTCGGCCTGCGCATCGAAGGCGCGGTGCCGCTCGAGCGGCGCGATCCCAAGGCCGAACTGCCGAGCGAGGGCACGGCCAACGGCGCGATCCAGGTGCCGCACAACGGCCAGCCGGTCCTCTTCCTCGCCGATCATCCGCTGACCGGCGGCTATCCCGTCATCGCGACGCTCGCCGAGCACCATCTCGATCGGGCCGGGCAGATCCCGGTCGGCGCGCGTATCCGCTTCAACGTGATCCGGCCGTTCGCCGAGATCGAACCCGAACGTTCCGAAGGTCGACCATGAGAAAAGTCCTCATCGCCAATCGCGGCGAGATCGCGCTTCGCATCGCCCGGGCCTGCCGCGACCACGGCGTCGCCTCCGTCGCCGTCTATGCCGACTGCGACGCCGACGCCCCCTTCGTGCGCATTGCCGACGAGGCCTATCCGCTCGGCGGCAATGCGCCTGCCGACACCTATCTCCACATCGAGAAACTGCTCGACGTCGCAAGGCGTGCGGGCGCCGACGCCGTCCATCCCGGCTACGGCTTCCTGTCCGAGCGGCCGGAGTTCGCCCGCGCTGTCACCGAGGCCGGCATCACCTGGATCGGCCCGGACGCCGGCGTGATCGAGGCGCTCGGCGACAAGACGCGCGCGCGCGAAATCGCCGCCCGCGTCGGCGCGCCGCTGGTGCCGGGCTCCGACGGGCCGGTGAAAGACGCAGGCGAGGCGCTGCGCTTTGCCGAGGCGCACGGGTTGCCGATCGCGATCAAGGCGGCCTTCGGCGGCGGCGGGCGCGGCATGAAGGTCGCCTGGAAGCTCGAGGAGGTGGAGGAGCTCTTCGCCTCCGCGACGCGCGAGGCGGAAGCCGCCTTCGGGCGCGGCGAGTGCTTCGTCGAGCGCTTCCTCGACCGGCCGCGCCATGTCGAGGTGCAGATTCTCGCCGATCGCCACGGCACGGTGCTCGTCGTCGGCACGCGCGACTGCTCGCTCCAGCGCCGGAACCAGAAGCTGGTGGAGGAGGCGCCCGCGCCCTTCCTGACGCCGGAACAGCGCTCGGCGATCCACGAGGGTGCACGCGCCGTGTGCGCCGAAGCCGGCTATGTCGGCGCCGGCACCGTGGAGTTCCTCCTGGGACAGGACGGAACCATCTCGTTCCTCGAGGTCAACACGAGGCTGCAGGTCGAGCACCCCGTGACGGAGGAGACGACGGGCCTCGACCTCGTGGTGGAGCAGCTTCGGATCGCCGACGGTGAGCCGCTGCGGATTCTTGAAACGCCCGAGCCACGCGGCCATTCGATCGAATTCCGCATCAATGCCGAGGATCCCGGCCGCGGCTTCCTGCCGACGCCGGGTCCCGTCACCCTGTTCGATCCGCCGTCGGGTCCGGGCGTTCGGGTCGATGCCGGCGTCGTATCGGGCTCGGTCGTGCCGGGGCACTTCGATTCGATGATGGCCAAGCTCGTCGTCACCGGGCCGACGCGCGAAGTGGCGATCGCACGCGCGCGCCGTGCCCTCTCCGAATTCCGCATCGAGGGCGTCGCGACCGTGCTGCCGTTCCACCGGGCGGTCCTGGAGGCGGACGATTTCACGGGCGAGACGCTGCGTGTCCACACCCGCTGGATCGAGACGGAGTTTGCCGGCGAACTGGCCGCAGCCCCTCGCCCTGAGCCGCTCGACGACATGACTACCGTGCGGCTGCCGGTCGAGATCGATGGGCGCCGCCATATGCTGGGATTGCCGGCGGCGTTCCTGGCGCGGCTCGGCACGACCGGCGGCGCGCCGGTCGCCGCCGCCGAGGAGACACCGGTGGACGCCGCGCGTCTCGCCGCCCCGGTCGCCGGGACGCTGCAGGGCTGGCGCGTCGAGGACGGCGCCCGCGTGGAAGCCGGGCAGGTCGTCGCCGTGATGGAGGCGATGAAGATGGAGACGCAGGTGACCGCCCATGCAGCCGGCACCATCGTGCTCGTCGCCGAGCCCGGCGCCTATCTCCAGGCGGGCGAGGCGCTCGCCCGGATCGAGGCGGGACCGGCCTGACGCCGGTCCGCCGGCCGGGACCTCAGGCGCCGAGGGCGTAGGCGTGGATCGTCGCCGCGCCGAACGGACGGTCGAGGTCTGCCATCGCGATGGCGTAGCGCGAGCGGATCGTCTCGACATGGACCGGCGTGGCGGCGAGGTCGGCGGCGATGCGGTTGAACCCGCCACGCCCGCTCGGCACCGTGACGCCTGCCCGCACCACGGCGTCGGCATAGGCGTCCGCACCGTCGTCCCGCAGGCCGAGATGGCCGGCGGCCCACAGGCCGACCAGCCGGTCGGCGCGCGCGCGGTCGCAGAAGGACCGGCGCTCGGCGAGCGCGTGGCGGGTTTCCGACAGTTCGTGGAGACGATCGATGTCCTGCATGAGTCCGCTTCCCCTCGTTGATCCCCGTCGCCGGCATCTCGGGCGACAGGGAGGAGGCTAGGCGACGGGCTCTCAAGGGAGCGCGAATCTCAAGGCGACAATTGAATCGAACGGCCGGGAAAAGTGTTGCGCGATCGTTAACGCGGCCCCGCGAAACCGGCTTGTGCGCTTACGATCTCGCGAGGATTCGATCACGCTGCCGCGATCAGGACCGCGCCACCGAGTGCGAGAAGATGTCCTCCTCGTCCCAGCCGAGAAGGTCGAGCCTGGCGCGCGTCGGCAGGAAGGCGAAGGCGGCTTCGGCGATCTCCAGCCGATCCTCGCGCTCCAGGCGCTTCAGGAGCACGCCCATCAGGTCGTGGAGGTAGAGGACGTCCGAGGCGGCGTAGTCGAGCTGGGCGGGGGTGAGCGTCTCGGCCGCCCAGTCCGACGACTGCTGCTGCTTCGACAGGTCGACCCCGATCAGCTCCTTCGACAGGTCCTTGAGGCCGTGCCGGTCGGTATAGGTGCGCGTCAGCCGCGAGGCGATCTTGGTGCAGAACACCGGCTGCGTCATCACGCCGAACGCGTGGTAGAGCGCGGCGATGTCGAAGCGGGCGTAGTGGAAGATCTTGCGCTTGGTCGTGTCGGCCAGAAGCGCGCAGAGGTTCGGCGCCTCGCGCTGGCCCTTTGCGATCTGCACGATGTCGGCCGTGCCGTCGCCCGGCGACAATTGCACCACGCAGAGACGGTCGCGCCGGGTGTCGAGGCCGAGCGTCTCGGTGTCGATGGCGACCGATCCGGTGTAGCGGGCAAGGTCGGGAAGGTCTCCCTTGTGGACGCGGATCGTCATGGCTGCGGTCTCCAGGCCCCTTCGGGCGGGGCGTATGTCGGGTGGATGCGGTTCGTGCGCGGGGCATAGCGGATTTCGCGCCCCGGCCAAACCCCGCGCTGCGGGCGGCAGACCAAAAACGCGCGCGTCGGCTCCGTGTCAGCCGCCTTCGGCGAGGAACCAGGCGACGAGCTCGGCGCCGTTGCGCACGCCGACGGCCCGCGACAGGCGCAGGCGATGCGCCTCGATCGTGCGCGGCGACAGGCCGATCGCGCCCGCGATCTCGCCGTTGGTGCGCCCCTGCGCGACCAATGTGAGGATCTGGCGCTGGCGGCCGGTCAGTTGCAGCGTCGCCCCGGTGACCGGCCGGTTCAGCGGCTGGAACGCGTAGATCGCCTCGGCGAACGGATCGGCCGCGCGGCGCGAGCGCCCGTTGACCCGTGCCCAGAAGCGCCGGCCCATCGCGCCCCGCATGATGCGCTCGTCCTGGTAGACCTGGCCGCCGGGCAGGTGGCTGCGCCACATCTCGCCGGTGCGCACGAAGTCGTCGAGCGCCGGGTAGAGGCGCGAGAAGCTGGCGTCGATCAGGTCCCGCCGCTCGAAACCGAAGAGCGCCGCGAACTCGGCGTTACAGTCGCGGATGATGCGGTGGGTGGCGAAGACGAGGGGCACGGGCAGCTCGGCGAGCGCAAAGCGCAAGGCGGTGTCGTCGAGCGGGGCGCGTGCGGACATGCCGTAGAAATACGACTCGCCCGGCCCGGAGGGCAAGCCCTAGCTTGGGCCATGAGACAGGCCCGGCGGGGCCGGCGACGGGGAGGCACGGAGCGTTGCGAAAAGTTCATTCCACGGCGACGGAGGCCCTGGCCGGGCTCCTGCGCGACGACATGGTGGTCATGGCCGGCGGCTTCGGCCTCTGCGGCATTCCCGAGGCCCTGATCGACGCGGTGCAGCAGTCGGGCGTGAAAGGCCTGACGGTGATCTCCAACAATGCGGGCGTCGACGGGATCGGCCTCGGGCGGCTTCTCGCCACGCGCCAGATCGCCAAGATGATCTCGTCCTATGTCGGCGAGAACAAGCTCTTCGCGCAGCAGTACCTGTCGGGCGAACTGGAGCTGGAATTCAACCCCCAGGGCACGCTCGCCGAGCGCATCCGGGCCGGCGGCGCCGGCATTCCGGCCTTCTTCACCAAGACCGGCGTCGGCACCCTGATCGCGGAAGGCAAGGAGGTGCGCGAGTTCGACGGCGAAACCTACGTCATGGAGCGCGGGCTCTTTGCGGACCTCGCGATCATCCACGCCCATACGGGCGACGCGCAGGGGAACCTCGTCTATCGAAAGACCGCGCGCAACTTCAATCCGATGATGGCGACGGCGGCACGCGTGACCGTCGCCGAGGTCGAGCACCTGGTGCCCGTCGGCTCGATCGACCCCGACCACATCCACACGCCCGGCATCTTCGTGCAGCGGATCGTCCACGTGCCGAACCCGGAGAAGCACATCGAGCAGCGCACGGTGCGAAAGCGCGAGACGGCCGGCGCACCCGCCGCCGCAGGGGAGGAGATCTGATGGCCTGGACGCGCGACCAGATGGCGGCCCGCGCCGCCCGCGAACTCGAGGACGGGTTCTACGTCAATCTCGGCATCGGCATCCCGACGCTGGTGGCCAACCACATCCCCGACGGGATCGAGGTGGTGCTCCAGTCCGAGAACGGCATGCTCGGCATGGGTCCCTTCCCCTATGAGGGCGAGGAGGACGCCGACCTCATCAACGCCGGCAAGCAGACCATCACCGAACTGCCGATGACGAGCTTCTTCTCCTCGGCCGACAGTTTCGCGATGATCCGGGGCGGGCATATCGACCTGTCCATCCTCGGCGCCATGCAGGTGGCGGCGAACGGCGATCTCGCCAACTGGATGATCCCCGGCAAGATGGTGAAGGGCATGGGCGGGGCGATGGACCTCGTCGCCGGCGTCAAGCGCGTCGTCGTGGTGATGGAGCACGAGGCCAAGGGCGAATCGAAGCTCCTGCCCGAATGCACCCTGCCGCTGACGGGCGCGCGCGTCGCCGACCTCGTGATCACCGATCTCGGCGTCTTCACGGTGGAGCGCAAGGGGCCGGAGCGCCTGACCCTGATCGAGCTTGCCGACGGCGTGACGCTCGATGAGATCCGGGCGAAGACGGCGGCGCCTTTCGAGGTCAGGCTGTAAGGGCGCGGCGCGACGGAATTGCTATCGGCTGCGCCCGGCGCGCCAGCCGGACAGCATCCTCCGGCTCGCCGCACCGGCTCGTAGCACGACAGGCTCTCAGAGCGACAGCGGCGTGGTGTAGCCGGTGAGTTCCAGGTAGCCCCGGCCGCCCTCGGTCCTCACCGCCCCCTCCCAGTAGACGGGCAGGCCGCCGGCCCGCCCGTCGAGTTCCTGGTCGTCGAAGAGGGGCTGGAGGGGCAGGCGTCGCTCGCCCTCGGGCAGGCGGACCACCAGCACCTGCTCCACCGGATAGGTCGCGCCCGTCCGCTCGGAGCGCCAGCGGCGCACCGGCTCGAAGCGGACGTCGCCGGGCCCGAGGCGCACGATCGTGCCGTCCGGGCGGCGCCACGAGCCGCCGGCATAGACCGTGTCCACTTCGCGGCCGCGCATGCGGAAGGCGACGAGCGCCGAGCCGTCGTCGAAGTTCAGGCCGGTCCAGTCCCAGCCGCTGGCTTCCGGCGCGAGGTACTGGGACGACCATTCGCGGTCGAGCCAGGCCTCGCCGGTGACCTGCTCGACGCCCCCAGCGCGCGCCAGCGTTCCCGAAACCTCCAAATGCGGCAGCGAGTAGTAGTAGCTCGCCTCCCCCTCGCGGCTGCCCTTGCGGCTGTAGCCGTCGTCGCCCTGGAGGAACTCGGCTTGCGTCGGCCGGAAGGCGAGGTCGTAGGAAAAGTCGGGCGTGCGCACGGTGGTCGTCCAGCGACCGTCCGCCTCGCGCCGGATGTGCCAGTCGCGGATCGAGACATCGGCGTTCCCGGTCGCCGCGCCGGCAAGGCCGAAGCCCTCGCGCGCGGACCGCTCGCCGTGCAGCAGCTTGCCGACCGCGGGATCGGAAAACGCGGCGTGGGCGAAGAGGACCTGGGCCGGCGCGAAGCGGCTGGGATTGGCCGGATCGATACGCGGCCGGGTGCGGAAGAAGGTCACCTGGAAGCCGAGCTCGGCGCCGTCCTCGGTCTGGAGCCAGCCGGTGACGTACCACCACTCGGTGCGGAACTGAGGGTGAGCGCCATGGTCGGCGGGAAAGGCGAGCGGCACGCCGGGGCGCACCACCGGATACTCCTGCGCCCGCGCCGTCAGGACGAGGACGGCGAGCGACAGGAGAAGAGCCAGAGCCACGCGCATCACCAATCCTCCCGAACGGCCTGCACCGCCCCTTGCGCCGTCGCGCGGCGGCCCGCGAGCACGGCCGTCAGCGCCGCGGCGGCGACCAGCACGGCGGCGACGAGTGCCAGCGTCCCCCACGGCACGCGCGTGCCCATGGTCCAGTTGAAGCTCTGCGGGTTGATGACGTGGATCAGAACTTGGGCCAGCGCGAGGCCGAGAACGGTTCCCGCCACCGCGCCGACGGTGCCGAGAAGCGCCCCTTCCAGCCCCAGCATCGCGCGGATCTGCGGCCGCGAGACGCCGAGATGGCGCAGCATGCCGAATTCGCGGGTGCGCGCCAGCGTCTGCGCCGAGATCGTCGCCGCGACGCCCGACAGGCCGACCAGCATCGCCACCGCCTGCAGGACGTAGGTGACGGTAAAGGAGCGGTCGAAGAGGTCGAGCGCAAAGGCGCGCAGCTCGGCGGGCCGCGCGAGGTTGGCGGGGCTCCCCGATGGCAGGGCGGCGAGAAGCGCACCGCCGACGGCATCGCCGTCCGCGCCGCGTGCGAGCGTCACGGCCGCCTCGTCGCGCGTCGCGTCGCCCGTGAGCCGCGTGTAGTCGTCGCTCGCGATCGCCACCGCGCCCTGCTGGCGCGCATAGTCGCGCCAGATGCCGGCCACGAAGAAGCGGGCGTCCTGCCCGATCGGCAGCGCGATGGTGGCGCCCGGACGCCAGCCGTAGAGCCGCGCGGCGGGCTCGGAGACATAGACCGGCAGGCTACCGGCCGGCGCCGGCGCCTGCGTCGTCTCCACGGAGCGCAGAAGCCCGCCCGTCTCGCCGTCGCGGATGTCGCGGGCGATCAGCACCACCGGCGGGCGGTCCGGCGCGACCGAAAGCGGAAGCTGGCGGCTGAACTGGATCGTGCCCGCGCCCGGCACCTCGAGAAGGCGCGCCTGCGTCTGCGGATCGAAGCCGCTGCCGGCGCCCGCGCGAAGATAGAGGTCGGCCGAGAGCACGTCGCCGAGCCAGTCGTCGACGGCGGTGCGGAAGCTCGTGACCATGGTCGCCATGGCGATCACGAGCGCTGTCGAGGCGACGATGCCGCAGAGCGCCGTCGCCGCCTCGCCGGGGCTGCCCTGGACATGGCGGACGGCGAGCTGCGCGGGAACGGCGCGGGGCGGCCGGCGCACCAGCGGCTTCAGGAGCTGGCGAGCGAGCCAGGGCACGCCCGCGACGCCGCCCGCCAGCATCAGCGCCATGCCGGCAAAGCCGAGGATGGGCAGGTTCGCGATCGGCGGCGCGAGGCTGGCAAGGACGCCGGCGCCGAGGAGAGCTGCGGCGGGGATGATGGGCACGCGGGAGCGCGGATCGACGAGGTCGCCGGCGTTCTTGAGGCTGGCGGCGGGCGCCGCACGCGAAGCGGCCCGCGCCGGCAGGGCGCTGCCGAGAAGCGCGGCGAGGAGGCCGAGCGCGAAGAAGACGCCGGCGGCGACCGGCTGGAACACGACGCGCGCAGCGCCCCCTTCGAAATAGCCGGCGCCGAGATCGCCGCCGAGAAGCCGCAGCGCGAGCGTCGCGAGCCCATAGCCGAGGAGGAGGCCGAGACCCGCGCCGACGATCCCGATCACCAGACCTTCCAGCGTGACCGCGGCGACGACGCCGCCGCGCGGCAGGCCGAGCGTGCGCAGGAGTGCGAAGGTGCGCAGACGGCGGGCGACCGAGAGCGCCTGCGCCGAGAAGACCAGAAAGCCGCCGGTCAGGAGCGCGACGAGCGCCAGCATGTCGAGGTTGACGCGGTAGGCGCGGCTGAGGGCCGAGCCCTGGCGCGCCTCCGTCTCGTCCGTGCCGAGGCTGGCGTTGGCCGGCAGGAGGGCGGGGAGGGCGGCTTCCGCGGCCGCCCGGTCGGCGACCGACAGGTCGATGCGGTCGAGGCGCCCCAGCCGGTCGAAGCGCCATTGCGCCGCCGCGATATCGATCGTTCCGAGCCGCTCCGTGTCGCCCGCCGCGTCCAGCGTTCCCGCGATGCGCAGCGGCACGGTGCGCCCGTTGGCCGAGACCTCGATCGTGTCCCCGATCCCGGCGCCGGTGGCGGCGAGCGCCGCGCGCGACAGGAACAGGGCGTCGGGCGAAAAGACCTCGGCGCGGTTCTGGTCGACGCCTTGCGCGTTCAACCCGATCAGCGTCGGCGTGACACGGGCGGCACGCAGGACGTCGAGGCCGAGAAGCGTGAATGCGGCGCCGCCCGCCCGCGCGTCGAGCGCGACCACGGGGCTCGCATCCTCGACGCCGCCGGTCAGCGCAATCGGCCCATAGGCCGCCTCGTCGAAGCCAAGGGGGCTCGCCGCCCGCACCTGGAGATCCGCCGCCCCGTTGACCGAGCGCACCGCGCCCTCGAAGGAGGCGAGCGCCGAGCCGTTCACGAGATGGACGGCAAAGCCGAGTGCGACGCCGACGGCGATCGCAAGCGCGGTCAGGAGGAAGCGCGCAGGGTGCGCGCGCCCCTCGCCGACGATCAGCCAGCGAAGGGCAAGGCGGGCCTGGCCGAGGCCGGCGTCAGTCATCGGAAGCCTTCAGGCCTGTCGCGGTCAAGGTCAGGACGCGGTCGGCGACCGCGGCGGTCGCGGGCGAATGGGTGACGATCACGGCCGCCGCACCCCCTTCGCGCACCGCCGAGGCGAAGAGTTCGAGGACCCGCGCGGCGGTGTCGGGGTCGAGATTGCCGGTCGGCTCGTCGGCGAGGATCAGGGCCGGCCGGTGGACGAGCGCGCGCGCGATGGCGACGCGCTGCAACTCGCCGCCCGACAGGTCGCGCGCATAGTCGCCCGCCCGCCCGCCGAGACCGACGGCGTGGAGAAGCCGCTCGGCTTCCGACGTCGCCCGCGCCGCATCGGGGGAGACGAGCGCCAGCGGCAGGGCGACGTTCTGGCCGAGCGTCAGGTAGGGCAGGATGTGGAAGGCCTGGAAGACGAAGCCGATGCGCTCGCGGCGAAGCGTCGTGCGCGCCGTCTCGTCGAGGGGCCCGAGCGCGGTGCCGCCGACCTCGACGACGCCGTTGTCCGCCTCGTCGAGGCCGGCGAGGATGTTGAGGAGCGTCGACTTGCCGGTGCCCGATTCGCCGACGATCGCGACGAGCTCGCCGCCGGCAACCGCAAGATCGAGCCCGGAAAACAGCTCGCGGCCCCCCGGCACGGTCTTGGCGAGGCCGCGCACGACGAGGCGGGCGTCGGTCGCGCGTGTGGCGGCGTCGCGGATCGGGAGCGGGGCGAGATCGTTCGGCATCGCGCCGGAAACTGGGGCGCGGCGCCCGGCGATCCAGGCGCGGGGCCTGTCGCCGGACGCCGCAGGGTGGTCAGGCGTCGACCTGTCGCAGCCAGTCGCGCGCGAGCGCGAGGTCCATCTGCGACAGGCCGTGGCCGACGGGAAGGACCTCGTGCCGCACCCTGGCGCCGCCCTCGCCCAGCATCGCGGCCAGGCGCTCGGCGTTGGCGGCGGGCACGATCGGGTCCATCGCGCCCGACAGCATCAGGACGGGCGTTCCTTGAAGCGCGAAGGCGGGCGGCCGGGCCAGCGGCACCATCGGTCGGATCAGCGCGGCCCCGGCCAGCGCATCGGGCGCCAGCATCAGGAGCGCGGCCGCGATGTTGGCGCCGTTGGAGAAGCCGACCGCAATCGGGGCGGAAAGACCATAGGCCGCGCGCGCCTCCGCCACGAACGCGGCGAGCTCGTGGGCGCGCGCGACGACGTCCGCTTCGTCAAAGACGCCCTCGGCCAAGCGCCGGAAGAAGCGCGGCATGCCGTTCTCCAGCACCCGGCCGCGCGGCGACAGGAGCGCGGCGCCGGGGCTCAGCGCCGCGCCGAGGCCGAGAAGATCGCTCTCATTGCCGCCGGTCCCGTGCAGGAGCAGGAGCGGCGTCCCGGACCCGTCGTCCGCGGGCACGAAGCGATGGATATGCGACAGGGTCGTCTCGCTCATGGCGTCCTCCAGCGGGAAGGGGCGGGGCAGCTCTCGGCCGCCCCGCTTCAGGTTTCGTCAGGCCGCCTCGGTGCCGAGATCGGGCAGCACGCTCTCGATGCGGGCGCGGTGGGACTCGAGCCCCGCCGGCAGCTTCAGGGTCTGCCCGAGCGTCGCGGCCGGCTCGTCCACGGCAAAGCCCGGCGCGTCGGTCGCGATCTCGAACAGGACATGACCCGGCTCGCGAAAATAGACCGAGCGGAAGTAGTTGCGGTCCCGCTGCTCGGTGACCCCGATCCTGTGGTTCTCGACGAGGCGCTTCGCCATCGCCGCCTCCGCCGCATCGTCCTCCGCCCGGAAGGCGACGTGATGGACGGAGCCGGCCCCCGGCCGGGGCTTCAGGAAGCCGCCGACGGCCCGGATGTCGACGATGCCGCCGACCGAAACGCCGTCCACCTGGAAGCGCGTGGTCGAACCCTCCGAGCCGAGTTCCCGGAAGCCGAGGACGTCGGTCAGCACCGCGCCGGTCGGCGCCTTTTCCTCAAGCAGCAGGCTCACCGAATGGAAACCGCGGATCGCGACCTCCGGCGAGATGCCGCCCGCGGTCCAGCCCGGCTCGGTCTCGGCGCCGGGCACCGCGACCAGCGCCAGGTGCATGCCGTCCGGATCGCGGAAGGCGAGCGCCGTCTCGCCGAAGCGCTTGACCGGCGGGTCGAAGGCGACGCCGCGCTCGATGAAGCGGTGCGTCCAGAAGCCGATCGAGCCCTCCGGCACGCGGAACACGGTCTCCTGCGTCTCGCCAACGCCGAGCCGGCCGGGCGCCGCGTGCTCCCAGGGGAAGAAGGTCAGGATCGTGCCGGGGCTGCCGGCCTCGTCGCCGTAGTAGAGGTGCCATGTGCCGGGATCGTCGAAATTGACGGTCCGCTTCACGAGGCGAAGCCCGAGCGTGTCGGTGTAGAACCGCACGTTGCGCGCGGCGGGACCGGCGATGGCGGTGACGTGGTGGATGCCGTGGCTCATGTCGGATCTCCCTGGATCGCGTTGCGTGGACCCAACATAATCGCAATGACGGCTCTGCGTCAGGTGCAGCCTGATTGCATCTGTGCAATGCTGCGCTTGCAGCTTTAGAGAGGGCAGGAGGCATGGATCTCGATCGACTGGCATGGGACGACCTGCGGCTCGTCGGCGCGGTGGCCGAGACGGGCACGCTGCCGGCCGCGGCCGACCGGCTCCATGTCGCCCATTCCACGGTGTTCCGGCGGCTGCGCCAGATCGAGGCCGCGATGGGCTGCGCGCTGTTCGAGCGCGGCAGCGCGCGGCTCGTGCCGACAAGCGCCGGCGAGGAGATCGCGGCGGTCGCGCGCACCGTGGCCGAGGCGGTGGACGCCGCCGCGCTCCGCTTCGCGGGCCGCGAGCCGCTGCCGTCCGGCGAAGTGCGGGTCACCACCAACGATTCGCTGCTCGTCCATTTCCTGACGCCGCTGTTCGCCGGCTTCCGGCGGCATTGCCCGGCGGTGCGGCTCGACGTGGTGCTCGGCAATCCGGCGCTGAATCTGTCGAAACGAGACGCGGACGTCGCGATCCGCGCCACCGACCGGCCGCCCGACACGCTGGTCGGCCGCAAGAGCGCCCGCATCGCCTGGGCGCTCTACGAGGGGCGAGCGGGGGAGATGGAGGATTTCGTATCGCTCGGCGACGCGATGGGCGGCATGGCCGTCGTGCGGCATGTCGCGGCGACGATTCCCCCAGAGCGGATCGGCTACCGCGTCAACACGGTGCTGGGGCTGGCCGAGGCGGTCGAGGCGGGGCTCGGCCGCGGCTACCTGCCCTGTTTCGTCGGCGACGCGCGCGCCTCGCTGCGCCGGCTCGGGGACCCGGACGAGCGCTTCGCGACCGACCTCTGGCTCCTGACCCATGCCGACCTTCGCCACGTGCCGCGCGTGCGCGCGCTGATGGACTACCTCGCCGAGCGGGTCGCGGCCGAGCGCCCGCTTCTCGAAGGCGAGCGGCCACAGCCCGGCTAACGAAGCGCCGATCGCCGCAGGGGCGGAATCCGGGAACCTCCCGGAATCGCGGTGGATTCGATTCGAATGGAACAGAAATCCACCGTCCCGACCCCGAACTCCGGCGCGCCGCAGAAGCGCCGCTCGCCACGACGTGCATCCTCCGCCCCGGCGGGGGAGGCCTCGACCGAACTCGTCGCCAAGGCGCGCCTCGTCCACGACCGGCTTTGCGCCGTCTACGGCTGCCCGATCGGCTACTTCCACGACCTCGATCCCTTGAGCGAACTCGTGTCCTCGCTCCTGTCGCACCGGACGCGAAATGCCGACTCGGGGCGCGCCTTCAAGGCGCTGCGGCAGCGGTTTCCCGACTGGGCCGACGTGATCGCCGCACCGACCGAGGAGGTGGAGGCACTGATCCACGGGGTGCGCTGGCCCGAGCTCAAGGCACCTCGCATCCAGGCGATCCTGGCCGGCGTGCGCGAGCGGACGGGCAACCTCGATCTCGGCTTTCTCGCCGAGATGGCGCCCGAGGCAGCTCGGGCATGGCTGGAGGAACTGCCGGGCATCGGGCCGAAGACCAGCGCCGCGGTCCTCTCCTTCTCGACGCTGCGCATGCCCGCGCTGCCGGTGGACAGCCATCACCACCGCGTGGCGATCCGGCTCGGCCTGATCGGCGCGGAGGTCGCGGTCGGCCCGTCCCATCCGGTTCTACGGGCGCAACTGCCCGGCGACTGGAGCGCGCAGGACCTCTACGACAACCACGAGGTGCTGATGCTGCACGGGCAGAAGGTCTGCCACCACCGGCGGCCGGCCTGCGGCCGCTGCACGCTCGCCGACATCTGCCCGAGTGCCTTCCAGGTGGATTGACCGCCGGACCCGGTCGCGCGGGTCCGGCGGTCGTCGATCGGTCAGAGCGGCCCGTCGATCCGGCTGGGAGCGATCGGGTCGGAGGCCGGGAACGTGTCGTCGAGCGCCTCGTCGAGTTCCTCCTCCTCCGTCATCGGCCGTTCCTGGTCGCCGGGGGTGCGCTTGTCCTCGGCGATCGGCGGCAGGGGCGGCGTGCCCTCGGGCCGCGCCTTGTCGTCCGTCTGGACGAGCCCATCCTCGCCGATCGGCTCGGGCAGGATCGGGTTGGGGCGGTCGGCGTCGTTCTTCTGCGTCGGCATGGGTCGTCCTTTCCGGGGAAATGGTGCGGGGTCAGCCGGCACCGGCGTCGTCGCCGGTCTCGCCGTCGTCGGGCAGGCTGCCCGCGCCCGGTGTCGCGTCGGGATTGGTGAGTTCCGGCTTGGCGTGGGGGCCGGCGCCGGGCATCTTGGCCTTGTCCTTTGTAACCTGACTGGTCTCGGGCTTGCCGCGACCGGGCTGCGCGGCCGAACCGTGCGTCTCTCCGTTCATGCTGCCTGTCCTCCGCTGGCCTGTTCGGAAAGATGACGCTGGCGGGCCCGCCGGGGTTCCCGGCGCGTTCGCAATGCAGCCACACGTTCGCGCAAGGCTCGCGGGGAACGCTGGCGTGCCGGCACCCACCCAACCGCCGGCAGGAGGCCGCCATGAGGATACGCCTGAGCGAGATCAACGAGGGTCAGGGCGAGATGCTGCGTCGGCTCGACGACGGCCCGGCGCGCGACAGCGTCGGCCTCCACACCGGGGATCTGGCCACCGACGAGCTGCGCCGCTGCCTCGAGCTTCACGCGCTGGGGCTCGTGTCGGTCGCGATCGGATGGCGCGACACGTGCTGGTTCCGCCTCACGGCGTCCGGCCGTCGCCTCGGGCGTCAGTTGCCGGCCTGATCCCGCCACCAGGCGCTGGCACGATCGAGAAACCGATGGAGAAGCCGGTCGCCATCCGGCGTCAGCACGGACTCGGGATGGAACTGGATCCCGAAGGTCGGATGGACGCGGTGCGACAGCGCCATGATCTCACCGGCGGGCGAGCGGGCGGTGATCCTCAGATGCGCCGCCATCTCGTCCGTTTCGCGCACGATCAGCGAATGGTAGCGCCCGGCCTCGAACGGCCGGGCGAGACCCTCGAACAGGTCCTCGCCGTCATGCTCCAGCGGCGAGGCGCGCCCGTGCATCGGCTCCTCGGCACGCTCGACGCGCCCGCCGAACCGGAGGCCGATGACCTGATGGCCCAGGCAGACGCCGAGAATCGGCAGCTGGCCCGACAGGGCGCCGACCGCCTCTAGACAGACGCCCGCTTCGGCCGGGCCGCAGGGGCCGGGCGAGAGGACAAGTGCGTGCGGCGCCAGCGCGCGGATACCGGCGAGATCGATCCGGTCGCTGCGCACGACCGAGACCGCCGCGCCGTGCCGCTCGAGATAGCGCGCGAGGTTGTGGGTGAAGCTGTCGTAGTTGTCGAGGACGAGGATCATGGGGCCTCGAACGCTTCGAGGATGCGCGCCGCCTTGGTCTCGGTCTCCGCCCATTCCGCCGGCCCGTCGGACAGGATCGTCACGCCGCCGCCGGTGCCGAACGACACCGCGCCCCGTTCGAACTCCAGCGTGCGGATGGCGATCGACAGGTCCGCCGCGCCGCAGAACGAGAGCGCGGCGACCGAGCCGCAATAGAGCCCGCGCGGCGCGCCTTCGATGGCGGCCACGATGTCGGTCGCGCGGATCTTCGGCGCGCCGGTGATCGAGCCGCCGGGAAAAGTTGCGGCGATCAGGGCCCCGACGCCGAGGCCCGGCCGGAGACGCCCGGTGACGGCCGACACGAGGTGGTGCAGCCCGGCATAGGACTCCAGCGCGCAAAGCTCGGGCACGTCGACCGAATCCGGCTCGCACACGCGCGACAGGTCGTTGCGCAGGAGATCGACGATCATGACGTTCTCGGCCCGGTCCTTCGGCGAGGCGAGAAGGGCCTCGGCGGCGGCCCGATCCGCCGCTTCGTCCGGCGCGCGCCGGATCGTGCCCTTGATCGGACGCGTCTCCACATGGCCCTCGCGTAGGCGTAGGAAGAGCTCGGGCGAGGCGGAGGCGACCGTGCGGTGCGGCTCCTCGATGAAGGCGGCGTAGGGCGCGGGGTTCACGGCGCGCAGCCGCAGATACAGGGCGAACGGGTCGAAACCTGCGGGCAGCGCGGCCCGGAGCCGGCGCGACAGGTTGGCCTGATAGACCTCGCCGTCGAGGATCAGCGCCTTCACGCGCTCGACGTCGGCGGCATAGGCGGCAGCGTCGCGGCTCGAACGCCAGTCGGGCGAGGTCGCGGGCAGGGCGCCGGGGGCGGGCGTGGGCCCCGCCAGCGCAGCTTCGAAAAGGTCGAGCCGTTCCCCGGCCCGCCGCTGCCGCGCGGCAAGGGGGGCCGCCACGTCGAGCGTCGGCGAGAAGCCGGCGGAGACGAGGCGGGCGGTGCCGTCCTCGTGGTCGATGACGAGGGCGGTGTCGTAGAGGCCGAAGCCGAGAAACGGGCGCTGCGGATCGAAGCCCGCCGGCCGGTGGAGGGTCTCGAGGAGGTGGCCGGCCTCGAAGTCGATCGTGCCGACGAGCCCCCCGGCAAAGGGCGTGGCGTCGGTCTCCCGCTCGCTCCGATAGCGCCGGAGCAGCGCGTCGAGCGCCTCGAACGGCGGTAGGCCGAAGGGTGCGCCGTCGAGCCGGGCGCCGGACAGATCGGCCTCGAAGCGGGCGAAGGGCGCGGCGGCCAGGATCGACCAGCGACCGTTCTGCGGATGCGGGCGGGCGGAATCCAGCCATGCGAGACCGCCGAGCCCGCGCAGCCGCGCTGCCGCCTCGGCGGGAGAGGGGATGTCGATCGTCCGCTGCCACATGGAGCGAGGCTCCTACAGCATCGCCCGGCAAACCGGTATGGCGAAGTTCGCCTCAGCCGGTGCCGGACGAGAGACGCCATGCCGACCCGCCGGCGACCGGGTTTGGTCGTCGCCGGTCCTCAGCCCTCGACCAGGAGGATGTGCAGCGTCGCCGGCCCGTGGACGCCGATCACGAGGCTCCCCTCGATGTCGGTGGTGCCGCTCGGGCCGGTGACGACGACGAGGTTGCGCGAGCGGGCGAGATCCGCCCCGGCCACCGCATCCTCGAGATAGGCGACGATGTCGCGCACCCGCAGCACCGCGATGTGGTGCAGCGGCAGGAAGGCATCAAGAATCGCCATCTCCGGCCCGGAGCGCAGGACGAGGCTCGCCGTCTCGGCGATCCCCCGCTCCGCCATCGACACGGACACGCGGTCGTCGACCTCGGCGGAGGCGGCAAGGCCGGCCGCCGGCCAGTCGAGGCCCTCGAGATCGGGCCGCGGCTGGATCTTCAGCGCGGGCGCAAGGCCGAGCGCGGCCAGGCGCCGCGCGCAGGCGGCCGGCACCTCGCCGAGGCTCCCGAGGCGCTCCGAGGATGCGCCGGGCGGCAGGCGCTTCACGGCCGCCTCGAACAAGGTGACGAGATCGCCCTCGGGCAGGCGCGGGCGCACGCGCTCCGGCTCGGCAAGCAGCGCATCCGCCTCGGCCCGGATGGCGGCGGGGTCCGCCGGCTGGCCGAGGGCGCGGCCGATCGCGGAAAAGATCGCCTCGCGCGCGCTCATGCGTCTCTCTCGCGCTTCTGCCGCGCGGCCTCCCGCTCCAGGAAGGTCGGCCCCGGCGGCGGCGCCGGCATGTCGCGGTGGAGCGTCCAGGCGCCGGCAAGACCGGGAAGCCTCGCGATCACGCCGCGCCGGCCGCCCATGAAGCGCAGCACCCGACCGGCCATCGCCGTGCCGAGGCGATAGAGGCGCGGACGGGTGGCTGCGAGGGTGAAGAGGCTCAAGCCGTAGCGCATCGAGCGCGGCTCCAGCCCCTCGCGCCAGCTCCGCTCGCGCCAGCCCTTGATGAGGGTCGGCAGCGGAATGTCGACCGGACAGACCTCGCGGCAGCGCCCGTTCAGGGTGCAGGCGTGGGCGAGATCGCGGGTCTTCTCCGTCAGTCCGTCGAAGACCGGGGTGAGCACCGCGCCCATGGGGCCGGGATAGGTGCCGCCATAGGCATGGCCGCCGATCTGGTTGAACACCGGGCAATGGTTCATGCAGGCGCCGCAGCGGATGCAGCGGAGCATGTCGCGCAGCGCATGGTCGGCGAGCATCGCGGTGCGCCCGTTGTCGACGAGGACGATGTGCATCTCCTCCGGCCCGTCGAGGTCGCCTGCCCGCTTCGGCCCGGTGTGGAAGGTCGTGTACTGCGTCAGCGCCGCCCCGGTCGCCGAGCGCACGAGAAGCCGCAGCATCATCGCCGCGTGGCCCATCGAGGGCACCAGCTTCTCGATGCCGGCCGTCACGATGTGGACGCGCGGCGGCGTCGTCGTCATCTCCGCGTTGCCCTCGTTGGTCACGGTGCAGACCGAGCCCGTGTCGGCGACGAGGAAATTGGCGCCGGAGATGCCGACCTCGGCGGTCAGGAAGCGCCGGCGCAGATGCCGCCTGGCGGAGGCGGCCATGGCTTCCGGCGTTTCCTCGCGGTGCGGCTCGGCGTGGGACGCCTTGAAGAGTTCGGAGATCTGCTCGCGCGTCTTGTGCATGGCCGGCCAGATGATGTGGCTCGGCCGCTCGCCCGCGAGTTGGACGATGTGTTCGGCGAGATCCGTCTCCACCCGCTCGATGCCGGCCGCCTCCAGCGCGTGGGGCAGGCCGATCTCCTCGCCGAGCATCGATTTCGAGCGCGTCGCGCTTCTCGCGCCCGCTTTGCGGCAGAGGTCGACGACGATGCGGCAGGCCTCGTCCGAGGTCGCGGCGTAATGCACGACCGCCCCGTTCGCCGCGGCGTTGCGCTCGAACTCGGCGAGGTAGTGCCCGAGGTTGGCGACGACATGGTCCTTGATCTGGCGGCCGCGCTCGCGCGCCACCGCGAAGTCCGGCCACTGGCCGACGATCGCTGCGCGCTTGGTGCGGGCGGTGCCCGTGGTCCGGTCGATCGCGACCTTCAGCCAGTCGTCGGCGAGCGCCTCGCGGGTGCGGGCGTGGAAGTCGAGCTCGGCCCGCTGGCTGGTGGCGCTCATCGCTTCGTCTCCCGGCCGGGCGCCTCGCCGATCGCCGGCGTTGAGAGCCGCCCGGTCAGCGCCTCCACCGTGTGGAAGGCCCGAACGCGCGAGCCGCGCCGTCCGAGCCGCCCGGCCATGTTCATGAGGCAGCCGAGATCGCCGCCAAGGAGGATGTCGGCCCCGGTGCCCTCGATCGCGCGCGCCTTCTCGTCGACCACGGCGTTGGAGATCGCCGGATACTTCACGCAGAACGTGCCGCCGAAGCCGCAGCACACGTTGGCATCGGGCAGCGGCACCATCTCCAGCCCCGGAACACTCCCGAGAAGCCGGCGCGGCTGGTCGTGGACGCCGAGCTCGCGCAGGCCCGAGCAGGTGTCGTGATAGGTCGCGCGGGCGTCGGCGCGGGGCGCCGGCTCGGGGTCGAAGCCGAGGACGTCGACGAGGAAGCTCGTGATCTCGAAGGCGCGCGCGGCCAGCCGCTCGGCGCGCGGGCCCCAGACCGCATCGCCCGCGAAGGTCTCGGGGTATGTGTGGCGGATCGTGCCGATGCAGGAGCCGGACGGGGCGACGACATAGTCGTAGCCGTCCAGTGTCTCGATCTGGCGGCGGGCCATCGCCCGGCCGTCCGCCTCGTCGCCGGAGTTGAAGGCGGGCTGGCCGCAGCAGGTCTGGTCGAGGGGCACCTCGACACGGGCGCCGGCCGCGAGCAGCAGCTCGCGCGTCGCCTCTGCGACGGCTGGGCGCATCACGTTGACGAGGCAGGTCACGAAAAGCGCGACGCGCGGCGCTTCGCCGGCAGGCAGGCGCCCCGGCGTCGGTTGGGTCTGCGCGGTCATGTCCTCGGCCAGTCTCCCCAGCGGTCCGCTTCGGTTGTGGGGCCGGCCGTGCGGCGTTGCAAGCCGCTTCCGGCGCCCGCCGTACACCATGGGTGGGGATGCCTCCGGCTGTCACGAGACTTTCGCTTGGTGATCGGCGCAACCCATGCTTAACTTTTCCTCAACTGCAACGGAGGCCCAAGAAATGTTCGTTGTGCGCATGGACTACGAGGACGTCCGCAAGTTTCAGGCCTTCCGCTCGGTGGTGGACGCGCGCGCCCATGCCCGCCGCTGCCGCCAGGAGGACGACCTCGGCGAGGTCGGCATCCGCATCTTCGACGTGCCGGACACGACGGACGCCGAGATCGCGGTGATGGCGGTGCGCGATGGTCTGGGCATTCCGGTCGGCGAGGCCGAGCCCGATGCGGCGCTGATCCTCGCCTCGATGGGGCTCGGAACCGGCCTGCGGATCTGACGATCTGTCGCACCGCTCGGGAACGCTGTGGCGTCCTGTCCGTTTTGCTCACCTGCAACCGGACAGGAGCCGTTACCCATGGCAACCGATGCATTCCAGCAAGGCAAGCTCGCCTTCCAGAACAACGTGCCGAAGTCGGCCTGCGAATACCCGGCCGGCTCGACGCTGCGAAACGAATGGATGGAGGGCTGGACGCAGGGGCTGAACGCGCGCCCCGCGGACCACTCCCACGACGCCGGCCATGAGGGCGAAACGCGCCACTGACCGGCTCTTCGACCTGATCCTCATCACGTCCTCGTGAGGCCGGCGGCGCAATCCGCCGGCTTTGCGGCATTGTGCCCAAACCCGCCAGCCATGCACTGGCCGAATGTGTCGCGCGCCATAGGTCTTGAGGAAGCGGATGGCGGCCCTTGCGGTGCCGCGGTCCGCCGAGGGGGATCGCGGCGCGGGGGCGCCTCGTCGGTCCGAGCATGGGGGCCGACCTGAAACGCTTGCACACCCAATCCGCGTGGATCACCCGATCGGCCGTCCTGGCCGCGGCCGTCCTCGCGCTCGCCGCCTGTCGCGGGCCGCAATCGACCTTCGATCCGGCGGGCACCGAATCCGCGAAGGTCCTGCACCTGTTCTGGTGGATGCTGGGCGGCGCGGTCCTGATCTGGCTCTTCGTCATGGGCCTGTCGGTCTACGCGACCAAGGTGCGCCCAAAGGCGCACAGCGAGCGGACCGGCACCAAGTTGATCCTCTGGGGCGGCGTCGCCTTTCCCGTCGTTGTCCTGACCGTTCTCCTCGTCTTCGGCCTCCAGATGATGCCGGGCTTTCGAGCGCCGGCCGACGGGCCGCGCATCGCAGTTTCGGGCGAGCGCTTCTGGTGGCGGGTCCATTACGAGGCGCCCGACACGCCGGGCGTCGCCAAGGTCCTGTCGGGCGAGGGCGTGCCCTCGGCCAACGAGCTCTGGATCCCGGTCGGCAAGCGCACCGAGATCCTGCTGTCGAGCCCCGACGTCATCCATTCCTTCTGGGTGCCCAACATCGCCGGCAAGGTGGACACGATCCCTGGTCGCATCACGCGCATCGTCCTCGAGCCGACCCGCACCGGCACGTTCCACGGCATCTGCGCCGAGTTCTGCGGCGACGCGCACGCACAGATGCGCTTCGTGGTGAAGGTCGTCTCGGAGGCCGATTTCGCCGCGCGCGTCGAGGCCGAGCGGGCCCCCGCCACCGTGCTCGACCATCCCGGCCGCACCGCCTTCGAGGCCAACGGCTGCGGCGCCTGCCATCAGGTGCGCGGCACGGGCTCCGCGGGCCTCGTCGGCCCCGATCTGACGCACCTGGCTTCACGTGAAACACTGGGCGCCGGCATCCTGCCGATGACCGTCGACAACATCCAGCGCTTCATCGCGCTCACCGAACACGAGAAGCCGGGCGTCCAGATGCCGTCGTTCGCGACGCTGCCGCAGGCCGAGACCCGTTCCATGGCCGAATGGCTGGAGACTCTGAAATGAGCGCGGCCGTCGAACTCAACGCCATGCGTCGTCCGGGAGACCCGGACCAAGAGGACGAGGCCGTCCGCCGCGGCCAGCAGGAGCGCCTGATCAAGGTCTGGGACACCCCGCCTGGCTGGCGCTACTGGTCCGACGTCAACAACACGACGGTCGGCGTCTGGTACACGGTCACCTCGTTCGCCTTCATGCTCTTCGCGGGCGTTCTCGGGCTCCTGATTCGCGTGCAGCTCGCCGTGCCCGACAACGACTTCCTGTCGGCGACGATGTACAATCAGGTGTACACGCTGCACGGCACTGTGATGATGTTCCTGTTCGCCGTCCCGATCTTCGAGGCGGTGGCGGTGATCCTCCTGCCGCAGATGCTCGGCGCGCGCGACCTGCCGTTCCCGCGCCTGTCGGCCTTCGGCTACTGGTGCTTCCTGATCGGCGGCATCTTCGTCTGCGGCTCGATCTTCTTCGGGCAGGCGCCCAATTCCGGCTGGTTCATGTACCCGCCGCTGACCACGCAGGCGCGTTTCACGCCGGGCTACGGCGCCGACATCTGGCTGCTCGGCCTGTCGTTCATCGAGGTCGCCTCGATCGCGGCGGCGGTCGAGCTCATCGTCGGCACGCTGAAGTGCCGCCCGCCCGGCATGCGCCTCAACCTCATGCCGCTCTACGCCTGGTACGTCCTGGTCGTCGCGGCGATGATCCTCTTCGCCTTCCCGCCGCTGATCGCCGGCGACATCCTGTTCGAGATGGAGCGCCTGTTCGACTGGCCCTTCTTCGACCCGACGCGCGGCGGCGACCCGATGCTCTGGCAGCATCTGTTCTGGATCTTCGGCCACCCGGAGGTCTACATCATCTTCCTGCCGGCGATCGCGCTGCTGGCGATGATCATCCCGACCTTCGCGCGGCGCCCGCTGCTCGGCTATTCCTGGATCGTGCTGGCGGCGGTCGGCACCGGCTTCCTGAGCTTCGGGCTCTGGGTCCACCACATGTTCACGACCGGCCTGCCGGCGATCTCGCTCGGCTTCTTCTCGGCAGCGTCCGAGGCCGTCGCGATCCCGACGGGCGTCCAGATCTTCGTGTTCCTCGCGACCTGCCTTGCCGGCAACGTCATCTATTCCGTGCCGATGCTCTTCGTGTCGGGGGCGCTCGGCATCTTCGTGCTCGGCGGCCTCACCGGCGTCATGGTGGCGCTCGCGCCGTTCGACTGGCAGGTGCACGACACCTATTTCGTGGTGGCCCACCTCCACTACGTGATCCTCGGCGGCGTCCTCTTTCCGATCGTCGCCGGCATCTACTACTACTGGCCGATCGTCGCCTCCCGGAAGCTCCACGACACGGCCGGCAAGATCGCCTTCTGGCTGATGTTCATCGGCTTCAACGTGGCGTTCTTCCCAATGCACTATTCCGGCATGATCGGCATGCCGCGGCGGGTCTACACCTACCCCGCGATGATGGGGCTGGAGATCCCGAACCTGATCTCCACGGTCGGCGCCTTCATTTTCGCCGCCGGCTTCCTGACCGTGATCGTCGACATGTTCCGGCCGCGCAAGGATCCCTACGCCAGCCGCAATCCCTGGAACGCCGGCACGATCGAATGGTCGGGCGAGATCCCCGACCAGCCCTGGGGCGTGCGCTCGGTGCCGATCGTCAAATCGCGCTACCCGCTCTGGGACCAGCCGGGCTTCGTCGACGACATGGACAAGGGCCGCTTCTACTTGGCCGACGCCGAGGAGGGAAAGCGCGAGACGCTGGTGACCAGCGTCCTCGACGCTGAGCCGATCCAGTGCCTGCGCGTGCCCGGCCCCTCCTTCGTGCCGATGTGGGCGGCGATCTTTCTCGGCGCCTGCTTCATCGCCGCGACCTTCCATCTGTGGACGGTGACGATTGCAGCGCTCGTCGTCGCGATCGCGGTGATCCTGTTCTGGCTCTGGAAGGCGACCGCGGTCATTCCGGAGAAGGAGACGAAATACGTCGGCCTGGGGCTGGAACTGCCGCTCTACGTCTCCGGCCCGCAGTCGGTGTCGTGGTGGGCGATGTTCATCACCATGATGGGCGACGCGACGGCCTTCCTGTCGCTGTGCTTCGGCTACTACTTCTTCTTCACCGTCCATGCCGACTTCCCGCCGGCCGGGACGCAAGGACCCGGCCTCCTGTGGCCGACGGTGTCGCTGGCGCTCTTCGCACTCGCCTGGGGCAGCTGCCTCCTGTCGCACCGCGTCCTGAAGGCGGGCGGCGTCGGGGGCGCGCGTGCGCTCCTCGCGCTTTCGTTCCTCGCCTCGCTCGGCGCCGGCGCGGCGCTCCTCTGGGGGCCGCACGCGACGGGGCTCCAGCCGACCGCCCACGTCTATCCCGCGACCGTCTGGATCCTCGCCATCTGGACCGCGATCCATGCCTTCGTCGGAACGCTGATGGTCGGCTACTGCCTCGCCCGCTCGTTCCGGGGCTTCCTGACGCCACGCCACGACATCGACCTGTCGAACGTGACGCTCTACTGGCACTTCGCCATGGCGACCGGCCTCGTGACGGTGGCCACCATCGCCTACTTCCCGCTCGTCGCCGGTGGAGGCGTCTGATGCTCGGCTTGCGGCGCGGCACGCGCGACAGTCTCATCACCATGATCGCGACGCCCACGGTGTGGGCGCTGCACTTCCTGTTCTGCTACATCGCGGCCGCCGTGGTCTGCGCGCCCAACACCAACATCTTCGAGCCGATCGGCGGCGTGCGCGCGGCGATCGCGGTGGCGACCTTCGCCGGCCTCGTCTTCTGCTGGTTCGCCGGGATCCGGGCCTGGCGCGAATGGAAGCAGGCGGGCGGCAAGCCGCCGCACGACAAGCCGACCGACGACGATCGCGAACGCCAAATGGAACTGGCCTCCGTGCTCCTGTCGGGCCTGTCGTTCCTCGCCATCATCTTCACCGCGCTGCCGGCGCTGCTCGTGGCGGACTGCCGGTGAGCCCCGCCCTCAGCCGCCACGCGCCGCTGGGCTTCGGCCTCGCGCTTCTTCTGTTCCTCTGGGCGGGACCGCTGGTCGGACGTGCCGAGACCTCGTTCGCCGCGCACATGATCCTTCACATGGGCCTCGTCGCCGTCGCGGCGCCCGTTCTCGCCTTCGGGCTGACGCGCTCGGTGCCGGCGCTCGGCGCGCGCATCTCGCCGCGCTTTGCAATCCTCGCTGCCCTCGCCGAGTTCGTGCTGGTCTGGTCCTGGCACGCTCCGGCGCTGCACGACGCGGCGCGGCGCGAGACATGGGTGCTCGTGATCGAGCAGGCCTCGTTCCTGACGGCGGGGCTCCTCGTCTGGACCGCCGCCTTCGGCACGGCCGAGGGTGCGCGGGGGGCCCGGGCGGCGGGCGTCGCAGCCCTCCTGATGACGTCGATGCACATGACCCTTCTCGGCGCGCTCCTCCTCTTCGCGCCGCGCCCGCTCTACGCCTGCGGCGACCTCTGCTCGCCGCTCTCGACCCTGACCCCGCTCGAGGACCAGCAACTCGGCGGCGTCCTGATGCTGATCGTCGGCGGCTCGGCCTATCTTGTGGGCGGCCTGTCGCTGCTCGCCCGTCTCCTCAACGAAAAGCGCGACGCGCAGGTGCCGGCATGAAGTGGACGCTGACGATCCGCCCCTGGCACCTCGTGGCCGCGCCCTTTGCGGCGGTCGGGGCCGCCCTTCTCGTCGGCGGCTCGGGCCTCGTGTCGGTCGCCGCCAACACCGGCCACTTCGCGCCCGTCGAGTGGTTCCTGCACTGGACGCTGCAGCGCGCCGTCGACACGCAGTCGCTGCCGATCTCCAAGCCCGACGACGTGTCGCTGGATGACCCCCTCCTCGTGCAGCGCGTCGCCGGGCACTTCGCCAGCGGCTGCGCGCCGTGCCACGGCGCGCCGGGCGAACTGCAGACGCCGGTCGCGCGCGCGATGATGCCGCCCGTGCCGCGGCTGGAAACCCAGGTCGGCGAGTGGCGCGACCGCGAGCTGTTCTGGATCGGCCGCCACGGCATCAAGTATTCCGGCATGCCATCCTGGTCGACGCAGGACCGCCCCGACGAGGTCTGGGCGCTGGTCGCCTTCCTGCGCGCGCTGCCCGACATGAGCCCCGAGCGCTACCGCGAGCTCGCCTACGGGCAGCCGAGCGCCGAGCCGGGCCGGCCCGGCCTCCAGGCGCTAGGGCAGGCGGGCGACACGGCGCTGGCCGACTGCGCCCGCTGCCACGGCGAGGACGGGCGGGGCGTCGGTCCCGCGGGCAGCTTTCCGCCGATCGGCGGCCAGTCGGAGGAGTATCTCTTCCGCACGCTGCAGGCCTTCTCGTCCGGCACGCGCCAGAGCGGCATCATGACGCCCGCCGCCGGCATCCACGACGAGGCGACGCTGCGCCGCCTCGCCGCGCACTATGCCGCGCAGGCGCCGATTCCGGCACCGGTGGGGCCGCTCGGGCCCCCGGCGGGCGTTGCGATCGGCTACGAGGGCGCCGTGCGCCTGCCGCGCGGCTCGATCGGCCCCGACGCGCCCACGGACGAGCCGGTGCCGACCGGCGCCGCGGCCGCCGTCGACCCGTCCGCCGCCCACGGCTATCCGGTCTCGACCAGTGGCCTGATGGAACTCGGGCGCCGGATCGCCGAAGAGGGCCTGCCGCGCCAGAAGCTCGCCGCCTGCCAGACCTGCCACGGCGCCGATGCGGCGGCCACCAATCCGCTCTATCCGCGCCTCGACGGCCTGCCGGAATGGTACACGGCGACGCATCTCCAGATGTGGAAGGACCGCCATCGCGGCGGCACGCCGCTCGCCCACGTGATGGAGACGATCGCGATCAACCTCACCGAGGAGCAGATCGACGCGCTGGCGCTCTGGTACTCGCGGCGCGGCGACTGACAGGACGGGGCGCTTCCGAAGGAACGCCCTTTCCGGCATGAAGAAGGTCCGAGCGATTCGCGCGAAAGGACCGGCACCGATGGACGACCGCCCGACGGACGCCGCCTCGTGACGGAGCCCCTGTTCCTTGGCCTCGATGCCGGCGGCACCGCCTGCCGCGCGCGGCTGGTCGATGCGTCCGGCCTCGTCTTCGGCGAGGGGCATGCCGGACCGGGACAGGCGCGGCTCGGCGTCGAGGCGAGCTTCGAGGCGATGCTGACCGCGGCCCGCGAGGCGTGGCGCGCGGCCGGTCTCGGACCCTTCGACTTCGCCCGCCTCCATGTCGGGGCCGGCGTCGCCGGGATCGAACGGCTCGGCGTCGCAGACACGTTCGCCGCGCGGCCGCATCCCTTCGCCAGCCTCGTCTTCTCCGGTGACGGCGCGATCGCCTGCCTCGGGGCCCATGGCGGCGAGGACGGCGGCATCGTCGTGGCCGGCACCGGATCGATCGGCTTCGGCCTTCTCGAAGGGCGCCTCCTGCGGTTCGGCGGCTACGGCTTTCCCGGCTCCGACGAGGGCTCGGGCGCGCGCATCGGTCTGGCGGCGGTGGAGGCGGCGTTCCGGGCGGTCGACGGGCGCCTGTCGGGCTCCGAACTGGCCGATGCCCTCCTCCAGCGCTTCGGTGGGGAGGCGCATGCGCTGACACGCTGGTGCGACGGCGCCTCGGCAAGCGACTACGCGTCGCTGGCCCCGCTGGTGGTCGAGGCGGCGGCATCGGGCGACCGCGCGGCCGACGCGATCCTGCGCGCGGCGGCTCAGGCGATCGGCGATCTCGCCGATACGCTGCGCGACGCCGGCTGCGAGCGCGTCGCACTGACCGGCGGGCTGGGCGCACCGCTGACCCCTTACCTGCCCGACGGCCTTGCCGAGACGCTGGACGAGCCGCTCGGCGATCCGCTCGACGGCGCGCTGATCCTCGCCGGTCTCGAGCCGTCCGGCGCCGGGGATCGCTGAACGAAGGCTGGCGCCGCTCCCCCCTCGGCCTATAGTCAGGCCCGATCCGAATCGCCCGACACCAAGGACTGGACCCGATGAAGTCACGCGCCGCCGTCGCCTGGGAAGCAGGCAAGCCGCTCACGATCGAGACCGTCGACATCCGGGGGCCGCAGCCGGGTGAGGTGCTGGTCGAGATCATGGCGACGGGCGTCTGCCACACCGACGCCTACACGCTGTCGGGCCTCGATTCCGAAGGCAAGTTCCCGGCGATCCTCGGCCACGAGGGCGCGGGCATCGTGCGCGAGGTGGGCGCGGGCGTCACCTCCGTGAAGCCCGGCGACCACGTCATCCCGCTCTACACGCCGGAATGCCGCAACTGTAAGAGCTGCCTGTCGCAGCGCACGAATCTCTGCACCGCGATCCGCTCGACGCAGGGGCAGGGCGTCATGCCGGACGGCTCCTCGCGCTTCCGCTGCGACGAGACGACCGTCTTCCACTACATGGGCTGCTCGACCTTCTCGAACTTCACCGTCCTGCCGGAGATCGCGGTGGCCAAGGTGCGCGAGGACGCGCCCTTCGACAAGATCTGCTACATCGGCTGCGGCGTGACGACGGGCATCGGCGCCGTGATCTACACCGCCAAGGTCTGGCCGGGCGCCAACGTCGTGGTGTTCGGCCTCGGCGGCATCGGCCTCAACGTGATCCAGGGCGCGCGCATGGTCGGCGCCGACAAGATCATCGGCGTCGACATCAATCCCGGCAAGGTCGAGATGGCGAGGCGGTTCGGCATGACCGACTTCGTCAATCCGCGCGAGGTCGGCAACGACAAGGTGGTGCAGGCCATCCTCGACCTCACCGGCGGCGGCGCCGACTTCTCGTTCGACGCGACCGGCAACACCGACGTGATGCGCCAGGCGCTCGAATGCTGCCATCGCGGCTGGGGCGAATCGATCATCATCGGCGTGGCAGAGGCGGGCAAGGAGATCTCGACTCGGCCGTTCCAGCTCGTCACGGGCCGCGTCTGGCGCGGCACGGCCTTCGGGGGTGCGCGCGGCCGGACCGACGTGCCGAAGATCGTCGACTGGTACATGGACGGCAAGATCAACATCGACGACCTCATCACCCACACGATGCCGCTGGACGAGATCAACACCGCCTTCGACCTGATGCATGAGGGCAAGTCGATCCGCTCGGTCGTCGTCTACTGAGCGTGACCGCCGAGACGTGCTGGCACTGGTCGCGGCTCCCCGAGATGACGGGCGAGCAAGTCCACGATCTCCTGAAGCTCCGGCAGGACGTCTTCGTGGTGGAGCAGGCCTGCGCCTTCCCGGAGATCGACGGCCGGGACGGCGAGGCGCTGCACCTGCGGGCTCTGTCGGGCGACGACCTCGCCGGGGTCCTGCGCGTCTTCGCGCCGGACGAGGCGGGCCGGGCCCGCATCGGCCGGATCGCGACCGCAGCCGGCTTTCGCGGCGGCGGCCTCGGTCACAGGATGATGGCCGAGGCGCTGCGTCTGTGCGCGGAGCGCTGGCCGGAGGCCGCGATCGACCTGTCGGCGCAGGCGCATCTGGAAACCTTCTATGCGCGTCATGGGTTCGTCACCATCTCGGATGCCTATCTGGAAGACGGCATCCCCCATCTCGACATGCGTCGCGCGCCGGCGGCGTAAGACCAACCGAAAGGACCGCCCATGCCCCTCGACGTAATCTCGGAAGCGAAGGCCCATGGTGGCACGCAAGGGGTGTATCGCCACCAGTCCCGCACCACCGACACGCCGATGACCTTCGCCGTGTTCACCCCGCCGCAGGCCCGGGACGGGAAGGTGCCGGTCCTGTGGTACCTGTCGGGCCTGACCTGCACGCACCAGAACGCGATGGACAAGGGCGAATTCCGCCGCGCGGCGGCCGAGCACGGGATCATGATCGTCCTCTCCGACACCAGCCCGCGGGGCCCTGGGGTGCCCGACGAGGCGGACAACTGGCAGTTCGGCTCGGGCGCCGGTTTCTACGTCGACGCGACGCAGGCCCCCTATGCCGCCAACTACCGAATGTATTCCTACGTCACCGACGAGCTGCCGGGCTACGTCGCGACGCATTTCCCGGCCGACATGAACCGGCAGGGGATCTTCGGCCATTCCATGGGCGGGCACGGGGCGCTCGTCGCCGCGCTGCGCAACCCCGAGGCCTACAAGAGCGCGTCGGCGTTTGCGCCGATCGTCCAGCCGTCGACGGCCGACTGGTCGCGCCCCGCCTTCGAGAAGTATCTCGGCCGCGACCGGACAACGTGGCGGCCCTACGACGCGACGCTCCTGATCGAGGACGGGCACCGCTTCCCGGAGTTTCTGGTCGATCAGGGAACAGCCGACCCGTATCTCGACGACGGTCTTCGCCCGCAACTCCTCAAGGAGGCCTGCGACAAGGCGGGCATCCGCCTCGCGCTCAACATGCGCGAGGGCTACGACCACTCCTACAACTTCATCTCGACCTTCATGGACGACCACATCGCCTGGCACGCCGAGCGCCTGAAGCGCTGAGCGCCCGGGCGGGCGTTTCAACCGTTTCGATGGAACGCCCGCCCGTCATCCGTTAAACCCGTGGCCCGAACAGGCACGTGGAGGGCGAATCGGATGAGCGGCAACCAGGCGGATCTCGGCGTCTTGGGCATGGGCACGATGGGGGCGAGCCTTGCGCTCAACTTCGCCGACAATGGCGGGTTCACAGTCGCTCTCGGCAACCGGACGGTCNGATCTCGGCGTCTTGGGCATGGGCACGATGGGGGCGAGCCTTGCGCTCAACTTCGCCGACAATGGCGGGTTCACAGTCGCTCTCGGCAACCGGACGGTCGAGAAGGCCTACGGCGTGCGCGACGAGAACCCGGCGCTCGCCGATCGTCTGGTGCCGACCGACTCGATCGAGCACTTCGTCGGGGTGCTCAAAAGCCCGCGTGTCGTGGTGCTGATGGTCAATGCCGGCCGGCCGGTGGACGACCAGATGGATCTCGTCCTGCCGCATCTTTCCCCCGGCGACATCCTGATCGACGCCGGCAACGCCGACTTCAACGACACGGTGCGCCGCGAGAAGGCGGTGAAACCCACCGGCATCCATTTCGTCGGCATGGGCGTGTCCGGCGGCGAGGCCGGCGCGCGCAACGGCCCCTCGATCATGGTCGGCGGCGACAAGGCCGTGTGGGAGCGCTTGAAGCCGCTCCTCGAGCCGATCTCGGCCCAGTTCGACGGGTCCCCGTGCGTCGACTGGCTCGGCCCCGACGGCGCCGGTCATTTCGTCAAGACGATCCACAACGGCATCGAATATGCCGACATGCAGATGATCGCCGAAGTCTACGGCATCCTGCGCGATGCGGTCGGGCTCCGGCCGCAGGAGATGGCCGACATCTTCGCCGACTGGAACACGCGCGATCTCCAGTCCTACCTCATCGAGATCTCCTCGCTGGTGCTGGCCGAGCGCGACCCCGAGACCGGCGGCGCCTTGGTCGACCAGATCGTCGACGAGGCGGGCCAGAAGGGCACCGGGCGCTGGTCGGTGATCGAGGCGCAGAAGCTCGGCGTCGGCGCGACGACGCTGGAGGCGGCGGTCTCGGCGCGCGGCATCTCGTCCCGCCGCGCCGAGCGGGCGGAGGCGGCGCGCATCTTCGGCGGCGTCCGGACGGCGCGCGCCGAGTTCCACGCCGATCACGAGGGCCTCAGCGAGCTCGAGGGCGCGCTCGTCGCCGCCAAGATCATCGCCTATGCGCAGGGCTATGCGACGCTCGCCGAGGCCTCGAAAGAGTTCGGCTGGAACCTGCCGCTCGGTGAGATCGCGCGCATCTGGCGCGCCGGCTGCATCATCCGCTCGCGCTTTCTCGACGACATCAGCCAAGCCTACGCGGCGGGCGACGTCGTCAACCTGCTGCTCGCGCCGAGCTTCACGAGCCGCATCGAGGGGGCCCAGGAGGCGCTGCGCCGTGTCGTCGCCAAGGCCTCGCTCGCCGGCATCCCGGTGCCGGGCGCGCGGCACCACGAACCTGACGCAAGGGCAGCGCGACCTCTTCGGCGCCCACACCTTCCGCCGCCTCGACCGCGACGGCGTCTTCCACCACCGGTGGCCGCAGGCTTGAGGCGTCGAGCCACGGTGTCGCAGCGCCGCTCACGTTTCGTCAACTAAACGGGAGCGGCGTTGTCCGCTTCTCGCGTCCGATTAGTTCGCCGTCGATGGGAAGACCGCCCCGGTCTTCGATCTCATTCGACGACGAGGAACGCGACGATGCGACTGACCCTTCGATCCGGTGGCCTCGGCCTCCTTCTGGCCGGCACGATGCTTGCCACCGGCGCCCTGGCGCAGGACACCAACAGCCAGGGCGAACGCCTGCCGCACGTGGACGGCAACGCGCCGGCGACCGGCACCGCGTCCTCGACGCAAGGGGCGGCCACGGGCCAGCCGATCGAGACGGAAGCGGCCAACGCCCCCGACCAGAAGCCGGCCTTTGCCGGCCAGACCCGCGCGCCCCAGCCGACCGACATGCCCGAGGTGACCACCGAGACGGTGGCCGAAGGCCTGCCCAACCTCTGGGCGCTGGAGTTCATGCCGGACGGGCGCATGCTCGTCACCGCCAAGGAAGGCAAGCTGATGATCCTGCCCGCGATGGGGCAGGAAGGCGAGCCGATCGAGGTCGCGGGCGTGCCCGAAGTGGCGTCGGCCGGGCAGGGCGGCCTGCTCGACGTGGCGGTCGGGCCGAACTTCGCCTCCGACGGGATGATCTACTTCACCTTCTCCGAGCCGCGCGGCGCGGAAGGCAATGGCACGGCGCTCGCCAGCGCCAAGCTCACCACGGCGGACGGCTCGGCCAGGCTCGAGGGCATGAAGGTCATCTTCCAGCAGATGCCGAGCTACGACGGCGACAAGCATTTCGGCTCGCGCATCGTCTTCGACAACGAGGGCAAGATCTTCCTCGGCGTCGGCGAGCGCTCGGACGAGCCGATCCGGGACCAGGCGCAGAACCTCGATTCGGGCCTCGGCAAGGTGTTCCGGATCAATGCCGACGGGTCCATCCCGCAGGACAACCCGTTCGTCGGCCGTGAGGGTGCGCAGGACGCGATCTGGAGCTACGGTCATCGCAACATCCAGTCGGCGGTGCTCGGACCGGACGGGCGCGTCTGGACGATAGAGCACGGCGCCCGCGGCGGCGACGAACTGAACCGGCCCGAAGCCGGCAAGAACTACGGCTGGCCGGTGATCACCTACGGCATCGCCTATGGCGGCGCGCCGATCGGCGAGGGGATCACGGCCAAGGACGGCATGGAGCAGCCGGTCTATTACTGGGATCCGGTCATCGGCCCCTCCGGCATGGCGATCTACACCGGCGACGAGTTCCCGGAATGGAACAACGCGATTCTCGCGGGCGGCCTCGTCACGCAAGGGCTCGTGGTGCTGCGGATGAACGACGAGGGCCGGGTGGCGACGGAAGAGCGCGTGCCGCTCGAGGCGCGCATCCGCGACGTCAAGGTCGGTCCGGACGGGGCGGTCTATGCCGTGACCGAGACGCGGGGCGGCGGCGGCTCGACGATCCTGCGGCTGACCAAGGCCTGATCCCCGCAAGGGAGCGACAAGACGACGGCTCGGGACCGGACAGCCGGTTCCGGGCCGTGTCGTTTCGCGGTGGTCAGAGCGCGAGCGGCCAGCCGCCCTCACGCGTATTCAGGACGCGCACGGGGTCGCCGACGCGAAGCGTGCCGGTGCCCTGTGCCACGGCGTTCCAGCCGAACAGGACACCGGGCGCCCGCTGGACGCCGGAGCGACGGAAGCGCCCGAGCGTGGCGAGCGGCTCCTTGCCGGTGCGCCGCCCCTCGTCCTGATCGACCGTCGTGACCGCGCAGCGCGCGCAGGGCTTCACGAGATCGAGCACCACGTCGCCGACCGCGATCTGCGCCCAGCCGTCCTCGGCGAAGGGCTCGGTGCCGTCGATCACGATGTTGGGCCGGAAGCGGCTCATCGGTACGGCCTCGCCGCCAGTGGCGACGATCCGCCGGTTGAGATCGCGCAGCGAGGCGGTGGTGGCGACCAGCAGCGGAAAGCCGTCGGCAAAGCCGACCGGATGGTCCTCGGCGGTCCAGTCGCGCGAGACGGTGCGCTGCGAGCGCGCGTCGAAATGGACGAGCCGCACGGGAAGGCCGAGCCAGCGCGACAGGGCGGCGTCGGTGTCCGCGCCGGCAGCGGCGGCGTCCACCGTGTCGCTCCAGACGGTGACCGTCACGCGCTCATCGCCGTCCGGCGTCGCCACGAAGCGCTCGCCGCCGTCCGACCCCTTGATGCCGGGAAACGACAGGTGCAGCCCGTCGTCGTCGGGCTCGGCGTCGAGGAGCGCGAGGGGCGGATGCTCGCGCTGCGACAGGAAGCGTCCCGCGGCATCGACCAGCATCCAGCGCCGGTCGCCCCGCAGCCCCATCGGGTCGAGCCCCACGCTGGCGGGATGGCGCACACGCCCGCCCTTGACCGGATGGATGGCGAGCGTCGAGACCTGCATCGGTCGTTCCTCTTCTTTTGGAAGCCGTCTCTGGAGCGTCCAACAATGCGTTGCGGCGTCGGCCGGCCGGGTCTTCGGCTTCCGGGCGTCGTTGCCGATGCTCGTCCATGCGCTGCATGGGCGGCGCTCGGCTCCTCGCCCTGACACCCAATCCCTCGCCAGCCCTCCGCCCGGAGGGGCCGTCGGACGCTTCTAGTCGGTCGCCGCTTCCAGCGCTTCCATGTCCTCGTCCGACAGGCCGAAATGGTGCCCGATCTCGTGGATCAGGACATGGGCGACCAGTGTGCCGAGGCTTTCCTCGTGCTCCGCCCAATAGTCGAGGATCGGGCGGCGGTACAGGAGGATGCGATTGGGCATCTCGCCGGTCTGGGGCGTCCCGAGCGCGCCGACGGCACGGCCCTCGAAGAGGCCGAGAATGTCGAAGGGGCTTTCGAGACCCATCTCCTCGACCACGTCGTCCTCGGGAAAGTCGGCGACATGGAAGCGGATCTCGCCCGACAGGATTCGGAATTCCGACGGCAAAGCCGCATAGGCCTCGATCGCCAGCGCCTCGATCTCCTCGAGGCTCGGCGACAGCCTGCGCGCCCAGTCGCCGGTCTGGTCCCTCTGGCCCATGCCGCTCTCCTCCCTGGCGGTTCCCATCCGTACCCCGCGTCTTAAGCCATCGCGCCCTGGAGCACCACGACCTTGGTGCCGTCGAGGACGCGGCGATGGAGGTCGATCACATCCTGGTTGAGAAGCCGTATGCAGCCCGACGAGACGGACTGGCCGATCGACCAGTCCTCGTTGGTGCCGTGGATGCGATAGAGCGTGTCCTCGCCGCCCCGGAAGAGATAGAGCGCCCGCGCGCCGAGCGGGTTGGTGGGCCCCGGCTCCATGCCCGCGCCAAGGTGGCCGTAGCGGGCGGGCTCGCGCGCCATCATCGCGTCGGTCGGGCGCCAGCGCGGCCAGGCGCGTTTGTACTGGACCCGGGCCTCGCCCTCGAAGGCAAGGCCCGCCTTGCCGACGCCGATCCCGTAGCGCAGCGCCCGGCCGCCTTCCATCTGGAGGTAGAGGAAGCGCGCGGGCGTATCGACGATCAGCGTCCCGGGGATTTCGCCGCTCCGGTAGGCGACCTCCTGCCGGTAGAAGCGCGGGTCGATCTTCGTCAGGTCGGGAGCGGGAACCGGGAAGGGCTCGCCCGTCACCGGCGCGTACATGGCGAGATAATAGGGGTCGACGACGCGTCTGGGCGCAGCGGGCGCCACGTTGCCGAGGCGTCCGGACACGCAGCCGGCCAGAAACAGCGGGGCGCCGGCAAGGAGGGATCGACGGGTCAGGGACATGGGCAGGCGTCTTCGGATCGGTGACAACGGGTTGGAGGGCTCCTCCTGCCTGTCGGTCACGCCACACCGCAACGCCGCATCGCGGGTCCTGACGCGATCGTGACGGCGTGACGCCGGACCCAAGGGGCGGCCGCCGTCGTCCACCGGAATTCGTTCCCTATCAACAGGAAAATAATCTTGGCCACCGTCTCCTTGACTCCGGGGGGCGACTCGGAAATTTCCTAGAACATATGAGGAACACGAAGGCGGCCATGAACCCATCCGCCGATGGAGACCGGCATGACCTGGACCACTGGACCGCGACGACGACCGGGCCTGGAGCCCGCAGATAGCCCGAATGAAGGGCGTCCCGCAACCGAGGCGACAGAGGATGCCGGGGTGGGGCCGGGCGGTGGACCCGACCGCGCACGCGCCGCGACGCTCTCGGCGCTGCGCCAGGCGATCGGGCGCATCGAGGGGGCGCCGTTCGCGCGCGGCGTGCCGGGTGGCGAGGACGAAAAACCCAACGACGACGATCGTCTGGCGCTGGGGGCGCCGGCCTTCGACGCCGCGCTCGGAGGCGGGCTGCCGCGCGCGGGGCTGGTGGAAGCGCGCACGCTCGCCATGCGCGACGGTGGGGCGGGCGTCGGCTTCGCGCTGGCGCTCGGCATTCGCCTCGGCGCCTGCGCGCGTCGTCCGCTCCTCTGGATCGCGGCGGCCGACGCGCTCGCCGAAGGGGGCATGCCCTATCGCGAGGGGCTCGCTCATTTCGGCCTCGACCCCGATGCCCTGGTCGTGGTGCGCGCCCGGCGCATCGTGGACGCGGCCTGGGCGGGCGAGGAGGCCGCCCGCTCCGGCGCCGCCGCGCTGGTGGTGGTCGAAGTGCGCGGCAATCCGACGCTTCTCGGGCTGGAGGGGACGCGGCGCCTCCACACCCGCGCTCGGGAGGCGGGCGGCGCGGTCATGCTCTTGCGCCAGGGCGGCGAGACGGAAGCCACCGCCGCCCCCGTCCGCCTGCGGGTCGAGCCGGTGCGCGCCGCCCCCGTGCCGGGGTTGGAATCGCTGCCCCTGATCGGTCGCCCTCGCTTTTCCCTGGCGCTTGAAAAGGCGCGGGGTCTCTCGCCCCGAACGCTCTGCCTGGAATGGGACCCCCATGACCGACGCTTCCTCGACCACGACCCCCTCCTGCGCGCGGCCGGGCGAATTCCTGGCGCTCCGGCTGACGCGACTGCCCAGCGACCGGATCCGGCGCGAGGAACGGGGGCGCTCGTGGCGCTGCGGTCCCTTCGCGGCGGCGCGGCGGGGGAGGATGCCGCGCACCGACGCTTCGGCGCGGCCTGACCTCCTGTCGGTGCCGCTCGGCGCGGGCAACGGGCACCGCCCGCCGGATGCGGGCCGGGGATTTGCGCCGCCGGACGCGGGCGGGGGCGCCGGCAGGCCGGAGGTCGACCTGCGGCCGCTCGCGCTCTTCGCCCGCGAGGACCGGGCCGAGCGGATCGTCGCCGCCTGCGAGGGGGCGGAAGCGCTCGGCCTCGTGTCCGGTCTAGGCCTGGCGGAAGCGCGCGCCCGCTTTCCGCAGGTGGACTATCGGCCCCACGATCCCGCGGCCGACCGGCGCCTTCTCGACGCGGTGGCCGACTGGTGTGACCGCTACACGCCGCTCGTCGCTCTCGACGGCGCCGACGGCCTCGTGCTCGACCTGACGGGGGCGTCCCATCTCTTCGGGGGGCCGGGCGCCTTGCGCGACGACCTCGTCTCGCAGCTGGCGCGCCAGGGCTTTGCGGTCGAGGCGGTGGTCGCCGCCCATCCCGGCACGGCGCGCGCCTGCGTCGGCGTGGCGGGGGCGGCTCGTCTCGTGGCGGGGGGTGACGAGCGTGCCGCGGTGGAGGGGCTGCCCGTGGGAAGCGGCCTGCGGCTCGACGCGGAGACCGCCGCACGGCTCCACCGGCTCGGTCTGCGCCGGGTGCGCGATCTCCTCGCCCTGCCGCGCGCTGCCCTCCACCGCCGCTTCGGTCCCGACATCGCCCGCCGGCTGGACGAGGCGACGGGCGCCGCCCGCCGTCCGATCGAGCCGCGGCGCGCGGTCGCGCTCCTCATCCGCGAGCGCCGCCTGTTCGAGCCGGTGAGCCTGCCCGAGGACATCCTGCGCATCGCGACGCACCTCGCCGCCCGGCTCTGCGAGACCTTGGCCGAGCGCGGCGAGGGCCTGCGCGAGGCGGAGCTCGCGCTGTTTCGCGTCGACGGTCATGTCGAGCGCCTCCTGGTGCGCTCGGGTGCCCCGTTGCGCGATCCCGCCCGGATCGCGCGTCTCTTCGCCGAACGGCTGAAGGCCTCTGGGGACGAGATCGACGCCGGCTTCGGCTTCGACCTCCTGCGCCTGTCGGTGCTGGCGGCGGACGCGATGGCGGATCGGCAGGAGGACCTCGAGGACGCGGGCGCACGGCCCGCCGAGGAGCTCGGCGCGCTGATCGATCGCTTGGGGACGCGGCTCGGCGAGGCGGCGGTGTTTGCCTTCGCGCCCGAGGACCGGCACCGGCCGGAGGCTGCGCAGCGGCGCGTCGCCCCGGTCGGGGCGGGCGGTTTCGGTGGGCAGGCCGATCTGGCGCCCCGTCCCTTGCGCCTCTTCGCCCGGCCGGAAGCGGTGGAGGCGACGGCCGAGGTGCCGGACGGGCCGATCCGCCAGTTCCGCTGGCGCCGTGCCTTCTACCGCGTCGGCCGGATCGAGGGTCCCGAGCGGATCGCGCCGGACTGGTGGCTCGGGGATGTGGGCGCGAGCCGCGATTACTTCCGCGTCGAGGACGAGGCCGGTCGGCGCTACTGGCTGTTTCGCCAGGGGGCCGGCGAGGGCGCGCCGTCCGGCTGGTTCCTGCACGGGCTCTTCGCGTGAGCGGCGAGCCGCCGGTCGAGCCGCTCGCGCCCGGTCCCGGCTTCTGCGAGATCGGGGCGGCCTCGAACTTCTCCTTCCTGCGCGGCGCCTCCAAGCCCGGCGAGATGGTGGTCGCGGCCGAGGCGCTGCGGCTCGGCGGGCTCGGCCTTGCCGACCGCAACACGGTGGCGGGCGTGGTGCGCGCGCACGGGCAGGCGCGGGTGCAGCGGTTTCCCTTCCGTCCCGGCGCGCGGCTGGTCTTTGCCGACGCGACGCCCGACGTCTTCGCCTATCCGCGCGACCGCGCCGGTTGGGCGCAGCTCTGCCGCCTCCTGACCACCGGCAACTTGCGGGCACGCAAGGGCGAGTGCATCCTGCGCCTTCCCGATCTTCTGGAACGGGGCGAGGGGATCAACCTCGCCGTCCTCGCACCCGACGGACTGGGGCGCGACGGACCGACGGGGACGGGCGCCACCGAGCGGCTTGAGGCGGCGCTCGGGCCCTTGCGCGCGGCCTTTCCCGGCGCCGTGCGTCTTGCCGTCGCCCCGCGCCACGACGGGGGCGACGCGCGCCGCCTCGGCCGGGCGGCGGCGCTCGCCGAGACATGGCGCACGCCGCTTCTGGCCACCAACGACGCCCTGTTCCATGCGGCCGAGCGGCGCCCGCTCGCCGACGTCGTGGCGGCGATCCGCGAGCATGTGCCGCTCGCGGGAGCCGGCCGGGCGATCCTCTCGGCCCATGCCGAGCGGCGGCTGAAGCACGAGGGCGAGATGCTGCGCCTGTTTCGCGGCTTCGAGCCCGCGATCGTCGAAGCGCGCCGCTTCTTCGAGGAGCTTCGCTTCGACCTCGCGACCCTCCAGTACGACTATCCCGACGAGGCGCTGCGCCTCGGCGTCTCGCCGCTGGAGGAGCTGCGCCGCCTGGCTCACGAGGGCGCGCACTGGCGCTATCCCGGCGGCGTGCCGGCGCGGATCGTTCCGCAGATCGAGCGCGAGCTCGCGCTCATCGCGAAGAAGAAATACGAGCCCTACTTCCTCACCGTCCACCGCATCGTCCAGGCCGCGCGCGGGATGGGCATCCTGTGCCAGGGGCGCGGGTCGGCGGCCAATTCCACGGTCTGCTACTGCATCGGCATCACCGAGGTGGACCCCGAAAAGGCCGGCCTCCTCTTCGACCGCTTCCTGTCGGACGAGCGCGACGAGCCGCCCGACATCGATGTCGACTTCGAGCACGAGCGCCGCGACGAGGTGATCAACTGGATCTACGACGCCTACGGGCGCGATTCGGCGGCGATCGCGGCGACCGTCATCTCCTATCGCGCGCGCTCCTCCTTGCGCGAGGTCGGCAAGGCCTTCGGCCTGTCGGAGGATGCCGTCTCGGCCCTGTCGGGCTCGGTCTGGGGCTACGGCCCCGCCGACATGGGCACGCGCGAGACCGACGCCGCCGGTCTGTCGGCGGAGGACCCGACGACGCAGAACGTCCTCGCCTATGCGCGGGCGCTGAACGAGTTTCCCCGCCATCTCTCGCAGCATGTCGGCGGCTTCGTGCTGACGCGCGGGCGCGTCGACGAGACGGTGCCGATCCACAACACCGGCTCCAAGGGCCGGATCATCGTGGAATGGGACAAGGACGATCTCGACGAACTGAAGATCCTGAAGATCGACATCCTGGCGCTCGGCATGCTGAGCGCCCTGCGCCGCGCCTTTGACATGCTGAACACGCTTTACCCCGGCGAGGCGACGCTGGACGGGCGCCCCGCCTCGCTCGACACGCTGCCGATGGAGGCGCCGGACGAGCCGGTCTGGAAGATGACGCACCGGGCCGACACGCTCGGCACGTTCCAGATCGAGAGCCGCGCGCAGATGACGATGCTCCCGAAGCTGAAGCCCAACGTCTTCTACGACCTCGTGATCCAGGTCGCGATCGTGCGGCCCGGCCCGATCCAGGGCGACATGGTTCACCCTTACCTGCGCCGGCGCATGGGGCTGGAGGATGTCGACTATCCGAAGGAGGAGTTGCGCGAGATCCTCGAGCGCACCTGCGGCGTGCCGCTGTTCCAGGAGCAGGCGATGCGCATCGCGATGGTCGCCGGCGGCTTCACCGGTGCGGAGGCCGACAAGCTGCGCCGCGCCATGGCGACGTTCCGGCGCACGGGGCAGGTGAAGGATTTTCGCGAGCGCATGGTCTCCGGCATGCTGCGGAACGGCTACACTGAGGAGTTCGCCGAGCGCTGCTTCAGCCAGATCGAGGGCTTCGGCGAGTACGGCTTTCCCGAAAGCCATGCGGCGTCCTTCGCGCTCCTCGTCTACGCCTCGGCCTTCATCAAGTGCCACTACCCGGACGTCTTCTGCGCCGCGATCCTGAACGCGCAGCCGATGGGCTTCTACGCGCCGGCCCAGCTGGTGCGCGACGCGCGCGAGCACGGGGTGGAGGTGCGCCCCGCCTGCGTCAACGCCTCGTCTTGGGACTCGGCGCTGGAGCCGTGCCCCTTCGATCCCGCCGCCGTCTTTCCGCGCCACCGCGAGGCGGCGGCCGCTATCCGCACGCGCCATGCGGTGCGGCTCGGCTTGCGGCAGGTGAAGGGCCTGTCGGAGACCGAGATCCGGCGCCTCGTCTGGGTGCGCGACACGTCGGGTCCGTTCGATTCGGTGCGCGAACTCTGGCTGCGCACCGGCCTGTCGCGGCAGGCGGTGGAGCGGCTGGCCGACGCCGACGCCTTCGCGGGTCTAGGTCTGGCGCGGCGCGACGCGCTCTGGGCGGCGCGGGCCTTGAGCGAGGGCGCGGCGGCCGAGCGCCTGCCGCTCTTCGAGGGCCTTGGCGAGGTGACGGCCGAGCCCGAGGTCACGCTTCCCGCGATGCCGCTCGGCGAGGCGGTGGTCAACGACTACCGCTTCCTGTCCCTGTCCCTGAAGGCGCATCCCGTGTCCTTCCTGCGCGAGGACCTTCGGGCACGCGGCATCGCCCCCGCGCAGACGCTCGACACCGTGCGCTCCGGCCGGCGCGCCAGCGTGGCGGGGCTCGTCCTGGTGCGCCAGCGGCCGGGCTCGGCCAAGGGCGTCATCTTCATGACGGTGGAGGACGAGACGGGCGTCGCCAACATCGTGGTCTGGACCAAGGTCTTCGAACGCTTCCGCCCGGTGGTGCTCGGCGCGCGGCTGGTGCGCGTCTCGGGCCGGGTCGAGGCCGACCGCGGCGTGATCCATCTCGTCGCCGAGACGATCGAGGACCTGACGCCGCTCCTGTCGCGGCTTGCCGACCGTGGGCTGGAGGGCGCGCGCATCCTGCAGCCGACCGATCACGTGAAGAGCCCGCTCCGCCGCCATCCCGAGCCGCGGCACGCCGCCGCCATGCCGGACGACGACCTGACCGAGGCCGCCGCGGCGCTCGGCGCGGTGCTGGCCTCGGCCGACGAGGTGCGCCGCCCGGTGCGTGTGGTTCAGCCCTCGACGCGCGACGTCGGCGAGGAGACGGTGAGAGGCATGCGCGCCGTCTTGCCCAAGGGACGCAATTTTCACTAGAGGCTGGAGCGAGGCACAGCCGCTGGAAGGACGCCCGTGGAACCGAACCCGGCCCCCCGCATCACCATCCGCTACTGCACGCAGTGCCAGTGGCTCCTGCGCTCGGCCTGGCTCGCGCAGGAACTCCTGCAAACCTTCGGGCCGGACCTCGGCGAAGTGGCGCTCCTGCCGGGCACCGGCGGCGTGTTCGAGATCGCCTATGACGGCGAGACGATCTGGGAGCGCAAGGCCGACGGCGGCTTTCCCGAAGCCAAGGTGCTGAAGCAGCGCGTGCGTGACCGGCTCGACCCCGAGCGCAGCCTCGGGCACAGCGACCGCTGACACGAAAAAAGGGCCACCGCGCGGGAGACGCGCGGCAGCCCTTCTCGATCAGTCGAGCAATGCTCAGTTGGCGTAGTAGATGACCTTGCGGTCGGCCTTCGAGACGATCACCGGCTGGTTGTCCGAGGTGTAGAAGTACTCGTAGTCCGGGTTCGACGGCACCGGCACGAGCGTCACGGAGCCTGGGATGACCGACCCTTGCGTGATCTTGCCTTCCACCACGACCGGCTGGGTCGGGTTGGCGACGACGTACTGGCGCACCTCGTCCGGAGCGGAGGCCGCACCGCCGATCGCCATGCCGGCGACGCCGCCAACCACTGCACCGACCGGGCCACCGACCAGCGCGCCCGCCACGGCACCGGTGCCGGCGCCGGCCAGCGTGCCCGCGGCCTGCTCGCCTTCGCTCTTCGGCTCGGTGGTGGTCACGACGGTGGTCTGGGCGAGAACCGGACCGGCCAGGAGGCCGAGAGCAGCAGTGGCGAGAATAAAACGACGCATGGTTGTGTGTCCTTGAAAGAACGTCCCTGTGGCCGCCATAACAACCCGAGCGTCCATCCGTTCCATTCGTCCGCCGCCGCTTATTTCCCTTGTCCGACGACGATCCGCACCTTGTCGGGATAGAAGGCGAGATAACCGGCGATCTGGCGCGCGGCGGGCTTGGGGTCGTCGTAGGACCAGACCGCGTCGGTCTCGCCGTAGCCGCCGGCCGAGATCGACCAGTAGCGCGCCTCGCCCTTCAGCGGGCAGGTGGTCCGCTTGTCGGATTCGTCGAAATAGGCCATCTCGACATGCTCGCGCGGGATGTACAGGACGGGCTCGCGGTTGCCTTCGTAGAGCCGCAGCGCCTCGGTCGTCGAGGCGATCACGGTGTCGTGGAACGTGACGTTCACGGGCTGCGGCTCGCGCTCGACGCGCAGGGTGGACTGGGAAACGGCGGACATGGCTTTCCTCCTCGAGGGCCGGTATGACTCAGTCCGAGCAATCCGGCGGCCTGCCGTCCGGTTCCCTGTTCGATGCCCCGGAGACGTATGCTGCACGGCCCATCGTCCGAAGACGCGCGCCAGCGCCTGGTCCTCGCCCTCGGCCGGGTGGCGGACGGCGAGCGCGACGCGCTGCGTACCGTTTATGATCTCACCAGCGCGAAGCTTTTCGGCGTCACGCTGCGTATCTTGAACGACGAGGCGGAAGCCGAGGATGTCCTGCAGGACGTCTTCGTCACCGTCTGGAACCGGGCCTCCGGCTTCGATCCCTCGCGCGCCAGCCCGATCACCTGGCTCTGCACGCTGGCGCGCAATCGGGCGATCGACCGCCTGCGGGCGCTCCGGCACCATCGCGCCGGGACCGATCTCGACGCCGCCGACGAGGTGGCGGACGAGGCGCCCGACGCCTTGTCGCTGCTCGAGGCCGACGGCGAGGCGCGGCGGCTGGCCGCCTGCCTCGACGGGCTGGAGCCGCGCGCGGCGCAGGCGATCCGGGCCGCCTTCTTCGGGGGGCGGACCTACGAGGACCTCGCGCAGGGAGCGGGCGTGCCGCTCGGAACGATGAAGAGCGTGATCCGGCGCGGCCTGATCCGATTGAAGGGATGCCTGGAAGAATGAGCGCGGGCGACGAACGGGATGGCGGCGACGAGGCCCTGGCCGGCGAGTATGCGCTCGGTCTCCTGGCGCCGGCCGAACGCCGCGCCTTCGAGCGGCGGCTGCGCATCGACGCCGCGCTCTCGCGCGAGGCCGGGCTCTGGGAGGAGCGGCTTCAGCCGCTTCTCGACGCGGCCCCGGCCCTCTCACCCCCGGCGCGCCTGTGGCAGGCGATCGAGGCGGAACTCGGCCCGGCTGCCGCAGCGCGCGCGGCCAAAGAGGGCGTCGCCAACCCGGCGCACGCGCGCACCGACGCGCAGGCCCCGAGGACCCGCAAGCCGGCGCGTGCCGGCCGCCGCGTCTCGGCGATCTGGCAGTGGCTCGCGATCGGCTCGATGGCGCTCGCCGCCGCGAGCCTTGTCGGCCTCGCGCTCGACCTCCGCCCGGCTGCGGCTCCGATGATGGCGTCGATCGCCGCCAGTGGCGGAGCGCCGCTCTTCGTGGCCGTGGTGGACCCTGACGGCGGCCACGCGACGTTGATGCCGGTCTCGCTGCAGCCCGAGGAAGGGCGCGTTCCCGAGCTGTGGCTGGTGCCGGCCGGCGGCGCGCCGATCTCGCTCGGCCTCGTCGACCCGGCCGCCCCCTTGCGCGTCGACCTCCGCGCCAGGACGGGAACCGGCATGCAGATGATGCGCACGCCTGGCGCGGCGCTCGCCGTGTCGATGGAGCCGACCGGTGGATCGCCCACCGGCCAGCCGACGGGCCCCGTGGTCGGGCAGGGCATGCTGCGCGCCATCTGAGCGCGGATCCGGCCGGGAGGGGCGTCGATGGCGAGCGAGGGGGCGGAAGCCGAGGCGAGGGCCGTCCCGACGGTGCGTTTTCGCGCCGGACGGTTCCAGACGGCGACGCGCGACCTGCCGTCCGAAGTCGCGGTCGCGATCTCCGTCAACGGCTCGACCCATGCGGTGATGATGGCGACCCCCGCCGACCTTCCCGACCTCGCCGTCGGCCTTGCCCTGAACGAGGGCATCGTCTCGGACGGCGCCGAGATCGAGCGGCTCGACGTCGAAGCCACCGACGCCGGAATCGACTGCCGGCTCTGGCTCGCGCCGGCGCGCGCTGCCGGCTACGTGGCGCGCAGGCGCCAGATGACGGGACCTGTCGGATGCGGTCTCTGCGGCGTCGAGAGTCTCGAACTGGCGGCCCGCACGCTGCCGGCCGTGACGGGCGGCGCTGTGGTCCGCCCGGAGGCTATCGTGGCGGCGATGGGCGCGATGGGCGACGGGCAGCGGCTCGGCCGGCGCACCCGCGCGGTCCATGCCGCAGCTTTCGCCACGGCGGCCGGCGAGGTCGTCGCGGTGCGCGAGGACGTCGGCCGGCACAACGCGCTGGACAAGGTCGCGGGGCATCTGGCGGCCGCCAACATCGCGGCGTCCGGCGGCTTTCTGGTCCTCACCAGCCGGGTCTCGGTGGAACTCATCCAGAAGGCGGCGATGATGGGCTGCGGATTGCTCGCAGCCGTCTCGGTACCGACGCAGCTCGCGGTCCGCGAAGCGGACGAGGCCGGCATCACGCTCGTAGCCGTGGTGCGCGGCGAGGAGTTCGAGGTGTTCACCCATCCCGGCCGGATCGTGGGCGCAAACGCTTTGCCGTCGTCGGGCTAGACGAGACCTCGAGCGCTGTCAGGCGCGTTCGTCGCGGCGGGTTCCCGAGACAAACAGCATGCCGGAATAGCCGCTGCGAATCTCGCGATCGACGAGCCCGATCGTCTCGCAGTGAAGATCGCGGATCGTCGGCTCGAGGACGGCGCGCACCCGCTCCGGCGACACATTCAGGATCGGGAACGGGCGCCCGGCCACCTCGTAGTCGGACGAGCCGACGAGGAATGCGCCGACCACGGTGCCGCCGGGGCGCACGCAGCCGGCAAAGCGCGCGCAGGCGCGATCGAACTCCGCCTCGTCGCCGGTGATCGATTCGGCGCAGAAGAACATGGTGGCAAGGTCCCAGCCCGCCTCCGGCAGGTCGTAGACCGAGCCCTGTCGGATCGTGGTGCACGCCTCTAGCTCGCCGAGCGGATCGGCGGGAAGCGCGACGTCGCCCCCGACAGAGGCTTCCACCACGCGCCAGAAGTGGCTCCATTGGGGCCGGAGCTGCGGCGCGCGCAGTTCGGCCTCGAGCCAGGCGACGTTGCTTGCCGAAAATTCCCAGGCCGTCAGGCGGCTGGCGCGCGGCAGGGCGCACAGGAGCGGAAAGAGGTTCGGCCCGGTGCCGATGTCGATCGTCTCGAGCGCCCGGCCGGCCGGCTCGGCGCGGGCGATGGCCCGGCTCACCAGCCCGACCAGCACCTCGTCGTCGACATGCGGCTCGCCGTAATAGTGCTGGAAGTAGCTCTCGGAATCGAACTGATCCCAGCTGTAGGCGCCGTTCGCTCTCGTCATCGCCGAAGATCCCTGAAAGGCCGTCCGTCGCTCTTGGCACGAACGCCGGGCGACCGGAAGGCCGGTCGGCGCGCGTGAGGGCGACGCAGCGGGGCTCAGGCGCCCTGTGCGGCCTCCCGCACGTCCTCCGTGCGGCGCTGGACGTCGGCGTTGAACGAGGCGACGAAGCCCGCGAGCCCCGGCGCCGGCAGGGGCTTGGCGAAGAGGTAGCCCTGCAGGAGGTCGCAGCCGAGTGCCGCCATGGACTGACGTTCCGCCTCGGTCTCGACGCCCTCCGCCACGATGCGGCTGCCGAGCGCATGGCCCATCTCGACGATCGCGGCGACGATCGTATGCGCGGCCACCTGCTGCTGCGTGCCGCTGACGAAGGAGCGGTCGATCTTGATTAGGTCGAACGACAGGTCGAGGAGGTAGCGCAGGCTGGAATAGCCTGTGCCGAAGTCGTCGAGCGCGATGCGGAAGCCGGCGCGGCGAAGGCGCTTCAGCGTGTCGGCCGTCTGCGTGTTGACGTTGAGGAGAAGGCTCTCCGTCACCTCGAGGATGATGCGGCGCGGGTCGACGCCGTCGGCATCGGTGAGGGTCAGGAGCATGTCCGTCAGGTTGCGATGGCGGAACTGCAGCGGCGACAGGTTGATCGCGATCGACAGGTCCGGCCAGTCGCGCGCCTGCCGCACGGCGCGGCGCAGGACGAAATCGCCGAGCTCGGGCATCAGGCCGCCCTCTTCGGCGATCGGCACGAACACCGAGGGCGGCACCGTTCCGAGTTCGGGATGGTGCCAGCGCAGGAGCGCCTCCGCCTCCTCGATCCGGCCGGTGCGCGCGTCGACCAGCGGCTGGTAGTAGAGTTCGAGGGTTTCCAGGCGGATCGCCTCGCGCAGGTTCGTCTCGATGCGATGCCGCTCCGACAGATCCTTCGCCATCGACCCGTCGAACGTGACGGCGCGGTTGCGGCCCTGGCGCTTGGCCTCGTAGAGCGCGATGTCGGCGTGGCGGGTGAGGTCGTCGAGCGTCGTGCCGTGCTGGGGCAGCGACGCCATGCCGACCGACGAGGTGATGGTCACCGCGAGATCCTCGACCTGGAGCGGCGTTGCGAGCGCTTCCGCGATCAGGGCGCCGATGTCGTTGCGCTCCACCGCGTGGCCGCTCTCCACCATCGCGAACTCGTCGCCGCCGATGCGGGCGAGGAAGATGTCCTGCGGGAGTGTGCGCCGCAGCCGCGCGCCGAACTCGCGGATCAGGATGTCGCCCTTGTGGTGGCCGAGCGTGTCGTTGATGTCCTTGAAGCGGTCGATATCGATGTAGCCGATGCGAAGGCGGCCGGACGAGGCGAGCGCGTCCGCCACCCTGTGGCCGGCCTCGTCGTGGAAGGCCGACCGGTTGGGCAGGGAGGACAGGTCGTCGTGGCGGGCGTCGTGCCGGGCCTTCTCCTCGCGCACGGCCAGCGCGTCGGTCGCGACCTCAATGCGCGTCAGCATGCGGCCGGCCATGACACCGCCGATGATCGACAGGATCGCGGCGAGTGGCAGGATGACCGAGAGGATCGGCTGGCCGGGGGCCGCCGTCTTCCAGGTCAGATATCCGGCAGTGTGGCCCTCGTCCGTGACGAAAGGCTCGGAGGCGGTGAGGGGGGCCTCGCCGAGTTCGGGGGTCAGCCGCAGGTCGGAGATCAGGAGCGAGCTTCCGACCTGCTCCAGGACCTCCGGGGTGATCTTGACGATGCTGACGAGAAGATACGGCCGGTCCATGACGAGCGACATGTCGACGTTCGGGCCGATCGTAATCGCGGTGACGATCGAGGGCTCGTCGTCGACCATCACCACGGCGCTGAACCAGTTGGCCGTCGTGCGCACGCCGCCAAGCTTCTGATAGGCGGCCTGACGGTCGAGGAAGAGATCCGGACGCCGGCTGGAAAACGAGCGCTCGCCGCGCCGGACGCCGTCGAGAATCGGCTTCAGCTTGGCAAGGCGCGACGACATCTCGGCCGGCGAGGGCGTCTCGCCTTCCGCCGCCCCGCGCCGGTGCGTGTAGACCGGGCGGTTCATCCCGTCGACGATATAGACTTCGTCCTGCTGGTAGGTCTCGGTCAGGAACAGACCGAAATTGGACGCGGTGAACTCCGCGTCGAAATCCATCGCGACCTTGCGCACCGCGTCGTCCCACCAGGCGACGCTGCGCTGCTGGTCGAGGACGCCGGCGATCGTCTGGTCGAGCGCATTGTCGATGCGCCGGCGCTCCGCCTCGACCTCGTTGTGGTTGGCCGACCAGCCGAGCCAGGCCGTCAGCCCGACGAGGGCGACGCCGAGCGCGAAGATGAGGACCCGGATCGCGATCGCCGTCGATCGCGCGTGGGACTGAGGAAGAGCCATCCTGTTTTGCATGGCCGACCCGGCTCCGGAGCAAAAGGCACGGCGAGGACGCCGCTCGAACGACGACCTTAAGCGCTGCATCCTTTCGAAAGACTTCATCTTTCCTGTTGCAATTTGCCGGGACGAAGCGTCGGATCGGTCGTTCGCCTCGTCGGGGAAGCGGCATGGGTCTCAATCTGGCGGCATGCGCATTCGAGCCCTGGGTCGCCGACTTCGTGGCGGCCAGCAACGCGCTGTCGGGCATCGAGCGCGCCGCGACGGCCGGTGAGATCGCCGCCCATCGCGGTTTCTTCGCCCGGCGGCGGGTGGGGGCCGCCAACGTCGTCCTCCTTCGGGCACACCTCAGTGGACCGGACGGGCGCGCGGCGGTCGAAGAACGTCCCGACGCCGCGACGCTCTCCGGCATCGACGAACTTCTCTCCGATGATTTGTTGCCCTGGCAGCTCTATGCGGCATTCCGCGAGCTTGCCCCGTTCGCGCATGCCAACGGACGCTGTGCCCGCGCCCTCTGGATGAGCCGACGCCTCGCGGAGGGCGCCTCGCCCCAGGTGGAGCGCCTGCCGCCGGAATGGGCGCGGGATGCTCGCGACGGACGCCGTGTCGTGGGCGAGATGCGCGCGCGAGGGGAAGCCTAGTTGAGCCGCGCCCCGGCGACGCCGTCGTAGCGGACCCAGACGTTCGGCTCCTCGTAGAGCCCGACGTCGCGGTCGAGATCGATCTGGAGCGGCACGAGGCCGCCCTCGATCTCGAACGGGCCGGAGGTCTCGAAGCGGCGGCCGGCCCAGGCCTCCCAGAAGGCCACCGGTTGCTCCACCACCATCGAACGGTCGCAGACGCCGACGAGGCGCGCGCCCTGATGCAGGTGGCTGCGCAGCCAGGGGTCGAAGCAGCGGCCCTCCCGGTCCTGCCAGCCGACATAGTCCTGCATGCGCACGCTCGGGTGGCCGAACTTGCGGGACGGGCGAACCGGGGCGATCAGGGAGGAGAAGCCCTGGCGCTCGCACAGCGTCTTCAGCTCGCCGATCATGCGCTGCGCGTGGCCCGCGCCGCGATGGCGCGGCGGCACGGAGATCGCAAGCGCCCCGAGCGTATTGGGCGCCGGCGCGTCGTCGCGCGCCCCTTCCTCGACCAGCCAGTCCCAGCCCCTCGACGGCAGCGCCGCGCCGTCCCAGGCGATCGGCGTGCAGTTGGCGAGCGCCACCATTTCGCCCGTCGCATCGTCGACGAGGCAGAGCTGGAGGTCGGCGAAACGCGTCAGGATCGTGTCGTAATGCCGGTGATGGGCATCGGTGAAGTTGAGATATCCAAGGTGGCCCCAGACCTCGTCCTCAAGCCGGCAGGCGGCTTCGGCCACGGCGGCGCTTTCGCTGCGGGGCCGGATGCGGAATGTCTCGGGCATGGGATCGGGGAGCATCCAAATGATTTGTCTTACGAAGCATTAACGACCTTCCGTGAACGGACAATCGGGGTCCGTGGTCGTCACGAAAACTTGTCCCGCCGGTGCGGCCATCGGGCATCACATGGCTTCGGGCGGCCGCGGCGAAAAAATTCGACGCCTCTACCTGATGCCCTTTTGCCACAGGCGGATCGGTCCCATATCTCCCGTCAGCGGCCGGCTTTCGGGCGGCCGACTCCACGCTTTTTCGTGCGCATGCCGTCTTCCGGGTGACGCGCGAGACAAGGAGACGACGAATGGACATGGAAAAATACACCGACCGGGTCCGCGGCTTCATCCAGGCCGCCCAGACCGCGGCGATGGCGCGCGACCATCAGCAGTTTGTCCCCGAGCACCTTCTGAAGGTGCTGGTGGACGATTCGGAGGGGCTCGCCTCCGGCCTCATCGAGCGCGCCGGCGGCCGGCCGAAGGACGTGCGCCTTGGCGTCGAGGCGGCGCTGGAAGCGCTGCCGAAGGTGTCGGGCGGCAACGGGCAGATTTATCTGGCGGCTCCGACCGCCAAGGTCTTCGCGACCGCCGAGGAGATCGCCAAGAAGGCGGGCGACAGTTACGTCACCGCCGAGCGGCTGCTCTTGGCGCTGGCGCTGGAGAAGAGCGCCAAGACGTCGGAGATTCTCGCCAAGGCCGGCGTCACCCCGCAGGGCCTGAATACGGCGATCGAGAGCTTGCGCAAGGGCCGTACGGCCGACACGGCATCCGCCGAACAGGGCTACGAGGCCCTGAAGAAATATGCCCGTGACCTCACGAAGGATGCGCGCGAGGGCAAGCTCGACCCGGTGATCGGGCGCGACGACGAGATCCGCCGCACGATCCAGGTTCTGTCCCGCCGCACCAAGAACAATCCCGTCCTGATCGGCGAGCCCGGCGTCGGCAAGACCGCGATCGCGGAAGGCCTAGCGCTGCGCCTCGTCAACGGCGACGTGCCGGAATCCCTGCGCGACAAGCAATTGATGGCGCTCGACATGGGCTCGCTGATCGCGGGCGCCAAGTATCGCGGCGAGTTCGAGGAGCGCCTCAAGGCGGTCCTGTCGGAGGTGATGGCGGCCGAGGGCGGCATCATCCTCTTCATCGATGAGATGCACACGCTGGTCGGTGCGGGCAAGGCGGACGGGGCGATGGACGCCTCGAACCTCCTGAAACCTGCGCTTGCCCGCGGTGAGCTGCACTGCGTCGGCGCGACCACGCTCGACGAGTACCGCAAGCATGTCGAGAAGGACCCGGCGCTCGCCCGGCGCTTCCAGCCGGTCTTCGTGTCGGAGCCGACGGTCGAGGACACGATCTCGATCCTGCGCGGCCTGAAGGAGAAGTACGAGCAGCACCACAAGGTGCGCATCTCGGACTCCGCCCTCGTCGCCGCCGCGCAGCTGTCGAACCGCTACATCACCGACCGCTTCCTTCCCGACAAGGCGATCGACCTCGTGGACGAGGGCGCCGCGCGCCTGCGCATGGCGGTCGATTCCAAGCCCGAGGCGCTCGATGAGATCGACCGGCGCGTCGTGCAGCTGAAGATCGAGCGCGAGGCCCTGAAAAAGGAACACGACGACGGGGCGCGCTCACGCCTCGAGCGGCTCGAGGCGGAACTCGCCAACCTCGAGGAGGAGAGCGACCGGCTCACCACCTCGTGGCAGGCCGAGAAGTCGAAGCTGGGGCTGGCGGCTGATCTGAAGAAGCGGCTCGACGAGGCACGCAACGATCTCGCGATCGCGCAACGCCGCGGCGAGTTCCAGCGCGCGGGCGAGCTCGCCTATGGCGAGATCCCGCAGCTGGAGCGTGAGCTCGCCGAGGCGGAAGGCTCCGATGGCAAGGCGTCGATGGTCGAAGAAACCGTGACGGCCGACCATGTCGCACAGGTCGTCTCCCGCTGGACCGGCATCCCCGTCGACCGGATGATGCAGGGCGAACGCGAGAAGCTGCTCTCGATGGAGGACGCGCTGGCCAAGCGCGTGGTCGGGCAGGGCGAGGCGGTGCAGGCCGTCAGCCGTGCCGTGCGCCGGGCCCGCGCCGGGCTGCAGGATCCGAACCGGCCGATCGGCTCGTTCATCTTCCTCGGCCCGACGGGCGTCGGCAAGACGGAGCTGACCAAGGCGCTCGCGCGCTTCCTCTTCGACGAGGAGACCGCGATGGTGCGCATCGACATGTCGGAATTCATGGAGAAGCACTCCGTGGCTCGGCTGATCGGCGCCCCTCCGGGCTATGTCGGCTACGAGGAGGGCGGCGTCCTCACCGAGGCGGTGCGGCGGCGGCCCTATCAGGTGATCCTCTTCGACGAGATCGAGAAGGCCCATCCGGACGTCTTCAACGTCCTTCTGCAGGTGCTCGACGACGGGCGGCTGACGGACGGGCAGGGGCGCACGGTCGACTTCCGCAACACGCTGATCGTGATGACCTCGAACCTCGGCTCGGAATACCTGACGGCGCTGCGCGACGATGAGGATGTGGCGAGCGCCCGGCCGCAGGTGATGGACGTGGTGCGCTCGGCCTTCCGGCCGGAATTCCTCAACCGCGTCGACGAGATCATCCTGTTCCACCGCCTGAAGCGGGCGGAGATGGGGGCGATCGTCGACATCCAGATGGGTCGCCTCGAGAAGCTTCTGGAGGAGCGCAAGATCGTGCTCGAGCTCGACGAGAGCGGGCGCGAGTGGCTGGCCGATAAGGGCTACGACCCCGCCTACGGCGCGCGGCCCCTGAAGCGGGTGATCCAGCGCGAGGTGCAGGACCCGCTCGCCGAGAAGATCCTGCTCGGCGAGGTGAAGGACGAGGACCAGGTGAAGATCTCGTCCGGCACCGACCGGCTCAACTTCTACGTCGTCGGGTCGAAGGCCGGCACGGCGGGAGACCGGGTCGCGGCCTGACGGATCGACGATCCGAAACGACAAAGGGGGCGGCCCGGCGGGCCGCCCCCTTTTCTGCCTGCGGCTCGCCGTTCAGTAGTAGGCGACGCCATAATAGTCGTTGATGCGCCGGCCGTAGTCGGCATCGACCCAGTTCGGGCGCTCGGCCGCGCCGAAGCGGGGCGCGTCCTTCAACTGGTCGATGGTGATGCCGACGACGTAGCCGCCCTGGCGCTCGTCGTATTTCAGCACCTCCCACGGCAGGGGATGATACTCCTCGCCGATGCCGAGGAAGCCGCCGAACGACATGATGGCGTATTTGACGCGTCCGTCGCGCTTGCCGATCACGATGTCGTAGATGTGGCCGAGATTATCGCCGTCGGTGTTGTAGACGCGCGTGCCGTTGACGCGGCTCGCTTCGATGGCGTCGGCCCCGACCTCGATCTCGGACGTCGGACCGGTTCCCAGAGTGGAGGACATCGCACCTTCTCCCTTCGGTTGCTCGTGATGGGGAAACGGCAAGCAGCGCGGGGTGTTCCGAAAAAGGCGGGTGCGGTCGGGTACGCCCCTCGTTAACTCGAGGTTCATTTGCGCTTCGTTAACCATCTTCGGACCAGCATTGCGCCCTATTTGCCTGTCAGGCGTTCGCCGTTCGGGCGTGGCCCGCAAGGCTTGAGCGAAGGAGGCGGAAGACATGGCAAAGGGTGCGGTGAGGGCGGTGGCTCTCGTTCTGGCCAGCCTGTCGGCCGGCGTCCTTCCGGCCGCGGCGCAGGGCTACGACCCGGCCTACGAGGATTACGGTCCCGGCACGGAAAGCTTTCGCGACGAATTCGGCAACATCGTCACCGTCGATTCCTACGGCCGGGTGATCGCGGTGGAGCGGCCGGGCGACCGGCGGCAGCGGCGCGGGCAGCGCGGCAACGCGCCGTCCGGTCCGGTGGTGCTGGAAGGGCGCGTCGGCGAGGTGCCGCCCGCCTCCGATTATGGCGCCCCGCAGAACCCCTATGACGACTACGACCGCTATGGCGACGCGCCGGTGGAGAGCCAGCCCCTGCCGCCGCCGGGTGCCTGGGATCAGGCCGGACTGCCCGACCAGGGCACCACCGGTTCGATCGCGCCGGGAGAGGGATCGTCGGCCTTTCCCTCGGCCGGGCCGGGCCTCGAAGGCCAGACGATGATCGAATCGAACCCGGCGCCCAAGGTCGCCGGGCCGACCGGCAAGAACGCCAAGATCGAGACCGCCGCCCTGCAGGTGCTCCTCGACCGTGCCGGCGCTTCGCCCGGCGTGATCGACGGGCGCATGGGCGGCAATGTCGACAAGGCGGTCGCCGCCTATGCCGAGATGACCGGCCGCTCGATCGACGCGACCAACGCCCAGTCGCTGATGGAAGAGCTGATGGCGACCGGCGGTCCCGCCGTCGTCACCTACGAAATCACCAACGAGGATGTCGGCGGCCCCTATGTCGCGGCGATCCCAGAGGATTACGCGCACAAGGCGATGCTGCCGGCGATGAGCTACGAGCGCGTCACCGAGATGCTGGCCGAGCGCTTCCACATGGACGAGGGCTATCTCAAGGAGATCAACCCCGGCGCCGACTTCACCCGTCCGGGCACGCAGATCAAGGTCATGGCGACCGGCGACAACGTGACGGGCCAGCAGGTCGCCAAGATCATCGCCGACAAGGGGCGCGAGCAGGTGCGCGCCTACGATGCGAGCGGGCGGCTCGTCGCAGCCTATCCGTCCTCGATCGGCTCGACCTCGACGCCCTCGCCCTCCGGCACGGTGGAGGTCGCCCGCATCGCCTTCGATCCGAACTACACCTACAATCCGAAGATCAACTTCAAGCAGGGCACCAACGACAAGGTGCTGACCATCCCGCCCGGCCCCAACGGGCCGGTGGGCACGATCTGGATCGCGCTGTCGAAGCCGACCTACGGCATCCACGGCACGCCCGAGCCCTCGAAGATCGGCAAGACCAACAGCCACGGCTGCGTGCGACTGACCAACTGGGACGCGGCCGAACTCGCCAAGCTGGTGAAGCCGGGCGTCACCGTCGAGTTCGTGGACTGACAACGGCATGAAGCGGGGGCTGCGGATGGCAGACCGGTCGATCCTCCAGCTGGCGATGCTGGGCTTCCTTGCCGCCGCACCCGCCACGGCGCAGAGCGTGCCCGTGCCGACCGAGGCACCCGGCGAGCGGCCGGCTGCAGCCGACGTGGCGCCGGGCGCGCCGTCGAGCGCAGCCGCGACCCCCGATCCCGCCAGCGTGCCAGTCCCGGAGGAGCGCCCGGCACCGCCCGAGGCGCCCCCCGCCGCTGCGGCGGAGCCTGCCGATCCTACGCCCGCAGCGCCGGCCGAGGCCGAGGCCCCGCCCGCCGCGCCGCCCGCACCCGCACCGGCGGCGGCCGACGCGCCTCAGCCCTCTTACGTGTCCCCCGAAAAGGCCCGGACCGAGCCCGAGCCCGGTGCGCCGGACGTGCCGCCGATGGCCGTGACGCCGGCCGAAACCGTCGAGGCCGCGGCGGCCGTCGAGGATGCCATCCAGTGCGAGGGCGAACTCAAGGCGCGCGGCGCCGACTTCACCGTCGGCGAGACGATCGCCGAGGGCGACTGCGGCGTGCTGCGCCCGGTGTCGGTGAAGAGGCTTTCCAACGGCACCAGCGTCGAGCCGGGCACGGTGATGCTGTGCCGGACGGCGCTGGCGCTCGACGTCTGGGTGTCGGAGGGTGTGGCGCCCGCCGCCAAGGCCGAGTTCAAGGGCGCGACGGTCAAGGCACTGACCCAGGCCTCCACCTATGTCTGCCGCGCACGGGCGAGCGAACAAAAGATCTCGGAGCATTCGCGCGGCAGCGCCATCGACATCGCGGGCTTCGAGCTCTCCGACGGCACGACGCAGCCGGTGGAGGCGAAGGACGCCGGAACGCCGGCCGACCGGTTCGCGGCCGCCGTGCGCCGGGCCGCCTGCGGGCCGTTCCGCACGGTTCTGGGACCTGGCACCGACAGCGATCACGGCACCCATCTTCATCTCGACATCGCGGCCCGCAACGGCGACGCCACCTACTGCCGCTGACGCCGTTCGGCGGGCATGGAAATCCTCGGACCTTTTGCCGGCCGAGCCCCGATCGCGTCTTTCCTCCGCAGGGCTTGCGACTATAGTCCGCCCGCGCCGCCGGGTCCGGCGGCCGAGAGGAGGACTTATGCCCTATACCGCCGACGACCAACGCTATGCCCGCGCCGACTTCCGCCGCTGCGGCCGCTCCGGGCTCGACCTGCCCGCCATCTCGCTCGGCCTCTGGCAGAACTTCGGCGGCACCGACGTGTTCGAGACGGGCCGGGCGATCCTGCGCCGAGCCTTCGACCGCGGCGTCACGCATTTCGATCTCGCCAACAATTACGGGCCGCCTCCGGGCTCCGCCGAGGAGAACTTCGGCCGCTGGATGGATCTCGACTTCCGCCCCTATCGCGACGAACTGGTGATCTCGACGAAGGCGGGCTGGGACATGTGGCCGGGCCCCTACGGCAACTTCGGCTCGCGCAAGTATCTCGTGGCGTCGCTCGACCAGGGCCTGAAGCGCATGGGCCTCGACTATGTCGACATCTTCTACCACCACCGGCCGGACCCGAAGACGCCACTGGAGGAGACGATGGGCGCGCTCGACGCGATCGTGCGCTCGGGCAAGGCGCTCTATGTCGGCGTGTCATCCTACGGGCCGGACCGCACGCGCGAAGCCCATGCCATGCTGAAGGCCATGGGCACGCCGATGCTGATCCATCAGCCGTCCTACTCGATGCTGAACCGCTGGGTGGAGGAGGAGCTTCTCGACACGCTGACCACGCTCGGCGTCGGCTGCATCGCCTTCTCGCCGCTAGCGCAGGGTCTCCTGACCGACAAGTATCTCGGCGGCGTGCCGGAAGGCTCGCGCGCGGCGAAGGCGAAGTCCTTCTCGCCCGATCTCGTCACCGACGAGAATGTCACGCGCATCCGCGCCCTCAACGAGATCGCCAAGGCGCGGGGCCAGTCGCTGGCGCAGATGGCGATCGCCTGGGTGCTCCGGAACCCGGCCGTCACCTCGGCGCTGATCGGGGCACGCACGGTGGCGCAGCTCGATTCCTCGCTGGACGCACTCAATAATCTCGAGTTCTCGGGTGAGGAGCTGGCGGCCATCGACCGCTCGGCCACCGAGGGCGGGATCGACCTGTGGCGCTCGCAGTCGTCGATCGGTCGCCAGCCGGCCTGACGAACGACCACGGAAGGGCGGGCCGGAACGGCTCGCCCTGTTTCCGCTCTAGTGGGCGGCGACGCGCATCTCGTCGACGCTGTCCTTCAGGAGGTTGTCGATGCGCTCGCGCTCGCGCTGGAAGGCGACGAGCTGGTCGCCGGCAAGCTGCCGGCCCGACGGCAGGCGAATGCGCATCGGATCGACGCGCGTGCCGTTGACGGTCACTTCGTAATGCAGGTGGTTGCCGGTCGACAGGCCCGTCGAGCCGATATAGCCGATGATCTGCCCCTGGCGCACGCGCGCGCCCTTCACGACGCCGCCGGCGATCTTGCTCTGGTGGGAATAGGACGTCTCGTAGCCGTTGGCATGACGAATGATGGTCTGCTGGCCGAAGCCCGTCGACCAGCCCGCCTGCTCCACGATGCCGGAGCCGGACGCGAGGATCGGCGTGCCGCGCGGCGCCGCCCAGTCGACGCCCCAGTGCATGCGGGCGTAGCCGAGAACGGGATGGCGGCGCGAGCCAAAGGGCGAGGTGAACCGGCCCTTGGGCACCGGGTTGCGCAGGAGGAACTGCTTCGCGCTGCGCCCGTCGTCGTCGTAGTAGTCGGTCTGGTCGTCGTCGGAGGTAAAGAAGCGGTAGTAGCGCTTGGTCGTGTCGCCGAACTTGGCTTCGACGAACAGGATCTGGGAGTCGGCGCTGGCCTCCTCTTCGCCCTCCTTCAAAGAATAGAGAAGTGTGAGCCGATCGGTCGGATCGAGCCGCGCCTGGAAATCGACGTCGGCCGAGAGGATCTTCAGGAGCTTGCGGCAGAGACGATCGTCGAGCCCGTAGGCAAGCGCCGCCTGGTAGATGCCGTCGTAGACGGTCGGCATGTTCTGTCGCAGCGGCGCCTCGGTGGCATTCTCGTCGAAGGCCTGGGCGACGGAGCGGCTGAGCGCGGGCTCCGGTCCTTCCTCGAACGAGCCGTCGTCGGCGAGCGCCACGGTCGCCAGATGCCGCTCGCCGCGGTAGGCCGACAGGCGCACGATCCGCGATCCTTCGCCGGACGGCTCGAGACCCAGACGCAGCACCTCGCCGGCATCGAGCGTGCTGCGCCCGAGAAGCGCGGACAGGCGCGAGGCCGCCGCTTCGCCGTCCTCGTGCCCATTCTCGGCGAGCGCCCCTGAAATCTCGAGCGTCTCCCGGAACGGCACGATCTCCTCGAAATAGCGGGACACCCTGTCCTGCCGTTCCTCGGCCGGCGACATCGAGACGTTCTCGGCCGTGACACGAGCGGCGGAGCCGGGGACGTAGTCCGCAGCGTCCGACAGCGTGCCGCCGAAGCGGGAGGTGTCGAAGGCCTGGTAGGCGGCGACCTGGACCGGTGCGGAGGCGAGGCGCGGCACCGCCTCGCGCACCAGGAACTCGGCCTCGCGCGTGCCGATATCGGGCGCATCGTCGTAGCTCGCCGCATCGAATTCGAAGGGCTCGACGGCGAGCCCGACGTCGCCCTCGACCTTGGCGTCGTAGATCTGTCCGGTTTCGGGGGCCTGCGCGGGCTCCGACTCGTCGTCGTCACTGCCGATGACGTTCATCGCGTCGAAGGTCGGATAGGAGACGGTGGTCGGATGCCGCGCGCCCAGAAGCATCGAGGCATACGCGAAGGGAAGGGAGCGGATGACCTCGCGGTCCCCCTCGCGCATCAGGGTCGGCACCTCGATGGTCGAGCGATTGCGGTCGATCGGGATCGGGGTCGCGAAGACGCGCTCGCCGCGCTCGACGATATCGGTCTGAGGCGCGGAGACCTCGCCGACGACGGCGGGTGAGACCAGCATCCGGCGTCCGTCGTGGGCGGCCGACAGGGCGATACCCATCATGGCGCTCGACGTCAGGCCAGTCAGAAGGGTGCCGGCGAGCCAACGAGCCGAGACCTGGCGGCGGTCCGGCTTGCGACGGACGTCGGCGACGAGCGCAGGCTGGTTCCCGAAGTTCGGCTTGGCGTATCGCTCGTGATTCATTCCGGTCTCATGCTGGTCCGCCTCCCCCTGGCCTCAACAAAGCGGCCGAAAAGCGAAGGCGACGCGCAAGGGGCATCCCCGGACCGCCGCTGTTGCCGGGCGGACACAGGGACGATCGTTGCGTGAGATAGAGAGGCGGCGATCAGGAGATGTCAACCAATCGACCCATCTCCCGCTTGGGGAAGCTGGGGACGGGCCGTCTCGTCTCGAAGAAGGGCACGGACACATCGACCGAACCATGGGAGATCGGTCGTTCCGACATGTGGACCCCGCGATCCTCGAGGACTGAAGGATGCTGTGCCGGAATGCCGTCCCTCGCCAGCGTCGTGTTCCCAAGGAAGAGGATGGTGATGGACCTCAGGAGCCCTTTCCTCTTGCACTTTCATGCCTTCGTGTCGGCCCGATGACGCTGTCCTGACGATCCGAACAGCTCTCAACATGCTGGCGTCGCTTCAGATTTCCAATTTTTTCCCTTTGGTCGGCATTTCCCTGTTGACCTTCTGCGGTGGGTCCCCCTATAAGGCGTTCATCGACGACGGCGGTGGCGCCGGGGCGGACGGACTGGACGGCTGAGGCGG
>NZ_LMOH01000003.1 GCF_001423245.1 Aureimonas sp. Leaf324
ATGGCGAAGAGCAAATTCGAGCGTAACAAGCCGCATGTGAACATCGGGACGATTGGTCACGTTGATCACGGGAAGACGTCGCTGACGGCGGCGATCACGAAGTACTTCGGCGAGTTCCGCGCGTACGACCAGATCGACGCGGCGCCGGAGGAGAAGGCGCGCGGCATCACGATCTCGACGGCGCACGTGGAGTACGAGACGGAGAACCGTCACTACGCGCACGTCGACTGCCCGGGACACGCCGACTACGTGAAGAACATGATCACGGGCGCGGCGCAGATGGACGGCGCGATCCTGGTCTGCTCGGCGGCCGACGGCCCGATGCCGCAGACGCGCGAGCACATCCTCCTGGCGCGCCAGGTCGGCGTTCCGGCGCTGGTGGTGTTCCTGAACAAGGTGGACCAGGTCGACGACGCCGAGCTTCTCGAGCTCGTCGAGCTCGAGGTTCGCGAGCTCCTGTCGTCCTACGACTTCCCGGGCGACGACGTTCCGATCGTCAAGGGCTCGGCGCTGGCCGCTCTCGAGGACTCCAACAAGGAGATCGGCGAGGACGCGGTTCGCGAACTGATGAAGCAGGTCGACGCCTACATCCCGACGCCGGAGCGTCCGATCAACATGCCGTTCCTGATGCCGATCGAGGACGTTTTCTCGATCTCGGGCCGCGGCACGGTGGTGACGGGTCGCGTCGAGCGCGGCATCGTGAAGGTCGGCGAGGAAGTCGAGATCGTCGGCATCCGCGACAACAAGAAGACGACGGTGACGGGCGTCGAGATGTTCCGCAAGCTCCTGGACCAGGGCCAGGCGGGCGACAACATCGGCGCGCTGATCCGCGGCGTGGACCGTGAGGGCGTGGAGCGCGGGCAGGTCCTGTGCAAGCCGGGTTCGGTGAAGCCGCACACGCGCTTCATGGCCGAGGCGTACATCCTGACGAAGGAGGAGGGCGGTCGCCACACGCCGTTCTTCACGAACTACCGCCCGCAGTTCTACTTCCGCACGACGGACGTGACGGGCGTGGTGACGCTGCCGGAGGGCACCGAGATGGTGATGCCGGGCGACAACGTGACGATGGACGTCAAGCTGATCGTTCCGATCGCGATGGAAGAGAAGCTGCGCTTCGCCATCCGCGAGGGCGGCCGCACCGTCGGCGCCGGTATCGTCGCCNCGATGGACGTCAAGCTGATCGTTCCGATCGCGATGGAAGAGAAGCTGCGCTTCGCCATCCGCGAGGGCGGCCGCACCGTCGGCGCCGGTATCGTCGCCTCGATCGTCGAGTAAGGCTTGGCCTCTTGAAATCAAGGGCGCGGCGGTCTACACCGCCGCGTTCTCTTTGCCCTTCGGGGCGGTTCGGGCGCCGTGCGGGCGTCCGGTTTGATTGGCTGAAGACTGTTTAGCGATCGGAAAGCGCCGGCACTCCGGCATGGCTCCGACGGAAGGACGAATGCAATGAACGGCCAGAATATTCGCATCCGCCTGAAGGCGTTCGACCACCGCGTGCTCGACGCCTCCACCCGCGAGATCGTATCGACGGCAAAGCGCACCGGCGCCAACGTGCGCGGGCCCATCCCGCTGCCGACCCGTATCGAGAAGTTTACGGTCAACCGCTCGCCCCACGTGGACAAGAAGTCCCGCGAGCAGTTCGAAATGCGCACCCACAAGCGGCTGCTCGACATCGTCGACCCGACGCCGCAGACGGTCGATGCGCTGATGAAGCTCGACCTCGCCGCAGGCGTCGACGTCGAGATCAAGCTCTAACGAGCGGACAAGAACCGGCAGGACCTTTCGGGGTCTCAAGGTTCCTCTGGAGAAAGAACGAGAATGCGTTCAGGTTTGATTGCACAGAAGGTCGGCATGACCCGCATCTACAATGATGCGGGCGAGCATGTGCCGGTCACGGTTCTCAAGGTCGAGAACCTCCAGGTCGTGGGTCAGCGCACCCAGGACAAGAATGGCTACACCGCCGTTCAGCTCGGTGTCGGCACTGCCAAGGTGAAGAACACCTCGAAGGCGATGCGCGGCGTGTTCGCTCAGGCCTCCGTCGAGCCGAAGCGCAAGATGGCCGAGTTCCGCGTGTCGGACGACAACCTCATCGACGTGGGCGCCGAAATCACGGCCGACCACTTCGTCGCGGGCCAGCTGGTGGATGTCACCGGCACCTCGATCGGTAAGGGTTTCGCCGGCGTCATGAAGCGCCACAACTTCGGTGGTCTTCGCGCCACGCACGGCGTGTCGGTCTCGCACCGCTCGCACGGTTCGACCGGTCAGCGCCAGGATCCGGGCAAGGTCTTCAAGAACAAGAAGATGGCCGGTCACATGGGTCAGACCCGCGTGACGACCCAGAACCTCGAGGTCGTCCGCACGGACGCCGAGAAGGGCCTCCTCCTGATCCGCGGCGCCGTGCCGGGCTCGAAGGGCGGCTGGATCCTCGTCCGTGACGCGGTCAAGGCGAAGCTCCCCGAGAACGCCCCCAAGCCGGCTGCCCTGCGCCAGGCCGCCAACAACGGCGCTTCGGCCGCTTCCGAGGGAACCGAGTAATGGACATCAAGATCAAGACCCTCGCCGGCGCCGAAGCCGGTTCGGTGACCCTCGCTGACGAGATCTTCGGTCTCGAGCCGCGCGAGGACATCCTCCAGCGCATGGTCCGCTACCAGCTCGCCAAGCGCCAGCAGGGCACGCACCAGTCGCTGGGCCGCGCCGAGATCGCCCGTACGGGTGCCAAGCTCTACAAGCAGAAGGGCACCGGTCGCGCCCGTCACGGCTCGGCCCGCGCTCCGCAGTTCCGCGGCGGTGGCAAGGCCCACGGCCCGGTCTCGCGCAGCCACGCTCACGATCTTCCCAAGAAGGTCCGCGCGCTCGCCCTCAAGCATGCCCTCTCGGCCAAGGCCAAGTCGGGCGGCCTGATCGTCATCGACGATCTGACCTCGGCCGACGGCAAGACCAAGGCGGTGCTGGCCCAGTTCGCGGGCCTCGGCCTGACGAACGCGCTGATCATCGGTGGCGCGCAGCTGAACGAGAACTTCGCTCGCTCGGCCCGCAACATCCCGAACATCGACGTTCTGCCGGTTCAGGGCATCAACGTTTACGACATTCTGCGCCGTCAGACGCTTGTCCTGTCGAAGGCTGCCGTCGAGGCCCTCGAGGAGCGCTTCAAATGAGCGATCTGCGCCATTACGACGTCATCACGAGCCCGGTCATCACTGAGAAGTCGACGCTGGTCTCCGAGTTCAACCAGGTGATCTTCAACGTTGCGAAGACCGCGACCAAGCCGCAGATCAAGGCGGCCGTCGAGGCTCTGTTCGGTGTCAAGGTCACTGCCGTCAACACTCTCGTCCGCAAGGGCAAGGTGCGGCGTTTCCGCGGCCGTCCGGGCCGCCAGAGCGACCAGAAGAAGGCGATCGTGACGCTGGCCGAGGGCCAGTCCATCGACGTCTCGACCGGTCTCTGACGGCTGGCTGCGAGGATAGAAGATCATGGCACTGAAGAACTTCAAGCCGGTCACCCCGAGCACCCGCCAGCTGGTGCTCGTCGACCGCTCGGGCCTCTGGAAGGGCAAGCCGGTCAAGCAGTTGACCGAGGGCCTGCATTCGAGCGGCGGCCGCAACAACATGGGTCGCATCACCGCCCGCTATCAGGGCGGCGGACACAAGCGCACCTACCGCATGATCGACTTCAAGCGTCGCAAGCTTGACGTCGTCGCGACGGTGGAGCGTCTCGAGTACGATCCGAACCGCACCGCGTTCATCGCGCTGATCCGCTACGAGGACGGCGAGCTGTCCTACATCTTGGCACCGCAGCGTCTGGCTGCCGGCGATAAGGTCGTGGCGGGTCTCACCGGCATCGACGTCAAGCCGGGCAACGCGATGCCGCTGTCGGCGATGCCGGTCGGCACCATCATCCACAATGTGGAGATGAAGCCGATGAAGGGCGGTCAGATCGCCCGTTCGGCTGGCGCCTACGCTCAGCTCGTCGGTCGCGACCAGGGCATGGCGATCCTGCGCCTGAACTCGGGCGAGCAGCGTCTGGTGTCGGGATCGTGCTTCGCCACGGTCGGTGCCGTATCCAATCCGGACCACGGCAACATCAACCTCGGCAAGGCGGGCCGTTCGGTCTGGCTCGGTCGTCGCCCGCACGTTCGCGGCGTCGCGATGAACCCGGTCGATCACCCGCACGGCGGTGGTGAGGGTCGCACCTCGGGTGGCCGTCACCCGGTGACGCCTTGGGGCAAGCCCACGAAGGGCAAGCGCACGCGCCAGAACAAGGCGACCGACAAGTTCATCATGCGCTCGCGCCATCAGCGCAAGAAGTAAGGGAAACACTCCATGACACGTTCCGTCTGGAAAGGTCCGTTCGTTGATGGCTACCTCCTGAAGAAGGCCGAAAAGGTCCGCTCGGGTGGTCGCAGCGAAGTCATCAAGATCTGGAGCCGTCGCTCCACGATCCTGCCGCAGTTCGTTGGTCTGACGTTCGGCGTCTACAACGGCAACAAGCACATCCCGGTCTCGGTCAACGAGGACATGGTCGGACACAAGTTCGGCGAGTTCTCCCCGACCCGTACCTATTACGGCCACGGCGCCGACAAGAAGGCGAAGAGGAAGTAACATGGGTAAGGCCAAGGCCGAGCGCGTGCTCAAGGACAACGAGGCGAAGGCTGTCGCCCGTACGATCCGCGTGAGCCCGCAGAAACTCAACCTCGTCGCGCAGATGATCCGCGGCAAGAAGGTGGATCGCGCTCTCGCGGACCTCACCTTCTCGCGCAAGCGGATCGCCGAGACGGTGAAGAAGACGCTGGAAAGCGCCATCGCGAACGCCGAGAACAACCACGATCTTGACGTCGACACGCTGGTCGTCGCCGAGGCTTTCGTCGGCAAGTCGATCACGATGAAGCGTTTCCACGCCCGCGGTCGCGGTCGGGCGAGCCGGGTCGAGAAGCCGTTCTCGCACCTGACGATCATCGTCCGCGAGAAGGCCGAAGAGGAGGCCGCGTAATGGGTCAGAAAGTCAATCCGATCGGCCTGCGCCTCGGCATCAACCGGACCTGGGACTCCCGCTGGTTCGCCAACACCGGCGAGTACGGCCAGCTGCTCCACGAGGATCTTGCGATCCGCAAGTACCTCCTCGCCGAGCTGAAGCAGGCGGCGGTCTCCAAGATCGTCATCGAACGCCCGCACAAGAAGTGCCGCATCACGATCCACTCGGCGCGTCCGGGCATCGTCATTGGCAAGAAGGGCGCTGACATCGAGAAGCTTCGCAAGAAGCTGGCGGCGATGACCAACGCCGAGACGCACATCAACATCGTCGAGGTCCGGAAGCCCGAGACCGACGCGACGCTGGTGGCGCAGTCGATCGCCCAGCAGCTGGAGCGCCGCATCGCGTTCCGCCGTGCGATGAAGCGCGCCGTCCAGTCGGCGATGCGCCTTGGCGCCGAAGGCATCCGCATCAATTGCGGCGGCCGTCTCGGCGGCGCTGAGATCGCCCGCATGGAATGGTACCGCGAGGGCCGCGTTCCGCTGCATACGCTTCGCGCGGATGTTGACTACGGCACCGCGGAAGCCCATACGGCGTACGGTGTCTGCGGCGTGAAGGTCTGGATCTTCAAGGGCGAGATCCTGGAGCACGATCCGATGGCTTCCGAGCGTCGTGCGGTCGAAGGCGACGGCTCGAACTCCGGTGGCGGCAACAACCGTCGTCGTGAGCGCGAGCGCGAGCACGCCTGATAGTCGAAGTTTCGGAGTAATAGGAAATGTTGCAACCAAAGCGCACGAAGTTCCGGAAGGCGTTCAAGGGACGCATTCACGGCAACTCCAAGGGCGGCTCGTTGCTCAGCTTCGGGACCTTCGGTCTGAAGGCCCTCGAGCCGGAGCGCGTCACCGCCCGCCAGATCGAGGCGGCTCGCCGCGCGATCACCCGTCAGATGAAGCGCCAGGGCCGCGTCTGGATCCGGATCTTCCCGGACCTGCCGGTCACCGCCAAGCCGACGGAAGTCCGCATGGGTAAGGGCAAGGGTGCGATCGAGTACTGGGCGGCTCGCGTCGCTCCCGGTCGTATCATGTTCGAGATCGACGGCGTGGCGGAAGACGTCGCTCGCGAGGCCCTGCGCCTCGGTGCGGCGAAGCTTCCGATCCGCACGCGGTTCATCCAGCGCATCGCCGAGTAAGGAGAAATTCGATGAAAGCCTCCGACCTCACCACGAAGACGCAGGACGAGCTGACGGCCGACCTCGGCAAGCTGAAGAAGGAGCAGTTCAACCTGCGCTTCCAGCGTGCCACGGGCCAGCTCGAGAACACGTCTCGTGTCAAGGAAGTCCGTCGGGACATCGCCCGGATCAAGACCATTGCCCGCCAGAAGGCCGGCACGGCCAAGGCCTGAAGGTAGTCAACTATGCCGAAACGCGTTTTGCAGGGGACCGTGGTCTCCGATAAGAATGACAAGACGGTCGTCGTGCTCGTGGAGCGTCGCTTCACGCATCCGCTCTTCAAGAAGACCGTTCGCCGGTCGAAGAAGTACAAGGCGCACGACGAATCCAACCAGTACAAGGTCGGCGACATCGTCTCCATCGAGGAGACCAAGCCGATCTCGAAGGACAAGACTTGGATCGTCGTTGCCTCCCAGGCTTCGGCTCAGTGAATATAGGCTCGGGTGCAGCGCATGATCCTGCGCTCCCCGGCTGCTCGTGATTTGAAGGCGGCCTGACATGATTCAGATGCAAACAAACCTCGATGTGGCGGACAATTCCGGCGCCCGTCGTGTCATGTGCATCAAGGTGCTGGGCGGCTCGAAGCGGAAGTATGCCTCGGTCGGCGACATTATCGTCGTTTCGATCAAGGAAGCCATTCCGCGCGGCCGCGTGAAGAAGGGTGACGTGATGAAGGCGGTCGTGGTTCGCACGGCCAAGGACATCCGCCGCCCGGACGGTTCCGTGATCCGCTTCGACCGCAATGCGGCGGTGCTGATCGACAACAAGAAGGAGCCTGTCGGAACTCGTATCTTCGGACCCGTTCCGCGCGAGCTGCGCGGCCGGAACCACATGAAGATCATTTCCCTGGCCCCGGAAGTGCTGTAAGGAGCCGGACCGATGCAGAAGATCAAGAAGGGCGACAACGTCGTCGTGCTGGCCGGCAAGGACAAGGGCCGCTCGGGCAAGGTGCTCCAGGTCATGCCGAAGGAGGACCGTGCGGTCGTCTCCGGCGTCAACCTGGTGAAGCGCCACCAGAAGCAGTCCGCCAGCCAGGAAGCCGGGATCGTCTCCAAGGAGGCCCCCATCCACCTCTCGAACCTCTCGGTCGCCGACCCGAAGGATGGCAAGCCGACCCGCGTCGGTTTCAAGGTTGTCGGCGAGGGCGAGAACGCAAAGAAGGTGCGCGTCGCCAAGCGTTCGGGAGAACAGATCGATGGCTGAGACCAGCTACACGCCTCGGCTCAAGGCCGTATACCGCGACGAGATCCGCAAGCAGCTTCTCGAGGAGTTCAAGTACTCCAACGAGATGGAAGTTCCGCGTCTCGACAAGGTCGTGATCAACATGGGCGTCGGTGAGGCCACCGGCGACTCCAAGAAGCCGACGATCGCGGCGGAAGACCTGGCGAAGATCGCCGGTCAGAAGCCTGTCATCACGCGTGCCCGGAACTCGATCGCCGGGTTCAAGGTGCGCGAGAACATGCCGATCGGCGCGAAGGTCACCCTTCGCAAGGAGCGCATGTACGAGTTCGTGGATCGCCTGGTGCAGATCGCTCTGCCCCGCGTGCGGGACTTCCGCGGCCTCAACCCGAAGAGCTTCGACGGTCGTGGCAACTTCGCCATGGGCTTGAAGGAGCACATCGTGTTCCCCGAGATCAACTACGACAAGGTTGATCAGATGTGGGGCATGGACATCATCGTGTGTACGACGGCGAAGACTGACGAAGAAGCCCGCGCCCTTCTGAAGGCGCTGAACTTCCCGTTCCGCCAGTAACGGCAGGCGAAAGGAAAAGTTATGGCCAAGAAGAGCGCCATCGAGAAGAACAAGCGCCGGCAGAAGCTGGTCGCCAAGTACGCGGCCAAGCGCGAAGCGCTGAAGGCCGTGACGACGAACCAGGAGGCCTCGATGGAGGAGCGTTTCCGCGCTCAGCTCCAGCTGGCCGAGTTGCCGCGCAACTCTTCCAAGGTTCGCGTCCGCAACCGTTGTGAGGTGACGGGTCGTCCGCGCGCCTATTATCGCAAGCTGAAGATGAGCCGTATCGCGCTGCGCGACCTCGGCAACACCGGGCAGATCCCGGGCATCGTCAAGTCGAGCTGGTAAGGAGGCACTGCAATGGCACTTTCCGATCCTCTCGGCGATATGCTGACGCGCATCCGCAACGCCACGATGCGGAGCAAGACGTCGGTCGCCACCCCTGCCTCCAAGCTCCGCGCGCGCGTCCTCGACGTGCTCAAGGACGAGGGCTACATCCGGGGTTACTCCGAGACCAAGTTCGAGAACGGTACGGCTGAGTTCAATATCGAGCTCAAGTACTACGAGGGCGCTCCGGTCATCAAGGAGATCTCCCGCGTGTCGAAGCCCGGCCGTCGCGTCTACGTTTCGGCGAAGACGATCCCGCATGTCGCCAACGGCCTGGGCATTTCGGTGCTCTCAACCCCGAAGGGCGTCATGGCGGACCACGCCGCTCGCGAACAGAACGTCGGTGGCGAGATCCTCTGCCGCGTCTTCTGACGCCGCGTCGAGGTCTCCCAAGCGATCAACGGACAGGTTCTCAGATGTCTCGTATTGGCAAGAAGCCGGTTGCCGTCCCGGGCGGGGTCACCGCCTCGGTCGACGGTCAGACCGTCCGGGCTAAGGGCCCGAAGGGCGAGCTCTCGTTCGTGGTGAACGACGAAGTGCTCGTGAAGATGGAAGACGGGTCGATCAAGGTCGACCCGCGCGACGACTCGAAGGATGCGCGTTCGAAGTGGGGCATGTCCCGTACGATGATCGTGAACATCCTGTCGGGCGTGAAGGATGGTTTCGAGAAGCGTCTCGAGATCAGCGGCGTCGGCTATCGCGCTTCGATGCAGGGCAAGAACCTGCAGCTGGCGCTCGGCTTCAGCCACGACGTTCTCTACCCGGTTCCGGAGGGCATTTCGATTGTCGTTCCGAAGCCGACCGAGATCGTGATCACCGGCATCGACAAGCAGCAGGTCGGTCAGGTGGCTGCCGAAATCCGCGATTACCGCGGTCCCGAGCCTTACAAGGGCAAGGGCGTGAAGTACGCGGGCGAGAAGATCGTCCGTAAGGAAGGCAAGAAGAAGTAAGGCTCGGGACATGGCAACGCAGAAGGAACTCCTCCGGCGCCGCGCATCCCGCGTCCGCCGTTCGATCAAGGCCGTGGCGAACGGGCGTCCGCGCCTTTCGGTCCACCGCTCGTCGAAGAACATCTACGCCCAGATCATCGACGATGCCGCTGGCCGTACCCTCGCTGCCGCTTCGACGCTTGATGTCGGGCTGCGCGGCGATCTGAAGACCGGCGCCGACACCGCCGCCGCTGCAGCCGTTGGCAAGCTCGTCGCCGAGCGCGCCAAGGAAGCGGGCGTGACCGACGTCGTGTTCGATCGTGGTGCGTTCATCTACCACGGCCGCATCAAGGCTTTGGCCGAGTCTGCCCGCGAGGGTGGCCTGAACTTCTGATCTTCGACCCAAGGGTCGTCGATCTTCGGTGTGATTGCGGTCCGGTGGGTTTTCCTGCCGGCCGTGTCATGCTTTAAGCCGGGTGCCGCATCGATCGGCACCTTTCCCAGGACGCCTCCGGAAAAAAACAAGGACAGGATATGGCGCCTCGCAATGAACGTAACGACCGCGAAGAGCGGGATGACGGCTTCGTCGACAAGCTCGTCCACATCAACCGCGTCGCCAAGGTGGTCAAGGGTGGCCGTCGCTTCGGCTTCGCCGCGCTCGTCGTCGTCGGCGACCTGAAGGGCCGCGTGGGTTTCGGCCATGGCAAGGCGCGCGAAGTGCCGGAAGCCATCCGCAAGGCTACGGAAGCCGCCAAGCGCGACCTGATCTTCGTGCCGCTGCGCGACGGTCGCACGCTGCACCACGACGTGGCCGGTCGTCACGGCGCCGGCAAGGTCCTGCTGCGCACCGCCGAGGCCGGTACCGGCATCATCGCCGGTGGTCCGATGCGCGCCGTGTTCGAGGCCGTCGGCATGCACGACGTCGTCGCCAAGTCGCTCGGCTCGTCGAACCCGTACAACATGGTTCGTGCCACGTTCGACGCCCTGAAGGGTCAGATGCATCCGAAGGATGTCGCTGCCCGTCGCGGCATCAAGTATTCCACGCTCCAGGCGCGCCGTCGCGACCTGGTCGGCGCTGAGGACTGATGGAGCAGCGCGAGCGCAGCAATGCGCTTGCCGCCCGTCGTCCCCCTTCAAGGAGCCGAATGATGTCCAAGACCCAAGTCCAGGGCTCGACGATCACCGTCGAACAGATCGGAAGCCCGATCCGCCGTCCGAGCGAGCAGCGTGCCACGCTGATCGGCCTCGGGCTGAACAAGTTGCACCGCGTTCGGACGCTGGAGGATACGCCTTCGGTCCGTGGCATGATCGCCAAGGTCAGCCACCTCGTCCGCGTCGTCGACGGCCAGTGAGCCGGGAGTAAACGAGATGAAGCTCAACGAGATCGCCGATAAGGACGGCGCCACCCATTCGCGCAAGCGTCTCGGTCGTGGCATCGGTTCGGGTTCCGGCAAGACCGGTGGTCGTGGCGTCAAGGGCCAAAAGGCCCGCTCCGGCGTTGCGATCAACGGCTTCGAGGGTGGCCAGATGCCGCTCTATCGTCGCCTTCCGAAGCGCGGCTTCGTGAACATCTTCGCCAAGTCGTTCAACATCGTGTCGCTGGACAAGATCGCCCAGGCGATCGAGGCCGGCAAGCTCGACGCGAAGGCGACGATCGACATGGCGGCCCTTCAGGCTGCCGGTCTCGTGAACCGTGCGCGGGATGGCGTGCGGATCCTCGGTGACGGGGAAGTCTCCGCCAAGCTGACGATCCAGGCCGATGGCGCGTCGCGTTCCGCGATCGAGAAGGTCGAGAAGGCCGGTGGCACGCTCACCGTTCCGCAGAAGGCCGCGGCGGAAGCCTGAACCTCCGCCTTGCGGTTGAAGTTCGAAAGCCGCCCTCCCACACGAGGGCGGCTTTTTTCTTGCAGGACCGCCCGACGACCGAATTTGTCTTGTAATTCGCATCGCTAGGCCGTTCTACATAACGTCACGAACGTGTCGGAATCGTCCGCGTGGCTTGCGCATTGCGTCGGGCTGCCCGTGTCGGATCATCCGGAGAGAGCGCAGACATGGCATCGGCCGCGGAACAACTTGCCGCAAACCTGAACTTCTCCGCCTTCTCGAAGGCGGAAGACCTGAAGAAGCGCATCTGGTTCACGCTGGGGGCGCTCCTGGTCTATCGGCTCGGCACCTATATCCCGATGCCCGGCATCGATCCGCACGCGTTGGCGCAGGCGTTCCAGCAGCAGTCGACGGGCATCCTCGGCCTGTTCAACATGTTCGCCGGCGGGGCCGTCGGTCGCATGGCGATCTTCGCGCTCGGCATCATGCCGTACATCTCCGCGTCGATCATCATTCAGCTGATGACCTCGGTCATTCCCTCGCTGGAAGCCCTCAAGAAGGAGGGTGAATCCGGCCGCAAGATCATCAACCAGTACACCCGCTACGGCACGGTTCTCCTCGCCACTGTCCAGGCCTACGGAATCGCGGCGGGTCTCCAGTCGACGAGCAGCATCGTCACCAATCCCGGCACGTTCTTCATCCTGTCCAGCGTCATCACGCTGGTGGGTGGCACGATGTTCCTGATGTGGATCGGCGAGCAGATCACGGCGCGGGGCATCGGCAACGGCATCTCGCTGATCATCTTCGCGGGCATCGCGGCGAACCTGCCGTCGGCGCTCGCCAACCTTCTGGAACTCGGCCGCACGGGCGCGCTGTCGACCGCGATCATCCTGATCGTCGTCGTGGTGGTCGTCGCCTGTATCGCCGGTGTCGTCTTCTTCGAGCGGGCGCAGCGCCGGCTTCTGATCCAGTACCCGAAGCGCCAGGTCGGCAACCGGATGTTCCAGGGCGACACGTCGCATCTGCCGCTGAAGCTGAACACTGCCGGCGTCATTCCGCCGATCTTCGCCTCGTCCTTGCTGCTCCTGCCGGTCACGATCGCGAACTTCGCCGACACGAGCACCCTGCCGGGATGGGCGACGGCGATCATCGCGTCGCTCGGCCACGGTCGGCCGCTCTACATGCTTCTGTATGCTGGCATGATCGCATTCTTCGCCTTCTTCTACACCGCCATCGTCTTCAATCCGAAGGACACGGCGGACAACCTGAAGAAGCATGGCGGCTTCATTCCGGGCATCCGCCCGGGCGAGAGGACCGCCGATTACATCGACTACGTTCTCACACGCATCACCGTGGTGGGCGCGATCTACCTCGTGGTGATCTGCCTCCTCCCGGAGATCCTGATCTCGGCCGCCGGCATTCCGTTCTATCTGGGCGGTACGTCGCTGCTGATCGTCGTGTCGGTGACGATGGATACGGTTGCGCAGGTTCAGGGACACCTGCTGGCGCACCAATACGAAGGCCTCGTCAAGAAGGCGAAGCTGCGCGGAGGAAGGCGAGGAGCTCGATGAGGGTCATACTGCTGGGCCCCCCCGGGGCGGGGAAGGGGACTCAGGCGCATCGTCTGGTCGAGCGGCATGGGATACCGCAGCTTTCGACCGGCGACATGCTGCGGGAAGCCGTAGCCAAGGGGACGGATGTCGGGCGTCGGGCCCAGGCCGTGATGGATGCCGGTCAGCTCGTCTCGGACGAGATCGTTATCGGCATCGTTGCGGACCGCATCGACCAGGACGACGCCCGTAAGGGCTTCATTCTGGATGGTTTCCCTCGGACGGTGGCGCAGGCGAGGGCGCTCGACGACATGCTGGACGAGCGCAAGCTCGCCATCGACGCCGTTCTCGAGTTCCGTGTCGACGAGCAGAAGCTCGTCGAGCGCATCGAGAAGCGCGCGCGGGAAACCGCCGAAGCCGGCCTGCCGGTTCGCAAGGACGATACGCCGGAGGTGTTTCACCGGCGTCTTCGCGAGTTCCGTCAGGCGACGGCGGCCGTCTCGCCCTACTATCGTGAACGCGGTCTCCTGCGGGAGATCGACGGCATGGCGCCGGTCGATCACGTCACCGATGAGATCGAGACGCTGCTGACCACGCAGGTTTCGGCCTGACGGTTGACTAAGGGCCGGGGAATCTTATAAGGACCGGTCCAATTCGCGCATCATCAGGCGATCGGCGCATACGCGGAAGCGTTGCGTACGGTCGCTTGGCGTTTAGGAGCGGCCCTGACGGGTCGTGCAGATCAGTGTCGTGGCGGATCCGCGACCAAAGGAGGCTCACTTGGCCCGTATTGCAGGCGTCAATATTCCGACCAACAAGCGCGTTCTCATCGCGCTTCAGTACATCCATGGCATCGGCCCGCGCTTCGCGCAGGAGATCATGGACAAGGCGAATCTCTCGGCCGAGCGCCGCGTGAACGAGCTGTCCGACGCCGAGGTGCTTCAGATTCGCGAACTCATCGACCGCGACTACCGCGTCGAGGGTGATCTGCGTCGCGAGACGTCGATGAACATCAAGCGCCTCATGGACCTCGGCTGCTACCGTGGCCTGCGTCATCGTCGCGGGCTGCCGGTTCGCGGCCAGCGCACGCACACGAATGCCCGCACCCGCAAGGGTCCGGCCAAGGCGATCGCCGGCAAGAAGAAGTAATCGGGTCGACCCGGATCGTCCGGGTCGGTCGTGTTTGATGGCCGGAAGCCATGTGCTTTCCGGCCGGTGGAGCCGCCGGCATTACGGCGGTGTCGAGATCCAAGGATAAGAAAATGGCCAAGGACGCACAGCGCATCCGTCGTCGCGAACGCAAGAACATCACGTCGGGCGTCGCCCACGTGAACTCCTCGTTCAACAACACCCTGATCACCATCACGGATGCGCAGGGCAACACCATCGCCTGGTCTTCGGCCGGCGCGCAGGGCTTCAAGGGGTCGCGCAAGTCGACGCCTTTCGCCGCGCAGATCGCCGCTGAGGATGCCGCCAAGAAGGCTCAGGAGCACGGCATGCGGACCCTCGAGGTTGAGGTGTCGGGTCCGGGTTCCGGCCGCGAGTCGGCTCTGCGCGCTCTGCAGGCTGCTGGCTTCACGATCACGTCGATCCGCGACGTGACCCCGATCCCGCACAACGGCGTTCGCCCGCGCAAGAAGCGCCGCGTCTAAGCGAGCGCAGTTTCGAGACTATGCCGCGCAGTCCGCCATGGACTGCGCGGCTTTCGCCGTATTCGGGAAGCCGATCCTTCCCAAGGGACCTATCGCCACGATTGGATGGTGGCGAGGTAGCTGAAAGGCAAGCGACATGATCGCCAGCAACTGGCAGAACCTCACGAAGCCGAACCAGGTCGTCTTCAAGAGCGGCGGAAGCCGCACGAAGGCGTCGCTCGTGGCGGAACCCCTTGAGCGCGGCTTCGGCCTGACGCTCGGCAACGCGCTTCGCCGCGTTCTTCTGTCGTCGCTCCAGGGCGCGGCCGTCACCGCGATCCAGATCGACGGTGTGCTGCATGAATTCTCCTCGATCGCCGGCGTGCGCGAGGACGTGACGGACATCGTCCTGAACGTGAAGGAAGTCTCGATCGGCATGCAGGGCGACGGTCCGAAGCGCATGGTGCTTCGCAAGTCGGGCCCCGGCGTCGTCACGGCCGGTGACATCCAGACCGTCGGCGACATCGAGATCCTGAACCCCGAGCACGAGATCTGCACCCTCGACGAGGGCGCCGAGATCCGCATGGAGTTCACGGTCAATACCGGCAAGGGCTACGTACCGGCCGACCAGAACCGCGCCGAGGATGCGCCGATCGGGCTCATCCCCGTCGACGCCCTGTTCTCGCCGGTGAAGAAGGTGTCCTACAAGGTCGAGAATACCCGCGAGGGGCAGGACCTGAACAAGGACAAGCTGACGATGGAGATCGTCACCGACGGCTCCATCAGCGGCGAGGACGCCGTGGCCTATGCCGCGCGCATCCTGCAGGACCAGCTCTCGGTGTTCGTCAACTTCGAGGAGCCGCAGCGCGAGGTGCGCGGCGCCGAGGAGCAGATCGCCGAGCTCGCCTTCAACCCAGCCCTGCTGAAGAAGGTGGACGAGCTCGAGCTGTCCGTCCGTTCGGCGAACTGCCTGAAGAACGACAACATCGTCTATATCGGCGACCTGATCCAGAAGACCGAGGCGGAAATGCTCCGCACTCCCAACTTCGGACGCAAGTCGCTGAACGAGATCAAGGAAGTGTTGGCCTCGATGGGCCTGCACCTCGGCATGGAAGTCAGCGCCTGGCCGCCGGAGAACATCGACGATCTGGCCAAGCGCTACGAGGATCAGTACTGATCCGGCCCGAACATGGTGCTCGCCGCATCAGCGGCGGGCGCCTCGCATATCCCAAAGATTCAAAGGCACATGCGCCGGCATCAAGCCGGGTTGCGAGGATGCCGTCCCCGGCGACAAGCCGGACCTGACTGAGGAGAAACACCCATGCGCCACGGCAATTCCGGTCGTAAGCTCAACCGCACCCACGAGCACCGCAAGGCGATGTTCGCCAACATGGCGGCGTCGCTGATCGTGCACGAGCAGATCGTCACCACTCTTCCCAAGGCGAAGGACCTGCGTCCGATCGTCGAGAAGTTGATCACCCTCGGCAAGCGCGGCGACCTGCACGCACGTCGTCAGGCGATCAGCCAGATCCGCGACGAGGCTGCCGTGCGCAAGCTCTTCGACACGATCGCCTCGCGTTACGCCGATCGCAACGGTGGCTACTGCCGCGTTCTAAAGGCCGGCTTCCGCCGTGGCGACAACGCCCCGCTGGCGGTCATCGAGTTCGTCGAGCGCGACGTTAACGCCCGTGGCGCCGTCGACCGCGCGCGCCTCGAGGCCGAGGCGCAGAACGAAGCGGCCTGACGCTTCGTCGCATCGCGACCCGATCGCCATTGAAAAGGGGCCCGCGGGCCCCTTTTTGCTGTCCTGACTTCAGCGGAGATGACGGATGGCGCGCGGCAGGGTTCTGGTGACCGGAGCATCCGGCTTCATCGCGAAACACATCGTCCTCAGTCTTCTCGGCGAAGGGTTCGACGTGCGCGGGACGGTGCGCGGGCAGCGCCGCGCCGACGAGGTGCGGGCCGTGGTCCGTGCCGAGGGCAGCGATCCCGAACGCTGCGAGTTTGTCGAGGCCGATCTCGGATCAGACACGGGCTGGGCCGAGGCCGTCGCCGGCTGCCGGTATGTTCTCCATACGGCTTCGCCTTTTCCGTTGGTGCAGCCGCGCCGGCCGGAGCGGCTTGTTGAACTTGCGAGACATGGGACCGAGACCGTCCTGCGGGCGGCCGCCCGAGCTGGCGCCGAGCGGGCCGTGGTCACGTCGTCCGTGGCCGCCGTCTTCTACGGTCACCCGCGTGATCGTGTCCGCCCGTTCGACGAAGGCGATTTCACCGATCTTTCGAGCCGCGCCGTATCGCCTTACGCGCGATCGAAGACCGTCGCTGAACTCGCGGCTTGGGACGTGTCGCGCGAAACGGGCCTTCAGCTGTCCACGATCAATCCGGGTCTCGTCCTCGGGCCCGTTCTCGACCAGCGGCTCGGCACGTCGGCGCAACTCGTCGCGTCGATGATGAAGGGGCGGCTGCCGCTGCTGCCCGATATCGCGATTCCGTCGGTCGACGTTCGGGACGTGGCACGGGCGCATGTTCGAGCGATGCTGGCCCCGGAGGCCAAGCGGCGGTTTCTGCTCGCAGCACCCGAAACGCCGTCGCTGTTGCAACTGGCTGCTTTTCTCGCCGAAGCCTTTCCCGATCGCAGCCGGCGCCTGCCGCGCCACAAGCTTCCGTCGACGCTGATCCGCCTCGGCGCGCTGATTTCACCGGGAGCGGCGATGCTGGCGGATGACCTCGGGCGAGCGAAAACGGTGGACACGTCGCCGGCGCGCGACCGTCTCGGGATCCGCTTCACCCCCGTGCGCGAGGCTGTGGTGGCGCTCGGCGAGAGCCTCGTCCGACATCGCTGCGTCTGAGATCCGACCGCAGCCCCTCTAACCGATGCAATGCATATCCTGTGGGTGTTGCCCGGCCGCGATAGCGCCTTGCCTGCGAGCGTGCGATGAGGGCGACGACGGTAGCTCCGCACAAGTTTGGAAGAACGGCACGCAACCTTTGGTGGTCTGCGGCATTTTTCAGGCGAATGGGGCGACCGCCGAGGGGCTCTGCGGCGAGTTTAGACGGATTTTACGGATATCATGGAAAATAGGACCGCTTCCACCCACACGAGCGAGTTCTCGATGCGTCGTACTATGCTGACCCTTCTGGGCGCCGTCTTTGCTTTCGGCATCCTGACCGCAAGCTATGCGACGGCAGAGTTGCCGGTGACGGCATCGGTCGACATCCAGCAGGATGTCACCGCGCACTGAGTGCCACCAATGATAATGATGGAAAAAGGGCCGCGAGGCCCTTTTTTCGTTCGAACTGAGCGCGATACCGAGCGCATGATTCGATTGTCGAGGCGGGTGACCATGAAGCTACGCGAACTGATCCTCGGAAATGGCGTCGGGGCCCTGGCTCTCATCGCACTGTCCGCCGCCGCAGCCGCCCAGTCTCCCACCGCCCCGGCACCGATCGCGCCGGCGGCGTCCGCCGAACGCGTCCCGGCATCGGACGCGGAGGTGAAGCTCAGTTTCGCACCCTTGGTGCGAAAGAGCGCGCCGGCCGTCGTCAATGTCTACGCGGCGCGTCAGGTGCCGGTCCGCACGCCCTTCGCGGGCGATCCGTTCTTCGAGCAGTTCTTCGGTCGCGGGGAAGGGCGCACCCGGCGCGAATCCTCGCTCGGGTCCGGGGTCATCGTCGATCCCGCCGGGTTGGTCGTGACCAACCATCACGTCATCGCGGATGCCGAGGAGGTCCGCGTCGCGCTGGCGGACGGGCGGGAATACGATGCGCGTATTCTGTCGAAGGACGAGCAGGCCGACCTCGCCGTCCTGAAGATCGAGGACGATGAGCCGTTCCCGAGCATTGCGATCGCCGATTCGGATACGACCCAGATTGGTGACCTGGTGCTCGCCATCGGCAATCCGTTCGGGATTGGGCAGACGGTGACGAACGGGATCGTGTCGGCGCTTGCGCGTACGCATGTCGGCGTCAACGACGTCGGCTATTTCATCCAGACCGATGCCGCGATCAATCCCGGCAACTCCGGCGGGGCGCTGGTCGACATGCGCGGCGAACTCGTCGGCGTGAACACGGCGATCTTCTCGCGGACGGGCGGCTCCAATGGAATCGGCTTTGCCATTCCCTCGAACATGGTCCGTGCCTTCGCGCATGCGGCCCGCGAGGGGCGTCCGTTCGAGCGGCCCTACATCGGCGCCGGCTTCGTTGTGGTGACGGCCGACATGGCGGAAGCGCTGGGCCTCGATCGGCCGACCGGAGCCTTGGTGCAGATGGTTCGACGCGGGACGCCGGCCGACGAGGCCGGCCTGCGCGAGGGCGACGTCGTTCTCTCGATGAACGGCTTTCCCGTCGATAATCCCGACACGCTCGGCTATCGGCTCGCGACGGCAGGGCTCGGCCGCGAGGCGGAGCTGGAGGTCATGGCGGGCGATGGAAAGCGGGAACGGGTACGGCTCGCCCTGGAGGCGGCACCCGAGACGCCCGCCCGCGACCAGCGAAAGCTGGATGGACGCACGCCCTTCGCCGGTGCGACGATTGCCAACCTGTCGCCACGCCTTGCGGGCGAACTGGACATGCCGCAGACGGCCGATGGCGTCGTGGTGACGGAAGTCGACCGCAATTCGCCCGCAGCACGCCTCGGCCTGCGGCCGAAGGACATCATCGCGAGCCTGAATGGCCGGGACGTCGTCTCCACCGAGGAACTGGAGGAGGATGCGGCGAACGAGCGGGCCGGCTGGCGTATCGAGGTCGACCGGAACGGGCAGCGGCTCGTCCAGACCGTGCGCTGATCCGACGTGACCGACCTCTTCGCCGATCCCACCCCCCAGCCATCGAGGCCCAGCGAGAGCAGGGCCGCGCCCATCGGCGGGCCGCTCGCCGAACGCCTGCGGCCGGGGCGTCTTGCCGACGTCGTGGGCCAGGAGCACCTGACCGGTCCCGAGGGCGCGCTGACGCGCATGCTGGAAAGCGGGTCGCTCGGCTCGGTGATCCTGTGGGGTCCGCCGGGCTCGGGCAAGACCACCGTGGCCCGGCTTCTCGCGCGGGAGGTGGACTACGCGTTCGAGCAGATCTCCGCGATCTTCACGGGCGTCGCCGACCTCAAGAAGGTCTTCGAGGCGGCGCGCCTGCGGCGCACGACTGGCCGGCAGACGCTTCTGTTCGTGGACGAGATCCATCGCTTCAACCGGGCCCAGCAGGATTCCTTCCTGCCGGTGATGGAAGACGGAACCATCGTGCTGGTCGGCGCGACCACGGACAACCCGTCGTTCGAACTGAATGCGGCGCTTCTGTCGCGTGCGCGCGTCCTGACCTTCCGGGCGCACGATGCCGAAAGCCTCGGGCAGCTTCTCGATCGCGCGCAAGAGGCGATGAAGCGTCCGCTGCCGCTGGACGAGGCGGCGCGCGAGATGCTGGTGCGAATGGCCGATGGCGACGGGCGCGCCGTGCTGACGCTCGCCGAAGAGGTCTGGCGCGCAGCACGACCGGGCGAGATGCTCGACGGCGAGGGGCTGCGGTCCGTCGTGCAACGGCGGGCGCCGATCTACGACAAAGGCCAGGACGGCCATTACAACCTGATTTCGGCGCTTCACAAGTCGGTCCGTGGGTCCGATCCCGATGCGGCGCTCTACTATCTCTGCCGGATGCTCGATGCGGGCGAAGATCCGCTCTATCTCGGCCGACGCATCGTGCGCATGGCGTCCGAGGACATCGGCCTCGCCGATCCGCGGGCGCTTCTCGTCGCGAACGCGGCCAAGGACGCCTACGATTATCTGGGCTCGCCCGAGGGCGAACTGGCGCTGGCGCAGGCGGTCGTCTATCTCGCGTCCGCGCCGAAATCAAACGCCGTCTATGTCGCCTACAAGGCGGCGATGCGGGCGGCCAAGGAGCATGGATCGCTGCTGCCGCCACGCCATATCCTGAATGCGCCGACCAAGCTGATGAAGGACGAAGGCTACGGGTCGGGCTACGCCTACGACCACGACGCGCCCGACGCCTTTTCCGGACAGGACTATTTTCCGGAGGCGATGGGCCGCGTCGACTTCTACAAGCCGACCGGGCGCGGCGAGGAAGCGCGGATCGCCGAGCGGATGGAGCGCTGGGCCCGCCTCCGGCAGGAACGGCGGAGGTAGGCCGGTGCTGAACGTCGTCCTGGTCGCGATCGGCGGGGCGCTGGGCAGCGTCGCGCGTTACAGCGTGTCGCTGGCGGCCGGTCGCTGGCTGGGGCTTGGATTCCCGTACGGGACATTGTTCGTCAACGTCACCGGATCGTTCGCGATGGGCGCGCTGATGGCCTGGCTCGGCCGTCATGTGGAGATGCCGCCGGAGTGGCGTCTCTTTCTCGCGGTGGGCGTGCTCGGTGGCTACACGACCTTCTCCTCCTTCAGCCTCGATGCCGTTGGCCTTTGGGAGGGCGGCGCCCAAGGGATGGCGTTGCTCTACGTCGGGCTGTCGACGATCGTCGGGCTTCTGGCGCTTGCAGCCGGGCTGGCCCTCGTCCGTCAGTTCGGCTGAAGATCGCCGCCGGTGTTCCGGCCGCGCGCCGAATGCTGTATCGCCCTTGGCAAGAGCGATAGGAAAAGAAAATGTCGGTAGTCGAGCAGATCAGGGTGGAGGCGGACGAGACGGGCCTGCGCCTCGATCGTTGGTTCAAGATTCATTATCCGGGCCTTGGGTTCGGACACCTCCAGAAGCTTCTGCGGTCGGGGCAGGTGCGCATCGACGGCGGCCGCGCCAAGACCGACACGCGGCTCGAGGCCGGACAGATGATCCGCGTGCCGCCGATGGGCGTCGATGCCGGACGGCCGCGGACGGCCGTCCTCACACCCAACACGATGCGTGACAAGCATGACGGCGATGTCCTCGCCCAGATGCTGATCTACGAGGACGAGAAGGTCTACGTCTTCAACAAGCCGGCCGGGTTGGCCGTGCAGGGCGGATCGGGCGTCAACCGGCACGTCGACGGGATGCTGGAGGCTTGGCGCAGCAAGAAGGGCGAGAAACCGCGCCTCGTTCACCGTATCGACCGCGACACGTCCGGCATCCTGGTGGTGGCTCGGACCCGCGGGGCGGCCGTCTCGCTGACCAAGGCGTTCCGCGAGCGCGACACCAAGAAATTTTATTGGGCGCTTGTGAAGGGGGTACCCGCCCCGCACGAAGGTCGGATCTCCACCTATCTCGTGAAGGAGCCGACCCTCGACGGCGACCGGATGCGGATCGCCAAGCACGGCGAGGAGGGCGCCGACCATGCGCTCTCGCATTATCGCGTCGTGGATCAGGTGGCGCAGGCTTTCGCCTGGATCGAGATGGAGCCCTATACCGGACGCACGCACCAGCTGCGCGTCCACGCGGCCCATATCGGCCATCCCATCCTCGGCGACCCGAAGTATTTCGAGCACGACACCAACTGGGAGTTTCCGGGCGGCGTTCAGCAGAGGCTACACCTCCACGCCCGGCGGATCATCATTCCGCACCCCGACGGCGGGCGCCGCATCGACCAGATCGCGCCTCTGCCGCCGCACATGGTTCAGACCTGGAACCTGTTCGGCTTCGACGAGGCAGCCGAGAACGACTGATGCGTGCGATCCTCTTCGACTGCGACGGGACGCTGGCCAACAGCTTCGGCCTGATCTGCGAGACGATGCGCCGCTGCTTCGAGAAGGCGGGGCTGCCGGAACCCGATGACGCTGCGACCCGCGGCATCATCGGGCTGTCGCTCGATCTGGCGATCCATCGCCTGGCGCCGACGATCGCACCCGCCGACCTGCCGGCGCTGGTCGATACCTATCGCGAGGCGTTCCACGAAATCCGGGCAGAGGGCAGCTTTCCCGAGCGCCTGTTTCCCGGCATCGAGCCGATGCTCCGCCGCCTGGCCCGCCGCGAGGACGTTCTCCTCGGCATGGTGACCGGCAAATCGCGTCGCGGCGTGTCCCACGTCGTCGAGGCGCATGACCTGCACGGGATCTTCCCGGCGGTGCGCACGGCCGACGACTGCCCTTCGAAACCGCACCCCGCGATGGTCAGCGAGTGTTGCGACGCCCTTGGCGTCAGGCCGGAGGACACGCTTGTGGTGGGCGACGCCGTCTACGACATGCAGATGGCCGTTGCGGCCGGCGCGGTCGGCTGGGGCGTGGCGTGGGGCGCCCAGTTGGAGGACGCCCTTCGAAGCGCGGGCGCGAGCGGGGTTTCCGCGACGGTGGCCGAGCTCGAGGCGACACTGGACGACTGGCTGGGCGAAAAGCCATCGCTGGTGATGTCCGCATGAGAGACGAACTGCAGCAGGGCCTTCCCGCCATGTCGAACCCGATCCTGAAGCCGGAACTGCCAAAACGCTTCTATAAAGACGTCACGGTCGAGGAGACCGCGGGCGGTTTCGAGATCCGTCTCGACGGCCGTCCGGTCCGCACACCCATCCGCACCCTTCTGGCGCTGCCCGACCGCACGATCGCCGAAGCGGTCGCGGCGGAATGGGAGGGGCAGAAGACCCATATCGACCCGGCGACGATGCCGGTCACGCGCTTGGCCAACACGGTTCTCGACGGTGTCGCCAACGATCCCGCCGCCACGCGCGACGATCTGGCTCGCTACGCGGAGACCGACCTCATCGCCTACCGGGCGGACGAACCCGAGCGACTGGTCGCCCGGCAGGCCGAAGCCTGGGACCCGCTTGCCGACTGGGTCGAGGAGCGGTTCGGCGCCCGGCTGGCGACGGCGGCCGGCGTCATGCACGTCGCTCAGAATCCCGCGACGGTCACGGCGCTGCGTGCTCGCCTTGCCGAGGAAATCGATCCGTTCCGACTGGCCGGCCTCCACCAGATGACGACGTTGACGGGCTCGCTGATTCTGGCGCTCGCCGTCGCCGAGGGGCGGCTCGACGTCGCGGAGGCTTGGCGGCTCGCGCATGTCGACGAGGATTGGAACATCTCGCTCTGGGGCGAAGACGAGGAAGCGCAGGCGCGCCGCGCATCCCGGTTCACCGACATGCGCGCGGCCGACCTCTTCCTGCGCCGCTGATCAGATCCCGGCGAACCACTCGTAGCCGCGGTCTTCCCAGAAGCCGCCCTTGCCCTCGCCATAGGCGACGAGGGAATCGGTCACGACGATCGCCCGGATGTATTTGGCCATCTTGTAGCCGAGCTGCCGCTCGACCCGCACGCGCACGGGCGCTCCGTTGGCGACCGGCAGCGCCGAGCCGTTCATCCCGTAGGCGAGGATCGTCTGCGGATGCCGCGCGTCGAGGAGGTCGATCGATTCGTAATAGCGAATCGGACCGTTGAACCCGTTGTCGAGCGTATCGAAGCAGAGGAACACGACGTATCGTGCCGAAGGGGCGACGCCCGCCTGATCGAGCACGAGACCCAGCGGCGTGCCGGTCCATTCCGCAATGCAGCTCCAGCCCTCGACGCAGTCATGCCGGGTGATCTGCGTGCGCGACGGCATGGCCTGAAGGTCGGCGAGCGACAGGGAGAGCGGGGTACGCACGGCGCCAGTAACGGACAGACGGTAGTCCTGAAAGCCGTTGCGGGCGAGGGCGAGGTACGGCTCGTCCTGCGGGTTCGTCGACCCATTGGGTCGCATCGGCTGGCGAATTTCCGAGCGATCGAACTCGCGCGCGAGGTGATCGGATCCGAGAAGCAGCCGCTGCGCCTTGTAGGTCAGCGTGTTGGCGCTTTCGAGGATGCCCCGGACCTCGGAGTCGCTGGCGACCAGCGGATCGAAGCAGCCGGACAGCGGCAGCGTCGACGCGGCGGCCATGCCGCCGAGAAAGCGGCGTCGGTCGAGGAACGTCTTCATCGGGCGTCCTCCTTGCCGTCTACCCGCATCCAGCCGGTGATCATCGATCGCATCTCGTTGATCGGGCCAGCCAGCAATACCATCGCGATGTGCACCACGAAGAAGCCGACGAGCGTGAGCATCAGCACGAAGTGGATGGTGCGGGCCGTCTGCCGCCCGCCGAAGAGATCGAGCGTCCAGGGCGCCCAGGCGTTCATTCCCGGAGACATCGTCAGCCCGGTCGCCACCATCAGCGGCAGAACCACGATGAGGATCGCGAAGTAGGAGAGCTTCTGCAGCGGGCCGTAGGTGCGCTTGTGGTGGAGCCGAAGCCGGGCATGGTCGGCGATGTCGCGGGGCAGGGCCGCCCAATCGCGACCGCGCGGCAGGATCTCCCGCGTCAGGTGGCGGTTGAGAAGGCTCCCCACCAGCCAGACCAGCAGCGTGCCGACCAGCGCCCATGCGAAGAAGAAATGAACGACGCGCCCGGTCGCCAGATCGCGGTAGGAGGGGATCGTCATCCAGCCGGGAAAGGTCTGCGGCCGGAAGTCGCCGTTCTCGTCCTCGATCACACCGAGGGCGCCGGTCGTGTCGAAGCTCTTTCCGAAGACCGTCGTCACGCCGCCGAGTTCGCCCTCGTCGAAGGCGGCACCGATGCTGAGCACGCGGTTCTCGAAATCGAAGCCCGACTGCTGTCCGATATAGAGATCGGGCCTCGCCATGAAAATCTGCAACCCCGAGAGGAGCAGGAAGAACAGGCAGACGACCCAGATCCAGTGGGTGAGGCGAGTGAAGAATCGCTGCCGATACACCAGCGGGCCGTCGCGTTTGGCGAGAAGCTTCATAAGCCGTCCATCAAAAGCCGTGTGCCAAGCTACGTCTAGACGAGGCGCGCGGACGCATCACGGTGCGATGATGACGCGGCGCAGAGCTTTGTCGAGTTCCTGGCGAAAGCGCGAGCGGTCGGCCGGCGTGAACGGCTTGTTGTAGCCGCTCGATGCGCCGGTTTCGCGAAGATGCTGGTTGAACGAGCGGAAGGACAGGGCCGCACCGATGTTGGCCGGCGTGAACGGCCGCCCGTCGGGGCCGAGGACGACCGCGCCCTTTTCCAGAGCCCGGGACGCCAGCGGAATGTCCGCCGTGATCACCACGTCGTCGGCGGTCGCTTCTTCCGCGATCCAGTCGTCGGCCGCGTCGAAGCCGCTGGAGACGCTGACGATGCGGGCGCCGGGATAGCGCGATGGGCGCATCCCGCCGTTCGACACGAGCACGACGCCGGCTCCGAGCCTGTCCGCGACGTCCATCACCTCGTCCTTCACCGGGCAGGCGTCGGCGTCGACGATAACCCGAGCGGTCATGGCGCGCTCCGATCGAGGACGGGCGTGACGGTCGCGCCGAAGATCGTCTCGAAACGACCGCGCAGGATGACGTCGACTTCGGGCATGGAGACGACGAGGCCGAGGTCGAGAAGGCTGGTCACGCCGTAGCCGCGGATGCCGCAGGGAACGATGCCGTCGAAGTGGGAAAGGTCGGGATCAACGTTGAGGCTGATCCCGTGGAAGGTCACCCACTTGCGAACGCGGATGCCGATCGCGGCGATCTTGTCCTCGGCCGGCTCGCCGCCGGGAAGGGGCGGGCGCTCGGGTCGCCGCACCCAGACGCCGACCCGGTCCTCACGGCGTTCCCCGCGGACCTGGAACTCTCCGAGCGCGGAGATCACCCATTCCTCGAGTGCGGCAACGAAGGCCCGGATGTCCTGCCGACGACGCTTCAGGTCAAGAACGACGTAGGCCACCCGCTGTCCCGGTCCGTGGTAGGTGAACTCGCCGCCGCGCCCGGAGCGAAAGACCGGGAAGCGAGCCGCGTCGAGAAGATCGCTCTCCTGTGCGCTGGTGCCGCTCGTATAGAGCGGGGGATGCTCCACCAGGAACACTGCCTCCGGCGCCGTGCCGTCCGCCACGAGAGCGGCCCGATCCTCCATCAGCGCCACCGCCGCGGGGTAGTCGATTCTCCCGTCGACCACGGTCCACTCGACCGGAGGGCTGTCCGATCGAGCAAAAAAGCTTCCGGTGTCGAGCGCGTCGCGTGGAGTCGGGTTGTCCATGCGGCTGAGATAGCGCCGCAAAGGCCGGTGCGCAAAGGGCTTGCGCGTTCCGAGCCGCCGTCATGAAAAAAGAATACGGGCGGCGCTGCGAAAAGGCTTGTGTGCCTCCGGGGCGTTTGTTACATCGCCGCCACCGGTCGAGACAGACCGGGCCGGCCTTCGGACCGGAACACGGCGTGCGGTCGTGGCGGAATTGGTAGACGCGCAGCGTTGAGGTCGCTGTGGGGCAACCCGTGGAAGTTCGAGTCTTCTCGACCGCACCAGCCTTGCTTGAATTCCCTCACATTCATGATCTGACATCAGCCTTGCATCGCAGCGGGGCTGCTTGATTGCGTCGCGATTGACTTCTACGTCAATCTGGTTTGTCTCGCCCGAAGAGGGGCTGCCGGATGCGCGACTACTATACGATCACCGAACTGACGCGGGAATTCGACATCTCCACGCGCACGATTCGCTTCTACGAGGACGAGGGGCTGATCGCCCCGATTCGCCGCGGTCGCACCCGGCTGTTCCGGCATTCCGACCGCCAGCTCCTGAAGATGATTCTGCGCGGCAAGCGCCTCGGGTTCTCGATCGCCGAAATCCGCGAGATCATGGGCATGTATCGCACGCCGCCGGGCGAGGCGGGTCAGTTGCGGACGATCATCCGCCGCGTCAGCGAGCGCCGCGCCGAACTCGAGCAGAAGCGTCGCGACATCGAGGATCTCCTGTCGGAACTCGATCAGGCCGAGGAAGCCTGCCTCACGCGCATGGCCGAGCTCGGCATCTCGCCCACGAGCTGACGCCTCAGGGCTCGGCCGAGAACGAGCACTGATCGACGCTCCGGCGGACCATCTGCTGCTTCGGCTCGTCCAGGCGGCCGGCCAGAAGGTCGGCGAGAAGATCTTGGCTGGTCAGATCCTGCAGCACGCATCCGCAATATCGCTGGCAAAAGCCTTCGTCGCGCGACTGAAGGCACGACTGTCGACAGCTTTGGTTGAAAGCCGCGGTCTGGTCGGGCGGCGAGATCCACGCGAAGGCGGCGACAAGGCCGATCGAGATCGGCTGGTGGACGAGGTAGAACAGCAGCGAATGCTGTCCGAGGCGGCCAAGGTGTCGCGCGGGACCGAACCGGCCGTTCAGTCGTCGCAGGCGCTGCCAAACCTCGAAGCGTTCTGCCATCTGCGCCAGTGCGATGCCGGCGAGGACCGGCGCGAGCCACGGGATCAGCGGCACGAAATCGTTGGAGATGGGCGGGCGGTCCGACAGGCCGATCCAGGCCAGCCAGCGCGAGTCCGTGAGCGGCGTCGAGACGGTGATCGGCAGCGCGATCAGGACGGCGGCCAGCGCCAGGTTGAGAACGAACGGCAGGCGAATCGCCAGGAGGCCGATCACGCTGGCCACGGCGATCAGGTGGAGGATGCCGAAGAAGACGAACGAGTCCGGGGTGAAGGCGTAGGTCGCGACGGAGATCACGGCGGCGCCGGCGACGATCTGCGCGAGCCGCTTACCGAAGGATGGCCAGCGGATTTCGTGCCGGTTGGCGAGGAACAGGCTGAGACCGACGAGAACAAGGAAGCTGATCGCGATCGAGCGCGCGAAAAGACGCCAGCCGCCGATCTGCGCGGTGCCGGGCGGCAGGTAGCCGAAGAACTCGAGATCCCAGGTGAAGTGGTAGATCAGCATCGCGAGTAGCGCGACGCCGCGCAGGACATCGAGCAACTCGACGCGCGAGCCGAACCGGGCGGGCTGGGTTGCGCTCATGGTGAACTCCTCTGGTCCTGGCGGCATCCCGCCTATCTGAAATCGCTATCGATGGCGACCAGTTAGGCCACCGCACAGGAGCGAGACGGGGATGGATGCCATGAAGATCATCGAGGCCAACGGCGCCCGCATCCCCGCGATCGGTCTCGGGACCTACCGCCTGGAGGGCGAGACCTGCGTCGAGATGGTCGGAAAGGCGATCGGCGCCGGCTACCGGCACCTCGACACGGCCCGCATGTACGGAAACGAGGCGGAGGTCGGGCAGGGCATTCGCGCGAGCGGGATCGACCGCGACGAACTCTTCGTCACCACCAAGGTCTGGACGGACGACCTCGCGCCAAGCGATTTCCGCCGCTCGGCCGAGGCGGCGGTCCGCGCGCTCGATGTCGGCGCGGTGGACCTTCTGCTGATTCACTGGCCGAATGCCTCGATCCCGTTGGAAGGGACGATCGATGCCCTGAACCGGGCGCGGGAGGACGGCCTGACCCGCCACATCGGCGTGGCGAACTTCGATTCTGCGCTGCTGGAGCGGGCCGCCAAGCTCAGCCGCCATCCACTCGTCTGCAATCAGGTCGAGTACCATCCGCGCCTATCGCAGGAGAAGGTGCACGAGGCCTGCCAGCGTCTCGGCATGGCGATGATCGCCTATTCTCCGATCGGCCAGGGCAAGGACCTCCTCGCCGATCCCGCCGTTACCGAGATGGCGAAACGCTACGGCAAGACGCCGGCGCAGGTCGTGCTCCGGTGGGAGATCGAGCAGCCGATGGTGGGCGCCATCCCGCGCACGTCGAAGCCGGAGCGCCTCGCCGAGAACCTTGACGTCTTCGACTTCGAGCTCCAGGACGAGGACCGTCGCCGCCTGCACGAGATGTCGCGGAGTCGCCAACGCCTGGTGAACCCGTCCTTCGCGCCTCGCTGGGACGATCGCTGACACCGGCGCATACGATGCGGCTTCGTCAGCCAGAAACGATCGGATCCATGTTCTTCGCCGCGTCCAAGATACTCTGGTTCCTCGTCCAGCCGCTCGTGATCATTCTGCTGATCGGGACGGCCGGCATCCTGGCCTTCCTCCTCAAGATGCCCAAGCTCGGGCTCGGCCTCGTCGGAACGTCGTTGTTCGTCCTTGCGATCGTCAGCCTGACACCTCTCGGGCTCCTGATGCTCAGCGTTCTGGAGAACCGGTTTCCCAAGCCGCAGCTGCCCGCCAACGTCGCGGGGATCATCGTGCTCGGCGGCTCCTTCGACACGCGCATCGGCCGCACGCGCGGCGAACTGGAGCTGAACGACGCCGCCGACCGGATCACGACGACCATGGCGCTCGCCCGCCGGTTCCCGCAGGCGCGCGTCGTCTTCAGCGGTGGCGCCGCGGCAATGTTAACCGAGGACATCACCGAATCCTCCATGGCCGAGAAGCTGTTCGCGGCGCTCGGCCTTCCGCCGGAGCGGCTGGAGCTCGAGGACCGTTCGCGCAACACGGTGGAGAACGCCGTCTACACCCGGGAGATCGCCGAGCCCAAGCCGGGGGAGACCTGGCTGCTGGTCACCTCCGCCGCCCACATGCCGCGCGCCGTCGGCTGCTTCCGCGTCGCCGGCTTCGACGTGCTGCCCTATCCGACGGATTACCAGACGCCGTCCGGCAGCGCTCTGTATTGGCCCTCCACGGCGAGTGTCCGCAATCTCGAGAAGGTGCATTTCGCGATCCGCGAGTATCTCGGTCTCGCGGTTTACCGGATGACCGGCAAGATCGACGCCCTGTTTCCGGCGCCGCGCTCCTGACGATCAGGCCTCGTCGGGAAGCGACAGGCGATAGATCCCCTTGAGATCGGCCGCTGCCACGGGGCGGCCCTTGCGCTTGATGACGACGAGCCCTTCGTCCGACAGCTCGATCGCCGCCCGCCGGATCGGCTGCATCAGGAGCCGCCAAACCTTCTCGTCGGAGCCAGCGAGGTTTCGCGCGATCTCGGACGGACAGACCGTCTTGCCCGCGCCGCGCTCGTGCACGGCTCGCAGGATCTCGTCGCGCAGCGCGGCTTGGCTGGTCGTTTCGGGCATCATGGCTCTCGCAGCGAGACGTTGGCGTCGGAAAAGAACTGGCGGTGGCCTAGGATGAGGATCACCAGAACGGTGGTGCCGACCAGGACCAGCGGGCCGACGAACCAGCCGAGATAGGCCAGCCCGAAGAAGATCCCGCGCAGGCCGGCGTTGAAGTGCCGCGCCGCGATCCGGTTCATGGTCAGCGCGCGGCGCACGGCCGCCTCCGCCGCTTCCGGATTGGCGTCGGCCTCCTGGCGCATCGGGATCGCGCCGATGAGGATCGAGCAGTAGTTGAACAGCCGGTACGACCAGCCGAACTTGAAGAAGGCGAAAGCGAAGATCGTCACGAGGCCGAGGAGCTTCGCTTCGACCAGCCCGCGATCGAAGCGGCCTTCGAGCGGCAGGTCGGTGACGATCAGCGCGATCTGCTCGGCCGAACCGATCAGCGCGAAGCAGCCGCCGATGGCGAAGATGCAGGCCGAGGCGAAGAAGCCCGTGCCCTGCTGGAGCCCGGTCATGATCGCGGTGTCGATCATCCGAAGATCGCGCTTCAGGAGCGTCTGCATCCAGACCTCCCGCTGCCGGTTCATCTGGCGGCTGAGGCCGTGGCGCGCGAAGACCGGAAACTCGACCACGAAGGAGTAGGCGATCCAGCCACCGAGAAAGGCGCCAAAGGCGAGGAGGTTGGGGAAGTCGAAGATGTCGGCGATGCGCATGACGGCTCGTGACGGCGGCGGGACAATGTTCGACGGCCGACGCCGCGGCGCCGATCCGTCACATGCGGCCTTGCCTTGACGGCGCCCGAAGGCGCGAGCAAACACCGCGCATGCCGCTCCATATGATCAAGCTTTGTGTGGGTGTCGACAGTGTCGAGGACCTGGAGGCCCATGTTCGCGCCCGCCTGTCCGCCGGACCCGGCGCCGAGCAGACGCATGTCACCCGCGTCATGCCCAAACGCGCCGACGAGATGATCGGCGCGGGCTCGCTGTTCTGGGTGATCAAGGGGCAGGTTCAGGTGCGCCAGCCGATCCTGCGTTTCGACGCCATCCGGACCGAGGACGGGATCGAGCGGTGCCGGATCGTCCTGAAGCCGGACTTCATCCGGACCTGGCCGTTGCCGAGGCGACCGTTCCAGGGATGGCGCTACCTGACACCCGAGGATGCGCCGGCCGATCTCGGGGATGGGGCGGATCTCGCCGAGCTTCCGCCCACCCTTCGACGGGAACTGGCGGAACTCGGACTTCTCTAGATCGAGCGGCCGAACGCGATGCGGACGGCCGGGTTGCCGGACGCGGAGCGGACGACGAGACGGGTGTTGGAGCGGGGCTGCGACGCACGCCAGGCGCGCGCGCCGTGGCACAGGAGCATGCCCACGAGATCCTTGGCACGCACGCGCGAGCGGCCGTCGCGGTAGTCGGTCAGCCGGGCGGCCGCCTGCTGCAAGGGGTGCAGCCCGATCACGGTCGACTTCTGCTCGGCGTTCGGCAGGAGGGCGCTTTCGGTTTCGAACGACATGGGAACCTCGGTTACGCTCGGAAAACTGCGGGCAAAGAGAGACCGTTCGGAGCTTGGTGGCTCCGCGCGAAGAACGACGGTATGGATGGGGTAAGGCGGGCGGTCAGTTCGCCGCGATGGCGTAGCAGGCGTAGGCTTTGCTCTTCAGCGCGTCGCAGGCGGCGTTCGCGGCAGCCTTGTCGGCAAAGCCGGAGAACCGGGCCCGGTAGAGCGTCTGCGAACCGTTCGCGACGGCCTGGGTAAAGGCCTGGGCGTCGGCCAAGGCGGAACCGGCACGCTGCTTGGCTTCCGACAGGATGTCGTAGGCGGTGGCCTCGGCCGGGGTCGCGGCGATCTGGACGACCCAGCCCGATACGACCTCGCGGCCTGCGGTCGGCATCGGCGTCGCCGCCGAGGCCTGGGTGATGACGTTGGGGATCGAGGCGCGGGGCACGGGGGCCGCGGCCAGCGCGGTCGCCACGTTCGGCGCGGCGCGGTCGTTGGCTTCCAGCGCTTCGCGGATCGCGTCGCGGCCGACCACGGAGCGACGCTCAGGCGCGGTGATCGCGTTCATCGCACCTGTGGCGTTGGATCCATAGGCTTCGGCGACACGCTGGTTGATGTTCGAGGTGCGGCGGGTCGGCACCGGCACGGCGCTCGGCAGGACCGCTTGCGCGACGGTTTCCGTGTGGGCGGTCACGGCAGGGCCGCGGGCGCTCGGATTGTAGGCGGCGATCAGCGCGGTCGAGGCGCGGGTGCTCGTCTGCGGCAGGTACTGCTTGACGAGGTCGGCCATGTGATCGTCGCGCGAGCGGGCGGTGCGCCCGCCCATCACGACGGCGACCAGCTTGCGATCGCCACGCACGACCGAGGTCACGAGATTGAAGCCGGACTTGTTGATGAAGCCGGTCTTGATGCCGTCGACGCCTTCGACGCGCCCGAGCAGCCGGTTGTGGTTGCCGATCGTCTGGCCGCGGAAGTTGAAGCTGCGGGTGCTGAAGTACTTATAATACTGCGGAAAATGCTCGCGCAGGGCGATGCCGAGCGTTGCCATGTCGCGCGCGGTGGTCATCTGCGCGTCGTTCGGCAGGCCGTTGGCGTTCTGGAACGTGGTGCGCGACATGCCGAGCTTGCGCGCCTTGGCGGTCATCATCTCGGCGAAACGGCCCTCGCTGCCGCCGAGGAATTCGCCGATCACGACCGCCGCGTCGTTGGCCGAACGCGTGACGAGGCCCATGATGCCTTCCTCGACCGAGAGCGTCGAGCCGATCTTCAGGCCGAGCTTGGACGGCGGACGGGCTGCGGCATAGGCCGAGACCTTCATCGGCGTCGACAGCGTCGCCCGCCCGCTCTCCAGCGCGTCGAAGAGCATGTAGAGCGTCATCATCTTGGTGAGCGAGGCGGGATAGCGACGGTCGTCGGCGCTCCGCGCAAACAAGACCTTGCCGTTGTTGGCGTCGATCACGACTGCGGAGTAGCGGTCCGGCGATTCCTGAGCCTGCGCCGGCACGATCGCGAGAACCGCGCCGCCGATCAGGGTGGCCGCCATCAGGCCGTGGGACATGCGCTTCGCTGCGGCGGTGATCGTCGACATGGTCAGCGGCATGGGCGGCACTCTCGTGTTCGTGTGTCGAGATGCTGCCCCCGGTCGCGACGCCAAGCGCCTGTCCAGGTCCTAAAGACTGTGTCTTCGCGATCTCTTCTTGTGGGAAAGATACGCAGGGCGGTCTTACCAATCCGTTTATGGTTGCCGGAACCTTGTGATCGGTTTGTGGCATTCGCCTCGAATTGTCGTGATCGGCGTGAAACGACATTCAGCATGCCGCGCCGCACCATCCCCTTGCAGAGTTTTGTGCAGTGCAATATATGCTGACCGAAGACGGCGCTGGACGCTGCCCGCCGTCACCCAACCATGCAAGGGAGAGTTCGATGAACGCATACACCGACGCCAACAAGGTTGGTAAGGACAACATGGACAACGCGCTTCGCTCCATGTCGGCCATGACCAAGGGCTTCCAGCAGATCGCCGCTGAGACGACCGAGTTCACCAAGAAGTCCTACGAGCAGTCGGCGCAGATGCTGGAGCGTCTCGCCCAGGTCCGCACGCTCGACAAGGCGATCGAGGTTCAGTCCGAGTACGCCCGTTCGGCCTACGAGGCCTGGGTGTCGCAGGCGACCAAGATGGGCGAGATCTACCAGGACATCGCGCGCGAGGCCTATCGCCCGCTCGAGTCCTCGGCTCAGCAGAACCAGCAGTTCGCCCAGAACATGGCGAACCAGGCCGCCAACCACACGAACTGATCCGATCTCACGATCGGGAGCGTCCTGCGCGATGCTTCTGGAAAGGCCCGGCTCGACGCCGGGCCTTTTTTCGTTGCGTGGCGTCCAGTCGGAGCCACTATGTCGGCGCTGGTCCAGCGATTCCGCGGCGGCACCGCGGCGTCCGGCATTTTCGGCGGGACGAAATTTTGCCGCATCCTGAAGGCGTCTTAAATTGTCGATCGGCGCACATACATATCGAGCGATGGCGAACGTGAACTCCTTGAACGAACGGGCGGCTCCGCATGGGGCCCGAGCGATGGCGACCCGGTCGCAGGGGCCGGACGACGACCGTCCGAACGGGCCCGATCGCGGTACCTCCGTGATCACCCGGACCAAGCCCAAGACCAAGAAGCCGAGCCTTTACAGGGTCCTGCTTCTGAACGACGATTACACGCCGATGGAATTCGTCATCCACGTCCTCGAACGCTTCTTCCAGAAGGACCGGGAGGCAGCCACGCGCATCATGCTCCATGTGCATCAACACGGAGTGGGGGAGTGCGGGGTCTACACCTATGAAGTGGCCGAGACGAAGGTGACCCAAGTGATGGATTTCGCACGCCAGCACCAGCATCCGCTTCAGTGCGTGATGGAAAAGAATTGAGGTGAAGCTTGCCGACATTTTCGCAAAGCCTGGAGAAGTCTCTCCATCAGGCGCTCACCTTCGCCAACGAACGGCACCAGGAATTCGCCACGCTGGAGCACCTGCTCCTCGCGCTGCTTGAAGACAAGGATGCCTCCGCGGTCATGCGGGGGTGCAGCGTCGACATCGACGTCCTGCGTTCGTCGCTGACGGAGTATATCGACACCGAACTTGCCAACCTCGTGACGGGCCACGACGAGGACTCCAAGCCGACCGCCGGATTCCATCGGGTGATCCAGCGCGCGGTGATCCACGTCCAGTCCTCGGGCCGCGAGGAAGTGACGGGCGCCAACGTGCTCGTCGCCATCTTCGCCGAGCGCGAAAGTCACGCGGCTTTCTTCCTGCAGGAGCAGGAGATGACCCGCTACGACGCCGTGAACTTCCTTTCCCATGGGATCTCGAAGCGTCCGGGCGGCTCGGAAAGCCGCACCGTGCGCGGAGCGGAGGACGAGCAGTCTGTCATGGGCAACGAGGAGGAAGGGCGCCGCAAGACGACCCAGGACGCGCTCACCGCGTACTGCGTCAATCTGAACGAAAAGGCCAAGACCGGTCGGATCGACCCGCTGATCGGCCGTGCGAGCGAGATCAACCGCACGATCCAGGTGCTGTGCCGGCGGTCGAAGAACAACCCGCTCTACGTCGGCGATCCAGGCGTCGGCAAGACGGCGATCGCCGAAGGACTGGCCAAGCGCATCGTCGAGGGCGACGTGCCGGAGGTCCTGGCGGACGCCACGATCTTCTCGCTGGACATGGGCACGCTGCTCGCCGGCACCCGTTATCGCGGCGATTTCGAGGAACGCCTGAAGCAGGTCGTCAAGGAACTCGAGGAATATCCGGGCGCGGTCCTGTTCATCGACGAGATTCACACCGTGATCGGTGCCGGCGCGACGTCGGGCGGGGCGATGGATGCCTCGAACCTTCTCAAGCCGGCGCTCTCGTCGGGCGCGATCCGGTGCATCGGCTCGACCACCTACAAGGAGTACCGCCAGTTCTTCGAGAAGGACCGGGCGCTGGTCCGACGCTTCCAGAAGATCGACGTTGCCGAGCCGACGATCGAGGACGCGATCGCGATCCTCAAGGGTCTCAAGCCCTATTTCGAGGACTTCCACCACGTGAAGTTCTCGAACGACGCGATCAAGTCGGCGGTCGAACTGTCGGCGCGCTACATCAACGACCGCAAGCTGCCGGACAAGGCGATCGACGTGATCGACGAGACGGGCGCTTCGCAGATGCTGCTGCCCGAGGCCAAGCGTAAGAAGAGCATCGGCGTCAAGGAGATCGAGGCGACCGTCGCCACGATGGCCCGCATCCCGCCGAAGTCCGTGTCGAAGGACGACGAGGAGGTTCTGTCGAACCTCTCGGAGCAGCTGAAGCGTGTGGTCTACGGACAGGACGCGGCGATCGAGAACCTGACGACCGCGATCAAGCTGGCGCGTGCCGGCCTGCGCGAGCCGGAGAAGCCGATCGGTTCCTACCTGTTCTCGGGTCCGACCGGCGTCGGCAAGACCGAGGTTGCCAAGCAGCTCGCCTCCGCGCTCGGCATCGAACTCCTGCGCTTCGACATGTCGGAGTACATGGAACGGCATACCGTTTCGCGGCTGATCGGCGCGCCTCCGGGCTATGTCGGCTTCGACCAGGGCGGTCTCCTGACCGACGGCGTCGACCAGCACCCGCATTGCGTGCTGCTGCTCGACGAGATCGAGAAGGCGCATCCCGATCTGTTCAACATCCTCCTGCAGGTGATGGACCATGGGAAGCTGACGGATCACAACGGCAAGCGGATCGACTTCCGGAACGTGATCCTGATCATGACGACCAACGCCGGTGCGTCGGAGTCGCAGCGTGCCGCGATCGGCTTCGGCTCGAGCAAGCGAACGGGTGACGACGTGGAGGCGATCAACCGCCTGTTCACGCCGGAGTTCCGCAACCGTCTCGACGCCATCATCCCGTTCGGCGCGCTGCCGACGCCGGTGATCCACGAGGTGGTGCAGAAGTTCGTGATGCAGCTCGAGGCTCAGCTGTCGGAGCGTGGCGTGACCTTCGACCTCGATCAGGAGGCGATCGCCTGGCTCGCGGAGAAGGGCTACGACGAGCACATGGGTGCGCGTCCGCTCGGCCGCGTGATCCAGGAATACGTCAAGAAGCCGCTGGCCGACGAGGTTCTCTTCGGCAAGCTGAAGCGCGGCGGCACGGTCAAGGTGACGGTGGTCGACGGCGAGGACGGCCGCAAGCTGCATCTCGAATCGATCCCCGAGGAGACCTACGCCAAGCCGCGCAAGGCCGACGAGGCGCGCGGGAAGGTGCGCGTCGGGCCGGACGGCGAGGAGATCGAGGACGAGCCGACGTCGTATGACGACGACGAGCCGGAGGACGACGCGCCCGAGGCTCAGCCGGTCAAGGAGCCCGCCGCCGCCCGGGACAAGGCGGAAAAGCGGGCAGGGGCCGTTCCAAAGGTTCCCAGAAAGCCCGCCGAATGATCTAGAAGGGGCCGCTCTCCGGAGCGGCCCTTTTTCTTTGACTCGACGCACAGGCGGGCACGCAGGCTCATGAACGAACCGACCGAGGCCTCGCCCGACCCGGCCGCCAAATGGATCCTCCTCGGGATGCGGCAGGTCGTCAGCGCTCCGGCGCTGATTCTCGTCGTCGCCCACCTTGGCTTCGCGGGTTTGGCGCGCGAGGCCGGCGTCACCTGGACGGAGGCGACCTTCATGGTCGCTACGATCTGGGCGCTGCCGGCCAACCTCATCCTTCTCGGGGCGGTCACGGCCGGGCTGTCGCTGGCGGCGACGGCGCTTGCAGTCTGCCTGTCGTCGCTGCGCATGATGCCGATGGTCATCGCGCTTCTGCCCGACCTCCGCGGGCCGGGCACACGGCGCTCGACGCTTCTGTTCCTGTCGCATTTCGTTGCCGTAACGGCCTGGGTGGTGGCGCTGGACAAACTGCCGACCGTGCCGCGCGCCCACCGCACGCAGTTCTTCGCAGGCTTCGCGATCACCTTGACGGTGGTCAACACGACGGCCGTCGCCTTCGCCTTCAACCTGATGGGGCAGCTGCCGGCGTTGGCGACCGGCGCGCTCGCCTTCTTCACGCCGGTCTACTTCCTGACCTCGCTCTATGGGTCGGCGCGCGAACTGTCCGGGCGTCTGGCGCTCCTGACGGGGCTTCTCGCGATCCCGGTCGCGAACTGGCTGACGCCCGGCTTCGACATTCTCGTGGCGGGCGTCGTCGGCGGGGTGATCGCCTTCGCAATCGGGCGCTGGCGCGCGGCGGCGGGAGATGTCGGGTGAACGGCTGGACCTACGACGCGATCGGCGCCTGGTGGTGGCCCTATGTCTTCATCCTGCTGACGGGCTGGCTGCCGACCGATATCTGGCGCTGGCTGGGCGTCCTGTCAGCCGGCCGCCTCGACGAGCGATCGCCCGCGGTGGCGCTCGCGAGGACGATCGCGACCTCGCTGGTCGCCGCCGTGATCGGGCGGCTGGTGCTGGCGCCCGGCGGCTCGCTGGAGGCGATCCCGCTGGAGATTCGCATCGCCGCCCTCGCGACGGGCTTCGCCGCCTATTTCTGGCTGGGGCGACAGACCCTCGTCGCCATCCTGTTCGCCGAAGTGGTGCTCCTCGGCGTGCCGTGGGCGCTTGGTATCCTGTAGCGATCAGGCGAGCGCGGCGCGGATCGCCTCGGCATGCTCTCGCAGTTCGGCAGGGTCCGCCATCGCGCCAACGTGGCGCTTGAGCGGCACGCCCTCGTAATGCGGCACGACGTGGAAATGCAGGTGGAACACCGTCTGCCCGCCGGCTTCCTCGTTAAACTGGTTGATCACCACGCCATCGGCATCGAAGGCGGTCTTGGCCGCGCGCGCCAGACGCGCGAGTTCCGGCAGCGCCTTCGCCAGCGTCGTGTCGTCCGCATCGAGCAGATTGCGGGAGGGCGTCTTCGGCAGCAGCAGACAATGACCCTTCGACTGCGGCATCACGTCCATGATCGCCAGGAAATCGTCGGTCTCGAAAATCTTCGCGGCTGGAATGTCGCCGCGCAGGATCTTGGCGAAGATGTTGCCGTCGTCGTAGCCGCTCATGCTGCCCGTCCCAAGGTGATGCCGATTCTGACGGACCCGATCTAGCGTCGAACGCCCCGACGCGTCTACTCGACCTCGCCTCGGCGAAAAGGTGTGGCGGCCGCGAGTTCCGGCTGCGCGAGGAGAACGTGGCGTCGCTCGCGCTCGAGGTAGTCTTCGATCGCCGAGCGGAGGCCGGGATGCGCGATGTCATGCGCCGAATGGGTGATCACCGGCTCGTAGCCGCGCGCGAGCTTGTGCTCGCCCTGCGCGCCCGCCTCGACGATCGAGAGCTTGTGCTCGATCGCGTAGTCGATGGCCTGATGGTAGCAGACCTCGAAATGCAGGAACGGGTGGTCCTCCGTGCAGCCCCAGTAGCGCCCGAAGATCCGGTCGCCGCCGACGAAGTTGAGCGCCCCGGCGATATAGCGCCCGTCGCGCCGGGCCATGACGAGGACGATCGCCGCGGCCATGCGCTCGGTGACGAGCCGGAAGAAGGCGCGGTTGAGGTACGGCCGGCCCCACTTGCGGTTGCCCGTATCCATGTAGAAGGCGAAGAAGGCGTCGAGTGCTTCCTCGCTGATGTCCGAGCCCGACAGGCGTTCGATCGTGATGCCGGCGGCCAGCGCCTCGCGGCGCTCTTTCCGCAGGCCCTTGCGCTTGCGCGAGGCGAGCGTGTCGAGGAAGTCGTCGTAAGAGGCGTAGCCGCGATTGACGAAGTGGAACTGCTGGTCGGTGCGGTGCAGGAAACCTGCCTCCAGCATGGGCTCGAGGTCCGCCTCTTGGAGGAAGGTCGCGTGAGCCGACGACACTCCCGTCTGCCGGACATAGCCGGATAGGGCCGAGACCATCGCGCCGCGCAGAACGGTCGCGTCTGCGCCCCCGCCGACAAGCAGGCGGGGCCCGGTCGCGGGCGTGAACGGGACGCTCACCTGCAGCTTGGGGTAGTAACGCCCGCCCGCGCGCTCGAACGCATCCGCCCAGCCGTGGTCGAAGACGTATTCGCCCTGGCTGTGCCCCTTGAGATAGGCGGGCACGGCGGCGAGGAGTTGTCCGTCCGCGTCCTCCAGCAGGAGATGCTGCGGCAGCCATCCGGTGCGCCCGCCGACGCTGCCTGAATCCTCCAGCGACGACAGGAACGCATGCCGCGTGAACGGATGCGGCAACGCGTCCTTCGTGCCGTCGGGATCGGCCAGCGCGTCCCAGACGGCGGGCTCGATGTCCTTCAGGCCCTCCGCCACCCGCACGATGAAGTCCGCCCCGTCGTCGCCGGATGGTTCATCGATCATGCGGTGTGTCCTGCTCTGTGGCGACGCTAGGGCGTGAAGCCCTCGAACGTCATCTGGTCGGCATGGGCTTCGGTCTGCGCGAAATCGGCCGGGGTGCGGACGGTCCAGGTGATGACAGGGGCGCCACGCTCCTCCCGAGCCCACGTCACGAATGCGTTGGGAAGATGGTGGACGTTATAGGACACAAAGGCGCACCGTCTCTCGAACACGGCACGATGCCGCTCCAGAACGTCGGCGCGCGTGCCTTCTGCCGTCAGGCCGATCGGGACCCCGATCCCATCGGTCTGGTCGAGCAGCCACTCGTCGAAGGACATCAGCGCCAGCGGCCTGTGGTAACCTTCGATGACGGGCGCCACGTCCGCCATGAACCCGGCGTCGGTCGCGGCATCGATCCCCTTGGCCTCGACGACCAGCGGAACGCGTCCGTCCACGAGTTCCAGAAGCTCGGCGAGCGTCGGCGGTGCCTCCTCGGTGTCGAAGAGGCGAAGATCCGCGACCTCGGCGGCGGACAGCGCATCGATCGTCCCCGTCCGGCCTGTCAGCCGTTCGAGGTCGTGGTCGTGGAAGACGACGGGGACGCCGTCGCGGGTGCGGTGGATGTCGCACTCGATCGCATAGCCCCCCTCGACGGCGGCGCGGAACGCCGCCAACGAGTTTTCCGGGATACCGCGGGTCCGGTCGTGCAGGCCGCGATGGGCGATCGGGCGGGCCGTCAGCCAGCCAAGGTCGGATGCCGCGCCGCTCATGGGATCACGCGATCTCGAACATCGCCTCGATTTCCACCGCCGCGTCCATCGGCAGCGCCGGAACGCCGACCGCCGAGCGGGCATGGCGACCGCGCTCTCCGAGGATCTCGGCCAGAAAGTCGGACGCGCCGTTGGCGACCTTGTGCTGCTCGGTGAACTTCGGCGCGCTTGCCACGAAAACCGTCAGCTTGAGGAGGCGCCCGATCGTCTCCAAATCGCCGAGCGCGGCTTTCACCTGCGCCAGGATGTTGATCGCGCAGAGCCGCGCCGCGCGCTGGCCGTCTTCGAGCGATACGCCCCCACCGAGCTTGCCGGTCACCGCGACCTTGCCGCCTTCCATGGGAAGCTGGCCCGACGTCTGCAGGATCGAGCCGAAACGGACGAACGAGACATAGTTGGCCGCAGGCGCCGCAGCGTCCGGCACGGTCACGCCAGCGGCGGCGAGGCGGTCTGCGATCGATTCGGTCATGGTTCACTCCGGATGGGAATTTGCGCCGCACACGGCTATCAGGTTTTATCGGCCGGTTCGATCGTCGAACCCAGAAGCCTTCATGATGGGACGCACGCGCTTTGATGCAATATGGCATGGCCCTTCCGGCGATCGTCCTGGCTCTCGCCTTGCCCTGCGCCGCGCGGGCGGCGGACCTCCAGCCGCACGAGGCGGTCTACGACCTGACACTGGCGTCCCAGACCTCGAACTTCAACAGCGTCGACGGGCGGATCGCCCTGCAGCTGAAGCCGGATGCGTGTGACGCGCTCTCGCTGGATTACCGGTTCGTCGCCCGGTTCCACGAGGATGACGAGCTGACGGTGACCGACCAGCAGACGCTCGCGAAGGAGACGCGCGACGGCAAGCGCTACGAGTTCCGCACCCGGACAGTCGTCGACGGAGCGGAGCAGGGCGTCGTCGAGGGCGTCGCGACCAACGGGGGCGATGCGACGGCGGTGTCCTATACCTCGCCGGTCAAGCGCGAGACCAAGCTGCCCCTGTCGGTGTTCCCGCTCGGCCATACCGCGAGGCTCATCGACCGGGCGCTGGCGGGGGAGCGGCTGGTGGAGGCCAATCTCTTCGACGGGGACGACGACGCCGACAAGCACCTGACGACCACCTCGCTGATCCTTCCCGCGAAGAAGGACGAGACGCCGGCGAAGCCCGAGGTCGCCAGGACGCTCGACGGCCTGCGGTCCTGGAACGTCACGGAATCCTATTACAACAGCGACAGCGACGGAGACGGCATGCCGATCTTCGAGACGAGCTATCGCCTCTACGAGAACGGCGTCACCGACCGCTTGAAGCTGGACTTCGGCGATTACACGCTGGAAGGCGGACTGGCGCGGTTGACCTACTATGACCGCCCGACTGGGTGCCCGGCGAACTGACGCCGCGCGAGGGTCAGACTTGCCGGGGCGGCGCATATGGTGTATGCGCGCCGACATTCCACACACGGAAGTTGGGCATCGGAAGAGCGTGAGTTCTTTCTTCCCTCCGGTGGCGGCCGCCGGCCGCTTCTTTCCGTGGAGGCATAAACCGGTCAAGGAAAACGATCATGGCTCTGCCAGACTACTCCATGCGTCAGCTGCTCGAGGCGGGCGTTCACTTCGGTCACCAGACCCACCGCTGGAACCCGAAGATGGCGCCGTTCATCTTCGGCGCGCGCAACAACATCCACATCATCGACCTCGCGCAGACGGTGCCGATGCTGCACCGCGCCCTGCAGGCGGTGTCGGACACCGTCGCCAAGGGCGGCCGCGTTCTCTTCGTCGGCACCAAGCGCCAGGCTTCGGAGATCATCGCCGACGCTGCCAACCGCTCGGCCCAGTACTACGTCAACGCCCGCTGGCTCGGCGGCATGCTGACGAACTGGAAGACCATCTCCAACTCGATCCAGCGCCTGCGCAAGCTGGACGAGCTCCTGGCCGGCGAAGCCCACGGCTTCACCAAGAAGGAGCGCCTCACCCTGCAGCGCGAGCGCGACAAGCTCGACCGCGCGCTGGGCGGCATCAAGGACATGGGCGGCGTGCCGGACATGATCTTCATCATCGACACCAACAAGGAAGCGATCGCGATCGACGAGGCCAAGCGTCTCGGTATCCCGGTCGTCGCCATCGTCGATTCGAACTGCGATCCTTCCCGCATCGACTACCCGATCCCGGGCAATGACGATGCGGCTCGCGCCATCTCGCTCTACTGCGACCTGATCGCCCGTTCGGCGGTCGACGGCATCGCCCGTCAGCAGGGCTCCATGGGCGTCGATCTCGGCGCCATGGAAGAGGCGCCGATGGAAGAGACGCTCGACGAGCCCGCGGCGGCTTCCGAGGAGCAGGCTGCTTCGGCCGCCTGATCCGACCCACCATCGTTGTGACGGCGTCACCGCGCCGTCACAGGACTGGCGCACTCCTTCCCGCAGAAGCCGTGCGCCGTTTCTTTTTCTGATAGAGGCCAATTCATGACGATCTCCGCTTCGATGGTGAAGGAACTGCGCGAGAAGACCGGCGCAGGCATGATGGACTGCAAGGCCGCCCTGGCCGAGACCAACGGAGACATGGAAGCCGCGATCGACTGGCTGCGCGCCAAGGGCATCGCCAAGGCCGACAAGAAGTCGAGCCGCACGGCGGCCGAGGGTCTCGTGGGCGTCGCCAGCGGCGACAACAGCGCGGTCGTCGTCGAGGTGAACTCCGAGACCGACTTCGTGGCCCGCAACGACGCGTTCCAGGCGCTCGTGCGCAACGTCGCGCAGGCCGCCCTCGGCACCGACGGTTCGACCGACGCGACCGGTGCCGCGACTCTCGCTGATACCGGCAAGAGCGTCGTCGACTCGATCAAGGACGCGGTCGCCACGATTGGCGAGAACATGAACCTGCGCCGCTCGGCCAAGCTCACGGTCTCCAACGGCGTGGTCGCGACCTACATCCACAACCAGGTCGCCGAGGGCCTCGGCAAGCTGGGCGTGCTGGTCGCCATCGAGTCGACGGGCGACAAGGCTGCCCTGACCGCGTTCGGCCGTCAGGTCGCCATGCACGTCGCTGCAACCAACCCGCTGGCGCTGACCGACGGCGAAGTCGACCCGGCCACTGCCGAGCGCGAGAAGGCGATCTTCTCGGAGCAGGCGCGCGAGTCCGGCAAGCCGGAAGCGATCATCGAGAAGATGGTCGAGGGCCGCATGCGCAAGTTCTACGAGGAGGTCGTCCTCCTGAAGCAGAACTTCGTCATCAACCCCGACTTCACGGTCGAGAAGGCCCTCGAGGCCGGCGCCAAGGACTTCGGCGCTCCGGCGAAGATCGTCGGCTTCGTGCGCTTCGCCCTCGGCGAGGGCATCGAGCGCGAGCAGAGCGACTTCGCGGCGGAAGTCGCGGCGGCAGCCGGCAAGAAGTAAGCGTTTCCTAAGCTTTCTTCCTTCATGGAACTGGGAAAGGGCGTCCGCTTGAGAAGCGGGCGCCCTTCCTGTATCGCAAGCCGGCATCATCCGAAGGACATTCCATGGCGATCCGTTTCACGCGCGTTCTTCTGAAGGTTTCCGGCGAAGCGCTGATGGGCGGGCAGGGGTTCGGCATCGATGTCGCGGTGGCCGATCGCATCGCCGCCGACATCAAGGAAGCCCGCGACCTCGGCGTCGAGATCTCGGTCGTCATCGGCGGCGGCAACATCTTCCGCGGCGTCGCCGTCGCGTCGAAGGGCGGCGACCGGGTGACCGGCGACCACATGGGCATGCTGGCGACCGTCATCAACGCGATGGCGCTGCGCACGTCGCTGACGAAGCTCGGCGTCGATGCGATCGTGCTGTCGGCGATCGCGATGCCGGAACTGTGCGAAAGCTTCTCGCAGCGAGCGGCGCTCGCTCACGCCAGCGCCGGGCGCGTCGTGATCTTCGCGGGCGGCACCGGCAACCCGTTCTTCACCACCGATTCCGCCGCGGCGCTGCGTGCCGCCGAAATGGGGGCCACGGCGCTCTTCAAGGGCACCCAGGTCGACGGCATCTACAGCGCCGACCCCAAGCTCGTGCCCGACGCGACCCGCTTCGACCAGCTGACGCACGATGAGGTCCTGTCGAAGGGCCTTGCCGTGATGGATGTGACCGCTGTCGCATTGGCCCGCGAGAACCATATTCCCATCGTCGTGTTCTCGCTCCACGAAAAGGGCGAGTTCGCGCGCATTCTCACTGGTGGCGGGCGCTCGACCATCGTCACCGACTGATCCGCCCCGACAAGACGAAGACCCTCAGAAAGGAACCGCAATGGCCGCTCCCGACCTCAACGAACTGAAGCGCCGCATGGATGGCGCGATCACCTCGTTCAAGGGCGATCTCGCGGGCCTTCGCACCGGCCGCGCGTCGGCGAACCTTCTGGATCCGATCGTCGTGCAGGCCTACGGCTCGTCGATGCCGCTGACGCAGGTCGCCAACGTGTCGGTGCCAGAGCCGCGCATGGTCTCCGTCTCGGTCTGGGACAAGTCGATGGTCGGCGCCGTGGAGCGTGCGATCCGCGAATCGAGCCTCGGCCTCAACCCGATCACCGACGGCACCACGCTGCGCATTCCGCTGCCCGAGCTGAACGAGCAGCGCCGCAAGGAGCTGGTCAAGGTGGCGCACACCTACGGCGAGAACGCCCGCGTGGCGGCCCGTCACGTGCGCCGCGATGGCATGGACACGCTGAAGAAGTCGGAGAAGGACGGCGATACCAGCCAGGACGACAGCCGCGTCATCGCCGAAAAGATCCAGAAGATGACCGACGAAACCATCGTCGAGATCGACAAGGCGCTTTCGGTGAAGGAAGCGGAAATCATGCAGGTCTAGGCTGTCCGGATTCGGCGGCGGCGGATTCAGGACAGGCGGAGACGATGGCTGATCAGGTGCGGCATCCCAGGCATGTCGCCATCATCATGGACGGCAACGGTCGCTGGGCGAAGGCTCGCGGCCTGCCGCGAACCATGGGACACAGGCGCGGCGTGGAAGCCGTCCGCCAAGCCGTCCGCACGGCCCGCGAACTCGGCATCGAGTACCTGACCCTGTTCGCCTTCTCCTCGGAGAACTGGAAGCGACCGCAGGAAGAGGTGGGTGAAATCCTTCGCCTCCTCAAGTTCTTCATCCGCCGCGACCTCGCCGAGCTCCACCGCGAGGGCGTGCGCGTGCGCGTCATCGGTGAGCGGGACAACCTGCCGCCGGACGTGCGGGGCCTCCTCGAGGAGGCGGAAGAGTTAACCGTCGACAACGATCGCAACACGCTGCTCGTCGCCTTCAACTACGGTGCGCGGGACGAGATCGCGCGGGCCATGCGGCGGATCGCCGAAAAGCTCGTCGCCGGCGAGACGACTGTGGATGCGGTGACGCCCGAGTTGCTAGACGCGCATCTCGACACCGCCGGCATCCCGGACCCCGACCTCATCATCCGCACCAGCGGCGAGCTTCGACTGTCGAACTTCCTGCTCTGGCAGGCGGCCTATTCCGAGTTCGCGTTCCTGCCCTGCTACTGGCCGGATTTCGACGAGACGATCTTCTCGGAGACCGTGCGCGAATATTCCTTGAGGGATCGCCGCTTCGGCGGCCTCTCGCAAGAGATCGCGTCCTGACGCGATGGGATTGGGCCTCGGACGACTCGTCGCCAACGCGACCTGGACCGATCTCAAATCTCGGCTGATCTCCGCGCTGATCCTCGGCATCGCGATTCTCCTCCTGACCTTCGCAGGTGGGGCCGCGTTCCGGATTCTGTGCGTCGCCACCTCCATCATCGTGTTCGACGAATGGATGCGGATGACGCGCGGCAAGCGCGCCGGGGATATCTATCTCTTCGCGCGCCGCGCATTGTTCGTCAGCCTCGTGGCCTTCTTCTTCGGGTTTCACGCAGTTGCCGTGGCGATCATCCTCCTGTCGATCGGGTTCATCGCGCTCGTCGACCGCGGGGAACGCAAGGCCGACTGGGTGATGACCGGCCTCGGCTATGCAGCGCTTGCGGGGCTGGCGCCGGGGCTCCTGCGCGACGACGGCGCCGAAGGCCTGGCGGTCCTCGGCCTCATCATCTGCGTCGTCTGGGCGACCGACGTGTTCGCCTATTTCACGGGGCGCATGATCGGCGGGCCGAAGCTCCTGCCGATGGTCTCGCCGAAGAAGACCATTTCCGGCGCCCTCGGCGGGCTGGTGGCCGGCGTCGGGTTCGGCGCGCTCTATGCCACCTGGCTGGTCGGTTCGGTCGGGGCGCTGGTCGTCGTGCTCAGCATCATCCTGTCGATCGTCGGACAGGCGGGCGATCTCTATGAGTCCTGGGTCAAGCGACGGTTCGGCGTGAAGGATTCGGGGCGTCTCATTCCCGGGCATGGCGGGCTGATGGACCGCATCGACGCCCTGATCTTCGCGGCGGGTGCCGCCTGGGTGTTCGGCATGTTGGTCGCAGGCGCAGAACATCCCGCAAGAGCCATATTCCGTCTCTAGACCCGGTCCCGGCTCATGGACGGCGTGACAACGCCGCCGAGTCCAGTGATACGGATAGTTGCGTCCATTCCGGTGAGCCGGCGTCAATTCCGCTCGTACAGGATGCGCATTTCCCGGCGAGGTGCGCGAACGCGCCCCGGAACGACGTAGGTGAGTGGAATGGGCCTCGAAGGCTGGTGGACGACGATCTGGGATACCGCGCTGATCCGCGTCGTACCGTTCCTGTTCGTCCTGACCGTGATCGTCTTCTTTCACGAACTCGGCCACTATCTCGTCGGCCGCTGGTCCGGCATTCGCATCCTCGCGTTCTCCGTCGGGTTCGGTCCGGAACTGATCGGTTTCAACGATCGGCACGGCACGCGCTGGAAGCTCTGTGCGATCCCGCTCGGCGGATACGTCAAGTTCTTCGGCGACGAGAATGCGGCAAGCGTGCCCGACCGTGCAGCGATCGGACGCATGAGCGTCGAGGAGCGGGGCGGGGCGTTCCATACGGCCGGCGTCGGCCGCCGGGCCGCGACCGTCGCCGCGGGGCCGATCGCCAACTTCATCCTGGCCATTGCGATCTTTGCGCTGACGGCGTTTTCCACAGGCATCGTCGTCGGCGATCCGGTCGTCTCCGAGGTGCGTCCCGGCTCACCGGCGCACGCGGCTGGCCTTCAGCCGGGCGACCGCATCGTGCGCGCGGACGGCGAGACGATCGAGTACTTCGGCGATCTCCAGCGCTACGTCTCGACGCGCGCCGGCGTGCCGGTCCAACTTGGGATCGACCGCGGGGGACAGGCGGTCACGCTCACCGTCACCCCGCAGGAGCAGGCGCAGACGGACGGCTTCGGCAACGAGTTCAAGACGGCCGTCATCGGCGTCGTGGCCAACGCCGAGCAGAGCGGCTTCCGCACCCGCGAACTCGGACCCGTCGAGGCACTGAAGTACGGGGTGTCGCAGACATGGTTCGTGACGGAACAGACCGTCTCGTTCATCGGTGGCATCTTCAGGGGATCGCAGTCGAGCGACCAGATCGGCGGTCCGATCCGCATCGCGCAGGTCTCCAGCCAAGTGGCGACGCTGGGTATCGCGCCGCTCCTCAATCTGGCGGCCCTCCTGTCCGTGTCGATCGGCCTCCTCAATCTCCTGCCGATCCCGATGCTCGACGGCGGCCACCTCATGTTCTACGCGGCCGAGGCGGTGCGGGGGCGGCCGCTCAGCGAGCGCGTTCAGGAGTTCGGCTTCAGGATAGGTCTCGCGCTGGTGCTGATGCTTATGGTATTCGCATTCTGGAACGACCTATCCAGCCTCGGCTGAGGTCGACTTGGGGACATTCGAGGGGGTTTGCGGTTCGTTAACCATAACGGTGGCCGGCGTGGCGACCGTGCAACGGTTTTGTGATTCCTAAACGGAATCCGTCCAGTTTGGTTGAACGGCTCCGTAAAGCCGATAGAAACGCACGGGCATGCCGAGTCTCGCACTCGTGCCATCGGCGGAATGAGAAAAGGTAGTAGCCCTATGCAGGCTGGATCGAAGCTTTTGAACGCCCTGTCGGCGGCGGCTCTTTCGTCCACGGTTCTGGCAGCTTCGGTCATCACCCTTGAGCTTGGGACCATGCCCCAAGCTTTCGCCGCTGTGGTCAACCGAATCGAGGTGCGCGGCAATCAGCGCGTCGACGCCGAAACCGTTCGCAACGTGGCGCAGATCAAGGCCGGGCAGAACGTCTCCGACGCCGATGTCGACGCCGCAGTGACCCGCCTCTTCGGCACCGGCCTCTTCTCCGACGTGCGCGCCCGCCAGTCCGGAGGCTCCCTGATCATCGAGGTCGACGAGAACCAGATCGTCGGCGAGGTGATCTTCCAGGGCAACAACAAGATCAAGAACGAGCAGCTCGCCGCGACCGTCCAGACCGCGACGCGCGAGCCGTACAACGCCTCGACGGCGCAGGCCGACGTCGACGCGATCCGCGCCGCCTACACCCGCATCGGCCGCTCCGACGCCGCCGTCTCGGTTCGCACGGTTCCGGCCGACGGCAACCGCGTGAACGTCGTGTTCGACATTCAGGAAGGCGATCGCACTCGCGTCGAGAGCATCAACTTCGTCGGCAACAACGCCTTCGGTGACGGCCGCCTGAAGGAAGTGATCTCGCTGCGTGAGTCGGGCATCTTCAGCTTCCTGCAGCGCAACGACATCTACGACGAGGACCGCCTGCGCGCCGACGAGGAGGCGCTGCGTCGCTTCTACTTCAACCGCGGCTACGCCGACTTCCGCATCGTCTCCTCGGTGGCCGAGCTCGATGCGACGAAGAACCAGTACTTCATCACCATCACGGTCGACGAAGGCGAGCGCTACGCCTACGGCAACATCAACATCGATTCGACCGTTCCGGGCATCGATGGCGAGACGCTCCGCAGCGAACTCAAGACCAAGACCGGTGACGTCTACAGCGCCGAGCAGATCGAAGAGTCGCTCGTCTCGCTGACCAACGCCGTCGCCAATCGCGGCTATGCCTTCGCGCAGGTCACCCCGCGCGGCGACCGCGACTTCGCCAACAACACGATCTCGATCGACTACGTCATCGACCAGGGTCCTCGCGCCTATGTCGAGCGAATCGAGGTCCGGGGCAACACGAAGACGCGCGACTACGTCATCCGGCGCGAGTTCGACGTGTCCGAAGGCGACGCCTTCAACCAGGTTCTGGTGCAGCGCGCCAAGAAGCGCCTCGAAGGCCTGCGCTTCTTCAAGACGGTGAACGTCTCGACCGCCCCGGGCAGCCAGCCAGACCGCGTCGTCGTGATCGTGCAGGTCGACGAGCAGTCGACCGGCGAGTTCTCGGTCGGCGGCGGCTACACGACGGGCGGCGAGAACGCAGGTCCGGTGGCCGAGGTCAGTATCACCGAGCGCAACTTCCTCGGTCGCGGCCAGTTCGTGAAGGTGTCTGCGGGCTTCGGCGAGGAGACCCGCAGCTACAACCTCTCGTTCACGGAGCCCTACTTCCTCGGTCGCCGCCTTGCGGCAGGCTTCGACATCTACCGCACCGAGAATTCGTCCTCGACGGCCTACGACATCACGCGCACGGGCGGTGCCCTGCGTCTGGCCGCCCCGATCACGCAGGATCTGACGGCTCAGATCGCCTACAACTACAAGGAAGAGACGTTCGGCGATAAGCAGGGCATCCTGCAGCGCGACGCCTTCGGCAACCCAATCGTCGCCAACGGCGCCTTCCAGTATGCGACCTGCGCCAACTCCGTCACGGCGCCGCTCTATACGCTATCGCCGATCATCAACCAGGCGATCTGCGACAGCCCCTACACCACGTCGTCGATCTCCTACGCTCTGACCTACAACACGCTGGACAACCAGCAGGACCCGCGCAACGGCATCTTCGCGCAGGTCGGTCAGGAAGTGGCGGGTCTTGGCGGAGACGCACAGTTCATCCGCACCACCGGCCGCGGGTCCTGGTTCAGCCTCCTGTCGGAAGAGTACGATGTCGTCGGTCAGTTGAGCGGCGGCGCCGGTAACGTCTCGGCGCTCGGCGACGATCTGCGGGTGTTCGACAACTTCTTCAAGGGCCAGGACATCGTCCGCGGGTTCAAGTACCAGGGCCTCGGCCCGCGCCAGAACGGGGTGGCGATCGGCGGCACGAATTACGTGAACGCCTCCGCCGAAGCGACCTTCCCGCTGCCGCTGGTCTCGCGCGACTTCGGGTTCCGCGGTGCCGCCTTCGCGGATGCCGGTTCGCTTTGGGGTGTGGACAACGTCGGCAGCCAGTTGGGCATCGAGGGCGACGACTTCGCTCTGCGCGCGTCGGCCGGTGTCGGCCTCATCTGGGCTTCGCCTTTCGGTCCGCTGCGGGTCAACTACGCCATTCCGCTGGCGAAGGAAGACTACGATCGTACGCAGGAGTTCTCGTTCGGCTTCTCGTCGCGCTTCTGAGCGGCGAAAGACAAGGCTCGGATGGCCAGTTCGTTCTTTCAGCTCGGCAGGGGCATGACCCTTGCCGAGCTTTCCTCTGTCTGCGCGGCGGCGGTCGATCCCCAGTTCGCCGACCGGACCGTTCGCAGCATCGCGTCGCTGGATCAGGCGGGACCTGAGGACGTCAGCTTCTTCGATACGCTTCGGTACGAAGCGGCGTTAAGGGGGACGCGGGCCGCAGCGGTCATCACCGCCCCGCGCTTTGCCGCGCAGGTGCCGGACGGTGTCATCGCGATCATCGCCAAACGTCCGGCTATCGCATTCGCACTGGCGGGCAGGGCGCTCTACCCGGGCGCCCTGAAGCCGGGCACGAGTTTCTCTTCGGGTGCCGTGTCCGATCAGGCCAGCGTTCACCCCTCGGCTCGTCTGGAAGCCGAGGTCACGGTGGAACCGTTCGCCGTCATCGGACCCGATGTCGCCATCGGCGCCGGTACGGTGATCGGCAGTGGGGCGGTGATCGCGACCGGCTGTCAGATCGGACGAAACTGCAGCATCGGCCCGCACGTCAGCATCCAGCATGCGCTGGTGGGCAACAACGTCATCCTGCATCCGGGCGTGCGGATTGGGCAGGACGGTTTCGGCTACGTTCCGGGTCCGGAGGGGTTGCTCAAGCAAGTCCAGATCGGTCGCGTCATCCTGCAGGATCACGTCGAGGTCGGCGCCAACACGACGATCGATCGGGGCGCGGTTCGTGATACGGTTGTGGGCGAGGGAACGAAGATCGACAATCTCGTCCAGGTCGCCCACAACGTGGTGATCGGGCGGCATTGCGTGATCGTGGGGCAGGTCGGCATTGCCGGCAGCGTGACCATCGGAAACGGTGTGTCGATCGGTGGCCAGACAGGCTTCAACGGTCATGTCACGGTGGGCGACGGCGCGCAGATTGCCGGAGTGAGCGTCGTTACAGGTGATGTTCCAGCCGGCGCGCGCTGGGGCGGCGTACCGGCGCGGCCCGTCAAGGATTGGTTGCGGCACATGGCATCATTGCGTGGGTCGCCGAGGGAAAAGCAGAAGACGGCGGGTGGAGATGACGGAAACGACGACGCTTGAAAGCCTCGATATCCTGGGCATCCTGAAGCTTCTTCCGCACCGCTACCCGTTCCTGCTCGTCGACCGGATCGTCGACATCGATGCGGATCGCAGTGCGCGCGGGCTGAAGAACGTGACGGCCAACGAACCCCATTTCCAGGGCCACTTCCCGGATTACCCGGTCATGCCCGGCGTTCTGATCATCGAGGGCATGGCGCAGACGGCCGGCGCCATCTGCCAGAAGGCGACCGGCGGCGACGCGAATTCGATCGTCTACTTCATGACGATCGACGGTGCGAAGTTCCGCAAGCCCGTGGTGCCTGGCGACCTTCTCGAATACCACGTCACCCAGACGAAGAAGCGCGGCAACATCTGGAAGTTCGACTGCGCCGGCATCGTCAACGGCTCGAAGGTGGCGGAAGCCACGATCAGCGCGATGCTGGTTCCCGGCGACGCGAAGTGAGCGGCCCCTACACCATCCATCCGTCTTCGATCGTCGAGGACGGGGCTGAGATCGGCGAGGGCTGCGAGATCGGTCCGTTCTGCACGATCGGGCCGAATGTGGTGCTCGGGGCCGGCGCGCGGCTGAAGTCGCATGTCGTTCTCGCGGGTAACACCACCATCGGAGAGGGCGCGCGCATCCACCCGTTCGCCTCGATCGGCAACGAGCCGCAGCACCTGAAGTATATGGGCGAGGACACGCGCCTCGTGATCGGCAAGAACTGCCTGATCCGTGAACAGGTCACCATGAATCCCGGAACGGTTCAGGGACTGTCCGAAACCCGCGTCGGCGACAATTGTGCCTTCTTCACCGGCGCGCATGTCGCGCATGACTGCGTGATCGGCGACAATGTGACGCTGATCAACAACGTCATGCTGGCGGGCCATTGCGTGGTCGGCGACTTCGCGACGATCGCGGGCGGTTCGGGCATCCACCAGTTCACCCGCATCGGGCACCACGCCTATGTCGGCGGTCTGGCCGCCGTCGAGGGCGACGTCATTCCGTTCGGCATGGTGCTGGGCAACCGCGCCTATCTCAGCGGCCTGAACGTCATCGGCATGAAGCGCGCCGGCTTCAACCGCGACGCGATCCGCAACGTTCGTAAGGCGTACCGGATGCTGTTCTCCGACGATCTCACGTTCCGCGAGAATCTCGACGAGGTGGAGACCGAGTATCCGAACGATCCGCTCGTGCAGGATCTTCTGGGTTTCATTCGGGCCGGCGGCGATCGGGCCATCTGCTTCCCGCGCAGCGTTCGGCCGAATTGAACGCAGTGAGCGCCGGACCAAGGGGATCGCCCATCGGGATCATCGCGGCGGGCGGAGTCCTTCCGCGGCTGGTGGTGGAGGCGGCGCTTGGCGCGGGTCTCTCCCCCGTGATCATCGCGATCGCCGATGGCTTGCGGCAGGACTGGCCAGGCCTTCCCGTCGTCCGGTTGCCGTGGTCGAAGACCGGCGATGTCTTTCGATGCCTCGCCGGATATTCGGTTCGACGCGTCGTGTTCTGCGGCACGATTTCGGTCCGGCCCGACTACCGCTCGATGATTCCGAGCCTTCGAACCCTCATGCTCATGCCCGAGCTTCTGCGCATGGTGCGGGGAGGCGATGACAGCCTGCTGCGGGCGGTCGCGAGCCTGTTCGAGCGCCGCGGGATCGAGGTCGTGTCGGTGCACTCGATCCTGCACGATGTTCTGACCCCGGACGGAACGTTGACGCGGCAATCTCCCGGTGAGGCGGAACAGCTTGCCCTGCGACGCGCCGAAGCAGCGGCTACGGAAATCGGCCGGCTCGATATCGGTCAGGCCGTGGTCGCATCGCCGGATCGGATCATCGCCGTCGAGGGGATCGAGGGCACGCAAGCCATGCTGGCGCGCGTCGGAGACCTGAAGGCGCGCGGGCGCATCGGACGCGGCGAACCCTGCGTGCTCTTCAAGGCCTTCAAGCCGCAGCAGGACGAGCGCTTCGACCTTCCGAGCATCGGAACGGAAACGATCGACCAGGCGGCCGCCGCCGGCCTGCGCGGTATCGGTCTGACGGCGGGCCGGTCGCTCATCCTGGAGGCCGGACGCGTCGTCGAGGCGGCCGATGCGAAGAGCCTGTTCGTGACCGGTCTGTCCACCTCGGCCCAGGTTCAGTCGTCATGAAGGTGGCCTTCGTTCTCGGAGAAGACTCGGCGGACCGAATCGGCGCCGATCTCCTGCGTCATCTGAAACGGCAGGCGCCGGGCGAGGTCGTCGCGATCGGGCTCGGCGGACCGGCGATGCGCGGCGAAGGACTCCAGTCGCTCTTCGACATCGAGGAACTTTCGATCATCGGGGTCGGCGCGATCCTCGCCCGTCTGCCGAAGCTTCTCGGCCGTCTCAATCAGACGATCGCCTTCCTTCGCGCCGAGCGCCCCGATGTGATCGTGACGATCGACAGCTTTACCTTCACCAATCGGGTCGCCGCGAAACTTCGTCCCTCGCTGCCGGATACGGTCTTCGTCAATGTCGTGCCCCCGGCCATCTGGGCCTATCGCCCGGATCGCGCGGCCAAGCTGTCGAAGGCTGTCGACAGGACCCTGTGTCTGTTTCCCTTCGAGCCCGAAGCCGTGCAGCGTCATGGTGGACCGCCGGCGACCTACATCGGCCATCCGATCATGGCCGATCCCCATATCGCCGACATTCTCGAACGGGATCGGACCAACGGATTGCGGACGCCGTCCACATCTCTGACGCTTGTGATCCTGCCGGGGTCGCGACGCGGCGAGATCACGCGGCTGATGGACGACTTCGGTCGCACCTTCGCCGATCTCTCCCGGCGACTGCCGAACCTGCGCGGCGTGCTGCCGGCGGTCTCCCGCGTCCGGCCTCTGATTGAGGAGAAACTGCAAACCTGGTCCGTTCGGCCAGAGGTCGTGGAGGGCGAGGAGGCCAAATGGCGCGCCTTCGCCGCGGCCGACGCGGCGCTGGCCGCCTCGGGCACGGTCGCGCTGGAGCTGTCGCTGGCCGCCGTGCCGATGGTCCTCGCCTATCGGCTCGACCCCGTGTCCTATCGTCTGCGCCATTTGATGACCGGGTGGACTGCCGCACTGCCGAACTTCGTGGCCGGGCATCCTCTCGTTCCCGAGCATTTTCACGAGACGATCCAGCCGGAGCACCTTGCGCGTCGTCTGGAACGGTTGATGACGCCGACGCCCGAGCGCGCCGCGCAGATGGCGGGCTTCGAGGCGATCCGATCGGCCATGACCGTGCCGGAGCCGCCCGGGGCAGCGGCGGCCCGGATCATTCTTGATCTGGTCGCCCAAAAGAAGACGGGCGCCGAAGCGCCCGTCTGATCATTTTCGGGAAGAACCCGTTCAGCCGCGGGCGTCCACCGGCGTGTAATCGCGCTGTGCGGCGCCCGTGTAGAGCTGGCGCGGGCGACCGATGCGCTGGTGAGGATCCTCGATCATCTCCTTCCACTGCGCGATCCAGCCGACCGTGCGCGCCACCGCGAAGAGCACGGTGAACATTTCCGTCGGGAAGCCGAGCGCCTTCAGCGTGATGCCCGAATAGAAGTCGACATTCGGGTAGAGCTTCTTCTCGACGAAGTACGGATCGTGCAGCGCGATCTGCTCTAGTTCCATCGCGACTTCGAGCAGCGGATCGTCCTTGATGCCGAGCTCCGTCAGCACCTCGTGACAGGTCTGCTGCATGATCTTGGCGCGCGGGTCGTAGTTCTTGTAGACCCGGTGACCGAAGCCCATCAGGCGGAACGGATCGTTCTTGTCCTTGGCGCGCGCGATGAATTCCGGAATGCGGTCCTTGGTGCCGATTTCCGCCAGCATGTTGAGCGCCGCCTCGTTGGCGCCGCCATGGGCCGGACCCCACAGGCAGGCGATGCCGGCCGCGATGCACGCGAACGGATTGGCGCCCGACGAACCGGCGAGACGCACGGTCGAGGTCGAGGCGTTCTGCTCGTGGTCGGCATGGAGCGTGAAGATGCGGTCCATGGCGCGCGCGAGCACCGGGTTGATCTGGTAGGGCTCGCAGGGCACCGCGAAGCACATATGCAGGAAGTTTTCCGCGTAGGAGAGGTCGTTGCGCGGGTAAACGAACGGCTGACCGATGTGGTACTTGTAGGCCATGGCGGCCAGCGTCGGCGTCTTCGCGATCATCCGGATCGAGGCAACCATGCGCTGGTGCGGGTCCGCGATGTCGGTCGAGTCGTGGTAGAAGGCCGACAGGGCGCCGACCGAGCCGACCATCACGGCCATCGGATGCGCGTCGCGGCGGAAGCCGGTGTAGAAGCGCGACATCTGCTCATGCACCATGGTGTGGCGCGTCACGCGGTAGGTGAAGTCGTTCATCTCAGCCGCGGTCGGCAGTTCGCCGTAGAGCAGGAGATAGCAGGTCTCGAGGAAGTTGCCGCGCTCGGCGAGCTGGTCGATCGGATAGCCCCGATGGAGGAGGACGCCTTCGTCGCCGTCGATGAAGGTGATCTTCGACTCGCAGGAAGCGGTGGACGTGAAACCGGGATCGTAGGTGAAGAGCCCAGTATCCTTGTAGAGCGCCGCGATGTCGACAACATCGGGACCGATCGTCCCGTGGCGCAGCTTCAGCTCGGTTTCCTTCGGGCCCAAGGTCAGTTTCGCCGAATCGGTCATTCGTTCCCCTTCTGGATGTCCGCCGGGCCATGCCCGGCGGGAGCCGATCGGCAGGGAATGCGCCGAGCGCACGTTCGATGCCGATGTCGTACGGAATTATTGCACCGCACTCCCTTAAGCGCCAGTGCAGGCCATGGGTTCATGCAGCCTGATCGCGCAGCCTGGCCAATGTTTCATCACGTCCCAGCACGTCGAGCACGTCGAAGACGCCGGGCGAGGTGGTCTTGCCGGTGAGGGCTGCGCGCAGCGGCTGTGCAGCCTTGCCGAGCTTCAGCCCCTCGCGTTCGGCGTAGTCGCGCACCGCCGCCTCGATCGTGGCTGCGTTCCACTCCGGCAGCGATTCCAACCCCGGAAGCAGGCCGGAAACGACCTCGCGGCCGCCGCCCCCCAGGATTTCCTCGGCCTTCGGGTCGATCGGAAGCGGACGGGCGGCGAAGAGGTACGCCGCGCTCTCGGTCAGTTCGACCAGCGTCTTGGCGCGCTCCTTCAGGCCGGGCATGGCGCGCAGGAGGCGATCGCGCACGACGTCGTCCGGTGCGGACCGCAGGATGGCACCGTTGGGAAGATGGTCGCGCACGTCCATCAACTGGTCGACGAGCTCGCCGTCGCCGCTCATGCGGATCCAGTGTCCGTTGACCGCATCGAGCTTGGCGAAGTCGAATCGGGCCGCGCCCCGATTGACGTCATCGATGTCGAACCAGGCGATCATGTCCTCTGGCGAGATGATCTCCTCGTCGCCGTGGCTCCAGCCGAGACGCACAAGATAGTTCTTCAGGCCGACCGGCAGATAGCCCATTTCGCGATAGGCCTCGACGCCCAGCGCGCCGTGACGCTTCGAAAGCTTGGCGCCGTCCGCACCGTGAATCAGCGGGATATGCGCGAAGACCGGCACGTCCCAGCCCATCGCCCGGTAGATCAGCGTCTGGCGGCCTGCATTCGTCAGGTGGTCGTCGCCGCGGATGATGTGCGTGACACCCATATCGTGATCGTCGACGACCACCGCGTGCATATAGGTCGGCGTGCCGTCGGACCGCAGCAGAATGAAATCGTCGAGATCCTTGTTGGGGAAGCGAACTTCGCCCTGGACACGGTCCTGAACCACGGTCTCGCCGTCGAGCGGCGCCTTGATGCGGATCACCGGCTTGACCCCGGCCGGCGCCTCCGACGGATCGCGGTCGCGCCAGCGGCCGTCGTAGCGCGGCGGCCGCTTCTCGGCCTTGGCCTTCTCGCGCATCTCGTCGAGTTCGGCGGGCGAGGCGTAGCAGTAATAGGCCTTGCCGGCGGCGACGAGCTCCTCGGCGACCTCGCGATGGCGCGGGGCGCGCTCGAACTGCGAGACCGGCGGCTCGTCGGCGTCGAGGCCCAGCCAGTGAAGGCCCTCAATGATCGCCTTGACCGCTGGTTCGGTCGAGCGCTCGCGGTCCGTATCCTCGATCCGTAGCAGCATCTTGCCGCCCGTCTTGCGCGCATACAGCCAGTTGAAGAGCGCCGTGCGCGCGCCGCCGATGTGAAGATAGCCTGTCGGCGACGGTGCGAACCGGGTTACGACGCGGTCGGTCATGGGACGTCCTCAAAGGTGGCATAGCGCCGCCTGCCGCCGGTTTCGGCGAGACTGCAATGGTCTGTGCAGAGCGGGCGAGACGATGCCTGTCTTTTTCCGAGCGTGGTGTAGCATAGCCCGGAGGCGAGACAAGCGAAGCGAACCGACGTGTCGACAGGGGATCAGAGCGTCGCAGCAGGGAGGGTGGCGCCCCGCGCACCGGCAAGAGCGCCGGCGCGGCTCCTCCAGCAATGGGGAAATTGGTTCTCCCGCCAGATCGAGATCGAGGCGCGTTCGCGCTCCGCCTTCGCCCTCTTTCCGATCGCGATGATGACTGCGGCCGCCCTGGTCTATCGGTGGCCCATCCAGCCGAACCTGTTCCTCGTCGGCCTGTTGGCGGTGAGTGGAATCGCGCTTCTCGTTTTCGCTGCCATCCCGCGTCCGTTGCGCGCCGGCGGCATCGTTCTTCTGGGCTTCGCATCTGGCTTTGCCGCCAGCCTGGTCGAGGAGGCACGCACCGATACGACGCTGTTTTCCGGCGAGGCGACGGTACGCATCACGGGCACCGTCGTCGCGCGGGAGGAAGACGACCGCGGGCGATACCGCTACATCGTCGAGATCGCGTCGACCGAGCGGCCCGTTCTCTCGCGCCCCCCGGAGTGCGCGCGAATCGTCGTGTCGAGCCGCCACGACCCGCTGCCGATCGGCTCGACCTATCGGGGCCTCGTCCGCCTGCGCCCGCCGTCCGGTCCCGCCTTTCCCGGCGCGCACGACTTCGCCTTCGCCTCCTACTACGGGGGGCTCGGCGCCTACGGCTTCTCCCTCGGGGCGCCGGAGGCGCCCGGGGCGCTGCGCGAGCCGACCTTCACCGACCGCATCGCCACGTTGCGTCTTGCGATGGGCGAAGCCATCCGCGCGGTCCTGCCGGGCGCGACCGGGGCCGTCGCGTCCGCGCTCATTACGGGCGAGCGGGCGGGCATTCCGGAGGACATCAACGAAGACCTGCGCGTGACAGGCCTCGCCCATGTCCTGTCGATCAGCGGCTTCCACATGGCGCTGGTCGCCGGCTTCTTCCTCATTGCCACCCGGATGAGCCTCGCGGCCGTTGCGCCGCTCGCCTTGCGGTGGCCCATCAAGAAGCTGGCCGCGCTGGTCGCGTTGGCCGCCACCGGCTTCTATTTTCTCCTCGCCGGCGACAACGCGGCGACGGAGCGATCCTTCGTCATGATCGCCGTGATGCTGGGTGCGGTCCTCCTCGATCGGCCGGCGCTGACGCTTCGAAATGTCGCCATCGCCGCGGTCGTCGTCGTGGCGCTCTCGCCGCACGTCGTGGTCACGGCGACATTCCAGATGTCGTTCGCGGCGACCGCCGCGCTGATCGGTGCGTACGGTGCCTACGCGCGATGGCAGTCGCGTCGCGGCGCTGCGCGAGGCGGCATGCTCTCCCTGCGCGCCCTGACCGTCGTACTCCTCGGCATGGCGCTGTCGTCACTGATCGCGGGCGCCGCCACGGCCCCCTTCGCCATCTATCAGCTCCAGCGGGGCGCGCCGTTCTCGCTTCTCGCCAATATCATCGCGACGCCGATGTTCAGCTTCTGGATCATGCCTTTCGCGATGTTGGCCGTTCTCCTGATGCCGTTCGGCTGGCACGCTCTCCCGTTGAAGGCCGTGGGATGGGGCCTCGATCTCGTCTTCGCGCTCGCCGCGTCGTTCGCCGACGCCTTTCCGGACTATCCGACCGGCCTGATGAGCGGAACGGCGCTGGTCTGCTTCTCGGCCGCGATCCTTCTCGTCTCGTTCAGCGCCAGCGGCCTTCGCTGGCTTGCGCTCGGTCCGTTCGTGCTGGGATTGATCCTGCTGCGACCCGGCCCCACCCCGGAGCTCCTCGTTTTCGAGGACGGACGCGAGGTCGCATCTGTCGACGCGAGCGGACGACTTCACTCGATCCGGGATCGACCGTCATCCTTCGTCTGGGATCAGTGGCAGCGCGCCGTGACCAGCGATCCGAACGCCAAGAGCGATCCCCAAACGCAACCGGACACAGCAGAAACGAGAAGGGCGGGCGCCGACCCGTCGGTTTCGGAGCCTCCCGCAAAGACCTTTCGATGCGCCGACGCCGTATGCCGAAGCCTCACGAGATCGGGCATCCGTATCGCCTGGAGCGACGACTACGAGAAGCTCGACGAGATCTGCCGCGACAGCGATCTCGCCATCATGGCGCGCGCAGTAAGGGCCCAAACATGCAGGAGCGGTTCGGCCGAACTTGTTACGCTAAGGACGCTGCGGCGGTCGGGGTCGCTGGGCGTCCATCGATCCGCCGACGGAGCGATCGAGGTGCGCACCTCGATCCCGCGTCAGCCTCAGCCGTGGAACCTCCACCGCTGGGCGGCGTGGCCCGAATTCTGGCGCAAGGCGCCGAAGGACACGGAGGAGGCGTCGAGCGCCCCGACAGAGACCGTCAGTGATAGCGACGGATCAGGCCGACCAGCTTCCCCTGAACCTTGACGCGGTCGGCACCGAGAAGCCGCGTCTCATAGGCCGGGTTGGCGGCCTCCAGCGCGACCATGCCGCCCTTGCGCCGGAAGCGCTTCAGGGTCGCTTCCTCGTCGTCCACGAGGGCGACGACGATCTCCCCGGCACTGGCCGAATCGCTGCGCTGAATCACCACGGTATCGCCATCGAGGATGCCGGCCTCGATCATCGAATCGCCCTTCACCTCGAGGGCGTAATGCTCGCCCGAACCGAGCATCTCCGGCGGTACGACGATGTCGTGGGTGTTCTGCTGGATCGCCGAGATCGGCACGCCGGCGGCGATGCGCCCCATGACCGGAACGGACGACACGTCGCGCTCGACCGATCGAGGCGTCTTGAACAGAGGCTCGACGTTGGACGGCCGCGACGCAGCAGGGGTCGCCGGCGATTTGCTGGCCGATTCCGGCAACTTCAACACCTCGAGCGCGCGCGCGCGGTTCGGAAGACGCCGGATGAAGCCGCGCTCCTCGAGCGCCGTGATCAGCCGGTGGATGCCCGATTTCGAACGCAGATCCAGTGCGTCCTTCATCTCGTCGAACGACGGAGGAACGCCCACCGATTGCAGACGCTCGTGAATGAACATCAGGAGTTCGTGCTGCTTGCGCGTCAGCATGGGGCGATTCCTCGAAACAAAACCTGAACAAACCTAGCTGTTCCGCTTGTGTTCTGCAAGGATCATCCGATGGTGAGGAGAACGTACTCGCAAGGATCTCCCGCGACTGCGGCCGGCGCGTGGGCCGGGCGAAGGAGCAGGGCGTCCGCCTGGGCGAAGATCGACAGGAGTGACGAATCCTGACGAGCGAGGGGGACGACGCGCGCCGGGCCGCCGCCTTCGCTCTGCTCGATGCGAGCCCGCAGGAAATCCGTTCGCTTGTCGTTGGCTTTGACGTCGGCGCCGAGAACGCCGCGTCGGCGGCGTTCCGTCGACGGCATCCCCGACAGCGCTTCTACCGACGGGCGCAGGAAGAGCTCGGCCGTGACGAGACTGGAGGCGGGGTTGCCGGGCAGGCCGAGGATCCGCATCGGACCGAGCGAACCGGCCATCAGCGGTTTGCCCGGCCTCATCGCGACCCGCCAGAAATCGAGCGAGGCGCCAGCCTCCTTTAGGGTCGGCCCGACGAGATCGTGGTCGCCGACCGACGCACCACCGACCGTCACGAGAATGTCTGTCTCGGCGGCCTGCGCCTGCGCGATCGCATCGGCGAGAGCGGCGCGGCGGTCCGGCACGATGCCGAGGTCGATCACGGTTCCGCCGGCCGCACGCACGATCATCGCGATCGCGAGCGTGTTCGAGGCCACCGTCTGTGAGGGGCCGGGATCGACCCCCGGCGGCACGAGTTCGTCGCCCGTGGCCGCGATCGCGACCCGCACGCGGCGACGCACGGCGAGGCGGCCGTAGCCTCCGCTCGCCGCGAGCGCACAAGCGGCCGGCGTCAGCCGCAAGCCGGCGGGAAACAGCGCTTCGCCGCTGCGAAAGTCGTTTCCCGCGCGCCGGATGTTGGCGCCCGGCTCGACCGGTTCCAGCACGCGAACGATGGTCTCGGACGGGCGCTCGGTATTCTCCTGGATCACCACCGCGTCGGCTCCCGGCGGCAGCGGTGCGCCGGTGAAGATACGGACCGCTTCGCCGGACGACACCTCGCCCGAGAACGCGTGCCCTGCTGCCGATTCGCCGACGACGCGCAGACCGGTAGGCAAGTCGGCGAGGTCGGCCGAGCGGATCGCGTAGCCGTCCATCGCCGACGCGTCGAATGCCGGTTGGGTCCGGCGGGCGAGCAGATCGGCCGACAGGACGCGCCCGCCGGCCTCGCCGACGGCCACGGTCTCCGTTCCTTCGACCGGTGTCGCACCCTGCAGAAGACGGGCCAGAGCGTCCTCGAACGGAACCAGGGTCATGGTGCCGACCAGTGTCCCGAACGGCCCCCCGTCTTCTTCAGGAGGCGAATCCCGGTGATCGACATGCCGCGATCCACGGCCTTGGCCATGTCGTAGATCGTCAGGCAGGCGACGGAGACGGCCGTCAACGCCTCCATCTCGATCCCCGTCTTTCCCGTCACCCGCGCGCTGGCGGAAACCCGGATGCCGGGCAGGGCCGGCTCGATGTCGAGATCGACCGAGACCTTCTCGAGCAGGAGCTGATGGCAAAGAGGAATGAGTTCGTGCGTGCGCTTGGCGGCCATGATGCCGGCGATACGCGCGATCGAGAGGACGTCGCCCTTCTTGGCCGATCCCGTGCGGATCATGTCGAGCGTTTCCGGCGCCATCAGCACCAGTCCCTCAGCGCTCGCCTGCCGCACCGTCGCGTCCTTCCCGCCGACATCCACCATCGCGGCGTTGCCGGCTTCGTCGAGATGCGTCAGCCGATCGCCGCTCATGCGGCCTCGCCCGCGAGAAGCATCCGCGTCGCGGCTTCGACGTCCGTCTGGCGCATCAGGCTCTCGCCGACCAGGAATGTAGAAATGCCGGAACGATGGAGCCGCCGGCAGTCGTCATGGCTCGTGATGCCGCTTTCGCCCACGAGGATCCGGTCGTCGCCAACCATGGAGGCCAGACGCTCGCTGACGGCGAGGTCGACCGCGAAGGTCCGCAGATTGCGGTTGTTCACGCCGATCAGGGGAGAACGAAGCTTCAGCGCGCGCTCCATCTCCGGTTCGTCGTGAACCTCGATCAATGCGGCCATGCCGAGATCCACGGCCGCCGCTTCCAGATCGGCCGCAAGCGCATCGTCGACCGACGCCATGATGATGAGGATGGCGTCCGCGCCCCAGGCCCGAGCTTCGAGGACCTGATACGTGTCGAAGAGAAAGTCCTTCCGCAACGCAGGTAGGGCGGTGGCGTTGCGGGCTGCCGTCAGGAACTCCGGGGCGCCCTGAAAGGAGGGCGTGTCGGTCAGCACCGAGAGGCACGCCGCACCGGCGCGCTCGTACGCCTGCGCGAGAGCGACCGGCTCGAAGTCCGGACGGATCAGCCCCTTCGACGGGCTGGCCTTCTTGACCTCGGCGATGAGGGCGAACTGGCTGGCCTCCTGCTTTCGCCGGATCGCCGCCGTGAAATCGCGCGGCGGCGCGCCGTCCGCGATCCGACGTTGCAGGTCTGCGACCGAAACCGCGGCCTTTGCGGCTGCAATTTCCTCGCGCTTGTAGAGTTCGATCTTCGCGAGAATATCGGACATTCTCAGGCACCCCCTGAACGTCTTGTGGCGACGACGAGCCGGTCCAGCGCTTCCCCCGCGCGTCCGCTGTCGATCGAATCGGACGCCATGGAAACGCCCTCGGCCAAGTCTTTAGCCCGCCCCGCCACCACGAGCGTCGCGCCCGCGTTGAGGACCACGATGTCGCGATAGGCGCTGGCTTCGCCGGCCAGCACGGACCGAAGAGCCGCCGCGTTCTGCACGGCGTCGCCACCGACGATATCGGCAAGGCGGCGGCGTTCGAAGCCGAACGCTTCCGGTTCGATCGTGTATTCGCGGATCGCGCCGTCACGGATTTCGCAGACGGTCGTCGGACCGCAATTGGTGATCTCGTCGAGTCCGTCGCCATGCACGACCCAGGCGGCCTCCGCGCCGAGCGCCAGAAGAGCCTCGGCGATCGGGCGAACCCACTCGGCAGCGTAGACCCCCACCAGCAAACGGCGGACGCCCGCGGGATTGGCGAGCGGTCCGAGAATGTTGAAGATGGTGCGCGTGCCGAGTTCAACGCGCGACGGGCCGACGAAGCGCATCGCCGCGTGATGGGTCGGCGCGAACATGAAACAGAGGTTCGTGCGCTCGGCGACCTCCGAGATCGCCTCCGGCGTCAGATCGACGTCGACGCCGAGAGCCCCCAGGACGTCGGCCGAACCCGAGCGCGACGACAGGGCCCGATTGCCATGCTTGGCGACCGGCACGCCGCATCCGGCGACGACGAAGGCCGCACAGGTCGAGACGTTGTAGGTCCCCGCATGATCGCCGCCGGTGCCGACGATGTCGACCGCCTCGGCCGGCGCGCGCACCCGCGCCATGTTGGCGCGCATGACGTCCACCGCGCCGGCGATCTCATCCACGGTCTCGCCGCGAACCCGCAGGGCCATCAGGAAACCGCCGATCTGCGAGGGCGTCGCCTCGCCGGACATCAGGATGCCGAACGCCTCGCGCGCCTCGTCCCGCGAAAGCGACTGGCCACCCGCGACCTTTCCGATCAGGGGTTTCAGGCCGGCGCTCATCGCACCGCTACCTTCGCCTGCTGGAGCGCGGCGTTGTTGAGCGACACCGGGATCGATCCCTGGAGGTAGGCGACGTAGCTCTGGAAGAGGTCCTCGCGCATCGCCTCGTCCAGCGACTGGCGCGCCTGGGCCGGGACGTTGGCGGCAGGATCGGCGGCGTCGGCGACCTCGGTCACTTGAAGCACGACGGCCTGCCCGGATTCGAGCGCCGGCGCTTCTGCCACCGTGCCCTGCGGTCCCGAGAAGGCCGCGCGCGTCGCGGCCTCGCCGATCTCCGCACGACCGCTCTCGCGGGTGATTGCAGCCACCGTCTGGACGGTCAGGCCCTCCGCCGCGGCCACGTCGGCAAGGCTCTGACCGCCCCGCACGCGCTCCGCCAGAGCCTCGGCGCGTTCCGTCATCAGACGCTCCGCCTCGTCGACCTTCCAGTCCGCCACGACGCGGTCGCGCACCTCGGCCAGCGGCCGATCGCGAGCGGGCACGATGTCGCCGAGTTCGAAGAAGACGTAGTTGTTGCCCTGATAGTTCACCGGCTGCGGCGGCGTGCCGGGCTGGGCCGCGAAGACCGCTGCCAGAAGCTGCGGTTTGGCCGGGAGGTCCGGAGCCGCCGACGCGTCGGCCGGGTTGCCGGAGGCGTCGACGGGCGCCACCGTCTGCAACGGGTAGCCGGCCTGCTGGGCGGCTTCGGCGAGGGGCGCGCCGTTCTGCATCGCTTCCGAGATCGCGTTGTAGGCGTCCGTGACCTTCGCGTTCGCGGCTTCCAGCGCCAGACTGTTGCGCACCTCGTCGCGCACCTCGTCGAGGGGACGGACGACTTCGGGCGCGATCTGCTGGACCAGCATGATCACGGGTCCGAACGGGCCGTCGACCACTGCGGTCGGCTGGTTCATCGCGGCCGAGAACGCGGCATCGGCCAGTGTCGCGTTCGGAATGGCCGAGCGGGGAACGAGGCCGAGGTCGGCGACCTGGCGCCCTTCGGCTGCGGCCGCATCGGCGAAGCTCGTGCCGGCCGCCATCGCCTGCGCGGCACGGTCGGCGGAGGCGCGGTCGGCGAACACGATCTGAGCGACCTGACGGCGCTCCGGGGTCGTGTAGCGCGCGCGGTTCGCCTCGTAGCTCGCCGCGATCGCATTCTCGGTGACCGCGGCCGGATCGGCGAGCGCCGCCGGCGAGAGCGACAGGTAGGAGAAGCCGCGATATTCGGGCGCGCGGTAGCCGTCCTGACCCTGGGTGTAGAAGTCGTCGAGCGCCTCGTCCGTCGGCGCCTCCACGCTGTCGACCGAGGGCGGGGTCAATCGCATGTAATTCACGGTGCGGCGCTCGCCGTTGTAGGCGCCGAGCGCTTCGACGAAGACGGCGGGAACCGAGGCGCCGTCGGACAACGGGGCGATCAGCTGATTGCGCGTCGCACTTCCGCGAAGGTCCTCGAGGTAGGACTGCTCGGTGATCTGGGCGTTCGCCAGGACGGCGCGCATCGTGTTGCGCGAGAAGTTGCCCGACTGGTCCTTGAAGGCGGGCTCGTTCTGGATGAGCTGGATCAGACCGTCGTCGGAGACGCCGACGCCGAGCCGGCGGGCCTGCTCGTCGAGGAGCGCGCCTGCTGTCAGCTGCGACAGCACGGCTTGGTCGAGACCGAACGCCTCGGCCTCTTCGGTGCTCGGCCGGCGCTGCAACTGCTGCGACAAGCGGTTCAGCCCTTGCCGGTAGGCGAGCTGGAACTCGGGAACCGAGACGCGCGTCTCGCCCGCGCTGAGGATCGTGCTGCCGCCGTCGCGGTTGCGCAGGACGTCGGCGATGCCCCAGCCGACGAAGCTGACGGCCAACGCGCCCAGAAAGATCCTGGCCACCCAGCTCGACGCGCCGCGCCGCATCTGATTCATCATCACCCGTCTCCCGGATTTGCTCGTTGGGTCAGGGCAATAGGCATTTTGGCCGTGGAAGGAAAGCGCGGCGCGCGCGACGTGACGCTTGATTTCGTCGCGCGCGAGCCGCTAGCACCAAGGCGTAGACATCGCGGCCGCCTTCCTGCGCCGCCGGATCGAGGACCGTTTCATGAGCCGCACTTCGCTGATCGCCGGAAACTGGAAGATGAACGGCTCGCGCGGGGCGCTTGAGGAACTCTCGGCGATGGTGGCTGATCTCCGCGCCAACCCGGTCGACGGGACACAGGTCGTGATCTGCCCGCCGACGATTCTCGTCGCGAGGGCTGCGGAACTCGCCGGCGGGACGATCGCGATCGGCGGCCAGGACGCGCATGCGAAGGAAAGCGGAGCCCATACCGGCGACGTGTCGGCGGCCATGCTGAAGGACGCGGGCGCCAGCCACGTCATCCTCGGCCACTCCGAGCGCCGGACCGACCATGGCGAGGCGAGCGAACTCGTGGCGCACAAGGCGGAAGCCGCCTGGGCTGCAGGCCTCGTTGCGGTCATCTGCATCGGCGAGACCGAAGCGGAGAAGAATGCCGGCCGGACCCTCGACGTCCTCGCCGACCAGATCGAGCGCTCGCTGTTGGCCGGCGCGACGCCGGCCAACACCGTCGTCGCCTACGAGCCGGTCTGGGCGATTGGCACCGGCCGGACGCCGACCGCGGCCGAGGTCGGCGAGACCCATGCCTTCATCCGCGGCCGGATCGCCGATCGCTTCGGCGCCGAGGCAGCGGATGGCATGCGGATTCTCTACGGTGGGTCGGTCAAGGCGTCCAACGCGGCCGAGCTTCTGGCGCTTGGCGATGTCGACGGCGCGCTGGTGGGCGGCGCCAGCCTGAAGGCCACCGACTTCCTGCCGATCTGCCGCGCCGCGCGAGGCTGAACTCTCGTCGCTGCCGAAAGCGGTTGGAATACGCGAAAGCCTCCTATAGAAGACGCGCAACTTGTGAGAGATTGCGCCTTGAGGCCATGCAGACCGTTCTGATCGTCATCCACCTCCTGATCGTTTTGGCCCTCGTGGTCGTCGTCCTGCTCCAGCGCTCCGAAGGTGGCGCGCTTGGCATGGGGGGCGGCGGTGGCGGTCTGATGACGGCGCGCGGCGCGGCCAACATGCTGACGCGCACGACCGCGATTCTGGCGACCGGCTTCTTCATCACGTCGCTGGCGCTGGCGCTCCTGGCTCGCTACGGCTCGAACGGCCTCGATATTCTCGACCGCGTCCCGTCGCAGACCGCTCCGGCCGTCCCGGGGGCTGCTGGTGGTGCCGCCGGCGGATCGCTTCTCGACCAGCTCGGCGGATTGCCGGAACAGCAGGGCAGCGCCCCGGTCGACGTGCCGTCGGGCGCCTCGCAGACTGTGCCGGCGACGACCGCTCCCGCCACGACACCGGCCGCCCCGGCCAGCACTGAGGGCGTGCCGACCGGCGCGGCTTCGGCGACGATCCCTGCCAACCCGGCGCCGCAGTCGCCGGCTGCCGCCGACGTGCCGACGGTTCCGCCCGTCGAAACGCCGCCGGCCGGCGCGACCGCGACCGACCAGTCGGCCCCTGCGACGACGGCACCGGCCCAGCCCGCGCAGTAGCGCTGGGCTCCGCACGGCAACAACCCCGAGGGGCGCTGCGGCGCCCCTTTTTCATTTCGACCACAAGGGGACTGGTCGAATCCTGCTTGAGCGAGTATCGGGAAGGCCCATGGCGCGATACATTTTCATCACCGGCGGCGTGGTTTCATCCTTGGGGAAGGGGATCGCATCGGCGGCCCTCGGCGCGTTGCTGCAGGCACGCGGCTACAGGGTCCGGCTCCGCAAGCTCGACCCCTACCTGAACGTCGATCCGGGCACGATGAGCCCGACGCAGCACGGCGAGGTCTTCGTGACCGACGACGGCGCGGAGACGGACCTCGACCTCGGTCACTACGAGCGCTTCACCGGCCGCTCCGCGAACCGGATGGACAACATCACGACGGGCCGGATCTACCAGGAGATCATCGCCAAGGAGCGCCGCGGCGACTACCTCGGCGCCACCGTCCAGGTGATTCCCCACGTCACGGACGCGATCAAGAACTTCGTCCTCGAAGGCAACGAGGAGTACGATTTCGTGCTTTGCGAGATCGGCGGCACGGTCGGCGATATCGAGGCGATGCCGTTCATGGAGGCGATCCGCCAGCTCGGCAACGACCTGCCGCGCAACGGCGCCGTCTACGTTCACCTGACGTTGATGCCCTACATTCCGACGGCGGGCGAACTGAAGACCAAGCCGACGCAGCATTCGGTCAAGGAGCTGCGCTCGATCGGCATCCAGCCGGACATTCTCCTCGTGCGGGCCGATCGCCCGATCCCGAAGGAGGAGCGTCGCAAGATGAGCCTCTTCTGCAACGTCCGGGAGAGCGCCGTGATCCAGGCGCTGGACGTCGCGACCATCTACGACGTGCCGATCGCCTATCACAACGAAGGCCTCGACACCGAGGTGCTGGCCGCCTTCGGCATCGACCCGGCGCCCAAGCCGAAGCTCGAGCGCTGGCTGCAGGTGGTCGAGAACGTCGCGCGCCCCGAGGGCGAGGTGACGATCGCCGTGGTCGGCAAGTACACGGGGCTGAAGGACGCCTACAAGTCGCTGATCGAGGCGCTTCAGCACGGCGGCATCGCCAACCGCGTGAAGGTCAATCTCGACTGGATCGAATCAGAGGTCTTCGAGAAGGAAGACCCGACGCCGTATCTGGAGAAGGTCGGCGGTATCCTCGTGCCCGGCGGCTTCGGCGAGCGCGGTTCGGAAGGCAAGATCAGCGCGGCGCGGTTCGCGCGCGAGCGCGACGTTCCCTATTTCGGCATCTGCTTCGGCATGCAGATGGCGGTGATCGAGGCGGCGCGTTCGCTGGCCGGCGTCACCGAGGCCGGATCGACCGAGTTCGGCCCGACCTCGGAGCCGGTCGTGGGCATCATGACCGAATGGATGCGCGGCAATGAACTGGAGCAGCGGGCGTCCGAGGGCGACCTCGGCGGCACCATGCGTCTCGGCGCCTACGAGGCGTCGCTGGCACCCGGTTCGCGCATCGCCGACATCTACGGCGCAACCACGATCACTGAGCGCCATCGTCACCGCTACGAGGTCAACCGCACCTATCGCGACCGTCTGGAGGATGCGGGCATGATCTTCGCGGGCATGTCGCCGGACGGACTGCTGCCGGAGACGGTGGAACTGCCCGATCATCCGTGGTTCATCGGCGTGCAGTATCACCCCGAGCTGAAGTCGCGGCCGTTCGAGCCGCACCCGCTGTTCGCCTCGTTCATCGCCGCGGCGATAGAACGCTCGCGCCTGCTCTGACCCCGATCGAAAGGCCGACCATGCTGGCTCCGAACTCCACTATCCGTCTTCGGGGCGCCGAGTTCGCGCAAGACAAGCCGTTCTCGTTGATCGCCGGTCCCTGCCAGATGGAAAGCCGCGATCATGCGGTGATGATCGCCGAACGCATGAAGCGGATCACGGGCGATCTCGGGATCGGCTACGTGTTCAAGGCGAGCTTCGACAAGGCGAACCGGACGAGCCGGGAGGGTCGGCGCGGCATCGGCCTCGAAGGGGCGCTACCGGTGTTCGAGGAGATCCAGGCGCAGTTCGACGTCGCGGTCCTCACCGACGTCCACACGGCCGAGCAGTGCGAACCGGTCGGCGAGATCTGCGATGTTCTGCAGATTCCCGCCTTCCTGTCGCGCCAGACCGACCTTCTCGTGGCGGCGGCCCACACCGGCCGCGTCGTGAACATCAAGAAGGGCCAGTTCCTCGCGCCCTGGGACATGCGTCACGCGATCGACAAGGTGACGGGCAGCGGCAACGCCAACGTGCTCCTGACCGAGCGGGGATCGTCGTTCGGCTACAACACGCTCGTCAGCGACTTCCGCGCACTGCCGATCATGGCCGAGACCGGGGCGCCCGTCGTCTTCGACGCGACACATTCGGTGCAGCAGCCGGGCGGGCAGGGCGGCTCGTCGGGCGGCGAGCGTCGCTTCGTGGCGACCCTGGCGCGCGCGGCTGTCGCCGTCGGCGTCGGCGGTCTCTTCATCGAGACGCACGAGGACCCCGACAACGCGCCGTCCGACGGGCCGAACATGGTCGCGCTCGACGACATGTCCGAGCTTCTGAAGCGCCTGCGCGATCTCGACGCGGTCGCCAAGGGCTTCTGACGCAGTGCATTCCGGCCGGCGCCTGTTCGGGCCGGCCGTTTAAACCCGGCGTTTTGCCAGAGCCAAGGGACGGAACATGACCGCCATCATCGATATCATCGCGCGCGAGATCCTCGACAGCCGCGGCAACCCGACCGTCGAGGTCGACGTGGTGCTGGAAGACGGTTCGATGGGCCGCGCGGCGGTTCCCTCCGGCGCCTCGACGGGCGCGCACGAGGCGGTCGAGCTGCGCGACGGCGACGAGCGCTATGGCGGCAAGGGCGTGCAGCAGGCCGTTCAGGCCGTCAACACGGACATTCTCGAGGCGCTGGTCGGCTTCGAGGCCGAGAACCAGATCCGCATCGACGCCGTCCTGAAGTCGCTCGACGGCACGCCGAACAAGAGCCGTCTCGGCGCCAACGCCATCCTCGGCGTGTCGCTCGCCACGGCCAAGGCCGCCGCGGACGCCGCCGGCCTGCCGCTTTACCGCTATGTCGGCGGTGCCAGCGCCCACGTCCTGCCGGTTCCGATGATGAACATCATCAACGGCGGCGCGCATGCCGACAACCCGATCGACTTCCAGGAATTCATGATCATGCCGGTCGGCGCGGAGACCTTCGCCGAAGGCCTGCGCATGGGCGCCGAGGTGTTCCACACGCTGAAGAAGGCGCTGAAGTCGGCCGGTCACAACACGAATGTGGGCGACGAAGGCGGCTTCGCGCCGAACCTCGAGTCGGCAAAGGCCGGCCTCGACTTCGTGATGGCCTCGATCGAGAAGGCCGGTTTCCGGCCGGGCGAGGACATCTATCTCGCCCTCGACTGCGCCTCGACCGAGTTCTTCAAGAACGGCGTCTACGACCTCGAAGGCGAGAAGCGGAAGCTGTCGGCCGACGAGATGGCCGGCTACCTCGCTGAACTCTCGGCAGCCTATCCGATCATCTCGATCGAGGACGGCATGGCGGAGGACGACTGGGCGGGCTGGAAGAGCCTGACCGACAAGGTGGGCGGCAGCGTCCAGCTGGTCGGCGACGATCTGTTCGTCACCAATTCGGCGCGCCTGCGCGAGGGCATCGAGAAGCGCGTCGCGAACTCGATCCTGGTGAAGGTCAACCAGATCGGCACGCTCACCGAGACGCTCGATGCCGTCAGCGTCGCCCATCGCGCCGGCTACACGGCGGTCATGTCCCACCGTTCGGGCGAGACCGAGGATTCGACGATCGCCGACCTCGCGGTCGCGACCAACTGCGGGCAGATCAAGACCGGGTCGCTGGCGCGTTCCGACCGGCTCGCCAAGTACAACCAGCTGCTGCGCATCGAGGAAGAGCTGGGTGACCAGGCGGTCTACGCCGGCCGCTCGATCCTGCGGCGCCGCTGACCGACCATCGAGGGGCGCTCCGGCGCCCCTCTTCGCATTTGGGGACGTTACGCTTAACGAGATGTAAATCGCTGAGGTCTAGGTTCACTTCGTTCCGGAGACCCTCGTCATGCATACGAAGCAAAAGCGCAGATCGCGTCTGTCCCAGTTGGTCGTCCCCGCCATCACCCTGCCGTGCCTAGCCTATTTCGTGTTCCACGCGCAAAGCGGACGTTACGGAACGGAAGCCAGCGTCGCGCTGAAAGAGGAACTCGCTCGCAAGCAGGCCGTCTACGCCGAGATCGTCGGCACGCGGGAAGCGCTGGAAACGCGGGTTCGCCTCCTTAGCGACGGCACGCTGGAGCGCGACATGATCGACGAACGGGCGCGGCGCTCTCTCAACCTGTCAAACGACGATGAGGTCACGATCCTGCTAAAGCCGAGCGGCGTCGATTAACCGGCAACAGGTTAATTGCGCGGGGTTTGCCACGATTAACTCGACTGCGGTTAAGGCGCGGGCAGCGGCTTGCGTGCCTGCATCTTGTCCATATACTTGCCCAAAACTTGCCCGCCGGACTCGGGGCGTCAAGGGATGGGAGTCGAAATGGCCGCACTCAAGAAATCAGGGATCGGCGGCGACGGCGAAGCGAAGGCTCCCGGCGCTGGCGAGATCGAGAAGACGCTGAAGCAGTACACCGCACCGGCGCCCGTCGACTTCACCAAGGACGAGGACGTTCGCGCCTATCGCGACATGCTCCTGATCCGCCGTTTCGAAGAGAAGGCCGGCCAGCTTTACGGCATGGGCCTCATCGGCGGCTTCTGCCATCTCTACATCGGCCAGGAAGCCGTGGTCATCGGCATGCAGATGTCGATGAAAGAAGGCGACCAGGTCATCACCGGTTACCGCGACCACGGCCATATGCTGGCCACGGGCATGGAATCTCGCGGCGTCATGGCCGAGCTCACGGGTCGCCGCTCCGGCTACTCGAAGGGCAAAGGCGGCTCGATGCACATGTTCTCGAAGGAGAAGCACTTCTACGGTGGCCATGGCATCGTCGGCGCGCAGGTTTCCCTCGGGACGGGCCTCGCCTTCGCCAACCGCTACCGCGGCAACGATTCGGTCGCGATCGCCTATTTCGGCGACGGTGCGGCCAACCAGGGCCAGGTCTACGAGAGCTTTAACATGGCCTCGCTCTGGAAGCTCCCGGTCATCTACGTGATCGAGAACAACCGCTACGCGATGGGCACGTCGGTCAACCGCGCTTCGGCCGAAACCAACTTCGCGCACCGTGGCCTGTCGTTCAAGATTCCGGGCATCCAGGTCGACGGCATGGACGTTCGCGCCGTGAAGGCGGCCGGCGATCTCGCGATCCAGCATTGCCGCAGCGGCGAGGGTCCGATGATCCTCGAGATGCTGACCTACCGCTATCGTGGCCACTCGATGTCGGACCCCGCGAAGTATCGCACCCGCGACGAGGTGCAGAAGATGCGCGCCGAGTCCGATCCGATCGAGCAGGTCCGGCAGCGTCTGATGGAGGCGCACAACGCCTCGGAGGACGATCTGAAGGCGGTCGATCGCGAGGTGCGAGACATCGTGGCCGATGCCGCCGAGTTCGCCCAGAACGATCCCGAGCCGGATGTCTCGGAACTGTGGACCGACATCTATGCGGACGCCGTTCCGCAGGCTTCGAAGTAAGGGGAGGGGCGCATGCCGACCGAAATCCTGATGCCCGCCCTGTCTCCGACCATGGAGGAGGGCACCCTTTCGAAGTGGGTCAAGCAGGAGGGCGACAGCGTCGCCCCCGGTGACGTGATCGCCGAGATCGAGACCGACAAGGCGACCATGGAGGTCGAGGCCATCGACGAGGGCAAGATCGGGAAGATCCTGATCGCGGCTGGAACCGAGGGCGTAAAGGTCAACACCCCGATCGCGATCCTTCTGGCCGACGGCGAGAGCGCCGACCACGCCGTGGCGTCCGCGCCGAAGGCCGCACCGGCCGCCGATGCCGCGCCCGCGGAGGCGAAGCCGGAATCGTCCGACGGCGACAAGTCGAAGCCGGCCCCGGTGCCCGCGCAGGGCATGTCGCACCCCGAGCCCGAGGATGTCGACGGGGAGTTCGCCGAGGAAATCCCGGCCGGCACCAAGACGGTGACGAAGACCGTGCGCGAGGCCCTCCGCGAGGCGATGGCCGAGGAGATGCGCCGCGACGACACCGTCTTCCTGATGGGTGAAGAGGTCGCCGAGTATCAGGGCGCCTACAAGATCAGCCAGGGCCTCCTCGACGAGTTCGGCGCGCGCCGCATCGTCGACACGCCGATCACCGAGCACGGCTTCGCCGGCATGGGCGTCGGCGCCGCGTTCGCCGGCCTGAAGCCGATCGTCGAGTTCATGACGTTCAACTTCGCCATGCAGGCGATCGACCAGATCATCAACTCGGCCGCCAAGACGCTCTATATGGCGGGCGGCCAGATGGGATGCCCGATCGTCTTCCGTGGCCCGAACGGCGCGGCGGCGCGTGTCGCCGCCCAGCACAGCCAGGACTACGCGGCCTGGTACAGCCAGATCCCGGGCCTCAAGGTCATCCAGCCCTATTCGGCGGCCGACGCCAAGGGTCTGATGAAGTCGGCGATCCGTGATCCCAATCCGATCGTCTTCCTCGAGAACGAGATCCTCTACGGTCACTCGTTCGAGGTGCCGGACACCGACGACTGGACCGTTCCGATCGGCAAGGCCCGCGTTCACCGCAAGGGCAAGGACGTCACGATCGTCTCCTTCGGCATCGGCATGACCTATGCCGTCGCGGCGGCCGAACAGCTGGCAAAGGACGGCATCGACGCCGAGGTCATCGACCTCCGCACGATCCGTCCGATGGATATCGACGCGATCGTCCGCTCGGTGAAGAAGACCAACCGCTGCGTCACGGTCGAGGAAGGCTGGCCGCAGGGCTCGGTCGGCTCGCACATCGCATCGGAGCTGATGGTGCGTGCGTTCGACCACCTCGACGCGCCGGTGCTCAAGGTCTGCGGCAAGGACGTGCCGATGCCGTACGCCGCGAACCTCGAGAAGCTCGCGCTGCCGTCGGCCAAGGAAGTCGTCGAGGCCGTGAAGGCCGTCTGCTACCGTTGAGGCGGTCGAAGCTCGGCCTGAGTTGCCGGGCTTTCCGCCCATCGGGACGGACCCGTGGCCCGTCCCCTCTGCCGCGTTGCGGCAACGATGGCCGCTTGACGTGGCGGCCGCTTAGGCAACCCTGATGCCTGCCGAACGATCCATCGCCGAGTGGATCGTTGCTGATAGACCTGTCGATGCCCGTCGAATGGGCGACTGAGGAGACGTTCGCCGATGCCGATCAACGTCACGATGCCGGCCCTCTCGCCGACGATGGAAGAGGGCAACCTCGCGAAGTGGCTTGTGAAGGAGGGCGATAAGGTCTCCTCCGGCGACGTCATCGCGGAGATCGAGACCGACAAGGCCACGATGGAAGTCGAGGCGGTCGACGAGGGCACGGTCGCCAAGATCGTGGTGCCGGCGGGTACCGAGGGCGTGAAGGTCAACGCGGTCATCGCGATCCTCGCGGCCGAGGGCGAGGATGCCTCGGCCGCCGCCTCGGGCGGGCAGAGCACCCCGGCCTCCGGTTCGCCTGCGGCCGATGCCGCCGTGAAGGGCTCGACGGACGAGGCCAAGGACGCGGACAAGCGCGGCTACGAGCGCGCGGCCGAGACCGCATCGGCGAGCGAAGGCGGATCGTCCGCCCAGTCGTCCGGCAGTTCCGGCGCGTCGCAGGGCGGCCGCGTGTTCGCGTCGCCGCTGGCGCGGCGTCTCGCCAAGGAGCAGGGCGTCGAGCTCTCCTCCGTGCAGGGCAGCGGCCCGCATGGCCGGATCGTGAAGGCCGATATCGAAGGCGCCGCAAAGGGCGGTGCGCAGAAGCCGCCAGCAGCGCAGACCACATCGGCGTCCGCCGCCGCCCCGGCACCCGCTCAGCCCGCGCCGAAGCCGGCGAGCGACGACGCGATCCTCAAGCTCTTTGCCGAGGGTTCCTACGAGAAGATCCCGCACGACGGCATGCGCAAGACCATCGCCAAGCGGCTGGTGGAATCGAAGCAGACCGTGCCGCACTTCTACCTGTCGGTGGACTGCGAACTCGACGCGCTTCTCGCGCTGCGCAAGCAGCTGAACGGCGCCGCGCCGAACGTGAAGACCGAGGCTGGCGAGCGCCCGGCCTACAAGCTGTCGGTCAACGACATGGTGATCAAGGCGATGGCCTGCGCGCTCGTCGCCGTGCCCGACGCCAACGTCTCCTGGACCGAGAGCGCCATGCTGAAGCACCGCAACGCCGATGTCGGTGTCGCCGTGTCGATCGAAGGCGGCCTGATCACCCCGATCATCCGCAAGGCCGACGAGAAGACGCTGTCGACCATCTCGAACGAGATGAAGGACCTTGCCAAGCGCGCTCGCGCCCGCAAGCTCAAGCCCGAGGAGTACCAGGGCGGCACGACCGCCGTATCGAACCTCGGCATGTTCGGCATCAAGGACTTCTCGGCGGTGATCAATCCGCCGCACGCGACGATCCTCGCGGTCGGTGCCGGCGAGGAGCGGGCGGTCGTCAAGAACGGCGCCGTCACCGTCGCCAACGTCATGACCGTGACCCTCTCGACCGACCATCGTGCGGTGGACGGCGCACTCGGGGCCGAGCTCATCTCGGCGTTCAAGCGCTTCATCGAGAACCCGATGAGCATGCTCGTCTGAGCGTGGCTTCGGAGCCGCGCTCGTGAAGACGATCCTCTGCTACGGCGACAGCCTCACGTGGGGCTACGATGCGGCCGGTCCCGGCCGCCATCGGTTCGAAGACCGCTGGCCAAGCGTCGTCGGCGCGCGGCTGGGCGAAGGGGTTCGGGTGATCGCCGAGGGCCTGAACGGTCGCACGACGGCCTATGACGACCACCTGGCGCCGGCGGATCGAAATGGCGCCCGGATCCTGCCGACGATCCTTGCAACGCATGAGCCGGTCGACATTCTGGTGATCGCGCTCGGCTCGAACGATCTGAAGAAGCATACGGGCGGCGGCCGGGCAGCGGAGGCCGCGTTCGGCATCGAACGGCTGGTCGAGATCGCCCGCAGCTTTCCGTCGTCGTTCAGCTTTCGCGCTCCCCAGATCCTCCTGGTCTCGCCGCCAGCACTGGTTGCGACGCCGGACGCCGACTTCGACGCGATGTTCGGACATGCGATCGACGAGTCGCGCCGTTTCAAGGACGCCTATGCCCGTGTCGCGTCGGCGACCGGCTGCCACCACATGGCCGCATCCAATCATTGCGTCGCGACCCCGCTCGACGGGGTGCATCTCGACGCCGCCAACACCCGAGCGCTTGGCGACGCGATCGCGCAAACCCTCACATCGCTGCTCTAGCGCCAACCTTTTCGACGGAGAACCACGATGGCCGATACCTATGACATCCTGATCATCGGCGGTGGGCCGGGCGGTTACGTGGCGGCGATCCGTGCCGCGCAGCTGGGCTTCAAGACGGCCGTCGTCGAGCGAGAGCACCTCGGCGGCATCTGCCTTAACTGGGGCTGCATCCCGACCAAGGCGCTGCTGCGATCGGCCGAGGTGTTTCACTATGCCGAACACGGCGACAACTACGGCCTGAAGATCCAGAAGCCCGACTTCGACATCGCGGCGGTGGTCAAGCGCTCGCGCGGCGTTTCGGCTCAGCTGAACGGCGGCGTCGCCGGGTTGATGAAGAAGAACAAGGTCGACGTGATCTGGGGTCAGGCCAAGCTCACGAAGGCTGGCAAGGGTGGCCCGGTCGAGGTGGAGGTCGGCGAGCCGACGAAGCCCGCTGTCCAGCCGCAGAACCCGGTGCCGAAGGGCGTTCTCGGGCACGGCACCTACAAGGCCAGGCACGTGATCGTCGCGACCGGCGCCCGTCCGCGCGTGCTGCCGGGCATCGAGGCCGACGGCGACCGCATCTGGACCTATTTCGAGGCGATGAAGCCGCAGGCAATGCCGAAGTCCCTGATCGTCATGGGGTCGGGCGCCATCGGCATCGAGTTCGCGTCCTTCTATCGCACGATGGGCGCCGACGTGACGGTGGTCGAGCTGCTGCCGCAAATCCTTCCGGTCGAAGATGCCGAGATTGCGGCTGTGGCACGCAAGCAGTTCGAGAAGCAGGGCATGAAGATCCTGTCCGACGCCAAGGTGGCGAAGGTCGCCAAGACCGCGGACGGGGTCGAGGTAACGGTCGAGCAGGGCGGCAAGAGCCAGGTGCTCAAGGCCGAAAAGTTGATCTCGGCGGTCGGCGTGCAGGGCAACACTGAAGGGCTGAACCTCGAGGGCGTCGGCGTCACCGTGGAGCGCGGCCTCATCAAGACCGATCCTTATGGTCGGACCAATGTCGAAGGCGTCTACGCGATCGGCGATGTCGCCGGCGCGCCGATGCTCGCCCACAAGGCTGAGCACGAGGGCACGATCTGCATCGAGAAGATCAAGGGGATGGACGCGCATCCGATGAAGCGCACGCAGATTCCCGGCTGCACGTACTGCCAGCCACAGATCGCCTCGGTGGGCTTGACGGAGGCGAAGGCGAAGGAGGAGGGACGCGAGGTCAAGGTCGGCCGGTTCCGCTTTCTCGCCAACGGCAAAGCGATCGCGCTCGGTGAGCCGGACGGCATGGTGAAGACCGTGTTCGACGCCAAGACCGGCGAACTCCTGGGCGCGCACATGGTGGGCGCCGAAGTGACCGAACTCATCCAGGGCTTCGTGATCGCGATGGGTCTTGAGACCACGGAAGAGGAGCTGATGCACACCGTGTTCCCGCACCCGACGCTCTCGGAAATGATGCACGAGAGCGTGCTGGATGCCTATGGAAAGGTCATCCACATGTAGGCACGCGAAAATTGCAGCGGGCTGCGACAAGAGGTCTTGTCCACATTTTCGCCGCACTATCTCAGGTCTCGGTATTTGTACCGTAGGAGATACGTATGGGTTGGCTCGCTGCAATTATCGTTGGCGGTATCGCCGGATGGCTCGCAGAGATGGTCATGAAGAGCAACATGGGCGTCTTCCTGAACATCATCCTCGGGATCGTCGGTGCCGTCTTCCTGAACTTCCTGCTGGGTATTCTCGGCGCTTTCGACCTTCAGGCTGGTGCGAGCTTCTCGATCCAGTACCTGATCGTCGGCTTTATCGGTGCCTGCCTGCTGATCTTTATCTTCCGGGCGGTCCGCGGCCGTCGCGTCTAACGAGCGCGATTGCGTGACCGTCGAACCGAGCTTAAATGACGGTCAATGGTCACGATCCTCGACGCACGTAGCCCTGCCGGCGCCGCAAGGCCCCGGCATCCCGAAAAGGCGCACCGCCCGGATACGGCGGTGCTCCCCAAACCTGACTGGATCCGCGTCAAGGCGCCGGTGTCGGCCGGCTACCAGGAGACGCGCGAGATCGTGAAATCCAACCGCCTCGTCACCGTGTGTGAGGAGGCGGGGTGTCCCAACATCGGCGGATGCTGGGAGAAGAAGCACGCGACCTTCATGATCATGGGCGGCATCTGCACGCGCGCCTGCGCGTTCTGCAACGTCGCCACCGGCCTGCCGCACGCTCTCGACAAGGGCGAGCCGGCCAGCGTCGGCCGCGCGGTCGCCAGCATGGGTCTCTCCCATGTCGTCATCACGTCGGTCGATCGTGACGATCTGGCCGATGGCGGTGCGCAGCATTTCGTCGAGACGATCGAGGCGATCCGCGCCGCGGCGCCTGGCACGACGATCGAGATCCTGACGCCCGACTTCCTCCGCAAACCCGGCGCGCTGGAAAAGGTCGTGGCGGCACGACCGGACGTCTTCAACCACAATCTCGAGACCGTGCCGTCGAACTATCTGACGGTTCGTCCCGGCGCACGCTATTTCCACTCGATCCGGCTTCTGCAGCGCGTCAAGGAGCTCGATCCGACGATCTTCACGAAGTCCGGCATTATGGTGGGCCTCGGGGAGGAACGGAACGAGGTGCTGCAGCTGATGGACGACCTGCGGTCCGCGGACGTCGATTTCATGACCATCGGCCAGTACCTGCAGCCGACCCGCAAGCATCACCCGGTGATCCGCTACGTGACGCCGGAGGAGTTCAAGTCGTTCGAGACCGTCGGTTTGACGAAAGGGTTTCTCGTGGTGGCGTCGAGCCCGCTGACCCGCTCGTCGCATCATGCGGGCGAGGACTTCGAGCGCCTGAAGGCCGCGCGTTTCGCGAAGGTCGCAGCCTGAACGATGCCGAAGTTCGAAAACGCACGTGTCGTTCGGCATTCGCCCGACGAGATGTTCGCACTCGTTGCGGACGTCGAACGCTATCCCGAGTTTCTGCCGCTCTGCCAGAGCCTCGTCGTCCGCTCGCGCCGCGAGCGAGACGGCAAGACGCTGCTGATCGCCGACATGACCGTCGCCTACAAGCTGATCCGCGAGACCTTCGCCTCACAGGTTCTCCTGAAGCCGGCCGAGCGCCAGATCGACGTGAAGTATGTCGACGGCCCGTTCCGCTATCTCGAAAACCGCTGGAACTTCGAGCCGCACCCCGACGGCTGCGAGGTGCGTTTCTTCATCGACTACGAGTTCAAGAGCCGCACCCTCGGTCTCCTGATGGGCTCGATGTTCGACTACGCTTTTCGGCGCTTCGCCACGGCCTTCGAGGAGCGGGCGAACAAGGTCTATCCGGCTTCGGCATGAGATAGGCGGTCGAGGGCTTCCTCGACCAGTTCCAACGCCGTGGCCGCGCTGGCCTCGCGCACCGCGCTGCGACCGAGCGCCCCGAACCGCCGTTCGACGTGGACCGTTCCGAGCTTCGATGCGCAGGCGAAATGGACCAGCCCGACCGGCTTGAGGTCGGTACCGCCGCCTGGTCCGGCGATGCCGGTGATCGAGACGGCGATATCGCACCCGGCCTCGCTGCGGGCGCCTTCCGCCATGGCCTCGGCGACTTCGCGGGAAACGGCGCCGAACCGCTCCAGTCGATCGGTCGGCACCTTCAGGAGGCGCGCCTTCGCGGCGTTCGAGTAGGTGACGAAGCCCGTTCCGAAGACGGCGGACGATCCGGCGATGTCGGTGATCGCCGCGGAGACCAGCCCGCCGGTGCACGATTCGGCCGTCGCGATCGTCAGGCTCTGCGCCAGCGCCTTCTCGACGACGCGTCGGGCGATGGCGCCCGACCGATCCCGGTTCTCGCTCTCACCCGCCATAGACCACACTCGCCGTAGCGATCGCCGCGATCCCCTCGCGCCGGCCGATGAAGCCGATCGTCTCGTTGGTGGTTGCCTTGATCGAGATTCGTTCGGCCTCGAGGCCCGTCACATCGGCGATGACCTCGACCATGGCGCTGCGGTGGGGGCCGACCTTCGGCGCCTCGCAGATGAGGGTGACGTCGACATTGCAGATGCGCCCCCTGTGCGCCTCGACGATCTCGACCGCGCGCTTCAGAAAGATGCGGGAGGCCACGCCGCGCCACTGCGGATCACTGGGCGGAAAATGGGTGCCGATGTCGCCGGCGCCGCATGTGGCAAGCAGCGCGTCGGTCAGAGCATGGAAGCCGACATCGGCATCGGAATGGCCGAGAAGGGCCTGATCGTGTTCGATCCAGACGCCGCAAAGCGTGACCCCGTCGCCCGGCACCAGCTTGTGCACGTCGTATCCGTTACCGGTGCGCACGTCGATCATCGCCGGTTCTCCTCGAAAGCGTTCGGCAGCGAGGGTCAGTTCACGCGCCAGCGTCAGTTTGACGTTCTCCGGATCGCCAGCGACCAACCGAACCGGGATGCCGGCCCATTCGGCGATCGAGGCATCGTCCGTGAAGGCCGTCCTCGTCTCACGCGAGGCCTTCGCATGCGCCTCGCGAATCAGGCCGTAGGGAAATCCCTGTGGTGTCTGGGCCCCGAAGAGACCCGACCGATCGACCGTCGCGTCGATGCGATCGCCGTCCGAACGCTTCAAGGTATCGGCGACCGGGAGGGCAAGGATCGCCCCCGTTTGGGGATCGATGTCCGCAACGACCCGCAGGATCGCGTCGGACGACACGAACGGGCGCACGGCGTCATGAATGAGGACGATCTCGGGGTTAAGCGCCGCGAGAGCCTCGAGGCCGCAGCGCACCGACGCCTGTCGGGTCGCGCCGCCCTCGACCAGTTGCACGCGATCGAGCAGTCCGTCGAGCGCCCGGCCGGCGATGGCATGATCGTCGGGATGGATCACGACGATCACCGGGCCGACCCCCGGCGTCGCGAGAAAACGCTCGACCGTTCGCCAGAGGACCGGACGTCCGCCGAGGTCGAAATATTGCTTCGGTCCATAGGGCGTGAGCCCCGCGCGCGACCCGCGGCCAGCGGCGACAAGGATCGCTGCGACTTTCATTCACCACCCGATTTCGAACCGTTCCACCGACAGTGGTCAGCACATCCGACTGCAAGGGGCAAGAGCGTAGCCCCGCTCCAAGTGCAATGCAGCATGGCGTTGCTTTGCACACTCATTTTGATTGTCTTTTGAGCACATGGCGATATGCTGTTTCAATGTGCTCTCTGGATGATCTCCCGACATTCGACGGTCGCCTTTCGGCGCGTCCCGATGACCTGTCGCTGGGCAGTCTTGCCATCCGCTCGCGCGTTTTCCTCGCGCCACTCTCCGGAATCACGGACGTGCCATTTCGACGTCTCGTCCGGTCGTTCGGAACGGAGGTGGTCTATTCCGAGATGGTGGCCAGCGGAGAGTTGATCCGCAACGACGCCGAGAGCCGGCAGCGGGCGGGCGCGGATGGGCTCGGCCTTCACGCCGTTCAGCTGGCGGGTCGTGAGGCGGTCGCGATGCGCCGGGCGGCCGAGATCGTGGCGGCCGAAGGGGCCGACGTCATCGATATCAACATGGGGTGCCCGGCGAAGAAGGTCGTCGGCGGGTTGTCGGGTTCGGCGCTGATGCGCGATCTGGATCAGGCGCTGCGTCTGATCGAGGCGACGGTGGCTGGCGCCGGCTCGGTGCCGGTGACCCTTAAGATGCGCCTCGGCTGGGACCGGTCGAGCCTCAACGCGCCCGACCTCGCCGTGCGGGCCGAGGGGGCGGGTATCAGGCTTGTCACGGTCCACGGGCGGACACGGGACCAATTCTATGAGGGCGCGGCGGACTGGGCCGCGATCGCCGCCGTCTCACGTGCCGTCTCGATCCCGGTGGTCGCGAATGGTGATCTCCAGTCCGTCGCCGATCTCGCCACGATGCTGCAGGCGAGCGAGGCCGATGCCGCGATGATCGGGCGGGGCGCCTGCGGCCGGCCGTGGTTCCCGGCCCTCGTCGGTGGTCACCTCGACCGCGACCGGATGCGACAATCCTTCGGCGATCTCGTGGTCGCACATTACGATTCGATGCTCGAGTTCTATGGGCAGCAGGCCGGACTGCGTCAGGCCCGCAAGCATCTCGGCTGGTACCTCGATCGATGGGAGGCGGCCACAGGCTCGCGCCTCGCGGGCGACCGGGCCGAACTGATGCGAGCGGCCGATCCCGCCCTCGTCCGTGCTCGCCTGCGAAGCCTTCTCGGGGCGGCGACCCTGAGCGACGTCGAGCCGGACCTTTCCACGTCCCTGCGCCAGGCTGCCTGATCGATGACGTCCTCTGCATCCACGCCGCCTCTCGATCAGTTCGCGCTTCTGAATGCGCTGCCGCATCCGGTCGTCGCGCTGGACGAGAGCGGCCGCTTCACGTTCGCCAATTCCGACGCCGAACAGTTCTTCTCGGCCAGCGCTTCGCATCTCGCCAAGCGGCGGCTCGCCGACTTCGTTCCGCACGACAGCCCGGTGCTCGGTCTGATCGAGCAGGTAAAAAGCGAGAATTCGCGGATCAGCGAGTATCGCGTCGACGTGTCCTCGCCGCGTCTCGGCATGGATCGGCTGGTCGATGTCTACGTCTCGGGTCTCAGCGATCCGCCCGGCCATGTGCTCGTCATGTTCCAGCTGCGGTCGATGGCGGACAAGATGGACCGGCAACTGACCCATCGCTCAGCGGCCCGCACGGTGACGGGGCTCGCCGCCATGCTCGCGCACGAGATCCGCAACCCGCTGTCGGGTATCAAGGGCGCGGCGCAGCTTCTGGAAGCCGAGGCGAGCGACGACGATCGGATCCTCACGCAGCTCATCCAGGACGAGAGCGAGCGGATCGTAAAGCTCGTCGACCGCATGGAGGTGTTCTCGGACGAGCGCCCGGTCGAGCGCTCAGCCGTCAACATCCACTCCGTTCTGGAGCATGTGAAGACGCTGGCCAAGAGCGGCTTCGCGCGCGACATCCGCATCACCGAAGCCTACGATCCATCGCTACCGTCGGTGTTCGCCAATCGCGATCAGCTGGTTCAGGTCTTCATCAATCTGGTGAAGAACGCGAGCGAGGCGGTCGGTGGCCGGCCGGATGGCGAGATCAAGCTGTCGACGGCCTACAAACCGGGCGTGCGCCTGTCGGTGCCGGGCGCGCGGACGCGCATGACACTGCCGCTGGAGTTCGTCGTCGAGGACAACGGCGGCGGCGTGCCGGACGACATCCGCGAGAACATCTTCGATCCGTTCATCACGACCAAGCCGAACGGCACCGGTCTCGGCCTCGCGCTGGTCGCCAAGATCGTGCGCGACCACGGCGGCGTGATCGAGTGCGACTCCTATCCCGGCCATACGATCTTCCGTGTGCTGATGCCGGCCTGGACGGAGCCGGACGCTCCCGACACGGACGGAACGACCCCGAAACGCAGGCGAACGCGCTGATGGCCACCTCCCAGATTCTCGTTGCAGACGACGATGCGGCGATCCGCACGGTCATCTCGCAGGCCCTGATGCGGGCGGGTTTCGAGGTGCGCGTCACGTCGAACATCGCAACGCTCTGGCGCTGGATCAGCGCGGGGGACGGCGACCTCGTCGTGACCGACGTCCTGATGCCCGATGGCAACGTGTTCGACGTTCTTCCGAAGATCCGCAACACCCGGCCCGATCTTCCGGTCATCGTCATGAGCGCGCAGAACACGTTCATGACGGCGATCCAGGCGTCGGAAAAGGGCGCCTACGACTACATTCCGAAGCCGTTCGACCTCACCGAACTCGTCAGCATCGTGCGCCGGGCGCTGGCCGAGCCGAAGGCCGAGGCGCGCAACAAGGCGATGGACGACGGCGGCGAAACGATCCCGCTGATCGGACGCTCGCCGGCGATGCAGGACATCTATCGCGCACTCGCGCGCATGATGCAGACGGATCTGACGGTGACGATCACCGGCGAGTCCGGAACCGGCAAGGAACTCGTCGCCCGCGCGCTTCACGATTACGGCCGGCGTCGTAAGGGGCCCTTCGTCGCGATCAACATGGCGGCGATCCCGCGCGATCTGATTGAGTCCGAACTCTTCGGGCACGAGAAGGGCGCCTTCACCGGGGCGCAGGCGAGGGCGAGCGGGCGCTTCGAGCAGGCGGAGGGCGGCACGCTCTTCCTCGACGAGATCGGCGACATGCCGATGGAAGCGCAGACGCGGCTACTGCGCGTGCTGCAGCAGGGCGAATACACGGTCGTCGGCGGACGCACGCCGATCGCAACGGACGTTCGCATCGTCTCGGCGACGAACAAGGACCTTCGCCAGCTGATCCAGCGCGGCCTGTTCCGCGAGGACCTGTTCTACCGCCTGAACGTGGTTCCGCTCCGTCTGCCGCCGCTGCGCGAGCGCATCGAGGACCTCGTCGATCTGACGAACCACTTCTTCGGCCTCGTCCAGAAGGAAGGTCTTTCGCGCAAGACGCTGACTTCCGGGGCTCTCGACGTGATGCGTCGCTACCCCTGGCCGGGCAACGTGCGCGAGCTGGAAAATCTCGTTCGACGCCTCAGCGCCCTGTATCCGCAGGACGAGATCACCGCCGAGATCATCGAGCACGAGCTGGCCAGCGAGCAAGCGAGGCCGATCGGCGGCGACGGGGACAGTTCGAAGCCGATCGACCTTTCGGCCGCTGTCGAGCGCTACCTGTTCGAGTACTTCGGCTCGTTCGGCAACGAGTTGCCCCCGCCGGGACTGCACGGCCGCATCCTGCGCGAGGTGGAGTATCCGTTGATCGCCGCCGCACTGGCCGCCACACGCGGCAATCAGGTCAAGGCGGCCGATCTTCTCGGCGTGAATCGCAATACCCTCCGCAAGAAGATCCGCGATCTCGACATTTCGATCGTCCGGTCGATCCGCTAATTTTCTGCAAATGCTCGTTGCATTCTAGACACATTGCGTTGCAAGAGTGCCACGTGATCTGATCACGGGTGGCTGATGGCAGCGCAGACGACCATGATGGACGGGGAGATTCCCGCACTCGGCGAACGCCGGCGGTTCATGCTCGTACCGGGCATCCTAGCGGTGATCGGCGCTTTGGTGACGGGTGCGATCTCCTTCGTCGTGCTGATGGGCCTGACACCGATCGCGCCGACCGGGGCGGTGGTGAAGACCGCGACGCTCGTCAATGGCGTCTTTGTCCTGCTCCTGTGCGTCCTGATCGCACGCGAGGTCGTGCGGATGACGAAAGCCCGGCGCCACGGGAAGGCTGCATCGCGCCTTCACGTTCGCATCGTGCTTCTCTTCTCGATCGTTGCCGCGCTGCCCGCTCTACTTGTGGCGATCGTAGCCGGCATCACGCTCGATCTCGGTCTCGACCGCTGGTTCGAGATCCGGACCCGAACCATCATCGACTCGTCGATCAACGTCGCCGAAGCCTACGTCAACGAGAACGCGCGGAACCTCCAAAGCTCGACCCTGTCGATGGCTCAGGAACTGCGAGGTCAGCGTCAGCTCTTCAGTCTCGACCGGACGGGTTTTCAGGATCTCTTGACGGAGCAGGCGAGGGGGCGCTCGCTGCTTGGGGCGCAGCTTCTCAATGCCGATGGCTCTCCGTTCCTGCGGGCCGATATTCCCGTCGAGCGTCCGCTGCCGGTGCCGCCGGTCGATGCCCTGCAGCAGGCGGCCGAAGGAAATCTCGTCTTCATTCCTCCGGGCGTGACGAACCTCGTCGGTGCGGTGATGCGCCTGCGCGAGTTCGGCGACGTCTACCTCTACACGATCCGGGTCGTGGACCCCGAGGTCATCGGCGCGCTGCGTCTGATGCGCGAGCGCACGGCGGAATATTCGAGCCTTGCCGACAACCGCTTCGGACTTCAGATCGCGTTTGCGCTTCTCTATCTCGGCATCACACTGATCGTGCTCCTGTCTGCCATCTGGACCGGCATCGGCGTGGCCGACCGTCTGGTGCGGCCGATCCGTCTTCTCATCTCGGCGGCCGACGAGGTCAGCGAGGGCAATCTCGGCGTCTCGGTGCCGGTGCGCGTGTCGGATGGCGACGTCGGCTCCCTTTCCAACACGTTCAACAACATGATCCGCCAGCTTCGCAGCCAGCGGCACGAACTCGTCAACGCGAAGGACGTGATCGATGAGCGGCGCCGCTTTACCGAGGCCGTGCTGTCGGGCGTCACGGCGGGCGTCATGGGTGTCGACCGGCGCGGCGAGATCTCGATGCTGAACCCGTCCGCCGAGCATATCCTGTCGATCCGCGGCGCCGACGTGGTCGGGCGGCCGCTGGAGGAGGTGCTGCCGGCCCTCAACGAGGTCTATGCCGCGGCCCGCCATTCGCGCCGCCGCGAGCATCAGGAGCAGATCAAGCAGCGGGTGCGCGACCGTGAGCGGACGCTCGACGTGCGAGTGACCTCGGAGGAGGAGGAGGCCGGCGTCAGCGCGAGCGTGGTGACCATCGACGACATCACGGATCTCGTCGATGCCCAGCGCTCCTCAGCCTGGGCCGACGTCGCGCGTCGCATCGCGCACGAGATCAAGAACCCGCTGACGCCGATCCAGCTATCGGCCGAGCGCATCCGTCGCCGCTACGGCAAGTTCATCGAGACCGACCGCGAAATCTTCGACCGATGCGTCGATACCATCATCCGGCAGGTCGCCGACATCGGGCGCATGGTCGACGAATTCTCGCAGTTCGCGCGCATGCCCAAGCCGACTCTGGAAGATCGGGACCTGCGCGAGGCGCTGCGGGAGGCCGTCTTCATGCGAGAGCTCGCCGCGCAGGGTATCACGATCGAGGGCGAGTTCGGCGACAAGCCGCTGATGGGTTCCTACGACCTTCGTCTCCTGTCGCAGGCCTTCGGCAACCTCGTGAAGAACGCGGTCGAGGCAATGGAGCCGATGGAGAACCATGCGGGCCGCATCATCGTCCGCGCATTCCAAAGCGACGGCATGAACGTCGTCGAGATCGAAGATAATGGTCTCGGCTTCCCCAAGGAGGATCGCGATCGCCTGCTCGAGCCCTATATGACGACCCGCGAAAAGGGGACGGGGCTTGGTCTCGCGATCGTGCGAAAGATCGTGGAGGAGCACGGTGGCACGATCGCGCTCGACGATGCGCCGGGCTTCGACCACGGCGCGCTGGTCCGCATCCGCCTTCCGGCAGACGACACATCCCAGACCGCCCCGACGACGAACTCAGAAGAACACGGTGAACACTGATGGCAGCGGATATCCTCATCGTTGACGACGAAGCCGACATCCGCGAGCTCGTCGCCGGCCTTCTCGACGACGAGGGCTACGAGACGCGCATGGCGAGCAACTCGGACGCAGCGCTGCAGGCGATCGCCGACCGCGTGCCCCGCCTGATCTTCCTCGACATCTGGTTGCAGGGCAGCCGTCTCGACGGGCTGGACGTCCTCGACGCGATCCGTGCCCAGCACCCGGAAGTTCCGGTCGTCATGATCTCCGGCCACGGCAACATCGAGACCGCCGTCTCGGCCATCCGGCGCGGTGCCTACGACTACATCGAGAAGCCGTTCAAGGCCGATCGCCTGGTCCTGATCGCCGAGCGTGCTTTGGAGACATCGAAGCTCAAGCGCGAGGTGTCGGAGCTGAAACGCCGCTCGAGCGACTCGCCGGACCTTCTCGGCAAGTCGCACCCGATGAACCAGCTTCGCGCCACGATCGAGCGCGTCGCGCCGACCAACAGCCGCGTCATGATCCTCGGGCCCTCCGGCTCCGGCAAGGAGATGGTCGCGCGCGCGATCCACGCGGCCTCCGCGCGCGCCAAGGGTCCGTTCATCGCGCTGAACGCGGCCGCCATCACGCCGGATCGCATGGAGGTCGAACTCTTCGGCACCGAGACGCCGCCCGGCATGGAGCGCAAGGTCGGCGCGCTGGAAGAGGCGCATGGCGGCGTCCTCTATCTCGACGAGGTCGGCGACATGCCGCGCGAGACGCAGAACAAGATTCTGCGCGTCCTCACCGAACAGACGTTCGAGCGCGTCGGCGGCGCCAAGCGCGTCAAGGTCGACGTGCGCATCATCTCCTCGACGTCGCAGAACCTCGAATCGCTGATGGCGGAAGGCTCGTTCCGCGAGGATCTGTTCCACCGTCTCGCGGTCGTGCCGATTTCCGTGCCGCCGCTGGCGGACCGGCGCTCGGACATTCCGATCCTGATCGATGCCTTCATGAAGCAGATCGGCGAGCAGACGGGCATCCGCCCGAAGGCGCTGAGCGCCGAGGCGCTGGCGGTTCTCCAGTCGAGCGACTGGCCGGGCAACATCCGGCAACTTCGCAACAACATCGAGCGGCTGATGATCCTGTCGCGGCAGGACGGCGCCGAGGCGATCTCGGCGGACATGCTGCCGCACGAGGTCAGCGACATGCTGCCGCGCACGCCGAGCCAGTCGGACGGGCGCATTCTCGCGCTGCCGCTGCGGGACGCGCGCGAGGTCTTCGAGAAGGAATATCTCGTCGCCCAGATCAACCGCTTCGGCGGCAACATCTCTCGCACGGCCGAATTCGTCGGCATGGAGCGCTCCGCGCTGCATCGGAAGCTGAAGTCTCTCGGCATCTAGGCGGCGCCGGCCATGCCCATGAAGATCGTGATCTGCGGTGCCGGTCAGGTGGGCTACGGCATCGCCGAAAGTCTCTCGGCGGAGAAGAACGACGTGTCGGTGATCGACACCTCGCAGACCTTGATCGCCAATATCCGCGAAAACCTCGACGCCAAGGGTATCGTCGGCCATGGCGCCTTTCCCGATACGCTGGCCGAGGCCGGCGCGGCGGAAGCCGACATGCTGATCGCCGTGACGCTGCACGACGAGGTGAATATGGTCGCCTGCCAGGTGGCCCATTCGCTATTCAACGTGCCGACGAAGATCGCGCGCATCCGTAGCCAGGCCTATCTCCAGCCGCACTGGCAGGACCTGTTCTCGACCGATCACATGCCGATCGACGTCGTGATCTCGCCCGAGGTCGAGGTCGCGCAGATGGTCCTACGGCGTATCGCCCTGCCGGGCGCGGTCGACACGGTGCGGTTTTCGGAAGGGGCGATCTCACTCATCGCCATCGAATGCGGCGAGGATTGTCCGGTGCTGGGCACGCCGCTCGGCCAGCTGTCCGAACTCTTCCCCGATCTCGGTGCGACCGTGGTCGGCATTCTACGCGACGGGGCGATCTTCATCCCCAACGCTGTCGACATGCTTTACGCGGGTGATCTCGCCTACGTCATCGTCGAGCAGTCCCAGGTTCGACGGACGCTGACGATCTTCGGCCACGAGGAGCCGGAGGTCGGCCGGATCGTCATCGCCGGTGGCGGCAATGTCGGCATGACGGTCGCGATGGAGATGGAGAGCCGCAATCTCGCGTCGCGCCTGCGCCTCGTCGAAGCGGATGCAGGGCGGGCGCTGAACGTCGCGGACAAGCTGAAGCGCACGATCGTCCTTCAAGGCAGCGCGCTTGATCCTGCGATCCTGCGCGAGGCGGAGATCGGCGACGCCGACCTCATGGTGTCGCTGACCAATGACGACCAGATCAACGTGCTGAGCTCGGCGATGGCCAAACGGCTCGGGGCCAAGTCGAATCTCGCCCTCATCAACAGTCCGACCTTTCAGGATCTCGCCAAGCACCTCGGCATCGATGCGGTGCTGAATCCGCGATCGGTGACGACCTCGCGTATTCTCCAGCACGTCCGACGGGGCCGCATCCGGGCCGTTCACTCGGTCCAGAACGGCATGGCCGAGGCGATCGAGGCCGAGGCGCTCGAGACGTCTCCGCTGGTCGGGCAGCCGCTGCGCGACCTCGATATCCCCGACGGCATGCGAATCGGTGCGATCACCCGCAACGGCGTCTTCATCCGTCCGACGGGACAGACGCGCATCCGGCCGAAGGATCGGGTCGTGCTGTTCGTGCGATCCGACACCGTGCGACAGGTGGAACAGTTTTTTCGCGTCAGCCTCGAGTTCTTCTGATGTGGCGATGCAACGCCGCGATACCTATCTCCGGCTTGGTTCACCCGAACGATCAAGCCGTATTGAACGCGTCGTCCCGCTGAAGGACAACCTTCGGCGGCGGCGCGTCCTCGTGGACCGCGATTTCCGTCCGTTCGCGCCTTGGTGGCGCGGGCACGGCAAGAACAAGAACAGGACAGCCCGATGGCCGAACGTGCGCAGAACCTTCAGGATCTCTTTCTCAACACCGTCCGCAAGCAGAAGATCTCGCTGACGATCTTCCTCGTGAACGGGGTCAAGCTGACCGGGGTCGTGACCTCGTTTGACAATTTCTGCGTGCTCCTGCGTCGCGACGGCCATTCGCAGCTCGTCTACAAGCACGCCATTTCCACGATCATGCCGTCCCAGCCCGTCAACATGAACGACGGCGGGGACGAGGACAGGAAGGTCTGATTGACCGAATATACCGAAGAACACGAGCACGAGCCCCGTACGCCGATCGAGCACGAGCGCGTTCCCACGCGCGCCGCAGTCTTCGTGCCGGTCGTCCGCCAGCGCAATCCGGCCGACGACGTGTCGGAGGCCGTCCGGCGCGGAGACGAGGAGCGGCTGGTCGAGGCGGAAGGTCTGGCGCTCGCGATCGAACTCGACGTGGTCGCTCGCGGCATCATTCCGGTCTCGAAAATCCAGCCTGCGACATTGATCGGCTCGGGCAAGGTCGAGGAACTCGCCGGGCTGATTGCGGCCGAGAAGATCGGCCTCGTCATCGTCGATCACCCGCTGACGCCCGTGCAGCAGCGCAACCTCGAAAAAGAGCTGAATGCCAAGGTTCTCGATCGGACCGGCCTGATCCTCGAGATCTTCGGGCGTCGCGCACGCACGAAGGAGGGCCGGCTTCAGGTCGAACTCGCCCATCTCAACTACCAGCGCGGCCGTCTGGTCCGCTCGTGGACCCACCTTGAGCGTCAGCGCGGCGGTGCGGGCTTCCTCGGCGGTCCCGGTGAAACGCAGATCGAGTCCGACAGGCGTCAGCTGCAGGAGAAGATCAAGCGCCTGGAGAAGGAGCTGGATCAGGTTCGCCGCACGCGCTCCCTGCACCGAGCCAAGCGCAAGAAGGCGCCGCACCCGATCGTCGCGCTCGTCGGCTACACCAATGCCGGCAAGTCGACGCTGTTCAACAAGGTCACGGGCGCGGAGGTCCTGGCGAAGGATCTTCTGTTCGCGACGCTCGATCCGACCCTGCGTCGGATCAACCTGCCGCACGGCACCGAGGTCATCTTCTCCGATACGGTCGGCTTCATTTCCGACCTGCCCACGCACCTCGTCGCCGCCTTCCGCGCCACGTTGGAGGAGGTGGTCGAGGCCGACATCGTGCTGCACGTGCGCGACATCGCCAACCCGGACACGGCGGCGCAGGCGGCGGACGTGCGCAAGATCCTCGCCGATCTCGAGATCGACGCGGACGACCCGGAACACGTCATCGAGGTCTGGAACAAGGCCGACCGACTGGACGAGCAGGCGCGCGCGCAAGTGGAACTCTCGGCCGCTTCGCATCCGCGGGGGCAGGCGGTCCACATCGTCTCGGCGCTGACCGGTGAGAACGTGCCGGCGCTCCTGGCCGATATCGAAGGGCGGATCGCGGGCCTTGCCGAGCCGGTGTCGCTGACGGTGCCGGCCGATGCCCTCGGCATCCTGCCTTGGGTCTACGACAATAGCGTCGTGCGCGAGCGCGAGGATCTCGAGGACGGCAGCGTCCAGTTGTCCATCGACCTGACACGGGCGGCGCGCTCCGACCTTCTTCGGCTCAAGCACCGGCATCCCACCATGCAGATCGAGGGTTTGCCGGCGCTGGAAGAGGTCGACGACTGACAGGCGCGGGCGGGAGAGCGCCTGGCGCCTCCCGCCTTCATCGTAGCGAGCGGTTTTCTACGCCCTTGGCGCGCTGCCAGAGGGCTTCCTGATCGTCGAGACTCATGCCGGCGAGCGTCCGGCCTTCGGTCGCCGCCTGCACTTCCATCGCGGCAAACCGCGATCGGAATTTCACGGTCGTGCGGCGCAGCGCGGCGTCGGGATCGATCTCGTAGCGGCGCGCGAGATTGACCACGGTGAAGAGGATGTCGCCGAGTTCGGCCTCCTGCGCGTCGCGATCTTCCGACCGCGCCACCGCCTCGAACTCGTCGGTCTCCTCCCGCAGCTTGGCGAGGATCGGCTCGGGCTTCGTCCAGTCGAAACCGACGGTTGCCGCCTTCTCCTGGATCTTGCGCGAGAGCGTCAGGGCGGGCAGGGCGCCGGGCACGGAATCAAGCAGACCGCTGCCTGCCTCGTCCCGGCTCGACGTCCACTCGCCGGACGCGCCCTCGGCCGCGGCCGCCGCACGAGCCCTCTCCCGGGCTTCGCGCCGCTCTCGCTTCTCTTCCATCTTGATCCGTTCCCACTGACCCTTGGCCGACCGCGCGGAGCGGGCTTCGGCGTCGCCGAAGACATGCGGGTGGCGCCGGATCATCTTCGCGGTGATGCCCTCGACCACGTCCTCGAAGGTGAAGAGACCAAGCTCGCCGGCCATCTGTGCGTAGTAGACGACCTGAAGCAGAAGGTCGCCGAGCTCTTCACGCAGGTCATGCGCATCTCGGCGTTCGATCGCGTCGACGACCTCGTAGGTTTCCTCGATCGTGTAGGGGATGATCGAATCGAAAGTCTGCTCGACATCCCACGGGCAACCCGTCTCCGGTTGTCTGAGGGCCGCCATGATCTCGACGAGCCGGGCGATGTCGCGGGAAGGCTGCATGGGGACGTACCGGGTTGCGAAGCGATGACGACCTGTTCCTGAACCACTTCGTGTAGCAAGCCAAGCCTTCGGCCATCGAGCGGCCGGCGACGGCACTTTAGCAAGTCCGCAATCTCGCGAGCGCATCTTGGCGCGCAGGTTCGAAGCTGTCGGGGCACGCTGATGGACACCTTACGTTATCTCATCGACGCCGCCACGTCGGCCATTCTCGATTCGATGATCGTCCTGATCCCGCCGACGCTCGCGTTCGCCGCGATATCCCTCGCGGTCAAGCGGCGGAGAGCCGTCGCGGACGCATTTCGCGCCAGTCCGGAAATGGGCACCAACCTCGTCATCCATCTGTTCGATGCGCTGACGATCGGCCCGCTCTTGGCCTTCTTCGTCGTGTGGTTTCACGATTTCGCACCGAACCATGGCCTGCAACTCGTTCCGGCCAGAGCCTGGGATGCGATCGGCCTGCCGTTCGTCGTCGCGTTCCTAGCCGTCTTTTGCGGCGATTTCATCGGATACTGGCGTCATCGACTGGAGCATTCCTGGCTGCTCTGGCCCTCTCATGCCGTCCACCACAGCGATACGGAAATGACATGGACGACGCTGTCGCGTTTCCATCCGATCAATCGCGTGACGACGACGGTCATCGACGGCGCGTTCCTCACCATGCTGGGCTTCCCGCCCTATGCGGTCGTCGCCAACGCGCTCGTGCGACACTACTACGGGCATTTCGTCCATGCCGATCTCCCGTGGACCTACGGGCCGCTCGGACGCATCTTCGTCTCGCCGGCGATGCACCGATGGCATCATGCGCTCGATCGGCAGGCGTTCCACACGAACTACGCCACCGTCTTTTCGCTCTTCGACGTCTGGTTCGGGACCCACCGCGTTCCCGGTCCCTGCGACGCGCCGCTCGGCGTGACCGACACGATGGCGCCCGGCGCGTTCGGCCAGCTGACGCATCCGCTGAAGCGTTCGTCCTACAAGCGCTGGAAAAAGCGTGCGCCGCTGCGCCGGGCCGAGGCGCGGGCTTCGGCAGCGCCCGCCGCCGGCGTCGATGCGGCGTGACGAACGCGTGGTCGACTGCGACTATGTTTCCGAGAGGGGAATGGTGAGCGCGCTGGGACTCGAACCCAGGACCTACAGATTAAAAGTCCGTTGCTCTACCAACTGAGCTACGCGCTCGCTCGCGATGCGAGATCGCGGCTGAAAGCTGGCGGACCATAGAAAGGTGGACCCGGCGGGTCAACCGGCCGAACCCGCATTTGCCCGCATTTCGCCGCTACGATAGGACAGGACAAATCGCCGCCGCAACACGAGACGAGTGCCGACGACCTTGCTTCCCGATCCGACATTCTCGGCCGCGCTCGTGGCAGGCGCCCTGTCGTTCCTGTCTCCCTGCGTCCTGCCACTCGTGCCGCCGTATCTCTGCTACATGGCGGGCGTCTCGGTGGACGATCTGCGGCAGACGTCGCGCGCGTCCGTGCGAGGGCAGGGACGGATCGTCGCGGCGGCGGTCCTCTTCGTCCTCGGCTTCTCGACCGTGTTCGTGGCGCTCGGTGCCGGAGCGAGTTCGATCGGCTATCTGCTGCGCACCAACCTCGACTGGTTGAGCTTCGTGGCCGGGCTCGCGATCATCGCGATGGGCCTGAATTTCCTCGGCGTCTTCCGCATCGCCTTCCTGTCGCGCGAGGCGCGTTTTCAGGCGCCTTCGGAGCGCGGGAGCCTTCTGGGCGCCTATGCGATGGGCCTTGCCTTCGCCTTCGGCTGGACACCCTGCATCGGGCCCGTCCTCGGCGCGATCCTCGGGGTCGCGGGCTCGACGCAGACCGTCGGCAGCGGTGCGGGGCTGCTGGCCGTCTATTCGCTGGGGCTCGGCATCCCGTTCCTTCTCGCAGCAGTCTTCTCGGGCACGTTCCTGCGCGCGCTGCAGGGGTTCCGGTCCCATCTCGGTACCGTCGAAAAGGTGATGGGCGGTCTCCTCGTCCTCACCGGCATCCTGTTTCTGACCGGGGGCATGCAGGCCATGGCCTTCTGGCTTCTCGAAACCTTCCCCGCTTTTCAGCGAATCGGCTGACCCAATCGACGTCGGCCCCCTTCGGCCGGCCGGAGAACGATCGATGACGAGAACCTGTCTTTCCGTGGTCCTGGCGGCTGGCGAGGGCACCCGCATGAAGTCGCGCCGGACCAAGGTCCTGCACGAGGTCGCCGGGCGGGCACTGGTCGCCCATGTGCTGGCGAGCGCAGCGGAAGCGGGATCCGACGCCGTGGCGCTCGTCGTCGGACGCGACGCAGAGGCTGTCACAGCCTTGGGGCAGGCGCTCGGCCATCCAGCTGAGAGCTTCGAGCAGACGGAGCGTCTCGGCACCGCCCATGCGGTGCTCGCGGCGCGCGCGGCAATCGCGGAAGGCTACGACGACATTCTCGTCCTCTTCGGCGACACGCCGCTCCTGTCGGCGGAGACGCTGCGCCGCGCGCGCATCCAGCTCGCCGATGGTGCCGCCGTTTGCGTCGTCGGTTTCGAGGCCGCCGACCCGACCGGCTACGGGCGTCTCCTACTCGACGGCGGGCAGCTTCTCGCCATCCGCGAGGACAAGGATGCGAGCGCCGAAGAGCGGCGCGTGCGGCTGTGCAACAGCGGCGTGATGGCGCTCGACGGCCGCCACGCGCTCTCGCTCCTGGAGCGCGTCGGCAACGCGAATGCCAAGGGCGAATTCTATCTGACCGACGTCGTCGAGATCGCGCGGGCCGATGGCCTCGGCGTTCGCGTGGTGCTGGCCGATGAGATCGAGACGCTCGGCGTCAACACCCGCGCCGATCTCGCCCGGATCGAACACCTCTTTCAGGAACGACGCCGCGCCGAGATGATGGCGGCCGGCGTCACGCTGGTCGCGCCGCACACGGTGTTCTTTTCGGCGGATACGCAGATCGAGGCCGATGTCGTCGTGGAGCCGAACGTCGTCTTCGGCCCGGGCGTCTCGATCGCCGCCGGCACGGTGATCCATGCCTTCTCGCATGTCGAAGGGGCACGGATCGGCGCGGATGTCTCGGTCGGACCGTTCGCGCGCCTGCGGCCGGGCACGGAGATCGAGACCAAGGCGCGCGTCGGCAACTTCGTCGAGACCAAGAACACCAAGCTCGCGGCCGGCGCGAAGGTGAACCACCTGACCTATCTCGGCGACGCGTCCGTCGGTCCGCGTTCGAACATCGGCGCCGGCACGATCACCTGCAACTACGACGGCTTCAACAAATACCGCACCGCGATCGGCGCGGACGCGTTCATCGGCTCGAACTCGTCGCTGGTGGCGCCTCTCGTGATCGGCGACGGCGCCTATGTGGGGTCGGGCAGCGTGGTCACGGAGGACGTGCCGGACGAGGCACTGGCCATCGGTCGCGGCCGGCAGGTGACGAAGGCTGGTCGCGGCGCCGAGATCAACGCGCGCAACGCGGCTCGCAAGGCTGGTCGGTCCTGACTTTCCGGATCGGGGTTTCACTGGCACGTTAACGTGCCACTTGGCCCGGCCGTGCTAGGGCTCGGGGCGGATCGAAGCGAGGGCTTTTGCTATGTGCGGCATCATCGGGATCGTCAGTCGGGAGCCGGTGGCGCAGCGCCTCGTCGAGGCGCTGAAGCGGCTGGAATACCGGGGCTACGATTCGGCCGGCGTCGCCACTCTCGACGGCGGCCGGCTCGACCGGCGACGCGCCGAAGGCAAGTTGCGCAATCTCGAGGCTCGATTGGCCGACGAGCCGCTCGGCGGCACCATCGGCATCGGCCACACCCGTTGGGCGACGCATGGCGTGCCCAACGAGCCCAACGCTCATCCGCATTTCGCCGACGGTGTCGCCGTCGTCCACAACGGCATCATCGAGAACTTCGCCGAGCTGAAGCGCGACCTTCAGGCGGATGGGGCGCATTTCGCCAGCCAGACCGACACGGAGGTCGTCGCCCATCTCCTGGCGCGCTACCGCCGCGAGGGCGCGGGTCGCCGCGAGGCGATGGAAAGGCTTCTGAAGTCCATCACCGGCGCCTATGCGCTCGCCGTGATGTTCGAGGACGATCCGTCCACCGTCATGGCCGCCCGCTCGGGGCCGCCGCTCGCGATCGGCTACGGCGAGGGCGAGATGTTCCTCGGCTCGGACGCCATCGCGCTTTCGCCCTTCACCGACGAGGTGAGCTATCTCGAGGACGGCGACTGGGCCGTCATCGGCCGCGAGGGCGCCCAGGTCTTCGACGCCGACAACCGCCCGGTGGAGCGCCCGCGACGCCGATCGGTCGGCAAGCAGCACTATGTCGACAAGGGCAATCATCGCCATTTCATGCAGAAGGAAATCTACGAGCAGCCCGAGGTGATCGGGCATACGCTCGGAGCCTTCGTCGACATGACGACGGGGCGCACGCGCATACCCGCCGGCGCCGAGCTCGACTTCACCGACGTCCGCCGGATGGCCATTTCCGCCTGCGGCACCGGCTTTTATGCCGGCATGGTCGGCCGATACTATTTCGAGCGCTACGGGCGGATCGCCTGCGACCTCGATGTGGCCTCCGAGTTCCGCTACCGCGAAAGCCCGCTTGGCGACGTCGACCTGTCGCTCTTCGTCTCGCAGTCCGGCGAAACGGCCGATACGCTGGCCTCGCTGCGTTATGCCAAGGGCGAAGGGCTGAAGACGGCGGCGATCGTCAACGTGCAAGGGTCGACGATCGCGCGCGAGGCCGACGCCGCGCTGCCGACGCTCGCCGGCCCGGAGATCGGCGTCGCTTCGACCAAGGCCTTCACCTGCCAGCTGACCGCGCTGGCTGCCCTGTCGGTTCGCGCAGGCGTTCAGCGCGGCGTGCTGTCCGCCGAGCAGGAAGCAGAACTGACGCAGGCGCTGGCGGAGGCGCCGCGCATGGTCAACGCCGCGCTCCACGTCGAGCAGGAAATCGAGGCGCTGGCGCGCGAGATGGCGACCTATCGCCATGCGCTGTTCCTCGGCCGGGGCTTCTCCTTCCCGCTAGCGATGGAGGGTGCGCTGAAGCTCAAGGAAATCAGCTACATTCACGCCGAAGGTTATGCGGCGGGTGAGCTGAAGCATGGTCCGATCGCGTTGATCGACGAGACGATGCCGGTGATCGTCGTGGCGCCCCACGACCGCGTCTTCGAAAAGACGGTGTCGAACATGCAGGAGGTCGCCGCGCGCGGCGGGCGGATCATCCTCTTCACCGACGAGCGCGGAGCGGACGCCGGCAAAGGCGTCAACGCTCACACGATCCTGCTGCCCGAGATGCCGGAGATCCTGACGCCGATCGTCTACAGCGTGCCGCTTCAGCTTCTCGCCTACCACACGGCCGTGCAGATGGGGACGGACGTCGATCAGCCGCGCAATCTCGCCAAGTCCGTCACCGTCGAGTAGCGCTCACCCCGCGCGCAAAAGGCGGATCGCATCGTCCTTGCCGAAGAGGTAGAGGAGGTTGCGGATCGCCTGGCCGCGGGGCGAGGCGAGCTCCTTGTCGGTCGCGAGAAGCAGCCGCGCGTCGTCGCGTGCGATCTCAAGCAGATCGGCGTGCTCCTCGAGCCGGGCGATGCGAAAGCTCTGGACGCCCGACTGGCGGGTGCCGAGAAGGTCGCCTTCGCCGCGCAGGCGCAGGTCTTCCTCCGCGATGCGGAAGCCATCGTTGCTCTCGCGCATGACGGCGAGACGCGCCTTGGCCGTTTCGCCGAGCGGCGCCTTGTAGAGAAGCACGCAGGACGACGCCTTGTCGCCGCGCCCCACTCGGCCACGCAACTGGTGGAGCTGCGACAGGCCGAAGCGCTCGGCGTGTTCGATGACGATGATCGAGGCGTCGGGAACGTCGACGCCGACCTCGATGACCGTCGTCGCGACGACGATGCGCGTTGCGCCGGACTTGAAGTCCGCCATCACCCGGTCCTTCTCCTCGGCGTTCATCCGGCCATGAACGAGGCCCACCCGGTCTCCGAAGAACTGGCGCAGGACCTCGGCGCGCTCTTCGGCCGCCGTGAGTTCGCTCTTGTCGCTCTCCTCGATCAGCGGGCAGACCCAGTAGAGCTTGTCGCCCTCCTCGATCGCCTGCCGGGCGCGCGACACGATCTCATCCAGACGCTCGAACGGGATGGCGACCGTGGTGATCGGCTTGCGGCCGGCCGGTTTCCCGTGGAGGCGCGACACGTCCATGTCGCCGAAGGCGGCGAGCACGAGCGTGCGGGGGATGGGGGTGGCGGTCATGACGAGTAGGTCCGGCGCGCGGCCCTTTCGCGTCAGGCTGAGGCGCTGGTGGACGCCGAAGCGGTGCTGCTCGTCCACCACCACTAGCCCGAGATCGTGGTACGCGACATCGTCCTGGAACAGAGCGTGCGTGCCGACGACGATATCGGCCTCGCCGTTGGCGATCGCGTTCAGCTTGGCCGTGCGCACGCGCCCGTTGTCGCGACCCGTCAGGAGCACGATCGACAGGCCGGCCGCCTCGCAAAAGCGGGCGAGGCCGGCGAAATGCTGACGCGCAAGGATTTCGGTGGGCGCGAGAAGCGCGGACTGCGCGCCGGACTCCTTGGCTGCTGCCATGGCGAGCAGCGCGACGACCGTCTTGCCGGCGCCGACGTCACCCTGCAGCAGGCGGAGCATGCGAACGGGCTTGGCCATGTCGGCATGGATTTCGCCGAGCACCTGCCGCTGGCCGTCGGTCAGGGCGAACGGAAGTGCCGCTTCCGCCTTGGCCCGAACCGCACCGTTTTCGCCGAGAGAGCGGCCGGGCTTGCGCCGTGCCCGTTCGCGGGCGAGCGCCAGAGCCATCTGGCTGGCGAGAAGTTCATCGTAGGCCAAGCGTCTGTAAGCCGGCTTATCGGGTTGAAGGTCGCTCGGATCGGCCGGGCGGTGGAGTTGCGTCAGCGCTTCGGCGAACCCCGGAAACCTCTCGCGAGCGAAGACACCGGGCTCGATCCATTCGGGCAGCGACGGCAGCCGCTCCAGCGCGCTGTCGACGCTCCGGCGCAGCACCTTGCCCGACAGACCTGCAGTGAGCGGGTAGACCGGCTCGACCAAGGGCAGGGAGGCCGCATCCTCCGCCCGCCCGACGAAGTCGGGATGCACCATCGAGGCGCGCCCGTTGAAGCGCTCGACCTTGCCCGAGACGAGCAGCGTCTCCCCGAGCGGCAGAAGCTTCTCCAGCCACTGAGGCTGGGCGCGGAAATAGGTGAGGGCGATCTCGTCCGTCGCGTCGAAGGCGATGACGCGCGTCGGATGGTTGCGCGCCTCGCGCGAGGGGAACTGGTAGCGGTCGATCCGCACCTCGAGCGTCACCAGCGTGCCGTCCGGCGCGTCTCGGATGGTCTCGCGCCGGCGACGATCGATGACGCCGCTTGGCAGGTGGAACAGGAGGTCGCGCACCTTGGCGCCGTCCTGCGCTCCCGGCGGCGAGACGAGCCCGTCGAGGAGCTTCGACAGTTTGGGTCCGACACCGGGCACGGTGGCGACCGAGGCAAAGAGCGGATCGAGTTCGGCAGGACGCATGGGCGGTGTTTATCGTCTGTTCTCCCGCTCGCATAGGCTGACACCGCCCGCTCCGGCGCCTATATCGGGTCGCAGCGGGAAGGGTGCGACAGGCGTCCGGCCCGATCTGTGTTCACAAGACGGGCTGATGCGATGACCGGCACGACGCGATCCTCTTCCGACCTCGACCCGCGCCGCCGCAAGGCGCTGTTCCGGTCCTGGCATCGGGGCACGCGCGAAATGGATCTGGTGCTCGGCCGTTTCGCCGATGCCGAGATCGACAAGCTCGACGACGAGGAGCTCGGCGTGTTCGAGCACCTGATGGAAGCGCCCGACCGCGATCTCTTCTCGTGGCTGACCGGCTCGTCCGACACGCCGGCGAACTACGATACGCCGGTCTTCCGCCGTATCCGATCGTATTACGAACTGAACGACGAGGCGCAGGCGTGAGTTCGGCGGCGATCCTTCAGAAGCAGCTGAAGAAGGGCGGCGGCCTGCGCATCGGCAATGTGCTGGACGGTTACGAGCCGTTCCTGCTGGCCGAGATCGCGCGCCACCGTGGCGGCTCAAAGCCCATCGTCTTCGTGATGCGCGACGGCAACCGGATGGGTGAGCTGGAAGACGCGCTGCGCTTCGTCGCGCCAGACCTTCCCGTGCTGACGCTGCCGGCCTGGGACTGTCTGCCCTACGATCGCGTCGGCCCGTCGTCCGAGGCCGCAGCGCGTCGCCTGTCGGCGATGTCGGCGATCGGTGCCCTGCGGCGGGATCCGCACCGCGCCATCATCCTGACCAGCGCCAACGCGCTCCTCCAGAAGATGCCGCCGCTCCAGGTCCTGCAGGACGAGACGATCTCGGCCAAGGCCAGCGGGCGCATCTCGATGGACCACATCGTGCGCGTTCTGCAGCGCGGCGGGTTCGAGCGGCAGACGACAGTGCGCGAGCGCGGCGACTTCGCGGTGCGCGGCGGCATCCTCGATCTGTTCGCGCCCGGCGACGACGAGCCGCTTCGCCTCGATTTCTTCGGCGACACGCTGGAGTCGATCCGCAGCTTCGATCCGGCCAGCCAGCGTACGACCGGCCAGCGCAAGAGCTTCGAGTTGGCTCCGGTCTCCGAGGTGACGCTGACGGAAGAGACCATCTCGCGCTTCCGCACTAACTATGTCCGGCGGTTCGGCGCGCCTTCGCGCGACGATGCGCTCTACACGTCGATCAGCGACGGCCGACGGTTCAGCGGCATGGAGCACTGGCTACCGCTCTTCTACGAGAGCGTCGAGACGCTGTTCGACTATGTCGACGGATTTCCGATGGTTCTCGACCATCTTGTGGTGGAGGCGATCGGCGAACGGCGAAAGCTGATCCTCGACTATTACGAGGCGCGCCGCCGTGGCATCGCCGAGGCGAGCGCAGGGTCGGTCCCTTACAATCCGCTGGGTCCGCAGGAACTCTACCTCACCGACGACGAACTGAACGGCCGGATCGCCGGCGCCGATCCCGTGCGCCTGTCGGCCTACGCCATCACCGACGCGGGCTTCCAGGCAGAGGTCGTCAATCTCGACGTCCACCGCGGACGCAATTTCGCGGCCGAACGGCAGGCCGAGGACGTCAACGTCTTCAAGGTCGCGGTCGACCACATCTCGCGCCTGCGCGCCGCCGGCAAGCAGGTCATCCTCGCCGCATGGTCCGAGGGGTCGCGCGAGCGACTGACGCAGGTCGTCGAGGAACACGGGCTCGGCAACATCAAGCCGGTCGAGAGCTACGCACGCGCTCTTGAAGTCGGCAAGAACATCATCGCGACGGCGGTCCTCGGCATCGAGGCGGGCTTCGAGACCGATCGGATCGCCGTCGTCGGCGAGCAGGACATTCTCGGCGATCGTCTCGTCCGGCGCGGGCGCAAGAGAAAGCGTGGCGCGGACTTCATCTCGGAAGCGACAGGTCTCGACGAAGGCGACATCGTCGTGCACGTTGACCACGGCATCGGTCGCTTCGTCGGTCTTCGCAAGATCGAGGCGGCGGGCGCGCCGCACGACTGCCTGGAACTGCGCTACTCCAACGACGACAGGCTGTTCCTGCCGGTCGAGAACATCGAGCTTCTGTCGCGCTATGGCGGCGAAGGGTCCGATGCGGTCCTCGACAAGCTCGGCGGCGGTGCCTGGCAGGCGCGCAAGGCGAAGCTCAAGAAGCGCCTTCTCGACATGGCGGGCGGTCTCATCCGCATCGCCGCCGAGCGCGAGATGCGCGGCGCGCCGAAGCTCGTTCCGCCGGAAGGGCTGTGGGGCGAGTTCCAGGCGCGCTTCCCCTACGAGGAAACCGAGGACCAGCAGAACGCGATCGACGCGGTGGCCGACGACCTGTCGGCCGGCAAGCCGATGGACCGGCTGGTCTGCGGCGATGTCGGCTTCGGCAAGACGGAGGTCGCGCTGCGGGCTGCCTTCATCGCCGCGATGAACGGGCTGCAGGTCGCCGTCGTCGTGCCGACGACGCTTCTGGCGCGCCAGCACTTCAAGACCTTCTCCGAGCGCTTCCGCGGCCTGCCGCTGAACCTCGCGCAGGCCTCGCGGCTGGTGACGACGAAGGAGCTCAACGAGACGAAGAAGGGCCTGAAGGAAGGGCAGATCGATATCGTCGTCGGCACCCACGCCCTTCTCGGCAAGGCGGTCGACTTCAAGCAGCTCGGCCTCCTCATCATCGACGAGGAGCAGCACTTCGGCGTCAAGCACAAGGAGCGGCTGAAGGAGCTGAAGTCCGACATCCACGTCCTGACGCTCTCGGCGACGCCGATCCCGCGCACGCTGCAATTGGCGCTGACGGGCGTGCGGGAACTCTCGCTGATCACGACGGCGCCGGTCGACCGCATGGCCGTTCGCACCTTCATCGCCCCGTTCGACCCGCTGGTGGTGCGCGAGACGCTGCTGCGCGAGCGCTATCGCGGCGGCCAGAGCTTCTACGTCGCGCCGCGTCTGGCGGACCTTGCGGGCATCAAGGAGTTTCTCGACGAGCAGGTGCCGGAGCTGAAGGTTGCGATCGCTCACGGGCAGATGCCGTCCGGCGAGCTCGACGACATCATGAACGCCTTCTACGAGGGGCAGTACGACGTGCTGCTCTCGACGACGATCGTCGAGTCGGGCCTCGACATCCCTTCCGCCAACACGATGATCGTCCACCGGGCCGACATGTTCGGTTTGGCTCAGCTCTATCAGCTGCGTGGGCGTGTGGGTCGATCGAAGCAGCGCGCTTATGCGTTGATGACGATCCCGGCCAACAAGACGCCGACGGCAGGTGCCGACCGGCGGCTGAAGGTGCTGCAGTCGCTCGATACGCTGGGTGCCGGCTTCCAGCTCGCCAGCCACGATCTCGACCAGCGCGGGGCCGGCAACCTGCTCGGCGACGAGCAGAGCGGCCACATCAAGGAAGTCGGTTTCGAACTCTACCAGCAGATGCTGGAAGAGGCGGTCGCCGAAATGAAGGGGGTCGAGGTCGAGAACGACGGGTCGTGGTCGCCGCAGATCACGCTCGGCACGGCCGTCATGATTCCAGAGGGCTACGTCCCGGACCTCCAGCTTCGCATGACGCTCTACCGGCGTCTGGCGGACCTGACGGAGGCGCGCGAGATCGATGCGTTCGGTGCCGAACTCATCGATCGCTTCGGGCCGATGCCGGTCGAGGTCGAGCACCTTCTGAAGGTCGTCTTCATCAAGGCGCTATGCCGGCGCGCCAACATCGAGAAGCTGGACGCGGGGCCGAAGGGCATCGTCATCCACTTCCGCGACAAGAGCTTCTCCAACCCGGCCGCTCTGGTGCGCTACATCTCGGAGCAGGGGGTCTCGGCGAAGATCCGTCCCGACCAATCCATCGTCCTGATGCGGGACTGGTCGAAGCCGGAGCAGCGGTTGAACGGCGCGGCGTCCGTCGCCACGCAGCTTGCCCGCTTCGCCGACGAGACGCTCAAGAAGGCGGCGTGAGCCGCCGCCTTCAACTCTTCTCTTCGGCGATCCAGAACGCCGGCAGATAGTAGCCGGTCAGCGGCGTGACGTCGGGATGGTGCACGTTCGACCACCGCGCCATCCATTGCTCCGGCACGTAGTAGAGCGGCACGACGTAGAAGCCGGAAATCAGCATCCGGTCGTAGGCCCGCACCGAGGAGACGAAGTCCTCGCGCGAGCGTGCCGCGACCATCTTGGCGATCAGCGCGTCTATCGCCGGATCGGCGACGCCGGCGTAGTTGAACGAGCCCGGCCGATCCTCCGCCGCCGAGCCCCAGCGGTTGATCTGCTCGGCGCCGGGCGACAGCGTGCCCGAGAAGGCCGAGATCAGGACATCGTAGTCGAAGCTCTGCTTGCGCTTTTGGTACTGCGCGTCGTCCACCTGCCGGACGGTCGCTGACACGCCGATGCGCGACAGGGTGCGCGCCCAGGCGAGCGAAATCCGCTGCTGGTCGGTCGACTGGACGAGAATCTCGAACGCCACCGGCGCGCCGTCCGGCGTCACCATGCGGGTTCCCTCAAGACGATAGCCGCGCGACTGGAGGAGATCGAACGCCTCGCGCAGCACCGTGCGGTCGGCGCCCGTGCCGTCGGCGACCGGCTGGCGGAAACGGCCGTCCATTACGGCGGGATCGATGCGGCTCGCGTAGGGCGCCAGCAACTCGCGCTCCAGCGCGTCGGCCGGCCGTCCGATGCTGGAAAGCTCGGAGTTGTCGAAATAGCCGCTCATGCGCGTATAGGCGTCGTAGAAGAGGTTGGCGTTCGCCCACTCGAAGTCGAACACCATGCCGAGCGCGCGTCTCACCTGCGGGTCGGCGAAGATCGGACGCCGGGCATTGAAAAAGAAGGCGTTCAAGTTCGCGGGACGGCCGTTCGGGAAGACGTCCTTGATGACCTTCCCCTCGGCCACGGCCGGGAAATTGTAGGCCGTACGCCAGTGTCGCGGGTTCGGCTGCTGGTAGAGATAGACCGACGACAGGCCCTTCTTGAACGCCTCGAACTGGGCGTTCTGGTCGCGATAGTACTCGACGACGATCTCGTCGTAGTTGTCGAGCCCGCGCTTGGTCGCGAGGTCCTTCGCCCAGTAATCGGGGTTGCGGCGGTAGGTGATACGTTGACCCGGCTCGACGCGGTCAACGAGGTAGGGGCCCGAGCCGATCGGCGGCTTCGTCGTCGTCTGGGTGATGGTCGTCGCGTCGAACGCGTCCGCAGGCAGTACCGGCAGGCCAGCGAGGAGGAGCGGCAGTTCGCGGTCGGCCTTCTCGTTGAAGGTGAAGCGGACCCCGTTCGGTCCGGCGAGCTCCACCTTCGCGACCTTCGAAAGCCAGTTGGAGTATTGCGGCCGGACGCTGCCCTGGACCTTCAGGAGATCGGCGGTCGCGATCACGTCTTGCGGGCGGATCCGGCGTCCGTCGGAGAAGCGGGCCGCGGGATCGAGCTGAAACTCGACGAAGGTCCGCTCGTCATCGGTCTCGACGGTTTTTGCGATCAGCGGGTAGAGCGTGAACGCCTCATCCATCGAGCGCTGCATCAGCGGCTCGTAGACGAGGTTGCCGAACTCCTGGTCGCCGAAGATGCCTCGCGCCGTCGTCAGGGCGCTGCGGACGCTGACCGGGTTGAGATTGTCGAAATCGCCGAAGACGCCGTAGACCATTCGTCCGCCCTTCGGCGCCGATGGATCGGCATAGGGGAAGTGGTCGAACCCATCCGGCAGTTTCGGCTCGCCCTGCATGGCGATGGCATGGCGCGGCTCGGCTGCCGCCTCGCGCACGGAGCAGCCGAGCGCGATAAAACACAGGGCTGCGGAAATCAGCCGGAGACGGCGGTTCGAAGCCATTCGGCCGAAGATCATGGTCGCGGGCACTCCATCCATTTCGAGCGGGAAACTACCGAAAGCACAAAGCCTTGCCTACCTCCCGCAGGCTCGACGCAAGCTTCGCGCAGGTCTTCAAACGGCCGTATTTGCAGACGACCGCACAGGTCGCTATGGAAGGCGCCGACCGGACAGAGCCATTCCGCCAAAGAAGGATGCACAACCCGTGAGAACCCGCTTTTCCGCCCGCCAGCGCGCCGCCACGATCGCCGGCCTCGCTCTCCTGGCCGCCGTGCCGGCAACGGGCGCGATGGCCCAGGCCCAGCAGGTCCCGGCCGAGTGGTTCAAGGTCTGCTCGAAGCAGGGCGACAACGAGATCTGCAACACGCAGTACACGATGATCGCCGACACGCGTCAGCTGATCACCGCCGTGAACCTCATCAACGTCAACGGCAAGGTGAAGCAGAAGGTCCTGCAGGCCGTGGTGCCGACCGGCCGCGTGATCCCGGCGGGCGTCCAGCTCCAGATCGACGCCAACAAGCCGCAGACGCTGAACTACTCGGTCTGCTTCCCGGACCGCTGCATCGCCGAGGTCGAGCTGTCCGACGCCGTGGTCGCCTCGATGAAGAAGGGCACCAACCTGAAGGTCACCTCGGTGAACTTCCAGCGCCAGCCCAACCCGATCACGATCACCCTGTCGGGCTTCACCGGCGCCTACGACGGCCCGGCGCGCGCCGAGCCCGAGCTTGCCCAGCGCCAGCAGCAGCTGAACGAGGCGCTGCAGAGCCAGGCCGAAGCACGCCGCCAGCGCTTCGAGGATGCGCAGACCAAGGCCAAGGAAACCGCTGCGCAGTAAGTCGCGGCCGTCAACCCAGATCGAAAGCGGCGGCCTCTCGGGCCGCCGTTTTCATGTCCGGCGAAGAACCTCAGTTCAGGTTGGTCTCCTTCAGGATGTAGGCGCCATCCACGGGGCCATCGAAGATCTCGGCGATCTGGGGATGCCGTACGGGACCGCCTTCGCTGTCCGGTAGAAGGTTCTGCTCCGAGACATAGGCGACGTACTCCGTCTCGGTGTTCTCGGCGAGCAGGTGATAGAACGGCTGGTCCTTGCGCGGCCGCATCTCCTCGGGAATGGACTGGTACCATTCCTCCGTGTTGTCGAATTCGGGGTCGACGTCGAAGATCACGCCCCGGAACGGGAAGAACCGGTGGCGGACGATCTGTCCGATGGAGAAGCGGGCGGTCTTGGATTGGCGGGGGCTCATAAGCGCCCCTTACCCAGAAGCGCGCTGCCCCGGCAAGAGCGAGCGAACGCGCGACGCGATTCCCGCCAGCGCCGAACCGGGCTCCACGCCTTCGCGCATCAATGCGTGACGCAGCACGGGCACCGACGCGAGCGCGCCGAGGCCGAGTGCGCGCGCTGCCTGAACCGGGAGAAAGCCGGTCAACAGCGAACGATTGAGAAGGTCGACGGCTGCCGTCCGCGTCGCGACATCGGTCCGTCGACGTGCCTCATAGGCCGCCAGCATCGCCGCGCCGCCGGGCTCGTCGCGGTTTTCCAGAGCCGACGCGAGAAGGGCCTCCACGTCGCGTATGCCGAGATTGAGGCCCTGCGCGCCGATCGGCGGAAAGACATGGGCCGCCTCGCCGACCAGTGCGCAGCGCCGGCCCGAGAGGCGGGATACCGATGCCCCCGACAACGGGAAGCTCTGGATCGGCTCCTCGACCTCGACCGCTCCGAGAATCGAGTGTAGGCGTCGTTCGACTTCGCGCGACAGTTGCTCGACCGGCAGAGCCTTCAGCCGCATCGCCTCGTCCGGCGTTTCGACCCAGACCAGCGACGAGCGTCGTCCCGGCAGCGGCACCTGCGTGAAAGGTCCGGTCGGCGTGTGGAATTCGGTCGAGATGCCCTCGTGATCTCGCTGGTGACGGAAATTCAGCACCAGCGCGACCTGCGGGTAGGACCAGGTCCAAACCGGCACCCCCATCGCCTCGCGGACGACGGAATGGCGCCCATCCGAGCCGACGAGAAGGCGAACCGAAATGGTCCGGCCGCTTTCCGTTCGGACGACCGCGCGCTCGTCATCGAGGTCGACGGACACGACGGGTTCCTCGACCCGCACGAGACGGGTTGCGATCGTTTCGCTCTCCTCCGTCACCGTGTCGAGGAGGTCTCTGTTGAGGACGTTCAGTCCGAAGTAGGGCAGGTCGATCTCGGCCGCGCGAAACTCGACCGGCGCCGCGCGCAACAGGCGGCCGGTGTCGTCGACGAGCCGCATGGCGAACATCGGCTGCGCCCGTCCTTCGAGCGCGCGAATGATCCCGAGCGTTTCCAGGAACCGCACGGACGGCCCGATCAGAGCCGTCGAGCGTCCGTCGTGGCGATGCGGTGCGGCAATATGCACCGTGTCGAAGCCGGCTCGCGCGAAGGCCAGCGCGGCGCTGGCGCCTGCCAGCCCGCCACCGACGATGCCGATCTCGTGTCGCGATGGGGTCAAACGTCGCCCTCCTGAAGTTCCCGGCCACTTGCCGAAAAGCCTTGATCGACTTGCGTCTCCGGCGATGTCTCTCAACCGGCCAGATCGAGCGCGGCATCACGTTCGGCATGATCATCCGGTGTTGCCGCGTGCGGCGTCTTTCAACACATTCTGGAGATACGCGCTGCCGCGCGGATGGCAATGGCGGAGTGGCTGCGTTACTTGACGTGAATGGCGATGGAAGAAGCGAAGCGCGTGGCAGGTTTTGATTTCAGGCAGTGGCGTCCGTTCACCGTCCATCTGCTGACCGCCAGCGGCGCTTTCTGGGCGTTCATGGCGATCATCGCGGCGGCGGAGCGGCACTGGGTCGACATGTTCGCCTGGCTAGGCCTCGCCTTGTTCGTCGATGGGATCGATGGTCCGCTCGCGCGGCGCGTCGACATCAAGCGGCGCCTGCCGAACTGGTCGGGCGACATGCTCGACGCCATCATCGACTATTCCACCTACGTGCTGATCCCGGCCTTCGCGCTCTACCAGTCCGGCATGATCGGACGGCCGCTGTCGTTCGTCGCCGCGGCGCTGATCGTCATCACCAGCGCCGTGTACTATGCCGACACGCGCATGAAGACGAAGGACAACTTCTTTCGAGGTTTCCCGGTCACCTGGAACATGGTGGTCTTCACCCTGTTCGCGGCGACGCCGAACGAATGGATGGCGTTTCTCTTCGTGGTCCTCTGCTCGGCCACGACGTTCCTGCCGATCAAATTCCTGCATCCCGTTCGCGTCGCGCGTCTGCGCGCCCTCAATCTGACCGTGCTCGGCCTTTGGTGCGGCTTTGGCATTCTGGCCCTCTTCCACGCGTTCGATTCGCCAGTCTGGGTCCGCGCCGGCATCCTCCTGTCGGCGATCTACCTCTTCTCCATCGGTGCCGTTCTCCAGCTTCTCGATCGTGTGCGCGGTCGATCACCGGAACAGGAGCCCTACGCATGACCCATGCCATGGTGATCGACGCCATCGGGGGGCCGGACGCCATGCAGTGGCGCCCGCACGATCCCGGGGCGCCAAAGGCGGGCGAGCTTCGCGTGCGGCAGAGCGCGGCGGGTCTGAATTTCATTGACGTCTACTTCCGCAATGGGACCTACAAGGCGCCGTCGTTTCCTTTCGTGCCAGGCAAGGAAGGGGCGGGTGTCGTCGTTGCAGTCGGAAGTGGCGTCGAGGGTTTCGCCGAGGGCGATCGCGTCGCCTATAGCGGTGCCAACGGCACCTACGCGGAGGAAGTGAATGTCGGGGCGGCCGTCGCCGTTCGCATTCCGGACGGTATCAGCGACGAGGTGGCCGCAGGAATCATGCTGAAAGGCATGACGGCTGAATATTTGCTGCGCCGGACCTTTCCCGTCGGGCCGGGGCATACGATCCTGATCCATGCGGCCGCGGGCGGCGTCGGGCTGATCGCCGGCCAATGGGCCAAGTATCTCGGCGCGACCGTCATCGGGACCGCGGGTTCCGACGACAAGGTTCGCCTGGCGCTGGAGCACGGCTACGACCATGTCGTGAACTACCGCACCGAGAACTTCGTCGAACGGGTCACCGAGATCACCGGCGGCGCGAAGTGCGACGTGGTCTACGACTCGGTCGGCCGCGACACCTATCCGGCGAGCCTCGACTGCCTGAAGCGTCGCGGGTTGTTCGTGAGCTTCGGGCAATCGTCGGGAACGATCGAGAACTTCGACCTCGCGCTCCTCAACCAGAAGGGGTCGCTCTACGTCACGAGGCCGAGCCTCTTCGGCTACACGGCCAACCGCGCTGAACTTGAGGAGAGCGCCAACGCCCTGTTCGATGTCGTGCGCAGCGGCGCAGTCAAGATCCGCATCGACCAGCGCTATCCCGTTTCCGAGGCCGCGAGGGCGCACGAGGATCTCGAAGGACGCCGGACGACCGGCATTTCCATCCTCACCATCGCCTGACGCTGCGGGGCTTTAAGCCTGACGCCTGCCGATCAGGACGCCGGGAAGAGCGGTTCTGCGTCAGACGCTGCCGGCCAGAAGCCAAACCGCGATCGCCACGTTTCCGACGATGCCGACGACGGCGATGGCTCCGATCAGGAGCCAGAGGGCGGAGCGCCGGGGGCGGGGGTCTTCGATCAATCTGGGCCTCGTCGAGCAGGTGGGCTTCGAGTGGCCCGGTCCGTCAGGCCTCATATAGACACTCGTCGCGAAACGTCTCCTGCGGAATGGTTGACGCTGCCGCGAGGCAAGCGCTAAAGCCGAAGGATCGGCGCCGCGTCTTGCAGCGGGGCGTGGATGGGTGGCCGAGTGGTTTAAGGCAGCGGTCTTGAAAACCGCCGTGCGGGGAACCGTACCGTGAGTTCGAATCTCACCCCATCCGCCAGCCGCCCGTGGCTTGCGACAATGCGCCTCTAAAGCGGTCGCGCCCGGCCTCATTGCCAATCCTTGCCGCGATTTCACTTGTCCGTGAGGAAGTGAGCGCTCTTAGTCGCGACTCTTCGCATGTGGAAGATGTGACGAGTTTGGGGCGGGTCCGCATGCTTCGATGGCTGCTTCTGATCGGTTTGGTGCTTCTTGCGCTCGCAGGCTTCGAGCGCGAACGGCTCGCGCCCTATGCCCCGGCGTTCATGGCGTCCTGGCTCGGGTCCTCAAACTCGGACGGAGATGGCGCTACTGCGGGCGGCGGACGGAAGCAGCGTGGTTCCGGCGCGCCGGTTGCGGTCGAGGTCGCCTCGGCCGAGAGCGGATCGCTGCCGATCCTGCGCGATACGATCGGCACCATCGTGCCGGTCAACTCCACGGTCATGAGTTCGGAGGAAACCGGGACGATCGCTGCGATTGCTGTCGGCGACGGCGCCGTGGTGCGGCAGGGCGATCTTCTGGTGTCGCTCGACGACCGAGCGGCGCGCGCGCAAATCGCCAAGGATCAGGCTGCGATCCAGCGTGACCAAGCAACCCTGGACCAGACGCAGCGCGACCTTCAGCGAGCGGAACTGCTTCTGAAGTCGGGCGCCGTCGATGCGCAGCAGGCGGATACCGCTCGCAGCGCGGCCCAGTCGGCAGCCGCGGTGCTCGAGATCGACAAGGCGACGCTGGCGGCCGATCAGGTGGCTCTCGACAAGCTGCATATCGTGGCTCCCTTCGACGGGCGGCTGGGTGCGTTCCAGGTTTCGCCCGGCGCGCTGGTGACGCCGGGCACCGCGATCGTCACGCTCACGCAGGTGTCGCCCGTCCGAGCCGCGTTCACATTGGCAGAAAGCGATCTGGCGCTCCTGCAGGACAGTCTGTCCCGAGGCACGCTAACGGTGACGTTGCGCCCCGCCGACGGGTCGACCGACGAGGTCTCGGGCAAGGTCGATTTCATCGACAACGCCATCGATCCGGCTTCGGGCTCGATCTCCCTGCGGGCCTCGATCGACAATCCTGACGGCCGGCTCGTTGCCAAACAGGCGTTTTCCGCGACGGTGCAGGCGGGTGAGCGGGACGGCCTCCTCATCGTGCCGACGGTCGCCGTCCAGCCTCGACAGGATGGAAGCGTCGTCTACGTCGTGGGTTCCGACGATACGGTCTCGATCCGTAAGGTCGAGGTGGCGTTTCGGGTCGGAGATCGGACCGGATTGACCTCCGGCCTGTCCCCCGGCGACGTGGTCGTGACCGAGGGGCAGGGGGCGTTGACCGACGGCGCGAAGGTCCAGCCTTCGTCGAAGCCCGACGGCGACGGTCAGGCAGCGCCTGCTCAACCGCCGACGGACGCGACGGCCGCCCGATGAACATTTCCACGACCTTCATCCGCCGGCCGGTCGCGACGCTTCTCCTCTGCCTTGCCGTTCTCGTCGCCGGCATCGCGGCCTATCGCCTGCTGCCTGTCGCGGCGCTGCCGCAGGCCGACTACCCGACGATCAGTGTGTCTGCGCAGCTGGCCGGCGCCTCGCCCGATACGATGGCGAGCGCGGTGGCGGCCCCGCTGATCAAGCAGTTCGAGACGATCGACGGCGTCGATACGATCACCGCGCGGTCTTCGCTCGGCAACACGCAGATCACCATCCAGTTCGTCCTCTCGCGGGATATCGACGCGGCGGCGGCAGACGTCGAAGCTGCTATCGCGCGGACCGCCCGGCAGCTGCCGGACAACATGACGTCGCCGCCGAGCTACCGGAAGGCCAACCCGGCCGACACGCCCATCCTGCTCCTCGACCTCGTGTCGCAGGGCACGCCGCTGACGGCGATCGACGACCTCGCCGAGAACGTCATCTCGCCCGCGCTGTCGACGATCCAGGGCGTCGCGCAGGCGCAGGTCTACGGTGCCAAGACCTTCGCCGTCCGGATCGGCGTCGATCCCGACAAGCTTGCCGCGCGGTCGCTCGGAATGGCTGAAGTATCCAGCGCTCTGGCGGCCGCCAACAGCCAGACGCCGGTCGGCACGATCCAGACCGGCGGACAGGCCCTGACGGTGGACGCACCGACGCAGCGCACGAACGCCGATGAATTCCGCACCCTCGTCATCGCACGGCCCAACGGCTTGCCGGTTCGGCTTGGCGACGTCGCGAAGGTCGAGGACAGCGTCGAAAACCTCAACCAGGGAAGCTGGCTCGACGGCAAGCCCGCGATCGTCCTGGCCGTGCAGCGCCAGCCGGGCGCCAACACGGTCGAGGTGGTCGACGCCATCAAGGCCAAGTTGCCGGAGCTCCAGGCGGCTCTGCCGGCCTCGGTGCAGCTTCAGGTGGTGAACGACGCCTCCACGTCGATCAGCGCCGCGGTGGACGACGTGCAGCAGACGCTGGGATTGACGATCGTCCTCGTCATCCTGGTGATCTACCTGTTCCTCGGCCGCCTGACGGCGACGATGATCCCTGCGCTCACCGTGCCGCTGTCGCTTGTCGCCACCTTCGGGGCGATGTACCTTCTCGGCTATTCCATCGACAACCTGTCGCTGCTGGCGCTTACCTTATCCGTCGGCCTCGTCGTCGACGACGCCATCGTGATGCTCGAAAACATCGTGCGGCACGTCGAGGAGGGCGCGGCCCCGAGGGAGGCGGCGTTGAAGGGCAGCGGCGAGGTGGCCGGGACGATCGTCTCGATGTCGCTGTCGCTGGTCGCGGTCTTCCTGCCCATTCTCCTGATGGGCGGCGTCGTCGGGCGTGTCCTTAACGAGTTCGGCGTCGTGGTGGCGCTCGCGATCCTCGCTTCGGCCGTGGTCTCGCTGACGCTGACGCCCATGCTGGCAGCGCGCCTGCCCGCGAGCCATGCGCCCTCGTCCGGCATCGCGGCGGCCTTCACGCGCGGGTTCGATCGCGCCGCTGTCGTTTACGGTCGGATGGTGGACTGGTGCCTGCATCGCAACGGATTCGTGATGGCGGTCTTCGTCGTGTCGTTCGCCGCCTCGGCTTTGATGATGGCCACGCTGCCCCGGTCGTTCCTTCCGCAGGAGGACAACGGCCTCCTGACGATCTCGACGCAGGCTCGCCAGGACATCTCGTTCGCAGCGATGTCTGCCCTGCAGGCCAAGGCGGCCGCGGCGGTAAAGGCGGATCCGGCGGTCTCGTTCGTCACGTCGACGCTGGGCGGCGGGCCGGGCGGCGCCACGTTCAATTCCGGCTCGATGTTCGTTCAGCTGAAGCCGAAGGACCAGCGTCCGCCGCTGGAGCAGACGCTCGCCTCCCTGCGGCGCGAGCTCGGCGCCGTTCCCGGCCTCAAGAGCTTCGCCACCCCAGTCCAGAGCCTGCGCTTCGGCGGGCGCTCGACGCAGAGCCAGTATCAGCTCGTGGTCCAGTCGCTCGACGCGGCCGCTGCGCGGGACTGGTCGAACCGGATTCTCGAGCGGATGCAGGCGGATCGGTCGCATTTCGTCGATGTCGCGACCGATCTTCAGGACAACGGTCTGCAGGAGCGGATCGCAGTCGACCGCGATCGCGCGGACGCTCTCGGCGTCGACCCCGCCAGCCTGCGTACGGCGCTCGAGGCGGGCTTCGGCACGCTCACCGCAACGCAGATCCAGGCGACGGGCAACAGCTACGACGTCATCCTCGAATACGACCAAAGCGGCGCATGGACGGATAGCCGTCTGTCCGCGATCCGCGTGCCGGCCGCCAATGGAACGCTTGTTCCGTTGACGGCTTTCGCTACGCTTTCGCGCGAAGCGGGGCCCGTCACCGTCAACCAGACGGGGCAGCTGACGGCCGTGACGCTGTCGTTCAACCTGCCGGCGGGTGTTTCGCTGGGGACTGCGACCGGCGTCGTGGAGGACATCAAGGCGCAGGTCGGCCTGCCGTCCAACGTCAGCACCAGCTACGCGGGCACGGCGCAGGTCTTCCAGCAGGCGACCGGCAATCTCGGTCTGCTGATCGGCGCGGCGGTTCTCGTGATCTACATCGTGCTCGGCATTCTCTACGAGAGCTTCATTCATCCGCTGACGATCCTGTCCGGCCTGCCGTCCGCGGCGTTCGGTGCGCTGGCGGCGCTGCAGTGGTTCGGCTTCGACCTGTCGATCATCGCGGTGATCGGGCTTCTGATGCTGATCGGCATCGTGAAGAAGAATGCGATCATGATGGTGGACGTCGCGCTGGAGCTTCAGCGCGAGGAAGCGCAGGGGCCGGAGGTGGCGATCCGCGAGGCGTGCCTGCGGCGCTTCCGGCCCATCATGATGACGACCTTCTGCGCCCTGCTCGGCGCGCTTCCCATCGCGCTGGGCACCGGCGTCTCGTCGGAACTGCGGCAGCCGCTTGGCGTCGCTGTGGTCGGCGGCCTTCTCGTCAGCCAGGCGCTGACCCTCTTCATCACGCCTGTCATCTTCGTCGAGATCGAGCGGGCCCGGCGCTTCGTCGGGAGTCGTCTCGTTCGTCGCCAGACCGCCTAAGCGGGAGCCGCGCCAGTTTGAGGCCAGTCGGCTGCGGCAGGGTGCCCTCCGAAAAGGAGACGCCATGCAGGATCTGGTCGACATCGCTTCCATCACGGAGCGGCTGATGAAGACGCTCGGCGAAATCGAAGCCATGCTGGGCGACGAGCGAACGGACGAGGAGAAGCGGCAGGCCGACTACATCGACCTCCTGAGGCGCAAGGCGACGGGCGAAATCAGCGGAAACGTCACCGCCCACTTCTTCGCGTGACGGCGGTTGGACAGCGCAATCCGTCGCTCGAATTCGCGAGATTTCGCCGCATCCATCCGAGGTTGAGAGTCATCTTGAAGTACGGATCACCCGCCATACGCGCGTTGCTGCGATCGGTGGAGTCATAGGCCGGATCCACTGGGGAAAAGGCGCCGCGGTGCGGATTGTGGCAAGATTTCGGCAAGTCGTCATCTGTAGTCTGGACGAGCTTGATTCGCGCGGACTTGCAATCGCTTCATGTCTTGGTAAGTTTTAGAAGGAATATGGTGGGGTGGCGCGACGGGGTGTGCGCGCCAGAACGAATGTTTGGGGGCAGAATGATAGCTGGAGCCGGACGCAACCGGAAGATCGGGCTCGGGCTCGCTTTCGGACTGTCGCTGGCGCTGGCCGGATGCCAGTCCACCTCGTCCTCGACGCACGAAGAGGAGCTCGCGCCGGAAGGGGATGCGCCGTTCTTCACTTCCAAGCTGTTCGGCGTGAAGGCCAGTCCGCGCGTGACGCGGCTGAAGAAGGTGCCCAAGGGCGGCGGCCGCGACCAGACCGGCAAGCCCTATATGGTGCGCGGGAAGTGGTATTATCCGAAGGAAGAGCCGGGCTACGTGAAGACCGGCACCGCGTCCTGGTACGGCGCGAATTTCCACGGTCGCCTGACGGCGAACGGCGAAGTCTACGACATGTACCACCTGTCGGCCGCTCATCCGACGTTTCCGCTACCGTCCTATGCGCGCGTGACGAACCGGAAGACAGGCAGTTCGGTTGTCGTCCGCGTCAACGATCGCGGTCCCTACATGCACGACCGCGTTCTCGACGTCTCTTCCAAGGCGGCGGAGATGCTCGGCTTTCAGCATGACGGCGTCGCGGACGTGAAGGTTGAATATGTCGGCCGGGCGCCGCTCGAAGGCGACGATACGCCGATGCTGATGGCGTCCTACCGCCCAGGCAACGCGCCGGCGATCAACGACGGGTTGCCGAGCGGTGTGATGATCGCCTCGCGTCAGGAGCGCTCGCCGTTCCTGATGGCGGCCGCGTTCTCGGCGCCGAAGGCCGCAGCTTCTTCGATCCCGTCGACGCCGCGCGCCGTGCCGGCTCGCACGCCATCGATCGAAGACCTCATCCAGACCTACGACGCCGCGCCCTCGGCGCCCGTCCCGGTGCCGATGCCGCGTGGCTCGCTGCTCTCCTATGCCGCCGCGCCGCCATCTGTGGGGGCGCAGGGTGCGCTCGCATCGATGATGAAGGTTCCGGCCGCGCCCGAAACGATCGAGCTCGGTGCTTTGGACGACGTCGCCCTTCTGATGCGCGTCGCAAGCCTCGCCGACGGTCGCGCCGATCTCAACGAAATAATGTCGGACGGCAAGGTCTCGCTGTCGCTGAACATGCGCCCGGGCGAGGATGCCGACACGCTTCTTCGCGAGGTCTGGGATGCCGGCGCTTCGGACGCCTTCGTCCTGCGGACGGACGAGCGCTGAGCTATCCACGGGCAGTTTGCCGGTCACGATATACGCTGGCGCTGCGATGCCCTATCTATCGCCGCAGCGACCCTCCTGCCGGCCATCCCATGCACATGTCCTCGCGTCTTCTGCGAAGCGCCGTTTTCCTTGCCGTGATCGGGTTCGCCGGCGTATCGCACGCCCAGAACCCCGACGCGGCGTTGATGCCGGAAACCGCCGCCAAGGTCGCCGTCGTGATGGACGGAAAGACCGGCGGCATCCTGTTCGACAAGAACGGAAACGCGCCGTTTCCCCCGGCGTCGCTCGCCAAGATCATGACGGCCGAGGTGCTGTTCGAGGCGCTCGCATCCGGGCGCGTCGCGCCCGACGCCGCAATGCCCGTCTCCAACCATGCCTGGCGCACAGGCGGCGCGCCATCGCGAACGGCGACGATGTTCGCGGCCGTCCGGTCGCAGGTGCCGGTGGAGGCGCTGGAGCGGGGCCTCGTGGTTCAGGCGGCGAACGACGCCGCCATCATCATCGCCGAAGGGATGGACGGATCAGAACAGGCCTTCGCCGCGCGGATGAACGAACGCGCCAAGGCGCTTGGCATGGTCGACAGCCGCTTCGTCAATCCGACCGGACTGCCCGAGGGCGGCCAGGAGACGACGGCGCGCGACCTCGCCAATCTGGCCCGCCACGTGCGCCTGACTTACCCCGACCGGTACGCTCTCTATGCGCAGCCGGACTTCGAGTGGAACAAGATTCTCCAGCGCAATCGCAATACGCTCCTCGCTGCCAAGCCGGGCGCCACCGGTATGGCCATAGGGTTCTCCGAAGAAGGCGGTTACTCGATCGTGGGCGTCGTGGAAGGCGGCGACGGCCGGATCACGATCCTGGCGTTGGCCGGGCTCGACAAGGAGCAGACGAGGCTTCGCGAGACGATCGCCCTGGCGGATTGGGCAGCGTCGGCCTTCGACGAGCGAACGATCTTCTCGGCCGGAAGTCCGATCGCGATGGCGCCGGTCTTCGGCGGCCTGACCCCATCGGTACCGTTGGTGCTCGACACCGATCTGGTGGCGCAGATCCCCAAGCGGCACGCCGACAGGGTCACGGCGGAGGTGCATTACGATGCGCCCCTGAGGGCGCCGATCCGGCGGGGCGACCGGATCGGAACGGTGGAACTGCGGATCGAGGATCGGTTCTCGCTGGAGCGTGACTTGCTGGCAGGAGACGACGTGGCCGAGGGGACGTTCGCCGGTCGTGCGGCAGACGCCATCCAGGAACTCGCTTTCGGCTGGATACGGAGCCTTTGACGATGGATGCGACGATGTCCGACGCGCCCCGGCGCGGTCGCTTCATCACCTTCGAGGGACCGGACGGAAGCGGCAAGTCGACCCAGATCCGGCGTCTTGCGGCGCGGCTCGAGGCTCTCGGCGTGCCCGTCGTCGCGACGCGAGAGCCGGGCGGTTCGCCCGGCGCCGACGCGATCCGCCACATCGTCCTGTCCGGAGCGGCGGAGGAGATGGGGGTCGAAACCGAGGCGCTGCTTTTTGCGGCGGCCCGATACGATCACGTTCGCTCTGTGATCGCGCCTGCGCTGCGCGACGGCGCCTTCGTGCTGTGCGACCGCTTTCTCGACTCCACGCGAGCCTACCAGGGATCGGTCCCCGGTCTCGACCAGGCCTTCCTGGCCGAGGTGGAGGCTGCGACGACGGCGGGGATCCGACCCGACTTGACGCTGATCCTCGATGTGCCGAGTGATGTCAGCCTGAAACGCCTGTCGGAGCGTCGTTCCGCCGATGCGGCCGACCGGTTCGAGAAGGACGGAGACGAGATTTTCAGAGCGCGCCGACAGGCGTTCCTCGACATTGCGGCCCGCGAACCCGACCGCTGCGTCGTCATCGACGCCAGCGGCTCGATCGAGGAGATCGGCAGGCAAATCGAGGACCTCGTTCTCGATCGTTTCGGCGAAGAGATCTCTCGCCTTCCGATCCGAAGGCACGGAAGCGCGCTTTGAGCTTCCCGGACACCAGGCCTTCGCACGACGACATCGACGGAATACCACCTCCGGCTGCGACCCCGTTTCTGTTCGGCCACACGCGCGCGTGGCAGGAACTCGTCGAAGCATCCCGAAGCGATCGCATGCATCACGCGTGGCTCCTGCAGGGACCACGTGGGATAGGAAAGGCGACTCTCGCTTTCGCCTTCGCCCGGCACCTCGTCGGGGCCCGTTGGACAAGGCAGGTCGAGCGGAGCGCGTCGTTCGACGTCGAAGACCCGGTCCTTCGCCAGATCGCCTCCGGCGCGCATCCGAACGTCATCCACATTCAAAGGGGCGAGGCCGACCGCGGCGGCGGCTTCAAGACACAGATCACCGTGGATGAAATCCGCCGCCTGCAGGGTTTCTTTCGTGCGACGGCGACCCCCGGCTGGCGGGTCGCCATCCTCGATCCGGCGGACGATCTCAACCGGAACGCGGCCAACGCGCTTCTGAAGATTCTCGAGGAGCCGCCGGCGCGCTCCGTCTTCCTGATCACGAACCATGCACCGGGTCGTCTTTTGCCGACCATCCGGTCTCGCTGCAGGACATTGCGGATTGCCAGCCTCACGAGCGCTGCGCTCCCAGCCGCCACGCGGCAACTCATGCCCGAGGCCGGTGGCGAGGACGCAAATGCTGTCGCCGCGCTGGCGAGGGGAAGCGTCCGCCAGGCGCTCGTTCTCCTGCAAGGCGGCGGTGTCGATGTCCTCCGAGAGGCCGATCGCATTCTCGACGCTCGCCAGGCGGATTGGCAGGCCGTGCATGGCCTGCTTGACGGGCTTCAGCAGAAAGGTCGCGAAGCGGCGTTCGAGCTTTTTCGCGACCGGCTGTTCGACCGGCTCGCCGAGGAAGCGACCGCTGCGGTGGAGCAGGGCAGGGCGCGAGACGGGGCCCTCCTCGCGGCATTCAGCGTTGCGGAACAGGCGCGTTCTCGCGAGGCGGCCGCCTACAACCTCGATCGCAAGCAAACCATCCTCAGCTTCCTCGATCGCTATCTCGCCCTGCGGGCTGGAGCGACCATCTAAGACGACGCTCCCAGCTTCGTTGAGCCGAGCGAGCCGATGGGCTATCTCCCATCCCGACACGATCCGGGCAGAAGCAGCACGATGGCCGACCGATTCTACACGACGACCGCGATCTCCTATCCGAACGGCAGCCCGCATATCGGCCATGCCTACGAACTGATTGCGACTGACGTGATCGCGCGCTTCAAGCGGCTCGACGGCTTCGACGTCCTGTTCCTGACCGGAACTGACGAACACGGCATCAAGATGCTGCAGACGGCGAGGAATCTGGGCTTGTCGCCGCTCGAACTGGCCGACCAGAATTCGGCGAAGTTCCGCGAGATGGGGGAGCTTCTCGGCAGCTCGAACGACGACTTCATCCGGACGACGGAGGAGCGCCATTGCAAGGCGAGCCAGGAGATCTGGCGTCGGATGCTGGAGGCCGGAGACATCTACAAGGGCTCCTACGCCGGCTGGTATTCCGTCCGGGACGAAGCCTACTACGCGGAAGACGAGACGCGCCTTACCGACGACGGCAAGCGCCTGGGTCCGCAGGGAACACCTGTCGAATGGGTCGAGGAGGAAAGCTACTTCTTCCGCCTCTCACAGTTCGCCGAACGCCTGCTCGCCCACTACGAGGCGCATCCCGACTTCATCGGTCCTGCCGAGCGACGCAACGAGATCGTCTCGTTCGTCCGTTCCGGCCTCAAGGACCTCTCGATTTCGCGCACGACTTTCGACTGGGGCATCCCGGTGCCGGGCGACGAGCGACACGTCATGTACGTCTGGGTCGACGCATTAACCAACTATCTGACCGCGACGGGGTTTCCCGATGGCGGGGAGCGCGCCGATTTCTGGCCGGCGGACCTGCACGTCATCGGCAAGGATATCGCCCGCTTCCACACGGTCTACTGGCCGGCTTTTCTGATGTCGGCCGGCCTCCCGATCCCCGAGCGCGTCTTCGTCCACGGCTTTCTCTTCAACCGCGGGGAGAAGATGTCGAAGTCCGTGGGCAACGTCATCGACCCGACCGCGCTGGTCTCGGCCTACGGCCTCGATCCCGTTCGCTACTTTCTGCTGCGCGAGGTTCCGTTCGGCCAGGACGGCAACTATTCGCACGAAGCGATCGTCGCGCGGATGAACTCGGAACTCGCCAACGACCTCGGCAATCTCGCCCAGCGTTCGTTGTCGATGATCGGCAAGAACTGCGACGGCGTGTTGCCGACGCCGGGCGAATTTACGGCGGCGGACGAGGCGATCTTGGCCGCGAGCGGCCAGCTTCTCCAGCGCTGCCGGGCCGCCGTCGACAGGCAGGAGTTGCACGTCCTCCTGTCGTCGATCGTTTCGGTGGTATCCGAAACCAACCGCTACTTTGCTGGCGAGGAACCTTGGGTTCTTCGCAAGACAGACCCGGCGCGGATGGGGACGGTGCTCTACGTCACAGCTGAAGTGTTGAGACGGGTGGCGATTCTGCTGCAGCCGGTCATGCCGGGGTCCATCGCGAAGCTTCTCGATCTGCTTGGCGTGCCGGTTCATGAGCGAGGGTTCGATCGCTTGAGTCAGGGACTGATGCTGGAAGCCGGACAATCCTTGCCTCCGCCGTCGGGCGTCTTTCCTCGCTACGTGGAACCGGTGGCTGAAGAAAGCTGATGACGAACTTTCTCCTCGTTGACAGCCACTGCCACCTCGACTTCGCGGATTTCGACGCCGATCGTGAGGATCTCATCGACCGTGCCAACGCCGCCGGGATCGGGCTGATGGTGAGCATTTGCACGCAGGTCTCGAAGCGCGATCGAATTCTGGAAATCGCCGAGCGGTTTCCTTGCGTCTATGCGTCCATCGGAACCCATCCGCTCAATGCCGCGGATGAGGACGAGGTGCCGACGGAAGAACTCGTCCGGCTGTCCAGCCACCCGAAAGTCGTGGCGATCGGCGAGGCCGGTCTCGATTATCACTATGATCGCGCACCGCATGACCTGCAGGAGCGCGTGTTCCGGCGGCACATCGAGGCGGCTCGGTTCACCGGATTGCCTTTGGTCATCCACGCTCGAGACGCGGACGAAGCTGTTGAGCGCATCCTATGTGACGAAGCCGGGAAGGGGGCATTCCCCTTCGTACTGCACTGTTTCACCGCAGGGCGCAGGCTCGCCGAGGTCGGGATCGAGCTCGGGGGCTATGTTTCGTTCTCCGGCATCGTGGCCTTCAAGAACTCAAGCGAGCTTCGGGCGATCGCGGCTTCGGTCCCGCGTGATCGGATCCTCGTCGAAACGGATGCGCCTTATCTTGCGCCGCCGCCCAACCGAGGCAAGCGGAACGAGCCAGCGTTCGTGCGAGATACGGCCGAGGCGCTCGCAGTGGCGCTTGGCAGGGAGTTCGAGCCGTTTGCGCGCGAGACGACCGACAACTTCTTCCGGCTGTTCCGCAAAGTGCCCGATCCTCGCACGAGCGACCACGCGTGACACGACAGCTCCGCCTGACCATTCTCGGATGCGGCTCGTCGCCGGGTACCCCGCGAATCACGGGCGACTGGGGTCAGTGCGATCCCGCAAATCCTCGAAATCGTCGCAGTCGCTGTTCGGCCATGGTGGAACTCGTCAGCGGCGATGACGTTACGCGCGCCGTGATCGATTGCGGACCAGACTTCAGGGAGCAGATGCTGGCTGCATCGGTGACGCGGATCGATGGCTTGCTGATCACCCATCCGCATGCCGACCATATCCATGGGCTCGACGACGTCCGCGGTTTCGTGATCGACCATCACAAGCTGGTCGACCTCTACGCCGATGCCGGTACCTATGCGCGGTTGTTTGAGGCCTTCGGCTACTGCTTCCGCACACCGCCGGGCAGTTCCTATGGGCCGATTGTCCGCCATCGGCCGATCAAGGCTGGAGAGGCCTTTGTGGTCGACGGCCCAGCAGGCGCACTGACGATTCAGCCGTATGCGCAGATTCACGGCAGCATTCATTCCCTCGGGTTCCGTATCGGACCACTGGCTTATTCGAGCGACGTCTCAGGCTTCCCGCCTGCCGCTGTCGAGGCGATCAAGGGGGCTGAGCTCTTGGTCGTGGATGCTCTTCAGTACAAGCCGCACCCGAGCCACTTTTCGCTGCCCGAAGCTCTCGAATGGATCGAGCGGCTTGGCGTGCCTCGCGCCATCCTAACGCACATGCACACGCCGCTCGACTACGAAACCGTTCGTCGATCTGTGCCCGGATCGATCGAACCCGCCTATGATGGAATGCAGGTCCACTTTGACATCTGATCCAGGCGGTCGCTGAGATAGCGCTGCGATTTCCGGCGGGGGTCTCTGCTATTTCCATCGAGCACCTCAAGCTCGTCGTCACTCCCGATCCTCCACACCCAACGACCGATATAAGTTAGTTCCATAATCCATATTATGTCATTTTAGGATGCGTAGCCCGGCTGGGTGGTTGTGAGAACCTGGCTTGATATCCCGCCCCTCTTGAGTCGTCTCCGAGCCCGTCGAGAAAGGGTCGAGTGGCGGGCGTCGGGCCAAGTCCGCGAAGGTGTTGGAAACCTTCGTTGAAGCCAAGCAAGGGATGGTAATAACCCGTGCTGACCATAACGCGGCCGCGACTGGCCAACCTCGGGGGTGGTCGATGCGCGAGATCGTCAACGCAGTGCTGTTCATTCTACGTTTCGATTGCTTGTGGTGGATGCTGCCGGACCACCCTCCTGACCGCGCGGCACGGTCTGGGACAGGTCCGACGGTTCCTTGACAAGCGCCTGTTCAAAGGCTGCACCATCGGCCAGTTCTGGCGATTGTGGAGCGATGCCGCCGTCAAACCTCGATCGGCGCGGCAATCATGGACAGTCAGATCGCACGGACTTGCGAGAGCGCGGGCGACGCGCTTTTGACAGCGCCAGCGGATCGTCGGTTCCTAAGCGTCATGCCGCTTGTCGATACCGACGCCCGTTGCTTGCGGCACGTCGGTGCAGCGTCGGTTCAGAATCGTTACGGCGGGGTCCGGCTTGCCCGCGCATCGCGTCCCCGCCTACTCTTTTCCGAGCGCATCTTTGCCGATCGAGGCTACTGAGGCGAAACGGCCTGCCGGATCAACCTGGCGCCGGTCGAGATCATGGACCACGGTCTGGCCAGATTAGCTTCGCCGCGCAGCAGAGGCGCCGGGTAGTCCATGGAAGTTTTTCCTGGCTCAGCCGCAACCGCCGGCTCTGGATGGATGCCGAGACGATGGTCGCTACCCGGCACACCGCATCAGCAGACTGAGTTCCCGGACGGAATTACAGTTCATTGTTTTGAACAGCCCGGACGCGGGCTTGGTGACGCGGAGCGTCCGGGATCTTTCGAGCCAGGCGGAGATGCTGGACCTGATGGGACTGGGGCCGGAGGCGGTTCTGGTGATCCA
>NZ_LMOH01000004.1 GCF_001423245.1 Aureimonas sp. Leaf324
CCGCCTCAGCCGTCCAGTCCGTCCGCCCCGGCGCCACCGCCGTCGTCGATGAACGCCTTATAGGGGGACCCACCGCAGAAGGTCAACAGGGAAATGCCGACCAAAGGGAAAAAATTGGAAACGACAGCCCGAACAACGGCTTGCAACGTCGCTCAACCGTTAGACGGACGTCACCGTCGCGTCTTTTGAGGCTCCCCGCCTTGTCGGATCGGCAGAAATCAATCCCCGTTCCGTCCCCTTCGAGGCGTTGTGTGCGCCTGCGGCGCCGGCTCTCTCCTGATACGAACCCGCCGGGAACCCTCAGGCGCGAGGGTCGCCTGCGTCCCCACGGTTTTCCCGCGCCCCGCGATCGGCTATGAACCCGCGCCATGACGACGCCCCGCCCCGCCCCGCACGGCCAACCGATGCCGGACTACGAGACGCTGCTGCGCGAGGCGGGCGTGCGCATCACGCGGCCGCGTCGCACGATCATCGCGATCCTGCGCGAACATCCCGATCACCCCGATGCGCTCGAGATCTTCCGCCGCGCGTCCGCGGTCGATCCCTCGATCTCGCTCTCCACCGTCTATCGGACGATGCGGCTTCTGGAGGAGAAGGGAGCGATCCACCGGCATGCCTTTGGCAACGGACCCTCGCGTTTCGAGCAGGCCGACGGCGCACACCACGACCACCTGATCGACGTCGACACCGGCGACGTGATCGAGTTCTCGTCGGACCGGATCGAGGCGCTGCAGGACGAGGTCGCGCGCGCTCTCGGCTACGAGATCGTCTTCCACCGGCTGGAGCTCTACGGGCGCAAGCGTCGGCGGGACTAACGAGAAAGGGCCCGCCTCGATGAAGCGGGCCCTCTCTATGATCGTCAGACCAGCTTGGCGTCGAGGCTGACCTCGATGGCGCCGAGCGCCTTGGAGATCGGGCAGCCGGCCTTGGCCTTGTCTGCGAGCTCCTGGAACTTGGCGTCCTCGATGCCGGGAACGCGCGCTTCCAGCGTGATCTTCGACGACTGCACCTCGAAACCGCCGTTCGCCTGCTCGACGGCGACGACGGCGCGCGCCTTCAGCTCGTCTGCCGGCGTGCCGTTCTCGGCGAGGAAGTGCGACAGCTGCATGGCGAAGCAGCCCGCGTGGGCGGCCGCCAGGAGCTCTTCCGGGTTAGTGCCCGACTTGCCGCTTTCGTCCTCGAAGCGGGCCTTGAACGAGTAGCCGTGATTGTCGAGCGCGCCCGACTGCGTGGTCAGCGACCCGCGACCGTCGGCGAGCGCGCCGTTCCAGATGGCGGTGGCATGGCGTTTCATGGGTCTGTCTTCCCTTCAAGGCTAAGCCCGCGCGAGGCGGACGGGTGGCTCGTGGCGTGTCCGGCGCCGGCACGGGAGCCGGGCCGCTGGTTGGCGAAATGGGGGAAGGTTCGGCTTCGTCCAGCCGCAACGATCCCTTTACCAGACCGCGTTCAGGTGGTTCCCTGCCGTCCGCCGCGCGAGATGCCGTCCCATGTCCGAGCCCCTTCTGGTTTCCGCCACCGCCCCGCTCCTCGCGCTGAAGGCCGCCTGGCTCGATCGGCTCGGCGTCGAGCGGCATGCGGGCCGCCTGACGATCGACGCCTACGAGCGGGACGTGCGCCAGTTCATCGGCTTTCTCGCGCGCTACCACGGTCGCCCGGCCGAGCCCGGCGACCTCGCCGCCCTCTCGGCGACCGACCTGCGCGCCTTCCTTGCCGAACGTCGCCGCGAGGGATTGGGCCCGCGCAGCCTCAACCGCATCCTCTCGGGCATCCGCTCCTTCGTGCGGCATCTGGAGCGCGAGGGTCTTGCCTCCTCGGCCGGTCCCTCCGCCATGCGCGCGCCCAAGCAGCCGAAGTCGCTGCCCCGGCCGCTGCCGGTCGCCGACGCGCTGGCGGTGACCGAGGAGGCGGGGGCCATGGCCTCGAGCCCGTGGATCGCCGCGCGCAACGTCGCGGTTCTCACCCTCCTCTACGGCTGCGGCCTGCGCATCTCCGAGGCGCTGGGGCTGGAGGGCGATGCGCTCGCCGACGAGACCGCGCGCTCGATGACGATCCTCGGCAAGGGGCGGAAAGAACGCCTCGTGCCGCTCCTGCCGGCCGTCCTCGAGGCGGTGGCGGCCTATCGCCGGCTCTGTCCCTTCGATCTCTCAGTCGGTACGCCGCTCTTCCGGGGCGCGCGCGGCGGGCCGCTGCGGCCGCAGATCGTGCAGGCCGAGATGGCGCGGCTGCGCGGGCTTCTCGGGCTTCCCGCCTCGGCGACGCCGCATGCGCTGCGCCATTCCTTCGCGACCCATCTCCTCGCCAAGGGCGGTGACCTGCGCACCATCCAGGACCTCCTCGGCCACGCCTCCCTGTCCTCGACGCAGATCTACACCGCCGTCGACGGCGGGCGCCTCCTGCAGGCGTTCGAAACCGCGCATCCGCGCGCGCGGCGCGCCCGCGCGGGATAGGGACCGGTCCGCTCGCGGCAGGCCTTTCAGCATTTCGTCGGACTCTTCGGTTAGTACTCTTCGGTTAATTAGGGGATCGGTCGGTCGGGGGAGGCCGTGGAGGCCTGTCGCCGCCACGGCAGCCTTCGGCCGGCCGATCCGCCCCACGCACACGGGAAGCGAAGTTCGATGACGAAACGCCCGCCCCGCGGCCTCCTGCCGGCGATCCTGTCGGCGCTGCCGCACCTCTTCCCGCTCCTCCTGTGCATCGCGCTCCTGATGGCGGCCGCCGTGTCGGAAGCGGACGCGGCCGAACCCGAAGCGACGGCCCCGGCCTGCCGGGCGGGTCGCAGCCTGGTGCCTGATCTCGTCGCGAGCGGCGAGATGGCCGGGCCGGAGCGGGAAGCCGCCGCGATCGCGAACGGCGAGGGCCGCCTCTTCCGGATCGAGCGCGAGGGCCTCAAGCCCTCGTTCCTCTTCGGCACCATGCACCTGTCCGATCCGCGCATCGTCGATCTGCCGGACGCGGCGGACCGGGCGCTCGACGGGGCCGACGGCGTCGTGATCGAGACCACCGACGTCCTCGACCCCGCACGGATGGGCGCGACGCTCCTGTCGCGCGCCGATCTCACCACTCTGCCCGCCGGGCAGACGCTGGCCGGCGTCGTCGGCGAGGACGGCATGGCCCGCATCGTCCCGGTTCTGGAAGCGCGCGGCACGCCGCCGGCGGCGATCGCCCGCCTCCAGCCCTGGTTCGTCGCAGCCGGCCTCCTGATGACCGATTGCGAGACGCAGCGCGCGGCGCAGGGCGCGAAGGTGCTCGATGTGGCGATCGCCGAGCGGGCGGCGGCCGCGGCCAAGCCGCTCGACGGGCTCGAGACCGCCGCCGAGCAGCTCGAGGCGCTGGCCTCGATGCCTCTCGACCTCCAGGCCGACAATCTCGTCGCCAGCGTGGCGCTGGTCGACCGAATGCCCGATCTCTTCGAGACGATGATCGACATCTACCTGAAGGGGCAGATCGCGCTGATCGGTCCCGCCACGGAAAAGGCCCTGCCGTCCGGGACCGATGCGGCGACCGCGGTCGCCGTGACCCAGGCCTTCGAGGATCGCGTCGTCCACCGCCGTAATGCGCTGATGGCCGAACGGCTGCAGCCGCTCCTGGCAAAGGGCGGCCGTTTCGTCGCAGTCGGTGCGCTGCATTTGCCCGGCGAAACCGGCCTCGTGGCGGCGCTGCGGCGCGCCGGATGGACCGTCGCGCGCGCCGACTGACCCGCGCGGTCGCCGAGCCGGAGGAACGGGGCTCCGGCCCCGACGTTCTCCCATGCCGATGGATGCGCGCCGGCCGGCCTGATCCGGCCGCGGCGTGCCCCGGTTCCGGAGATCCGCCATGCGCCTTGCCCTGCCCCTCCTTGCCGTCCTCGCCCTGTCCGGCTGCACCGCGGTCGATGGTCCCGCCTTCGACGGGCGACCCGCCGTGGCGCCGACGCTCGGGCTCGCGCCCGCGTCCTACCGCCCGCCGGTGCGGCGCGGCTGCGACAACTACGCCGACCAGACGGCCCGCAACACCTACGAGAACCTCGCGGACAACGAGGACGGCTTCGGCGCCAATGCGTTCGCGCGCACGCAGGCCGAGCGCGACGGGGCGCGGGCCTACCGCCGCTGCGTCGAAGGGCGCCGTTCCTGACGATTTCGAAAGGTGACAGCCGCGCGCGATGGGTTCACACTCCCGTCGTCAACCATCTCGGGAGGATGAACGGATGTCGCGATACCGGATCGAAACGGGACGGGTGGACGGGTCGGCCTGGGTGCCGGGGCCCTTCCACGACGCTCTCAATGCGGTGACCGACGAACAGGCCGTGGGCGCGGTGCGCGAGGTGCTGACGCGCTCAGGCTTTGCGGACGAATGGGGCGATCATGCCCGCGTCCTCGACGGCGACCGGCGCGAGGTGGCCCGCCTGCCCCTCGACCGCGGCTTCTGGGCCGGCGGGAACGCCTGAGGCCTCGAGACGAAAAAGGGGCGGCGCACCGGATGCCCCGCCCCTTTCATCATTTACGAAGCCCGTCGATCAGACGTGGATCGGCTTGGCGAAGGCTGCGAAGGCCGCCTCGCGCACGGCTTCCGACAGGGTCGGATGGGCGTGGCAGGTGCGCGCCAGGTCCTCGGCGGAGCCGCCGAACTCCATCAGGACGGAAATCTCGGCGATCATGTCGCCGGCGCCGAAGCCGACGATGTGCCCGCCGAGCACCTTGTCGGTGCGCGCGTCCGTCAGCACCTTCACGAACCCGTCGGTGTGGAGCATGGCGCGGGCGCGCCCGTTCGCCATCACCGGGAACTTGCCGACCTTGTAGTCCAGCCCTTCCGCCTTCAGCTCCTCCTCGGTCTTGCCGACGGAGGCGATCTCGGGCGAGGTGTAGACCACCGACGGGATGACGCCGTAGTTCACGTGGCCCTTCTGGCCGGCGAGGATCTCGGCCAGCGCGATGCCTTCGTCCTCGGCCTTGTGCGCCAGCATCGGGCCCTTCACCACGTCGCCGATCGCATAGATGCCCGGCACGTTGGTCTGGTAGTGCGCGTCGATCTCGATGCGGCCGGCCTTGTCGCGCGCAACGCCCGCCTCGTCGAGGCCGAGCCCTTCGGTGAAGGGGCGGCGGCCGGTCGCGACCAGCACCACCTCGGCCTCCAGCGTCTCGGCGGCGCCGCCCTTGGCGGGCTCGAACGTCACCGAGGCACCCGATCCCGTCTTCTCCACCGCCGTCACCTTGGCGCCGAGCTTGAAGGTGAAGCCCTGCTTGACGAGGAGCTTCTGGAACTGGGCGGACACCTCGCCGTCCATCGGTCCGAGGATCTTGTCGAGATACTCGACCACGGTCACGCGCGCCCCGAGGCGCGACCAGACCGAGCCGAGCTCGAGCCCGATCACGCCGCCGCCGACGACCACCATCGAAGCGGGCACCTTGGCGAGCGCGATCGCATGGTCGGAGGAGACGATCGTCTCGCCGTCGAAGGCGACGCCGACGCCCGGGATCCCTGCGACCTCCGAGCCCGTGGCGATGCAGATCGCCTTGGTCTGGAGCGTGCGCTTGGCGCCGTCCGGCCCGGTCACCTCGACCTCGCCCGCCTTGACGATGCGGCCCGTCCCTGTGACGCCCTCGATCTTGTTCTTGCGGAACAGGAAGGCGACGCCGTCGACATTGGCCTTCACCGTCTTGTCCTTGTGGCCGAGCATGGTCGGCAGGTCGAGCTCGGGACTCACCTTGATGCCGAGGTCGGCGAAGGAGTGGTTGGCTTCGGCGAACATCTCGGAGGCGTGGAGGAGCGCCTTCGAGGGGATGCAGCCGACGTTGAGGCAGGTCCCGCCGTAGGTCTGGCGCTTCTCCACCACGGCGACCTTCAGGCCGAGCTGCGCGGCCTTGATGGCGCCGACATAGCCGCCCGGGCCGGAGCCGATGACGACGAGATCGAAGGAGGTGGTGTCGGACATGGGTTGGTTCCGGTCGTTGAATGTCTAGAGGAAGCGGATCAGCATCAGGAGGAGGCCGAGCATCGAGAGGGCCCACACCAGGCTGCGCACGTAGGGCACGCCCTTGAGGTAGAGCGGCACGTAGACGATGCGGGCAGCGAACCAAAGCCCGGCGCCCCATGCGCCGATGCCACCGGTGCGGCCCGTGACGGCGAGGCCGAGGGCGAGCGCCACGAAGGCGGGGTAGGTTTCCTGGAAGTTGGCGAGGTTGCGCGTCGCGCGCCCGGCCATGGTGCCGAGCGGCTTCGCCTCGCCGTCGCGGGGGCCGGCGTTCCAGTCGCAGCCGCGCTCGCGCGTCACGAAGTGCCCCTGCAGCATGATCTGCACGACGAGGAGCACGACGGACCAGCCGAGAAGGGTGAGTTCGAGGGGAAGCGACGTCATAGGGACCGGACCTTTGCTGGGAGGCGCCTTGCGCCTCTTTCGCCCGATGACTTGGGACGCGCACGCGCGAAGGAAACGGGGCGGGTCATGGCGTGGCCCCCGTGTCGCAGCGCCCCGTCGCGGCATCGAAGCTCTCGTCGACGGCGGCGAGCCGGGCGCCCGAGATGCCCATCGGCTGGAACGGCGGCTGCCCCTGCGCCGCCGGCTGGACGAGCCGCAACTCGTAGCAGCCCGCATAGACGCGCGTTCCCAACGCGGTCTCGGCCTCGACGACGGCGGGAAGGCGATAATAGGTCGAACCCGCCGCCCCCTCGCCCGTCGCGGTTCCGAGCTTCAACCGAACATGGCGCGTGTCGGCATAGCCCGCGGCGAACGTCTCGAAGGGCCGCGCGGCCTCCTCGCGAAAATACGACCAGGCGCGCAGGTATTCCTGCCGCTCGATCGCGTTGTAGAGCGATCCGACCACCGCCTCGGGCGTCGAGCGGTCGTCGCGATAGGCCGGCGGCTCGGCACGCGCGTCGTTGGCGGCAAGGCCGGCGAGCGCCAGCACCAGGGCCCGGACCCCGGTCCCCGTCACGGCAGGATCGCCCGCGCGCCGGACACGTCGAGGATCGCGCCGGTGGAATAGCTCGCCTCGTCGGACGCCAGCCAGAGGATCGCGCGCGCGACCTCTTCGGCGCTGCCCGGCCGGCGCATCGGAAGGTCGGGCGTCATCCGCGCCACCCGGTCCGGCTGGCCGCCGGAGGCATGGATGTCGGTCTCGATGATGCCGGGACGCACTGCGCAGACGCGCACGCCCTCGGCCGCGACCTCCTTGGCGAGGCCGACCGTGAACGTGTCGATCGCACCCTTGGCGCTGGCATAGTCGACGAACTGGCCGGGCGAGCCGAGCTTGGCGGCGGCCGACGAGAGATTGACGATCACGCCCCCCTCACCGCCCCGCGCGGTCGACATACGCCGCACCGCCTCGCGGGCGCAGAGGAACGAGCCGATCGTGTTGATGCGGAACATGCGCTCGAGCCGCGCGAGGTCCATGTCGGCCACCGCTGATGGCTGGTCGACGACCCCGGCATTGTTGACCAGCACCGCGAGCCGACCCATCCGGTCGGCGGCCTCGAAGATGCCGAGGATATCGGCTTCCGAGCCGACGTCGCCGCGCACCGTCTCGGCCTGCCCGCCGGCGGCGCGGATCTCGGCGGCGACGGCCTCGGCCGCCTCGGCGTTGGCGGCGTAGTTCACCAACACCGCGTAGCCGGCAGCACCGGCAAGACGCGCGGTCGCCGCGCCGATCCCGCGCGAGCCACCGGTGACGATCATCACGCGGTCAGACATCGGGTGCTCCTGGCTCGAGTTGGCGTTCGGGACGGAGATCGGGAAAGGGCGGGCCGGTTCACCGGAGGGCGGCTCGCCAGGCTGTTCCACGTGAAACATCGGCGTCACGCCCTGTCGCCGGCAGGCCTCCGCCTCGGTCGAACCGGCGCCGCCCCTTTCCGGGGGCGATGCCGGGTGTTCTCGTGTCTCAGAGGTCGAGGACGAGACGCTCCGGATCCTCCAGCGAGTCCTTGACCCGCACGAGGAAGGTCACGGCTTCCTTGCCGTCGACGATCCGGTGATCGTAGGACAGCGCGAGATACATCATCGGCCGGATCACGATCTGGCCGCCGACCACCATCGGGCGCTCCTGGATCTTGTGCATGCCGAGGATACCCGACTGCGGCGCGTTCAGGATCGGCGTCGACATCAGCGAGCCGTAGACGCCGCCGTTGGTGATCGTGAAGGTGCCGCCCTGCATGTCGGCCATGGTCAGCTGGTTGTCGCGCGCCGCCTTGGCGAGGCGCCCGAGCTCCTTCTCGATTTCGGCGATCGACATCTGGTCGGCGTCGCGGATCACCGGGACGACGAGGCCCTTGTCGGTGCCCACCGCCATGCCGACATGGGCGTAGTTCTTGTAGATGATGTCGGTGCCGTCGATCTCGGCGTTCACCGCCGGGATCTCCTTCAGGGCATGCGTCACCGCCTTGGTGAAGAAGCCCATGAAGCCGAGCTTCACGCCGTGCTTCTTCTCGAAGATGTCTTTGTACTTGGAGCGCAGCGACATCACCGCCGACATGTCCACCTCGTTGAAGGTGGTCAGCATCGCCGCCGTGTCCTGCGCGTCCTTGAGGCGGCGCGCGATGGTCTGGCGGAGCTTGGTCATCCGCACGCGCTCCTCGCGCGACGCGTCGTCGGCGGAGGAGGCCGGACGCGGGGCGGCCGGCGCCTTGGCCTGCGCCGGCGCGGCCGAGGGACCTCGAGCGATCGCGTCGATGACGTCGCCTTTCAGCACCTGGCCGCGCTTGCCCGAACCCTCGACGTCGGACGCCGAGAGGTTCTTCTCGGCCATCAGCTTGGCGGCCGAGGGGGCGGGCTGCGTGTCGCCCTGCGCGCCGCCCTGCGAGGGCGCGGCCGGCGCCGTGGAGGCGTTGCCGTAGCCCTGCGTCGCCGCGGGCTCGGGCGCCTTCGGCGCGTCGGCCTTGGGCGCCTCGGACTTCGGCGCCGACGCGCCGGCGGCACCCGCCTCGCCGATCACCGCGATCAGCGCACCGACCTCGACCGTCTCGCCTTCCTTGACGAGGATTTCCGACAGGACGCCGGCGGCCGGCGCCGGAACCTCGACCGTGACCTTATCGGTTTCGAGCTCGGCGATCGTCTCGTCCTGCGCGACGGTGTCGCCCGCCTTCTTGAACCACTGGCCAATCGTGGCCTCGGTGACGGATTCGCCAAGGGTCGGGACTTTGACTTCGGTGCTCATCTTAGAAGATCTCATCGGAAAGGGTGTGGCGAGGGCGGGCGGGATACGGCGGCCCTCAGGCCGCCGTGGTTCCCAACGCTTCCTCCAGGAAGGCTTCGAGTTGGGCCATGTGCTTCGACATCGTGCCGACGGCCGGCGAGGCGGCCGCCTGACGGCCGGCATAGCGGGCGCGGCGCTTGGTCTCGCCGATGCGGTCGAGCACCCATTCGAGATAGGGCTCGATGAAGCTCCAGGCGCCCATGTTCTTGGGCTCCTCCTGGCACCAGACGATCTCGGCCTGTTTGAAGCGCGACAGCTCGTTGATCAGGGCCTTCGCCGGGAACGGATAGAGCTGCTCGACGCGCAGGAGGTAGATGTCGTCGATGCCCCGCTTCTCGCGCTCCTCCAGAAGGTCGTAATAGACCTTGCCGGTGCAGAGCACCACGCGGCGAATGTCCTTGTCCTTCTTCAGCTTCACCGTGACCGAGTTCGGCTTCATCTCGGCGTCGTCCCACAGGAGGCGGTGGAACGTCGTGTCGCCCGCCAGCTCCGACAGGTCGGACGTCGCGCGCTTGTGGCGCAGGAGCGATTTGGGCGTCATCAGGATCAGCGGCTTGCGGAAGTCGCGCTTCATCTGCCGGCGCAGGATGTGGAAGTAGTTCGCCGGCGTCGTGCAGTTGGCGACCTGCATGTTGTCCTGCGCGCAGGCCTGCAGGAAGCGCTCGAGGCGCGCCGAGGAGTGCTCCGGCCCCTGCCCCTCGTAGCCGTGCGGCAGCAGCATCACGAGGCCCGACATGCGCAGCCACTTGGCTTCTCCGCTCGAGATGAACTGGTCGATCACGACCTGCGCGCCGTTCACGAAGTCGCCGAACTGGGCCTCCCAGAGCGTCAGCGCGTTCGGCTCGGCGAGCGAGTAGCCGTATTCGAAGCCGAGCACGGCCTCTTCCGAGAGCATCGAGTTGATGACCTCGTAGTTCGCCTGGCCCTTCACGAGGTGGGACAGCGGGATGTAGCGACTCTCGTCGCGCTGGTCGTAGAGGACCGAGTGGCGCTGCGAGAACGTGCCGCGCTCCGAATCCTGGCCCGACAGGCGGATCGGCGTGCCCTCGGCGAGCAGCGAGGCGAAGGCCAGCGCCTCGCCGGTCGCCCAGTCGAGGTTCTCGCCGGTCTCGATCGCCTTGGCGCGGTTGTCGAGGAAGCGGCCGATGGTCTTGTGGACCTCGAAGCCCTCGGGCACCTCGGTGAGCTTCTGACCGAGCTCCTTCAGCGTCTTCACCGGCACGCCGGTGACGCCGCGGCGCTGCTCGTCCTCGTCGTCGGCGCGGCGAAGGCCCGACCACGCGCCGTCCAGCCAGTCGGCCTTGTTCGGGTTGTAGCTCTGGCCCGCCTCGTACTCGCCTTCCAGCTGCGTGCGGAACTCGGCCTTGCGCGCCTCGACGTCGCCGTCCGACAGGACGCCGGCCTCGACGAGCTTCCGGGCGTAGATTTCGAGCGTCGTCTTATGCTCGCGGATCTTGCGATACATGATCGGCTGCGTGAAGCCGGGCTCGTCGCCCTCGTTGTGGCCGAAGCGGCGGTAGCAGAACATGTCGACCACCACCGGCTTGTGGAAGGTCTGCCGGTACTCGATCGCGATCTTCGCCGCATAGGTCACGGCTTCCGGATCGTCGCCGTTGACGTGGAAGATCGGGGCCTCGACCATCTTCGCCACATCGGACGGATAGGGCGAGGAGCGCGAGAAGCGCGGGTTGGTGGTGAAGCCGATCTGGTTGTTGATGATGAAGTGCAACGTGCCGCCGACGCGGTGGCCCTTGAGGCCCGACAGGCCGAAGCACTCGGCGACGACGCCCTGGCCGGCGAAGGCCGCGTCGCCGTGGATGAGGAGCGGCAGCACCTGGTTGCGCACCTCCTGCGGCACCACCTCGGTGCGGGTGCGACCGCCGCCGAGCTGGTCCTGCTTGGCGCGCGCCTTGCCCATGACCACCGGGTTGACGATCTCGAGATGCGAGGGGTTGGCCGTCAGCGACAGGTGGACCGAGTTGTTGTCGAACTCGCGGTCCGCCGAGGCGCCCAGATGATACTTGACGTCGCCCGAGCCCTCGACGTCCTCGGGCTTGTAGGAGCCGCCCTTGAACTCGTGGAAGATCGCGCGGCGCGGCTTGCCCATGACCTGGGCGAGCACGTTGAGGCGACCGCGATGGGCCATGCCCAGCACGATCTCCTTGAGGCCCATCTGGCCGCCGCGCTTGATGATCTGCTCGAGCGCGGGGATCAGCGCCTCGCCGCCGTCGAGGCCGAAGCGCTTGGTGCCCTTGTACTTGACGTCGATGAACTTCTCGAAGCCTTCCGCCTCGATCAGCTTGTTGAGGATGGCGCGCTTGCCCTGGTCGGTGAACTCGACGCCCTTGTTGGCGCCCTCCATGCGCTCCTGGATCCACTGCTTCTCCAGCGGATTGGAAATGTGCATGAACTCGACGCCGACCGTGCCGCAGTAAGTGCGCTTCAGGATGTCGACCATCTGGCGGACGGTCGCGAACTCCATGCCGAGCACGTTGTCGATGAAGATGCGGCGGTCGAGATCGGCCTCGGTGAAGCCGTAGTTCTCAGGGGAGAGCTCGTGATAGTCGTCTTCCGGCGCGGCAAGGCCCAGCGGGTCGAGTTTGGCGTGGAGATGGCCGCGCACCCGGTAGGCGCGGATCAGCATCAGCGCGCGCACCGAATCGCGCGTCGCCTGCAGGATCGCGGCCTCGGAGGGCGCCTCGCCCTTCGGCGCCGCGGCGCTCGCCTTGTCGCGCAGCTTCTTCTCGACGCGGATCTCCGCCTCGCCCCAGTTGCCGTCGAGCGCGGCGACGAGCTCGCCGTTCGGCGTCACCGGCCAGTTGGCGCGCGTCCAGGACGGCCCTTCCGCATTCTTGACGACGGTCGCCTTGTCGTCGGCGACCTGGCCGAAGAACTCGCGCCATTCGGCGGCCACCGAGGACGGGTCGCGCTCGTAGGCGGCGGCCAGCGTCTCGATGTAGTCGGCATTGCCGCCATAGAGGAAGGAGGTCGCCGCGAAGGTCTCGTTCGCCGGATTGCGTGCCATGATGATGACAAAGCGGCCCCCGCTTCTTCAGCGAACGCCGTCTCCCTGAAAGATGATCGGAGGCGGAAGGCCAAGGGCCCCCGCCGCTCACTCGAACGCGTTCGGCTGAAAGGTCGCCCGCCGGGTCAAGACCCGAGGAGCGGCCGCGCGGGCCGAAACGCCGCGCGGCTGGCTTCACGTATCATTCCGGCCAGATAGGGGCGCGATCGTTAAAAATCGAATGATCGCCCCCGTCCTGACCCTTCGGTCGTCAGCCCTTGAGGACCTCGACCAGCGTCTTGCCGAGGCGCGCCGGGGACGGCGAGACGCGGATGCCCGCCGCCTCCATCGCCGCGATCTTGGACTCCGCGTCGCCCTTGCCGCCCGAGACCACGGCGCCGGCATGGCCCATGGTACGGCCCGTTGGGGCCGTCCGGCCCGCGATGAAGCCGGCCATCGGCTTCTTCCGGCCGCGCTTCGCCTCGTCGATCAGGAACTGGGCGGCGTCCTCCTCGGCCGAGCCGCCGATCTCGCCGATCATGATGATCGACTTCGTCTCGTCGTCGGCGAGGAACATCTCGAGGACGTCGATGAACTCGGTGCCCTTGACCGGATCGCCGCCGATGCCGACCGCCGTCGTCTGGCCGAGGCCCTCGTTCGTGGTCTGGAACACCGCCTCGTAGGTCAGGGTGCCCGAGCGCGACACGATGCCGACATTGCCCTTCTTGAAGATCGAGCCCGGCATGATGCCGATCTTGCACTCGTCCGGCGTCATGATGCCGGGGCAGTTGGGGCCGAGGAGGCGCGACTTGGAGCCTTCCAGGCGCCGCTTCACGCGCACCATGTCGAGCACCGGAATGCCCTCGGTGATGCAGGTGATGAAGGGCACCTCGGCCTCGATCGCCTCGATGATCGCGTCGGCGGCGCCGGCCGGCGGCACGTAGATCACGGAGGCGTTCGCGCCCGTGGCGTCCTTGGCCTCGGCGACCGTGGCGTAGATCGGCAGGCTCTCGCCCTTCGACCCGGTCCAGGTCTCACCGCCCTTCTTGGGGTGGATGCCGGCGACCATCTGCGTGCCGTGATAGGCGAGCGCCTGTTCCGTGTGGAACGTGCCGGTCTTGCCGGTCAGGCCCTGCACGATGATCTTGGTGTTCTTGTCGACGAGGATGGACATGTGGTGCGCAGGGCTCCCAGCGAAGGTTCGGCACACTCGGGCGAGGTGCTGCCGAATTTCAAGTTGAAACCGAAGGCCAGACCCTTCGGCTCGATGACAAATTCAGTTCCAGCTCCGACGAAGCTGGCGAGATCGATCGGGTCGGCGCTCCATCGTCGACCCTGCGAAGAACGCGAGGCTGAGAAGCGCTGTCGCCCAGATGAAGACCCACGCCATGAAGATCGCGAGCCCGGCCGGGCCATCTACATCCAAACTTTGTATCCAAGCCTGAAAGCAGACCGGCCCTAGAATGTTGCCGGCGACAAAGGTGTCGCCGACCAAAGTTCTGCCGTGGGGAACGAAGCGACCAAGCACCATGAGGGCGCGACAGGTCAGGACGAGGACCATGGCTGCCAGCGCAGCGGCGAGAATGGACGGAACCGATAGGATCAGAAGTTCCATTCCGCCGGCGCCTTCGGTTACTTGACCGCCGCGACGATCTTCTGCGCGGCGTCGTCGAGGTCGTCCGCCGCCGTGATGGCGAGGCCCGACTCGTTGAGGATCTTCTTGCCGAGCTCGACATTCGTGCCCTCGAGGCGCACGACGAGCGGCACCTTCAGGCCGACTTCCTTCACGGCCGCGACGACGCCCTCGGCGATCACGTCGCACTTCATGATGCCGCCGAAGATGTTGACGAGAATGCCCTGCACCGCCGGGTCCGCCGTGATGATCTTGAAGGCCGCGGCGACCTTCTCCTTGTTGGCGCCGCCGCCGACGTCGCAGAAGTTCGCCGGCTCCTTGCCGTAGAGCTTGATGATGTCCATCGTCGCCATGGCGAGGCCCGCGCCGTTGACCATGCAGCCGATGTTGCCGTCGAGCGCGACATAGGCGAGGTCCCACTTGGAGGCCTCGATCTCCTTGGCGTCCTCTTCGGTCTCGTCGCGAAGCGCCTTCATGTCGTCGTGGCGGAACAGCGCGTTGCCGTCGAACGAGACCTTCGCATCCAGCACCCGGAGGTGGCCGTCGGTCATGACGATGAGCGGGTTCACCTCGAGGAGCGCCATGTCCTTGTCGGTGAAGGCCTTGTAGAGCGCCGGGAACAGCGTCTTGGCGTCCTCGCGGGCCGCGCCCTCGAGGCCGTAGGCGTCCGAGATCCTGGCGACGTCGGCGTCGGTGACGCCCGTCTCCGGATCGATCGCGACGGTGATGATCTTCTCCGGCGTGTCGTGGGCGACCGCCTCGATGTCCATGCCACCCTCGGTAGAGACGACGAAGGCGACGCGCCCGACCGAGCGATCGACCAGCAGCGAGCAGTAGAGTTCGCGGGCGATGTCGGCGCCGTCCTCGATGTAGAGGCGGTTCACCTGCTTGCCGGCGTCGCCCGTCTGGGCGGTGACGAGCGTATGCCCAAGCATTTCGGTGGCGTGGGCGACGACCTCTTCCACCGACTTCGCCAGGCGCACGCCGCCCTTGGCATCGGGGCCGAGCTCCTTGAACTTGCCCTTGCCGCGGCCGCCCGCATGGATCTGCGACTTCACCACGTAGAGGGGACCGGGAAGCTGCCTGGCGGCAGCCTCGGCTTCGGACGCGCTGGTGATCGCGACGCCCGAGGCGACCGGGGCGCCGAAGCCCTTGAGGACCTGCTTGGCCTGGTATTCGTGGATGTTCATGAAAGCTTCCCGTTGCGGATGGCTGCGAGGGACGAGGGAGACGACGTCGGGGCGCCCGGACCGCCGTTCCACGTGCCCGGCATGGCGGCACGCCGCGCGGCGGTGGAGGACAGGGGAGGTCTCGTCATCGGACGCCCTTCGGGTTCCTGGATGCGGCCCGCATTCCCGGGGGCCGGGCAGGCCGGTCGATGCGACCGTCACGGCATCCGGGACGGACGCGCCTCAAGGTCCTGCGTCGGGCAGGGGGATACTCCGTGCGGGCGGCGGGTGCAATGGCCGCAGCGCAGCGCAAGGGAATTCAACCGGTTAGGCTATGTGGGGCTTACGTAAGCGTCATTCGTTTCCCGGCATGATTCCAACGACGTGGCCGTTTGCGGCCTTGTCGGAAAATTTTCATGCACGTTCGACGCTTTCCAGGCGTTCCACTCCGCTCCGCCGCCGTTCGGCCTCCGCGAGATAGGCGTCGGAGCGCATCTCGATCAGCCGCGACACCGTGCGGTCGAACTCGAACGCCTCCGTGCCGCTGGGGGCGCGGTAAAGCGCGTTGGCGGGCGCGGCGGCCGAGACCACCACCCGGCGATGGGCGTCGTAGAGCGTATCGACGAGAAGGATGAAGCGCTTGGCCTCGTTGCGTTCCGCCGCGGCCATCACCGGCACGCCGTCGACCATCACCGTGTGGTAGCGCGCGGCGATCGCCAGGAAGTCGGCGGCGCCGAGCGGCCGGGAGCAGAGGTCGGCGAAGGCGAAGCGCGCGGCGCCCCCACCCGCCCGCGGCACGGCGATCGAGCGCCCGCGGAACGGCAGGGTTTCCGGGCCTTCCGGCGCGGGCCCGAGGATCGAGCGCCACAGCGCGTCCATCCGCCGGTCCGTCTCGGGGCCGAGCGGCGTGAGGTAGAGGTCGCCCGCCCCGATCGTCTCCATCCGGTAGTCGGTCGGTGCGTCGAGGAAGAGGATGTCGGTGTGGCGTTTGAGCGTCTCGACGAAGGGCAGGAACAGCGGCCGGTTCAGCCCGTCGCGGTAGAGATCGTCCGGCGCGACGTTGGAGGTCGCGACCAGCGTCAGCCCGCGCGCGAAGAGCGCGTCGAAGAGGCGCGACAGGATCATCGCGTCGGCGATGTCGGTCACGGTGAACTCGTCGAAGCAGAGGAGCCGCGTCTCGGTCGCGACGGCGTCCGCCACCGGCGGGATCGGGTCATCGCCCTTCGCCTCCCCCGCCTTCACCGCCGCACGGTGCGCGTTGATGCGCCCGTGCATCTCGGCCATGAACTCGTGGAAGTGGAGGCGTCGCTTGCCGTCCACCGGTGCTGTCTGGAAGAACAGGTCCATCAGCATGGACTTGCCGCGCCCGACCGAGCCGTGGATGTAGACGCCGCGCGGCGCGGCCGGCCTCTCCCGTTTGCCGAACAGCCAGCCGAGCGCGCTGGACTTCACGGGAAGCGACGCGGCCTTCAGCTCGCGCCCCAACCGGTCGAGGCGGTCGGCGACGCCGGCTTGGACCGGGTCCTCGCGCAGGGATCCGGCCGCCACGCGCCGGGCGAGTTCGGCCCGCACGGGTCCGCGCTCGCCCCCGACGGAGCCGTAGCCTTGGTGCGGCATGGGTCATGACCTTCCGGGAAAGAGGCCCGGGCAGCTCGTTTCATCTGTGAAACGAAGGGCGGCGGAAGCGCGGCGCCGGGGCTTGAAGCGGTGCCGCGCCAGACGAAGGCGCAGCACCGTCGTCTGGCGCGACTAGCGGTAGAGGCTGACCGACTGGCCGCCGCTGGTGGTGCCTTCGTAGCGCGTGCCGCCCGTGTTGTTGAGCGTCGCCACGGTGGAGCCGCCCGAATCCTTCAGCACCACCTGGTTGCCCGAGACGTCCCAGGCCGAGACGTCGGCCACCTGGCCGGGGCAGCCGCGCGAGGCGGCGCGGTAGCCGCCCGTCCACTGCGTCAGCGCCATGAAGATCTGGCAGTTGCCGCCGCCCGACGACACGCGCCAGGCGCCGACCAGCCCTTCGCGCGTCACCGGCGCGGCCGAAGCGGTCTGCGTCGGGGCGGGCGTCTGCGCAGGGGTCGAGGCGTCCGCCGTCGGGGTCACGGGCGCCGCGGTCACGGGCGCCGCCGGCGGCGGCGGCGGGGGCGGCAGCTGGTTGGAATAGACCTGGCCGGTCGGGGCCGCGCGCAGGGGAGCGGGACTGCGGACATTGCTGCCGCCGCCGCCGAAGCTCGGGCTCGCCGACTGGCAGCCGGCAAGAGCCAGCACGGCCGCAAGGCCGAAGCCCATCCTGATCATCTGGGTCATCCCCGTTCCCCGTCGTTGGTTGCCGCGCGAGATCGCGCCGTCCGCATCACCGGCTGTAGAAAGGGTGTTTACCATGTTCCGCAAGCAAAGCGCCCGCAAATCCGGCGGCCGTCCCCAGCGCTGTGTCCGCCGTGCAACGCCGGCCGCGACCTGCCCGAACGGGCGGGCGGGAAAGAATGTTTCCCTTATCAATCGCGTCGCAGCATGGACATGCTTCGGCCCGCGCGCCCTCATGCCCTAGATAGGGATCCTTCCCGCACGCCCGTCCGAGGCGTGCGCTTCCTCTCGGAGTTTCCCGATGGCCGCCCCCGCTGCCGCCGCCCCGTCCCGGCCGAAAAAGCCGCTCTGGACGAATTTCGGCTTTCAGATCCTCGTCGCCCTCGTGCTCGGCATCGTGCTCGGTCTTGTCGCCCGCTCCCTGGGGCCCGGGGCGGACGGGCCGAACTGGCTGACGCAGACGCTCGCAACCGTCGGCTCGTCCTTCGTCTCGCTTCTGCGCACCGTGGTGCCGGTTCTCGTTTTCACGGCGATCGTCGCCTCGATCGCCAACCTTCGCGCGCTGGACAACGCGGCGCGCCTCGTCTGGCAGACGCTTCTCTGGTTCGCGATCACCGCCTTCATCGCGGTCCTGATCGGCATCGCGCTCGGGCTGATCTTCCAGCCGGGCCTCGGCACCTCGGTGGCGCGCGAGGCGGCCGCCGCGCCCGCCCGCTCCGGCTCCTGGCTCGATTTCCTCACCGGCCTGATCCCGTCCAACATCCTCGGCCTCCAGGCGTCCACCAGCCTTCGCGAGGGCGGCGCCTCGACCAGCCTCAACTTCAACGTCCTCCAGATCCTCGTGATCTCGATCGCGGTCGGCGTCGCGGCGCTGAAGGTCGGCGAGGCCGCCGAGCCCTTCCTCGCCTTCAACCGCTCGTTCCTGAAGATCGTCCACAAGGTGCTCTGGTGGATCATCCGTCTGACGCCGATCGCGACCGTCGGTCTCCTCGGCAACGCGGTGGCGGTCTACGGGTGGGAGACGCTCGCCCAGCTCGGCACCTTCGCCGCCGCGATCTATGTCGGCCTCGCGCTGGTGCTCTTCGTGGTCTATCCGACGCTTCTCCTCGCGCACGGCCTCAGCCCCTTGCGCTACTTTCAGGGCGCCTGGCCCGCCATCCAGTTTGCCTTCGTGTCGCGCTCCTCGATCGGCACGATGCCGATCACCGAGCGGGTGACGGAAAAGAGCCTCGGCGTGCCGCGCGAGTATTCGAGCTTCGCGGTGCCGCTCGGCTCGACCACCAAGATGGACGGCTGCGCCTCGATCTACCCGGCGATCTCGGCGATCTTCGTCGCCCAGTTCTTCGGCGTGCCGCTCGGGATCGAGGACTATCTCCTGATCGTCTTCGTCGCGGTCGTCGGCTCGGCGGCGACCGCCGGCCTCACCGGCGCGACCGTGATGCTGACGCTGACGCTCTCGACGCTCGGCCTGCCGCTCGAGGGCGTCGGGCTCCTCCTGGCCATCGACCCGATCCTCGACATGGGCCGCACGGCCGTCAACGTCGCGGGACAGGCGCTGGTGCCGACCATCGTCGCCAAGCGCCAGGGCATCCTCGACGAGGCCGCCTTCAACCGCGCCGGATCGATCGAGGCCCTCGACGCCGGCCCGGTGCCGGCCGAGTAAGGCTTCGGCCCCCGGCGGCCGGAGGCTGCCGGGGGCCTTCTATCATTGGAGCGCCGCTCAGATGACAGCGTCTTCCACGTCGACCAGCGGGCGCTGGAAGTCGCCGGTCTCGGCATCCATCGCCCACAGCTCGGCGGTCGAGATGTCGAACCACGCGCCGTAGAGGTTGAGCTCGCCCGCCCGCTCGCGTGCGGCGATGTAGGGGAAGGTACGAAGGTTGGCGATCGAGGTGCGGATCGAGATCCGCTCCAGCGCCGTCTGCCGCTCGCCCGACGTCATCAGCTCGTTGGCCGCCACCGTCTCGGCGACGGGCTGCAGGATGCTCATCCACTTGCCGATGAAGTCGCCGGGCGACAGCGGCGCGGCGCCGGTGGTCAGCGCCGCCTTGATGCCGCCGCAGCGGCCGTGGCCCATCACCACGATGTTCTTCACCTTCAGCGCCTGCACCGCGAATTCCAGCGCGGCGGACGTGCCGTGGAACTCGCCGTCCGGGTTGTAGGGCGGCACGAGGTTGGCGACGTTGCGCACCACGAAGAGCTCGCCGGCGCCGGCACCGAAGATCGTCTCGGGCGCGGCGCGCGAGTCGCAGCAGGCGATGACCATGGTCTCCGGCGTCTGGCCGTCGCGCGCCAGCGCCCGATAGGTCTGCGTTTCCTGAAGATAGCGGCCCTGCACGAAACTGCGGTAGCCGGACACGAGGGCATCGGGGAGAAGGGTCATCGTCGCTCCGTCGCTGGTTCGGATCGCTTCTAGACCAGTTTCTTCCGCGCTGCACAGGGGGTCCCGTGGCAGCCAGATCGCAGCGGGAAGGCCGTGCGCGTCGCGCTCCGGCGGGTCCGGCGAGGGCCGCGCCCGGCCCGCCGCCACCGCGCGCGCCACCATCAGCATCGCGCAGGCGTCGATGCGGTCGTCCTCGCCGACGCCGCGCGGCCGCGGGGCGAGGAGAAGCGCCGGCGGAAGGCCCGAGCGTTCGAGGAGCGCGCGGCGCTCGTCGAGCCCCGGCTCGTTCGGCCGGCCGCCGCGCTTCTTCGGATGCGCCATCGCCGTGCCGCCGTTCAGGGCGGCGAAGGCCGCCTCGGGATGGCTCTCGAGAACGCGGTCCGCGAGCGCCGGCTCGGCGCGCAGGAGCCGGTCGATCTCGAGGATCTTCGGAAACAGCATGAAGCCCTGGCGCGAGACGCCGCGCGCCGGCTCGGAGCGCGCTCGTGCCAGCGCCGAGGCGCGGGCGTGCGCAGTGGCCCGCGCCGCCTCCGAGCCGTGCGGCCCGTCCCAGGCCTCGACCGCCGCGCGCGCGGGGATCGCAAAGAGGCTCGACCGGCGGGCCCCCAGCATCGGGCGCACCGCGGTCTCGGCCGCGCGCCCCAAGCCGCGGATCGCCTCGGGCAGGCCGATCGGCATGTCGACGACGACGATCGCATCGCCCGGCAGGGCGCGGAGGAGGCTCTCGAAACTCGCGTGGACGGCGAGCGCCGTCGCGCCGTCCTCGTACTCCACCGCCGCGATCCAGCCGCCGGGGCAGCCATCCACACCGGCGAGCGTCTTCACGCGCGCCGCCCGCCCCCCGCCGGCTGCAGCCGGCGCATCTGCACCATCGCCATCGGCGTCTTGAGGCTGTCGGCGTCGGTCTCGAGCGTCAGCTCGTCCTTGCCGCGCTTGGTGGTACGGGCGAGGATCTCGAACACGGCGGCCGTCGTGCCCTGCAGCGCCTTCTCGCCCGTGGCGCCCGACAGGATGCGCGCCAGGAATACGGCACCGGTGAGGTCGCCGAGCCCATTCGGCACGCCCTCGATGCGCCGGTGCTCGGCCAGCATCGCCGTCCCCTCCTCGACGAGGAGGTTGCCGATGCCGCCCCGCAGGAGCGGAAAGGCCGAGGTGACGACGACACGCGCCGGCCCGAGCGCGCTCGCCGCCTCCACGAGGTGGGCGTTGGTCGAGAACTCCAGCCCGGTGAGGAACTCGAGCTCGAACCGGTTGGGCGTCGCGATGTCGGCGCGCGGCACGAGGAGGTCGCGCACTGCCGCCACGGTCTCGGCCGGCTGGTAGAGCCGCCCGCCCCCGTCCCCGCCGTCGCCGAGCACGGGATCGCAGAGATAGAGCGCCTGGGGGTTGGCGCGGCGCACGGCGTCCACCAGCTTCGCCACCGGTTCGACCTGGTGCGCGGCGCCGAAATAGCCGGAGATCACCGCTCCGACCTCGCCGAGCCAGGGCGCGCGCACGAGGTCGTCGACGAAGGCGGCGAACGCCGCCTCCTCCGGCACGATGCGCGTCGCCGGTCCGTGGCCGGGATGCCAGGGCAGGGTGACGGTCGGCACCGACCAGACGGGAAAGCCGAGCGATTCCAGCGCGAACACCACGGCGCGGTTGCCCACGGTGCCGCGCGCGACATGGCTCGAGATCGACAGGACGGCCGGCTTGTCGCCGCTGGCGGCGGATGCGGAAAGGCTCATCGGCGTCCTTCAGAGGGCGGAGAGCTGATAGGCGAGCCCGATGGCCAGCCCGATCACCGCGACGAGGCCGGCCAGCCGGCCGATCCGCGTGCCGACCACCTCCATCCGGTCGGCGGGATCGGCGTCCGCCGCCCAGAAGTGGCGGCGCAGGCCCCGCGTCATGCTCTCGGCGGCGGCCCCGGTCTGGGGCTCGGTTTCCTGGCGCACGCGCCGCAGGATGGCCTCGGCCTCCTGCTGCCGCGCCCGATCGTCGGACGGGTTCGTCATGGCCCGGACCCTCGCGCAAAAGCATGACGAGAGCAATACGAGCGCCGCCACGGATCGGGGCATCGACCGACCGCAGACATGACGGCCTGCCGCCCTATAAGTCTCGCATGGTGGCGGCCCGATCCGAGAAGCACGGTTGCCCCGACCCGGCCCTCATGGTCCCGTCACGGGCCGATGAGATGATTCGTTTCCAGCCCGACAAGGGCCGAACCGACCGACTTCCCGAGGGGACACGCATGGCGACCGAGCCGAACCCGACCAAGAACCGGATCATCGCCGGGGCTCTGGCCCTCCTGCCCGAGGCGGGCCCCAGCCGGCGGCTGGCGCCGCTCCTCTTCGCCCGGCCGCCCGCCGACGACCTCGCGGCCTTCGCGCCGGAGGCCCTCGCCAAGCTCACCGACGAGGCGGCGGGCGCCCTGGAGCGGCACCGGCCGGGCCGGGCCGTCGTCTCGGTGCGGCGGCTGCGCGGCGAGCTGCGCGCCGGCGAGCCGGTGACTGCGATCACCATCGCCCATGACGACATGCCCTTCCTGTTCGATTCGGTCATCGCCGAGATCGCCGACCGGGCGCCGGCGATTCACGAGATCTCGCATCCGATCCTCAGCGTCGAGCGCGGCGCCGACGGCGCGCCCTTGAGTTTTGCCGAGCGCCGGCCCGGCGCCGCGGGCGGCGAGCCCGTCAGCCTGATCCAGGTCGTGATCGAGCCGATGCCGGACCCGGCGGCCGAGGAGGCGCTGGCACGCAACCTCGAGGCGATCCTCGGCGAAGTCGCCGTCGCCAATGCCGATTTTGCCGCCATGCGCGCGCGCGTCGGCGAGGCGGCCCGCACCATCGAGGCGCGCGCCGGCCGCGAGGCGAATGCGGAGCGCGCAGCGAGCGAGCGCGAGGGCGCCGCGCTTGTCGACTGGCTCGCCAACGGCAACTTCATCTTCCTCGGCCTCCGCGAGTTCGCCTATCACCCGGAGGGCGAGGCGCTGCGGCGCGTCGAGGAGAGCGACCTCGGCATCCTGCGCGATCCCGCTGTCAGGGTCCTGCGCCGCGAGGGCGCGGCCGAGGCGCCGAGCCCCGAGCTGCGGGCCTTCCTCGAGGATCCCGAGCCGCTGATCGTGGCGAAGGCCAACTCGCGCTCGCGCGTCCACCGCCGCGCCTACATGGACTATGTCGGCATCAAGCTGCGCGACGCCGACGGGAAGCTGACGGGCGAGTTGCGCGTCGTCGGCCTCTTCGCCTCCTCGGCCTACACCCAGCCGCTCGCCTCGATCCCCTACCTGCGCGCCAAGGCCGCCACCGTCACCGAGCGCCTCGGCTTCTCGCCGAACTCCCATTCCGGCAAGGCGCTGGCCGTCGCGCTCGAGACCTATTCACGCGACGAGATGTTCCAGATCGACGTCGATCTTCTGGAGCGCTTCGTGTCGATCGTCACGGAACTCGGCGAGCGGCCGCGCATCCGCGTCCTGCCGCGCATCGACCGGTTCGACCGCTTCGTCTCGGTGCTCGTCTTCGTGCCGCGCGAGCGCTACGACGCGCGCCTGCGCGACGAGATCGGCGTGCTTCTCGCCGAGCGCTACGACGGCCACGTCTCGGCCTATTACCCGAACTTTCCCGAAGGCGCGCTCGCCTCGATCCACTTCATCATCGGGCGCTCCGGCGGCCCGACGCCCGAACCCGACGAGGCCGAGCTCGAGGCGGAGATCGCCGCCATCGCGCGCGACTGGTCGCTCGCCTTCGAACGGGCGGCCGCGCGCGCCGGGCGGATCGGCGAACTGACGGCGCTCGCCCCCGGCCTTCCCGGCGGCTACCGCGATGCGGTCGACCCGCAGGAGGCGGTGGAGGACGCAGCGCGCATCCTCGACCTTCGCCCCGGCGCCCCGCTCGGCATCGACTTCTACCGCCGCGAGGGCGACGAGGACGCCTCGCTGCGGCTCAAGATCTTCCACCTCGCAGAGGCTTTGCCGCTGTCGCGCCGGGTGCCGATCCTGGAGAACATGGGCTTCTCGCCGCTCGCCGAGCAGACGCACGAGATCGCGCGCGCCGACGGCAGCCATGTCTGGCTCCACGACATGGAGCTGATCCCGCGCTCGGGCAACATCGCCGCGCTCGCCGACAAGGGCTTGGCGCTGGAGGCGACGCTGCAGGCCGTGGTCGACGGGCGGATCGAGGACGACGCCTTCAACGCGCTGGTGTTCTCGGCCGGGCTCGACTGGCGCGAGGCGAACGTCCTGCGCGCCTATGCGCGGTATCTGCGCCAGACCGGCTTTGCGACGACGGCCGAATTCATGGCGCAGGTGCTGGAGCGCCAGCCGGGCGTCGCGCGCGCGCTGATCGAGCTGTTCGCGGGCGCCTTCGATCCGGCGCGGGAGCACCGGCCGGACGCGCTGCCGGAGGAGTTGGCCGGCGACGCGGAGGCGGCGCAAGCGGCCGCGCGCGGCGCGCTGTTGCCGCTCCTCACCCTCCGCCAGGCGCTCGACGCGATCACCAGCCTCGACGAGGACCGCGTGGTGCGCCGGCTGATGGGCGCGGTGCTGGCGACCCTTCGCACCAACTTCTACGCCGTGCCCGACGTCTCGGCCGACCCGAACTCGGTGCCGACCGCGGTGAAGCCCGCGCTTGCCTTCAAGATCGATCCGCACCGCATCGAGGGCATGCCCGCGCCCGTGCCCTACCGCGAGATCTTCGTGTTCGACGCGCGCGTCGAGGGCGTCCACCTGCGCTTCGGCCCGGTGGCGCGCGGCGGCCTGCGCTGGTCCGACCGCTCCCAGGACTACCGCACCGAGATCCTCGGCCTCGTGAAGGCGCAGCAGGTCAAGAACGCCGTCATCGTGCCGGTCGGCTCCAAGGGCGGCTTCTACCCCAAGCGCCTCGCCGACGCCTCCAACCGCGAGGCCTGGTTCGAGAGCGGGCGCGCCGCCTATGTCGTCTTCATCGCCTCGCTTCTGTCGGTCACCGACAATATCGAGCCGTCCGGCGAGACGGTGACGCCGACCGGCGTCATCGCCTATGACGACCTCGATCCCTATTTCGTGGTGGCGGCCGACAAGGGCACGGCGACCTTCTCCGACACCGCCAATGCGGTGGCGCGGGCGCGCGGCTTCTGGCTGGACGACGCCTTCGCCTCCGGCGGATCGGCCGGCTACGACCACAAGGCGATGGGCATCACCGCGCGCGGCGCCTGGGAGGCGGTCAAGCGCCACTTCCGCGAGATGGGCCGCGACGGCCGCGCGTGGGACATCCAGTCCGAGCCCTTCACGGTGGCCGGCTGCGGCGACATGTCGGGCGACGTCTTCGGCAACGGCATGCTCCTGTCGCGCAAGATCCGCTTGGTCGCGGCCTTCGACCACCGCGACATCTTCATCGACCCGAACCCGGACGAGGAGCGCTCGTTCAACGAACGCCAGCGCCTCTTCGCCCTGCCCCGCTCGTCCTGGGCCGACTTCGACCGTTCGGTGATCTCCACGGGGGGCGGCGTCTTCTCGCGGCGCGACAAGCTGATCCGCCTGTCGCCGGAGGCCGCCGCCGCGATCGGCCTCGACAAGACCTCGGGCACGCCCGCCGAGATCATCACGGCGATCCTGAAGGCCCCGGTCGACCTTCTCTGGTTCGGCGGCATCGGCACCTATATCCGCGCCTCCACCGAGACCAACCTCGACGTCGGCGACCGCGCCAACGACCCGGTCCGCATCGCCGGCCGCGAGGTGCGCGCCAAGGTGATCGGCGAGGGCGCCAATCTCGGGCTGACTCAAGGAGGCCGCATCGAGGCGGCGCGCTCGGGCGTCCGGCTCAACACCGACGCGATCGACAACTCGGCCGGCGTCAACACGTCGGACGTCGAGGTCAACTTCAAGATCGCGCTGCGCCAGCCGCTCGCCGAAGGGCGCCTGTCGCGCGAGGAGCGCGACCGGCTGCTCGGCTCGATGACCGACGAGGTGGCGCGGCTTGTGCTCGCCAACAACTATGCGCAGACGCTGGCGATCTCGCTGGAGGAGCGGGCGGGCGTCTCGCGACTTGCCCTGCAGGCGCGGCTGATGGCGGCGCTGGAGGAGACCGGGGCGCTCGACCGGCAGGTCGAGACCCTACCCTCGCCCGGCGCGATCGCCGACCTTCGCGCGCGGGGCCAGAGCCTGTCCCGGCCCGAGCTCGCCGTTCTCCTCGCCTATGCCAAGATCGATCTCTTCAACACGCTGGTCTCGGGTTCGCTGCCGGACGACCCCTACCTCGCCAGCCGCCTCATGGCCTATTTCCCGACGGCGCTGCGCGAGAAGTTCGAGGCCGACATCTCGGCTCACCGTCTGCGCCGGGAGATCGTCGCGACGGGGCTCGCCAACGCCTTCGTCAATCATCTCGGCGTGTCCTTCGCGACGGTGCTGCGCGACGCGACGGGCCGCTCGGGCTCCCATCTCGCCAGCGCCTATGTCGCCATCCACGACGGGTTCGCGATCGACGATCTCCTGCGCGAGATCGACGCGCTCGACGCCCGGCTGCCGGGCGCGGTGCAGAATGATCTCTACGCCGCGGTGTCGTTCTTCCTCCAGGTCGGCGTCGTCGGCCTCGTCCGCTCTGGCGCCTTTGATCTCGGCGAGACGGTCGCCGCGCTCCGGCGCCTGTCGGCGGAGTTCGGGCCGGCCCTCGTCGAGATGGCGAGCGAGCACGCCCGCGCCGATTTCGCCGCCCGGCAGTCGGCATGGGTCTCGGCCGGCGTGCCGGAGGAACTAGCGACCCGCATCGCCCGCCTGCCGCTTCTGGCGCTGGTGCCGGACGTCGAGCGTGTTTCACGTGAAACCGGCCGGTCCTTCGGCGAGGCGATGCGTGCGACCTTCGCGCTGACGCAGGCCCTCCACATCGGCCAGCTCGAAGAGGCGCTCGTGACGCTGCGCCCGACCGACTACTACGAGACGCTGGCGCTGGAGCGCGCCGGCAGCCAGATCGCCCGCGAGCGCAAGCGCCTGACGATCCTCGCGCTGAACGAGGGGAAGGGCGAGGACCCGGTCGCGGACTGGGCGGCGGCGGAGGGCGACACGCTGCGCGCGGCGGCCGAGCAGCTGCAGCGCCTCGCCGGCACCGGCGAGACCTCGGTCTCGCGCCTGACGCTGGCCGCGGGCCTCCTGCAGGATGTCGGGCTCTGACGACCGACAACACACCTCGTCCAGCGACCTGATGATGGCTGGCCGAGTGTCCTGAAAAAGGTGGGCGCGCCCCCGTCCGGCCCGGTGCGGCCGGCGGAGCATCGCTCCGGCGGTCAGGTCGGGTTGGCGCTTCCCGTCGCGTTCGGCTCATCGGGCACCGTGCCCGGCGGGATCACCGGCGTCGTGCCCGGATCGGGAGCCGGCACCGGCGCCTCGACACTGGGCATGCCGGTATCGGGCGGCGTCAGCACACCGCCGCAATCGGCCAGCTGGCCGCTCAGCGTCTGGCCGTCGGCAGCCCCGGGCTGGGCCGCGCAGGGGTCGGTCGAGGGCGGGATCGCCTGCGCGCCCGTATCGGGAACGCTCGGCGCGGGCGCGGGCGGGCTCGTGGTCTGCGCGCCGGCCGGCACGGCGCTCCAGAGAAGCGCGGCGCAAAGGGCGGTCGTCATGCGATGGGTCATCGGAGCACTCCTGTTCGTCCCGAACAACGCCGACCGGCGGCGATCGCTCCCGCCCCGCGGTCCCGCGACGAGCCGCAGGTGGCGGGCGGACGGGCGGCTTGCTAAGCCGGAGGGATGGACCTGCTCGCCCCCGCCGCCCCTCTCCTGCCCCGCCTGACGCTCGGGCAGGTCTCCGACTTCCTGGAGGCCGCCTTTCCGCCCGAGGCACGGCCCGCGCTCGGCACGCCTGTCGACCTTCGGCCCGGACGCCTGCGGATGCGCCTCGACCCCGTTCCCGCGATGCTGCGGCCGGGCGCGATCGTGTCCGGCCCGACGCTGATGGCGCTTGCCGATGTCGCCGCCTACGCGGTGATCGCCGCCCATCACGGACCGGAGGCGATGGCGCTCACCAACACCCTGTCGATCGCCTTCCTGCGCCCCGGCCGCCCCGAGCCGGTCTTTGCGGACGCCGATCTCCTGAAGCTCGGCCGCCGCACCGCGACGGTCGACGTCCGCCTGTGGCAGGGCGACGCGCACCGGCTCGTCGCGCAGGCGACGGTCGGTTACATCCTGCCGGACGCAGCCGCCTGACCCATGTCCGTCAGTGCCGGAAGTGGCGCATGCCGGTGAAGACCATGGCGATGTCGTTGTCGTCGGCCGCCTGGATCACCTCGGCGTCGCGCATCGAGCCGCCCGGCTGGATCACCGCGCGCGCGCCGGCGGCAACCGCCGAAAGAAGGCCGTCGGCGAAGGGGAAGAAGGCGTCGGAGGCGACCACCGAGCCCTGCGTCAGCACCGGGCCGCCGGCGCCTCTCGCGGCGTCCTCGGCCTTGCGGGCGGCGATGCGGGCGGAGTCGACACGGCTCATCTGGCCGGCGCCGATGCCGACGGTGGCGATATTCCTGGCATAGACGATGGCATTCGATTTCACGTGCTTGGCGACGCGGAAGGCAAAGCGCAGGTCGGCCATCTCGGCCTCGCTCGGCGCGCGCTTCGTCACCACCTTGAGGTCGAGCGCGTCCACCGTGCCGGAATCGCGCGACTGGACGAGGAGGCCGCCCGCCACCGACTTCACCAGAAGCCCCGCCGCGCGCGGGTCGGGCAGGCCGCCGGTGAGGAGGAGGCGCAGGTTCTTCTTGGCCGCCACCAGCGCGATCGCCTCCTCGTCGGCGTCGGGCGCGATGATGACCTCGGTGAAGACCTTGACGATCTCGGCGGCCGACGCCGCGTCGAGCCGCCGGTTCAGCGCCACGATGCCGCCGAAGGCCGAGACCGGGTCGCAAGCAAGCGCGCGTTCGTAGGCGTCGAGGATCGAGGCGCCTTCCGCGACGCCGCAGGGGTTGGCGTGCTTGATGATCGCGACGGCCGCCGTGCGGGCGGCGTCGAACTCGGCGACGAGCTCGAACGCGGCGTCGGTGTCGTTGATGTTGTTGTAGGACAGTTCCTTGCCCTGCACCTGCCGCGCGGTGGCGACGCCCGGGCGCTGCGAGCCGTCGAGATAGAAGGCGGCCGACTGGTGCGGGTTCTCGCCGTAGCGCAGGCTGGAGGCGAGCGTGCCGGCAAAGGCGCGCCGCGCCGGGGCCGCGTCGCCGGTCTCGGCCGCGAACCAGGTGGAGACCGCCGCATCGTAGGCCGCCGTCATGCCGTAGGCCTTGGCGGCGAGGCGCCGGCGGCGCTCGAGGCCGATCGCGCCCCCGTTCTCGCGAAGCTCCTCAAGGAACGCCGTGTAGTCGGCCGGGTCGGTAAGGACCGAAACATAGGCGTGGTTCTTGGCGCCGGCTCGGATCATCGCGGGACCGCCGATGTCGATGTTCTCGATGATCGAGGCGCGGTCGGCGCCCGACGCCACGGTCTCGGCAAACGGGTAGAGGTTGACGACGAGAAGGTCGATGCCGTGGATGCCGTGCGTCTCCATCGCGCCGGCATGCGCCGGGTCGGCGCGGATGCCGAGCAGCCCGCCATGGACGTTCGGATGCAGCGTCTTGACGCGGCCGTCCATGATCTCGGGAAAGCCGGTCAGCTCCGAGACGTCGCGCACCGGCAGCCCGGCGGCTTCCAGCGCCGCGCGCGAGCCGCCGGTCGAGACGAGTTCGACGCCGAGCTCGACGAGCCCGCGCGCCAGATCCACCATGCCGGCCTTGTCGAACACCGACAGGAGGGCGCGGGCGACCGTGTGCCGGTCGGGAGCGGGGGTGCGGTTGGCGGCGACGGCCATGGGGAGCATCCTTTTCGAAGGCGGCATGGGGCGCCGCCTCCGGCCGAAGGCGCGCCGTTCGTGCCGCCCCCATAGGACGGGCGCGCGCGCCGCACAACCGCCCGGCGGGACGGAAGGTCAGGCCATGACGCGGCGATAGAGATGCCAGGTCGCGTGGCCGAGCACCGGCAGCACCACCGCGAGGCCGACGAGGAGCGGCAGGGAGCCGAGGATCACGAGCCCCGCGACGATCGTCGCCCAGACCGCCATGACAAGCGGATTGGCCCGCACGGCGGCGACCGAGGCTGCCATCGCCTCGCCCGCCCCAAAGCCCCGGTCGAGGACGAGCGGCAGCGACAGGGCGCCGATCGAGAAGGCGACCGCCGCGAACAGGAACCCGACGAGATGGCCGACCGCGAGGAGCGCCCAGCCGGCGGGCGTCGCCATCAGCGCCTCGAGAAACGCCGGGTAGCTCCCGGCCTCGATGTCCGGCACGAGAAGCGCGAAGAGGCCGCGCGCGCTGAGGAGCCAGAGCGCGAAGAGGGCGAGCAACGTCAAGGCGACGCGAGCGATGGCGCCCCGCGCCGGGCTCCGGAGGACGCCGAAGGCCTCGCGCCACGTCGGATGCTCGCCGCGCTCCTCGCGCCGGCTGATCTCGTAGAAGCCGAGCGCGGCGACGGGGCCGATCAGCGCGAATCCGGCCACCAGCGGAAACAGGATCGGAAAGGCGTTGGCGTTGGTCGCGGCGAGCGCGATCGCGATGCCGGCAAGTGGATAGATCGCCGCCAGGAACACGAGATGCGTCGGGCGGCGGCGGAAGTCGTCGAGACCGCGAGCGAGGCTGAGGGTCAGGTCGGCGGTGGTGATGCGGCGGATGACGGGCAGGCGATGGCCGGTCAGCCGCGAGGCATCGAGCGGCAGAGCTCTCATGGATCCGTTCTCCTCTGGCCGAGGAAAAGCCGGTCGGATCGTTCAAGGCGGGTCGGACCGGCGGGAGCGGGCGGCCAGGAGCCGAACTCCCGTGCATGCGATCCGGAGAAATCTAGTCCGCCCAGGCGCGCTTGGCGAGCGCCGATCCGTCGAGCCGCCTCACGACCTCGCGACCGGCACCCCGGTCAGGGGCGTGCGGCGAGCGCCGCATCGCCCGGCTGAGCGGGACGGGCCGGGTTTCCGGCGCTCGGCGTCTCGGGCGCGGCCGCCGGCGGGGTGCGGCCGCCGAGGCCGTCCAGCGTGTTGGGCAGCACCGCGACCGCGCGGTTCATCCCCCCGCAGCCGGACAGGAGGAGGACAATGCCGAGGCCGAGATAGAGGCGGTGCATGAGCATTTCTCCGGATCGTTGCCGGAGGAGATAGGGCAAAAGCCTCCCGCGTCGCTTCAGGCCTGGCGTTCGAAGCGCCAGTTGAGGTCGGTGCGGTCGAGGCAGTCGAGCGGCAGGACGATCTGCCGCGTGCGGCGGGGACCGGCGGCATCGGCGAAGAAGATCGATTCTTCCAGCTGCGGCGCGCCGTCGGAGGAGAACCACCAGACCTCCTCACCGTGGACGAGGCGAAGCCCCTCGCCGGCCGTCTCGACCTCGACGTCGGGATGGAGGTGGAAGCGGAGCGTGCCCATCGGCTCGTCGCAGGCCATGCGGTGGGGGCGACCGGCCGCCTGGAAGAGGCGGTCGATCCCCTCGATGCGCCGCCCGTCGCGCGACAGGAAGAGCTGGCGCTCGTGGACGAAGCCGAAGGGCTGGCGGTAGCCGTCGTGGGCGGCGGTAAGGACCTGGCCCTCGTGCGATTCCTCGCGGTTCACCGGCACGCGGGTCGGGCCCGGCAGGAGCGGGCCGCCAAGGAAGCGGTCGACGGCCTCGGAGCGCGAGAAGCGCGAGGAGGACTGGTCGTTGAGGGTGAGCGTCGAATGGGCGGCGGTGGTGCGCGACAGGCGGCGCCAGCCGCCCTCGATGCGCACCGGCGCACCGCAGTTGACGACGAAGCGGCGACCGCCGGAGGAGAACTCGAGCGCGAGCGTGCCGGCATGGGCGTCGTGCGAGACGTCGGGGGCGGGCGGCACGCCGGTGTCGGCGAGCATCACGGTGCGGCCGGCGGCGAGGCGATGGTAGCCGGACTGGCGCATCTGGCTGATCGGCTCGCCGAGCGTCTCGTCGTGTTCGAGGAGGGCGGCGGAGAGGTGATGGTCCGGCGCGCCGGCCCCGTTGAAGAGGGCGAGCGAGCCGTCGCCGTGGCGGAAGAAGCGCAGCGCCGGCAGCATGCGGTCCACCGCGCCGAAGACGGCGCGCGGGGCCGGCACGCCGCGCTCGTCGAAGAGCGCACGCAGCGGCACCAGTTCGGCGAGGATCTGCGAGACGGCGGCGGGATTTCGCGAGACGTGGCCGCCGTCGGCATGGACCTGCGCGTCGAGCTCCTCGCCGAGCACCCGCGCCGCCTGACGCACGGCGTTGGCGGCGCCCGGCTGGACGAGCCCGGCGGCGACCAGCGCGATGCGCACGCGCAGCCGCGCCATGCCGGCGGGCGCCGAGCCCGCCATGCGGCGCAGATGGCGCGTCTCGGCGGCAAGGCCCCGCGCGAAGCGTTCGGCGAAGGCGGCGTCGGCGCCCGACAGGATGGTCGGGGCATGGGCGATCCAGGCGAGCACCCGGCCGGCCGCGATCTCGTGCTCGTAGGCGAGCGCGGTGCGCTGGCGGCGGCCGAGGCGCAGCCAGTCGCCGACCAGCGAGCGGGCGTGCTCGCAGGACAGGGCGTCGCCGGCTCGGGCGAAATGGCGCAGCCAGCCGAACCCGTGCAGCTCGGCGCGCCAGGGACGCGCCTCGTCCTTGAGTGCGAAGGGCGAGCGGCCGTTGAGCTCGACGAGCTGGCCCGCCAGCCAGACATGGCCGACATAGAAACCCCGCGCGATCGAGGGATCGCCGCGGCGAAGGTCGTGGAGCGCGGCGGCGGGAAGCTGTGCGCCGCCGGCGAACGGCAGGGGATGGCGCAGGAGGGCGCCGAGACGCGACAGGGCTCGGCGCCCGATTTCGCGCGCCATCAGGCCGGCCAGGCGAGGCTCGTCGACGAAGCCCGTCGTCATCCGCATTCCCCCGCCCAAAGACGCCCCCGGTGATCCGCGACCCGGTCGGGGCGCGGGATGTTCCAGGGCCAATTTCGGCCAACAGGGTTAACGGAAGCTTAAAGCGCTGCAACCGGAAGGCGGCAGGCTGACGCGGACCTTGCGGGCAAGGCCTTGTTCGTCAACGGATCACGCCCGGCGGCGCAACCTTGCGGCGAAGAACCCGTCGAGCCCGGAGGCGTCCGGCGTCTCGCACGCGAGCATGGCGGGCGTTGTGCGCAGGAAGCCCTCCCGGGTGACGGCGGCTTCAAGGCCCGGCACCTCGTCCGGCCGCACCGGCTCCAGCGTAAATTCCGGATGCTCGACGAGGAAGGCGCGGGCGACGGCCTCGCCCTCGACCGGATCGAGCGAGCAGTTCGAGAAGACGAGGAGCCCGCCCGGCGCGACGAGGCCGGCCGCCTGGCGCAGCATGCGGGCCTGGACGCCGGCAAGCTTCTCCACCTCTTCGGCGGTCTTCGTCCAGGCGACATCGGGGTGGCGACGGATCGTGCCGGTGGACGAGCACGGTGCGTCAAGAAGCACGGCGTCGAAGGGCTCGGCGGGCCGGAAGGTGGCGAGATCGCCGACTTCCATCTCGGCTTCGAGCCCGAGACGGGCGAAGTTCTCCTTCAGGCGGCGCAGGCGCGAGGCCGAGATGTCGAGCGCGGTGACGCGGGCGCCGGCCGCCGCCAGTTGCGCCGTCTTGCCGCCCGGCGCGGCGCAGAGATCCGCGGCGCGGGCCCCGGCAAGGTCGCCGAAGAGGCGCGCGGGCAGCGCGGCCGCCGCGTCCTGCACCCACCAGTCGCCGGCCGCATAGCCCGGCAGGTCGCCGACGAGCCCCTCGCCGCCCGACAGGCGCACGGTGCCGGTCGGCAGCACCTCGCCGCCGATCGCAGCGGCGACCGCCGCGGGGTCGCGCCGCGCGGTGAAATCGAGCGGCGCCGGCACGCGGTGGATCGCCGCGATCCGTTCCGCCTCCGCCTCGCCATAGGCGGCGGCCCAGCGCTGGAACAGCCAGGCCGGCGTGTCGAGCCGGGGATCGTCGACGGCGGCCAGAAGCGTGTCGCGCTCGCGCGCGATGCGGCGCAGCACGGCGTTCACCAATTTGGCGAAGCGCTGCGAGCGCGGGTCGGCGTCGGCCTGGCTGACGGCAAGATCGACGGCCGCCGCGTCCGGCACGTCGAGAAACAGGATCTGCGCCGCGCCGACATGGAGGATGTGGCGGAGCGACGCCGCGCCGCCCGGCAGCGGTTTCTCGATGCAGGCCGCGATCACCGCCTCGATCGTGCCGCGACGGCGCAGCGCCACGGTGAGGATCGCCTTCACCAGGGCCTGGTCGCGCGGCTCCAGCGCGCGGAACTCGGGATGCCCGTGGCCGCGGTCGGTCAGCCCGTCGAGCGAGGTGCGCGTGTCGACCACCGCCGAGAGGAGGCGCGCGGCGACACGCCGGCTGGCGAGGCCCGGGCGTTCCGGCGGCTGGGGCCTTGCCGGCCGAGGAGGCTTTCCCGCCTTTTCAGGCTTGGCGGTCTTGAACGGGCGCTTGGGGCTGGGCGGCTTTGTCATCGCCGATGCTATGGGCTGGCCGGGCCGCCGGGGCAAGCCCGCCGCGCGCCGGGTTGCGCACGGCCTTCTCGCGCGGCAGAGGAGGGGTGATCCCAGACGGAGCCCATGCGATGACCGATGCCCCGCCCGACGATGCGACGCTCGCCTTTGCCGCACGCGTGTTCCAGGCGGCGCGCGACGGCCACGTGGAGACGCTCGAGCCGCTTCTCGCCGGCGGCCTGCCCGCCAACCTTGCCAACGATCGGGGCGACACGCTCGTGATGCTGGCGAGCTACCATGGGCACTCCGAGGCCGTGCGCCTGCTTCTGGCTCACGGCGCCGATCCCGACCGGCCGAACGACCGCGGCCAGACGCCGCTCGCCGGCACCGCCTTCAAGGGCGAGACCGAGGCGGCGCGTGCGCTTCTGGACGGGGGCGCGCGCGTCGATGCGGCGGGGCCCGACGGGCGCACGGCGCTGATGATGGCGGCGATGTTCGATCGCGCGGAGATGGTGGCGCTGCTTCTCGCCCACGGCGCCGACCCGGCGCGGCGCACGCCCGAGGGACTGGATGCATTGGGCGCCGCCCGGATGACGGGTGCCCGCACGACGCAGCCGCTTCTCGAGCCTCAGCGCGAGGGCTAGAGCGCGTTCCGACCGGCTCGAACGGTCGTCATCGCCCGACGGACGCCCGCTGCGAGGCGGGGCCTTTGCTCCGCTTCGGCCTCGCTCGTCGGTCACGATGCGCCGGCATCGCTCCCGCCTCGCGCCTTGCCGCGAGGCGACATCACCTGCGTGCCAACCATCCCACCCGGTCGGACAACGCTCTAGCCTCTTCCTCAGCCCCAGGGCCCCTTGCGCGGCTTCGCCGTGCGGCCGGCGCGGCTCCAGGGGCCCGGGCGGGCCGGCGTGGCGGCGGGTGCCGTCGTCAAGGCACTCGCGCTCATCTCGCCGGCCATCGCAGCCAGCGCGTCGATGCGGTTCTGCGTGTCGGGATGGGTCGAGAACAGCCCGTCCATGCGCTGGCCGTTCAGCGGGTTGATGATGAACATGTGGGCCGTCGCCGGATTGCGCTCGGCGTCGAGGTTTACCGTGCGGCCGGCGGCATTGGCGATCTTGGCGAGCGCGGAGGCGAGCCACATCGGGTTGCCGCAGATCTCGGCGCCGCGCCGGTCGGCCGAATATTCGCGGGTGCGCGAGATCGCCATCTGCACGATCATCGCGGCAAAGGGCGCGACGATCATCGCGAGCAGCACGCCGATCCCGCCGAGCGGGTTGTTGTTGTCGCGGCTGCCGCCGAGAAAGAAGGCGAAGTTGCCGAGCATCGAGATCGCACCGGCCAGCGTCGCCGTGACGGTCATCGTCAAGGTGTCGCGGTTCTGGACGTGGGCGAGTTCGTGCGCCATCACGCCGGCGACCTCCTCGGGCGTCAGGCGCTGCAGGAGGCCGGTGGTGGCCACGACGGCGGCGTTCTGCGGGTTGCGGCCGGTGGCAAAGGCGTTCGGCTGGTCGTTCTCGATGACGTAGACGCGCGGCATCGGCAGGCCGGCGCGCGCGGCGAGCTCAGTGACGATGCGATGGTATTCGGGGGCGCTCGCCCCATCCACCTCCCGCGCATGGTGCATGCGCAGCACCATCTTGTCGGCGTTCCAGTAGGAGAAGAGGTTCATCGCCGCCGCGATCACGAAGGCGACCACCATGCCGCGCCCGCCCCCGATGAGGAACCCGACCCCCATGAAGAGGGCCGTCATCCCGGCGATTAGCATGGCGGTCTTCACGTGGTTCATGGGTCGCGGGCCTCCGATACTCGGGACGGACGGCCGCACTTGCCAAGCGGGGTCCGGTCGCCGATCTGTTGCGAAATCAACTGGGGACCCGCCCCTGCCCGGTCAACGCCGGCGGGGCTGCTGTCTCGCCCCCATCCGATCCCGTTGCCGTGAGCCCGACCATGTCCGACACCTCAGCCCCCACCCCGGCGCCCGAGCCTTCGCCGAGGCGCCGCGAGGACCTTCCCCCCGCCGCCCGCCGCGCGCTGGAGGAGGCCGAGGCGCGCCGCGCCGCCGAGGAGAAGGAGCGGCGGCCGGAGGAGGTGAACGGTCGCGGCGGCGCCGAGCCGACGCGCTTCGGCGACTGGGAAAAGAACGGCATCATCTCCGACTTTTGAAGGTCTTAGGATAGAGGTCCTGCGCGGACGTCGAACCGCGCCGGGAACATTCGAGAAGCGGGCCGGTTATGGGAATTTAACCCTAGCCGTGCCAGACTGGATCGATGAGACTCGCCCTCCCCCTGCTTCTCGCCCTGTCGGGCATCTCGCCGAGCCTTGCGCAGGAGCTTCCGCGCGAGGTCGGCGGCCCGGTGCTCGCCCATGTGGTGAAGGTGCGCGACGGCGACACGATCGAGGTCGAGGCGCTGATCTGGCCGATGCAGACGGTGCAGGTCGCCGTGCGCCTGCGCGGTGTCGACGCGCCGGAACTGAAGGGCGCCTGCGCGGCCGAGACGGCGGCGGCCCGCGACGCGCGCGACCGCCTCGCCACGCTCGTCGGCGCGGGGCCGGTCTGGCTGACGCGGGTGTCGGGCGACAAGTATTTCGGACGCGTGCTCGCCGACGTCGCGACCTCGGGCGAGAGCGATCTCGGCGCCCGGCTGCTGCGCGAGGGGCTCGTCGACGCCTATGACGGCGGACGCCGCCGCGACTGGTGCGCGACGGTCGGCGCGCGGCGCGAGGGCGCGGGCGCCGGGCGCGGCTGACGGGTCTCGCGTGCCTTGAACCCGGCGGCCCCGGTCCCATCTGCAGGACCGGGGCGGCGGACGACCGCGCCCCGGCGCATCGAGCGCCCTTCCTTTCGGGACGACCCGGTTCGCACAACGCGGGACACATCATGCCCTGGGTCTATCTGGTCGTCGCCGGCCTTCTCGAAATCGGCTGGGCGTCGGCAATGAAGCAGTCCGCCGGCTTCACCAAGCTCGTGCCGACCGTCCTCACCATCGTGTTGATGCTCGGCAGCTTCGGGCTTCTCGCCGCCGCCATGCGCACCCTGCCGCTCGGCACGGCCTATGCCGTGTGGACCGGCATCGGCGCGCTCGGCGCGTTTCTCGTCGGCCTCGTCTGGTTCGGCGACAGCGCCCATCCGATGCGCCTTCTGGCCGCCGCGCTGATCCTGTCGGGCATCGTCCTGATGAAGGCGGCGCCCTCGTCCTGAAACCGGCGATGGCGGGTGGCAGGGCGACGGCCGGCGGTCTAGAAGGGTTTCACGTGAAACGCAGACGCCGGTGCGCATGACCCCCTCCCCTGCCCCCTCCGCCGACGAGGCGCGCGTCGCCGCCGCGATCGGCGACCTCGTGCGCACGCTCGATCCCGGCTTTCCCGTCGTCCTGTGGACCGGCGAGCGGATCGGCGCCCCGGACGGGCCGGCGCTTCTCGTGCGCCGCGCCGACGCGGTGGCACGCCTCGCCTTCAGCCCGCGCGTCGAGACGCTGCTCGGCTTCTGGATGGACGGGACGATCGACGTGGTCGGCGGCTCGTTCCTGGATCTTGCCGGACAACGCGGCGCGAGAGCCAAGGCGAAGGGCGCCTGGAAGAAGCTCGACAAGCGCCGGCTCGTCACGCTCCTTCCCGCGCTCTGGCGGCTGCGCAAGTCGGGACCCGCCGCCGTCGCGGAAGCCGGCGCCGATGCCGGCGCCAGCGGCTCCACCAAGCAGGCGATCCAGTACCACTACGACGTCTCGAACCGCTTCTACGAGCTCTTCCTCGACCGGCGCATGGTCTACTCCTGCGCCTATTTCGACGGCTGGCACGACGACATCGACAAGGCGCAGGAAGACAAGCTGGAGATGATCTGCCGCAAGCTGCGGCTCCAGCCCGGCGAGCGCTTCCTCGACATCGGCTGCGGCTGGGGGGCGCTCCTGATCCACGCCGCCTCGCGCCATGGCGTGACGGGGCACGGCGTCACCCTGTCCAAGGCCCAGTTCGATCTGGCCACGCGCCGCGTGCGCGAGTCGGGGCTGGAGGACCGGATCACGATCGAGCTGAAGCCTTACCAGGAGCTGACCGGCACGTTCGACAAGATCGCCTCGATCGGCATGTTCGAGCATGTCGGCTTCCGGAACCACGACGCCTATTTCGGCGCCGTGCGCAAGCTCCTGCGCCCGCGCGGGCTCTACCTGCACCACACGATCGCCCGGCCCGCCAAGCGGGACCTCAAGACCTTCCACAAGGGCTCGCGCGAGTATCGCGCGATCACCCGCTTCATCTTCCCCGGCGGCGAGCTCGACTATATCGGCCACTCGCTGCAGAAGCTCGAGGCGCACCGGTTCGAGGTCCACGACGTCGAGAACTGGCGCGAGCACTACGGGCGCACCTGCCGGATCTGGGCGGAGCGGCTGGAGGCGAACTTCGAGGCTGCGGCCGCGGAAGCGGGCGCACCCGTCACCCGCCTCTGGCTCCTGTATCTTGCCGGCTGCGCCCTCGCCTTCGAGCGCGGCACGGTGATGATCAACCAGACCCTCGTCTCGAAGCGCGACAAGGGCCCATCGGGACTGCCCCCGACGCGGGCCGACCTCTACGCCTGAATGCGGGGCGCGGGCTCCGCGCCCGTCGCCCCGACGGCCGCCATGAGGAGGCGCATGTCCTCGCGCATGGCCGACAGCTCGTCCGACAAGGCCAGGATCTGCGTCTCGGCGCGGATGTTGGTCTCGTAGTCGAGCCGCGCCTCGAGCCGGTCCTTCGCCGCCTGCCGGTTCTGGCTCATCATGATGATCGGCGCCTGGAGCGCCGCCAGCATGGAGAGCATCAGGTTCAGGAAGATGAAGGGAAACGGATCGAAGGCGTTGGCCGCCAGGATCACGGTGTTGACCACCGCCCAGGCGACCAGGAACACCCCGAAGCCGATGATGAAGCTCCACGAGCCGCCGACGGCGGCGACGCGGTCGGCCAGGCGCTCCCCGAAGGTCATGCCCTCGGCGAACACCTCGTGGGGATCACGGGTGGCGGTGGTCCGGCGCAGACGGCCGGCGACGTAACGGATTGCCGCGTTCATGGGCTCACCTTTGAGACGACCGGCCGCTCGCCGCGGACGTCGTCCGGTGAGCCGACGGATCAGCTCCGGCGCGACCGCGAAAGCGGCTCGGTCGATCGACTGAGATCGTTGCTGGACATGATCCTCTCGGGATCGGCTGATGACTGGGATGAGCCCCTGCGGCTCGGGAGGGGATATGCGCTTCGGGGGTGTCTTGGTCAAGTCCCCGTGAGCGGAGCGGCACCGACGCGGCTGCAGGCCTGCCATGCAGGGACCGCGGGCCGTCTTCCGCCCATGAAAAAGGCCGCTCTTCGAGAAGAGCGGCCTTTCCGTGATCAAAGCCACGCCGGCAGGTCCGATGCGGACCCTGAGGCAGGGCACATCAGATCGTCAGATGCGAGAAGAAGGCTGCCCCTTCACCATCGTCGAACCCACGGACCCGGCCGGCATAGGAAAACCACTCGACATCGGATCACCTCCTTTCGCTTCGTTAAACACGGAGGAAGTATGGGATCGTGCGGCGACAGGCGCAAGGGGCTGGCTGCGGCAAATCGTCGAGCCCGACGACCGGTCGAGCTGCGAGAAAATCGCAAACCAGCCTTTAAACCTTCCCCGGTCAATGTACCCTTGAGGCAGGGGGACTTTCGGATGCTGTTGCGGATCGACCGGCGTCAGGCAAGGATCGGCATGTTCGTCGATCATGTCGAAGGCGCCTGGATCGACGTGCCGATCTGGTTCCGGAGCCATCGCATCGACGACGACGCGGCGCTAGCCCGCATCCGCGACAGCCGCATCTCGGCCGTCGTGATCGATCTCGACAAGGGCGTCGGCCCGACCCAGGCCCCCGTCGCCCCCCATGCGCCCGCGAATGCGCCCGCCCCACAGGCGCCGGACCCCGAGACGGCGAAGGCCAAGGAGACGCTGCGCCGGACCCATTCGGCGATGCGCCAGATTTTCGCCGCGATCCGCGACGGGGCCTCGATCGATCCCGGCCAGGCCAGGGCCGTGGTCGACGAAGTCGCGGTCGCGATGCGCCATCGCCCCCGCGCCCTTCTCGGCATCACCCGCCTGAAGTCCAAGGACGAGTACAGCTTTCTCCATTCCGTCGCGGTCTGCGCGCTGATGACGCATTTCGGGCGCTTCCTGCACCTCGATGAGGGCATGGTGCAGCAGCTGGGCGTCGCCGGTCTCCTCCACGACGTCGGCAAGGTGACGCTGCCGAGCGAGATCCTCGGCAAGCCCGGTTCGCTTACCGAGGAGGAACTCGAGATCGTGAGGACCCACCCCAGGCAAGGGTTCCGGATCCTGCAGAGCCAGGACGTGTCGGACATGGTGCGGGACGTCTGCCTGCACCACCACGAGCGCATCGACGGCCGCGGCTACCCCGACGGACTGGAGGGCGACCAGCTGTCCCAGGCGGTGCGCATCGCCGCGATCTGCGACGTCTACGACGCCGTCACCTCGATCCGTCCCTACAAGGAGGCGTGGTCGGCCAAGACCGCCTACCGCCGGATGTGGGAGTGGGACGGCCATTTCGACCGCGTGCTGCTCGGCCAGTTCTTCGTCAGCATCGGCGTGACCGGCGAGACCGCCCGCCGGCCGGAGCTTTGAGCCGGCACGCCGCGCGTTCGGGCGGCGTGCCGGCGATGCGCCGTCAGCTCTTGCGGTTCTCGCGGTTCTCGATCAGGTCGTCGACGACGCCGGGATCGGCCAGCGTCGAGGTGTCGCCGAGGGCTCCGAACTCGTCCTCGGCGATCTTGCGCAGGATGCGGCGCATGATCTTGCCCGAGCGCGTCTTGGGCAGGCCCGGCGCCCACTGGATCTTGTCGGGCGAGGCGATTGGGCCGATCTCGTTGCGCACGTGGGCGACGAGTTCTTTCTTCAACTCGTCCGACGGCGTCTGCCCCTCCATCAGCGTGACGTAGCAGTAGATCCCCTGCCCCTTCACGTCGTGCGGGTAGCCGACGACGGCGGCTTCCGAGACCTTGGGGTGCGAAACGAGGGCGGATTCCACCTCGGCCGTGCCCATGCGGTGACCCGACACGTTGATGACGTCGTCGACGCGGCCCGTGATCCACCAGTAGCCGTCGGCGTCGCGCCGGGCGCCGTCGCCCGTGAAGTACTTGCCGGGATAGGTCGAGAAATAGGTCTGCTCGAAACGCTCGTGGTCGCCGTAGACCGTGCGCATCTGGCCAGGCCAACTGTCGGCGATGCACAGATTGCCGTCGGCCGCGCCCTCCAGCACCTTGCCCTCGGCGTCGACGAGTTCGGGCCGGACGCCGAAGAACGGCTTGGTGGCGGAGCCGGGCTTGAGCGCCACCGCGCCCGGCAACGGCGAGATCAGGATGCCCCCGGTCTCGGTCTGCCACCAGGTGTCGACGATCGCGCAGCGCTCCTCGCCGACGACCGTGTAGTACCAGTTCCAGGCTTCCGGGTTGATCGGCTCGCCGACCGAGCCGAGGAGGCGGATCGACTGGCGCGAGGACTTGGTGACGAACTCGTCGCCCGCCCCCATCAGCGCGCGGATGGCGGTCGGCGCGGTGTAGAAGATGTTGACCTTATGCTTGTCGACGACCTGCCACATCCGGCCGGCATCGGGGTAGTTCGGCACGCCCTCGAACATCAGCGTCGTCGCGCCGTTGGCGAGCGGGCCGTAGACCGTATAGCTGTGGCCGGTCACCCAGCCCACATCCGCGGTGCACCAGAACACCTCGCCCTCGCGGTAGTCGAAGACGTACTGGTGCGTCATCGAGGCCCAGACGAGATAGCCGCCGGTCGTGTGCAAGACGCCCTTCGGCTTGCCGGTCGAGCCGGACGTGTAGAGGATGAACAGCGGGTCCTCGGCGCTCATCTCGGCGGGCGGGCAGTCGGGCGAAACCTTCTCGCGCTCCTCGTGCCACCAGAGGTCGCGGCCCCGCTCCATTGCGACGTCCGCCCCGGTGCGCCGCACCACCAGCACCTTGTCGACCGTGTGGCCGGCCTTGGCGGCGATGCCGAGCGCCTTGTCGGCATTGGCCTTCAGCGGCACCTTGCGGCCCGCGCGGAGGCCCTCGTCGGCGGTGACGAGGACCTTGGAGGACGAGTCCTCCATGCGTCCGCCGAGCGCGTCGGGCGAGAAGCCACCGAACACGACGGAATGGATCGCGCCGAGCCGGGCGCAGGCGAGCATCGTCACCGCCGCTTCCGGGATCATCGGCAGGTAGATCGAGACGCGGTCGCCCTTTGCGACGCCCATGCCCTTCAGGACATTGGCCATGCGGCAGACGTCGGCGTGAAGCTCGCGATAGGTGATGTGGCGGGCGTCAGTCGGATCGTCGCCCTCCCAGATGATCGCCGTCTGGTCGCCGCGGTTCTCGAGGTGCCGGTCGAGGCAGTTGGCGGAGAGATTGAGCGTGCCGTCCTCGAACCATTTGATCGAGACGGCGCCGGGATCGAACGAGGTGTTCTTGACCTTGGTATAGGGCTTGATCCAGTCGAGCCGTGCGCCGTGCTCGCGCCAGAAACCCTCCGGGTCGGACACGCTGCGCGCGTACCAGGCCTCGTAGTCGGCCTCGGTGATCTGCGTGTCCGCCTTCCAGGCATCCTTGACGGCGATGGTGGTCATGTCAGAGGTCTCCCTACCCTCGGCACGCCTTCGTGCCGGCCCCGCTCCCGACGGCGCGAGGGAGAACCTAGAACGGGTCGCGCGCCGAGAAAACCGCCGCACGCCAGAAAACCCGCCGTCAGTCCGCCTCCCCCGCCTCCACCGGACCGCCGAGAACGTCGCGCACGTAGAGTTCCTGCACCAGCGTCATCAGGACGGCGACCACGGGCACGGCGAGCACGAAACCGAGAAGGCCGAACAGGAGACCGAAGATCACCTGCGCCGACATGGTGAGCGCGGGCGGCAGCGAGGTCGTGTAGCGCTGGGCGATCGGCTGGGCGATGTTGCTCTCGATGCCCTGCAGGACGATGTAGAGGCCGAGCGCCCAGAGCGCCATGTCGACGCCCTGCGCGAGCGCCGCGAGCACGATGATCACGCCGGCGACGAAGGCGCCGAGCGTCGGGATGAAGGCGAAGAGCCCCGCCTGCAGCGCGAGCAGGAAGGCGTTGTTGACGCCGATCGCCCAGAGCCCTGCCCAGGAGACCGAGAAGATCAGCGCCATCGAGACCGCGTCGCCCGCCACCCACATCAGGAGCGAGTGGGCGCTCCGGTCGAGCACCTCGCCGATGCGCGCGCGCTTTTCCTTCGGGAACAGCGAGACCAGCCCGTCGCGATAGAGGCTCGGCTGCCACGACACGAAGATCGCGAGGAACAGGACGATGAAGAAGTTGCCAAGGCCCCCCAGCGCCCCGAAGAGCGCGCGGCCGGCCGAGGACACGACGCCGGACGGATCGGGCAGGAGCGACTGGAGATCGCCCGACGTGATCTCCTTCTCGACCGGCAGGCCGAGAGCGCTCAGCTGGCTCATTAGCTGGTCGGCCTGGTTGCGCACGCCGGCCAGGAGATCGTTGAACTGCTGAACGATCGTCACCCCGCCCCAGGCGACGGGGGCGATGATGAGGGCGAAGGTCAGGAGATAGACGAGACCGAGCGCCACCATGCGCGGCAGTCCGAGCCGCTGCAGGAGCCGCGCGAGGCCGCAGAAGATCGCGGCGATCAGCAGCCCGGCGAAGATCAGGAAGAAGGCCGAGGCCGCAAAGGCGAAGACGACGACGAGAAGCAGCATCCCGAGGACGATCGCCGCCATGGTCACCGTGCGGTAGGCGAGGCGTGGCGGGACGGAGGCGAGGTGGGGGGCGAGGTCGCTCAACGCGGAGATCCAATGCTGCCGGGGCGCGCCGGCGCGAAGGCCGACCCGCCGAGCCTCGTCGGGCAATCGTCCCGGAGGCTGGACGCCGGGATATAAGGCGGGCGGTACCTTCGGGAACCGACAGGCGCTCGAGGCGGGTCGCACGGCCCCCCGCGGGATCGTCCAGCCCTGTGCCTCGGGGACGGCAGCGATGAGCCGCCTCCCCCGCCCTGCGCCCCTAGCCGCGCGTGCCGAAGATCGCCGAGCCGACGCGCACGCTCGTCGCCCCGAACGGGATCGCCCGCTCGAAATCGCCGGACATGCCCATGGACAGCTTCTCCACCCCCGCCTCGCCGGCGAGCTTCTGAAGGAGTGCGAAGTAGGGACCGGGATGCTCGTCGACCGGGGGAATGCACATCAGGCCCTCGATCGCGAGGCCGAATTCCTCGCGGCACCGGCGCACGAAATCGACCGCCTCGCGCGGCGCGACGCCCGCCTTCTGTTCCTCCTCGCCGATGTCGACCTGGACGTAGAGCCGAGGGGTGCGGCCCTGGCGCGCGCTCTCCTTGGCGATCTCGCGGGCGATCTTCTCGCGGTCCACCGTCTCGATCACGTCGAAGAGGGCCACGGCCTCGGCGGTCTTGTTGGACTGGAGGGGCCCGATGAGGTGCAGCTCGACGCCGGCGAACTCCTGGCGCAGCGCCGGCCATTTGCCGGCCGCCTCCTGCACCCGGTTCTCGCCGAAGACGCGCTGGCCGGTCTGGAGGACCGGCCGGATCGCGTCGGCGTCGAAGGTCTTCGACACGGCGACGAGCTCGACCGAGCCCGGCGCACGACCCGCCTCGTCCTCGGCCGCGCGGATGCGGGCCTTGATATCTTGGATGCGGAAGGCGGCGGTGTCGCTCATGGCATTCCTTGAAGGCACGGGGGTTTCCGGCTATTTTGAGGAGTGGGTGCCGGAGCGCGAACTCCGACACCCGTCGCCTTAGATGAAGAGTTGGACCCGGAGGATAGCTTGCCAGCCTCTCCGGGTCCTTTTCACCTCAAGCGTGACGCTTAGCGGAATCATCCACATCGCTTCACTCCTTCGGACGGCAAAGCCGATGCCTCGGCCGCGGTGGCTCATCCTCCGCGGCGGCGTGGGCTGGCTTCACGCGTCTGCTTCTGCCGCCGAAGCCCGTTTATGCAGGGCGGCCCCAAGCTTGTGAAGGCGGGCATAAGTCAATATTGACTGTGGCTCCCGGCGCTTCGCGCGCCCCCGCCCGCCCGCATCCTTGCCGTGAGAATTCCGTCCGCGATGGCCATCGAACGTTACAATCCCCGCGCCTCCGAACCCCGCTGGCAGGACGCCTGGAACGAGGCCAAGCTGTTCGAGACGGACACGGACGGCGACGGCGAGGCCTACTACGTCCTCGAGATGTTCCCCTACCCGTCCGGGCGCATCCACATGGGCCACGTGCGCAACTACGCGATGGGCGATGTCGTGGCGCGCTACAAGCGCGCCATGGGCTACAACGTCCTCCATCCGATGGGCTGGGACGCCTTCGGCATGCCGGCCGAGAATGCGGCCATGCAGAACAAGGTGCATCCGCGCGACTGGACCTACCAGAACATCGCGACCATGCGCGGCCAGCTGAAGTCGATGGGCCTGTCGCTCGACTGGAGCAGAGAGTTCGCGACCTGCGACGTCGAGTACTACCACCGCCAGCAGATGCTCTTCCTCGACATGCTGGACAAGGGCCTCGCCTATCGCCGCAAGTCCAAGGTCAACTGGGACCCGGTCGACAACACCGTGCTCGCCAACGAGCAGGTGATCGACGGGCGCGGCTGGCGCTCGGGCGCCGAAGTCGAGCAGCGCGAACTGACGCAGTGGTTCTTCCGCATCACGCACTATGCCGACGACCTCCTCAAGGCGCTGGACGACCTGCCCGGCTGGCCGGAAAAGGTGCGCCTGATGCAGCGCAACTGGATCGGCAAGTCGGAAGGGCTGTCGTTGCGCTGGGCGCTGGCGGAGCCTGTGGGCGGGCTCGGGGAGGTCGAGGTCTTCACGACGCGGCCGGACACCCTCTTCGGCGCGAGTTTCCTGGCGATCGCGGCCGACCATCCGCTCGCCCGTTCCGCCGCCGAAACGAACCCGGAGCTTGCAGCCTTCGTCGACGAGCTGAAGCGCGGCGGCACGTCGGCGGCCGAGATCGAGACGGCGGAAAAGCGCGGCATGGACACGGGCCTGCGCGCCGTGCATCCGCTCGACCCGAACTGGACCGTGCCGGTCTATGTCGCCAACTTCGTGCTGATGGACTACGGCACCGGCGCCATCTTCGGCTGCCCGGCGCACGACCAGCGCGACCTCGACTTCGCCCGCAAGTACGGCCTGCCGGTCACCCCCGTCGTCCTGCCCGAGGGCACGGACGCCGCCGACTTCTCCGTGGGCGACACCGCGCATGACGGCGACGGTCGCCTCTTCAACTCCCGCTTCCTCGACGGCATGACGCCGGACGAGGGCTTCGAGGCGGTGTCGGCGAAACTGACCGCCGAGACGCTCGGCAACCGGCCGGTGGCGGAGCGCCGCGTCAATTTCCGCCTGCGCGACTGGGGCGTCTCGCGCCAGCGCTATTGGGGCTGCCCGATCCCGGTGCTCCACTGCGAGAGCTGCGGCACGGTGCCGGAGCGCCGCGAGAACCTCCCCGTCCGCCTGCCCGACGACATCGACTTCGACAAGCCCGGCAACCCGCTCGACCGCCATCCGACCTGGCGCCACGCCACCTGCCCCCAGTGCGGCGGGCCAGCGCTGCGCGAGACCGACACGATGGACACGTTCGTCGATAGTTCCTGGTACTTCGCGCGCTTCACCAGCCCTCGCGCCGACGAGCCGACCGTGCCGGCCGTTGCCGACCGCTGGCTGCCGGTGGATCAGTATATCGGCGGCATCGAGCACGCGATCCTGCATCTCCTCTACTCCCGCTTCTTCACGCGGGCGATGCGCGCGACCGGCCATCTCAACCTCGACGAGCCGTTCCGGGGCCTCTTCACGCAAGGCATGGTGGTCCACGAGACCTACCGTGACGGGCGCGAGTGGGTGCCGCCCGCCGACGTCGCGATCGAGGAGGTGGACGGCACGCGCACCGCGCGGCGCCTTTCCACCGGCGCGCCGATCGAGATCGGCGGCATCGAGAAGATGTCGAAGTCGAAGAAGAACGTCGTCGACCCCGACGACATCATCGGCTCGCTCGGTGCCGACACCGCGCGCTGGTTCATGCTGTCAGACTCGCCCCCCGAACGCGACGTCATCTGGACCGAGGCCGGCGCCGAGGGTGCGCACCGCTTCGTGCAGCGCGTCTGGCGTCTCGTCGCCGAGACCGCCGAGGTGCTGAACGGGCTCGGCACGGGCCTCGGCGAGACGAGCGCGGCGGCGACCGCCGTGCGCCGCGCCGCCCATCGCACGGCCGCGGGCGTCGGCGACGACATCGAGCGCCTCGCCTTCAACAAGGCCGTCGCGCGCCTCTACGAACTCGTCAACGCGCTCTCGTCCGCCCTGCAGGAGGCCGCCCTGCGCGAGGACGCGAGCCTGCGCGAAGCGGCCCGCGAGAGCCTGTCGATCCTCGTGCGCCTCGTCGCGCCGATGATGCCGCATCTGGCCGAGGAATGCTGGCGGGCGCTCGGCCAAGGGGGTCTGTGCGCCGCCGCGCCCTGGCCGAAGGCCGATCCTTCGCTCCTCGTGCAGGACGAGATCACTCTGCCCGTCCAGATCAACGGCAAGAAGCGCGGCGACATCACCGTGTCCGCCAAGGCGGGCAAGGACGAGGTGGAAGCCGCCGTCCTCGCCCTGCCCTTCGTCGCCGAGGCGCTGGGCGGCGCCGCCCCGAAGCGTCTCGTCGTGGTTCCCGGAAGGATCGTCAATGTCGTCGCCTAAACGCCTCGCACTGGTCGTCGCCGCCCTGGCCCTGTCGGGCTGCACCTCCGGTCCGCTCTACGGCACGACGGCGGTCGATCCGGCGACCGGCGCGCGCTCCTCGGTGCTGACCGACCTTCGCGGCCGCATCGCGCTGGCGCCGGCCTCGACGCGCACGGCGCAGGTCTTCCGCAACGCCATGCTCTACAAGCTGAACGGGGCAACGCCGGTCTCCGCGCCGCTCTACGAGCTGCGCTACACCGCGGCGGCCACCGACCAGGTCTCGGCCGTCGAGGCCGGCACGGGCACGCCGAGCGCCGCGCTCTACCGCATGACGGTGAACTACGAGCTCGTGCGCACTGCCGACGTCAAGGTGCTCACCACCGGACAGCGCTTCGCCATGGTGCCGTACGATCGCACCAACCAGCTCTTCGCCGCCAGCCGCGCGGTGATCGACGCGCGCGACCAGGCGGGCGAGGCGGTGGCCGAGCGGATTCTCGGCGCCATCGCGCCGGTGCTCCAGCGCGAGGTCTTCACCGACGAGCCGGCGATCACGGCCAAGAACTGACGGGGCGGGGGCTTGGCACAAAAGAAGGCGCACGAGGTCGACGCCTTCCTGTCGCGGCCCGACACGTCGTTTCCCGTTCTCCTCCTCTACGGCCCCGATCCCGGCCTCGTGTCGGAGCGGGCCGAGACGGTGGTGAAGCACTCCGGCGTGCCCGCGAGCGACCCGTTCTCGCATGTCGTCCTGCAGGCCGAGGATCTCGAGCGCGACATCGGCCGCCTGTTCGACGAGGCGCGCACGGTCTCGCTCTTCGGCGGCCGCCGCCTCCTGCGCGTCAAGGGCGCGGGCAACGGCCGGAACCTCGCCGACGCGGTGGCGGACCTTGCCGCCGATCCGCCGGCCGACTGCACCATCCTGATCGAGGCGGGGGACCTCAAGAAAAGTGCGCCCCTGCGCACGCAGGTGGAGCGTGGGCGCGCCGCCATGGCGTTGCCCTGCTACCAGGACGAGGACAAGGCGCTCGACCGGATGATCGACGAGGAGCTGGCGGCAGCCGGCCTGTCGATGGACCGCGCGACGCGCGAGATGCTGCGCGCCCGGCTCGGCGCCGACCGGCTGGCCTCGCGCGGCGAGGTGCGCAAGCTCTGCCTCTACGCGCTCGGCAAGGGCCAGATCGCGGAGGAGGACATTGAGGCGATTGTCGGCGACGTGTCGGCGGAGACCGTCGACGAAGCGGTGGATGCGGCGGCCAGCGGCGAGGTCCGACGGCTGCCCGAACTCATCGGCCGCCTCGTCTCGTCGGGCACCTCGACCTTCCAGCTGCACGGCGCGCTCCTGCGCTTCTTCCAGGGGCTGCAGGTGATGCGCGGCGAGGTGGAGACGAAGGGCACCCCGATCTCGGCGGTGGTCGAGCGCCGCCGCCCGCATTTTCGCCGTCGCCCCGCGATGGAGGCCGCGCTCGGCGCCTGGGACGGGGCGGGGATCGCCGCGGTCCTCAGCCGTCTCGAGCACGACATCCTCCTGTCGCGGCGGGAAGCGGCGCTCGCCGTGACCGTGATGCGTCGCAGCCTGATCGAGATCGGCGTCGAGGCCGCGCGGCGACGCGCCCGCGCGCGCCGCTGAGAGGCTGTCGGTCGCTTATCGGCCCATTCAAGCACGTTTACGCGCAAAAGATTTCATCGGACCGCAAATCCGACGATCTCACGCGCCGCGAATATGCTTTAACAGGCGGACGAACGGGCCGGGAGGATCGGCTCGGGACTTTGGGGGAGGATGACAATGGAATACCGCACGCTCGGGCGATCGGGACTGAAGGTCTCGGCGCTCACCATGGGCACCATGACGTTCGGCGGCGCCGGCGTCTTCGGCAGCGTCGGCTCGACCGGCACCGACGAGGCGAGGGGGCTGATCCATCTGTGCCTCGACGCCGGCATCAATCTCATCGACACCGCCAACATGTATTCCAACGGCCTGTCGGAGGAGATCATCGGCGATGTCCTCGGGGCTAAGCGCCCGAACGACGTGCTTCTCGCCTCCAAGGTCCGCATGCGCATCGGCGAGGGACCGAACGACGAGGGCCTGTCGCGCCATCACGTGATCCGCGAGTGCGAGCGCTCGCTGAAGCGCCTGAAGACCGACGTCATCGACATCTACTACTGCCACGAATGGGACGGCACGACGCCGCTCGAAGAGACGATCGCCGCGCTCGACACGCTCGTCAGCCAAGGCAAGATCCGCTACATCGGCTGCTCCAACTATTCGGCCTGGCAGGTGATGAAGGGGCTCGGCATCTCCGACCTCCACCATCATCCGCGCTACATCACCCAGCAGATTCACTACACGCTGGAAGCGCGCGAGGCCGAGTACGAGCTTCTGCCGCTCTCGGTCGACCAGGGCCTCGGCGTCCTCGTCTGGAGCCCGCTCGCCGGCGGCCTCCTGTCGGGCAAGCATCGCCGCGGCGCCTCGGCGGAAGGCTCGCGCCTCACCGCCGGCTGGACCGAGCCGCCGATCCGCGACGAGGATCGCCTGTGGCGTATCGTCGACGTCCTCGTCGAGATCGGGGAGGGCAGGGGGGTCTCGGCCGCGCAGGTCGCGCTGGCATGGCTGCTCGGCCGCCCGGCCGTCGCCTCGCTGGTGATCGGTGGTCGCCGCGAGGACCAGTTCCGCGACAACATCGCCGCCGCCTCGCTAAAGCTCACCGACGACGAGCGCCAGCGCCTCGATGCGGTGAGCCGCCCGCCCGTGCTCTATCCCTACTGGCACCAGTACAACACGGCGCGCGACCGCTTCGGCCCCGCCGACCGGGTGATCGACCACGGCTGACGCGACGGGGCGCCGGCTCGACCGGCGCCCACCCTCCGTCAGGTCGGTCCTGCCGGGGAACCGCGTTGCTCAGAACGGTCGCGGATAGCAATCGCAACGACTTGCCCGCGCGGCGCCGTCGCGGCATCGTCACGTCCGCCTCATTCGATACGGGACAACGATGCGACTCGCCCTGACCGCCGCCACGCTCCTCGCCCTCGCGCTTCCCGCCATAGCCGAGGAGATCGACTGCACCGACCCGCAGACCCAGACGGACATGACGCTGTGCGCGCAGGCCGATCTCGACACGGCCGACGAGACGCTGAACGCGCTCTACGCCAAGGTGCGCGAGCGGCTGAAGGGCGAGGACGAGAGGCTGACGGCCCTGCGTGACGCGCAGCGGGCCTGGATCGCTTACCGCGACAGCGAATGCGCCTTCCGCTCCTCCGCGGTGGATGGCGGCAGCGCGCAGCCGATGGTCGAGGCCCAGTGCAAGAGCGAGAAGACCGCGCGCCGCAGCGCCGATCTTCAGGACTATCTCGACTGCGAAGAGGGCGACATGGCCTGCCCGCTTCCGGCCGAGTAAGCCGGCTTACAGACTGCGGATACGCGGGCCGCCGTCGCCGTCCTTCCGTTCGCCCGCCTGAAGCAGGCGACAGACCGCGTCGAGCTGGTCGAGGTCGCGGAAGGCAAGCTGCAGCGTGCCGCCTTGGCCCGCCATTTCGATCGACACCGGCAAGCCGAGCGTCTCGGACAGAAGGTCGGCGAGTGCCCGCGCATCCGAGGCCTGCGGCGCAGCGGGGGCCACCGGCGTGCGGCGGCGCGGGGCGGGCTTCGGGGCAGGGGGCGCATCCGGCCCGCGCGCCAGACTTTCGGCCTCGCGCACGCTCAATCCCTCGTCGACGATGCGCCGGGCAAAGGCTTCCGGGTCATCCTGCGCCACCGCGGTGCGCGCGGCCCCTGCCGTGAGTTCGCCCCGCTGCACCATGTCCTTGACGCTGTCGGGCAGTTTCAGGAGGCGCAGCGTGTTGGCGACGTGGCTGCGGCTTTTGCCCACGACGTCGGCAAGATCGGCCTGCGTGTAGCCGTGTTCGGCGATCAGCATCTCGTAGCCGAGCGCCTCTTCGATCGGGTCGAGGTCGGCGCGTTGGACGTTCTCGATGATCGCGATCTCGAGCGACTGGCGGTCGGAAATCTCGCGCAGGACGACCGGGACGTCCTTCAGCGCCGCAGCCTTGGCAGCGCGCCAGCGACGCTCGCCGGCCACGATCTCGAAGCCGCCGGCGCCCTCGACCCGCCGCACCAGGATCGGCTGCACCACGCCGTGCTGGCGGACCGATGCCGTCAGTTCCTCGAGTTCGGTCTCGTCGAAGTGGCGGCGCGGGTTCTTCGGGTTCGGCCGGAGCTCTGAGGGCGCGACGCGCCGCTCGCCGACCTGGGCTTCGCGCGCCATCGCGGGGCCCGGAAACGCACTACCCGCCCGCGAGGGCAGGGTCGAGGAGGCCGAACCGCCGATCAGCGACGCGAGCCCGCGTCCCAGCCTTTGGCGTCCCTTGTCCTCGGTCATGCGGGGTCTCCTGGTTCAGATGCGGGGGCGTCTTGCCCGAAATCGATGGGTCGGCGAACCGGACGGGTCAGGCGGCGGCGAGATCGCGCTCGCGCTGGATGACCTCGGACGCCAGCCGGATATAGGCCTGACTGCCCGAACACTTCATGTCGTAGAGGATCGCCGGCTTGCCGAAGCTCGGCGCTTCCGAAACGCGCACGTTGCGCGGGATGATCGTCTCGTAGACGTGGTCGCCCATGTAGGAACGAACGTCGCGCACCACCTGGCTTGCGAGATTGTTGCGCCCGTCGAACATCGTCAGCACGATCCCGTGCAGGGACAGCGCAGGGTTCAAGGTGTCGCGCACCTGCTCCACCGTTTCCAGAAGCTGGCTGAGACCTTCCAGCGCGAAAAACTCGCACTGGAGCGGCACCAGGATCGCATCGGCCGCGGCCATGGCGTTGACGGTGAGAAGGTTCAGCGACGGCGGGCAGTCGACCAGCACGAAATCGAAGCGCGCGGTCTCCTCGACATGGAAATGCAGCGCGTCGCGCAGGCGATAGGCGCGGCTGGCCGCGGTCGAGATCTCCATCTCGACGCCCAGAAGATCGAGCGTCGAGGGGATGACCCAGAGGTTCGGGACGGCCGTCTCCATCGCCGCATCGGTGACCGACGCGCTTTCGACCAGCACGTCGTAGGACGACACCGCGCGGTCCTCGCGATCGATGCCGAGGCCCGTCGAGGCGTTGCCCTGCGGATCGAGGTCGATCAGCAGCGTGCGCTTGCCGATGGCGGCCAGCGCCGTCGCGAGGTTGATGGCGGTCGTCGTCTTGCCGACGCCGCCCTTCTGGTTCGCAACCGTGATGACCCGCATGCGCGGGACGGAAAGCGTGTCCATCGTGTCAACTCCACCCGGGTCTGGCCAGGCCGGATCCATGCCTTCGGTTGCGGGTCGCGATCCCTAGCGGGCCGCCAGGCGCTCGAGGCGACGGATCTCCAGGAGCACCGAGCCGTCTTCGACCGGCGAGGCATGCTTTACCATGTCGAAACGCCAATGGGCAGCGGCTTGCGCGATCTCGCTCTCGTGAGTGCGTCCCTTGAGGAACCAGTAGACGGTGTCCGGCCGCGTATGAGGCGCGACGAGCGCGAAGAGATCGTCGAGCGAGGCGAGCGCACGCGCGCTGATCGCCTCGACGGCGGACAGGACCGAACCGCAGTCCTCGATCCGTTCGGCGTGGACCGTCGCGGGAAGCGCAAGCTCGCGCGCCACCGTGCGCAGGAACGCCGCCTTCTTGGCGTTGCTCTCGACGAGATGCACCTCGCCGCCCTCGCGCTCGGCCATGAGGATCGCGAGGATCAGCCCCGGCAGTCCGGCGCCCGAACCGAGATCCGCCCAGCGCGAGATGCCCCTGGCGCGTTCGCCGAGCACCAGCCCGTCCTCGACATGCCGGGTCCAGATTTCCGGGATCGTCGCCGGCGAGACGAGGTTGATGCTCTTCTGCCAGGTCCGCAGCAGGGCGACATAGGCGTCGAGCCGTTCCCCTGTTTCACGTGAAACAGCGTGCCGCGACAGGACGAGCGCGCGCTCCTCGGCGAGCTTCGCCTCCGTCGCGGCCTTGCCCATCTTCGGCTTGGGCGCGGGGCGCTGTACGTCGGTCGGCTTGCGGGGCGGTGGGCCCCGGCGGTCACGCGGCGCGGGCAAGGTCTTGCTTTCGAAGAGCGACAAGAAGGAGCGCAAGCGCCGTCGGGGTCATGCCGTCGATGCGCTCGGCCTCGGCAAGGCTCGCCGGTCGGCGCTCGACCAGCTTCTGACGAAGCTCGTTGGACAGGCCCTTGATCCCGGCGAAGTCGAACCCCGCCGGAAAGACCTTCGCCTCGTCGCGCTTCAGCTGCATCTGGTCGCGGCGCTGGCGATCGAGATAGACATCGTAGCCCGCCTCGATCTCGATCCGTTCCCGAACCGATCCCTGGATCGCCTCGAGTTCCGGCCAGACTTCGGTCAGGTCGTCGAAGCCGATATCGGCGTGCGAGAGGAGCACCCAGGCCGAACGGGTGCGCCCGTCCTGATTCACCGGCAGACCCTTGCGGGCCGCCTCGCTGCTCGTCAGGGTCAGGGCTTCCAGCGTGGCGCGCGCGGCGCCAAGCGCCGCCTCGCTGGCCTCGAACGCCGCACGGCGTTCGCTGTCGGCCAGTCCCCATTCCATGCCGAGCGGGGTCAGGCGGCGGTCGGCATTGTCGGCGCGCAGGCTCAGGCGGAACTCGGCGCGGCTCGTGAACATGCGATAGGGCTCGGTGACGCCGGTGCGCGTCAGGTCGTCCACCATCACGCCGAGATAGGCATCGGCACGATCGATCACGACGGGCTCGGCCCCGCCGGCACGCCGCGCCGCGTTGAGGCCGGCGAGCAACCCTTGCGCCGCCGCCTCCTCGTAGCCGGTGGTGCCGTTGATCTGCCCCGCCAGGAACAGGCCGGGCACGGCTCGAACCTCCAGCGCCCGCGTCAGCTCGCGCGGGTCGACATGGTCGTATTCGATGGCATAGCCGGGTTTCAACACCTCGACCTTTTCGAGGCCCGGCAGCGAGCGCAGGAACGCCTCCTGCACATCTGCTGGCAGCGAGGTCGACAGGCCGTTGGGATAGACGGTCGCATCGTCGAGGCCTTCCGGCTCGAGGAACACCTGATGGCCGTCGCGGTCGCCGAACTTGACGATCTTGTCCTCGATCGACGGGCAGTAGCGCGGGCCGACCCCTTCGATCTCGCCGGAATAGAGCGCCGAGCGATGGAGGTTGTCGCGGATGATGCGGTGCGTCTCCGGTGTCGTGCGGGTGATGCCGCAGTCGATCTGCGGGTTCGCGATCTCGGTCGTCAGGTAGGAGAACGGGTAGGGCTCGGCGTCGGGACCCTGCCGGTCGAGCGAGGCCCAGTCGATCGTCGTGCCGTCGAGCCGCGCGGGCGTGCCCGTCTTCAGGCGGCCGAGGCGGAGCCCCAGGCGGCGCAGCGTGGCGGAGAGGCCGAGCGACGGCTTCTCACCGACGCGCCCCGCCGGGATCTTCTCCGTGCCGATATGGATGAGCCCGTTGAGAAACGTGCCGGTGGTCAGCACCGCCGCGCCGCAGGCGATCCGGCGGCCATCGTCGAGGACCACGGCCGCAACGCGCCCGGCTGCATCGAACTCAAGATGGAAGGCGTCGCCCTCGACGACGGACAGCCCGTCCTGCGCGCGCACCGCGGCCTGGACGGCCGCCTTGTAGAGCTTGCGGTCGGCCTGCGTGCGCGGGCCCCGGACGGCGGGTCCCTTGCGCCGGTTGAGAAGGCGAAACTGGATGCCGCCGCGATCGGCCGCCCGGCCCATCACACCGCCGAGCGCATCGATCTCGCGCACGAGATGGCCCTTGCCGATCCCGCCGATCGCCGGATTGCAGCTCATCGCGCCCACAGTCTCAAAGGCATGCGTCAGAAGGATCGTCGCCGCGCCCGTACGCGCGGAGGCGCAGGCCGCCTCGACGCCCGCATGGCCGCCGCCGATCACCACGACGTCGGCGGAAACATCCATTGGTTTCTGTGTCATGGGACGGGTTAAGCCGCAGCGGACCGAGACTGTCAATCGAGGCCGATCAGGCCGCACCTGCAAGCCGAGCCGCAAGTCGCTCGGCCTGCCCGTTCTCCACCCGCACCTCCGGCCTCACTTCCCGATGCAGAACTCGCCGAAGATCACGCCGAGAAGGTCCTCGACCCCGGTGCGGCCGGTGAGGCTTCCCAAGCGGTCGGCGGCAAGGCGCAGCGTTTCGGCGGCGACCTCGGGCGGCTGGTGCTCGGGATCGTAGGCCTCCAGCCATTCCAACGTGCCGGCGATGATTTCGCGGTGGCGCAGGCGCGTCGGCACGATCTGGCTGGGATCGCCGGCCTTGTCACGCGCGGCGGCGGTGATCCGATCGAGAAGCTTGCCGATCCCGTGGCCATCACGCGCGGAAACCGCGAGGTCGAAGTTTGCCGGCAAACCTTGCGGAGCGAGATCGGACTTGGTGCGAACGTGAAATACCGGCGCGTGGGTCTCCAGCGTTGCCGTTTCCCCCTCCGGCGCGACGAGATGGAGCACGAGATCGGCCGCGTCGAGCGCCCGGCGCGCGCGCTCGACGCCGATCGCCTCGACGACGTCGCCGGTCTCGCGCAGTCCCGCGGTGTCCGACAGGCGCACGGGGATGCCAGTGAGGTCGAGCCGCACTTCGATGACGTCGCGCGTCGTGCCGGGGATCGCCGAGACGATCGCGACGTCCCGCTCGGCCAGCGCGTTGAGGAGGCTGGACTTACCGGCATTCGGCGCTCCCGCGATCACGACGTGGAAGCCGTCGCGCCAGATCTCGCCACGCCGTGCGCCAGAGAGGCTCTCGCGCATCTCGGCGGCGAGGCGCCGCACCTCGGCCGAGACGCCCGCCGACACGTCGTCCGCAACGTCGCCCTCGTCGGAGAAGTCGAACGCCGCTTCGATCAGTGCCCGCGCCCTGAGGAGCCGCCGCATCCATCCGTCTGCGAGCTGGCGCATGCCGCCCTCGGCCTGGGCGAGCGCCTGCGCGCGCTGGCCCTCGGTCTCGGCGGCAAGGAGATCGGCAAGCCCTTCCGCTTCCGTCAGATCGATCCGGCCGTTCTCGAAAGCGCGGCGGGTGAACTCGCCGGCCTCGGCAAGGCGGATGCCGGGCAGGGCGCAGAGCGCGGCCAGCATCGCGCCGGCGACCGCCCGTCCGCCATGGACGTGAAACTCGGCGAGATCCTCGCCCGAGACCGAACCCGGCGCCGGAAAGAACAGGAGCAGCCCGCGATCGATCGGCGCGCCCGTGCCGTCGCGAAAGGTCCGGAGGGACGCGCGGCGCGGCTCCGGCACGCCGCCGGCGATCCGCTCCATCGCCAGACGCGCCTGCGAGCCGCTGACCCGCAGAACCGCGATGCCCGCCGGCAGCGCGCCGGAGGACAGGGCGGCGATCGTGTCCTCAAAGCTCACCGGACGGCGATCACGTCGGCGTCGCACGCGATGCGAAGCGCGTCCGGCACGGTCTCGAAGACGTGGAACGGCGTGCCCGCCGCCGCCCAGACGAAGGGGAAAGCCAGGAGGTCGCGGTCCATGAAGGTGCGCAAGGGGCGCGGGGCGCCGAGCGGCGCGACGCCGCCGATCGCAAAGCCGGTCACGTCCCGCACGAAGTCGGCGTCCGCCCGGCCGAGCGCCTCGCCGACCACGGTCGCGACCGCCTTCTCGTCCACGCGGTTGGCGCCGGACACGAGGAGGAGATAGGGCTCGCCCGTCTCCTTGCCGCGGAACACGAGGCTTTTCACGATCTGGCCGACCGCGACCGAGACGGCGCGCGCCGCTTCTTCCGCGGTGCGCGCGATGGTTTCCGTTTCCACGACGCGGATGGGCAGGCTTTTCGCGAGCGCCGCGATCTCCACGCGCCGCACGGCATCGGGTCGGGTCGGACGATCGGACATGGCGGCGCGGCCTCGGGCTGGTGGCGTCGCCTCCGGCTCTAGCGCATCGCGGCGCGCGATCCCACGAAAAAGGCCGCCGTGTCGCCACGGCGGCCCTTCGATGCGCGCTCGGCCTGCGGCCTTACGTGTTCATCGAGTCGAAGAAGTCGGTGTTCGACTTCGTCTGCTTCAGCTTGTCGTTGAGGAACTCGATCGCGTCGGTCGTGCCCATGGGCGCGAGGATGCGGCGCAGGACGAAGATCTTCTGCAGGTCCTGGCGCGGCACGAGGAGGTCCTCCTTGCGCGTGCCGGACTTGAGGATGTCCATCGCCGGGAAGATGCGCTTGTCGGCGACCTTGCGGTCGAGCACGAGCTCGGAATTGCCGGTGCCCTTGAACTCCTCGAAGATCACCTCGTCCATGCGCGAGCCGGTGTCGATGAGGGCCGTCGCGATGATGGTGAGCGAGCCGCCTTCCTCAATGTTGCGCGCCGCGCCGAAGAAGCGCTTGGGCCGCTGGAGGGCGTTGGCGTCGACACCGCCGGTCAGGACCTTGCCGGAGGATGGGACGACCGTGTTGTAGGCGCGGCCGAGGCGGGTGATCGAATCCAGAAGGATCACGACGTCACGTCCGTGCTCGACGAGGCGCTTGGCCTTCTCGATCACCATCTCGGCGACCTGCACGTGGCGCGTCGCCGGCTCGTCGAAGGTGGAGGAGACGACCTCGCCCTTCACCGAGCGCTGCATGTCGGTCACTTCCTCGGGGCGCTCGTCGATGAGCAGCACGATGAGGTAGCATTCCGGGTGGTTGGCGGTGATCGAATGCGCGATGTTCTGCAGAAGCACCGTCTTGCCGGTGCGCGGCGGGGCGACGATCAGCGCGCGCTGGCCCTTGCCGAGCGGGGCGACGAGATCGATGACGCGGGCCGAGAGGTCCTTCTTGGTGGAGTCGGCGAACTCCATCTTGAAGCGCTCGTTCGGGTAGAGCGGCGTCAGGTTGTCGAAGTGGCTCTTGTGCTTGATCTTCTCCGGGTCGTCGAAGTTGATCGTGTTGACCTTCATGAGGGCGAAGTAGCGCTCGCCGTCCTTGGGGCTTCGGATCGTGCCCTCGACCGTGTCGCCGGTCTTCAGCGAGAAGCGGCGCAGCTGGGAAGGGCTAATGTAGATGTCGTCCGGGCCGGGCAGGTAGTTGGCCTCCGGCGAGCGCAGGAAGCCGAAGCCGTCCTGCAGCACCTCGACGACGCCCTCGCCGATGATCTCGACGTCCTGCGCGGCGAGGCGCTTCAGGATGGCGAAAAGGAGCTCCTGCTTGCGCAGGACGGAGGCGTTCTCGACCTCGTTCTCCTCGGCAAAGGCGACCAGTTCGGCGGCGTTCTTGTTCTTGAGGTCCTGGAGTTTGATCTCGGACATGTCAAAAGGGCTCCAACCCCATCCGGACCTTCGAAGGGTCGCGCGGCACGGGGGCGTCAACGATCGGGGGATGGGTCAGGCCGGAACGAGGATGGACATGTTCGGCTGAACGGGCGGGATCGCAGGCATGGCTGCGTCGCGCCGGAGGCGGGTTACGCGTTCAGTCTATAAGGCCGCAGGCGGGCCAGCGCAAGCGGGCTTCGCTCAGCCGCCGATCGGCGCCACGGGTCCGAGGGAAAGCTGGTGCAGCGCGTCGTCCACCACGGCCTCCGGCGACGCCTCGACCGACACGCGCACGCCGTCCTCGTCCGGCTGCAACGGCTCGAAGTCGGCATATTGCGAGGCGAGCAGCGAGGGCGGCATGTAGTGTCCCTTGCGCTTCTCCATGCGCTCGCGGATCAGCGCCTCGTCGCCCTTCAACTCCACGAAGCGCACCCGCGCCGCCGCCCCGCGCAACACATCGCGATAGCGCCGCTTCAGCGCCGAGCAGGTGATCACGGTGGAACGCCCGGCCGCCGCCTCGCCCGACACCCAGTCGCGGATCGCGACCAGCCAGGGCGCCCGGTCTTCGTCGTTCAGCGGGATGCCGGCCGACATCTTGTCGATATTGGCCTTCGGGTGAAACTCGTCGGCCTCGGCGAAGCGCCAGCCGAGCCCCGTCGCCAGCCCCTTCGCCGTGGTCGTCTTGCCGGTGCCGGACGGGCCCATGACGACGAGGCAGACGGGGCGGTCGGAGGCTGGGGCTACGGACAAGGGGAACCTCGGCTCCGGGGGATTTCAGGTCCGCGTTAGATCGCACCGGCGGGGCGAAAGGCAAGCCGCGATCAGAAGGGCTTCACCACCACGAGGATCACGATCACCACCATGAGGAGCGCCGGCACCTCGTTCATGATCCGCCAATGCCGGCTCGACTTGGTGATCTCGTCGCGCTCCAGCCGCTTGCGCGAAGCCGACAGGTAGCCGTGGACGCCCGACAAGAGCACCACGAAGAGGAGCTTGGCATGCAGCCAGCCGCCCCGGAACTGGAACACCTCGATCGCGAGCCACAGGCCCGCCACCCAGGTCACGACCATCGCCGGGTTGATGATGCCGCGCATCAGGCGCCGCTCCATCACCTTGAACGTCTCGGCCTCGCGCGACCCCGCCCCCGCCTCCGTGTGGTAGACGAAGAGGCGCGGCAGATAGAGCATCCCCGCCATCCACGAGATCACCGCGAGGATGTGAAGGCTCTTCACCCACGCTTGCGCCTCGAGCGGCACCAGCCCGAACAGGACGATTGCCAGCACCACGCCGCCGGCCAGCGCATAGAGCAGCGAACGGTCCTTCGCGACGGGCTTGGGCAAAACGGTCATGGCATCCTCCGGCAGGGCTCCCCGCCTGCCTAGTCGAGAACCGCACCGAACGGAAGCGGTGGGGTGAAGACGGGGGCGCCGCCCCCGACCCCGCCAGGGGAAATGATTTCCCCTGGCGGGGTCGGGGCGGCAGCCCCGCTATCCCCCCCGCCGCACCCGCTCGACGAGGTGCTCGACATGGGCGATCGGCGCGTCAGGCGTGATGCCGTGGCCGAGGTTGAAGATCAGCGGGCCGTGGCCGAGGCTCCGGAGGATGGCGTCGATGCCCTCGTCCAGCGCGCGGCCGCCGGCGATGAGGCGGAGCGGGTCGAGGTTGCCCTGGACCGGGCCCTGCCGCTGGAGATCGGCGGCGAAGGAGAAGGGGACGGACCAGTCGAGGCCGACGGCATCGACGCCCGTGCCCTCGCGATAGGCGGGCAGGAGCGGTCCGGCGCCCTTGGGGAAGCCGATGATGCGGGCCTGGGGCACGGCGGCGCGCACGCGCTCGACGATGCGCCGGGTGGGGCCGATCGAGAAGCGATGGAAGGACAGTTCGTCGAGGACGCCCGCCCAGGAATCGAAGATCTGGACGCAGTCGGCCCCCGCCTGCAGCTGGCGGATCAGGTACTCGGCGCTCATCTCGGCGAGGAGCTCCAGAAGTTCGTCCATGGCCTCCGGGTGCTGGTAGGCGAAGCGCCGCGCCGGACCCTGGTCGGGTGTGCCGTGGCCGGCGATCATGTAGGTCGCCACCGTCCAGGGCGCGCCGCAGAAGCCGATGAGGGTGGTCTCCTCGGGGAGTTCGGCGCGCAGGCGCGTGACGGTTGCGATCACGGGCGCGAGGTGGGTCTCGGCGTTGGTGGGGTCGAGGCCGGCGATCTCGTGCGGCGCGATCGGATCCATCTGCGGACCCTCGCCTTGCACGAAACGAACGTTGCGCCGCAGGGCATCGGGGATCACGAGAATGTCGGAAAAGAGGATCGCCGCGTCGAAGCCGAAGCGGCGGATCGGCTGCAGCGTCACCTCGGTCGCAAGATCCGGATTGTAGCAGAGGTCGAGGAAGCCGCCGGCCCGCGCCCGCGTCTCGCGGTATTCGGGGAGGTAGCGCCCGGCCTGGCGCATCAGCCAGATGGGGGGCGGGAACACGGTCTCGCCGGCGAGAACGCGCAGGAGCTTGCGCTCTGGCATGGGACACCTTTCGGGAAGCGGCACGGGCGAGGCGAGGGATGCCCGGCGCGAGACCCCGCGTCCAGTCTCTTTCGAGACGGCCGGAGGGCTGAGCGCCGACCGCTCGTCAGATAGCCCGGAGGGTTTTCCCGTCCGCCCCTCTTAGAAAAGAAATCCATGAATCTGAGATTCTGATTCTATGAGTCGGTGGATCATGGGAATTCACAGGGGCGAAACGATGGGCCGCAAACCGGGGTCCGATGCGGCAGGCGGCGCGATGGGGCGAAGTGGCTGCGGCATCAGGCGGTTGGCCGCGATCGCGGCTCGGGGGTCAGCGGGCGCGTCCCCGAAATTCACAAGCGCACGCCCACAGCCTCCCGGCGCTCGTGAACTGTGGATGACGGCGGAGTTTTCAAACGGGGCGAAATCGCTTGCCAGCCGGCCGCGCCGCCGGTCCCCTGATTCCCACAGAGGGCCGACAATTGCGGGGGGCGCTTCAGCTTTCGCTGGACGGGCGGGGGAGAATCGAGTCCCGCTTCGTCCGGCGGCTTCCCGCATTTCGCGGGCTCAAATAAACAAGCGCTGTTTGAACAAAGATTTAAGGACGCGCGGCAACGCGCGGGAAAGGATGCCGGCATGAATCGCGATCTCGTCCTGGCCTCGGGAAGCCGCCACCGGCAGGCGCTGCTCACGCAAGCCGGCATCCGGGCCGAGGCCGATCCCTCGACGCTGGACGAGCGACTGGTCGAGGCGCCGCTGAAGGATTCCGGCGCGACGCCCGACGAGGTGGCGCTGGTGCTGGCCGAGGCGAAGGCGGTCGACGTGTCCGAGCGGCGCCCCGGGGCGCTGGTGATCGGGGCCGACCAGGTCCTGTCGGTCGGCGACGAGATCCTGCACAAGCCGGCCGACATGGAGGCCGCGCGTCGCACGCTCCTGAAACTGTCGGGCCGCACGCACGATCTCGACAGCGCCGTGGTGCTGGCCGAAGGGGGGGCGGCGGTCTGGCGGCATGTCTCGCGCGCCTCGATCACCTTCCGCGACCTCACGCCGGCCGAGATCGGGCGCTACCTCGCCGCGGCCGGAGACGGGGTGCTGACGAGCGTCGGCGCCTATCAGGTGGAGGGGCGCGGCCTGCAGCTGATGGAGCGGATCGAGGGCGACCTCTTCACCATCATCGGCCTGCCCATGCTGCCGCTGATCCGGGAACTCCGGGCGCGGGGCGCGCTCGATGCGTGAGGCCCCCCGCGCCTTCGTCACCGGCTGGCCGATCTCCCATTCCCGCTCGCCGCTGATCCACGGGACGTGGCTTCGCGACCTGCGGATCCCGGGCTCGTATGAGCGGATCGCCGTACCGCCGGAGGATTTCTCGAGGTTTCTCGACCGGCTGCAGGGCGAGGGCTTTGCCGGCGGCAACGTCACCATCCCGCACAAGGAAGCCGCGTTCGCGGCCGCCGCCCGGCTCGACGCGGCGGCCGAGGCGATCGGCGCGGTCAATACGCTCTGGTTCGAGGACGGCCTGCTGACCGGCGGCAACACCGACGCCTACGGCTTCTCCGCCAATCTCGACGAGCGGCTGGCGGGCTGGCGCGAGGCGCGAACTGCGGTGGTGCTGGGCGCGGGCGGTGCGGCCCGCGCCGTGGTGCATGCGCTGCGAGAAGCCGGGATCGCCCGCATCACCATCCTCAACCGGACGCGCGCACGCGCCGAGCGTCTGGCGGACGCCTTCGGGGCCGAGGCGGGCGGCGAGGACGACTTTTCCGCGCTCGCCCGGTCCTGCGACCTCGTGGTCAACACGCGGCCCGCCGACCCGGAGGGCCTCCGCGAGGCCGACACGCGCGCGATCGAGGCCCTGCCGGAGGGTGCCCTCGTCACCGACATCGTCTATGTCCCGCTGGCAACGCCGATCCTTCAGGCCGCCTCCGCGCGCGGCCTTCGCACCGCCGACGGGCTCGGCATGCTCCTGCATCAGGCGGTGCCGGGCTTCGAGCGCTGGTTCGGGCAGCGGCCCACCGTCGACGAGGCGCTGCGTCGGGCCGTGATCGCCGACATCGAGGCGCACGCGTGAAGGTCCTCGGCCTCACCGGCTCGATCGGCATGGGCAAGTCGACGACGGCCGAGATGTTCGAAGCGCTCGGCGTGCCCGTCCATTCCGCCGACGCCGCCGTGCACCGCCTCTATGCCGGGCGCGCCGCGCCGCTGGTGGAGGCGCGCTTTCCCGGCACGGTGCGGGACGGCGTCGTCGATCGTGCGGCGCTCGGCGCGCGTGTCCTCGGCGACGCCGAAGCGCTTGCCGCGCTGGAAGCCATCGTCCACCCGCTGGTGCGCGAGGAGGAGCGGGCGTTCCTTGAGGCCGCGCGCGAGGCCGGGGCGCCGCTGGCAGTCCTCGACATTCCCCTTCTCTTCGAGACCGGCGGCGAGGGGCGGGTCGATGCCGTCCTCGTCGTCACCGCGCCGCCGGATGTCCAGCGCGCGCGCGTCCTCGCGCGCCCCGGCATGACGGCCGAGCGGTTCGAAAAGATCCTCACGAGCCAGATGCCGGACGCCGAGAAGCGACGCCGCGCCGACTTCGTGATCGACACGGGCGAGGGACTGGAACCTGCACGAGCCGCGGTGCGGCGGATCGTCGAGGGGTTCGGCGCGCTGCCCAAGACCTGAGGCTTGCGCGCGGGCGCCGCCTGTCCGACATGGAGGGGGACAGCCTTAAGGGAAGTTCCATGCGCGAGATCGTCTTCGACACCGAAACCACCGGGCTCGACTTCGCCGAGGACCGCGTGATCGAGATCGGCGGCATCGAACTGTGGAACCACATCCCGACGGGGCGGGAGTTCCACTGCTTCATCCGCCCGCAGGGGCGGAAGGTGGATCCCGGCGCCTTCGACATCCACGGCATCTCCGACGACTTCCTGAAGGACAAGCCGGTTTTCGCCGAGGTGGTGGACGACGTCCTCGCCTTCTTCGACGACGCCCGGCTGATCGCGCACAACGGCACGTTCGACATGCGCTTCATCAATGCCGAGCTCGCGCGCCTCGACCGGCCGCCGATCCCGGCCGATCGCCTGATCGACACCCTGACCATGGCGCGGCGCAAGTTTCCGATGGCGCCCGCGACGCTCGACGCGCTCTGCTCGCGCTTCTCGATCGACACCTCGAAGCGCGACAAGCACGGGGCGCTGGTCGACTCGGAGCTTCTCGCGCAGGTCTATATCGAGCTGATCGGCGGCCGGCAGTCGGCGCTGCGCCTCGTCACCGAGGACGAGGCGCGGGCGAACGAGGGCGGCGAGGGCGGGGCGCGCCGTGCGCTGCCGCCGCGTCCCGTGCCGCTGAAGCCCCGCCTCACTGCGGCTGAGATCGAGGCGCACCGTGCCTTTGTCTCGGGCCTCGGCGACGCGCCCCTGTGGCGTCGCGTCGAAGGCTACGACGCCTGACGACCGCGCGCCTGTTCAGGACCGCGCAGAGCTTCTAGAAGCGGCGGCATGGATGCGCCGCTTCTCCCGTTTCGCCATTTCCTTCTCGGTCTCGCGGTGGTCGCGGTCTGGGGCACCAATTTCGTGGTGATCCACGAGGGTCTGAAGCATCTGCCGCCGCTCCTCTTTGCGGCCCTTCGCTTCCTATTCGCGGCCCTGCCCGGCATCCTCCTGTTTCCGCGCCCGCGCGTGCCTTGGAGCCATCTCGCCGCCTACGGCATCCTGATCGGCACCGGCCAGTTCGGGCTCCTGTTCATCGCGATGAACGGCTTCATCTCGCCGGGGCTCGCGTCCCTCGTCATCCAAAGCCAAGTGTTCTTCACGATCGCGCTGGCGATGCGCCTGTCGGGCGAGACGATCCGCCCGTTCCAGTGGGTGGCGCTCGGCCTCGGGCTTGCCGGCCTCGGGGTCATCCTCACGCACACCGACGGCACCACGACGCCCCTCGGGCTGGCCTTGGTGCTCCTGGCGTCCCTGTCCTGGGCGGGCGGCAACATCGTGGCCCGCCACAGCCGCGTCACCAACATGCTGCCCTACGTCATCTGGGGCAGCGTCTTCTCGGCGCCGCCGCTCTTTGCCCTGTCCTTCGCGCTGGAGGGCTGGGACGCGATCCGCGCCGGCCTGGCGCGGGCCGACGCCCTGACCTTTGCCGCCGTCCTCTGGCAGACCGTCGGCAACACGCTGTTCGGCTATGCCGCCTGGGGCTGGCTCCTGTCGCGCCACCCGGCCGCGCTGATCACGCCGATGGCGCTCCTCGTGCCGCTGTTCGGCATGGGGGCCTCGGCGCTGCTCCTCGGCGAACTGCTGCCGCCGTGGAAGATCGGGGCGGCGCTCCTCGTCATGTCCGGCCTCGTCCTCGGCCTTCTCTACCCGCGCTGGCAGCGCCGCCGCGCCGCCTGACGAAAAAGGGCGCCGCCGGTCTCCCGGGGCGCCCTTCGTCGATGGCTTGGCGAGGCGCCGGTCAGACGACCGGCTGGACCTGCGCCTTCGTGCGCTCCTCGGCGAGGCGCTGCGTGAAGAGCGCCGCGAAGTCGATCGGGTCGATCATCAGCGGCGGGAAGCCGGCATTGCGCGTCACGTCGGCGACGATCTGCCGCGCGAACGGGAACAGGAGGCGCGGGCACTCGATGAAGAGGACCGGCAGCATGTGCTCTTGCGGGAAACCCTCGAGGCGGAACACGCCGCCGTATTCGAGTTCCACGTGAAACAGCGTGTCGGCGCCCTCGCCGGCGCGCGCGTTCAGCGTCAGGCGGACGTCGTATTCGTGGTCGCCGCCCTGGACCGGGTTGGCGCCGACATTGACGCCGATGTTGATGCCGGGCGCGCGCGACTGGCCGCGCAGCGAGGCGGGCGCGCCGGGGCTCTCGAACGACAGGTCCTTGATGTACTGGGCGAGGATGTTGAGCGAGGGCTGGGCCGCCTGGCTCGCACCGTTGGCGCCGTTCGCGCCGTTGGCACCGTTGGTGTGGTCGATCTGGGACATCGGGGCTCCTCGGGCGCGTCTGCGGCGCCCCTTCCAAGATGGCGGCGTTTCAGCCGCGGCTCGGGGCCGCAGCTATCACGGGGCCGGGGGGAGAAACAAGCACGGGCGCCGCAACGCCCCTCAGTGCAGCGTGCGCGGTCCCCGCTCGTCCGGATCCTCGCCCGGGCCGCCGAGGCGGGTCCACGGGCTGCCGTCGGTGCCGTCGCGGCGGCGGAACTCGCCGCCGGTGAGGTCGATCACCTCGGGGCCCGGCTGGCGGTAGGGCGCGGTGCGCGCGCCGGTCGGGCCGACCACGACGATGCGCGAGCGCAGGCGATGCCACACGAAGTCGCGCACCGGCGGCAGGAACAGGAGAAGGCCGACGACGTCGGTCACGAAGCCCGGCAGGATCAGGAGAATGCCGGCCAGCGCGATCATCGCGCCGTGCACGATCTGGCGCTCGGGCAGGCGGCCGGCGCGCGCCTCGGCCTGCGCGGCGCGCAAGGTCGACAGGGTCTGGCGCTTCAGGAGCGCGGCGCCCAAGAGGATCGAGGCGACGACCAGTGCCAGCGTCGGCCAGACGCCGATCTCGCCGCCGACCCAGATGAACACGCCGATCTCGATCAGCGGCAGCGCCAGAAGCGCCAGGGGGATGAGGATCAGCGGCATGAGAGGGCTCGAGGTCTCCGAAGCGGCGGGAGGGGCCCGCCGGTGCGCGCTCAACATAGGACGCGGAAGCGTGAATTTGAATGCGCGCCGCCCTGGCTCTATATGACGGAGGCATAACCATCGCTTGATCCACGGGACATACGGGCATTCATGGGCTTCGGGACGATCTTCTTCATCGTGGTAGCGGCGATCGTCCTGTACCAGTTGCGCTCGGTCCTTGGCCGGCGGACCGGAAACGAGCGTCCGCCCTTCGATCCTTATTCCCGTCCGACCGAGGGTCCGGCGCCGGCGCAGGGCAATGTCGTGACGCTGCCCTCGCGCCGCGTGAACGCCGACGAGACGGCCGTCAGCCCCTACGAGGCGATCGACAAGGCGACCGTGCCCGGCACCCCGGCCAACGAGGGCCTGCGCCGGATCAAGGACGCCGACCCGAGTTTCGAGGTCGCGACCTTCGTCGAGGGCGCCAAGACCGCCTACGAGATGATCGTCACCGCCTTTGCCGATGGCGACCGCAAGCTTCTCCAGAACCTCCTGTCGCCCGAGGTCTACCAGGGCTTTGACGCCTCGATCTCGCAGCGCGAGGCGCGGGGCGAGCGGCTGCAGTCCTCGTTCGTCGGCATCAACGACGCGACGATCACCGGGGCCGAGCTGAAGGACCGCGAGGCGCTGGTGACGATGCGCATCGTCTCGCAACTGATCTCGGCGACGCTGAAAGCCGACGGCACGGTGGCCGACGGCGATCCCGAGACGGTGGTCGAGGTGATCGACGTCTGGACCTTCGCCCGCGACACGCGCTCGCGCGATCCGAACTGGCGTCTGGTGGAAACCGAGTCCGAGGACTGACCGCCGGCGCGCGAGGGGCATCCGCATGACCGCCTCCCCGAGCCGAGCCGGACCGGAGCCCCGCTTCGCACCGCTCGGCTTCTCCGACCTTCCCGACTGGGGCCGCGCCGATCATCGGCCGGCCTTTTTCGCGTTCCGGCGCTCGGCGCCGTCGCTCCTCGCCTCGCCAGGCCCGGCGGCCGCCGTCAAGCTCCCGCCCGCTGCCTTCGCCCCCGCCGCGCGCGCCGCGCTGGCGATGGGCGACGATCCCTCCGCCGCGGATGTCCGCGCCTTCTTCGAGGCGGCCTTCCGCCCGGCAGACATTCTCGACGCCGGCGCGCCGGCGCGCGGCTTCGTGACGGGCTACTACGAGCCGGAACTCCCCGCCTCGCGCACGCGCACCGCCCGCTTCCGCGTGCCGCTCTACCGCCCGCCGGCCGACCTCGTCGCGCTGACCGATGGCGAGAGCGTCGAGGGCCTCGAGGCCGGCACGCGCTTTGCCATGCGCTCCGATGACGGGACGCTCGTTCCCTATCCGGCGCGCGCCGAGATCGAGGAGGGCTGGCTCCGGGGCCGCGGTCTCGAACTCGCCTTTCTCGACAGCGAGGCGGATGCCTTCTTCGTCCACGTCCAGGGCTCGGCCCGCCTCGTGCTGCCGGACGGGGCGCTGATGCGCGTCGGCTATGCCGCCAAGAACGGCCATCGCTTCACCGCGATCGGCCGCGTCCTCGTGCAGGAGGGCGAACTGCCGCTGGACGGGGCCGACATGGCCGGCATCCGCCGCTGGCTCGCCGCCCATCCCGACCGGGCGCGCGCGCTCCTCCGGCGCAACCGCTCGTTCATCTTCTTCCGCGAAGTGCCGCTGGAGCCCGGGGCCGGCCCGATCGGCGGCATGGGCGTGCCGCTGACGCCGCTCGGCTCGCTGGCGGTCGACGCCTCGCTCCATACCTACGGCATGCCGGTCTTCGTCGACGCGCCCGATCTCGTGATCGGCGACCGCCCCTTCCGCCGGCTTCTCGTCGCGCAGGACACGGGCTCGGCGATCGTCGGCCCGGCGCGCGGCGACATCTTCGTCGGCTTCGGCGCGGCGGCAGGGCAACTGGCGGGGACCGTGCGCCACGCGGCGCGCCTCGTTGCCCTCGTGCCGCGCGCGAGCCTGCCATGAGGCGCCGGCGCGACCTCTCCGGCGAGGAGCGGCGTCTCTGGGCGAGCGTCGCGCGCTCGGCCGTGCCGCTGCCCGGCAAGGCGACGCCCGAAGCCCCGCCCGAGCCGGCGGTGCCTGCACCCGCCGCCAAGCCCGAGCCGCTGCGCGCCGGCACGATGGCGGCGGCCTTTCCCGCCGCCGTTCGTCCGCGCCTTGCCCCGACGCCCCCGCCGCTGTCGCCGATCGACCGGCCGGTGCGGCGCAAGATCGGCAAGGGACGCATCGAGCTGGAGGACCGGATCGACCTCCACGGCTGGACCGAGGCGGTGGCGCACGGGGCGCTTCTCCATTTCCTGCGCTCCGCCAAGGCGCGGGGCCTGCGCCACGTTCTCGTGATCACCGGGCGCGGCGCGTCCTACGGCTCGACGGGAAGCCTGAAGCGCGCGCTGCCGCACTGGTTCTCGACCCCGGACTTCCGCACTCTCGTGTCGGGCTACGATCAGGCCGAGCGCGGGCACGGCGGCGAGGGGGCGTTCTATGTGCGGGTGCGGCGGCGATGACGCCGTTCGGCCTGCGCGTGCGGGCGCTTCGTGCCGAGCGCGGCATCACGCAAGGCGAGATGGCGAAAGCGCTCGGCGTCTCGGCCGCCTACCTCTCGGCCTTGGAACACGGCAAGCGCGGGCGCCCGACCTGGTCGATGCTCCAGCGCATCATCGGCTATCTCAACGTGATCTGGGACGACGCAGAGGACCTGGAGCGCCTCGCCGAGCTCTCCCATCCCAAAGTGGTCCTCGAGACCGGAACCCTGAGCCCGGAGGCGACCGCCTTCGCCAACCGGCTCGCCGAAGCCCTGCCGCTTCTCCAAGCCGCCGACATCGCGGCGCTCGACACACTCCTGCAGGAAGCCGCCGCTCGCGGCGAGGCGGCCGAACGGGCCCGTCGCCGGCGCTAGAACCGACGCCTTGAAGCGCGATGCCGGGACGATAGCTCACAAGACGACGCTGCCTCCTTCGAGACGTGCTGCTCCGTGTCCGATACCGACTTTCCCGATGGCCTCGGCCATCCGCATCTTAAGGCGCCCGCGGCGATCAAGCGCCATGCGAGCCCGCTGTCGCTTCTGGTGCTCGGCTCGTTGATGGCGGCGGCCGCGCTGGGCGCCTTCGGTGGGGAAGGTCTCGACACGACGGCGGTCGATGGCGCGGGAGCGCGGCTCGTGGTCGAGGCGCCCGACACGCTGCGCAACGGCGAGTTCTACGAAATGCGCGTCTACGTCACACCGTCGCGGCCGGTGGGCGATCTCGTCCTGTCGGTGGATGCGGGGCTCTGGCGGCAGACGACGCAGAACTCGATGCTGCCGGCCGCCGCGGAGGAAGGCTTCGAAGACGGGGCCTTCCACTTCTCCTACGGCGCGGCGGAGGCGGGGCGCACGATCCTCGTCAAGATGGACTTCCAGCTCAACCCGTCGCTTCTGGGCGATGTCGCGGGGCGGATCCGCGTTCTCGACGGATCGCAGGACCTTGCCGCCCTGCCGCTCGAGATCGAGGTCAGGCCCTGATGGACATTGTCGTGCGCGCCACCGTGATGTTCGCGGTGCTCTATCTCCTGCTTCGGCTCCTCGGCAAACGCGAGCTCGCGCAGATGACGCCGTTCGAGCTGGTGGTGTTGATCGTGATGGGCGATCTCATCCAGCAGGGCGTCACCCACAACGACTTCTCGCTCACCGGCGCGACACTGGCCGTCGTCACCTTCGCCTTTTGGGGGTTGGTCCTGTCCTGGGCGACCTATCTCAGCCCGCGCGCCGAGCGCCTGCTCAATGGCGCGCCGCGCGTCATCGTCCGCAACGGCGTCATCCTGGAGGACAACCTGCGGCGCGATCGGATCACGCGGCTGGAGGTGGAGTCGGAAATGCGACTGGCCGGCATCGCTCGCCTCTCGGACGTCGCCTGGGCGATCATCGAGCCGCAGGGCAAGATCAGCTTCATCGCCGTCGACCGGGGCGGACCGGCCAAGGCGCCGGACGACGGCACGGTGACATGACGCGTCAGGGGAAGATCGCCTCGAGGTCGGTGATCTTCTCGTTCACCAGCCAGCCGTAGTAGTTCTCCTCCGGCAGGCGCCCGGCGCCCGCGCGGTTGGCGGCCGCGAGCGTCTCGGCGCGCCCGAACGGATCGCCGACATTGTAGAGCGTCGCGACGACGCCCGGATTGCCCGAGATGTCGAAGCCCGCGATGTCCTCGTAGGCGTCGATCGAGACGCGGATCACGGCGGCCATGTAGGCGAGCGTCCGGTCGGGATCCATGATCGAGGCGTAGACCTCGCCGGCGTCGCGCATGTCGAGCCGGGCATAGCCGGACACGCGATGCACCATGTCCGACACCGAAAGCGCGGTCAGCGGGTTGAGCTGGCCGAGGCCGAAGGTCTGGCCGGCGTAGAAGGGCTGGAAGAACACCGCGCCGAAGCGGTTGTCGGGAAAGCTGGTGCCGCCCACCGTCCGGCCGCGGAAGCGCTTCTCGAACACCGCCTCGCGGCAGGCCCAGAGCCGGGCGTCGCCGCGGGCGCTCTCGCAAGGTCGGAACTCGGGACGGGCCACGAAGTCGGCGACGCTCTCGCCGCGATAGGCGAAGTCGACCCCGGCGTTGAGGTAAGACGCTGCCTTCACGTAGTAGCTCTGGAGCTGGTCCATCGCGTCGACATTGTAGGTGTGCTCGCCGACCAGCGCGCCCGCGATGTGGATCGGGCGGATGCCGTAGGCGCGTGCGGCCTTGCGGATCTTGTCCTGCAGGCTGCGGTTCTCGGCGAGAAGCGCGTGGATCTTCTCGTACTTCGCCGCGAAGGAGGACCGCGTCGCCTGGGTGCGCGAGCGCGACCCGCCGGGGATGTCCGGCTGCTCGGCATGGCGGTTGCCGGGCGGCACGCGGATGTCGGCGAGCGACGGCTGCGCGCCGAGGCAGGCGAGGGCGACGAGAAGGGCGGTGCGGGCCACGACCCGCTGGGCAAGGGACGGCATGGCCATCCGCTAACCCATCGGGTCGGCCCACGGAAAGCGATTTTCACGGCGAATGTACAGCTGCAACCCGGAGTGCGACCAAACCACCACAGGTCATGGCGCAGGGCAGGCCCTCTGCTTCACGTGAAACATCACGCATAGCGCGTCGGCAGGGCGACGTCGGCCTTCACGGTCTCCATCGAGATATAGGCCGAGACGTCGAACAGCTCGACCCGCGCCACCAGCCGCTTGTAGATCGTGTCGTAGGTCTCGACGTCCGGCAGCACCACCTTCAGGATGTAGTCGAAGTTTCCGGTGAGGCGGTGTACCTCGACGATCTCGGGGATCGCGGCGAGCGCGGCGCGGAACTCGTCGAGCCAGGTGCCGGAATGGCGCGAGGTCTTCACGATCACGAAAACGGTGGTCGGCAGGTTGATGCGCTTGCGGTCGACCAGCGCGATGCGGCGCTTGAGATAGCCCTCGTCGCGCAGGCGCTGGATGCGCCGCGAGCAGGCCGAGGCCGACAGCGAGGCGCGCTCGGCCAGTTCCTGCACCGGGCGGTCGGCATCGTCTTGGAGGAGGTCGAGGAGGAGGCGGTCGCGATCGTCCAGCATGGGCAAGGTATGCGCGGTTCTGAGCCGGGACGCAAGCTGGATGCGTAAAAGATTGGTTTCGCGCATCTTCATTGCGCCGTTTTACTACTCGTTCATGAACTAAGCGCGCCGATTGCGCGGTGGTCGCGCTAGTCTTTCCCGCATCGGCATCGAGACGGTTGGGGGAACACGAGATGAAGCGGATCGGTCTGATCGGGGGCATGAGCTGGGAATCCACCGCCGTCTACTACCGCCTCCTCAACGAGGCGGTGCGGCAGGCGGGCGGTCCGCTGGACTCGGCCGACATCCTCCTCCACTCGCTGAACTTTTCCGAGGTGGTGGCCCTCCAGAAGGCCGGCCGCTGGGATCTCGCCGCGGCCATGCTCGCCGACAGCGCCCGGCGCCTCGAGCGGGCCGGCGCCGACTGCGTCCTCATCTGCACCAACACGATGCACCTCGTCTCGGCCGAGGTCGCGGGCGCCGTGTCGATCCCGCTGATCGACATCATCGCCGAGACCGGCGCGGCGCTCGCGGCACGCGGCGCGCGCCGCCCGCTGCTCCTCGCCACCCGCTACACGATGGAGCACGGCTTCTACGCCGACCGGCTGGCCCAGGCCACCGGCTTCCGCCCCATGGTGCCGCAGGCCGCCGACCGCGAGACGGTGCACCGCGTGATCTTCGAGGAACTGTGCGCGGGCCGGGTCCTCGACAGCTCGCGGCGCGAACTCACCGCGATCGTCGAGCGCGGGGTGGCGGCGGGCGCCGACAGCGTCATCCTCGGCTGCACCGAGATCGTCCTGTCGCTCGACCCGGACGCGCTACCGGTGCCGGGCTTCGATTCCACCGCGATCCACGCGGCCGCCGCCGCGCGCTTCGCGATGGCGTTCCGGGACCAGCTTCGCGAACGCATGGTGGCCTAGAACCGGGACCAGGACCCAGCGGGTCGGCCTGTCGGTATTTTCCGCCGCCGGACGTCGTTGCCGATGCTCTCCGATGCGCTGCATCGGCTCCGCTCGGCGCCTCGCCGGCGACGAAAACTCCTCGCCAGTCCTCCGCCGCCGGGACCTGGTCTCGGTTCTGGGCCTTCGAGGCTTCGACGAAAGATCGGCCGAACGCTTGCCAGGACCGCCCCATGTGCCGCCTCCTCGCCTATCTCGGAACGCCGCTGTTCCTGGAAGACCTGCTGATCCGGCCGGAGGGCTCGCTGGTCTCCCAGTCGCTGAAGGCGCGCGAGGCGCGCACCGTCGTCAATGGCGACGGCTGCGGGCTCGGCTGGTACGGCGAGCGCCCGGAGCCCGGCCTCTACCGCGGCGTCCTGCCGGCGTGGTCGGATGCCAACCTCGCCTCGCTCTGCCGCCAGATCCGCTCCGGCCTGTTCCTCGCCCACGTGCGGGCGGCGACCTCGGGCGGCGTCTCCACCGCCAACTGCCACCCGTTCGCGCTCGGGTCCCGCCTCTTCATGCACAACGGGCAGATCGGCGACTACGCCCGCGTGCGCCGGCAGGTCGAGGGCATGATCCCCGACGACGCCTATGCCGCGCGCACCGGCACCTGCGACTCGGAGGCGCTGTTTCTCGCCGCGCTGGCCCATGGCCTCGAGGACGACCCGGCCGGCGCCTTCTCACGCACGCTTGCCGCCATCGAGGCGCTCAAAAGGCCGGACGCCGAACCCACACGCTTTGCCGCCGTCCACACCGACGGCCATCGCCTGTTCGCCTTCCGCTGGGCGAGCGACGGCCAGCCGCCCTCGCTCTATTCGCGCTACGACGCCGGCGGCGTGATGATCGCTTCCGAGCCCTGCGGGTCGGAGCCCGACGCCTGGGTCGCCATGCCCTCGGGAAGCGTCCTGGAGGCGGGGCCGGGCGGCGCCTGGCTGCGCGCCTTCGACGTCGCGACGAGTACGCCGGGGGCGCGCCGCGCCGCCTGAGCCGATGGCGCTCGCCATCTGCCATCCTTTTGACGCGGGCGTCATTTCGGCTTGTCTGGAACGATTATCGCCTTTGTTCGCCCGTCCCTGTTGGTCTCCGGCCGAAACAGGTGTAATGGCGGGTACGCCTCAAGAGATCGGCAGGTATCCCATGCCCCATTACCGTTCCCGCACCACCACGCATGGCCGCAACATGGCCGGAGCCCGCGGCCTGTGGCGCGCGACCGGCATGAAGGACGAGGATTTCGGCAAGCCGATCATCGCAGTGGTCAACTCCTTCACGCAGTTCGTGCCCGGCCACGTCCACCTGAAGGACCTCGGCCAGCTCGTCGCGCGCGAGATCGAAGCGGCCGGCGGCGTCGCCAAGGAGTTCAACACGATCGCGGTCGACGACGGCATCGCGATGGGCCACGACGGCATGCTCTATTCGCTGCCCTCGCGCGAGATCATCGCCGATAGCGTCGAGTACATGGTCAACGCGCACTGCGCCGACGCGATGGTCTGCATCTCGAACTGCGACAAGATCACGCCGGGCATGCTGATGGCAGCGCTCCGCCTGAACATCCCCGTCGTCTTCGTCTCGGGCGGCCCGATGGAGGCCGGCAAGGTGAAGCTCAGCGACGGCAAGATCCACGCGCTCGATCTCGTCGACGCGATGGTCGCGGCGGCCGACGACCGGATGTCGGACGAGGACGTCCAGGTGATCGAGCGCTCGGCCTGCCCGACCTGCGGCTCGTGCTCTGGCATGTTCACCGCCAATTCGATGAACTGCCTGACCGAAGCCCTCGGCCTGTCGCTGCCCGGCAACGGCTCGACGCTCGCGACCCACGCCGATCGCGAGGACCTGTTCCTCGAGGCCGGACAGCGCATCGTCTCGCTCGCCAAGCGCTACTACGAGGGCGAGGACGAGACGGCCCTGCCGCGCACCATCGCCACGAAGGCCGCGTTCGAGAACGCCATGGCGCTCGACATCGCGATGGGCGGCTCGACCAACACCGTCCTCCACATCCTCGCCGCCGCGCACGAGGCCGAGGTCGACTTCACCATGGCCGACATCGACCGCATGTCGCGCCGGGTGCCGTGCCTGTCCAAGGTCGCGCCCGCCAAGGCCGACGTGCACATGGAGGACGTCCACCGCGCCGGCGGCATCATGGCGATCCTCGGCGAACTCGGCCGGGCGGGCCTTCTCAACCTCGACGTGCCGACCGTCCATACCGCGACCTTGGGCGAGGCGATCGCCAAGTGGGACATCGCGACCAGCAAGGACCCGAGGGCGCTCAAGCTCTTCAGCGCGGCGCCCGGCGGCGTGCCGACCCAGGTCGCCTTCAGCCAGAACGCCCGCTGGAAGGAACTCGACACCGATCGCGCCGGCGGCGTCATCCGCGATCGCGAGCATGCCTTCAGCCAGGACGGCGGCCTCGCGGTCCTCTTCGGCAATCTCGCCGAGGACGGCTGCATCGTGAAGACGGCGGGCGTTGACGAGTGCATCCTCAAGTTCACTGGCCGCGCGCGCGTCTTCGAGAGCCAGGACGCCTCGGTCAAGGCGATCCTGTCGAACGAGGTGCATCCGGGCGACATCGTCCTCATCCGCTACGAGGGTCCGCGCGGCGGCCCCGGCATGCAGGAAATGCTCTATCCGACGAGCTACCTGAAATCGAAGGGCCTTGGCAAAGCCTGCGCCCTCGTCACCGACGGGCGCTTCTCCGGCGGCTCCTCGGGCCTGTCGATCGGCCACGTCTCGCCGGAAGCGGCGGAAGGCGGCCTGATCGCGCTGGTGCACGAGGGCGACACGATCGAGATCGACATCCCCAACCGCTCGATCCACCTCGCGGTCGACGACGCCGAGATCGCGCGCCGCCGCGGCGAGATGGCCGAGCGCGGGGCCGGGGCCTGGAAGCCGACCGAGGTGCGCAAGCGCAAGGTCACGACGGCGCTGCGCGCCTACGCCTCGATGACGACCAGCGCGGCGCGGGGCGCGGTGCGTCAGGTCGACTGACGCGCCTCAGGCATAGGTCATGGCGGCGGGCGCCTGCCCGTCGCCGGAGACCGGGTCGTCCTCCTCGACCCGGTTGCGGCCGTTGCTCTTGGCGCGGTAGAGCGCGCGGTCGGCGCGGCGCAGGAGATCCTCCACCGAGCGCCTGTCGCCCGCCGCGGCAACGGCCAGCCCGATGCTCACCGTCACGGCCGGGTGTCCTGCCCGCCGGTCCGCCGCGATCTCGGCCCGGATCGCCTCGCCGACCCGGCGCGCATCCTCGCGGTCGGCGCCGGGCAGGAGGCAGACGAATTCCTCGCCCCCCATGCGAGCGAGGATCGCCGGGCGGGCCAGCCCTTTCGACGCCGAGATCACCGAACGCAGCGCTGCGGCGAAACGCACGAGCGCGTCGTCGCCCCCGGCATGGCCCCACTCGTCGTTGATGCGCTTGAAGTGATCGATGTCGAGCACGAGGACGGCCCCGCCCCGGTCGAGACACTCGGGATGCTCGGTCCGCTCGCGAAAGGCGCGGCGGTTGAGAAGGCCGGTCAGCCCGTCGGTGGAGGCGGCCGTGCGGTGCCGGTCGGCCTCGTTGCCGAGTTCCAGCGTCGTCACCGCCAGCACGAGCACGAGATAGATCACCATGTAGAGGAGCAGCCACAGCGCCGCGACGGGTTGTCGTGCGAGGAGCGGCGTGACCACTTCGGCCTGCATTGCCGTGTAAAGGGTGAGGGCCAGCGAGGCCGCCGATAGAAAAAGGAGGAGGACCGCCGCCAGCCAGCGGTTCGGCATCGGGCGCGCCCTGAGCATCTCGAAGGCCATGGCGAGGCAGTAGACGGCGAAGAAGAGCGTCGCCAGGACGTTGCGCGGCTGCTCGGCGGCAAACAGCGGCGGCACGAGGCAGGCCGCCGTCCACGCCGCGGACGCGGCGAACACCCGCCCGAGAGGGCGCGGCCGCTCGTGGACGAGCCGCACGCCGGCCCACAGGAAGGCGAAGACCTGGATGAAGAAGACCTGCGCGGCCCAGACCGCGACCCAGTCGGGCACCAGCTGGCGCAGCATGTAGAGGAAGCAGCCGAGCGTCGCGCTGGTCGTCGACAGGGCAAGCCACAGATGGATGGTCCGGTCCCGCTGGCCGAGCCAGAGCGTCCAGAAGTAGACGGACATGACGAGGTCGATGGCGACGGAGGCGAGAAACAGCGTGGCCGTATCGAGCGTCACCGGTAGATTCCCTGCCTAACCCGATTGCCGGCCTCGTCCGCCGGAATGGTTGGACGTCTACCATATCCTCCAAAGGACAGGCGACAGGCGCCACACGCGAGACCGGTGACGTCGGGACGCCTGGCGGCCTGCCGCGAGGGGCAGAGGCCGCCAAGCTTTTGGTCAGAGGATGAAGCGCGACAGGTCGACGTTGCCGGCGATGCCGTCGAGCACCCGGCGCACGTAGTCGCCGTCGACCCGGTAGCTCTGGCCGCCGCGGTCGGGCGCCTCGAACGAGATGTCGTCGAGGACCCGCTCCATCACCGTCTGGAGGCGGCGCGCGCCGATGTTCTCGACCGAGCCGTTCAGCGCGACCGCGACGTCGGCGATGGCGTCCACCGCGTCGTCGGTGATCTCGAGATCGACGTTCTCGGTCTTCAGGAGCGCCACATACTGCTTGAGGAGCGAGGCCTCGGTCTCCGTCAGGATGCGCCGGAAGTCGTCGCGGTCGAGCGCCTTCAGCTCGACGCGGATCGGCAGGCGGCCCTGCAACTCGGGCAGGAGGTCGGAGGGCTTCGACACGTGGAAGGCTCCGCTCGCGATGAAGAGGATGTGGTCCGTCTTCACCTGGCCGTGCTTGGTGGCGACCGTCGTGCCCTCGACGAGCGGCAGGAGGTCGCGCTGCACGCCCTCGCGCGACACCCCCGCGCCGCCGCGCGCCTCGCCGTTGTTGGCGACCTTGTCGATCTCGTCGAGGAAGACGATGCCGTTGTTCTCGACCGCGCGGATCGCGTCGGCGACGAGCGCCTCGTTGTCGAGGAGCTTGTCGGACTCCTCGTTGATGAGCAGCGCGTAGCTGTCCTTCACCGTGGTGCGGCGCGTCTTGGTGCGCCCGCCCATCGCCTTGCCGAACATCTCCGACAGGTTGAGGACGCCGATATTGCCGCCGGGCATGCCGGGGATGTCCATGCCGCCCATCGGGTTGGAGGTGTCGGCCACCTCGACGTCGATCTCCTTGTCGTCGAGCTCGCCCGCGCGCAGGCGCTTGCGGAAGCTGTCGCGCGTCGCCGGCGAGGCGGTCTTGCCGACCAGGGCGTCGAGCACCCGGTCCTCGGCGCCGGCATGGGCCTTGGCGCGGACCTCCTCGCGCTTCTTGTCGCGCGTCAGGCCGATGCCGATCTCCACGAGGTCGCGGATGATCTGCTCGACATCGCGCCCGACATAGCCGACCTCGGTGAACTTCGTCGCCTCGACCTTGATGAAGGGGGCGCCCGCGAGCTTGGCGAGGCGGCGCGAGATCTCGGTTTTGCCGACGCCCGTCGGCCCGATCATCAGGATGTTCTTCGGGCTCACCTCCTCGCGGAGCGACCCGTCGAGCTGCTGGCGGCGCCAGCGGTTGCGCAAGGCCACGGCCACGGCGCGCTTGGCGTCCTTCTGGCCGATGATGTGGCGGTCCAGCTCGGACACGATCTCGCGAGGGGAAAAGTCGGTCATGGACGGAAAGAGTCTCGGATCGGTTGCGGTCCCCGGCCGGATGCCGGGAGCTTGGCGCCCACCCGACATGGGAATGCGCCGCGCCGCGCGCCAGAGGGGCGGTTCCGGGTTGCAGGCGGGGCTCGCGAAAAACAACCGGAGGAAGGGTCGTTTCGAGAGCGCTTCGCGGTAGGATAGACTACGCAGGTTCGCTGACGTTCCGCGAATCGCCATCCTGACCCGGCCGAACGCGCCCCGTCCTTGGAAAGGATCGCCATGTCTGGATCCCCGATCCGCGTCCGCCCGGCCGCCGCCGCGTCCCGTTCCGCCGCATGAGACGTCCGGAAGCCAGCCTCGTCGGCCGCCTGGAGCGGCCGTGGACGGAAGAGGCGTTGAAGACGGCGGTCGGCGAGATCGTCGCGGCGAGCGGCTTCGACCGCTTCGCCCTGATGACCATCCCCTCCACCGACGAGGCCGGCGCCGAGATGCGCCCGATCCTGTCGAACTGGGAGAACGAGTTCCGCATCGGCTTCGAACGCCAGGGGCTTCACCGCTTTTCGCCGGTGGTGCGCGCGCTCGTCGGCGGCTCGCTGCCCTTCGTCTGGGATGCCGAGTTCGTCTACGGCTACGACCCCGACGATCCCGACGGTTCGCCGCCGCAGGGCCGGTTCCTCGCCGCGCACGGGTGCTTGTCGGGCGCCTACTGCCCGGTGCACGGCGTCTCCGGCTTCACCGGGGTGCTCGCCGTCTCGGGACGCGGGCCGGCGATCGCGGAAGCCGAGGCGGACGGGCTGCAGCTTCTGGCCTTTGCCGCCTTCGGGGTGCTGGCCGCCTGCCGCTACGAGGAGAACCGGCGCAACAACCCGCTGACGGGGCGCGAGCGCGACTGCCTGAAGCTCGCCATGCTCGGCAAGACCTCGTCCGAGATCGGCACGATCCTGAAGCTCTCCGAGCACACGATCTCGCAATACCTGACCTCGGCGACGCGCAAGCTCGACGCCTCCAACCGCACCCACGCCGTGGCGCTCGCCGCGCAGCTCGGCTACCTTTCGTGAGCGCGCCGGGCGCCCTGCCGCCCGGGCTCGACCATCATCCCGGACGGCTCGACGGATCGGCGCAGGCCGCGCTTCTGGCCGCCGTGCGGGCGGTCACCGCCGCCGCGCCCCTCTATCGCCCGGCGATGCCCGGCACCGGCCGTCCCTTCTCCGTGCGGATGACGAACTGCGGTTCGCTGGGCTGGGTGTCGGACCGGACGGGCTACCGCTACCAGCCGCACCATCCCGAGACCGGCCGGCCCTGGCCGGAAATCCCGCCGGTGCTTCTCGATCTCTGGCACGAACTCGGCGGCTACCCGCATCCGCCCGAAGCCTGCCTCGTCAACTTCTACGATCCGGCAGCGCGGCTCGGCCTGCATCAGGACAAGGACGAGGATGACCTCGCGGCGCCCGTCGTGTCGGTCTCGCTCGGCGACGACGGTCTCTTCCGCTTCGGCGGGCCGACCCGGGGCGGACCGACGCGCTCGCTGCGGCTGCGGTCGGGCGACGTGCTGGTCATGGGCGGGGAGAGCCGCCTCCTGTTTCACGGCGTCGACCGGATCGACCCCGGCACCTCGACGCTCCTGAAGGGCGAGGGCCGCATCAACCTCACCCTCAGGCGGGTGACGCGGCCCTGAGCCTCGTCGAGACGGGCGTCAGGCGCCCATCGAGGCCGGCAGGAACTGGTAGGCCCAGGTCTCCGTCAGCACCTTGTCGCCCTGGCGCATGTAGAGGCGCAACTCCACCGGATCGTTCCCCTCGGCCGTGAGGTCGAAGGTGACGCGCCAGGCGGTGCCGACCTTGACCGAGTAGCAGTCGACCTTGCCGACCGTGCCCCGCGAGGCGGTGGCGATCGCCTCGACGCCCTTGGCCTCGCGGTCGAGCGCGGCGACGAGCCCGCCGTCGAAGTCGACGACGATCTTGGTGACGCCGACCGGACGCGGCTGGCCGGCGATGCCGCCGCGCCCGAGGCGCGTCGCCACGACCTTGCCGACGTCGCCCGGGAAGGGCTCGCGGTTCGACCAGTGCAGGACGTAGTCGAGCGCGATCGCGTCGCCCTTTCGCACGGGCTTGGCCGACAGCCAGTAGGCGGCGATGTTGTCGTGGATCTCGTCGTCGGTCGGGATCTCGACGAGCTGCACCATGCCGGCGCCCCAATCGCCCTTCGGCTCGACCCAGACGCAGGCGCGCTTTTCGTAGAAGACGCCGTCATCCTCGTAGTTGGCGAAATCCCGGTCGCGCTGGAGGAGACCGAAGCCGCGGGGCTTCTCGTCGGAGAAGCTCGACGTCATGACGCGCGGCGGGTTGTTGAGCGGGCGCCAGATGCGCTCGCCCGCACCCGTCCACATCGCGAGGCCATCGGAATCGTGCACTTCCGGCCGCCAGTCGATGCGGCGCTGCTTGTCGGTCTCGGAGTACCAGTACATCGAGGTGAGGGCGGCGATGCCGAAGCGCTCGATGTCGTCGCGCGCGAAATAGCGCGACTGGATGTCCATGACGATCGGCCCGCCCTTCTTGATGTCCATGCGCAGGACGCCGGCGACGCGGGGAGAGTTGAGGAGGCAGGTGATGACCAGCCGGCCGTCCGCCGAGGGCTCGAGGAAGAAGTCGGTAAAGCGCGGGAACTCTTCGGGCGTCGGCATGGCGACGTCGATGGCGAGCGCGCGGGCCGACATGCCGAACTGGTTGTCCTCGCCCGACGTGCGGAAATAGGCAGCGCCCAGGAAGGCCAGCCAGTCGGCGTCCGAGCCCGGCTCGAGCACGCGAAAGCCCGCAAAGCCGATGTCGTCCGGAAGTTCCTTGGCGGGCGAGTCCGACGGGATCGTGAAGAGGTTGGGGTCATAGCGCAGCGTGCGCGCCTCGCCGTTCTCGACGACGTGGATGCCGACCGGCAGCTTGAAGTAGCGGCCGAGATGGAAGAAGCGGATCGGCGCCTTGCCGTCGTTCAGCTCCAGCGTCTCGCTCTTCTTGTACTGGATGCGCCAGTGCTGGTCGAAGTCGATGCGCTCGAGGACATCGGCCGAGCGCGGCACCTCCGGCACGTAAGGGGCGGCTGCCAGCGCCCGCGCCCGCTCCACCAGCGTGTCGAAGGAGAAGGGCTCAGGGCTCCCGAACCTGAGGAGGTCGCCATCGGCGGCGAGCGCGCCGCGCGTCGCGGAGGCAAGGCCGAGGGCCGCAAGCCCCATCATCCATTCGCGTCGGTTGAGGTCGATCGTCATCGGCGTTCCCACGTCCCTGTTCGAAGCCGGGCCGGGAGTTGGGCCGAGTTGATTTGAATGTCAACTCACGTCGTTTGTCCCGGCGACATGCCGACGGCCAGACGCCGGGGTTCTGCACTCGGGCGGTGGGGCACCGAAGCGCCCGTCAGATCTTGCGCAGCGCCACCTCTTCCACGAGGTGGTCGCCGCCCTTGCGCAGGATGAGGTCGGCGCGCGGGCGGGTGGGGAGGATGTTCTCGTAGAGATTCTTCGCGTTGATCGTTGCCCAGAGCCGTTCGGCGACCTCCAGCGCCTCGGCTTCCGAGATCTTCGAGTAGCGATGGAAGAACGAGGACTCCTGCCGGAACGCCGTCTCGCGCAGGCGCATGAAGCGCGAGATGTACCAGCGGTGGAGATCCCGCTCGTCGGCGTCGATATAGATCGAGTGGTCGAAGAAGTCGGAGACGAAGGGCACGAACTTGCCGTCGCGCGGCATCTCGCGCGTCTGGAGGACGTTGAGCCCCTCGAAGATCAGGATGTCGGGCTGGTCGACCTCGATCAGGTCGCCTTCGATGACGTCGTAGAAGAAGTGCGAGTAGACCGGGGCGGTGACGTGGCGCGCGCCCGCCTTGATCGCGGACAGGAAGCGCAGGATCGCGCCGACGTCGTAGCTCTCGGGGAAGCCCTTGCGCTGCATCAGCCCGTCGCGCTCGAGGACCGCGTTCGGATAGAGGAAGCCGTCGGTGGTCACGAGGTCGACCTTGGGCGTGCCCGGCCAGCGCGCCAGAAGCTCCTTCAGGATACGGGCAGTGGTGGACTTGCCGGCCGCGACCGAGCCGGCGATGCCGATGATGAAGGGCGTCTTCACCTGGGTCGAGCCGCGCAGGAAGCGCTTGCGCTGGCGAAACAGCGCCTGGCTGGATTCGACATGCGAATACAGGAGGCGGGACACGGCGAGATAGATGCGCTCCACCTCGTCGAGGTCGATCGTGTCGCCGAGAGAGCGTAGGCGCCGAACCTCGTCAGCCGTCAGCGTCAGCGCCTCGCGGCCGCGGAACGTCGCCCATTCGGCCGCCGAGAAGAAGTGGTAGGGCGACAGGGTCGCGGGCGCCAGCTGGTCCATCGCCGCCGCCTCAGCCCTCATGCGTCCGCGCGGCCTTTTCGGCAAGCCCCGTGCGCGCGGTGCGCGACTGGAGCTCGGCCATCACGTCGGCAAGCGGAACGCCGCGCAGATGAAGGAGTACGAGAAGGTGGTAGAGAAGGTCCGCCGCCTCGCCGGTCAGCGCCTTGTCGTCCTCCGACAGCGCCGCGATCACGGTCTCGACCGCTTCCTCGCCGACCTTCTGCGCGACCTTGCCCACCCCGCGCCGCGCGAGCTTGGCGGTGTAGGAGTCGGGATCGGGGGAGGCAGCGCGCTCGGCGACGATCGCTTCGAGCCGGGTCAGGTCGAACATCGCAGCGCCTTTCAGGAAGCGACGGGAAGGGGGGCCGGCGTCGAGGCGCCGTCGAGCCGCATCGGGATGCCGGCGGCCGCCATATGGCGCTTGGCCTCGCCGATCGTGTGCGTGCCGAAATGGAAGATCGAGGCGGCCAGCACCGCCGTCGCGCCGCCCTCGCGCACGCCGGCCACGAGATGGTCGAGCGTGCCGACGCCCCCGCTCGCGATCACCGGGACGGCGACGGCGTCGGCGACCGCGCGCGTCAGGCCGAGGTCGAAGCCGGCTTTGGTGCCGTCGCGGTCCATCGAGGTGAGAAGGATCTCGCCTGCGCCGAGCGCCACGACGCGCCGGGCGAACTCGACGGCATCGATGCCGGTCGCCTGCCGGCCGCCATGGGTGAAGATTTCCCAGCGGCCGGCCTCACCCTCGGCTGAGACGCGCTTGGCGTCGATCGCCACGACGATGCACTGGTTGCCGAACTTGTCGGCGGCCTCGGCGACGAACTCCGGACGCTTCACGGCGGCCGTGTTGATCGACACCTTGTCGGCGCCGGCCAAGAGCAGCCGGCGGATGTCGGCGACCTCGCGCACGCCGCCGCCGACCGTCACCGGCATGAAGCAGGCCTCGGCTGTGCGGGCGACGACATCGAAGATCGTCTCGCGGTTGTCGGAGGAGGCGGTGATGTCGAGGAAGCAGAGTTCGTCGGCACCCGCCGCGTCGTAGGCGCGCGCCGCTTCCACGGGATCACCCGCGTCGACGAGGCCCTCGAAGTTGACGCCCTTGACGACGCGACCGTCCTTGACGTCGAGGCAGGGGATGATGCGCGCCTTGAGGGTCACTTCGAAGCCGTCTCCGTTCCGCGTCCGGCGGGCAGGAGCCGGTGTGCCGCGCTTATGCGATGCCGCGATAAAGGTCCGCAAGGGGAAGCGCCAGGCCGAAGCCCGCGAGCGCGACGCTCTCCTCGCGCCCGACGATCATCTCGGGCGAGCCGAACGCCCCGTCCTCGCCGCGCGCCCAGAGCCAGACGCGCGGCTCGTCCTGCGACAGGACGAGATAGTGCAGGAGCGAGGGGAGGGCGGTATACTCCCGGGCCTTTTCGCCGAAGTCGAGAGCCAGCGAGGATGGAGACAGGATCTCGGCCACGAGGAGAGGCTCCGGCGTGGCAAGATCGCGTCCATCCCCCTCACCGCGATGGATCAGGACATCGGGGTAACGGATGCCGTGGGGGGTGCGCACACCGAAGTCGGCCGCCGTCACGCGAAGGGTCGGGTCCGCCAGAGCCTGCTTCAGGAGGAAAGCCAGCTGGAGGAAGAGTTCGGCATGCCGCCGCGAGCCGCCGGTCATCATCTCAACGATCCTTCCATCCACGAACTCACGCTTTCCCTCGCGCCCTTCGTTCCAGCGCAGGAAGTCGTCCGCGGTTCGGATGGTCGGCACCTGGATGTTCATGCGGTCAATCTAGTCCCGTGCGAGCACCCTGCAAAGGCGCCCGCCGGCTGACTCACGTGAAACATCAGCGGCGGAGGCGCGCCAAGGCCTCCGTCGGATCGATGCGCCCGTCGTAGAGGGCGCGGCCGGAGATCGCGCCTTCCAGGAGCGCGGCCTCGGGCGCGGCGAGGCGCTCGATATCGGCCATCGAGGCGAGGCCCCCGGAGGCGATCACGGGAATGCGCACCGCGTTGGCCAGCGCGATGGTCGCGTCCCAGTTGATGCCGGCAAGGATGCCGTCGCGGTCGATGTCGGTGTAGATAATCGCCGAGACGCCGGCGTCCTCGAAGCGACGGGCCATGTCCTCGACGCTGAGTTCGGACGACTCGGCCCAGCCCTCCACCGCGACCTTGCCGCCCTTGGCGTCGATGCCGACCGCGACCTGTCCCGGAAAGCGCCGGGCGGCCTCTCGCACCAATGCGGGATCGCGCACGGCGACCGTGCCGAGGATGACGCGGGCAAGGCCCGCGCCGAGCCAGCGCTCGACATCGGCGAGCGTGCGGATGCCGCCGCCGAGCTGTACCTTCATGTCCTCGCCCACCGTCGCCACGATCGCTTCGACCGCCGCGGCGTTCACCGCTCGGCCCTCGAAGGCGCCGTTGAGATCGACGACGTGGAGATGGGTGAAACCTTGGGTCCGGAACACGCGCGCCTGGGCGGCAGGATCGGCGTTGTAGACGGTCGCCTCCTCCATCAGCCCGAGCTTCAGGCGCACGCACGCGCCGTCCTTGAGGTCGATGGCGGGAAAGAGGATCGGCATCATCTTCAGAAACTGGGGATAGGATTGAAATATAACGCGTTTCGACTCCGACGCACCCAGCGAATCAGGTTACGTACAGTGAGCTAAAGGAAAGGTCAGGGCTGCCACCCCGACCTTTCACGTCCACCATAAGGTACCGTGGACACGCATCTGTTCGATGCCCGCTCCAAATGACATGGGGTTTGGGACAAGGCGATAGCAGCGGTACCACAACCCCCTGTTTTTTCGTTGAGTCTATGAAAAGCCAATTGACGTTCGAAGAGGCCGTCGAGTCCTGGATCTTAAGGGCTCGTGGAATGATGAAGCGCCAGATTTGGGCCCGTTATGGGGTGGATCCGAGAAGGGTCTATGAAGTCTGGATGGGAGAAGAGCACCCTGGAAGTCGAGAGGTCGCAATCGTTGAATATTCAAGATTGTTCCCTCACGATTTGACAGATGGGAGATTTGAGTTTCACGAAGCGAAGCGTGTTGTGAAAACCAAACAGGTGACTTTGCCTCTCTTCGATTAAGGCTTCCAGCGCAGGAAGTTGGCGATCAGGGACAGACCGAGCGTCTGGCTCTTCTCGGGATGGAACTGGGTGCCGGCCTTGTTGCCGCTGGCGACGATCGCCGTCACCGGGCCGCCGTATTCGGCGGTCGCCAGCACCTCGTCGGGCCGGCGCGCCACCAGATGGTAGGAGTGCACGAAATAGGCGTGCAAGCCCGCCTCGCCGGTGGCGATGCCATCCAGAAGCGGGTGGGTCTGTTTCACGTGAATCGTGTTCCAGCCCATCTGCGGGATCTTCAGCGACGGGTCACTCGGGACGATCGGCTCGACGTCGCCGCTGATCCAGCCAAGGCCTTGCGTGATCGTCTTCTCCAGCCCGCGCTCGGCCATCAGCTGCATGCCGACGCAGATCCCGAGGAAGGGCCGGCCACGGTCCTCGACCCCTTCGCGCAGAGCCTCCAGAAGGCCCGGCGCCGCGTCGAGGCCGCGCCGACAATCGGCAAAGGCGCCGACGCCCGGCAGCACCAGACGGTCGGCCGCGCGGATGGCCGCCGGATCGTCGGTCACGAGGATGCGGCTGTCGTCGCCTGCTTCCCGCGCGGCGCGCTCGAAGGCCTTGGCGGCGGAGCGAAGGTTGCCCGAGCCGTAGTCGATGATGGCGACGCTCGGCATCGTCACGCGCTCCTGAGGTCGAACAGGGACTGGCCCGGGCGCAGCGGCGAACGCGGCTCGCCCGACCGGCCGATCGAGGTCGCGGCCTGCGGCATCTCGATCGTTTCACCTACGTAATAAAACAGCTCGGCGTCGATCGCATCGCGCGCCCACACCGCGCCGGCATCCCGCCAGCCCAATCGCACGAGCCGGCGCGCCACGAGCGACGGGCCTTCCAGCGCCACCCCGAGACCCAGGAGGAGCGACAGGAGGGCCGCCGCCGGCAGGTCGTCGCCGGGCGCCGCGGCCATCACGAGGACGTCGACGAGGAACACCGCGACGGCCGGCAGGTACAGGCGATGCCCGAGCAGCCAGAGGCTCGGGAGGACCACGGCCCAAGGGCGGAACCCGTCGCGCAGGAACCGCGCCCCCTCCGTTCGCCCTTCAGTCCCCGGCGGCTCGACGATGCGGTATCGCCTCACGCCAGCATGCCCTTGGTGGAGGGCACGAGGTCGGCCTGCCGCGGATCGATCGACAGCGCCTCGCCGAGCACCCGCGCCACCGCCTTGAAGCAGGTTTCCGCGATATGGTGCGAGTTGTCGCCGTAGAGCGTCTCGATGTGCAGCGTCAGGCCCGCGTTGGTCGCGAAGGCCTGGAAGAACTCGCGCACCAGCTGCGTGTCGAACGTTCCGATCTTCTCGGTCGGAAACTGCGTCCGGAACACCAGGAACGGCCGCCCCGACACATCCACCGCCGCGCGCGTCAGGCACTCGTCCATGGCCAGATCGAGCGAGGCATAACGCCGGATGCCCCGCCGCTCGCCCATGGCCTTGCGGATCGCCTGGCCGAGCGCGATGCCGACGTCCTCCACCGTGTGGTGGTCGTCGATGTGGTAGTCGCCCTTGGCCTCGGCGCGGATGTCGATCAGCGAATGGCGCGCCAGGTGGTCCAGCATGTGGTCGAAGAAGCCGACGCCGGTCGCGACGTCCGCCCGGCCCTGGCCGTCCAGGTCGACGCGCACCCGGATCTGCGTCTCCTTCGTCGCCCGGTCCACCGACGCATCCCGCCGTCCCGCCGTCTCGCCCATCGCCCGTCCATCCTCGATCGTTCCGCCGCTTCATACAGAAGCGCGGGGGCGGAGCCAACCGAGGGCATGGGGAAGACGGGGGCTCTGCCCCCGGCCCCGCCAGGGGAAATGATTTCCCCTGGACCCCTCCTCGCTTTGCGATGTGTCCTAACAGTGGGAGGGCCAGCGGCCCTCCCACTGTTAGGAAAAGTCTCAAAACAAAGCAGGGGTTCGGGGACGTCAGGCCCCGAGCGGGGATCGGGGCGGCAGCCCCGCCATCCCGCCCGCGCCCCTGTTGGCACCGCTTTCGCGCTCCCATATGGGGCGCGGAACGAACAAGGACCGACGAGAATGATGGACCAGCACGACCCGGCGAAGATGTACGGGACGACGATCGTCACGGTACGCAAGGGCGGCAAGGTGGTGGTGGCGGGCGACGGGCAGGTGTCGCTCGGCAACACGGTGATGAAGGGCAACGCCCGCAAGGTGCGGCGCATCGGCAAGGAGGGCAAGGTCATTGCCGGCTTCGCGGGTGCGACGGCGGATGCGTTCACGCTTCTGGAGCGACTGGAGGCCAAGCTCGAGCAGTATCCCGACCAGCTGATGCGGGCCTGCGTGGAGCTTGCCAAGGACTGGCGCACCGACCGGTATCTGCGCCGTCTGGAGGCGATGATGATCGTGGCCGACGCGCGGGTGACGCTGACGCTGACCGGCAATGGCGACGTGCTGGAGCCGGAGAACGGCGTGATCGCGATCGGCTCGGGCGGCAACTACGCGCTGGCGGCGGCGCGCGCGCTCGCCGAGACCGATCTGTCGGCCGAGGAAATCGCGCGGCGCGCCATGCGCATCGCGGCCGAGATCTGCATCTACACCAACGAGAACGTCATCCTGGAAAGCCTCGACGCGGCCTGACGCACCGGGCGGACGGGCGGGCCGCGACCCCTGGCCTGCCGGGCGGCCCCGTTCCATCTTGGCAGGATGGATGCTGCCGCTTCGCCCCGCCCCGACCCCGATCCGCCGCAAGGGCGCTTCCAGCGCTTCCGGCGGCGGCTCGACTTCCTCTACCACGCCGACCATCCGACGGCGGTGCGCTTCCAGGGCTTCGTGGCGATCGTCGATCTCGTGGTGATCGCCTTCTTCGTCATGGCGCCGGTGCTGGAGGAGAAGCGCTACTTCCTGTGGCTCGACTATTCGCTGGCGGCGCTCCTGTCGGTGGATTTCGCGGCACGTGCGCTGGCCGCGCCGAACGTGAAGGCCTGGGCGCGGCGACCGGTGATCTGGGTCGATGCCCTGATCCTCCTGACGCTCCTGCTGCCGACCATGTTCTTCAACGTCGGCTTCCTGCGCATTCTCAGGCTCTGGACCCTGTCGCGCAAGGACGTCCTGTGGCGCTCGCTGCGTCGACGCGGCTGGCAGCAATGGGAGGAGGCGGGACGGGCGGTGATCAACCTCCTGACCTGTCTCTTCCTGGCGACGGGGTTCATCTACACCGCCTTCGTGCGCGAAGGGTCGGGCATCGAGGGCTATGTCGATGCCCTCTACTTCACGGTCGCGACGATGACGACCACGGGCTTCGGCGACGTGACGCTGCCGGGCCCGGCGGGCAAGCTCACCTCGGTCGTGATCATGATCGTCGGCATCTCGCTGTTCGTGCGGCTCGCGCAGACCGTGTTCCGGCCCTACAAGGTGTTCTTCCGCTGCCCGGCCTGCGCGCTGGAGAGGCACGAGCCGGATGCCGTCCATTGCAAGGCCTGTGGCCATATCCTGGCGATCCCGGACGAGGGCGGCGACTGACCGATCGGGCGCGCGGTGTCGGGACCTTGGGGAAGCGATCGTGCAACCTCCGCTCCTGACCGGCGTTCAGGAGCGGTTCTGGATGATAGAAGGATGAACGCGATGCGCCGACTGATCGCCCTTGCGGGCCTTGCCAGCCTGATGGCCGCGCCGGCCCTGGCGCAGACCACGACGACCATCATCACGCAGGAAGCGGCGCCGGCCGCGACCGTGGTCGCCGTTCCCGCGCCGGTGCGCACCTACGTCACGCAGCAGACCATCCCGTCGGTCACCTACGAGCGCCGGATCGTCGTCGGCGAGCCGCTGCCGCAGGCCGTCGAGTATCACGTCATCCCCGACAACGACGGCTACGCCTACGCCGTCGTCAACGACCAGCGGGTGATCGTCGATCCGCAGACGCGCAGCGTGATCGAGGTCTACGACTGAGAATTCTCGAAGGAAAACAATCGGCCCCTTGAAAGGGGCGGAAGGTCCACCCATCTCTCGGTCAGGCGGCGCGTCCCGGTTTCGGTCGAAGCGCCGCCAGACGTACGGCCTGTCGTCCGACCACGGATGTACTGGCGAGGTGTTGGGCCGGATCTCCATTCTTTCAGAATGGACGCGGAGCCGTCGGGAGATCCCCGGCGGCTTTTTCGTGCGCGCTCGGTTCCGGGCCTGCGCCGGTGTTGCCGTTCGGCGCTTGTGCACATATGCAACCTTTGCACGTTATCGTTCGATCTACAGGCGAATACTGACAAACAGGTCGGCAGCCCATGCAGCGTCATGACATGCCCCAGTCCCTCGACGGGTTCCTCGACATCCGGGCCATGCTGCGCCTGGTGCGACAGAACCTCGGACTGGACGTCGCCTTCATCGGGGAATTCGTCGGCGACCGGCGCATCTTCCGGCATGTCGACGCCGATGCGCCGAGCACGCTGATCGAGGGGGCCGGCGATCGCCTCGACACCTCCTATTGCGGCCGTGTCGCCGACGGCCGGCTTCCCGAACTTATCCCCGACACCGCGGCCTTTCCCGAAGCGCAGCGTCTGGCGGCGACCCGCACCCTGCCGGTCGGCTCGCATCTCAGCGTGCCCATCCGCCTGTCGAACGGCATGGTCTACGGCACGTTCTGCTGCTTCGGCCACGCGCCGGACCATTCGCTGAACGAGCGCGATCTCGCCGTCATGCGCACCTTCGCCGGGCTCGTCGCGCAGCGGATCGACCGCGACCTCCAGGCCGAAAGCCTTCTGGCGGCCAAGCGCGGGCGCATCCGCCGGCTTCTCGACGAGGGCGGGCCGTCGATCGTCTTCCAGCCGATCTTCCTTCTCGACGCGCTCGCGCCGGCCGGCGCCGAGGCGCTCTCGCGTTTTCCCGCGGACCCCCACCGCTCGGTGGAAACCTGGTTCACCGATGCCGCCGAGGTGGGTCTCCAGATCGAGCTCGAGCACCGGGCCATCGCCAACGCGCTTGCGGCCTACGCCCCGGTCTGGGCGCGACACCGGGTGCAGCTCGGGATCAACGCCTCGCCGGCCGCCATCCTCGCGCCCGGCTTCACGGACCTTCTGGCGGCGAGCCCGGCCGACCGGATCGTCCTCGAGATCACCGAGCATGAGCGGATCGACGATTACGGGCCACTCCTCGCCGCTCTGGCGCACCTGCGCGACCGGGGCGTGCGCATCGCGATCGACGACGTGGGCGCGGGATATTCCTCGATGAGCCGTGTCGTCGCGATCCGCCCCGACATCATCAAGCTCGACCGGGAGATCGTGCGCGGGCTCGACGGCGACCCGATGCGCCAGGCGCTGGCCCGCGCGCTCGTCGACTTCGCCGCGCGCTGCGGGTGCAAGGTCGTGGCCGAGGGCGTCGAGACGCCGGGCGAACTGGCGGTCCTGTCGGAACTCGAGGTCCAGGCCCTTCAGGGCTATCTCCTCGGCCGGCCCGCAGGCATCGAAGCCCTGGAACGGGTCTTCGCGCAGGGCGCGCGACGCGTCGATGCGATGGCCGATGCTGGCTGACGGATCCCGCGACGGCGATTGACAGCGTCTTGCGGTCGGTCGAAGACAGGAGCGGGTGCCGCGAGGGGAGGCGACGGCGTTGCCCGAGTTCTTCCGCGCGCCTCCCGTCTTCCGCCGAGACCAGCGAGGCCCTTTTCCCGTGACCCAGCGCCTGTCCGACGACACCCTGTCCGCGATCCCGTCCGATGTCGCGCGGCCCCGCTTCGACCGGGCCGCCACGCGCATCGGCATCGTGCATCTCGGCCTCGGCGCCTTCCACCGGGCCCATCAGGCCGTGGCGACGCAGGCGGTGCTGGACCGGGGCGACCTCGCCTGGGGCATTGCCGGCGTGTCGCTGCGCTCGCCCGACACGCGCGACGCGCTCCAGCCCCAGGACGGGCTTTATACGGTCGCGGTGCGCTCCGGGGAGGGCGACCGGTTCGAGGTCGTCGGCGCGATCCTGCGCCAGCTGGTCGCCCCGGAGGACCCGGAAGCCGTGCTCGCCCTGATGGCGGCGCCCGATACGCGCATCGTCTCGCTCACTGTCACCGAGAAGGGTTATTGCCACCATCCGGCGACCGGCGCGCTCGACGAGGCCCATCCCGACATCGTTCACGACCTCGCCCACCCGCACGCGCCCCGCTCGGCGCCGGGCTTCCTGGTCGAGGCGCTGCGTCGACGGCGCGAGGCGGGTCTGCCGCCCTTCACGGTCCTTTCCTGCGACAACCTTCCCGCCAACGGCGAGACGGCACGGCGCGTCGTCTCGGCCTTTGCCGAACGGCGCGGGGCCGCGCTCGGCAGCTTCGTCGCCCGCGAGGTGCCGTTCCCCTCAACCATGGTGGACCGGATCGTGCCCGCCACCACCGACGCGGACCGGGCGCTGGTGACGGAGCGGCTTGGGGTCGAGGACGCCTGGCCGGTGATGACCGAGCCCTTCTCGCAATGGGTGATCGAGGACCACTTCGCCGACGGGCGGCCGGACTGGACGCTGGGGGGCGCGCGCTTCGTCGCCGACGTCGAGCCCTTCGAGCTGATGAAGCTGCGCCTCCTCAACGGCTCGCACTCGACGCTCGCCTATCTCGGCTATCTCGCCGGCCACGAGACCGTGTCGCAGGCGATGGCCGACGCGCCCTTCGCAGCCCTTCTCGCCGCGATGATGGAACGGGAGATCGCGCCGACCCTGCCGCCGCTCTTCGGCTTCGATCTCGCCGCCTACCGGGCCGAGCTCCTCCAACGCTTCCGCAACCCGTCGCTGCGGCACCGGACCTGGCAGATCGCCATGGACGGCTCGCAGAAGGTGCCCCAGCGCCTGCTCGGTACGATCCGCGACCGGCTCAAGGCGGGCGAGCCGTTCGATCGGCTGGCGCTCGGCCTCGCCGGCTGGATCCGCTATGCCGGCGGTCGTGACGAGCGAGGCGGGACGATCGACGTGCGCGACCCGATGGCCGCGCGCCTGAAGGGTTTGAGCGACGAGGCGGGGGAGGATCCGGCGCGCCTTGCCGACGCCTTCCTGTCGCTCCACGAGGTCTTCGGCGACGACCTGCCGGCCGACCCGCGCTTCCGCCGCGCGCTGGAAGGCGCGCTCGAACGGCTGATCACCGTCGGCGCGGCGAAGGCGGTCGCCGAGCGCGGCTGAGGCGTCAGACCGAGCGCATCAGGCCGCCGTCGACGCGGATGTTCTGGCCGGTGATGTAGCCGGCGCCGTCCGAGGCGAGGAAGGCGATGGTGGCGGCGATCTCCGCCATCGTCCCGTAGCGGCCCATCGGTACGCTCTGCCGGCGCTCCTCCGTGCCCGGCAGGCTGTCGATCCAGCCCGGCAGGACGTTGTTCATGCGCACGTTCTGCGGCGCGTGGGCGTCGGCGAAGAGCTTGGTGAAGGCGGCCAGCCCCGCACGGAAGACGGCCGAGGTCGGAAACAGGGGACTCGGCTCGAAAGCCCAGGCCGTCGACACGTTGATGATCGCCCCGCCGCCGTTCGCCGCCATGATCGGCGCGACGAGGCGCGACGGGCGCACGACGTTGAGGAAGTAGGTGTCGAGGCCGCGATGCCAGTCCTCGTCGGTGATGTCGAGAATGGCCGCGCGCGGCCCGTGGCCGGCGCTGTTGACGAGGACATCGATCCGCCCCCAGCGCTCCATCGCGCCGTCGACGAGGCGCCCGAGGTCGTCCGCCGACTGGTTCGAGCCGGTGACGCCGAAGCCGCCGAGTGCTTGCGCGAGCGCCTCGCCCTTGCCGGACGACGACAGGACCGCGACCCGGCATCCATCCTCGGCGAGCCGCCGCGCCGCCGCCGCGCCCATGCCGCTGCCGCCCGCCGTCACCAGCGCCACCCTGTCCGCCATGATCTCGTCCTCGTCCCTGGTCCACGCGCCGATCGTCGCACGCCCGTTGCCCATCCTCGCACGGGCCGGCAAGCCGGCGAAAGGGCTGCGGCCCGCGGGCGAGTCGCCCCATGCGTTCGCGCACACGCGCAAATGCGTTGCGCGGGCCGGAGGGCTTGGCTAGTCAAGGAAGTGCGGTCCCGTCCGGCCGCCGAGCGACCCGTGAGCCGATGAGTTTTCCGATGCGTCAGACGTCCGATCGGACCTCGTCCGGCAATGCCGAACTCGACCATATCCTGAACGGCGGCCTGCCGACGGGGCGGCTCTACCTCGTGGAAGGGGCGCCCGGCTCCGGCAAGACGACGCTCGCCATGCGCTTCCTGATCGACGGGGCGGAGCGCGGCGAGCGCTGCCTCTACGTCACCCTGTCGGAGACGCGCGAGGAGCTTCTGGCGGTCGCGGCCTCGCACGGGTTCGACCTGTCGGCGATCGACATCTTCGAATTGTCGTCGGCGGAAGCCGTGCTCGGCGAGGGCCGCGAACAGTCGATCCTGCATTCCTTCGAGGTCGAACTCGGTGGGATGATCCAGCTGATCCAGGACGAGGTGGAGCGCGTGCGACCGCACCGCGTCGTGTTCGACAGCCTGTCGGAAATGCGGCTCCTGGCGCAGGACGCCTTGCGCTATCGCCGGCAGGTCCTGCTCCTGAAGCAATTCTTCGCCCCGCGCGGGGCCACCGTGATCCTGATCGACGACCTGACGGCGGAGGAATCCGGACGCCGCGACACCCATCTGCACAGTCTTTGCCACGGCGTCCTGACGCTGGAGCGCGTGACCCTCGACTTCGGCGCGGCGCGCCGCCGTCTTCAGGTGCAGAAGTTGCGCGGGGTCGATTTCGTGGCGGGCTACCACGACTTCACGATCCGGCGCGGCGGTCTGGCCGTGTTTCCGCGCCTGATTGCCGCCCGGCATCACCTCCCCTTCCTCGGCGACCCTATGGAAAGTGGCATCGCCGAACTCGACGCCCTGCTTTATGGGGGACCCCTGCGCGGTACGAGCACGCTGATCACCGGTCCGGCCGGCACTGGCAAGACGACGCTCGCGCTCCAGTACGTCGATGCTGCATGCCGGCGCGGCGAGCCTGCCACGATCTACGAGTTCGACGAGCGCATCGGCACGATGATGGTGCGTGCGAAGGCCATGGGGCTCGACCTCCAGCCGCATCTGGACACCGGGCTCCTGCACGTCATACAGATCGATCCGGCCGAAATCTCTCCCGGCGAATTCGCCTTCGGCGTCCAGCGCGAGGTGGAGGAGCGCGGCTGCCGCCTTCTCGTGATCGACAGCCTCAACGGCTATCTCGCGGCGATGCCTCAGGAGCAGCAGCTGATCCTGCAGATCCACGAGCTCCTGTCCTATCTCAACCAGAAGGGCGTCGGCACTTTCCTGATCAACCCGCAGCACGGGCTGGTCGGCACCATGTCGACGGGCACCTTGAACATCTCCTATGTCGCCGACACGGTGATCCTGATCCGCTTCTTCGAGGCGGAGGGGCGGTTCCGCAAGGCGATCTCGGTCCTGAAGAACCGCAGCGGCCCGCACGAGGAGGCCATCCGCGAGCTCCGCATCGATGCCGGGGGCATACGCGTCGGCGAACCGCTCGTGCAGTTCCGCGGCATTCTCACCGGCACGCCGGAATATTCTGGCGAAGTGGGACCGCTGATGGAAGAGCGAACACGTGCATAGGCGGGCGGCGCAAGGGTTCGAGATCCTCATCTGCGCCCCCTTCGGGCGCGATGCCGAAAGCATGCGCGGACTGCTGACGCAGGAGGATTACCAGGCGACCGTCTGCGCCGACCTGAAGACGCTCAGCGCGCTGGTGGCCGGCGAGGCGGGCGGAAGCGTCGGGCTGATCCTCGTCACGCAGGAGGCCCTCGAGCTTGGCTTCGACACCCTGGCTGCCGCCCTTCGGACTCAGCCCGACTGGTCCGATATCCCGATCATGGTTCTGGCCGCGCGGCGCACGGGGCGAACCGATGCGATCGTCGGCCTGCGTCACCGCTTGCCCGACACCGTCACCAACGTGATGATCCTGGAGCGGCCGCTCGGCATCGAGTCGCTGGTCAGCTCCATCGCCTCGTGCATGCGCGCGCGCCAGAAGCAGTTCGAGATGCGCGACCGGCTGCGCGAGCTGACCGCCAGCCGCGAGGCGCTGGCCGCGTCCGAGCGCGAGCTGCGGCTCGTCACCGACTCGCTGCCGGTCCTCATCGCCTTCGTCGATCGCGACCTCGTCTACCGCTTCGCCAACCGCGCCTACGAGGATTGGTTCGGCTCGGGGCCGGAAGCGGTGATCGGCCGCACGATCCCCGACATTCTCGGGCCGGACGCGTTCGAAACGCGCCGCGAGGCGGTGCGCCAGGCGCTCTCCGGCGAGCCGGCGCTGTTCGAGGCCCGGCTCGCCCGGCCCGGCCGGCCCGACCGCTTGTCGGAAATCCGCTACCTGCCGCGGCGCGACACGGCGGGCCGGGTCGACGGGTTCCACATCTTCGTGCTCGACGTAACGGCGCAGAAGCGCATGGAGACCGAGCTGCGCGAGGCGGCGGTGATGCTGGAGGCGCGCGTTGCCGAGCGCACCGAGGCGCTGTCGGCCGAGATGGCCCGGCGCGAGGGGGCGGAGGAGGCGCTGCGCCAGTCGCAGAAGATGGAGGCGATCGGCCAGCTGACGGGCGGCATCGCCCACGACTTCAACAACATGCTGGCCGGCGTCATCGGCTCGCTCGACCTGATGCGCCGTCGCATCGACACCGGCGACATGGAGGCCCTGGAGCGCTATCGCACCAACGCCATGCAGGCGGCCCAGCGTGCGGCGACCCTGACCGCGCGCCTCCTCGCCTTCGGCCGCCGGCAGTCGCTCGACCTCAAGGCGCTCGACCTCAACGCCGTCGTCGAGGGCATGGAGGACCTCCTGCGCCGGACGCTCGGCGAGAACATCGAGATCGCGACGGACCTGTGCGACGAGCCGCTCGTCGCGCGCACCGACGTCAGCCAGCTCGAGAACTCGCTCCTGAACCTGGCGATCAACGCGCGCGACGCGATGCCGGACGGCGGGCGCCTCACCATCACGGCGCGCCGCGCCACCCCGGCGGAGACGGCCGCCGCTGCGCGCCCCGGACCCTTCGCCGTCCTGGAAGTCGCCGATACGGGCTCGGGCATGTCGCCCGAGACACTCGCCAAGGCCTTCGAGCCCTTCTTCACCACCAAGCCGCTCGGCCAGGGCACCGGCCTCGGCCTGTCGCAGATCTACGGTTTCGCCCGCCAGTCAGGCGGCCATGTCGCGATCGAGAGCCGGGAGGGCGAGGGGACGCGCATCCGCCTCCTCCTGCCCGCGGAAGCCGGGATGGTCGCGACGGAGACGGCAGCGGCGGTGGGCGAGGCGCCGGCGGGCGAGGGCGAGACGGTTCTCGTGGTGGAGGACGAGGGGCTCGTGCGCATGCTGATCGTCGACGTTCTCGGCGATCTCGGCTACCAGCCCCTCGAAGCGGTCGACGCCGCGATGGCGCTGCCGATGCTGGAATCCTCGGCGCGCATCGACCTTCTCGTCACCGATGTCGGCCTGCCCGGGATGAACGGCCGCCAGCTCGCCGAGATCGCGCGCCGCCTGCGGCCCGAACTCAAGATCCTGTTCGTCACGGGCTACGCGGAATCGGCCTCGGTGCGCGGCGAGTTCCTCGGCGAGAACATGGACCTCATCGCCAAGCCCTTCGAATACGAGGCGCTGGGCGCCAAGGTGCGCGAGATGATCGTGGGGCGGCCTGCCGGCTGACCGGCCGCCCGCTCGCGGATCAGCAGTTGGCGGCGATGCCCTGCGTGTCGTTGGCCGCGCGCGCCGTCTGGCAGGCCGCGTCGCGCGTCAGGTTGTTGAGGCCCTGCTTGGCGGCGTCGATCGCCTGACCCGTCGCCTCCTGGGCGCGCTGGAGCGCCGGGGCGGCGGCATCGCGCGCCTCGGTCGCCGCGGCGCCGATCGCCTGGCCGGTCTCGCGGCCCGCCTGTCCGATCGCGTCCGCGGCTTCCTGCGCCTCGGTGCGCGCCGTGCCGGCGGGCGTCGTTGCCGTGGTGGTGGTGGTCGTCGTGGCCGGCGCGGTGGCGGCCGGCGTCGAGGGCGCGTCGTCGCCGCAGGCGGCCAGCGCCAGCGTCGCTGCGATGGCGAAGGGCGTCAGCTTGTTCATTCGTTGAGATCCTCTGTTGAAGCCGCGTGTGCGGCGTCCCCCCTGTCCCGCAAGGTGCGGCGCGCCGGACCGGTTTCAAGAGCCGGCTACCGGCGGCGGGGCGAGCGCCTTCGCGATGGAGGCGCGGGAGATATCGAACCGGAACAACAGGTTGCGGGGCGAACGTTCGAATGTGCCGCCGGGCGCTCTCGAAATGTTCACCATCCATGCACCTTCGCCGCGTAAGTCTTCGGCAAACGCCCGTCAGCCGAGGGAGCCGCGTCATGACCCAGCGCAAGCCGCGTTCGCGCAAGGGCGCCAAGCCGTCCGCCGCCGCCGCGCGCCGGGTCGGCCCGGTGTGGTGGGGGCTCGGTATCCTCGCGGTCGGCTGGATCGCCTTCGACGCCAACCGCGCGGTCGTCGAGCGGCACGTGCCGCAGGTTGCCGCGCTGGAGCGGATGCTGACCGGAGCAAAGCCGCCCGCCCCGGCCCGCCGCGACGCCGCGCCGAAGCGCGCGGCCGAGCCGCCGGTGGCCGTGGAGCGACCCCGCGCCGCCGAACCGCGCGCCGCCGACCCGAGACAGGCGGCGCTTCGCCCGCCCGCGGCCAACCCGCTGCCGCCGCGCGCGGCCGTGCCGGATGCGCGCCCGGCCTCCGCCGCGCCCGCGTCGGCCCCGGCTCCGACCCCGGCCGCCCGGTCGGCCGTCGCCGTGTCCGCCAGGGTCGAGCGAGCGGCCCCGGCCGGCGAGGGGCGGTTCGTCACCCGATCGCCGACGCCGCTGCGCCGCGCTCCGTCCGCCGGCGCGCCCGCCTGGATGGTGCTGGACGCCGGGCGGCCGCTGCGCGTCACGCGCCGCGAGGGGCACTTCGCCCGCGTGGAATCGGGCATCTTCACCGGCTGGGTCGAGGCTGCCGTGGTGCCCGACGCCGCCGCGCCTTCGGCCGCCCCGGTGCCGGCGCGCGCGACCACCATGCCGACGCTGGCCGCGGCCGACGCCCGCCGCGGCGGGCCGGTGCCTTCGGCGAGCGTGCCTGGCCGCTGAACGACCCCGGATTTGTTCGGCAGCGGCGTGAGGGATTACAGCGCCGCCGGTCATGCGGCACCGCGCCAACGGCGCTGCAGCAGAATGTTCCAAAAGGCGGCAGCCGATCGCGCCGAACCGATCATCATTCTTCAATGAGTTTCACTCACGATTTCGGCATTCCGACGTCGTGGACGCGGCGTGGCCTCTCGAGGCTCGCGGCGTCCGGTCATAACCTCGCGTGAGGCGCCCTGCCGATGAAGATGACGATGAGCCACATCAGGATCGGCACGCGGATCCTCGTCGTCGCGGCGATCCCGACGCTGGCGCTTCTCGGCATGGCGGTGAAGACCAATCTGTCGACCCTGCGGGCGGCATCCGAGGCCGGGATGGTGGCGGACCTGTCCGGCACGGCCGCGGCGATCGGCGCGGTGATGCACGAGGTGCAGAAGGAGCGCGCGACCTCCACCGGCTTCACCGCCGCCAAGGGCAAGGGCGAGTTCGCCGGGCTTCTCGACCAGCAGCGCACAGCGGTGGACGCGGCGATCGCGCGCTTCCGGGCGCTCGACCTCGCCGCGCCCGAGGCGCCGGGCGACGCTGTCCTGAAGGATCTGGCGCGCGACGCGCAGACCCGCCTCGACGCGATCGCGCCGATCCGCGAGGGCATCTCGGCGCTGAAGGCCAAGCCCGCCGACGTCGCGGCCACCTTCGGGCAGGCGGTCGACAGCCTGATCGCCGTGGTCGGATCGATGAACCGGCTGACCACCAACAGCGAAATCTCGGACCGCATCCTCGCCTACACCTCGCTGCTGCAGGCCAAGGAGGGGGCGGGCCGCGAGCGCACCGCCGGCGTCACCGCCTTCACCGCCGGCGGCTTCACGCCCGAACTCTACCGCGACTTCGTCGGCGAGGCGGCGGCGCAGAACGCCCGCTTCTCGAGCTTCCGGGACCGCGCGACGCCGGACGCCCGGCAGGCGCTCGACGCCATGCTGAAGAGCCCTGTCGGCAAGCGCGTCGACGGCATGCGCACGACCGGCCTCCAGGGGCCCTTCGGCGGCACGATCTCGTTCGTCACCGGCAAGGACTGGTTCGACGCGAGCTCGGCCCGCATCGACGCCCTGAAGGACATCCAGGATACGGTGAGCGCGGACCTCGGCGCCTTCGCCACCACGACGGCCGCGACCGAGAAGCAGGCGCTCGTCCTGTCGCTGGGTCTGACGGCGGGCCTTCTCCTGCTCGTCGCGCTGATGGTCGCCTCGGTGACGCGCTCGATCACGCGGCCCGTCGGGCGCCTCGTGCGCATCATGCGGGACCTTGCGGGCGGGCAGGCCGACACGGCCCTCGACGTCGCGCCGGACCGCAGCGAGATCGGCGACATGGTGCGCTGCGTCACCGTGTTCCGCGACAACGCCGTCGAACGGCTGCGGCTGGAGGGCGAGATCGACGCCAACCGCTCGCTTTCGGAGCGCGAGCGGCTGGAGCGCGACCGCGCCCGGACTGAGGAGGCGGCCGAGATCACGCTCGCGATGGAGCGGCTCGCCGCGGGCCTTCATGCCATCGCGGACGGCCAGCTCACCCACCGCATCGACACCGCGTTCGCCCCGCGCCTCGAGCCGGTCCGCCTCGATTTCAACGGCGCGATCGCGCGGCTGGAGGAGACGCTGATGGACGTGCGCACCAACGCGCAGGCCATCGCCACCGGTTCCAGCGAGATCGCGGCGGCCGCGGGCGACCTGTCGCAGCGCACCGAGCAGCAGGCGGCCAATCTCGAGGAGACGGTGGCCGCGCTCGGTGAGGTGACGCGCGGCATCAACTTGGCGGCCGCCGACGCCGGCAAGGCGCAAGGGTCGGCCACGCAGGCGTTGCGCAGTGCCGAGAAGGGGGGCGAGATCGTCGCCCGAGCCGTCTCGGCGATGAGCGAGATCGAAGCCTCGTCCCAGCGTATCGGCTCGATCATCGGCGTCATCGACGAGATCGCCTTCCAGACCAACCTGCTGGCGCTCAACGCCGGCGTCGAGGCAGCACGCGCCGGCGAAGCCGGGCGCGGGTTCGCGGTGGTGGCGCAGGAGGTGCGGGGTCTCGCCCAGCGCTCGGCCGAAGCCGCCAAGGAGATCAAGACCCTCATCGCGCTTTCGCGAACGCAGGTCGAGGCGGGTGTCGATCTCGTCACCGCCTCGGGACGCAGCCTCGAGGACATCGTCTTGCAGGTCGGCGACGTCACCCGCACGGTGGAAGGCATCGCCCGCGCGGCGCGCGAACAGGCCGCCTCGCTGAAGGAGGTGTCGATCGCCGCCGACCAGATGGACAAGGTCACCCAGCAGAACGCCGCGATGGTCGAGGAGATTACTGCCGCGACGCAGAACCTGATGCGCGAAACCGACGATCTCGCCGGGCTCGTCGACCGGTTCGAGACGCGGCAGAGCGGCAGCGGCGCGGCGACCCAAGCGGTCGTTCACGCGATGCCCCGCCGTCGCGCAGCCTGACGCGTCAGCGCTCCGACAGGGTCTTCATCACCAGGAACGTCGCCGACGCCCGGTTCTCGACGCCGAGCTTGGCGAAGACGACCTCGAGATGCTTGTTCACGGTGCGCGGGGAAAGCGACAGGATCTCGGCGATGTCGCGGTTGGACTTGCCGCGCGACAGCCAGACGAGGACGTCGGCCTCGCGCGCGGTGAGCTGAAAGCGGTCGCGCAAGGTCGCTTCCTCGGCGGACGCGTCCTCGACGGCGAGGCGGAAGAGGTGTTCGCCGTCGCTCATCCGGCCGACGAAATTGAGCGTCGTGCGGCGGTCGGGATCGGAGGGCAGGGCCCATCCGCCGGCCGGCACGCGCGCCGGCTCGGCCCCTGCCGCCAGCCACTCCTGCGCGGCCGAGGGCAGAGCGGCCTCGCCGGCCCCGCCGCCCAGAAGTCGTCCCGCCTGCGGCGTCGCCCACAGGATGCGGCCCGCCCCGTCGGCGGCGAACAGGAAGCGACCCGTCGTGTCGAGCGCGGCGCGCGCGCTCTGCGCCGAGCGGGCATTGCCGAGATGGACGCGGATGCGGGCGAGAAGCTCGTCCGGCACGATCGGCTTCACCACGTAGTCGACGCCGCCGGCCTCCAGCCCACGCACCACGTGCTCGGTCTCGCCGAGCCCGGTCATGAAGATCACCGGCACATGGCGCAGCGCCGGGTCGGCCTTGAGGCGGCGCGTCGTCTCGAACCCGTCGATGCCCGGCATCATCGCGTCCATCAGGACGATGTCGGGCGTGATCTCGGCGGCGATGCCGAGTGCCTGCTCGCCTTCCAGCGCCACCAGCACCGTCGCCCCCGTCGCCTCGATCGCATCGGTGAGGAGGCGCAGCGTGTCGGGCGAATCGTCCACCACCAGCACGATATGGCTCTCGCCGCCTCGGCCGCCGTCCTCACGCATCATCGGCCTCCTCGAGGATCGCCGTGAAGCGCTTCCAGTCGAAGTCGCGCGCGGGCTCGCGCAGGCGGGCGACGAAGTCGCGGGTGGCGGGGTTGTCCTCGAGGGCTGCAAGCTTGCGCTCGATCCCCTTGGCAAAGCCGATCCGCCCGAGGCGCGCGAGTTCGGCAAGGTCTGCGGCGTCCAGGCGCCCGTGGCCGCCCATTGCGGGGGTTTCGGGCGGCGCGGGTTCGTCGCGCGTCCAGTCGAGCGCCAGCGCACGGCCGATCGCCGAGAGGAGCGCCCGGAGATCGACGGGCTTCGTCAGCGCGCCCGCGACGCCCGGGTCGTCCTCCGCCTCAAGACCGGGCGCCGGCATTTCGGCGAGCGTTGCCGACAGCATCAGGATCGCCCCGTCCTGCCCCTCGGTGCGCAGGCGCCGGGCGAGCTGCCAACCGTCCATGCCGGGCATCTGGATGTCGAGAAGGAAGAGGTCGGGGCGGATTTCGGCCACCAGCCGGAGCGCCGTCGGCCCGTCGGCGGCCGTCAGGACGATGAAGCCGAGCGGGCGCAGAAGCTCCACCATCAGATCGCGGTGCGCCTCGTCGTCGTCGGCGACGAGAATGGTGCGGCGCGGGCCGGCATAGCCGCGCACCGGCGCGTCAGGCTCGGGCGCTTGCGCCGCGCCGTTCGCGGCAGGGCGCGGCGGGGCGGCCGACAGCATGACCCGCACAGCGAAGCGGCTGCCCTCGCCGGGGCGGCTTTCCATCGTCACGTCGCCGCCCATCAGGCTGGCGAGGAGGCGCGTGATGGTGAGGCCGAGGCCGAGGCCCGGCAGCTTGCCGCGGGCTGCACTGCCCCGCTCGAACGGCTCGAAAATGCGCTCCGCTTCCGTCTCGGCGATGCCGGGGCCGGTGTCGGTGATCGAGAGAATCGCGACCTGGCTGCGATAGGCGACCTCGAAGGTGACCGAGCCACGCTCGGTGTATTTCACCGCGTTGGACAGGAGGTTGATCAGGATCTGGCGCAGGCGCTTCTCGTCGGTGCGCACGACCTCGGGAAGGTTTGCCGGCTTCACGAAGCGGAAGGCGAGGCCCTTGGCCTCGGCCTGAAGGCGGATCATGTCGACGATCTGGGCGAGGAAGTCGTCGAGCCGCACGTCGGAGCGCTGCAGCGTCAGCCGGCCGGTCTCGATGCGCGAGATGTCGAGGATGCCGTCGATGAGGCCGGATAGGTGCTCGGCCGAGCGCCGGATGGTGCGGATGCCGCCCGCCTTCTCGCGCGGGATCGCGGCGTCGCCTTCGAGGAGCTGGGCGTAGCCGAGAACGGCGTTGAGCGGCGTGCGCAGCTCGTGGCTCATGCCCACGACATAGCGGCTCTTGGCGAGGCTTGCCGCCTCCGCCCGCTCCTTGGCGGCCTGCAGCGCGGCGTCGGTGCGCTTGTGGGCGGCGATCTCCTTGAGGAGGAGGCTTGTCTGGCGGGCCGATTCCTCCTGCGCGACGCGGCGCGATTCCTGCGCCAGCACGAAGAACCAGGTCGCGATGCCCGAGACGATGAGGAGGATGAAGAAGGCGGCCCAGAGCGCGGCGGCGATCGTCTCGGAATCCTCGGGGCTCGCGAGCGTCGCCTGGTAGTCGATCAGCCCGAGCACCAGCGACAGGACGAAGGCAAGGAGCGAGACGCCGCCGAGATAGCGCCCGGTGCGCGAGCCGATGCGCGCAAGGAGGGACCGCGGCAGCGTCGCGCGGGCGAGCGAGGCGGCTTGCGCGGCAAAGCGCGCGTGCGGCTTGCAAAGGTCGTGGCAGCGCGCGTCGAGCGAGCAGCAGAGCGAGCAGATCGGCGCGGCATAGGCGGGACAGTACGCCATGTCCTCCGGCTCGAACGGATGCTCGCAGACCCGGCAGGCGATGGTCTTCCGCCGCGCCCATTCGGCGCGCGGCTTGCGGGCGAGATAGAACCGGCCCCCGGTGGCCCAAGCGATCAGGGGGGCGGTGACGAGCGCCGTGCCGAGCGCCACGAAGACCGACAGCGCCTGCAGCGCCGCGCCGAAGAGGCCCGCGAAGGCCAGCATCGACAGGAGCGTCGCCAGTCCCATCGAGCCGAGCCCGACGGGATTGAGGTCGTAGAGATGGGCGCGCTTGAACTCGATGCCGGGAGGCGAGAGGCCTAGCGGCTTATTGATCGCAAGATCCGCGACGATCGCGCCGAGCCAGGCGACCGCGACATTGGCGAAGAGGCCGAAGGTCGCCTCCAGCGCCCGGTAGATGCCGAGCTCCATCAGGAGGAGCGCGATCGCCACGTTGAACACCAGCCAGACGACGCGGCCCGGATGGGAGTGAGTGAGGCGCGAGAAGAAGTTCGACCAGGCGAGCGAGCCCGCATAGGCGTTCATCACGTTGATCTTGAGCTGGCTGACCACGACGAAGGCGGCCGTCAGGAGAAGGACCGCCGTCTCGTTCGGCACCACGAAGCCGAAGGCCGCCCGGTACATGTAGGCGGGCTCGGCGGCGTGTTCGCTGGAGACGCCCGAGCGCAGCGCGAGGACCGCGAGGAACGAGCCGAAGAGGAGCTTCGGCGCGCCCAGCACGATCCAGCCGGGGCCGGCGGCGAACAGCGAGAACCACCAGTTCCATGTCTTGGCGCGGCCGTTGCCCGGCAGGAAGCGCAGGATGTCCACCTGCTCGCCGATCTGGGGCATCAGCGCGAGGATCACGGCCGCCGCCGCGCCGAACTTCAGGAGGTCGAACCCGTCCGGGCCCGTCGCGTCCAGCCCCGGAAACGCCATCCAGGCCTCCACCGAGCCCCAGTCCTGCACGAGGATGAAGCCGACGGGCAGGAGGTTCAGCCCGATCCAGAGCGGCTGCGTCCACAACTGGAAGCGGCTGATCCAGGTGACGCCGTGGGTGACGAGCGGGATCACCACCACGGCCGAGACGATGTAGCCGATCCACAGCGGCAGGCCGAAGGCGAGCTCCAGCGCCGCCGTCATGATCGAGGCCTCGACCGCGAAGAGGATGAAGGTGAAGCTCGCATAGATCAGCGAGGTGACGGTGGAGCCGATGTAGCCGAAGCCGGCGCCGCGGGTGAGGAGGTCGATGTCGACGCCGTGTCGCGCGGCATAGAGGCTGATCGGGATGCCGGTGACGAAGAGGATCACGGTGGCGGCGAGGATCGCGGCCACCGCGTTGGCGAAGCCGAAGGAGAGCGTGATCGCCCCGCCGACGGCTTCCAGCGCCAGGAAGGAGATCGCGCCGATCGCCGTCTGCGAGACGCGCGCGGCCGTCCAGCGCCGGGCGGATTTCGCCGTGAAGCGCAGCGCGTAGTCTTCCAGCGTCTGGTTGGCGACCCAGCGATTGTATTCGCGGCGGACGGGAAGGATGCGCTGGCGGCCGTTCATTCCGGTCCCGGTCGGTTGGCTTGGCCCCCGATCCTATGCGCAGGCCGGAGGCCGGCGTCTACGTCATTTGACGTATGTCCCCGCGCGGCGCGCCGTCCGATGGTCCCGTCCGTGCGGCGGGGGTGCCGCGAACCATCCATGAGGGGATCAACCCATGCGAGTTTCGACGAAGGCCGGTTGGCTCTTGGGCGCCTATGCCGCCACCACGTTCGCGGCGGGTCTTGCCGCCCATGCGCAGGAAGACACGATCAAGGTCGGCATCCTCCACTCGCTGTCGGGCACGATGGCGATCTCGGAGACGACCCTGAAGGACGCCATGCTCATGCTCATCGACGAGCAGAACAAGAAGGGTGGCCTCCTCGGCAAGAAGCTCGAGGCAGTGGTTGTCGACCCCGCGTCCGACTGGCCGCTCTTCGCCGAGCGTGCGCGCGGCCTCATCGCGCAGGACAAGGTCGCGGCCGTCTTCGGCTGCTGGACCTCGGTCTCACGCAAGTCGGTGCTGCCGGTGTTCAAGGAGCTGAACTCGATCCTGTTCTACCCCGTCCAGTACGAGGGCGAGGAATCCGAGCGCAACGTCTTCTACACGGGCGCCGCGCCCAACCAGCAGGCGATCCCGGCCGTCGACTACCTGATGAACGAGGGCGTCGAGCGCTGGGTGCTGGAAGGCACCGACTACGTCTATCCGCGCACCACCAACAAGATTCTCGAGGCGTACCTCAAGTCCAAAGGCGTCGCGGCGGAGGACATCAAGGTCAACTACACGCCCTTCGGCTTCTCCGACTGGCAGACCGAGGTCTCGCAGATCAAGGAGTTCGGCGGCGCCGGCAAGAAGACCGCGGTGGTCTCGACCGTCAACGGCGACGCCAACGTGCCCTTCTACAAGGAACTCGCCAACCAGGGCGTGTCGGCCTCCGACATCCCGGTCGTCGCCTTCTCGGTCGGCGAGGAGGAACTCGCCGGCATCGACACCAAGCCGCTGGTCGGCCACCTCGCGGCCTGGAACTACTTCCAGTCGGTCGACACGCCGGAGAACGAGGCGTTCATCGCCAAGTGGCGTGAGTTCACCAAGGACGACAAGCGCGTGACCAACGACCCGATGGAGGCCCACTACATCGGCTTCAACATGTGGGTGAAGGCCGTCGAGGCCGCCGGCACCACCGACACCGACAAGGTGATCGACGCGATGGTCGGCGTCTCCGTGCCGAACCTCACCGGCGGCTTCTCCTCGATGGGCGCTAATCACCACATCACCAAGCCCGTCCTGATCGGCGAGATCCAGGAAGACGGCCAGTTCGAGGTGGTGAACGAGACGGCGGGCCTCGTGCTCGGCGACGAGTGGTCCGACTATCTCCCGGAATCCAAGCCGCTCATCGCCGACTGGCGCGCCCCGATGTCCTGCGGAAACTTCAACACCGAGACCGGCAAGTGCGGCGGTGCCGGAGTTGCGGCCTCCAACTGACCGCGCGGGGAGGGGCCGTCCCGGCGGCCCCTCCCGATCCTCTCGCCCCGCCGGCCCGGCGGGGCGCTCGTCCTTCGATCTTCCGCGAGCGTCGGCCCCACCTCGACGAGCGCGCGACCCCGGTCTGGAGTGGACCCATGCCCGATTGGCTTCGCCGGCTTATCGCCCTGCGCCCTGCCCTTCTCGTCCTCGCCTTCGCCGCGGCCCTGGTGCTCCTGCCGTCCTCTCCGGCATCGGCGCAAGGCGCCGACCCCGCCTCGCTGATCCAGGCCTTCGGCGGCAAGAAGAGCTTCGAGGATACGGAAGCGACGATCCGCGCGCTGGCCGCCACCGGCGATCCCGCGGTCGCCCCGGCGCTGCAGGCGCTCGCCGACGGCAATCTCTACTATGAGAAGGACGGGGGCCGCGTCGTGATCGGCGAGGGGCGCGGCGCGTCGCTCGCTGTGCGCGATCCCCTCACCGGCGAGGCGCTCGGGGAACGGCCCAAGGCGGCCTTGGAAAAGGTCCGCGTCAAGAACTCCATCCGCACGCTCGTCGCCGAGGCGATGGGGGCGCTGACGCTCGGCTCGGCCGATCCGGCCGCGCGCCTCGCCTCCGCCTCCGCCCTCTTCGAGCGCGCCTCGCCGGACCAGATCGACATGCTGGACGCTGCGATCGCCCGCGAGGACGACGCCCGCGTCGACGCGGCGCTGGCCGAGGCGCGCGCCGCCGCGGTCCTGAAGTCCGACCGCCCGGCACCCGAGCGCGTGGCGGCCGTGGCGACGCTCGAGGCGCGCGGCGACCGTGCGGCGCTCAACATGCTGCGCACGGCGGCCGGCGACGCCGATCCGGCGGTGGCCGCCGCCGCGCAGAAGGGCGCCGCCACGGTGGAGGGTACGATCGCGCTCTGGGGCCATGCGCAGACCGTCTGGTACGGGCTGTCGCTCGGCTCCGTCCTGCTTCTCGCCGCCATCGGCCTCGCCATCACCTTCGGCGTCATGGGCGTGATCAACATGGCGCATGGCGAGATGGTGATGCTCGGCGCCTACACGACCTTCGTCGTGCAGCAGGCGATGCGCGATCACGCGCCGGAATGGCTCGACTGGTCGCTCGCCGTCGCCCTGCCGCTCGCCTTCCTCGTCTCGGGCCTCGTCGGCCTCGTGATGGAGCGCGGCATCATCCGCTTCCTTTACGGGCGCCCGCTGGAAACCCTGCTCGCGACCTTCGGCGTGTCGCTGATCCTCCAGCAGGCCATCCGCATGATCTTCGGGCCGACCAACCGCGAGGTGTCGAACCCGTCCTGGATGTCCGGCTCCTTCGACATCGGCCAGATGGCCGTGACCTGGAACCGGCTCTGGATCATCGTCTTTGCCCTTTGCGTCTTCGCCGCGCTCCTCTTCGTCCTCAACCGGACCTCGGCGGGCCTCAAGATGCGCGCCGTCACGCAGAACCGGCGCATGGCGGCCGCGATGGGCATCCGCACGCCGATGGTGGACGCGCTGACCTTCGCGCTCGGGTCGGGCATCGCCGGCATGGCGGGCGTCGCGCTCTCCCAGGTCGACAACGTCTCGCCGGATCTGGGTGGGGGCTACATCATCGACAGCTTCATGGTCGTCGTGTTCGGCGGCGTCGGAAACTTGTGGGGCACGCTCGTCGGCGCCTTCTCGCTCGGCATCGTCAACAAGCTCCTCGAGCCCTATGCCGGCGCCGTGCTCGGCAAGATCGTCGTGCTCGTGCTGATCATCCTCTTCATCCAGAAACGGCCGCGCGGCCTCTTCGCCCTCAAGGGAAGGTTCGTGGACGCATGATCACCGCACGGTTTCTCGGCCCCCGCGCCGTCTGGCTGGCGCTCGCCCTCTTAGGTCTCGCCGTCCTCGTCCCGGTGCTCAATCTGGCGCTGGCGCCGACCCATCCGCTCCATGTGCCCGACCACCTCGTGCCGCTCTTCGGCAAGTATCTTGCCTATGCGCTGCTCGCGCTCAGCCTCGATCTCGTCTGGGGCTATGTCGGCATCCTGTCGCTCGGCCACGGCGCCTTCTTCGCGCTTGGGGCCTACGCGATGGGCATGTACCTGATGCGCCAGATCGGCGCGCGCGGCGTCTACGGCAACCCGGACCTGCCGGACTTCATGGTGTTCCTGAACTACCGGGAGCTGCCCTGGTTCTGGCATGGCTTCGACCAGTTCTGGTTCGCCGCCCTGATGGTCGTCCTGATGCCGGGGCTGCTGGCCTTCCTGTTCGGCTACTTCGCCTTCCGCTCCCGCGTGACTGGCGTCTATCTCTCGATCATCACGCAGGCGCTGACCTACGCGCTGCTCCTTGCCTTCTTCCGCAACGACATGGGGTTCGGCGGCAACAACGGCCTCACCGACTTCAAGGAGATTCTTGGCTTCCCGCTCCAGGCCGCCACGACGCGCGCCGGGCTGTTCGCCGCCACCGCCGTCGCGCTCGCCGCCGGCGTTCTCGTCGTCGCCGCCGTCACGCGCTCCAAGCTCGGGGCGCTGATGGTGGCGGTGCGCGACGCGGAAGGGCGCACGCGGTTCCTGGGCTGGCGTGCCGAGCACGTGAAGCTCTTCGCCTTCACGCTCTCGGCCATGATGGCGGGCGTCGCGGGCGCCCTCTACGTGCCGCAGGTCGGCATCGTGAACCCCGGCGAGTTCGCCCCGCTCAACTCGATCGAGGTCGTCGTGTGGACGGCGGTCGGCGGGCGCGCGACGATCCTCGGGCCGGTCGTCGGCGCCGTCCTCGTCAACGGCGGCAAGAGCTACTTCACCGCGGCCGCACCCGACGCCTGGCTCTTCATCCTCGGCGGGCTCTTCGTCTTCGTGACCCTCTTCCTGCCGCGTGGGATCGTCGGCACCTTTGACCACGGCTGGCGGGCCCTCAGGGAGCGCGGCCGGGCCGCCCGCGCCGAGACGGGCGTCGACACTAGCCTCGGCGACACCGCCGCCAACCCCGCGGAGTGATGACGATGCTGCAAGACACCACGCCCGCCCGCGTCTCGCCCCATCCTTTCGCCACCGCGATGGCGGACCGGCGCGAGGCCGACGCCAAACTCCGCCCGCCCCGCGGCGAGACGCTTCTCTATCTCAACGGGGTCAACAAGGCCTTCGATGGGTTCAAGGCGATCAACGACCTGTCGCTGGTCGTGGCGCGCGGCGAGATGCGCGCGATCATCGGCCCGAACGGGGCCGGCAAGACCACGATGATGGACATCATCACCGGCAAGACGCGGCCCGACACGGGCGATGTCTATTTCGCCGGCGATACCGACCTCACCCGGCACGACGAGGCCGAGATCGCCTCGATGGGCATCGGCCGCAAGTTCCAGAAGCCGACGGTCTTCGAGGGCCATACGGTGGAGGACAACCTCCGCCTCGCGCTCGCCGGTTCCCGCTCGATCTTCGCCGCGCTCCTGCACAAGCGAAGTGCCGCCGAGGATGCGCGGATCGACGAGATCCTTGCGACCGTGCGCCTCGCCGACAAGCGCGCGGCGTCCGCCGCCGACCTCAGCCACGGCCAGAAGCAGTGGCTGGAGATCGGCATGCTCCTGGCGCAGGACCCCGAGCTTCTCCTCGTCGACGAGCCCGTCGCTGGCATGACCGATGCCGAGACCGAGGAAACGGCGCGTCTCCTGCGCGACATCGCAAGGGAGCGCTCGGTCGTCGTGGTCGAGCACGACATGCATTTCGTGCGCATGCTGGGCGTCAAGGTGACGTGCCTGCACGAGGGCCACGTGCTCGCCGAAGGCCCGCTCGACGACGTCTCGGCGAATCCGCGCGTCATCGAGGTCTATCTCGGGCGTTAGCGCGTTTTCGATGGCCTCGAGCGGGTCGGGCCGGCGGGTCTCGTCCGTCGCTTGGCCGACGCTCCGGCACCGAGTGCGCCCGGCTTCTCCGGGCGACGAAACAATCCTCGCCGGCCCTTCGCCGCCGGCCACACGAAAGGGCGCAGACCCATGCTGACCGTTTCCGACGTCGATCTCTACTACGGTGCCGCGCAGGCGCTGCGCGGCGTGTCGCTGGAGGCGAAGGTCGGCGAGATCACCTGCGTCCTCGGGCGCAACGGCGTGGGCAAGACCTCGCTGATGCGCGCCGTGGTCGGCCAGCAGCCGATCCGGCGCGGCACCATCCAGCTCGGCGGCGAGGATCTCGGATCGAGCGCGCCCTATTCGCGCGCGCGGGCCGGGATCGGCTTCGTGCCGCAGGGGCGCGAGGTGTTTCCGCTCCTGACGGTCAAGGAAAACCTCCAGACGGGCTTCGCGCCGGTGAAGCGAGGCGATCGCACGATCCCCGACCACGTGTTCGAGCTCTTTCCGGTGCTGAAATCGATGCTCGGGCGGCGCGGCGGCGATCTGTCCGGCGGCCAGCAGCAGCAGCTCGCGATCGGCCGCGCGCTCGTCACGCGGCCGCGCCTCCTGGTGCTCGACGAGCCGACCGAGGGCATCCAGCCCTCGATCATCAAGGATATCGGCCGGGCCATCCGCTATCTCCGGTCAGAGGCCGGCATCGCCGTCCTTCTCGTCGAGCAATATCTCGACTTCTGCCGCGAGCTCGCCGACCGGGTCTACATCCTCGACCGCGGCCGGATCGTGTTTGCGGGCGTCGGCGCCGATCTCGACGACCCGGAGGTTCGCCGCCACCTCATGGTGTGAGAGCCTGTTTCGAAAGTCTGCCGGGTCGGCCCGGCGGTCCTTTTCGTCCGGAGCGTCGTTGCCGATGCGCGCCGATGCCACCGGCATCGACTGCGCTCAGTGCCTCGTTCCGAATCGCAAATCCCTCGCCGGTCCTCCACCGGAGACGTCCGAAACCGTCTCCGAGGCGGCGGCGCGAGGGGGTCAGATCAGCCCCTCCTTGTGCGCCGTATCCGTCAGTCGGGCGAGCGTGCGTCCCATGCGGGCCATGATCTCGTCGATGTCGTCGGCGGTGACGATCATCGGCGGGCAGAGCGCCAGCTGGTCGCCGATCGCGCGGAAGATCAGGCCCTCGTCGTGGCCGATCGCCGCCGCCATGCGCCCGACCGCACCCACCGTCTCGAACGGACG
>NZ_LMOH01000005.1 GCF_001423245.1 Aureimonas sp. Leaf324
GCCAGCGACAATCAGGATGATACGATCCCAATCGCCGCGACATGATCTGTCTCATTTAGATCGTCGCCAGCGTCTCACTCAGATTGTCGCGCTATACTGGCTGACGGATGAGCAGATGGAGCGGTTGCGGCCGTTCTTTCCCAAGAGCCACGGCAGACCACGGGTCGACGATCAGCGGGTTTTGAGCGGCATCATCTTCGTCAATCGCAACGGCCTGCGATGGCGCGATGCGCCCAAGGACTATGGTCCGGTGAAGACGCTGCACAACCGTTGGAAGCGTTGGGGTGAAGCGGGTGTCTTCGTCCGAATGATGAAAGGTCTGGCCGCTGCCAATGCCGATCCCAAGACTCTTATGATCGACGCGACCTATCTGGAGGCACACCGCACGGTATCGAGCCTTGCGGTCAAAAAGGGGGGCTTGGACGTCTGATCGGCCGCACCAAGGGCGGCATGAACACAAAGCTTCACGCCGTGGCCAATGCCAATGGCCGCCCGTTGAGCTTCTTCCTGACCGCCCGGCCCGTCAGCGACTACACCGGCGCGGCAGCCTTGCTTGACGATCTGCCCAAGGCGCAGTGGCTGCTCGGCGATCACGGCTACGATGCTGACTGGTTCCGGGACGCTCTAGCAGCGAAGGGCATCAAACCCTGCATTCCGGGCCGACGGTCTCGCAATGTGCCTGTCAAACACGACAAGCGCCGCTACCAGCGACGCAACCGCATCGAGATCATGTTCGGGCGGCTGAAGGACTGGCGCCGCGTCGCAACCCGCTACGACCGCTGTCCGACCGTCTTCTTCTCCACCATCGCGCTCGCAGCTACCGTCCTGCTCTGGCTCTAAGCTATGAGTCCTGGCCTAAACAATAGCATGTCTTTCGCGCGTCAGACGAAAATTATTTTTGTGCTCAGCCGAATACTTGCGACCCAGCTCTGGCATGATGGACCAAGGCGTAAGACCTGGTTCCACTGATAGATTGCAGGAGTGGGCGCATCTGGCGTGAAGCCCTCCCGCGAAGTCACCGTATGCGTGCCAGCCCAAGTCAATGTTTGTCATGCATTGACATTGACCAGAACTCATCCCTAAATGGTCTTACCACGGACGGATCACATGATGAGCAGTGACGTTTCCATCACGCGCGGCGACGCCGACACCCGAAGCGGCTACGAACGGGTCGTCTCGTTTCTGCGCGAGCAGCTCCTGTCCGGGCAGTTGAAGACCGGCGACTGCCTCCTGCCCGAGCGTGAACTGTCGGCCCGGCTGAACGTCAGCCGCCCCATGCTGCGCGAGGCGCTTCGCGCCCTGGCGATGATCGGAGCCGTCGAGATCCGGCACGGCGTCGGAACGATCGTGAAGCGGCCGGACGTCTCGACGCTGGGGGAGTTCTTCTCCTTCGTCCTCGCGCAGCAGGCCGATGTCATCGACGACATCATGGAGGCGCGCATCGCGATCGAGCACCATGCCGTGCGTCTCGCCTGCCGCCGGGCGACGCAGCCCGATCTCGACCGGATCGCCGACGCCTTGAAGCTGATCGCCGAAACCATCCGCGACGTCGAAGCGGGCGGCGCGGCCGATTTCCGCTTCCACGAGGCGATCGTGCGCGCCGCCCATTCGCCGACGCTCGTCAGCATCTACGGCTCGCTCTCGGCCCTGATGATGCGCTCGCATCTCGACCGCCGCGAGCAGATCATCCGGATCGAGGGGATCGACGAGTTCCTGATCGACCACCATCGTCTGATCTTCTCCGCCATCGTCGACCGCGACGCACCGAAGGCCGACGACCTCCTCACCCGCCATTTCGAGATCGGCGCCGAGTTCCGACGCCGGGCCACCATGCTCGAGACCGCGCACCGGATGGGGGAGCGCCGAGGCGCAGCCTCGCCTGCCGTCCCATCGAACGACCCGAACGCAAGGACCCATCCATGAAGATCGTCATCGGCAGCGACCACGCCGGCTTTCCGCTGAAGGCTGAGGTGATCGAGCATCTGAAGGCCGGGGGCCACGAGATCGAGGACGTCGGCAGCTTCGATCCGAACCCAGTCGACTTCCCCGACATCGCCCGGCTCGTCTGCGACAAGGTGCGCGGCAAGGAGGCCGAGCGCGGCCTTCTCGTCTGCGGCACGGGCGTCGGCGCCGCGATCGCGGCCAACAAGATCCGCGGCATCCGCGCCGCCGTCTGCCACGATGTCCATTCGGCCCACCAGTCGGTGGAGCACGACGACGTCAACGTCATGTGCATCGGCGCCCAGATCGTCGGCCCCTGGCTCGCCAACGACCTCGTCGACGCCTTCTTCGCCGCCGCGTTCGATCGCAACGAGGACTTCGTGCGCCGCGTCGACAAGCTCGCCCAGCTCGAAACCGCAGACTGACCCATCGGACGATGGCTTCGGGAGGAGGTCAGGGATGAACGACACAGACGCGATGCGGATCGGCTTCGTCGGCCTCGGCACGATGGGCCGCGAAATGGCCCGCAACCTGGTCGAGGCGGGGTATGCCGTCACCGCCCACGACATCGATCCGGCGGCCGTCGAGGTCCTGGCGACGATCGGGGCCCGGCCCGCGCTAAGCGTCGCGGATGTCGGCGCCAGCGCGGACGTCGTCGTCACCATGCTGCCCGATACCCCGCATGTCGAGGAGGTGGCGCTCGGCGTGGGCGGTCTCGTCGAGACGATGCGTCCGGGCACCGCCCTCGTGGACATGAGCACGATCTCGCCGGTGGCGACGCGGGCCATGGCGGAGCGTCTCGCCGCCTCCGGCATCGCCATGCTCGACGCGCCCGTGTCGGGCGGCCCGATCGGCGCAAAGAATGCGGCGCTCTCGATCATGGTGGGAGGCGACGCGCAGGCCTTCGAGCGCGTTCGGCCCGTCCTTTCGGCCATGGGGACCACGATCTCGCACGTGGGCGCCAGCGGCGCCGGCCAGACGGTGAAGCTCTGCAACCAGCTCGTCTGCGGCGTGAACCTCCAGGCCATCTGCGAGGCGCTGGCGCTCGGCCGTGCCTGCGGGGTCGATCTCGACCAGATGCGCGAGGTGCTGCTCGGCGGCTCGGCGTCGTCCTGGATGCTCGACAAGCTCGGGCCGGCGATGATCGCGGGAGACGCCGGGGCGGGCTTTCGCATCGACCTGATGCTGAAGGACCTGCGCCTGACGCTCGAGATGGCGCAGGCGCGCTCGGTGCCGCTGCCTGCGACCTCGCTCGTGACCACGCAGTATCTCGAGGCCAAGGCGCATGGCGAGGGGGCCAACGGCAACCAGGCCCTGTTCCGCGTCTACGACCGGATGACGGGGCAGCGTGCCGCCGGCGCGCCGGACGGGCGGCCATGAGCCTCGACTTCACCGCCATCTTCGCCCGCTGGCAGATGCTGCAGGACGGCCTTCTCCTCACCATCCAGCTTGCGGCCGTGACGACGCTGACCGGATTCCTGATCGGCACGGCCTGCGCGATCGCCCGCCGGTCGAGCCTGAGTTGGGCATCCAGGGCAGCGGGCATCTACATCGAGAGCATCCGCAACACGCCGTTCCTCGTGCAGATCTTCGTCGTCTATTTCGGGCTGTCGAGCCTCGGCTTCTCGTTCTCCGCCGTCACCGTCGCGATCATCGCGCTGACCATCAATGTCGGCGCCTACACGGCCGAAATCATGCGGGCCGGGTTCGACTCCGTGCATCGGGGACAGTGGGAGGCGGCCGAGTGCCTCGGCCTGTCGAAGCCCAAGGCCTACTGGCACGTCGCGCTGCGCCCGGCGATGGAGCGCGTCTACCCCTCGCTCACCAGCCAGTTCATCCTCCTGATGCTGGCGTCCTCTGTCACCTCGCAGATCTCCGTCGAGGAGCTGACGGCCGCCGCCAACTTCATCCAGTCCGAGACCTACCGGCCCTTCGAGACCTTTCTTGTGGCGGCGGTCCTCTATCTCGGGCTTTCGCTCCTGATGCGCCTCGTCTTCTGGCTCTTCGGCCTCCTCATCTTCCCGCGGCTGCGACGCCTCGGAACCGCCTTGTGAGGACGCGGCCATGAACACCGCCGTCAATCTCGGCCACCTCCAGTTCCTTCTCACCGGCGCCCTGTGGACGCTCGTCCTGTCGCTGATGGCCTTCATCGGCGGAGGGCTCGTCGGCTTCCTGGTCGCGCTCGGGCGCACTGCGCCCTGGCGGGCCCTGCGGATCGTCGCCGGAGTCTACGTCACGGTGGTGCAGGGCACGCCGCTCCTGATCATCCTCTTCATCACCTATTTCGGCCTGCCGACGCTCGGTTATTCCATCTCGCCGCTGCTGGCGGCCGGCCTGTCGCTGACGATCTACGTGGGCGCCTATCTCGGCGAGATCTGGCGCGGTTGCCTCCAGTCGGTGCCGAAAGCCCAGTGGGAAGCGGCCGAGTGCCTGGCGCTGTCGAAGACCGCCCGGATGTTCCAGGTGATCCTGCCGCAGGCGATCCGCATCGCGACGCCGCCGACCGTCGGCTTCTGCGTCCAGATCATCAAGAACACCTCGCTCGCCTCCGTCGTCGGCTTCGTGGAGCTTGCCCGCGCCGGGCAGCTCATCAACAACTCGATCTTCGAGCCCTTCCTGATCTACGTGATCGTTGCCGCCCTCTACTTCTGCCTCTGCTATCCGGTATCGCTTCTCAGCCGCCGTCTGGAGCAGCGCGGCGCAGCGCGTCTTCGCACCCTCAAGGCGCTGTCGGCATGACCGCGGCTCCCACTCAGGATACAGCCATGCCCATCGTCGCCCTCAAGGACGTCAGGAAGAGCTTCGGGTCCGTCCAGGTGCTGCACGGCGTCTCGTTCTGCGTCGAGAAGGGCGAGGTCGTCGCGCTCATCGGGGCGAGCGGCTCGGGCAAGTCCACGGCGCTGCGCTGCATCGACCGGTTGGAAGTCATCGACGGCGGCGAGATCGAGGTCTGCGGCCACCGGGTCGACGACCCGAAGCTCGACCTCAGGCGGCTGCGCCAGGACGTCGGCATCGTCTTCCAGAGCTACAACCTTTTCCCGCACCTGACGATCGCCGAGAACATCATGCTGGCGCCGCGCTCGGTGAAGAAGATGGCGAAGGCAGAGGCGCGGGCGGTGGCCGAGGGCGTTCTCGCCAAGGTGGGCCTCGCCGAGAAGGCGGACCAGTATCCCGAGCAACTGTCGGGCGGTCAGCAGCAGCGCGCTGCGATCGCCCGTTCGCTGGCGATGGAGCCCAAGGTCATGCTCTTCGACGAGGTGACCTCGGCGCTCGATCCCAAGCTCACCGGCGAAGTGCTGCGCGTCATCGAGAGCTTGGCCGCTGGCGGCATGACGATGATCATGGTGACGCACGAGATGAACTTCGCCCGGCGCATCGCCGACCAGGTCGTGTTCATGCACCAGGGCCGCATCCACGAACACGGGACGGCCGGGATTCTCGACCGGCCGGCAACGCCGGAGCTGCGCGACTTCGTCGCCGAAGAACTGTGACGGCGGGGCGACCCAGAACCCGCCGCATCAAGGGAGGAACCCCATGACGCTGAAGACGCTCACCGCCGCTGCCGCGATCCTAGCGACGCTCGCCGCCGGTATCGCCCCCGCCGCGGCCGATGCGCTGGCCGACATCATGGCCGCCAAGAAGATCCGCATCGCCACCGACATGGCGATCCCGCCATCGGGCATGCTCGACGCCAACCTCCAGCCGACGGGTTCCGATGTCGAGACGGCCAAGCTCCTCGCCGCCGACTGGGGTCTGGAACTCGAGTTCGTCCAGACCACGGGCGCGACGCGCATTCCGAACCTTCAGACCAACAAGGCCGACATCGTGATCTCGACGCTGTCGGTCACACCGCAGCGCGCCGAGGTCATCGACTTCTCCAAACCCTATGCCGCGCTCCAATCGGTGGTCGGCGCTCCGAAGGCCTCGACGATCGCTGGCTGGGACGACGTGCGCGGCCAGGCGATCACCGTGACCCGAGGCACCACGCAGGACACCGAGCTGACGGGCCTTGCCTCCGAAAAGGGCTTCACCGTCACCCGCTACGACGACGACGCCACGATGGTGACGGCGGCCGTCAGCGGACAGGCCAAGATGGTGGCAACCTCCGCGACGCTGGTGAACCAGATCGGGCAGCGCAACCCGGACCTCGCCTACGAGCCGAAGTTCGTGATCCGCACCTTCGATCTCGCGATCGGCCTGCGCAAGAACGAGCCCGAACTGAAGGCCAAGCTCGACGAGTGGGTCGCCGCCAACCTCAAGAACGGCAAGCTCAACGAGATCTACCAGCGCTTCCACGGCTCCGCCCTGCCGGCTGAGATGTTGCAGTAGATCAAATGCGCGGGGCGGTCGATTGTCCGTTCGCCTCGCGCCCCCAGCTTTCCCAGGCGCTCAACCCAGCTGCATGGCCTTCGTCGCGAAGATCCTGCTGCGCCTTACAACCCGACGCTCCGCTCTCAGCCCTATGATGCCGATGTATCGACATGCCAACTTGTTGAACGGGCTCGCGTTCGGAGAGAGAACTCGCCATCGAAGGACGCTGGGAGCCGAGCCCACGCGCTGGCACGCGTTCTTCATTCGCTGAGCGGCGCTCTCGATTCACTCGCCGCTGAGTTGCTGGAGTTCTAAAAGATCGATCCGGCCTTCGAGGTAATCGGACCGGGCCTGCCGTGCGGTCGACGACACCTCGCGACCGTGCACGATGGCCCGCAGCTCGAACTCCCTCACGACGGCACCGCGGTCCGGCGCGCCGACCGCTTGCAGGAAGCCGACCTCCGGGCCATCGATGACCGCGGCCGTCAGAATACCCGATTGGAAGGCACCGGTGTCGATGGAGATACGGTTCGCGGTCACGACCGGCACATCGCCGACGATCGTGTGACCATGCACCACCCGGCGCGGCAGCAGTCCGTCGTGATCGAGGAACTCGTGGCGGATCCAGAGCAGATCCTGCTCGGCCTGGAGTTCGAGCGCCACCCCCGGCCTGATCCCCGCATGCACGAAAAGATACGTGCCGTCATCGTGCGTCAGGCGAAGGGCTGCTAGGAATTGCGCATGACGACTGAGCATCGGATCCGAACTGCTGGCGGACTCGCGATCGAGCCCATAGCTGACGACCGTGTGCCCGTAGAGAAGCCATGCCCAGTCCGGCAGCCCCTGGCCCGACGTGACGGCTCGGACGAACAGATCGTCGTGATTGCCGCGCAAGCAGACGAATTCGTCCTGCGAACGCTTCGGACCTGCCATCAGGCGCTCGATGACCCCGCGAGAATCCGCTCCGCGGTCGACGTAGTCGCCGGTGAAGACGATCCTGGCCTGTGCGCCACGGGTCTCGGCGTCGCCCTCGACCTTGCCGAGGAGATCGTCCAGGAGATCGAGGCGGCCGTGAATGTCCCCGATCGCATATGTGACTGTACGCATGCGTGTCGCTCTACAGACCGCCATCCCAGGGTGCAACTTCAAAGGGCCTCGCCCCTTCGGTCACGGCCGTTCCCTCCTGTTTGGGCTCGGCATCGCAACATGGCTCGCGATCTCGTTGATTGCCTGCGTCCCGTCGCCATGCGACGAGGACGCCGACCCGGTCGCCTTCAGGGTCTCACCATTGGATCGATCGATTGTCATTTCCGCATGTCGCGCCTGGACGCAGCTTCCAGCGCTCGCCCTTGAGCCTCGACGAGGCCGAGATCCGCCGCTTGTCGCGTCACTGCCTTCGCTACCGCGATGCCGACGACCGTACGGCCTGGATCCAGCTCAGTACGACGCTCGGTCTGTTCCTTTTAACAGTGGGACTGATGCTGTACGGAGCGGCATCGGGCGCGTACGCGCTTCTCGCGCTGTTTCTTCCCGCCGGTGGACTTCTCGTACGCTTGTTCGGCGTTCAGCACGACTGCGGCCACAACTCGTTCTTCGCATCCCGAAACACCAACCGCTTCGTCGGGCGCCTCCTCAGCGTCTTCACTCTGACGCCCTTCGGCTACTGGAGCCGCTCGCACGCCGTGCATCATACGACGGCGGGCGATCTCGGACGGCGCGGGATCGGCGACGTCGACACCTTGACGGTCGACGAATACGTGGCGCTGCCGCGCGGTGCGAAGCTGCGCTACCGCATCTATCGCCACCCCTTGTTTCTCCATGTGCTCGGGCCGCCGCTCTATTTCATCCTGTTGCAGCGCTCGCCCTTCGGGCAGGCGCTCCCCGTTCAGGATGCCTGGCGCAGCATCATGGGGCTGAACCTTGCCCTCTTGCTCGTCTACGGTGGTCTGGTCGCTGCGTTCGGCGTGGCCGCAGTCGCTCTGGTGGTGCTGCCGACGGCCCTCGTCGCATCCTGGGTCGGCGGCTGGCTCTTCTTCGTGCAGCACCAGTTCGAGGACACGCATTGGGAAACGTCGGATGAGTGGAGCCTGCAGCGCGCGGCGCTCAGCGGCAGTTCCTACTACGTGATGCCGAAGGTGCTGCAGTGGTTCACCGGCAATATCGGTCTCCATCACATCCACCATCTGAACCCTCGGATCCCCAACTACCGCCTCCAGTCGTGCCTCGACGACGAACCAGCGCTGGGAACGCTGTCGCGCTTGACGATCCGCGAGAGCCTCCAGTGCATCGGACTGGCATTGTGGAACCCCGCCCAGCGTAAACTCGTCTCGTTCTGAGGAAGTCAGGCCGCTCGGGCCGGCGCCAGGCGCACACCGGCATACGCCTTCTCCGTTTGGGGACCTCCGGGACCATCTGTCCTGGGAGGGCTGTCAGCGTTGCTTGCCGCGGCCTCTGCCGGCCTGACCGCCCGCACCTCGAGGCTTCGTCCGGTCGTTCTGCACAGTCTCGTTCTGGAGGAGACGCCAGCGCTCCAGGCGCTGAGGATCGATGCTGCCCTCCGTCACGGCCGCCCGCACCGCGCAGCCGGGCTCATGCGCGTGGGTACAGTCGCGAAAGCGGCAACGGGCCGCGAGTTCCGTGATCTCGGCGAACAGAACGTCCAACCCGTCGGCGAGGTCGCTGACCTGCAGGCTGCGGATGCCGGGCGTATCGATCACCCAGCCGCCACCCAGAATGGGGTGGAGCGAGCGGGCTGTCGTCGTGTGACGCCCCTTGGCGTCCTGCTCCCGGATGGTCCCCGTTTCCTGTGGCGGCTCCTCGGTCGCGCCGACCAGCGTGTTCACCAGCGTCGATTTGCCGACACCTGATGAGCCGACCAGCGCGATCGTCTGCCCGTGTCCGCACCAGCGCGCGAGCGTGGCGACGGTCTGCGCCGCCTTGGAGTGGACCACCACGACATCGAGCCCGCGTTGCAGCGCACGGGCCCCGTCCTCGTAGAACGAGAGGTCATCGGCCAGATCGGCCTTGGTCAGGACGACCACCGGCTCGATCCCGGCCTGATTGGCCCATGCCAGATACCGCTCCAGCCGGGCCGGATTGAAGTCCAGATTGCACGATGTCACGATGAAGAGCGTATCGATATTGGCCCCGCCGAGCTGCGGGACGCTGCCGCCCGACACGCGACGCTCGATCACCGACCGGCGTTCGAGGCGCCGATGGAGATGCGCCGTCACGGGATCGAGAAGAACGAAGTCGCCGACGGCGAACTGGCTGGTCTCGACCTTGGGCCCGAGCACCGGCTCGACGTTCCCGCGCGCCGACAGTGCGGTCAGGCGTGAGCGGTGGACCCGGGAGATGCGCGCTGGCTCGAAACCCGCGTCGTCCGGCGTGATCTGGGCCGCGAAGAACGAATTCCAACCCAGCGCGCCGAGGGCCTCATGCTCGGCCTCTCGTGTCGGCGCGTTCAACGCCCGGCTCGATACGGGACGGCGAGCGATTTCGAAATCTCAGCCGCGTGGTCGACGCCCGTCGCCATGATGTCTCGCTCCTCGTCGCTCAAGGCTCTCTGGTTCCAACGGCTTCTCGCACCATTCCCCTGCATAGACGTGGATGCGCGATGCGAACAGTTGACTGGCCGCTTTTTTTGCCGAAGCGGCCCGGACGTCGACGTTCCGCCATCGGGCCCGGCACGCCCTTCCCCCGTGTCGTTCGATCCGCCGCACAAGGTCATCGGCCATGACGGCCACGGGAGAACCACAAGGGACCATTCGACATTCGATCCGGTGACGAACGTCGGGAAAGGCTTGGAACGCAGGACCGGCGGTGGGCGCCAAGCGAGCCCTGAAGCCAAAGGCTTGGGCGATCGGCTTTCGGCTCGACCACCACGGGCGTCTTCGCGACCGGGCGCTGCCTGATCTTGCGATCGACAGCAGGCTGAGCAGATGCGACGTCGTCGAGGAGACGATCGGCGCCCTCGTGCCGGAAGGACACGTTCGAGCTCGCGCCATGGTGGTTCAGCGAAAGACGAAGCGTCCGGTGCGGTTCGAGCTATTTGACGCGGCGCGCACGAGCCACCGGGCACGGCGGGAGCGACGCAGCGGAACGGTCGATGGCTCTGCCGTTCCGAGCCGCATCGCTCACTTCCCCCAACTCGGCACGTGGCAGTCGGCCCGCCTCGTCGACGGGTGGAGGACCGCGATCGGCCTTCGGAAGGACGATGGCCCGCATTCGCTGCGGCGGAGGAAAGCTTCGATCATCGATCGCACGATCGGCAACCGTCGCGCCGTTCAGATCCTGCATGGCCATACCAACGTTCAGAACGCGGTGCACGACCTCGGTGACGATGTCGAGGATGCAATGACGCTGGCCCGAAGACCCGAGGTCTGCCCCTCGCCATCGACACCATCTGTTCGGCCGGAACGCCAGCACCCGAAATCCAGACCGCCGTTCCGGCGCCCGGATGGATGGAGGAGATCCGTGATCGTCGTCGCCAGAGCCGTCCCGTGCCTGTCATAGCTCGTCGCGCTTTGCCGCGAAGTGTCTCATTCGACGCGCGACAAGGGCCGAAGGAGCGCCTCACGCGCCGTTACGGACAGCGCAGTCAGATCGGTGATCGGCATTCCGTGCTTTCGCAGGCGACGGGGAGCGGGCGTCTTGTTCCGATGACCGCAACCGTTCCGTAACCGCTGGTCCGCTACGTTTCGAACGGCACGAACCGCGTGCTGATCGCGGAGACGAATGGCAATGGACGAAGGCCTCGCCTGGGCAGTCCCGGTGGTGCTGGCCACGCTCGGGGCGCTGTTCTTCGCGGCTCGGCGTGCGGGGGCCGCAGCGGAGGCACAGTTCTGGGGCTCGGGATTTGCGCTTTCGGCGGCGGCATTTGCGTTCCCGCTGACCGATGCCGTCATCCCGACGAAGCTCATCGCGTTCGTCTCGGATACGGCCTTCGCCACCGCCTATCTCTGCTACGCCTGGGCTCTCGTCATCCGCTACGAGGGCCACCGCCTCTTGCGGGCACGCGTCGCGCTCCTCGTCGTCGGCGTCGTCGCGCCGATCTACGGCATCTTCGTCGTCGACAGCCTGCCGGCGGAAGTCCTCGCGTCCGATCTCACCTGCATGGCGCAGCTCGCGTTTGCCCTCGTCACGATCCGACGCTGGCCGGCAACCTGGATCGACCGAGGGATCGTGGCGATCTCCTGGGCCATCGTCGCCCAGAACCTGCTGCTGACGGCCAGCATCCCCCTGACGATCGCAGGCGCCGACCCGACGGAGTTCTTCGGCACGACGTACAGCGATCTCATGTTCAGCTGGGCGCTGCTGACCTACCTCGGTTTTGCTCTGCTCGCCTTGTCGGCGGTGATGTCCGAACTCGTCAACGGCCATCGAAACGACGCGCTCGTCGACCCGCTGACCGGCCTCCTCAACCGGCGCGGCCTCGATCAGGCCGCCTCGGAACCGCGCCCGCGTCAGGGCGATGGCGTGATCGTCTGCGATCTCGACCGCTTCAAACAGGTGAACGACACATGGGGCCATGAAGCCGGAGACAACGTCCTGCAGGCGTTTGCCGAGCTCGTGCGCAAGGTCGTCGGCTCAGCCGGCGTCGCCGCGCGGACGGGCAGCGAAGAGTTCGTGCTCTACCTCCCGGGGGCGCCTGTCCATCTGGCAGCGTCGACAGCCAAGGTCCTTCAGATGGCCATGCATCGCTTCGACTGGTCGTCGACGGGCATCACAGGCCCGCAGACGGCCTCCTTCGGCGTGTCGACGCGGCGGCATTCCGAAGCCCTGGAACACGCTCTTCGTCGCGCCGATCGCCTCGTCTATACGGCGAAGCGTAATGGCCGCGATCGGATCGAAGTCGATGGGTCGAGCGATGGGCTTAAGCTGTCGGTCGCGACCGCTTGAGGACCGCCGGCGCCCCGCCCGCGATCCTTCTCCTAGCTGGCCCAGCCAAGTTCGACAGCCACCACCCTTACGATGGTGATGCGCGAGAACTTCGCATGATCACACGCCGAATCCCGGCCGCGGAGCTGCCCTTCTTTAGATTCGCCGACGCCCGGAAATCAGCTGAAACACCACAACGATAATCGCGATCACGAGCAGAAGGTGGATGAGCCCTCCAGCGACATGAAACACGAATCCCCCAAGTATCCAGAGAACGAACAAGATGACGGCGATCGTCCACAACATGAAAGGTCTTCCACTTCCCACCTTAACGACCTCTCGAAAACGTGAGGAGCCCACCAGACGTTCCAACCCTCGCGATTAAAATCCGGATCTGAAACCCGATCTCGATCTCGCGCATCCGCCGGCCGATCGGGGATGGGTGGTAAGGAGCGACCGACCGCTCGTGGTCCGGACACGAAGGCAGGCAGGATCAGGGCACCGCGGTCGCTATCGAGCGTTGGCCACAGGCAAGGAACCAACAGCTCGACCCGATGCCGCGCTAGGCCTTCATCCTTTTCGACGGTGCATGAGCCGTTCCTGACACCGAAGGTCTGGAACCTCCCGATATCCAGCGTGCCGGAGCCGAACAACAGAAGGATTGTCGAGCTTATTCCATCGATCAGTTCCGCGCCGGGCAGGCTTTCCCGGCCTGGTCTGCTGGAGGGGTCTGCGATGATCCCGACGTGGCTTGCCACATCGAGCAAGGCAGAAGCCCGCTTCCCAGAACGCCCTTCGATCGCCCGACGCGGCGCGCCATCGGCGGCCTTCCTCACCGGATCGGCAGAGGACTCTGCTCCGGGGGACTGTCCGCTTCCGACCCGTCAGGGACACTCCGCACACAGTGTCACCAGCCAAAGAGCTGGACACTGAACCGCGGAATGGCATGCCATGAGAAACTACCGGCCCTGAATGACACGAACGAGCTTAGGCGTGGCCTGCATCGTTCGTATCGCTTGGAAGTCCGCGTAGGTGATGCGACCGGATGTGAGAGCTGCAACCATTCTCTGACAGTACAGGGGGATGGGGTCTCGGTTCGGCGGCAAGTTCATGAGAACGCCCATAGCCGAAATGTTCCTTGCTCCAGACCGACGGGCAATGGTCGCACACTCCTGAAGCGCGGCGCGACGCAGCGCCGGACTTCCCTTCAAGGCTTCGGTAGAAGCCGCGTACTGGACGGCCGTAAGGTTCCGTCCTGACCCTTGTTGCGCCGAGGTGCAGCCACTGAGCAGTGCCAAGCCAACGAACAGGGCGAATTGACGTCTTTGCATGTCCATTCCCCATGGATCGAAGCCGCCCATCGATAACTGGCGAGTAGTTCCGTTACGTCAATGACGACCGCTGGATTGCGAGATCGGGCGCTTGCTACCTTCAATGGACAGGATAGCACTCGCTTTTGCCGTAAAGGACGCAGACAAACTCGACGTTGCCCTTCACCATCCGTTGAAACTCTGCCTTGTCCGTCCAGCTGCGCTCAACCTGGCACGTATCAATCCGATCCCGCATGGTTGCGATCGGTGCACCGATGCAAGAGGGCGTTCGGCCCTTTCCGAAGATGCCGATGTCCACAGGCGGGATCAGCTTGCGTCTCATCACCAAATCCCCAGACGCCTCCAGCTTGTAACCTTGCGATACGAGCTCATCCAGCTTCGGATGTGCGCTGGTTTCCTCCGCAGCGAGCGCGGTTACCGCTGCATATAGGGTTGCGAAGGTGAGGAGGACGCAGACCCTCATGACCAGACCGTTGTCTTGTTTGCGCAAACGGCAGCGTATCGGTCGCCACACCTCGAAACCAGAGCGACCGCAATCCACCCCTACTGGACACTCCGGTTGGTACTCGACAGCGATGTAGGCCACCACTCGGTGTCGAAGGTTCCACCAATTCTGCAAGCTCGCCGCTCCGAAGCCGGCCAATCAATTCGCGACAAAACGTCCTGAACGCATGGAGCAGTATGGCCTGCTGTATTGCAGGGGATCGCGATACGGCATGGTCAGCCCGATTCAGGACGGGGTGTGAGACCGATGACGAAACTGACGGCGTATGCGATCACGCTCCTGTCGATGCTGGCCATCGCGCCGGGAGCCCGGGCGCAGGAACCGGTCATCCTGACTTTCGCGGCTCACGACACCGACACCGACATGGCGCCGCTCACCGCCTGCTTCCATCGCTACGAGGCCGGGAACCCAGGGATCCGCATTGCCTACCGGCAGACGCCGATCGCAGACGTCATGCAGAGCGTCATGACCTCGCAGGTCGCGGGCGCCAGCCCCGACATCTACAACGTCTATTCGATCTAGGGGGAACGCCTGGTCGACAACCCGATCCTCGCCGAACCGCTGCAGGAGATCCTCGACTTCATCGCCGAGAACTTCGAGGCGAGCACGGCGCAGGCCGCGGTGATCGACGACAAGCTCTGGGGCATCCCTGCCGAAGTCGCCCTCTACATGCTGATCTACAACAAGAAGCTGTTCGCCGAGGCCGGCATCGCCGAGCCGCCGACGGACTGGCCGAGTCTGATGAACGCGGCCGCCAATATCGCCAAGCGCGACAGTCTCGGCCGCGTCAAGGTCGCGGGCTATGCGTTCGGGCCGAGCGTCGCCAACGCGGCGCATCCGTTCCGCACGCTCCTGTTCTCGAAGGGCACGAGCATCCTGACCGATGATCTCATGGGCACGCACCTAACCGAGCCGGCTGCGGTGGAGGACCTGGAGGGCCTGGAGGGCCTGGAGGGCCTGGAGGGCCTGGCTGAGCTGTTTCGCGACGGCTTGACCAGCGCCTCGCACCAGATCCGCGACTTTCCGGCGGGCCGCATCGGCATGATCACCGGCGCCAACTGGATGAAGCAACTGATGCGCGAGCGGCTCGGCAACAAGCTCGACGAAACGGTCGGCGTCGCCCCGATTCCCGGCGGTCCGGACTGGAAGACCTATCAGTAGTCCTTTTAGCAGAGCGTGGACGCCAGGAGCGCGCATCCGGCGGAAGCCTGGGCGCTCCTGCGCTGGCTACATAGCCCGCAGGGCGAAGGGCAACGCTCCTACGTCGGCGACATGCTGGTCTCGCCGGGCAGCCTGACGGCCAACAAGGCGGACCTTGCGGCATCGCAGGCGGATTTCGGCGACACTTTCACCGCTCCATTCGTCGAGGCGCTGCGTTCGAGGCGTGCGGTGAGCGATCCCAACGTCGCCCAGACCGCCGAGGTGGACCGTGTCCTGCGCAAGCAGATCGAGGAAGCCTGGCTCGGCCGCATGAGCCCAGCCGACGCGCTCGCGAAGGCGGACGCCGAAATCACCGACCTCCTGGCCCTGCCGCAGTGAGCGGCACGGCTGGCAGCCAGACCCGGGACGCTCGCCGCGCATGACGCTCGGCAAGCGGCTCGCGCCGTATGTGTTCCTGGCGCCGACGCTGGTCCTCGGGACGGTGTTCTTCGTCCTGCCGCTCGTGCTATCGCTGGGCCTGAGCTTCGCGACCTGGAACTCGCTGGCCCCGCCGCACTTTGCGGGGCTCGCCAACTATCGCTACCTCCTGACGCGCGATCCCCTGTTCTACGCCTCGGTGCGCAATACGGCCGTGTTCGTGGGCGCGACGATTGCCGTCGGCGTGCCGCTGGCGCTGGCCCTCGCCTTCCGCCGAAGCCGGCTGAAGCGCCTGTGGCGCAGCGCGTTCTGGCTGCCCACCGTCACCACCGTCGTGGCGGTCGCCTACATCTGGCAGTTCCTCCTGGCCGATCCCTACGGCTTGGTGAACCGGCTGCTCGCGCTCTTCGGCATCGCAGGTCCCGCCTGGCTTGCCGATTCCGCCTTCGCGGTGGTGGCCCTCGTGGTCGTCTTCGTCTGGTTCCACGTCGGGCAGGACATGATGCTCTTGGCCTCCGGCCTCGACGGGAGCGAGGAGGCGGCCGAAATGGACGGGGCCGGCCCGCTGCGGGTGTTCTGGTATGTGACCCTGCCGCTCCTGAAGCCGACGATCCTCCTCGTCGCGATGACCAACATGATGAAGGGCGTCGGCTACTTCGCGCTTATGCTGGTTCTGACCGGCGGCGGCCCCGTCAACTCCACGCATGTCGCGGCGCTCCACATCTACACGATGGCCTTTTCGAGCGGCGTGTCGTGGGTGACCGGACTGCCGGCCGGCAGGCACAGGGTCAGGGGATCGACGGTGCCGGCCGCGCCGCGCTCGGCCTTCAGGCTTCGGTAGCTATCGATCCAGCGCGGCTCCTTGATCAGGCGCAGCGTCGGCAGGATCGCTTCGGCGATCTCGGCGAACGCTCCGATCAGCGCCGTGTCGTCGTCGAACCCGTAGCCGTAGTCCGACGGCAGGTTCCCGGGCAGCGCCGCCCCATCGTCGAGAAACAGCGCGACCTTCCACGCCCGCGCGCCGGTCCGGTCGAGATCGTGCAGCGGGAATCCGACGAAGCGCCCCGGCCGCAGCGTGTCCCGATAGGCTCGCGCGGCATCGGGCAGCGTAGGCAGGCCCGCCAAACTCATCAGCCAAACTGCCGTCTGAAACGAGGCTCCCGTATCCGTCAGCGGATCGGTGTCGCCCCGGCTTGATGGGAAACCTGGGATCGGCACCGCGGTTTGCGACGACAAGAGTTGCCGAATGGATGTTTGGCCGCAGGATCGAGAGAAGCGGCGTCCGGTCGCCGGCTCGCCTCAGAGCGGTTCCGGCTTCCCGCAATTGGGAGGCGAACCGCCGAGACGCTCGGGGGTCGACCGCTGCGTTCAGGCCGGCTGACCGTTGCCGCCGGTCGAACCGAAAATCTGCCCCGTGGAGTAGCTGAGGAGCGGGTCGGCGGCCGCGACGTAGAGGCCCGCGATCTCGGCCGGCTGCCCCGCGCGACCCATCGGCGAGTCGCCGCCGAACATACGCAGCTTCTCCTGCGTCGCGCCGCCCGACACCTGAAGCGGCGTCCAGAACGGGCCCGGCGCGACCGCGTTGACCCGGATGCCGCGCGGGGCCAGCTCCTTCGCCAGCCCCTTCGTGAAGTTGAGCACCGCGGCACGGGTCATCGCATAGTGCATGATCTCCGGCGACGGATTGCCGGCCTGCTCCGACGAGGTGTTCACGATGACCGCACCGGCGCCCATGCGCTCCAGCGCGGCCTTCGTCAGCCAGAACGGCGCATAGACGTTGGTCTTCATCGTATCGTCGAAGAGGTCCGACGAGATGTCGGCGATCGAGGGCCGCGTCTGCTGCAGGGCGGCGTTGTTGACGAGAATGTCGAGGCCGCCCAGCTGGCCCGCCGCCTGTGCGACGAGGCTCCGGCAGAACGCCTCGGTCCGCAGGTCGCCGGGAATGGCGACGGCCTTGCGACCCTCCGCCTCGATCAGGGCGACGACCTCCTTCGCGTCCGGCTCTTCCGCCGGCAAGTAGTTGATGGCGACATCGGCGCCTTCGCGGGCGTACGCGATGGCCGCGGCTCGGCCGATGCCGCTGTCGCCGCCGGTGATGAGCGCCTTCTTGCCGGCCAGCCGGCCCGATCCCTTGTAGCTCGTCTCGCCATGGTCGGGCCGCGGGTTCATCTTCGAGGCGAGGCCGGGCCAGGGCTGCATCTCGGTGGGATAGGGGGGCGTCGGATAGGCCGCGGCACCCGGGGCGGTCGGGGCAGCAGCGGTGTCGGCCTCGGCTTGCGCGGACGCCCTCGTGTTGGAGGCGAGCGTCACGGCAGCGCCGGCGGTCAGCGCCGCTCCGGCCAGGAACGTGCGGCGGTTCGTATCGGTCATGGGGCATCTCTCCGTCTTCCAGAGCGAAGCCCGCAGCGAACCGAAGGTTCCCGGTCCGGTTTGCCGCATGCGGGAACGTCCCCGGTGAGGGCCCCGGCTGGAGGCGCCGCCGGCTCCATCCGAGGCGACGCGCGCCTGCGATCGGGCGACTTCCCCCACGGCGACACCAGCGTGACGGCCGAAGCGATCCGTTAACGTGTCATAAAATTGGGTTAAAATCAGCCCTCGCCGGTTTAGCCGAGGGCGATGAAATTCCGGCACTCCCACGCCATCGAGTCTCGACTCACCCCCGTGGCGGATGCGGAAATGATGATCACGGCCTTGTCCGGCAGCGAGCTGCCGGCGTTTCGATCGCTGAGGACCATCAATCAGCAGATCGCCCTGTCCAGGACACGTCTGGCAACGGGTTTGCGGATCACCGGCCCTTCGAGCGATCCCCCGTTGTGGCGGGTATCCACCGAATTCCGATCCCGAACGTCCGCTCTCTCGGTGCTCCGCGCCGATCTCGACCGGGCTCATGTTCTGACGGCCCGTGGCGCCGACGGGCTCGGCGACACGCGACAGGCCCTGCAGGCCCTTCAGCTGCTCCTGGCCCGAGCGAAGGGCGATCCGACGGAGCGCCCCGCCCTTCACGCCGAATTGAGGTCCGCGATCGGGGCCTTGCGGACGATCGCCGAAGGGGCGTCGGTAGCGGGAACCGGCATCCTCACAGGATCGGCCGACGTCCTCACATTCCCGGCTTCGCTCGACACCGACGCCGCGCGTTATGCGATCGCTCTCGACAAGAGCCGAACCGTCCTCTTCGGCATGGGATCGGGTGACGGCATCCTCGAGACCCCGTTCGATCTTTCGGGCCTGTCGGCGGTCGCCAGCACCGGCCCGGCCTTGCTCGGCCTTTCGGGGACCACCACGGCTCAACCGGGGGCGGACGCCTTTTCCGTGCCGACGAGCGGTCTCGCCGGGGCAAATACCGACATCACCGTTGGGGCTGGCGCGCGGGATGCGACCGCCGCGACGCTCCGCCTCGGCTCCCTCGACGCTGCAGCGGTCGGAAGCGGCGACCGGCTGCAGTTCGATCTGACGGTCGACGGCGTGCGCCGAACCGTGACGGCGGCCCTCCCCGCGGCGGCGAACGCGGCTTCGTTCGGGGCCGCGCTGCAGACCGCGATCGACACGGCGATGGGCCCTGGCAAGGTGCGGGTCACCACGGGCACGGACGGCGCGATCACCTTCGCCACGGTCAGTACGGGATCGAACGCCCGTCTCGAGGTCGCGAACATCGCCCTCTCGGACGGGAATGGAACTGTGACGGGCATCGGCGGTCTCAGTCCCCAATCGGCCTACAGTTCGACGCAGGCGACCATCGGCGGGCAATCTCGAACCTACGACGCTCTGGGCAGCTTCAGCGTGTCCGGCGTCGACAGCACCGACCGACTGCGCCTGCGGATCGACGCCCTCGCCGGCGGACAGACCGGTTCCGGAACCATCGACGTCCAACTCGCGGGGGTGACCGACACCACCTCGATGGCAGCGGCCATCAACGCGGCCATCAGCCGCGATCCGACCTATGGCGCGTATGTCGGCGCTACCGTCGTCAACGGCGAGGTCGCCGTCTACCTGAAGATCAGCGGCAACATCAGGGCCTCCTCCATCACCGGCATCGACGGGAACGGCACAACCGTCGGCGACAGCGGCCTTCGCGCCGGCTCGGCGGGGGGAACCGCGGCGGTGAGCGGGACCAGCGCGACCATCACCACCGGGTCCGATTTCCAGGGGCCGGTCACGATCGCAGACGGCGGATCGTTGCTCTTCGATCTCGTGCGCAACGGCCAATCCACCACGGTTACCATCACGAAGGCGGACGTGGACGATGCGCTGGCCTCGGATGCCGGCTACGATCCGTCGAGCGGGACGATCGCAGACGCGGGCGCGCTCGCGCGCGTCGTCACGCAGGCCATCCGGCGCGCCGGGATCGGCGACGTGTCCGTCGCCGCGTCGGGTGGGAGATTGCAGCTCGCCTTGACCGGGCCATCCGCCGATGGCGACACGCTCGAACTCGCAAACGTCCAGTCACCGGCGGTCGCCGCGACGCAGGCCGCACTCACGACCGGCAGCGTCTTTTCCGTGCCCCTGGTTCTGGACGCGAGCCAGTCGATCTCGTTCCAGCTCTCGGTGGACGGACAACCCGGAACCTCGATCACCTTGGACCGCAGCTCGATCGAGGCGGCACTCGGCATGGACACCGGATTTTCCGAAGGACGGATCGAGAACGCGGACCAAGTGGCCCGGGTGGTGCAGCAGGCCCTGATGGAAGCTGGGGTGGCTGGGGTAACTGTCGCCGCCGCCGCGAACCGGCTCCGGTTCACGAAGGCCGCCGCGGGCGGCGGCAGCCTGGCGCTCGCCGACGTCACCCTCCGCTCCGGCTCGGCGCTTCCCGCGGGCACCACGCTCCTGACGCTCGATCGGACCGTCGAGGCCTTGGCCCCGCTGGACGAAGGGCGCTTCCTGCAGCACCTCGACGCCATCGCCTCGAACATCGCCATGCTCGTCGCGCACGTGTCCGAGGCCGAGGCGTACGTGGGATTTGTCGGCACCCAGCTCCGGAGCCAATCCAGATTCAGCGCCCGTCTGGAAGGCATCTACCAGGACGCGTTCAGGACGATCGCCGAAGTCGACATCAGCGCCGAACAGGCAAGGCTCAAGGCTCTGGAGGCGAGGCGCGAACTCCTGAAGCGCGCCCTGTCGATCATGAGCGAGTCGCGACAGAATCTGCTGCTGCTGTTCAAGGACTGGGCGCCTGCAGGGCAGGCCGGGTAGGGCTTTCGGCGGCGGGAGCAGCGTCCGAAGCCGCCGTGCACGTCTGGTCTTCCCCGCGTGAGATGGTCAGACGCGCACGGCCCGGAACGTCGTGACCTTGTGCCATTCCCTCTGTTCGAGGTTGGGAGTCCTCCTTCGGCGACTGGCCGATCACCCCGTATCTTCGACCGCCTCGACGAGGGCGCGCGTGATCGGCGCGCGGGCGCGCTCGTAGCCTGTCCAGGGGTCGGGGCCGGATAGGCGGTCGAGCACGTCGTCCGGTGTTAACGTGTTGGCGGCCTCCAAACCGGCGAGTTCGTTCCACGACACGGGCGTCGCGACCGGCGCCCCTGCCCTCGCCCGCGTCGAATACGGCGCGACGGCCGTCTGGCCCTGCTCGTTGCGCAGCCAGTCGATGAAGATGCGCCCACGCCGCCTGGCCTTCGACATGGTGGCGACGAAATGGACCGGATCGCTCGCCGCAATCCGATTGGCCAGCCCCTTGGCGAAGCGCGCGACGTCATCGAAGCTCGCCTTGGGTAAAAGCGGGACGACGACGTGAACGCCCTTGCCGCCGGTCACCATCGGGAACGCGCTCAGGCCGAGCGCCTCCAGCGCGCCGCGCACGAGGACGGCGGCCTCGCGCACCGCCTCGAAGCCAACGGACGGATCGGGGTCGAGGTCGAAGACCAGGCGGTCGGGCCGCTCTATGGCGTCGTTATGCGAGCCCCAGATGTGGAATTCGAGCGCCCCCATCTGCACGGCCGCCACAAGGCTCGCCGCGTTGAGGAGCGTCATGTACCGCGCCGGTTCGCCATCGTGCTCCAGAAGGTCGACCGTTCCCATCTCATCGGGGAAGCCCTCGCCGAGATGCTTTTGGAAGAAGCAGGGGCGCGCCATGCCGGAAGGGCAGCGCTTCAAGGTCAGCGGGCGGTCGCCGGCGTGAGCGAGCATGTGCGCGGCAACACGCTCGTAGTAGCGCGCGAGGTCGCCCTTCGTGACCCCGCCCTCGCTATAGACAACACGATCGGGATGCGAGATGCGCACGCCTGAGACGGTGAGATTTCCACCCTTCGATCCGCTCGGCGATAGCGCAGGCTTTTCGACACGTTCGTCCACCACGGCGCCCGCCGGCTTGTCGGCGCGCAGGCCCTTGAACACGCCGTGACGGATCTGCCCGTCGGCCGTCAGTTCGGCGAAATCCACCTCGGCGACGAGGTCCGGCCGCACGAAACACGCGTTCCGGGCGACCGGTCGCGGCAGGTCGGCAAAAGGCGAGGGCTTCGTCTCCAGCGCTTCGAAGCGCGCGGCAAGATCTTCCAGCGCCTTGGCGTCGAAGCCCGACCCGACACGGCCGCGATAGACGAGCCTCCCGTCCTCCATGACGCCGACGAGGATCGAGGAGAAGGGCCGACCGGGCTTGGCCGACCGCGACCAGCCGCCGATCACGAATTCCTGCCGCCGCGTGCACTTCACCTTCAGCCAGTCGCCGTTTCGGGTTCCAGTGTATGGCGCATCGGCGTGCTTGGACACGATGCCCTCCTGGCCGCCCTCGCAGATGCCTTGGAAGACGGAAGGGCCGTTGCCGCGCACATGCTCGCTGTAGAGAAGCGCGCCCTCCCCGCCCGCCTCGATCAGCGCCTTCAGGAGCGCCTTGCGCTCGAGGAGCGGCGCGCCGGTCAGGTCGTTGCCGTCGAGTTCGAGAAGGTCGAAGCAGAAGCAGGACAGAGGCGCCCCGGCACCGAGCGCCTTCTGGAGTGTCGAGAAGTCGGCGCGCCCGTCCGCGTCGAAGGCGACGACCTCGCCGTCGATCAGCGCACTCTTGCAAGGCAGCGCCAGCGCCGAGTCCATCAGGCTTGCAAAGCGCGTCGTCCAGTCCTGCTCGTTGCGGGTGGAGAAGCGCACCGCGCCGCCGCTGAACGCGATCTCGACGCGGTAGCCGTCGTACTTCACCTCGTGCAACCAGTCGTCGCCCTCGGGCGCCGCGTCCGTCAGGAGAGCGAGTTGAACCGGGCGGAAAGCGGGGAGCTTGGCCTGTCTGCCTTTCGCCTCGCGCCGGCTCGACTTGGGGCGCGCCGCCGGCCCCGCCGCGTCCGCGGCCGAGCGTACCATCGTCCTCGAAGGGCTTCCCTTCGCGATCTCGTCGAGGCTGCGTCCCGTCTTGACGCTCCGGTTGAGGGCGAGAAGGTCCGTGTCAGGCGCCGCATCCCCGTCGCGTTCCTTGATGAGGAGCCAGTTCTCGCGGGCACCGCGATCCCTGCCCTTCATCCGCACCAGCGCCCAGCGGCCGTCCATCTTCTCGCCGTGAAGGCACATCTTGAGATTGCCGCATTCAAGCCCCTCCGTGGCATCGCCCTCGGGCTCCCACCAGCCTCGGTCCCAGAGCATGACCGTGCCTCCGCCGTATTCGCCGGCCGGGATCGTGCCCTCGAATGTGCCGTAGTCGAGTGGATGGTCCTCGACCCGGACGGCCAGCCGCTTGTCGGCCGGGTCGAGGCTCGGACCCTTCGTCACCGCCCAGCTCTTGAGGACGCCCTCCCATTCGATGCGGAAGTCATAGTGCAGGCGGCGTGCATCGTGCTTTTGCACGGTGAACGCCAGCCGCGTCCCCGCCTGCCCGACATGCTTTCCACCGCCTTCCGGCTCAGCCGTGCGCGTAAAGTCCCGCTTCTCGCGGTAGCGCTTCAGCAGCGTGTCGGCGCGGGACGCCATCGGCCGTCTCGACCTCAGGCCCGCTTGCGCTTGGGTGCGGCCTTCGCCTTACCCGCCGGCTTGCGCGCGGGTGTCTTGTCGCCCTCGCCCCTGCTGCGTTCCAGGCTCTTCTTCAGGCTGGCCATCAGATCGACGACGTTGGACTTGGCATGGCCCTTCGGCGCCTCGTCCGGCTCGTCCTCGATCTCGACTTCGCCGTGCTTGCGGCGCTTCTCCTCGACCAGCGCCCGGACCGCCGCGAGGTAGTGGTTCTTGAAAGCCCCCGCCGTGAACGGATGGGTCTTGCGTTCGATCAGCTCCTGCGCGACCGCGAGGAGATCGTCATCGGTCTCACCCTTGGCGATGTCGGCGAACAACTCGTCGGCCTTGCGGATCTCGTCGGCGTAATGGAGCGTCTCGAGCAGAAGGCCGGTGCCGTAGGGCCGCACGGCGACGAGATACTCCTTGCCGCGCATCGTCATCTGGCCGAGCCCGGTCTTGCCGCCCTGCTTCAGCGCGTCCCGCAGCACACGAAACGCGTCCTCGGCGAGTTCGTCCTGCGGCACGACATAGTGCGGCTTGTCGAAGTAGAGCGGCGGGATTTCAGCGGTGTCGACGAACTGGACGAGTTCCAGCGTCTTCTTGGTCTCGAGCTTGACCGCGTCGAGCTCCTCGTCGGTGAGGATGACGTACTGGTCCTTCTTCACCTCGAAGCCGCGCACGATGTCGTCCGGCGAGACCGGCTTATGCCCCTCGACAACCTTGTCGTAGTGGATGCGCTTTCCGCTCTTCCGGTCGATCTGGTGGAAGCTTACCGTTCCGGACGACGACGTCGCCGGAAAGATCTCGACCGGAATGGAAACGAGGGACAGGCGGATTTGGCCCTTCCAGATGGGACGCCGCGCCATGCGAGAAACTCCGGACCGAACAATGGCGGACGAACGCCTGGCTCGACGCGGACGTTCCGCCCGTGCGCCGACCGGAAACCGGTCACGGGAAACGAGAAGCCAGCGCTGGTCCCGGCGCTAGGATCCGTCTTCCAGCCGCTTCTCGACCTTGCGACGGCTGTTGCCGACGTCCTTGACGGCCTCTTTTACCTCAGCCTTCGAGACGCCTTCCTTGCCAGCCTCGTAGCGGACCTCGTGGTCCTGGCCGGCGGCGACCCGGGCGCGGTCCTGGGCGCGACCGCGGGATGTATGCTCGTTCGACATGGCGCTCTCCCTCGTCGGGTTCGGGCGGACCAAGTTCCAGGCCGCCTATGAATTGAATTCACGCCAGTAAACGCTAGTCGGGATGGTAAGTTGTTCTTTTCCGAACCAAAACGCTTGGGTGGCTCAAAACCCAGCGTGCCTCGTTGGGACGGTTTATTTGCCGGCCCATGTCGCGTCGCGCAAAGGCCCAAGAGCCTTCCCGGCGCGCGGCGGCACGTTTGGCGGACCTGTGCGGACGGGCGAGCCCGTGGAGCGGCGGCGACACGTCGGAGCCGGCGTGTCGCCGAAGATGGGGATTACCCTCGGGCAGCTATGCCGACTGGGGGATGATGTTGATCATGTCGTCCTCCGTGGGCTGCGTCGCGGACTTCAGCGTCAGCGCCTGATCCGGCTCGACGGATCGCGTGCGCGTGCGCGGCTCCAACGACACCGTCTCGCCCGTGTCCAGCGACCGCGCCACCGCCTCGAGAACCCGCATGTCGAGAAGCCCCTCCTCGCCGTCCGCTTCCGGATGACTGTCGTTGAGGATGCAATCGGAGAAGTATTCCGTCTCGTTGCCGAACTGCTCGACCGGGTCGAAGCGGTGCTCGGTCTCCCCATCCTCGGTCTTCTCGACGTAAGCGATGCCGACCTTCGGCCCGAACATGAAGCACGGCGAGGCGTGGATGCTGGCGTTCCGGCCCACCAGGGTAAAGGACTCGGACGGGGCGGTTGCGTAACTGACGGTGAACTGCGCCAGCCGCTCTCCCGGGAAGCGCAGCGTCACCGCCACCGTGTCGTGGAAGTTGAAGCCGCGGCTCGGCGTCTTGGTGCCGACAGCATGGACGGCGACCGGCTCCTCGCCGAACAGGTTGCGCACCGCGTTCAAGGGATAGGTGCCCATGTCCGGCACGGGACCGCCCCAGTAGCCGTTGTGACCGCGCGAGTTCTCCTCGCGCACGTTCTGGGCGAAGGTCGAGGTGAAGTATCGCAACTCGCCGAACTCCCCCTTCCGGACTCGGGTGATCATCTCGACCGTGCCCGGCTCATGGTGGAGGCGGTACGCGATCATCAGCTTGGCACCTCCCTTGCGCTGCGCGGCGAGGATCGCCGTGGCCTTCTCGACGCTCGAAGCCATCGGCTTCTCGAGCAGGACATGGATGCCCGCCTCGAGCGCAGGAACGGCATGGTCGCGGTGGAGGAAGTTCGGCGTCGCGACGTAGACGGCGTCGATCTCGCCGGACGCCAGCAGTTCGCCGTATTGCTCGTAGCTCCAGGCCTTGATGCCGTAATGCCCCGCCAGTTTCTCGGCCTTCACGGGGTCTCCCGTCACGAGAGCGGCCAGTTCCGAATTCCCGGTGCGCCCGATGCCGGGCATGAACGCCTGCTGCGAGATCTGTCCCCCGCCGACGACAGCTTAGCGAACCTTCTTCCTGCTTCCGAACATGATGCCTTCCCGTGTTTCGTCGCGGTCGAGCCGCGTCGAGGTCGCAAGGCCTGGGAAGCCTGAATGTTCCCCTCCGCATGTGGGCGGCGGCGGCAAAGCCGTCGTCCGGGAGGTCGAGAAGCGCTTCGTCCGCATCGACCGAGGCCATCCGAAAATGCCCCTTCCGAGCTGCTCCAGAAAGATTGCCGTCCTCCCGAAAGCGGACATCGCCTAGGCTGCGTTGGCAGCCAATCCGCCGGATCGGGGGTCATGCCAACGCTTCTCTTCATCAGCCACCCCGAGGTCGTCGTCGATCCCGCCACGCCGGTCGAACGATGGTCCCTCAGTCCAGCGGGCGTCGAGCGCATGCGCGCCTTCTCGCAGTCCCCGGTTGTGTCGGGTGTCCGATCGATCTGGTGCAGCACGGAAACGAAGGCGATCGAAGCCGCCGACATTCTCGCCGGGGCTCTCGGGCTCGGGGTTGGCCTGTCGCAGGACCTTGGCGAAAACGACCGCAGCGCGACCGGCTTCCTTCCCCCTGACGAGTTCGAGAGCGTCGCCGATGCGTTCTTCGCATCCCCCGCCGACAGCGTTCGCGGATGGGAGCGGGCCGTCGACGCGCAGGCCCGCGTCCGACGAGCCGTCGCCCGGATCGCAAACGATCACGAGGAAGGCGATCTGGCCATCGTCGCGCACGGCGCCGTCGGCACGCTGCTGTTCTGCGCCTTATCGGACACGCCGATTGCGCGCTCCGTCGACCAACCCTTCCAGGGGCATTTCTGGATCGCATCCCTTCCCTCGCTCGAACCGGTCGAGGGATGGATGCCGATTGCCCCCCGCATCTGACCGTTCGCCGATCCACCGAGACCGCGTGGACCTGGCGAACCGGTTTCGACGCAGGTCCGCGGTTCGCATGTGCCTCTGCGTCGCTCTCGACGCACATGCCGCCGATGGTGTGGGAGGATCGACTACAAAGCTCGCGCGACCGACGACCGCCATACGAGCGATGCCTCGAACACGCGATCCGCCGTCCCCTCGACGATCCCGTCCGCGACGATCCGCACCGTCCAGTCGGTGATGTCCTCGACGGGTTGCGCGAAGGTCGTCAGATCATACGACGCCCAGCCTGCCTGTTCGATGTCGTCGAAGCCGATCACCCCGACCTCGTCGGGTACGCGGCGACGGAAGCGATGGCGAACGGCGTCCATGACCCCGCAGGCTAGAAGGTCGGTTACGGCGAAGACGGCATCGGGCGGATCATCGGATGAGAACAGCGCCGTCCCTCCCTGAAGTCCGCTCTCGTACGCCGTCGCGCCGCCTTCCCACACCGTGACGTCGGCCCCGGCCTCGGCGGCGGTGGCGATAAAGCACTCTCGCCGGGCCAAGAGGCTCGGAGTTCCGATCCCCGAAGTGACAAGGGCAAAACGCTTGTAGCCGGCCCGAACGAAGAGCGTCGCGGCCGTTCGGGCAGCGCGGGCGTTGTCGACCGAAAGGTTGACCGTGCCGGGCAGGTGATCGTTCCGGTTGAGAAGCACGAGGCGCTGGCCGCTGTCGAGGCAGCTTTGTGCGATCGAGCGGTAGGGTGTGCCGGAGAGAACGACGGTCGCATCGGCGCGATAGTTGAGCGTCTGGCGCAGCGCCCCCTCGACATTGCCGGAGGCCCTGCCGGCGTTCAGCACCATCACGACCTTGCCGGCCTCCTGAAGCGATCGGGACAGGCTTTCGAGCAGTCGCGACAGGTAAGGCGTCTGGATGTCGGCGACGACGAGGCAGACGATCCCCGTCTGCTGGCGCATCAGCCCTCGCGCCAGATGGTTCACGTGATAGCCGAGTTCGGCCGCGGCCGCCTCGACCTTGGCGCGCGTGTCCGGCGAGATGCTCGCACCCGGCGTGAAGGCGCGAGACACGGCGGAACGAGACACACCGGCCAGCCGTGCCACCTCCTGCGCGCTTGCAAAGGCGGGTCCGCCCCCTCGGCCATGCGTCGTCCTGCTCAGAGCCTCGATCTCCCTTTGCATCCCCGTGCACCGGCTTTCCATGCAACCATGGCACTCCACTCCGCGGTTGACAATTCGGTACGTCCAGTTGAGCTTGCACAGCAGTGCAAAGATGCTCACGATGCTGGGAGGCTCGACCATGCGCACCAAACTTCTCGTCACGACCATTCTCTTCGGCGCGCTGGCAGCCGCCCTACCCGCCCGCGCCGCCGGAACGCTGAATCTCGTCTGCGCCGCCGACGTGAAGTGGTGCGAGCTGATGGAGCGGGAGTTCGAGGCGAGCCACGACATCGACGTCAACATGGTCCGCATGAGTTCGGGCGAGGCTTACGCGCGCCTGCGTGCCGAGGCCCGCAATCCGAAGACCGACATCTGGTGGGCGGGCACGGGAGACCCGCATCTGCAGGCGGCCGACGACAACCTGACGCTGGAATACAAGTCGCCGATGCTGGACCAGCTCCAGCCCTGGGCACAGAAACAGGCGGAGGTTTCCGGCTACAAGACGGTCGGCGTCTACTCCGGCGCGCTCGGCTGGGGCTACAACACGCAGATCCTGGAGAAGAAGGGCCTCGCTGCACCCGCCTGCTGGAAGGACCTCACCGACGCCAAGTACAAGGGCGAGATCCAGATCGCCAACCCGAACTCGTCCGGCACCGCCTACACGGCGCTCGCCACACTCGTCCAGCTCATGGGCGAGGACGAGGCCTTCGCCTACCAGAAGGCGTTGAACGCCAATATCACGCAGTACACCAAGTCCGGCTCCGCACCGGTGAAGGCGGCGGCGCGCGGCGAGACCGGCATCGGCATCGTCTTCATGCACGATGCCGTCGCCATGACCAAGCAGGGCTTCCCGGTTGAGACCGTCGCCCCTTGCGAAGGCACCGGCTTCGAGGTCGGATCGATGTCGATCGTCAAGGGCGCCAAGAACCTCGAGAACGCCAAGGTCTTCTACGACTGGGCGCTGTCGCCCGAGGTGCAGTCGAAGGCTGCCGAGGCCGACAGCTTCCAGCTGCCGTCCAACAAGAGCGCGACCGTGCCGCCCGAAGCGCCCAAGCTCGATGACATCAAGCTGATCGACTACGACTTCGCCAAGTACGGCAATGCCGAGACCCGCAAGGCGCTGCTCGAACGCTGGGACCGCGAGATCGGCGCCGCCGCCAACTGATCCAGCCTCGGCGGGCGCCGCATCGGTGCCCGCCATCCCCAGCATCCGGGAGGATCCGTCGATGGATTCGCGCGTTCGCCGTCTCGATGGGGCCTTGGCTCTCGCCCTCGTCGCTTTCGCCGTCCTGCCCTGGTACGGGCTCGAGGGTGGCCTCTGGTCGCTCGGCTGGGCGCAGGACTGGCCGCTTTCGCCGGACGCGGCGCCGGGCCTTCTTCAGATCGGCCTTCGCTCCGTTTTTTGGCTCGTGCCGCTCGGCCTCGCGATCGCCGCGGCCGTGGCGCTGCGCTTCGTCCCGCCCGGCGAGCGGCGGGGCCGATGGCTGGCTGCCGTCGGCGGCACCGGTCTCGCCCTCCTGATCACCGAAGGTCTGGCTGTCGGATACGGTGGCTGGAACTGGAGCGGCTGGGAGTCCCTGTTCGGCCCTCTGGAAGACGGCCAGCCGCCGTTCGGCCTCGGCGCCTTCGCTCTGGCTCTGGCGTTCCTTCTGTTTCTGACCTTCGGTCTGGCTGAGCGTGGACGCCTGCGCGGCGACGCGTTCGTGCTGTCGGCCATCGCGCTGGTGGTCGCGCTTGTCACCGCCTTCGTGCTGTACCCGCTCGCCAGCCTGTTTGTGGGCGCCTTCCAGGCCCTCGACGGATCCTTCGACGCCTCGAGCTTCCTCGCCAACATCCAGGATCCCTCGATCTGGTCGCTCGCCTGTCTGGCGGGCACGGGCAGTTGCGGCCTCGCCTGGCGCACGGTGACGCTCGCGATCTGCACGGGCCTCGGCACGACGATCCTCGGCCTTGCCTTCGCGCTCGTCGCCACGCGCACGGCCTTTCCCTTCAAGCGCCTGCTGCGCCTTCTCACCATCCTCCCCATCATCACGCCGCCCTTCGTGATCGGCCTCGCCCTGATCCTCCTGTTCGGCCGCTCCGGCGTCGTCACGCAGGGGCTTCTCACCCTGACCGGCCTCGATGGCGGACGCTGGCTCTACGGCCTTCCCGGCATCTGGATCGCGCAGATGCTGAGCTTCACGCCGATCGCCTTCATGGTGCTGATCGGCGTGATGGAGGGCATCAGCCCGGCGATGGAGGAAGCGGCGCAAACCATGCGGGCCAACCGCTGGCGCACGTTCTGGACCGTCACGTTCCCCCTGATGCGTCCGGGCCTCGCCAACGCCTTTCTCGTCGGCTTCATCGAGAGCATGGCCGACTTCGGCAACCCGCTGGTGCTCGGCGGCAGCCACGGCGTCCTGTCGACCGAAATCTTCTTTGCCGTCGTCGGCGCGCAGAACGATCCGGCCCGCGCCGCCGTCCTCGCGCTCGTCCTCCTCGGCTTCACCCTCTCCGCCTTCTTCCTTCAGCGCGTCTGGCTGCGTGGGCGCAGCTATACGACGGTCACCGGCAAGGGCGATTCCGGCCGCCATGTGCCCCTCGATCCGAAGCTGCGGGCCGTCGTGGTGGGGGCGGTCTCGATCTGGGTGTTCTTCACGCTCACCGTCTACGCGATGATCGTCGCCGGCAGCTTCGTGCGCACGCTCGGCCTCGACAACACGCTGACGCTCGAACACTACGCCAAGGCCTTTTCGGTCTCGGCCGAAGACACCGGCCTTCGCTGGACGGGCGTTGCGTGGGATTCGTTCTGGACGACGATGGAGATCGCGCTGATCGCCGCGCCGCTCACCGCCCTCGTCGGCCTCCTGTCGGCCTATCTCCTGGTGCGCCAGCGCTTTGCCGGCCGGGAGGCGCTGGAATTCATGCTGATGCTGTCCTTCGCCATCCCCGGCACGGTGATCGGCGTGTCCTACGTCCTCGCCTTCAACCTGCCGCCGATCGAGATGACCGGGACGGCGCTGATCCTCGTGATCTGCTTCGTGTTCCGCAACATGCCGGTCGGCGTGCGGGGTGGCATCGCGGCGATGAGTCAGCTCGACCGGAGCCTCGACGAGGCCTCGCTGACGCTGGGCGCCAACTCCTTCACGACGCTTCGCCGCGTCGTGCTGCCGCTGCTCAAGCCCGCCATCGTTGCAGCGCTGGTCTATTCGTTCGTGCGCTCGATCACCTCGATCAGCGCCGTCATCTTCCTCGTCAGCGCCCAGTACAACATGGCGACCTCCTACATCGTCGGCCTCACCGAAAACGGCGAATACGGCGTCGCCATCGCCTACTCCACCATGCTGATCGTCGTCATGATCTGCGTGATCGCGCTGTTCCAACTCGCGGTGGGCAAGCGCACGCTGCGGCGCGAGACCCGCAACGTCGCGCCGGCCGCCGCAGCCTCGGCGACCGCCGTCACGCTCTCGAAGGAGTCGCCCGCATGAGCCAGCCCGCCGCACGCAAGGGATCCGTCCGCTTCGAAGCCGTCGAGAAGCGTTTCGGGTCGGTCGTCGCCATCCGTTCGCTCTCCTTCGACATCGAGCCGGGAACGCTGGTGACGCTGCTCGGCCCCTCCGGCTGCGGCAAGACCACGACGCTGCGCATGCTGGCAGGCCTCGAACAGCCGACCGCCGGGCGCATCCTAATCGGCGGCCGGGACGTCACCAACCTTCCCGCCAACGAGCGCGACGTCTCGATGGTGTTTCAGTCCTACGCCCTCTTCCCGCACATGAGCGTCGGCGAGAACGTCGCCTACGGCCTACGGTCGGGCGGCAGCTCCAAACGCGAAGCGCTGGAGCGAGGAAAGGAGGGTCTCGCGCTCGTCGGTCTGGCGGGCTTTGCCGACCGTCTGCCGAGCGAACTGTCCGGTGGCCAGCAACAGCGCGTGGCCGTGGCGCGCGCTCTGGTGCTGGAGCCGCAGGTGCTGCTTCTCGACGAGCCGCTGTCCAATCTCGACGCGCGTCTGCGCCGCCATGTGCGCACCGAGATCCGCGAGCTGCAGCAGCGCCTCGGCTTCACCGCCGTCTACGTGACGCACGACCAGGAAGAGGCGCTGGCTGTCTCCGACCGGATCGTCGTGATGCAGGCCGGAGAGATCGCGCAGGCGGGTACGCCGCGAGAGCTTTACGAGACGCCGGCCTCCTCCTTCATCGCGGATTTCATCGGCGAGGCGAATGTCGTCCCTTGCGAGGTCGCAAGGCGCTTGGACGGTGGACTGGAGGCCAGGCTCGGCGGCCTGCGCCATCCGATCCGGATGCCGGCCGCGCGCGAAGGCGCAGCGAAGCTCGCGATCCGCCCGAATGCGATGATCATCGGCGAGCCTCGTCCCGATCGCCTGGACGGGCGTGTCGCCAGCGCCGCCTATCTCGGCGACCACATCGAATACGAGGTCGAGACGGCGCACGGCCGCCTCTTCGTCGTCGACACCGCGATCGAGAACGTGCGCCCCGTTGCCAGCGATATCGGCATCGGCCTGCATGAGCGCGGCGTCGCACTGATCCCTGCCTGAGAGAGCTTATGTCTGACACGATCGAACACGCCGATACCGCGGTCGCAGATCGCCAGAGGCTCGCCGAAGCCATCGCCCGCGAGGGCGGGCGCATCGCGCTCGGCTATTTCCGCGACCGCTCGCGCCTGACGATCGACCAGAAGACGAGCGGTCAGGACGTCGTCTCGATCGCCGACAAGGAGGTGGAGACGCTGCTGCGCGAGCGCATCGCGGCACGCTTCCCCGACGACGGCCTGCTCGGCGAGGAATACGGTCTTCAGGAGGGGACGTCCGGTTTTCGCTGGGTGATGGACCCGATCGACGGAACCAGCCCCTTCGTGTTCGGCATCCCCGCCTGGTGCGTATCGATCGCGATCATGCGGGGCGAGGCGATCGTGGCCGGCGTCATCTACGCGCCCACCACCGACGAGCTCTACTCCGCCCGGCGCGGCGCCGGCACGACGCTGAACGGCCATCGCGTCCAGGTCGCCGAGGCCGCAACGCTCCAGACCGGCATCCTCGGCCTCGGCGCCAACCACCGCGTTCCCAGCAAGGTCGTCTCGGGCGTCATCGAGCAGCTTCTCGACGAGGGCGGCATGTTCGTGCGCAACGGGTCCGGCGCGCTGATGCTGGCCTATGTCGCGGCGGGACGTTTGGTGGGCTACTGGGAGCCGCACATGAACGCCTGGGACTGCTATGCCGGGTTTTTGCTGGTCGAGGAGGCCGGCGGCTGGTTCTCCGATCCGTCGAGCTGGGTTCGCATGATCGACGGCGGCGCCGTCGTCGCAGGTTGCCCCGGCGTGAAGGCGGACCTCCTGCGCATCGTCGAGGCACACGCCGTCTGAACAGGAGGGGCCGGCTCGCAGAGCCTCGCGCCCCCTTGTTCCCTTCATCGTCCGGCCGATCCGTCGATCGAGACCCCAGCGAGCGTGGCAGCGTCGCCGCGCTTGGCGCGGGTCGGATGCGGCCACGAAGCAAAGGCGAGCGGCACGTCGTTTCTCGCCCGGCCTCTCGTCACTCGGTCGCGAAGTCGAGCACGCGGCTTTCGGCGAGAAGGCCCTTCTCGTCCATGATCGGATGCGCGACCGAGACGATATGAGCGTTGATGCGTTTCAGGTCGCGCAGGATGTCGAGATGGAGCGAGCTCGTCTGGAGGCTTGCCGCATGGCCCTCACGCAGGCGCTGGAGATGACGCTCGGCGGACTGGCGCTCGAGCACCCGCACCTCGACTTTGATGCTCATCAGACGGCGCGCCAGCGTCATGTCGCGGGTCACGAAGATCGTCTGGGCGATGCGCAGGTTCTCGATCGTCAGCTCGAACAGCTTGTCGAGCTCGCGGTATCCGGCGTCCGAGAAGCGCAGGCCGTTCGTCACGATCTTGCTGACCTGCTCCAATAGCCCCTTTTCGATGATGTCGCCGATGTGCTCGAGATTGATGGCGTAGTCGACGATCACCATCGCCTTGGCGCCGTCCTCGGCGCTTCCCCCCTCCTGGCCGAGCTTCGACAGGTAGAGCTTGACCTCCTGCTGCAAGCTGTCGACCCCCCGCTCCAGCGTCGGGATGTCCTGCAGCGGCGACAGGTCTCGGCGCCGGAACGCGTCGAGAACCTGCACGAGCATGCGCTCGATGAGGTCGCCGACGCCCAGCACCTCGCGCGTGGCGCTGGTGAGGGCGACGAGCGGCGTGGAAAGCTCCGTCGGGTCGAGGAATTTCGGCACCGTCCCGGTCTTCGGCCCGTCCGGCACGAGGCGCCGCATCGCATCGGACACGAGCCCGGCGAAAGGCCATGCGAGGGCGGCGAGCGCGAGGTTGAAGGCGAGATGCGCGTCCACCGGCAGCTTGTCCTGCGGAAGCGGAAGGAGGGCGAGAAGCGCACCCGCCTGATCGGCGATCGGCAGCGCCAGGAGACAGCCGGCCGCCCGCACGGCGAGATTGCCGAGGACGACCCGGCGCGCGGCCGCGCCCGCACCGAGCGAGGCGACGACGGGCGGGATCGCGCCGCCGAGATTGGCGCCGAGCACCAGCGCGACGACGAGGCCGGGCGACAGGACGCCGGTTCCCGCGATCGACAGGACGAGCACCACGATCGCCAGACTCGACGAGGCGACGAAGGCGAGCGTCGCCGCGATGATGAGGGCCACCGGCCAGGCATCGTCGAGAAGGCCGATGAAGGCGGCGAGCGCGGGCGAGGCGCGCAGCGGCTCCGTCGCGGCCCCCATGAGATGCAGCGACAGGAGCATCAGGCCGATGCCCGTCAGCGCAGCGCCCGCCCCCTGGCGCGCCGTGCCCCGGCCGCGCTGGAGGACGACGCCGGACAGGACCAGGAGCGGCGAAAGCCAGACGATGCCGGCGGCCACGATCCAGGCGGTGACGGCCGTGCCGACATTGGCGCCGAGGAGCACGATCTGCGCCATGCGCGGGCGCACCAGCCCGCGCTCGACGAAGGAGGAGACCATCAGGGCCGTCGCGGTGGAGCTCTGCAGCGCGATCGTGGCCGTGAGGCCCGACAGGAAGGACCGCCAGGACCCGTTGGTGCCGGCCGCCAGCCCCGTGCGCAACTGGGCGCCGAAGGCACGCGAGACGCCCTGCTTCACCTGCGCCAGGCCGAACAGGAGCAACGCGACGGCGCCGGCCAGATTGATCATGACGATGGTGGACTGCATGCGCCCCGTCCTGTTCGAGATCCGTTCCCCGCCTCAGCTCGCTCGCGCGAGGCCAGGTGTCCGATCGGCCGACGTCCCGTCCGCCCGCGCGATCGACTGACCCAGCACCTGAAGAAAAAATTCGAGAAAGGCGCCGATCGGCGTCTGGCGCTCGTCCGGAGGCCCAAGGACCGTCAAGGCTCGGTAGAGTGCCAGGCGTTCGGGGGCAATGTAAGGCAGCGCCCGATCCTGCGCATGGCGCAGGACGTACCAGTCCGCCACGAAATCCTCAGCCGTGCACCGGGCGGAAGCCGGGCTTGGGGGAACGGGCCAACCGGCGGCCCGGAAAACATCCTCGACGCCGGCACCCGCGAACGTCGTTGCGATCTCCGGCGGCCATTCCTTCGGGAAGTAGCGGTGCGTCACGAGTGCCCGCGCATGCTCGTAGAGAAATGCGCCGAGGTCGGGGGCGTCGAAGGCGGCATGGGGCGCCTCGCCCGTCAGCGCTGCCTCGCGGCGGTAAAGCGCGGCGAGCCGCGGGTCCAGCGGGCAGCCGGACAGGTCGACCGTCTCCATCGCGCCGCCCGAGGGATCGAGCACCCCGAAGGCCGGCGGAAAGGCGACCGGCGAAGGCACGGCGACGTTGACGAGCCGCCGCCCCCCGACGCCCCGCGAGGTCTCGCCGGCGACGTGCATGTGGCCGCTGTAATGGCGCGTCATCCCCGCCTCGACCAGCCGGCGCGCGACCGCCATGCCCGGCGTGCGTCGGGCCACGTTGGTCTCGCCGAAGAGCGCGCGCTCGGCGTCGAGATTGTCGCCGAACGGGTCCACGACGGGATAATGCGAGAAGCAGAGAAGCGACTTGCCGAGACTGTTCGCCCGCCGATGTACGTCGGCGATCCAGTCGATCAGGAAGGGCTTCAGGCGCAGGACCGCGTTCCAGCCGGCATTGGTGCTGTCGATGAAGCCGTCCTCCCGCGTGAGGTCGCTCGCGCCGCTTCGCGGCTCGAAGACGTTGGCGTCGATCATCAGGAGCCAGAGCCCGTCTTCCGGCTCGACGAGATAGGAGGCGTCCATCAGCGAGACCCGCGTTGCCCCATCGGCGGATGCGACCTCGTAGCGGCGGCCCTGCGGATCGTCGGATGAGCCGAACGGCGTTTCCCAGTGGAGATCAGCGGACTGGCGGAAGAAGCCGTGGCTCGCCATCGGTCGCAGCGCCTCCGGGTAGCCCTCGCAATACATGGCCGGCGAGACGACCGCACCCGGCTCGGCGGCGGGGTCGCTGGTGACGAGAACCGCCTCCCCATCGGCGCGTAAGAACCGTTTCGACTGGTGGCGACCATGGAGGGCATAGGCGTCGTGGTTTCCGGGAAGCGCGAAGAAGCGCAGGCCGTGCCGCTCGCGGTAGCCCGCCAGAAGGGTCGTGACGGAAGCGACCGTCCGGCGCTGTCCGTCGTCGCTGTAGTCGCCCAGCAGCACCACGAGCCGGATGCCGCGCGCGACCACCTCGTCGAGCGCATGCGTCAAGGCGAGCGCGCTCTCGTTGAAGACGCGTGTCGAGGCGCGCGTGTCCGCCCAACTGCGCACCGTCAGCCGCCGCCCGTCGACCTCGGCGCCGTCAAAGCCGTAGTCGCCTTCTACGTCGTGATAGTGGGCATCCGCGACCACGGCGACGGGCGGTAGGGCGGCCGGCTTCATGCCTTGGCGCCCTCGATCAGGTCGATCCAGTCGGAAGCCTTGCGGGCCGCGTCGTAGAGCATGGGCTTGGGCGTCTCGAACCATTCGTCGGGCCTCAGCTCGCGCTTGTCGCGGATATGGGCGACGGCGGCGTCCAGCGTTGGGAAGCGGTCCGGCTGCTGGCGGTGGAGATAGAGGGCGACGAGCGAGACCGAGCGGCTGCGCCCGCTGCGGCAATTGACGAGGACGTTGCCGCCGTCGGGATAGGGATAGGTCTCGCGCCTCGGCAGTCTCTGATGCAGTGCCCCGTGCAGGATGTAGTAGGCGCCGAGCATCATCGTGTCCGGGCTGCCGCCGCCGTCGATCATGCCGAGCTTGTAGTAGCGGATGTCGGAAAAGCCGGTGGCGCAGAGATCGCCCTCTTCCGGGTTGGCGGGACGGCGCACGAAGTTGACGTCGAGATTGACCGCGCAGTTGACGACGATGCCGATGCCGTGGGCGCGCAGCAGCGACAGATCCCGCGCGCCTTCGAGGCCGCCGATGTAGAGCTTGCTATCGAAGGGGCCGAGCCCTTCGGTGATGAGGCTGATCGCCGGGCGGGCGTAGACGGGTGCGTCCATGTCGGTTCCTTTCGGGCGAAGGGATGCCCCTCGCCCCGTCGTGCGGTCAGGCGGCGTCGACGTGGCGCGTGAGCGTCGTCACGGGCCGGGCGATGCCGCCCGTCGCGGGGTCGAACACCATGACGCCGGCCGGATCGAGTTCCAGCCAGACCTTGCGGCTCGGCCACGCCTCCACGAAACGTGGGATGAGGGCGGTCATCGCCGTCCCGCGCGCCGAGAGCGAGAGGATGGTCTGCGAGCCCGTCGGCTGCACGACGTCGACCTCGGCCGGCAGCGTGTTGGCGGTCGGCCGGTCGTGCAGCGTCAGCCGCTCGGGGCGGATCGCGACGCGCACGGGACCCGCCGTTTGGGCCAGCATGTAGGGTAGCACGATCTCGGTTTCGCGCAGGCGCAGGACGCTGCGCCCGTCGCGCTCGAAGAGTTCGCCGTCCAGGAGATTGACGCGGGGATCGCCGATGAACTCGGCGACGAAGAGATTGGCGGGCTGGTGGTAGATCTCGTAGGGGCTGCCGATCTGCTGGATCACCCCGTCCTTCATCACCACGATGATGTCGGACATGGTCAGCGCCTCGACCTGGTCATGCGTGACGTAGATCGTGGTGGCGCCGAGATCTCGCGACAGGCGCTTCAGCTCGGTGCGCATCTCGGTGCGCAGCACCGCGTCGAGATTCGACAGCGGCTCGTCCATGAGAAGGATCGCGTTGCGCGCGGCGATCAGCCGGGCGACGGCGACGCGCTGCTGCTGGCCGCCCGACAATTCGGACGGGAAGCGCTCGCCGCAGCCCTGGAGCTGGACCTTCTGCAGCGCCTCGGCCAGCCGCTCGGAAATCTCGGCCTTGGGCCGCCCCGCCTGCGACAGCGCGAGCGTGATGTTGCGGTCCACCTTCATGTTGGGCCAGAGCGCGTAGCTCTGGAAGATGAAGCCGAGGCCGCGCTTTTCCGGCGGCACGAAATGGCCGGTCTCGCCGGAATAGACGGTTCGCCCGCCGAGCGAGAGTTCGCCCGACGAGGGCTGTTCGAGCCCGGCGATGATGCGCAGCGTCGTCGTCTTGCCGCAGCCGGAGGGCCCGAGCAGCGTGACGAACTTGCCCTTCGGGATCTCCAGGTCGAGCGGGGGAATGGCGAGATGGCCGCCGTAGGATTTGGTGATGCCCTTCAGGGTGACTTCGCTCATGGTCTTCTCCCAGGATCGGCTAGAGGGGGTCGTCTGGCGCGGACGCCGCTGGGACCGGGCGGCGCGGCCCGGTCCCAGCGCGTCGGTCAGTTGCTCGTCTCGTAGATCCAGAAGTCGTTGACGGCGGCGACGTTGTCGCGCTGGAACTCGGCCGAGCCGAAGATCTTGCGCACCTCCGGCCAGTTCTCGCCGCCCGGGGGCAGCGGAACGTCGGTGCGCGGCGAGAAGGTGCCGACCTTGAAATAGCTCGCCAGTCCCTGGAGCTTCTGGAGGCTCTCGCCCTCGCGATAGGGCTTGTCGAGCCTCGTCTCGCGCGTCAGGTCCTTCGGCCCCATCTGGAAGGCGATGAAGAGCTTGGCGGCGTTGGGGTGCGGCGCGCGGCCGGCGATCCCGACATAGGTGGAATAGGCGTAGACCCCCGCCGGATCGACGTCGGTGAGGATCTCGTTGGCATAGTCGTCGCTGGCGTTCTTGCCGATGTAGTGCATCGAGGAGAAGGTGATGGGCGGGCTGGACTGACCCTTCAGACCGGAGGCCGTCGCCAGCTTCGAGCCGGAATCGTAGATCACGAGGTCGTTCTGCAGCAGGCGGTGCAGGAACTCGTAGCCTGCGTTCTCGCTGCCGTCCGACAGCTCGATCGGCTTGCCGGCATGCTTCTCGTAGGCCGCGGCGAAGTCGTCCGCATGCTCGACGATTGAGGTGAGGAGCGCGAGCGAGGTCAGCGAGCCGAGCGGGCTCTTCATCGCGAACCGCTTGTTCCAGTCCGGCTCGGTGAGCTGCCAGACGTTGGTGATGGGCGGTGCGTCCTTGTAGGTGTCGGCATTGTACATGAGGGTCGTCGCCTCGACGACGTGGGTGAGCAGCGGCTCGCGCAACTCCTGCGGGATCTTGTCCACGAGGTAGCGCGGCACGTAGTTCACCACCCGACCGTTCGGCACCATGTCGAAGAACATCTGGGCGGTGCCGGCGGTGTTCACGACGTCCACCGCGTAGACGCCGGCCTGGTGCTCGCGCACCACCTTCTCAATCGTCTTCTCCGAGCCGAGGTCATAGGCGTTGACCTTGATCTCCGGATAGAATTTGCGGAAATCCTCGGCGAGCGCGTTCACGCCGGAGGACGACGAGTAGATCGTGACCTCGCCCTCCTCCTTGGCCTTGCGGATGATCTCGTCCCAGTTCTCCTCCGCCGGCTGGTCGGCGCCGAGTTCGGCGCTCTTCAGCCAGGCCTCGAACTCTGCCCCTTGGGCCAGGGCCGGCGATGCGGTCAGGACCGCAAGGGCAAGCGTCGCCAGTGATATGCGAAGGCGCGTCATCGTCGTTTCCTCCCTTGTTTCGAGACCGCCTCCTCAAGCGAATCCCATCTTCGTGTTCTTGAAGACCAGCCGGAACAACAGGTTGCAGCCGACCACGAGGCCGACGAGCAGGAGCGTCGCGGCGCCGATCAGCTGGGGCACGTCGTCCGTCTGGTAGGTGTAGATCACGCTGGCGAGCACGGCCGTCGACGGCGTGACGAGAAGGATGATGAGGGACAACTCGCGCATCGTACCGATGAAGGAGAGCAGCATGCCGGACACGAGGCCGGAGGCGGCGAGCGGGGCGATGATGCGCCGGATCCGGCCGAACCAGCCGATGCCCTGGACGCGCGCCGACTCCTCCAGAGACTTGTCGATCTGCAGCATGGCGGCGATGCCGGTGCGCGAGGTGTAGGGCAGGTTCTTGACCGCCGCGATCAGGACCAGCAGCGCGAAGGTTCCGTAGAGCGCCGGGATCGGGCCGACGGGCTTGGAGAACATGCCGATATAGATCGCCCCGAAGGCCACGGCCGGGAAGATGTACGGCAGGAAGGCCGCCATCTCGAGGGCGCGCGAGGACAGGGTGCCGCGCGTGCGCACTACGACATAGCCGATCAGGAAGCCGAGGACGCCCGTGGCGAGCGCGGTGAAGAAGGCGAGGCGCAGGCTGTTCCAGGCGGCATTCAGGATCTGCGGGTTCTGGAAGACGCCGGCATAAAGCGCGTTCACCCCGCCCCGCTCGCCGATCCAGTAGTGCAGCGTCAGGTTGGTGAGGTCGTAGTTGCCCGCCGTGCGCGACAGCGACTGGAGCACGAGGAGCCCGAGCGGCAGGACCACCGTCGCGCACATCAGGAGGACGACGAGGCCGAAGACCAGCCAGCGGGCGCGCCCGAGATCGATCTCGCGCCGACGGAAGCCCTTGCCGGACATGGTCACGAAGCTCTTGCGCACGCCGATCATGCGCTGGTTGATCCAGATGAAGAGCACCGCCATGACGACGAGGACGAGCGCCAGGAGATAGCCGTCGCCGACATTGCGCGAGCCGATGGCGGCGTAGATCTGGGTCGGCAGCACGAAGTAGCGGATCGGCATGCCGAGCACCGCGGGCGTTCCGAAGGAGCCGATGACGCGGATGAAGGTCATCACCACGGCCGACCCGACGGCGGGCAGCACGAGCGGCATGGTGATCGAGACGAACTGCCGGAAGCGCGACATGCCGGCGATCGCCCCCGCTTCCTCCAGTTGGCTGTCCACGGTGGAGAGCGAGCCGGAGATGATGAGGAAGCCGTAGACGTAGTAGTGCAGCGACAGGCAGATGATGATCGGCACGGCGCCGAAGGCGAGCCAGTCGGGCGGCTGGACGCCGAAGAGATAGACGAAGACGCCGGACGCGCCGCCGATGCGGTCGTTCTTGAAGAAGGTCACCCAGGCGAGCGCCATAACCCAGGACGGCAGCATGTAGGGCAGGACGACCGCCGTGTTGACGAACTCGCGGAACGGCACGTTGGTGCGCACCACGACCCATGCGAGGACCCCGCCGAGCGTCAGGCAGATCGCGGTGGCGCCGAAGGCGGTGATCAGCGAGTTGAAGAAGGGCTTTTAGAAGAGCGCCCAGGACATGCGCCCGGAAAAGACGCGCTCGTAGTGAAACCAAGTCAGCTCGCCGGGCTGCCGGCCCGGCAGATAGGCCGCGTCGTACGGCTGGACGGTCACCGTCTCGCGCACCAGCTGGAACAGCGGCACGATGACGAGTAGGCCGAGGACGACCGCCAGCACCAGCGCGATCAGGCGTTCGGGCGCCGTGAAGAAACGGGCCACGCGGCGTGCGTGCCGTCCGTCGGGGCCGCGACGCCCCCTCCCCTCGACATGTTCGACCGTGACCATGCTTTTCCTCCCAGACGGCGTGGACGAGCCGTGTTCCTCCCGAGCCGGGGCGTCGTTGCCCCGGCCGCCGCCCTCAGGCGGCTTCCGTCTCCATGCCGATGCGCAGGTTCGGAGCCAGCGGAATGCCGGCGGCGGCGGAAACCGCCTCGGCGACACCGGGGGCGGCCGCCAGGACCGGCCCGCCATCCTGCAGCGAGCCGAGTTCGAGATAGGGGCAGACCCGACCGCCGGCTTCGGCGACGATCAGGAGGCCGGGCACGCAGTCCCAGGCGTTCATGTGCAGCTCGGCATAGCCGTCCGACCGTCCGTCGGCGACATAGGCGAGCCCCAGCGCGCCGGACGCGCCGCGCCGCACGTTCGCCCCCTTCTCCAGAAGCTTCGCCGTCACAGCGAGATAGGCTTCGTTGGGAACGCGCGTGGACCAGCCGAGCTCGACCGAGGCCGCCTCGAAGCTGCGCGTCGACGCGCAGGCGATCGGCCGGCCGTTGCGCGTGGCGCCCCCGCCTGCCTGCGCGAAGTGCAACTCGTCGAGCGCCGGATTGTAGATCGCGCCGAACCGCGGCACGCCGCCTTCGAGATAGCCGATCGAGATGCAGAAATGGGGAATGCGCCGGGCGAAGTTCGCCGTGCCGTCGATCGGATCGACCACCCAGACCCGATCGAGGATCTCGCCGCCGCCCTCCTCCCCAAAGAAGCCGTCGCCGGGAAAGGCGCCTGCGATCACGGAGCGGATGTGGGCTTCCGATGCGGCATCGGTCTCGGTCAGGAAGTCCTGCGGCCCCTTCATCGAGAAGGCGGCGACATCGGAGCGGAAGGCGGCGAGCACCAGCGCGCCGGCCGAGCGGATGACGTCGTGGCAGAGCCGGACGCGGCCGCCGAGATCGTCGGAGTACGGCGCTTTGGATTTCATGACATCCCCCGGTCTTGCACACGTGTGCACAATTGCACACGTGTTCATTGACGGCAACAGCCTTTTCAACGCTGGGTTATTCTTGATGCCTTGAGCATGAGAGGAAGGCGGCCGCGGTGACCGTTCAGGCTGGAACGGCTTCGGCCATCACCCGCGCCGTGGCGCGCTCGATCAAGGTCACCGGGATGGTGCGGATGGTCGCCTGCTCCGCGGTGTGGTCGAGCGCGGCAAGCACCGCATCCGTCAGGGCCTCGAACGGTTGGGCGACCGTCGTCAGCCGGTAACTCGCCCAGGATGCCTGCGGAATGTCGTCGAAGCCGATCACCGACACGTCTTCCGGCACGCGGCGGCCGAGATCGTGGCGCGCGGCGTCGAGGAAGCCGAGGGCCAGAAGATCGGTGACGCAGAAGACGCCGTCGATCGAAGGGTCGGCCAGGACTGAATGAGCGGCAGCGGCGCCCGTCTCGTAGCTCGTCACCGAACCCTCCCAGACCGCGGTCTCGACGCCCCGCTCGGCCATCACGCGTATGAAGGTCTCGGCACGGCGCGTCTGGGTCGGCGTGCGGCTGCCGCTGCGCACCACGGCCGCCTTGCGGCACCCGCCCGCGAGAAGACGCTCGGCGACCAGCGTGCTGCCGTGGACATCGTCGCTGAGGATCATGTCGGTGTCCGAGCGATCGAGAAGCCGGTTGATGACGATGAGCTTCACCCCGTTGGCGAGGCACTCCTCGACGATGGAGGACGGCGGCTCCCCGGACAGGACGACGATGGCGCGGGCCCGAAATTCGAAGATCAGGTCGATGAGCGGGGCGATGTCGCTGCGCGCATCGGCGGCGTTGAGCAGAAGACATTGCTGGCCGCGGCGCAGGAGCGCGAGGCTCAGCATGTCGAGCTGCTTGGCGATGAAGGGCGAGGACAGGTTGGCGCCCACGACCCCCACGAGGTTGGAGCTCGAGTTGTTGAGCGTCTGTGCCAGCCGGTTGACCCGGTAGCCGAGCGCCTGCGCCGCCGCCAGAACCTTCTCGCGCACCTCGTTCGAGACGCTTGCGCCCTCGGTGAACGTCCGGGACACCGCCGACCGAGACACACCCGCCCGGCGGGCGACGTCGGAGGCAGTGACGAATGGCTTGGCCATGATGGAAGGTGCGGTTCTGAGCTTTCGAATGAGCCGACCTCTAACTGTCCGCCGAGAAATGGACAATCCGAAGGCTTGTGCTTTCGCGCGGGACGGCGGCTCGAAGGCATCGCGCGGACGAGGTTCCGGCGATGGAACCGGTTGCTCCGATGAAAATCGATGGCAAGGCTGGTCGGCTTGTGGCCCAGAACCAGCCGCACCGCCCCCTCGCGGACCTCAGGCGAAGACTTGTTCGTCGTTCGGCTCGCCCTGGCTCCATCCTCTTGAGAAGTTGGAGCCTCCGGCAAACCCGACGGGGTCGAGACAAGGGGTGGCCGACGTCGTGGAACGTTCGCCGACACGAAAGCTTACCTGATAGAGCCTCGATCACGGGGCGAGGATCTCGACATGCCTCCGACCGATCGCGCGTCCGCAACGCAGCACCACCCGGACCCTTCCGAACGCACCGACGTGTTCTGGTCCTCGGGCAGCCGCGGCGGGATTCACAAAGGAAGGATGCAGTTCAAATCGTTCCCGAGCCTGGATGAAGCGGTCGATTTCGTCCGCCTGAAGACGGCGGGGTCGAAGACATCTCTCATGTATACGATCGACACGGGCGAGCGCAGCTTGGAGGGCGCCGAGTTGAACGCGCTTCTTCTGGCGGGAGACAAGCCTTAGATCGTCTTCCAACGAAGATAATGTTTGCTATCGGGCGAGATAGCTCTATCCTTATTCGTAGAGCGTCGAAGACTACCAGTCGCCGGGACGTTCGACCGGGCTTTCGCCTCCAGGGGTGCCTTCTCGCGAAGCTCTCCCATGTCGGGTGATCAAGATCGCGAAAGCGCCCAGATCGTCGCCCGCAAGCATGGTCATGCGATGAAGGATCGTCAGCGCTGGCGGTTCCCTCACACGGTTCGATGTCACGACGATCCATGACCGGACGCAACCCGTCACGAAGGCGCGTGATCGACGGGAGCGTCCGAAGGATCAGGCGGACGCCGAGGTCTATCGCCGAGTAGAGCGCAAGACGCTCCAGGCCGGTGCTGCAAGCAAGCCCGGCATTCGTCGGGTCAGCCTGGCCGCATCACACTACACCGCACCGACCGCCGACTCGCCTTGTCCTCCTGCCCCAGAATGCTTCATGCCCGTCCGATTCACGCCCATCCGCGCTCTCCGTCTCGGGATCGTCGTCGAACGGTTTCCGGGATTTTAGAGCCTGCAGAGGCGGGATGCCATCGCAAGTCTGACTGAGGGGCGTCTGCGACGCCGTCGCGGGGATCTCGAAGACAAGGCCGACGCCATCCGTTCCCCCATGCCGTCCTAAGGACACTCCTATGAAATCGTCAAACAGTCAGTTCTATCTCGAGCGCGCCGCCGAGTGTCGCCTGGCGGCCGAGGCCACGTCTCTGGCGGAGGTTCGGCGCAAGTATGCCGATGCCGAAGAAAGCTGGAGGACGATGGCGGCCCTTGCCCTCAGTCGCGAAGACGCGAACCGGCCCGCATCCATCCCACTGGATCTCGCGCATTGACCGCCCTCCAACCTCCAGCGTCTCCCATGGACGGCAGTCGCCCGACGGGCACGAGCTGGGCGCTCTGCGCAAGCGGCAATCTCGGCGTCGCCGTCGGGTTTGTGCGCAGCGCAAGTTCCGTTCGCCTCACTGAGGCGAATGCCGTGTGCTGTCGCCCATCTTCGCCGCGATAGACGGATCCTGCGCGAGCGATCCTGATCGGCAGGCCGTCCAATCACAGACCAGAGACCGAGGCTCCGCCATGCCGACGATCCGCTCGCCATGGGAGGCGGCCCCCGGCGCATCCTCGCCTCCGGTCATGTCCGGTCCGATCGAACGTCACGACACGGATCCCGGCCTTGATCGCAGATCTCCTTCATCGGGACGTTCTGCCGACCGGGACTCCCGGGAACAGGGTGCGCTTGTAGGGCCGGATCCCTCGATGCCAGACATCCGGCGTCGGGCATCCGGCATCGACCCGAAGACCGTCTTCGAAGCGCCCGACATGGCCCGCTGCCCGAACCGGACCGCTCCAGGATCGGGATCGAGCGCTCCGGGTGATTCCAAGGTCGTGCGACGACCGTCCGATGCCGGATCAACCAGGGGCCTGTCCATGATCGCCTTCCTTCTATCGCGCCTCCTTCACCCCGCCCGGCGCTCGTTTCTCGCGATGCGTCGAGGATGGCGTTGGGAGACGATCCCCTTCGATCGGCCGCGGCATCTGACCAACGGTCGGATGAGCCGAGACGATGGCGGGCAGATGTGGCGGCGCTGGAATGGACGAGACTACGATTGGGTCCAACTGGCGATGATGCCCTGATGCTCGCCGCCGAGCCGGCATCGACCCCGCAGTCGTCGTGTCCATCGCAGCGTCGGACCGGATGATCGCAACAGCGGTTGCGGGCCTGTTCGCAAGAAACAGGCGATTCGACTGGGTGGGGCTTGCACAATCGATCGGAAGAGCCCACTGTTAATACGTCGATAGACGGCCGGAACTTTTGGCCCTGCGTCGCCGATTGCGGCGCCTTGCTTCCAAGCTCTTTCTGAACACTCGATCTGCAACGGACGGCAACGCATGCCGGCCGACGAGAACTTTATGCTGAAAGGTATCCCATGACGACGGGAACCGTGAAATTCTTCAATCACGACAAGGGTTTTGGCTTCATCGCGCCGGACGACGGCAGCAAGGACGCCTTCGTCCACATCAGCGCCGTCGAGCGCTCGGGCATGAGTGGCCTTCAGGAAGGCGACAAGGTCAGCTTCGAGCTGGTCGCCGACCGTCGGACCGGCAAGATGGCCGCCGAGAACCTTCAGTCGATCGACTGATCGCCTGTTCTCCGGATCATCTCGATCCGAGCGGGATCAAGCTCTCCTCCGCCTGCCGACCACGGATGGACTGGCGGCTGCCGGGAACGAGAACGACGTCCCCACCGAACGAGGCCCCATTCCGACGAGGAAGCGGGGCCTCTTCCATATCCAGCCGATGCCAGAGGCGTCGGCCACGCACAGGAGCGTCTGATGGACAGCTCGACCAAATCCCGCGCAGCAGCGGAGCGCCACTTCCAGCCGCACGATACCCGGCCCGAAAAAGGATCGGCGATGCGCACCATTGCCGCCCAGCAGGCCGCAACCCAGGACAAGACCGCCCGCCTGAGAGCACTTCGTCTGGCCCAGGCCGCCACGATCATCGTGGCCCCCGAGAAGAAGAAGCGTGCCGCGCGCGTCAAGAGCATCGCCTGACGTCCTGCCGCGCTTCCGCTCTTGCCTGCTGAACGTCGCCGTCGGCCGGACGACGGCCATATCGCTGCGCCTCCCGTCGGCGGACCGCCGGAAACCGCCCGGAAAGGGCGTCGAACAGACCTTGCCGTCGGCCCGGACGCGCACGGTCGGGTTGCGGGCAGGCCCGGCCGGACATCTGCCATTCCGCCGGAAGATCCCCCTTACCGCTCGGTGCTCCTGCGACCATCTCCCGGACGTCGCGCGGACGGTCCCGCGGTTCCCCTCGCCCGACACCGGCCATCACCCGGCCTTGATCGAACTGCGTCGAAGTCCGACGGGAAGGCTCCCCGGCGAGGAGCCGGAGAGCCGCAGCCGCTACTTGATGTAGCCGGCGCGCGTCATGTCGCGGGTGGCCTGCGCCTGCGATGCGGCCAGCGCCTGCTCGACGGTCTGCGTCCCGGCGAGAGCCGACGCGATTTGCTGACCGACGGCTGTGCCGATGCCCGCAAACTCGGGAATGGCGGCGAACTGGAGGCCGACATAGGGCTTGTCCGGTCCCGAGCTCGGATCGGCTGCATTCATGGCCCGGAGGGTCTCGGCCGCAAACGGGGCCGCCTCCATGTACTTCGGGTTTTCGTAGAGCGACGTCCGCGAGCCCGGCGGAACGTTGCTCCAGCCATCGCGGCCGGCGACGAGTTCCTGATACTTTCTGTCGGTCGCCCAGGAGATGAACTTCTCCGCCGCTTCCTTCTTCTGCGAGGAGGCGGGAATGGCCAGCGACCACGACCAGAGCCAGTTGGCGCCGCCGTTCGGACAGTTCTCGATGCCGCAGGGCGCCTGGGTGAAGGCGACCTTGTCGGCGACCGTGCTTTCCTTGGGGTTCGAGACGAAGGAGGCGTTGGCTGTCGCGTCCACCCAGAGCCCGCACTTGCCCTGCGCGAACAGCGCGAGATTCTCGGTGAAGCCGTTTCCGGCGGCGCCCGGAGGTCCGTGTTCCTGCATGACCTTGACGTAGTTTCCGACCGCCTTCTTCCAGGGGTCGGAATCGAACTGCGGCTTCCAGTTCGCGTCGAAATAGTTGCCGCCATAGGAGCGGGCGAGGTTGCCGATGAAGGCCATGTTCTCGCCCCAGCCTGGCTTGCCGCGCAGGCAGATACCGTAGACGCCGGTCGACGTGTCGGAGAGCTTGGCGGCGACCTCCATCAGGAAGTCGAAGGTCGGCCTCCCCGGCATCGTCAGCCCGGCCTTCTCCATCAGGTCGCGGCGGTAGATGGTGAAGACGCTCTCGCCGTAGAAGGGTGCGGCGTAGAGCTTGCCGTTCGTCGACAGGGCATTGCGGATTGGCGGCAGGAGGTCGTCGACATCGTAGTCGGCACCGAGGTTCTCGAGCGGCGCCAGCCACTCCTTCTGCGACCAGATCGGCACCTCGTAATTGCCGATCGTCATGATGTCGAACTGGCCGCCCCTGGTGGCGATATCGGTGGTGATGCGCTGGCGCAGGATGTTCTCCTCCAGCGTGACCCAGGTGATCTTGATGTCCGGGTTCGCCTTCTCGAACTCCGGCGTCAGACCCTGCATCCGGATCATGTCCAGGTTGTTGACCGTGCCGATCGTCAGCGTCGTCTGCTGAGCCGCGGCCCCGCCGACAGATGCGAGAAGGCAGGTCGTGCCGATCGCCAGGAGCGACGGCCACCCTCCGTTGCACATTCTCATCGCTTCTTCTCCCAAGGGGCTGGTCCTGACTTCTGCACGTTCGCCCCGTTGTTCTCCGATTTCGCGCAGAAGATCTGGGAAGACCGGGACGATCCCGGGCACGTCCCGACTGCGTGCCCGGCATCGATCCGGCCTTGTCGGATTTACGGAAGCCGGCTGCGCTCGCTCGCCTGCCGCTCGGCCTCCTCGGCGGCCTTCAGCATCGCGCGCGTGTACATCAGCGCGTGCGATGCGAGATCGTGGCCGTCGTTCCAGAGGTTCCGCCACACGCCGAGGATGCCCTCCAGCGGTTGCCCGACGACGCGCGACGAGAAGCTCTCGAAGGTGATCGGTCCCTGGTACTTCGCCCGGACGAGGGCACGGAAGACGGAGGTCAGGTCGACCGAACCCGAGCCCATGTAGCCGCGATGCGAGTCCCCGGTGTGGAAGTAGCCGATGTGCGGCCCGGCATCGACGATCGCCTGGGCGATGTCGGATTCCTCGATGTTCATGTGGTAGACGTCGAGATGGACCTTCACGTTCGGCGCGCCGACGAGCTTGGCCATCTCGACGCCCTGCGCCGCCGTGTTGCAGATGTTGGTCTCGTAGCGGTTCACCACTTCGAGCGAGAGGGTGATGTCGCTGCGGGCGGCGATCTCGGCCACGGTGGCGAGCGTCTCGGCCGACTGGCGGATGCCCTCGCGCGTCGGCGGCTCGTAGTATTTGCCGAAGGCGGAGTAGAGGATGCCGCCGATACTCGTGCCGCCGCAGTCGCGGCACACGCGAATGGCGTCCTCGAGCTTCTGCTGGCCCCGCGCGCGCTTTTCCGGGTCTCCCGACGAAATGTCGCTGTCGAAGTCGAGGCCGAGCGAAAAGGCGATGCCGATGCCGGCCTTCTCCAGCTCGCGACGCGTGAACTCGGCGTCGATCAGGCTGGGATCGAGCGCCGGCGCCTCGATGAAGTCGTAGCCGACCTCGGCGGTCTTGCCGATCGCCCGCGCGCACTCCTCGTGGCTCCATCCCGCTTCCCAGACCAACGCATGCACACCGAGCTTGTTCATCCCACTCTCCCCCGCCGCGCCGCTTTGGCGCGCCTGCAATATACTTTTGCGTTGCAGCAAGATCGCAGTGCTGCTCGACATTCCCCATGATTGACAGAGACAAATCCGCTGTCTAGCCTCTGATGAAACGTTTTATTGTTTGTCTCACATAATATTCGACCCAACACAGAGGGAGGGCGTCATGTCACGACTGCAGTCGCCGTCCATTCGGATGGTGGCCGAGCGCGCCGGCGTGTCGATCGCGACGGTCTCGAACGTCATCAACGGCAAGAGCAGCGTCTCGCCCGGTTTCGCCGATCGTGTCCGCGTCGCGATCGAGGAGCTCGGCTACGTCACCGACATCGCCGCCTCGCGGCTGCGCTCGGGCAAGGCCGCGCTCGCCGCGGTCGTCGTGCCGGACCTCACCAACCCGATGTTCGCGGCCTTCGTCTCGACGCTGGAGCACGAGGCGCGCGAAGGGGGCTACGACCTCGTGGTGGTCTCGGCGCGCAACGATCCCGGCGAGGAGGCCGACCGCCTCGCCAATATCCGCGCCTGGCGGCCGGCCGGGCTGATCGTCATCCCCTGCGACGGCGCCCTGACAACGCGACTGCCGACGGGCTTTTCGGTCCCGACGGTCGTCGCCGACCGCATCCCCGACGACCGGCGTTTCGACCTCGTGGCGGTCGACAACGGACCGGCGTCGGGCGCGATGGCGGCACATCTGGCGGGTGGCGGGCGACGAAGCTGCCTCGTCGCCGGCACGAGCCTTGCCATCAGCAACGTGCGCGAGCGCTGGGACGGGTTCTCGGCGCAGGCCGGCCCGATGCGCGCCGAGATGCTGGAAGTCGGCTTCGACGCGGGCGAGGCGGTCGCGCGCCTCCGGGCGCGGCTGGAGGCGAGCCGTCCCGACGCGCTCTTCGCGCTCGATCACATGACCTCGCTCCTCGCCTACAAGCTCTTGGCCGAGATGGGCCTGCGCGTTCCCGACGACGTCGCGTTCGCCTCGTTCGACGAGATGGAATGGATGCGGCTCGTCTCGCCCGCCGTCACCGCCGTGCGCCAGCCGGTCGAGGACATGGCCGTCGCGGCCTGGACGCTGCTTCACGCTCGCATGGAGGGTCGGGAGGCCCCGGAAGAAACAAGGCGCCTCGAATGCGCCGTCACGATCCGCGGCTCGACGCTGCGGGTCCCGCACCGGCGCAACGCCCGGGCGGGCCAGGCATAACAAAGGGAGGATGAAACGATGCTGATGTCGCGTCGCCGCGCTCTCGCGGCTCTGGGAGGCCTTCTGGCCCTCTCGCTCACCGCCCCGGCGGCCCTCGCCCAGAGTGCCGAGCCGCAGGCGGGAATCGTCGTGAAGATCGGGGGCATCCCCTGGTTCAACGCGATGGAGGAAGGGATCAAGAAGGGCGCCGGGGAGTACAAGGTCAACGCTTGGATGGTCGGCCCGACCCAGGCCGATGCCGCCCAGCAGGTCCGCGCCATCGAGGACCTGATCGCCCGCAAGGTGAATGTCATCGGCATCGTGCCCAACGATTCCGCCGCGCTCGAGCCGGTGCTCGGCCGCGCCCGCGCGGCGGGCATCAAGGTGCTGGCGCACGAGGGTCCGGACCAGAAGGAAAAGGACTGGGACTTCGAGCTGACGACGACCGAGGCCTACGGCCAGGCCCACATGGATCTCCTCGCCAAGGAGATGGGCGAGGAGGGCAAGTACATCGTCTATGTCGGCTCCCTGACCGTGCCGCTGCACAACGCCTGGGCCGATGCCGCGATCGCCTATCAGAAGGAGAAGTATCCGAAGATGCAGATGGTCGGCGACCGCTTCGGCGTCGCCGAGAGCCTCGACGAAAGCCTGAAGACCACGCAGGACCAGCTGCGCGCCAATCCCGACCTCAAGGGCATCCTGACCTTCGGCAGCCAGGGACCGATCGGCGCCGCGCGCGTCCTCGACGACCGCGGCAAGGCCAAGACGGTCGCCCTCGTCGGCGGCTTCTCGCCGGGACAGGGCGCCAAATACGTGAAGTCCGGCGTGATCCGCGGCGGCTACATCTGGAACCCGCTGACGGCGGGCGAGGTCTTCGCGCAGCTGTCCTCGATGCTGGCGGCCGGCAAGGAGCCGACCGACAACATGGAGCTCGTCGGGGTCGGCCCCGTGCGCGTCTATTCCGACAAGAAGCTGATCCAGGCCCAGAAGCTCGAATCCCTCGACAAGGCCAACATCGACCGCCTCGTCGCGCTCGGACTGTGAGCCTCAGCCGGCGGCCTTCGGTGGCCGCCGGCCCTTTCCATTCGGGCGACGGGAGGCGGCCGATGACGCAGGACGTTCCATTTCTCAGGCTGCGCGGCCTGTCCAAGCGCTTCGGCGGCGTGCGCGCGCTGGAGGGCATCGACTGGGATGTGCGCGCGGGCGAGGTCCATTGCCTCGTCGGCGAGAACGGCTGCGGGAAGTCGACGCTGATCAAGACCGTGGCCGGCGTCCATCCGCCGACCGAGGGCTCGATCGAGATCGAGGGCGAGAGCGTCCTGCCGCTGACGCCCGCGCGCGCCAAGGCGCTCGGCATCCAGGTCATCTTCCAGGACCTGTCGCTGTTTCCCAACCTCAGCGTCGCCGAGAACATCGCGGTGGAGAGCCATCTCGACGGCGCGCTGAAGCCCGTCCGACGCGCGCACATGCGCCGCATCGCCGACGAGGTCCTGAAGCGCCTCGACTTCGACCTCGACCCGTCCGCCCTCGTCTCCGACCTGCCGGTCGCCGAGCGCCAGATCGTGGCCATCGCGCGCGGGCTGGCGGCCCGGGCCCGCCTCATCTTCATGGACGAGCCGACCGCCTCGCTGACGCGCGCCGAGGTCGACCGGCTGCTGGCGATCGTCGCTCGCCTCAAGGCCGACGGCATCGCCGTCGTGTTCGTCTCGCATCGCCTCGAGGAGGTGGTCGAGATCGCCGAGCGCGTCACCGTGTTCCGCGACGGGCGCAAGGTCGGCACCTGGCCCGTCGCCGAGGTCGACCAGCGCCGCATCGCCCATCTGATGACCGGGCTCGACCTCGACCATGGCGTCGCCGCGCGCGACATGAGCGCGGCGCCCCCGCTCCTCACCGTCGACCGCCTGTCGCGCCGCGGCGAGTTCGCCGACGTCAGCTTCACGCTCCGGCGAGGCGAGGTCCTGGGTCTCGTCGGGCTTCTCGGCGCCGGACGCACCGAACTCGCGCTGACGCTGTTCGGCATGAGCCGCGCGGAAGGCGGCACGATCCGCCTGAACGGCGAGCCGCTCGTGCTACGCTCCAACCGCGACGCGGTGCGCGCCGGCATCGCCTATGTCTCGGAAGACCGGCTCTCGCTCGGCGTGATCCTGCCGCAGTCGATCGAGGACAATATCGGCCTGGCGGTGATGAAGGGGCTGGCCGGCCCCGCCGGCCTGATCGCGCGGCGGCGTCGGCGCGACCTCGCGCGCGAGTGGGTCCGCCGCCTCGCCATCAAGGTTCCCGACATCGACCGGCCCGTCCAGACGCTGTCGGGCGGCAACCAGCAGCGCGTGGTGCTGGCGAAATGGCTGGCGACGCGTCCGAGCGTCCTGATCCTCGATTCGCCGACGGTCGGCGTCGACATCAAGAACAAGCAGGGGATCTACGAGATCGTCGCCGAACTCGCGCGCGAGGGCGTCGGCGTCATCCTGATCTCCGACGAGGTCGGCGAGGCCTTCGCCACCTGCGACCGCGTCCTGCACATGCGCGCCGGGCGCATCGTCGGCGAAGCCGTTCCCGGCCGCATCACCGAGCGCGAACTGGAGGAGCGCATCTATGCCTGATCCCGCGCACCCGACCCCGACCCACGCCTCCGCGCTGGCGCGGCTGCGCCGCCGCCCCGAAGCCTGGCTCTTCGGCGTGATCGTCATCGCCGTCCTGTTCTTCGGCTCGACGGCGCCGGGCTTCCTGACGCTGCCCAACGTCATCGACCTGCTCGAGACCTATTCGGTGCAGGCGATCATGGCGATGGGCCTCTTCGTGGTGCTCGTCTCGGGCGGCATCGACATCTCGTTCGCGGCCACCGCGTCCGTGTCGCAGTATGTCGCCGCGCTCCTGGCGGCTCGGCTCGGCCTTCCCGCTCCCCTGGTGATCGCGGCCGGCCTTGCCGTCGGCACGGCGCTCGGCGGACTGAACGCGGCGCTGATCCACTTCGTGCGCATCCCCTCGATCATCGCGACGATCGCGATGATGAGCGTCACCTTCTCGCTCCTCATGTACTTCTCGGGCGGTCGCTCGATCTACGACCTGCCGGAATGGTGGACGACGCGCATCACCGTCTACGAGACCGAACTCGCCAGCGGCGACCTCGTGCGCGTCACGCTGCCGATCGTGGCGATGATCGTGGTGAGCCTCGGGACCTGTGCGCTGATGACGCGCATGTCGGTCGGCCGCCAGCTCTACGCGATGGGCGGCAACCCGGAAGCGGCGCGGCGCATCGGCATCTCGATCGGCCGCCTCCACTTCGTCGCCTACGGTTTCCTCGGCTTCCTCGCGGCCCTGGCCGGCATGCTGCAGGCGCATCGCGTCGGCGAAAGCGTGCCCAACGCCATGGTCAACACGGAGCTTGCGGTTCTCTCGGCCGCCGTCCTCGGCGGCGCCAGCCTGACGGGCGGCATCGGCACCGTGCCGGGCGTCCTTCTCGGCATCGTGCTCCTCGCCATCCTGCAGAACGGTCTCAACCTTCTCGGCGTCTCCTCGTACTTCTTCCAGATCGTGATCGGCTTGACGATCCTCGCCTCGACCTCGCTCACCGTCCTGTCGTCACGGCGGGGCCGGCGCCACCGCACGCTCGGCGAGGCCGCCCATGCTTGAGACCGACAAGCCCCATCCGATCGGCGAGGCCGGCCCCCTGGCGGACTTCATGGCACGGCTGCGCACGGCCGTTCCCCATGCGCATCTCGGGCTCGTCGGGCTCCTCGCCGCGCTTCTCGTCCTCTTCTCGCTTGCGGTTCCGGGCTTTGCGAGCGTCGGGACGCTGCAGTCGTTCATGTTCCAGATGCCGCTTCTGGGGCTTCTGTCGCTGGCGATGATCGTGCCGCTCATCACCGGCGGGCTGAACCTGGCGATCATCGCGACCACCAACCAGTGCGCGCTCCTGATTGTGTTCGTGATGCAGAACGCGATCGCCCCCGATGCGGGGACCGGGGCAGTGCTGGCAGGGGCAGCGCTCGCCTTCGCCGCCGGGCTTCTCCTCTGCCTCGTGATCGGCCTCCTGACGGGCCTCCTCGTCGCCTATACCGGCGTCCACCCGATCCTCGTCACCCTCGGCACCAAGTCGCTGATCGACGGCGTCAGCATCTACCTGACGCGCGGCATGGCGCTGTCCGGCGTGCCCGAGCTCGTCTCGCGCCTCGGCAATTCGAGCTTTTTAGGCATTCCGCTCGTCTTCGTCCTCCTGGTGCTGGTCGCGATCCTCGTCGGGCTCGTCCTGAAGAAGACCGCCTTCGGCATCGCCTGCCACATGATCGGCTCCAACCTCGAGGCCGCGCGCTATTCGGCGATCGACACCAAGCGCGTCCTCGTCGGCGTCTACACCCTCTCCAGCCTCGTCTGCTTCATGGCCGCGCTGGTGATGCTCGTGATCTTCAATTCGGCGAGCGCCGACTACGCGCAGTCCTATCTTCTGGTGACGATCCTCGCCGCCGTGCTCGGCGGCGTCGATCCGTTCGGCGGCTTCGGCACGGTGGGCGGCCTGATGGTGGCGCTGGCGATCCTTCAGGTGATCTCGTCGGGCTTCAACCAGTTCGGGCTGTCGAACTACCTGACGCTCGCGATCTGGGGCGGCACCCTGATCGTCGTGGTGGTGGCGCAGACGCTGCGCCCGCATCTCTCGCTCTTCGTCTCGATGCTGCGACCGCACCGGGAGAAGCGCCCATGAGCGTGGTCGCCGTCTTCGACATCGGCAAGACCAACGTCAAGCTCTTCGCCGCGACCGGGAGCGGCACCATCCTGGAGGAGCTTTCCGCGCCGAACCGCGTCCAGGACGGTCCGCCCTATCGCCATCACGATCTCGATGCGCTGGAAGGCTGGCTGCTCGACGGGCTCGCCGATCTCGGCCGGCGCCACCCGATCGAGGCGATCGTCGCCTGTTCGCACGGCTCGGGCGGCGTCCTCGTCGGACCGGACGTGGCCGCAATGCCGATGATCGACTACGAGCAGGACCCGCCGCCCGATATCACGGCGGACTACGCCGGCATGGCAGGCTCGTTCCGCGACCGGGGCAGCGCGGTGATGCTCGGCTCGGCGCATCTGGCGCGCCAGATGCTGTGGCTGGAGCGCGGCTGGCCGGACGCCTTCGCCCGGGCGACGGCCTTCCTGGCCCTCCCGCAATACTGGGCCTTCCGCCTCTGTGGCGTCGCGGCCAGCGAAGTCACGAGCCTTGCGGCGCAGTCGCACCTCTGGTCGGGCGCCGACGGGCGGCCGACACCGCTCGTCGCCCGGCGCGGCTGGGAGCACCTCCTGCCGCCGATGCGCCCCGCCTTCGAGACGCTCGGCACGCTGAAGCCCGAGCTCGCGCGACGCTGCGGCCTGCCGCCCGGAACCCGCGTCGTGTGCGGCATCCACGATTCCTCGGCCAACTTCTATCGCTACCAGGCCGCCGGCCTGTCCGACCTCACCGTGATCTCGACCGGCACGTGGATCGTGGCCCTCACCGACCGCACCGGCGTCGACCTCGACACCGAAACCCCCGGACTGTCCTGCAACGCCGACGTCTTCGGCCGCCCGGTTCCGGGCATCCTGACGATGGGCGGGCGCGAGTTCGCGGCCGTCGCCGACGGCGCGGACGGACCGGCGACCCTCGAAGCGCTGAGGCGCTGTGTCGCCAGCCGGACCGTCGTCCTGCCCTCCTTCGGAGCCGACGACGGCCTGTTTCCGGGCACCTCGCGCCGCGGTCGCATCCACGGGCCGCTCGCCGGCGATCCGTCCGTTCGCTTCACCCTCGCCCTCCTTTATGCGGCCCTTCTCGCCAGCCAGTGCCTTCAGGCCCTGCCGGCATCACGAACAGTCGTTCTCGACGGCGGACTGGTGCGCGATCCCCTGTTCGGCGCGATCATGGCGGCGCTGAACCCGACGGTCCGCGTGCTCGTGGACCGGGATCCGCACGGCACCGCAACGGGCGCCGCGCTTCTGGCAACACATGAAGCCCGTCGCGGCCTCGCCCCGCTGGCGGCGGAAGCACCGGACGTGTACGGCCTTCCCGACCTTCTCCCCTATTGGTCGCACTGGCGCGACCTGACCCATCCCGGAGCCCGAGCCTCATGACCCTGCGAACCGACGACGCCTTGCGCGAGGAGATGGTCGCGACCTGCCGCCGCATGAACGAGAGCGGCATCAACCAGGGAACCGCGGGCAACCTGTCCGTGCGCAACGAGGGGGGCTTCCTCGTCACCCCGACCTCCCTGCCCTACGACCGGATGCAGCCGGAAGACCTCGTGCAGATGTCGTTCGACGGCACCTACGAGGGCCCCCGGCGCCCGTCGTCGGAGTGGCGCTTCCACCGCGACATCCTCGCCGCCCGGCCCGACGTCGACTGCGTTCTTCACTGCCATTCCGTCTACGCCACGACGCTCGCCGTCCATCACCACGAGATCCCGAGCTTCCACTACATGACGGCGGTCGCCGGCGGCACGACGATCCGCTGCTCGCGCTATGCCACCTTCGGCACGCAGGCCCTGTCGGACGCCGCGCTGGAAGCGCTCGAGGACCGCTTGGCCTGCCTTCTCGGCCAGCACGGGCAGATCGCGCTCGGGCGCACGATGGCGAGCGCGCTGGCGCTGGCGATCGAGGTCGAGACCCTGTCGCGCCTCTACGTCCAGGCGCGCGTCCTCGGCGAGCCACCGGTCCTGCCGGACGAGGAGATGGCCCGCGTCATCCAGCAGATGAAGAACATGAGCTACGGCCACGCCCCCGACCTCGACGGGGTCAACGACACGCCGGGCACCCGATCCACGTTCGGGTAATCCAGCGAGCGCGCCAGCCGTCGACATCCGGCCATCTGCCCGGCGCGAGAGCTGCCGCCAAGGGTCCATCGACCTTTGGCGGCAGCTGCGTCATCCGATCCGCGCCGCGCGGACGATGAGAGAACACTCGAAGGTCGCGGCCGCCGCGAAGGCCCAGCCGGCGACATCCGCCTCCGGACAGTCAGCGTAAGCCATCCATCATCGACCGCGAAAGCGGACGGACGTGACCTTCACGCCGCATCTCCGTCGGTCACATGGCGGTGATCGCCCCATCCGATGCCGGCGTCCCACCGTACCTTTCGTGTTTGGAAAAACGAACACGGGAGTGGGACATGAAGAAGAGCACGATCCTCGTCGCGGGAGCCCTGTGCATGGCGGCATCGTCCGCCTTTGCCCAGCAGGCCATGCAAGGCGTCAAGGCATCGGATCAGGATGTTTCGAACGGCATCGTCAGCGCCGACGCCGTCATGGCCGCGAAGAACGGCTGGCTCGTCGTCCATCGCACCGACGCCGCGATGAAGCCGGGCCCGGTCGTCGGGCATGCCCCGATCCGGGCCGGGACCACCAACGACGTCGCGGCGATCCTGACGGAAGACGTCAAATCCGGCGACATGTTGATGCTGATGGTTCACGCGGAGGACGGCGGGACCAAGAAGGGTGTGTTCGAGTACACGCTGGGCGCCAAGGAGGACGGCCCCGTCCGCGTCGACGACAAGCTCGTCATGACCATGATCGAGGCTCAGTAGCCCGTCGGGGCTCGCCGCCATCGGGTGGCGGGCTCCTGCCCGCGTCTGCATCCTCCTGTCCGACGGGCAGCCACCGACAGCGGCATCGACGCGAAAATGGGCGACGGGGCGGACGCTCAAGATCGGCAGCCCGATCGCACTGCGGTTCTTCACCGGCCTCGTCGCGACGAACGCGACCCTCTCGTGGGATCGGCCGGCCAGCGTCGCGAGAAGGTCTGCGAGGCGCGCACCACGGTCGGCACGGTGGCCGCCGCCGGCACGAGGCCCGACACGTTTCCGGCGCTCTTCGTGGTAGCGTTGCTTCCCTCCCCCTGCCGCGCAGTGCGCTCGAGACGGCGGTCGAAGCGACCGAACGCGGAAAACTCGTCGGAGGAGAGGTCCAGCCGGCCGAACCGCCGCCCTATCGGGCCCGCGCCTTGAGCCAGCGGTCGAAGGCGACCGCCAGGATCAGGATCAGGCCGATCACCACCTGCTGCGTGTAGGACGAGACGTTGTTGAGCACGAGGCCGTTGACGAGAACGCCGATCAGAGCCGCGCCGATGACCGTGCCGCCGACGGTGCCGACGCCGCCGAAGAGGCTGGTGCCCCCGATGACGACGGCCGATATCACCGTCAGCTCATAGCCGATGCCCGCCACGGCCTCCGCCGAGTTGAGGCGCGCCGAGAGGACGAAGGCCGCCAGCCCGCAGAAGAAGCCGACGATGAGGTAGACCGAGACGAGGATCGCATCGACCTTCAGACCGGACAGGCGCGCGGCTTCCGCGTTGCCGCCCACCGCATAGACCGCCCGTCCGTAGCGCGTGTAGCGCAGGACGACATGGCACAGGATCGCGGCCACCGCGAAGATGATGACGGGCACCGGCACCGGACCGACCAGCCCGGCACCGAACCAGCGCATGGACGCGTCGAAGCCCGAGATCGGGCCGCCGTTCGAAAGCGTCAGCGTCAGCCCGCGGAAGATCGTCAGCCCCCCGAGCGTCACCACGAAGGGCGGCACCTTCAGCCGGGTGATGGCGAGGCCCTGGATCGCGCCGCAGAGCGTGCCGACGGCCAAGGCCGCAAGGAGCGCGGCGAACCAGCCGTAGCCGCCCGCCGCCGCCCCCCCGAGCGACAGGGTGTTGGCCGCTCCGCCCTTGAAGACGATGGCCGCGACCATGCCCGACAGCGCCACCAGCGAGCCCACAGACAGATCGATGCCGGCCGTCAGGATGACGAAGGTCATGCCGAGCGCGATCAGGCCGGTGATCGAGATCTGGCGCAGGACGTTGAAGAGATTGGTGGGGTTCAGGAAGTTCGGGTTGACGAGTGCGAAGACTGCCATCAGCACCAGGAGGAAGAGAAGCGGTCCGAAGGTCTTGAGCACGCGGAAGAGGTTGACCCGCGGGCGTGTCGCCGCCTCGTTGACTGCGGTCATGGGCGGGGCTCCGTCCGGGTTCCGAGCGCCATCAGCGCCATGAGGGATTCTTCGCTGGCCTGCGCCGCCGGCATCTCGCCGGTGATGCGGCCCTCGCGCATGGTCACGATGCGATCGCTCACCGCCAGGATTTCCGGCAGTTCGGATGAAATCACGAGAACGGCGATGCCGCGCGCCGCCAGCCCCACCAGGATCTGGTGGACCTCGGCCTTGGCTCCGACGTCGACGCCGCGCGTCGGCTCGTCGACGATCAGGACCTTCGGATCGCGCGCCAGCCAGCGGGCGAGGATCACCTTCTGCTGGTTGCCGCCGGAAAGCCCGGCGATCAGCTGATCCGGGCCGGCCATGCGGATGTTCAGCATCTTCCTGTAGTCGGCGAGATCGCGGCGCTCGCGCCCTTCGGCCATGAAGCCCAGCGCGCCGGCATAGGCCTTCAGCGACGCGACGGAGAAGTTCGGCTGGATGCCGAGCGCCGGGAAGATCGCCTGGTGCTTGCGATCCTCCGGCACGAGGCCGATCCCGAGCGCGATGGCGTCGGACGGCGCGGCGGGGGCGATCGGCCGGCCGTCGAGGCGGATCTCGCCGCCCGCACGCCGGTCGGCGCCGAAGATCGCCCGCGCCAGTTCCGTGCGCCCCGACCCGACGAGACCCGCGATCCCCAGGATCTCGCCGGCCCGGAGATCGAGATCGACGCCTTTCAGGACGATCGCGTGCGGAGCCTCGGGATTGCGGTGCGTGGTCAATCCGCGCACCGACAGGCGCACCTCGCCGGCCTTCGCCCGCTCCGCGGGCCGGGCATAGAGCTCGGAGGCGGCACGCCCGACCATCCGTTCGATCACCGCCGGGACCGGGATGGGACCCGTCCCGCGCTCCAGCTCGCCGGCCAGCCGGCCGTCGCGCAGAACGGTCATGCGGTCGCACACCTCGGAGGCTTCCTCCAGACGATGGGTGACGAACATGATGGACACCCCGGCCGAGCGGAGCTGGCGCATGATGCCGAGGAGGCGGCTGACTTCGGCTTCCGAAAGGGCGGAGGTCGGCTCGTCCATCACGATGACGCGCGAGCGAAGCGAAAGCGCGCGCGCGATCTCCACCATCTGCTGCTCGGCTACCGACAGCGCCGAGACGGGCGTGCGCACGTCGAGACGCAGGCCGACCCGAGCGATCGCCTCCGACGCGGCCTCGCGCATGGCGCGCCAGTCGACGAACTTCCAGCGGTTCACCGGCGCCCGGCCGACGAAGATGTTCTCGGCCACCGACAGGGTCGGGATCAGCGACAGTTCCTGGTAGATCGTCACGATGCCGGCCCGCATCGCCTCGTCCGGATTGGCGAAGGCGACCGGGCGGCCATCGAGGCGGATTTCGCCGCGCGAGGGCGGCTGGACGCCGGACAGGATCTTCAGAAGCGTCGACTTGCCGGCGCCGTTCTCGCCCATCAGGCCGAGGATCTCGCCGGCGTGCAGGCGCAACGAGACGTCGTCGAGCGCGCGCACGCCCGAGAAGTCCTTCGAGATGCCCTGCATCTCGAGCAGCGGAATGGCCGCCGGCGCGGCCGGGATGGTGACGGAGGGCGCGAGCATCGGCATGCGGCCCAGCACCGGCCGGCGCCAAGGGGGCGCCCGGCCGATGCTGAAGCCTTCCCTCAGCCGGCCTCGCTCAAACGCTCGGACTTGTCGAGATTGTCCTTGCCGATCACGATCGGCGTCAGGAGAACCTGGGATTGCGCCGGCTTCGTCTTGTTGCGGGCGAAATCCACCGCGATGCGAACCGCGGTGCGGGACTGCTCGCCCGGAAACTGCTCCACCGTGCCGGCCAGCTTACCGTCGCGCACCGCCGCCAGCGCTTCGGGCAGCGCGTCGAAGCCGTAGATCAGGACGTCGGTGTGGCCCGCCGCCTCGCAGGCTTCCATCGCGCCGAGCGCCATGTCGTCGTTGGCGCAGACGATGACGTCCGGCTTGCCGTGGGCGGTGAGGCCGGCTTCCGTCACCGACAGGGCCTCGGCCCTCGCGAAATTGGCGGTCTGCTCGAAGACGATCTGATACTTGTCCTTGCCGTCGAGAATGGCATGGACGCCCTTGTTGCGGTCGATCGCGGGGCCGGCGCCCGGCTGTCCCTGCAGGTGGAAGATCTTGGCGCCGTCGGGCTTGGCAGCGATGATGGCGTTGGCCTGCGCCTCGCCGCCCTTGGCGTTGTCGGCGCCGACATGGGCGAGGATGCCATCCACGCCGTCGACGCGCCGGTCGATCGTGACCACCGGGATGCCGGCCTGCACGGCCTGCTCGACGGCGGGCGCCAGCGAGTTGACGTCGAGCGGCGAGATGACGATGGCATCGACCTTCTGGACCACCGCGGCCTCGACGTCGCCCGTCTGCTTGGGCGCCGAGTTCTGGCCGTCGCTTTCGATCAGCGTGATGCCGCCGATCTCCTGCGCCTGCGCCTTGATCTGGTTCAGCATGTGGACGAAGAACGGAAAGCTGAGGCTCGGCACGGAGCCGAGAATGGTCAGGGGCGCGGCTTGCGCCCAGCTTCTTCCGGCCGAAAGGGCGACCACGCCCAGGGCAGCCGACGACAACAGGAACGAACGCCTGTTCATGATGTGAACCCTCCCGCTTGCGCCGCCGGCCTCCCGCTCTGCGTCGGGTCGGTCCGGGCACACGTCACGGTATCACGCACACTTGTCCGTGCAAGTGGGATTGATGGATCGTTAAAGGTCACCGTTGCGGCGCCTGATTGGCCTTGGCGACGGGCTCTCTGCCGGTCGAGCCGGATACGGACGGCGGCGAGCCCGGTGGCGGTGCGGACGTTGCCGCGCCGTCGATCGTTGCGCGGGGCGAGCCCTCGCATCGGCTTGAAGCGGTCGCAGGAGCACCCCGCGAGGTTGCGCTGACGATGGACCCAGCGGCTTGCGGCGAAGGCGCCCTTTGCGCGTCGAACGCGGCGAGATGTTGGCCCGGCCACCCCGCGCGGCCACGAAGGACCGGATACCGTCGGTCTCGTTGTCCTTGCCGCCATAGACGGCGTCGTCGTCCTTGCCGCCGTAGAGCGTGTCGTTGCCCTGGTTCCCGAAGAGGCTGTCCGCCCCCTGGGTGCCGATCAGGAGATCGGAACCCTCCCGGCCCAACAGCGTGTCGCTGCCGGCCCCCCTTGCAGCGTATCCGGACCGGCTCCGCCGACCAGCGTGTCGGGGCCGTCCGTGCCAAGCGTCGGCCCCGGCACCGGTGCCGGCGTTCCACCGCCGCTGCCAGAGGGCGGGGTCTCGGCGCCCGTGGTGTTGGTGACCGCCTGACCGAAGAAGAGGTCCGCATCGTTGCCGGCGGCGTCCGGGATGACGCCGGACGCATCGTCGCGGGCGGGGTTCGGGTCGAGGTCGCTGACCGTCACGCTCGCGCCGTTGGCGACGGGCGCGGCCTGCGTCAGCGTGACAATGATGCCGGACACCGCGTCGCTTGCGACCGTCGCCGCCGCTCCGCCAGCGTCCACGGCGAAGGCCGAGGCGAGCGGCTAGGTTGACCGTATCCAGCGCGTCGCCGTCGGTCAGCACCAGCGTCGCACCGTTCACGGCGGCGGTCACGAAGCGCGGCGTGCCGGTCTCGTCGGTCGCCATGCCGTTGAGATGGCAACGGTCCTCGGGCGCGAGCTTCGAGACGAAGGCGTACCGCGCTGCCGCTTCGAACCGTCGGGACCGATACCAGGGTTCACCCCCCCCTCACGCAGTCCGTCGTGGGCGCGAGGTTGCCGAGGCCATGTCGGACCGCCTGCGGAGAGCCACCCCGCGCCCTCGCCGTCCTATCCCGTCGCCAGCGTGACGCCCGTCTGCGTGACCACCTCATCGAACTGGTCGATCGACGCGAAATAGGCGGGCCGGACCTGACCGATCTTGGTCGCGTCCACCACCAGGGTGCGGCGCAGCGCCCGCTTCATCGCCGCCTGCTTGATGGGAACCTCGCTGAAGTTCGAACAGGTGACCCCATGCGTCGCATGAACGCCGCCGGCCGACAGGAACGCGTGGTTGATGCGCAGGTGCTCGATCGTCCGCAGCGCCTCTTCCCCCGAGAAGGTCTGGGCCGAGGTGTGGAACAGGCCGCCGAGAAGGATCATCCGGACATTGGGCCGCACGGCCAGCCGCTGGGCGGTATTGAGCGCGTAACACACGACGGTCAGCGGTGAGTCCGCCGGCAGATGGTCGGCAAGGTGCACCGTGGTCGTGCCGCAGTCCACGAAGATCGTGTCGCCCGCCTGAACGAGCGCCGCCGCCCGGCGGCTGGCGGCGTCCTTGGCCTCGGCATGCTCGTCGCTTTCCAGCTCCAGCCGATAGGGGCCGATCCGCTCGCCCTGCGCGGGCAGGATGTAGCCGCCGAGATAGTGGAACGTCTCGGGCGCGCGGGCCAGATCACGCCGGACCGTCATTTCCGACACGTCGAGGAGCGCGGCGGCCTGCCGCAGATGCAGCACGCCATCGGCACGCAGCCTCTCTTCCAGTCTTGCCAGACGCAGTTCCTGCTTTGACGCCATGCCCTTCCCGTTTTTGGGGGCCGAGGATCCGAACCTCGTGGGAACATGATCGACGCGCTTGACGCGTCAACTCACGCATGAAAGACATACCTCATAATTTTGTGACGATACTCACAAATTTTGGGAGGTTTCATGCAGAACGACGCGGCGGCGACCGGCGACCTGGCCGGGCTGATCGATCATACGGTGCTGAAGCCCGAGGCCTCGCGTGCCGAGGTTGCGCGCCACTGCGACGAAGCGGTGGCGAACGGGTTCGCGTCGGTCTGCGTCAACGGCGCCCACGTCGCCTTCGTCGCCGCGCGCCTGAAGGGCACGCCGGTGAAGACCTGTGCCGTGCTCGGCTTCCCGCTCGGCGCGAGCGGCGCCGGGGCGAAGGCGGCGGAGGCGCAATGGCTCGTCGCCCAGGGCGCCGACGAACTCGACATGGTGCTCGACATCGGCGCGCTGCGCGAGGGCGACCTCGACCGCGTGCGGGCCGACATGGCAGTCGTGCGCGAGGCGTCGGCGGGCCGCGTCCTGAAGGTGATCCTCGAGACCTGCCTTCTCGACGAGGCGCAGATCGTGGCGGCCTGCCGGATCGCGGCCGAGGTCGGCGCGGATTTCGTCAAGACCTCGACCGGTTTCTCGACCGGCGGCGCGAGCCCCGACGTCGTGGCGCTCATGCGGCAGACGGTCGGGCTGGGCATCGGCGTCAAGGCGTCCGGCGGCATCCGCACGGCCGAGGCGGCGCGCGCCATGGTCGCGGCGGGCGCGAACCGCATCGGCGCGAGCGCCAGCGTCGCCATCGTCGGCGCCGCAAAGGATACGGCCGCCGCTGGCGGCTACTGACCATCCGCGCGGGTCATCACCGCGCCACCACTGGAGGAGGAAACGATGAAGGCACTGATCGCATCCCTGGCCATGGGCCTGTCGCTGGCCGCCGTGCCCGCGCTGGCACAGGGCGTCGTCGACACGTCGAAGGCGCGCACCGACATCTCGGCCGAAAAGGCGGGCAAGGAATTCACCATCGCGACGGTCGTCAAGGTCGACGGCATCGCCTGGTTCGACCGGATGCGCGCCGGCGTCGAGCAGTTCGCCAAGGACACCGGTCACGACGCCTTCCAGGTGGGGCCGAGCCAGGCCGACGCCGCGGCGCAGGTCCAGATCGTCGAGAACCTGATCGCGCAGGGCGTCGACGCCATCTGCATCGTTCCCTTCTCAGTCGAGGCTGTCGAGCCCGTGCTCCAGAAGGCGAGAGAGCGGGGCATCATCGTGGTGGCCCACGAGGCCTCCAACATCAAGAACGCCGACTACGTGCTCGAGGCGTTCGACAACAAGGCCTACGGCGCCAAGCTGATGGAAGTGCTCGGCAAGAGCATGAACGGCGAGGGCCAGTACATCACCACGGTGGGCAGCCTCACCTCGCAGTCGCAGAACGAGTGGATCGACGGGGCGGTCGCCTACCAGAAGGAACACTTCCCGAAGATGTCCGAGGCCACCGGACGCCTCGAGACCTACGACGACGCCAACACCGACTACACCAAGCTCTCCCAGACCCTGACCACCTACCCCGACCTCAAGGGCATCCTGGGTGGTCCGATGCCGACGTCGGCGGGCGCCGGCCGCCTGATCGCCGAGCGCGGCTTGAAGGACAAGCTCTTCTTCGCAGGCACCGGCCTGCCCTCGGTCGCGGGCCAGTACCTCAAGGATGGCGACATCCAGTACATCCAGTTCTGGGACCCGGCCGTTGCCGGCTACGCCATGAACACGATCGCGGCCATGGCGCTTTCCGGCAAGAAGGACGAGATCAAGGCCGGCCTCAACCTCGGCCTGACGGGCTACGACAACCTGACGACGCCGGCCGGGGCCGCTGCGAACCTGCTCTACGGACAGGGCTGGGTCGGCGTGACGGCCGCCAACATGGCCGACTACAACTTCTGACCGATGCGGCACGGAGGGCGGCGCGCTGTGTCGCCCTCCGTGCCGGCCGTCGCCGTTTCTTCCCGGCGCCCTGCGGCGTCCGAGGCGTGCAGCACGCCCTCCCTCCCCGACCCGTCGACGGATCGCCCGGTTCTGACCGGCGGATCGCGGCCGACCGTTTCGAACGAAGAGCCATGGCCGAACCTTTGATCGACCTTCGATCCGTGACCAAGCGCTTTCCCGGCATGAAGGCGCTCGACGCGATCGACTTCCGGATCCAGCCGGCCGAGATCGTCTGCCTCGCGGGCGAAAACGGCTCCGGCAAGTCGACGCTGATCAAGATCATCTCGGGTGTCTACCAGCCGGACGAAGGCGAGATCCGCATCGACGCCGTGCCGGTTCGCACCCTGACGCCGCGCGAGGCCATCGCCCGCGGCGTGCAGGTCATCTACCAGGACTTCTCGCTCTTCCCGAACCTCACGGTGGCCGAGAACCTGTCGCTGAACAAGTTTCTGAGCGAAAGGCGCGCGCTCGCCGATCGGAGCGAGATGCGGCGCCTTGGAGCCGAAGCGCTCGCCCGGCTGGGCGTCGAGATCGATCTGGAAGCCGAGGTCGGCAGTCTTTCGACCGCCGACCGCCAGCTCGTCGCCATCGCTCGTGCCCTCATGTCCGACGTCCGTCTGCTCATCATGGACGAGCCGACGACGGCCCTGACCGGCCGCGAGGTCGATCGCCTGTTTCAGCTGGTCCGCGACATCCAGTCCCGCGGCATCGCGATCCTCTTCGTCAGCCACAAGATGAGCGAGATGCTCAGCATCTCCGAGCGGATCGTGGTCTTCCGCAACGGGCGCAAGGTGGCGGAGGGACCGACGGCCGAGTTCGACGAGCCGCGCATTACCCGCGAGATGACCGGCCAGGACATCGGCGTCCAGCGCTATGCCTGGACGGGCGATCGGGCGCTTTCGCCGCGGCTGGAGACCCGGTCCTTGAGCGTCGGGTCGCTGGTCGAGAATGTCAACCTGTCCCTGCGCGCCGGCGAGATCGTCGGCCTGTCGGGCCTTCTGGGCTCCGGCCGCACCGAACTGGCGCTCGCGCTCTTCGGCATGAAGCCCAATCACGGCGGCTCCATCCTGATCGACGGGACGGAGCGCCGCCTTGCGAGCGTCCAGGACGCCATTGCCGCCGGTGTCGCCTACGTGCCGGAGGACCGGCTGTCCGAAGGGCTCTTCATGAGCCAGTCCATCGCCCGCAACATCGTCTCCAGCGTCATCGACCGGGCGACACGCTCGTTCTTCGTCGACCGGCGGCGCGTGGCGGGAATGGCGGGCGACACGGTCGCGGCCATGCGCATCGCCACGCCCGACATCGAAAAGCCCGTCGGCCAGCTCTCGGGCGGCAACCAGCAGCGCGTCGTGATCGGTCGCTGGCTTCTGACCGACCCGAAGGTGCTGATCCTCAACGGCCCGACGGTCGGCGTCGACGTGGGCTCCAAGGCCGAGATCCACCGCCGCCTGCGCGAACTCGCCGTGACGACGGGGCTCGCCATCCTGATGATCTCGGACGACGTGCCCGAGCTCGTCGGAAACTGCAATCGCATCCTGATGATGCATCGCGGCCGGATCGTCGAGGATCTCGACGCTGCCGCGATCGAGGAGGATGAGATCCACGCGCGCCTAAAGGGCCTCCGCTGATGACGTCGCTGACCCCCCTCCTCAAGCGATCCGAGACGGCGGTCGCGGCCATCCTCATCGCCGCGATGGTGCTGATCGGCCTGGTCAACCCGGCCTTCTGGCAGCTCGACAACCTGTTCAATCTCCTGCGCGCCAACGTCGTCATCGGCATCATGGCGCTCAGCGTGCTCATGGTGATGATCTCGGGCGGCATCGACGTGTCGTTCCCCGCCTTCGCCGCGGCCGGCATGTATCTCACCGTGATCGCGATGAACCATCTCGGCTATCAGGGCGTGGTGCTGCCGTTCGTCGGCGCGACCCTGATCGGCCTCGTCTGCGGCCTCGTGAACGCCGCCTTCATCCACACGTTCCGCATGATCCCGCTGATCGTGACGCTCGGCACCGCGTCCGTGGTGCGCGGGCTGCTTCTCGGGCTCGTGGGCACCTCGATCATCAACATCGACCGGATGCCCCAGTCGCTGATCGCCTTCGGCCGGACCACGGTCGGGATCGGCGGAAGCCAGCTGACGGCCATGATCTTCGTCTATCTCGGCCTCGCCGTGGTGGTCTGGCTGTTCCTGACCCGCACGATGCTCGGGCGCGGCCTCTTCGCCTATGGCGGCGACCCGGAATCGGCCAAGCGCGTCGGCTTCGACAACCGCCGCATCGTCTACGTCGTCTACGGTCTTGCCGGGGCTCTCGCCGGCTTTGCCGGCCTCCTTCATGCGTCGATGATCTGGCTCGCCAATCCGCGCGACTTCGTCGGCTTCGAGCTCGACGTCATCGCGGCGGTCGTTCTCGGCGGCGCGTCCATCTTCGGCGGGCGCGGTTCGGTGCTCGGCACCCTGTTGGGCGTCTTCATGCTGGTGCTGATCAAGAACAGCCTGATCATCCTGCGCGTCGACAACACATGGCAGGGCGTCGTGGTGGGCGCCGTGATCGTGGCGGCGACCGCCTTGACGGCCTGGCGCGACCGCAAGAAGCTCAACTGAGGGGCGATCCGATGAACCAGTCCTTCGATTTCCGCCGCCTCGTCTCGCGCGACAACAACATCCTGCAGCTCCTCGTCGTCACCGCGCTGATCTTCGCGCTGATGTCGTTCCTGGAGCCGAACAAGTTCCTGCGCTACTACAACTTCGAATCGATCAGCTTCGTCTTCCCCGAACTCGGCATCCTCGCCATCGCCATGATGCTGGCGATGCTGACGGGTGGCATCGACCTGTCGGTGATCGGCATCGCCAATCTCTCGGGGATCCTGGCGGGGGTGTATTTCTCGCGATACATGCCGGCGGAAGCGGGTGCGAGCGGCCTCTCGGAGATCCTGCGCGTCGGGACGGGCGTCGTCCTCGCGCTCGTGGTCGGGCTCGTGGCGGGCTTCCTCAACGGCCTTCTGATCGCCAAGGCCCGCATCACGCCCATCCTGGCGACGCTCGGCACCGGGCAGATCTTCACCGGGTTCTGCGTGGTGCTGACGGGCGGTCCCGCCATCACCGGTTTTCCCGCCTACTGGGGGCTCATCGGCAACGGCAAGATCCTCGGCCTCGCCGCGCCCCTCGTCCTGTTCCTGCTGGTGGCCGTCACGATCGCCCTCGTCCTGACGCGCACGCCCTTCGGCCTCAACCTCATGCTGATCGGCACCAACCCGCGCGCGGCCGTCTTCGCCGGCCTCAAGCGCGACCGGATGATCCTCTATTCCTACATGACGACGGGCGTTCTCGCCTCGATCGCCGGGATCATGCTGTCGGGGCGCACCAACGCGGCGAAATCCGACTACGGCACATCCTACCTTCTGCAGGCGGTCCTGATCGCGGTGCTCGGCGGCACCAACCCGGCCGGGGGGCGCGGCACGGTGGCGGGCGTCTCCATCGCGGTCATCGCGCTGATGCTGCTCGCCTCCGGCTTCCAGATGATGCGCTTCTCCAACCATCTCATCGATTTCATCTGGGGCGCGTTCCTGCTCCTCGTGATCGCGATGAACGCCTATCGGAACCGCACGCGATGACCCTCTTCCATCTTCGCCCCGAGGCCTTCGGCGAGCTCGAGCGCCCCTGCGTCGAGCACGGCGAGCTGACCGCCAGCCTTTTCCGATACCCGACCGGCATCGAGGCGATCCGCCTGTCGAATGCGCGGGGCGACCTCGTCGTCCTCCCCTATCTCGGGCAGATGATCTGGTCGGCTCGCTTCGACGGCGTGGATCTCGCAATGTCGAGCATGTTCGCCGCCCCGCGCCGGGCCAGGACCATCGTCGAGACCTATGGCTGCTTCGCCTTCCACTCGGGCCTCCTGCGCAACGGGGTGCCGGGTCCGGACGACGACCATGCGCCGCATGGCGAGATGCCCTGCGCGCCGATGGATGCGGCGGGGATCGAGGCCGGCGAGGACGCGGAAGGGGCGTTCCTGCGCGTCACCGGCGCCTACGAGTATCTCATGGGCTTCGGGTCGCACTACGTCGCCCGGCCGAGCGTGACGCTGCGCGCGGGCCAGGCCCTCTTCGACATGGCCATGCATGTCGAGAACCTGTCGGCGTCGCCGATGGACCTCATGTACATGTGCCACGCCAACTTCGCCTACGCGCAAGGAGCGGAGATCCTCCAGGAGGCCCCCTTCGACCGGGAGGCGACGCGTGTGCGCAGCGCCGTGCCCCGCCACGTGCGGCCGAATGCCGACTATCTCGCGTTCATCGACGAGCTGGCGGCCGATCCTTCGCGCTCGCGGGTCCTCGATGCCGGCGACCGCTACGATCCCGAGCAGGTCTTCTACATCGAGAACCTTGCGACGGATGCGCAAGGCCGGACACGCGCCATGCTCCTCAGGCAGGACGGCGATGCCTTCTTCATGCGCTACAAGCCCTCCGAGCTGCCGAAGACGGTGCGCTGGATCCTGAAGGGCGGCGACCAGTCGGTGGCGGGCTTCGCCCTTCCCTCGACCTGCGAGCCCGAGGGCTACATCGCCGAGCAGGCCAAGGGCAACGTCCGCCGGCTGGCCGGTGGCGAGGCCGCATCCTTCACCGTGCGGCTCGGCCATCTCGACGCCGTCGAGGCGTCGGCCGAACTCGTCCATTTCGCACCCTGGCGCTGAGGAGACCCCGATGTCACACAAGATCGCCGTCGTCGGCTCCAACATGATGGACCTCGTGACCTACGTCACGCGGATGCCGGCCCCCGGCGAGACGCTGGAGGCGCCGAGCTTCGAGATGGGACACGGCGGCAAGGGGGCGAACCAGGCCGTGGCAGCGGCCCGGCTTGGATCGCAGGTCGTCATGGTGACGAAGGTCGGCGACGACGCCTTCGCCGATGCCACGATCCGCAACTTCGAGGCGAACGGCATCGACACCGCTCATGTGACGCGCGTTCCGGGCGTGTCGTCGGGCGTCGCGCCGATCTTCGTCGAGCCGTCCGGCGAGAACTCCATCCTGATCGTACAGGGGGCCAACGCACACCTGTCGCCGGGCGACGTGGATGCCGCCGCCGAGGCCCTGAAGGGCTGCGACCTGATCCTGATGCAGATGGAGGTTGCGCCCGAGACCGTCTACCACACGGTCGCGTGGGGACAGGCGAACGGCGTGAAGACGCTTCTCAATCCCGCACCCGCGGCCGCCGATCTCGACGTGTCGAAGATCGCCGCCGTCAGCTTCCTCGCCCCCAACGAGACGGAGCTTGCGATCCTCTCCGGCATGCCGGTGACGGACGAGACGCAGGCCGAGGCCGCCGCCAGAAGCCTGATCGCCAAGGGGGTCGGAACCGTGATCGTGACGATGGGGTCGCGCGGGGCCCTTCTCGTCGAGGCCGCGCAAACTCGTCGCATCGAGCCGGTGAGCGTGACGCCAGTGGACACGACGGGCGCCGGCGACGCCTTCATCGGCGCCTTCGCCCACTTCCACGCTTCCGGCGAGCCGGTGTTCGACGCGCTGCGGAAAGCCGCAGCCTATGCCGCCGATTCCGTCACCCGGCGCGGCACGCAGAAATCCTACGCCCGGGCCGCCGATTTCGCGGCCTTGCAGGAGGCCTGAGGGAAGCCGGGAGCCTCGGTTAGTCTCGCCGGGCGACAACCCGGTCGCCTCGGCTGGAGATCGCCGGCTCGGAGCCAGAACGGGAGGTTGGCTGCCGGCCTGATGGCGGAGAGGCCGGTGGCCGGCACCGATCTCATGCCGTGTCGCCTCGTCGCCGGCCCTTCAGGCGCCCGAACGGGATCGCGATGCGATCGCGTCGGATGGCGCGGCGCTTGTCGCGGCGCACGGGCGGCCTAACGGGGCCCGTATCCCGGAGTGCGGGGCCCGATCCCTTTCGTCACCGCCGCATCGCAGAACCAGTCGACGTCGTGGCTGCGATCGCCCGCGCCGAGGACCGATCGCGGATTGCACTCGAGCGGCACGGCTGGACGTTCGGAACGGGGCTCGCCGAGATCGTCGCTTGCACGACACCGCGATGTCCGCTTCCGCGGGCGACAGGGCGGCGGTTCGCGACCCCGCGAATGACCCGACGCCGGGCGGATGTCCTCCCGCCCGCCAGAACCGCTGAGGCCGCCGAACCTTGGCAGCGTATACGCCTCAAGCGATCGGCAGGCTGACGCGCTGTCCGCTCCGGGCCGCCCGCTTGATGGCGGTGACGACCTCGAGCGTGCGCAGCCCTTCGCGACCGTCGACCAGCGGCCGTTCCAGCCCCCGGATCACCGCGGCGAAATGGCGGATCTGCAGGGCCAGCGGGTCCTGTGTCGCGACACCGGTCCGGGTTCGATGGAGAGGCTCCCACCAGCCGGGCTTCTGGTCGTTGAACCAGACTTCGAGCTTGGGGAGCGACAGGGAGCCCGCGGTGCCGGCGAGGAGATAACAGGCCTCGTCGGCAACGGGATAGGCGGGGTTCTCGCCGGTGGTCATCTCCCAGCTCCAGGGCGCCACCACCGTATCGCAGACCGACACGGTCGCGAGCGCCCCGCAGGCGAACTCCAGGATGATCGCGGACGTTTCCTCGACCGCGTTCGCGCGCACCGCGTTGGACTCGACGGCCTGCACCGCGACGACCTCGCCGAGGAGGTATCGCAGGTTGTCGACGTCGTGGATGAGGTTGAGGAAGACCGGCCCCGCCCCTTCCTCCCGCCGCCAGGACAGGTCGAAATAGTCGTCGGGCTTGTAGAGCCAGAACAGGGCATTGACCGCCACGATCCGGCCGAGGCGGCCGGAGGCGACGATCTCGCGCGCCGCCCGCATGATCGGGTTATGGCGGCGGTGATGACCGACGAGGAGCGGAACGCCGGCCTGTTCCGCCGCGGCGACGAGCCGCTCGCCCGCCGCGAGATCGTCGGCGATCGGCTTTTCCACCAGGACGGGAATGCCGGCCGCCACCGCTTCGAGGCCGTTCTCGACATGGACCTGGTTCGGCGTCGCGACGATCACGCCGTCGGCACGCTCCGTCGCCAGCATGTCGCGGAAGCTCGCATGCCACGGCACGCCGTTCTCCGCCGCCACCACGCGCCCGGCCTCCGTCGGGTCCACGACGGCCACGAGCTCGGTGCCGGGCTCGGCGCGGACATGCTGGATGTGGCGGCGGCCGATCAGCCCTGCCCCCATGACGGCAAGACGCACCGGCCGGGCCTGCGACCCGGTCATGCTGGGGGAGCGGCCGCGTGGAGCACCGCGATGCGGCGGATCGCCAGTTGATAGCCCTGCGTTCCCAGCCCCGCGATCACGCCGTCCGCCCGCAAGGACACGTAGGAATGGTGGCGGAAGGCCTCGCGCTTGTGCACGTTCGAGATGTGGACCTCGATCACCGGCGGCTCGAACGTGTTGAGCGCGTCGAGGATCGCGACCGAGGTATGCGTGAAGGCGGCCGGGTTGATGACGATGCCGGCCGCGGCTTCCCGCGCCTCGTGGATCCAGTCGATGATCTCGTATTCGCGGTTGGACTGGTGGAAGCGGATCTCGTGTCCGAGCTCGGCCGCCAGCGCGCGGCAGTCGCGCTCGATGTCGGCGAGCGTCTCGGTGCCGTAGATGTGGGGCTGCCGCTTGCCCAGAAGATTGAGATTGGGTCCGTTGAGGACGAAGATCAGGCTCATCGCGCGACTTTCCGGGATGTCTCGATGGGGCGGGATGCGGCGGGCCCTCAGGCGGCGCGGCACAGGTCCGCGAAATGGCGGGTCATGCGGGCGGCATCGGGCGTCCGGCCGCAGAAGAGCTCGAAGGCGGCCGCCGCCTGATGCACGGTCATGCCGCCGCCGGGCAGCGTCCGGCATCCCCGTCGCTCGGCCAGCGCCAGGAGCTCGGTGACGAGCGGCATGTAGACGATGTCGGCGACCCAGTGCCTGCCGTCCAGCCACTCCGGCTCGATCGGCAGGCCGGGATGGGCGGGCATGCCCGTCGGGGTGGCATGGATCAGGCCGTCCGCCGTGGCGAGCACCGCGCCGACGTCGCGGATCGCCTCGGCACGCCCGGCACCGAACCGCCCGTTCAGGGCCTCGGCGAGGGTGCGAGCGCGCGTTTCGTCCTGATCGAAAACGAAGAGCCGGCCGATCCCGAGCTTCAGCGCCGCATGGGCGACGGCGACGCCCGCACCGCCCGCCCCCAGAAGAACCGCCGATCCGAGCGCGACATCGGGAAGCCCCGCGCGAAAACTCTGGAAGAAGCCGAACCAGTCGGTGTTGTGGCCGGTGCGGGTCCCGTCGCGGAACACCACGGTGTTGACCGCGCCGAGCATCGCCGCGTCGTCGGACAGGCTCGTCAGGTGCGGCAGCACGGCCTGCTTGTAGGGATGGGTGATGTTGACGCCGGCAAAGCCCTGCCCTTCGGCATGCGCGAGAAGGTCGGGAAGGCTCATCGCGTCGTGGGGCGCGCGCCGCGTGTCGAAGAGGGTGTAGCGATAGTCCAGCCCGAGCGCGCGCCCTTCGGTCTCGTGAAGAGCCGGCGACTTCGAGAGCTGGATGTCGGAGCCGATGAGGCCGACCCGGACGGTCTCGTGGGTGTCACCCTCGGTGATCATGCTGGCGTCCTCGTGGCTTGGAAGGGTGTCGCCGGGCGAAAAGCGCCCGGGGCTTTCAGGGAAGCGAACGGGCGGGCGTCGCCGACGCCCGCCCTCGCTCGATCGCCGGTTACTGCACCGTGAACGGGATGTTCGGAATCGAAGCCGGGAACTCCGGAACCGGAACCTTCATCCACTTGGCGTAGACCGCGGCGTGCTCGCCGTTGGCCTTGATCTTGTCGATGAAGGCGTTGATCGCCTCGTTCCAGTCCTTCTCGCCCTGGCGGGTGCCCGCGCCGTTGTAGACGGTCAGGAAGTCGATCTTGCGCTCGTACTTGCCGGGGGCGGCGGCGTCGAGACGCTGCAGATAGAACTGGTTGCCGCCGACCGCATCGACCTGCCCCGACAGGAGCGCCTGGATCGAGGCCGCGTCGTCGTCGAAGCGCCGGATGGTCGCGACCGTGCCCATCATGTCGGTGGCGGCCTTGTCCTGCGCGCTGGAGCGCGGCACGCCGATGGAGATGCCCGTCGCGTCCTCGGCCTTGGCGATGGTCTTGTCCTTCGGGCCGTAGAGCGAGATGACGTTGCCGGCATAGGGCTTGGAATACTGGATCGCCTTCGCCCGCTCCTCGGTCATCGCCATCGTGGCGAAGAGGACGTCGACCTTGCCGGTCGTCAGCGCCGGGATGCGGTTGGAGACGGCGAGCGGGGTGAACTCCACCTCGACGCCGAGCTCCTTGGCGAAGAGCCGGGCGATGTCGGCGTCGAAGCCGTCCTGCTGGCCGCTGGAGTTGACGAAGCCCCAAGGCTGGTTGTCGCCCTGGATGCCGACGATGATGCGCCCGCGCGCCTTGGCCTCTTCCAGCGACGCCGCATGGGCATCGACGGCACCGAACACGGCGGCCAGGGCCAGCGTCGCCACGGCGGCCCGGCGCGCGAGCGCGCGTCCGCCTGCAAGAATTCCGATCATTGTGTATCCTCCCTTGTGTTGTCGATGGGGTCGCCGCGCAGCGGCGGCGATGACGTTCCGCAAGCCCCGCCCTCCCGGCCGGCTTGCGCGCGATGTGCGATGTCTAGGGTTCGCGATTCCCGTCCACCACCCGTCTGGCGCAGCGTGCCAGATTCGCGAGATGATCGGCAACGTCCCGACCATCGGCAATCGGAACCTCGACGGAGATCGCGGCGTCCGCAGGCGCGGCGGCGACGAGATCGGCGAGCGGCAGTTCGCCCTCGCCCGGCGCGAAGCGCCCGCCGCGCGCCTCGGCGACCATGGCGTCGGCCTGCGTCGGCGCCGCCCCTTGCACGTCGCAGAGCTGCAGCGCGGCGATGCGGCCCACGGGCGCCCTCGCCACGTCCTCCGCCCGGCCCCCGTTGCGGAAGAGATGCAGAGCATCGACGAGAACGCCGGCATTCGCGCGGCCCGACGCCTCGACGACGCGCAGGGCGGCGTCGAACGTCGCGACGGACCGCCAGCCCATGTTCTCCAGATCGACGCTCATGCCGACCCCAGCGCACAGATCGCACAACGCCCCGAACGTCTGGATGAGACGACCCTCCTCCGGGTCGTCGCCGCACACGCTGAGGCGCCGGGCGCCCAGCGCCGCCGCGCCTTCGAGCATCGCGGTCAGGGTGTCCGGCCGAAAGTCGGGCGAGAGGACCACGAACTCGATGTCGTGCAGCGCGACGCCGTGGTCGTCGAGGGCGGCGCGCACGTCGCGCGCGGCCGGGCTTCCCGTGGGGAGTTCGTAGAACGGCGCGCCGGGAAAGGCCGGATGGAGGCGCAGGCCCACCCGCTGAAAACCGGCGGCGGCGGCGGCCCGGACGAAATCGACCGGGGCCAGGGAGATCGCCGAGAAATGCGCGACGCCGAGCGGGACAGCCGGACCGGTCATGCGATCCCCTTTTCCGCCAGATGGCGCACGAGATTGGCGCCCGTGCGCCGGATATGGTCGCCGAGCTTGGCGCAGGCGTAGTCGACATCCCGCGCGACCGCTCCCTGTCCGATCTCGCTGTGCTCGGCCGCCACGTTCCGGTCGCCCGAAGTGCGCGTCAGGAAGGCCCGGCGGTAGCGGTCGTTGAGATTCAAGAGAATGCCGCAGAAGTTGAGAAGGAGCGGCATCCGGCACCCCGAGATGAGGGTGAGATGGAAGTCGCGATGGGCGGCCTCCCAGTTCTCGAGCGTTTCGGGTCGCGCGGGATCGCGCTCGGCCCGGTTGAGGCGATGCAGCGAGCGCATGACGTTGCCCTCCCATTCCACGTCGCCGACCCGCATCGCCTCGCGCAGCGCGAAGGTCTCCATCTCGACGCGAAGGCTGGTGATCTCCTCGAGATTGGCGAGCGACAGCGCGGTCACCCGGTAGCCGCGATTGTCCTCGAACTCGACGAGGCCGTCGGCGATAAGACGCGCCAGTGCCTCGCGCAACGGGCTGAGGCTGACGTTGAAGTTCTGGCGCGCGCGGTCGAGGTTGATCTTGGCGCCCGCCTCGAGCTGGCCGGAGACGATGGCCTCGCGCAGCCGGTGCACGAGCTGGCTGGCGATCGTGTTCTTGCCGTCGTCCTCGAGCGGGCGAACGGCCGCCTGGGTCCGCCCGTCCCCGGCGGCCTGGCCCACGCCGTCTTCCCGATCGATCGACAAAGTCGCCAACATCCCGTCCTGGGCCTAAACGCTATCGACGATGGCTACGAAAAACGATTATTCTTGTCAACGGCATGACGGCAGGAACCTTGGTCGAGCGGTCGGTCGTGCGTAAGAGGAAACCGAACGCAATCCGAACCCTTGCATTGCAGGTCGAGTTCCCAACGCCTCGTCGTCCATCATCATCTTCCAGTGTATCGTCGCTAACCTGTGGGGCTTGACGAATAATCGATGATCCTTCAGTCCTGCAGGCAAGGGATGGAGGCCCGGTCATGCTCATTCGCACCGAAGAGGACGTCACGCCCGCGGTTCTTCGCGTCATGGCGCGCACGCAGGACCCGCGGCTGCGGGAGATCCTGACGTCCCTCGTCGCCCATCTCCACGCGTTCGTTCGCGACGTCCGCCTGACGGAGCCCGAGTTCCGCGAGGCGACCGCCATCCTCAACGAGATCGGCGCGCTCGCCAGCGACACGCACAACGAGTTCGTCCTCATGTCGGGTTCGCTCGGCGTCTCGACGCTGGTCTGCCTCCTCAACAACGGGGACGGCGGCCAGACCGAGACCTCGCAGTCCTTGCTCGGCCCCTTCTGGCGGCTCAACTCGCCGCGCGTGCCGAACGGCGGCTCGATCATCCGCTCGGACACGCCGGGCACGCCGCTCTTCGTCACCGCCCGCGTCGAGGACGCCGAGGGCCGCCCGATCGCCGGCGCCGAGGTCGACGTCTGGCACGCCTCGCCGGTCGGCCTCTACGAGAACCAGGATCCCGAGCAGGCCGAAATGAACCTGCGCGGCAAGTTCACCACCGACCGGGACGGCGGCTTCTCGTTCTGGTCGGTGCGCATGGTCGGCTATCCCATCCCGACCGACGGCGTGGTGGGACGGCTTCTCAAGGCGCAGGACCGCCACCCCTATCGCCCCGCGCATCTCCACGCGCTGATCTTCAAGCCGGGCTACAAGACGCTGATCAGCCAGGTCTTCGACCCGTCCTGCCCGTGGATCGACAGCGACGTGCAGTTCGGCGTCACCAGGGCGCTGACCGGCGACTTCGTGGAGCACGCCGAGCCCCATCCCGACCGCCCCGATCTCGCAGGCCCCTGGGTGCAGCTCGACTACACCTACGTCATGGAACCCGGCGAGGCCGTGCTGCCGCGCCCGCCCATCAGTTGAGGACCAGACGATGCTGACCGACGACCAACGCCGCGAGGCCGCCGCCTCCATCCTGCGCGCCGAGGAGACCCGCATCCCCGTGGTGCAGCTGAGCCGCACCTATCCAGAGATGGAGATCGAGGACGCCTACCGCATCCAGGACCTGTGGGCCGACGAGCGCATCGCACGCGGCGCGCGGCTGGCCGGCCACAAGATCGGCCTGACCTCGCGCGCCATGCAGATGGCCTCGAAGATGACCGAGCCCGACTACGGCCGCATCCTCGACGACGCGCTCTTCAACGACGGCGCGCAGATCCCAGCGACCCGCTTCATCAAGCCGCGTCTCGAGGTCGAACTCGCCTTCGTCATGGGCGAGGACCTCGAGGGGCCGGGCACGCGCATCCACGACGTGATGCGGGCGACCGAATATGTCGTGCCGGCGCTCGAGATCATCGACTATCGCACCGAGGTGCCGCGCGCGATCACCGACACGATCGCCGACAACGCCGCCTTCGGGGCGATCGTCGTCGGCGGCCGGGTGTTCCGCCCCTTCGACGTCGACGTGCGCTGGATCGGCGCGACCTTGTCGAAGAACGGCATCATCGAGGAATCGGGCGTCTCGGCCGCGATCATGGGCCATCCGGCGGCCGGCATCGCCTGGCTCGTCAACAAGCTGGCCGCGGTCGGCGCGGGCCTGAAGAAGGGCCAGATCGTGCTCGGCGGATCGTTCACGCGGCCGGTGGACATCGCGCCCGGCGACGTGATCCACGCCGACTACGGCCCGTGCGGCGCGATCGGCGTGTCTTTCACATGACCCCGTTCACGCTGCCCCGCAACGCCTTCAAGGCCGGGCTCGCGGAGGGCCGGTCGCAGATCGGCCTCTGGTCGGCGATCCCCGACGCCTTCGTGACGGAGGCGCTCGCCGGCGCCGGCTTCGACTGGATCCTCCTCGACACCGAGCATTCGCCGGGCGACGTCCTCACCGTCCTGCCGCAGCTTCAGGCGCTTGGCGCCTACGACGTGTCGCCCGTCGTGCGACCTGCGGTGAACGATCCCGTTCTCATCAAGCGCTTTCTCGACATCGGGGCGCAGACGCTGCTGATTCCCTACGTGCAGTCGGCCGACGAGGCCCGCGCGGCGGTGGCGGCGATGCGCTATCCGCCGCGCGGCATCCGCGGCGTCTCCGCCCTCACGCGCGCCACCCGCTTCGGACGGGTGCCCGACTATGCGCGAGACGCCGAGCGCGAGCTCTGCCTCCTCGTGCAGGTCGAGACGCGCGAGGCGCTGGATCGGCTCGAGGAGATCGCCGCCGTCGAGGGCGTCGACGGCGTCTTCATCGGGCCCGCGGATCTCGCCGCCAGCCTCGGCCATGTCGGCCAGGCCGGACACGCGGACGTCGTCGCGGCCGTGGAGGACGCGATCGCCCGCATCCGCGCCGTCGGCAAGCCGGCCGGCATCCTGACGCCCGACAAGACCTTCGCCAAGCGCTGCATCGCGCTCGGCACGAGCTTCACGGCGGTCGGCGTCGATATCGGCCTCCTCGCCCGGCAGACGGAGGCCCTCGCCCGCGAGTTCGCGGCGTGAGCGAGCCGGGCCTGTCCGAAGCGGCGCGGCGCGAACTCATGGGCGAGGGCCGGCTGCGGCTCGCCGTGAACGTCGCCAATGCCGAGATGGCGTCGGAGCGCAGTCCCGGCGCCTTCGAGGGCAAGGCGATCGATCTCGCCCGCCGGCTCGAGGCCGACTGGCGCATCGCGGTCGAGATCGTGCCCTTCGCGTCGGGCGGTGCGATCCTCAATGATATGGCGGCCTGGGACGCCGCGATCCTCGCCGTCGAGCCCTCGCGTCTCGACCGGATTCATTTCCTGCCGGCCTTCGCCACCGTGGATGCGACGCTGGCGACGCTCGGCCCCGCGTCGATCGCGCGCTGCGGGGATGCAGACGCCGAAGGCGTTCGGATCGCGGTGGTCAGGGGCGCGGCCTACACGGCGCATCTCGAACAGGCGTTCACGCATGGCGAACTCGTCGCCTTCGACAGCCCGAAGGCGGCGCGCGCGGCCATGCTCGGCCGCGACTGCCATTTCGTGGCGGGCATCCGCTCGACGCTGCAGGCTTTCGCGCGCGACAACCCGAAGGTACGCCTGATGGACGACGACGTCCTGCGCATTCCCCAGGCGCTGGCCCTCCCGCTCGGCAGGCCGCACGCTGAGGCCGCGCTGGAGGCGTGGTTCGCGGGCGCCGGCAGATCGGCCGTCGTCCGGTGACTGCGCACCCCTCACGAGGCGGCCACGCCCGAAGCCGCGACCAGTTCGGCCCGGAAGCGCTCGATCGCATCCTCGGCAAAGCTCGACAGGACCCGCCCGCGCTTCATCAGGACATAGGGCACGATGGTGCTCGGCTCGACGAGCGGGCGCTGCACGAGGCCGGGCATGTAGACCTCGGCCACGGAGAACTCGTCGATGAGAGCGACCCCGAGACCGTGGCGCACCAGCGACACGACGGTCTGGGCGAAGCGGCCGCGCATCGAGAATTGCGGGGTCAAACCGGCGTCGACGAAGGGGCGCGACAGCACCGCGCCGTAGGGATCCTGCGGATCGACGCCGATCACCGCCTCGCGGGCGAGTTCGTGGATCGAGATGGCCTCCCGGCCGGCCAGGGGGTGCCCCTCCGGCACGATCACCACGAGGCGCCCTTTTGCCAATGGGCGCGAGACGAGAGCGGGATTGGTGCTCGGCGAACTCATGACGACGAATTCGCCGCGCTCCAGCAAGAGGTAGTCGGCCGTCTCCTCGATCTTCAGGACGTTGAGGTCGATGCCGAGATGCGGAAAACTCTGGCGCAGCGAGCGGATCACGCGCGCGGCGATGAACTGCGCGATCGACGGGGCCGAGGCGAAGCTGAGGACCGAGCCGTCGCCCCGGCGCAGCATCGCCACGGCCTCGTTGAGGTTGCCGACCTCTCGGTGGACCTGCTCCACCACGGCGAAGATCATCCGCGCCTCGGAGGCCGGCAGGAACACGCCGCCCTTGCGCTCGAACAGCCGGATGCCGACCGTGTCCTCCGTGTACTTCAGGAGCCGGCTGACGCCGGGCGCCGAGACGCCCATGAGCTTGGCGGCGCCCTGGATCGTTCCCGCGACCATGACGGCGCGGATCACCTCGATCTGGCGCAGCGTGAGGGGCTTGGTCACGCACGTTCTCCCGTCCCGAACGGCGGGCAGATTAACATCATGTTCCGCCACTCGCGAAATCGGTATTTGACGGCTCGACCGCCGCTTGCGATGGCTAAAGAAAAGGCCGTCCGGGAGAGGTCGGGAAACGGCTGGATGGGAGGACTGGCTTGAACGTCGAACTCGACTTCGGCGCCATCCTGGCGCGTTGGCCGGAGCTTGCCTGGGGTACGCTCGGCACCCTGTGGCTGGCGCTCTGCGGCATGATCCTCGCGATGATCATCGGGGTCGCGGGCGTCGCCGTCCGGCGATCCGACTCGCGGATCGGAGCCGCGCTGGTGATCGCCTTCGTGGAACTGGTGCGCAACACGCCGTTCCTGGTGCAGATCTTCTTCATCTTCTTCGCGCTGCCGCTCGCCGGCGTGCGCCTCGACCCGACGACGACGGCGATCCTCGCGCTCGGCCTCAACGGCGGCGCCTACGCGATCGAGATCATCCGCGGCGGCGTCGAGAGCATTCCCAAGGGCCAGAGCGAGGCGGGCTTCGCGCTCGGCCTGACGCGCGCCGACATCTTCCGGCTCATCATCCTGAAGCCGGCCCTTCGCGCGATCTTCCCCTCGCTCGCCAGCCAGTTCGTGCTCCTGACCCTGATGACCTCGATCGCGACCTCGATCTCGGCTTTCGAGCTGACCAGCGTCGCCCAGCGCATCGACGGCGACACGTTCCGGTCCTTCGAGGTCTACTTCACGATCACGGGCATCTACCTCGTCCTGTCCTGGCTGCTGATGACCGCGCTGGCGGCCATCGCGCGCCTGTCCTTCAACTATCCGACGAAGTGAGGCCGGGGCATGGGAACGAGCAATGTCGGCCTTCCGGAACTCTACTTCCTCATGCGCGGCCTCGGCTGGACGCTGATCCTCACCGGCTTCGGCTTCGTCGGCGGCATCCTTTTCGGCCTCGTCGTGGCGCTCGCCCGCGTCTCCCGGCGCCGCCTCCTCCGCTGGCCGGCCAAGGCCTGGATCGTGGTGTTCCAGGGCACCCCGCTCCTGATGCAGCTCTTCGTCGTGTTCTTCGGCCTGCCGCTTTTCGGCCTCGACGTCGACCCCTGGCTTGCGGTCGCCGTGGCGCTGACGGCGCATGCCTCGGCGTTTCTCGGCGAGATCTGGCGCGGCGCGATCGAGGCCGTGCCGCTCGGCCAGAGCGAGGCGGCCCATGCGCTCGGCCTGAAATATCCGAGCCTGATGCGCGACATCATCATGCCGCAGGCCTTCCGCCTGTCGCTGCCCGCCACGATCGGCTTTCTGGTGCAGCTTCTCAAGGGCACGTCGCTCGCCGCGATCGTCGGCTTCATCGAACTGTCGCGCGCCGGGCAGATCGTCTCCAACCAGACCTTCCAGCCGCTTCTGGTCTTCGGGATCGTCGGCATCTTCTACTTCCTGCTGTGCTGGCCCCTGTCGCTCTGGGGCAGCCGCATGGAACGCCGGCTCGCGCAGGCCGCACGCTGACACAAGACCAACAAAGGAGGAGGAACCCGATGAACCGTCCGATCACCCGCACGCTCGGCCTTGCCGTCGCCGCCATCGCCCTGATCGGGGCCGCCCTGCCCGCCGGCGCCATGACGCTCGACGAGGCGAAGGCGGCCGGCAAGGTGCGCATCGGCATCCAGGCCGACAACTGCCCCTGGGGCTGCCTCTCGACGACGGGCGAGGCGCAGGGCTTCGACGCCGCGGTCGGCCGCGCCTTTGCCAAAAGCCTGGGGCTCGAAGCCGAGTTCGTGCCGCTCGCCGTCGCCAACCGCATCCCGGCGCTCACCGCCAACCGGGTGGACATGCTGATCGCCTCGGTCGGCATCACCGCCGAGCGCGCCAAATCCGTGCAGTTCAGCCCCCCTTATGCCGCCAACACGCTCTACGTGACCGCCGCCAAGACGGCCGACCTGCCCGATGCGGCGGCGCTTTCGGGCGTCAGCGTCGGCGTGCCGCGCTCGGCGCCGATGGACACGATCCTCACCAAGGAGGCGCCGTCGGCCGACATCCGCCGCTTCGACGACGACGCGGCCAACATCCAGGCCCTCCTGTCGGGCCAGGTCCAGGCCGTCGGGTCCAACCAGTTCTATATCCAGCGTCTGGAGAAGGCCTCGGCCGGCACCTACGAGAACAAGTTCAAGATCGGCCAGCTCTATCAGGGCGTCGCCACGCGTCTCGGCGAAAGCGACTGGAACACGGCGCTCAACGGCTTCCTGAAGAGCTACATCGGCAGCGAGGGCTACAATGCCTCCCATGCCGAGTGGCTTCAGGTGCCCACCACCGACCTGCCGGCGACGATCGACGGCGTCAGCTTCACCGTCAGCCAGTAACGCAACCCTCGCGCGGGCGCCCGGACGGGCTCCCGCAGGGCCCGGGAGCCAACGATGACCGCCACCAGCGCCGACATCCTGATCCGCATGGACAACGTGGAGAAGTACTACGGCTCCTTCCACGCCCTGAAGAACGTGAACCTGACGGTGCAACGCGGCGAGAAGATCGTCCTCTGCGGGCCCTCGGGCTCCGGCAAGTCGACGCTGATCCGCTGCATCAACCACCTGGAGCCGATCAAGTCGGGCCGGATCGTGGTGGACGGCACCGAGCTCAGCGACGGGCAGAAGTCGATCGACATCGTGCGCCGCGAGGTCGGCATGGTGTTCCAGCAGTTCAACCTCTTCCCGCACATGACGGTTCTGGAGAACTGCATGCTGGCACCGATGCGCGTGCGCGGCGTGAAGCGCGAGGAAGCGGAGGCCACCGCCCGCCGCTTCCTCGAGCGGGTCCGCATCGGCAACCAGGCGGACAAGTATCCCGCCCAGCTGTCCGGCGGCCAGCAGCAGCGCGTGGCCATCGCCCGCGCGCTCTGCATGGAGCCGATCGCCATGCTCTTCGACGAGCCGACCTCGGCGCTCGATCCGGAGATGGTCAAGGAAGTCCTCGACACGATGGTGGGCCTCGCGCGCGACGGCATGACCATGATCTGCGTCACACACGAGATGGGTTTCGCCCGGCAGGTCGCCGATCGCGTGATCTTCATGGCGGACGGCGAGATCATCGAAGAGAACACACCGGAGGCCTTCTTCCAGGCCCCGCGCCACGAGCGCGCCCGCGCCTTCCTCGGCGAGATTCTCCACCACTAGGCACAGCCACGACGCGCCAGCGACGGGCGCGCCCGTCCCCGTTCAAGGGCCATCCCGATGAAGACCTCGATCGCCACCGTCTCCCTGTCCGGCGACCTGTCGGAAAAGCTCGCCGCCATCTCGCAGGCGGGCTTCGGCGCGGTCGAGATCTTCGAGAACGACTTCCTCGCCTTCGACCAGGGACCGCGCGACGTCGGGCAGATGGTGCGCGACGCCGGCCTCGAGATCTCGCTGTTCCAGCCCTTCCGGGACTTCGAGGGCCTGCCCGAGCCCCAACGCGGACGGGCCTTCGAGCGGGCGCGGCGCAAGTTCGAGACGATGAACGAGCTCGGCGCCGACCTCATCCTGATCTGCTCCAACGTCTCGCCGCTGGCGCAGGGCGGCATCGACCGGGCGGCCGAGGACCTTCGTGCGCTCGGCGACATCGCGAGCGAACACGGCGTGCGCATCGGCTACGAGGCGCTGGCCTGGGGCCGCTTCGTCAACGACCATCGCGATGCGTGGGAAATCGTGCGCCGGGCGGACCACAACGAGGTCGGCCTGATCCTCGACAGCTTCCACACCCTGTCGCGTGGCATCGATCCGGCCTCGATCCGCTCGATCCCGCGCGACAAGATCTTCATCGTCCAGATGGCCGACGCGCCGAAGCTCGATCTCGACCTCCTCTCGTGGAGCCGGCACTACCGCAACATGCCCGGCCAGGGGGAACTGCCCGTCGCCGACTTCATGGCCGCCGTCGAGGCGACGGGCTACGACGGCTACTACTCGCTCGAGATCTTCAACGACCAGTTCCGCGCCGGCTCGGCGCGCCAGACGGCTGTCGATGGTCGCCGCTCGCTGATCTACATGATGGACCGGCTGAAGGCCGAAGGGCGCGCGGTCAAGGGACCGTCCGAACCGAACCCGCTGCCGCCGCCCGCGCGCACCCGCGGCGTGTCCTTCATCGAGTTCGCGACCGACAACGCCTCGGCCGTCGCGCTGTCGCAGCTCCTGACGTCGATCGGCTTCCGCCATGCCGGCCGGCATCGCTCCAAGGACGTCGAGCTCTTCGTGCAAGGGGATCTGCGCGTTGCCGTCAACACCGATACCGAAGGCTTCGCTCACTCCTCCTACATCGTCCACGGCACCAACGTCGCCGCGCTCGGCCTTCGGATGGAGGATGCGGATGCCGCGCTGAGGCGCGCCGAAGGGTTGATCGCGACGACCTTCCGCCAGCCCGTCGGGCCGGGAGAGTTGGAACTGCCGGCGCTCCGGGGTCTCGGCGGCAGCCTCCTCTACCTCGTTCCGCAGGACGACGCCCTCGGCCGGCAATGGGAGGTGGACTTCGACCTCGGGCCCGGCTGGCACGACCATCCGGGCGCGGGGCTCGAGACGGTCGACCACATCGCCCAGACCGCGCGCTACGAGGACATCCTGTCCTGGACCCTCTTCTACCGGTCGATCTTCGACCTCCGCCCCCTGCCCCCGCTGGAGGTGCCGGACCCTGGCGGGCTCGTCCTCAGCCAGGTGCTGGAGAACGAGGACGCGAGCCTTCGGATCGTCCTCAACGGTTCGCAGTCGAACCGCACGCAGTCGTCGCGCTTCGTGTCGCAGTTCGTCGGGCCGGGCGTCCAGCACGTCGCCTTCCGGACCGCGGACATCTTCCGCACCGTCGGGGCGCTGCGGGCGAACCGCGTCTCCCTCCTGCCCATCCCGCGGAACTATCACGACGATCTCGACGCCAAGTTCGATCTGGAGCCGCAGGTTCTCGACGCCATGCGCGAGAACGGCATTCTCTACGACCGCGACGAGGCGGGCGAGTATTTCCAGGTCTATCTCGGCGCGCTGGAAGGCGGCTTCTTCATCGAGATCGTCGAGCGCCGCGGCTATCGCGGGCTCGGGGCGGCGAACGCTCCGATCCGGCTGGCGACGCAGGCCCGGTTGAAGCCGGCGGGCCTGCCGGCGATCTGACGCGCGGCCCTGGTCGAGCGCGGCGGGTTCAGTCCGCGAAGCGCGCGCCGCGCAGGAGGTCGGCGGCCCCGGTCAGGGCGCGGCCGGTGGCCTCGGCCATCTGCGGCAGCACCAGCCATTCCAAGGTCCAGGCGGCGCCCGAGCGCTCGTTCTCGTGGACCATGGACTGGGACAGCGTGCCGAGAAGCCCCGCATTGAACCGGGCGAGCGCGACGAGCACCTCGGCGCCGACCGGGTTCTGCTTGTGCGCCATGGCCGACGAGCCCCCGCCCCCGGACAGCTTCACCGCCCCGACCTCGTTCTGCGCGAGAAGCGCCAGATCCTGGCCGATCTTGCCGAGCGTGCCCGTCACGAGCGCCAGCCCTTGGGCGACGTCGAGGATCGGCGTGCGGTCGGAGTGCCAGGGGGCGGCGTCGCGGAGATCGAGGTGCCGCGCGATGTCCGCGCGCAGGCGCTCATACGAGGCGCCGAAGCTCGCGCCGTTGCCGACGGGGCCGCCAAGCTGGATCGGAAGGGCGTGGGCGAGGTCGCGCAGGCGCTCGCGGTGCGCTTGCAGCGGGCGCGCCCAGGTCGCCAGCTTGTCGGCGGCGGTGAAGGGGAGCGCGGCCTGCATCCGCGTCTGCGCCATCAGGGTCCGCCCGCCCTCCTCCGCGTCGAGCCGCGCGATCTCGGCGAGCACCGCGTCCAATCGGGTCGCGAGAACCGCGAGGACGGTGCGGAGGCGCAGCATCAGGCCGGTATCGATGATGTCCTGGCTGGTCGCCCCGACGTGGACATGGGGGCCAGCCTCGCCGGCCGCTTCCCGCAGCTGTCGCACGAGCTCGGGGACGACGACGCCGTCGCGCGCGAGGCCCTGCCGCAGCGCCGGCTCGTCCGGCTCGAAGTCTGCCACCGCCGCCTCGATGCGCGCCGCGTCGGCCGGCTCGATCGCGCCGAGCGCACCCTGCGCCCGCGCGAGCGCCGCCTCCACCCGCAGGAGGGCCGCGATCTCGGCGTCCGGCAAGAACAAGGCGGCGATCTCGGGGTCGCCGGTCAGGGCATCGAGGAGGGGCGCCAAGCGGTCAGACCCGTTCCAGTGCCACGGCGATGCCCTGACCGACGCCGATGCACATGGTGGCGAGCGCCCGCCGGCCGCCGGTGAGCTGCAGCTCCAGCGCCGCGGTGCCGGCAATGCGCGCGCCCGACATGCCGAGCGGATGGCCGAGCGCGATCGCCCCGCCGTTCGGATTCACCCGCGCGTCGTCGTCGGCGATCCCGAGATCGCGCAGCGTCGCGAGTCCCTGGGAGGCAAAGGCCTCGTTCAGTTCGATCACGTCGAAATCGGTCTGGGAGAGGCCGAGCCGCGCCATCAGCTTCTTCGAGGCTGGTGCGGGACCGAAGCCCATGATGCGAGGCGCCACGCCCGCCGTCGCACCACCGAGAATACGGGCGATGGGGGTGAGGCCATGGCGCTTCGCCGCCGCCTCCGATGCCACGATCAGCGCCGCCGCCCCGTCGTTGACGCCCGACGCGTTGCCCGCCGTCACCGTGCCGCCCTTGCGGAACGGGGTCGGGAGCTTCGCCAGCGCTTCGATCGTCGTCGCGCGCGGATGCTCGTCGGTGTCCACCACCGTCGGATCGCCCTTTCGCTGGGGGATCGTGACGGGGACGATCTCGCGGGCCAGACGCCCGTTGCCTTGCGCCGCGGCCGCCTTGTTCTGCGAGCGGACCGCAAAGGCGTCCTGGTCCTCGCGCGACACGTGAAAGTCCTCGGCAACGTTCTCGCCGGTCTCGGGCATGGAATCGACGCCGTATTGCTGCTTCATCAACGGATTGACGAAGCGCCAGCCGATCGTGGTGTCGTGGATTTCCGCGTGGCGCGAGAAGGCCGTTTCCGCCTTCGGCATGACGAAGGGCGCGCGGGACATGGATTCCACGCCGCCCGCGATCATCAGCTCCGCCTCGCCCGCCTTGATGGCGCGCGCGGCCGTGATCACCGCGTCCATGCCGGAGCCGCAAAGACGGTTCATCGTCGTGCCGGGCACGGTCTCCGGCAAGCCCGCGAGCAGCAGCGACATGCGCGCGACGTTGCGGTTGTCCTCGCCCGCCTGATTGGCGCAGCCGAAGATCACCTCGTCGATGGCGGCAAAGTCGACGGACGGATAGCGCTCCATCAGCGCTCTGAGGGGCACGGCGCCGAGATCGTCGGCCCGCACGGACGACAACGCCCCGCCGAAGCGGCCGATCGGGGTGCGGACATAGGCGCAGATGAAGGCGTCGCTCATGCTCAAAGCTCCGGGACGGAAAGATCGGCGACGGTGTCCGGCACCACGAGCTCGGCGCCCGTCATCGCCTGGAGTTCGTCGACCGAGAGCGACGGCAACTTCTCGCGCAGCACGAAGCGCCCGCCCTCGATGTCGATGACGGCAAGGCTCGTGTAGACGCGGGTGACGCACCCGACGCCCGTCAGCGGCAGCGAGCAGCGCTTCACGAGCTTCGGCTTGCCGTCCTTGGTCACGTGCTCGGTGATGACCGCGACGCGTTTGGCACCATGCACGAGGTCCATCGCCCCACCGACGGCCGGCACGCCCTTCGGCCCCGTCGACCAGTTGGCAAGGTCCCCCGTCTCGGCCACCTCGTAGGCGCCGAGGATCGCGACGTCCAAGTGCCCGCCGCGTACCATGGCGAAGGAGTCCGCATGGTGGAAGAAGGCGGTGCCAGGCTTAAGGGTCACGGCCTTCTTGCCGGCGTTGATGAGATCCCAGTCCTCCTTGCCGGCCTTCGGCGCCTCGCCGAAGCCGAGGATGCCGTTTTCGGTGTGGAAGATCGCCTCGCGGCCGGGCGGCTGGAACTTCGCCACCATCTCCGGGAAGCCGATGCCGAGATTCACGTAGGCCCCGTCGGCGATGTCCTGCGCGGCGCGCCAGGCGATCTGGGTGGAGGAAAGCTTGGCGCTCATGCGGCCCGCTCCGGGTAGACCGCGTTCGAGCGGTTGAGGTCTTCTTCCTGCGCGGGGTCGGCAACCTCGACCACGCCCTGCACGAAGATGCCGGGCGTCACGACGCTCTCGGGATCGATCGTGCCGGGTTCGACGATCTCGCTGACCTGCGCGATCGTCATCGCGGCGGCCATCGCCATCAGCGGATTGAAGTTGCGCGCCGCCTTGTTGAACACGAGGTTGCCGAGACGGTCGCCGCGATGCGCCTTGATGAGGGCGACATCCGCCTTCAGCCACAGCTCGCGCACGTAAGGGCGGCCGTCGAACGCCTCGACGGGCTTTCCCAAAGCCAGATCCGTGCCGTAGCTCGTCGGCGTGTAGAAGGCCGGAATGCCCGCTCCCCCGGCCCGGATGCGCTCGGCGAGCGTGCCCTGCGGCACGAGCTCCAGCTCGATCTGGCCGGCGAGATACCGCTCGGTAAAGACGCGGGGGTCGGCCGAGCGCGGGAAGGAGCAGATGAGCTTGGCGACCATGCCTTGCTCGATGAGCGCCGCCAGCCCGACATGGCCGTTGCCGGCATTGTTGTTGACCACCGTCAGGTTCTTCGGCGAGCCCGTGGCGAGGAACCGGTCGATCAGCGCATGGATCAGCTCGATCGGCGCGCCGGAGCCACCGAAACCGCCGATCATCACCACCGCGCCGTCCGCGATGCCGGACACGGCCTCGGCCAGATTGGGAAGGGTCTTGTCCATCGTGCGTCACATATCCAGAAAGACGGTTTCGGCCTCGCCCTGGAGGCGGATGTCGAAGGTGAAGACGGGAAGCCCGTCGCGGCTCGTGCGGGGCGCGACCAGCGTCGCGCGCCGCGCGGGCTCGGGAATGCGGTTGAGGAGGGGGTCGGCCGCGTTGGCTTGCTGCTCGTCTCCGAAGTAGAGCCGCGTGTGCAGGCCGAGGTTGATGCCGCGCGCGACGATCCAGACCGTGACGTGCGGCGCCTGGAGCCGACCGTCCGGCCAGGGCACCCGCCCCGGGCGGATCGTCTCGAAGCGGAACGTGCCGTCCGCCTCCGACACGGGCTGACGGCCCCAGCCGGCAAAGGCGGGATCCGCGGCGCCGCGCGTCTCGGCCGGCGCGTTGTGGAGCCCGTCGGCGTCCGCCTGCCAGATCTCGATCAGCGCATCGCGCACGGGATTGCCCGCTCCGTCGAGGACGCGGCCTTCCAGGATCACCCGCTCGCCCTTCGTCTCGGGGCCGGCGAGCACGAGCCCGAGGTCGTCCCGCCAGACACCCGTGATCTCCACCCAGTTCGGATTGGTGCCGATATGGACATAGGGCCCGGCGGTCTGCGACGGGCTCTCTTTCAGGTAGTCGAGCCGCTGGACCATCAGTTGCCCTCCATGCGGTTCTCGAACATCGTCGAGCGGCGTCCGCGCAGCACGATGTCGAACTTGTAGGCGAGGCTGTCCATCGGGATCGTGGCGTGGCGGTCGAGAGCCGCGACGAGTTGTTCGATGGCAGCCGCGTCCGGAATGGTCCGCACGATCGGGCACTGCCAGATCATCGGGTCGCCCTCGAAATACATCTGGGTGATGAGGCGCTGCGCGAAGGCGTGGCCGAAGACCGAGAAGTGGATGTGGGCGGGACGCCAGTCGTTGACGCCGTTCGGCCAGGGGTAGGCGCCCGGCTTCACCGTTCGGAACGAGTAGCGGCCCTCCTCGTCGGTGATCGCCCGGCCGCATCCGCCGAAGTTCGGGTCGAGCGCGGCGAGATAGCTCTCCTTCTTGTGGCGGTAGCGCCCGCCGGCATTGGCCTGCCAGACCTCGAGGAGGGCGCCGCGCACGGGGCGCCCGGCCTCGTCCAGCACCCGGCCATAGACCACGATCCGCTGGCCGATCGCCTCGGCGCCGTCCTTGGCGAAGTTGCGGATCAGGTCGTTGTCGAGCGGGCCGAGGATGTCGTGGCCGAACACCGGCCCGGTCTCCTCCGAGTGGCTGGTCGGCAGCGACAGGAGCGCCTGCCGGGGCGAGCGCAGGATCGAGGTCTTGTAGGACGGCGTCAGGGCCGGCGGGTGCCAGTCGCGGTCGCGCTGGAAATAGGAACCGCTCATCGAACCGTGTCCTCCCGCTCGGCCAGGATCGTCTTGGCGATCTTGATGGCGTGGTTGGCCGCCGGCACGCCGGCGTAGACCGCGACGTGCATCAGTGCCTCGGTGATGTCCTCGCCGGACGCGCCGGTGTTGGCGGTGGCGCGCACGTGGAGGCCGAATTCCTCGTCCTGGCCGAGCGCGGCCAGAAGCGCGATGGTGACGATCGAGCGTTCGCGCCGCGTGAAATGCGGGCGCGACCAGACCGAACCCCAGGCCCCTTCGGTGATGAAGCGCTGGAACGGCGCGTCGAAGGGCGTGATCGCTTGCGTGGCGCGCTCGACATGGGCGCCGCCGAGCACCTCGCGGCGCACCGCCATCCCGGCGTCGAACCGGCTCGCGGCTTCGCCGCTTTGCGTGACATGCCCCGCGATCAGCGCGGCGACCTCCGCCGGCCTCTCGAGGCACGGCAGGTGACCCGCGCCCACAACGAGCGCGAAGCGCGCACCGGGAATGAGGTCGGCCGTCGCCTTCACGAGATCGGGCGGGGTCGCCTTGTCGGCATCGCCGGCGAGCGCGAGGACGGGCGCCCCGATGCGCGCCGCATCGCCGCGATAGTCCGCGTCGCGCACGGCCGCGCAGGCACCCGCATAGCCCTCGCATGGCGTGCCCTCCAGCATGGCGCGCCAAGCGGCGAAGCGGGCGGGATGCGCGGCGGCGAACCCGTCGGAGAACCAGCGGGCGGCGACGGCCTCGCTAATGGCTGCGACGCCGGCGTCCGTCACCGTGGCGATGCGCTCGTTCCACGCCGGCGCGTCGCCGATCCGGGCGGCCGTGTCCATCAGGACGAGGCTTTCGACACGCTCCGGCGCATGGATCGCGACGTGCTGGGCGATGAGGCCGCCGATCGACAGGCCGACGACGGAAACTCTCGCCCAGCCAAGCGCATCCAGAAGCGCCGTCAGGTCGTCGGCGAGAATCGGGATGGAGTACGGCGCGGGCGTCGCCTCGCTGAGACCGTGGCCGCGCTTGTCGACCAGAAGGATCTCGAAGCGGTCGTGCAGATGTTCGACGACCTCGGCCCAGATCCGCAGGTCCGAGCCCAGCGAATTGAGGAAGACGAGGCGCGGCACGCCCGTCCGTCCTTCGACGCGGTAATGCATCTCGATGCCGTTCGCGGTTACGAATGCCATGCGCCCGTCCTCCCGTCCTCGGGTTTAGGCCACTTGAACCGTCATGTGAAATGAGGATTGGTGCCTCGATGATAACTGCGAGGTTATGCCGATGCTGTCGTCCGCCCTGCGTCTGCGCCATCTTCGAACCTTCGTCGCCGTGGCGCGGCAGGGCAGCGTCGGGCGTGCGGCGGACGAGCTGGCGATCACGCAGCCGGCTGTCTCGAAGGCGATCAAGGAACTGGAGGCGATCCTCGGCGCCCCGTTGCTCGCGCGAGAGCGGGGCAAGCCCCTGCTCTCACCCTATGGCGAGATATTCCTGCGCCATGCCGAAACCAGTCTCTCGGCCCTGCGCCGGGGGCTGGAGGAGGTCGGCGACGCGACCTCGCCGAGCGCACTGCCCGTTCGCATCGGGGCGCTTCCCACCGTCTCCGCCCGGCTCCTGCCGGCGGCGATCCGCCGCTATCTCGCCCACGATCTCGGCGCCAGACCGCGCATCGTCACCGGCCCGACGGCCTATCTCACGGCGCAGCTGCGCGAGGGTGCGCTCGACATCGTCATCGGGCGCATGGGCGAGCCGGAGACGATGACGGGCCTCGTCTTCGAACATCTCTATTCGGAACTGATCGTCTTCGCCGTGCGTGCCGGGCATCCGCTCGCCGGACGCACGCTGCGGCCCGAGACGGTGCTGCCCTTCGATGTGCTCCTGCCGCCGCCGGGCTCGGTGATCCGCCCGACCGTCGACCGGCTCTTTGCCGCCGCGAACCTTCCGGCGCCGCCCCGCGTGGTCGAGACCGTGTCGCTCGCCTTCTCGCGCGCCTATATCCTCGCAACCGACGCGATCTGGCTGATTTCCGAGGGCGTCGTCCTCGAAGACCTCCAGCGCGGCGTCCTCGATCGGCTCAGCGTGGACACGTCGCGCACGCAAGGCCCCGTCGGCATCACGATGCGCGCCGGCGACACGCCCTCCCCCGCCGCCGCGATCCTCCTCCAGGAACTCCGCAACGTCGCGGCCGAGATCCGTCGCGGCTGACCGGCCGGGTGGCCTGCGATTATCGGATGTGCTCGAGCGCCTCGCTCGCCGCGGCAGCGGGTCGTTTGACGCCATCGACCACACGGCCGTGGCCGCTGATCTCGCGGCCGGCGTCGGCGGCAAAGCGCAGGTTCCAGATCGTCGCCAGAAGCGAGACCGCGACCACCACCGCGAAGGCGAGCGAGAAGTCGGAGAGCTCCGGCGCGGCGTGCCCCTGCACGCTCATCGAGCCGTGCAACGAGAGGGCCGCCACGCAGATGCCGAGCGACAGCATCAGCTGCTGGAACGTCGTGTAGAAGCTCGTCGCCGAACTCATCTGCGCCGGCGAGATCCGGTCGTAGGCCACCGTATTGTAGGCGGTGAACTGGAACGACATCGAGAACCCGCAGCAGGCGAGGACGCCGAAGATGACGGGCAGCGGCCAGTCCGGGCGGAAGAAGGCGCAGAGGCCGTAGAGGAGCGCAGCGAGGATGCCGTTGACGACCAGCGCCTGCCGAAAGCCGAAGCGACGCAGCAGCCGGGGCGCCAGCGCCTTCATCATCAGGGAGCCGATCGCGGTGGCGATCGTGACGAGGCCGCTCGTCGCCGCCGAAAGCCCGAAGCCGAGCTGCATCATCAGCGGCAGGAGGAAGGGCTGCGCGCCTTGCGTGATCCGGGTCAGCGATCCCGCGATCACCGAGGTGCCGAAGGACGGCACGCGCATCAGCGCGGGATCGAGGATCGGCGCGGCATGACGCCGGGCATGACCGAGGTACACCGCGCCCGTCACGAGGCCGACCGCGACGAGCGTGAGCGCCAGCATCCCCTCGCCCTCGCGGCTCGCGGTCTCGAAGCCAAAGAGGAGCGAGCCGAGCGAGACGCCCGAAAGGACCATGCCGACGCCGTCGAACGGCCCGGCGCGCTCGCCCTTGGTCTCGTCGATGAAGAGGCTGACGAGCACCATCCCGAGGAGACCGACCGGCACGTTGATGTAGAAGATCCAGCGCCAGTCCGCATAGGTGACGATGAAGCCGCCGACCGGCGGGCCGAGGATCGGACCGATGAGGGCGGGCACGAGCAGCCACGACATGGCCGAGACGAGATCGCGCCGCTCCACCGAGCGCAGGAGCACGAGCCGCCCGACCGGCATCATCATCGCGCCTCCGAGCCCCTGAAGAAGACGTGCGGCGACGAGGAAGCCGAGCGAGGGCGCCAGCGCGCAGAGGATAGAGCCGACGACGAAGACGCCGATGGCGGCCCGGAACACGGTGCGCGAGCCCCAGCGATCGGCCACCGCCCCGCTGACAGGAATGAAGACGGCGAGGCTGATCAGGTATGACGTCAGTGCGATGCTCATCGACGGCGCGCCGACGCCGAAATCGCGCGCCATCGTCGGCAGGGCGGTCGCGAGGATCGTGGCGTCGAGCTGCTCCATGAACATGGCGCTGGCGACGATGAGGGCGATGGTGCGGAAGTTGCGCCGGACGGGCGCGGCAACGGCGAAGTCGATGCTGGACGATGGAACGGACATGGAAATCGAAACGAACGCTTCACGGGCGGCGACAAGCCGGGCCGCCGGACGGCGTGACACCTTCGATGGGAATCGCAAGGGCGACATACGGTTCCAGGCGGGGTTTGGCCAGCCCACCGCCGTTCACAATGTTGGCCGCGATGATGCACCGTGCGCGGCGGCGGGACGGGACCGGGCAGGCTGTCGGGCGAGCCGGCCCGGAGCCGATCGGGAGCCTCGCCCTGCAGGCGCGGGACCGCGCGGCGCCGCTCGCGGAGGGATGGCCACGACGCGGCGGGATTCGCTGGTCCCGGAGCGGGGTCAGGCACGACAACGGGCACCGGCCGGATCGTGCCCCGTCGGCCTGACGGTCGTCTCGCCATCGGCCCCGGCACGTCGGCTCCAGCCCTTCGCCCCCGATGACCGCGCCGTCCCGACCGGCACGCATCCGGCCTCCTTTTCGATGTCCCTCGCCTATATGGTCGTGGGCATCGATCGCCGGGCGCGGGCGCCGAGACGGCGGCATCGATGCGCCGGGGGCCTCAGCGGCGGGGAACCGGCCATGACGTTCGCACCGCGCCGAGGACCAGTCCGATCGAGACCCTGATTGCCGAGTACGGCCTGCCTGCCATCTTTCTCGGAGCCGGCCTCGAGGGCGAGACCGTCGCGATCCTCGCCGGCGTCATCGCGCATGCGGGAACGCTCGGCTTCTGGCCCGTCGTCCTGGCCGTGGCGCTCGGCTCCTTCGTCGCCGACCAGATCTGGTTCGCCTGCGGGCGTTACTTCCGTGGCTCCCGCCTCGTGCGGCACATCAGCGCCCGCCCGTTCTTCGCCAAGGCGCTGACGGCGTTCGAGCGACGGCCGGTCCTCTTCACGTTCGGCTTCCGGTTCGTCTACGGCTTCCGGACGGTGAGCCCGATCGCGATCGGCACGACGCAGCTTTCCACCGCGCGGTTCGTCCTGATCAACGCCGCGGCCGCCGCGACCTAAGCCCTCGTCTTCGTCTCGGCCGGCTACTGGTTCGGCAACGCCATCGAGAGTGTCTTCGGCACGCTCCGCTCGAACCATCGCCTTCTCGTCGGCGCGGCGGGCGCGCTCCTTCTCGTCGGCGCGCTCGCCTTCTGGACCCGCCGCAAGTGGTTGCCGGACGGGTTGTGAACCCTTCGCTCGTGCCCCCGAGGTCCGGCCCGACCTGCGGGCACGACGAGACGCATGAGACGGGAAAACTGTCCGCGCGGTCCTCGACCGGCGCCGCATCCGAGGCCCCTGCGGCTGCGGCACGGCGTCGGCGAGACCGGCGACATGCGAAGGTCCGCGGTCCGAGGGACGGGACGATGCCCGGGCAGACCTCAGTCGCCGAGGGCTGCGGCGACGGCGGCCTCGGCGTGAAGCGTCGTCGTGTCGAAGACCGGCACGGGACTGTCGTCGGGACCGATCAGCAGCATGATCTCGGTGCATCCGAGGATGATCGCCTCGGCGCCGCGCGCCACGAGATCGCCGATCACGGCCCGATAGACCTCGCGTGACGGCGGCAGCACCCGCCCCGCCACGAGCTCCTCGTAGATGATGCGATGGACGGCGGCGCGGTCGCCGTCGTCGGGCACGAGAACGTCGAGCCCGTGCCGGTCCGCCAGCCGTCCCTTGTAGAACTCGTGCTCCATCGTGAAGGCGGTGCCGAGCAGACCCACCCGCGACAGGCCGGCGGCCCGGATGCTGCGGCCGGTCGGGTCGGCGATTTGGAGAAGCGGGATCCCGACGGCGGCTTCGACCGCTGGCGCCAGGCGGTGCATCGTATTGGTGCAGATCAGAAGGAGGTCAGCTCCTGCCGCCTCGAGCCTCTGCGCCGCCTCGACCATTCGCTGGCCGAGCCCCGGCCAGTCGCCCGCATGCTGCAGGCGTTCGATCTCGGAGAAGTCGAACGACCAGAGGAGGCAGCGGGCCGACGCCGTCGGCCCCACGCGATCCCGGACGCCCTGGTTCAGGATCCGGTAGTATTCGGCCGAGCTTTCCCAGCTCATGCCGCCGATGAGACCGATCATGCGCATCCGGGCATCCTTCACTGGCCCGACTGCCTGGCGACCGCCGCGATCCTCGGGATCCGTCGTCTGACACAGGCACGGTCGGCACGTCCAGGATCGGCCGACCGCCGGTCGCCGGCACGTCCGGACGGTTCGCGACGATGCCTCGGGCTCGGTCGGGCGCAGGTTCGCACTGAGCGACCTGCCCCGACCCCGTCCTTGGGCACCCCGGCTCGAACGAGCGGCGCCGTGAACGAGCTCGAGCGCCGGATCGCAAGGCCGCACGATGGTCTCGGCAGATCCCTGGTTTTCGACCTGTCGAACCTTCGAGCGTCATGACGGCGGCCGGCCGCGGCCGACGGGCGGACCGGCCGTGGGGCGTTCCGCGGTTGCGCTCCGCCATGGCGATGGCTAGCGGGAGAAGCCGGGCGCCAACCCTCGAACTGGGTCCGGGTCGAGGATCTGGCGCACCGTCCCGGCTTCGGGCCGCGGCATCCGCGACCTGCGGCACCGAACAGGAGGACCGTCCATGTCGAGTTCGACGAGAGCGACGCAGGCGCTGAAGGCGGCCGGGGCGAGCTTCACCACGCGCGAGTACGCCTACGACCCCAAGGCGCAGCACATCGGCCTGCAGGCGGCGGACGCGCTCGGCGTGCCGCCCGAGCGCCTGCTGAAGACGCTGATGGCGACGGTCGACGGCAAGCCGGTCTGCGTCGTGGTGCCGTCCGACCGCGAAGTCTCGATGAAGCGTCTGGCGGCCGCGATGGCGGGCAAGGCGGCGCAGATGATGCCGCCGGGCGATGCCGAGCGGATGACGGGCTACGTCGTCGGGGGCATCAGCCCGTTCGGCCAGAAGCGGCGGGTCCCGGTGGTGATCGAGGAGCAGTCGCTCCGGCACGACCGGGTGTTCGTCAACGGAGGCCGGCGGGGCCTCCAGATCGAGTTGGCTCCCGCGATGCTCGGCGATCTCCTCGGCGCGGTCGCGGCGCCCCTCGTCGCCGAGAGGAGCGGCGGATCCTGAAACGCCGCTCGGGCGCGCCGGACAGCCGGCCGAACTCGCGCCGCTCTACGGGGCGCTGGCCGAGGACGGCACCAGCTTCTCGACCGGCACGGCGGTCGGCGCGCACGGCGGCAAAGGCCATCCCTGATCCAAGGGGTCGACGCGCCGCGCCCATCCAACGCAAGACCGCCGCGCCCCCTCTCGGAAACGCGGCGGCAGAAGGGTCAGTCCGATCGTCGCTCCGGCGGGATCGCTCAGAACTCCTCCCAGCCCTCTTCGACGGCGGCAGCTTTCGGCGCCGCACCGCCGTGGCCCGCCGTGCGCATCTGCGCGACCGGACGGGACGGGGCGGGCTGAATCGGCCGCATCGGGGCCGCTGCCGCGCGCCGGGGCGCTGCGGCATGGGCGGCCGCGATGCGTGCGGGCGCGGCGGTCGGCGCTGCCGTCGCACGGTGCCCCGCCCCCGTCGCAAAGCCCGACACCAGACCCGCCAGCCCCTCCGTCTCGCCCGACAGCGCCTGCGCCGCCGCCGTCGTTTCCTCGACCATCGCAGCGTTCTGCTGCGTGACCTTGTCCATCTGGTCGGCCGCCACCGACACCTCGCGAAGCGCCACCGCCTGCTCGCGTGCCGCGTCCGCCATC
>NZ_LMOH01000006.1 GCF_001423245.1 Aureimonas sp. Leaf324
CGTGAAGGAAAAGCGAACTCTTCAGGTCCATCGGATGGGGGTCAATTTTGGACGCCGATACCCCCCGCTACGGGGTCAAAGTTGCACGCCGAATGACAGGCGGACGCGGTCACCGCCTAGACGGCGGGAACGCTGCTTCGGCACCGTTCGGCCAGGGGACCGCTTGCGCCGCGGTTCGACCAGCCCGCCTGCCTGCGACGCCCGAACCCGCGTGGCTTGCGCGAGGTGAAGCGACGCGCGAACACCACGTTCCGCCGTCGGCGGGGACTCCAGCGTGCCGCTCGGTTTCCTGAGCCTGACCGAAAGCCTCATGACGGTCGGCATGGCGCTCTGGATGACGGGGCGGATGCCCCGGCGCGATACCCGGTCCGGTCGCCGCCGGCTACCGGGTCCGCGATGCCGCTTGCGTGCCGGCGACGGATGCCCGGCCTCCGAAGGCCGGAAGCTGCAAGGTCTACGGCCCCGCAGGGACACGTTCCGGCAGCCCGGTCATGCATCGACCCCACCGTCGGGAACGGGAACCGCCGCAAGCCAGTACCCGTCGTCCAGATGGACGAACTCCTCCGAGCGCCACAGGACCCTCCCGACGGCGCGGGCAGGGTCGGTTGCCTTGACCTCGACACCTCTCCCGCGCAGGGCCTCAAGCAGCTCAGCCCGGTTCATCGGTCGCCCGGTTTCTCGCAACACCTTGCGCGCTCCCTCGCGAATCAGCGCGGATGTCGTGGCGGGCCGCGCCTGACTGGCCGTCACCCCCGTCGCCGGGTCGGCTCGCCGATGGTCCGAAGACACCGAGGCAACGGGCTTGGGTGCCTCGACGACCCGCATCAGCGAGCGCTGGAACTCCTTCAGGGCGGCAAGATGGGCTTGGAGCTTCGCTAGATCGTCGAGGCACGCGTCGATCTCGGCCTGGACGCCTCGCAGGGCCGCGTCGCGCCAGTCGCGACCTTCGGGCAACGCCCCATCACCGGAATTGTCCAAGTCATTCCCCCGCAACCGAAAGCCCGGCCAGGGTATATCGGCGCCTCCCATATGTCATGAGGGCGAACCCGGCCGACCGCAGGGGTGCTTTCCGGCGGGTACGACAGCACGGGAAGCGGGTCGTCGCTTCGTGCCGCCCTCATTGCCAGCGGGAACACGACCCCCTCTCTTGGAAAACGGCGCCCGAACTGGTACCTGGTGAAAAACCTGACGTGAGGGAACATGACCTTCGCCTTCCAGCTTCCAGGACCTCCGAAAGGCCCCACCCTGGCCGACGCCGCGTGGACCGGCGACACTGCCGTGGCGCCCCGCGGTCGCCAATTCCTCATCCTCATGCAGGATGTTGCCGACATCCCCGGCTACCGGATCCCGGTGCTCCATATCGGGGAACCAAACGCGGACGGCGGTATCGACTTCGCCCCCTTCGAGCCGTTGCTCCGCCTGTTTCGCGAGGAAACGCTCTCGTCGATCACGTCGAAGCGGCACATCGCGCGGGCGGTGCGCCTCTTCATCGAGTACGTCGACCATCGCTGGCCTCGGCTCGCCGAGATCGCGAGTTCGCTGCGCAGGACCGACGTGCGGCGCATCTTCCGGGAGTTCTGCGTACACCTCAGGACGGGGACGGTGAATGGTACGGGCCCGCAGACGGGTACGGCGGCCCTGGGGTGGCAGCCGACCTCGCAGGGGGCGGCGCGCAACCTGATCAACGGGTTCGGTACCTTCCTCAACTACGTTGCCGAGGTTACGGAGCCCTATCGGGACATGCCGGGCGAGCTCGGCCTGCCGATGGGGGACGATCGCCTGCGCAACGCCCATGCCAGGGCATTCGGGATGATGGCGCACCTGAAGCCTTCCGTGCCGAGGAAGGCCGTGGCGATGGGCCGGGGGATCGTCGGCAGCGACCCCCATGGGGCCTTCCGAGGCTCTACCAAAAGGTTCGCGAAGCCGCACCTGGTGAATTTCCTGACCGAGGGTTCGCCCGAACAAGTCGTCACCGCGAGGTCCGACGTGGACCCGACGGGAGCCCTCCAGCGGTTGATCCTAGGCGGCGGGGGGATACGGGAGAGCGAGTCGCGCCAGATGTGGGTCGGCGACGTCACGCTGGTGGGCGGCGGCCAGGTGAAGGGTTTCCTCCGCCATCCTTCGTTCTTCGTCCAGGACATGGGGAACGGACCCCAGACGCGCGAGCAGATCCTGCTGGAACGGTACGGTCTTGCCGTCCGCCGGTCGGGCATGTCGAGGTTCGCCGCAGGTTGGAAATCGCCGCTGATGGAGGACCGATACAGCGCGGAGATTTACTGGGCTCCCTACCCAGGCTTCCGGGAATACCTGGCGTCGGCGCTGTACCACTACGTCACGGTGGTGCGCCCCGAGGCGATGCTCCAGCGCAAGGCGCTCGGCTTCGGGGACCACCCATACCTCCTGGTGTGCACGTCGCCGACAATGGTCGAGGAGCGCATGGAGGTCGGCCAGCCCTACACCGCGGCGGCGGCGCGGTCCTCGTGGGAGTCCGCGATCCGGCGGCTGGGCCGCCGCATCGGCGAGGACCTCAAGGTCGAGAAGGATGCGGGAACCTCGATCCACTCGCTCCGCCACCTGTATGGCCGCACGCTGCACGAGGCCGGATTCGACGAGGCCACAATCAAGAGGCTCATGCACCACCGCAGCATCCGGAGCTCCCGCGTCTACACGATGGCCGAGCCCGGCGAGGTGCACGCGCTGCTCGAGACTGCCGAGGAACGGCTCGCCGCCGGGGGCACGGGGCTGGTGGGGCCGGCCTTTCCGACCTTGGGCGACGTCATCGACGCGACCTTCGACCCAACGCGCCTGTACCGGAGGTGATCCGGCGCCCTCCAGCCTGCCCCATCCCCGAGAGGCGATCCGCGACCATGGCAAACCTGAAGACGAACTACCTCCCCGACGATTTCTTCTCGGTCCCGGACGGGGAAAGGGAAATCCTGTCGGGCCACATCGCGCATGTCGCGAAGGTCGACCCATCCACCCGCAGAAAATACTCGAGGTCTCCCGACAGGTACGCGACGGAGATCCTGTCCCACGAACAGTCCACGGGCGCGATCCTGCAAGCCGTGCGGGACGGTCGATGCCTCCTGTCGCCGCTCCGTTTCACCCTCAGGTACGGCGCGCCCACCAAGGACACGGTCGAGCAGATCCTGAGGGAATCCGAACTCGGCCCGGCGGCGGTCGAGGAGCTGTATGCGGCCGGCCTCATCTCGAACCGCGGGTTGACGCCCGAGGCGGTTCCCCAGTTCGAGGCCCGCGTCAGGTCGCTGCTGGCGAGCCTTTGCGTATCGACCCGTGGGGCCAGGACCCTTGCGGACGTCGGCCCCGAGAACCTGAAGGACTGGATCGGGGTGTTCAGGACCGCGGACGGGAAACGGTGGCGGGACGACCTGTGGGACAAGAGCCGGATCCATTTCGACTCATGCCTGAGGCACATCTGCCGCGCCCTAGAGGTCATCTTCCCCGGCGCGGGGTTCAGGCACATCTCGGGTAATCTCCGGTACGGGACGACGGCGGCACTGATCGACGAGACCCTGGGCGACACGCCCCCGTTCGCCGCCGAGTGGATCGGGTTGTTCGACGAATGGCGCGAGGAGAACCCGACCGTCGACGTCCGCTACAGGATGTTCCTCACGGTTTTCATCCTTTGGCTGTCGACACTCATGCACGCGGAGGAGGTCGAGGACCCGGCCAGCTTCATGACCCGGCCCCACAACGAACGGCCATTCTTCGAGTTCGCCAGGCGGATGAAGGGAGACGAGGAGGGCGAAGACGCATTCGGCGAGGGTCTCCTCACCGTTGTCAGGACGGCGGTGCGCTTCTCCGAATTCGTCGAAGCCCGCGTCTCGGAGGGGACGCGCGCGCCGGTCTTCCCGATCGCGACCAAGCGCGAAGTGAGGAAGATCGAAACCGCCCTCAAGCGGCAGGGAAAGCTCGGCCAGCGAAGCCACACGGCGTCGCTGCCGCTCCCGAAGGACCTTCGCGAGATAGCCAAGGGAATCTTGGAGGAGGGGGAGAACGGCTGGCCGGGCAGCCTCAAGATGTGCCGTCTGAAGATCGACGGAAAGAACGTATACTGCCCCGTATACCCCACGATGTATCTGATGATGTTCATCATGCCGCTCCGCGTCGCGCAGATAAAGCGACTGGACAGCGGCGAGGGCGACGAACTGGTCTTCGACTGCGAAACGGGGTCGTGGACCCGGAACACCGGGCCGCTCGCCGGGTATTGGAGGAGGCAGGGGAAGAACGACACGGAGCGCGGCTATGCGAGAAAGTTCGAAGGGTTCGACGTCACGGGCATTTTCGTGAACACGAACAAGACGGGACGCCCGTACACGCTGCCGTGGCAGAACATGTATGTCCACCGACTGCTTCGCGATCTCCGGGCGTGGCAGGATCGAAACATTCCGATCGGCGCACCGCTGTCACCGCGCGAGTATCTCAAGGAGGGGGAGGCGATCGCGGAGGCCGCGTTGGAGCCGTATCCGGACATATTCCCCTTGTTCAGGCTGCCTGCGATCAAGGACGGGGCGGCGACGCGCTTCCGGGTCCCGACGGAACGGGACACCTACCAGTTCTGGCAATGGTTGATGCTCGAGACCGAAAGACGGTTCAACCTGGCCAATCCCGACAAGCCCATATCCCTGTTCGAAGAGAAGGAGAGCGGAACCTCACAGCCTTCGGGCGCCAGGTACAAGCCACACGGAGTGAGGTCGGACGGGGCTACGCGATTGATGGAAGCGGGCGTTCCCCTTCATATCATCAGCAAGTATGTGCTCTGCCATGCCAGCCTGCCGATGACGATCCATTACGGCAATGTTTCTCCCGCCGATCTGCACAGAATGCTCGAGGCCGCAGAACTCGAGAACCAGAAGGCCGAGGCGAGGCGGATCGTGGTCGAGGCTAGGGCTGGTTCGGCACACGCGATGACGTCGTTCATGGCGGCCGGCCCCTTGGCCGCCTCCACCATGCTTTCCCGGTTCGATCCTCCCAGCCGCCTGCTGTTCACGGACATGGACTACGGGATGTGCCCTTGGGAGCAGACCCGATGCCACGACGGAGGGCCGCAGGTACGGAAGTCCAGTTCCGGAGGGAAGGACAACAGCAGTTACGCGCCAGTGGAGGGCGGTTCGCGCAACTGCCTTCTTTGCCGGCATTTCGTGACCGGGCCGGCGTGGCAGGTGCCGCTGTGGATCAAGGGCACCACGTTGCTGCGCAGGCTGTATTCCGAAACCGGGAGGTTCAGGGAGATCAATCAACAGATCGATGCCCTGAACCGCGACTCGGTCGGTGCCACGCCGACACAGCTCAGTCGCTTGAGGATCGACATCATGCGCCTCGAGCAGGCGCACGAGGCGATCGGCGACGGTCTCGAACTGCTGGCGAAGGCACTGGCGAACCTGAATCGCCTGCTTGAGCAGATCGCCCGGGTGCAGGAAGGCGGCCCGGAGAGCAGCGCGGACGACACGGGCATCGTGACGCAACCGAATTCGTCGCACGTCGAGTGGATCGAAATCTCGGAGTTCGAACAGGTGGCGTTCATCCAGAGGATTGGACGGATCTACCCTTCCCTCTACGACCCGGAGAGCGAGGCCGCCTCGATGCGCTTCGCCGACCTGATCTGTTTCCACAGCGACTGCACTCCGATCAGCATGGCACCCCTCACCAGGTCGGAGAAGTCGAAAGCCCTGGAGCGCTTCAACGCCGTCCTCCTCCAGCGCATGGAGCGGGAGGAGTTGCTCGCCCTCCAGGAGGGCGCCATGCGCCTGACGGAAATGCCGGAGATCGATGAGCTGCGCGCGGCGATGGCCCAGATCGGGGCGCCGCTCGAGAGGAGGGCGTCGCCCCTGCTGGAACACGGGACCATCGTCTCGGGACGGCTTTCGGCAGATGGCTAGTTCCGGCGGGGCCATTGTTCGCCTGGGCAAGGCCGTCATCGAGGAAGCGCGAACCAAGTGTCGTAAGTTGATGGAAGAACGGTCGATCGCCGAAACGGGACGAAAGGGCACCACGATCACGCGGATCGTCGAGGTCGGGGAGCGATGCCTGACCCTGCGCCCGCCGCTAAGGCCGTCGGTGCCAACCTTGGTCGAGATGGGGCGGTTGACTTACGGGGACGCATTTCCCGCCGGCCAGACGATCTACAATCACTACGCGGCCTGGGCCAACGTCTGGATGTCAGCCTACGACGACCTTGTCTCGGTCCAGGCCCCGAAGACCCGGGTGGTCGAGCGGCACGAGCTCGAAGAGTTCCGCGAAGGCGACCGCTTGGACGTAGGCACCGCCGAAAGGCTCAACCTCATGAACCGTCGCATACGTGACCAAGCGGCGGAGATCCGGACGCTCCGGTCGTTCATATCGAGCAACATCCCGGCACCCGACATCGACCCCAAGACGCCGGGTACGGCGCTGCTGGCGCAGCCGGACCTCGATCTCGACGCACTCCGGCAGTGGCTGGCTGCCGTGGACGACGGCAGCCTTCGGTTCACGGTCGACGACCTCGGGGTGAGCGTCACGCGCGGGGCCGGGCCGACGCCGAGGATCATGCCGATCCGCGTGCTGGCAGTCCTCAGGAAGGTTGCTGGCGGCAGGTGACGCCGGCCGTTTGGTGTCCGCGGCGGGATTCGAACCCACGACCCCAGGATTCATACCACTTCGGCTTTCGCCGCCGCCTCTCGGCGTTCGTGGTCTGGACTGTCCCTTCACCCTAGGCCGAAGCCCGTAGGTGCTGCCCTACCAGTCTCTACACCTTCCGGACTTCTCCGGCTTGGCTCGGGATCGGCACCTCGCGAGAGCGAGAAGCGTTCCCCGACTTTGAGCAGATCCGACGCGCACTTTCGTTGCGCGCCGCCCAATTTGCACCAGGAATCCTGTGCTCTATCCTGCTGAGCTACGCGGACATCGCGGCACGCCCGGACCTCACGGCCCAGGCGAGCGTTCAAACGTTACCCGATCGCATCGACCCTATCAAGCCAACGCTCACGGCGGCCTCATGCACCTCCGGCCACTGCGGTCGGAGAACTGGTAAACTTACCACCACCAAACCCACGAGTTGCGGGCATCGGTAAATGGTAACCTCGGAAAGGCGCTCTATCCTGCTGAGCTATGAGACCGACCGGCCTCACTTTATACGATCGCCCCGCGGAGGGCCAGTCTCGGCTCACGTCCGCGTCGGGTCGGCCTGGAGGAGCAGGACGGCGCGACCGTCCGCCAATTCGACGGTGACCTCGGGGCCCGCGGCCTCGTTGCTCTGCGTGAGGATCGAGGCGAACGGAATGTCGGCCTCCTGCAACGGAAAGCGCGCGCCTTCGATCGTCAGGCCGCGGAGGTCGGAGAATTTCAGGATCGAGAACTGCGCGCCGGGCTCGGTCGCAAAGCGCTGCCGCGGTTCGGTGAGCGGATAGGCCCACTCGCATCCGTCGAAGAGGACCACGGACCGCCCGGCGGCGCTTTCCCGCAGCGCCACGACCAGATGGGAGAAGACGTGGTCGGTGCGCCCGCCGAAGGCGCCGACGAGGAGTACGGAGCCAGCGCCGCGCGCGAAGGCCTCGGCGATCGCGATCTCGCCATCGGTCCGGTCCTTGTCGCGCGGCCATTCGTGGCGCGGCACGCCCTCGGGCGCCTCGCCCCGGTGCGAATCGAAATCGCCGACCCAAAGCTCCGGCCGAAGGCCGAGCGTCGCGGCATGCGCGATCCCCGCGTCGGCCGCGATCGTGCGCGTGCCGCGCACCTCGGACAGGAGGCGCGGCGTGACGTGGATCGGTCCGGCGAGGAGGATCGTGAAGCGGCTCATCGCTCCAGCGCATAGCGCATCGCCGACGGGCTGGGGAGAGCGGGGCACGAGGCGTGCAGCCCTCTTGCCCTCGCCGCCCGATCCGGGCAACGTGAACGCCGCTCACACGGGGTGCCCATTTCGGGCTGAGAGGCATCGCGCCAACCCGCTGAACCTGATCCGGCTCGTACCGGCGGAGGGATGGGGAGCGTCCGCGACGGGCCGTCGAGGGGGCGCGCTTCGAACTCCGGCAAGAGGAGTTCCGCCCATGCGCCCCGGCGTTTCCGCCCTCTGCGCCGCGATCGCTTTGATTCTGCCGTCCGTCGCGGTGGCTGAGGATGCCGCACGGCCGGTCCTGACCGTCTATACCTACGAGAGTTTCACGCCGGACTGGGGGCCGGGGCCGCGCATCGAGAAGGCGTTCGAGGCCGAGTGCGGCTGCGATCTGCGCTTCGTCGGCCTCGAGGACGGCGTTGCGATCCTCAACCGCCTGAAGCTCGAGGGCGAGCGTACAGAGGCCGACGTCGCGCTCGGGATGACCGCCGAACTCGTGCCGGAACTCAAGGCGACGGGTCTGTTCGCGCCGTCCGCTGTCGACCTCGCGCCGCTGACGATCCCCGGCGGCTTCTCCGACGATACGTTCGTGCCCTTCGACTATTCCTATCTCGCCTTCGTCTACGATTCCGAGAGCATCGCCAACCCGCCCGCGAGCCTTGCCGAACTGGTGGCCGTCGACCCCGACCAGAAGATCGCCATCCAGGACGCCCGCACCTCGACGCCTGGCCTCGGCCTCCTCCTCTGGATGAAGGCCGTCTTCGGCGACCAGGCGGAGGCGAAGTGGGCCGAGCTCTCGCGCCGCATCCTCACCGTGACGCCCGGCTGGAGCGAGGCCTATGGCCTCTTCACCAAGGGCGAGGTGCCGATCGTCCTCTCCTACACGACATCGCCGGCCTACCATCAGATCGAGGAGGGAACGGACCGCTACAAGGCCGCCGCCTTCTCGGAAGGGCATTACCTCCAGGTGGAGCTCGCGGGCATGCTGCGGACCTCGCGGCAGCCCGAGCTCGCGCGTCGCTTCCTCGCCTTCATGCTGACGCCGGCGTTCCAGTCGATCATCCCGACCGGCAACTGGTCGCTGCCCGCCGCCCCGACCGGCGAGCCCCTGCCCGCCGCATTCGAGACCCTCGTCCAGCCGGCGCGCCCGCTGGAGATACCGGCCGCCGACGTGGCCGCCCACCGCGCGGAGTGGACGGCGGAATGGCTCCGGGGCCTCGGCCGCTGAGACCGGGCGATCGACCGGGCGCGCGGATCGGGGCGGACGCCCGGCGCCGGCGCCGCGCCGGGGTGCTGGCGGCGGTGTTCGTGCTCGGCTTCTGCCTCCTGCCCTTCGCCCTCCTGCCGCTCCTCGCCGGCATCCTCCCGGCCTCGCCGTTTGCCGTTCTTGCCGATCCCTATCTGCGCTCGGTGCTCGGCTTCACCCTTCTTCAGGCCGTGCTGTCGACCCTCCTCTCGGTCGCCTTCGGCGTTCCCTTGGCGCTGGCGCTGGATCGCCTCCGCTTCCCCGGCCGCGCGCTGCTCCTGCGCCTGTTCTTCCTGCCGCAGGCGCTGCCCGTCCTCGTCGGCGCGCTCGGCCTCATCACCGTGTTCGGCCGCAACGGGGTCGTCGCCGACGCCTTCGTGCTCGCGGGCCTGCCGCGCCCCTCGATCTACGGCCTCACCGGCATCCTCGTCGCGCACGTCTTCTTCAACATGCCGCTCGTCGCCCGGCTGACGCTCGGCGGCCTGTCGGGTGTGCCCGCGGAAAGCTGGAAGATCGCCGGGCAACTCTCGCTGTCGCGCTGGGCGACGTTCCGGATCGTCGAATGGCCGGTGATCCGGCGCACGCTCGGTCCCGCCGCCGGTCTCGTGTTCATGCTCTGCATCACGAGCTTCACGCTCGTCCTCGTGCTCGGCGGCGGGCCGGGCGCGACGACGCTCGAGGTCGCGATCTACCAATCGCTGCGCTACGACTTCGATCCCGCACGCGCCCTCACGCTGTCGCTCGTCCAGATCGGGCTGGTGGCGCTGCTGCTCCTGCCGACGACCGGCTGGACCGGATCGGCGGACGCAGGGTTCGGCCTCGCGCAGGCCAGCCGGCGCTTCGACCGCCCATCCCCCATCGCGCGGGTCCTCGACATCGCGATCGCGGCGGTGGCGACGGCCTTCCTCCTCGCGCCGCTCCTCGCCATCCTCGCAGCGGGCCTTCAGGCCGATCTCGGACGCATCCTCGCGGACCCCGCGTTTCTGGCCGCGCTCCTGCGCAGCCTCGTCATTGCGCTCGGTGCCGCGCTGATCGGCCTCGTCCTCTCCACCTGCCTCGCGCTCGGCGCCAGCGGGGCGGGGCGTGGCGGCGGCCGGCTCCTCGCATTGTCGGGCAGCCTCGTCCTCGTCGTGCCTCCCATCGTCGTCGGAGCCGGCTGGTTCCTCGCCCTTCGCGAGGTCGGCGATGTCGCGCGGCTCGCTCCGGCGGTCGTCGTCATCGGCAACGCCATCCTCGTCGTGCCCTATGCGACGCGCATCCTGTCGCCCGAGGTCGCCGCCATCGCGCGGCGCCACGGCCGGCTCGCCGACGGGCTCGGCCTCTCCGGCCTCGCTCGACTGCGGCATGTCGAGTGGCCGGCGCTGCGCCGTCCGCTGGCGCTCGCCGGCGCCTTCGGCATGGCGGTTTCGCTCGGCGATCTCGGGGTGGTGGCCCTCTTCGGCAATTCCGACCTCGTCACCCTCCCCTATCTCCTGCTCCAGCGCATGGGCAGCTACCGCTCGACCGATGCGCAAGGCATTGCGCTTCTTCTGGCGCTCCTGTGCCTTGGACTGATTCTCCTCGCCGAGCGCGGCCTCGGCGGCCGAAAGGCATCCGAATGAACGCCATCGAACTCGACGCCGTCACCTTCGCGCACGAGACGAGCGAGATGCGCTTCGATCTCGAGGTCGCGCCGGGCGAATGGCTGGCGGTGATCGGTCCGTCGGGCGCTGGGAAATCGACCCTTCTCGACATCGTCGCCGGCTTCCTGAAGCCCGATTCCGGCACGGTGCGCCTCGAAGGCCGCGACATGACGGGCCGCTCGCCGGCCGAGCGCCCGATCAGCATGGTGTTCCAGGACGACAACCTCTTCCCCCACCTGACGGCCGAGCGGAACGTCGCGCTCGGCATCAGCCCGACATGGCGGATACCCCAAGCCGCCCTCGCCCGGGCGCGCGAAGCGCTGACCCGCGTCGGGCTCGGCGCCCTCGCCGGACGGTTGCCCGGCGAATTGTCCGGCGGCGAGCGCCAGCGTGTGGCGCTCGCCCGTGCGTTCCTGCGCGAGCGGCCGATCCTCGCCCTCGACGAACCGTTCGCCGCCCTCGGGCCGGCCTTGCGCACGGAGATGCTGGCCCTCGTCGACCGCCTGCGCGCCGACGCCCCTCGGCCGCCTGCGATCATCATGGTCACGCATCATCCGGGCGACGCCATCGGACACGCCGACCGTGTGGCGTTTCTGGAGGCGGGGAGGATCGTCCTCAGCGGCACGCCGAACGAGATCCTCTCGGGGCGACATCCCCGCGTCGCCGCTTATCTCGGCGCGACGCGGGGCGTCGAACCCTAATTTGGTCCCTTTCCTCGATCATGGGGGCGAACGGTCGGACGAGGCGTTTCATGGCATCCTGTGACGCGCCGGCCCTTTCACGGCTCGGCCTTCATCGGCTAGACCGGAAGACGGTCCGGACGGATCGGCATCTGTGGGGACATTCTGGAATGCGGCAACGGGCGCGGCCAGCGGGAACGGAGCGGGCGAGGAACGGCATGGGCCGGGCCATGCGCACAGGTTTCGCACTGCCTTTCGCGCTGTGGCTTGCCGGCTGCACCACGCTGACCGGCGGCCTGGAGGACGTGGCGAGCGGTGCGGGCACGGAATCGAGCCTCGTCGGTCCCGTCAACCGCGCCCCCGTGTCGTTCGATGCGGTGCAATCCAACGATCCCCAGTCGCCGATCGGCAAGTCGCAGCATCCGCGGATCCTCGCGGCCTATGGCGGGGCCTATTCCGACCCCAAGCTCGAGCGCATGCTCGCCGGCATCGTCGGCAAGCTGAACGCCGTGTCGAGCGATCCCGGCCGCGCCTACTCGATCACGGTCCTCAATTCGCCCAACATCAACGCCTTCGCGCTGCCCGGCGGCTTCCTCTATGTGACGCGCGGTCTTCTCGCGCTCGCCAACGATTCGGCCGAGGTCGCTGCGGTGCTCGCCCACGAGATGGGGCACGTGAAGGCGAACCACGGCATCGAGCGCCAGCAGCGCGAGGAGGCGGCCGAACTCGCGGGTCGCGTGGTGACCGAGGTCCTGGCGACCGACACCACGGCGGCGCGCGCCGCGCTGGCGCGCGGACGCCTGAACCTTGCCAGCTTCTCGCGCAACCAAGAGCTCCAGGCCGACGCGATGGGCATCAAGCAGACCGGCGACGCCGGCTATGACCCCTATGCCGCCGCGCGTTTCCTGAAGGCGATGGATTCGTTCTCCTCGTTCCGCAACGCCTTCCAGGCGAGCAATCCGAACCTCGACTTCCTCGCCTCGCACCCCGCCGCACCCCAGCGCGTCGAACTTGCGCGTCGCCACGCCAGCGCGTTCGGTCCCCCCGGCACCGGCGTCACCGACCGCGACCGGTATCTTGCCGGGATCGACGGGATGCTGTTCGGCGACACGGCCTCGGAAGGCTACGTGCGCGGGCGCTCGTTCTACCATCCCGGCCTCGGCATCACCTTCGGCGTGCCGGACGGGTTCGTGATCGACAACACGGCCGAAGCGGTGCTGGCGACCGGTCCCGGCGACACGGCCATCCGCTTCGACGGCGTGGCCCTGCCGCCTTCGACGACGCTCTCCGACTACATTCAGAGCGGATGGGTCGGCGGCCTCGACGCCACGACCATCCGGCCGATCCGTATCGGCGATCTCGAAGCCGTATCGGCCCAGGCCGTCGGCGGCTCCTATGTCTTCAACGTTACGGTGATCCGCGTCGGCAGCCAGGTCTACCGGTTCCTGACCGCGCTTCCGGCCGATGCCGCCGCGCGTCTTCCCCAGATCGCCGACAGCGTCGCCGGCTCGTTCCGGGTGCTGCGGCCGGAGGAGCGGGAGCAGTTGAAACCCTTGCGCGTTCGCATCGTCACCGCCCGGGCCGGCGACACCGAACGGTCGATCGCCGACCGCATCCAGGGCGTCGATCGCAAGGTCGAGATGTTCCGTCTCCTGAACGATCTGGAGGATGGTTCGGGCGTGCGCACGGGCGAGCGCTACAAGATCATCGCGGAATAGGCCGAAGGGGCTTCGGGAACGAAGAAGGCCGCCTTGAGGGCGGCCTTCTTGGTTTCAGGTGGGGCTTCCGAGGGGATCAGGCGATGAACGCCGCCTCGTCCGGATTGGCCTGAAGGAGCGCCACGCGCAGCTTTTCCATGGCGCGCGTCTCGATCTGGCGCACACGCTCCTTGGAAATGCCGAGCTTGGAGCCGAGCGCCTCCAGCGTCGCGCCATCGTCCTGCAGCCGGCGCTCGCGGATGATCTTGAGTTCGCGCTCGGACAGGACGCCGAGAGCCGAGCGAAGCCAGATCACGCGGCGCTCGTCGTCGATCGAGGCGGAGACCATCTCGTCCGGCAGCGGATCGTTCGACACGAGGAAATCCTGACGGTCGGCGGAGCCCGACTCGTCTTCCATCAGCGGCGCGTTGAGCGAGCTGTCGGGACCCGACAGGCGCGAGTCCATCAGCGCCACGTCGCCCTCCGACACCTTCAGCGCCGTCGCGATCTCGCGATACATCTCGGTGCTGGAAATCTTCTCGGTGCCCTGGTTGAGGCGCGCGCGCAGACGACGGAGGTTGAAGAACAGAGCCTTCTGCGCCGACGAGGTGCCGCCGCGCACGATCGACCAGTTGCGCAGGATATAGTCCTGGATCGAAGCGCGGATCCACCACGTGGCATAGGTCGAGAAGCGGACCTCGCGCTCCGGCTCGAAGCGCGCCGCGGCCTCCAGAAGACCGACATGGCCCTCCTGGATTAGGTCGTTCATCGCGAGGCCGAAATGGCGGAACTTCGAGGCCATCGAGATGACGAGGCGCATGTGCGCCGAGGTGATCTTGTGGAGGGCGGCCTGGTCCTGATGCTCCTTCCAACGCACCGCCAGTTCGTACTCCTCTTCCCGCTGCAGGTAGGGGGCGGCCATGGCGGCTTGGATGAGGTGACGACGCGTCGATTGGGATTTCATGGGCCCGGACCTTCCATGTCACGCTGGAAACGCGATGAACTCGGCGCGTCGTGCCGGTTGGACACTGCGCTACTCAGGTCAAAACGGGCCCGATCGCAGAACGTTCCCGCCAAGGGAAAGTTTTTTTCGCGAAATAGCGGGATGCGGCAAAGAGGGAAGGGCTAGCGGAAAAAAGTGAGGAATTGGCGGGAGATAGGCCTCGACCGCTTGATCTTCCCTAGCACTGCCGCAGCGTAAAGAAAAGCCGGCCGCTGGTGTCAGCGGCCGGCTGGCTCGTTCCTTGGGTGCGGTTTGCGGTCAGGCGGCCTGTTCGGCCTCGACCTCCACGTCGTCCTCGTCCTCAGCGTCCGCATCGGCCTCGTCGACGACCTTGGCCCCGCGCTTCGGGCCCTTGTTCAGGTTCACCTCGATCAGCTGGACCGCCTCGGTCTCGCTGATCTCGTTGACGGCGGCGAGCTCGCGCGCCATGCGGCCGAGGGCGGCTTCATAGAGCTGGCGCTCGGAATAGGACTGCTCGGGCTGCGAATCGGCACGGTAGAGGTCGCGAACCACCTCGGCGATCGAGATCAGGTCGCCGGAGTTGATCTTCGCGTCGTATTCCTGCGCACGGCGGCTCCACATCGTCCGCTTCACGCGGGCGCGACCCTGGACCACCTTGAGGGCACGCTCGACGAAGTCCGTCTCGGACAGCTTGCGCATGCCGACGGCTTCCGCCTTCGCGACCGGCACCTTCAGGCGCATCTTGTCCTTCTCGAAGTCGATGACGAAGAGTTCGAGCTTCATGCCCGCGACCACCTGCTCCTCGATCGCAACGATCTGGCCGACACCGTGGGCCGGATAGACGATGCTCTCGCCGGTCTTGAAACCCTGACGCTGGGAGGTCTTCTTCTGACTGCTCATACGCTTCATAAACTCCCTGTTGTGCAGAGCGGGGAACATCGCTATGCACGAAACGACCCGAGGGCCGCGGATTGAGCATCCCGGTTCAGTGGCCGGCCGCAGTCCGGAACTTCGGGAAACTCCTTCGCAAGCCCCAACGGCGCCCGGAACGGACGCTCAGGTGGTGGGACGAACGGGAGGAAAGCCTTTCAGAAGCACCTGGACGCCGGAACGGGTCTCATGACCTTTCATCCGACGTCCGACTGTTGCACAAATAATACCCTATCAGTCTGGAAATTTCAACCGACTTGCGCATATGGCGCACCCGGCCGTGCAACCCCTGCATCGCAACGGGTTGCGGCCATCGGCGACGCGGCCACGGCTCGGCGCGCGACAGGATTTCCCTGCGCGCGCAAGGGCATAAGCGGGGAGATCCTCGGGCTCAGTCGCCCTGGCCGGGCTCCGCCGAGAAGAACTTCTCGAACTTGCCCTCGACCCCGTCCATCGCCTTGGCGTCGGCGGGCGCGTCGCGCTTCACGGTGATGTTCGGCCACTTCTCGGCATACTCGGCATTGATCTTCAGCCAGTTGTCGAGATTCGGCTCGGTGTCGGGCTTGATCGCCTCGGCCGGGCACTCCGGCTCGCACACGCCGCAGTCGATGCACTCGTCCGGATGGATGACGAGCATGTTGTCACCCTCGTAGAAGCAGTCCACCGGACACACTTCGACGCAGTCCATATACTTGCAGCGGATGCAATTGTCGGTGACGACGTAGGTCATGGCGAATTCCCGGAACAGTGGGTCCGCAACGCCGGAACGGACGGATCGTTGCGGATCGGAGTGGTCGCACGACCCGTTCGGGTCGCGAAGCGCTCCATCGGCGGAGGTACCGTCTCGCTTCGCCGCTTGCAAGAGCGAGCCGTTCCGCTGGCGGCCCTGGCGACGGAATGTCCTTCCCCGCCGTCAGCCCTCGTCCTGAGACACGGCGGGCTTGGCGTCAGCCCTTGCGGACGTCAGGTCCTGGAACAGGAGGGCAGCCTCGGGGGCGGGTCCCCGGCGGTCGCCGGAATCGAGGATCTTGAGGATCCGTATGCGATCATGGATCGAGATCGTCAGCACGTCGCCCGGCCGGACCAGCCGGGCGGCGTGCGAGATCTTCTCGCGGTTGACCCGGACCGCACCGGAAACGGCCAGCTTCTGGGCGAGGCTGCGCGATTTGACGACACGCGCGAAGAACAGCCACTTGTCGATGCGCTGCTCGCCTGCCGCCATGCCTGCCCGCCCCTACTTGCCCAGCTTGTCCTTGAGCGCGGCGAGCTTGGCGAACGGCGAATCGGGATCGATCGGCTTGTTCGCGCGCTCGGGCCGCCGCGCGTCGGCGACGGGGCGCGACGTCTCGCGCTCCTTGCCGAAGGCGGGACGACCGCTCCGGCCGGGACCGCCGCGATCCTCGCGCCGCTCCTCGCCCTGTCCGTCGCGCCGTCCCTGACCCGGCTTGCCCCCGTCGCGTCGCGGGAAGCGGCGCTCGCCGCCCTCGCCGTCCTCGCGCCGGCCACCGCCGCGTCCCTGACGGCCGGGCGGGCGCTCGCCGCCGGGCTCGGCCGCGGACGGTGCGTCACCATTGCGGGCGCTTTGCCCGCGTCCCTGCGGCCGATTGTTGCCCCGTCCCTGCTGCGGCCGACCGCGGCCTTCGCCGCGCGAGGGCTTCCACAGGAGCACCATCTTGACCGGCTCGGCCTCGACGGTCTCGCCAGCCGGCGCGTCGGTCGACGGCGCATCCGAGACGGACGTTTCGGCGGTCGCCGCCTCGACGGCAGGCGCCTCTTCGGCGCTCGGTGCGGCGACATCCGCCGCGACCGGCTCGTCGGCCGCGTCGGCGTTGATCTCGACGACCGGCTGGTCGGCATCCGCCGTATCCTCGACAGCGTCGGCCTCGGCCGAAGCGCCGTCGGCGTCCGCGGCAGCGCCATCGTCGACACCGCCTGAGGCTGGCTGATTCGCAGACGCCGCCTCGCCCGCCGCCTTGGCCGCCTGCGCCTCGTCCTGGCGGCGCAGTTCGGCGTCGACCTCGGGCTGCGGCACGGCGTGCGAGCGATAGCCGAGGCCCTTCAGGATCTCGTCCATGTCGTCGGCGGTGGCGCCGAGGATCGACATCATCGCCGGGGTCACGATGAACTCGCGCCCGTTGAAGGCGCCGTCCGGCCGCTTGGCGGCACCCGGAGCCCAGGCGAGCGCCGGGCGGATGAGGTCGGCCAGACGCTCCAGAATGTCGACGCGCACCGCGCGGCGCCCGAGCGGACGGTAGCCGGACAGCGCATAGAACACCGGGTCGAAGGTCGGATCGGGCGCGACCGAGGTGCGTCCGGTCGCCAGAAGCTGCGTGACCTCGCCGAAGCCCGGCTTGTCGCGCCCGTCCTTGGCGATGCCCCAGAGAAGGGTCATGAGGGCGGCGGGCGCCGGCTTCACCAGTGCCGGCACGAAGATGTGGTAGGCGCCGAAGCGCACGCCGAGACGGCGGAGCGCCGCGCGGGCGTCCTGGTCGAGGCCGCGAACCTCGTCCGCGATGTCGCGGCGCTGCAGCAAGCCGAAGTTCTCGTAGAGGCGGTAGGCGATGCCCCGCGCCTGGCCGTCGACACCCTCGGCATCCCGCAGGTCGGCGAGCGGCTTCAGGATCGTCGAGACCTGATAGGTCACGAAGCGCTCGGTGCGCTGGACCACCTTGTCGCGGGCCGGGCCGGCGAGCTGCTCGTCGGCCAGGAGCACGACGCGCGGCTTCAGCGGATCGTCGCCCGCAAGGAGCGAGGCTACGGGCGCCCCCAGCCAGCGCACCAGCGCATCCGAGCCGATCGCCAGATCGCCGTTCGGGGCGTTCGCATAGCGTTCGGCGCGCTTGTCGTATTCGCCACCGAGCGCCTTCTGGGCGGCGGCGCGAACGGCCTTGGCATCCGGGCCGTCGGACTTGGTGTCCGGCGTGAACCTGAAGCCCTGCAGCTCCCCGACCTCGTGGCCTTCAACGCGCACGGTGCCGTCGCTGCCGATTTCAGCTTCCATGAATGCGCTCTCTCTCAGCCGCCTCATAAGGACGCTTGTCCTGCGATCTACGAAGCGTTTCGTCAACCGCTCGTGTAGCGCGTCGGACAGACGGTCCTCGATTGCCTTGGTCTTTTCCTGCCAGTGTGTCGGATCGGCCAGCCAACCGGGACGATGGGAAATATACGTCCAGGTGCGGATTTCGGCGATGCGTTGGGACAGGGTATCGATATCGCCTTCGGTCAGGTCGGCCCGCCGCACCTGCTCGGCCATGTAGTCCTCGGCGACATGGCCGCGCCGCACGAGATCGCCGTAGATCGAGGCGATGATCTCAGCGTGCTGGGCCGGCGCGATGCGCCGGTAGTCCGGCAGCTTGCAGGCTTCCCACAGGAGCTCGACGTTTCGGGCGCCGTTCGCCCGCGCCATCACCGCGTCGTCGCGCGACAGGAACTCCAGCGCGCGCTGGTCGACGGCCGGCAGCGAGCGCGCGAGTTCGGGGCTCGGCGGAAGCGCGTCGAGGCTCGCCTTCAGGGCGTCGACGGATGCGAAGTCGAGCTTGCGCGAGCGCCACTGAAGGACCTTTACGGACGCGAAGTCGTGGGCCTCGATCGCCTCGGCGAGATCCTGGTCGAGCGGATCGACACGGCCCGTCACGCCGAACGTGCCGTCGCGCACGTGGCGCCCGGCGCGCCCCGCGATCTGGCCGTATTCGGACGGGGTCAGCTGGCGATACTGGAACCCGTCGTACTTCCAGTCCTGCGCGAAGGCGACGTGATCGACGTCGAGGTTCAACCCCATGCCGATCGCGTCGGTCGCCACCAGGAACTCGACCTCGCCGTTCTGGTAGAGCTCGACCTGCGCGTTGCGGGTGCGCGGGCTGAGCGCGCCGAGAACCACCGCCGCCCCGCCGCGCTGGCGGCGGATGAGTTCGGCGATCGCATAGACCTCCTCGGTCGAGAAGGCGACGATCGCCGAGCGCCGCGGCAGGCGGGTGATCTTCTTCGATCCGGCGTAGAGAAGCTGCGACATGCGCGGCCGGGTGACGCACTGGATGCCCGGCAGGAGCCGCTCCAGCGCGCCGCGCATCGTCGAGGAGCCGAGAAGCAGCGTCTCCTCGCGCCCCCGCGCATGAAGGATGCGGTCGGTGAAGACGTGGCCGCGCTCGAGATCGGCGGCCAGCTGCACCTCGTCGATCGCGACGAAGGCCGCGCCCGGCTCGCGCGGCATCGCCTCGACGGTGCAGACCTGGTAGCGCGCGTTCGGCGGCTTGATCTTCTCCTCGCCGGTGATCAGCGAGACGGCGCCGACGCCGACCCGCTCGACGACGCGCTGGTAGACCTCGCGCGCCAAAAGGCGCAGCGGCAGACCGATGACCCCCGACGAATGGGCGACCATCCGCTCGATCGCCAGAAAGGTCTTGCCGGTGTTGGTGGGTCCGAGAACGGCGGTGACGCCACGCCCGCCCGCTCCGGCTTCGGAGCGGCGCGTCGGCTGGGCGGGGAAATGGCTGTCCATCATGATCGCACCATAGGTGGGTCGAAATGGACGAAACGCAAAGGCCCCCGCCGCGATGATCTCAGCGGACGTCGATCACGTCGCCGGTTCTGGCATCGATGATCACGGTCATGTCGTCGCCGCGCCGATCGGCGCCCTCGACACGAAACGTCCGGCGCTGCCGGAACACGTCGTCGATCTCGCGCATGCCTTCCGAGCGCGCGATGCGCGCGGCCTGGCGCTCGCTGATGCCCGGCGGTCCGCGGCGCTCGGGCGGACGGTCGTAGCCGTCGTCGGGTCCGCGACGCTCGTTGGGCACGATCTGCAGGCCGTTCGGCCCGAACTCCAGCGTCTGCGACAGGGCAGGCGCGGTTGCCGCCAGAAGCGTGGCGGCGAAGGCAAGCGAGAAACGCAGGGGCTTCGACATGGCGATTCCGTGAGAGAGATGTCCCTAGCCGGCAAAATTGCGGGAACCCGTGGCGGCTTCAAGACCGGCGACGAGCCACACGAAAAAAAGGCGGGCCGCCGGAGCGACCCGCCTTTCTTATTCCATTAGCGCCGGTGTCAGCGGACGCCGATCACGTCGCCGCTGCGGCGGTCGATGTCGACCTGGATGTCGTCGCCGCGGCGATCGGTGCCGATCACACGGTAGGAACGGCTGGTGCGACGAACGTCGTCCACCTCGCGAACGCCCTCGGCGCGGGCGATGCGCACCGCGTCGCGCTCGCCGATCTCGCGGCCGCGGCGATCATCGCGACGCATGTCGTCGCGGCGCATGTCGTCACGGTTGGGGTCGACGAGACGAACGCCGTCACGACCGATCTCGATGCCCTGGGCCATGGCCGGCACGGCGCTGGCGATGGTAGCGGCCGCCAGGACGGCGATGGTCAGATGCTTGCGGATCATCAGTAATCCTCCACGAACAGGAGGGCGCCATGGGTTCGAAACAATCGCGCGCCCGGTATCGCGGTGGAGAACACGGGAGAGCCGGATCGGTTCCTCCCGTGTTGCCGTCAACGGAAATCGGCCGTCAGTGAAAGTACTGGCCGCCGTTGATCGTCAGGGTCGATCCGGTGATGAACCCGGCGTCCTCGGCCACGAGGTAGAGAACGCTGCGGGCGACCTCCTCCGGCTCCCCGAGCCGGCCGACCGGGATGTGCGGCAGAATGCGCTCGGCCAGCACCTTCTCGTCGATCGCACGGACCATCTCGGTGCCGATGTAGCCGGGACAGATCGCGTTGACCGTGATGCCGGCGCGTGCGCCCTCCTGCGCCAGCGCCTTGGTGAAGCCGATGTCGCCGGCCTTGGCGGCGGAGTAGTTCGCCTGCCCCGCCTGCCCCTTCTGGCCGTTGATCGAGGAGATGTTGACGACCCGGCCGAACTTGCGCGACCGCATGCCGTCCCAGACCTGACGCGTCATGTTGAAGACGCCGGTGAGGTTGGTGCCGATGACCTGGTTCCACTGTTCCGGCGTCATCTTGTGGAACATGGCATCGCGCGTGATGCCGGCATTGTTGACGAGGATGTCGACCGGCCCAAGCGCGGCTTCCACCGCCGCGATGCCCTCGCCGCAGGAGGCGTAGTCCGAGACATCCCACTTGAAGACGTCGATGCCGGTCTCGGCCTTGAAGGCGTTCGCCGCCTCGTCGTTGCCCGCGTAGTTGGCGGCCACCTTGTAGCCCGCCGCCTTCAGCGCCCTGGACACCGCCGCGCCGATGCCGCGCGAGCCTCCCGTGACGATCGCAACCCTGCTCATGCCATTCCTCCCTTTGCGTGATCCTGAAACAGCCTCCCACCGCCCGGACAGGCCGGACGGCGAACGCACGACGACCCTTCGCGCTCTTTATGGAGGGCGCGTGCCGATCGTCGGATGCGGTTGTCGAAGAGACGCCAGCCTGCCCGCGGCAAGCCGGCCGATGCGGGAGCGGGCCTCAGCCGCGCTCGAAGCACATGGCGACGCCCATGCCGCCGCCGATGCAGAGCGTGGCAAGGCCCCGCTTGGCGTCGCGGCGCGCCATCTCGAAGAGGAGCGTGTTGAGGACGCGCGCGCCCGACGCGCCGATCGGGTGACCGATCGCGATGGCGCCGCCGTTGACGTTGACGATGTCGGGGTTCCAGCCGAGGTCCTTGTTCACCGCGCAGGCCTGCGCCGCGAAGGCCTCGTTGGCTTCCACGAGGTCGAGGTCGACGATCGACCAGCCGGCCTTCTCCAGCGCCTTTCGCGAGGCCGGGATCGGCCCGGTGCCCATCACGGCCGGATCGACGCCGACGGTCGCCCAGGACACGATGCGGGCGAGCGGTGTCAGGCCGCGGCGCGAGGCTTCCGCCTCGCTCATCAGGACCGCCACGGCCGCGCCGTCGTTGATGCCGGAGGCGTTGGCGGCAGTCACGGTGCCTTCCTTGTCGAAGGCGGGCTTCAGCTTCTGCACCTTGTCGAGCGTCGTGCCGGCCTTGATGTACTCGTCGTCGGCGACGGTCACGTCGCCCTTGCGGCCCTTCACGGTGAAGGGCGCGATCTCGTCCTTGAAGCGGCCGGCCTTCTGGGCCTCCTCCGCCTTATTCTGGGAGCGCACGGCGAACTCGTCCTGCTCGTCACGCGTGATCTGCCACTGGCGCGCGACATTCTCGGCCGTGTTGCCCATGTGGTAGCCGTGGAAAGCGTCGATCAGGCCGTCCTTCAGCATCGAATCGACGAGCTTCATGTCGCCCATCTTGGTGCCCGAGCGCATGTGCGCGACGTGCGGCGCCATCGACATGGATTCCTGGCCGCCGGCCACGACGACGCGCGCGTCGCCGCCCGCGATCTGCTGCAGGCCGAGGGCCACGGCGCGCAGGCCCGATCCGCAGAGCTGGTTGAGGCCCCAGGCGGTGGCCTCCTTCGGCACGCCCGCCGCCATCGCGGCCTGGCGGGCGGGGTTCTGGCCCTCGCCGGCGCTGAGAACCTGGCCGAGGATCACCTCGTCGACCTCGCCCGGCTCGACGCCGGCGCGCTGCAGGGCGGCGGTGATGGCGGCAGCCCCCAGTTCATGCGCCGGCACGGTGGCGAAGGCCCCGTTGAAGGCACCCACGGGGGTGCGCGCCGCACCGACGATGACGATGGACTGTCCAGAAGAGCTCATGGAATGCCTTTCCTCCCGCAGGATGCTGGCGGCTCTGCCGCCGCGTCAGCCGTCGCTATCTCGCAGACGGGTTTACCGGCTGTCAAACGTTGCAGCCGGAGATTGCGTTGCAGCCGGCGCCTCGTCCGCGTCGCGTGCAGGCGCACGGAAGCGGATGCCCCGTGGCATCCCGGCGAAACGTCTGCGGACAAACGGCTCCGTGCGCTGCGGAACGTTTGGAAACGCCGCAAAACTGTGGTCAAGTCTTCGCAGGGGCAGCACGGCCGCGAGGCCGCTCCCGGGCCAGCATGTGGGAGAGAGCGGATGGCACGCAGCAACGAACCGACGGTGATCAAGAAGTACGCCAACCGGCGGCTCTACAACACCGGCACGTCCATGTACGTCACGCTCGAGAACCTTGCGGCCATGGTCAAGGGCAACGAGGACTTCGTGGTGCAGGACGCCAAGACCGGCGAGGACATCACCCATTCCGTCCTGACCCAGATCATCTTCGAGCAGGAGAACAAGGGCGGGCAGACCCTGATGCCCATCACCTTCCTGCGCCAGCTGATCCGCTTCTACGGCGACCAGATGCAGATGGTGGTTCCCGCCTATCTCGAACAGTCGATGGCCGCCTTCCAGCGCGAGCAGGAAAGCTTCCGCGCGACATCGGCCAACCCCCTCCAGATGATGGAGACGCAGGTCCGTCGCAACACCGAGATGTTCCGCGAGGCGATGGCCGTGTTCAACCCGTTCATGGCCAATGCGCTCGGCACGGCGGCCGAGGCGGTCAAGGGCGCCGCGCCCAAGCCGACCGCCCCGCCCGCGCCGACGCAGGACGACCTGACGGCGATGCGCGACCAGCTGGCCGAGATGCAGCGCCGTCTCGAGGCGCTGGATTCCAAGAAGGGCTGAAACGGTGCAGCCCGGCGCTTCAGGCGCGTCGGGCCGACCTCCCACGAAAAAGGGCCGGCGCGCGAGGCGACCGGCCCTTTTTTCATATCAGCGGCACCCGCAAGGGGCGCCGGACGGGACGGTTCAGGCGTTGTCCTTAACCGTCAGGATCTGCTTGCCGCGGTACATGCCCGTCTTCAGGTCGATGTGGTGCGGACGGCGCAGCTCGCCGGAGTTCTTGTCCTCGATGTAGGTCGGCGCGGTGAGCGCGTCGGCCGAGCGGCGCATGCCGCGCTTGGAGGGGGAAGTCTTTCGCTTGGGGACGGCCATCGGTCTCTCCGTTCAGGTCGCCGGCGCGAATTCCCGAAGGAGCGTCGCGCCGTTCAAGTGGTTCATCTGTGGCGAGCCGGCGGCGCACCGTGCGCCCGGCCCTTCCCGAACCGACGACCGGCGGCCGACCCTTGACGAGGATCGATCCTGCCCTTCGCACTGACGGGAAATCGAGGGTCGCATAGCAAACCCGGCCCGGTTTGCAAAGGGGAGGCTGCCGAAATCGCGGCTCACACCCCGTCGATGCAGCCGATATAGTCGCCCGACGCGCGCGCCCGCGCCTCCACGGTGCCCGCCAGCCGGCGCAGTCCGGCCGACGGATTGGCCGGGTCGCGCGTCAGCGGCGAGGGCAGCGCGACGGCGAGCAGCGCCGCCTGCCGGGCGCTGAGTTCGGAGGCCGGCTTGTTGAAGTAGTAGCGCGAGGCGGCGCCCACCCCGTAGATGCCGTTCCCCCACTCCGCGATGTTGAGATAGAGCTCCATCGTCCGGCTCTTCGACCAGATCAGGTCGGCATAAAGGGCCAGCGGCAGCTCCAGCCCCTTCCGCAGGTAGGACCGGCCATTCCACAGGAAGAGGTTCTTCACCGTCTGCATCGGGATCGTCGAGGCGCCGCGACTGGCCTCCCCGTCGCCGATCGCCTGGTCGACGACGCTGCGCATGGCGTTCCAGTCGACCCCGCCGTGGAAGCAGTACTGGCCGTCCTCCGACATCATCACCGAGCGCACGAGGACGGGCGAGATCTTCTCGAGCGGCGTCCACTCCCGCTCGAAAGGCTGGAAGCTGAAATGCTCGGCCAGCATCAGCGTCGAGACGGGGCGCACGAACGGCAGGGCGTAGATCGGAACCAGCACCAAGGGGATGGCGGCGAGGAGCACGATCGCGAACGCGGCGGCATGGAGCGTGCGTCGGATCATTCGCGTCCTGTCTTGGTGCCGATGTCGAGATCCCCCCTTGGGCTCGCGTCTCCTCTTAGCAAAGGCTGGGAAAGCGCGGCAACAAGTCCGCTTTCCCCTTGCCGCCACGGGCGAGGATGGGCACACACGTCCTCGCGAGCGACAGGAGACATGTGGAATGAGCACGAGCGTCGACCCCGCCTTCGAGGCGCGCCTCGGCCGGGCCGCCGCCCGCATGGAAGAGGGCCTGACCGCCGCGCTTTCCGGCACGTCCTATCTCCTCGCCGGCGCGCCCGAGCGGCTCCTGGCAGCCATGCGGCACGGGTCGCTCGACGGCGGCAAGCGGCTTCGCCCCTTTCTTGTGGAGGAATCGGCCGCGCTCTTCGGCGCGGATGCCGCGACGGCCGCGCCGGTGGCGCAGGCTCTCGAATGCATCCACTGCTATTCGCTGGTTCATGACGACCTTCCGGCGATGGACGACGACGACCTGCGTCGCGGCCGCCCCACCGTCCACAAGGCCTTCGACGAGGCGACCGCGATTCTCGCGGGCGACGCGCTCCTGACCCTCGCCTTCGGGCTGGTGGCGGAGGGCGATGACGGGATCGAGCCCGCCGCGCGCCTTGCGCTGATTCGCCTCCTGTCGCGCGAGGCGGGGGCCGCCGGCATGGCGGGCGGCCAGGCGCTGGATCTCGCCGCCGAGACCACGACCTTGGACGAGACCGAGATCGCCCGCATGCAGGCGATGAAGACCGGCTCGCTGATCGCCTTTGCGACCGAGGCCGGCGCGATCCTCGCCGGCGCCTCGCCGGCCGACCGGGCCGTGCTGCGCCGCTACGGCGAGATCGTCGGCCTCGCGTTCCAGCTTGCCGACGATCTCCTCGACGAGACGGCCGATGCCGCGACGCTCGGCAAGGCGGCTGGCAAGGACGCGGCGCGCGGCAAGAAGACCCTGCCCGCGCTGCGCGGCATCGACTGGACGCGCGCCGAGCTCGACCGGCTCGTCGCGGAGGCGGAGGGCCTCCTCGCCCCCTTCGGCGAGCGGGCGGGCACGCTGCGGGCCACCGCGCGCTTCGTCGCCCGGCGCAGCAAATGACCATCGAGGCGCAGCGCGGAGAGGTCGCGGCGGCCCTCTCCGAGGTTCTGCCCGTCCTCATCGCCATCGTGCCGTTCGGCATGGTGTTCGGCGCGCTGGCGATCGACGCCGGGCTGACGGCCTTCCAGGCGATGGGCTTTTCGGCGGCGATCTATGCCGGCGCCTCGCAGCTCGTCATCCTCCAGCTCGTGGCGCTCGGCACGCCGCTCTGGTCGATCCTCGTCGCGGTCGTCGCGCTCAACTTCCGCCATGTCCTCTATTCGGCCTCGCTCGGGCGCAAGCTCGGCCGCTTCAACACGGGCGAGAAGGCGCTCGCCTTCTACCTTCTGGTCGACCCGACCTTCGCGGCCGCCGAGGAGCGCGCCGCGCACCGCCCCCTCACCAAGCGCTTCTACTTCACCTATGCCACGGTGCTCTACGTCGTCTGGCTCGCGTCGACCTATGGAGGCATCGTCTTCGGTAAGCTGATCGGCGACCAGCGGGCGATCGGGCTCGACGTGCTCTTGCCGATCTACTTCCTCGCCCTGACGCTCGGCTTCCGTCGACGCGACGGCTTCCTCACCGTGTTCGCGGTTTCGGCGATCACCTCGATCGCGGTCTACCTGACGCTGGGCTCGCCCTGGCACGTCACGCTCGGCGGCCTTGCCGGCATCCTCGCGGCCGTCCTGCGGACCCCGTCCGAACGGACAGAGCCATGAGCGACATCTGGCTCCTCGCCTTCCTGGCCGCCCTCCTCACCTACGGAACGCGCGTCGCCGGCCATCTGGTGCTGTCGCGCTTCGAGCGCATTCCCCCGCGCGTCGAGGCCGCGCTCGACGCGGTGCCGCCCGCGATGCTGATCACCATCGTGACCCCCGTCTTCGTCGACGGCGGCTGGCTGGAGCGTCTGGTGATCGTCGCGGCCGGCCTCCTGTCGCTGCGCCTGTCTGTGCTGGCGAGCGTCACCATCGGCGTCGTCGTGATGGCGCTCCTGCGCCATTTCGGGCTCTAGGCGGCGGGCTGCCAGCCGTAGACGACGATCGGATCGCCGAAGCGCGGATGGGTCTCGTGCCGCAGGAGCCGCAACCCGGCCGCCTCGTAGAAGCGGCAGGCGCGCGGATTGGTCGGCCGGGTGAAGAGCGTGAAGCCATCCGGCATCTCGCGCTTCACCGCATCGAGCAGGCTTCGCCCGACCCCGCCGCCGAGGAAACCGGGACGGACGAAGAGCTGATCGAGCACCCGCTCCCCGAGCTTCATTGCGGCAAAGCCGACCGGCTCGCCGCCCTGTTCGGCGACGATGATGCGGCAGGCCGGCATGAGTTCGTGCTCGAAGCGCCAGCGCATCGCCTCGGGCGAAGGCAGCGCGGCGGGACCGACACCGGGAAGGCTGGCGCTCGCGTGCCAGATGTCGGCGAGACCGTCGATGTCGTCCGGCCGGAGATCGCGCAGACGGATCGCCTCCACGCCGGTTACCGGTTTCGCGTCACGACGCACGAGCCGCCGACGCCGCGATACCTGTTGCAGAAGCTTTCCGCCTCGCGCCGCGAATCGGCGCCGATCCGCACCGCGGTAATCCGGCGCGGGCCGGAGATCGGGCGCGCCCGCATCACGATCGGCTCGACACCGCCGAGGACGCCGGGATACTGGTCCTGCAGCTTGCGATAGATGCGCACCGCGATCGCCTCGTTGGGGTGGCCGGCCACCTGCGCGCCCCACGGGCGCATCGGCGCGCTTTCGGCCACGGCGAAGACGGCGCGGGTCGGCAGGATCGGCAGGCGGCGGCAGGCGAGCGCGAACTCGAGATCGGCGACCAGCGGCTTCACCTCCGCCTCGCGCTTCTCCTCGCGAAACCACGCCGCCGGCTGGGCGGTGATCGAGAGCACATAGTCCTCGGTCTCGTAGGGCAGCCGCCCGCCCGACACCATCCAGCGCTTCACGCGGTTGATGCCGCCGTTGTAGGCGGCCGCCGCGAGGCCCCAGGAGCCCAGCTCGGCGCGCAAATCCCGCAGGTACTCGGCCGAATGCCGCAGCGCCTGCTCCTTGTCATAGGGGTCGGAGAGCCCCCGCTCGCGGGCGGTGTAGGGCATGAACTGGGCGATGCCCTGCGCGCCGACGGGCGAGCGCGCGCCCTCGTCGAAGCGGGACTCCTTCCAGATCAGCCGGGCGAAGAAGGCGGGCGCCATGCCGACGGCCGCCGCGTTCTCGGCGATGAGATCGCAGATGCGGCCGACGCGGGGGTCCGCCTTCGGCTCGGCCGCCTCGGCCGGGGCAAAACCGAGCGCGAGCGCCAGGATGGCGAGGGCCAGGCGGCGGATCATTCCGCCGCGGCGGGCCGACCGAAGCGGCGGTCGATATAGGCGAGCACCATCTCGTGGAAGTCACGCGCGATGTTGGGCCCGCGCAGCGTCGCGACCTTTTCGCCGTCCATGTAGACCGGCGCCGAGGGGACCTCCGCCGTGCCGGGCAGCGAGATGCCGATGTCGGCGTGCTTGGATTCGCCAGGACCGTTGACGATGCAGCCCATGACCGCGACCGTCATCGCCTCGACACCGGGATAGCGCTCGCGCCAGACCGGCATGTTGACGCGGATATCGGTCTGGATCGTCTCGGCGAGTTCCTGGAACAAGGTCGACGTCGTGCGCCCGCAGCCGGGACAGGCGGCGACGATCGGGATGAACTGCCGGAAGCCCATGGTCTGCAGGATTTCCTGTGCGACCTGGACCTCCTTGGTGCGGTCGCCGCCGGGCTCTGGCGTCAGCGACACGCGGATCGTGTCGCCGATGCCCTCCTGCAGGAGGATGCCGAGCGCGGCCGACGAAGCCACGATGCCCTTCGAGCCCATGCCGGCCTCGGTCAGGCCGAGATGCAGGGCGTGGGTCGTGCGGCGCGACAGGTCGCGATAGACGGCGATGAGGTCCTGGACGTTCGAGACCTTGGCCGAAAGGATGATCTTCTCGCGCGCGAGGCCCGTCTCCTCGGCGAGCGCGGCCGAATGGAGCGCCGACTGGATGATCGATTCGCGCATCACCGCGCGCGCGCCGAGCGGCTGCGCGAGCTTCGAGTTCTCGTCCATCAGCCGCGTCAGGAGTTCCTGATCGAGCGAGCCCCAGTTGACGCCGATGCGCACCGGCTTGTCGTGCCGGATTGCCATCTCGATGATCTCGACGAACTGCCGGTCCTTCTTGTCCTTGAAGCCGACATTGCCAGGATTGATGCGGTACTTGGCGAGCGCCGCCGCGCAGTCCGGGTGGTCGGCGAGGAGCTTGTGCCCGATATAATGGAAGTCGCCCACCAGCGGCACGTCGATCCCGAGCCGCTCCAGGCGGTCGCGGATGCGCGGCACGGCGGCGGCCGACTCGTTGCGGTCCACCGTGATGCGCACGATCTCGGACCCCGCCTTGGCGAGCTGCGCCACCTGCGCCACCGTCGCGTCGATGTCGGCCGTGTCGGTGTTGGTCATCGACTGCACGACGACCGGGGCCGGACCGCCGACGACCACGCCGCCGACGGACACGCCCACGGTGCGGCGGCGCGGCAGGGGATCGGCCAGAACCGGTTCGACGGGGGCTTGGAGCGTCATCGGGGGCTCGTCTCGCGGATCGACAGAATAAGCCGGGCGTCTCCGCCTCGGCTGGGATCGACAGCTATATCGCCGTTCGGCGAAGCCATGAAAAGAGGATCATCGTGTCGCGACCGTGACAGCGGCGTCGCAAAGGCTTGCGATGGCGCCGGCCGCCCCGTATCCCGACGCCGAGTTGCCTCCCGCGAAGGAACCCACATGACGCCTGGCGCCGCGCTCGCCCTTTTCGCGCTCCTGATGTTCGCCGCGCTCGTTCCAGTCTGGCCGTGGTCGCGCGGCTGGAGCTGGCGTCCGGCGATCGCCTTCGGCGTGCTGTTCACGGCAGCGGTGATGGTCTGGGTGACGGTGCTGATCTGAATCGTGACGATGGCGTGACGAAACGATGGAACGCGCGTGGCGATGACGCCGTTGTGATCGCGTATCGTCACGCGTCATGGAGTCGCACATGTCTCTCGGCACCATCCTCCTCATCATCCTGATCCTGCTTCTCATCGGCGCCTTTCCGGGTTGGGGCTACTCCCGGTCGTGGGGCTACGGGCCGAGCGGCATCCTCGGCTTCCTCCTGGTGGTCGTCCTGATCCTGCTCCTCCTCGGGCGGATCTGACGCACGCCTGAATGCTCGCCGGCGTCCGTCAGGGCGCCGGCGGACCGTCGGCGCCTCTGGTGAGCGGTGACAGGGCAAGGATGCCGACGAGGCAAAGGCTGAGGCCGAGAAACACGGTCTGGAAGCCGAAGTGTTCGGCGAGATAGCCGATCGCCGACGGCGCGATCAGAATGCCGGAATAGCCGATGGTGGTGGCCATCGAGATGCCGACGCCGGGCTTCAGGCCCGGCACGTTGCCCGCCGCCGAGAAGGCGATCGGGGCGATGTTGGAAAGCCCGATCCCGAGAAGCGCGAAGCCGAGGATCGCCACGCCGAGATTGGGCGCGAGGCCGACGACGAGAAGCGCGCCAATGGCGGCGAGCGCCGACAATCGCAGGGTGCGCACGGCGCCGAGCCGGTCGCGGATGCCGTCGCCGAGAAACCGGAACAGCGCCATCACCGCCGAGAACGCGGCGAAGGCGAAGCCCGAGACCGCGACGTCGGCCCCCAGTTCGGAGCGCAGGTAGATCGCGCTCCAGTCGATCGTCGCTCCCTCCGGCACCATGCCGAACAGGGCGCAGATGCCGATGCCGAGAACGGCAAGGCGTGCCGCGGACGGCGCCGCAGGTCCCTCCCCTTCCGCGTTGGCGGGCGCCGAGACGCCAGCGAGGTCGCGGTCCTCGAGCATCGCGCGGCCGATCGGCCAGAGCGCGGCGAGAAGCACCGCCGCCACGAAGACGAAGTGCCCGACCGGCCCAAGCGAGACGATCAGGAACCCGCCCGTCGCCGCACCGATGAAGCCGCCGATCGACCAGAAGCCGTGGCAGGACGACATGATGGCGCGCGGACGCTGGCGCTCGACCGACACCGCATTGGCGTTCATCGCAACGTCCATACCGCCCATCGACGCCCCGAAAAGGAGGATGGCGAGCGCCGCGACCGGAACGTTCGGCGCCAGCACGAGAAGGGGCAACGACAGAGCGAGGATCGCGTGCATCGCGAGCGTCGCGCGGCGCGAGCCGTAGCGCGCGGTGGCAGCGCCCAGAAGCGGCATCGCCACCACGGCGCCGATGCCGAAGGCGAGGATCAGCAAGCCGAGATGCGCCTCCGACAGGCCGAGCCGCTGCTGGAACAGGGGGATCTGCGGCGTCCAGTTGCCGAGAACGAACCCGTTGGCAAGGAAAGCGCCGGAGACGGCCAGTCGCTCGCGCGGCCAGGCATCGCGCCAGGAGGCGGGACGGGACAGGGCGTCGGCGGTCATCGGACGGTCCTTGCCGGCATGCGCGAGCCGGCGGCTGCCGCGCGGGTGATCGGGATGTCCAACGCCTCGAAGGGCGCGAGGTGCTCGGCCGGACAATCGTGTTCCACGAACAGGCGCGCGCGCCGGTCGATCGGGGCGACGAAGAAGGATGCGGCGGTGCCGATCTTCTCGTTGGTGGCGGCCAGCACGATCTCGCCGGCCCGCGACGCCAGAAGCGCCTTGAGATCGGCCTCCTCCAGATCGTGCGAGGTCACGCCGGCTCGCGCGTCGACGCCGCAGACGCCGAGCACCAGCACGGACGGGCGCATGCGCTCGGCCTCGCGCAACGTCTGGCTGCCAAGGCAGGCGCCGCTGCCGGGATCGAGCCGTCCGCCGAGCAGCACCACCGTCAGGCCGGACTTGTCCTGCAGGGCGCAGGCGATCGACGGGGCGTTGGTGATGACGGTCATGCCCGAGTCCGGCGGCAGCGCCTCGGCCACCGCGATGTTGGTCGAGCCGGCATCGATGAAGACGGACGAACCCGGCAGGAGCGTGCGCGCGATCGCATGACCTAGCAACGCCTTGCGGTCCTGCCCCTGCGAACGCCGCGTGGTCAGCGACCCGTCCAAGGGCGCGGGCGGTAGGGCGCCGCCGTAGACGCGACGGCATTCGTCACGCGCGGCCAGCTCGCGCAGGTCGCGCCGGACCGTGTCTTCCGAGACGCCGAAGTTGGCCGCAAGCTGCGCGGCGAGCACGCGCCCGTCCCGCTTCAGCCATTCGCGGATCACGGCCTGACGCTGCTCGGCCATGAGATGCGGCAGGACTTCGTTCATGCGGCCTCCTCGTCGAGGAGCCCTCATGCACGATCATGCACGGTTCGTCAAACACGCGAGACCCGGCACCAAGGCCGGGCCCCGTGTGGGACACGCGCTACCCGGCGGCGAACACGACGAGCAGGTCCTTGGCGTCGATCTGGTCGCCGGCCTTGACGTGGACGGCTTCCACCGTCCCGTCGGCTTCCGCGTGGAGCGCGGTCTCCATCTTCATCGCCTCGATCGACAGAAGGACGTCGCCCGCCTTGACGCTCTGGCCGGGCCGCACGGCCAGCGTCGAGACGACGCCCGGCATCGGCGCCGCGACATGCGCCGCGTTGCCGGGTTCGGCCTTCGGGCGCGCGGCACCCGAGCCGGATCCCTTGGCGCGGTCTGGCACCTTGATGCGGCGCGGCTGGCCGTTCAGTTCGAAGAACACCGTCTTCTTGCCCTTCTCGTCCGTATCGGCCAAGCCGAGCGAGCGGATGACGAGCGTCTTGCCGGGCTCGAGGTCGACGAGGATCTCCTCCTCCGTCTCGATGCCGTAGAAGTAGTTCGGCGTCGGCAGGGTCGAGACGGGGCCGTAGGTGTCGGCAGCAACCGCGAAGTCGGTGAAGACCTTCGGGTACATGAGATAGGAGGCGAACTCTCGGGGGCTCACCTTGCGGCCGAGCTTCTCCTCGACCTTAGCGCGTTCCGCCGCGAGGTCGGCATCGGGGATCAGCGATCCCGGACGCTCGGTGATCGGCGCTTCGCCCTTCAAGGCCTTCTTCTGAAGCCCTTCCGGCCAGCCGCCCGGTGGCTGGCCGAGATCGCCGTGCAGCATGGAGACGACCGACTCGGGGAAGGCGATGTCGCGCGTGGGGTTCTCGACATCGGCGACGGACAGGTCCTGCGCCACCATCATCAGCGCCATGTCGCCGACGACCTTGGAGGAGGGCGTGACCTTCACGATGTCGCCGAACATCAGGTTCGCCTCGGAATAGGCCTTGGCGACCTCGTGCCAGCGCGTGTCGAGGCCGAGCGAGCGGGCCTGTTCCTTCAGGTTGGTGAACTGGCCACCCGGCATCTCGTGGAGATAGACCTCGGACGCCGGCCCTTTCAGGTCGCTTTCGAAGGCGGCGTACTGGTTGCGCACGGCCTCCCAGTAGAAGGAGATGCGACGGATCGCGTCCTGATCGAGGCCGGGGTCGCGCTCCGAGCCCTTCAGCGCCTCGTTCAGCGAGCCGAGGCAGGCCTGCGAGGTGTTGCCGGACAGAGCGTCCATCGCCGCGTCCACGGCGTCGACGCCGGCATCCACCGCCGCGAGGATCGTCGCCGCCGCGATGCCCGACGTGTCGTGCGTATGGAGGTGGATGGGGATGCCCACCTCCTCCTTCAGCGTCTTGATGAGAACACGGGCCGCCGCCGGCTTCAGGAGGCCCGCCATATCCTTGACGCCGAGGATATGGGCGCCCGCGCGCTCCATCTCCTTGGCGAGGCTGACGTAGTACTTGAGATCGTATTTCGAGCGGGCGGGATCGAAGAGGTCGCCCGTGTAGCAGATCGCGCCCTCGCACAGCTTGCCGGACTCGATCACCGCGTCGATCGAGACGCGCATGTTCTCGACCCAGTTCAGGCAGTCGAAGACGCGGAAGAGATCGACGCCGCCGGCGGCCGCCTCCGCCACGAAGCGCTTGACCACGTTGTCGGGATAGTTGGTGTAGCCGACGCCGTTGGAGCCGCGCAGCAGCATCTGGAGGAGGATGTTGGGCGCCTTTTCGCGGATCCCCGCCAGCCGCTCCCACGGGTCCTCGGTGAGGAAGCGCATGGCGACGTCGAAGGTCGCCCCACCCCAGCATTCGAGCGAGAGGAGCTGCGGTAATGCGCGGGCGTAGGCATCCGCGATGCCGACGATGTCGTGCGTCCGAACGCGGGTCGCGAGCAGCGACTGGTGGCCGTCGCGCATCGTCGTGTCGGTGACGAGCACCTCGCGCTGCTGGAGCATCCAGTCGGCAAAGCCCTTCGCGCCGAGTTCCTCCAGCCGCTGGCGCGAGCCGGGCTGGATCGGCCGGTCGAAGCGCGGTGCGACGGGCTTGCGGGCGTCGGCCGGCGGCTTCGGGCGACCGCGCGTCTCGGGATGGCCGTTGACCGTGACGTCGGCGAGATAGGTCAGGAGCTTCGTCGCGCGGTCGCGGCGCTTCACTTGCGCGAAGAGCTCCGGCGTCGTGTCGATGAAGCGCGTCGTGTACGAGTTGTCGGCGAAGGCCGGGTGGGTGATGATCGCTTCGAGGAAGGTGAGGTTCGTCGCGACGCCGCGGATGCGGAACTCGCGCAGCGCGCGGTGCATGCGCGCGATCGCCTCTTCCGGGCTCGGCGCCCAGGCCGTTACTTTTTCGAGCAGCGGGTCGTAGAAACGGGTGATGACGGCGCCCGAATAGGCCGTGCCGCCGTCGAGCCGGATGCCGAAGCCCGTCGCGCCGCGATAGGCGGTGATGCGGCCGTAGTCGGGAATGAAGTTCTGCTCGGGGTCTTCCGTCGTGATGCGGCACTGGAGGGCGTGGCCGTTGAGACGGATGTCCTCCTGCCGCGGCACGCCGCTTTCCGGGGTCCCGATCGCATGGCCGTCGAGGATGTGGATCTGCGCCTTCACGATGTCGATGCCGGTCACCTGCTCGGTGACGGTGTGCTCGACCTGGATACGCGGGTTCACCTCGATGAAGTAGAATGCGCCGGTATCGGCATCCATCAGGAACTCGACGGTGCCGGCGCCCACATAGCTCGTCGCCGCGCAGATGGCGCGTGCGTAAGACGCGAGCTCGCGCCGCTTCGTATCGTCGAGATAAGGGGCCGGCGCGCGCTCCACGACCTTCTGATTGCGGCGCTGGATCGAGCAGTCGCGTTCGAAGAGATCGACGACCGTGCCGTGCGTGTCGCCGAGGATCTGCACCTCGACATGGCGCGCGCGCTCGACGAGCTTTTCGAGATAGACCTCGTCCTTGCCGAAGGCGGCCTTGGCCTCGCGCTTGGCCTCCGTCACCTCGCGCGCGAGATCCTCGGGCTTCCGGATCGCGCGCATGCCGCGCCCGCCGCCGCCCCACGAGGCCTTCAGCATCACGGGATAGCCGACCGTCTCGGCGAGACGCTTGACCTCCTCCATGTCGTCGGGCAGCGGATCGGTCGCGGGCACCACCGGCACGCCGACCTCGACCGCGAGGTTGCGCGCGGCCACCTTGTTACCGAGGCGGCGCATCGTGTCGGCCGTCGGGCCGATGAAGGTGATGCCGGCCTCCGCACAGGCGTCGACGAATTCCGGGCTCTCCGACAGGAGGCCGTAGCCGGGATGGATCGCGTCCGCGCCCGATTCCTTCGCGACGCGGATCACCTCCTCGATCGACAGGTAGCTCTCGATCGGCCCGAGGTCGCGGGACAGATGGGGCCCGCGGCCGACCTGATAGCTCTCGTCCGCCTTGAACCGATGAAGGGCATACTTGTCCTCCTCCGCCCAGATCGCCACCGTCTTCAGGCCCAACTCGTTGGCCGCACGGAACACGCGGATCGCGATCTCGGAGCGATTGGCGACAAGGATCTTGGATATGGGCACGAACGCTCCCCCCGGACTGCGCAGATTCTTCAACTCGCGAGTTGAATACGAAACCGCGCTCGTTGCAATGCAGCGAGCGCAGCGCGGAAGGATCGCTTGCGACCAAATTTCGGCAAAGAGCGCTCAGGCGAAGCGCCAGCTGCGCTCCAACACCTCGATCTTGTAGCCGTCCGGGTCCGCGATGAAGAAGAACCGGGCCTTGCCCCCGGTCGGTGGCGTGAGCTCGCGGATGGCCTGGGGGCCCAGACCTTCGGCCTCCAGCCGCGCCCGCTCGGCCTCGAGGTCGGCGACGCTGACGGCGAGATGGCCGTAGCCGTCGCCGAGGTCGTAGGGCGCGGTGCGGTCCTTGTTGACCGTCAGCTCCAGCTCGAAACCCGTTTCCGCGTTCGACAAGTAGATCAGCGTGAACGCGTCGAAGTCGATGCGATCGGCGACCGCCAGCCCGAAGGCGCGGGCGTAGAAGTCGACCGAGCGCGCCTCGTCGCGAACGCGGATCATCGAGTGAATGAGCTTGGCCACGATGCGGGCTCCTGTGCTGCCGGTTGGGCAGCGGGAGATAGGCCAGCCTGCGCGCAAGACGAAGCCCGCCGGCGCGGGGCGCGGGCGGGCTTTCGAAGATCCGTGTCGGCGTGGCGCGGGATCAGGCGCGCAGCAGCCGGGCTCGCCAGCTGCGGGCCGGCGTCGCGCTCGACGAACCGCCACCCAGCGTCGACAGGCCGCAGAAGCCGACGAGCGCCATGCCGGCGACCGCGATCGGATCGGGCACCTCGCCGAAGAACAGGGCGCCGAGCACCGCCGCCCAGACGATCTGGCTGTACTGCGTCGGCGCGATCTGGCTCGCCTGCGTGACGCGGGCCGCCATCACGATCGCGATGTGACCGATGCCGGCGCACAGGCCGCCGAACACGAGGATCGGCATGTCGCGTACCGTCGGCACGACGAAATGCGGGATCATCAGGAGGCCGTTGACGCAGACCGCCGCCAGAAGCACGGCGCCGACCAGCGTCAGCCGCTTTTCGGTGGGTCCGAGCGTGCGCAGGATGATGACGGTCAGCGCGCCGACGAAGGCGCAGGCCAGCGCCGCCAGATGCCCGAGCGAGAGAGCATTGAAGCCCGGACGCACCACGAGCAGGACGCCGGCGAGACCGCCGAGCAGCGACGCCCAGCGCCCGAGCCCGACGACCTCCTTCAGGAAGACCGCCGAGAGCACCGCGACGAAGACCGGCAGGAGGAAGATCAACGCGTAGGCTTCGGCCAGCGGCAGCGACACGAAGGCGTAGGTCGCGGTCATGCCGCCGATCGTGCCGGTGGCCATGCGCGCCAGCACCAGCCAGGGACGCTTGGGCGTCACGATCGAGCGCCAGGTGTCCTCGGGTCGCTTGGAGAGCAGCGCCGGGAACAGGGCGAAGAGGGAGATGAAGAAGCCGATTTCGAAGACCGGCATCGAGGAGGAGCCGAGGGCCTTGGCGGCGGCGTCCGAGCAGGAATAGGCGAGATATGCCAGGAAGGCGAGAAGGATTCCGGTATGCATCGCAGTGCGGCTTCGAGGGTGCGGGAACAGGGACGAGCCGGCGTCGCGATCTGGCGATCATCTGCCCCGGAGGGCGCGTTTTCGTGTTGAGGCGGTCGGCATGCGCAACATCGCGCATGTCGGTTGATAGTCCGTTTATCTCGGCTGCGACAACGCCGCCAAATGCCTGATTCCGATCATCTTCTCTTACCGAGCGGCATGACGCGTGATGACGCTCCAAGCCCCGCCGTCATTGCGGCGAAAGCATGGAAACGGCATGTCGGCCAAAAGAAATGCGCAGGTGTTGCAGGCGAGCGGAGAAGGCCGCTCAGAGCGCTTGGAGCCAGCGCCCTTCCCGGTCCGAGACGAAGCAGAGATCGAGAAGCTTCTGGATCTCGGCGGCGTGGCGAAAGTCCGGCTGGCCGTTCTCGCCGGTCATCAGCGCCATGGCGAAGCGATGCTCGTTGCGCGGCGTGACCGGGCATTCCACGGGGCGCCATGTCTGCGTCTCGATGTCCTCCCCGAGGCACGCCTCGAGCCGCGAGTCCTTGTGGTTCGCCCAGATGCGCAGCGCACCCGTCTCGCCGTAGATCGCAAGGTTCAGATCGTTGAGATTGCCGGTGGCGTAGCGCGTCATATGGACGGTGCCGAGCGCGCCGTTCTCCATCTCGACCGTCATCGCGACGCTGTCGTTGACGTCGAGCGTGTAGTCGCCGATCTTGCCCCCCTCGGCCTTGTCGTAGGTCTTCATGCGCGCCTGAAGCGCCGCGACGCTGAGCGTCGTGCCGAAGCAGGCGAAGTCGAGGATGTGGATGCCGATGTCGCCGAGCACCCCTTTCGAGCCATGGGCCGAAGACAGGCGCCAGAGCCAACGCTCGTCGGTTCGCCAGTCCCCCCAGTGCGGGCTCGTCAGCCAGCTCTGGAGGTAGCTCGCCTCGAAGTGCCGGATGGTGCCGATCCGGCCATCCTCGACCAGCCGCCGCGCCAACTGGATCGCGTGCGCGTTGCGATAGGTGAGGTTGACCATGTTGACGAGGCCGGCGCTCTCGGCCGCCTCGGTCATCTCCATCGCATCCGGGTGGTTCAGGGCGAGCGGCTTCTCGCAGAAGACCGGCTTGCCGGCCGCGATGAGCTTGAGGCTCGTCTCCTTGTGCGCGCCGTCCGGCGTGGAGTTCACCGCCGCGTCGAAGCCACCCCACGCGATCGCCGCGTCGAGCGAGCCGAAAGCCTCGGGGATCGCATGCTCCTCGGCGAAGGCGCGGGCGCGCGTCTCGTTGGTGTCGACGGCGGCCGCCAGTCGGCATCCGGGAATGGTGGCGAAATGCTCCGCGTGGCGATGGGCGATCGACCCCGTGCCGAGGATCAGGATCCGCTTCTCGGCGCTCACCGGAAGCCCTCCTCCCCGGCCTGGTGCAGCGAGAGGCCCTTCTTCATGATCCGCTCGCGCGCCGCCTCGATCGGCACGTTCGGAGCGTTCGAGACGTCCTTCCAAGGCTGCGCGGGGTTGTAGGCCCAGCGCACGGCGTTGCGCAAAACGGCCTGGACCTGCCGGTCGTGATAGATCGGATAGGTCTCGTGGCCGGGCTCGAAATAGAAGATGCGCCCCGCCCCGCGCTGGTAAGTCAGGCCTGAGCGGAACACCTCGCCCCCTTCGAACCAGGAGACGAACACCGTCTCCAGCGGCTCGGGCACCAGGAACGGCTCGCCGTACATTTCCGAGTTCGGCAGCTCGATCGCCTTGTCGATGCCGCGCGCGATCGGATGCGACGGGTTGATCACCCAGAGCCGCTCCCGCTCGCCCGCCTCGCGCCAGCGCAGGGAACAGGGCGTCCCCATCATCCGCTTGAAGATCTTGGAGAAATGCCCGGAATGGAGCACCACGAGCCCCATTCCCTCGTTCACCCGCTGCTGCACGCGATCGACGATCTCGTCGGCGACGCGGCCATGGGCCTTGTGCCCCCACCAGACGAGAACGTCGGTCTCGTCGAGCCGCGACTGCGGCAGGCCGTGCTCGGGCTCCTCGAGTGTCGCGGTCGACGCCTCGATCTCGGGGTCCTCGCCCAATGCGTCGGCGATGGTGCGGTGAATGCCGTGCGGGTAGATCGAGCGCACCGCCTCGTTCTCGTTCTCGTGTAGGAACTCGTTCCAGACGACGGTGCGGATCGGCATGACATGCCTCCTTCAAAGGCAGAAGCGCGAGGGATGGGCGGAGCCGGCGGCAGTGGGCCGCCGGCTGCCATCAGTCGGCGACGAGCAGCGCGACCGGCAGGTCGGCGAGGAGCGTCGAGAGCGGCAGCGACGCCGCGCCCGCGACCGGCTTGAGGTTGAGGATGTCCTCGAAGCGCGCGCCGGACAGTTTCGAGGGCAGCCGAACCGCCGTGTCGCCCCAGGCGGCGGCATCCGGCATCGGCATCTTCGCCCGGTCGCCGAGAAGTCCAAGCGCCAGCCGCGGCACCACCGTGACGGCGAACCGCCCTTCCCGGTCGCTGCGCGCGAAGGCGAGGACGTGGTCCCGCTTCTCGCCCGTCACCTCGAGCGGCATGTACTTGCCCGTCGTAAAGAGCTCCGGCGCCTTGATGCGTGCCTTGAGGGCGGCCGCCGTCAGCTTCGCCTTCACGCGGCCGTCCCGCCAGTGCGGCAACGCTTCGGCGACGCCGTGCCCGTCGGTCATCGCGGCTTCGCGGGCCTTGAAGTCGATCTTGCGACGGTTGTCGGGGTCCACAAGGCTGAGGTCGTAGAACTCCGTGCCCTGGTAGATGTCCGGCACGCCGGGCGCGGTCAGCTTCACCAGCGTCTGCGACAGCGACGTCAGCGCGCCGGCAACGACGAACGGCTGGACATCCTGCCAGAAGTGCTCGAGAAAGTCGCCGCTCTCCCGCTTCGAGAGCGCCGCTTCGACGAAGCCCTTCAGCGCCCCCTCGTAGGCCTCGTCCGGCGCGGTCCAGGTCGTGAAGCGCTTAGCCTCGCGCGCCGCCTTCTCGGCGAAGGCGGSGAGCCGCTCGGACAATTCCCGGCGCATCGCCTCGTCGGCGGGATCGAAGTCGGCCGGGATCACGCCGACGAGGGCCTGATAGAAGCCCCATTCGGTCGCCGGATCGGGCGACACTCCGGTCTCGCCGACATCCTTGCGCCACGGCGCCAGCGTCTCGGCCGCCTTCGCCGCGATCTCGGCCCAGCGCTCCGGCGCCTCGCTGATCGTGTACTGGCGCGCGCGGGCGTCCTCGCCGCGCTTGGTGTCGTGCGTCGAGGAGGCCATCAGCCCTTCGGGCTGGTCCTCGAGCCGGATCGCCATCTCACGGTGGAAGGCCGGCACGTCGGCGCCGTAGTGATCCGGCTCACCGCCGACCTCATTCAGGGCGATCAGGCGGTTGTAGCGGTAGAAGGTCGTGTCCTCGACGGCCTTCGCCATGACTGCGCCCGTCGTCTGCTGGAAGCGGCGGGCGAAGGTCAGCGCGCCCGTCACGTCCTGCCCATCCTCGAAATCGAGCTTCAACAGGCGGCCGACGAAGGCGACAGGCCGGTTGGCCTCGACCTCGCGCCGGGACTGGGCAAGCGCCACGGCGTCGTCGATCACCTGGATGTCGGGCTCCGGCACCCCGTCGACGCTCGCATAGGTGCGATAGACCGGCAGCGCGGCGGCGACCTCGACGATCGAGCGCATCATCGCGTCGCGGCCGAAGTCGCGCGTGTCGAGGTCGCGCGCGGCAACGGACAGCGCCGTGTCGGTGAGGAAGGCGAGTTCGCCCGCGAGATTGTGGCCGAAGATCAGGCGCTTCTGCTCGACGATCATCTGGCGGAGGTCCTCCTCCGTGCCGATGAAGTCGGCATAGGCCTTGGTCATCGCCTCCTCCTTCGAGGCGTCGACATAGAGGCCCGACAGCGCCGTGATGAACTCGTAGCCAGTGGTGCCGGCGATGTTCCAGTCGCGGCGCAGGCGCTCGGGGCCCGTCAGGATCTTCTCGACGTGGATCTTCACGTCGCGCCCGATCGTCTCGAAGGCACGGTGGAGATCCGCCAGATAGTTCTTCGGGTCGGCGACGCCGTCGACGTGGTCGATGCGGATGCCGTCGAGCCGGCGCTCGCGGGCCAGCCGCAGGATCGTGCGGTGCGACTCGCGGAAGACGCGGCGCATCTCCTGGCGGACGCCGATCAGGTCGGCGATCTCGAAGAAGCGGCGATAGGACAGCTTCTCGCGCGCCAGCCGCCACCACGCGAGGCGCCAGGCCTGCGCCTCATGCAGAGCGTGAAGGGCTGTCTTGTCTGCGTTGATCGCTGCGACGCCGGCCTTCAGCGCGGCGAGGAAGGCAGGATCGGCGACGTGCTCGGCGAAGCGCTCGTTCAGCTCCTCGCCGTCGGCGGGCACGGCGGCCGAGAAGCGGCGTACCATGCGGTCGCGCTCGGCATGGTCGACGAAGGCGAAGACATAGCTCAGCGTGCGCGGGTCGAGCGGCAGCTCGTAGCCGCCGGCCGAAAAGCGCAGCTCGCGGCGGTCCTCGTTGTAGACCACCGACAGGTCGCCATCCTTCAGCGCCTCGCCATAGGGCTTGCCGAGGGTCGGCACGAGGATCTTCTCGGCCTCCCACGAAATGTCGAAGGTCTGCGCGAAATGGCTATCCTGGCCCCAGCGCAGGACGTCCTCCCACCAGGCGTTGGCCGGCGAGACGCCCATGTGGTTGGGCACGAAGTCGAGGATGAGGCCGAGATCGGCGGCGCTCAGCGCGTCCGACAGCGTGTTGAAGCCCTTGTCGCCCCCGAGATCCTCCTCGAAATGGTTGTAGTCGACGACGTCGTAGCCATGCGTCGAGCCGGGAGAAGCCGAGAAGATCGGGGAGGCGTAGAGGTGGCTGACGCCGAGCGTCTGGAGATAGGGGATCAGGTCCCGGGCTTCCCCGAAGCCGGTGCCCTCGCGGAACTGAAGGCGGTACGTGGCGACGAGGGGTCGGCTCATGCGATCTCCGGTCTTTCCTGGCGCATCGCGCGCGCCATCGCCTGGAAGCGTTCGTCCGCGCCGAGGTCCTCGAGGGCCACGTCGGAGCGAATGCGCCAGTTGGGGTATTCGTCCATCGTGCCCGGCAGGTTGGGCTGGCGCTCGGCCAGAACCATGTCCTCGACCTGCACCGCAAAGAGCATCGAGCCGGTGCGGGCGCCGAAGCGGTGGACGGCGAGCGCCAGATCCTGTCCGAGTTCGGCCGGCAGGTCCGCCTCGCCGCGCGCCGCGGCATGCCACTCGGGCGGCAGCAGGCTCTCGTGCTGGAGCGCCGCGAGCAGCGTCATGCGCTCGCGCGCCCGGCCCTTCAGGTCTCGCGCCGTCGCCGCCTCGTCCTGCCGCCCGGTCTCGGAGCGCAGCTTGATGTCGGCGCCGCGCCACCAGCCCGCAAGCGTCGCCAGATCATGCGTCGAGACGCAGGCCAGCGAGCGCTCGGGATATTCGCCGGTTGCCTTGAACAGGCCGTCGTCCCAGCGCTCGAAGTAGAGCACCTTGTAGGCGAGGATGTTGGCGTCGTGCATCACGTCGCGGAAGCCTTCCGGCACGGTGCCGAGGTCTTCGCCGATCACGAGGCACCGGTTGTCCTGCGAGACGCGCGCCAGCGCATCGACCATTTCGCCGAGCGGATAGCGCACGTAGCCGCCACCGCCGGAGCGGCTGGTCTCGGGGATCCACCAGAGCCGTGCGAGGCCCATCGCATGGTCGATGCGGATCGCCCCCGCGTGCTCCATCAGCGCCGCATAGGCGGACGTCAGCGGCGCGTAGTGGCGCTCGGCCAGCGCGCGCGGTGACAGCGGGGCGAGCCCCCAGTCCTGCCCGTCGGAGTTGAACATGTCGGGCGGCGATCCGACCCGCGCCTCGCGCACCGTCAGCTCGGGATCTGCCCAGGTCTCGGCGCCGTCCGGCGACACGCCGACCGCGAAGTCGAGATAAAGCCCGATCGCCATTCCGGCCGCCTTGGCGCGGCGCTGCGCCTCGCCGAGCTGCCGGTCGCATTCGAACTGCAGCCATTCGTGGAAGAGGACGTCGTCGGCGTGGCTCGCCTCGAACGCCTTCACGGCATCGCTCGAGCGCTTGTGGAACGCGTCCGGCCAGTTGTGCCAGCCGGCGCTGCCGCCCTCGCCGCGCATGTGAGCCGAGATCGCCTCGAACAGCGCGAAGTCGCGAAGCGCCGGACCGCCCTTTTCCTGGAAGGCTCGGAAGGTTTCGTCTGCATCGAGCCCGCCGCGCACGCTCTCGAAAGCCGTGCGCAGGAGCCGATGCTTCAGAAGGCCCATCGCGGGATAGTCGACGAGATCGCCGCCGAGCGCCTCGAACGCGGCCGCATCGGTCGCACGAGCCTTCGCGATCGCCTCCGGGCCACCCGCCAGATCGTCGACCGCGAGATAGAAGGGATTGATGAACCGCCGGGTCGAGGGCGAATACGGGCTGTATCGTCCGGCATCCGACAGGAACAAGGCGTGCAGCGGATTGACGCCGACGAAGCTCGCGCCCTCGGCCGCCGCGATCTCGGCGAGATGGCCGAGATCCTGGAAGTCGCCGATCCCGAGGCTGCGGGCCGAGCGGAGCGCGTAGAGCTGGCACGTCACGCCCCAGCGCTTGGCGCGCGCGGCGTCGGGCAGCGCGCAGGCGAGCGACGGGCGGTGCTCGGCCTCGGCGAACGCCCCCGCCTCACCCGACGCCGGATCGACCTTCAGCGCCTTCAGGAGCGCCGACTTCGCCTCGTCCGGGATCGCCTTGGCCTCGCCGAGCTCGGACTTGTAGCGGATCTGGATGCCGTGGCTTTCCGCCAGATCGTCGAGCGGGACACCGGCCATCACTGCACCCCGCCGAAGAGTTGCCCGTCGGCGAGCGCGAAGACGACGGTCATGGCCGGCACGCGGCCGGCGCTGAGTTCCTCGTGCGACTGCTTGTGGTTGGCGTAGACGATCTCGGCGCCCGATAGCTTGCCCGTGTCGAGGCCTTCCGGAATGGTCCACGCCTCGTCCGACAGATTGGCGAAGAGGTGATAGACGCGCCCGGGCTGGAGTTCCCAGGACACCACGAAGCCGAGACCGTCCACGAACGCCTTGCCGCAGCCCCCGCGCGCGCCGTCGAGCAGCGGCATCAGCACGTCCTGGCGCTGCTTCAGGAGCTTGGTCGTGACCTGCAGGCGGCGGCGCTGGATCGGGCGGGTGACGAGGTCCCAGTCGATGCGCGAGATCTCGAAGGTGCGCTCCGAGTTGGGGTCCGGGAAGACCTCGGCGGCCTCCTCGTCCTCGAAGGCGGCGAACTTGCGGAACTCCTTGCGGCGGCCCATCGACACCGCGCTCGCCAGTTCGCCGTCGAAGTCGGTGAAGAAGCAGAAGGAGTTGCAGTCGCCGAACTCGTCGCCTTGGAACATCAGCGGGATCTGCGGCGAGAGGAGAAGGATCGCCTGCACGCAGTCGTAGATCCGGGCCGACGACAGGGAGCGCAGGCGGTCGCCGAAGGCCCGGTTGCCGATCTGGTCGTGGTTCTGGATGAAGTTGACGAAGGCCGTCGGCGGCAGGTGCGCCGACGGATTGCCGACCTCGCGCTCGCGATGCTTCGACATGTCGCCCTGGAACACGAAGCCGGTGGCGAGCGAACGCGCCATCTGCGCGGCGGTCTCGCGCCGGTAGTCGGAGTAGTAGGACTCCTGCTCGGCCGTCGCCAGAACGTGGGCCGTGTGGTGGAAGTCGTCGTTCCACTCGCCGGAGACCAGCGGGATCGAGCCATCCTCGCCGCGCTCGATATGCCAGGTGATGTTGCGGTCGTCCTCGGTGGTGATGTGGACGTGACGGTCCGACATCACCTCGCGCACCCGCGCGGCGAGTTCCTTCACCAGCGGGGTGTCGGTCGTGTCCTTGATAGAGTCGATCGCGTCGAGCCGCAGGCCGTCGATCCGGTACTCGGTCATCCAGTAGAGCGCGTTCTCGATCATGAAGTCGCGCACCGGCTTCTCGTCATAGGCGATCGCCGCGCCCCAGGGCGTCGAGATCTCCTGATGGAAGAACTCCGGGATATAGGAGGGGATATAGTTCCCGTCGGGTCCGAAGTGATTGTAGACCACATCGAGGAAGACCATGAGGCCGCGCTCGTGCGCCGCGTCGACGAGGCGCTTCAGGCCCTCCGGCCCGCCATAGACCTGATGCGGGCAGTAGAGGAGCACGCCGTCGTAGCCCCAACCCCGCTGGCCGCCGAACTGGGCGACGGGCAGCAGCTCGATCGCGGTGATGCCGACGTCTCTGAGGTAGTCGAGCTTCGGGATGATGGCGTCGAACGTGCCTTCCTCGGTGAAGGTGCCGACATGCAGTTCGTAGAAGACGCATTCGTGCCACGGCCGGCCCTTCCAGTCGGCCGTGCGCCACTGGTGGGCGCGCGGGTCGACGAGCCGCGACAGCCAGTGCACGTCGCCGGACTGGGCGCGCGCCGCGGGATCGGCGACCAGCGTCTCGCCGTCGAGGCGATAGCCGTAGGACATGCCGGGCCCGATCGAGGTCGCGACCGTCTCCCACCAGCCGTCGTCCGATTTCGTCAGCGGATGGAAGTGGTCGGGCTCTGTGGAATCGACTTCCGCCACGGCCAGTTCGACGCTCTTGGCGCTCGGCGCCCACAGGCGGAACCGGCTGCCCTCGGGCGCGTAACGCGCGCCCCAGCTCGTGTCGAAGGAGAAGGTGTCGCCGCCGCTCATGCCCGCTGTGCCTCATGTCGATGGGGGAGCGGGCACGCCGAGCGCCCGCGCTGAACGCCGCGCCGGATCCCCCTCGGTGCCCGGCCAGCGTGTGGGTAAGTGGGGCGTGGGCGTCGTCCGGCAGGGGCCGGGCGACGCTTTATTGCATAGCAAGATACGAGGATCGTGCACCGCCCTTCGGCAGCCCTCCGTCAGGCCGCGACAGGCTGCTCGGCCGAGGCGGTGGCGCCCGCCGGCGCAGGCTCCACGGACGCCGCGCGCTCGGCCGGCCGGGCGGCGTGGCCGACCCGCCCGTGCACGAGATCGTGGATGAACCCGAGCTTGCCGATGACCGTGGGCGACAGGACGAACGGGTAGAGGTCCTGCAGGCCCATCGCCCGGTTCATCGAGTTCAGCGCCTGGCTGACGGCGAGCCAGCCGTCGTTGATCTGTTCGATCGTCGTCGCCTCGTCGTAGACCTTGAAGTCGAGGTCGGTCGTGAGGATGCCGTCGCGGTCGAGCCGCGGATGGATCGTCATGCCCCAGGACCCCGCGACCTCCAGCGAATCCACGATGTGGAGGTAGTGCGCCCAGGTCTCGGCGAAGTCCTCCCACGGGTGCACCGCGGCATAGGACGAGACGTACTCCTCCTGCCAATTCGGCTTCGGCCCGTTGGCGTAGTGCGTCTTCAGCGCCTCGCCGTAGTCCTGGCGGTCGTCGCCGAAGATCGCGCGGCACTCGTCGAGCGCGCCGCCGTCGCGCACCAAAATGTCCCAGTACCAATGGCCGACCTCGTGGCGGAAATGGCCGAGAAGGGTGCGATAGGGCTCGCCCATCGCGCTGCGGCGCTTCTCTCGCTCCGCGTCGTCGGCTTCCGCCAACGCCACGGTGATCACGCCGTCGGCATGCCCCGTCATCACCTTCTCGCCGCTTGCCGGATCGTCGGCGAGGAACTTGAAGCCGAGCCCTTCCGGGTGTTCGGCCTGCGTGTAGAGCGGCAGGCGCAGGCGCAGGAGCGTGTAGAACAGCCGGTGCTTGGCCGCCTCCATCTTGGCCCAGAGCGCCTGGTTGTCGGGGTTGGACAGGTCCGGCACCATGAGGTTGTGCCGGTCGGCCAGGCAGTAGAGGTCGGAACTGTCCGCCGGCACCAGCCAGTTGCAGACGCCGTACTGGTAGTTGTCGCAGTAGCGCCAATGCGACCCGTCGCTGCCGCGCCCGACCGACACGAAGTCGGTGCCGGTCGGCTCCAGCGCCAGGACGCGGTTGGTGCGCGGCTCGTAGCCCAGCGCATGGCCGCAGCGCTCGCAGCGCACGTTGTTGAAGAAGACGACCTGATCACAGGACGGGCATGAGAACAGCTTCATCGGGGATCCCTCGCGCCCCCGCCGGCCGGTCGGCGGGTGTGGCGCGGTAACACGGGCGTGCCCAAACGGTTCCCGCGACCCGAAGGGCCGGATCGATCGAGGAAATCTCGTCTTGCCGCATTGCAGCAGTTCCAGACGGCGCCTCTTGTGCATAGACTGCGAACGGTCCGATCCATTCGTCGAGTCCGGGAACCGATGCCGATCCTCGCAGCGCTCCGTCACCTGACCCATTATCGCTACGACCGGCCGGTCACGCTCGGGCCCCAGACGATCCGGCTGCGGCCCGCGCCGCACTCGCGCACGAGAACGCCGGCCTACTCCCTGACGATCGAGCCGGCCGATCACTTCATCAACTGGCAGCAGGACCCGTTCGGCAACTGGCTGGCGCGCGTCGTCTTCCCCGAAAAGGCGCGCGAATTGCGCATCGAGGTCGATCTCCTCGCCGACATGACGGTCTACAACCCGTTCGACTTCTTCGTCGAGGAATGGGCCGAGACCTATCCCTTCGCCTATGGCGACGACCTTTCGACCGACCTCAAGCCCTACCTCCAGACCGAGGCGGCAGGCCCGCGGCTCCAGACCTTCCTGCATTCCGTCGACCGGACGCCGGTGCGCACGATCGACTTCCTCGTCGCCCTCAACCGCAAGGTCGATGCGGCGGTCGACTACACGATCCGCATGGAGCCGGGCGTCCAGACGCCGGAGGACACGCTGGAGAAGGCGTCGGGCTCCTGCCGCGATTCGTCCTGGCTCCTCGTCCAGGCGTGCCGCCACCTCGGCCTCGCCGCGCGCTTCGTGTCGGGCTACCTGATCCAGCTGAAGCCCGATCTCGTGGCGCTCGACGGCCCCGCCGGCGCGACCCACGACTTCTGCGACCTCCATGCCTGGGTCGAGGTCTACGTGCCGGGCGCTGGGTGGATCGGCTTCGACCCGACCTCGGGCCTGATGACCGGCGAGAGCCACGTGCCGCTTGCCGCGACCCCGCACTACCGCTCTGCCGCCCCGATCGTCGGCGGCGTCGACCCGGCCGACGTCGAATTCGAATTCGACATGAGCGTGACGCGCGTGTCGGAAGCGCCGCGTGTCTCCAAGCCCTTCTCCGACGAAAGCTGGGAAGCGCTCGACGCGCTCGGGCAGGCCGTCGACGAAGACCTGCGGGCGATGGACGTGCGGCTGACGATGGGCGGCGAGCCGACCTTCGTGTCGATCGACGACTTCGAGGGCGCCGAATGGAACGCCGACGCGACCGGCCCGGCCAAGGCGGGGCTCGCCGATGGGCTGCTGCGCCGCCTCCAGGCGCGCTTTGCGCCGAACGGCTTCCTGCACCACGGCCAGGGCAAGTGGTATCCCGGCGAAACCCTGCCGCGTTGGACCTACTCGATCTACTGGCGGCGCGACGGCAAGCCGATCTGGCGGGACCCGGCGCTGCTGGCCGCCGACGACGCGCCGCCCGCCGGCGCCACCGTCGAGGCGGCCGAGACGCTGATCCGCGGTGTCGCCGAACGACTGGCCATCGATCCCGAGAACGCGCTCCAGACCTTCGAGGACCCGTCCTACTGGATCGCGCGAGAGGCGAAGCTGCCCGATAACGTGACGCCCGGCGACTCGCGCCTCGAAGACGCCGAGGAACGCTCGCGCCTCGCCAAGGTCTTCGACCGGGGGCTCGGCCGGCCGGTCGGCGTGCTGCTGCCCGTGCAGGCGTGGCAGGCCCTGCCCGGGCGCTGGATGTCGGAGCGCTGGACGACGCGGCGCGGCCACGTGTTCCTGGTGCCGGGCGACAGCGCGATGGGCTATCGCCTGCCCCTCTCCTCGCTCGCCCACCTGCCGCCGGCGCGCTACCCCTACACCCACCCGGCCGACCCGCAGCAGTCCTTCGCCCCCCTGCCCGAGCCGCAAGCGCTCGGACAAGCGCAGGCGCGCATCGACAAGCAGGACCCGCCGACCTGGACGCCCCCGGAAGCGTCGGCCGACGACGAGATCGTGGGCGCCGTGCGCACCGCGCTCGGCATCGAGCCGCGCGACGGCATTCTCCACGTCTTCATGCCGCCGCTCGAAACGGTGGAGGCCTATCTCGACCTTCTCGCCGCGATCGAGGACGCGGCCCGCGCGCTCGGGCAACCCGTGCGCATCGAGGGCTACGCGCCCCCCTTCGACCCGCGGCTCGATGTCGTGCGCGTCGCGCCCGATCCCGGCGTCATCGAGGTCAACGTCCACCCTGCCCGATCGTGGGGCGATGCGGTCGAGATCACCACCGCCGTCTACGACGCGGCGCGACAGTCGCGGCTCGGCACCGACAAGTTCATGGTGGACGGCCGCCACGCCGGCACCGGCGGCGGCAACCACGTGGTGGTCGGCGGCGCGACGCCGGCCGACTCGCCGTTCCTGCGCCGGCCCGACCTCCTGAAGTCGCTGGTGCTGCAATGGCAGCGCCACCCGTCGCTCTCCTACCTCTTCTCCGGGCTCTTCATCGGCCCGACCAGCCAGGCGCCGCGCATCGACGAGGCGCGGCACGACCAGCTCTACGAGCTCGAGATCGCGATGGCTGAGGTGCCCGCCCCCGGCGAGGGCGCGGCGCCCCCGCCCTGGCTGGTGGACCGGTTGTTCCGCAACCTCCTCGTGGACGTGACGGGCAACACCCACCGCTCCGAGATCTGCATCGACAAGCTCTACTCGCCGGACGGGCCGACCGGACGGCTCGGGCTCATCGAGTTCCGCGGCTTCGAGATGCCGCCGGACGCGCGCATGAGCCTTGCCCAGCAGCTCCTGATCCGCGCGATGATCGCCGCCTTCTGGCGTCGGCCGCTGGCGGGCCGCTTCGCGCGCTGGGGAACGCAGCTCCACGATCGGTTCATGCTGCCGGAATTCGTCTGGGCCGACTTCCTGTCCGTGCTCGATGAACTCGCCGCTGCCGGCTATCCCGTCCGCTCCGAATGGTTCGAGGCGCAGTGGGAGTTCCGCTTCCCGTTCTGCGGCAAGGTGACCCGCGAGGGCGGCGTGTCGCTGGAACTGCGTCAGGCGCTGGAGCCGTGGCACGTCATGGGCGAGACGGGGGCGATCGGCGGCACGGTGCGCTTCGTCGATTCCTCGGTCGAGCGGCTGCAGGTGAAGCTCGCCGGCTTCGATCCGTCGCGCCACGTCGTCACCTGCAACCGGCGTCCCGTCCCCCTCGCGCCCGGCATCGAGGCCGGTACGGCGGTCGGCGGCGTGCGGTTCAAGGCGTGGCAGCCGGCTTCGGGCCTCCACCCGACGATCCCGGTCCATGCGCCCCTGACCTTCGACATCTTCGACCGCTGGTCCGGTCGCTCGTTTGGGGGCTGCGTCTATCACGTCGCCCATCCCGGCGGGCGCAACTACGACACGTTCCCGGTCAACGCCTACGAGGCCGAGGCGCGGCGCCTTGCGCGCTTCGAGGACATCGGCCACACGCCGGGGGCGTTCCGGCCCGCGTCCGAGATGCCCGATCCGAGCTTTCCGACGACGCTCGACCTCCGGCGGCCGGCCTCGCTTGCGCACTGAAGGGACCCAGCGCCAGTCGCAGTCGCAGGGGCGGCTCGGGGCGGCCGTCGAGCCCCCGAGCCGCCCCGTCGCGGGAGCCTACGACGAAATGCTCGCGCCGGACGGCAGCGTGCGGCCGGTCTACCGACCGGTGGTCGAGGCGCTCGCCGCCCTCTCGCGACCCGAGCGCGAGGCCCGGTTCGGCGCCGCCGAGCAGTACCTGCGCGAAGCCGGCGTCTACTACCGGGCGGGCGAGGACGGCGGCGCGCGCCAGTGGCCGCTCGCCTTTCCGCCCTTCGTGATCGACCCGGCGGAGTGGCGCGACCTCGAAGCGGCGCTGCGCCAGCGCGCGACCTATCTGGAGCGCCTTCTCGCCGACCTTTACGGCGAGCGCTCGCTGGTGCGCGAGGGCATCCTTCCCGGCCGCCTCCTCGGCCGCAATCCGGAGTTCCTGCGACCGCTGGCGCGGCAGGGCATGAGCGGGCGTCCGCTGATCCGCTTCATCGCGGTCGATCTCGGACGCGGGCCGGACGGCGCGTGGCGCGTTCTCGGCGACCGGGCGCAGGCGCCGTCGGGCGCGGGCTTCGCGTTGGAAAACCGTGTCGCCACCTCGCGCGCCCTGCCCGATCTCGCGCGCCAGCTCCACGTACGCCGCCTCGCCGGCTTCTTCGCGCGGTTCCGCGAGACGCTGGAGGGACTGAACGACCAGGACGGTGCCCGCGTCGGGCTGCTGACGCCCGGCCCTTTCAACGAGACCTATTTCGAACACGCCTATCTCGCTCGCTATCTCGGCTTCCACCTCTTGGAGGGCGGCGATCTCGTCGTGCAGGGCGACCGCGCCAAGCTGCGAACCGTGGATGGCCTGCGCCCGGTCGGCGTTCTTTGGCGGCGCCTCGACGCCGACTACGCCGATCCGCTGGAATTGTTCTCGCAGTCCCGCATCGGCACGCCCGGCCTTCTTCGCGCGGTGCGCGCCGGTCATCTTGAACTCGTCAATGCGCTCGGCTCCGGCATCCTGGAGACGCCGGCTTTCGCCGCCTTCGAGGAGGCCATGGCAACGCGGCTCGTCGGCGAGCCGCTGGCGCTGCGCTCGGTGGAAACGCTCTGGTGTGGCGACGCCGCTTCGCGGGCGCGCGCCGCCGCCGAGCCCGGCTGGACGCTCGGCCCCGCCTTTCCCGGACAGGCGATCGATCCCGCCGATGCCCGGCTTCCCGCGAGCGGGGAGGCCGATCATCTCGTCGCCCGCAGCTCCCCGCCCCTATCCTGCGTCCCCGTCGAGGCGGACGGCGCGATGGAGGGCCAGCCCGTCACGCTGCGTGTCTTCCTGGCGCGCTCGGGCGAGGGCTGGGAGGTTATGCCCGGCGGCTTCGCGCGGGCCGCGCATCAGGGCGAGGCGACGCCCGCGATCGGTGCCGGCGGACGCTCGATGGACGTCTGGATTCCCGGCGACGAACCGGACGCGCCGATCACGCTGCTCGGCTCCGGCCGCGAGTTCCGCCGCCGCTTGCCGGGCTCGCTTCCGGCACGCGCGGCCGACAACCTGTTCTGGCTCGGCCGCAGCGCCGAGCGCGTCGAGGTCGCGATCCGCCTCTGGCGCGCGGCGCTGGAGCGTCGCGGCGAGGAGCGCGAGACCGCCGTCGATGCCGCGCGCCGCGCGCTCCTCAAGCGCTCCGGCGTTCGCGACGACGACCCGCTCGCCGGGCTGCACCGCACCGCGCGCTCGGCCTTCGACATCGCCTCGCGCATCCGCGACCGCTTCTCGCCCGACGCCTGGCGCGTCCTCGCCGAGGTGGTGGAACTTCTCGACGAAGCCCGACGCCGCAAGGAGACGGCCGATCATCCGGCGCTGGCCGGTCGCCTGCTGACGCGGCTCGCCGGCTTCTCCGGTCTCGTCGAAGAGAACATGTACCAGTTCTCCGGCTGGCGCTTCCTCCAGTGCGGACGCCGCATCGAGCGCGGCGAGGCGACGGCGACCGCGACCGCCGACTTTCTCGCCGCCGGCGGCGAGGGCGTCTTCGAGGCTCTGCTCGAATTCACCGACAGCCGCCTCACCTACCGACGTCGCTTCTCGGTCGAGCTCCATGCCGAGACGGTCCTCGATCTCTGCCTTCTCGATCCGCTCAATCCGCGCTCCGTCGCCTATCAGGTCGCCGCGACGCGCCGCGCGATGGCGGACCTGCCCGGCACCCATGCCGGCGAGAGCCTCGATCTGGCGGCGCGGCGCATCGCCCGTCTCCACGTGCGCCTCGAGACGGCCGTGCCCGCCGAGATCACGCCTGCCTTCCTCACCCGCGTGGCGCGCGATCTGCGGGACATTTCGGACCTTCTCTCCGAGCGCTACTTCGCCGTCGCCCCGCAAGGGTCGATCGAACGCTCGGGCAGCGAATAGGCGTGGCCGTGATCTACGACATCCGCCTTCTGATCGCGTACCACTATCCCGGCTTCGTGGCGGACGCCCGCCACATCCTGCGCGTCGAGCCGCGCGAGGATCGCGGACAAAGCGTCCTCGCGAGCCGGCTGCGGTTCGAGCCGACCCCGAGCGAACTGCAGCGCGAGACGGACTTCTTCGGCAACCGCACCGCTCATGGCCTGATCGCGCGCCCGCACGATGCGCTGCGGGTCGAACTCGAGACCCGCGTTCGCGTCGAGCGCCCCGCACCGCGCCTCGAAGACACGCCGACGCTGCGACAGGTCCGCGAGTGGAGCGCGTCCTCTCTCGAGAGCGAGGGCGACAGCCCGATCCATTTCGGCGGGGCCGGCCGCCTCGTCTCGCCGTCGGCCAAGGTCGCCGCCTATGTGGCCGAGACCTTGGAGGCGGCGCCTGCGATCGGCCTCGGGCTCCTCATGCTCTCCCGGCGCATCCGGTCCGACTTCCGCTTCCAGGCCGGCGTGTCGTCGGTGGCGACGCGTGTCGAGGAGACCTTCGCGACGCGGCGCGGCGTCTGCCAAGACTTCTCGCACATGATGATCGCGGGCCTTCGCGGCTGCGGCGTTCCCGCCGCCTATGCCAGCGGCTTCCTGCGCACCGAGCCGCCGCCCGGCCGGCCGCGTCTGGCGGGCGCCGACGCCATGCACGCCTGGGTCGAGGCCTGGGCGGGCCCGGACGCCGGCTGGATCGGCCTCGATCCGACGAACGGCTGCCTTGCCGGCGAAGACCACGTCCTCGTCGCGCTCGGCCGCGACTATGCCGACGTCGCGCCGATCGACGGCGTCCTGATCACGGCGGGCCCTCAGAAGCACCACCACGCCGTCGACATGGTGCCGGTCGAGCCCGAGGTAACGGCGTCTTAACGACACCGGCATCCGACACGCCGCCCGGCCACGGGCCATAAGACTTCCTTCGCGGATCGAGGCACACAGTCCCGCCGATCGGAAAGGCGCGGGGCCCATGCAGATCGACCTGTTCACCATCTACGTCCTCTGCGCGGCCGTTCTCGGCGTCGCCAGCGCCATGGCCTTCGGCGAAAGCCTGTTCAACCCGCGCCACCAGCGGGTCCTGCGGCTCTGGTCGCTCGCCTATCTATTTCTTCTCGCCGGCTCGATGCTCGTGTCCTGGCGCGAGGAACTGCCGACCGTCATCGGGTCCGGTCTGTCGAACATCCTGATCTTCACCGGCTACGGGCTGATGGTCGCCGGCATCACCCGCATCGGCGGCCGCGACGTCGCCCCGCCGCTCGCCGCCGTCGCGGGTGGCGCCGGCCTCTGGCTCTGGGCGGGGCCCAACCTGCCGCTGCCGATCTGGCATGCGATGGCGGCGCTCGTGATCGCCTGCATCCAGTTCGCGGGCGTCGCCGCGCTCCTGTCGCCGACGCTCGGTGCCATGCGCTCGCGCCCGCTCGCCGTCGCCGTCTTCGCCATCCATGGTGCGATCTACATGGTCCGCGTCATCGCCATGCCGCTTCTCGACACGGTGACCGACGCGGCGGCGATCAAGCTTCTGTCGATCCTGACGATGGGCGAAGGCGTCCTCTACGCCGTCGCGGCGCCGATGGCGCTGCTGGCCATGGTGCGCGAGGAGGGCGAGAACCGCCTCGTGGTGGCGGCCCAGACCGACTTCCTGACGGGGCTCGCCAACCGCCGCAGCTTCACCCAGCAGGCCAACGAGCGGATCGGACCCGATCTGCCGGCCGGCATCCTCCTCGTCTTCGATCTCGACCATTTCAAGCAGGTCAACGACACGTTCGGCCATCAGGCCGGCGACGACGTGCTGAAGCTCTTCGCCCGGGTGGCGGAAAGCGAAATGAAGTCGAGCGCCGTGATCGGGCGACTCGGCGGCGAGGAGTTCGTCGCCTTCGTGCCCGCCTGCGACATGCGCGAGGGGGCCGACATGGCCGACCGCCTCCGCCGCCGCTTCCGGGACGCGTCCGAGGCCGGCGCGCGCGCCATCCCCGTGACCGTCAGCGTCGGCGTCGCCTCCACGATGGGGCGCGGCCTCGACGAGACCATGGCGGCCGCCGACCGCGCCCTCTATCGCGCCAAGCGGCTCGGCCGGAACCGGGTCGAGCCGGAGGCGCTGGCGGCCTGACGCCTCAGGCGCCGCGCGGCACCAGCACGATGGTCGAGAGCGGCGGCAGGCTCAGCGACAGCGAGAACGGCCGGCCGTTGGCGTGGACCTCCTCAGCGTCTTGGCCACCGAGGTTACCGACGTTCGAGCCGCCGTAGATCTCCGCGTCCGTGTTCATCGCCTCCGCCCAGAAGCCGCCATGCGGCACGCCGACGCGATAGCCGTGATGGACGTTGGGCGTGAAGTTGCAGACCACCAGCGCCGCGCCGCCGTGCTTGTCCTTGCGCAGGAACGAGAGGATCGACTGGTCGACGTCGGACGTGTCGACCCATTCGAAGCCGGCCGGCTCGCAGTCGTTCTCGTAGAGCGCCGGAACGCCGCGATACAGCGCGTTGAGGTCGCGGATCAGGCGCTGCACGCCCTCGTGCTCGCGATACTGCAGGAGATGCCAGTCGAGCGACTGGTCGTGGTTCCACTCCGCCGACTGCCCGAACTCGCCGCCCATGAAGAGCAGCTTCTTGCCGGGATGGGTCCACATGAAACCGTAGTAGGCGCGCAGGTTGGCGAACTTCTGCCACCAGTCGCCCGGCATCTTGCCGAGGATCGAACCCTTTCCGTAGACCACCTCGTCGTGAGACAGCGGCAGGACGAAGTTCTCGGAATACGCATACACCATGCCGAAGGTCATGTGGTGCAGGTGGTATTTGCGGTTGATCGGGTCCTCCTGCATGAAATGCAGGGTGTCGTGCATCCAGCCCATGTTCCACTTGAAGTGGAAGCCGAGGCCGCCGGCATAGGTCGGGCGCGACACGTCGGGGAAGGCGGTCGATTCCTCGGCATGGGTCGAGGCGTTCGGATACTGGCCGCCGACCTGCTCGTTGGTCTCCTTCAGGAAGGCCATGGCCTCGAGGTTCTCGCGCCCGCCGTAGATGTTGGGCTCCCACTCGCCGTGATTGCGCGAGTAGTCGAGGTAGAGCATCGAGGCGACCGCATCGACGCGCAGGCCGTCGACGTGGAACCGGTCGAGCCAGTAGAGACCGTTGGCGACGAGGTAGTTCTTCACCTCGGTCCGCCCGTAGTCGTAGATCAGCGTGTTCCAGTCCTTGTGGAAGCCGCGCCTCGGGTCGGCATGCTCGTAGAGCGCCGTGCCGTCGAAGCGGCCGAGGCCGTGGACGTCGGTCGGGAAATGGCCGGGCACCCAGTCGAGAAGGACGCCGATATCGGCCTGGTGCAGCGCGTCGACGAGACGCGCGAAGCCGGCCGGATCACCGAAGCGGGCGGTCGGCGCGTAGAGGCCGATCGGCTGGTAGCCCCACGAGCCGTAGAACGGGTGCTCGGACACCGGCATGAACTCGACATGGGTGAAGCCCATGTCCTTGACATAGGCGGTCAGTTCGCGCGCCAGCGCGTCGTAGTCGAGGAACGTGTCGCCGTCGCCTCGCTTCCACGAGCCGAGATGCACCTCGTAGATCGAGACCGGCTTCTCGCGGTCCTGCCAGTCGCGCGACTTGGAGCGGAAGGCATCGTCCTTCCACTCGTGCTCGACGAGGCCGTCGACGATCGAGGCGGTGGAGGGGGCGAGTTCCTGGCGGAAGCCCACCGGATCGGCCTTCAGCGGCAGGATCTCGCCGTGCTTGCCGATGATCTCGTACTTGTAGACCTCGCCGCGCTGGAGGCCCGGGATGAAGATCTCGAAGACGCCGGTGTCGAGGCGCTTGCGCATGACGTGGCGCCGGCCGTCCCAGGCGTTGAAGTTGCCGACCACCGAGACGCGGCGCGCGTCGGGCGCCCAGACCGCGAAGGCGACGCCCTTCACGCCGTCCATCTCGCGGGGATGAGCGCCGAGCTTCTCGTAGAGCTTGTAGTGCCGCCCCTCGGCCAGAAGATAGGCGTCGAAATCGGACAGGAGCGTGCCGAAGCGGTAGGCGTCGTCCTCCTCCCAGGTCACGTCGCCATGGGTGAAGCGGAAGCGATGGGTCGGCACGTCGCCGGCGATGAAGCCGGAGAACAGGCCGTCGACCTCGCCGCGCTCGAGCGTGCCGATCACCTGCCCTTGCGTGTCGATCACCTCGGCGCGCTCGGCGCCGGGGCGCATGGTGCGGATCACCGCGCCGCCCTCGGTGCGATGGATGCCGAGCACGGAGAACGGGTTCTCGTGCCGCCCGACGCCGAGCGCCCGCGCCTCGTCCCCGTGCAGCGCGTGGTCGAAGCCGGCGACGGCCGACGAACGGTTGGTTTCAGTCTGGCTCATCGGAGGACCTGACGCTTTTCGAGAAGGGAGACGATGCCCCGCAGGGGGATGGACAGCCACGCCGGCCGCATGGCCGCCTCGTAGCGCAGTTCGTAGAAAGCCTTCTGCAACACGAAGAGATCGAGAAGCTTCATGTTCGCGGCCGAAGAGAGCGAGACGCCGCTCGCCGCTTCCCAAGCCTTCAGGAACTCGGCGCTCGTGCGATCGCGCCAGGCGTCGGACGCCGTGCGGGCCGCCTCGCCCGCATCTGAGCCGAGGCGGTCGCGCGCGGCGAAGGCGGCGTAATCGAACGAGCGCAGCATGCCGGCGACGTCGCGCAGCGGCGAGGTCTTGGCGCGGCGCTCGGACAAAGGCCGGCCCGGCTCGCCCTCGAAGTCGAGGATCACCGCATCCGCACCCGACACCAGAACCTGCCCGAGATGGTAGTCGCCGTGGATACGCGTGCGCCAGCCGCCGGCCTCGTCCGCCGAGAAACCGGCGAACCACGTGTCGATCTCGCCGCGCGCCGCGAGCAGGCGATCGATTTCGCCCTTTAACTTTGGGCTGCGCTCTGCCTCGCGCGCGAGCACGTCCAGCGCCTCGCCCGCCTCGGCTCTCGCCTCGGCAATGATCCGGCTGAGCGAGGTGGCGTCGAGCGGTTCGGGATCGAAGGCCGGCTCGCCGGTTTTCTGTGCGAGCGCGGCATGCATCTCGCCGGTGCGCCGGCCGAGCGTCGCCCCGGCGTCGAAGCGCTCACGCTCCGCGTTGTGGCCCGACAGTTCGGCGACGAGGTCGTCGGTCACGACGCCCCAGGCGTCACCGCGATTGTCGACGCGCTCGAAGAGGGCCGCGACGGCGGCGTGACTGCCGTCCGGCCGCCGCAGTTCCAACCAGCCGAAGAGCGCCGGCGCATTGGTGAAGCCGCTCTTCTCCGTCAGGAAGGCCGTGACCTCGAGCTCGGGCTGCTCGCCGTCCCGCAGACGGCGGTAGAATTTCAGGATGCCGAGGCGACCGACCCCGACCGAGGTGTTGGACTGCTCGCCCGACAGGACCTTGATCTCCGACGCCGGCACGCCCGCGACGGCCGCCAGCCGATCCGCCCTGGCGCGGCTGTGGTGGGCGACCAGCGCGCCGCCCTCCCCCTCGCCGTTCACCAGAAGCGCGACGACCGCCGCGGCAAAGGCGGGGTCGCGCGCGCCGTCCGCCAGGAGCCCGCCGGCCGGTCCCGCATCGAGGCTCGTCGCCGCCGCGCCCTCCGCAGCGCGCACGAGCGGCAGGAAATAGCGCTGCGTCTCGCCGTCCTCGACATGGACGACGAGTTCGCCGAGCTCCGCCGCCCCGATCGAGGCCTCGATCGGCTCGAAGCGGGCGTTCGAGACCCGTTCGGAGCGACCCGCGTACCAGCGCTGGCGCCCGGCGAACTCGACCAGCGCCGACGAGGGCACCGAGGCGGCGTCGAACTCGGCGCTCGGGGCGCCGTCCGGCCGGGAATGGGATGTGGTCATGCTCGCACTCTCGCTTCGCTTCCGCTCAACCGGCCGCCGGGGCGGCGCTCAAACCGAGATCCGGAACACGGCGTAGGGCCGCTCGTCCGGGCGGAACCACCAATGCTGGATCTTGCCCGACCAGACGAACTGGCGGTCGTCGACGAGGTCCTCGACCTTGACCGAAGCGTCGTCGCCCAGTCCGAGTTCCCAAAGCGGCACCTCGAAATGTCCGCCCTGCGGGTTGTGTGGATCGAGGCTGACCATCACGAGGAGGTAGGACGACCGGTCCGCGGTGCGCTTGGCGTAGTAGAGGACGTTGTCGTTCCAGAAGTTCAGGAACTCGAGATTGCGGAAGTCGCGCAGCGCCGGTTCCGAATTGCGGATGCGGTTGAAGAAGGCGATGTCGTCGCGGATGTTCCCCTCGCGCTTCCAGTCGAAGGCGCGGATCTCGTACTTCTCGGAGTCCTTGTACTCCTCCTTGCCGGCGACCAGCGGCTCGTATTCGCAAAGCTCGAATCCGGAATAGACGCCGTAGTTGCCGGCCAGCGTCGCCGCCAGCGCCAGCCGGATGCGAAAGCCCGGCCGCCCGCTCGTGTGGAGGAAGAGCGGGTTGATGTCCGGCGTGTTGACGAAGAAGTTCGGCCGCATGAACTCGGCGCACTCCTCCTTCGTCAGCTCGGTCAGGTACTCGCGCAGCTCCCACTTCTGGTTTCGCCACGTGAAGTAGGAATAGGACTGGTTGTAGCCGACCTTGGCGAGGCGCTTCATGAGCTTCGGCCGGGTGAAGGCCTCGGCGAGGAACACCGCGCCGGGGTCCACCTGCCGCACCTCGGCGATCAGCCATTCCCAGAAGGGAAAGGGCTTGGTGTGCGGGTTGTCGACGCGGAAGATGCGCACGCCCTTGTCCAGCCAGAACAGCACGACGTCGAGCAGCTCCTGCCACAGCGAGGGGATCGCGCCCTCACGGTAGAAGTCGACATTGACGATGTCCTGATACTTCTTCGGCGGGTTCTCGGCGTACTTGATGGAGCCGTCCGGCCGCCAGTCGAACCATTCCGGGTGCTCCTTGATCCACGGATGGTCGGGCGAGCACTGGATGGCGAAGTCGATGGCGATTTCCAGCCCGTGGTCGGCGGCGCGCGTCACGAGGCGCTGGAAGTCGGCGAAGGAGCCGAGCTCCGGGTGGAGGTCCTTGTGGCCACCCTCGTGGGAGCCGATCGCGTAGGGGCTCCCCGGCTCGCCGTCCTGCGCCGTGACCGAGTTGTTCTTGCCCTTGCGGTTGGACTTGCCGATCGGGTGGATCGGCGGGAAATAGAGGACGTCGAAGCCCATCTCGCGAATGTCGGGCAGGCGCGCGATGACGTCGTCGAACGTGCCGTGCCGGTTGACGTCGCCCGACTGCGAGCGCGGCATCAACTCGTACCACGCGGAAAACGCCGCGCGCTCGCGGTCGACCCAGACCGGCACCTCGCGGCCGTAGGACGAGAGGTTCTCGCGCACGCCGACGTCGCGCAGGAGCGCGACGGTCGTCGCCTCCTCGAAGGCGGCGTAGAGAGCCTCGCCGTCACCCTTGGCGGCGAGCTTGGCGATCCGGTCGCGCAGCGCTTTCAGCGCCTTCTGCTGGTCCTTGGTGCCGCGCCCGGACCCGGAAGCCTTCTCCAGAAGGATCGCGCCCTCGCGCAGTTCCAGCGAGATGTCGACGCCGGCATCCTTCTTCTTCTTCGTGTCGCTCGCCCAGGTCGCGAACGTGTCGCGCCACGCAAGAATCGTAAAGCGGTAGGGACCGGGCTTGTCGAAGGAGACCGTCGCGCCCCAGCGGTCGTTGGCGATGAAGACGAAGGGCGTCTCGGTCCAGTGCGCGTCGTCGACGCCGCGCGTCAGAAGCGCTGCGGCGATGATCTCGTGGCCATCGGAAAAGATGTCGGCGGTGACGGTGAGCGGCTCGCCCTCGGCGCGCTTCACCGCGAAACGCCCGCCGTCGATCTCAGGCTGGACGCCCTCGATCGCGACACGGTCGGCGGCCAGACGCTGGAGGCGATCGAGCGATGCGGCGGCGGATGCCTTTCGGGCTGCCGTCTCGCGCTTCTTGGGCTTCGATCCGGTTTCGACCTGGGACATGGGCGGGCCTTCCTGCTGCCTGTCGAGGGGTCGGACGCGCCGTTTCGAGGGCTCGTCCGACGCGCAGAAGGAATAGGGGCCGGGCGCGAGGCTTCCAGTGCGGCCCGCCGTTTTGCCCGGCCCTTTTGTCGTCAGCCGTGCGGGATCAGCCCTGTTTCGAGAAGACCTGCCGCTGCTCGCCAAGCTTGGCATTGCCGAGCGTGACGATGTCGCCGTCCTTCAGGAAGACCGGCGGCTTCATGCCGGCGCCGACGCCATGCGGCGTCCCGGTGGTGACGATGTCGCCGGGCTCCAGCGCGAAGAATTCGGAGGCGTAGGAGACGATCGTCGCGAAGTCGAAGATCATGTCGGCCGTGGTACCGGTCTGCATGCGCTGGCCGTTGACGTCGAGCCAGAGTTCCAGCGCGGCCGGGTCCTCGATCTCGTCGCGCGTCACCAGCCAGGGGCCGAGCGGGCCAAAGCCCGGCGCGCTCTTGCCCTTCAGCCACTGGCCGCCGCGCTCCTTCTGCCAGGTGCGCTCCGACACGTCGTTGCACAGGCAGAAGCCCGCGACATGATCCATCGCTTCGGCCTTCGAGACCTGATAGCAGCGCTCGCCGATCACGATCGCGACCTCGACCTCCCAGTCGACCTTGGACGACCCGTTCGGGATCACGACGCCGTCGCGTGGGCCGGCGATCGATGACACGGCCTTGTTGAAGAGAAGCGGCTCCTCCGGCACGTCCGAGCCCGTTTCGGCGGCGTGTTCGGCGTAGTTGCGTCCGACGGCGACGAAGTTGCGCGTGCCGGCGACCGGGGCGCCGAGACGATGGCTCGGGTCGGTCTTCGGCAGGCTCTTCGGGTCGAGCGCGCGCAGCTTCGCCAGACCCTCGCGCGAGAGGACCGCGCCCGCGATGTCGGCGATCTCGCCCGACAGGTCGCGCAGCGTGTTCTCGGCATCGATCAGGCCGGGCTTCTCGGCCCCGGGCTCGCCGAATCGGACCAGACGCATGGTTCAACCTCTTCGTTGCGGGGCCGAACGGCCCCTTCCAGTTCAGGCATAGGACGAAGGCGACGGCGGATGCCAGCGCCGCTTGGTGCGGGATGCGCCGGTGCGGCGGCGAGGTCGTGCGGCCGCGTCAGCGGTCCTGTGCCGCGCCGCCCCCGATCGGCAGGGCGCCGGGACCGTGCGGCGGCTGGTCGAGCCGGCCGGGCAGCCCGCGATCACCATCGCGCGAATGGACCTTCCGGCCCGCCGCGTAGGTCGCCACGACATTACGCTCGTCGCCGGTCGTCATCAGCACGAAGAGCTCTTCCTCCAGCGTCTCGATCCGCTCGGCCCGGCGCCGCTGGGCCGGCGTCGCCGCCGTGTCGAGAATCACGAAGTCCGCCTCGAAGCCGGGCGCGACCTGCCCGATCCGGTCATTGAGGCCGATCGCGTCGGCATTGCCGGCGGTCAGCATGTAGAAGGCGGCGTGACCGCGCAGCTTCTGGCCGCGCAGGGCCAGCACCTTGTAGCCCTCGGCCGCGGTCGTCAGCATCGAGTAGGACGTGCCGCCGCCGATGTCGGTGGCGATGCCGGTCCTGAGCCCCGCTGCCAGCGCCGCGTCGCGGTCGAAGAGCCCGGAACCGAGAAAGAGGTTCGAGGTCGGGCAGAAGACGGCTGTGGCGCCCTTGTCGGCCAGCGCGCCGCGTTCGCGCTCCGACAGATGGATGCAGTGGCCGAACAGCGCCTTGCGTCGCACCAGCCCGTAGCGCTCGTAGACGGCCGTATAGTCCTCGGCCCAGGGGAAAAGCTCGGCCACGAAGGCGATCTCGCCGTGGTTTTCCGACAGATGGGTCTGGATATGAAGGCCGGAATATTCGGCTGCCAGCGCCCCCGTCGCTTCGAGTTGCGCCTCCGTCGAGGTCGGCGCAAAGCGCGGCGAGATGGCGTAGGACAGGCGGCGATTGCCGTGCCAGCGGCGGATGAGGTCCTTCGATTCGTCGTAGCCGCGCTCGGGCGTGTCGAGGAGCGCGTCGGGCGCGTTGCGGTCCATCATCACCTTGCCGCCGACCATGCGCAGGCCGAGGCGATCGGCCTCAGCAAAGAAGCTTTCCGCCGACTGCGGATGCGAGGTGCAGAAGGCGACGGCGGTGGTCGTGCCGTTGCGCAGAAGCTCGGCCATCAGGAAGCGGGCGGCGGCATCCGACACGGCGGGGTCGCCGTAGCGCGACTCCTCCGGGAACGTGTACTTCGACAGCCATTCCATCAGTTCCGTGCCGTAGGAGCCGACTACCTGCGTCTGCGGCATATGGAGATGCGGGTCGATGAAGCCGGGCATCAGGAGATGTGGCCGGTGGTCGGCGACGGGGATCGCGGGGTCGAGGTCCGGCAGGACGGCCGTCGCCTCCCCCACCGTCTCGACGACGCCGTCGCGGACGAAGACGAGCCCGTCCTCGATATAGCGATGCGAGGCCTCGACGCCCGCCTCCAGCGGATGGGCGTGGTAGGAGAGGACGCGCGCGCGGATCGCCAGCGTGCCGCCGGCCGAATGAATGTCGCTCATGATCCGATCCTTCAGCGGCGCCAGGTTCCGTCGCCGGATTCGATCCAGCGCGCGAGGGCCAGCCGCTCGGCCGGCTCGAGGCCGGTGATGTTGCCGGGCGGCATGGCGTGGCTGCGCACGGCTTGCCGCTCGATCAGCGAGGCGTTGAGGACGATGTCGCGCCCTGTCTCCAGCAGGATCGCCTTCGGCGCGTGGCCGATGCCGGGCCAGAGCGGCTGGCGGGCGTGGCACATCGAGCAGCGCGACTGGACGATGCTTTCGGCCTCCGCGAAATGACTGGAGCGGGCGAGCGCCACCTGTGGATCCGCCGGAAAGTCGAGGCTGGTCTCCGCCGCCGTCGGCTCCGACCCCGCCGCCGCGCGCCAGCCGGGCGCGCCCGACAGGGTGATGACGGCCGCGAACAGGACGCCGGCCACCGCCCAGCACCACCAGAGCTGCTGCCCGGTCTTGTGCATCGTGTTGAAGAAGTGCCGCACCACGGCGCCGATCAGGAGCACGAGGCCCGCGATCGCCCAGTTCCACTCCGTGGCGAAGGCCAGCGGGTAATGGTTCGACAGCATCAGGAAGATGACGGGCAGCGTCAGGTAGTTGTTGTGGAGCGAGCGCTGCTTGGCCGCCGCTCCGAGGCGCGGATCGGGCGTGCGCCCGGCCTTGAGGTCGGCCACCACGATCTTCTGGTTCGGGATGATCAGCATCGCGACATTGGCGGTCATGATCGTCGCGATCATCGCGCCCGTGTGCAGCATGGCGCCGCGCCCCGAGAAGATCTGGCTGAACACGAAGCTCGCGGCCACCACGTAGACGAAGAGGACGCCGAGCAGCGCGGAATCGTTGGCGCGCAGCCGCGACTTGCAGATCGCGTCGTAAACGACCCAGCCGAGCCCGAGGCCGAGCAGCCCGATCAGCGTCGCCCCCCAGGCCGGCAGGTCCGCCTTGGTCGGGTCGATCAGGTAAAGCTCGGCGCCGAGATAGTAGACGAGGAAGAGCAGCGCGAAACCGGACAGCCAGGTCGCATAGCTCTCCCATTTGAACCAGGTCAGGTCCTCCGGCATGTGCGGCGGCGCGACCATGTATTTCTGGATGTGGTAGAAGCCGCCGCCATGGACCTGCCAGGCCTCGCCGCCGACGCCGACGAGCGGCGCCCCGTGGGGCTTCCGCAGCCCGAGATCGAGCGCGATGAAATAGAAGGACGATCCGATCCAGGTGATCGCGGTGATGACGTGCAGCCAGCGCACGCCGAATTGCAGCCATTCGGCGAAATAGGTCCACATGGGATGAGCCCCGGAACGCCGCCCCCTTGTCGCGGACGCTCCCCACAATGATCCGATGTGCCTTGCGTGGCCCCTCGCCGTTCAGGAGACGGTGGGAGGGACAGGCGTTGGGTCGAAGGGCGACGAGCGCCCTTCGAAGAATTTGAATCATCCACCCATCGCAGGGTGCCGACAAGAGGGTCGTGATGGCGAGTCAGCCAGAGTGGATTCGCGAGAACCGGAGCGGAGCGGACTTTCGGTCCGTGAGCACCGGAAGCGGAGCGAACCGCTCTGGATGGCCGCCAGCCCGAGCCGGGCGGAACTAGTTCCGGACGCCCTCGACGTACCAGTCCATCTTCAGGAGATCGGCGTCGGGGATGCGGGTGCCGGCGGCGATCTTCTCGGCGCCCGACTGGTCCTTGATCGGGCCGGTGAACACCTCGTAGGTGCCGGCCTTGGTCTCGTCGACGACCTTCTGCGCGGCGGTCTTCACGTCGGCCGGCATCTTGTCGTTGAACGGGGCCATCTCGACCTCGCCTTCCTTCATGCCGAGCCAGACGTCCTGCGTTTTCCAGGAGCCGTCGATCACCGCGTTGACGCGGTCGACGTAGTACGGGCCCCACTGGTCGACGATCGCCGTCATGTGAGCGTTCGGCGCGAAGCTCTTCATGTCCCAGGCCTGGCCGAAGGCGATGGCGCCGCGCTTCTCGGCCTCCTGCAGCGGGCCGGGGCTGTCGGTGTGCTGGGTGATGACGTCGGCGCCCTGGTCGAGCAGCGCGCCTGCGGCCTGCGCTTCCTTGGCCGGGTCGTACCAGGAGTTCACCCAGACGACCTGCGTCTCGAAGGCCGGGTTCACCTTGCGCGCGGCGAGCGTGAAGGCGTTGATGCCCATCACGACCTCGGGAATCGGGAAGGAGGCGACGTAGCCCGCCTTGCCGCTTTTCGACATCATGCCGGCGATGGTGCCGAGCACCGCGCGGCCCTGGTAGAACTTCGAATTGTAGGCCGCCATGTTCGGCGCGGTCTGGTAGCCCGTCGCGTGCTCGAACTTCACGTTCGGGAACTGCTTGGCGACCTTCAGCGTCGGGTTCATGAAGCCGAACGAGGTCGCGAAGATGATGTCGTTGCCGTCCTGTGCGAGCTGGCGGATGACGCGCTCGGCGTCCGGCCCCTCGGCGACGTTCTCGACGAAGCTCGTCTGCACCTTGTCGCCGAGCTTCTCGGCCAGGTACTTGCGGCCCTGGTCGTGGGCGAAGGAGTAGCCGAAGTCGCCGACCGGGCCGACATAGACGAAGGCGGCCTTGACCGGGCGGTCGGAGACCTGCGCGAAGGCCGGCAGGCCGAACGCGGTGACGGCGGCGAGCGCGGCACCCCCGAGGAGGACTTGGCGGCGGGTGAAGAGGCTCATGAGGGCTCCTTGCAGAGGGCTTTTCGAGTGGTCAGGCGGTCGCCCGGAACGGCTTGCCGAGGCAGGCCGGCGCGGCATTCCGCGTCCGCGCGCTGCCCGAGATGAGGGCCAGCACCAGAACGGTCGCGAGATAGGGAAGGCTGGTCAGGAACTCCGGCGCGAGCAGCGACCAGCCGGCCGCCTTCGCCTGAAGCTCGAGCGTGATCACGGCGCCGAAGAGATAGGCGCCGAGAACCAGGCGACCCGGGCGCCAGGAGGCGAAGACGACGAGCGCGATGGCGATCCAGCCGCGACCGGCGGTCAGCCGCTCGGCCCACATCGGCGTCAGCACCAGCGAGTAGTAGGCGCCCGCCAGCCCCGCCATTGCGCCGCCGAAGAGCACCGCGAGATAACGAACCTTCAGGACGGGGTAGCCGATGGAATGGGCCGAGGCATCACTCTCGCCGACGGCGCGCAGGATCAGCCCCGCTCTCGAGTGCTTGAGGAACCACCAGACGGCGAAGGTGATGACCAGCGACAGGTAGACGATCGGCGAATAGCCGAAGAGGACGCGCCAGATCGGGTCTGCGGCGAGCGCGGCGGGAAAGAACGAGCCGAGCACCGGCGTCGTGATGCCGACGAAGCCGGCGCCGGCCAGCGCCGAGACGCCGGTGCCGAAGATGGTGAGCGCGAGGCCCGTCGCGACCTGGTTGGCGGTCAGCGTCAGGGTGAGCCAGGCGAAGATCAGCGACGAGGCGGCGCCGGCGACGAGCGCCGCCAGCGCGCCGAGCCAGGGCGAGCCGACCGTGACGGACACGGCAAAGCCCGTGACCGCGCCGATCAGCATCATGCCCTCGACGCCGAGGTTGAGGACGCCGGACTTCTCGACCACGAGCTCGCCGAGCGCTGCGATCAGGATCGGTGTCGCGGAGGCGACGACGGCGACGACGATGGCGACGATCAGTTCGGGGCTCATGCGGCGGCTCCCCGGCCGGACGTCGGTTCGGGCGTCAGCGTCGGCGCCGGCGCGATGGGCGCGGCGGCCGGGACGCCGCCCGCGCCGCTGGTGAGCCGGTAGCGGACGAGAATGTCGACCGCGAGGAGGAAGAACAGCATCATCGCCTGGAAGACGCCGATCGCGGCGGCCGGCAGGCCGATCGTCGTCTGCGCGCTTTCGCCGCCGACATAGGTCAGCGCCAGCACGAGGGCGGCGAGCACGATGCCGACGGGATGGAGCCGGCCGAGAAAGGCGACGATGATGGCGGTGAAGCCGTAGCCGACGGGAAAGCTCGGCACCATCTGCCCGAACGGTCCGGACGCCTCGAAGATGCCAGCGAGCCCCGCCATGCCGCCGCCGAGCGCCATGCAGAGCCAGACGACGCGCGCCTCGCGAAAGCCGCCGTAGCGCGCCGCCTGCGGGCTGAGGCCGACGACCCGCACCTGGAAGCCGGCGACGGTGCGCGCGATCAGGAACCAGACGGCGAGCGCCAGCGCCAAGGCCACGGGAATGCCGAGATGGATCAGCGTGCCCGGCACGACGAAGGGCAGGGTCTGCGACGAGGAGAACATCGCGGTCTGCGGGAAGTTGAACCCCATCGGGTCCTTCCAGGGCCCGCGCATCAGGTAATAGAGGACCTGGATCGCGACGTAGTTCAACATCAGCGACGACAGGATTTCGGAGACGCCGAGCCGGTTGCGCAGGAAGGCGGGGATCGCCGCCCAGGCCATGCCCCCGAGGATGCCGGCCGCGACCATCGCGGGCAGGATCCAGTGCCCCTCCATGTCCATCGTCAGGAGCGCGATGCCGGTGCCCGCCAAGCCGCCGATGACGTACTGCCCCTCGGCCCCGATGTTCCAGACATTGGCGCGGAAGCCGACCGACAGGCCGATGGCGATGGTGGCGAGCGGCGCCGCCTTCACCAGAAGGTCCTGCCAGCGATAGGGGTTGAAGAGCGGCGTCACGAAGATTTCGCGCGCGGCCCCGAGGCCGTCGTAGCCGAGAAGCGTGAAGACGATCGTGCCGACGAGGAGCGTTAGCGCGACGGCAAGGACCGGCGTCGCGAACAGCATGACGCGGCTCGGCTCGCGGCGGGGGACGAAGCGGAGCGCCATCAGGCGGCCTCGGCGCCGGCCTGGGGCTCGCCGTGCACGCCGCCCATCAGGAGGCCGACGCGCTCGATCGAGATGCCCTTCACGTTCATCGTCTCCGACAGGCGGCCCTCGTTGAGGACGGCGATGCGGTCGCAGAGCTCCAGAAGCTCGTCGAGATCCTGGCTGACGACGACGATCGCCGCGCCCCGCGCCGCCAGATCGATCATCGCCTGCCGGATGAAGCCGGCGGCGCCCGCGTCGACGCCCCAGGTCGGCTGCGAGACCACGAGCACGCTCGGCTCCTGTCCGATCTCGCGGCCCATGATGAACTTCTGCAGGTTACCGCCCGACAGACTGCCGGCCAGCGCCCCCTCGCCCGTCGCCTTGACGGAAAAGGCGGAAATCACGCTCTTTGCATAGTCGCGCGCCGCCTTGAGGCGGATCAGGCCGCCGTGGCTCAGTCCCTTGCGGGCGCGCGCCGACAGGATGGCATTCTCGGCGAGCGACAGCGCCGGCACCGCCGCATGACCGTTGCGCTCCTCCGGCACCGTCGCCAGCCCCTGACGGCGTCGAGCCGACACGCCCTCGCGCTCGACGCGGGCGCCGCCGATGGTGATCGCGCCGGACACGCCGTTCAGCTTCTCGCCGGACAGGACTTCCAGAAGCTCGTTCTGCCCGTTGCCTGCCACGCCCGCGATGCCGAGGATCTCGCCGGAGCGGACCGAGAAGGACACGTCCTTGAGGCTCGTGCCAAAGGGCGGATCGCCGGGCGCGCTCAACGCCTCGACGCTGAGGCGGGTTTCGCGGAACTGCCCCTCGGCCTTCGGCTTCAACGCCTTCAGCGAGCCACCGATCATCAGCTCGGCCATGGACTTGGCGGTCTCCTCGCGCGGATCGCAGGAGGCGACGACGCGGCCGCCGCGCAGGATCGTCGCCGACGTGCACAGCGCTTTGATCTCGCCGAGCTTGTGCGAGATGTAGAGGATCGAGCAGCCCTCGCTCGCCAGCTGGCGCAGGACCGCGAAGAGCGCGTCCACCTCCTGCGGCGTCAGGACGGAGGTCGGCTCGTCCATGATCAGGAGCTTCGGCTTGCCGAGGAGCGCGCGCACGATCTCGATGCGCTGGCGCTCGCCGACCGAGAGCGTGTGCACCTCGCGATGCGGGTCGAGGCCGAGGCCGTAGGCCGTCATCACCTCGCGCACGCGCGCTTCGAGCTCGCGCCGGGGCGGCGGGTCGTCCATGCCGAGGGCGACGTTTTCCAGAACCGTCATCGCCTCGAACAGGCAGAAGTGCTGGAACACCATGCCGATGCCGAGCGCCCGCGCCTCGCGCGGCGAGCCGACGCGCACCGGCCGGCCGTCGAAGAGCATGGTGCCCTCGTCCGCCTGCTGCACGCCGTAGATGATCTTGACGAGGGTGGACTTGCCCGCCCCGTTCTCGCCGAGCAGCGCATGGATGCGCCCCGGCTCCACGGAAAACGAGATGTCGTCGTTGGCGACGACGCCGGGAAAGCGCTTCGAAATGCTCCTCAGTTCAAGACGATGCGCCATGGAACTCCGACCGGCGGGACACCCGGTCCCGATATTGCACCGAGTTTACGCAGGCGCAAAGCCTGCGCAATCCTGCTCCATGTTTTGCCCAAGAAGTTGAACGACGAGCTCCGCGGCGACCATCGCGGCGATCACCGCCGGCCGCTTGTCGCGCACCGCCGAGCCGCCGATCGGCAGAACGAGCCGTCCGATTCGCTCCGCCTCGCCGCGCTGGCTAAGGAATCGCCGGAATTTCTCGCGCTTCGTCGCCGAGCCGATCATGCCGACATAGGCGGCGTCCACCCGCCCGAGCGCGGCGGACCCGATCAGGAAGTCGAGACCGTGATCGTGGGTCATCACGACAAAGGCGCTGCCGCGGGGTGCCCCGGCGATCTCGGCCTCGGGCATCGCCGCGCGCCGCCGCTCGATGGCGGGCGGAAGCTCGGCGAGCCGGTCCGCCCGCGTGTCGATCACCAGCGTGCGCAGGGGCAGCGGAGCCAGCGCGCGCGCCGTCGCCTGACCCGTGTGGCCGGCACCGAAGATATAGACGTGCGGCCAGCCGAGGCGCGCCGTCTCGTCGGCCTGCTCCAGCTGTTCGAGGAGCGCCGCGGTGCCACGCTGGAGGCCCAGCACGACACGGCCGCCGCAGCACTGGCCGATGGCGGGGCCAAGCGGGATGTCGAGCCGCCCCTCGCGCTCGCAGGCCGCCAGCATGCGCCGCGCCTCCGCGATGCCCTCCATCTCGAGCGCGCCGCCGCCGACCGTGCCGAAGACGCCGGACGCCGTGACGAGCATCGCGGCCCCCGCCTCGCGCGGCGTCGAGCCCTCGGCGCGCTCGACCCTGACGACGATCGCGGGATCGCGCGCGGAGAGCGCCGCCTTGAGATCGGCCAGCAAGCTCAAGCCCCCCGCACCGCCTCGACGGCGGCGAGGATGCGCTCGGGCGTCGCCGGCGCGTCGAGATCGGGGAAGCGGCGGCGGTCGCCCGCCGCGCAGATTGCGTCACCGAGCGCCGAGAAGACCGAGAGCGCCAGCATGAAGGGCGGCTCGCCGACGGCCTTGGAGCGGAAGATCGTGTCGGCCGGGTTGCGGCCCTTGTCCCAGAGCGTCACGCGGAGGTCGTCCGGCCGGTCGTTGGCGGTCGGGATCTTGTAGGTGGAGGGCGCATGGGTGCGCAGCCGCCCCGCCTTGTCCCACCAGAGCTCCTCCATCGTGAGCCAGCCCATGCCCTGAATGAAGCCGCCCTCGACCTGTCCGAGGTCGAGCGCCGGGTTCAGCGAGCGGCCGACGTCGTGGAGGATGTCGGCGCGCAGGAGGCGGTTCTCGCCGGTCAGCGTGTCGATCACGACCTCGGAGCACGAGGCGCCGTAGGCGAAGTAATAGAACGGCTTGCCGCTTGCCGTCTCGCGGTCGTAGGCGATGCCGGGCGTGGCATAGAAGCCGGTCGAGGAGAGCGAGACGCGGGCGAGATAGGCCTCGCCGACGAGGTCGCGGAAGCGCAGTTCCTTCTGGCCGATCCGCACCTTGCCGGGACCGAAGACCACCGCCTCGCGCGCCACGTTGTAGCGCGAGACGGCGTAGTCGATCAGCCGCTCCTTGATGGTGCGCGCGGCGGCCTGCGCGGCCATGCCGTTGAGGTCGGAGCCCGACGAGGCGGCGGTGGCCGACGTGTTGGGCACCTTGGCGGTGGTGGTCGCGGTGATCTTCACGTCCGCAACGTCGATCTGGAACTCCTCGGCGACGACCTGCGCGACCTTGGTGAAGAGGCCCTGCCCCATCTCCGTGCCGCCGTGGTTGAGATGGACCGAGCCGTCCTTGTAGACGTGGACCAGCGCGCCGGCCTGGTTGAGATGCGTCGTCGTGAAGGAGATGCCGAACTTCACCGGTGTCAACGCGAGGCCCTTCTTGAGGATCGGGCTCGATGCGTTGAAGGCCTCGACGGCCCGGCGCCGCGCGCGGTAGTCGCTCGACGCCTCGAGTTCCGCGACGATCTCGGCGATCACGCAATCCTCGACCGCCATGTGGTAGGGCGTACGGCCGGGCGCTCCCTCGCCCATCGCGGCGTAGAAGTTGCGCCGGCGCACGTCCAGCGGATCGAGCTTCAGATCGAAGGCGATGCGGTCCATCGCCCGCTCGATCGCCACCATCCCCTGCGGCCCGCCGAAGCCGCGAAATGCGGTGTTGGAAACGGTGTTGGTCTTGAGGCGGCGGGAATGGATGTGCGCGGCCTGGAGGTCGTAGGCGTTGTCGGCGTGGAACATCGCGCGGTCTGCGATCGCCCCCGAGAGGTCCTTGGAGTAGCCGCAGCGAACCACGTGGCGGAACTCGGCGCCGAGGATGCGGCCCTCACCGTCGTGGCCGACGCGGTAGTCGGCGCGCATCTCGTGGCGCTTGCCGGTCATCTCCATATCGTCGTCGCGGTCGAGCCGGCACTTGGCGGGCCGCCCCGTCTTCACCGCGACCAGCGCGCAGACGGCCGCAAACAGCGCGGGCTGCGATTCCTTGCCGCCGAAGCCGCCGCCCATGCGCCGCACCTCGATCGTCACGGCGTTGTCCGGCCGTCCGAGGGCTTTCGCCACATTGTGCTGCACTTCGGACGGATGCTGCGTCGAGGAGCGCACGAGGACGTCGCCGTCCTCCAAAGGGATCGCGACGGCGATCTGGCCTTCAAGGTAGAAATGGTCCTGGCCGCCGGTTTCGACACGTCCCTCGATTCTGTGCGGCGCGCCCGCGATCGCGGCCGCCGCATCACCGAGCCGCATCTCATGGGGCGGCAGCAGGTCCTCGCCGGCCTCGTCTGCGACGGTCAGCGCCTCGTCGATCGTGATCGCCGGCGGGGCGCCGGCATACTCGACCCTGGCGAGCTTCGCGGCCATGCGCGCGGTGCGCAGGTCCGCCGCCGCCACCGCGAAGAGCGGCTGCCCGACATAGTGGACCGTGCCGTCCGCAAAGATCGGGTCGTCGCCGAAGACCGGCGAATAGTCGTTGATGCCGGGAATGTCTCCGGCGCCAAGCACGCAGGCGACGCCCGGTGCCGCGCGCACGGGATCGAGATCCATCGACAGGATCGCCGCGTTGGCGCGCGGGCTCATGGCGATGAAGACCTGAAGCGTGCCGGGAAGCTCGGGCTCGTCGTCGGTGTAGCGCGCCTCGCCGGTGACGTGCTTCACGCCGCTGTCGTGGCGGATCGGCTGGCCGACGCCGCCCTTCAGGCGGGTGCGGGGCGCGGGCGGCGCCTCGTCGAGCGCGGCGGGATCGACCGTGCCGGCCTCGCCGCGGTCCTGGATGCGGGTCTCGTCCATCACGCGACCTCCGAAATCCTCGTGGGAACGCCCGAGAGCTCGAGCCGGAAGCGCTCGAGACAGGCGGCCGCGGTCTTCAGGCGATAGTCGGCGCTCGCGCGCATGTCGCTGAGCGGCTGGAAATCGTCTGCCAGCGCCGCTGCGGCGTCCCTCACCGCCGCCTCGTCGAAGGGGCGGCCGACCAGCATCGCTTCGGCGGCGAGCGCGCGCTTCGGCGTTCCCGCCATGCCCCCGAAGGCAAGCCGCGCGGTCACGACGCGCTCGCCCTCGAAGCCGAGCTTGAAGGCGGCGAGGACGGCCGAGATATCGGAATCCATGCGCTTGGACATCTTGGAGGCCGAGAAGCGCTCGCCTTCCTTCAGGAACGGCACCTCGACGGCGACCACGAACTCGCCCTCGCGGCGGTCCTGTTTGCCGTATTCGAGGAAGAAGTCTTCGAGCGGCAGCCGCCGCACCGCTTCGCCCTGCCGCAGGTAAAGGGTCGCGCCGAGCGCGATCAGCACCGGGGCCAAGTCGCCGATCGGCGAGCCGTTGGCGATGTTGCCGCCGACCGTCCCGGCATTGCGCACCTGATAGCCGGCGAAGCGGCGCATCACCTCGCCGAGGTCGGGATGCAGCTCGGCCAGCCGCGCGCGGGCGTCGGCATGGGTCACGGCGGCGCCGAAGAACAGGCTTTCCGGCCCTTCCTCCACATGGCGGAGATCATGGACGCGCGACACGTCGATCAGGGTCTCGAAGCTGCGGTGCTGCTTCGTCACCCAGAGGCCGACATCGGTGGCGCCGGCCACCAGCGTCGCCTTGGGGTGGGCGGCATAGGTGTCGGCCAGCTGATCGACGTCGGCGGGCGAGAGCCAGGTCGCGCCGGCCGCCTCGTAGCGGAAGAGGTCGTCGCCGCGGAGCGACTGGAGCGCCTCGGAGCGCAGCGCGTCCTCGGGTCCGGTGTCGGGCATCGGGACGGACGCCACGGCGAGCCCCGCGTCCACGATCGGCCCGTAGCCGGTGCAGCGGCAGAGATTGCCCGAGACGACGTCCTTGACCGACTGCCGGTCGGTGAGCGCCCCCGTGCGCCAGCCGGCGTAGAGCTGCATCACGAAACCCGGCGTGCAGAAGCCGCATTGGCTGGCGTGGCGCTCGACCATGGCCTCCTGCACGGGGTGCAGCCCGCCGGCCGAGGCCAGATGCTCCACGGTCTCGACCGAGCGCCCGTGCAGCGCCGGCAGGAACAGGATGCAGGCGTTCAGGGCCCGCCGCTTCAGGCCGCCCTGCCCGTCCGGCTCCTCGACCATGACGGTGCAGGCGCCGCAGTCCCCTTCCGCGCAGCCTTCCTTCGTGCCGGTCAGGCGCTCGGCGGGTCCGCGCAGGTACTGGAGAACCGTGGTGGTGGGTGCCAGCCCCTCCACGCTGCGCTCCTCACCGTTCAGGATGAAGCGGATCGGCGCCATCAGCTCCCCCGATAGGTCGAGTAGCCGAAGGGCGATAGGAGCAGCGGCACGTGGTAGTGGCGGTCCTCCGAGATGCCGAAGCGGATCACGACGTCGTCGAGGAACTTCGGCTGGTCGAGCACGACGCCCTGCGCGTCGAAATAAGGGCCGCAGAAGAAGGTGATCTCGTAGGTCCCGTGCCGGAAGCCCTCGCCCTGCATCAGCGGGGCGTCGCAGCGCCCGTCCTCGTTGGTGCGCCCTTCGCCGACGAGGTCCCGCCGCTCGCCGTCCAGCCGGTGGAGCACGAGTTCCAGCCCGCGCGCAGGGGTGCCGCGGGCCGTGTCCAGAACATGCGTCGTCAGCCGGCCGGAGCCGGGGGGCAGTGATGGCATCGTGCGAGGATCCGTTCCGTCTCGATCGTCCGGTGCGCCAGTCTGCACCCGTTCGCGACGCCTCGTCCAGCAGAAAGGTTGAAGCGCCCGGGCGCCGCGCCCGCCTTGGCAACGGCGGCCCGAAGCGCGTATCCAAAGGCCACGCACGCGACACAGCCGAGGCGAGCCCGATGACCAGTTCCTACCCACGCGACCTCAGCGGCTACGGCCGCAACGCGCCGGACCCGCATTGGCCGAACCCGAACGGCACCGGCGCGGCGAAGATCTGCGTCCAGTTCGTGGTGAACTGCGAGGAAGGCGGCGAGAATGCCGTGATCCACGGCGACAAGGCGTCCGAGGCGTTCCTGTCGGAGATTGTCGGCGCCGCGCCCTGGCCGGGACAGCGCCACATGAACATGGAATCGATCTACGAGTACGGCGCGCGCGCCGGCTTCTGGCGGCTCTGGCGGCTGTTCACCGAACGCCAGATGCCGGTCACGGTCTACGGCGTCGCCACCGCGCTGGAGCGCAGCCCAGAACAGGTGGCCGCGATGCGCGAGGCCGGCTGGGAGATCGCCTCGCACGGGCTGAAATGGATCGACTACCGCGACCACGCCGCCGATGCCGAGCGCGCCGACATGGACGAGGCGCTGGCCCTGCACGAGGCGGTGACGGGCGAGCCGCCGCTCGGCTGGTACACCGGCCGCTCCTCCGAGCACACGCTGGAACTTGCCGCCGAGCGCGACTTCCTCTACGTCTCCGACTCCTATGCCGACGACCTGCCCTACTGGCAGGAAACGCGCACCAGGCCGATCCTCGTCCTGCCCTACACGCTCGACACCAACGACATGCGCTTTGCGACGCCGCAGGGCTTCAACACGGGCGAGCAGTTCTACACCTACCTCAAGGACGCCTTCGACGCGCTCTATGCCGAGGGCGAGGCGGGCGCGGCCAAGATGCTGAACATCGGCCTCCACTGCCGCCTCGTCGGCCGTCCCGGCCGCTCGGCCGCGCTCGCACGCTTCCTCGACTACGTCCGCTCCAAGCCCGACGTCTGGGTCGCCACGCGCGCCGACATCGCCCGTCACTGGCGCGCCCGCTTCCCCCACCGCGAGACGATCAGCCCGCATCGCCTGGAGCGGGCCGTGTTCCTCGAAATGTTCGGCGGCATCTACGAGCATTCGCGCTTCATCGCCGAGCGCGCCCTCGACCGCGGCCTCGGGCCTGCCAACGACACCGCGGAGGGACTGGCCGCCGCGCTCGCCGTCCAGTTTCGCCGCGCCAGCCGGGAGGAGCGGCTCGGCGTCCTGCGCGCGCACCCCGATCTCGCCGGGCGCCTCGCGCTCGCCGGCGACCTTACGGCCGACTCCTCGGCCGAGCAGGCGTCCGCCGGCCTCGACCGCCTGACGCCCGACGAGCTCGCCCGCTTCACCGACCTCAACGCCCGCTATCAGTCGCGCTTCGGCTTTCCCTTCATCATCGCGGTGCGCGGTCGTTCGAAGGAGGACATCCTCGCCGCCTTCGAGAGCCGCGTCTCGAACGACGAGGAAACCGAGTTCCGCACGGCCTGCGGAGAGGTCGAGCGGATCGCCCGCCTGCGCCTCGACGCGATGCTCGGAAGCGCCGCATGAGCCTTCGCACGCTCCGGGCCGTGCCGCTGACGGCGGAAGCCTTCCGCCCGTTCGGCGAGGTGATCGAGCCCGACAACTGCACCGAGATCCGGCTCATCAACAACGGCACCACGACGCGCTTCCACGACATCGCGCCGGTGGACGTGTCGTCGGGCGGCGGTCATGCGCTGATCTCGATCTTCCGCGGCAAGCCGTTCGATCTTCCCTTTCGCGTCGAGATGCTGGAGCGGCACCCGCTCGGCAGCCAGGCCTTCATGCCGCTGGAGGGCCGCCCCTACCTCGTGGTCGTGGCAAGCGATGCGGACGGGCGGCCCGGCGAGCCCGTCGCCTTCATGGCGAGCGGTGCGCAAGGGGTCTCCTACGCACGGGGCACCTGGCACCACCCGCTGGTCGCGCTGGGCGAGCGGTCCGACTTCCTCGTCGTCGATCGCGGCGGCTCGGGCGTCAATCTGGCCGAGTACGTGCTGGACGCGCCGGTTCTCGTGGACCGCTGAACCACCTCGCGCTTGACGCGGCGCAATGTCGCGACATGTCGCGTCAGTCCGGCAGGGTTCACGGCTTCGCGAGGGAGCCGTGTCGCGTCCGGGCGAAAGGATGCCCGATGCCGCAGCGAACCACGCCCGCGTTTCTTCGCCTCATGACTTGGGTGATCGGGCTGTGCGGCATCGCCCTGCTCCTCGGTGGCGGCTGGCTCCTCGCCATCGGCGGCTCGGCCTACTACGTCGTCGCCTCGCTGCTCTTCCTCGGCACCGCCTATCTCCTCCACCGCGCCCGCCCGGAGGCGCTCGGCGTCTTCGCGGTTCTCGTGATCGGCACCCTGATCTGGGCGCTCTACGAGGTCGGCTTCGACTGGTGGCCGCTGGCCGCGCGCGGCGACGTCGTCTTCGTGCTCGGCGCACTGCTGCTCCTTCCGTGGATCACCCGGCCCCTCTCGCGGCGAAGCGTCGCCGATGCGCTGAACGGGCGCGACCGCAGCGTCTCGCCGCTGAAAGGGCACGGCGCCTTCCTGACCGCCTCGCTGCTGGTGGCCGTCGCGGTTGCCGGCACCTCCTGGTTCACCGATCTCCACGCCAAGGAGGGCGAGCTTCCCGGCACGCGTCTCGGGGCCGCCGACAACGGCATTCCGGAGGGTGAATGGCTTGCCTACGGGCGCAGCCAGATGGGCCAGCGCTATTCGCCGCTCGGCGACATCACGCCCGCCAACGTCGCCTCGCTGCAGGTCGCCTGGCAGTTCGAGACCGGCGACAAGCCGCAGCCGGGCGACCCCAAGGAGACGACCTTCGAGGTCACGCCGCTCAAGATCGGCGAGCGGCTCTATCTCTGCTCCCCGCACCAGAACGTCATCGCGCTCGATGCCACGACCGGCGCCGAGATCTGGCGCTACGATCCGGTGATCCAGGGCGAACTCGCGCTCCAGCACCTCACGTGCCGCGGCCTGTCCTACCAGAGCGCTGCCGCCGCCGGGGCCGCCGGCACACAGACCGGCGCCGCGACGACGCCGGCCGCTCCGGCCAGCACGGGCGCGCCGGAAGGCACCGCCACCGGGCTTTCAGTGGAGGGCGGCCTGACGGCACCCCAGGAGACCGCCGGCACGCCCGCCGGCACCGGCGGCGCCCCGGTCGACCAGACCGGCGGAAACACGGACCCCGGCCTGCCGGTCGCCGTCGCCAACGCGCGCACCACGATCTGCGACGACAAGCTCTTCATGCCGACCGCGGACGGGCGGATCGTGATCCTCGATCCCGAGACCGGCGCGGTCTGCTCCAACGCCGGGGGCGGCGACGGGCAGATCGACCTCTGGGACCGCATGCCCAACGTCAATCCCGGCTCCTATTACTCGACCTCGCCGGTGATCGTCGCCGGCAACAGCGTGATCGTCGGCGGCACGGTGCTCGACAACGTGTCGACGGCCGAGGCGTCCGGCGTCATCCGCGCCTTCGACATCACGACGGGCGACCTCCTGTGGAACTGGGATTCGGGCAAGCCGAACGAAACCCAGCCGATCGCGGAAGGGCAGACCTACACGCCCAACAGCCCGAACTCCTGGTCGATCATGAGCGCCGACGAGAACCTCGGGCTCGTCTACGTGCCGCTCGGCAACCAGCCGCCGGATCAGTGGGGCGCCAACCGCTCGCCGCAGGTCGAGGAATACTCGTCCTCGATCGTCGCGCTCGACATCCGAACTGGTCAGCCGCGCTGGCACTTCCAGACCGTGCACCACGACCTGTGGGACTACGACGTGCCGGCGCAGCCGAGCCTCGTCGACCTGCCGATCGGCGGCGAGATCGTGCCCGCGCTGGTGCAGCCGACGAAGCAGGGCGAAATCTTCGTGCTCGACCGGCGCACCGGCGAGCCGGTGATGCCCGTCGTCGAGAAGCCGGCACCAGGCGGCGCCGTTCTTCCCGACCGGGCCGCGCCGACGCAGCCGAAATCCGCGATCTCCTTCGACCCGCCCCCTCTGCGCGAGCGCGACATGTGGGGCGCCACGATGTTCGACCAGCTCGCCTGCCGCATCGCCTTCCATGGGTTGAACTACGGCGGCCGCTTCACGCCGCCCTCGCTCGACGGCTCGCTGATCTATCCCGGCAATTTCGGCGTCTTCAACTGGGGCTCCGTGGCGGTGGACCCGGCGCGCGGCGTGATGTTTGCGACGCCCACCTATCTCGCCTTCACCTCGCGCCTCGTGCCGCGGCCGAACGACCGGACGCTGGTGGTCAACCAGAGCCAGCCCGAAGGTGCGCTGCCGGCCTTGAACGAGAACTTCGGCGCGCCTTACGCGATCGAGCTTGGGCCCTTCACGTCCGTTCTCGGCCTTCCCTGCCAGCAGCCGCCCTGGGGTTACGTCGCGGGCGTCGACCTCACCACCGGCGAGACGGCCTGGATGCACAAGAACGGCACGACGCGCGACGCCGCGCCGGTTCCCCTGCCCTTCCGCATGGGCGTGCCCAACCTCGGCGGGCCGATGATGACGGCGGGCGGCGTGGCCTTCCTGTCGGGCACGATCGACTACTACGTGCGCGGCTACGACGTGACGACGGGCGAGGAACTCTGGAAGGCGCGCCTTCCGGCCGGCGGTCAGGCCACGCCGATGACCTATCGCGGCGCCGACGGGCGGCAGTATCTCCTCGTCGTCGCCGGCGGACACGGCTCGCTCGGCACCCAGCGCGGCGATTCCGTCATCGCCTACGCCCTGCCGCAGGGCGGCTGATCCGCTTTTAGGCAAAGCGGCGCGCGGCAGCCCCATGCTCGCACCGCAGCCGGGCGAGGTCGACGCCGACCGGCTGGCCGTCCACGACGCGCCAGCGACCGGCCACCATCACCCGGTCCGCCCGCGTCGCCCCGCAGAGGACGAGCGCGGCGATCGGGTCGTGGGCGCCGGAAAAGCGCAACTCATCCAGCGTGAACAGCGCGAGGTCGGCCTGCATCCCGACGGCGATGCGGCCGATGTCGGTCCGCCCGAGGCAGGCCGCCGAACCCTCCGTGCCCCAGCGAATGGCGTCGCGCGCGGTGACGGCCGAGGCCGAATTGCGCGCGAGGCGGTTGACCATCAGCGCGTGGCGCACCGCCTCCATCATGTTGGACGAGTCGTTCGAGGCCGAGCCGTCGACGCCGAGACCAACGGGGCTGCCGGCCACTTCGAGCTCGGCCGTCGGGCAGAAGCCGGAGGCGAGCACGGCGTTCGAGGTCGGGCAATGGCAGACGCCGACCTTGTGCGCTCCGAGCCGCCGGCACTCCTCGCTGGTGAAATGGATGCCGTGGGCAAGCCAGGTGCGGGGTCCGAGCCAGCCGACCTCCTCGAGGTAGTCCACCGGCCGGCACTGGAATCGCTCCAGGCAGAAGCGGTTCTCATCCTCCGTCTCGCCGAGATGGGTGTGAAGGCGCGCGCCATGGCGCTCGGCAAGGCCCGCGCTCTTCTCCATCAGGCTCTTGGTGACGGAAAAGGGCGAGCAGGGCGCCAGCGCCACCTGCACCATTGCTCCCTCGCCCGGCTCATGCAGGGTGGAAAGGAGACGCTCGGAATCGGCGAGGATCTCGTCCTCGTCCTGCACCACCGAGTCGGGCGGCAGACCGCCGTCCTTCTGGCTGAGGTTCATCGAGCCGCGGGTCAAGGTCACGCGGATGCCGAGCGCCCGCGCCTCTTCCGCCTCGACGTCGATCGCGTCGCCGAGCCCCTGCGGGAAGAGGTAGTGGTGGTCGGCCGCCGTGGTGCAGCCCGACAGGAGAAGCTCGGTCAGGGCGAGGCGCACCGACAGGCGGAACGAGTCCGGATCGAGCCGCGCCCAGATCGGGTAGAGCGCCTGCAGCCAGGGAAACAGCTCCTTGTCGACCGCCTGCGGATGGGCGCGCGTCAGCGTCTGGTAGAAATGATGGTGGGTGTTGACGAGGCCCGGCAGCACGACATGGGCCGAGGCGTCGAACGTCTCGTCGACCGGCGCCGAGGGCTGGCCGCCGGCGGGCACGAGTTCGGTGATCCGCCCGTCCTCCGCCACAAGGCCGCCCTCGGCGCCCGTTGCAAGGATGGCGAGAGGCGTCTTCAGGAACAGGCGCGCCACGGGTCAGGCGGCCCTGGCGCGGGCGGGAAGCCCTCCGGTGGCGGCGAGGAAGTCCAGGATATCGTCCAGCCCGACGCGGCGCGACAGGTCGGCGAAAACGGTCGGCAGCCCCTTGCGCCCGCGCGCCGCGTCCGCCTCCATCCGCTCAAGGTCAGCCCCGACGTAAGGGGCAAGGTCCGTCTTGTTGACGACGAGGAGATCGGATCGCGTGATCGCCGGCCCGCCTTTTCGCGGGATGTCGTCGCCCTGGCAAACCGAGATGACGTAGATCGAGAGATCCACGAGATCGGGCGAGAAGGTCGCGGCGAGGTTGTCGCCGCCCGACTCCACCAACACGAGGTCGAGGTCGGGATGGCGCGCCCGCAGGTCGGCGATGGCGCGCAGGTTGAGCGAGGCATCCTCGCGGATCGCCGTGTGCGGGCAGCCGCCGGTCTCGACGCCGATGATCCGGTCCGCCGGCAGCGCCTGCCGCCGCACCAGCGCCTCGGCGTCCTCCACGGTGTAGATGTCGTTGGTGACGACGCCGATCGACCAGTGGTCGCGAGCGGCAAGGCAGATCTTCTCGCACAGCGTCGTCTTGCCTGAGCCCACGGGACCGCCGATGCCGACCCGCAGGGGACCGTTCCTATTTTTCAGGCGCATTCCGCAAGCCTTTCCACCACTTTGAACATGAGTTCACTGTCGTTGAACGAGAATTCCGACACCCGAAAGAACGCAATTTTCTTCCCGGCCGTTCGGGACGCTTGGTCCATTCCCTTGCGAAGGAGGATTGGATGTCCGGCCATCATAAGACGTCGCCAGTCAGCGGCTGCGGGCTTATTCCACCAATCTTCCAGGCCACTGCGATCTTTTGTTGATCGGTAGATCATCGTGCGTCCATCGATCCTATTGCTGCAGTCCTCAATGATGACGGGAACCCATGGGTTATCCGAAGCGAGGCCCAACCGCTCCCAACCGTTCTCCAGCTTTGCGATCCAAGACCCACGGGCTTGCTTCGCTCGGATCGTGGTCATGAGCGGAACAGCCTCGTTTCCAGAGTTTCGTGACGCATCGCCTGGATTTCGGACAGGATCGCGGCCGAGCCGAGATCGTCGAGCGTGGAAGCCGCCGCGCGGCGAGCGACGGCTTCCAGCACGGGCTCCAGCCTGCGCAGGATCGCGACCGCCTCGCGCTGGCCGAGCGGCACGAGCCGGACGCAGACGCTGAGGAGATTGGCGGCAAAGGCATGGGCGAAGGCGGCGCAGACGGCGGCGAGCGGCAGCCCCTCGCGGCACGCCAGCACGCCGACCGCGACCGGGTAGGTCGCAGCATGGCTGGGTCCGCCGCCCCAAGGCACTGAAGCTTCCGCGAACGCGATCCCGAGATCCATCGCCTCGCGCCGCCGCTCGGCCGAGCCGGACATCGCAAGCCCGAGTTCGGTAATCTCGGCAAGCTCGCTCGCATCGGCCCGGTAGGCAGCCGCTAGCAGCACGAGGTCGTTCCAACCGCTTCCATGCTGGAGAAGCGTCGCGATCCACCCTTCGCACTCCACGCCCGTCTGGAGGAGGCCGTCCGCGATCGCGGCTTCCAGACCGTGGGAATAGCCGAAGGCGCCGATGGGAAAGGCGGGCGACAGCCAGGTCTGGAGCTTCAGGAGCGTGTCGAGACCGCTGGATTCGCCGGAGGCCGCCTCGTCAGTCATGGCCGTGGTGATGGCTTCCCTGATGGTGGCCGCCGGCATAGGCCCCGCCGACGGGATCGAAGGCCGCCTCGACCTCGTGGACATGGGCACCGAGCCCCTTGAGCATGTCCGCTATGACATGGTCGCGCCGCAGGAGGATGCGCCCATCGCGGATCTGGCAGGGCAGATGGCGGTTGCCGATCTGCCAGGCGATCTGGAGAAGATGGTCGGCGTCGCGTCCCTCTACGGACAGGAGCGGCTCGGGCTTTGCCTTCACCTCGACGAGACGCCCGTCGGACAGGGCGATCGCGTCGCCCTCGACGAGGAGGCGCGCTTCCGGCAGGTCGAGCAGGAAGGCGATGCCGCCGTCCGACACCATCGCCATCCGCCGGCGATGGCGCTGCGCCTCGTCGAGCGTGATCGTGTCGTCGGCCGGCCCTTGCCACTGCCCGCGTTCCCGGATCTCTCCCGCCTCGATCAACCGCGTGACCCTTTCCTGGATTGTTGGCATTCGGCGATCGGCGCGTCGCCCTTTGTAACGTCAAGGAGGCTGGCTTCGCTGCCCTTCGACCACCAGACCTGCGCGCCGGCCGCGTATTTCGCGCCGGACGCGGCGATGACGCCGACGAAGAGCCGCCGGCTCGAGCCCGCCTCGACCAGCGCGAGGTCGTTGTCGGGCAGATTGACGTATTCGACCACGCGGGCCACGCCGTCGGAGCATTCGTAGGTGAAGCGCATGCGCTCCGGCGTTCCCGGCAGGTCGAGCGTCAGGGGATCGGCCTGCGCGCCGCCGACAGACGCCAGAAGGACCGCCAGCGCTTTTCGGACCCTCTTCATTCGCCGTCCGGGTAGAAGGCGGGGTCGAGGATGTCCTCGAGCGTGAAAGGGCATTCGTGCGGGAAGACGTCCTCAGGCAACTCGGTTTCGGCTGCGGCAAGAGTCCGGGCGAGCGCGTATTCGTCGCCGAGCACCTCGGCAGGGTAAGCCTTCAGGCTTGGGCTCTTGGCGATCCGGCGTTGCAGACGGTTGCGCTGCTCGACGATCGAGCCCTTCCAGCTGCCGGATCGGCGATCGGGCTGGTATCGCCATTTCAGGAGATGAACCAACAGCACATTCATCCGGCTTTCGATCTCGTTCCGCTGCGAGTCACCCAAACTTTCAAGTTCCTCCGCCGCGTTGTCCCAGTCGATCGAGTTGTGCGCCCGCGCGCGCAGCTTCGCCGCCTGGTCCTGGGTCCAGGCATAGAAGTCGCGCTCGTAGAGCGGCAGGTCGGCGGGCTGCGGCTTGGCCATGCGGGAAGCCTAGAACAGGAAGTACCGCTGCGCCATCGGCAGCACCTTGGCGGGCTCGCAGGTGAGGAGCTCGCCGTCGGCGCGCACCTCGTAGGTCTCGGGGTTCACCTCGATGTGCGGCGTCGCGTCGTTGAGGATCATCGAAGCCTTCGAGATGCCGGACCGCGTGTTCTCGACCGCGAGGAACGTCTTCTCGCAGCCGAGCTTCTCCCGCAGGCCATCGGCCATCGCGGCGCCGGAGACGAAGGTGACGCCGCTCGCGCCCACCGCCTTGCCGAAGGCGCCGAACATCGGGCGGTAGTGCATCGGCTGCGGCGTCGGGATCGAGGCGTTGGGGTCGCCCATCGGGGCGGCGGCGATCGTGCCGCCGAGGAGCACCATGGCCGGCTTCACACCGAAGAAGGCGGGATCCCAGATCACGAGATCGGCGCGCTTGCCGACCTCGACGGAGCCGATCTCGCGCGAGAGGCCGTGCGCGATCGCCGGGTTGATCGTGTATTTCGCGACATAGCGCCGGGCGCGCAGGTTGTCGTTGTCGCCGGTCTCGCCCTTGAGGGCGCCGCGCTGCTTCTTCATCTTGTCGGCGGTCTGCCAGGTGCGGATCACCACCTCGCCGACGCGGCCCATGGCTTGGGAGTCCGACGAGACGATCGAGAAGGCGCCGATGTCGTGGAGGATGTCCTCGGCCGCGATCGTCTCCTTGCGGATGCGCGACTCGGCAAAGGCGATGTCTTCCGGAATCGAGGCGTCGAGATGGTGGCACACCATGAGCATGTCGAGATGCTCTTCCAGGGTGTTCACCGTGTAGGGGCGCGTCGGGTTGGTCGAACCCGGCAGGACGTTGGGCAGGCCGCAGACCTTGATGATGTCGGGCGCGTGGCCGCCACCCGCCCCTTCGGTGTGGAAGGCATGGATCGTGCGCCCCTTGAAGGCGTCCACCGTGTTCTCGACGAAGCCCGATTCGTTCAGCGTATCGGTGTGGATCATCACCTGCACGTCGTAGTCGTCGGCGACCGAGAGGCAGCAGTCGATCGCGGCCGGCGTCGTGCCCCAGTCCTCGTGCAGCTTGAGGGCCGCCGCGCCCGCCTTCACCATCTCGACCAGCGCCTGCGGCTGCGAGGCGTTGCCCTTGCCCGACAATGCGAAGTTCATCGGGAAGGCGTCGAGCGACTGGAGCATGCGCGCGAGGTGCCAGGGGCCGGGCGTGCAGGTCGTGGCGAGCGTGCCGTGGGCCGGCCCCGTCCCGCCGCCGATCATGGTGGTGACGCCCGAATACAGCGCCTCGTCGATCTGCTGCGGGCAGATGAAGTGGATGTGGCTGTCGATGCCGCCGGCGGTGACGATCTTGCCCTCGCCCGCGATCGCCTCGGTGCCGGGGCCGACGACGATGGTGACGCCCGGCTGCGTGTCCGGGTTGCCGGCCTTGCCGATGGCCGCGATGCGTCCGCCGCGAAGGCCGATATCGGCCTTGTAGATGCCGGAGTGGTCGAGAATCAGCGCGTTGGTGATGACGGTGTCGACCGCCCCCTCGGCTCGGCTTCGCTGCGACTGGCCCATGCCGTCGCGGATCACCTTGCCGCCGCCGAACTTGACCTCCTCGCCGTAGGTGGTCAGATCCTTCTCCACCTCGATCAGGAGATCGGTGTCGGCCAGCCTGACGCGGTCGCCGGTCGTCGGCCCGTACATGGCGGCATAGGCGGGGCGGGAGATCGAAGTGGACACGGCTCCTCCGGCGTCGGGCGTTTGCACCGCAAAAGACTTAAGCGCCCGAAGCCGGCTTGTCTTCCCACCGCGGCCGAGCCCCGAGCTTTTTTCCCGCCTCGCGCGTTGCACTTGGAGAACACGGAACCTCACATGATCGTCCGAGCACTCCTCGCCCTCGCTGCCGCTTCGTCGTTCGCCGCCCCCGCGGCCGCCCAGCCCTTCGATCCCGGCCCGCAGGGCACGGTGGTCGGCCAGTCGATGTCGGGCGCCCCGATCGGCGGCTACCGCGCGCCCTCTCGCCCCCTCTCCATTCCGAACGCCCCGGTGTTCGGCGACACGGTGGAAGAGCGGACCTATGGGCGGGACTACGACAATTCGTATCTTCGGCCGCGCGTCGTGCGGCCCGACGCCGACGGAACCTCGACGCGCCTGCGCGCGGCAAAAGGGCGCTCGACGATCGGGCCGGACACGGCGGGCGACTTTGCGCGCTCGGACGGTTCGGTGATCAACAACAGCGGCGTGACGCGGCCGATCTCGCCGCCGCGCCGCGCCCGGATCGTGCGCTAGCGGGGCGGATGCAACTTAAACAAGCGCTCAGACTTTTGCGGATATAGCGGATACGAAGTCCGTCCCTGTTTCAGGGCTGCGCGCAGCCAATTCGCAGCGAGCGCCCCAACCCCGAAAGGCCTGTCCCATGCGCCGCGCTCCGTCGTCGCTTCTCGCTCTTGCCACCTTCGCCGCCGTGTCGATCGCGATTCCGGCCGGCGCGCAGTCGCTCGGCGGCGCGTCGAACTCGGTCGGATCGTCGGGCACCGGCGGATCCAGCATCGGTGGCAGCGGCACGACGGGCGGCGGCGTGACGCCGAGCCTCGGCGGCGCGGCCAATGCGGTCGGCTCGTCGGGCGGCGTCGGTTCCAGCGCGACCTCGACGCAGCAGCGCGCGACGGCCGGCTCGACCACGCTCAACCCGATCAACGCGGATGCGGCCGCGCGCACCGGCAATGTCGGCGCGGCATCGACCATCGGCAGCGACGGAACGCTCGGCTCCAGCGGCTCGAACGGCACGGGATACGGCCAGGCCGGTGCCGGTCCGGCCTCGCTCTACAATATCCCGCGCCCGCGCGTGAACGTCGACCTCGGCGCCATCCGCTCGGCGCTTCGCATGGGCCCCAACGCGACGCCCGATTCGCGCGGCAACTGAGCGGCGGCGGGCGGTCAGCCGTCCAGCGCGCCGCCGACCCGGCCGTTGAAGCCATGAACCTGCCGGTCGCCCGACAGGGCGATCAGGCGCACGTCGCGCGACTGGCCGGGCTCGAACCGCACGGCCGTTCCCGCCGCGATGTCGAGGCGCATCCCGCGCGCGGCCGCCCGGTCGAAGTCGAGCGCCGGGTTGGTCTCGGCGAAGTGGTAGTGCGACCCGACCTGGATCGGGCGATCGCCGGTGTTGGCGACCTTCAAGCTCAGCGCCTCGCGCCCCTCGTTGAGAACGATCTCGCCCTCGCGCGTCAGGATCTCGCCTGGGATCATCGTTCTCGCCTGCCTGCCGGTCGCCTTGTGTCCCGCGATCATGGCGTCGCGGGCTGCCCCTGTCAAAGCCGCAGGTCCGAAGAGACCGCGCTGGCGCACCCGATCGGGCGACACCGGATCGAAACCTCGCGCTGCTAGTTTTCAGATCCAGACAAGCCGGTCAGCGGCGGCGGGCAAGCGCCGAACGACGATAGAACCGGCGGCACAGGGAATGAGCGACCATGAAACGCAAGCTGACAGGCGCCTTCGCGCTGGCGGCGGCCATCCTGGGAACGGCGGGCACGGCGATCCCGGCGGGCGCGCCCGAACCGTTCCAGGTCCGCAACGTGACGATGAACGGATCGAGCGGACCGGCCTACTATTCGCACGCGACGCGCAGCTATCGCTTCATCGTCTCGGCACCGCGCGAAGAGGTCGTCGCGATGATGCCGGGCGAGGCGGTCAGCGAATCGGCTCGTGCACCGTGACGAGCTTGGTGCCGTCCGGAAACGTCGCCTCGACCTGAATGTCGTGGATCATCTCGGCGATGCCCTCCATCACCTGATCGCGGGTGACGACATGGGCGCCCGCCTCCATCAGATCGGCCACCGAGCGCCCGTCGCGCGCGCCCTCGACCACGAAATCGGTGATCAGGGCGATGGCCTCCGGGTGATTGAGCTTCACGCCCCGCTCGAGGCGCTTGCGCGCCACGATCGCCGCCATGGCCACCAGGAGTTTGTCCTTCTCGCGCGGGGTCAGGTTCATCAGGCTCGATTCCGATCGGTCGCAGGATTCACATCGACCATACTAGCGGCAGAGGGGCGTGCGCCAGACGGGCGACCAGCGGCATGAGGCGTTTTCTCAAGACGTAGCCGTCCGCCGCCACGATGCGCACCACGAGAAGGCCATCGACGAGACTCGCGCCCTCGGTCGGGCCCAGCCCGGCGCGCACGCCCGCCAGCATCCCGGCGGCGTCCGGCCCCTGCCAGACCAGCGTCGAAAAGGCGCGAGCGCCGTTGAGCGTCGCGCCCTCCCGCCCGAGCGCCGAGATGTCGCCGCCGAGGCGGAGGTCTTCGGCCAGAACCAGCCGCCCCTCGCGCCGGATGCGCCAGCGATCGGCGATGAGGCCGTCGACGACCGTCTCCCCCATCGCCGCGCGGCCGAGGATCACGCTTTCCAGAAGCAGGAACCGGCTGTCGGCGGCGGCATCGAGCGTGAGACGGCGCGACAAGCGCCCGCCCTCGAAGAGGATCGTCTCCTGCGGCAGGTAGGCGAGCGACGCGCCCGCCCCGAGGCGCATCGACAGGTCGACGTCGGCCGCGCCGCCGGTGGAGCGGTAGACGCGCTCGCAGGCTTGGGTGGTGACGGTCAGCGCCCCGCGCGGCTCGACCTCGAAGCCGAGCGTCAGCCGGTCGCCGCCGGTGAGACCGCCCGACGTGTTGATGATGACGGCCTGGCACTCTTCGCTCGCAAGACGCGGAAAGCGGAGCTTGAGGCAGCCGGCCTGATGGAGGCGGCGGATGGCGGTGCGGGTGCGCGGCCCCCGTGGGACCGGCCCGACGCTCGCGCGCGCCTCGCCTCTCGCGCGCTGGAGGCGCGGCGGCTCGACGGCGGAAAACGGCGTCTGCGGGCTGGTGGGCGCGTCGTCCAGAAGCGTCACTGCGCGGCTTCGACGAAGCCGTTCTGCTTCTCGTGCGTCACCTCGCGACCGGGCACGGCCCCCTCCGCCAGCCGCCGGCCGGCAATGGCAAGATCGGACGGGCCGGCGACGAAGACGCGCGTCGCCGGATGGAGAAGGCTGGCAAAGCCGGTGTCGACGACGCCGGCGGCCGATACGGCTTCGATCGTGGAGCCCGCCGGCAGGTCGATTTGCTTGATGAGGCAGAGCGAGGCGCCCTCGAACTGGCCGGCGAGCCAGGCGGCGAGACTGTCCGACGTGGTGCTCCAGGTGTGCTCGATCTCGTCGGCGCGGATGACGAGCTTGGCCGGCATCCAAACGGGGATCAGGCCCTCGCCGTGCGCGGCGGCGATCGCGTCCAGCGTCGCGGCCGGGCGCAGGCGCGTACCCAGGCTCGCCAGCGCGTGGCCGAACTGCTCCATGCCGAGGATCGCCATGCGATGGGCCGCGTCGTCGTCGTAGCCGATGCGGGTCTGGTACTGGCGCACGAGCTTGGCGAACGGGCCGCCGCCGGGCACGACCACGAGGCGGCGCTTGGACTTCTCGATCGCCTCGACCCACTTGCGCAGGTCCGTCGACGCGATCGAGCTTCCGCCGAACTTGACGACGAGGACGTCCTTCATTTCAGGCAACTCCCGACTCAACCGAAACACGCACGCGGCGATCCTGCCCCGCGCCGTATTTTGAACAAGTTTCCTGCGGGTTGGAAGGTTCCTTCTCACGCATGCGTGAGCCCGAGGCAAGCTCGCCCTATCCGGCCGCTTTCCGCCGGATCTCGATGCCGACCGCCTCAGGCCCGAGGTCGAGTTTTTCCACGCGCACCATCACCTCGGCGACCCGGCGGTCCGTCAGAAGCTCGGCCGCGAGTTCCTCGGCCAGCGTCTCCACGAGGTCGGTGTGCCCGCGCTCGCATAGCCGTCGCGCGGCGTCCATGACGATGTCATAGGAATAGACGTCGCCCATCGCCCTCGGCACGCCCGCGATCGAACGCCGGACGGACGCCTCGACGCTGAAGCGGACGCGTTGGTTTCGCTCGCGCTCGAAGCCGTAGGCCCCGACCCGCGCCTGCAGCGTGAAGTTGGTGACGCGGATGAGATCGGTCGGCGCATCGGCGAGCGGTGCCTCGGCCGAGCGCAGCATCCGGCCGGCCTGAGCCAGCGCCGCCTCGTCGAAGCCCTCGACGACCAGAACGTCCGGCAGGAGGGCCATCAGCCGCGGGATGTCGGGCAGTTCTAGCGCGCCGGCGAGCCAGCATTCGGCGCCGGCCGCCCGGCACGCCGCGATGTGGTGGGCGATGGTCTCGGCGGAAAAGGCGCGCAGGATCGGCCGGCCGGGATCGAGCAGGACGATACCGCCCGCGTCGCCCCGCAGGGCGGCCGGATCGGCCGGCGTCTCGACGCTGCGCACCCGCCGCGGCTCGGACGGGAGGGACTCGTCGGCCGCGATCGCATACAGCGTCTGCTCACCGTCGCCCTTCAATCGGTCGGGCACGCCGAGGCCGGAGCGATCGCGGCGCGTCGGGGCGAGCACGTAGTAGGCCCCCGCCTCCAAGGCCCGGCGGGCCTCGTCCGGCGAGGAGACCAGCGCGGCCAGACGGCAGGACTTATACGCCATCGGTCAGGCGCGTCCGAACGCCTTGAAGGCGACCGTCGTGAACGTATCCGACACCCCGTCGAGCACCTGCAGGCGCTCGGTGACGAAATGGCCGATGTCGCGGCCGGCCTCCAGATAGAACTTGGCGATGAGGTCGTATTGGCCCGACGTCGAATAGACCTCGGAGATTTCCTCGACCGTCTCGACGAGGGCCGAGGCCACGGCATAGGCCTTGCCCGGGCGGCATTTGAACTGAACGAAGATGGCTTGCATGGGGGACCTCCGGCCTTCGCCTATCAGAGCGGCGCGCCGCCCGTCAAAAGCCGCGACAGCCGGCCGGAGGCCTGCCCGAGGCTCTCGACGACGTCGAAGTGATGGGTGCCGGGAAGTTCGGTCGCGGTGATGCGCGCGCCGAGCCCCGCCCAGGCCGAGGCGAGCGCGTCCGTCTGGCGTCGCAGCTCGGGAAGCTCGTCCGCGCCGACCACGGCCTCGATCCGGCAGTCGACCACGGGTTCGAGCAGCGCCGGGCTTTCGGCGCGCGCTTCCCGCTCGTCGATGCGCAGGATGTCGTTCATGCGCGTGCGACGGATGGGTCGCAGATCCGACAGGCCGCTGATCGGCACCACCAGATCGATGCGGGACATGACGGGAGCGGGCAGCGGCGAATCGCTGGCGATCTGACGCGCCACGAGATGTCCGCCGGCGGAGTGCCCGACGAGGCGGATCGGACCCTGGACGACGCCCGCGGCATAGACGATCGCGCGTGCGACGTCCTCGCCGATCTCGGCGACGCGCGCTTCCGGCGCCAGGCGATAGCTTGGGACGGCGACCGCGAACCCGTTGTCGCGCGCGCCCCTTGCCAGATGCGACCAGACCGACTTGTCGAGCGCCTTCCAGTAGCCGCCGTGGACATAGACGACGAGGCCGGCCGGGGTGTCGCGGTCGGGCCGGAAGAGGTCAAGCCGATGCCGCTCGTGCGGGCCGTAGGGAATGTCGAACTCGGCAAAGCCCCGCGCGCGCGCCGCTTCCCGATAGGCGGCGGCGAGGCGCGGAAGCTCGGCGATGATCACGGCCGAGCCCTGCACCGCCGCCGAATTGTCGTAGGCGGCGTCGAAGTCGGCGACGGGCGTCCAGGCTGTCATCGGGGCTCTCCGGCGGGAAACGAGCCCCGTTCTATCAGTCGACGAAGGCGCGCTCCACGACATAGGTGCCCGGATTGGCGTTGGAACCCTCGACGAGCCCGAAGCGCTCGCACATGGCAGCCGTGTCCTTCAGCATCGCCATCGAGCCGCAGATCATCGCGCGGTCCTCGGCCGGATCGATCGGCGGCACGCCGAGATCGGTGAAGAGCTTGCCGGTCTCCATCAGCGTCGTGATGCGCTCGCCCTTATGCTCGCCCTCGCGGGTGGCCGAGCCGTGGTAGAGGAGCTTGCCCTGGCTGATCTCGGCGAGGATCTCGTCGGTCTTCAACGCCTCGACCAGCTCTTCGCCGTAGTGAAGTTCGGCGAGGGTGCGCGTCGTGTGGGTCAGGATGACCTGATCGAACTTCTCGTAGGTCTCCGGATCGCGGATCGTGCCGGCGAAGGGCGCGATGCCGGTGCCGGTCGAGAAGAGATAGAGCCGCTTGCCCGACAGGAGCGCGTCGAGCACCAGCGTGCCCGTCGGCTTCTTGCGCATCAGCACCGTGTCGCCCGGCCGGATCTTCTGCAGGTGCTCGGTGAGCGGGCCATCCGGCACCTTGATCGAGAAGAACTCGAGCTCCTCGTCCCAAGAGGGGCTGGCGATCGAATAGGCGCGGAACACCGGCTTCTCGGCGTTGGGCAGGCCGATCATCGCGAACTCGCCGGTGCGGAAGCGGAAGCTTGGCGGACGCGTCATCCGGAACTTGAACAGGGAGTCCGTGTAGTGCTTCACCTCGGTCACCGTCTCGGCGAAGACGTTGGCGGGGATCGGGAAGCCGGGCGCGCCGGAAGCCTGGGCCGCGGTCTCGGCGGTGGCGGTCATGATCGAACCTTCGGGCAAGAGATCGTGTATCGGCCCCGGAGATAGAGCCGGATGCGGTGCAACAGAAGCCCCGCTGAGGTTATCGCCCAACCGTTTGCACGAAGATGCCTCGGGCTTGAAGGGAGGATATTCTCAAACCACGACCTCGCGCGGAATTTTCGCCGCCGTGCCGAACACCCGGCGATAGCGTTCGATGTCCTCCGGCCGGCCCGTCGCCTTGGCCGGATTGTCGGACAGCTTCACCGCCGGGCGGCCGTTCGCCTCCATCACCTTGCAGACCAGCGAGATCGGGTGAAGGCCGAAGTTCTCTTCCGGCGCGACACCGCGGAAGTCGTTGGTGAGGTTGGTGCCCCAGCCGAAGCTCATGCGCACGCGCCCATCGAAGTGGCGATAGGTCTCCTCGATCGTGCCGATGTCCATCCCGTCGGAAAAGACGAGAAGCTTCTCGCGGGGATCGATGCCCTTGGAGCGCCACCACGCCATGATCGCCTCGCCGCCCTCGATCGGCGGGGCGGAATCGGGGCGAAAACCCGTCCAGTCGCCGACCCAGTCGGGCGCGCGCTCGAGGAACGAGGCCGTGCCGAAGGCGTCGGGCAGCACCACGAGGAGATTGCCGCCATACCAGCTCTGCCATTCTTCCAGCACCTGATAGGGCGCCTCGCGCAGCTCGGCCTCGGTGTCGGCGAGCGCGGCGGCGACCATCGGCAGTTCGTGCGCGTTGGTGCCGATGGCTTCCAGATCGGCCTCCATCGCCAACAGCACGTTGGACGAGCCGATGAAGCGGGGCCCGAGCTTTTCCTTCAGCGCCTCGACGCACCAGCGCTGCCAGAGGAACGAGTGGCGACGGCGCGTGCCGAAGTCGGAGATGCGGATCGCCGGCAGCTTGTCGAGCCGCTCGACCTTCTCCCACATCTTGGCCTTGGCGCGGGCGTAGAGCACGTCGAGCTCGAAGCGGCGGTAGGTCTTCATCGCCGCGCGCGAGCGCAATTCGTTGATGATGGCGAGCGCGGGGATCTCCCACATCATCGTGTCGGTCCAGCGGCCGAAGAACATCAGCTCGTACTGGCCGTCGCGCTTGGACAATTCGTAAGGCGGAAGCTGGAAGTCCTTCAGCCACTCGAGAAAGGCGGGCCGGAAGATCTGGCGCTCGCCATAGAAGGTGTTGCCGGCGAGCCAGATCATCTCGCGCTTCGAGAACCGGACCGAGCGCGCGTGGTCGAGCTGGGCCCGCAACTCGCCCTCGTCGATCTCGTCGGCGACGCGCACGGTTTTCGTGCGGTTGATCAGGCGGAAGGTGACGTCGGTGTCGCCGTGCAGCCCCCACACCATCTGCAGCATCAGGAGCTTGTAGAAGTCCGTATCGAGCAGCGAGCGGACGATGGGGTCGAGCTTGAACGTGTGGTTCCAGACCCGGGTGGCGATGTCGATGGCGACCATGATTCGTCCTGGCGTGCGCTGGCGCTCGTGGGGCGTCCGACCCTTAGCCGAACGCGCAAGCCCCTGACAAACCCTCCGAGGCCCCGGATGGCCCCTGCCCGAGCGGTTCCCGCCATGCCTGTGCCCGATTTGCAGCCGACGCCTCGGTGACGGGACACCTGACGGGAGCGGACCCCACCCATGACACGCCACGCGATCATCGCCGCCCTTGCCGCCACGGCGCTCGGGACCGGCATCCCGGCGGCCCGCGCCGAATTCCGGCTCGGTCTGCCCGTCGCCTGCGCGATCGGGGAAGAGTGCTTCGTCCAGCAGTGGCCCGACATGGACGCCGGCCCCGGCGCCAGCGACCCTTTCTGCGGCATGGCCGCCTATGACGGGCACGACGGGCTCGACATTCGCGTGCGCTCCATGGCCGACGTGGCGCAGGGCGTCGCCGTGGTCGCGCCCGCGGCCGGCACGGTGAAGGGCTTTCGCGACGCGATGCCCGACCGGCTGATCGGGCCGACGCGCCAATCGCGCGACAGCGTGAAGGGCGTCGAGTGCGGCAACGGCGTCGTGATCGACAACGGCGACGGCTGGGAAACGCAGGTCTGTCACCTTCGACGCGGCAGCATCCGGGTGAAGACCGGCGACCGGGTCGAGGCGGGCGCGGTGCTCGGGCAGATCGGCGCGTCGGGCGCCGCCGAGTTTCCGCATGTCCACCTGTCGGTGCGCCGCGACGGCGAGAAGATCGATCCGGCGAGCGGGCGAACGGTGGGCGCCGGCTGCTCGTCCGGCCCGGCCTTCGCCGGCACGCTGTTCGATCCGGCGGCCGTCGCGGCTCTCTCGAAGGGCTCGACCGCGGTTCTCGGCCTCGGCCTTGCGGCCGCGCCCGTCGACTACGCGCGCCTCGTGGTCGAGGGCGGGCCGCCGACCCCGCCGGCCGGCGGCAATGCGGCGATCGTCTGGGCCTGGGTCAACAACCTGTCGAAGGGCGACACGCTCGCCTTCCGCATGACGGCTCCGGACGGCACGCCGTTCTACGAGGGATCGAGCCCGCCGGTCGACAGCAGCAAGGCCGCCTATTCCGCCTTTGCCGGGCGCAAGCGCCCCCTCGCCCCCGGCGTCTGGACCGTGTCGGTCGATGTGGTGCGGAGCGGCGAGACCGTGGTGTCCGAGAGCCGCCGGATCGACGTGAAGGGCTGACGGGTCAGCCGGCGGCCGGAAGGTGCTCGACCGGCCCGTCGGCACCCGCACGGCGGAGACCGACATCGGCGAGCAGCCGCGCGTCGAGGTGACGGATGGCGTCGAGCGCCCTGCGGCGGCGACGGCGGGCGGTGACGAAGCGGCTGAAGCGGGCGAGCATGGCGTCCTCCTTCGGATCGGCCTCGCTCTGCCCACAATCGGTTTCATGCGAACGACAGCTCCCGTGTCGCTTTCGTTTCGACAGCGCCGCCGACTTGGGTCATCCTCCTTCGGGTCGAAGAGATCGGGGAGCCTCTGATGTCCATCCATCGCCTTGCGCGCGCCGGCCGAGCCGGCGTCCTGACGCTCTGCCTCCTGCAGACCGCTGCCGCCTTTGCCGCCTCGCCCGCGCCGGTCGCCGGCGAGAACGGCATGGTCGTCACCGCCCAGCGGCTGGCGAGCGAGGTCGGCGTCGAGGTCCTGAAGGCGGGCGGCAACGCGGTGGATGCCGCGGTCGCCGTCGGCTACGCGCTCGCCGTCACCTATCCGACCGCCGGCAATCTCGGCGGCGGCGGCTTCATGACGATCCGCCTGAAGGACGGGCGCTCGACCTTCATCGATTTCCGCGAGCGCGCGCCCGGCCGGGCGACGCGCGACATGTATCTCGACCGGGACGGCAACCCGGTCGAGGGCCTGTCCACCGACGGGTATCTGGCGGTCGGCGTGCCCGGCTCGGTCGCGGGCTTCGAGTATGCGCGCGAGCGCTACGGCACGCGCGAGCGCCCCGACCTCCTCGCCCCGGCGATCCGGCTCGCGAGCGACGGCTTCGCGCTCTCGCCCGGCGACGTCGCGAGCTTCCGGGAGGGCAACGCGGACCTTGCCAAGGACCCGGCGGCCGCCGCGATCTTTCTCAAGAGCGGCGGGACGCCCTATGCGGTCGGCGAGCGGCTGGTGCAGGGCGATCTCGCCGGCGTCCTGCGGACGATCTCGGAACGCGGACCCGACGGCTTCTACCGCGGGCCGGCCGCGCAGGCGATCGTCGATGCCTCGCGGGCCCACGGCGGCATTCTCGAGACCGCGGACTTCGAGGGCTACAAGGTTCGCGAACTTGCGCCCATCCGCTGCGACTACAAGGGCTACGAGATCGTCTCCTCGCCGCCGCCGAGCTCGGGCGGCGTCATCATCTGCGAGATCCTCAACATCCTGAAGGCCTACCCGATCGCCTATACCGGCTTCGGCTCGGCCGAGACCGTCCACCTGATGGCCGAGGCGATGCGCCACGCCTATGTCGACCGGAACTCGGCGCTCGGCGACCCGGACTTCGTCAAGAACCCGGTCGACAAGCTCCTGTCCGAGGAGCACGCGGCCGAGATCCGCGCCAAGATCGACCCGAACCGCGCGGGCGTCTCCGCCGACCTCAAGCCGGCCGGCATGGGCGAAAGCCACGAGACGACGCACTATTCGATCGTCGACAAGGACGGCAACGCGGTGGCCGTCACCTACACGCTGAACGGCTCGTTCGGCGCGCGGGTCGTGGCACCCGGTACGGGCGTCCTCCTCAACAACGAGATGGACGACTTCACCCAGAAGCCCGGCGTACCCAACCTCTACGGTCTCGTGCAGGGCGAGGCCAACGCGATCGAGCCGGGCAAGTCGCCGCTCTCCTCGATGAGCCCGACGGTCGTCTCGAAGGACGGCGAGCCGCTGATGGTAATCGGCAGCCCCGGCGGCTCGCGCATCATCACGATCACGCTGGAAGCGATCCTCAACGTCATCGAGCACGGGATGGACATCCAGGAGGCGATCGACGCACCGCGCATCCACCACCAGTGGCAGCCGGACCGCATCACGATCGAGCCGCACGCCCTGTCGCCCGACACGATCGCGCTTCTGGCCGCCAAGGGCCACGAGGTCGCCGAGGACCCGGACTGGCCGGTCTGGGGCGAGGCGGCGGGCATCCTGATCGGCGGCCCGAGCCTTGCCGCGCGCGACCCGTCGTCGAAGGAGCGCTTCTTCGGCGCGATCGACAGCCGTGCGACCGCGGGCGCCGCGATCGGCTACTGAGAGACGACCGGCTCGCCGGCTCGCAGGGCGACGGCACCCGTCGTCGCCTCGCTGCGGATGCCGGCGAGAACCCAGCCGGCCGCGGTCGCCAGCACGACATAGCCGAGAAGCTCGGCCGTTTCCTCCAGGAACGTGCCGAGCCAGGCGACGCCGCCAAAATGCGGCGCACCGTCGAACACGGCACCGAGGCCGACAAGACCGGCCGCCACCGCGAAAGGCCAGCCCTGCAAGCTGAGCCCGTAGGCACGGACGGTGCGCCAGTGACGCCATCCGACGACGAGGCAGGGGAGCACGAGGACCGCCAGCGCCAGCGCCTCGTGCCAGCGGAAGGCGTCGGACGCGAGATAGGTCGTCACCGGCCCGGTCGGCGGCAGCTCCAGTTCGCGTAACAGGAACACGAGATAGAGGAGCGTCGCGAGATAGGCGGCCAGACGCTCGGCGCCCCGCAGGCCCAGCGCCGCCGCGCCCGAGAAAACGGCGGCGGCAAGGAGCGCGGCCTCCTGCGTCCATTCCAGCGGGCCGTTCTCATGTCCCGCCAGCGGCAAGCCGAGAAGCCAGGCCGCGACGAGCGCGCCCGCCAGCGTGAGTCCCACCGCGCCCGCCAGAAGCCTGGCGAAGCCGTCTCGAAATTCCAGATGTGGCATCGTGTCCCCTTAGTCTGGGCGACACGCTAGAATCCATAAGGGTGCCTGTCATCCCGTATGACGGAATGATGAAGAGCCGCCTACACTCCTGTGGCAACTTCGCCCCAGATCGGAAATCCGCAGACTTATGCCGCAATGCAGCTATGCGCTTTTTGCACTACAGCATTCCGCGAGGGGCTCTTATATTCAGCTCAACAGAGCGGCACGGACAATCCTTCGGGACCTGGCTGCACCGCTCGAGAGTTTCGCATCGGTCATCCTCCTCCCAACGACCGAAGCGGATCGAAGCCCGCGTTCCTCCCACGCTGGCTTTACCCATGACGCCCTGCCGGTCCTCCCCCGGCAGGGCGTTTTTTCGTTGGGGACACGCTGGCACGCGAAAACCGGACACGAAAAAGGGGAGGCGCCGCAGCCCCTCCCCCTCAGGCAACTCGTCCGCGTTGCGCGAAGCCCGTGTCAGCCGAGCCGGGCCTTCGCGCCGTCCGCCAGGGTGCCGAGGATCATCGCGCAGGACGTCGCGCCCGCGTCGAGCACGCCGCGCGAGCGCTCGCCGAGGCGGCTCGCCCGGCCGATCTTCGCCATGAGGTCGATCGTGGAGTCGCGCCCCGTGTCGGCCGCGCTTGTAAGCGCATCCAGCGCCTCGGCAAACGACTTGCCCTTGGCCGTCGCCGCATCGAACGCCTCGACCGCCGGCACGAACGTGTCGAGGAGGGTCTTGTCGCCGACCTTGGCCGAGCCGATCGACTGCACGCCCTCGAGACCCTTGTGGAGCATGGTCGAGAACAGGGCGGCGTCGATCGCCTCCCGGCCCTCGATGGCTTCCGCGAACTCGGTGAAGGTCATGCCGTAGAGCGGGCCCATCGAGCCGCCGATCTCGCCCATCAGCACC
>NZ_LMOH01000007.1 GCF_001423245.1 Aureimonas sp. Leaf324
GCAGAAGGTCAACAGGGAAATGCCGACCAAAGGGAAAAAATTGGAAACGACAGCCCGAACAACGGCTTGCAACGTCGCTCAACCGTTAGACGGACGTCATGAAGCCGTCGGGATTGGGAAATTGGCGGTGGCGACTGGTGGTCGCCACTCATGAGCCTCATTGCGTGTCCGCTTCCCGCCCCCTCCCCTTCCGAACGAATCTTCGTTCGCCTTTTCCGTCTTGACGCTTTCCTCCTTCCGCTGTCTGCTGTCTGCTGTCTGACAACTTTGGCGCTCGGGGGACGTATGGCGATCGAGGGGCTGGCACGGATGCCGTCCGCGAACCGGACGAAGGATGCGATCCAGATCGTGGCCGACCACATCTCGAGGTCCGGACTGAAGCCTTCCGACCGGCTCCCGACCGAACATGAGCTGATGGGTGCCCTCGGCATTGGTCGGTCTACCGTGCGTGAGGTCATGCGGCATTTTCAGGCCTTGGGCGTTGTCGAGACGCGGCGCGGGAGCGGCTCTTTCCTCAAGCGAAGCATCTCGGCTGCGACGGTTCACCTACCGCTCTCCTTCGATCCAGGCCCCGTTCGCGATGGGCTGTTGCGCACGCTGGACGTCCGGCGTGGGCTGGAGGTCGAAGCCAGCATGCTGGCAGCCGCGCGGGCGGAGCGCGCCGATATCGAGCGTATGCGGCAGAGGCTCGAGGAGATGGAGCGCGTGCATCTCGAGAAGGGCACGGCGGGGCGCGAAGATCTGGCCTTCCACCTTTCCATCTATGACGCCACGCATAACCCGCTCTTCGGCCAGCTTCTCGAACAGATGCGCGAGGCGTTCGAGCTGTTCTTCGACAAGCCGTTCGACCGACCGGACTTTGCGCGACGCTCCTTTCCGTTTCACCGCGAACTCTTCGACGCGATCGCCGGGCGCGACGCAGCCAGGGCGCGCGAGAAGACCCTGGAAATCCTCGCGATCGTCGAGGAAGACATCAAGGACATGTCCCAATGATCGACGGGATGGACTGGCTGGACCATGTGTCCGGCATCGTGGCTTACGACGCGCCCAACGCCTACGCGGCGGTGGTGCCCCCGATCGTGCAGACCTCCCTCTTCACGTTCGAATCCTACGCGGAAATGGAAGCGGTCTATCGCGGCGAGAAGCAGCGCCCAGCCTATTCGCGCGGCCTCAATCCGACGACGCGCATCTTCGAGGAAAAGGTGGCGGAGCTCGAGGGGGCGGAGGACGCCTTGTCGTTCGCCAGCGGTATGGCGGCGATCTCCTCAACCGTTCTGACGTTCGTGTCGCCCGGAGAGCGCATCCTTGCCGTGCGGAATGTCTATCCCGACGCGTACCGCCTGTTCGAGACCTTCGCCAAACGGATGGGCATTCGCGTCGACTATGTCGACGGGCTGGACGAAGTGGCTGTCGAGAAGGCGCTGCCGGGCGCCAAGCTCTTCTACATGGAGAGTCCGACCAGCTGGATGATGGAGGCGCATGATATCGGTGCGCTTGCGAGGCTTGCCCGCGACGCCGGCGTCATGACGGTGATCGACAACTCCTGGGCGTCGCCGGTCTTCCAGAATCCGATCGCGCTCGGCGTCGATCTCGTCCTGCATTCGGCCTCGAAATATCTCGGCGGTCATAGCGACGTCGTCGCCGGCGTCGTGGCGGGTCCCGCCGGCCTGATCAACCGGATCCGCTCGGAGACCCATCCCTATCTCGGCGGCAAGCTCTCGCCGTTCGAAGGATGGCTGCTGATCCGCGGGCTTCGCACGCTTCCGATCCGCATGAAGGCACACGAGGCATCGGGCCTCGAGGTCGCAAGGCGTCTGAAGGCGCATCAGGCGGTCGAACACGTCGCGCATCCCGGTCTCGCGAATGCGTTGCCGACCGGCCTGCGCGGCACGTCGGGCCTCTTCTCCTTCGTCTTCAACGAGGGCATCGACATCGCGCGCTTTGCCGACACGCTTTCGACCTTCTCGCTCGGCGTCAGCTGGGGCGGGCACGAGAGCCTCGTCGTGCCCGGCGCCATCGTCCGAGCGCAGGCCGCCCAGCCGAATTCGGCGGTGGCCTTCGGCATCCATCCCCGCTCCGTCCGCCTGCATATCGGGCTCGAAGGCACGGAGCTTCTGTGGAACGACATCGAGGCGGCGATCGCCGCCGCGACGCTTTGAACCCCAAGGACAACCAAGGAGGAATGGCATGATCAGGACGCTTCTCACCGCCACCATGCTGGCCGGCCTCTGCGCCAGCCCCGGACTGGCGCAGACCCTGAAGTTGACCGAGGTGATCACGAGCCCCGAGCGCACCGCGACATTGCGCGAGATCGTCAAGGGCTTCGAGGCCGCCCATCCCGGTGTCACCGTCGAGATCACCTCGCTGCCCTGGGGAGAGGCGTTCGAGAAGTTCGCGACCACCGTGTCGGCCGGCGAGACGCCCGATGTCGTGGAGATGCCCGATACGTGGCTCGCGCTCTATGCCAAGAACGGTGCGCTCGAGAACCTCGAGCCGTACCTGAAGGACTGGCAATACACCGCCGGCCTCAACGAGCGAGCCCTCCAGTTCGGCCGCGCGGTCGACAACACGGCCTACATGCTGCCCTACGGCTTCTATCTGCGGGCGATGTTCTACAACAAGGACGTCTTCAAGGCAGCGGGCGTCGAGGCTCCGCCGAAGACGCTGGACGAATTCACCGCCGCTGCCGAGAAGATCAAGGCAGCCGGCAAGTCGGCCTATTGCCTTCGCGGCGGCCCTGGCGGCCTCAACGGCTGGGTGATGTTCGGCGCGACGGTCAACGGCGACAACACGTTCTTCAAGGAAGACGGGACGTCCACCTTCTCCGAGCCCGGCTGGGTCAAGGGACTGACCTATGTCGTCGACCTCTACAAGAACGGCTACGCGCCGAAGGACTCCATCAACTGGGGCTTCAACGAGATCGTTGCGGGCTTCTATTCCGGCACCTGCGCCATGCTCGATCAGGACCCCGACGCGCTGATCGCGATCGACGAGCATTTGAAGCCCGAGCAGTACGGCGTCGCGCCGATGCCGAAGGGTCCGGCCGGTAAGGCCTTCCCGACCATCGGCTATGCCGGCTGGTCGATGTTCGCGGCCAGCGAGAACAAGGATCTTGCGTGGAAGCTGATCGAGGCCCTGGAAGGCCCCGAGGGCAACCTCGCCTGGAACAAGCGGACGGGCGCACTGCCCGTCCACAAGTCCGCCGAACAGGATCCCTTCTACGCGCAGGACAAGTTCAAGGGCTGGTTCGAGGAACTGTCCGACCCGAACGTGGTGCCGACCGTGATGCCGACGGACCTCGAGGAGTTCGCCTTCTTCAAGGACTCGCTCGTGATCAAGACGAGCCAGGAAGCGCTTCTCGGCTCGATCACGCCGGACGATCTCGCCAAGCAGTGGGCGGAGTACCTGACCGCCGCCAAGAAGAAGCAGATGGGCAACTGAGCCCATCACGACGCGAAGGGGTGCGGCCATGCCGCTCCCCATTCCTTCCCCTGAAGCCGGCTCGGATCTCATGACTGCCATCGGCCAGACAGGCACGCCGCCTGCCCCCCAGGTCCTGCGCCGAAGCTGGACCTCCAGCCTGCAGCCCTACCTCTATGCCGCGCCGGCCGTGATCCTGATCGTCACGATCATGCTGGTGCCGCTTGTCGTCGGCGTTTCCTATGCGTTCCGCGACATCCGCCTGCTCAATCCCTTCAGCGGCGGCTTCGTCGGCTTCGGTCATTTCGTGAAGCTCGCCTCCGACCAGAACTTCCGGCTGGCGCTCAGCAACACCGTGTTCTGGACGGGGACCTCGGTCGCGCTGCAGTTCGTCTTCGGTCTGATCCTGGCGCTTCTCCTCAACCGCCCGTTCGCCGGCCGGGGCCTCGCCCAGGCGCTGGTGTTCCTTCCATGGGCGGTGCCGAGCTTCCTGTCCGGGCTCGACTGGGCCTGGCTGTTCAACCCCGTCGTCGGCCCGATCCCGCATTGGCTGACCGCGCTGGGGCTCATGGAAACGCCCACCAATATTCTCGCCGATCCCGACCATGCGATGTGGGGACCGATCATCGCCAACGTCTGGTGGGGCATTCCCTTTTTCGCCATCACGCTCCTCGCCGCGCTGCAGTCCATCCCGAAGGATATCTACGAAGCCGCCGCGATCGACGGTGCCGGCGCTATCGAGCGCTTCCGCTCGATCACCCTTCCCTTCCTCGCGCCGACGATCGCCATCACCATCCTCCTGCGCACCGTCTGGATCGCGAACTTCGCCGACCTCATCGTGGTGATGACGAACGGCGGACCGGCGGACCGCACGCAGATCGTCGCGAGCTATATCTTCACGACCGCCTTCCGGCGTCTCGACTTCGGATACGCATCGGCGATCGCCCTCGTGCTCCTGGTGCTCCTGATGATCTACTCGCTGCTCCTCGTGAGCCTGCGCCAGATGCTCCTGAACAGGTCCTGACCCATGGCCGCCGTCTCCGGTCGGCGCCTTGCCGGCACGCTCGCCCATCGCACCGCGATCCTTCTCTACATCGTCGTCGCGCTGTTTCCGCTCTTCTGGCTTCTCAAGGTCTCGGTCACGCCGAATGCGCTGCTCTATAGCGAGGGCGTACGCCTCTGGCCGTCGCGCACGAGCTTCGAGCATTTCGAGTTCGTGCTTCGCAACAGCGACTTTCCGCTGTTCTTCCGCAACTCGCTGATCGTCTCGCTGACGACCGCCGTCGTGGTGACGCTGATCGCGGCCGGCGCGGGTTACGCGATGTCGCGCTTTTCGTTTCGCGGCAAGCTCTGGCTGATCGGGTTGATGCTGGTGACGCAGATGTTCCCGCTCGTCATGCTGATCGCGCCGATCTTCCGGATGCTGGCGCCGATCGGCCTGACCAACAGCCTCACCGGCCTCATCATCGTCTATTCCGCGTTCAACGTGCCCTTTGCGGTGTTCCTGATGCAGTCGTTCTTCGACGCGATCCCGAAGGATCTTGACGAGGCCGCGATGATCGACGGGGCCAGCCGGTTCCAGGCATTCCGCGAGATCATCGTACCGCTCACCCTGCCCGGCGTGGCGGCGACGCTCGGCTTCGTCTTCACCGCTGCCTGGAGCGAGCTTCTCTTCGCGCTGATGCTGATCTCGAAGACGGATGCCAGCACCTTTCCGGTCGGCCTCCTCTCCTTCGTCTCGAAGTTCGGCGTCAACTTCGGGCAGATGATGGCCGCGGGCGTCCTGGCGCTCGTTCCGGCGCTTCTCTTCTTCCTCCTCATTCAGCGCTTCCTGGTGCAGGGGCTCACCGCCGGCGCGGTCAAAGGCTGAAGGATCAGACAAACATGGCCACGATCGATCTGAACGCCGTCGAAAAGTCCTTCGGCCCGATCCACGTCCTCCAGCCCGTCGACCTGTCGATCCGCAGCGGCGAATTCGTCGTCCTCGTCGGACCGTCCGGCTGCGGAAAGTCGACGCTCCTTCGCATGATCGCGGGGCTGGAAGAGGCGACGGCCGGCGACATCCTGATCGGGGGACGCCGCGTCAACGACATGGAGCCGAAGGATCGCAACATCGCGATGGTGTTCCAGTCCTACGCGCTCTACCCGCACATGAGCGTCGCGGGAAACATGAGCTATTCGCTGCGGCTTCGCAAAACCGCCAAGGAGCGGATCTCCGAGGCGGTGCGCGGGGCGGCGGAGACGCTCGGCCTGTCGAAGCTCGTCGATCGCAAGCCGCGGGCCCTGTCCGGCGGACAGCGCCAGCGCGTCGCGATGGGTCGGGCCATCGTCCGCCAGCCGCAGGCGTTCCTGTTCGACGAACCGCTGTCCAACCTCGACGCACGCCTGCGAGAGCAGATGCGGGCCGAGATCAAGAAGCTGCACCAGCGCCTCGGTGCGACCTCGATCTACGTCACCCACGACCAGATCGAGGCGATGACCCTGGCCGACCGCATCGTCGCGCTCGACGCCGGCCGCATCCAGCAGATCGGCACACCGCTCGATCTCTACCAGCGTCCCGCCAACCGCTTCGTCGCCGGCTTCATCGGCTCGCCCGCGATGAACTTCGTGTCCGGCCTCTATCGCAGCGGCCCCCGGCCGCATCTCGACGTCGGCCATGCCGAGGTTCCGCTGGCGCCTCTCGGGCTTGCCGAAGGACGACCGGTGACAATCGGCATCCGGCCGGAGCATGTTGCCTTCGCGCCATCCGATGCCTTGGATGCCGTGGACTGCGCGGTGGAACTCGTCGAGCCGACCGGCGTCGGTACGATCGTCCACCTGCGCTACGGCGAGGTGGCCATTAAGGCCTATCGTCCCGGCTACGGAGACTGGAAGGCCGGCGAACGGTTGAGGGTGCTCTTGCCGGCCGAGCACCTCCACGTGTTCGACGACGAGACGGGCATGCGCATCGAACACGCCTGAGCGCACCGACAATCTTTTCATCACGAAAGCGTGCGACATGTAGCGGCGAAGACGGGTCGCACCCTCGGCCCCTGCCCTCCCCTTTCCGGGAAGCGAGGCCCTGCATGACCGTGGTCGCTGCCTATCTCTACCGCGACGGAAAGCGGGTTCGAGAAATCTCGATCAACGAGAAAGTGGACTGTCCGGCCGATCGCTCCGAGTTCGTCTGGATCGGGATCTGCGATCCGACGCAAGAGGAAATGCAGATCCTCAAGGAACAATACAATCTCCATCCCCTCGCGGTGGAGGACGCCGTCGATGCGCGCCAGCTGCCCAAGGTGGATGTCTACGGCGAACAGCTCTTCGTCGTCGCCAAGACGGCAGCGCTAGACGGCGATCGCATCGAATACGGCGAAACGGCCATCTTTCTCGGACACAGCCACATCATCAGCGTGCGACACGGGTCGGCTCGCTCGCACACGGCCCTGCGCCAGCATCTCGAAGCCGCGCCCACTCTTCTGATCCACGGCGTCGACTACGTCCTGCACGCCATCCTCGACTATATCGTCGATGGATACCTGCCGATCGTGGAAGCGATCGAAGACAACGTCCTGACGATGGAGCAGCGCTCGCTGGATTCGTTTCTCGGACGTGACGAGATTACCCGCATCTTCACCCTTCGCCGGCAGCTCGCCAAGTTCCAGCGGGTTCTCGCTCCGATGGCCGAGGTCGCCGGCAAGCTCGTCCGGCTCGACCTCCCCTGCATCGATCCCGAGAGCAAGCCCTATTTCAGCGACGTGCTCGACCATGTCAGGCGAGTCCAGACGCTGGTCGACGGGCTGATCCAGATCGTCATTTCGGTCTTCGAGTTCAGCAACCTTCTGGAGCAGCAGCGGACCGGCGCGATCACGCGCCAATTGGCGGCGTGGGCTGCCATCCTGGCTGTTCCCACCGCCATCGCCGGCATCTACGGCATGAATTTCGAGTACATGCCGGAATTGAAGTCCCGCTACGGGTACTTCGTGGTTCTGGGGGCCATCGCCGTGATCTGCAGCGTCCTCTACGTCCGCTTCAGGCGCGCCCGCTGGCTCTAGCGGCATCAACCATATCGCTCGATCGTATCGCTTGCCGCATGCGGCCGCCACAATCCTCCGACATGACGGAGGGATGACACAGCGCATTCTTCGCCTTGCCGCCTGGCTCGCCCTGGCAGCCATCCTGTTCGTGACCGTCTCGCCGATCGGCCTGCGGCCGCACGATGTCATGCCGGTCGATGTCGATCGCGCACTGGCCTTCTGCGTCGTGACGGCGCTTTTCGCGCTGTCATATCCCCGGCACTGGTTGGCCATCGGCCTCGCGATCATCGTCGGCGCCTTCGCCATCGAATGGCTTCAGGAACTCTCGCCCACGCGGCATGCCCGCCTGGACGATGCGCTCGTGAAGGCGGCCGGCGCGTTCGTCGGTCTCTGCCTTGCCCGGCTCGTTCAAGGCGTCCGGGACCGCTCTGGAACACAAGGCGTTTCTCTCGCGCCGTGAGGGAACGGTCACCAGGCCAGCCACGTCACCAGAAGCGCCAGCCAGATGATGGCCGATAGCGCCAATCCGACGAAGAGCCCACGTGCGGCTCTCATTTCGTCGCGCACTGGCACGTGCTCGATCCAAGCCCGTTCGGCCGACCTCGACGCAATCTTCGCTTCGCTCTTCATCGCCCCGCTCCCGACCTGAATAACTAGCGGTTGCAGAATTTTCGTCGAGTGGGTTGTATCGTCGCGTTGGTGACCGCGGCATCGGCCGGTCTGCCTGGCAGACGATGATGAAGGAGGCGACGGTCGATATCCCGCCGTCACGAGCCTGGGCATGCCGTAGCGCGGCATCGGCATGGCGGTGCGTTGCGACCGACCCTCCCGCACGACATCCACCGCTCCGAAATGCGGCTCCTCCTCGATGATCGCCGACCGGCGTTACAGCGTCGACGAGGAGGAAGCTCGGAGGCCCGCCCCTGATGTCGCATGATCGTCTGGAGTCCGGTGACTTGCCCTTGATCGACGACTTGCCGTCGCCGATGCCGGGCGCGCACCCTTCCGGGCTGACGAACGAGATCCGCGTTCTGAAAGGCACGGGCCGCAGCAGGGCGACGTGCGGCCGCATCTAACCTAAGCTTCGAGGGGCACGGGTCCGTTGCGGCGGGTTGCTGCGGCATCCCCGAGAAGGAATACGCGCGCCCGATCGGCGCCGCGAGCATTCGGAAGGGTCGAGGCCCGGCGGCGTCGAGAAGGGCCGGCTTCAGCCTCCGAGTTCGGTGAACACCGCGCGAAGGTCGATCCCCTCGCTCGCCAGGGCGACGGCCGCCAGGATGCGAGCCTTGGCGCCGCTGAGATCGCCCGCGAAGATCGCCCCCGCCCGTTCGAGATCGCGTCCGCCGCCATTGCCGTAGACGGGTTTCACCCGCCCTTCCGGGCATCGGGAGGTGACGATCACCGGGATTCCGGACGCGATGATCTCCGCCGCCGCGCCCGTCACGATCGGCGGCGTGTTGCCGCGGCCGAACCCTTCAATGACGATCGCCTTCGCCCCATCGCCGGCCACGAACCGCAGCACGCGGTCCGAACAGCCCATCGCCATGCGGACGAGTTCGACGCCGGTCTCGATGCGTGTCGGGGCGAACGAGCGTCGGAGCGTCGGGCGGCGGTGGATGCGCACCAGCGTGCCGTCCACCTCGCCGAGCTTCCCGTGCTCGCCCGACCGGAACGTGTCGGTGCGGGCCGTATGGGTCTTCGTCACGTCGCGAGCGGCGTGGAAGTCGCCCTCGAACAGGATCATCGACCCGAGCCCGACCGCCTCCGGCGCCGCTGCCAGGCGCACGGCTTCGGCGATGTTCCGCGGACCATCGGTATCCGGCGCGTCGGCGCTGCGCTGCGCCCCCGTGAAGACGACGGGCTTCGCCGAGTTCACGACGAGGTCGGCGAGAAACGCACTCTCCTCCATCGTGTCGGTGCCGTGGGTTACGACCACGCCGTCGCAGGCGGGGTCGGCCAGATGCTGGTCGATGCGCCGGGCGAGCGCGAAGGCGAGCGGCAGGTCGATCGAGAACGAGTTGACGCTGCAGAAGTCGTCCACCGCGATTTCGATCCCCTCGAGCCGGTCGTGCAGGCCGGCTCGCAGCGCCTCGCCGCGTACGGAGGCCACGACGTCCGCATCGGCGCTCGACGTTTCGGCGCGGGACGCGATGGTCCCACCGGTGGTGACGAGTTGGATGCGCGGCATGACGGGTTCCCTCGAGAAGGCCCGCCTCGATCAGCGCAGGGACGGCAGCCTGGGCAGGAGGATCGTGGCGAGGCCGAGAAGCGGCAGATACGAGACCGTGCGATACACGAACTCGATACCCGCCGTATCGGCGAAATCGCCGAGGAACGCGGCCCCGAGCCCGCCAGCACCGAAAGCGAATCCGAAGAACATGCCCGCCACCAGCCCGACCCGTCCCGGCAACAGCTCCTGCGCGAACACGACGATCGCGGGGAAGGCTGACGCCAGGACGAAGCCGATGATGACCGTCAGGACGCCCGTCAGCGGCAGGTTGGCGTAGGGAAGGAGAAGCGCGAAGGGAATGACGCCGAGGATCGAGAACCAGATCACGAAGCGCGCACCGTAGCGGTCGCCGATCGGGCCGCCGAGGAACGTTCCCGCGGCGGCTGCCCCAAGGAAAAGGAACAGCATCAGCTGCGCCTCGCGCACCGACAGCGCGAAGCGGTCGATGACGTAGAACGTGTAGTAGCTGGAAAAGCTCGCCATGTAGACGTTCTTCGTCGCCGTCAGGAGAACGAGGATCGCGATCGCCCAGAGCACGGTGTTGCGCGGCAGCGGCAGGGCGCGGCTCACCGGCGCGCGGCCGATCTGCGCGCGGCGATGGCCGGCATACCAGTTGCCCGCCCAGGTCAGGATCGCGATGCCGAGAAACGCGATCCCGGCGAACCAGGCGATGCTGTGCTGGCCGTAGGGCAGGACGATGAAGGCGGCGAGCAGCGGACCGAGCGCAGTCCCGGCATTGCCGCCGAGCTGGAAGAGCGACTGCGCGAAGCCGTGGCGGCCGCCCGACGCTGCGCGCGCCACGCGCGACGCCTCCGGATGGAACACCGCCGATCCGAAGCCGATCAGGCTGGCGGCGAGAAGCAGCATGGGAAAGCTGCCGGCCGACGACAGAAGAAGGAGGCCGCAGAGCGTCGACCCCATTCCGACGGGCAGCGCGTAGGGCAGCGGCCAGCGGTCGGTGACGACGCCGACCCCCGGCTGCAGCAGCGATGCCGTGATCTGGAACGTCATCGTCAGGAGCCCGATCTGCACGAAATCGAGCGCGTAATTCTCTTTCAGAAGCGGATAGAGCGACGCGAGCAGCGACTGCATCACGTCGTTCAACATGTGGCAGCCGCTCATGGCGAACAGAACGGACAGCGTCGTCTTCTCGCGCAACGACGTCGAGGCGGCAGTGATGGTCGACATGCGAACGAACCCCCGTCCGTGGCCACGCGCTCCCGCCGCGCCCTCACGACTGTAAGGCGTGCGAACGGTTCGACGCGGGCTGTATCATGTCTTCCCGGCGTCTGTCGCGGGAGTTTTTACGGCGTTTCGCCGGGGACCGACGCGCCCGTGGTCACCGTCCCGCCCGTCGTGGACGACGGTGGCCCGCCCTCCCGGCTCGAAAAGAACATGAAGTAGAGAACGCCCAGGACGACGACCGCCGTGACGACCGCCCACAGCGAGCCGCGCTTGCGGTTGGAAGGCTTGTCGAACTTGGCCAAGGACGTACTCCGTTAGGTTTCGGGCATGGGCCGACATATGGGGCGGCGCACGCCGATGTCGTCGGTTTCCGGCAAATTCGGGAGCGGCTTGGCGCATCGTGCGTTGGAGGTCTCAGTGACAAGGGAGACCTCCGATGACGCAACCCGATCCGAAAACGCAGCCGGGCGAGACGCAGACCGAAGAGGAACGGCAGATCGCGGCGCAGTTCGCCGGTCTCGACAACGATCTCGTTCAGGTGGAGGCCCCCGATGGAAGGGCGGAGCCGCGGGACGAGATCCTCAGCGACGAAGACGGTGGCGTCGAGACCGACGATCAGGGGCAACAGCGATGAACGTCGAGGAGAGCATCCGGCAGGCGATCGTCGGCGAACTCCAGCAGCAGGCCGAGATCAGCGATGGGCGCCTCCACGTGGAGGAGACGGAGACCGGCGTTCTCCTGAACGGTCCGGTCGACCTCGACGAGTTGATCATGGTCGTGATGGGTTCGATCGCCGGCGGCCCCTGAACGCCGTCGATGCCTTTGGCGAGTCCGGCGCCGAACGACGACAGGCTCCCTCTCCGCATAATCGATCGGACTTCGCGAGAGGCGGTGCTTTGCCTATGAAGGCGGAAACGCGAAGGAGACACGAGCCCATGGCCTTCAAGACACCGCACGAGACCGCTGCCGAGGCGAAGATCGCCAAGGCCGGCTGGAAACGAGACAAGAAAACGAACCTCTGGAAATGCTTCCGCGAGCCTGACCGCGGCAAGACCTTTTCCGGCACGGCGGTCGAGCTGGCCCGCATCCTGGACGACAAGGCCGCGGCTCAAAGCTGATCAGTAGCCGAACACCGGGTCCGCCCGGCCCGGCCGATCCGCGAGAGTCGCGTCCAGCGCCGGCTGACGCCAGTCCGGCCGGGCGGACGGCCATTTCGGATTGCGATCCTTGTCGATCACCGCGGCTCGCACGCCTTCGTAGAAGTCGTCCATCTCCAGGCAGAAGCAGGCAGCCCGAAACTCCCGGACGAGGCACGCCTCCAGCGTCTCGCTCGCCTCCCCTTCGGCCAGAAGCGCATTGGTCACGGCCATCGACCAAGGCGAGCGCCCTCGCAACGTCTCCAGCGTCCGCCGCGCGAAGCTGCCATGCACGGGATCACCGTCCATTTCACCGAGCACCCGCTCGATCTCCGCGACGTCGGTTTGGCGGAAGGCCTCGGCGATCGCCGCCCCATGATGCGCCAGAAGCGGCGCGCCGATCTCGTCGGCCTCGCACCGGATCAGTGCATCGACGGCTTCATGGGTCGCGCCCGGCATGAGTTCGGTCAACTGCCGGCGCAACTCCGAAAGCCGATTGGAGGGAACGCGCCAGTCGAACAGCCCCGCCGCCAAGGCGTCCCCAGCATCGACCGCCTCGCCGGTGAGGGCGAGATAGCGACCGAACGCCCCCGCGAGGCGGGGCAGCACGTAGGTCGCTCCGACATCGGGCAGGAAACCGATCCCGACTTCCGGCATCGCGAAGCGCACGCGTTCGGTCGCGACGCGGTGCCGGAGGTGCATCACGAGGCCCGCGCCCCCGCCCATCACGATGCCATCCGCCAGCGCGACGACCGGCTTCGGCGCATGCGCCAGCCGCGACAGGAGTTCGTACTCCTCGCGCCAGAAGGCCTCGGCGATGCCGTCCCCGGCCCGGCCGCTGGCGATCACAGCGCGAATGTCCCCGCCCGCGCAGAACGCCCGCTCCCCCGTGCCTTCCAGAAGCACGACCGCGACGGACGGATCATCGAGGAAACCGTCCAATGCCTCTCGCATCGCCCTGATCATGCCGAGGTCGAGAGCATTCAGCGCCTTCGGCCGGTTCAGCCGGATCACACCCGCCCCCCCTTCCCGGCCGGCCACCACGGTTTTCTCGTCGTGCGACATGCGCCCTCCCCCATCGGCACCCACGCGCAGGTTGACGGGGAAAACCGCCGCTGTCACGGCGGAAGGTGCCTCGCCGATGCAACCGCCTCGCCGGTCGCGCGTAATCACATCACGAATGACGTGAACGGGACTTCGACACATGAGCACGACGCTGGACGAGGATCGGGTCCGCCAGAAGGCGCACGAAATCTGGGAATCGGAGGGCCGCCCCGGTGGACGTGCGGCTTCCCACTGGATGCAGGCGAAGGAGATCGTCGCGCTGAAGGACAGCTTCGGCTCGACCCTGACGCCCGTGGAAGACACGCTCGAGGACAAGCCGGAGCCGGCCGTCGCCTTCGAGAACCAGGGCGAGTTCCCGGAACTGACGGATATCGGCGAGGGTGCCCGCGGCCCGAGCTGGCAGGCCGCGCGCGAGACGACCGGCGCCAACGACGCCGACGCCGACCCGGACAACACCGTGCCGTCGCAAGGCACCCGCCCCTAACGGCGCGAACAGGAGACCGACCGATGGCCAAGGACTTCCCCGAGCAGCGCATGCCGAACGACCGGCAGCGCAGCGAATTTGCCGAAAGCTCCAACCTTAGCGAAGCCGACCGCGCGCTCCTCGAAACGGCAACCGCCGAAGCCCTGCCGGACGCCGAGGATCGTCAGGCGGATTCGTTGGCCGACGACGACGCGACTGAGCCCGGCGTCTACGCCGAGCCCCGGAGCGAAATCACCGCGCCGATGCCCGGCACGGGCTACGACGAGACCGAGGATGGCCTCGCCGATCAGGACGAAGCCGTGCGTCAGCAGGCCGAAGACCGCGTGACCGGCAGCCCGGAGGAGCTGAACTTCAAGGCGTGAGGCTCAGCCGTCGCTGCGCTGGCCTCGCGCCACGATCCGCAGCGCTTCGTCGGGCAGCGGACGCTGCAAGGAGTGCGCCTCGTTCCAGGGCGCTTCCAGCCACGCATCCATATCCGCCTGCTCGGTCAGGATGACCGGCATCGCTTTCGGATGAACCTGTCCGACAACGCTGTTGGCCGTGGTGGTGAGGAAGCCGTAGGCGTCGACCGTCACCTCTCCCTCCGCCTTGCGGCGCGTGCTGGTCCACCGGGTCCACACCCCGGCGAAGGCCATCGTCGGGCGCTCGTCCGATGCCGCGAACCAGACCGGGACCTTGGTCTTGTCCGGCAGCGTCTCGTACTCGCAGAAGGCATTGAAGGGTACGAGGCATCGATGCGCGGGCGTCAGCCAGCGCCGCCAATGCGGGCTCGCCGTGTTGCGGATGTTCGTCACGCCGGGATCGGTGGATCGACCCTTCAGCGCGAACTGGGGCGACGGCATTCCCCAGCGGGCTGGCGCCAGTTCCCGTTCGCCCTCGGACAGGCGGATGATCGGCGCGCTTTGATCCGGAAAGATCGCCGGCATCGCGGCGAGATTTCCGAGCCTGTCACGCGTCGCCCTGGCGAAGTCCCGCATGGCCGACTGGGTAGTCGTCAACGAATAGAGGTTGCACATCAGCCGTTCCCATAGTCGCGGGCGACTGCCATGCAGGGGCAGTCGCCGGCGCGGACATCACAACTAGCCTGCGACATCTCCGGGGCTAGTTTCCGCGTCGGACGTCACTTCGCATTCCAGCTTGATCGGTTCTCATGCATCAGGACGGCTTGCCTCCCCTTCGCCGCCGGTTGGCCTTCGGCACGATCGCCATGGCGCTGTTCGTCGCCGTGCTCGACGGTACGGTCGCCAATGTCGCGCTGCCGCCCATCACGCAGGACCTCGGCGTCTCGCCGGTGGAAGCGATCTGGGTCGTCAACGGATATCAGCTGGCGGTCACCGTGCTCCTCCTGCCGCTGGCACGCCTCGGAGAGATTCTGGGCTACCGGCGTGTCTATCTCACGGGCCTCGGCATCTTCACGCTGGCCTCGCTCGTCTGCGCCCTCTCCCGCTCGCTCGACATGCTGATCGCGGCGCGCGTTCTTCAGGGCATCGGCGCGGCCGGCATCATGAGCGTCAACATCGCGCTCGTCCGCTTCATCTTTCCCGCCTCGCGATTGGGGCGCGCGGTCGGGCGCGTCGCGATCGTGGTGGGCGTGTCCTCGGCGGCCGGTCCGTCGCTGGCCGGTGCGATCCTGTCGGTCGCCTCCTGGCCGGCGCTGTTCCTGATCAACGTACCGGTCGGCCTTCTCGCGCTGCTCGCCGGTTCGCGCACCCTTCCCGACACGCCGAAGTCCGGCCAGCCGTTCGACCTGAAGAGCGCCATCATGAGCGCCCTGACCTTCGGCATGCTGATCTCCGGCGTCAACGGGATCGGCCATTCCGAAGGCCTCGCCTTTTCGCTTGCGCTGATCGTGGGCGGACTGATCGTCGGGACCGTGTTCGTGCGCTCGCAGTTGCGGCTGGCGGAGCCGATCCTGCCGGTCGACCTCCTGCGCCGACCGATCTTCGCTTTATCGGCCGCGACCTCGGTCTGCTCCTTCGGGGCGCAGGGCATCGCCTTCGTCTCCCTGCCGTTCCTGCTGCACGACGAACTGGGACGTTCGGCGGCGGAAACCGGCCTGCTGCTGACGCCCTGGCCGATCGCGACAGCGGTCGCCGCCGCGATCTCCGGCCGGTTGGCCGACCGCTTCAATCCCGGGCGCCTCAGCGCCATCGGCCTCTTCCTGTTCGCCGCGGGGCTTCTGGCGCTTGTGCTGATGCCCGCCAACCCCAGCGACGCCAACCTGATCTGGCGCCTGGCGCTGGCCGGTTTCGGCTTTGGCCTGTTCCAGACGCCGAACAACAAGATCCTGATCACCAGCGCGCCGCGCGAGCGCAGCGGCGGCGCGAGCGGCATCCAGTCCACCGCGCGTCTCGTCGGACAGTCGCTCGGCGTCGCGCTCGTCGCGGTGATGTTCGGACTGGTGAGCGATCACCCGCTGACCGCCGCGCTGCTGCTTGCTGCCGCTCTGGCCGCGGGCGGCATCGTGCCGTCGCTGCTGCGCCGCTACGAGGCGCCTCCGGTCGGCAAGCCGGCCAGCACGCTCCATACCGAGGAGATGGCGGCCGGCGGCTGACCGGCCGTTGGCAATTCCTTATGGCCTCGGATGGCAGAGCTTTCGGCCAGGGGAATGCGCGGAGGCCGCCATGAACATCGCGATCGTCGGCTGCGGGTTCGTGGCCGACTACTACATGACGACGCTTCCGAACCACCCGGAGCTTCGTCTCGTCGGCGCCCACGACCGCGACCCCGCGGCCGCCCGCCGCTTCGCCGATTTCCACAAGACGCGGATCTTCGAGACGCTGGACGAGCTTCTGGCCGATCCCGCGGTCGAACTCGTGGTGAACCTCACCAATCCGTCGAGCCATTTCGAGGTGTCCAAGGCATGCCTCGACGCCGGTCGGCACGTCTATTCCGAGAAGCCGCTGGCGATGGAGATCGGTCAGGCGGAAGAGCTGGTGCGGCTCGCCCGCGAAAAGGGGCTGCAGATCGCCTCGGCGCCCTGTTCCGTGCTGGGCGAAGCCGCGCAGACGGCCCGCCGGACCATCGAGAGCGGCAGTGTCGGCGACGTCAGGCTGGTCTACGCCGAGATGGAAGACTCGATGGTCTTTCGCGAGAACTACCGGACCTGGCGAAGCCTGTCCGGTGCGCCATGGCCGGCCGAGGACGAGTTCGCCGTCGGCTGCACGCTGGAGCACGCGGGCTACTATCTCACCTGGCTTTGCGAGTTCTTCGGGCCCGTGGAGGAGATGACGGCGTTTTCCGCCAAGCTGTTCCCCGACAAGGGCACGCAGCAGTCGCCGGACGAGATCGCCAACGACTTTTCGGTCGCCTGCCTCAGGTTCCGCACCGGCGTCGTCGCGCGGCTTACCTGCGGCCTCGCCGCGCCGAGCGATCGGTCGATGCATATCATCGGCACCAGCGGCGTCCTTTCGGTGACGGACGGCTGGAACGCCCGCTCGTCCCTCTACCTGCGCGATCCCGCCGGCCACTGGCGGCCGCGTGCCGGCATCTTCGGCAAGGTGCTGCGGCGGCTGGAGCGTGGGCGACCGATCAAGCATTGGTTCGGACGCCGCATCGGCGTGCCGCGCAGCGGCGCCGTGGTACCGGAAACCTCGTCGCGCATGGACTTCATGCGCGGGCCAGCGATGATGGCGCAGGCAATTCGAAGCGGCACGCGCCCGCCGCTCGCCGACGCCTTCGCCCTTCACGTCACGGAGCTGTCGATCGTGGCGCAGAACACGAAGGGCTATCCGATGCCCTATCGGCCCCGCTCCACCTTCTGACGTACCGCCGTCCCGCTCGAGGGGCTTGCGCGGGTCGACATTGCGGCTAGGTTCGCTCCCACGCGTCGACGGCGAGCCCGTCCAGAACGGACCATCATGCAAAGCACGTCACGCCCTATCGCGATCCTCGCCAGCGACTCGCCCGAGGCCACGGAGGCCGCCGAGCGGCTCGCCGCGCTCTACCGGACCGTCGAGCCGGAGGACGCGGAGGTCATCGTCGCGCTGGGCGGCGACGGCTTCATGCTGCAGGTGCTCCACCGCTTCATGGACACCGGCAAGCCGATCTACGGCATGAACAAGGGTACCGTCGGCTTCCTGATGAACGAGTTCCGAGAGGACGGCCTCTCCGAGCGCCTCGATCGTGCCAGCGAGACGGTGATCCACCCCCTGGAGATGACCGCCGTCGACGGCGACGGCCTTCCCCACTCGGCGCTGGCGATCAACGAGGTGGCCCTCTTCCGCCAGTCCTATCAGGCGGCGCGGCTGAAGATCAGCATCGACGGCAAGACGCGGCTGGAGGAGCTCGTCTGCGACGGCGTGCTGGTCGCCACACCGACGGGCTCGACGGCCTACAATCTGTCGGCGCAGGGACCGATCCTGCCGATCAGCGCACCGCTCCTGGCCCTGACGCCGGTCAGCGCGTTTCGGCCGCGGCGTTGGCGCGGGGCGCTCCTGTCGCGCCATCAGGTCGTCGACGTCGAGGTGCTGGAAGCGCAGAAGCGGCCCGTCAACGCGGTCGCCGATCATCGCGAGGTCAAGTCGGTCCAGTCGATCCGCATCCGCGAATCGGCCGACCTTCGCAGCCTCATCCTGTTCGACGCCGAGCATTCGTGGGACGAGCGGATCCTCGCCGAACAGTTCCGCTACTGATCTCAGGCCGCGAGGTAGCGCTCGGCCCGGCGGCGGGCGGCCCCCTGCTGCACCTCGCAGGACATGCGATGCAGAAGGCGACCAAGCTCCTCGCCTTCGCCCGCGCGCTCGCTCTTGCGGAAGGCGATCGTCACGCGGTCCATCACGGTGGACGCGACATCGACGGGATCGAACCGGTCGTCGGCCGCCATGTCCTTCCAGACGCGCACAGCCGAGAGGAGAAGCGGCACCACGGTCTTCGGCAGTCCGGCGGCTGAGGCCAGCGCCACGAAAGCGGGCTCCCTCGCATCAGCGATGATCGAACGGACGCGCGCCTCCGACAAGTTGGTCAGCCGCGCGAGGGACGCCGCGAAGAGGTCTATCCGCCCCATGCAGACCGCGCGCACGAGAACGGCGGCGTTGAGCTGGCTCGTCCCGCGCAACTGCTCGACGAAGGCCGTGATCTCGTCGGCCTTGATGGTATCGATCAGCGAAGCCGTCGCCTGCTCCTGCACCTCTTCGCGCAGCCGCGAGGCGCGCGAAAGCCCGACGACGTTGGCGACGAGCGGCGACGAGCAGAGCGCGTCGCCCAGCTGGGACAGGAGCGCGTGGCGCGGCCCCGCCGGCAGGTCGCTCCGCTCGAGAAGCGCATAGCGGAGTTCACCGATGTCGGCCGCCATGTCGACGAGCCGTGTCATCGCGGCGTCGTCGAGGGCCGCGCCCTGGTTCCTCGCCAGTTCGAGACAGGCGACCGGCTCCCCGACCGAGACGATCACGCTCGCGACGCCGACCGACACGTCCGCCCGGCGCGCGATGGCGACGCCGAGGCCGAGCCGGCCCGCCCGCACGAGTTCGCAGAGATCGTCGTCGGTCAGCATCGGCGACAGGAGGACGACCGGCAGCGCCACGTCGTCGATATCGCTTGAGAGCATGCGCACGAGCTGGCGCGAGACCGTCGAGGCATCCGCGACGCCGTCGGCAATGGCACGACGCACGCGCGGCGAGGCGTCTTCGGCCGCGATCACCAGCGCCGCTTCCGCCTCGCGAAGGTCGGACGGCAGGAACTTCCGGTTCACCACCGCATCCGCAAGCATTTCCACCGCGGCACAGCGTTCGGCGGCCGTCGCGGTTTCGCACCAGAAGACGAATTGCTGTGCCAGCATGGACCCACGACCCGCATCATATTCGATGCGGGCCATGGTGACCTTCAAAGCTTTAAGAAAGCGTTCACCACGCTCGCTCGCACTTGCTTAACCCTGCGGGACCGCGTCGGCCCGCGTCGGCCGCCGAAGCTCGAAGGCGTCGTCGGTCGAGGCGAAATCGAGATAGCCGAGGCGCGACAAAGGCCGGGCGAGATCGAGGGCGATCCGCCCATCCCGCAGGATCCGCTCGTCGATGTGAATACCGACGACCTGACCGATCACCATGACCGCGTCGCTCTCGGTGCCGTCGAGCCCGAGCGGCCGGAACCATTGGGTCAGTTGGCATTCCAGCGCGGCCGGCGCTTCGGCGACGCGCGGGGCGGCGACGAGCCGACAGGGCGCTTCGGTGAGACCCGTGAGGGCGAACTCGCTGACGCCCGCTTCAGCCGGCGCGGACGAGCGGTTGACCTGTTCGGCGAGATCACGCGTGGCGAGGTTGACGACGAACTCCCCGGTCGCGATCGCGTGGCTCGCCGAATGCTTCATGCCGGTCGATGAGAACATGACAAGCTTCGGCTTGTCGGAGAGGGCATTGAAGAAGCTGTAGGGCGCAAGATTGGTCGTGCCGTCCGGGGCGCGCGTCGAGATCCAGCCGATCGGGCGCGGCGCGACGATCGCCTTGAATGGGTCGTGCGGAAGACTGTGGTCGTTGGTGGCGGTTTCGTAGAACATCAGGCCACCGCCGGCATCGGAGCGTCGGACACCACGGCCGACAGATCCGGCCGCGGACGGTCGCTCGGCACCTCGGACGGCGTGCCGACATAGACGAAGCCGACGACCTTCTCCTCGGCCGCGATGCCCATCAGCCGCTTGGCGTCCTCGTCGTAGGCCACCCATTCGGTGATCCAGTTCGCGGCGAAGCCGTGGGCGTGCGCGGCATGGATGAGGTTCATGGTCGCGGCGCCGGCCGACAGGACCTGCTCCCATTCCGGGATCTTGAAATGGGGCTTGGCGGTGGAAACGACGCCGATCACGAGCGGCGCCCGAGTGAACCGTGCTTCCTCGTAGGCGCGCCGCGCTTCGCTCAAAGGACCCTCGCGCGTCTCCGCGAGGTCGGCCAGCGCCTTTCCGAGGGCCGGTGCCACGCCCCCCCTGAAGAGAATGAAGCGCCAGGGCGCCAGCTTTCCATGGTCGGGCACGCGCGACGCGGCGGTCAGGATCTCGCCGAGTACGGTCTCGGAGGGACCGGGCTCGCGAAGCGCTGGAATGGAGACCGAGCGGCGTGTGGCCAGCAGTGTCTTGGCGTCGATCATCGAACGAATCCTCGTAAAGCCTGGAGGTGGTGCTATCCGAGATCGGGACGCCGGCCAACCGGACCTCTTGCCGCCGTTCCGCGAACCTGCCTTGAAATGACCGGAGAGATGGCCTTGAACAGGCATCCAAGTGGCAGGCCTATGGAGGTTGAAGGTTGATCAAGCGCGCATCCGGCATCGCCTTGTCCCTCGCCGCTCTCCTCACCGGCCACGGACAGGCCGGCGCGCAGGACGCTCCTCCGGGGCCGGGTGGTGGCGGCGGCCCCGACCAGCCGGGCGCCTATGCCTCGCCTTCCGCTATTCCGCAGGACGTTCGAAGCCGTGACATCGGCGTCCCGCCATCCGTCGGTTTGCGCAAGCTCGAGCCGATCGCCCTCCCCGAGCGTCCGGATCTGGGTCTGGGCTCCGGTCTCGAGCTCCCCAACCTTCCGGCCTTCGCGCCTCAGCCCCCGCCGCAGCTCGACATCGTGCGGCCGAAGAAGAGCCTTCGCCTGAAGGCGACGCTCGGCAAGAACGGACCCGAGATCCCGTCCGACCTCGTCTGGCGACTGTTCGCCCCGGTGCCGGGTCCCGACGGCAAGCTGCCGGTCGTCGCCATGGCGAAGGGGGCCCAGGCCGTGTTCGACGTGCCCGCCGGCAACTATCTCCTGCATGTCGGGTTCGGTCGCGCGGGCATGACGAAGCGCGTCGATTTTTCGGGCGAGGAAACGCACGAAACGGTGGCGCTCGACGCCGGCGGGCTGCGGCTTCACGCCGAGATCCTCGACGGCGGCAAGCTGCCGGACGACAAGCTGACCTTCGATGTCTATTCCGGCGGCGGCGACGGTCGCGAGCGCCGGCTCCTTGCGCCGGGCGTCAGCCCCGGCAGCGTCCTGCGGCTGAACGCCGGAGACTATCACGTCATCTCGCGCTACGGCTCGGTGAACGCCGTGGCACGCGCCGACATCCGGGTCGAGGCGGGCAAGATCACAGACGCGACGCTGCATCACCGCGCGGCGGAGGTGACGATGAAGCTGGTGCGCGAGAAGGGCGGCGAGGCTCTAGCCGACACGGCATGGTCGGTCACATCGGACCAGGGCGACATCATCCGCGAGAGCGTCGGCGCCTTCGCGTCGATGGTGCTGACGGAAGGCGACTACGTGCTTGTCGCTCGCAACAAGGACCGCATCTTCCAGCGCCAGATCGCCGTGCATCCCGGCGAGAACGAAGAGGTCGAGGTCCTGACCAGCGACCTCGTCGATCCCAACAACCCGGAAGTCGGCACCGGCGACTGAGAGAGCCCTCAGCCGCCGGCAGGGTTGGCCGACGTCAGGCGGCCGCGCGCGCGCGAAGGTCCGGCGCGACGGCTTCGTCGCGAAGGAGCGTCAGCGCGTCGGCGAGGCTCATCGCCTCCTGGTCGCGCGAGCCGAGGCGGCGAAGATTCACCGAGCGCTCCTCGGCCTCGCGCTTGCCGCAGACGAGGATCACCGGGACCTTGGCGAGCGAATGCTCGCGGACCTTGTAGTTGATCTTCTCGTTGCGCACGTCGATCTCGACGCGCATCCCGGCGGCCTTCAGTTCCTCAGCGACCGAGCGGGCGTAGTCGTCCGCTTCCGACGTGATGGTCGCGACGACCACCTGCGTCGGCGCCAGCCAGAGCGGGAAGTGGCCCGCGAAGTTCTCGATCAGAATGCCGAGAAAGCGTTCCAGCGAGCCGCAGATGGCGCGATGGATCATCACCGGCGGCACCTTGTCGGAGTTGCTATCGATGTAGAACGCGCCGAACCGCTCGGGCAGGTTGAAGTCCACCTGCGTGGTGCCGCACTGCCATTCGCGGCCGATCGCGTCCTTCAGCGTGTATTCGAACTTCGGACCGTAGAAGGCGCCCTCGCCCTCGTTGATGCCGGTCTTGATCCGCCCGCCGGACTGCGCCTCGATCGTCTTCAAAACGTCGCGCATGACGCTTTCCGCGCGGTCCCACATCGCGTCGGTGCCGACGCGCTTCTCGGGCCGCGTCGAGAGCTTGACCACGATCTCCTCGAAGCCGAAGTCGTGATAGACCGAGAGGATCAGGTCGTTGATCTTCAGACACTCGGCTTCCATCTGCTCGTCGGTGCAGAAGATGTGCGCGTCGTCCTGGGTGAAGCCGCGCACGCGCATCAGCCCGTGCATGGCGCCCGACGGCTCGTAGCGATGCACCGTGCCGAACTCGGCATAGCGGATCGGCAGTTCGCGGTAGGACTTCAGGCCGTGCTTGAAGATCATCACATGGCCGGGGCAGTTCATCGGCTTCAAGGCGAAGACGCGCTTGTCCTCGGCCTCGTCGCCGGCCGACTGCACCTGGAACATGTTCTCGCGATACCAGCCCCAGTGGCCGGACGTCTCCCACAGCGACTTGTCGAGCACCTGCGGCGCGTTCACCTCGGCGTAGTCGCCCTTCAGGCGGCGGCGCATGTAGGCGACGAGGTCCTGGAACAGCGACCAGCCCTTGGGGTGCCAGAACACGACGCCCGGGCCTTCCTCCTGGAAGTGGAAGAGATCCATCTCGCGACCGAGCCGGCGATGGTCGCGCTTCTCCGCCTCCTCCAGCATGTGGAGGTAGGACTTCAGTTGCTCCGGTGTCGCCCAGGCCGTGCCGTAGATGCGGGTCAGCATCGGATTGTTCGAGTCGCCGCGCCAGTAGGCGCCCGCGACCTTCATCAGCTTGAACGCCTCGCCGATCTGGCCGGTGGAGGCCATGTGCGGGCCGCGGCAGAGGTCGAACCACTCGCCCTGGCGATAGATCTTGAGGTCCTGGCCTTCCGGGATCGCGTCGACCAGCTGGACCTTGTAGGTCTCACCCTTCTCGCCGAACACGCGGCGCGCGTCCTCGCGCGACCAGACTTCCTTGGTGAAGGGCGCGTTGCGGCGGATGATCTCCGCCATCTTCTTCTCAATCACCGGCAGGTCGTCCGGCGTGAACGGCGTGTCCTTAGCGAAGTCGTAGTAGAACCCGTTCTCGATCACCGGGCCGATCGTCACCTGCGTGCCCGGCCAGATTTCCTGGACCGCCTCGGCCAGCACGTGAGCCGTATCGTGGCGGATGAGCTCGAGCGCCCGCGGATCGTCGCGCGTCAGGATCTCGAGCCTGCCGGCGCGCCCGACCGGGTCGGACAGATCGCGGACCTCGCCGTCCAGCGCGTAGGCGATCGCCTTCTTGGCGAGGGACTTGGAAATGCCGGCGGCGATCTCGGCGCCGGTGGCGGAAGGCTCGTAGGAGCGGACGGACTGGTCGGGGAAGGTCAGGTCGATCATGGCAATATCCTCGGGTGCTCACCCCCGCCAACGATTGCGGGAAAGCTGGATCGATGGGGGCGCCCGGCCCCTCGCGAATTCGCGACTTCTATCATCGCCCGGCATTGGCGCAAGCGCGCCGAACCCGAAGAGGTCAGCGTCCCGCAGGCTTGTCGTCGCCCGGCACCGGGTCGAGCCCGCCCGTGCCGAACGGTCCGCAGCGGCCGACCCGCCGTGCCGCCAGCCAGCAGCCCCGCCACAGACCATGGCGCGCGACCGCCTCGTAGGCGTATTCGGAACAGGTCGGGATATGCCGGCAGTGCCCGCCGACGAGCGGCGAGAACGTCAGCTGGTAGAGACGAACGAAGCCGACGCCGAGAACGCGGCCGGGCGTCCGCCGCCAGGGACCGGTGTAGTTACGGCTGTTCATCGGGGAGTTCGGCGAGCCAGCGCCTTGCCTTGTCGGTCAGGACCGCGACGTCACTGCGGGCGATCTCGTAGAGACGCGCGGAAGAAATGCTCTCGTAGCCGTGCGCCAACTTGTTGCGCATGCGGTAGGCGTGCTCAAGGTCTTCGTCGTTCCGCTCCCTCGCCCAAGCCGGATGCCATACGAGGATCCGACCGGAGATTTCGCCGACTATTTCGACGACCCGTCCGAGAGCCAATTCAGCCTGCTCGTCGTCTACAACGGCAACACTGTTGGTGCGAGCGACCAATCGCTCAGCCTTTTCACCCCACTCCACCAGATCGGTGAGAAGCAGCCGGAGACTCTTCGCGACACGCATCAGATGGGCCTCAGGTCGTCCGCGATCCGTTCGTAGAAGCGCGAGTGTGGATTATCGGCCGGGTAGACTTCGACCTTACACCGAAGCAGTTCGGAGATCGCATCCTCGATGCGGAAGACCTGCCGATAGGATCCGTCTGCAGGCAGATCGACCAGGATGTCGATGTCGCTGCCTTCGACATCCTCGCCGCGCGCTACCGAGCCGAAGAGGCGCGGGTTGTCGGCGCCGAAGCGCTTCACGATGGCGCGGACCTCGTCCCGATGTCGCTCGAGCGCTTCGGACGGCCGCATGGTCAGGCCGCCTCGGCCTGTCTGGCCTCGGCCTTCTCCAGCGCTTCGACGACCGCGTCGAAGGTGAGCATCGTGGAGGCGTGACGCGCCTTGTGCTCGCGCACGGGTTCCAGATAACGCAGTTCCTCGAACCGTCCCTCGGGCGGCGGCCCGTCCGCCTTCAGCATCCGCGCCATCGCCTCGCGAACGGCACGCAGTTCATCCGGCGTCGCGCCGACGATGTGGCGGGCCATGACCGAAGAGGATGCCTGGCCGAGCGCGCAGGCGCGAACCTCGTGTGCGAAGTCCGACACGACGCCGCCGTCGAGCTTGAGGTCGACCGTCACGGTCGAGCCGCAGAGCTTAGAATGCGCCCGCGCCGTGCCGTGCGGCGCATCGAGGCGACCGATCCGCGGAATGTTGCCGGCGAGATCGAGAATTCTGTCGTTGTAGAGATCGTCGATCATGGCGTGTCCCGTGGACGCTGCGTCGCGAAACGATGATGCTGTGAAGCATCGCTCGAACCGTCTATATAGGAGGGGCAGCGGAGCGTCGAAAGACGCTCAGGTGTTGCACCCGATCCGCCGGCTTGACGGACCCGGTACACTATAACATCAACGGGCCAACGGATCGAACGGCGGGTATCGCCGGACCTTTCCCCGGCGCAGTCGCCTCGGCTCAGGGTTCACCATGGACGCCACCATCAGAAAGCTCGCTCCGGCCGCAGCGGCCGAACCGCTCGTCCGACCGACCCGCGAGGAGGCTGAAGCCGCGGTCGGGACGCTCTTGCGCTGGATCGGCGAGGATCCCTCGCGCGAAGGCCTGATCGACACGCCGCGTCGCGTGGTGAAGGCCTACGAGGAGCTTTACGGCGGCTACGGCCAGCAGCCGGCCGACGTGCTGAGCCGCACGTTCGAGGAGGTCGCCGGATACCAGGAGATGGTGCTCCTGCGCGACATCCCCTTCACCTCGCATTGCGAGCACCACATGGTGCCGATCATCGGCAAAGCGCACGTCGCCTACGTGCCCGATGGGCGCGTGCTGGGCCTGTCGAAAATTCCTCGCGTGGTCGAAATCTTCGCGCGTCGCCTGCAGACGCAGGAGAAGCTGACCGAGCAGATCGCGGCCGTCATCGACGGCGCGCTGACGCCGAAGGGCGTCGCGGTGCTGCTGGAGGCCGAGCACATGTGCATGTCGATGCGCGGCATCCGCACCCACGGCTCGACCACGGTGACCTCCTCGTTCTACGGCTCGTTCCGCGACGACCGCGAGGAACAGACGCGGTTTCTCGCCATGGTCGGCGGCCGATGAGCGTTTCGGCTGCCGTGTTCCCGCCGCCGGGCGCCAAGTCCGATCTCGAGGAGGGCAGCGTCCTGACGCCGCGCTTCGACGCGGCGGGTCTCGTGACGGCGGTCGTCAGCGACATGGACGGCGGTCTGCTGATGGTCGCCCACATGAACGCCGAGGCGCTGGACCTGACGATCCGCACCGGGGTCGCGCATTACTGGAGCCGATCCCGGCAGGCGCTGTGGAAGAAGGGCGAGACGTCCGGCGCGCTCCAGTCGGTGCACGAGATGCGCGTCGACTGCGACCAGGACGCCGTGTGGCTGAAGGTCACGGTCGCGAAGCCCGAGGACACCTGCCACACCGGGCGCGAGACCTGCTTCTACCGCAGCGTTTCGCTAGGCGCCCATGGCGGAAAATTGTCGGCGCGGTGACACGTTTTATCGCAACGCACAACATCTTGTGTCCGCGTTTACGCTGATCGTGCATGGTGCGGAAAGCATCGTGGCCCATCCTTCCAACAAGGGACCGGCCCCAAGGCACGCGACATGATGCTGGATCGCATATTCAGACAGGCCGAACGAACCGCCCCCATCGAGCGGGCCGGCAGCGCAGGCGGGCCGAGCCGCGTCGCGAAGCGTCGTGGTGTAGCCTTGGCGCTTGGCGGCGGTGCCGCGCGCGGATGGGCCCATATCGGGGTCCTGCGCGCGCTCGACGAGGCCGACATTCCGGTCTCGATGATCGCCGGCACCTCGATCGGCGCCCTCGTCGGCGGCTGTTATCTCGCGGGACGGCTCGACGAACTCGAAGCCTTCGCCCGTTCTCTGACGCGCCGTGGATTGATGGGACTCCTCGATTTCCGGTTCGGCGGAGACGGGCTGCTCGGCGGCATGCGGCTCAACGCGCGGCTCGTGAACACGCTGAAGGACGTCCGCATCGAGGATCTCGACCGCCCGTTCGTGGCGGTCGCGACCGAGGGGCGCAACGGCCATGAGGTCTGGATGGACCAGGGCTCGCTGGTCCTCGCCATGCGCGCGTCCTACGCCGTTCCCGGGATTTTCCAGCCGGTCGAATGCGGTGGCCGTCGCCTGTCGGACGGGGCCCTCGTCAACCCGGTCCCCGTCTCGGTCTGCCGCGCCTACGAGCAGCCGCTCGTGATCGCGGTCAACCTGCACTACGACCTCTTCGGTCGTGCGGCGGTCCTTCGCATGCGCGCCGAGAGCAGCGACCCGGACGGATCGATCGCCGAAAACCCCGTCGATCCGCTGTCACCGCAGCGCCCGAACGCCGACAACAGACGGGACCGGATCGGGTTTGCCCGTTCGGTGGTCGACGCCTTCAACATCATTCAGGACCGCATCTCCCGCTCGCGCCTGGCCGGTGATCCGCCGGACCTGTCGGTGCACCCGCGCGTGCGGGAGATCGGTCTGTCGGAGTTCTTCCGAGCCAAGGAGTGCATCGCCTTCGGATACGAGGAGACGATGCGCTCGATGAACGAGATCCGCCGACTGCAGGAGTGCATGCCGGCGCCGTGAGGTCGGTCAGCCCGCCGCGGCGTGGATGTAGCTGCGCATCTCCTCGGCCTCCTGTTCGGCGGCCTCGATCCGACGCTTCACCACGTCGCCGATCGACACGATGCCGACGAGACGCCCCCCTTCACACACCGGCAGGTGCCGGAAGCGACGGCGGGTCATGATCTCCATCGCCTCGTCCACCGTCGTGTCCTCGCCGGCGGTCGTCACTTCGCGGGTCATCACCTCGCCGACGGTGCCCGACAGCGCGTCCATGCCGCCTCCGGCGACGAGACGCACGACGTCCCGCTCCGACAGGATGCCTTGAAGGTCTCCACCGGAGCCGGTGACCACCAGCACACCGATGCGGCGCTCGGCCAGCGTCTTCACGGCTTCGGCGAGCGTCGTGGCCGGGTCGATCGTCACGACCTCCCGCCCCTTGATCTCGAGAATGCGACGTACGGTCATTGACGGCCTCCATCCATCGTTGTCCGCCCGCATCGTGCGACGAACCCGCCGCCTTGCGCAACTGCCCCGTCAGAGCCCCACCGGATGCTGGCGGCGCGGGTCGAAGGCGGAGAAGCAGAGGAAGCCGAAGAGGAAACCGCCGACATGGGCCTCCCAGGCGACGGCCGCGCCCTCGCCGAGGAGCAGCCCCGCCCCGGAGCCGAGCGCGATGTTGGTGACGAAGAAGACGATGATGAAGAAGAGGACCGTCCGATCCGACAGGCTGCGCGGGATCGACAGGAGCGGCGCGTAGGCGACGTCGCCGCGCCCCATGGCACCGAGCGCGAAACGCGCCGCCCCGCCCATCAGGGCGGACACGACACCCGAGGCACCGATCATCGGCTGGATGAGGTCCGGGTTCATCACGTAGAACAGGGCGGCGCCCGCGACCGCCCCGAAGGCGCAGAAGACGAGGAACCGCCCGGCGCCGAGCCGGCGGGCGACCGGCGTACCGAAGGCGAGCATCCACACCGCGTTGGTCCCGTAATGCACCCAGTCGCCGTGCAGGAAGGCATGGGTGATCGGCGAGGTCCACGCCGCCAACGGCTCGCGCAGAAGGCAGATCTCGTCGCTCGACCCGTAGCAGCCGGCCAGGAACGACAGGTTCAGGAGCGCCCACCCGCCCTGCACATCGTCGAGGACGTCGACGCGGACCCAATGGACCAGGGCCAGGAACGCCAGAAGGCCGAGCACGATGCCCGGGACGATGAACGCAGGCTGCCGAGGGGGCGGCGGACTGTCGAAGGGATCGGACGGCGACGGGCGGGAATCGAGCGACAAGACTTGAGGACTCCAGATGGCTGTCTCGTTGTATCGCCCGGCAGCCCGAGGGCAATGCGGGCGCTGCGAGCGGAGCCGCTTCAGGACCGGCGGTTCTGGCCGAACGGCACCCCGGCATGGTTCCCGATCGCTTATCTCGACGATGCCGCGACAAGCCCTTGTTAAGCCTCATCGCTTATCACTTGGAAACCAGTGAAGCGGGCCGAGACCATGTTGAACACCTTGCCGAAGACCCTCGCCGTCTCGGAAGACCGCCGTCACTTCAAGCGGGTGTCGATCGATCTCCTCGGCCGTTTCATGCTGGAGGATCAGCGGGAGTATCCCTGCCGGATCGACAACATGTCTCCGGGAGACGTCGCGATCGTGACGCCGGTGGAGCCCGCCAAGGGCGAACGGGTCATTCTCTACGCCGATCAGATCGGCCGTCTGGAAGGCACTGTCGCACGCAGCTTCAAGGGCGGCTTCGCACTGGTCCTGAACGCCACCGAGCGCAAGCGCGAAAAACTGGCGGCCCAGTTGATGTGGCTTGCCAACCGTTCCGAGCTGTCGCTGCCGGAAGATCGCCGTCACGAGCGCCTCCAGCCGCGCAATCCGGTCATCCGGATGGTGCTGGACGACGGACGCAGCTACGAGGTTCGCATCAACGACCTGTCGCTGTCCGGCGCGGCGATCGTCTGCGCCGTCCGCCCGGCGATCGGCTCGCGCCTGACGCTGGGAACGATGACCGGACGCGTCGTCCGCCAGCTCGAAGACGGCGTCGCCGTCGAGTTCTCGTCGCTTCAGACGCGCGAATCCCTGCTCGACCACCTCGGCTGATCGCCGCCGCCGAGCCTTTCTCGCCACGAACCTGTGGATAACGGGGAGCATTTTCGGCTCTCCCCGGCAGCCCGCGCGCTTGCCCGTTAAGGTCTTGCTCATCCTTTCTTAAGGAGTGTGGCAAGCGTGTTCCGCGTCCCCGTCTGCAACCGACCCGGCCCCGTTAACCCGGCAGCCGCCGGCGCGTTAACGCTTCGCCCCGCCCTCCCCCGATCCTCGGCGCCGACATCGGCCACGCCTTCATCTTCATGGAGGCGGAGGCGGCATGCTTACCGAAGTATTCTGCATGCGAACCGCTTCTTAAGCGTCATTCTTCAGATCGCGGCAAGCAAGAGATCTGAACAATTTGAGGATCAGTTTACGAAAATTCTCATCGGGCGTTTGGACTTCAAGTAAATCCGGTCTGCGACTGTGCGTGCGTCACCGCTGGAGACCGAAAGTGCAGATCTCGAACCGCCTCTTCTCGCTCGTCATGCTTCTGGTCGCCGGCCTCCTGTTCACGGGCAAGGCCGACGCCGCGATGACGCTGCGCGGACCGACCTCCCAGCCGATCGGGCATTTCGAGTTCTGCAAGTCCTACCCGGAGACCTGCGGACCGAACGCCGAGATCGGCATCATCCAGATCAGCGACCGCTCTTGGCAGTCGATCATCGAGGTCAACAACACGGTCAACAAGGGCATCATCCCGCGCACCGACATGGAGATGCACGGCGTCGCCGAGCTCTGGTCCTATCCGTCGATCGAGGGGGACTGCGAGGACTTCGTTCTTCTCAAGCAGTACATGCTGGAGCGCGAGGGGTTCCCGCGCTCGGCTCTGCTGATCACGGTGGTCCGCCAGCCGAACGGCGAGGGCCACGCGGTCCTGACCATCCGCACCAATCGCGGCGACATCATCCTCGACAATCTCGACAAGCGTGCCCTCGACTGGACGCTGACGCCCTACAAGTTCCTGAAGCGCCAGTCCGAGCAGAATTCCGCCAAGTGGGTGGCGATCGAGGACGGCCGGGACATGCTGGTCGGCTCGGTGCGCTGACGCTCCCTTCCCCTCCCTCCACGAAAAAGGCCGGCTCGAAGCCGGCCCTTCTGCTGTCTGGGGTTCTGCCTCGCGTTGGGGCGGAACGTCGTCTCAGTCGAGATCGATGTCGAGCACCGTGATGGTGACGTGGTAGGAGGTCTCTCCCTCGTCGGTGTCCTTGCCCACGGTGCCGATGAAGTCCTCGCCGACATAGATTTCGGCCGTGTCCTTCTTGCGCGGCATGGCCTTCACCTGAATGCCCGACGTCTTGAAGGTGCGGTTCAGATAGGCTTCGAGCTTGCGAATTTCGTCGGGCTTCACGAGGTCAGTCTCCTTGGGCGCATTCTGCGCGTCGAGCGTTGCAATGGCCGGAACGGCCGGAAAGATGCAAACTCAGTCGGCGCGGGTGAAATTCTGGTCCATCGCGCGCGCCGGCTCGGCGCAGCCGGACGTTCCGACGATCCGCGCGGGCACGCCCGCCACGGTGGAGTTCGGCGGCACTTCTGCCAGGACCACCGAGCCGGAGGCGATCTTCGAGCAGTCGCCGACCTTGATGTTGCCGAGGATCTTGGCGCCCGCCCCGATCAGGACGCCGTTGCCGATCTTCGGATGTCGGTCGCCGAACTCCTTGCCCGTACCGCCGAGCGTCACATCCTGCAGGATCGAGACATTGTCGCCGATCACCGCCGTGAAGCCGACGACGAGGCCCGTGGCATGATCGAGGAAGATGCCGCGCCCCATGCGCGAAGCCGGGTGGATGTCGGTCTGGAACACCGAGGACGACCGGGACTGGAGATACAGCGCGAAGTCCTTGCGGCCCTCGTTCCAGAGCCAGTGCGCCAGGCGGTGCGTCTGAATGGCGTGGAAGCCCTTGAAGTAGAGCAAGGGCTCGATCATCCGCTCGCAGGCGGGATCGCGATCGAAGACGGCCTGAAGGTCGATGCGCAGCACGCCGCCCCATTCGGGACGGGCGGCGGCCATCTCCTCGAAAGCCTGTTCGATATGGCAGGCGGGAAGGTCCGCATGATCCAGCCGCCGGCCGATGCGGAAGGCGATCGCCGATTCCAGCGAGCGATGATTGAGGATCGACGCGTAGAGGAACCCGCTCAGCGCCGGCTCGCGCTCGGCAGCGGCCAAGGCTTCGTCCCGCACCCGGTTCCAGATCGGATCGATCGCCTGAACGCGGTCGACGGCAGACTTCATCAAGACGGTCATCGTCATCCTGCTTTCGCTCGCTCGCGTCCCGCATGTCGAAGACAAGATAAGCGCGCTGCCACGATCCACCAGTCCAGGCATGAACGGGTCGACGCGGCATTCCGTTTCGCTGGCTCTAGCCGAACCCACCGATTTTGAAAATGCCGTCCGGCTTCAGGCGTCCAGAACCCCGCGGTTCCGGTCGAGGAAATCGACGGCCGCCGCCTTGAACGTCCGGTCGCCGACGGCGAGCATGTGGTCGCGATTGGCGATGGCGAAGACCTCGGCATTCGGCATCAGAACGCCCAGACGCTCGGGCGATCCGGCGATATCGTCACGGGTTCCGACGCCAATCAGCGTCGGCTGGTCGAGTTCGCCGACCTCGGTTTGCGTGAGTTCCCGGCGGGACGTCGCGATGCAGGCGGCCAGCGCATGGCGGTCGCTGCCGGTCCGATCGGCGAAGGCGCGGAACATGCGGCCGCGCTCGTGTGTGACGACCTCGAGCGAGGGCGCCATCAGCGCGTCGGCGATCGGGTCCCAGTCTCCGACGCCCTCGACCAGCCCGATGCCGAGCCCGCCGAAGACGAGAAGCGGGAAGCGGTCCCGATGCAGCCGCCCCGCAAAGGCCGAGACGCGCGCGCCCATGGAATAGCCGAAGAGGGCCGCGCGCCGGACCGAGAGGTGATCGACGAGCGCGACGACGTCGCCCACCATCGCCTCCGGCGTATAGGCCGCCGGATCGTGCGGCTTGTCGCTGCGGCCGTGCCCGCGATGGTCGAAGGCGACGACGCGCCACCCGGCCTTCGTCAGCGTGTCCACCCAACCCGGGTCGATCCAGTTGACGCGCATGTTCGAGGCGAAGCCGTGGACGAGGACGATGGCGGGCGCCGTACGATCGCCCTCGTCGATGTAGTCGAGACGCAGACCGTCGTTGTGAAACTCGGGCATTGGGCACGTCACTCCGCTCTCGCCGAACCAAGGCGCTTCCGATAGCGCGAAGGGACCCGCGAGAACCACCTGTTCTTTTCATTGAGGGATGGATAAGTTCCGCCCGCTTCGAGACGAGCGAATGGAGACGGCAGCATGGCCGACTACGGAACCCCCCACTTCCAGAACGACGGGGGCCATGGGGTGATCGAGATCGGCGTCGCCGAATTCATGTGCGTTGGCGCGACCCCGCCTTACGACCACCCGCATGTCTACCTCGACATGGGCGACGAGGGCGAGAAGGTCTGCCCGTACTGCTCGACCCTCTACAAGCTTAACACGGTGCTGAAGCGCGACGAGAGCGTGCCGCCGGGCTGCTTCTATCGCCACCGCGCCGCCTAGAGCCCAGCGCACATGCCCGAGGCCACCGTCGCCGGCGCGGGCATCGCGGGGCTGACCGCGGCGATCGCGCTCGCACGAAAGGGCTGGCGCGTCCGCGTCCGCGAGCGGGCCCCTCGGCTGGATCCGGTCGGTGCCGGGATCCAGCTCTCGCCCAACGCGCTTGACGTGCTCCACCAGCTGGGCGTTCCGATCGATGATATCGGCGTTGCAGCCGACAGCGTCGTCCTGCGCGACGGTCCGAGCGGCCGGCGGATCGCAACGGTTCCCGTGTCGAGTTCGGACGGCCGCGGCTACCGCGTCCTCCACCGCGCGGACTTGCAGCGGGTGCTTCTCGAGACTGCTTCGGGTGCCGTCGGGATCGATCTTTCCTTAAGCGAGACACTCGTCGCGCTCGACGGTGACGGCCACAACGTCCGCCCCACCTTCGAAAGCCCCCGTGGCACGACGCAGGACCGGAGCGACCTTTTCGTGGCCGCCGACGGCGTGCATTCGGCGGCCGCGCGGCTTCTCGGTTTCCCCGCCCCCGTTGCGTCCGGTGCGACGGCGTTGCGCTTCATCGTAAGTTCGGCCGCACCGGCCGGGCCGGCGGCGATCGAGGCCTGGCTCGGTCACCGCCGCCATGTGGTGCGCTACCGCATCGACGCCGCCGGCACGCAGAACATCGTCGTGATCGTCCCGGACGGTGACCCAGGTCTCGGACCGGTAGCGGATTGGGACCCGGCGCTGGCCGCCATGCTCTCGGCGGCAGAACCGGTCGGTTCGTGGCCGCTTCTGACGGTCGAGCCGCGCTGGCGGGCGGAACCTGGCTGGCCGGTCGCGCTGATCGGCGACGCCGCCCACGCGATGCTGCCCTACGCCGCCCAGGGCGCGGCGATGGCGATCGAGGACGCCTTCGTCCTTGCGGCCTGCGTTTCCGACGGCGGCTCCCCGGCGGAAGGCCTCCGCCGTTTCGAGACGCTGCGCGCGCCGCGTGTTCGGCGGGTTCTCGACCGTGTCGCGTTCCACAAGCGCGTCTATCATCTGCCTCGTCCGATCTCCTTCGCGCGCGATCTTGCCCTTGCCATCCGGTCGCCGAAATCGCTGCGGCGGGATCTCGCCTGGCTCTACGACTGGCGTGCGAACGCCGACGGGACCGATTCCACGAACTGATGAGCCGCCTTGCGGTCTGCATTCCCTAACACACCGACCGGCCTACTTTGCCAGGCAACGGTTTCCGGCCGGCGTGCGCATGCGCTGTCGACGGACCAGCCGACAGTTGCAAGGGACGTAACCAGAAGGCCGATCGATGATCAGACTGAAGAACACCGGACGTTTGCTGACGGTGACGGCTCTCGCCGCCTCCACCGCCATGACGGGTCCGCTCGCCGCTCTTGCCCAAGGCGCGGAAGGGCGTCCGCCGGCGATCGAGGAAGCAGCACCGGACGCACCCCGGGGCCGCGCCGCCGAGCCCGAGGCACCGGCGGAGCGCCCGGCGCCCCGCCGTCAGCGTGAGGCCGCCCCGGAAGCCGAAGCTCCGGCCGAGCGCCCTGCGCCGCGCCGCCAGCGCGAGGCGGCTCCCGAAGCGGAAGCTCCGGCCGAGCGCCCCGCGCCTCGCCGTCAGCGCGAGGCCGCCCCGGAAGACGCGCCGCAGCGTGCGCGGCAGGCCGAACCCGATGCGCCGGCCGAGGAGCCGGCTCCGCGTCGCGGCCGCGAGCGTGCGCCGGAGCCGGACGCTGCGCCCGCGCGCGGCAACGCGGCCGAACCGGAACAGGCCCGCGAGCCCGAGACCCCGGCCGAGCGCCCTGCGCCACGCCGCGACCGCGCTCCGGCGCCCGAAGGACAGGCCGAGCCCGAGCGTCCGCGCGCACCGGCCGACGCCGAACGTCCGCCCGAGCCCAACGGGCAGCCCCGCCGCGGCGAGCCGCGCGAGCCGAACCGCCCCCGCGCGCCCGGCGAACCGGAGGCTCCGGCCGGCGAGCGCCCCGCCCGTCCGGCGGATGCCGCGCCCGATAGCGGGCCCCCGCGCAACGCGCCTCAGGGCAACCCGGCCGAACTTCCGGCGGATGCGGGAACGCAGAACGACCTGTCGAACGGTGCGGCCGGAACGCGCAACGGTGCCGAGCCCGCCGCCCGCCCGCCCGCAACGCCGCCGGCCGCGGCTGCGCCGGGAACCCGGCCCGCCGGCACAGGCGAGACGCCGGCCGCTCCGCCGAGCGCAACGCCGGGAGCCCAGCCTGCAACGCCGCCGGTTCCCGGCGCCCAGCCGCCGGCAGCCGGCGCCAACCCGACCGAACCTCTCGCCCCGCAGACCGCTCCGACCGATCCCGCCCTGCGCGGCCCGAACGGCGCGCCGGTCGCCCCCGGAACACCGCCGACGCCCCCGGTTCCGAACGGGGCTCTTCCGGCTCCCGGAACGGTGCCAGGCCAGCCGGCCCCGGCTGCTCCCGGCACGCCGCCGACGCCGCCGCTTCCGAACGGTGCGCTGCCGGCTCCCGGCACTCCGGCGCCCGGCCAGCAGGCGGTCGCGCCGCCTCCGGTGGAGAACCCGCGTCCCGTCGCCGCCGACGTCCAGACGGCCCCCGTGCCCGCCGGTGGTGTCGCCACCAACGACGCGCGCGTCCAGCAGTTGGCCGCACCGGTCCAGGTGCGTCCGATCACGGCGGAGCAAGGGCAACGCCTCGAAGCGCCTCCGCAGGTCGTTCTGCCGAACGATGTCCAGGTGGTGGAACGTGTCGGCGATCGTGATGTCCTCTCGCTCGTCGGTGCGGGGATCGCGGGTGCTGCCGCCGGTGCGGCCGCGGCCTACTTCATCCGCTCGGACGACACCGACCGCCTCACGGTCGATTCGCGCGATGTGTACTACGAGCGGCTGCCGCGTGGACTGACGCGCCAGATCATCACGCGTCCGAACGGCGTTCAGGTCGTCACGATCGAGAACGAGTACGGTGACGTGATCCAGCGCTCGCGCATCGCGGCCGACGGGCGCGAGACGGTTCTGTTCTACGATCCGTACGCAGAGGACGACAGCCGGCCGGACTACTACTACGACGCCGGGGCGGACCTTCCGCCGCTGCGACTCGAGATCCCCGAGGACCGCTACATCGTCGATGTCGCGCAGCCCAACGAGGAACTCTACTACGACACGCTCGTCGCTCCGCCGGTGGAAACCGTCGAGCGGATCTACTCGATCAACGAGGTCCGCCGCAGCGAACGTATTCGTGACAAGGTGCGCCGGATCGATCTGAACACGATCAATTTCGCGTTCGGATCGGCCGAGATCGAGCAGAGCGAGGTCGACAACCTCCAGGCGCTGGCCGACGCGGTCAAGCGCGTGGTGGATCAGAACCCCGGCGAGGTCTTCCTCCTCGAGGGCCACACGGACGCGGTCGGCAGCAACGTCGCCAACCTCGCCCTGTCGGACCGGCGCGCGGAGGCGGTCGCGAAGGCGCTGACCGAGTACTTCGAGATCCCGGCGGAAAACATCGTGACGCAGGGCTACGGCGAGGAAGACCTGAAGGTCGACACGCAGGAGGCCAATCGCGAGAACCGCCGGGTGACGCTCCGCCGGATCACCCCGCTGGTGAAGCCGGTGGAAACGTCGCAGGCCAACTGATCGGCCGCAGAAAAGGAAGGTCGGAGCGGAAACGCTCCGGCCTTTTTCATTGCCCGCGGATCAGTCCGCGCCATCCTCGCTGCCAGCGGCGGGCTGGCGCTCAGCCGACAAGAAGTTCGCGAGCGGCTGGAGACTGTCGACGTAACCCGCGACGATGCGAACCCCGACCATGATCGGCACGGCAAGGAACATGCCGACGACGCCCCAGATCCAGCCCCAGAACGCCACCGCGAGAAAGATGGCGGCGGCGTTCATAGCCAACCGGCGGCCGACGAGGATGGGCGTCAGGAACTGGCCTTCGACCGTGGTCGCCGCGAAATAGAGGAGGACCGGTAGGAGGGCGCCCGCGACGTCGCGGTGCTCCGCAAGGCCCACCAGTCCGACCAGCATCATCCCGCCGATCGCGCCGAGATAAGGAATGAAGTTGAGCGCGAAGGCGAGGACGCCGAAGACCGGCGCCATCGGCAGGCCGATGAGCCACATCAGCGTCCCGATGACGAGGCCGAGCCCGGCGTTGATCAGGGTGATCGTGAAGAGATACCGCGAAAGCTCGGTCTCGATCTCATGGGCGATCGTCAACGCGAGCTTCTTGTCGGAGAGCCTCGGCAGGGATTCGATGAGCTTCTGGTAGAACAGGCTGCCGGACGACAGGAGAAAGAACAGGAAGATCAGCGCGAACGCGATGCTCGCGCCGATCTGTGGCACCATAAGCGCCGCGCTGTTGAGGAGCTGCGGTCCGTCGATGATCACGCTTTGCGGCTGCTGCGCTCCGTCCTGCGCGCCGACGGCCTCCGACGCCTCCATCCGTGCGCCGCGCAGGGCGCCGAGGCGATCGCGGACGGTATCGATCTCCTCGTTCAGCGCCGAGACGTATCGGGGGATGTTGCCGGCAAGGTCGGTCAGCGGTCCCGTCAGGAACGAGAAGGCGCCGATCAGCAGCAGGAAGGTCCCGAACACCAGAGCCGCCGCGGTCAGCGGCGGCCAGATGCCGAGCCTGCGCTGGCCGAAGCGAACGACCGGCGCCAGCACGAGCATGAAGAGGAGCGCGAAAACGACCGGGAGCACGAAGCTCGACGAGAGATACAGCGCCCCGAACAGCATGATCAGGAAGATGCCGACGATCGCCCAGCGGGGCCCCGCCTGAAACGTCTGCCGGTTCACGAGGCCGATGGCGGGGGCCACGATCGCCGGCTCCCGGGCTTCTCCGCTCGTCTCGCTCATCACTGTCTTCCGACATGCCTTTGGGTTGTAACGCCGGATGTACCGCGACGTTCCGCCGTGGACGAAACGCAAAAGCCGGCCCCGCCAAGCGGGACCGGCTTTCGAGCCGAAGGGTGGCGGCCCGTTCGTTCAGTGCAGGATCTGGCTGAGGAAGAGCTTCGTGCGCTCGTGCTGCGGGTTGGAGAAAAACGCGTTCGGCTCGTTCTCCTCGACGATCTGTCCGGCATCCATGAAGATGACGCGATCGGCCACCTGACGGGCAAAGCCCATCTCGTGGGTGACGCAGATCATGGTCATGCCGTCGTTGGCAAGCGACACCATCGTGTCGAGCACCTCCTTGACCATCTCCGGGTCGAGCGCCGAGGTCGGCTCGTCGAAGAGCATCACCTTCGGGCGCATGCAAAGCGCCCGCGCGATCGCGACACGCTGCTGCTGGCCGCCCGAGAGCTGGCCCGGATACTTGTTCGCCTGCTCGGGGATGCGAACGCGGGTGAGGAAGTGCATGGCCACCTCCTCCGCCTTCTTCTTCGGCATCTTGCGCACCCAGATCGGGGCCAGCGTGCAGTTTTCGAGGATGGTGAGGTGCGGAAAGAGGTTGAAGTGCTGGAACACCATGCCGACCTCCTGGCGCACGATGTCGATCTTCTTCAGGTCGTTGGTCAGCTCGACGCCGTCGACCACGATCCGGCCCTTCTGGTGCTCTTCCAGCCGGTTGATGCAGCGGATCATCGTGGACTTGCCGGAACCCGAGGGACCGCAGACGACGATCTTCTCGCCGCGCCGGACGCGCAGATTGATGTCGCGCAGGACGTGGAACTCGCCGTACCATTTGTTGACGCCGGACAGTTCGATGGCAGGACCGGACGACTGCGGGGTCGGGCTTGCGGACGTGTTGCTCATGTCAGGATCCTACGCGCTGGAAGGAAAGAGTCGCCGGTCGTTCGACAGGCCGGACGGTACGGGAACCGGTCAATGCTTTCGGCCACGCGCCAACCGTCGCTCGATGAAGATCGAGTAGCGCGACATGCTGAAACAGAACAGCCAGAAGGCGAAGGCGCCGAACACGAGCCCCGTCGCCGGCGTCGACGGCGTGATCCAGATCGGATCGCCGAAGCCGCGGCGGATGGTGCCGAGGAGATCGGCGAGACCGATGATGTAGACGAGGCTGGTGTCCTTGAAGAGACCGATGAACGTGTTGACGATGCCGGGGATCACCAGCGTCAGCGCCTGCGGCAGGATGATCATCCGCATCTTCTGCCAGTAGGTGAGCGCCATCGCGTCGGCGCCCTCGTACTGTCCCTTGGGGATCGCCTGCAGGCCGCCGCGGATCACCTCGGCCATGTAGGCCGCGGCAAACAGCGAGACGCCGACGAGGACGCGCAGGAGCTGGTTGAAGCTGACGCCTGCCGGAAGCAGCAGCGGCAGCATGAAGTTCGCCATGAACAGGACGGTGATCAGCGGGACGCCGCGCCAGAACTCGATGAAGATCACGCATAGCAGTCGCACCGCCGGCATCTTCGACATGCGCCCGAGCGCAAGCAGGATGCCGAGCGGCAGCGATGCGGTGATGCCGGTCAGCGCCACCGTCAGCGTGATCAGGAGGCCGCCCCAGAGGTTAGTCGGCACGAATTCCAGACCGAAGTTCGACGTCAGGATCAGCACGAAGGCGAGCGCCGCCACCGTCGGCAGATACAGGCCGACGAGGCTCGAACCGGTCTCCGCGGTGCGAACCGTCGCCATGATCGCCAGAACGATCGAGGCGACGGCCGCGGCGAAGCCGACGAGGCTCAGCATCTCGAAGCGGAAGGACAGGAACAGGATCCGGCCGCTGTTGACGTAGAACGAGGCGAACGAGACCACGAAGGCCAGGACGGCGAGCCACAACGCCACCTTCATCGCGCCGGTGCGCATGACCGTGGTGCTGCGTCCGGTCGCCAGAAAGATCGTCGCCGCCGCCGCCAGCGCGAAGACGAGGCCGATCGCCGAGCCCGACATCGCAAAGCGCCCGCCGGTCAGGAGAACGAGCGCCGCAAGCGGGAACAGGAGGAAGAGGAGCGCCGCGTTCAGACGCTTGAACGGCACCTTAGGGATCGCGATCGGCACGATGAGGGCGACCAGCGCGAAAAATACGAGCTGCACCCTCCACCGTTCGTCGAGCGGATAGGTGCCATAGAGGAACTGGTCGAACTTCGCGCCGATGAAGGCCCAGCAGGCGCCGACCTCGCGCGTCTCCGTCGACAGGCAGGCGGTCCGGTCGGAACCGGTGAAGACCGCGTTCACGATCCCCCACTGGACGAGCCCGTTGATGACGTAGGCGACGAGGAGACCGCAGACGATCGTCAGGACCGCGTCGAACGGGGTCGCGAAGAGGTGCTTGCGGACCGTGCCGAAGGCTCCGGTCTCGCTCGCGGGTGGCGGGAGAGGCTCGATCTGGCCGCGGGCGACGAAACGGGCGACTTGTTCTTCCATCGTCCGGCCCTCAGCGCTCGACAAGTTTCATGCGGCGGTTGAACCAGTTCATCAGGATCGAGATCGTGACGCTGATGCCGAGGTAGACGGCCATCCAGATCACGACCACCTCGATCGACTGGCCCGACTGGTTGAGCACCGTCGACCCGACGGCCACGAGATCGGGATAGCCGATCGCCAGGCCGAGCGACGAGTTCTTGATGAGGTTCAGATATTGCGAGGTCAGGGGCGGGATGATCACGCGGAAGGCCTGGGGCACGATCACGAGGCGCAGCGCCGCGCCGCGCCGCAGCCCGAGCGCGGCGGCCGCCTCGTTCTGTCCCTTGGAGACCGACAGGATGCCGGCGCGCACGATCTCGGCGATGAAGGCCGCCGTATAGACCGAAAGCGCCAGGAAGATCGCGAGGAACTCGGGGCGGATCTGGAAGCCGCCGGAAAGATTGAACGTGCCGAGCTTCGGGATATCGAGCGTCGCCGGAAAGCCGGTCGCCGCGAACACGACGAGCGGCAGGACGACGATCAGGCCGAGGGCCGGCAGGATCAGTCCCGGGCGGTGCCCCGTGGCGCGCTGGCGCGCGGCAAAGACGCGGGACAGCACGATCGTGGCGATGAGGCCGGCCACGAACGCCCAGAAGGTCGCGGCGGCGGCCGGCTCGAAGATCGCCTTGGGTGTCTGCAGGCCGCGATTCGAGATGAAGGAATCGAACGGCAGCTCGATCGCGTTGCGCGGCAGCGGCAACACCGAGAGCACGCCGAAATACCAGAAGAGGATGACGAGGAGCGTCGGGATGTTGCGGAACGTCTCGACGTAGACGGTGCAGAGCCCGCGCACGAGGAAGTTGTGCGACAGGCGGCCGATGCCGACGAGGAACCCGATGATCGTGGCCGCGACGATGCCCGTGCCTGCGACGATCAGCGTGTTGACGATGCCCACCACGATCGCGCGGCCGTAGGGCGCGTTGTTCGTGTAGGCGATCGGCACCTGCGAGATGTCGAAGCCGGCGCGCGTGTCGAGGAAGCCGAAGCCCGAGGCGATGTTGGCGCGCTGGAGGTTCTGCGCGGTGTTCCCGACGATCCACCAGGTGAAGGCCGCAATGGCGGCCAAGAGGGTCACCTGGATGACGATGCTGCGCACCTTGGGATTGGTGAAGACGGAATCACGCGTGTGTTCCTTTGGCGCCATGCCCGAGCTTACCGTCATGAAGGTCCTTCTTCGGATCGGGAGACGGACCCGCCGCCGAGGCGGCGGCGGGTCTCAACGCTAGCGGTCGGCCGGGATCAGCGGATCGGCGGAGCGTACTGGAGGCCACCCTTGGTCCAGAGCGCGTTCTGGCCGCGTGCGATGCCGAGCGGCGAACCGGTGCCGACGTTGCGCTCGAAGAGCTCGCCGTAGTTGCCCACCGCCTTGACGATGTTCACGACGAAGTCGTTCGACAGGCCGGCGTCGGCGCCGAACGTGCCCTCGACGCCGAGCAGGCGACGGATCTCGGGGTTGGCCGAGTTCTTCATCTCCTCGACGTTCGCCTGCGTCACGCCGAGCTCCTCGGCGTTGAGGAGCGCGAAGTGAGTCCACTTCACGACGTTGAACCACTGGTCGTCGCCCTGGCGGACGGCGGGGCCGAGCGGCTCCTTCGAGATGATCTCGGGCAGGACGACGTGGTCGTCCGGCGTGCCGAGCTCGAGGCGCGAGGCGTAGAGACCGGACTGGTCGGTGGTGAGAACGTCGCAGCGGCCGCTGTCGTAGGCGCTGTTGACGTCCGACTGCGCCTCGATGACGACCGGGTTGTACTGCATGTTGTTGGCGGCGAAGTAGTCGGCGAGGTTCAGCTCGGTGGTGGTGCCGCTCTGCACGCAGACGGTGGCGCCCGACAGTTGCAGCGCGGAGTTCACGTTGAGCTCCTTGCGGACCATGAAGCCCTGGCCGTCGTAGTAGTTCACGCCGACGAACTTCAGGCCGAGCGAGGTGTCACGGCTCATGGTCCAGGTCGTGTTGCGGGCGAGGACGTCGACCTCGCTGTTCTGCAGCGCCGGGAAGCGCTGGACGGCCGAGAGCGGCGAATAGACCACCTTGGACGGATCATTGAAGATCGCCGCGGCGATCGCCTTGCAGTAGTCGACGTCGAGGCCGGCCCACTGGCCCTGGTCGTTCTGGAAGCCGAAGCCCGGCAGGCCGGTGTTGACGCCGCACCGCACCGTGCCGCGCGCCTTGGTGTCGTCGAGCGTTGCGGCGGAGGCGTGGGTCGTCACGGCGCCGAACGCGGACAGGCAGAGAGCGGCGGTCAGTAGCTTCAGTTTCATCCGATTACCTTCAAGTTCGCCCGGTTGCTGATATGAATGAGAGAGACCCGGCGCTTCTCTCGAAACGTCCGATGCCGGAACCCACGCGAGGAGGCTCGGCGCGGATCACATGCCATCGGAATGGGCAGGTCAAGCGACTGGCGTTTTTTTCCATGGCCCACGTGGCAAATGCTCGTGAAGTGGGCACATATTCCACAGGATGATCGGCTTTTGACGTCTCAAGACCCCAAAAATTCATCAACGCTGCGGCCGGCCACCCGTCGCATGCGTGTCGGGCACGATCCCGAAACGTCGCAGGGATTCGTCAATCCGCCGATCGTCCGCGGTTCGACCGTCCTCTTCCCGGACACCTCGACCATGCGGCGTCGGGCGCAAAAATATACCTACGGCCTGCGCGGGACGCCGACGCTCAGCGCTCTGGAAGAGGCGATCGACGAACTGGAGGGCTCGCACGGCACGATCCTGGTCCCCTCCGGGCTCGCGGCCGTCTCGCTTCCCCTTCTCGCCTTCCTCGGGGCGGGCGATCACTGCCTCGTCGTCGACAGCGTCTATGGCCCGACCCGCCTCTTCTGCGACACGATGCTGAAGCGCCTCGGCATCGAGACCGAGTATTTTTCGCCCGACATCGGCGCCGGACTGTCCGGGCTCATGCGGTCGAACACGAAGGTCGTCTTCCTCGAAGCGCCGGGGTCCAACACGTTCGAGATGATGGACGTTGCGCAAGCCGCCGGGATCGCGCGCGCGCGCGGGGCCGTCAGCATGCTCGACAACACCTGGGCGACGCCGCTCCTCTTCCGTCCGCTGGAGCACGGCGTCGACCTGTCGATCCATGCGCTGACCAAGTATCCCGGCGGCCATTCCGACCTCCTGATGGGTAGCGTCTCGGCGACGCGCGAGACCTTCGGCCGGTTGCGGGACGCCCAGATGCAGCTCGGCATCAACGTCTCGGCCGAGGACGCCTATCTCGTGTTCCGTGGGATGAAGACGATGGACCTGCGCATCCGGGCGCATGAAGAGTCCACGCTGGCGCTGGCGCACTGGCTGGAGGACCACGAGGATGTCGCCCGCGTCCTCCACCCCGCCCTGCCCTCGTTCCCCGGCCATGATCTCTGGAAACGCCAGTTCGCCGGCTCGACGGGCCTCTTCAGCTTCGTCCTCCAGGGCGGCGGCCGCGACGAGGCGGCGGCGTTTCTCGACGCGCTCTCGCTCTTCGGCCTCGGCTATTCCTGGGGCGGGTTCGAGAGCCTCGCGCTGGAAGTGGACCTCACCGACCGGATCCATGCGACCGCCCCGCCCGAAGGACCTGTGATCCGGCTGCAGATCGGGCTGGAGGACGCGGCCGACCTCAAGGCCGATCTCGAAGCGGGCTTCGCCGCCGTCCGCGCGATGCGCCGATAGCGTCTCGCGACCGTCCGGCGGCTCGCTCTTTCGTGATGGCGAAGTGAGCGACGCCGCCGGATGGATCGGTCGTGCCATCCGTATATCCGGGTATGCGCGACACGCGGACGACCGACGATCTCTTCGCCCAGCTGGGGCCTCTGAAACGCTACGCCTACTCGCTCACGCGCGACCGGGGCGAAGCGGAGGATCTCGTGCACGATGCGCTGGTCAAGGCGATCGAGCGCGAGCGCCAGTTCCGGCCGGGACGCAACGCCCGCTCATGGCTTTTCTCGATCCTCCATAACACCTTCGTCGACCGTCGCCGGGCTTGCGCCGTGCGAGCCGGCGTCGAGATGCCGAGCGACGCGTCGGTGGACGTCGCACAGCCGGCCTCGCAACACGACACGCTCCGGCTGCAGGACGTGCGCCGGTCCTTCCTGGCCTTGCCGGAGGATCAGCGCGCCGCGCTCCACCTCGTGGCGATCGAGGGCCTGTCCTACGAGGACGCGGCGACGGCGCTCGGCATCCCCGTCGGCACGCTTGTGTCGCGCGTCTCGCGGGCGCGGGCGCAGCTTCGGGCGATCGACGCGGACGAGAGCGACAATGTCGTGCGGTTCCGGGCGAAGGGAGGAAGCCCCGATGCATCCGTCTGATCCGATCACCGACGCCGACCTTGCCGCCTATGTCGACGGCCAGCTGCGGCCCGAGCGCCGGATCGCCGTCGAGGCGTTCCTGTCGGAGCACCCGGCCGACGCGGCGCGGGTGATGGCGGAGTTGCGTCTGACCAGCGAACTTCGCCTCGCCTTTCCGCTGCCGGAAGGCGGCGCGGGACTTCGCGTCTCGCATGCGGCCCGTCTGCTCCAGGCGAGCCGGCTTCGGCGGCGCCTCGCCCCTCGGCTCGGCCGTATCGCTGCGCTCGGGTTGTTCGTGGCCATCGGCTGGGCGGCGCATTCGCAGTTCGGCGCCCTCGGCGTTCGCGAGAGCGTCGCGTCGGTGCAGCCGCCGGCTTTCGTCGAGGACGCGATCCGCGCGCATCGGACCAGCCAGTTGCGTGCCGGCATGGCCTCGCAGCCGGAGACCCAGCGCTACGACCCGGCGGAAATCCTTTCCGCCACCGCGATCCGCCTGCCGAAGCTGCCGGCCGACTGGGCGGTGAGCGATGTCCAGGTCTTTCCGTCCACCCACGGTCCGAGCGTCGAGATGGCGCTTAAGACGCGAGGACAGGCGACAGTCTCGCTCTACGCCGTGCGGCCGGGCGGCTTCGATGTCGTGGACGCCTCGCTGGCGCCGGCCGGCGAAGCCGACACGGCCTACTGGCAGATCGGCGAGGTCGCCTATGCGCTCGTCTCGTCGGGTGTCGACCGCGACCGCCTCGGCCAGTGGGCCGGCGAGTTGTCGCGCACCCTCTACTGACCCTTTCCATCCTCAGGAGAACGATCCGATGAACACGCCCTTCCGGGGGTTCGGCGTCCGCGACACCGGCGCCTACCAATCGCAGGCCCTCTTCGACGAGGGACTGCGCCAGCACATGCTGCGCGTCTTCAACTACATGGGCCTCGGCCTCGTGGTCACGGGCCTCGTCGCCTTCGTGGTCGGCAACACGCCGGCCCTCTACGTGCCGATCTTCCAGTCGCCGCTCAAATGGGTGGTGATGCTGGCGCCGCTCGCCTTCGTCCTCTTCTTCTCGTTCCGCATCCACGCGATCTCGGCGGCCACGGCGCAGGCGCTGTTCTGGGCCTTCTGCGCCACGATGGGCCTGTCGCTGTCGTCGATCTTCCTGGTCTTCACCGGCGCCAGCATCGCCAACACGTTCTTCATCGCCGCCGCGATGTTCGGCGCGACGAGCCTCTACGGCTACACGACGAAGCGTGACCTGACCCAGTTCGGCTCGCTCCTGATCATGGGCCTCATCGGCGTCGTGATCGCGAGCATCGTCAACATCTTCGTCGGCTCGTCGGCGCTGCAGTTCGCGATTTCGGTGATCGGCATCATCGTGTTCGTCGGCCTGACCGCCTGGGACACGCAGACGATCAAGGAACAATATGCCGAGAACCACGGTTCGGAGTCGCTCCAGAAGATGGCCGTGTTCGGTGCGCTGTCGCTGTTCCTGAACTTCATCAACATCTTCCAGCTGCTTCTGAACTTCACGGGCGAGCGCGAGTAGTCCGGCGCGATCGCCGGCTCCCCTACCCTTCCAACACGAGGTCAACTCATGGACACCAACGATCGTCAGGCCATCGAAGGCCTCTTCCAGAAGCTCGGAACGCTCGAGCGCGACATGCCGCAGCGCGATCCCGAGGCCGAGCGCTTCATCAACGATCAGGTCGGGCGCAACCCGGGCTCGCCCTACTACATGGCCCAGACCATCGTGATGCAGCAGATGGCGCTGGAGAACCAGCAGCGCGAACTCGAGGCCATGCGCTCGCAGGCGGCGGACACGCGCTACGCCAGCCCGCAGAGCGCTAGTGGCGGCGGCGGCTTTCTGTCGCGCATGTTCGGCGGCGGCGACCAGTCCCGCCAGCCGGCGTCCGCCCCCATGGGCGCCCCGGGTGCGGCCGCCGGCCCCTGGGGCGGCCAGAGCCGCTACGGCGCCCCGCAAGGCCAACCGGGCATCATGGGCCAGCCGGGGATGCAGCCGGGTATGATGGGCGGCCGCGGCGGCGGCTTCCTCGCCGGTGCGGCGCAGACCGCGATGGGTGTCGCCGGCGGCGTCCTCCTCGGCAATGCCATCGCCGGCATGTTCGACGGAAACGAGGCCCAGGCCGCCGAGGCGCCGGCCCCCGCGGAAGAGCCGCAGGTCGAAGAGACGGCCGACGAGGGCGGCTACTTCGACGACGGCGGCGGTTTCGACGAAGAAATCTGAGCTGCCGGCCGGTTCCTGTAAAACATTTACGAATTCGAGGCGCGATCCGTCGTAGGGTCGCGCCTCGTCATCTTCCGTACACGCCGCGCCCGCATGGTCCGGCAGCACCCACCCGGCACTCGCGAATGGCAGGCATGCGATGGAGGCTTTTCTCTCCGAACTCGGCGGACTGATCCAGGCGAACCCCGGCTGGGCGGCCCTGATCGTCGCGGCCATCTGTCTCGGCGAGTCGCTGGTGCTGGTCGGCCTCGTGATTCCGGCCACCGCCGTCATGCTCCTGATCGGGGGGCTGATGGGAACCGGCGTCATCGATCCGGTGGCGACGCTGATCGCGGCAGCCATCGGCGCCATCGTCGGCGACATCATCTCCTATTTCCTCGGCCGTTGGCTGGGGCCGGGCGTGGTGCACCGGCCTCCCCTTCGCCGCTACCGGCACGCGGTTGCCAAGACGCGCCTGTTCTTCCGCCGCTACGGGTTCTGGGCGGTGTTCCTCGGGCGCTTCCTCGGGCCGATCCGCTCAACGGTCCCGCTCGTCGCCGGCATGATGGCGATGGACCAGAAACGCTTCCAGATCGCCAACGTCCTGTCGGCCGTGGTCTGGGCGCCAGCGATGTTCGCGCCCGGCTGGCTCGGCATGAAGGGCGCGCAGGGCGTGACCCACATGTCCGCCACCGACGGCCTCCTGATCCTTGCCGCCGTCCTCGGCGTGACGGCAGTGGCGACCGTGATCGGCGGCCGCCACTTCAGCCGCGACCGCCGCGCCGAGCGCGGGGCCCGTCGCCGCACCCTGCGCAACCCGACCTGACACGGCCACCCGCTTGACCATGACCGGGATCGTCAACTGGGCCGTGGTGGGGACGGGCGCGATCGCGCGCCGCTTCTCGGCCGACATGCGCTACGCCAAGGCCGGGCGCATCGCCGCCATCGCGTCGCGCGATGCCGAACGCGCCCGCGCCCTCGCTCGGGCGATCGGCCCGGGCGTCATGGGCGACACGCTGGACGCCGTCCTTGCCGACCCCTCGATCCAGGCCGTCTACGTCGCAAGCCCGACCTCGCAGCATCTCGCCCATGCCCTGGCCGCGATCCGGGCTGGCAAGGCCGTGCTGGTCGAAAAGCCGCTGGCGGCCTCGGCATCGGAAGCGGAGAAGATCGCGGAAGCCGCGCGGCTGGCCGGGGTCCTGTGCATGGAGGCGATGTGGATGCGCTTCACGCCGGGTGTGCTGAAGGCAAAACGCCTCGTCGACGAGGGGCGGATCGGCCGGCCCGTCTCGCTCGAGGCGTCCCTGTCCTATCCCCATGCGTTCGACCCGGCCCACCGATTGTTCGACTCGGCACTCGGCGGCGGCGCGCATCTCGACCTCGGCGTCTATCCCGTGTCGCTAGCGGTCCACCTTATGGGGCTCCCCTCCGACGTCGGCGTGAACGCCGTGCGCGCGCCCAACGGTGTGCCGATGGCGGGGGGCCTCGTCCTGGCTTATCCCGGCGCGATCGCGACGCTCGGCTTCGGCTTTCTCGGGGAAGGCCCGAACGCAGCGACGATCACGGGTCCGTCGGGACGCCTGCGTCTCGCCGCGCCGTTCCTCTGCCCCCCAGCCCTGTCGCTGAAATCGACGGGCGCGAGGCCAGAGGCGGCGGAGATCGACAACGCACCGCTCGCACCGGCCCGGCTCGGGTGGAAAGGCGCGCTGCCGGCCGTGAAGGCGATGCTGCGCCCGCTGCGAGAACGGCCGATCCCGACGCTCTACGAGGGCTCGGGCCTCCAGTATCAGGCGGACCACTTCGCCGACCTTCTGGCGAGCGGCGCGACCGACAGCCCGGTGATGCCGATCCGCCAATCGATCGAGATCCTGCGCATTCTCGACCGCTTCGGCGTCAGCGATCCAGCGTGAAGCGTCGGAACAGGGTTCGTGCGATGCGCCAGACAGGCTTCGGCGAACGGGTGTAGACATGGTGGGCGGCGATCAGCGCCCACGGATGACGCTGCCAGAACTCCGACATCGGCAGCACGAACGGATTGCGCGCGGCCTGCGCGGCGTCCTCCACCGTCCTCTCCAAGACTGCCTTCGAAGCTCCGCGATCGGCGGCGTCGAGGAGGCCCGGCAAGGCTTCCGTGCCGGCGGCAAGATACCCCTGCCGCTTCGAGACGGCCGCAAACAGGCGCTCAGCCGCGTGGGCGGCCGTGCCGTCGAGTTGGCCGCGCTCGGGCGCGAACAGGCTCTCGAGCGCCGGGTCACATAGCGGCGACAAGGCCTCCCGCCGGAACCAGAACATCGAGCCCGCGGCGAACCGCCCCTCCTCCAGTTCGCGGAGCGTCAGGTCGAGGCCCAGTGCCGAAATCATCCGGCGCGTGATGCGGCCATTGAGGACGATCCGTCCGCGGAGGCCGAGAAGATGCGCCTCCGGGACCACCAGCCCGAGCGCCGGCACCCTTTCCATCGCCGCCAGCGCGGCGGGCACACCGTCGCGCCCCGCGAGAAGCGAACCGGTGAGGAAGCGGCGCCAGTCGTCGCCGTCGTCGCGATGAACGGACTTCTTCGTGTGCAGCTTCAACCCGATCTCGAACCCGTCGCCCTCGGCCCGCAGCGCCTTCATGAACGGCAGGACGTCACGCCCGCGGTTCTCGACGACGACCCGGCGCGTGAAGACGACATGCGGGCTGTCGACCGACGCCAGCGCCATCCCGGCGTCGCGGCATGTCAGCACCAGCCCGAACGGGCGCTGGATGGCCGCTGCGAGATCGCGTGCCATTTCCGCCCAGACGTCGGGATGATGGACGTGGATGAAGACGATCGGAACGTCGGTCATCGCGTCGTCGCACGCTGGCCGGACGAGAGGCAGGACGCGCTCAAGCCTTGGCCGCTCCGAGGCGTTGGCCGGCGTAGCGCTTCTCGCGGATCGGACGCCACCAGTCCGGATGGTCGAGATACCAGCGGATGGTCTTCTCGAGACCCGTCTCGAAGGTTTCCTGCGCGCGCCAGCCGAGTTCGCCCTCGATGCGGCTCGCATCGATCGCATAGCGCAGGTCGTGGCCCGGCCGGTCGGTGACGAAGTCGATCAGCCCACGGCGCGGCTCGCCGCTCGGGAGGGGCGACAGGCGGTCGAGCGTGTCGCAGATCGTCTCGACGACCGCGAGGTTCGAGCGCTCGTTGCGCCCGCCGATGTTGTAGGATCGGCCGGGCTCGCCCCGCGTGACGACGAGCGCCAGCGCGCGGGCGTGGTCGTCGACGTAGAGCCAGTCGCGCACGTTCTCGCCCCGGCCGTAGACCGGCAGGCGCTTGCCCTCCAGCCCGTTCAGGATGATGAGCGGGATCAGCTTCTCGGGGAAGTGGTAGGGCCCGTAGTTGTTCGAGCAGTTCGAGAGCACGACGGGCATGTGGTAGGTGTGGAACCAGGCCATCGCCAGATGGTCCGACGCCGCCTTCGAGGCCGAATAGGGCGAGGACGGCGCGTAGGGCGTGTCCTCCGTGAAGAGGCTGTCGTCGAGCGGCAGGTCGCCGTAGACCTCGTCGGTCGAGACGTGATGGAAGCGGAAGGCGTCGCGCCGGTCGGCCGGCAGCTGCATCCAGTAGGCGCGGGCAGCCTCCAAAAGCTCGTAGGTGCCGACGATGTTGGTCTGGATGAAGTCGCCCGGGCCGTCGATCGAGCGATCGACATGGCTTTCGGCCGCCAGATGCATGATCGCGTCGACGCGCTCCTCGGCGAGGAGATCGGCCACGAAGGCCCGGTCGCCGATATCGCCCTTCACGAAGCGGTAGCGCGGGTCGTTCTCGATCTCGGCGAGCGACGACAGGCTGGCGGCGTAGGTCAGCTTGTCGAGGTTGACGACGCTGTGGTCGGTGTCGCGGATCAGGTGGCGGCAGATCGCCGAACCGATGAAGCCGGCGCCGCCGGTGACGAGGATCTTCATTGGGCGTTCTCCCCCATGCGGAAAGGCGTCTCGATGTCGGCAAGGCGCGGGGCGGCCTCGTCCTTGGCGGACAGGACCGGACGCCGGCCGCCGAGCGGCCAGTCGATGGCGATGTCCGGGTCGTCGAAACGGATGGATCGGTCGTGCGCGCCGCTGTAGGGCGCCGACACCTTGTAGAAAACCTCGGTATCGGGCTCGAGCGTCAGGAAGCCGTGGGCAAAGCCGGCCGGCACCAGGATCTGGTTGAACGCGTCGGCCGATAGCTCAAGCGCGACCCAGCGTTTGTAGGTCGGGGAGCCCTGGCGGATGTCGACCGCCACATCGAGAACGCGCCCGCGCAGCACGCGCACGAGCTTATCCTGCGCGAACGGCGGCTCCTGGTAGTGCAGGCCGCGCAGCGTGAAGGCCTCGGCGGAATAGGACTGGTTGTCTTGCATCCAGTCGATCTCGACGCCCTTCTCGGCGAGCCGCGCCCGGTTGAAGGTCTCGGAGAAGAAGCCCCGGTCGTCGCCGAACTTGCGCGGCGTGATCTCCAGGACCTCCGGAATGTCCAGCTTGCGGACGTCGAGCATGGGCCACCCTTGCGGCTTCGATGAGGTCGGCACGCTTTTGCGTCATCGCCGGGCTGCCCGCAAGGGAGACGGGCGCGGGTGTGAGAACGATCTGGCAAGTTCCGGCCCCAGACGATAGAGAACGGCACGAATTGAGGTTGATCGTACCGGAAGAAGGCAATCATCGATGAAGGGAATCATCCTGGCAGGCGGTAGCGGCACCCGGCTGCACCCGATGACGCTGACGGCTTCCAAGCAGCTCCTGCCCGTCTACGACAAGCCGATGATCTACTATCCGCTGTCGACCCTGATGCTGGCCGGCATCCGCGACATCCTGATCATCTCGACGCCGCATGATCTGCCGCGCTTCAAGGCGCTGCTCGGTTCGGGCGAGCGCTGGGGCGTGTCCTTTACCTATGCCGAGCAGCCGAGCCCGGACGGCCTGGCGCAGGCCTACCTGATCGGCGAGGAGTTCGTCGGGGCTGAGCCCTCGGCCCTGGTTCTCGGCGACAACCTTTTCTACGGCCACGGCCTGCCGGAGCTTCTGCGCGCGGCGGCAGGCAAGAGCCAAGGCGCCAGCGTCTTCGCCTACCACGTCAACGATCCCGAACGGTACGGCGTCGTTGCCTTCGACAAGGCAGGGCGCGCCACCACGATCGAAGAAAAGCCGGCCGAGCCCGCCTCGAACTGGGCCGTGACCGGCCTCTACTTCTACGACGGGCGAGCGTCGGAGCTGGCGCGCAGCCTCAAGCCCTCGCCGCGCGGCGAGCTCGAGATCACCGATCTCAACCGGATCTATCTCGAGGAAGGCTCGCTCAGCGTCCAGTGCATGGGGCGGGGCTTCGCCTGGCTCGACACCGGCACGCCGGACTCGCTTCTGGAGGCGTCGGAGTTCGTGCGCACGCTGGAGCATCGCCAGGGCTTCAAGATCGCCTGCCCCGAGGAGATCGCCTTCAATCTCGGCTTCATCGACGCCGACCAGCTGGAGCGGCTCGGCAAGGAGCTCGGCAAGAGCACCTACGGGATCTATCTCCAGAAGCTCGCCCGGCAGTCCCGCGACTGACCCGCGGCGTCCCGGCTTGTGCGCCGGCACGCCGGCACGGTATCAGGACCGGCCTTGAATCAAGGTCGGGGCCCGCCCGTTCGAACGACGATGGCCGACGCCGCCGCTCCGGCGCGTCGTGAAGGACAAAACGCGTGAAAGCAGCCACCAGCGCCCGGACCTGGGTCACCGACGGCCAACAGGACCGCGCGGCCATGCTCCGCTCGGCCGGCGCGGACTTCCTCGCCGGACTGCGGATGCACGAGCTGTGGCTCTTCCTCGGCTGGCGCGACGTGCAGAAGCACTACAGCCGCTCGGTGCTCGGCCCTCTGTGGCTGACGCTCTCGATGGGCGTCATGGTGGCGGGCCTCGGCGTTCTCTACTCGCAGATCTTCCGGCAGGACATCAGCTCCTACCTCCCCTTCCTGGCCATCGGTTTCATCATGTGGGGCCTCATCTCGGGGCTGATCACGGGGGCCTGCGACATCTATTCCTCGGCCGCCGCCTCCGTGCGGCAGGTTCGGATGCCGCTCAGCGTCTATGTCTTCCAGTTCGTCTGGCGCCAGTTGCTGACCTTCGGCCACAACTTCGTCATCTACATCCTCGTCGCGATCATCTTCGGCATCTGGCCGGGCGTGACGGGTCTCCTGTTCTTCCCGGCGCTGCTGATCCTCATCCTCAACGGGGTCTTCGCGGGCATGATCCTCGGGCCGCTCTGCGCCCGCTTCCGCGACATTCCCCTCATCATCGCGAGCGTGGTGCAGGTCGTGTTCTTCATGACCCCCATCTTGTGGAGTTCGCACATGCTGCCGGACCGGGCCGTGCTGCTGGCGATCAACCCATTCTACCACCTCATCGAGATCCTGCGCGATCCGCTGCTCGGCCAGCCGGCGCTGCTGCAGAACTGGCTGGCCTGCATCGGCCTGACCATCGTCACCGGCACCATCGCCGTCCTGTTCTTCGCGCGCTTCCGCGCCCGCATCGCCTACTGGGCCTGAACGCCATGGCGTCGATCACCTTCGAGAACGTCAGCGTCGACATTCCGGTCTTCAACGCGACCAACCGCTCGCTGAAGAACAACATCATCTCGGCCGCGACCGGCGGCCAGATCAGCCCGCGCGACACCAAGCGCATGAGCGTGCGCGCGATCGACGGCCTGACCCTGCGCCTCGACCACGGCACGCGGGTCGGTCTCGTCGGCCACAACGGCGCGGGCAAGTCGACCATGCTGCGCGTGATGGCCGGCATCTACGCGCCGACCGGCGGGCGCGTCGTCGTCGAGGGCGACGTCGCGCCGATGTTCGACCTCGCCTTCGGCATGGATCCCGACTCGACCGGCTGGGACAACATCATCCTGCGCGGTCGCCTGCTTGGCTTCTCGAAGTCCGAGATCCGCAAGCGGATGGACGAGATCGGCGCCGTCAGCGACCTCGGCGGCTTCCTCGACATGCCGATGCGCACCTATTCCACCGGCATGGCGACCCGCCTCGCCTTCGCGGTATCTACTTCGATCCGGCCCGACATCCTGCTGATCGACGAGGGCATCGGCGCGGGCGACGCGGCTTTCATCCAGCAGGCGAAGGAGCGCATGCGCTCCTTCATCGGCGAAGCCGGACTCCTGGTGCTGGCCTCGCATTCCGACGACCTCCTTCGGCAGTGGTGCACGACCGCGCTCTGGATGGAGCACGGCCGGATGCGCATGCACGGGCCGATCGAGGAGGTGCTCGCCGCCTATCAGGCGTCGCTGCACGGCTGAAACGCGGGTCTCTCGATACGAACTGGCCGCGACGGTCTCGGGCCCGGCCCCGTCGGCGTCGATCGCGGGGCGAGGCGCAGCAGCGCGGTCAGCGCCCGCGCGGGACGTCAGCGAAGGCGCAGCACGATGCGCCGACCGGCGCGCAGAACCCGGAACACCCCGATCCGCTCGAGGAACTGGGACCGCTCGAAGGAGCGCAAGACCTTGAGGCGGATGCGGGCACGCCGCTGAACGCCAGCCGGCAGATAGGGGATGATGTGTCCGAGATCGGCCACCGACCGTTCATAGAGCGGCCGGTCGTGCAGCATCGCAGCACGCTGCAGTTCGCCGAGGACCGTCATGTAGAAGCGCTGCGCGATGATCGGCTTCCACTGCGGCATCAGCGGCATGTCGGAGTTATCGAAGTCGTTATAGAGCTTCTCGAAATAGATCATCCGCGAGCGGGCCATGCGCGGCGAATACGAGGTCGAGCCGGTATAGATGCACCAGTAGGACAGCGATTTCGGCAGGAAGACGTTGTCCCAGCCGGCATAGAACAGCCGAATGAACAGGTCGTCGTCCTCGTAGCCGCTCAAACGCTCATCGAAGCGGCCGACGTCTTCGAACGCCTCGCGCGCGATCAGCGAAGCGGACGGAAGGATGAACATGTCCTCCGACAGGCAGCGCGCAAGCTGCGTCTTCGGGTGCTCCTGCGGCAGCATCCGGAGCATGCCGCGGTTGCGCAGCCGCCCGAAGCGATCGCACTCGTCGAGATCGCTGTAGACCCATCCGAGCTTGAAGCGATCGCCGGCCTCGAACGGCTTGATGAGTTCAGCGATGTGATCGGGGTACCACCCGTCGTCCTGATCGAGGAGAGCGATCAGGCGGCTGGTCGAGTTCGCGACGGCGAAATTGCGCGCCGAAGACTGGCCGCCGTTTTCCTTCCGCAAGAGGCGGATGGACGGAAACTCTTGCGCAAGGCGCTCGACGATCGCCGCCCCGCCATCGGTCGATCCATCGTCCACGACGATAAACTCGTCGGGCTTGCGCGTCTGCGACAGAACCGTCCGGATCGAACGTTCGATGAATTCCGCGCCATTATAAAGCGCGATGATGGCCACGACGGAAAGCGGGGTTCCGCCGGCGGCCTCAGAGGTCACGGTCAAACGAACTGTCTCGCCAAATTCACAACTGTCCGCAGCATCTCTCACGTTTCCGACGAAATTGGAAATCGCGGCGGGTTGCGGACGTGTCGCCATGGCCGCACAACCTCGAACGGACGAGGCGGTCAGTCCCCTTTCGCCGCATCGTCCGCAGGCGACGCTTCGGAAGACGATCGTCCTAGCGGATCGCGATCCCTTGTGCGTCGAAACGGTGCATCCGCCCCTCCTCCGGCGTCAGCCACACGATGTCGCCGTGTCCGACGCGGAAGTCGCCGGGCGAGCGCGCCGTGACCAGCTCGCCCGTATCCATCTTCACATGGACGAACGTATCGGAGCCAAGATGCTCGGAGACCCCGGCCGTCCCGCGAAGGGCGCCACCCGTCGTCGACAGCGTGAAGTGCTCGGGCCGCACGCCGACGGTGGCCGCGCCGTGCTGGCTGGCATAGGCGCCGGCGAGGAAGTTCATCTTCGGCGAACCGATGAAGCCGGCGACGAAGAGGTTGCGGGGGTTGGCGTAGAGCTCCAGCGGCGAGCCGACCTGCTCGATGTTGCCGCGGTTGAGCACCACGATCTTGTCCGCCATCGTCATCGCCTCGACCTGGTCGTGCGTGACGTAGATCATCGTGGTCTTCAGCTGCGCATGCAGCTCGGAGATCTCGAGCCGCATGTTGACGCGCAGCGCCGCGTCGAGGTTCGACAGCGGTTCGTCGAACAGGAACCCCTTGGGCTCGCGCACGATGGCGCGCCCGATCGCCACGCGCTGGCGCTGGCCGCCCGACAGCTCGCGCGGACGGCGGTTGAGGTAGTCGGTGAGGTTGAGCGTGGAGGCCGCGGCCTGGACCTTCTTGTCGATTGCCGCCTTGTCCATCCCCGCCATTTTCAGCGGAAAGCCGATATTGGCCGCGACGCTCATGTGCGGATAGAGCGCGTAGGACTGGAACACCATGGCAAGGCCGCGCTTGGCCGGCGGCGCGTCGGTGACGTCCTTGCCGTCGATCACGATCGATCCGCCGGACACGTCCTCGAGCCCCGCGATCAGGCGCAGCAGCGTGGACTTGCCGCAGCCGGACGGGCCGACGAAGACGACGAATTCGCCGTCGCGGATCTCGAGGTCGATCCCGGGAATGATCACGGCGTCGCCGAAGCGCTTTTGGACGTTCTTGAGGGTGATGGCACTCATGCTTGGATCTCCCGAAACGGCTTCTTACTTCACGGCGCCGAAGGTCAGGCCGCGGACGAGCTGCTTCTGGGAGAACCAGCCGATGATGAGGATGGGCGCGATGGCAAGCGTCGAGGCCGCCGAAAGCTTGGCGTAGAAGTTGCCCTGCGGGCTCGAGAACGAGGCGATGAAGGCCGTCAGCGGCGCGGCGTTCGTGGTCGTCAGCAGCAGCGTCCAGAACGCTTCGTTCCAGGCGAGGATGACGTTGAGGAGCACCGTCGAGGCGATGCCCGGCAGCGCCATCGGCGCCAGCACCCGGAAGAGCTCTTGCCGCAGGTTCGCGCCGTCCATGCGCGCGGCCTCCAGTATCTCGCCGGGGATCTCCTTGAAGTAGGTGTAGAGCATCCAGACGATGATCGGCAGATTGATCAGGAAGAGGATCACGATCAGGCCGAAGCGGCTGTCGAGAAGGCCGAAGTTGCGGAACAGGATCGTCACTGGCACCAGCGCGCCGACCGCCGGCATCATCTTCGTCGACAGCATCCAGAGAAGAACGCCGCGGGTCTTCGGCGTCGGCGAGAAGGCCATGGCCCAGGCCGCGGGGATCGCGAAGACGAGGCCGAGCGCCGTCGAGCCGAGCGACAGGTAGACCGAGTTCAGGAGGAAGGCGAAGTAGTTCCGCTGCTCCTGGATCGCCACGTAGTTCTCGGTCGTCCAGTCGAAGAACAGGAACTTCGGCGGGATCGAGATCGCGTCGAGCTCGGTCTTGAACGAGGTCAGGACCGTCCAGAGGATCGGAAAGAAGATCAGGAGACCGACGGCCCAGGCGAGAACCGTCATGCCGATCTTGCGCTGGGTGGAAACGCGGCGCGCCATCTCAGGCCTCCAGATTCTTGCCGACGAGGCGCACGAGGAAGATCGAGACGATGTTGGCGAGCACCACGGCGACGATGCCGCCGGCCGACGCCGTGCCCACATCCCCTTCCAGCGAGATGATCGAGGCGATCAGGAACGGCAGGTTCGACGAGGAGACGCCGCCGCCGGTCGTCACGAAGATCTCGGCATAGACCGACAGGAGGAAGATCGTCTGGATCAGGATGACGACCGTGATCGCCCGCTTCATGTGCGGCAGCGTGATGTACCAGAAGATCGATAGCGCCTTCGCGCCGTCCATCTCCGCGGCCTCCTTCTGGTCTTCCGACAGGGACTGGAGCGAGGTGAGGAGGATCAGCGTCGCGAACGGCAGCCACTGCCAGGCGACGATGATGATGATCGACAGGAGCGGATAGTTGGTCAGCCAGTCGATCGGCGGCAGGCCGATCGCAGTGAGCCCCTGCGCGATGACGCCGTAGACCGGGTTCATCATCATGTTCTTCCAGACGAGCGCGGCGACCGTCGGCATCACGAAGAACGGGGCGAGCACCAGGAGGCGCACCGGCGACTGGCCGAAGAACTGCTGGTCGAGAAGGAGCGCGATCAGCGTGCCGCCGATGACGGTGATGCACAGCACTCCCGCGACGAGGATCAGCGTGTTCTGGAAGGCGCTGATGAAGCGCGGGTCGGTCAGGAAGTAGGTGTAGTTCTCGATGCCGATGAAGGGCGTCAGCGGATCGTAGAACGTGTAGCGGAGCGTCGAGAACCACAGCGTCAGCGCCAGCGGGACGATCATCCAGATGAAGAGCGCGATGACGGACGGCGCCACCATCAGGCGCGCTGCGGACCGCGTGTGCGTTGTCGCCATGGGATCGCTCCGAAAAAGGCCGATGCAGCGCGACGAACCGAACCCTTTCGGTCGGCGTCCAACGCGGCGACGGGAAATTCTCACGGGGGAAAGCGGAAGCGGCGCGACCGTTCGGGCCGCGCCTGCCGTCCGAACGGTCGGCGGCTCCCCGGCTGCGAGGCCGGGGAGCTGGAGACGGCTTACTTGATGTAGCCGGCGCGCGTCATTTCGCGGGTGGCCTGCGCCTGCGCGGCGGCGAGCGCCTGGTCGACGGTCTGCTGGCCCGACAGCGCCGCAGCCATCACCTGACCCACCGCGGTGCCGAGACCCTGGAACTCGGGGATCGCGGCGAACTGAAGGCCAACATAGGGCTTGTCCGGACCGGCCGACGGGTCGGCCTTGTTGATCGCGGCGAGCGTCTGCGCGGCGAAGGGAGCGGCCTTCGTGTAGTTCTCGTTGGCGTAGAGCGAGGAGCGCGTGCCCGGAGGAACGTTCGCCCAGCCTTCTTTCGCCGCGACGAGTTCGGCGTAGGCCTTCGAGGTCGCCCAGGAGATGAAGGTCTCGGCGGCTTCCTTCTTCTGCGAGGAGGCCGGGATGCCGAGCGACCAGGCCCATAGCCAGTTCGCGCCCTCGTTCGGGCAATTGTCGGTGCCGCAGGGTGCCGGCGCGAAGCCGACCTTGTCAGCCACCTGGCTCTGCTTCGGATCGGTCACGAACGAGGCGGCGACGGTGGCGTCCATCCACATGCCGCACTTGCCCTGGCCGAACAGCGAGAGATTCTCGTTGAAGCCGTTGGCGGCGGCGCCCGGAGGGCCGTACTTCGTCATCAGGTCGACGTAGAGAGTGACCGCCTTCTTCCAGCCCTCGCTCTCGAACTGCGGCTTCCAGGACGCGTCGAAATAGTTGGCGCCGAACTCGCGGGCCATGTTGCCGAGGAAGGCCATGTTCTCGCCCCAGCCCGGCTTGCCGCGCAGGCAGATGCCGTAGACGCCGGCATTCTTGTCGGTCATCTTTTCGGCGGCCTGCGAGATGAAGTCCCAGGTCGGCTTCTCGGGCATCGTCAGCCCGGCCTTCTCGAGCAGATCCTTGCGGTAGAGCGTCATCACGCTCTCCGCGTAGAACGGTGCCGCATAGAGCTTGCCGTCGGTCGACAGCGCCGCGCGGATCGGCGGCAGGAGGTCGTCGGCATCGTACTCGGCGCCGAGATTGTCGAGCGGCGCCAGCCACTGCTGCTTCGACCAGATCGGAACCTCGTAGGTGCCGATCGTCATGATGTCGAACTGGCCGCCCTTGGTGGCGATGTCCGTCGTCACGCGCTGGCGCAGGATGTTCTCTTCCAAGGTCACCCAGTTCACCTGGATATCCGGATGAGCCTTGGTGAACTCACCCGTCAGACCCTGCATGCGGATCATGTCGCTGTTGTTGACCGTGCCGATCGTCAGCGTCGTCTGCGCCTGCGCGGGCAGCGCGACCGAAGCGGCAAGCGCCATGGCGCCGGCGATCCAAAACCGTTGGTTCATAATCAGAAGCCTCCCAGCCCCACATGGGCAAATACCCACTCTGCGAGCAAATTCTCACCCGCTTGCGCAGGTGTCAAATGATTCAGACGCTGCATTGCAGCGTATCCCACGAACTTTCAGGTCGAACGGCTGCCGGCGCCAAAACTAACTCTCCACCAGCGCGGATGCCGTGACCTCGTCCGTGATGAGACCTCCGATCAGACCCCCTTTGAGGGCGGCAAGGATACTGTCGCGTTTCGACGCACCCATCGCGACGCCGATCACCTCGGTTCCCGTCGCCAGCGGGAACGCCGGACTGACGACGCGCTTGTTGAAGGCGCAATCGAGAATGCGCCCGTCGGCATCGTAGACCCAGCCAACGACCTCGCCGATCCCGCCGGTCGCCACCAGTTCGTCCCGCTCCGATTCGGAGATGAAGCGGTCCATGAGAAGCTGCGCCTGCGGGCCGACCTCGCCGATCCCGACGAAGGCGATATCGGCCTGCCGCGCGAGTTCCAGCGACGCCTGGACCACCTTCTGCTGATGCAGCAGCGCGCGCTCCTGCGGCGAGGTGGCGACCACCGGCAGCGGCATCGGGTAATGTGCCGCGTCGATCTTGTCGGCGAGCGAGAAGATTACGTTGTAGATCGCAGCCGAGCCATCCGGGGCGATGTTTCCCGTCAGCGACACGAGACGATGCTGCGGGCACTTCATCCGCGGCAGGTTCTCGACGGCGGCTCGCAGTGTCCGCCCGGTGCCGACGCCGATCACCAGCGGATCGGGGCGCAGGAGCGTGCGCTCCAACCGCGCCGCACAGGCTTCCGCGATCCCGAGGGTCGTCGAGGGCGATTCGGGATCCGATGGCACCACTTCGGCGGAGCGGAGGCCGAAGCGATCCATCAGGCGGGCGCCGAGCTCCAGGCAGGCGGCGATGGGATGGTCGATGCGAACCTTGACCAGACCCGCCGACACCGACAGCGACACGAGCCGCTGGGCGCCCTGCCGCGAAATGCCGAGCTTGACGGCGATCTCCTCCTGCGTGTTGCCCGCGATGTAGTAGAGCCAGCCGGCGCGCGCCGCGTCGTCGAGACGGGCCGAAGCCTCCTCCGTCGCCTTGCTCATCCTCGCCTGCTCCCTCGTCTTGATGCCGGACGCCGCGCCGACCGCCCTCCCACGCCGGAGAGCCGCGCATCACAGTCGCCCGACCACGTTCCTCGGCAGAATATCGCATCGGCAGCCCGTGGCATCTTGGAATCTCGCGCATTTCGCGCATTCTGATGCTGCACAGCAGCGAGGAGACGGGGCGTGGCTGGATTCGACGAAATGCTGAACGGAAGCGACGGCGTGCGCGCTCCCTATCGTCGTTTCCAATCCTGGTACGAGAAGCAGGTGCCGGCGACGCTCGCCGCCAAGGCTGGCGAGGCCGAAAGCTTCTTCCGCCGCACCGGCATCACCTTCAATGTCTACGGCAAGGAGGAGGCCGCCGAACGGCTGATCCCGTTCGATCTCGTGCCGCGCATCATCTCGGGCTCGGAATGGTCGGTGCTCGCCGAAGGGATCGAGCAGCGCGTCCGCGGCCTCAACGCCTTCCTCGACGACATCTACCACGATCAGGAGATCGTGAAGGCCGGCATCGTGCCCCAGCGCCTGATCGAGGGAAACGAGGCCTTCATTCCGCAGATGGTCGGCTTTCGGCCGCCGGGCGGGGTCTACACCCACATCATCGGCGTCGACATCGTGCGCACCGCCGAGAACCAGTTCTACGTCCTGGAGGACAACGCGCGGACCCCGTCCGGCGTGTCCTACATGATCGAGAACCGGGAAACGATGATGCAGATGTTTCCCGAGCTCTTCGCGCAGAACCGCGTGCGCCCGGTCGAGACCTATCCGCGCCACCTTCGCCGCTCGCTCCAGGCGACGGCCCCGGCCGCGACGACCGGCGTTCCGCGCGTCGCGATCCTGACGCCCGGCATCCACAACTCCGCCTATTACGAGCATGCCTTCCTCGCCGACCAGATGGGCGTGGAACTCGTGGAAGGATCGGACCTCAAGCTGATCGACGGCCGCATCGCCATGCGGACGACCGAGGGCTACCTGCCGATCGACGTCCTCTACCGCCGGGTCGACGATGCCTATCTCGATCCCCTCTCCTTCAAGCCGGACTCGCTTCTCGGCGTCCCCGGCATCATGGAGGTCTACAAGAACGGCGGCATCACCATCGCCAACGCGCCCGGCACCGGCATCTCCGACGACAAGGCGATCTACTCCTACATGCCGGCGATCGTCGAGTTCTACACCGGCCGCAAGGCGATCCTCGAGAACGTGCCGACCTGGCGCTGCGCCGAGGCGGACAGCCTCGCCTACGTGCTCGAGCACCTCGCCGATCTGGTGGTGAAGGAGGTGCACGGTTCCGGCGGCTACGGGATGCTGGTCGGACCGGCCGCGTCGAAGGCCGAGCGCGAGACCTTCGCGGCGAAGCTGCGCGAGCGGCCCGGCAACTACATCGCCCAGCCGACGCTCGCCCTGTCGACCGTGCCGATCCTGACCGAAAAGGGCCTGGCGCCGCGCCACGTCGACCTGCGCCCTTTCGTGCTCGTGTCGGATACCGTCAAGATCATTCCGGGCGGGCTCACCCGCGTCGCCCTCACCGAGGGCTCGCTGGTGGTCAATTCGAGCCAGGGCGGGGGCACGAAGGACACCTGGGTTCTGGAGGACTGACGGAAACGACGCCCCGCCACCCGCACCGCACCGCTCACCAAGGATCGTCGACCGCCCATGCCTCTTCTCGGACGTACCGCCAACGGCCTCTTCTGGATGCAGCGCTACATCGAGCGCGCCGAGAACATGGCGCGCCTTCTCGATGCCGGCCTGCGCCTGTCTCTCACCAACCTGTCGGCGGAACCCGACGAGTGGCAGTCCGTGCTGGTTTCGGCGGGCGTCGAGAGCGGTTACCTCGCCAAGTATCCGGAATACGATCCCGAGCACATCATCGACTATATGCTGCGCGACCTCGACAATCCGTCCAGCGTCCTATCCTCGATCGGCGTGGCGCGCACCAACGGTCGCATGGTCCGCACGGCCCTGACGCGCGAGACGTGGGAGGCGCTGAACGAAAGCTGGATGATGCTGCGCCAGCGTCTGTCCCGCCCCGTCGAGGACTTGCCCGCCCTCCTCGATTTCGTGAAGGCGCGCACGGCGCTGATCCGCGGCACGTTCTACGGCACGATGCTGCGCAACACGATCTTCGACTTCTGCAACCTCGGCACCTTCGTCGAGCGCGCCGACAACACCGCGCGCATCCTCGACGTGAAGTACTGGGTGCTCCTGCCCGAGCACTCCTCGATCGGCTCGTCGCTCGACAACTACCAGTGGGGCTCGATCCTGCGCTCGGTCTCGGCCCTGCGCTCCTACGCCTGGGAATACGACGCCGATTTCCGCGCGATGGACATCATCGACTTCCTGCTCCTCAACAAGCGCATGCCGCGCTCGCTCGCCTATTCCTACCGCTGCATCAACGACAGCCTGGACTTCCTCGCCCGCGCCTACGGTGTCGAGCACGAGTGCCACGCCACGGCGCGCGCGATCGCCGCGCGGCTGGAGGACCGGTCGGTGAAGGAGATCATCGATGGCGGCCTGCACGAATTCATCGAGACGCTGATTACCGAAAACAACAGGCTCTCGAACGAGATCGCCCGCTCCTACAGCTTCTACTCCTGAGGCTTTCCCGTGCGGCCCGAAAGCCGCACCCGGAATATGTTCGTCGGAGCCCACTTGCCCGCACGCCCGCCGCCGGGGATACCGCTTGTCCGATGGTGGAGGAACGCCGGGCGCGGCGTGGATGCGGAGACTGCAACGTGACCTATTGCGTCGGGCTTCTCCTGAAGCGTGGCCTCGTCTTCATGTCCGACACGCGCACCAACGCCGGCATCGACAACATCTCCGTCGTGACCAAGATGCGCTCCTGGAACGTGCCGGGCGACCGCTTCATCACGCTTTTGAGCGCGGGAAACCTCGCGACCACCCAGTCGACAATCTCGCTTCTGGAGGAGCGCGGCCTTGCGCCGGCGCAGCGCAAGTCGGCGCTCCTGGCCCAGCCGTCGATGTTCCAGACAGCCAAACTCGTCGGCGAAACGCTGCGCGAGGTCATCTCCTACACCGCCGACAGCGGACAGGAGGCCAGCGGCCGCTTCACCGGGAATTTCATTCTCGGCGGGCAGATCGCGGGCGGCCAGCCGCGCCTGTTCATGATCTACCCGGAAGGCAACTTCATCGAAGCCGGGCCCGACAATCCGTTCTTCCAGATCGGCGAGCACAAGTACGGCCGGCCGATCCTTGTGCGGACCTACGACCCCGACATGCCGCTGGAGGACGCCGTGAAGCTCCTTCTCGTGTCCTTCGATTCCACCATCAAGTCGAACCTTTCGGTCGGCCTGCCGATCGACGTCCAGGTGTACGAGACCGACAGCCTGGAAGCGGGTTTCCGCCAGCGCTTCGACGACCGCGACCCGTACTACCGCACGATTTCGGACGGTTGGTCCGATGCCTTGAAGTCGGCCTTCGAAAGCCTGCCGCCCTTCGTGCCGACGCGCCGCTGATCGCCATCGGCGCCTAGCGCCGAAGGCCCTTCTTCGCGAGGTCGTCGAGGTGCGCCTGCCAGAGCGCATCCTTCTCGGTTCCCAGCCGGTCGAGGTAGGACCAGGTGAAGAGCCCGGAATCGTGCCCGTCGTCGAAGACGATACGCACGGCGTAGTGGCCGATGGGCCTGATGTCGCTGATCGCCACCTCGCTCTTGCCGGCCACCGTCACGCGCTGGTCCGGCGAGTGCCCCTGCACTTCGGCGGAGGGCGAAAGGACGCGCAGCATCTCCGCCGTCAGTTCATGGCGACGCCCGTCGGCGTAGCGAACCGTCAGGAGGCGGCGGTCGCGCGAGACGGCCAACTGTTCGGGTGCGATCGCTCCGGTCATGGTCTGCGTCCGTTCTCGTCTTCGCTCGGGTTGACCCCATGCACCCCCGAAGCCACATTCACAAGGCAAGGCAACGAGAAGGGGGCGGTTTTCCGCCCGGCGACATGCTCGACATTCCCACCGTCCAACGTGCAGCGCCGTCCAAGGCGGGGCTGGTCGATCCCTTCGGTCGGCATGTCACCTATCTTCGCGTCTCGGTCACCGATCGCTGCGACTTCCGCTGCGTCTACTGCATGGCCGAGGACATGCAGTTCCTGCCCAAGCGCGATCTCCTGACGCTGGAAGAGCTCGACCGGATCTCGTCGGCTTTCGTGGACCGGGGCGTGAAGCGCCTTCGCCTGACGGGCGGCGAGCCGCTCGTCCGCCGCAACCTGATGCAGCTGGTGCGCCGGCTCTCGCGTCATCTCGAAACCGGCGCGCTGCAGGAACTGACGCTCACCACCAACGGGTCGCAACTGGCGAAGTTCGCCGGCGAGCTCGCCGACTGCGGTGTCCGCCGCATCAACGTGTCGCTCGACACGATGGACCCCGATCGTTTCCGCCGCATCACACGGCGCGGCGATTTCGCCACCGTGATGGACGGCGTCCGCGCGGCCCAGGCGGCAGGCATCCGCATCAAGCTGAATGCCGTCGCGCTGAAGGGCGTGAATGAGGACGAGCTGTCCGAGATGGTGCGCTGGTCGCACGGACAGGGGATGGACCTGACCCTGATCGAGACGATGCCGCTCGGCGAGATCGACGAGGACCGCACCGACCGCTACCTGCCGCTCAGCGTGGTGCGCGAGCGGCTGTCGCAGGAGTTCACGCTGTCCGACCTGCCGGAGCGGACCGGGGGTCCGGCCCGCTACGTCTCCGTCTCCGAGACCGGCGGCAAGCTCGGCTTCATCACGCCGATGACGCACAACTTCTGCGAAGGCTGCAACCGGGTTCGCCTCACCTGCACCGGCACCCTCTTCATGTGCCTCGGTCAGGAGGATGCCGCCGATCTGAGATCGGTGATGCGCTCAAGCGAAAGCGACGAAACGTTGCACCGTGCCATCGACGCGGCGATCGCCCGAAAGCCCAAGGGCCACGATTTCGTGATCGACCGCGCCACGAGCCGTCCGAGCGTCTCCCGGCACATGAGCGTGACCGGCGGCTGAGTTCATTCCAGGGAACCGAACGAGGGGCTGCGCATTTCCGCCGCAGTAAAACCTTGTTGAGGACTGGAGACGGATATGACGTCCACCTGGAAGATCGCGCTGGTGCTCGGCGCCGCGACCCTGACCATGGCTGGCTGCACCACGACCGAGCGCACCGTGGGCGGCGCTGTCGTCGGCGGCGCTGGCGGCGCCGTGATCGGTAATGCCATCGGCGGCTCGGGCGGCGCCGTGATCGGCGGTCTGGCCGGCGGTACGGCGGGCGCTCTGGTCGGCCGCGACATGGGCCGCCGCGACCGCGGTTACTCCCGCTACTGATCCATCCGACGCTTCGCGTCGGTCGAGCCCCGCAGCATTCGCTGCGGGGCTTTTTTCATCGGGTGCACAATCGACCGCCAGACCTCGCCAATGCGCGGCGGACACGCTACGCCTGACTGACGATTCGTCCGGTTCCGCTCCGTGTCCTCTGCTTCCCTTCGCTTCGCATCGCTCGGCGCCAACGTGCAGGCGAGCATCCTGATGACGCTGTCGATGGCGACCTTCGCCACCAACGACATGCTGACCAAGTTCGCCACGCAGTCGATCGAACCGGTGCAGATCATGGCCGTGCGCGGCGTGATGGCGTCGATCCTCCTGTTCCTGTTCGCGAAGTGGCGGAGGGCGGCGCTGTCCGTCTCGGTCCTGCGCCATCCGATCGTGCTCGTGCGCGCCTTCGCCGACATCTGCACCACGCTGACCTACCTGAACGCGCTCCGGCACCTGCCGTTGGCCAACACCGCCGCGATCTTTCAGGCGCTGCCCCTCACCATCACGCTCGGCGCCTTCCTGTTTCTCGGCGAGACGGTGGGCTGGCGGCGTTGGAGCGCGATCGCGGTGGGCTTTGCGGGCGTTCTCGTCATCCTGGCGCCCGGCGTCGACGGCTTCAACGCCTACGGTCTGTGGGTTCTCGCCTCGGTGGTCTTCGCCGCGATGCGCGATCTTGCGACCCGCCGGATGCCGCCGGACCTGTCTTCGCCGCAGATCGCGCTGGTGACCTCGATCGCGGTGACGCTGACCGGTTTCGCGCTCCTGCCGGTGATGGGATGGCGCCCCATGTCGGGATCCGTCTGGATCGTCCTCGTCTGTGCGTCGTTCACGCTCGCCTGCGGCTACGCCCTGATCGTCGCGGCTGTGAGGCTCGGGGAGATGAGCTTCGTCGCCCCGTTCCGGTACACGATCCTTCTCTTTTCGATCCTGCTCGGCATCGCCGCCTTCGGCGAGCGTCCGACGCCGCGCGAGACGCTGGGCTCGCTGATCGTCGTCGGGAGCGGGCTCTACACACTGCACCGCGAGGCTCGCAGGCGCCCGGCCGAGAGCGCAGCGTGAGCCGCGCTCCGACGCGCCTCGTCGGCCTGATCCTCGCCGGTGGTCGGTCGTCGCGGATGGGGCCCGGCCCGCCGAAGCCCTGTCTTGAGATCGGTGCGCGCAGCATGATCGGCCGCGTCGCCGACCGACTGGCCCCCTATGTCGACGAGCTCGTGATCGCGACCGACCGGCCGGATCTCTATGGCGATCTCGGCGGCCTCTGCGTTTGCGACGCGGTGCCGGGATATGCCGGTCCCCTCGCCGGATTGCAGGCCGCCGCCAACCACCTGCAAGCCGCCGCGAATCGCGATCTGCGGCTCGTGACGGCACCGGCCGATACGCCGTTCCTGCCTGCGGACTTCGCTCCTCGCCTCCTCGATGGCGCAACGCTCGACGGGCTGCGCGTTGCCACCAGCTTCGACCGATGGCATCCCGCATGTGCCACCTGGCCGCCGACGGCCATCGATCACCTCGCGAGCCTCACCCTCGACGCGACCAGGGCGCCCTCGCTCCGATCGGTCATGGCCACCTATGCGATCGAGGACATCGCGTTTCCGATCTCCCTATCAGCGCCCGGCGGCGACCCGTTCTTCAACGTCAACACGCCGCAGGATCTGGCGACAGCTCGCGATTTCGCCGTTTCTCGGGGATGAGGCGCAGAGGCCGCGACCGGACGGGTTGCCAAAATTGACGGAAACGGCAACATCGCCCCATCGAGAAGCATGCTCATAAGGCAGGCACGGTTCATTTTCGGCTCGGCAGGATAACTCACGCCCATGACAATGTTTCAGAACCTTCTGGCAGCCGTCGCGCTGACCGCCCTCGTCGCCGGGCCCGCCGCGGCGCAGGAGAGCGACGCGAACAAGACCTGGACCGAAATCCGCATCGGCTCGGAGGGCGCCTATCCTCCGTTCAACTACCTCGACGCCTCCGGCAAGCTGCTCGGCTTCGACATCGACATCGCCAACGCGCTCTGCGAGCAGATGAAGGTGACGTGCACCTTCGTGACGCAGGACTGGGACGGCATGATCCCCGCGCTCCAGAACAACCGCTTCGACGCGATCATCGCCTCGATGTCGATCACGCCGGAGCGCTCGCAGCAGGTGCTCTTCACCAACAAGTACTACAACACGCCGGGCGCGATCGCCGTGCCCAAGGACTCGACGATCACCGATACGAGCGCCGCCTCGCTCTCCGGCAAGACGATCGGCGCGCAAGGGTCGACCACCCACTCGCAGGCCGTCCAGAAGTTCTTCCCGGACGCCGACGTGAAGGTCTATCCGACCGCCGAGGAGTACAAGCTCGACATCGAGAACGGCCGCCTCGATGCCGTCAGCGACGACGTCGTGGTTCTGAGCCAGTGGCTCGACAGCCCGGCCGGTGCCTGCTGCAAGCTGCTCGGCACGCTTCCCGTCGATGAGGAAATCTACGGCAAGGGCGCCGGCATCGCGCTGCGCAAGGACGACGAGAAGCTGAAGAAGATGTTCGACGACGCGATCATCGCCATCCGTCAGAACGGCACCTACAAGACGATCAACGACAAGTACTTCAAGTTCGACGTCTACGGCGGCTGATCCGGACCTCCTGAACCCGCGCCGGATCCGGGCCATCGCCCCGGGTCCGGCGCCCTGGCTTTCCAGCGTCGGCGGGTCGCGATCGGCAGATGGACTATCTTTCGCTACTCGCCTACGGCGACACCGGCTGGGGTGACGAGATCGCCCGGGGCGTGCTCGTCACGGTCTCGCTGGCTTTGGCGACGCTTCCGTTCGGGCTGCTTCTGGGTCTCGGGCTCGCTCTCGCCAAGCGCGGCGAGGATCCCGGCCTGCGGTTGTCCGCCGATATCTACACGACGCTGTTTCGGGGCCTGCCCGAGCTTCTCACCCTGTTCCTCGTCTACTACGGCGGGCAGAACCTCCTGAACGCGGCGACCGGGGCGCTCGGCCTCGGACAGTGGACGCTGTCGAGCTTCGTGTCCGGCATGGTCGCGCTCGGGCTCGTGTTCGCTGCCTATTCGTCGGAGGTCTTTCTTTCGGCTTTCCGCGCCATCCCCGACGGCCAGTGGGAGGGCGCGCGTGCGCTCGGCCTGCCGCATCGGCGCATCCTTTGGCTGGTGATCCTGCCGCAGCTCCTGCGCATCAGCCTTCCCGGCCTCTCCAACGTCTGGCTGAACCTCCTGAAGGATACGGCGCTGGTGTCAGTGATCGGTCTTGCGGACATCATGCGCGAGACCGGCGTCGCGGCGCGCGTGACGCGCGAGCCGTTCTTCTTCTTCGGCTTCGCCTGCGTCCTCTATCTCGTCCTGACGCTGGTTTCCGCGGTCGGCCTCCGGCGCCTGGAACTCTGGACCAAGCGCGGCGAGGTGGCACGATGAGCCTTGCTCCTCCCCCCGCCGTGCGCCGTCGCCCCGGTGTCGCCGGTCTCCTGACGCTCGGGCTGTGGGCGGCCGGCGCCCTCGCGCTCGTCGCCTATCTCATCGAGGTCTGGAATCCGGACCTCATCGCGACCTATGGTCCCGTGTACCTGCGGGGCCTCTGGACGACGCTGACGATCGTCACGCTGTCCTACGTGCTCGGGGCGATCCTGTCGGTGCCGATCGCGGCGGGCCGCATGGCCAAGAACGGGCTCGCGCGCGGCGCGTCCTTCTCGTACGTCTCGTTCTTTCGCGGCACGCCGCTGATCGCGCAGGTCTTCCTGATCTACTACGGGTTCGGCACGTTCCGGTCCGCGTTCGAGACCGTCGGTCTCTGGTGGTTCTTCCGCGACGCCTGGTATTGCGCGATCTTCGCGCTGTCCCTGAACACCGCTGCCTATCAGGCCGAAATTTTGCGCGGTGCCATCCAGAGCGTGCGACAGGGCCAGTGGGAAGGCGCGCGGGCGCTCGCGCTGCCGCGCCGCGTCATCATCCGTCGCGTGATCGCCCCGCAAGCGATGATCGTCGCGCTGCGGCCCTACGCCAACGAGTTCATCCTCATGGTCAAGGCCTCGGCGATCGTCGCCATCATCAGCGTCTTCGATCTCTTCGGCGAGACGCGGCGGGCCTTCTCCCGCAGCTTCGATTTCCAGACCTATGTCTGGGCTGCGATCTTCTACCTCATGCTGGTCGAGATCGTCCGGCGACTGACCAACCGTGCCGAGGCGCGGCTGACCCGACACCTCAAGCGCTGACGCCGAGCGGCGCCGGGCTATCACCCATCAGCTTTGGCGGGCGACGCCGTGGAGGAACAGATCGACGGCTTGGTCGGTCCGTCTGGCGACCGCGTCGGCATCCTCACCCTTCGGAATGCCGTAGATGCTGGCTCGGATGTCGCCGCCGCAGATCGCCTGGATGAACTGGTTGGCCAGAAACTCCGGCGGCATGTCGCGGACCTCGCCGCGCTCGCGGGCTCGCTCGAAGATATGGGTCAGCGCGACGACGATCGGCCGGAGCACACGGCTTTCGGAATAGTCGGCAAGCTCTGGATGACGGTGCCCTTCGGCCGCGAGGAGGCGGAACAGCGCGATCGTGCGGGGTGCGAACGTGTTGGTGCGCAGCCAAGCGGCCACCTGGGGAAGGGTCTCGCCGATCGAGCCCGTCTTCGCTTCAAGCACGCGAAGGGCGTCGTAATTGAAGAGGATTTGATGATGCAGCGCCGCTTCGAACAGGCGCTGTTTCGACGGAAACCGGTCGTAGAGTGTCCGCTTCGACGTTCGAGCTTCGGCAGCGACGGAATCCATGCTGGTGGCACTGTAGCCGGCGTCGAGGAATTGGCGGAAGGCGATCTCGAGAATGGTGTGGGACAGGCTGGCCGCCGCCGATTTGGTCGGGCGGCCTCTTCGACGCTCCAACCTCGCCGCGTGCGGCGTACCGTCACTCAAACTCAACTGCGTCGTCTCACTGCCGCCCACGAGCGCGCCCTTCCCGCTTGATACGACCCCGACGCGAGACGGTGTGAGACCTCTTTCCGACTTTCGGAACTGGATCTTTCGCCCTCTCCGCCATCATTCTCTCACCCGATGCGATTCGGAAGATGCCGCTCGTTCGGCAGCTAAACTTTTCGCAATGTTTCGCAAACGGAAGGACGTTCGAATGGTTGCAACCAGCTTCATCGGCCTCGGTGTCATGGGCTTTCCGATGGCCGGGCATCTCGCTGCCAGGGGCCACGACGTCACCGTGTTCAATCGCAACCCGGCGAAGGCCGAGGCCTGGGTGGCCCAGCACGGTGGGCGCAGCGCTCCGACGCCGCGCGAGGCCGCGGCGAACGCCGACATCGTTTTCGTCTGCGTCGGCAACGACGACGATGTGCGCTCCGTGATCTACGGCGACGACGGGGCGATCGCCGGCATGAAGAGCGGCGCGATCCTCGTGGACCACACCACGGCGTCCGCCGAACTCGCGCGCGAACTGGAAGGCGCCCTGGGCGAGAAGGGCCTGCGCTTCCTCGACGCGCCCGTGTCGGGCGGTCAGGCCGGTGCCGAGAACGGCGTCCTCACGGTGATGGTGGGCGGTGAGGCTGCGACCTTCGACGCGGCCCGCCCGGTGATCGAGTCCTATGCGCGGATGATCGGGCTGATGGGTCCCGCCGGGTCCGGTCAGCTGACCAAGATGATGAACCAGATCTGCATCGCGGGTCTCGTCCAGGGCCTGTCGGAAGCCGTGCATTTCGGCCAGAAGGCCGGCCTCGACATCAAGAAGGTCGTCGAGGTCATCTCGAAGGGCGCGGCGGGTTCGTGGCAGATGGAGAACCGCCACAAGACCATGGACGAAGGCCGCTACGACTTCGGTTTCGCGGTCGAATGGATGCGCAAGGACCTCGGCATCTGCCTCGCGGAAGCCAAGCGCAACGGCGCCTCGCTGCCCGGCACCGCGCTGATCGACCAGTTCTATGCCGAGGTCGAGGCGATGGGCGGCAAGCGCTGGGACACGTCCTCGCTGCTGGCGCGCCTCAATCGCTGAGCGTCACGGGCCGGCGGGAGGCGTCAGCTCTCCCGCTGGTCTTTGTCGAGCACGAGATAGTCGAGCGGCAGTTCGGTCGTGTACTTGATCTGCTCCATCGCGAAAGCCGAGGAGACGTCGCGAATCTCGATCTTCGCGATCAACCGCTTGTAGAACGAATCGTAGGCCGCGATGTCCGGCACCACGACCCGCAGGAGGTAATCGACGTCGCCGCTCATGCGGTAGAACTCGATGACCTCGGGAAACTCCTGGACCACTTCGGAGAAGCGCTTCAGCCATTCCACCGAATGGGAACCGGTGCGCACCGAGACGAAGACCGTGACGCGCGCATTGACCTTGACCGGATCGAGGACCGCGACGCGCCGGACGATGACGCCCTCTTCCTCCAGCTTCTGGATACGTCGCCAGCACGGCGTCGTGGACAAACCGACGCGCTTGGCGACGTCGGCGACGGCCAGCGTGGCGTCTTCCTGCAGCAGCCGAAGGATCTTCTTGTCGAGCCTGTCCAATCCCCACCTCTTTCCGGCAAACGGCGGTCTCGCGCGACCCTTCGCCGCCATCCCACCGTCGAACCACGATCTTTCGCGGTTTCTTAAGCCAATTCTTTAAGTTTTCCGCAACAGGATGATGCCGAACCACTGCATGCAACCCTTGCCCGAACCGTTTCGATGTCGCTTGCCGCCCCGCCATCCCTGGACAAGTCGAGCATGCCCCGCGGCGGAGCGGCCGGCCAGCGCGTGGAACTGGCGCGCACGCTTCGCAGGACCCGCGACCAGCTGATCTCGGCCGACGGCATGCCGCCGCGAATCGAACTGGAGCTCCTGCGCCAGCACGTTCCCCAGTTTTCGGCCGGCTTGCCCGTACTGGCGGTCATCGTCGGGGCCGCCGGTGCGCTCTTCGCCCTCGCCGACCTTCCGATCATGGTCGCCTGGATCGGGCTGAACCTGATCACCGCCCTTCCGCTTCTTTTCCTGCTGCGCGGCTTCGAAAAGGCCGCCCCGTCGATGGTCGCCGCCTTCACCTGGCGGCGCCGGTTCCAGATCGGGCATCTCGTTCTCGGCCTGCCCTGGGCGGTGCTGATGCTGTGGCCGGCCTGCGAGGCCTGCGGCTTCGAGGCGTTCGATCCGGTCCGGCTCGCCGTCGTCGCGGCCGCGATCGGAACGCTCGCGCTGATCGGCGCGAGCCTGAAGGGCGTCGTTCTCTGGAGTTTCGGACCGCTCGCGCTGGTCACCGCCTACCTCGCCGTCACCACCGACGACCCGTCGCGCATGGCGCTGCATGGGGTGCTTCTTTCGGCCGTGCCTTTCTTTGCCGTCGTGTCGAGCCGGCTGCGTTCGTCGAAGACGGATCGCATCCGCCACCGCACGGAACGAGACCAGTTCACCTTCGAGATCGAGGCGGCACGGATCGCGTCGGATCAGGCCCGCCAGCGCGCCGAGGAGGCCAACCTGGCGAAGTCGCAGTTCCTGGCCACGATGAGCCACGAATTGCGCACGCCGCTCAATGCGATCCTCGGCTTTTCGGAAGTGATCGGAGAGGAGATCCTCGGCCCCGTCGGCAACGAGACCTATCGCGACTACGCCCGCGACATCCACAATTCCGGCCAGCACCTCCTCGACCTGATCAACGAGATCCTCGACCTGTCGCGCGTCGAGGCGGGGCGCTACACGCTGAACGAGGAGGCGGTGAGCCTTGTCGCCATCGCCAAGGCGGCCATCGGCTTCGTGCAGATGAAGGCCGATACGAAGCGGATCGAAATCCGCGCCGAGTTCGAGCCGGACCTGCCGCAGCTCTGGGGCGATCCGCGATCGCTCCGTCAGGTGATCCTGAACCTTCTGTCCAATGCGGTGAAGTTCACGCCCGCGAAGGGGCGCATCCTCGTGCGTGTCGGATGGACGGCGGGCGGCGGGCAGTACGTGTCGGTGCGCGACAACGGGCCGGGCATCCCGAAGGAGGAAATGCCGCTGGTGCTATCGTCGTTCGGGCAGGGCACGAATGCCATCAAGAGCGCCGAACAGGGCACCGGCCTCGGCCTGCCGATCGTTCAGGCGCTGGTGAACCTCCACAACGGCTCGTTCGAGCTGAACTCGGCGCCCGGCCAAGGCACCGAGGCGCTGGCGACCTTCCCGCACGCCCGCGTTCTCGAGGTCATGCCGGCGCTTGGCGACCTCTCCTGACCAAGCGGCGAACACGTCGCGGAGAGGGCGCGTTGCGGCGGGTCGGGCGGCGCCATATCTCCCCGGCATGACATCGACGCCGTCCCCCCTCGCCTCGCCCTGCGTCCGCATCTGCGTCCTCGACGCGGCGGGGAGCCTCTGCATCGGCTGCGGACGCACGATCGAGGAAATCTCCGGCTGGTCGAGCATGTCGGAGGGTGCACGGCTCGCCGTGATGGGCGTGCTCGACGAGCGCCTTCGCTCGGTGGAGGCGCTCTGAGATGCGATCGGGAACTCTGCTTCTCCTCGTCTTCGCCGTCATCGGCATCGCCCTCCTCGCCCTGACGTTCGGCGGCGGCGAAGTGCTGGGAATGCGGGACGACGCCTTCGCCTCGCTCGTCTACATGGGCCTTTGGACGACGCTCCTCGGCTCGGGTCTCCTCGTCGCCTTTCGCGGACGATGGGGCGAGGCGGCGAAAAGCGCCGCGATCTGGGTCGTGGCCTTCGCCGTCCTGATCGCGGCCTACGCGTTCGGTCCCGAGCTTCGCGGCGTCGGGGACCGGATGATGGCGGTGCTCGTCCCCGGTCGGACGGTGACGCTCGCCGGCGCAGACGGTCAGGTCATGGTCGCGCGCGGCGACGGCAGTCATTTCGCCGTCGATGCGGAGGTGAACGGGCGGCGCACTCCGTTCCTGGTCGATACCGGCGCCAGCGTCGTCGCCATCGATCCAGATACGGCGGCGGCCATCGGCATCGATCCGGCGAGCCTTCGCTACACCGCCCGGATCCGCACCGCCAATGGCGACACGGTCGCCGCGCCGGTGACGCTCGACAGCGTGCGCGTCGGCTCGATCGAACGCCGTCGCGTGCCTGCGGTCGTGACGCAGGGCGACGGGATCGGCGTCAACCTTCTCGGAATGAGCTTCCTCGGCACCCTGTCGTCGCTCGACTTCCGCGGCGACCGCCTCGTCCTTTCGGACTGAGGCCGCCTCAGAAGGCGCCGATCATGAAGCGGATCGCAACGGTCAGGAGAAACAAGCCGAAGCCGACCTCCAGCTGACGCTTCGTCAGACGGTGCGCCAGCGTCGCGCCGAGCCGGACCGTCGGCATCGACATCGGGATGAGGATCGCGAGCGCCGCGAGGCTGACATGGCCGAGGCTGAGCGGCGGAAGGTCGGGATGCCCCCACCCGCCGACGATGAAAGGCACGACGCCCGGAACGGCGATCAGCACGCCGACGCCGGCCGACGTCGCCACCGCCTGGTGCATCGAGCGGCCGTAGAGCGTCATGAACGTGTTGTTGAGAACTCCGCCGCCGATCCCCATGATCGCCGACAGCCCGCCGATCAGGGACCCCGAGACCGTGCGTCCGACGCGCCCGGGCAGATCGCTGCCAAGCACGAAGGGCAGCTTGCCGATCAGCATCCGCACGCCGAGAACGAGCGCGATGGCGGCGAAGATCGCGGCCAGCACGTCGGACGGCAGGAGGTTCGCCACCGCGCCGCCGAGAAGGGCGCCGAGCGGCACCGTGATCAGCCATTGCCGGAGGAGCACCATATCGACCGCTCCCCGCGCCATGTGGGCGCGCAACGAGCGAATCGAGGTCGGAATGATCAGCGCCAGCGACGTTCCAACCGCGATCTGCATCCGCGTATCGGGCGCGACGTCGAGGGTCGTGAGCACCTGATAAAGGACGGGAACCGTGACGGCGCCGCCACCGATCCCCAGAAGTCCCGCAAGGAAGCCAGAGAGCAGCGCGCCGGCCGCGAGCAGGCCGACGAGCATTCCGATGTCGGCCCAATCCATCTCGATCTTTCCCGTCGTCAGGCCGCGGCTGCGCCGGCGGGGGTCAGTTGGACCTCGGCGAAGGCTTCGCGCAGGAGATCGGGTGTTGCGCCGGGACGCACCGCGCGCTCCGACAGAAGCTGCCGCCAGCGGCGAGCGCCCGGCAGACCTGTGAACAGCCCGATCATGTGGCGCGTGACGTTCGACAACCGGCCGCCGGCGGCCATGTGCCGCTCGGAATAGGCGACCATCGCGTCGATCAAAGCGGGGTAGTCGACCGGCACCGGCTGCTCGCCATGGCAGAGCTCGCCGACGCGCGCGAGTTGGGACGGGGTCTGGTAGGCGCCCCGCCCCATCATCACCCCATCGACGCGGGTCAGATGCGATGCCGCGGACTCGGTGGTCGCGAGGCCGCCGTTGAGCCCGATGAACATGTCCGGCAGGCGCTGCTTCAGCCGATAGACGCGCTCGTAGTCGAGCGGCGGGATCTCGCGGTTCTCCTTGGGGCTCAGCCCCTGCAGCCAGGCCTTGCGCGCGTGGACCCAGATCGCGGAGACGCCGGCATCCACCGCCCGATCGGCGAGCGCATCGAGCGCCGGCTCGGGGTCCTGATCGTCAACGCCGATCCGGCATTTCACCGTGACGGGGATCGCGACCGCCTCGCGCATTGCGGCGAGGCAGCGCCCGACGAGCTCGGGATCGCGCATCAGGCAGGCACCGAAGGCACCCGACTGTACCCGGTCCGACGGGCAGCCGACATTCAGGTTGATCTCGTCGTAGCCAAAGGCTTCGCCGATCCGCGCGGCTTCAGCCAGCTTGGCCGGGTCCGATCCGCCGATCTGGAGCGCGAGCGGGTGTTCGGCGGCGTCGAAGCCGAGCAGCCGATCCCGGTCGCCATGCAGGATCGCGTCGGCGACCACCATCTCGGTATAGAGGAGCGCCCGGGGCGCCAGCTGCCGGTGCAGGTAGCGACAATGACGATCGGTCCAGTCGATCATCGGTGCGACGGCGAACCGGACGGGAAGGTATGGGCGCATGAAGTCCGGGCCATTTCCGCGAGCGATGGGGCAAAAGAGGAGCCGGCGGGTTCGCTTTGCAAACGCTGGAGGATTGCATATAGGTTCGCCGCACGAACGATCCGACAGATTTACGAGGAAGATCCCTTGTCTTCAACCTTCGACCGGGTCGCCGACATCATCGCCGAGACCAGCGAGATCGACCGCGACCAGATCACCCCCGAGAGCCACACGATCGACGACCTCGGCATCGATTCGCTCGACTTCCTCGACATCGTCTTCGCGATCGACAAGGAATTCGGCATCAAGATTCCGCTCGAAAAGTGGACGCAGCAGGTCAACGAGGGCGCGGCCACGACGGAAGAGTACTTCGTCATGAAGAACCTCTGCGCCAAGATCGACGAGCTGCGGGCCGCCAAGGCGGTCTGACGCGGCCGACCGCTCGACGGACCATTTCCCCATCGCGGGCGCCTGGCGCGCCCGTGCTTACCCTTCGACGGAACCGACCATGGATCAGCCCGCGCGAGACGTCTTGATCACCGGGGTCGGCCTGGTTTCCTCGCTCGGCGAGGGCGTCGAGACGCATCTGGCTCGGCTGGCCCCGCACGGCAGCTTTCAGCCGGCGATCGAAAGCGTCGAGCCGACCGGGCATTTCGTCCATCCCCTCCCCCCGATCGACTGGTCGCTGCAGATCCCGAAGAAGGGCGACCAGCGCCAGATGGAAACCTGGCAGAAGCTCGGTGTCTATGCGGCGGGCCTCGCGCTGGCGGATGCCGATGTCGCGGCCGACGAGGCGACGCGCGCGAAGGTGGACATGATCGTCGCGGCGGGCGGCGGCGAACGCGATCCCGAGGTCGACGCGTTGGTGATGGCGCGCGCGCGCGGGCAGAACGATCCGCTGCCGATGATGAACGAGCTTCTGTCGAGCGAACTGCGCCCGACGCTGTTTCTCGCGCAGCTCTCCAACCTCATGGCCGGCAACATCTCGATCGTTCACAAGGTGACAGGCTCCTCGCGCACCTTCATGGGCGAGGAGAGCGCCGGCATCTCCGCCGTGCAGGTGGCGGCGGCGCGCATCCGCGCGGGCCAGAGCCGCATCTGCCTCGTCGGCGGCGCCTTTTCCGCCGCCCGCAAGGACCTTCTCGTCAACTACGAACTCGGCGGCCATCTCCTCGGCGGCGAGTGGCGGCCGGTTCCCGCCCGCACGGGCGAGGACGCGGGCTTCGTGCCCGGCAGCGTCGGCGCCTTCCTGGTGCTGGAGGATGCCGAGCACGCCCACTCGCGCGGCGCGACGGCCTACGGGCGTCTCAGCTTCGTCGCCGGCGATCGCGGGCCGCGCGGGGATGGACGGCTCGCCGAGCGCCTCGGGCGGCTTCTCGACGAGAGCGGCGTCGGAGACGACGAACTTCTGATCCTGTCGGGCGCGACCGGCATCTCCGGCGCGACGGGCGAGGAGATCTCGCTTCTCAGCCGCCGTTTTCCGAACGCGGCTTTGCGGACCTACGGCAGCGCCGTCGGCCATGCGATGGAAGCGCAGTTTCCGACCGGCGTGGCGCTCGCCGCGATTCACCTGTCGGCGGGCCGCCTGCCGGGTCCGGCGGCTGGCGGCGAGGAACGCCCGGCCGAGTTCGCGCCCGCTCGCGCGCTCGTCACCGGCGTCGGCCACGTCCGAGGCGAAGGGGTCGCCCTCGTCGAGGCGATCGAGCCGCGCTGAAGCATGATGTGTGAGCCGGGCGCTCCGGCGCAGGACGGATGGAACGGATGACGTCTCGTGATCTCGATTTTCAGGGGCGGCCGGTGGTCGCGGTGACGGGCGTCGGCATCGTGTCGTCGCTCGGGCGCGGCGTCGCCGACAACTGGTCGGCGCTCACAGCGGGCCGCTCGGGCATCCACCGGATCACCCGCTTTCCCACCGACAACCTTCGCACCACGATCGCCGGCACGATCGACTTCATGGCCGTCGAGCCCTGGAGCGGCATCGCACTGTCCTATGCGCTGGCGGAAGCCGCCGGGACGGAAGCCATCGCGATGGCGGGCTTCGACCCGGCCGCCTTTGGCGCGCCACTGTTCCTCGCCGCCCCGCCGATCGAGCTGGAATGGTCGCAGCGGCTTGTGCTCGACAAGATGTCCGGCGAGGCGCGCGAGGAGGCCGGCTACGACCGCCTTCTCGAACTCGCCCGCACCAACCGCTCGCCCTCGATCTACGACCTCACGCTCTTCGGCGGCATCTCGGAGCGGCTGTCGGAAACGCTCGGCACGCGCGGTCTTCCCATCACGTTGTCGACCGCCTGCGCGTCCGGCGCCAGCGCGATCCAGCTCGGGCTGGAAGCCATCCGGCGCGGCGATGCCGAGCGATGCATCGCCATCGGCACCGATGGGTCGGTCGGCGCCGAAGCCTTGATCCGCTTCTCGCTCCTGTCCGCTCTGTCGACGCAGAACGAGAACCCGGAGCGCGCCTCGAAGCCGTTCTCGAAGGATCGCGACGGCTTCGTGATGGCCGAGGGCGCGGGCGCGCTCGTGCTCGAGTCGCTCGCCTCCGCCCGCGCGCGTGGCGCGGAGATCCTCGGCGTCATCCACGGCATCGGCGAGCAGGCGGACGACTTTCACCGCACCCGCTCGAAGCCGGACGGCTCGCCGATCATCTCGACCATCCGCGCCGGTCTCGAGGATGCCGGCCTGACGCCGGCCGACATCGGCTACATCAACGCCCACGGCACCTCGACGCCGGAAAACGACCGGATGGAATATACCGGTCTTGCGGCCGTGTTCGGCGATGCGATCGCCTCGGTGCCGATCTCGTCCAACAAGTCGATGATCGGTCACACGCTGACGGCGGCCGGCGCGATCGAGGCCGTGGTCTCGATCCTGTCGATGCGCAACGGCACGCTTCCGCCGACGATCAACCACCAGCAGCCCGACCCGGCCATCCCGCTCGACGTGGTGCCCAACAGGGCGCGCGCGGCCGACGTTTCGGCCGTCCTGTCCAATTCCTTCGGCTTCGGCGGCCAGAACGTCTCGCTCGTTCTCGGCCGCGAGCCGCGCTGACCGTTATTCCAGGAGCCTCCATGCGAGCCTTGCAACTCGTCGCCGATCGAGACCTTCGCACCGTCGAGGTCGACGCGCCCGGCGCCCCCGGTCCCGGCGAGGTCACGGTTCGCATCCAGGTCGTCGCGCTCAACCATATCGACGTCTGGGGCTGGCGGGGCATGGCCTTTGCCAAGCGCAAGCTGCCGCTGACGATCGGTGCGGAAGCATCGGGTGTCGTCGAGACGCTGGGTGCGGGCACCTCCGGGCTGGTGCCGGGGCAACTCGTCTCGATCTACGGCGCGCGCACCTGCGGGCTCTGCCATGCCTGCCGCGAGGGCCGCGACAATCTCTGCGAGCATGTCGGCGGCGTCCACGGCTTCCATCTCGACGGCTTCGCGCAGGAGCGCATCAACCTGCCGGCACGCCTCCTCGTGCCTGCTCCTCCCGGCTGCGACGCGGTCGGCGCGGCGCTGGCGCCGGTCACCTTCGGCACGGTCGAGCACATGCTGTTCGACAACGCCAGGCTCCAGCCCGGCGAGACCATTCTCGTCCATGCCGGCGGCTCCGGCATCGGCACGGCGGCGATCCAGCTGGCCAAGCGCCACGGCGCGACGGTGATCACGACGGTCGGCTCCGACGAGAAGATCGAACCGGCCAAGGCACTCGGCGCCGATCACGTCATCAACTACCGCTCCGACCGCTTCGAGGGCGTCGTCCGCAAGTTGACGAAGAAGAAGGGCGTCGACGTCGTGTTCGAGCATGTCGGCAAGGACACGTTCGCGGGCTCGATGCTGTGCCTCAAGCGCGGCGGGCGGCTCGTCACCTGCGGCTCCACCTCAGGCGTCTCCACCGAGGTCAATCTGATGATGCTGTTCCAGCAGCAGTTGAAGCTCCTCGGCTCGTTCGGCTGCCGCATGGAGAACATGGCCGACGCGATGGAAAAGATGGCGCGCGGCTGGGTCAAGCCGGTGATCGACACCGAGGTCGGCTTCGACGACATCGACGTCGCGTTGAAGCGCATGGAAAGCCGGCAGGTCTTCGGCAAGATCGTGCTGCACGTGGATCGCGACCTCGCTGCATGAGCGGACGGTTTCTGGAGCGCGCCTGGAAGCGGCAGCGGCAGTCGCGCGACTGGCTGGTCGCGCAGGCCCTGTTCGCGATGCTCGCGGTGCTCAGACGGTTTCCCGCGCGCAAGGGTCTGGCCTTCGCCGATCGGCTTGCGCAGTGGATCGGGCCGAAGACCTCGCGGCACCGGATCGCCATCGAGAACCTGACGCTCGCCTACCCCGAGAAGAGCGCCGCGGAGATCGAGGACATCGCCCGGCGCAACTGGGGCCAGATGGGCCGCATCGCTGCCGAATACGTGTTCCTCGACGAGATCTTCGACTTCGACCCGGCGCGCGAGCCCGGATCGGGCATGGTCGACGTGGAGGGGATCGACCTCTTCCTGGCGTTGCGCGACAACCCCAAGCCGATCATCTTCTTCACGGCGCATCTCGGGTCGTTCGAGCTCCTGCCGATCTGCGCGGCGACCTTCGGACTTGACCTGACGGCGCTCTTCCGCCAGCCGAACAACCGCTACATCGCCCGCGAGGTCCTGTCCGCACGGCGCACGAGCGGTGGCCATCTCGTTCCCTCCAAGGCCGGCGCGGCCTGGGCTTTGGCCGGCACGCTGGAAGCCGGCGGCAATGTCGGGATGCTGGTCGATCAGAAGTTCAAGCGCGGCGAGCCGACAACCTTCTTCGGCCGACCCTGCCGCACCAATCCTCTCGTCCCCAAGCTTGCCCGCAAGTTCGACTGCGACATCCATCCCGCCCGCTGCATCCGGCTGCCGGACGGTCGCTATCGCCTGGTCCTGGAGCCTCGTCTCGATCTGGCTCGGGGAGCCGACGGGGCGATCGACGTGGCGGCGAGTTGCCAGCAGTTGAACGACGTCGTGGAGCGCTGGGTGCGCGAGCATCCCGACCAGTGGATGTGGTTCCATCGTCGCTGGCAGATCTGAAGCGAACGCCGCTCGCCTGAACATTCGATCCGCTTCCTTAACTTTCGTCGCCTAGGTTCGCCGGGCGAAGGAATCCAGGTGCGATGATCACATTCCTGAAACGGTATTCGGCAACGGCCATCGGTGCGGGCGCAGTGCTCGCGGCCGTCTCGGTCGCGGGTGTCTATATCAGCAAGGAAACGGTCTCGAGCCTGCTCGCCTCGACGGCGCAGCAGCGTGTCCAGGGGTTCGTGACGTATCTCGAGGAGACCAACGGGGCGGTGGAAGCCCTTCTCACCGGCATCTCCCGCGATCCCGAGCTCGAGAGCGAAATCCGCGCGGTGGCGCTTGCCTCCGGTCTGACCAACTTCACGGTCTTCGATCTGTCCGGCGAACCGCAGTTCGCCCTGAAGTCCGAGGCCCACGCCTGGCTGCTGCGCGAACGCCCGGGCGGCATCAACGGCCTCGAAAAGCTCGCGGCCAGCGCCGTTGAGCGACCCGGCGACTGGAGCGAAGCCGTCCGGTCCGGAACCGGCGAAAGCCTCGTGATCTCGCCCGTCGAACGCGAGGGAACCCGGCAAGGCTTCGTGTCGATCGCGCCCGACATGACGGGCGTCGAGGAGAATCTCGCCAAGACCGTCGGGCTCGCGGTGGCCGGGCTGATCGGGGCTCTCGTCACCGGCGCCGGCGTTCCCAGCCTCATCTACATGCGCCGCAAGTGGCGCATCGAGCAGGCCGACGAACGCATCCAGTTTCTCGCCAACCACGACACACTGACGAAGCTCCTGAACCGGAAGCGGATCGAAGAGGACGCGGGCCGCATTCTGGCGACCTGTCGCGCGACGCGCGAGCGCCTCGCCGTCTGGGCAGTCGACATCAAGGGCCTCGGCGACATCAACAAGACGGTCAATCAGGCGGGGGGCGACGAACTGCTGCGCACGGTCGCCGACCGGCTCATGCGGATCATCGATCGCAACGACCTCGTCGCCCGGACCGGCGCCGACGACTTCATGATCGTCCAGCGGAACCTCAGGGGGCTCAACGACGTCGAAGCCCTCGCCCGCCGCATCCGCCAGGAGATCGAGACCCCCGTGACCATCGAGGGCGTCGAGTTGACGCCGCAGCTCTGCATGGGCGTCGCGCTGGTGCCCGAGCACGGGCGCACGATCGGCGAGCTGTTCCAGAATGCCGAGCTTGCCGTGCTCGTTCACAAGAGCTCGAAGCAAGGCGATTTCGTTCTGTTCGAGCCCTCCATGGACGAGGAGGCGACGCGGCGGCGCATGATCGAGCGCCGCATGCGCGAGGCGCTGGAGCACGAGCAGTTCGAGCTGTTCTATCAGCCGATCGTGCGGGCCAGCGACCAGACGATCCTCGGCTTCGAAAGCCTGATCCGCCTGCCCGACGGTCAGGGCGGCTATATCCCGCCGTCGGTGTTCATCCCGATCGCCGAGGCGCGAGGACACATCAAGGCGATCGGTGACTGGGTGCTGCGCGAGGCGACGCGCCAGATCGCGCTGTGGCCGGAAGAGCTGTTCATCTCGGTCAACCTCTCGGCCGTCCAGTTCCGCGACGGGGATCTCGTGTCGATCGTGCGCGGCGCCCTGAAGGCGGCCGGGATCGCGGGTCATCGGCTCGAGATCGAGGTCGTCGAAAGCCTGCTCCTCGATCGCTCGGACGCGATCCTCAAGCAACTCCAGCAGTTGAAGACGCTCGGCGTGTCGATCGCCATGGACGACTTCGGCACCGGCTACTCGTCGCTCGGCTATCTCTGGCGTTTCCCGTTCGACAAGCTGAAGATCGACCAGTCCTTCATGATCGCTTTCGAGCAGGGCGAGCCGAACATCCGGCATATCATCGGGACCATCGTCAATCTCGGTCACCACATGAAGCTGAAGGTCGTCACGGAAGGGATCGAGACCGCGGCGCAGGCGAAGATGCTGATGGAGATCGGCTGCGATCAGCTGCAGGGCTACCTGTTTGGAAAGCCTGTCGCGGCGGAGCGCGTGGCGGCCGAACTGCTGACGCGACTGTCGCATCGCGTGGATCGGTCTCCGTTGCTGGAACTCGAAGCCACGGCTTCCCTGCCTCTTGCCTCGAACGCCTGACCGTTCCCAACGCGCGTCGCCGACGAGTAGAATGGTAAACGAGAAGTCAATAAGTCTCGGAAAATTTATTTCCTGTTAAGGCGAACCTTGTGCGGAGCAGGTCGTTCTCCAGGAAACGAGGGCTTCTTCGATGCGCGTACTGATCCTGGAAGACGAGCCGCTGATTGCGATGGACCTCGAGGATATCGTGGTCGAGACGCTGCAGGCCGACTGCGTCTGGGCGAGCAGCCTCCACGACGGTCTGCAGCACATTCGTGAGGGTGTCGACTTCGCCCTTCTCGATTTCGATCTCGGTGGAGACAACTCCGCGTCGATCGCGCGGACGCTCGAAGAGCTCAAGGTGCCGTTCTGCTTCGTGTCGGGCAGCCTCTCGGACGTGCCGAGCCGCTTCAACCGCATCCCGAAGATCGCAAAGCCCTATCGTCACGACGACATCGTTCGGGCGCTGACGACGGCCTGAACGCGGGAGCTAGGGAGGGCGCGGCGACTGTCTCCGCGCTGGCTCCGGGACGCGAGACCTGATCCGGAGCGCGCCAGCACGGCGACGGACTGAGGATCGCTCCTTATGCTTACCAATCGACTAACGCGCTGTCGTGAACGATATGCTCACGCGAAAAAGGCCGGCAAGCCGGCCTTTCCGTATTCCTCGCCGTCGGCGGCCGCGCTGGTCAGCGCGCCACGTCCTTCACAGCGGCGCCGGTCGCATCGACCGTGTTGCCGACGTCACGGCCCACGCCGCGCACGGTATTAGCGCAACCCGAGACCACCATGACGGCGGCGAGCGTTGCAGCGACGGCGGAAATGCGACGGATCATGACCAAACTCCTGAGGGTCCCGATTGCGGCGAAGTAACGGCAACGGCGACATTCGGTTCCCGACGTCTCGACATAATTTGCCGCGACTTGGACATCAAATCTGCCGTTGCGGTCGCCGCGCGCGCCATTCCGTCGCGCGACCTGTCCGACAGTTGAAGGCGTATCGCTTTCCTCGCCAGGGCGTGAGGCTTATGTCTGTGGGACGGCTCGCTCGACGGCACGGTCCGGGGAGCCATTCGGCGAGGGAAGGAACAGGCATGAAGTGGAAGGACGCCATCTGGCCCATCGTGGGTCTCGCGGCCGTGGTCCTCTCCTGCTGGATCCTCTACAAGGAAGTGCGAGGCCTGTCGCTCGACGACATCTGGGTCAGCTTCCAGAACGTCAGCGTCCACCAATGGGCGCTTTCGATCGTCTGCGCGCTTCTCGCCTATGCGGTGCTGGCCTACTACGACCGGCTGGCTCTCCGGCATCTCGGGCGGAAGGTCTCGCTGCCATTCGTAGCGGCGACGTCCTTCACGACGTACGCCCTTTCGCACAACATCGGAGCGTCGGTGTTCTCCGGGGCGGTGGTGCGATACCGCGCCTACAGCTCGCGCGGCTTGACGCCATCGGAGATCGCGCTCCTCATCGCGTTCTGCTCGTTCACCTTTGCGCTCGGCATCCTCGTCCTCACGGCGGTGACGCAGCTTGCCGACCCGACCATGATCCGCCGCTATGTCGACGTCGATCCATGGGTGCCGGTCGGCCTGGCAATCCTCATCCTGGTTCTCGTCGGGCTCTATGTGTTCGGGAGCTTCCGCGGCTTCCCGCCCCGCAAGATCGGCGGGTTCCTGCTTCAGTATCCGCGGCGCGACGTCGTCCTGCGCCAGCTGATCGCGGCGCCGCTCGAGATCGTGGCTGCCGCCGGCATCATCTATTTCGCGCTGCCGCCCGAGACCAATCCGGGCTTCGTCATCGTGCTTGCGATCTTCGTCGTGTCGTTTTCGCTGGCGCTCGTGTCGCACGCGCCGGGCGGGCTCGGCGTTCTGGAGGTCACGTTCCTGACCGGCCTGTCCGACGTGCCGGAGACCGACGTCCTCGCCGCGCTGTTCGTGTTCCGGATCCTCTATCTCCTGATCCCGTTCGCGGTGGCCATCGTGATGGTGCTGAGCTTCGAGCAGAGCGTCATGCGACAGCGTCGCCGGTCGGCGGCCGGCGTCACCGCTCCGCGGACCTGACCGCGCTCAGCGCTGCCAGCGCTCCTGCCACTGCGCCTCGCCGACGAGGCAATTGGCGGGCGGACCATCGGCGGCAATCGGAACGACGGCGCGGGGCTTCGCCGGGATCGGCCAGAGCCCGGCGAGTTCCAGTACGAGCTTGCGGCGCACCGCCTGGGGGAACTGCTCCCAGTCATTCACGGGGATCACGAAGGAGCCCGGCCCTCCGACGACGCAGTCGCTGTAGTAGCGGTCGAGATTTCGGATCGAACCCCAGCCGCCCCTGAGATCGTCGCCTTGCGTCATCAGCGGCAGGCCGTTGATGGTGATGCCGCGCGCGACGGCGGCATCCCGCGCGTCGGTCACGGGACGGCCCTGGTTGTTGGGACCGTCGCCCGACACGTCGATGACGCGGCGCATGCCCTCGAACCCGTTGCGGTCGAACAGCCCGGCCGCGAAATCGATCGCCGAGGAGATCGACGTGCGTCGCATCCGATCGGGCCGCGCCTCGGAGAGACGATAGGCGAAGGCTTCGGCCGCATCCTTGCCGTCGATCAGCGTCCAAGGCAGGACCACCTGCTGCGAGGTGTCGCCGGCCCACTCCACATAGGTGACCGCCACGCGACCATGCATGCCGTCGGTGATCGCCTGCTGCAGTTCCGGCGAGCGGAAGGCGGCCACATAGCCGTTGCGCTGAATGTCGAGCTCGCCGTAGTCCATCGACCACGACACGTCGACCGCGATCACCAGCTCGACGTCGACCGGCTCCTCGCCCGCGGCTACGGCGGGGATCGAGCTCAGGAGCGATCCGCAGATCGCAAGGGCGACGAGCTTCAGCATGGGCCGAGCGTCCGCCCATTCCGATTCGGATGCAAGTCCCGATCGCGGCACTGCGACCAGAGGTGGCAAAGCGCGACGCTGCTTAATGGCGGCTTAAGCTCGGTTTGCAAGATTGGGGACGCCGCGCAACCGCTGGAACGTGTCCATGTCCCTTCCCCTCGAAACCCGTGCCGGCGTCCATGGCCTGCCGCGCGTGTCGCCGCTTGCCGCCGCCCTGTCGCCGATGGCGATCGGTCTTGCGACCCTCCTGTTCGCGTTCGCGCTCCTCGCCCTGCCGATCTCGCTGCCGATCGGCGCGATGTACTGGGACGTCGTCGTGTTCGTCGACGGCGGCTGGCGGGTCCTCAACGGCCAGACGCCTTCGGTGGACTTCTTCGCGCCGGTCGGCCCGCTCGGTTACTGGCTGTTTGCGGCGGGGCTCGAGGTCTTCGCCAAGCCGCAGCCGCTCCTGCTGGCGCAGTGGATGCTGCTGCCGATGACGCTCGCCGGTCTCCTTCCCGTTCTCGTGCGCATCGACCGAAGCTCGCGAACGCTGGCTTTGGCGCTGCTGTTGCCGTTCCTCGTGTTTCAGCTGCTGCCGACCAATCTCGAGCAGTTCTCCTCCTATCCCGGCGTCGACGGCTTCGGCATCTACAACCGCCACGGCACGCAGCTTCTCTACGTGCTGATGGTCGCGCTCGTGTTCGAGCGCCGGCAGCGCGTGCTCCTGTTCGTCATCGCCTGGATCTGCGCGGCGCTGTTCCTGTCGAAGATCACCGGCTTCATCGCGGCGGGCGGCCTGTGCGCCTTCGCGTTTGCGGCCGGGCGGGTGCGTCTGTCGACGGCGGTCGGTGCGCTGACTGCCTTCGCCGCGGTTCTGGCGGGGCTGGAGCTGACGACCGGCGTCGTCAGCGCCTATCTCGGCGATATCGCCTCGCTGGTCGGCATGAACGAGGGCGTCCTCGCCAGTCGCTTCATCCAGGCGGCCTCGATCCATTTCGGCATCTTCGCCTCGGGCTGCCTCCTCGTCGCCGCCCTCCTGTTCCTCGACCGCCGGCCGATCGCCTCGGCGCTTGGCGCCGCCGTGCGCCATCCGTTGCGTACGGCGCCCTGGATCGCACTTCTCGACCGGAACGTCGTCTGGCTCGGCATGGCGCTCCTTGCAGGCCTCTTCTTCGAGACGCAGAACACCGGTGGCCAGGCCTTCATCTTTATCTGGCCGGTGCTGGTGCGCATCGCCTGCGACGCCTCGCGCCATTCCCAGCGCGCGACGGCAGTCATTCTCGTCCTCGTCGCCGCCGTCGCGATGCCCCCGCTCGTCAACGTTCTCCATCGGTCCGCCCGGGCCGTCGTGGGGCAGCTGATGTACGTGAAGGTGCCAGCGCAGAACCTCAAGGCGCTCGACAGCGTGACGCAGCGGCCGGAGGTGATCGACCGGGCGGCGCATATGATCGACAACTACGTCGCCTATCCCCGGACCTACGAGGCGCTCGCCGCCGACGGGCAGCTGCCGATCTTCAGCCTCTATTCCGAGCTCGATTTCCAGGCAGCCTGGCTGATGGCGGCGAACGAGGCGGTGGATGCGATCCGCGCCTACGAGACGGCGCATGGGGTGCGGTTCGAGACGATCATGAACCTCAACTTCGTGAACCCCTTCCCCTACGCATTGGGGCGTCAGGGCACGCCGCTCATCGCGATCGGCGCCGATCCGTTCCGCGCCGTGCCGCCGCCGAACGCCCGGACGATCGAGGCCGTCCGCAACACGGACCTCGCGCTCCTGCCGCTCTGCCCGGTGACCGTGGCGAACCAGACGATCCAGAAGATCTACGCGGAAGGCCTGCGCGACCACGTCGCCGTGCCGCTCTCGCGGTGCTGGATGGCCTATATCCGGCCGGGACTGCTTCCCGCCCGCTAAAGGCTCGAACGAAAAAGGCCGGGTCGAGCGACCCGGCCTTTCTTCATGTCGGAGCTGCGCCCAGGCTCAGCCCATCTGCGTCTTCACGAAGTCCTTGACGATCGAGACGATGCCGCGGCCGAGAAGCTCGTCGAGCGCGTCGCAGAACTGGTCGACGTTCTCGTGGGAGCAGATCAGCGGCGGCTCCAAGCGGATGACGTTGCGGTTGTACTCGGTGAAGGCGACGAGGCAGTCGTAGTCCTTCAGGAGCAGCGCGCCGATGAAACCCGACAGCGAGCCCTTGAGCTTGTCGTCGAGGAGCGCCACCACCGGACGCAGCGCGAAGGGCAGCGTCTGCGAGAAGTCGTGGAACTCGAGGCCGACCATCAGCCCCCTGCCCCGCACGTCCTTGATGATCGACGGGTACTTCTGCTGGATCGCCTGAAGGCGTTCCTTCAGGTACGCACCGACCACCTCGGCGTTGCCGATCAGATCCTCGTCGTAGAGCGTGTTCAGCGCCTCGATCGAGGTGGCGCAGCCCTCGCCGATGCCGCCGAACGTGGCATGGGCGTGGATCATCGCCGTCTTCGGCGTGCCGTAGGCCTTCATGTAGACGTCGCGTTTGGCGATCATCGCCGCCATCGCCGCCTTGCCGCCGCCGAAGCTCTTGGCGAGCGCGGTCACGTCCGGCACGACGCCGTGATGCTCGAAGGCGTAGAAGCGCCCGGTGCGACCGTAGCCACACTGCACCTCGTCGGCGACCCAGATGACCTTGTGCTGGTCGCACAGCGCGCGAACGCCCTGCCAGTATTCCGTCGGCGCCTCGACGATGCCGCCGCCGCCCTGCACCGTCTCCAGCACGACGACGCCGACGTCCGGGTCCGAGCGCACGACGGCGGTCAGCGCCGCGAGATCGCCGAAGGGCACGCGATAGGTGTTCTCGACCAGCTTGAACTCGCCCTTGTAGAGCGGCGAATCGGTGATCGAGAGGACGCCCTTGGTCTTGCCGTGGAACGAGTTCTCGGCGTGGACGATCTTGCAGTTCTTGCGACCCGACGCGCGCTCGGCGACCTTGATCGCCGCTTCCATGGCTTCCGAGCCGGACGAGCCGAGGAACACCATGTCGAGGTCGCCGGGCGAGCAGGCCGCGACGTTCTTGGCCAGCGCCGCCGCGTACTGCGAGAGGAAGGCGATGGCGATCTCGTGGCGCTTCTCGTCCTGGAACTGCTTGCGCGCGCCCACGATCCGCGGGTGGTTGTGGCCGAAGGCGAGCGAGCCGAAACCGCCGAAGAAGTCGAGGATCTTCCGGCCGTTCTGGTCGATGTAGAACATGCCCTCGGCGCGCTCGACCTTCACCTTGTGGAAGCCGAGCAGCTTCATGAAGTGGAACTGGCCGGGGTTGATGTGCTCCTTGAACACGTCGGCCATGGTGCCGACGTCCATGGCCTTCGCCTGGTCGAGGGTCAGCATGTCGGGCTTGGGCGGCCCGAGGCGCGGGGCGTCGTCGAGCGCGGGGGCGGTGGTCGTCGGACGATCAAGCATGGCGCGGGCTCCTCACTCGGCCGGATGGGGATAGGCGGAGCGGGCGGCCGAGCGGCCCTCCTTCTTCGCGCGGTACTCGGTATAGGCGGCGATCAGCATGTCCTCGTCGCGATACTGCGGCACCCAGCCGAGGTCGCGCTTGCCCTTCGAGACGTCGAGCACGCACTCCTCGTCGGCGATGAGGTACTGCTCGGGGTCCATCAAGGGCATGTTCAGCCAATCGAGGAAGTCGAGCGTGCGCTTGACCGCAAAGCCCGGCGTCGGGATCAGGATGGACTTCGAGCCGGCATGGCGCACGAGGTCGCCGAGAAGCTTCTTCACCGGCGGCGGGTTGAGCGAGCCGAGATTGTAGGCCTCGTTCGGCACCCCCGCCTTCCAGGCGAGACGCGCCGCCTCGGCGCAGTCGAAGACCGAGATGAACTGATACGGGTTGCGACCCGAGCCGATCATCGGCACCGGAAGGTTGGCGTCGATCAGCTTGAACAGCTTCTCGAGGATCCCGAGACGCCCCGGCCCGATGATGAGGCGCGGGCGGAACAGCGAGATGTTCATGCCACGGCGGCGCCAGTCGGCCGCCAGAACCTCGGTATCGAGCTTGGACTGGCCGTACTCGCCGAGCGGCGCGACCGGATGGTCCTCGGTCATCGGCGTCGTCACCGTGTGACCGTAGATCATGTCGGTGGTGAAATGGACGAGCCGGCCCGCGCCCGCCCGGTCCATCGCCTCGATGATGTGCTTCGTACCGTCGTAGTTGACGGGGTAGAAGAACTCGCGGCGCTTGGCGCGCACCTGCAGCGGCGACAGCATCTTGGCCGACAGGTTGTAGACCATGTCGTCCGGCGTGATCGGCACCCGGTTCACGGCGGCCGCATCGGTGACGTCGACGTTGAGATGCGTGGCGCGGGCGTAGTGCGGCAGGTCGGCCTTGGCAATGTCGGCGACCACGACCTCTTCGCCGTCCGAGGCGAGGCGCTGGGCGAGATGGCGGCCGACGAAACCGTCGCCGCCGAAGATCACGTGCTTCATCGAATGGCTCCTTCGGTGGAATGGGTCTTGGCGGTGATGGTCACCGGGACGTCGTCGGCGATCGTGCTGCCCGTGCGGGCGATGAGGATCGTGCCGGCGCAGATGAGGGCGATGCCGCCGATGCGGGCCGCGTTCAGTTCCTCGCCGAAGAGGAACCAGGCCGCGAAGGCGACGACGACATAGGCGAGGCTGAGGAAGGGATAGGCGTAGGTCAGCTCGACCTTCGACAGCACGTAGAGGTGCGAGGCCATCGAAATCACGAAGGTCAGGAGCCCCAGGAAGACGAAGGGGCTGAAGACGATCGAGAGGATCTTGAGGATCGGGTTGACACCGGCGAAGCTCAGAGGGCCGAGCTGCATCATCCCGTATTTCAGGAGCATCTGCGCGGCCGCATTGGTGAACACGGTGAAGAGAATGAAGGGGATGTAGCGGCTCACGCCTCGCCTCCCGGCTGTTGGGTGTCGGGCCGGATCCTTGCCGGAGCCGGTATGCCATGGGGTAAAGACGGGGCGGGCTCGCGCGGTTGTGAACCCGCATTTCCCCCGCCAGCGTCAATCAATCCTTGCCTACGCGGCCGCACCGTAGCGCTGGCGTCCCGCGTCGAGCCGCAGCGCCGTGCGGCGCCAGAAGTCCGAGACGATCGCAGGGTCGCGCATCGCCTCCAGCCGGCGCCAGCGCGGGAAGGAGGCGGCGAAAACCTCCGGCGCCATGCGGGCGTCCTTGTAGGGGTTCACCGCACCGCCGGCCTCGATCGTGATCCGGTCGAGCTCATCCATCAGGGCGAGCGTCGAGGGACCGCGGTTGGGGAAGTCCAGCGTCAGCGTGTAGCCGCGCCGCGGGAAGCTCAGGAGCCCCGGGCTCGGTAGGTCGCCGAAGCGTTTGAGCACGGTGAGGAACGAGCCCTGCCCATGGGCGACGGCACACTCCATCAGCGCCCGCGCGGCCTGCCGACCCATCTCCTCCGGCACCACGCTCTGGTGCTGGTGGAGACCCTGCGGTCCGTAGAGGCGGTTCCATCCGCCGATACGGTCGAGCGGATAGAAGAAGCCGTCGAAGGGCACGTTGCGCGTGACCTCCGCCCGGCGGAGCTTGCGGAAGTTCAGCTCGTTGAAGGCCTTCAGCGCGAGCCCCCGCAAAGGGCTGACCGGCGGCGTGAACGGCACCGAGAACAGCGGGCGCCGGGCCCGGCCCGTGTGATCGCCCTTGCCGGCGTGGTCGCCGCAGATCAGGTGGCCGCGGCCGAAACGGGCCCCGCGCGCCAGCTGGTCGATCCAGGCGACGGCGTATTCATGCCGCTCGTCGGCCTCCGCGGCCCGCGCGAAGTAGTCGTCGAGGCAGGACAGGCGGTGCGTCGTCTCGCGGATCGTCAGGGACGGCACGGCGAGAAGCCGCAGGCGGATCCGCGTGACGATTCCGGTCAGGCCCATCCCGCCGATCGTGGCGGCGAAGATGTCGGCGTTCTGCGAGCGCGAGCAGACGAGCGTGCCGAGGTCGGAGCGCGTCAGCGTGAAGGATTCGACCCAGGCCCCGAAGGTGCCGCGGCGGTGATGGTTCTTGCCGTGGACGTCGTTGGCCAGAGCCCCGCCGAGCGTGACGAACTGGGTGCCGGGCGTGACCGGCAGGAACCAGCCGTGCGGGGCGATCCGCTCAGTGATGTGGTGAAGGAGGACACCGGCCTCCGCTTCGATCACCCCGTCCTGAAGGTCGAGCGAGAGGATGCGGTTGCGCCCGCGCATGTCGACGAGGACGCCCGCTTCGTTGAGGCACGTGTCGCCGTAGGAGCGACCGTTGCCGCGCGGCAGGAGTCCGGCCGCATCCCAAACTGCGGGGAAGACGTCAGCCTGCGGCGCCTGGACCGACCGTCGCCCCTCCGGCGGGGGCGGCATCCGCCCCCAGTTCTCGTAGAGCTCAGGCATAGGCCGCCACCAGGAACATGCAGGCGCCGAGCACCATCATGATCTGCGAGCGCCAGTCGTGCATGATGAAGACGACCGGATCCTCGTGCATGTGATTGCGGCGAGCGAGCACCCAAATGCGCACGATGATGTAGAGGACCAGCGGGCAGAGCGGCCAGAGAAGGTAGGGATGCGTGTAAAGCTCGCGCACCTCGGCGCTGTCGATGTAGAGCGCGAGAACCATCACCGCCGCAAAGCCGGATGCCATGCCCGCTTGGCCGACCGTGTCGAGGTCGACGTCGACATAGCCGCGGCCGGTCGAGGAACGGTTCGCGCCGCCGCCGAAATCCATGATCTCGACGAAGCGCTTCACCAGCGCCAGCGACAGGAAAAAGAAGATCGAGAAGGCGAGGAGCCAGAAGGACTCGTTGGAGTCGATCGCCATGGCGCCGGCGATGATGCGGGTCGTGTAGAGCCCGGCGAGCGTCAGGACGTCGATCAGGAGCATGCGCTTCAGCGCGAAGGAATAGGCCGTGGTCGCGACCATGTAGAAGGCGAGCGTCGCCATGAACTCCCAAGGCAGGACGGCGGCGATCGCGAAGGACGACAGGAACAGGCCCGCCGCCAGCGCCAGCCCGACCGGGATCGGAACGAGGCCGCTCGCGAAGGGGCGCTTGCGCTTGGTCTTGTGACGACGGTCGGCGGCGAGATCCAGAAGATCGTTCAGGATGTAGACCGAGGAAGCCGCGAGCGAGAAGCAGACGAACGCCAGAAGCGCCTTCAGCGCCATCGGCACGTCGAGGAACTCGTGGTTCAGCGCCATCGGCACGAACACCAGGACGTTCTTCGTCCACTGGTGCGGACGCATGGCCTTCACCATGCCGCGCGCCAGCGAGCCGGGGTCGACGATGAGGCGCGAGGGCCTCTTCGCCGCACCGTGCCAGCGGCGCGCCGAGCGGTCGGGCTGGACCACGGTCGCGCGTTCGGCCGCCTCGAACAGGCAGACGTCGTCGTGCGAATTGCCGACATAGTCGAAGGCCTGGCCGTTGCAGCGCGCGCGGATGCGCTCGAGCTTGCGGTCGGCGGACAGGTTGGTCGCCCGGTCGCTCGCCATCACCTCGTCGAAGAGGCCGAGATGGGCCGACACGGCATGGGCGAGGCGCTCGTTGGAAGCGGTGGCGAGAATGATCGGCCGGCCGGCCTCGCGCTCGGCCTGCAGCGTGGCGACTACCTCCTCGCGGTAGGGAAGCGTCGCCGCGTCGATCTCGGTGCGCGCGGCCAGTTCGTCCTTGAGAACCGCCTTGCCCTGGAACGCCCACCCGAACAGGCGCCAGAAGCCGAGCGGCTGCTGGCGTGCGAAGTGAAACAGGCTTTCCCAGAGAAGGTCCCCACGGATCAACGTTCCGTCGAGGTCGACGAACAAGGGTCGTCCCGTTCGCGTGACGTAGGTGTCCATGACGATGTCCTTACCGAGGCTCTGTCAGCTGCGGTGGACTATCTTCGCGGCGGGGTTTCCCCACGGTAAAACAAAGGACAATCGTGCGTAAACTGCCGAACATGCTTAAGAGGCTGCCTTCGAAACCTCCGCAATTTTCACGTTCCGGCAGGGCAGCGTGATCGCGGTGCCGCCGATCGCGCCTCCGCCAGCCGCAGGGGCACGCCTGTCATCCGATCACACAGTGGTGAAAACTTCGTCGGCCCATGCGAGAACGTTCGCTAAAGGCTTCATAATACTTACCAATCCCTCCTGAGGGGAGCCATTCACTTCGGCGCCTGCGTGTCCCGCCGGCAACAGCTCGGGATGGGGTGCCGGAGCCCGCCTTGCGTCATCTCGCGTGACATTATCTGGTTCACTCACGAGGGGGAGCGTCACCGACCTTCCCGTTTCGAAAAGAACGGCCGCCCCGCACCGACGGAGGACGGCACGCTGGAGATCACCATGAAGCGCCTTGCCCTGCTGCTCGCCTCCGCCGCCCTCGCCTCCCCGGCTCTGGCCGCCGACGTCGTCTACGAAGAGCCGGCAGCGCCGATGGCGGTGATGGCCCCGGTCTCCAACTGGACCGGCCTCTATCTCGGCATCCAGGGCGGCGGCGCGTTCAACCCGGACAACGGCGACAACCTCGCTATCGTCCCGAACTTCGGTGGCGCCGGCGCTGCCTTCCTGACCAACGCCTTCGGCAACAACTTCTCGTCGGAGTTCGAGTCGAGCTTCATCGGCGGCGCGCACATCGGCTACGACTACCAGGTCGACCGCTTCGTGGTCGGCGCCCTCGTCGACATCAACGCCCTCGACATCGCGCAGCGCTCCAGCGCCTTCTCCNGCGCACATCGGCTACGACTACCAGGTCGACCGCTTCGTGGTCGGCGCCCTCGTCGACATCAACGCCCTCGACATCGCGCAGCGCTCCAGCGCCTTCTCCAATACGCCGGCCTTCTACACCGCCGAGCGCAGCCTCGACTACCTCGCGACCGGCCGCCTGCGCGCGGGCTACCTCGTCACCGACATGGCGCTTCTCTACGCCACGGGCGGTGTCGCCTACGGCGAGATCGACTACGGCTTCTCGACCAACAGCCCGGCCGTCACGGCCGCGTTCCCGGCCGTCATCAACTCGGACGAGGACGACTGGGGCTATTCGGTCGGCGGCGGCATGGAAGTGAAGGTCACGCAGAACATCTCGTTCGGCGCCGAGTACCTCTACACCAACCTCGGCGACGGCGGTTCCTCGACCATCCTGAACGGCGGCCCGTTCGATGGTTCGGGCGCGGCGGTCATCCCGGGCCAGTTCACCGACTTCCGCTCGAGCGGCGACTTCGACTTCCACACGATCACGGCGAAGCTGTCCTACCGCTTCNGGTTCGGGCGCGGCGGTCATCCCGGGCCAGTTCACCGACTTCCGCTCGAGCGGCGACTTCGACTTCCACACGATCACGGCGAAGCTGTCCTACCGCTTCAACTGATCGAGCGTTCCGAAACGAAAAAGCCCGCCGCGTCGAAGGACGCGGCGGGCCTTTTCATGACGTCGTCGGGAATGTTCAGGACGCGTTGTACTTCCGGTCGAGCGCGTCGATCGCGTCGACATTGGCGGCCGACGAGCCGGCCGGATCGAACTCGGATTCCAGGTACTTGTCGACGATCGCCTTGGCGAGCTCGGGGCCGATCACGCGGGCGCCCATCGTAATCACCTGCGCGTTGTTGCTCTTGGCGGCGCGCTCGGCGGAATAGGTGTCGTGCGTCAGCGCGGCTCGGATGCCGGGCACCTTGTTGGCCGAGATGTTGACGCCGATGCCGGTGCCGCAGCACAGGATCGCGCGGTCGTACTCGCCCTCCACCACCGACCGCGCGATGCGCTCGGAGGTCGTCGCATACTTCTCCGAAGCGCCGTCCGGCGCCTGGCTGGCGTCGACGACCGTCAGGCCGGAGCGGCCGGCGAGGTGGTCCTTGATGGCCTGGACGAGGGGCTGGCCGGCGCTGTCGCCGCCGAGAATGATCTTCATGGGTCTCACCTGATGGTTGAGGAGCGGGTCCGCGGATCCGGACCGACGACGCCGGGGCGCCCTCCCGTTCATAATATCGTAGCCTTGTTCAAACGATCAAGATATCTCAGCCACCCTTGGTCGCCTGATCGAGCGCGAGAATGCCATGCGCGTTGGCGAGCGAGGTGGCGATGACATCGATCGCTCCGGTCCGCAGCGCCGCCAGGATCGGCATGGCCTTGGTCGGCTCGGCGGCCACCGCGATCGTCGTCGGGATCGCTCGGATGTCGGCGAGGCGCAGGCCGACGACACGGCCGCCGAGGATCTCGTTCCGCTCGCGCCCGTCGATGTCGTAGAAGTCGTAGCCCATGAGATCGCCGACGATCCCGGCGGCACGGGCGCTGAGGAGTTCTTCCCGGCGAAACCAGCCCATCCGCGCCATGTGGCTTTCCTCGCCGAGGTCGCCGATGCCGACCAGCGCGAAGGCGGCGCTTCGCCCGAGATCCAGCGTCTGCTTCACGGTCGGGTTCGCCATCAATCCGGCGCGCAGCGTGGCGTCGGGCACATAGGCCGGCGCATAGAGCGTTTCCGGCACCCCGCCGAAGCGGCGCGCGAGCTTGCGGCAGATGTGGTCGGCATTCGACGGCTCGCCGGCCTGATGCGCGCCGCCCGTGGCGGAGACGAAGGTCGCATGTTCCAGGAACGGGCGACCGCGCGTCTCGGCGACGGCCGCGATGTTGCGGCCCATGCCGACGGCGACGACCGCACCCTCGAAAAGCTCGCGCTCCAGATAATCCGCCACCAGCAGCGCCACCTCGGCGCGCTGCGCGTCCGACTCCCGCCGGTCCACCGCGATCAGCGCCGTCTTGACGCCGAAACGCTCCCTGAATCGCCGTTCGAGGTCGGCCTCCACCGCGCGGTGGACGCGGATCCGTACGTCGACGATTCCCGCCTCGCGCGCCTGGCGCAGCAGGCGGTTCACTTTCATGCGAGACAGCCCGAGTTCGGCGGCGATCTCGGCCTGCGTGGCCTGCCCCTCGTAGTAGCGGCGGGCGACCTGCATCATGGCATCGACATCGGCGGGTGCTAAGGCGTCCATGTTCGCTTCCGCAGATCAGGCTTCATGTTGGGCAACGAAATCCCATGCCTGTTCATATGCCAGACATGCGTTCATATGAACGTTTTTCATGTCGCGGTGATTGATTCAAGCGGCGGGGCGTGTTTCTGCTGGCGCAGCATGGGGCGAATCCGGCACCTCCGGTCGCTCCGCCCGAACCGTGCGGAAGCGCCGCGACCAAGATCGAGGGAGACGACACAAGTGGACACGACACAAGCCCCCAGCCTGGATGCCAAGCAGATCCGCGCCATGGCGAGCGGCATCCGCTTCCTGTCGATGGACGCGGTGGAGAAGGCCAATTCCGGCCATCCGGGCATGCCGCTCGGCATGTCGGACGCGGCGACCGTCCTGTTCAGCCAGTTCCTGAAGTTCGACGCCAAGCGCCCGCACTGGCCGGACCGCGACCGCTTCGTGCTGTCGGCCGGCCACGGCTCGATGCTGCTCTACAGCCTGCTGCACCTCACGGGCTACGAGGACTTCACGATCGACGAGCTGAAGCGCTTCCGTCAGCTCGGCTCGAAGGCCGCCGGTCACCCCGAGTTCGGCGAGGGCGCCGGCATCGAGACCACGACCGGCCCGCTCGGCCAGGGTCTCGCCACGGCCGTCGGCATGGCGCTCGGCGAGAAGATCCTGCGCGAGCGCTTCGGCGAGGACCTCGTCTCGCACTACACCTACACGATCGCCGGCGACGGCTGCTTCATGGAGGGCGTCAGCCAGGAGGCGATCTCGCTCGCCGGCCACCTGAAGCTGAACAAGCTCATCGTCCTGTGGGACGACAATCGCATCACCATCGACGGCGCGACCGACATCACCACATCGGACGATCTCGCCAAGCGCGTCGAGGCGTCGGGCTGGGCGAGCGCCGCGGTCGACGGCCATGACCCGGAGGCGGTGGCCGCCGCGATCGACGCGGCGCGCCGCTCCGACAAGCCGACGCTGATCGCCTGTCGCACCACGATCGGCTACGGCGCGGGCAAGAAGGCCGGCACGTCGGGCGTTCACGGCTCGCCGATCGGCGCCGAGGGCATCGCGTTCGCCCGCGAGCATTTCGAATGGGCGCACGAGCCCTTCGTCCTGCCCGACGTCGTCACCGACTTCTGGAAGGCCGTCGGGACGCGCGGCGCGGCGGAAGCCGATGCCTGGGAGAAGCGCCTCGCCGCTTCCGCCCATGCCGACGCCTGGAAGGCCATCATGGCGGACGGCTTCGACGGCGACGCCGCCGCGATCCTCGCCGACGTGAAGGCGAAGTTCGCCTCCGACACAGCGTCGGTCGCCACCCGCAAGGCCAGCCAGACGGTGATCGAGGCGCTGGTCGCGAAGTCCACCAAGCTCATCGGCGGCTCGGCCGACCTCACGGGCTCGAACCTCACCAAGGCTGGCGCGATGAAGCCGGTGACAGTGCAGGATGCGTCCGGAAACTACATCTACTATGGCGTGCGCGAGCACGGCATGGCCGCCGTCATGAACGGCCTGTCGCTGCACGGCGGCTTCACGCCCTTCGGCGGCACGTTCCTGTGCTTCTCCGACTACGCGCGGCCCGCGATGCGCCTGTCGGCGCTGATGCACCAGCCTGTCGTCTACGTCATGACGCACGACTCGATCGGCCAGGGCGAAGATGGCCCGACGCACCAGCCGATCGAGCACCTCGCCTCGCTGCGCGCCATGCCGAACATGCTGGTCATGCGCCCGGCCGATGGCGTCGAGACGGCGGAGTGCTGGGAAGCCGCGCTCGTCAACACCAAGTCGCCGACGACGCTCGTCCTGTCGCGCCAGAACCTCAAGGCGCTGCGCACCGGCACGGTGGGCGAGAACCTGTCGGCCAAGGGCGGCTACGTTCTGGTCGAAGCCGAGGGCGGCGCGCGCCAGGTGACGATCCTCGCCACTGGCTCCGAAGTCGAGATCGCGGTGGCGGCGCAGAAGCTGCTCACCGAGAGCGGCGTTCGCGCGGCGGTGGTGTCCCTCCCCTGCTGGGAGCTCTTCACCAAGCAGCCGAAATCCTATCGCGACGAGGTGCTGGGCTCGGCGCCGCGCATCGCGGTCGAGGCCGCTTCGCCGTTCGGCTGGACGCGCTTCGTCGAGGACGAGGACGACGTCGTCGGCCTGCCCGGCTTCGGCGCCTCGGCGCCCGGCGGCGATCTCTACAAGCATTTCGGGCTGACGCCCGAGAAGGTCGCCGAGAAGGCCCGCGCCAAGGCCGGCGCCTGACGGCTGCGAATACACCCGAACGGGGCCGGCCGAGCACCATCGACCGGCCCCGATCGTTTCTTCAGTCGCTTACGGGAGGAAAGGCGACCCGCATGACCAAGCGTCCCTGGATCGGCACCAGCTGGAAGATGAACAAGACGATCGCGGAGGCCGACGCCTTCTGCGAGACCGTCGCGAAATCCTCGTGGGCGAGCGACGATCGCGCCCAGCTTTTCGTGATCCCGCCCTTCACCGTCCTTCATCGCGTCTCCCAGTCGCTCGACAAGACCGACATCATCGTTGGCGCACAGAACGCGCACTGGAAGGACGCCGGCGCCTGGACCGGCGAAGTGTCCCCGGTTCAGGTCAAGGACTGCGGCGGCCGCCTCGTCGAGATCGGCCATTCCGAACGGCGCGAACATTTCGGCGAGACCGACGAGACCGTCGCGCTGAAGACGGAGGCCGCCGTGCGCCACGGGCTCGTCGCCCTCGTCTGCATTGGCGACACGCGCGAGGAATACGACGCCGGCCGCACGGCCGAGGCGCTGCGTCGCCAGACCGAGGCGCTGATCTCGCGCGTCGAGTGGAGCGAGCCCGCCAAGGTCATCATCGCCTATGAACCGGTTTGGTCGATCGGCGAAGGCGGGACGCCGGCCGAACCGAGCTTCGCGAACGAACAGCATGCCCGCATCAAGGAGCTGACCCGCGAGAAACTGGGCTTCGCCTTGCCCGTCCTCTACGGCGGCAGCGTCAATCCCGGCAACTGCGTCGAGCTGGCCAATCAAGAGCATATCGACGGCCTCTTCATCGGCCGTTCCGCCTGGAATGCGGAGGGCTATCTCTCCATCGTGTCCGACGTCGTCTCGTCCCTGTCCTGACCCCGCCCGGAGAAACCCCTTGGCCCTGATCACGCTTCGCCAGCTTCTCGACCATGCCGCCGAGCACAGCTACGGCGTGCCCGCCTTCAATATCAACAACATGGAACAGGGCCTCGCGATCCTGGCGGCGGCCGCCAAGACGGACTCGCCGGTGATCCTGCAGGCGAGCCGCGGCGCGCGCGCCTACGCCAACGACCTCATCCTCGCCCGGCTGATCGAAGGCCTGTCCGAGATGCACCCGGACATCCCGATCTGCATGCATCTCGACCACGGCAACAACGAAGCCACCTGCATCACCGCCATCCAGCACGGCTTCACCTCGGTGATGATGGACGGCTCGCTGAAGGAAGACGGCAAGTCGCTCGCCGACTACGCCTATAACGCCGCGATCACCCGCCGGGTGTCCGACATGGCGCACTGGTGCGGCGCTTCGGTGGAGGGCGAGATCGGCGTTCTCGGCAGCCTTGAGACCGGCGGCGGCGAGCAGGAGGACGGCCACGGCTTCGAGGGCACGCTCGACCACGACCAGCTGCTGACGGACCCCGAGGAGGCCGCCCGCTTCGTCGAGGACACCCATGTCGACGCACTGGCGGTGGCCATGGGCACCTCGCACGGCGCCTACAAGTTCTCGCGCAAGCCGGACGGCGACGTCCTGGCGATGAACGTCATCGAGGCGATCCACCAGAAGCTGCCGAACACGCATCTCGTCATGCACGGTTCGTCCTCGGTGCCGGAAGACCTGCAGGAAATCGTCAACAAGTACGGCGGCCAGATCAAGCCGACCTGGGGCGTGCCGGTCGAGGAGATCCAGCGCGGAATCCGCCACGGCGTGCGCAAGATCAACATCGACACCGACTGCCGCCTCGCGCTGACCGGCGCGATCCGCAAGGTCTTCGCGGAGAACCCGGAAGAGTTCGACCCGCGCAAGTATCTCGGCCCCGGCATGGCCGCGATCACCAAGCTCGCAGCCCAGCGCTTCGAGGAATTCGGCACCGCCGGTCATGCCGGCGGCATCAAGCCGATCGACCTCGCCGACATGGCCAAGCGCTACAAGAACGGCAGCCTCAAGGTCTCGAACGCCGCCTGACGGAGCCGGACGCGGCGGTCAGGCCGCCGCGCCCCTTTCCTGCGAGACCCCCGCGATCAGGTCCACCGCTCGGCTCGCCAGCGCCATCACCGGCGCGTTGGTGTTGCCGGAGGGGATCATCGGCATCGCCGAGCAGTCGATCACGCGCAGGCCCTCGACGCCGCGCACGCGCAAGGACGCGTCGAGCACGGCCATCGGATCGTCGTCCGGGCCCATCGGCGCCGAGCCGACCGGATGATAGTTCGTCTTCACCGTCTTGCCGCAGAACGCCTCGAGGCCGGCGTCGTCCGTCACGTCACGGCCAGGAAGGAGTTCGTCCCGGATCCTGTCCGACAGCGGGCGCGACGCCAGCACCTCGCGCGCAAAGCGCAGCGAGGCGACCGTGAGGCGCAGGTCGTCGGGATCGCCGAAGAAGTTCGAATCGACCAGCGGCATCGCGTCGGGATCGCCCGAGCGCAGCCGCACGGTGCCGCGCGCCTTGGGACGCAGGAGACAGGACGTCAGGGTGACGCCGTGGCTGGGCTTGGCGCTCGACACGTCGCGGTCGAGATAGACGATCGGCGCGCAATAGAGCTGGATCGTCGGCCGCTCACCCCCGTCCGGGTCATAGAACAGGCAGGACTCGATGCCCGTCGTCGTCACCGGACCGGAGGCGAAGAGCATGTATTGCAGGCCGTTGCGGACCATAGGCCAGCCTTTGTCCTGACCGAAATAGCCGCTCGGCCCCTTGGTCGTCGCGATGACCGGAACCTCGTGGTGGTCCTGCAGGCTGGAGCCGAGGCCCGGCAAGTCGGCGCGGACGTCGATCCCGTGCTCACGCAGATGATCGGCGGGCCCGAGGCCCGACAGCATCATCAGTTTGGCCGTGTTGTAGGTGCCCGCAGCAAGGAGCACCTCGCGCGTCGCGTTGACGGTCTTCGCCTGTCCGCCCACGCGGTAGGACAGGCCGACCGCGCGCCCTCCCTCGAACAGGACGCGGTCCACCTGCGCCCCCGTGACGATCGTCAGGCGACGGTCGTTCAGGAGGTCGGCGATGAAGGCAGTGACGGCGTCGCAGCGCTCCATCCGCCCATTCCGCAGGCCCATCGTGTGCTGCATCACCCCGACGCCGGCTTGCCGTGCACCATTGAAGTCCGGGTTCAGCGGAATGCCCATTCCCTGCGCCGTCAGGAGATAGTCCTGCGTCGTGTCGCAGAGCGCGCCGGGATCGGAGACGAGGAGCCCCCCATCGATCCCGTGATAGCGGTCGTTGAACTTGGTGTTGCGCTCGAGCGCGCGAAAATGCGGCAGCAGGTCCTCGTAGGCCCAGCCGGAACCGCCGCCGAGATGGGCGTCCCAGCCGTCGTAATCCTCGCGCTGGCCGCGCATGTAGACCATGGCGTTGACCGCGCTGCCGCCGCCGAGCGCCTTCGCCTGCGGCACGATCGGCGCCCGCCCGCCGAGGCGCGGCTGGGCGGCGGTCCGATGCATCTCGAGGAAGTCGTCGCGGGCGAGATACTTCATGTACCCGGCCGGCATGCGCATCAACCGTGCGGTCTTGGCCGGCCCGCGCTCCAGGATCAGGACGCGGGCCCCGTGCTCCTTCACGAGCCGCATGGCGGCGACGCAGGCCGCCGTTCCGCCTCCGGCGATGACGTAGTCGTAGGCACTCATCGCAGTTCGCTTCCTCGATCGGGCGATGTCGTTGCGTGCGCCGCCTCGCCCCCCGAAGGTTGCCGAGTTGCGGCGCCGAAGCAAGCTCAGTCGTAGCGGGCGAGATCGCTCAGGGACGGGAAGAGTTCCGGCGAGGCGGCCACCAGCGCATTGCCGGAGAACAGGCTGTCGCCGGACAGGAAATCGCTGACCTGTCCGCCCGCCCCCTCGATCACCGCCATCGCGCCGAGGCAGTCGTAGGCGTTGATATGGGACTCGACGTAGCCGATCAGCCGGCCCGCCGCGACATAGGCGAGCGACAGTGCCCCCGATCCGTCGCGATAGAACATGCCGCCGGCTTCGAGCAGGCGCTGGAAGACCGGCAGGAGATCCGACGGCGGGCGGCGGGTCGAGTATCCCGTCGCAACCAGCCCCTCACGCACGCTGGCAGCGGTGCGGACACGGATCGGCTTGCCGTTCAGCGTCGCGCCCCGCCCGGCGCCGCCGGCGAAGAGCTCGTCGCGCACGGGTGCAAAGACCAGCCCGAAGCGGTTGATGCCGCCCTCGACGAAGGCGATCGAGATGCACCAGCTCGACATGCCGCAGACGAAGGGCTGCGTGCCGTCGATCGGATCGACCACCCAGATGCCCTGGCCCGGCGCGAATTCGCTGCGCCCACTCTCTTCGCCGAAGAAGGCATCGTCCGGGAAGCTCTCGGCCAGCCGGCCTCGGATCAGCTTCTCGACGGCGACGTCGGCCTCGCTGACGACGTCCTGGAGGCCCTTGGACGCGATCGTCAGGGTCTCGACACGGGCGAAATAGTCGAGGGCCAGCGCTCCGGCCTCGCGGATCAGCGCGAGGGCAAGGTCGAAGCGGCGGTCGAGTTCGCTGGACTGCATGATAGGCCTTTCGGGAATCGGATAAGATGCGAGGAGCGTGCCGTCGTCAGCCGTCCTTCCACAGCCAGGCGGCACCGCGCACGCCGCTGGAATCGCCATGGCGGGACGGGACGATCGGCGTGTGGAAGACGGTCGAGAACGTATACTTCGCGATACGACCCGGCAGTTCGTCGTAAAGCTCCGGAATGTTCGACATGCCGCCGCCCATGACGAAGACGTCGGGATCCAGCGTGTTGACGACCACCGAGAGACCGCGCGCCGTCCGGTCGCAGTAGCGGTCCCAGATGAGGCCTGCCAGCCGATCGCCGGCCCGCACCTTCTCCATCACCTCGCGCGCCTTCAGCTCCGTGCCGGTGTGGCGGGCATACTCCGCCTCGAAGGCGCGGCCGGAGACCCAGGTCTCGAGGCATCCGTGCTTGCCGCAGTAGCAGGGCTGGCCGGGAAGTTCCGACGCGTGCGGCATCGGCAGGGGATTGTGTCCCCACTCGCCGGCCGAATTGTTGGGACCGTGATGGGCCCGGCCGCCGACTGCGATACCGGCGCCCGCGCCGCTGCCGAGGATGACCGCAAAGACCACATTGTAGCCGGCGCCGGCTCCATCCACCGCCTCGGAGGCGGCGAGGCAGTCCGCGTCGTTCTCGACGCGGAGCGGGCGGCCGAGGCGCGCGTGAAGATCGGCCTCGACAGGGCGATTGAGGAGCCAGGTGGAACTCGCGCCCTTCCCCAGACGCGACTTCGGCTCCAGCGAACCGGGAATGCCGATGCCGACCGAGCCCCATTGACCCGTGGTCGCCTCCAGACGGTCGATGATGCCGCGTATCATCGCGATGCAGCCGTCGTAGTCGTGGCGCGGCGTGTCCTCGCGGATGCGCGCGAGCTCTTGGCCGTCCGGCGACAGCGCCACGCCCTCGATCTTGGTGCCACCCCAGTCGATCCCGATCAGCATCGCCACACCCCTCCCGCAGGATCACCCGTCCGCGCCCATCCCCGCGCAACGAACGTCATAAATGCTCATGATACCAGATGCCAGCGGAAGCTTGCCTGCGACCGCACCAGCGCGGTGGAAAGATCGCCGGCGCGGTCCCATCTGCGAAGAGCAATCTTGAACTCGGGGGCCAGAAGCGATGGGCATCGCCATTCCGTTCGACAACAGCTATGCGCGCCTGCCCAAAGCGTTCCATGCTCCAATCGCACCGAAGGCTTTGGCCGCCCCCCGCACCGTGAAGGTCAACCACGCGCTGGCCGACGACCTTGGGATCGACCCGACATCGCTCGAAACCGAGGAGGGCGCCGCCGTCCTCGCCGGTGCTCGCGCCGCGGCGGGGGCGGAGCCGATCGCCCTCGTCTACGCCGGGCACCAGTTCGGCCAGTTCGTGCCGCGCCTCGGCGACGGACGGGCCCTTCTCCTCGGCGAAGTCGTCGACCGCTTCGGACGCCGGCGCGACCTGCAGTTGAAGGGCTCGGGCATCACGCCCTATTCGCGGCAGGGAGACGGGCTGGCGGCGCTGGGGCCGGTGCTGCGCGAATATCTCGTCAGCGAGGCGATGCATGCGCTCGGCGTCCCGACGACCCGTTCGCTGGCGATCGTGACGACCGGCGAGAGCGTCTATCGCGAAACCGAACTGCCCGGCGCCGTCCTCACGCGCGTCGCCGCCAGCCATATCCGCGTCGGCACGTTCCAGTATTTCGCCGCGCGCGGCGAGGACGACAACCTGCGCGCCCTCGCCGATCACGCGATCGCCCGCCACCAACCGGACGCGCTCGGGGCGCCCGACCGCTATCGCCTGTTTCTCGAGGGCGTCGCGCGTCGGCAGGGCGCCCTGATCGCGCGCTGGATGCTTCTCGGCTTCGTTCATGGCGTCATGAACACGGACAACATGGCCGTGTCGGGCGAGACCATCGACTACGGTCCCTGCGCGTTTCTCGACCGATACGATCCGGCCACGGTCTTCAGCTCGATCGATCGCGGCGGCCGCTACGCCTACGGCAACCAGCCGGCGATCGGGCAATGGAACGTCGCGCGCCTCGCCGAGTGCCTGCTGCCGCTCCTGTCCGACGTGGAAGCCGAGGCGATGGAACAGGCGACCGGTGCGCTGTCGATCTACGCCGAGACGTTCAATACGACCTACCGCGAGGGGCTGCTCGCAAAGATCGGCCTTCCGGGCGGCGACGAACGCGATTCGGCGTTGGCGGACGACCTTCTGACGATCATGAAGGCGGGCGAAGCCGACTTCACCGCGACATTCCGCGGACTGGCGTCGCTCGCGGCAGGCGCGAACGGAGAAAACGTGGGGGCGGGTTTCCGCGAACCCGCAGCGTTCACGGCCTGGGTCGGCGCGTGGCGCGAGCGGATCTTGGAGAAGCACCTCGACACGCAGGCCGTGGCCGCGACGATCCGCGCTGCCAATCCGGCCTTCGTCCCGCGCAATCAGCGCGTCGAGGAGGTGATTGCGGCCGCGGTTCAGAACGAGGATTTCGCGCCGTTCGAGGCGTTCCTCGCCGTGCTGATGCGCCCATACGACGACCAGCCGGAGGCGTCGCGGTGGGCCGATCCGGGTCCGGCGGCGCCCTACCGCACCTTCTGCGGCACGTAATAGGGCCGATCAGCGACCATTCCGGCGAAGGCGGGCGCCATACCTGGTAAGGCCGCAGCCGGCGGATGTGAGCGGGCCGACGCAAGCCGACCCGGTCGATCTTCCAAGATCAGGCGCGCTCGCTGGTCAGCGAACGGCCTCGAAACCGTTGCACCAGGCGCGCCAGTCGGCGCTGCCGGGGCGGTAGGGGTTGTCCCGACGCGTCCGACTGCTGCGGGCTGCATCCTCGCCTTCCATGCGCACGATGTCGTCACGCGTCAGGGCGAAATTCGCTGCCTTCATCATTCGATTTTCCTTCACGATATCCATCAGTCCCTCCCGTCTTCTGGATCACAACATTTGGTCAACCATGCGACGGGGCCGCTCTATAGGGCAGCGGGAGCTCCCGTCAAAAGGACGAGGCCGATTTTTCCCGACAATGGTTTCCGGCAAAAAGGATGGTCCCGTTTCCTTTCGCCTGCAACTGACAGTATGTTTCGTTTCGTAGCATTTCGGTTTCGCTTTTTGCCTGTTTTCGATCGAGGTTGCCCATGTTGTCCGAGCGCCAGGCCCGAATCGTCGAAACGGCCAAGCGTGAGGGCAAGGTTCTCGTCGACGCGCTGGCCGGGCGGTTCGATGTCAGCGTCCAGACGATCCGCAAGGATCTCAACGAGCTCTGCGAGCAGCGTCTCCTGTCGCGCATCCACGGCGGCGCCGTACTCGGCTCGGGCGCCGAGAACGTCGGCTACGACGCGCGCCGCGCCATCGCCGCCGCCGAGAAGCTGGAGATCGGCCGCGCCGCCGCCGATCTCGTGCCCGACCGCTCCTCGCTGTTCATCAACATCGGCACCACGACGGAAGCGGCCGCGCAGGCGCTGCTGCATCACGCCGGCCTCCTCGTCATCACCAACAATCTCAATGTGGCCAACGTGATGCGCGCGAGCCCGCAGATCGAGGTGATCGTGGTCGGCGGCGTGATCCGGCGCACCGACGGCGGCATCGTCGGCGAGGCTGCAGTCGATTTCATCCGCCAGTTTAAGGTCGACTTCGCCATCGTCGGTGTTTCGGCCATCGATTCCGACGGCGCGCTTCTCGATTTCGACTACCGCGAGGTCCGGGTCGCGCAGGCGATCATGGCCAATGCCCGCCATGTCATCCTCGTCTCCGACTCGTCGAAGTTCGAGCGCAGCGCACCCGTTCGAATCGGTCATATCTCGCAGGTGCAAAGCTTCGTCACGGACCGCTGCGGTTCGGAAGAGGTGCGCGACATCTGCCATCAAGCCGGGGTTCGGCTGATCGAAACGGCGGTTGCGGCGGACGACACCTGACGCAGCTTGACTTTCGTTTATTTTCGTTTGTAATCACGTTACTTTCGCATTTGCGCGGTTTTTGCTGCACTGCGAAAGCGGTGAGGCCATGCAGCGGTTCGACGTTTTCATCATCGGCGGCGGGATCAACGGTTGCGGCATCGCCCGCGACGCGGCCGGTCGCGGATACTCGGTGGGTCTGGCGGAAGCCAAGGATCTGGGGAGCGGCACGTCTTCCTGGTCCACCAAGCTGATCCACGGCGGGCTGCGCTATCTCGAGCACTACGAGTTCCGCCTCGTGCGCGAAGCGTTGATGGAGCGCGAGGTTCTCTGGGGCATCGCGCCCCATATCATCGAACCGCTCCGCTTCGTGCTGCCGCATCATGCGGGCCTGCGCCCATCCTGGCTGCTGCGCCTCGGCCTTTTCCTCTACGATCATCTCGGCGGCCGGAAGAAGCTGGCCGCGACGCGCACGGTGGACCTCAGTGGCCCGCTAGGCGCGCCGCTGAAGCGCGAGTTCGCCAAGGGTTTCGAATATTCCGACGCACGCGTCGACGACACGCGGCTGGTGGTGCTCAACGCCCGCGACGCGCAGCGCCACGGCGCCTCGATCCGGGTGCGAACCCGCGTCACCGGCGCACGGCGCGAGGCCGACGGCTGGACGATCACGCTCGAGGACGCCGAGACCGGCGCGGTCGAGACCGTCGCTGCCCGCTTCCTCGTCAACGCGGCCGGCCCCTGGGTCGATCAGGTGATCCGATCGGCGATGGGACGGAACGACGCGCACAACATCCGCCTCGTCCAGGGCTCGCACATCGTCATGCGCAAGCTCTTCGACCATGACCGGGCCTACATCTTCCAGAACGCCGACGGCCGCATCATCTTCGCGATCCCCTACGAGCGCGCCTTCACGCTGGTCGGCACGACCGACCGCGACTACACCGGCGATCCGGCGAAGGCGGCGATCAGCGAGGAGGAGACGACCTATCTCCTCGATGCCGCCAGCGAATATTTCGAGAAGCCCCTGCTTCGCGAGGACATCGTCTGGACCTTCTCGGGCGTGCGCCCGCTGTTCGACGACCACGCCTCGAAGGCGCAGGAAGCAACGCGCGACTATGTCCTGAAGGTGGACACGGCGGCCGGCGCGCCGCTCCTCAACATCTTCGGCGGCAAGATCACGACCTACCGCCGGCTCGCCGAAGACGTTCTCGTCTCCATCGAGAAGGCGCTCGGAGCCAAGCGCGGCGCCTGGACAGGTGAGGCACCCCTGCCCGGCGGCAATTTTCCGGTGGACGGTCTCGGCTTGCTCGAGGCCGAGCTTGCGTCGCTCGCGCCGAGCCTTTCGAAATCGACCCGCGAGCGCCTCGTCCGGGCTTATGGCACGGACGCCCTGGCGATGGCGAAGGACGGCGGAGCCGACTGGGGTCGCGACCTCGGGCACGGCCTGTCCGAGCGCGAAGTCGCGTGGCTCGTTCGCAACGAATGGGCCCGAAGCGTCGAAGACGTCCTGTGGCGTCGCTCCAAGCTCGGCCTGCGCTTCGCGCCGGACGAGACGGGGCCGCTGGAGGAATGCCTTCGAGCCCTCGTCGCGCGAGAGCGAAGTCCGGGGCTCGCCGCTGAGTAACGCGGGTCGCACCGGAGGACGGGTGTGATCGCGACAGTGAAATCAAGGCTGCACGGGAGGAAACGGGTGCTGCTTTTGGAACAGGTCGGCAAGCGCGTCGGCGCCGAGACCCATATCGAGGACGTGAGCCTGACGCTGCAGCGCGGCTCGCTCAATGTCCTTCTAGGCCCGACCCTGTCGGGCAAGACCAGCCTCATGCGCCTGATGGCCGGGCTCGACCGGCCGACGAGCGGGCGCATCTTCATGGACGGGCGCGACGTGACGGGCGTGCCCGTGGCCAAGCGCAACGTCGCGATGGTCTACCAGCAGTTCATCAACTACCCCGCGATGACGGTGTTCGAGAACATCGCCTCGCCGCTGCGCGTGAAGGGGCGGCCCGAGGCCGAAATCCGCGCCGAGGTGACGGGCGCGGCCAAGCTGATGAAGCTCGAGCCCTATCTCGACCGCACGGTGCTCAATCTGTCGGGCGGCCAGCAGCAGCGCACCGCGCTGGCGCGTGCCCTCGTCAAGAAGGCCGACCTCGTGCTTCTCGACGAGCCGCTCGCCAATCTCGACTACAAGCTGCGCGAGGAACTGCGCGAGGAACTGCCGCGCATCTTCGCGGAGGGCGGCGCGATCTTCGTCTATGCGACGACGGAGCCGACCGAGGCGCTGCTTCTCGGCGGCAACACCGCGACGCTCTCGAAGGGACGCGTCACCCAGTTCGGCCCGACCCCCGACGTCTACCGTCGCCCGGCGGACCTCGAGACCGCGCGCATCTTCTCCGATCCCCCGCTGAACGTGCTGCCGATGAGCGCGCGCGGTGGCCAGCTCACGTCGCCGCACGGGTTCTCCATCCCGGCGCCGGGCCTCGCCGACGGCGACTATCTCGCAGGCGTCCGTGCGCACCATCTGCGCGCCGGCGGGGCCGCGCCGGGTGCAGCGAGCTTCGAGGCCCGCGTCGTGGTGACCGAGGTCACGGGCTCGCAGACCTATCTGCACGCCGACCTCGGCGGCGAGCGCATCGTGGCCGTCCTGCCGGGCGTCCGCTCGGCCGAGCGCGGCGATCCGATCACCCTGCATTTCTCGCCCGCCGACATGCGTGTCTTCGGAGCGGACGGGCGGGCGGTTGCCCCGGCCCTCGCGCGCGCGGCCTGAGGGAGGAACCGATGGCCAAGATCCAGCTCGACCACATCCGCCACGCCTACACGCCCGAGCTCGCGCGCGCCGGGACCTACGCCTTGCGCGAGGTCGACCACGTGTTCGAGGACGGCGGCGCCTACGCCCTGCTCGGTCCTTCTGGCTGCGGCAAGACCACGCTCCTCAACATCATTTCCGGTCTGCTCATCCCATCCGAAGGGCGGCTGCGGTTCGGCGAGCGCGATGTGACCGACCTTGCGCCCGAGGCCCGCAACATCGCGCAGGTCTTCCAGTTTCCGGTCATCTACGACACGATGACCGTGGCGGAGAACCTCGCCTTCCCGCTGCGCAACCGAAAGGTGCCGGAAGCCGAGATCTCGCGGCGTGTCGCCACGATGCTGGACCGCCTAGCCCTCACGCCGAAGGCCAACCGCAAGGCGCGCGGCCTCACGGCCGACGAGAAGCAGAAGATCTCGCTCGGTCGCGGCCTCGTGCGCAACGACGTCAACGCCATCCTCTTCGACGAGCCGCTGACCGTCATCGACCCGCAGATGAAGTGGGTCCTGCGCTCGCTCCTGAAGGAGCTTCATCGCGAGTTCCGCGCGACGATGGTCTACGTCACGCACGATCAGACAGAGGCGCTGACCTTCGCCGAGAAGGTCGTCGTCATGTACGAGGGTCAGGTCGTGCAGATCGGCACGCCGAAGGAGCTCTTCGAGCGGCCGCGCCACACGTTCGTCGGCTACTTCATCGGCTCGCCGGGCATGAACGTCCTGCCCTGCCGCATCGAGAACGGCCGCGCGATCCTCGAGGGCGGATCGGTCGAGACGCGCTCGATGGCGCCCGGCGCCGCCCGCAAGATCGAGCTCGGCGTGCGCCCCGAATTCGTGCGCCTCGTGCCGCAGGGAAGCGAGGGCTCGCTGCCCGTCCGCATCGACAAGATCGAGGACATCGGCTCCGAGCGCATCGTGCGCGCGCGCCTCGGCGGCGACAAGCTTGCCGCGATACTGCCCGAGGGCGCCGAGGTTCCGGCGGACGCCGCCGTGCGCTTCGAGCCCGGCGCGGTCAACCTCTATGCCGACAGCTGGCTCGTGGCGGAAAGGGGCTGAACCATGGAAAAGACCTGGAACAACAAGGCCTGGTTCATGGTGCTGCCGGTGCTCCTGCTGGTGGCCTTCTCGGCGGTGATCCCGCTGATGACCGTCGTCAACTACTCGGTGCAGGATAGCTTCGGAAACAACGAGTTCTTCTGGGCGGGAACCGAATGGTTCACCGACGTCCTCCAGTCCTCGCGCTTCCACGACGCGCTGGTGCGAAACCTGATCTTCTCCGGCATCATCCTCGCGATCGAGGTGCCGCTCGGCATCCTCGTGGCGCTCGCCATGCCCAAGAAGGGCATCTGGGTGCCGGTCTGCCTCGTGCTCATGGCCCTGCCGCTCCTCATTCCCTGGAACGTCGTCGGCACGATCTGGCAGGTCTTCGGCCGCACCGACATCGGCCTTCTCGGCCACACGCTGGCCAGCCTCGGCATCCCGTACAACTACGTGCAGAACTCGTTCGACGCCTGGGCGACGCTCATCGTCATGGACGTCTGGCACTGGACGAGCCTCGTCGTGCTCCTCTGCTATGCCGGCCTCGTCTCGATCCCCGACGCCTACTATCAGGCGGCCAAGATCGACGGCGCCTCGCGCTGGGCGGTGTTCCGCTACATCCAGCTGCCCAAGATGGGCCGCGTGCTGCTGATCGCCGTGCTGCTGCGCTTCATGGATAGCTTCATGATCTACACCGAACCCTTCGTGGTGACGGGCGGCGGTCCCGGCAACTCGACGACCTTCCTGTCGATCGACCTCGTGAAGACCGCGGTCGGGCAGTTCGATCTCGGACCGGCGGCAGCCATGAGCCTGATCTACTTCCTGATCGTGCTGCTCCTCTCGTGGGTCTTCTATACCGTGATGACCAACGCGGGCACCGATCGGCCGAGCGCGGGAGACCAGGCATGAGCGCCACCACCGTTCCCGCCACCGAGTCGCACGGGGCCATTCCGCCAGCGCTGCATTCCGAACAGGCGCTGAAGGCCCGCTCGCGCATGGCGTCCGGCCGGTTCCGGCCGAAGGCGCTGATCCCGGCGATCTACATCCTGTTCCTGCTTCTGCCGATCTACTGGCTCGTCAACATGAGCTTCAAGACGAACCAGGAGATCGTCTCGACCTTCACGCTCTGGCCGCAGGATCCGACGCTCGCTAACTACCGGACGATCTTCACCGACCCGTCATGGTACAACGGCTACATCAACTCGATCATCTATGTCGTGATGAACATGGTGATTTCGGTCTCGGTGGCGCTGCCGGCAGCCTACGCCTTCTCGCGCTACCGGTTCCTCGGCGACAAGCACCTGTTCTTCTGGCTGCTGACCAACCGCATGGCGCCGCCGGCCGTGTTCGCCCTGCCCTTCTTCCAGCTTTATTCGGCCTTCGGCCTGATCGACACGCACATCGCGGTGGCGCTCGCGCACTGCCTGTTCAACGTGCCGCTGGCGGTGTGGATCCTGGAAGGCTTCATGTCCGGCGTGCCGAAGGAGATCGACGAGACGGCCTATATCGACGGCTACTCGTTCCCGCGCTTCTTCTTCAAGATCTTCATGCCGCTGATCGCGAGCGGCATCGGTGTCGCGGCTTTCTTCTGCTTCATGTTCTCCTGGGTCGAACTCCTGATTGCCCGCACGCTGACGGTCACCGACGCCAAGCCGATCTCCGCGATCATGACGCGCACGGTCTCGGCGTCCGGCATGGACTGGGGCGTTCTGGCGGCCGCCGGCGCGCTGACCATCATTCCGGGCGCGATCGTGATCTGGTTCGTGCGAAACTACATCGCCAAGGGCTTTGCCCTCGGGAGAGTGTGATGGACCGTTCCGGCCTGTTCATCCGCAACACCATCGCCAAGGGCTTCGCCCTGGGCCGCGTCTGAGGAGGGACGAATGGACTTCTCATGGATGGCCTGGACCTGGCCGACCGCCGCCTTCTTCCTCTGCATCTTCGCGCTCATCGCGATGATGGGCGTGTGGGAGGTGGCGTCGCCCGGCGGCTCGCCGCGGGTCGGGGTGCTCCGCTTCGAGACCACGCGCGGCGACCGCCTGTTCGTCTCGCTGCTCGGCTCGGCGTTCATCTGCCTCGGCTCGCTGTTCTTCTTTCCCGACGCCCAACTCTGGTGGGCGCTCGGTGTCTGCCTCGTCTTCGCGGGGCTTGTGTTCCGCTTCATCTGAGGCGGCAGAAAACCCCGTCGCGCGCGGCCGGTCGCGCGGGAGGGCTCGTCGGACCGGCCGCAGACTGCATGGCTCTTGGGAGGAGACCGACATGAAGAAACATTGGATGATGAGCGCGGCCGGCATCGCCATCGCGCTCGCCGCCGGGCCGGCCTTTGCCGACATGAATGCGGCCAAATCGTTCCTGGACGCCGAGATCAAGGATCAGTCCAGCCTGACGCGTGCCGACCAGGAAAAGGAGATGCAGTGGTTCATCGATGCCGCGAAGCCCTTCGCCGGCATGGAGATCAAGGTCGTCTCCGAGAACATCACCACCCATGACTACGAGTCGAAGGTCCTCGCCAAGGCCTTCTCCGACATCACCGGCATCAAGCTGACGCACGACATCATCGGCGAAGGCGACGTGATCGAGAAGCTGCAGACGCAGATGCAGTCGGGCGAGAACATCTACGACGCCTACGTCAACGATAGCGACCTGATCGGCACGCACTGGCGTTACAACCAGGTGCGCAATCTCACCGACTGGATGGCGGGCGACGGCAAGGACGTGACGTCCCCGACCCTCGACATCGCCGACTTCATCGGCACCAGCTTCACGACGGCACCCGACAAGAAGCTCTACCAGCTGCCCGACCAGCAGTTCGCCAACCTCTACTGGTTCCGATACGACTGGTTCAACGACGAGAAGAACAAGGCCGACTTCAAGAAGGAGTACGGCTACGACCTCGGCGTGCCGGTCAACTGGTCGGCCTACGAGGACATCGCCAAGTTCTTCACCGGGCGCGAGATCGACGGCAAGAAGGTCTACGGCCATATGGACTATGGCAAGAAGGACCCCTCGCTCGGCTGGCGCTTCACCGACGCCTGGCTGTCGATGGCCGGCAACGGCGACAAGGGCCTGCCGAACGGCCTGCCGGTCGACGAATGGGGCATCCGCGTCAACGACAAGTCGCAGCCGGTCGGCTCGTGCGTCGCGCGCGGCGGCGACACCAACGGCCCGGCCGCCGTCTATTCGATCGAGAAGTACCTCGAGTGGCTCAAGGCCTACGCGCCGCCGCAGGCGCAGGGCATGACCTTCTCCGAGTCCGGCCCGGTGCCGGCCCAGGGCGAGATCGCGCAGCAGATCTTCTGGTACACGGCCTTCACGGCCGATGCCGTCAAGAAGGGCCTGCCGGTGGTCAACGACGACGGCACGCCGAAGTGGCGCATGGCCCCCTCCCCGCACGGCGTCTACTGGGTCGACGGCATGAAGCTCGGCTATCAGGACGTCGGCTCCTGGACGCTGATGCAGTCCACCCCGACCGAGCGCGCCAAGGCCGCCTGGCTTTACGCCCAGTTCGTCACCTCCAAGACGGTGGACGTGAAGAAGAGCCACATGGGCCTCACCTTCGTGCGTGAATCGACGATCCGGCACCAGAGCTTCACCGACCGCGCCAAGGACCTCGGCGGCCTCGTCGAGTTCTACCGCTCGCCGGCCCGCAAGCAGTGGTCGCCCACCGGCACCAACGTTCCCGACTACCCGAAGCTCGCGCAGCTCTGGTGGCAGGCGATCGGTGATGCCGCGGCCGGCAACAAGACGCCGCAGGAAGCCATGGACTCGCTCTGCGCCGAGCAGGAGAAGGTGATGGCACGCCTCGAGCGCGCCGGCATCCAGGGCGACAAGGGACCGAAGCTCAACGAAGAGCACGACCTCGCCTACTGGAACGCTGAGGCGAAGAAGAACGGCACCATCGCTCCTCAACTCAAGAAGGAGGACGAGAAGGAAAAGCCGATCACCGTCAACTACGACGAACTGGTGAAGAGCTGGGCGGACGCGGCTCCGGCCAAGTGATCCACCCGACCTGACAGACGAGCGGGAGGGCCGGACGACCGGCCCTCCCGCACCCGTTTCAAACCGAAGGGCTTCGCTTCATGACCGGATACGTGCTGGCGATCGACCAGGGCACGACGTCGTCCCGCGCCATCGTCTTCGACGACAGCTTCCGCGTGGTGGGCGTCGGACAGCAGGAGTTCGAGCAGATCCTGCCGCGCTCCGGCTGGGTCGAGCACGACCCGGAAGCGATCTGGCGCTCCGTCGTCGAGACGGTGAAGACGGCGCTCGCCGACGCCTCGCTCTCGCCACGCGACATCGCCGGCATCGGCATCACCAACCAGCGCGAGACGACCCTGATCTGGGATCGCGACAGCGGCCAGCCCATCCACAACGCCATCGTCTGGCAGGACCGGCGCACCGCCGACATCTGCCGGACACTCATGGAGGACGGCGCGGAGGAGACGATCTCCGAGCGAACCGGCCTCGTGATCGACCCCTACTTCGCCGGCACCAAGATCGCCTGGATGCTCGACAACGTATCGGGCGCACGTGCCAAGGCCGAGGCCGGCAAGCTCGCCTTTGGCACCGTCGACACGTTCCTTCTCTGGCGCCTGACGGGCGGGCGCGTCCACGCGACTGACGCCACCAACGCCTCGCGCACGATGCTGTTCGATACGGCCCGCAACGAGTGGGACGACGAACTGCTGCGCCTCCTCAACGTGCCGCGCGCGATCCTCCCCGAAGTGCGCGACTGCGCCGCCGATTTTGGCACGACCGAAGCCTCGCTCTTCGGCGAGGGCATCCGCATCTGCGGGATCGCCGGCGACCAGCATGCCGCGACGCTCGGCAACGCCTGCTTCCGGCCGGGCATGATGAAGTCGACCTACGGCACCGGATGCTTTGCGGTCCTCAACACCGGCACGGAGCGCGTTCGCTCCGCGAACCGGCTTCTCTCGACGATTGCATACCGCCTCGACGGGCAGACGACCTATGCGCTGGAAGGATCGATCTTCATCGCTGGCGCTGCCGTCCAATGGCTGCGCGACGGTCTGAAGATCGTGGAGAAGGCGTCCGACACCGGTCCGATGGCAACGCGCGCCGACGAGGGGCAGGACGTCTATCTCGTGCCCGCCTTCACCGGCCTCGGCGCGCCTTGGTGGGACGCCGAGGCGCGCGGCGCGATCTACGGGCTGACGCGCAACACGGGGCCGAACGAGATCGCCCGCGCCGCCCTGGAAGCCGTCTGCTTCCAGACAGCCGACCTCCTGTCGGCCATGCGCCGCGACTGGAAGGGCGCGTCCGATACCGTGCTGCGCGTCGACGGCGGCATGGTCGCGAGCGACTGGACGATGCAGCGGCTTGCCGACATTCTCGATGCGCCGGTGGACCGGCCGACCGTCCTCGAGACCACGGCGCTCGGCGCCGCCTGGCTGGCGGGGCGTCACTGCGGCGCCTGGCCCGACATGGACGGCTTCTCCGCCCGATGGCGCCTGGAGCGCCGCTTCGAGCCGGCGATGGGGGCGGTGGAGCGCGGCGCCAAGCTGAAAGGCTGGTCGCAGGCCGTGCGCCGCACACTGACGGAAACGGTGGCCGGTTAGAGGCCGATCGGCAATCGCCATCGTCGAAACGCTGTTCGTCCGACGGCGACGTAACGAGCGCAGTCGATGCCGGCGGCACCGATCGAGATCGGCAGTGAAGCCGTCGAGGAAAAGCACCGCCGGGCCGACCCGGCGATCGTTGGAAGCCGCTTCTCAGAAGACCGTCACGTCCGTCCCGTCGCGCGGCGAGGCGATCTGACAGCCGGGATTGAAGAGGTCGCGCGGATCGAGCAACGCCTTGATCCCCGCCAGGATCTCCTGCTGCACCGGCGATCGACGTGCGGCGAAGTCGTCCCGCTTCAGCCGCCCGATCCCGTGCTCGGCACTGATGCCGCCGTGATAGCGGTCGACGATCGCGTTCAACACCTTCTTGGCGAGCGCGAGCTTGGCGTCGCGCTCTTCGCGCGGGATGCCGGCCGGCGGCAGGACGTTGAAGTGGATGTTTCCGTCGCCGACATGGCCGTAGGCGACGGGCAGGCAGTCCGGCAAGCGAAGGGCCATTTCCTGCATGCCCTCCTCGATAAAGGCGGCGACCTTCGACGGCGGCACGGACAGGTCTGTGCGCAGGTGGACGCCGCGCTTCGCCTGCCCCTCGTTCATCCCGTCACGGATCTGCCAGAGGTCGGCGGCCTGCGCCTCGGACGCCGCAAGGACCCCGTCGGTGACGTAGCCGCGCTCCATCGCAAGCTCGAAGAAGCGTTCCACCAAGGGCTTCAGATCAAGCGACCCGGTCGCCGACACATCGATCAGCGCATAGGCGGGCGCGGCGGCGATGGTCGGCAGGGCTAGGGTCGGATCGGCCTCCTTCGCGAGCATCATGCCCTCGGGCGGCACCAGTTCGAAGGCCGACAGGAGATCGCAGCATTCGCGCCGCGCCAGCGCGTAGAGCGCCATCACGTCGTTGCGGTCGGCCAGCGCCAGGAAAGCGGTTTCGACGCGCGAGGGCTTCGGCACCAGCCGGATCGCAGCCGCGGTGACGAGGCCGAGCGTGCCTTCGGCGCCGATGAAGAGCTGCTTCAGATCGAGGCCGGAGTTGTTCTTGCGCAGCGTCGACAAGCCGTTCCACACCGTGCCGTCGGCCAGAACCACCTCGAGGCCGAGGATCATCTCGCGCGTCATGCCGTAACGCAGGACATTGATGCCGCCGGCATTGGTCGAGATGTTGCCGCCGATCTGGCAGCTGCCCTCCGCGCCGAGCGACAGCGGAAAGAACAGGTCCTCCGCCTCCCCCGCCTCCTTGATCGCGGCGAGAACGCAGCCCGCCTCGACGACGGCCGAGAAGTCCGCCGCGTCGATGCCGCGGATGCGGTTCATGCGCTCCATGGATACGACGACATGGCCCCGCGCGCTTGTCGGCAGCGCTCCGAGCACCAGCCCCGTGTTGCCCCCCTGCGGGACCACCGCCAGCCCATGCTCGGCACAGAAACGCACCATGGCGGAGGCCTCGGCGGTGTCGCCCGGCCGCAGCACGGCGACCGCGCTCCCCTCCACGTCGCCGTGCCAGTCGCGTCGGTAGCGCAGCGTGTCGGCGGGATCGGTCAGGACCGAGCGCGGCCCGAAGCGGTCGAGCAAGGTCGCGGCGATGTCGGTGGCGTCGGTGAGCTTGGTGTCCATGGTCTTGACCCTCCCGGTTTCGCCGGGAATGCACCCGCCGGGCGTTCGATACAAGCCTCGCAGGTTGCGCCTCAGGCGGCGGGGGGCCTCGCGCCCGTCCTCTCCAGCCATGCCTGCAATTCGGCCTCGGCCTGGTCGAGCCCGGCGCGGTTCAGGAGCCTGCGCATCAGAGCGAGGCTGACGCAGCGCGTGCGCAGGTTGAAAAGATCGGCACCGCCTGCGCCGTCATAGGCGCCGACCTTCTCATACACCTGCTGCAGCCGGTTCTGCACGCTGCGCAGCGAGATGCCGCGCCGCTCGGCGATCATCCGGTCCGTCAGGCCGAGGGCGAGATCGACCAGCACCTCATACTCGACGTCGGACAACCCCTCCGAGCGATTGGCGGCCTTCTGCTGCACGCCGCGGATCTCGCGGTCGATCACGCACTGGCCTTCGACGAAGACACCTTTCAAAGCCAGTCCGAGCCGCTCCTCCGACGCTGACTTCAGGATGTATCCGTAGGCCGCGCCCGCCGGCACGATGCGCGAGACACCGCGCACATAGGCCTCGTCCGCGTAGTTCGACCAGAAAATGATGCTGGTGTCGGGCCGGTCGCGCCACAGGGAGCGGGCCATCTCGACGCCGGTGCGGCGGGGCATCTGGAGATCCACCACGATCGCGCGGGCCTCGTGCCGCCGGGCGAGCTTCTCGCCCTCCTCCCCGTCCGCCGCCTCGATCAGGCTGCGCCCCGGCAGGACCGAACGGATCACGTCGCGCAGGAAGGCGCGATGCACGGCGTCGTCCTCGACGAGAAGAATGTCATCGGCGCTCAACGGACGGCCCTCCGCTCGATCGGCAGAACGAGCGACATCAGCGTCCCCCGGCCGCCCGGCAGTCCGTCGAGGAAGAAGCTCGCCGAGATCAGTCGTGCGCGCGTCTGCATGTTGCGGATGCCGCCGACGCGGCGCCGCTGCGGCATGGGCGCGAAGCCCACCCCGTCGTCGCGCACCTCGATCTGCAGGGCCGCGTCGCCGGAGGTTCCCACACGGACCTCGATTCGCGACGGGTCGGCGTGGCGCGCGGCGTTGTTGACCGCCTCCTGCACGATACGGAACAGGGCGACACGGAGCGCCGGATCGAGCGTATCGACAAGGCCACCGCTCGTATCCGCCAATTGCCACTCGATCCCGCTGTCGCCGAGAGCCCGCCCGAGAAAGTCCTCGACGCCCTCGGCGAAACCGAAAAGCTCGAGGACGTTCGGGCGGGCGTCGTCGATGATCCGCCGCAACTCGTCGACGCAGCGATGCAATCCGACGATCGCCGGCGACAGGCTGTCGGGATCCACCGGCCCTTCGCGCAGCGCCTCCAGACGTCGGACGATGCGCGTCAGGTCCGCCAGCGTCTGGTCATGGAGATCCATGCCGATGCGCTGGCGCTCACGCTCCAGTTCCTCGGTCAGGCGCAGCGCCCCCTCGCGCAGGCCCTCCTCGCGGGCCCGCCCCTCCGCCTCCTCGATGGCGAGGCGGCGCGTCTCCTGGCTGGCGCGCAGGGCATAGAAGTAGGGGGCCAGGAGGTCCGCAACATGCCGCGCCAAGGCCGCATCGCCCTCGCCGTAGAAGTCGGTGTCGTGCTTGGAACAGGAAAAGGCGCCGATCACCTCGCCGCGCACGAGAAGCGCGGTGTGGATGCGCGAACGCAGGTTCTGGTCGAAGATCGGGTGATTGAAGGCGCCCTCGAAGCGAAAGCGCGGGTCGAGCGTCGCGTCCCCCGTCCGCATCAGGTGGGTCTCGCCCTGAAGGATGCTGCGGATCGGGCTTCCGGAGACGGGAACGGGATGCGGGTTCAGGCTCCAGTCCGTGTGGAGGCCGGCCTCGTAGGCCGCGTGGATCGTACCCTCCGAACCGAGGAGGCAGATGTCGAGATGGTCGTGCGGGAGGACGTCGCCGAGTTCGGCCGAAACCGCCTGGATCGCCGCCTGGAAGTCGAGATGCCCTGCCATCGCGCGCGAGATGCGAAGAAGGTGGCCGAACACGGCCTCCGAACCCGGCACGGCTCGGACGGGCGCTTCGGCGGGCAGGACGTTGCGGGCAAGGGTCATGGCCCGATCGCATCATGTTTGCGGGCGCGCCGCCAGCCCGCAACGCGCGGTCGAGGGTGGAAGCGATGCACGACGTTTGCGGGAACCCGCAAAAGCATTGCGCAAATCGGGTTGGACATCGGCCTTCGCGGCGTTCCACACTGCGCTTCGGCCGTCGGGAGCGGCCAAGCCTCGCGCGTCTCGCGCCGGGCCGGATGGGAGGGCCGATGCGGCCCATGGGAGGACAACTGATGCTGAAGCATCTTCTGATGGCCGGCACGGCCGCCGCATGCCTTTTCGCCGCCGGCTCGGCCTTCGCCGACACCGCGGACAAGACCATCGCCCTGTCGAACAACTATGCCGGCAACTCCTGGCGCCAGGCGATGCTGCAGAGCTGGAAGACGGTTACCGACGAGGCCGTCGCGGACGGCGTCGTCAAGTCGGCCGACGCCTTCACGACCGCCGAGAACCAGGCGACCGAGCAGGCCGCGCAGATCCAGAACATGATCCTGCAGGGCTACAGCGCCATCGTCATCAACGCCGCATCGCCGACCGCTCTGAACGGTGCGGTCAAGGAGGCCTGCGACGCGGGGATTATCGTCGTGTCGTTCGACGGCATCGTCACCGAGCCCTGCGCCTGGCGCGTCGCGGTCGACTTCAAGAAGATGGGCTCGGGCCAGCTCGACTACCTCGCCAAGCGCTATCCCGAGGGCGGCAACCTGCTCGAGATCCGCGGCCTCGCCGGCACCTCGGTCGATACCGAGATTCACGAGGGCATCGCGGCGGGCGTCGCGGCCAACCCCAAATTCAAGATCGTCTCCGAGGTCCAGGGCGACTGGACGCAGACCGTGGCCCAGAAGTCGGTCGCGGGCGTCCTGCCGAGCATCCCGCAGGTCGTCGGCGTGGTGACGCAGGGCGGCGACGGGTTCGGCGCGGCGGAAGCCTTCACCGCCGCCGGGCGTCCGACGCCCACCATCATCATGGGCAACCGCCAGGATGAGCTCGCCTGGTGGAAGCAGCAGAAGGACAAGGACGGCTACGAGACCATGTCGGTCTCGATCGCGCCGGGCGTCTCGACGCTGGCCTTCTGGGTCGCGCAGCAGATCCTCGACGGGCAGGACGTCCCGAAGGATCTCGTGGTGCCCTTCCTGTCGATCGATCAGGCCGGGCTCGAGGAGTCGCTGAAGACGACGCCGGAAGGCGGCGTCGCCAATGTCGAGTACAGCCAGGACGACGCCAAGAAGGTGATCGCCGAGGCGAAGTGACGCGAAGCGGCGGAGGACGCGCCTCGCCCTTCGCCGCCCGCTTCCGCGACCCGATTTCGAGAGCTGCTCCATGATGCCATCCGACGGCGGCCCTGCGCCCGCCCACGCATCCGCACGCCCGTTGGTGGACCTTCGCGGCGTCGCGAAGGCTTACGGCGCCGTGCGCGCGCTCGGCGGCGTCGACTTCGCGATCGCACCGGGCGAATGCGTCGGCCTCGCCGGCCACAACGGCGCCGGCAAGTCGACGCTGATGCAGGTGCTGGCCGGCAACGTGCGGCCCGATGCGGGGGCGCTGTCGGTCTCGGGATCGGACGAGACGGGCCGCTATTCCGTCGAGCGCGCGGGCAAGCTCGGGGTGCGCTGCGTCTTTCAGGAACTGTCGCTCTGCCCGAACCTGACGGTGACCGAGAACGCGCGCGTCCGGCACCCCTTCCTCAAGGGCTTCGGCTGGCGCAAGCGCGCCGCGCGGCTCATCACCGGACAGCTCGATACGATCTTTCCGGGACATGGCATCCGGCCGGGCGACCTCGTCTCGGACCTCGCTCTCGGCCAGCGGCAGATGGTGGAGATCGCGACGGTCTTCGCAGCCGGCGAGACGCCGCTCTCGCTCGTCATTCTCGACGAGCCGACGTCCTCCCTCGATGCCCAGGTGGCGAGCCAGCTGCTCGCGCATGTCCGGCGCTTCGTGGAAGGCGGCGGCAGCGTCGTTCTCATTTCGCATATCCTCGGGGAAATCCTCCAGACCTGCGACCGCATCACCGTCATGAGCGACGGCAAGGTGGTCGCCGACCGACCCGCCCGCGATTTCACCCGCCATTCGCTGGTGGAGGCGATGGGCCATGTCGCGCACGGATCGGAAGAGACCGCCGAGGTGACCGCCGCCGCGCGCTCGGCGGCGCCGATCGTCGCGGCCGCCGCGCCGCCGCGCCAGGGCAACGGTCGCCGCGTCGAGGCGCGCCGCGGCGAGATCATCGGGCTCGGTGGCCTCGCCGGCCACGGACAGACCGCCCTCCTCGTCCTCCTCCAGAACGCGTCCACCGGACACTCGCGCTTTGCCGAACTGAAAGGCCGGACCGCCTTCGTGGCCGGCGACCGGCAGACCGACGGTGTGTTCCCCCTCTGGTCGATCGGCGGCAACGTCACGGTTCGGTCGCTGAAAGCCATGAGCCGCTTCGGGCTCATCGACGCCCGGGCTGAGCGGACCATGGAGGAGGAGTGGAAGGCGCGCATCGCGATCCGCACCCCCGACATGGCCAACGGCATCCTCACCTTGTCGGGCGGCAACCAGCAGAAGGCGCTGTTCGCACGCGCGCTCGCCTCCGACGCCGAGATCGTGCTGATGGACGACCCGATGCGCGGGGTCGACATCGGCACCAAGCAGGAGGTCTACGCGCTGATCCGCGCGGAGGCCGCCAAGGGCCGCACCTTCCTCTGGTACACGACGGAGTTCGGCGAGTTGCGCGCCTGCGACCATGTCTATGTCTTCCGGTCGGGACGCATCGTCGCCGACATGGCCCGCAGCGAACTGTCGGAGGCGCGCGTCCTGCAATCCTCCTTCGAGGAGAGCGCGGCATGACGCGTTCGGCCGCCCTCGCCCGGACCCTTCGCGATCTGCTTCCGCCGATCTCTCTGGCGCTCCTTCTCGTCGCGATCTTCGTCATCCAGCCGCGCGCGATGAGCTATCTCGGCCTGTCGTTGATGCTCAACCTCGCGCTGCCGATCGCGCTCGCGACGATGGCGCAGCTCTGCGTCATCGCGGTCAACGATCTCGACCTGTCGATCGGCGGCTTCGTATCCTTCGTCGCCTGCATCGGCGCGACGCTGATGAACGACGCGCCGCTCTACGGCATTCTCGCGCTCGTCGGCTGCATCGGAGTCTACGCGCTGCTCGGCGCGCTGATCCACCTGCGCAACCTGCCGTCGATCGTCGTGACGCTCGGCATGAGCTTCGTCTGGCTCGGCGCCGCCGTGCTGCTCCTGCCGAGCCCCGGCGGCACCGCCCCGGCCTGGCTCTCCGGCCTCGTGAAGCTGAAGACGCCGCTCGTGCCGCTCGCCATCATCGCGAGCGCGCTGCTCGCCGTCGCGGGGCATTTCCTCTTGATGCGTTCGTCCTTCGGCGTGGTGCTGCGCGGCGCCGGCGGCAATCCGCAGGCGGTCCAGCGCGCCGGCTGGTCGCTCCTGCGCGCCAAGATGACGATGTATGCGCTCTGCGGGTTCTTCGGTGTCCTCTCCGGGCTTGCCCTCGTCGGGCTCACCACGTCGGCCGATGCCAACATCGCCCTTCGCTACACGCTCCTGTCGATCGCGGGCGTGATCCTGGGCGGCGGCGAGTTCACCGGTGGGCGCATCTCGCCGATCGGCGCGGTGCTCGGCGCCCTAACGCTGACGCTCGCGGGCTCGCTCCTGTCGTTCCTGCGCATCTCGCCGGACTGGCAGATCGGGGCACAGGGGGCGATCCTGATCGTGGTGCTGGCGCTGCGCGCCCTCGTCAACCGCGTGGAAAGGCAGGCGGCATGAAGAGCGCGACCACTCCCTCCCCGGCAACCCGCCGGGCCGGTGCGAGCCGCCCCTGGATCTTCTCGTTCCTCGGCGCGGGCGCGGTGTTCCTCGCGACCATCGCTTTCACCGGCGGCACGGGCGCCGGGCAGATCCTCTCCACCGCCCTCACCTTCGCGACGATGTACGTGATCGTCGGCCTCGGCCAGATGTTCGTCATCACGACAGGGCCGGGCAATGTCGATCTTTCGATCCCCTCGACGATCGCGCTCGCGGGCGCCGTCTCGATGACGGTCATGGGCGGCAGCGACGCGATGATCCTGCCGGGGCTCCTCACCGCGCTCGGGGTCGGCGTCGCGGTCGGCTGCTTCAACTTCGCGCTGATCCGTCTCCTTCAGATCCCGCCGATCATCGCGACCCTTTCGGCGAGCTTCCTGATCCAGTCGGTCGCCATCGCCTACGGCCGGGGCCTGCGCGTGCGCCCACCGGAAGCCTTCGGCGACTTCACCACCGGCCGCATCCTCGGCATCCCCTATCTCGCGATCGCGACGCTCGCGCTCTGCATCCTGATGGGCGTCGTCCTCCATCGCACCGTCTACGGCCGGTCGATCGCCGCGATCGGGCAGAACGCACGCGCCGCCTCGCTGGCGGGCATTCCCGTCGAGCGACTGCGCTGGGTGACCTACGTCCTATCGGCCGTCCTTGCGGGCCTCTGCGGCGCGGTCCTCGCCGGCTTCTCCGGCGGCTCGTCGCTCAACATGGGCGAGGAGTATCTCCTCGCCTCGATCGCCGTGGTGGTGGTGGGCGGATCGTCGGTCTCGGGGGGCCAGTCGAACGTGCCGGGCCTCTGGGGCGCGTCGATCTTCCTCTACCTCCTCGTCACGATGCTCAACACGTTCGGCGTCGGCGCAGGGCTGCGGCTGCTGCTCACCGGCCTGATCATCATCGCCATCATTACGATCGCCGGCGGTCCGAAGACCGGGCGCAACTGAGGAATTCGTCCATGGCGATCATGACGCCGTACCAGATCGATGACGAGCGCTTCGAGGCGCTCACCCTCCTCAACGTCGAACTCGAGGTGCTGTTCGACGGCTGCCGCTGGGCCGAAGGGCCCGTCTGGTTCGCCGATGCCGGCCACCTCGTGTGGAGCGACATCCCGAACAACCGGATGATGCGTCACATCCCCGACGTCGGCACGTCGGTCTTCCGGCAGGGCTCGAACTTCTCGAACGGCAACACCCGCGACCGTCAGGGGCGGCTGATGTCCTGCGAGCACGGCACGCGCCGCGTGACACGCACCGAGATCGACGGCTCGATCACCGTGATCGCCGACATGTTCGAGGGCAAGCGTCTGAACTCGCCGAACGATCTCGTGGTGCGCTCGGACGGCTCCGTCTGGTTCACCGATCCGACCTACGGCATCATGGGCGACTACGAGGGCTCGCTCGCCGAACCCGAACAGCCGGTGCGCGGCGTCTACCGGGTGGACGGGCAGAGCGGCGAGATCCGCCGGGTCGTCGACGATTTCCTCCAGCCGAACGGCCTCGCCTTCTCGCCGGACGAGAGCGTCCTCTACGTCGCCGATTCCGGCGCCAGCCACACCCACGGCGCGCCGACCCACATCCGCCGCTTCCGCGTCGAGGGCGAAACACTGACGGACGACGGCGTCTTCTGCGTGATCGATGTCGGCGTCCCCGACGGCATCCGCGTCGATGCGGCCGGCAATCTCTGGTCGAGCGCCGCGGACGGGGTCCATTGCTTCGCGCCGGACGGCACGCGGCTCGGCAAGATCCTCGTGCCGCAGGTGGTGGCCAACCTCTGCTTCGGCGGTCCGCGGCGCAACCGCCTGTTCATTACCGCGACGCGCTCGCTCTATGCGATCTACGTCGGCGCGCGGGGCCAGTAAGGCCCCTCACCTCAGAGGTAGCCGAGGATCCCGTTGGAGCCCGCGCTGTTTCCGAACAGCGACAGGATCGGCGACGATGCCGCGCTCGTATTCGCACTGTCGTAGAGCGACGAGAACCGGGTGATGAACTTGTCGAGCTTCTTGGGGTCCTGGAAGTCCTTGAAGTCGATCTTGGACTCCAGAAGCTTCGCCTGGCTCTCGATCGCCATGCCGGAGATGCCCGCCGGTAGGCCGAGCGCGGTCCGCGCGACCTCGAACAGCGCCTTGTCGGCGAGGATGCCGTAGGCCGACGTCACGTCCGGCGCCTTGCGCAGGAAGTAGAGGGCCAGCCGCGCGCCTTCGCTCTGCTGGCCGACCTGGGTTTCCATGGTCTGGAGCAGAAATTTGTTCTGCGTCGTCAGGAGCGTGAAGCCGCTCTGCGCGCCTTCCGCGTCCCGACGCACACGGCCGTCCGGCGTGAAGTTGAAGGCCGAGACGAGCTTGACGTATCGCTTGTCGGCCTTGGCGTTGGCGAAGCTCTTGGGGTCGGCAAGATCGCTCGTGAACAGCTTGCGCAGATCAGCGTCCGACAGCTTCTCGTCGGCGAGGCCATAGGCCTTCAAAGCGTACTTCATCGATTTCTTGTCGTCGATGAAATCGTCGAGCGTCCGCATCTCGCCGACCGCCTTGAGGTAGGCCTGAGTGTCGGCCTTGATGATGTCCTTCTTGGCCGCGTTCACGTCCGTGCCGAAGGAGGTCGCGTAGAGCGTGCCCGTCGCGGTCTGCGAAGAGACCGACTGAACGAGGCGCTGCGTCGTCGGCTTGCCGTCGGCTCCGAAATTGAAGGCGGCGGCCAGCTTCTCGTAGCGCTCGTCCTTCAGCTTGCTGACGAAGCTGTTCGGATCGGACGGGTCGCTCATCAGGACCTGACGGAGCTTGAAGTTCGACTCCGTCGACGGATCGATATCGAAGGCCGTCAGTACGTAGTCGAGCGTCGCCCGCGTGCCGAGCGCATCGCGGTTGAGAAGGTCGTTGATCGACTTCATGTTCGAAAGCCGCGCCTCGAACGTCGCGGTGCGCAGCTTGTCGATGGCGACGTCGTCGGCGCGGTAGGCCTCGTAGAAGCCGGACTGCAGCCGGTCCATCGACCAGGACGACGCGAACACCGAAGTCGTCGGATTGCCGCCCGTATCGTAGGTGAACGCGGCGTTGAGAGCGGTCAGCCGGTCCTTGAGAAGACGCTGTTCGCTGGTGGTCGTCGGCATCGTCGATAGGGCGTTGGGCGTCGTCGACGTGTCGGCGTTCAGAACGTCCTTGATCTGCGAAGGCGTGACGCTCGTCGGATCGATGCCGAAGGCGGTCAGGACGTAGTCCAGAACCTGATCGTCCTGCGTCAGCGTCTGGGACGACGGGTTGGCGGTGAGCACGCTCTTCACGTAATTCGTCTTGTAGGCGGCCGCCTGCGGGCTGTTGCCGAAGCCCGTCTCGTCGAAATAGGTGGCGGCCATGTCGGCGAGCGCCGACGCGATCTGCGGTGGCGAGGCGAAGAGGCCGGTGTTCGGCGAGCCGACGGACTGAAACTGGAAGCGGCCCTGCAGGTCGCGCAGCTTGGCGTTGGTCGAGCCGGACGCCCCGGTCGTCAGGGCATCCGAGAGCGTCGCTTTGAGCGCCGTCTGGTCGGCGGCGTCCGGATCCAGCCCCGCCACTTTCGCGACGACGCGCAGCATCGTCGGATCGTTCAGGAGATCGGCGACCGACGTGACCGTCGCGATCTTCTGGTTGTAGAGGTCGACGACTTCGCCGGCCTTGTTCGCCGCGCGCACCCGGTGCTCGCTATAGGCTTCGGTGACGAGTTCGGTCTGAGCCGCTGTCTGGACCGCAGCCTTGCTGGCGGAGCCGAACTGGAAGGCGGCGGCAAAGTCCCGGTAGCGCTTGTCGACGAGCTTGTTGGCGAAACTGTCGGTCCGCGACAGGTCGCTTTCCAGCACCTTGCGCATCAGGCCCTTGGACTGGATCTGGTCCTCGAGGCCGTAGGCCTTCATCGCATAGGAATAGAGGCGTTGGTCCTTCAAGAGGTCGTCCGGCGACTTCACCTTGCCGATGTTCGCCTTGTAGTAGTCCGCGTCGCGCTGGACCGAGGCCTGGCTGGCGATGCGAGCCAGCGACTTGGCCATGTCGGCGCTGTAGAGGCGGTAGTTCATCAGGGTCGAAAGCACGGCACCAGCCTTTGTCGAGCGCGCCAGCTCCGGCGCGGGACATTCGCGCCATTCTCGCGCGCCATGATGAACCGACCGTAAAGACCGGGCGGCCTACTTGTTCTTGAGGACTTCGCCGCCCAGCTGATTCTTGGGCAGGAAGTCGAACTGGTCGATCATCACGTCCTCGACCACCGGCTTGCCGTACTTGGTGTTGACGTTGTCCTTCAGCTCCGCCAGCAACGCGGGCAGGTCGTATCGCTCCGGGTTCTTGAAGTCGAAGTTGGTGACCGAGTAGACCGACTTGAACGCCTGATCGAGGATGATGGGCTCGGGCGGCACAGCCAGCGCCGCCGCCGTCTTTCCGTCGATCGTATAGACGAAGCGGGCCAGGACGTAGCCCTGAATCGCGTTCTCGGCGATGATCGGCACCGCGATCGTATCGGTCTTCTTGTAGTCCAGCCCCTCGAAATAGTTGGCCGGCGGCGGCGCCTCCGGCGGTGCGCCGGCCGCCATCGTGGCGACGGCATAGCCCGTCCCCAAGGTGACGAGGCAAACCCAGATGCCGATGCCGAGGATCTTGATCATCCGTTCCGCCTGCCGCCGTTCTGGGGCGCGACATAGGTGCCGTCGGACTCGGCTTCGGCGATCGCGCGCGTGATGAGACCGGCCACCTCGGCCGTGGCTTCCATATGAAGCTCGAGGAGACGGCTGTTGTCGTCGAGGCGCTCGCGCAGCACGGTGAGGCGCGTACGCAGGCCGTCGCTGACGCGGTCCGGCTCGATGCCCCGCGAGATGCGGGTCAGTTCCAGGAGACTCTGGTTCTTGCGGTGGCTGATATCCCCCAGCCCCGTGTGGTCGCCGGCCTGCAGCGCCATCATCTCCCCGGCGATGACAGCTTCGAGTCTGTTGATCGCCTGCGTCAGAACCGCTTCCAATGCCTCAACCCTTTTCAGATGCGGACGAGCCGCTTGTGTTTCGTTGCCGGGGGCTCCCAACCCCCGGATCGTCAGGCCTTCGTCTTGGCGACGCCTGGGGCGTCGGCCCCGTCCCGACCGTCCTTTTCCAGCATCTTGGCAATGCCGACTCCGCCGGCCTTGGCCATCTCGTCGCCGATCCGCTCGGCCAGCATCGAGCGCCAGATATTGCCGGCCGTACCAGTGCCGAAGAACGAGGTGTTCTTCGACGGCAGCATGCTTTCGACGAAGCTGCGCAGCACGAAGGCCTCGAACTTCTGCAGGGGCTTCATCTCGGCGCTGCGCGAGCTCTGGTGGTGAAAGTTCACCTCGTCCAGCGTCGCGTCGGCGGACACGGGCGCAGCCTGCATGGCCGCCTCGAAGGCTTGAGCCTGCGCTCCCGCGTCGACCTTGCGCGTTCCGGCCGACGGCGCGGACTGGTCCGCGCGCGAGGCCGGCAGCGGGCCCGCGAGGGGTGAAACGGTCATGGAGGACAATCCCGGAGTTCGATCGCGCCGCGACACCTCGTTCGGTGCCGCGATCGGCTGATACGATTCGTAGACCAGTCCACTTATTCGAAACTTGCGGCCCGTGCGGCGAGATGGTCTTCGAGGGCGAGCAGCAGCTCGGAGCGCTCCGTGGCGGCGCGCTCGGTCGCCTCGGCTTTCTCGGCCGCACGCTCGATGCGCTTCTCGGTCGCCTGCGCCTGTCGCACCTTCTCGCGCGCCAAGGCTTCCTTCGCCTGCGTCTCGCGCAGAACGACGTCGTTGCGGCGAAGCGCGGCGGCCTTGCCCTCGAGGAACAGGCCCTGCATCAGGGACTGCGAACCGAGCGTCTCCAGAAGCTCTCGCTCGTTCTCGAGGAGACGCGTCTCCTCGCGCACCAGCTCGCCGAGCCGCCACTCTTCCAGCTGGCGCATCTTCTCCTGCACGTCCCGCACGCGCGCGAGGCGCGCGGCCCGGCTTTGTCCGCTCATCCGTTCAGCACCCAGTTGCGGAAGCCCTCGATGAACAGCGTCAGGTAGTCGCCGATCGAGAAGCCGAGGAGAATGAGCCCGCCCGCCAGAACGAAGGGCAGCGAGATGAAGTAGATCGGGATCTGCGGCGTCATCTTGTTGGCGAGACCGACCGCGAAGTTGACGATCACGGCATAGACGACGAAGGGGCTCGCGATCCGCAGGCAGAGGTGGAAGGTCTCGTCGAGATTGTCGACGAGCGAGGCCAGCCCCGAGCGGATCGAGAAGCCGAGCTCAACCGGCATCGCGCGATAGGACGCCAGAAGCGCCTGCACGATCTCGGCATGCAGGTTCAACGAGAAGATGAGGACGGTCGCGGTCAGCGTGATCAAGGACACCAGCGCGGGGTCCGCCTCGTGCCCCTCGATGGGCACGCCGAGCGTCTGACCCATGCCGATCGCGTTGGCGATGACGCTGCCGGAAAACTGCAGCGCGATCATGAAGACGCGTCCGAGAAGACCGATCAGGAGCCCGTTCAGGAGTTCGCTGAACATCATCGCGATGCGCATGTCGTCGGACGCGCCGCGCACGAGCGGCATGATGTCCGGCAGGAGCCGCGGCGCCACCGCGAAGGCGATCGCCACCGCCACGAACAGGCGGACCTGTGCGGGGATGCGCATGGAGGAGAAGCCCGGCAGCACCATCAGGCACGAACCGATCCGGCAGAAGACCAGAAAGGCCGACAAGACGAGGACTTCGATCTCCGGCGTCACGCGATCGACCCGAGCGCCTTGATGTCGACGCCGCGCGCGATCTCGAGGTGCGACAGGACCGGCAGGTTGACGAAGATCCGCTCGATCATCATCCGAACATAGGGGCGCGCGTCGGGCGAGGCGACGAGGACGAAGTTCTCGCCCTGGTCGGTCTTCTCGCGGATCACCTTCGAGGCTTCCGTCGCGAACTGCTCGACGAGGCGCGGGTCGATGTCGAACTCGATGACGTCGCCCTTGGCGTCGCGCTTGAGAGCCTGATGGAACGCGAGGTCCCAGCGGTTGCCGAGGCGCAGGACGCCGAGCTGCCCGTTGTGCAGAAGGTCGCCGCAAATCTGCTGGGCCATGCGGGTGCGCACGTGTTCCACGATCTTCTCCGACCGCCGGACATGCGGCGCGATTTCGGCGATGGCTTCGAGGATCAGCGTGAGGTTGCGGATCGAGACGCGCTCGGCAAGGAGGAGCTTCAGGACGGCCTGCAGGCCGGAGTAGCTCATGTGGGTCGGCACGATCTCCTCGATCAGCCGCTTGTATTCCGGCTCCAGCCGGTCGAGCAGCGAGCGCATGTCCTTGTAGGACAGGAGATGCGCGAGGTTGTTGCGCATCACCTCCGAGAGGTGCGTCAGGATGATCGACAGCGTGTCGACGGGCTCGAAGCCGGCGCGACGGGCGGACGAGGCGAAGGTCTCCGAGATCCAGGCCGCGCGCAGGCCGAAGGCCGGCTCCTTCGTCAGGTCGTGCGGCATGTCGGGCGCGGGCGCGTCGCCGAGCACGATCAGGAGGTCGCCGAGGCGCACCTCCTGCGTCGCCACGGTCGTGCCGTGCACCTTGATCGCATAGGCCTTGCCGCCGATCGACAGGTCGTCCGACAGCTTGATCTCGGGGATCACGAAGCCGTAGCGCGAGGCGAAGCGGCGGCGCATCTTGCCGACGCGGTTGGCCAGCTCGTCGCGCGAGAAGGACAGGTGCGCGGCGACCTGCTTGCCGAGGACCAGCTCGACCTCGATGATGCGCAGCGACTCCTTGACCGACTGGCGCTCGGCCTCCACGGCCTGGGCCTCCTGCTCGCGCTTGGCGACCTGCACCTTCTCCGCTTCCGTCGCGCGGCGACGCGGGATGACATAGGCGATCGTGCCGAGAAGGACGGCGACGATCGCAAAGGGCATGAACGGCAGGCCGGGCAGCAGCGACAGGACGAAGAGCAGCGCAGCGGCCACCATCAGCGCGCGCGGGTAGTGCCCGAGCTGCATCATGATGGCGGTTTCGGCCGCACCCCGCGTTCCGCCCTTCGACACCAGAAGGCCGGCGGCGAGCGAGACGACGAGCGCCGGGATCTGCGTGACGAGACCGTCGCCGACCGACAGCTTGACGAAGACGTCGGCCGCGTGGCCGGCGTCCATTCCGTGGCGCGTGACGCCGATGATGATGCCGCCGAAGATGTTGACGGCGGTGATGATGAGGCCGGCGATGGCGTCGCCGCGCACGAACTTCGAGGCACCGTCCATCGAACCGAAGAAGGAGCTTTCCTCCTCCAGCTCGCGGCGGCGGGTCTGCGCCTGCTTCTCGTCGATGAGGCCGGCCGAAAGATCGGCGTCGATCGCCATCTGCTTGCCGGGGATGGCATCGAGGGTGAAGCGCGCGCCGACCTCTGCGATACGCGTCGCACCCTTGGTGATGACGAGGAAGTTGACGGTGATGAGGATGATGAAGACGACGATGCCGATGACGAAGTCGCCGCCCATGACGAACTGGGAGAAGCCGCCGATGACGTAACCGGCCGCGTTGTGGCCCTCGTCGCCGTGGCTGAGGATGACGCGCGTCGTCGCGATGTTCAGAGACAGGCGCAGCATAGTCGCCAGCAGCAGAACCGTCGGGAAGGCCGAGAAATCGAGCGGCTTCTCGATCCAGAGCGCCACCATCAAGATCAGGATCGACAGCGCGATCGACACCACGAGGCCGATGTCGATCAGAAACGCCGGGATCGGGACGAACAGCACCGCGAGGATCGCGACGATGCCGAGCGCGAAGCCGATGTCGCGCATGCTGGCGCGCGGCGGCAAAGCTGATGAGGGAATCTTGAGGGTGTCGACGGCCATGCGCATCGGTCCTGGACGGCTGGCCGGGCGCGTGGCGCGGACAGCGGGATCGTTAACGCTTTCTTGCCATTTCGATCTGGAGCCGGGCTGGCGCGGGCCGGAAAAGCAGGAAAGGCCCGAGCCGGTCGGGGCTCGGGCCTTTCGGAGGCGATGACGGAGGGAGCGCCGGAGGCGGCGTCAGTAGCCGTGTTCGATGCGGGCGAAGGCTTCCTGCGTGAAGGCGTAGACCTGCGCGCCGGTGAAGGAGGCGGTGAAGGCGATGATGACGAAGATCGCGAGGATCTTCGGCACGAAGGTCAGCGTGACCTCCTGGATCTGCGTCAGCGCCTGGAAGAGCGCGATCACGATGCCGACCAGCATGGCGCCGCCGACCGCGGGCCCGCAGGCGGCGACCACGGTCCAGATCGCGGACTGGACGATGTCGATGGCGTCGGCCTCGTTCATGCTATTCGACCTTGATGCCGGCTTCGAGAAGCACGAGCTTGCCGTCGGCGAGCGTGGCGACCGCGCCGTCGCTCGCGACCTGGATCGACTTGACGACGCCGCTGACCGACCCGTCGCCGGTGGTGACGGTGCGCCCGATCAGGTTGTTGGCCTGCGTCAGCGTCGAGAGCGTCGTCATCGCCTCGAGCTTCTGGTTCAGCTTGATCGACTGCTCGACGTTCGAGAACGAGGCGAGCTGGCTCATCTGCTGGGTCGGATCGGTCGGGTTCGTCGGGTCCTGGTTCTTCATCTGGGCGACGAGGAGCTTCAGGAAGGCGTCATAGTCGAGACCGGTCTTCATCTCGCTGGAGACGTTGCCGGAGGACTTCGTCGCGGCGGCCGTGGTGGCGGCGCTCGTGGTGACGTTGGAGACGGTGGACATGACTATCGGGCTCCCATGGCGACGACCGGGCGGGCGATCACCTTGATATCTGGCATGACGACGCCTTCGCCCTTCATCACCAGCTCCTCGAGCGGAAGCAGCGAACGCAGCCGCTTCAATCCTTCGAAGTTGCGCTCGCGATGGACGAGGTCGACCACGTCCTGGATGCCGGAGCGAATCTCGACCGACGAGAACGCGGCCAGCAGCGAGGGGTAGGTGCGGTCGAAGAGCGCCCGCGCCTCGGCGGCGCCGGCGGGGTCGATCAGCATCAGCTGGATGACGAAGTAGAGCTGGCGAAGCGGCGTCGTTGCGTCGTCGGCCTGCATCACGTGGCTTTCCAGAAGGAAGGTCACGTCGTTCATGAATTCGAGATGCGTCTTGCGATCGACGCGCATCACCGCGCCGTTGACGAAGATCCGTTCTCCGGCACGCAGCGTGATCCGAAGCGTGGACATCGTTACTCTCCGAGTCCGTCGCGGATCATCGCGGTGATCTCGATCATCGCGGAGAAGTCGTCGCTGCGCCCGAGACGGATCGCCTCGGCCTCGCGCATGATCCACAGGCCGATCGAGATCAGTGCGGCGCGCAGCTCCTCCGGCAGCGCGTTCTCGGGGTTCGCGAGATCCTCGACGAGGACGCTCCAGAGACTGCGGGTCAGGTAGATCGCCTCGATCGCCTCGCGCGACTTCGGGCCGGCGGCCTGCGCGCGCTGCAGCGCGTCCACGGTGCGGTCGAGCGCCTCACGCTCGCGATCGCGAGCCGTCGCGGAGCTCTCCGAACTGACTTCCGCATAGGAAAACTGATACATGCTTCGTGTCCCGTGAGGCTGGTTCGCGGTCGCCTGGCAATCATGCCGGCCGTTCGAAAGGGTCAGAGGTAGTTCAGGAGGCTGAGGTTCTTCAGGCGGCCGGTGACGGTGAACGAAGCCTGGAGCTGCGTCTCCAGCGAGGACACGCGCAGGCCCGCCTCGGTGGGATCGACGCCCTCGATCCGGTCGATCGCGTTCTGGACCAGCGCCTTCTGGGTGTTCAGCGCGGTGTTGGCGATGTCGACGCGGTTCAGGCGACCGCCGATCTGCGTCTGCAGCGCCGTCAGGCCCTTCATGCCGTCGTTGACGCGGCTGTAGGCGGCCGAGGCGACGGCCGAGCGCGCGTCGGCGCTCATCTTGTCGAGGCCGACGCTGCCGATCAGCGAATAGGCCGCCGAGATCTTGCGGATCGCAGTGTCGCGGGTGCTCAGCGAGGACTCGATCGTCTCGGTCTTCGAGATGCGCGAGACGACGGGCGTGTCGGATGCGGTCGACCAGTCGTTCCAGCTCGGCTTGGCCGGGTCCGCGTTATCGGCGAACATGTCGTCGAAGCGATAGGTCTGCCCCCCGGCGTCGGTAAAGCCGGTTTGCGAGAAGTACTGGGTGAGCTCGTCCTTCGTCACGGTCTCGGGCGTGCGGCCGGCCGCGGTGAGGAAGTTCTTGAACTGTGCGGCGACGACGTCGCTCGCGTCGGTCATCGGCAACTGGTCGGTCTGGGCGCCCGCGAAGAGATACTGTCCCGTGATGTTGACGTTGAGCGAGCCGATCATCGAGCCGAGCGCGCCCTTGGCCGCGACGAGCGAGCCCGTCACCGCATCGGCGTTGGAGCCGTTGGCGATCACCGTCATCAGGTTCGACGAGACCGACTCCGCCGATCCCCGCAGATCGTCGAGCGTGTCGTTCATCAGCTCGAGGCGGCTGGTGACGAGGTTGTTCGACTCCAGCATCTTCTGGATGCTGGTTTCCTGCGAATGATACTGGACCGCATCGCCCGTCAGCCGGCCGAGGGTCATCCCGATATCGGCATGCCGGCCCGAGCTGAGTTCGGTCGTCGCATCCTTCAGTTCGGACTGAAGGCGCAGGATCGTCGCGCGGGTGGCGGCGTTGAAGGACAGCGAGGAAATGCTCATGACTTACGCGATCCGTCAGATGGATTGGAGGAGCTGGGCCAACATCTGGTCCACGGTGGAGATGATCTTGGCCGACGCCTGGTAGGAGCGCTCGAGTTCGATCAGGCGGGTCAGTTCGACGTCGAGATTGATGCCGGTCTCGCTGGACAGGGTCTCGTTCGTCTTGTCGACGAGCGTCGCCATCGACGTCGCCGAATTGCTCGCGGCGGCGCGCGACTGCTGCACCCAGCCGATCGACGAGGCCGCGTAGCCGGCGAGGGTCGCCTTCGGGTTGGCCCCGGCTTCGCTCGAGAAAGAGCGCGCGGTGTCCAGCGCCTTGCCGAGCGCAACGATCCGGTCGCTGAAGCCGCCGAGCTTCGTCGGCGAGCCCGGATTGAACTGGTAGTTCACGCCGTCGCGCACGAGCGTCGGGTCGGTGTTGAGGCCCGGCGCCAGCGTCAGGCTGGCGCTGAGGCCGCGATAGACGGGCTCGGCGGCCGGCGTGCCGGTGCCCGCCGTCATGCCGGCCGCCGTCAGGTTCGCCGACAGGCCGGAGATCTGGAAGCCGATGCTGTCGCCGATGCCGGTGGCCGACATCGACAGGGCGGTGCCGGTGTTGGCGACGGAGATGCGCCCTGCCCCGAGCGTCGCGCCGGCCGTCGTCTTGGCGCCGGCGACGAGCTGCTGAAGGCGGTTCGCAAAGCTCGTGCCGTCCACGAGATCGGCGGCCGTCAACGTTCCCGCGGCCTGATAGGTCGTACCGTCGTAGGTGACCGTGAAGGACACGTCCTTGTCGGTCGTGAAGGCGCCCGGCGTCGTGAATGCGCCGACGGATACCGGACCGGTGGTCGTGGACATGTCGACGGTCGAGGTGAAGAGGCCGGTCTTGGCGACGCCCGCGCCGGTCGGATCGAACTCGGAGAAGGCGGAGACGAGGCCGCGGGCGAGTTCGTCGAGCTGGGCGCCGTAGGTGTTGGCGATCCCGTCGCGGACCTCGGTGAGCCCCGCGATCTTGCCGGTCTTCACCGGCATGTAGGACTTCTCGCCGGTCACGGCGACGCCGTCGATATAGAAGCTGTTGCCCTCGACGCCGGGCGCCAGCGAGTTCGTCGACTGGTAGGACACGCTGCGCGCGGTGTTCTCCAGGAGCGTCACACCGGAGTCGGTGTAGATCACCATGTCGTTGTTGCCGCGCGACTGGACGCTGACGCCGACATACTGCGAAAGCTGCGTCACCAGACGGTCGCGCTGGTCGGACTGGTCGGTGATATCCTGGCCCTTGGTCGTGCCCTGCACGATCTGGCGGTTGACCGACTCGAGCTCGGCCAGAATCCTGTTCATGTCGTTGGCCGCGTCCACCAGACTGTCGTCCGCGTCGCGGCGAATGGTGTCCACCGTCGCGGCGTTCGTGCGGATCGTGGTGACGAGGTCCTGCGCGGCCTGCACGGCGTTGCGGGCGAGATCGAAGTTGCCGGGCGTGTTGGCGAGCGTCGAGAGCGCGTCGTTCAGCGCCGCGATGCGGGCCTGCGGCGACTCCTTGGCCGCCGTGTCGCCGAGGATCTCGTTGATGCGCGAGTAGGCGTCGGAATGGGTGACGGCGACCTGCAGCTTCGAGGTCGCGTCCAGCATGTTTCGGAAGAGGACCGAGTTCGACGCCTGCGAGATTGAGGTGACCGTGACCCCGCCCCCGGCGCCGGTCACCACATTGGCGATCTTGCGGGTGGCCCCCGCCGTGTTGACGTTGGCGATGTTGCTCGAGACGATCTGGGTCTGAAGCTGCGACGCGGCCAGCGACGACTTGGCAGTGTTCAACGCGGCAGAGAGCGACATGGGAGCAATCCGGGAGGGTACGAAGGACGATCGGTCCGGCGGCGCGCCGCAGGTCTGCGACGCGCGTTGCTGTCAGTATGGATGCGAACCGGCGCCGTCAGCGCTTCAGGTTCACCAGAACGTCCATGATTTCCGAGCCGGTCTGGAAGACCTTGGAGTTGGCGGTGTAGGACCGCTGGCTCTCGATCATGGTGGTGAGCTCGGAGGCCATGTCGACGGTGGAGTTCTCGAGGGCACCCGAGATCAGGCTTCCGAACCCGTCCGACCCGCCGAAGCCCATGAGGACGCTGCCCGATTCCAGGCTCGGCGCGAAGGCATTGCCGGACAGGACAGTCATGTTGTCGGGCGCCGCCACCCTGGCGAGCGGGATCTTGTAGAGTTCGCGCGTCGCGCCCGACGTGAAGGTGGCGAGCACCATGCCGTCCTTGCCGACGCTGACCTTGTCGATCACCTCGGCCGGGTTGCCGTCGACCTTCGCCTCCAGCGGCTGGTTGTCGCCGGTGAACTGGGTGGTGTTGCCGATGTCGAGGTTGAAGGCGGCGACGCCGCCGATGCTGGACAGGTCGATCGGCATGATGCCATTCGTGGCGCCATCGACCGTCTTCAGCGAGTAGTTCTTGGTCGCGTCGAAGACGATCGTCGACGTCTTGAGAAGACCCGCCGCGGTCGTCGCCGCACCGGCGGTTCCGCCATAGGGGAAGGGACGGTTCGTTCCGGTCGTGCTGGCCTTGCGGCTGTCGTAGACGGCGACTTCCCAGGTGTTCGTCGCGTCGTCGGTCTTGGTGTAGTAGATGTCGAGCTTCACCGCCTCGCCGGAGTTGGTGTAGACCACCAGCGAGTTCGAGACCGTCTTCTTCGGATCGGGCGTCTTGTCCGGATTGGCTGACGGACGGTCGGCTGCCGTCGCTTGTTGCGTGAAGTCCTTGTTCAGCGGGATCGTCAGGATGCCCTTGGTGCTCGGGCTGGCGCTGAGGAGGCCGGCGTTGAGATTCACCGGCTGAAGACCGGCAAAGCCGTTCAGGACGAAATCGGTGCCGTTGGTGCCGACGGGATAGCCCTTCAGCGCGTAGCCGGCCGCGTTGACGAGCGTTCCGTCGGGCTGCTGCATGAAGGAGCCGGCGCGCGTCAGGACGTTGCCGCCGTTGCCGTCGTCGACGACCAGGAAGCCCTGGCCGGAGATCGCAAGGTCGAGCTTCTTCGAGTTGACCGAGTTGGCGGTGTAGCTGAGGCCGCCCTGCTCGCTGATGAGCGTGCGCACGTTCGCCTCGACCGCACCCGAATTGTACTGCCCCTTGCCGTTGGCCAGCATCTGCGAGGTGAATTCGGTCGTGGTCTGCTTGTAGCCGTTGGTGTTGGCGTTCGCGATGTTCTCCGACACGGCGCTGAGGCGGGTCGCCTGCGCATTCATACCGGAGACGCTCGTGCGCATTAGGCCGCCGATGCTCATACTGCCACCCTTATCCGTTACCTCAGATTGCATTCACAGTAGTGGGAATGGCTTGCGCGAAGCTGCTGTCACATAGAATTTAAATAACAGATCATTAAACATATCTTCATAAATCGAAGTGCCCGACACTTTCGTGCCGGGCCCCTCAAGTCGTTTGTCAGTTGTCTGCGACGGCTTGCTTCAGACGCCGATGCCGTAGCCGAGGTAACGCTTCGACGAGACCGGATCATAACCCAGGCGCATCTTGAGCTTCTTGCGCAGCTTGGAGATGTGGCTCTCGATGACGTTCTCCTCGACGTTCTCGTCGAAGATGCCGTAGATCGCGCTGAACAGCTGCTGCTTCGAAACGCGGCGGCCCTTGTTGGCGACCAGATACTCGAGGATGCGGCGCTCGCGGCGCGGCAGGACCATCGGCTGGCCGGCGACTTCGGCGTCGCGACCATCGGCGAACACGCAGATCTCGTCCACCGTGGTCTTGGCGCGGTCGATCGCGACTTCGCGGCGGCGGATCGCGCCGACACGGGCCAGGATCTCCTTGACGTGCACGGGCTTCGCGACGACGTCGTCGATGCCGGCGGCGAAGAGATCGAGCGTCGACGTCAGGGCCTTGGCTTCGGCCAGGGCGATCATCGGCGCGGTGGAGCGGCTGCGGACGAGGCGGGTGAAGGCGCCGCGCTCGGGGAAGTCGCCGAGCAGGAAGGCCTCGACCGCCGACAGGTCGTTGTCGGACGCGGACTCGACCCAGTCGCGGAATTCGTCGACGCCGAAGCCGGCGGACGAGACGCCTTCCGTCCCGAAGAGGGACTTGTAGCCGTTCGTGACCAGCTCGCGATTGTCCACAACTACGATCATTTGTCCCCGCCGCGTGACTTGCGTTTCGTTAGGAAACAAATAACCAACCCACCGCGAATCGGGCCATCCCCAAAAATCACTATAGGGTTAATGCTTCGTATCGCTCACCGGCGGTTTACCATTCGTTTACAGCCGGTTGTCTGGAAGCATTCAAATTTCAGGTTTATCACGGAGCGGTGATTTTCAATCTATCCGTGCAACCTATCGCGAGCCTTGCAACCACCCGAAAGCAGGACATCGGGCAGCTTCGCGCGCGGTCGAAGAGGCAAAACGGGATGCCCGAGACCCAGGGCTCGGCCATCCCTTTCGCGTCGATCAGAGGTAGGTGGAGCCGGCCTGCGATTTGGCCGGAGCGGCATCGTCGCGGTTCGAGGACGCCGATCGGCGACGGCCGGACGGGTCGTCCGATCCGCCGGACGGCGCGCGACCGTCGGGACGCCCCTCGCCTGTCGGGCGACCGCCGTGCTCGTTCTGGTGCGAGCTCGTGGCGCCGGCATCGGCCGTCTGCAACTGGCCGTTGTCGCGGGTGATGACGGAGATCGCGGCGTCGTCGAGCGAGAAGCCGGCGTGCTCCAGAAGCTTGCGCAGCGAAGCCTGGTCGTCCAGCAGCATGGAGGCCGTATCGCTGCGGCTGGCCGCGAGCTCCAGCGTCAGACGTCCCTCGTTCAGCCGCATCGACACGTCCACGGTGCCGAGGTGCTCGGGATGAAGCTGGATCGTCAGCGTCTTGAGCGCGCCGCCGCCGGCCCGCATGCGAAGATGGGCATCCGAACTGGCGGGCGCGGACTGGGCCGGCGCCTTGGCGGGATCGCCGAGCGCTTCCATGATCGGTCCGGCCACCTGCCCGGCCAGGTTGTAGGGCGACGAGGACGGGAGCGGCGACGCGATCGAGACGGTGCCCGATGCCGCGTCCGCGCTTCTGGCCGCGCTTCGACGGTCCGCCAGTTCGCTGAGGGCCGACTTCGCAGCGGCCGAACCGTCGCGTCCGGCCTCACGGCCTGATCCATCGGACGCGCCGCGTCCGAGCCGCGCAAGCGCCTCGTCGAACCGCATCGGCGGGCTGGCACCGTCGTCGGCCGCGCCCTTGGCAACATCGCCCGCCGCCGACTTGCCGTCGCCGACGCGTCCTTTGGCGATGTCGGCGAGGGCTGCGGACAGCGCGCCGGGCGCCGCGCCCTTGGACTTGGCGTCCACGACGGGGGTCGCCTCGTCCTTTGCACCTGCCTTGCCCTCCACCAGAACCATGCCGTCCTGGTGCGGCTCGAAATGCGTTTCCATGCGCAGGACGTCGAGCTTCATTCCGCCCTTGGTCTTGCCTTGCGCCTCTTCGGCGATCGCGACCTTCTGCCCCGCGCGGTCGAGCGACAGCTTGGTCTCGCCATCGGCCTTGGCGTGCTCCTTGGCGACCTGCTTCTCAAGCTTTGCGGCTGCCTTGGCGCTGGTGACGGCCGCGAGCGAGCCGAGGAGGGCCTGGAGTTGGTCGGCCTTCAGATCGTGCTTGTCTTCGGAGGCCGCATCGTCCGCGTCCTCAGGATCGACCGGCGCCGCGTCGTTCGCGGCCGGCTCTGGCGCCTCGACGTCGGCCTTCGACGTTCGGTCGTTGGAATTGGCGGAACGCTTGCCCTCGGCGTCGCGCACCGCCCTCCCGAACGCATCGCCGAGCACGCCGCGATCGGCCTCGGGATTGGCGGAAGCGCGGGCCGGTCCGTCCTTGTCGAGCGGCGCGAGGGAAAGATCGATCTTCATGGATTACGGCTTCTTCATTTCCTTGGAGGCGGCGTCGAGCGCGGCCCGCGCCCGTGTCAGAACCGACGAGGTGTCCGGCTCCGGCGGAGCGGGATTGCTCACCTCTGTCATCAGCGCCGGCTTGGCCATGGAGTCCAAGACGGAATAGGCGGCATCGAGAATCTTCTGGTCCTCGACATGCAGGAGGCTTCGGTCGATGCCGTCCAAGGCCTTTCTCGAAGCGGTCTGGTCGTCGGCACCGAGCGCGGAGGCCGTCCGGTAGAGGTTGGCGCGGGCTGCGTCACCGGGCTCCAGGCCGTCGAGGGTGATGGCCTGATCTGCGGACTGCGACGCGAAATGGAGGTTGCCCGCCACGAGCGAACGGCGGGCGGCCGCGAGATAGAGCCGCTGCTGCCGAGCGGTTGGGAGCCCCGCGACGACGCCGTCCATGGCGACGAGCGCCGCCTGCGGATCGGTCATGGCACGGCCGACCACGAGGGCGACGTAGCGGGTCTCGAAATTCGCCGCATAGCTGGAGTCGTGATAGGTGTCGAAGTAGCGCCGCGCCATCCGGTCGGCGTCGTCGTGTGCACCCGCGTCGTCCGCGAGCGGCGCGCCGAGCCGCAGCGCCGCCTCCTCGATCAGCGTGCCAGGCGCGAGCAGCCGGGCGTTGGCCAGATCCTCGATCGCCTTGTCAGGATGGTCGATCTGATGGATCTGACCCAGCGCGAGACTGACCTGCGCGGCCAGCACGGGCTCCAGATCGTCGATCGAGATCGCCTCGAGCTTCGTCGCCGCCGTCTTCAGATCGTTCCGCACATAGGCCAGCGCCCCGTCGAACAGGGGGCGTTCGGCCTCCGGCAGGCGTCCCTGGTCGAGCAACGTCGCGATGACGTCCGGCGTCCCGCCGCTGAAGGTGAAGAGCACGATGGCGCGGGTGTTGCGCGGATCGTTCCAAACCTCAGGCGCGGCTTCGACGAAGGTGCGGGCGAAGCGGCGCAGGAGCAGCGCCTGCACGCGGATCGCGCGCACGTTGCCCCGCGCCACCTGATCCTGCAGGAACTGCACCGATCGCATGACGTCGAAGGGCATCGGCGTGCGCGTTTCGGTCCAGTGCGTGTCGCGACCGCCGGCCAGTTCCGTTGATGCTTCCGGCGCGGGGTCGTGGGCCGCGCCCGCAGCCTCTCCTCCAGCGCCCGCGTCGGCGGTCGGCGCGGGCGCCGGGTCGGCAGACGCGGCGGCCGTTGCCTCTACGGCGGCCGGCTCGGCCTGTCCCGCGGCTTCGGGCACGGCGGGTGCCTCCATACCGCGCGCCGGCAGCATGGACGCACCGATCAGCAACGAGCCGAGCAGGAGCCGCAGAGAGTTCTTCACGCCTTGGGTTCTTTCAAGAGGATCTCGATGCGCCGGTTGCTGGCGGCCTCGGGATCGGACGCATTGCTCGGCTGGCGGTCGGCGACGCCTTCGATCGCCTCCACCCGCTTGTCGTCGAGCCCGCCGCGGCGAAGCATGTAGTAGGCCATGTGGGCGCGATCGGTGGAGAGGCGCCAGTTGTCGACCTGGCCGTTACCCGAATAGGGCCGCGCGTCGGTGTGACCACGGATGACGATGTCGCCCGGACGGTCCTTCAGGATCGCCGCGATCTTCTCCATCAGGCGGATCGCATCGGCGGTGGGCCGGGCCGAACCGATCTGGAACATGCCGGTGTCGAGCGTGTCGGCCAGCGAGATCGTGACCGTGCCGGAGCCCGCGTCGCCGCTCTTCACCTGGACGTCGGCGGCTTCCGTTCCCGGCACGCTGGCGTCGATCTCCTTCTGCAGCTCCGCGGCATCGCTCTGTTCGGGCGTTGCCGGCGCGGCGGGCGCGGCGGCCACCTCGACCGGCGGCGCTGCGGGCTTCGGCGGCTCGACGGCGACGGTCGCGAAATCGTCCGCCGTGACCTCGACCTGCTTGCCGGCAACGGCGTTCGGCGTCAGCTGCCAGGACGTCGGGTCGAACGGGTCGCGGTAGGCATCGCCCCCATTAAGGCCCGGAAGCCCGGTGCCGTCGGGCTTGCCGACCGCCTTGCCGGTATCGCCCATCGCCTCGTTCTCGGCGACGATCTCGGCCAGCACCGCATACGGGTCGCGGAAGATCGCCTGATCCTCGCCGCCCTTGGCGTCGCCCCCCACGGGCTTGCCGCCGGGGGTGCCGGGCGTCTTGCTGTCTTCCGCGGCGGGACCGGGCGTCTGGGCGGGCGCGGACGGGTCGCGCGCCACGCCGTCGGTCGGCGGCAGCGGGTCGTTCAGTTCGATCGGATTGAAATACTGGGCGATCTGGCTCTTCGTCGCCTCGTCCGACACGCTGGTCAGCCACATCACGAGGAAGAACGCCATCATCGCCGTCATGAAGTCGGCGAAGGCGATCTTCCAGGCGCCGCCGTGATGACCGTCCTCGACCTCCCCGCTGCGCCGGACGATGATGATCTCGTGCCGCTCGGTATCGAGTGCACTCACGAAAGCGCCTCCTCGACGGCCTTCAGCCACGCCGCGAGACGGGTCTCGATCACGGTCTGGTTGGCGTCGATGCGAACGTCGGTATGCGTCTCGTCGGGATCGAACGAGACGTGCCGGGCGTGATCGCCGAGCTTGCCTTCGAGCGAATGGAGAAGGTCGCTCGGGCCCGACGCCGCGATCTTCACGGTGTTGCCGTCGAAGGCGATCGTCTTCACCGCGCCGGCGAGCTCATCCACGGTCATCCGCTTGCGCGCGTCGAGCACAAGCGGGCGCAGGAGCGCGCTCAACGTCGTCTTCAACGCGTCCTCGAACACGGCCATCTGCAGGATCACGAGATCGGCGAGACGGTCGCCCTCGGTCTCGACCCACTGACGGCGCGCATCCGCGAGCGCCCCCTCGTGATCGGCGGCGAGCGTCTGACGCAGCGCCTCGATGCGCTCGGCGGAAACGCGCTCCAGGTCCTGGCGAACCGCCTCTTCGGCCTCGGCCGCACCGTCCTGGTGGGCTTGCGCGAGGGCGATCTCGTGGGCGCGCAGCAACGTCTCGCGCTCCTTCGCCCAGGCCCGGCGCTCCGCTTCGACCTCACGCAGCGGCACGCGCGGCTCGGCCGGGCGCGGCTGGACGGGCGCGACGCCCGCCGCCTGCAGGGCCTTGGCGGGCATCGCCGTCGGGCGCATGGCGGGCGCAGCAGTGGCGGGCTTCGGCGCCATGCGGGGCGCCTGCGCCGCCGGCGAGGAGACCCGCGGCAGGCCGGCCTCGAAGGCGCGGGGAGCGGCGACCGGAGGCCGGCGCGGCGCCTGGGCCCGCAGCGGCACGAACTCGTCTTCGTTTTCGTCCGACAGGAATTGCGCGAGAGGGATCATGGCTTAGGCCGCCTCTTTCTGGTGAATCCACTGCTTGAGGATGGCCGCCGCTTGGGCTTCGTCGAAATCGACGAGCTTCTCGAGGCGGACCTTCGGCGAGTTGGCACGGTTGCGGGTGAGTTCGTCGAACAGGTCGTCGTTGGCGGGCGGTTCGCCGTAGCCGAGCGAGGCCACGAGGTCGGCGCCGAAGCCGGGAGGTGTGTTGAGCGGGCCGAGGTCGCCGTCGAGCATCGGGTTCTGCAGCTCGATCGGCCCGTCGCCCGTCAGCATGGCGTCGTCGCCATTGTCGTTGGCGGCGGGCGCCGAGATGGCGCGGATGGCGGGCTTCAGGCCGAACCAGATCACCAGCACGGCGACCACGAGGATGGTGAGCGCGTTGACCATGGTGCCGGACTGCTTCAGCAGCATCTCGCCGTAGCCGAGCGAGGGCACCGGCTGGAGGTCCTGGCCGTTGGAGACGAAATCGACGGCGGTCACCTCGAGCTGGTCGCCGCGGCTGTCGGTGATGCCGGCGGCCGAGGCCACGAGCGACTTCACCTCGGCGAGCGCGGCGTCGACCTGCTCCGGCGTCGGGTTCTCGCCGAGCGTGGCGACGAGCCGGGCGCGGTTGACGACGACGGCGATCGACAGTCGGCGCACGTCGTAACCGTCGGAGACGGTCTGCGTCGTGGTCTCGTTGATCTCGTAGTTGGTCAGTTCCTCGCGGCGCTCCTTGGCCTCCGACGACGAGTTGCCGTTGGCGGCCGGCTGAGGCGCGGCCTGGGGCACGTTCTGCGCGGCGGTCGCCGCGTTGTTGTTGGCGGCCTGGTCGGTCGACTGGCCGGTCTCGCGGACCGTGCGCGTCGAGCGTTCGACGCGGCCGTCCGGATCGAACTTGCGCGAGGAGATCTGGCGGCGATCGGTATCGAGGCGGGCGATGACGCTGGACTGGAAATTGCCGACGCCGAGATAGGGGGCGAGCGTGCGGCGGATCGAGTCCTGGATCGAGGAGGAGACGATGCCCTCCATGCCGAGCTGCTTGGTCGAGGTCGCGTTGGAGGCGTCGTCACCGGAGGCAAGGAGCGTGCCGTCGGTGTTGAGGACGGTGACCTGATCGACCTGCATGCCGGGAATGGCCGAGGAGACGAGGTGGCGGATCGCCTGCGCGTTGGCGAAGTCCTCGGTGTTGTCGGTGCGGATCACGACGCTCGCCGACGGCTTCTGGCTCTCGCGGCGGAAGGAACCGGGCTCGGGCAGGACGATGTGGACGCGCGCGGCGCGCACGTCCTTCAAGGTCTGGATCGTGCGGGCGAGCTCGCCTTCAAGAGCGCGGACGCGCGTCACCTCCTGCATGAAGGTGGTGAGGCCCATCGAGCCCATCGAATCGAAGAGCTCGTAGCCCGCGTTCTCGGACCGGGGTAGGCCCTTCTCGGCCAAGAGCATGCGGGCGTTCGCGGTCTGCGAGAAGTTGGTCATCACCGTGTCGCCGGCCGCGTTCACGTCGAACGGAATGCCCGCTTCGGTCAGCGCCGCGCCGATGCGCGTCACGTCCTGCCGGTCGAGGCCGGAATAGAGCGACTCCATGGTCGGCTTGGACAGGTAGAAGGCGGCAAGGCTCACGAGCGCGATGGCGACGACGCCGATCAACGCCAGCGCACCCAGCTTGCGGCCGCCCAGCGCCTGAAGGTTGGACAGGAGTTTTTGGGCCTCGGCCCGAGCGACCATCGCCATGCGTTCGCCTGCGGAATGCGGGAAGTGATGGCGTCACTCTGGGGGCACAAGCTTGCGCGGACGTGATGACCTTACCGAATGATGAAGGTTGAAGGTTGAAGGATTGGAGTTCCGATCCGGAATCGAAAACCCTCCGGCACGGGGAGCGCCGGAGGGTCGCTTGCTAAGCCGTCGGCAAGTGGCGCGACGGGGAGACGCGATGCGTCGCCGACGCTTAGCGGAAGAGCATGAGGATGTTCTGAGCGGAGTTGTTGCTCATCGAGATCGCCTGGTAGGCGAGCTGCTGACGGACCTGCAGAGCCTGCATCTTGGCGGTCTCACGTTCGAGATCGGCGTCCACCAGACCACCGAGCGCGTTGTTACGGACGTCGGCCATCCGGTCGTTGAAGCTCATCGCACTGTCGAGCCCCTTCGACACGGCGCCAAGCTGGGTGGCGATCGCTGCAATCTCGCTCTGCGCTGTCGCGGCATCCGTTGTCGTGAAAGCCGTCAGACCGCCGGCGTTGGTAATCGCCATGAGCTCGGTCATCGCGGTGCCGGCGGTCGGGAGACCAGCCGTATAGGCGACGGTTCCGACCAGCGCGCCGTCCGAAACGCCGGTCGCGACGGAGAGGTCNGAGCTCGGTCATCGCGGTGCCGGCGGTCGGGAGACCAGCCGTATAGGCGACGGTTCCGACCAGCGCGCCGTCCGAAACGCCGGTCGCGACGGAGAGGTCGTTCGGTGCACCGGCAGCGCCGAGAAGGTTCTTGCCGTTGACCGTCGAGCTGCCCATCAGAGCCGTGATCTGCGTCTTGTAGGCAACGACCTGATTGGCTTGGCTGGTCGTGGCAGTACCCCCAGCGGCTGCGACAGAGGCGGTGATCTTGGCCACCTCGTCGACCAGCGAGCCGATCTCGTCGAGCGCCGCCGTCGCGGCATCGACCTGGGCCTTGGCGGTGCTGAGGTTCGACTTGA
>NZ_LMOH01000008.1 GCF_001423245.1 Aureimonas sp. Leaf324
AGCGAGGTGAAGTAGTTGCCGACATAGGTGCGGTAGACCGTGAGGCCGCGACCGGTGATCTCGGCCTCGATCGTGTCGTTGAGGATGTAGAGCTCGTTGAGCGGCGTCGCGCCGAGGCCCGAGACGAGGACCGCGACCTCGGTGCCCGCGGCGAGCGCATGGTCGTCCAAGACGATCTTGGCCATGTCGCGCGCGACCTCGGCAGCCGTCTTCAACGGTTCCACGCGGATGCCGGGCTCGCCGTGATGGCCGATGCCGACCTCCATCGTGCCGGCCTCGATCTGGAAGTTCGGATGGCCGACGGCCGGCAGGGTGCAGGGGCCGAGGCCGACGCCGATCGAACGGCAGTTGTCTATCGCCTTCTGGGCGGTGGCGCGCACCTCCTCGAGACTCGCGCCTTCGTTCGCCTTGGCGCCGCCGATCTTCCACATGAAGATCTCGCCCGCGACGCCGCGGCGCTTCTCGCGCTCCTCCGGCGGGGCCGAGCAGACGTCGTCGNTCGTTCGCCTTGGCGCCGCCGATCTTCCACATGAAGATCTCGCCCGCGACGCCGCGGCGCTTCTCGCGCTCCTCCGGCGGGGCCGAGCAGACGTCGTCGTTGGCCACCACGACAGCGACCTCGATGCCGTCCTTCGACGCCAGCTTCTGCGCCATCTTCACGTTCATGTTGTCGCCGGCATAGTTGCCGTAGAGGCAGACGACGCCCGCGCCGCCGCTGGCTTCCTTGATCGCGTCATGGAAGCTTTTCGCGGTCGGCGAGGAGAACAACTCGCCCACCGCCACCGCGTCGACCAGCCCCTTGCCGGTATAGCCGATGAAGGCCGGCTCGTGGCCCGAACCGCCGCCGGTGACGACGCCGACGCGCCCGCTCTTCGGCGCGCTCGTGGACACGACCACGCGCCGGTTCGTCTCCGACAGGCGCACGAGGTCGCGGTGGGCCTTCACGAAGCCGCGGACGGTGTCGTCCACCACNCGGCGCGCTCGTGGACACGACCACGCGCCGGTTCGTCTCCGACAGGCGCACGAGGTCGCGGTGGGCCTTCACGAAGCCGCGGACGGTGTCGTCCACCACGTTGTCGGGATCGTTGATGAAACGCTGCATGGGTATCTCCGGGCAACAGGAGGCCGGCGGTCCCAAGGGACCGGCCGAACCGTTGCGAAAGGACAAGCGGCGCCGAGCCGCCGCGGGTCAGTAGAAGGTCAGCGCCGGGATATAGCTGACCGCAAAGAGCAGCAGCATGGCCATAGCGAAGAAGGGCCAGAGTTCCCGCGTCGTCGCGCCGAGCGGCGCCTTAGCGATGGAGGACGAGATGAACAGCGTCGTTCCGATAGGCGGCGTGTAGAGGCCGATGCCGAGATTGATGACCATGATGAGGCCCAACTGCACCGGATCGAGCCCGATCGTGGCGGCGAGCGGCACGAAGATCGGTCCCAGAAGCAGAATCGAAGGCGGCAGGTCGAGCGGCATGCCGACGATCAGCATCAGGACGTTCATCATCATGATGATGAGGATCGGGTTGGAGACGTTGGCCGAAACCCAGGCCGCGAAATTCTGCGGCACCTGGTCGAAGGTCAGGATCCAGCCCACGGCCGCCGAGCCCATGATGACCAGCATCACGACGCCGGTCGCCACGCCGGCTTCCACCATGTTGTCGCAGAAGCGCTTCAGCGTCAGGTCTCGGTAGAACAGGAGGCTGAGGACCAGCGAGTAGACCACCGAGAGCACCGCGACTTCCGTCGGCGTCGCGAAGCCGAAACGCAGGCCGAGGATGATGAGGATCGGCAGAAGGATCGCCGGGAAGCTCTTGACCGCGAGGCGGGCCAGCTCGCGCTTTCGAATGCCGCTCTTCTCGACCGCATAGCCACGACGCCAGGAGACGTACCAGCACACGCCGATGAAGCTGACCGCCATCAGGACCCCCGGCAGGATGCCGGCGACGAAAAGGTCGGCGACCGATACGCCGCTGACCAGCGCATAGAGAATCATCGGGATCGAGGGCGGGATCAAGACGTCGATCACCGCCGAGGTCGCGTTGTTGGCGGCGCAGAGCGGCGCCGGGTAGCCCTGCCGCTTCTGCCACGGAATGAGCACCGAGCCGAGCGCCGAGGCGTTGGCGACGGCCGAGCCCGACACGCCGCCGAAGACGACCGAGGACACGACGGTCGTCGAGAGCGCCCCGCCCCGCCAACGCCGCATGACGTGGCTGGCGAGTTCGAGGAGCTGGTTGCCGAGTTTGCCGCCGAGCATCAGGGTGCCTGCCAGCATGAAGAAGGGCAGCGCCAGCATGGGGAAAGACTGCGTCTGGTCGTAGATCTGCTGCGCGACGATCGAGAGCGGCAGGTACCCGTGCGAGAGGATGGCCACGCCCGCCGCGATGATGAGCCCGTAGCCCACGGGGATCGCGAGCAGCATGGTGACGAGGAAGACGCCGAGCATGATGAGGGTCATAGCGGCAGTTCCTCGGCGCTAGTCTGCGGACGGGCGTCCCAACCGAGGCGCGCGACGCGGAAGGTGGCGGTGGCCGTGACGAGGGCGACGAGCAGGGCGCCGATCGAGACGACGTAGTAGCCGATGCTGTTGGGCAGGCCGAGGATCGGGCTGTGCTCGACGCCCGCGATGGCCGCGACGACGCTGGCCTGCCAGGCGAGCGTCAGGAAGCTCGCGATGACGCAGACATGGCTGAAGACGAAGAGCATCGCCTTGCCTCGCGCTTTGAGGCGGTCGTAGAGCCACTCCACGGCCATGTGGAGCCCGCCTTGCGCGGCCAGCGTGATGCCGGCGACGATGAAGAAGGGAAAGAGCAGCGTCGGCAGTTCCTGCGCCCAGCGGAAACCGCCGGACGAGAGCGCGTAGCGAGCCGCCACATTGGCGGTCATCACCGCCGTCAGGACGACGCCCGACCCGATCACCACCGCGCGGCAGAAGAGGCCGACGACCCTGTCGATGCCGTCGGCGAGGGCTAATGGGGCTCCGAGCGGGCGCCGAGGCCCGCTCGGATGGGCGCCCGGATCCGGGAGGGAGGTCATCCGCGCGCCGCTTCCTCGACCTGGGAGACGAAGGCGCCGAAGTCCTTCTTCTTCCACGTGTCGGCCACCGGTTTCGTCGCCTCGACGAAGGCGGCACGATCGACCTCGGTGACGACGAGCGCCGTGTCGGCCTTGAACTTGGAGAGGGCCTCGCCCGTCGCCTTCTCCGACAGCTCGATCTGCATCCGGCCGGCTTCAGTGGCGGCGGCCTGCACCGCGTCGAGGTCGCCGCCGATGCGGGCCAGGGCGATCTGCGACATCAGGAACGGCGTCGATTCCCACTTGTGGGCGGTCAGCGCCATGAACTTGTTGACCTCGTAGAGCTTGGAGCTGGCGATGTTGACGAGCGGGTTCTCCTGCCCGTCGACCACGCCCTGCTGGAGCGCGACGTAGAGTTCGCCGAAGGCGATCTGCTCGGTCGAGGCGCCGAGCGCCTGGAAGATGTCGATCGTCATCGGATCGGCGGGCGTGCGGACCTTCAGGCCCGCGACGTCGGCAGGCTTCGTCACCTCGCGCTTGGAGTTCGAGAGGTGCCGGATGCCGTTGTTCCAGTAGCCAAGCGGGACGATGCCGACCGCCTTGAACTTCTGCGCGAGCGTCTCGCCGACGGGGCCGTTGAGCATCGCGATCGCCTTGCCGGCGGTCTCGAACAGGAACGGCAGGCCGAGAACGGCGATCTCGGGCACGATCGCCGAGACCGGCCCCTGGCTGTTGGCGGTCATGTCGAGAGCGCCGGTGCGCAGGCTGGTGAGCATGGCGGCGTCCGAGCCGAGCGTCTCGGAGCCTGCGACGTTGATGGTGATTCGCCCTTCGGTCTTCTCCTTGACAAGCTCGGCGAAGCGGGCAGCAGCGAGCGTACGCGGGTTGCCGGGCGCCGCGCCGTGGCCGAGCGTTAGGACCGTCGCGGCGCGGGCGCGGATCGGATAGGCGAGAACGGCGGGGGCGGCGAGAGCCGTGCCGAGGCCCGCCAGAAGCGTGCGGCGCGTCAGGTGGATGGTCATGGTAGTCCTCCCGTTTCAAGCGTGTCGCGACATGGGGCGGACGGCTCCTCTTCCGTCCGCGCCCCGCGATGGGGATGATCGACGGCCCCAAGAGGCCGCGTCGTGTCAGTGAATGAGCATGCCGCCGTTGACGTCGATCGTCGCGCCCGTGACGTAGGACGAGAGGTCGGAGGCGAGGAACAGGTAGATCTTGGCCACGTCCGCCGCGTCGCCGAGGCGGTTGAGCGGAATGCCCTTCAGGATGTCGGTGCGCATCTCGTCGGTCAGCTTGCCGCCGGTGATGTCGGTCTGGATCAGGCCGGGCGTGACCGAGTTGACGCGGATGCCGGCCGGGCCGAACTCGCGCGCCATCGCCTTGGCGAGGCCGAGCACGCCCGCCTTGGCGGCCGAATAGTGCGGGCCGCCGAAAATGCCCCCGCCCCGTTGCGCCGAGACCGACGACATGCACGCGATGGAGCCGCCGCCCTTCTCCTTCATGTGCGGCACGAAGGCCTGGCTGAGGAGGAGAACGCCCGTCAGGTTGACGTCGATGACTTTGCCCCAGTTCTCAAGCGAGATGTCGAGCGTCTTGATCGGCTGGGTGATGCCGGCGTTGTTGACGAGTACGTCGATTTGGCCGAAGGCCTCGATCGCGGCTTTGGCCGCCGCATCGCAGGACGCCTTGTCCGTCACGTCGCAGGCGATGCCGACATGGCCCTCGCCCGGCAGGGACTTGGCGGCTTCCGCGCTGGCGCCTGCGTCGAGATCGAGGATCGCCACCCGCGCGCCGTGCTCGGCGAAGAGCTGGGCGGTCGCGCGGCCGATGCCGCGTTGGCTGGCCGCGCCCGAGATCACGGCGGTCTTGTCCTTCAACAACATGCGTCTGCTTCCTCACCGGGAAGCGCCGGCGGGAGGGCCCCATCGCCTCTCCGCTGCAAGCCGTGCGCTTCGTCTCCCCGCCCCGCAGCCAACGGCCGTCCGAAGCGTCCTGATCGGAGTAAAGGGGGCCGGCATCGCTGCCGCAAACGCGAAGTTTACATGCCTGAATGAATCTGGTTCAACATTGGCATGTTGAACGGCTTGTCTCTCTCGGCCATCCGCATCTTCGAAGCCGCCGCGCGCCACGGCACGTTTCGCGCGGCGGCGAGTGAGTTGAACTTGTCGCCGAGCGCCGTCAGCCACGCGATCGTGAAGCTGGAACGCGACCTCGGCACGCCGCTCTTCGACCGCTCGGCGCGCGCCATCCGCCTGACCGGCGACGGCGAAATCCTGATGCGGCACGTCTCGGCCGCCTTCGAGGAGCTGCGGCGCGGCGTCGAAAGCGTGTCGGCGCGGCGCTCCCGCCTCCTGCGGCTGCACAGCGCGCCGAGTTTCGCCGCCCAGATTCTGTCGCCGCGCCTGCCGACCTTTCTCGCCGCCCATCCGGGCCTCGAAGTGCGCATCGCCGCCTCCACCGAATATGTGCGCTTCGTCGATGGCGAGTTCGACGCGGATATCGTCTACGGCAAACCGTCGGGCGACCATCTCGTGATCGAACCGCTCGGCGAGGAACTGGTGACGCCGCTCTGCGCGCCCGAGATGGCGATGGGCATCCGCGTGCCCTCCGATCTTCTGACGCGCATCCTGATCCGCAGCGACAACAAACGCGTGCGCTGGCCGGATTGGTTCGCCGCCAACGGGCTGACGGCCCCGGCGACCCAGGCCATGAGCTTCGACCGCTCGTTCCTCGCCATCGCCGCGGCGGCCGACGGCCTCGGTGTCGCGCTGGAATCGACGCGTCTCGCCCAGCGCGAGATCCTGTCGGGAAAGCTCGTCGCCCCGCTCGTGGGTCGCACTCGCGACCTCCGCTACATCGGCCACCACCTCTGCTACCCGAAGTCCGGTTCGCAACGCCGGCTCGTGAGCGCCTTCGCCGAGTGGCTGCGCGCCGAACTCGGAACGCCCGCGCCGCTCGCCGAATGAGCAAGTGAATTTCATTCAACGGACGGTTAGAACTTCGCGTTTGTTGAAGTAGCCTTCACCGTCCCATCCTGCACGCCAAGGAGAGCGGGGGCTTCGGGCGCCGGGAGGGTGCCCGCCCCCGGCTCGCGGCGTCGGACGCCGCAGGGCATGCGGGGTTTGGGGATGGAGACTGGGGGAGAGAGGCAAAGCGCCACGGCCGCGCGCGAGCGGATCATTTCCGTTTCGGCCGCGCCCTACGACGGCTACGATCCGGCCGAGGCGTTCGAGAGCCTCGCGCGGGTCGGCGCGACCCATGTCGAGCCCGCCTTCATCGTCGGCTATACCGAACCGTTCGACGAGAGCGCCTTCGCGCCGGCGCAGGCGACGGCGTACCGCCGGCTGAGCGAGGCGAGCGGCCTCGCCTGCACGGCCATGTCCTCCCATATCGACCTCGGCCTGCCGGACGCGGTGGAGGTTTTCACCGGGCGCATGCGCTTTGCCGGCGCGATCGGTGCGCGCATCATCGCCACCAACGCCGCCGCGCGGGCTCGACAGGCCGCCTTCTTCGCCAACATGGACGTGCTTCTGCGCCGTGCCGAGGAGATCGGCCTGACGATCGCGCTCGAAAATCCGGGCGACGGCAGCGACAACCTTCTCGATACGGCCGCCGACGGTCTGGCGCTGGTACGGCGCTTCGGCTCCGATCGTCTCGGCCTCAACTACGACGCCGCCAACACGGCCTCGCATCGGCCGGCGCTTGGCGACTTCGCGGGCGATGCGATCGTCGCCATGCCGGCCTGCGTCCATATCCACGTCAAGGATCTCGTGCGCCGCGAGAGCGGGTGGCATTTCACCCCGATCGGCGAGGGCACGATCGGCTGCGCGCGCATCCTGGAAGCCGCCCGCGATCGCCCGTCGATGCCGATCAGCCTGGAGCTTCCGCTGCGCCTTCACCGCCGCCCGGATGCCCAACCGGTACGCCGGCCGGAGCCCGTGCCCCTGGCCGAAATCGAGGACGCCCTGCGCCGGTCCCTCGCAACCGTGCGATCGGCTCTGAAATGACGACGTTGAAGCTGAGCTAAACTGCGGAGCCCGTTTCCGCCAATGACGCCGCGATCGTGCCGAGCCTATGGTCGGCGCGTCCGCCATCCGCCGACCGGGAGAGACCATGCAGGACGAAAACCGCCCCCCCGCCGCCCTTTCCAACGTCTCACTGGCGCGGCGCGCCTGGAACATCCGGCGCAAGGCGCTCCTGATGGGCGAGGTGCAGGGACAAGGCTACATCGGCCAAGCCCTCGGCATCGCCGATGTTCTGGCCGCCTCCTACTTTCACGCGCTGCGCTACGATCCGGCGGAGCCTGAGTGGGAGGAGCGCGACCGCTTCCTCCTGTCGATCGGCCACTACGCCATCGCGCTCTATGCGGTGCTGATGGAAGCCGGGATCCTGCCCGAAGAGGAGCTCGAGACCTACGGCATGGACGACAGCCGCATGCCGATGTCTGGCATGGCCACCTACACGCCCGGCATGGAGATCACCGGCGGCTCGCTCGGCCACGGGCTCGGCATCGCCGTCGGGATGGCCATGGGGCTGAAGCGCAAGAAGAGCGACCGCTTCGTCTACAACCTGATGTCCGACGGCGAGCTCGGCGAAGGCTCGACCTGGGAGGCCGCCATGGCAGGCGCCCACCACAAGCTCGGCAATCTCATCTGCCTCGTCGATTTCAACGACCAGCAGGCGGACGGCAAGTCGACCCAGATGCTCTCCGCCGAGCCGCTCCTCGACAAGTGGACCGCCTTCGGCTGGCATGCGCAGCGCGTGGACGGCAACGACATGTCGGCCGTCGTCGCCGCGCTCGACGCGGCGCGCAACCATGCAGGCGACCAGCCCCGCGCCATCGTCTTCGACACCTTGATGTGCAAGGGCGTGCCCTTCCTGGAGACGCGCGAGATCACGCATTTCGTCCGCGTCGAGAAGGACGAATGGGCCAAGGCCCTGGCCGTTCTGGAGGAAGGGAAGCCCGCATGACCCATGCATCCATGGCCCGCAAGTACCAGCCGCGCCGCGTGATCCCCGTCGGCGAGCGCGTCGCCACCTCCGCCATGATCGCCTCGCTCGCGGCCGAAGGCTACGAGACCGAGAACGCCCCCTTCGGCCACGCTCTGGTGGAACTCGCCAGGACGGACGAGCGCGTCGTCGGCCTGTCTGCGGATCTGGCCAAGTACACCGACCTGCACATCCTCGCTCAGGCGATGCCCGAGCGCTTCTACCAGATGGGCATGGCCGAGCAGGTCATGGTCTCGGCGGCGGCGGGCCTGGCGCGCGAGGGCTTCCTGCCCTTCGCCACGACCTACGCCGTCTTCGCCTCGCGAAGGGCCTACGACTTCATCGCCATGGCGATCGCGGAGGAGAACCTTCCCGTCAAGATCGTCTGTGCCCTGCCCGGCCTGACCACAGGCTACGGCCCGAGCCACCAGGCGACGGAGGATCTGGCGATCTTCCGCGGCCTGCCGAACCTCACGATCCTCGATCCCTGTGACGCGGTGGACATCCGCCAGTCGGTCGCCGCCATGGCGGCCCATCCCGGCCCCGTCTATTCGCGCCTCCTGCGCGGCAAGGTGCCGGCGGTGCTGAACCGCTGGAAGCCCGACTACCAGTTCGAGATCGGCAAGGCGCAGGTGATCCGCGAGGGCAAGGATGTCCTCGTGATCTCGTCGGGCTTCATGACCATGCGAGCGCTCGACGCCGCCGAGCAGTTGGCCAAGGACGGAATCGACGTCGCCGTTCTCCATTCGCCGACGATCAAGCCGCTCGACACGCAGACGATCCTGCGCGAGGCGGGCCGGGGCGGGCGACTGGTGGTCACCGCCGAGAACCACACAATCGTCGGCGGGCTCGGAGAGGCGGTGGCGGGCACGCTCCTGAGCGCCGGCGTCACGCCGACCTTCCGCATGATCGGCCTGCCGGACGAGTTCCTGGAGGCTGGCGCCCTGCCGACGCTCCACGACATGTATGGCATCTCGGTGCCGAAGATCGCCGAGCGCATCAAGGGTTGGCTCTGACGCTCACTCGCCCGGCAGAAGTTGCGGGCGGCTCTCCAGGGTGAACCGGATGCCGAGATCGGCCAGGAGGCCCCGCGCCCGCGCGGTGTGCTCCCGGCCGGCCTCGGCCACCCACTCGGTGAACAGGCGCACCGAGCGCCGGTTGGCATGACGCGGCGGGCAGACCATCCAGTAGGCCGGAAACTCGATCGCCTCGAAGGCCGGCGACAGCGGCACCAGCCGCCCGGCGGCGAGAGCGTCCATAGCGAGCGTCGTGCTCTCCAGGGCGATGCCCGCGCTCTCGGCCGCCAGTCGCAGCGACATGGACGAGCGGTCGAACCGGTAAGGGCAGTTCGGCGCGACGCCTGCCACGCCGTTGCGCGGCAGCCAGGTATTCCAGCGGAAATAAGCCTTGGCGCTGTCGATCAACCGGGCGTGCCGCAACTGCTCGAGCGGGTCGTCGGAGAATTCGCGCAGTTCGGCGAGATAGGCCGGCGAGCACATGGGGAGGATGAGGTCGTCGACGACGCAGCTCGAATGCAGGCCGGCCCAGTCGCCCTCGCCGTAGCGCAGGTCGAGATCGATGACCTCCGTCGCGAAATCCGAAAAGTTCGGCGTCGCGTCCACCCGGATTTCCCATTGCGGATGGCGGCGCACGAAGTCGGCCAGGCGCGGGGCCAGCCAGCCGTCGCCGAAGGACGGGCTGACGCGCACCGAAAGATGGAAGCTCTCGCGCTGACGCATGATCGCCCTGCGCACGTCTCGGATGGATTCGAACGCCTGCGTCGTCGTCTGAAACAGGCGCTCGCCGTCGATGGTCAGGGACAGGCGGCGTTTCTCGCGATCGAAGAGACGGACGCCGAGCTGGTGCTCGAGCTGGCGCAACTGCTGGCTGACGGCCGACACCGAAACCTGCATCTCGTCGGCCGCCTTGGCGACACCGCCCAGGCGAACCACCGCCTCGAAATACGACATGGAGTTGAGGTTCATGGGATCACGGCACATCAGGTCAGTGAAGCTCAGCTTCACTAAAGCAGATGAAATACAAATTGAAAACAGCGTCCTGATCCCGCCATCATCCGCGGTAGACGGGGGGAGGCAACCCGATGACATGGGAGACGACCCGCAAGGTGGGCGGACGGTCGCACGCGGCCGCCACGACCGGACGCAGACGCCATGACGGCTGAGCGGTCCAACGCGTCGCCGCTCCTGGAAGCGGCCGGCATCGAGAAGAGCTACGGCGCCACGCGTGTGCTGCGAGGCGTGAATTTCCGGCTGCAGCGGGGCGAGATTCACGCCCTCCTCGGCGGAAACGGGGCCGGCAAGTCGACGCTCATCCGCATCGTCACCGGGCTCGCCTCGGCTGACGCCGGGCGCATCGCGCTGCGTTCAGCGCGCGACGAGGGCAAGCCGCCCGTCATCGCCGTGGTGCACCAGGAACTCGCCCTTCTGCCCGAACTCACCGTCGCCGAAAACATCGGCATCGTGCACGCGCCGTCCGCCTTCGGGCTCGCCCGGCGCGGCCGAGGCCGCGCCGTCGCCGCCGAGGCACTGCGCCTGATCGACCCCGCCATGGCCGAGCGCGTCCTCGACCTCCCGGCCCGCCGCTTGTCCCTGCACGAGGGCCAGGTCGTGGAGATCGCCCGCGCGCTCTCGATCGGCGCCGAGATCCTGCTTCTCGACGAGCCCACGGCCAACCTCACGGCGGGAGAGACCGAGAAGCTCTTCGTCCTCCTCAGGCGTCTGGCGCGCGAGAAGGCGATCGGCATCGTCTTCGTCTCGCACCGGATGAAGGAGATTCGGGCCCTGTGCGACACCTGTTCGATCCTGCGCGACGGGCGAACCGTGGTGGATGCCGCGCCGATGATGGCTCTCAGCGACGCCGACATCGTATCGCACATGGGCCAGCCCGCCCACCGCGCGGCGGACAGTCGCGAGCGGACGCAAGGCGCGGGCGATCCCGCGAAGACGCTCCGGCTCGACGGGCCGGACGACACGTCTCTCGACATCCGACCGGGCACCATCCTCGGCCTCGCCGGCGCGCCCTCGGGGCCGAGCGCGCTGATCGCGATGCTGGTCGGCGCTCGGAGCGCCTCGCCCTGGCGGCTGAGCGGCGAGGGGATCGCCGCGCCCTTCCGCTCCCCGCGCGAGGCGATTCGGGCGGGCGTCGGTTTCGTGCCGGGCGATCGGGCGGGCAAGGGCATCCTCGCCCAGCTTCCCATTCTCGACAACGTGGTGGCCGCGCGACGGGTGCGTGGCAGCCGGGGGCTGGCGCGGGCAGCCGAGCGCGAGGAATGCGCCGGGCTCGTCTCGGCGCTCCAGCTGAAGGCCGGCTCGATCTGGGATCTGCCGGGCACCCTCTCGGGCGGCAACCAGCAGAAGCTCCTCGTCGCCCGCTGGCTCGACCTGCCGCTGCGCATGGTGGTGTTGGAAGAGCCGACGCGCGGCGTCGATATCGGCACCAAGCGGGACATCTACGCCCTGATCCGCCGGATGGCGGACGCGGGCGCCATCGTCGTCTGGTGGTCGACGGAAAACGGCGAGCTTCTCGAACTGTGCGACGCGATCTTCGCCTTCGACACCGACGGCACCCCGAAAGGCTATCTCGCGGGCGAACGCTTCGACGAGGACGGGCTCGCCGAGCTCACCGGAATGGCCGCATGAGCGAGGCTTTCATGACATCGTCCCCTTCCCCCGCCGTGCGCAGCCGCGCACCGAGCCTCCTCCAGTCCTACCGCACCGAAATCGCCATCGCGGCCGCGATCGTGGCCCTGCTCTTGGCGGTCGGTTTCTTCGTGCCCTCGGCGCTCAGCATGGGCAACATGCGCAACATCGCGCAGGCTGCTGCCCCGCTCGTCATCATGGCGCTCGGCGTGTTCCTGGTGGTGGTGACGGGCGGCATCGACCTCTCGGTCGGCTCGGTCTTCTCGCTGACCGGCATGGTCACGGCGCTCGCCATGGCCAACGGATACGGCAGCGTCTCGGCGAGCCTTGCCGGCCTGTGCGTCGGCCTAGCCTTCGGGGCGATCAACGGCTTCCTCGTCACCGTGGTGCGCCTTGCCCCCTTCGTGGTCACGCTCATCACCTTCGCGGTGGCGGGCAGCCTCGCCTTCATCGTCACCAACGGGCGCTCGATGCCCATCGCCGACCCGAACTTCTGGCTGCTGAATTCCGGCGAACTGGTGCCTGGCCTGCCCAACCACCTCCTGTTCTGCCTCGTCGCCATGGTGGCGATCGAGTTCCTGCTGCGCAAGGTGGTAGTGGGTCGCTGGCTCTATGCGGTGGGCACCTCGGCGGGCGCGGCGCGGCTGATCGGCATTCCGGTGCAGCGGGTGAAATTCTCCGCCTACGTCGCCTCGGGCCTCCTGTCGTCCTTCGCCGGCGTAATGACCGTCAGCTACATCCTCAACGCTGAGGCGACGGCCGGCTCCAGCCTGATGCTGCAGGCGATCGCGGCCGTCGTGATCGGCGGGGCCAGCCTCTTCGGCGGCACGGGCACCGCGATCGGCGCCGTTCTCGGCGCGCTCATGATCACCTGCATCCAGAACGGCGTGAATCTCATCGGCGTCAACAGCTTCTGGCAGGGCTCGGTTACGGGCATCGCCATCCTGCTCGCCGTCCTCATCGACCGCTTCGGCAACAGCGGCCGCGCCTGACACCACCAAAAAAACAACGGGAGGAATCACCATGAACATCCTGAAGGCTCTCTGCATCGCCGCGCTCAGTGCCACCGTCCTCGCCGGCCCCGCGGGCGCCGCCGAGAAGAAGACGGTCGCCTACATCGCGCCCTCGCTCGACATCTCCTACTGGCAGTGGGTCGGCTACGGCGTGAAGAAGCAGGCCGAGGCGCTCGGCATGGACTATGTCGAGTACACGTCGGAGAACTCGCCGGCCAAGCAGATGGACAACGCGCGCGTCGCCGTGACCAAGGGCGTCGACGCCATCGTCATCGGCCCGGTCAGCTCGACCTCGACGCCGCCGCTTCTCAACTACCTCCAGCAGGAGAATATCCCGGTCGCCTTCGCCGGCATCGGCCCGCAGCCGGGCCTGACCAACTTCACCTCGGCGGTCACGGCCAACAACTACGAGACCGGCAAGGCGCAGGGCAAGTTCACCTGCGACCTCGCCAAGGAGCGCGGCGGGAAAGAGGTCGGCATGCTCTCACTGCCGCAGGACCGCGAGAACGCCCAGAAGTACCTGAAGGGTGCCGAAGAGGCCTTCGCCGCCGAGGGTTGCACTCTCGCCCAGATGCTGGAGACGCGTGGCCTCACCGTCAACGAAGCGGTCACCCAGGCCAACGACATGCTGACAGCCCATCCCGACATCAAGGCGATCTACGGCATGTACGACGAGGCGGGCACGGGGGCCGCCAAGGTGCTGGCCACGCGCGGCCTGACCGGCAAGGTCGGCGTCACTGTCGCCGACGGTTCACCCACCACGATCGGCCTTCTGAAGCAGGGGGCGATCCAGGGCATCTTCTTCCAAGAGGCTGTGGGACAGGGCATCGACGGCACGCAGCAGGTCTACAACGCGCTGACCGGAGCCCCGGTCACGCAGAACCTCGCGCTCGTCATGCCGCTCGTGACCGCCGACAAGGTTGAATCGCCCGAGGCTCAGAAGGTCATCGCGCGCGTCTTCCCGCCCAATGACTGAAGCAGCCCGCGAGGGAGGGCCAGCCGGCTCTCCCTCCCCGCCTTGCCGGCCCCCATCTTCGAGGAGTCCAGACGTGAGCCAGTCCCCCTTCTTCGCAACCGACATCGGCGCGCCGGAGGGGCCCGTCGCCCTCCCAGACGGCTCGCTCTACGTGACCGAGATGTCGGCCGGCACCTTGCGCGTCACGCATCTCACGCCCGATGGCCGGCGCCGCGTCGTCCTGCGCACCGGCGGCCGCCCCAATGGTCTCGCGATCGACGGCGACGGCATGATCTGGATCGCGGAAGCGGGCTTGCGCGCGCTCATACGTATCGCACCCGACGGGCGCGAGCTCATGCGCATCGAGGGCGACGGATCGGAGCGCTTCTGCTTTCCCAACGACCTCGCCTTCGGCCCGGACGGCCATCTCTACATGACCGATTCCGGTCTCGCACTCGACGACTTCCTCGACGGCCAGGACTTCGCCGAAGGCTTCATGGACTTCGACTGGGACGGGCGCGTCTACGAGATCGACCCGAAGGCGGGAAAGGTGCTGCGCACCATCGACCGCGGCATCCGCTTCACCAACGGCATCGCCTTCGACGCGCAGAACCGTCTCTACGCCAACGCCTCGTTTCCCGGCGACGTCTATCGCTACGACGTCTTCGGCTCGAGCGCACCGAGCCGCGAATTCTTCGGCAACGTCCTCCAGCCAGACAAGCGATCGGGCTTCAAGGGACCGGACGGCATGAAGTTCGGTCTCGACGGTCGCCTCTACTGCACCGTCTACGGCCAATCCAACGTCACCGTCCTCGCCTCCGACGGCTCGGTCGCCGACCGGCTGATGTTGCAGGGCGACGCACCTACGAACTGCGCCTTCGCGCGAGACGGACAGACGCTGCTCGTCACGGAAGTCGGGGTCGGCCGCGTGGAGAAATTGTCCGTGCCGTGCGGCGGCCTCCCGCTGCACTACCCAAAGGTCGGCTGACCGAATCGCGGGGCGAGCGGGTCTTCAGCGAAGCGAGCAGGCTGTGGTCCCGTCGTTGAAACTGGTAAGTAGCCGGGCTCTTCCAAGAGAAAGACTAAAGCTGCATCAAGGGCGGGCCGAACGCGACGCGCCATATCAGCTGGCGCCCATCAACGATCGATCAAGAATCATTTCGTGACTTCAATGACATAGGTGTTCGCAGTTTTGTTCTGACCGGCGCGCCAAAATTCAATCAGTCCGGTACAGAACTGCGAACCCACGAAGTCGGCCGGCCATACGGTTGGCTGGTGGCAACAGTGGATCGTAGTTTCATGCTCGCGAGCATCCTGAGGATCGCGTTGCGGGCTGTTGATGTCAGCGTCGGGTCGCCGACCGATCAAGCTGAGGCGTTTGGCGAGGTGTGAGGTGGGCCGAACGGTTCGTCGAGATAGCCCGCGTAGAACTTGCAGACATGAGGAAGCACCTGCGCTGATAGCGTTCGGCGCTCGACTTCCTGCGCCGTCAGAGGTTGTCCCATTCGTTCCGCGATCTCGTTAAGGGTCTGTGGCCGATCAAGGCGGTTGAATTTGCCGTCCTCGTAGATGACTTCACCCGCAACCATGACGGCCATGACGCAGTCACGGCGCGCCCGATGGACGAGGATATCGGTGAGCGCGAGGTCGGGGCTTTGGTAGGGATAGGTCAGGCGGTCCCAGTCGAGAAGCACGAGATCGGCCGCCGCACCTTCACGCAGATGTCCGATGCGTTCGGCGAAGGGGGTCGTTCCGGCGCCGTGCTCCGTCGCCATACGAAGGATTTCTGCGGGTTTTGGATACGGACTATCGATGCCCGGCTCGCGATGGACGTGAAGCGCGAGGCGCATCTCCTGAAGCATGTCGCGGTCGTCGTTGATGCCCGCTTCATCGATGCCGAGCGCCACCGGGATGCCTTTGGCGGTGAAGCGATTGAGGGGCGCGATCCCGCTTTTCAGCCGAAAGTTGGACGAGCAGTTGTGGCAGATCCGTGTGCCGGTATGCGCGCAGAGCTCGATATCGGCCTCGGTCATCCATACGCCGTGCCCAAGTGTGACGCCGGGACCGGTCAGTCCGAACCGATGGATATGGTCGAGCGCCGAACCGCCGGTCCGCTTACGTGCGTAGGCCCGCTGATACGGTGTTTCGAGCAGGTGGATGTGAAGCGGGGCGCCCGTCTCCGACGCCATCTCAGCGGCGCTCGCAAGCGCCGCGTCCGAGAGCCAGTGTAGGTTCGACGGCGCGATCTGGATCTCGATGCGCTCCTGCCTCGCATAGCGGCGGCGCAGGGCGTGGAACACCTCGACCTGCTCTTTGAGAGGCATCGCAAAGCGCTGGAAATAGGCCGCCATTGCGGGGCGAAGGTCGGATGGAAGCCGTTCGAGGAAGGCCTCGTCGGCCTCGTAGACCAAGCGGTTCTGATCGCGCAGCGCAAAGGAATAGGAGGCGCGCATGCCGATCTCGCGATAGGCGTCGATGACCTGTCCGGCTGTGGCGAGCACCGCCTCCGGCCCACCCGGCGCGCGCGAATGGAGATGCTGCACGGTGGTGACGCCGGATGCCACCATCTCGAAGGCCGAGTAGAGCGTGTCGAGCCTCGGAGGAACGTCGCGCAACGCGAGGCGGCTGGCGAACCAGAGTTCCAGCGCATGGTCGGGCGATCCGAGTTGCAGCGGCGTCAGTCCGACATGGTGATGGGCGTTCACCAGACCCGGAATGACCACCCGGCCGCGCCCGCCGATACGAGCGGCCCCGGGATGCGACCGGCGAAGCGTGCCGATCTCCCCGATCTCGCGCACCACACCGTTCTCGATCAGGAGAGCCCCGCCCTCGACGAGTTCCGGCGCGCCATCCTTTGCGAACCCCAGAAGAATGTGGTCGGCTTCGATCAGCGTCGTCATCGGGAAACCTCCGGGATCAGGCGAGCGAGGACGAGACGGACCGCGGCGGGCACCGGCTCGATGATCTCGACTCCGATTTGACCGTTCAGGGCCCGCGCCGCCTCGGCGAGCGGGCCACCACCGATCACGACGGCTTCGGCTCCCGCCTGGACGCCCTCGCGGCAGGCTTCCGCAAGTGCCTCGACGAGACGCGCGGGGTCGCCCATCAGATCGATGGGGTCGCCGGGTGTCAGAAAGGTGCCGAGGAACGCCTCGCCGAAGCCATAGCGCCGAGCGGTTCGCGCGATCGCGCCGACGAGTTCAGGCGTCGTGGTCGCGACAGCGAACCGCCGTGCGCCCAACACCGCTTCCGCCATTCCGGCTTCCGCGATCCCGGTGACGCGTACGGCGAGGCGAGCGCGAAGGGCTTCGAGCCCGGGATCCCCGAAAGCGGCGACGATCACACCGTCGAAGCCCTCGAGCCGCTCAGCGAGCGCTGACACGGCGGCGGTGGCCTGCACGAGGCCGGCTTCATCGGTGATGAGGGACGGGCCGAAGGGCGCGGTCAAACCTTCGACCGCAAGATCGGGCTGTGTGCGCCGGGCGATGCAGAGCATCGTCTCGGTGGTGGCCACGCTGGTGTTCGGGTTGACGAGGGCGATGCGCGTCATTGGCAGGCGTCCAGAAAGGCGCGGGCGATGTCGCCGCGTCGCGCGATCCAGAGGCGGTCCTCGCGCCGCCCGAGTTCGTCGAGGATCGCCTGAAACGCCTTGAAGCGCGCGGGTCGGCCGACGATGCGCAGGTGGAACCCGAGATTCAGGAGACGGGTCTGCCCAAGTTCCGCTTCGGCCTCTAGGACGTCGAGCGCGTCGCGGACATAGTCCACCATCTCGCTGGCGCGCACGAAGCCGTTCGGATGAAAGAACTTCATGTCGTTGGTATCGAGCGCATAGGGCACGACGAGGAGCCCACTCGCCGGATCGCGGTAGGGTAGGTCGTCGTCGAAGCCGTTCGAGGTGTAGAGATAGCCGCGCTCGGCCAGGAGCTCACGCGTCCAAGGACTTTCGGCGCCCCGGCAGAAGAAGCCGACCGGCCGCTCGCCGGTCGCGCGTTCGATCGCGGACGTGCATCGGTCGAGATCGTCGGCCTCGGCCTCCCGGTCCGCGTAGTCGGCGTGCGGGCGCCAGCGCCAGCCGTGGCAGGCAGCCTCGTGCCCGCGCTTCGCCAGCATGCGCGCGAGTTCGGGCGACCGCTCGGCCGCCCGGCCGCAGAAGAAAATCGTGGCGGGCATCCGCGCGCGCTCCAGCGCATCGACAATCCGCCAGATGCCGGCGCGCAGGCCATAGGCGAAAATCTGCTCCTGACCCGGATCGGGGCGCCCCGGCTCAACGACGGACAACACCTCGCCGATCGCCTCCGAGCGCGGATCGCCGTCGCCGACCTGCATTTCCGCGCCTTCCTCGAAATTCACCACCAGCGACACCGCCAGCCGAGCGCCGTTCGGCCAGCGGATGTCCGGCCAGCGTCCGCCATAGCCGAGGAGATCGCGGCTCATGGCGCAAAGCCTTCCGGGGTCGGTTTCGCCGTCCAGGGCTTGAGTCCGAGCCCGGCGCGCCAGTGACGGGCGATCTCCTCGCGCCGCGCGAACCAGACGCCCTCCTGTGCCATCGCGTGGTCCAGAAAGGCCTCGAGCCCGCCGATCCGGGCGGGGCGTCCGATGATGCGCAGGTGAAGCCCGATCGAGAGCATGCGCGGCGCCTCTGCTCCTTCGGCGTAAAGCCGGTCGAAGGCTGCGCAACAGTAACGCGTGAAATCCTCGGCGAAGGTGAAGCCGCCGCGGTTGAAGAAGCGCATGTCGTTGGTGTCGAAGGCATAAGGAAGAACGACATGCGCCCTGTCACCGACGCCCGCCATGTAGGGAAGGTCGTCGTTGTAGGCGTTGGAATCGTAGAGGAAGCCGCCGTGCTCGACGAGAAGCGCGCGCGTGCGCTCGCTGGTGGCCGAGCGGGTGTGCCAGCCGACCGGCGGCGTTCCAGCCGCGTCCTCGATCGCCGCGACAGCCCGAGCGATGACGCGGCGCTCCTCGTCCTCGGCCATGTGGACGTGACGCTCCCAGCGCCAGCCGTGGGCCGCGACCTCGTGCCCATCGGCGACCGCTTCCTCGGCGATCCAAGGAGACAGAGCGAGCGCGCGGCCGTTGGCGTTCAACGTGGCGGCAAGCCCGCGCTCGGCAAGAGCCTTGCGGATGCGCGGCCATCCGGCGCGGGTGCCGTACTCGAAGTGGCTCTCCATGCAAAGGTCGCGCGCGCCCTCGACCCCCTCCACCGCCTCGTAGATCGTCTCGTTGCGCTCGTCGCCCATGCCGAGCGAGAGTTCGGCCCCCTCCTCCACATTGACGACAAGTGATACGGCAAGCCGCGCGTCGCCGGGCCAGCGGATCGCGGGCGGGCGACCACGGTAGCCGGCGAAGTCGCGATCCGCGGCACTCATGCGCCGTGCACCGCGTCGACGAGGCGCCGGGCCTTCTCGGTGTCCCAGTGAAGGAGATCGGTGGGTCCCGCGCCCTGTCGCATGAGGTCCGTCGAGACGATGGCGCCGTCCGCGACGGCCAGCGTCTCGGCGATGTTCTCGCTCGTCACGCTGCCGCCGAGAAGGATCGGTCGCGTGACGCCGGCGGCCTTGGCGGCGCGGATGCGCGAGAGACTTTCGGAAAAGGTCGCGCCGGTGATCACGAGCCCGTCCGCACCGAACTTTACCGCCCCTTTGGCCGCCTCTTCGGGGCTGACGTCGATCAGCGGCATGCAGGTCCGGTCGAACACGTCGGCGAGGATCGCGATGTCGTCGCGCCGCATCTGGTGGCGATAGGTGCGCGCCTCCACCGCAAGCGGCCCGCGCGTACCCTCAAGCGTCATCGCCGCGCCGACGAAGATTTTGAGGCGCACGAAGTCGGCGCCGCTGGCGTGGGCGATAGCGAGCGGGGCGATGGCGTCGTGTGCCTGGACGATGATGCCAAGCGAGATTGCCGGGTTCTCGCGCTTCATGACGCGCCCGAGCGTAGCGGTGATGGCGATCGTCTCGGCAGTCGCGGGTCCTTTCTGGCGCGTCTGGTCCTGCAGCATGATCCGGCGGATGCCGGTTTCAAGGAAGACTTCCGTGTTGGCGAGGACGTAGTCTTCCAGGAAGCCCATGGACATGTCGCGCCGCACCGAAAGGTCGGGAAGGTGGAGCGCGGCGACGATGAAGGGATCGGCGGCGGCGTCGGCGGGAAAGAAGCTCATGCGGGATCCAGTTGGGCAAGCGGCGCCCGCAGGCGCCCGGAAAGCTGGGGGTCGAGGGTCTCGACCAGGGCGAGGAGGCGGGTGTGCGCGGCGCGGCGGGACGTTTCGGCGAGGTGGAACGGCCCGAAGGCCTCGACGGCGAAGGAGGCCGATACCGTCCCAAGGCACGCGGCCAGGATCGGATTGCCGGTCAGCGCCAGCCCGGCGAGGACGCCGCCGCAGAAGGCGTCGCCCGCCCCGGTCGGATCGATCGCGGCGACCGGTGCGACCGGGACGGCGACGGGCTCGGCCTCCCCCTCCTGCACCAGCGATCCCCTGGCGCCGAGCTTGGCGATGAGGAGCGCCGGACCGAGGGCGCGCAGGGCCCGGAGCGCGCCTGGCGGCGGTGCGCCCGGAACCAGTTCCGCAAGTTCCTTCTCGCTCGGCAAGAAACAGCCGAGGCGGTTCATCAGGCCGGCCGCATCGGCGCGAAGGTCCACCGCGTTGGAGCCGGGATCGAGCGTGACGATGCGGCCGCCGACGACGAGGCCGTCCGCCATGGCGCGTTGCTCGGCCACGCGATTGGCGGCGAGATGGACGCCCCGCGCGCCGCGCCATCCTTCGGGCACGTCGGCAAGGCGCACCGGATGGCGGCGGCGGAACGCGGCGAAGGTCGCGCCCCCGCCCGTGCGCGACGCCAGAGCCCGCTCCAGTCCGGCGACCGCGTCCGGCGTCAGCCGTGTGCCCGCCGGGGCCGGGAGCGGATCGGCGAGCGGTGCGTGGAGATGATCGCGGCGGCTTCCGTCGGGGCGATAGAAGAACCACTCGCCCTCCTCCACCGTCTCGGCCTCGTGGCGGACGCCGGCCAGATCAATTCCCGCCCTTGAGAGGCGCTCGAGATGCGCCGCCGGGTAGTTCGCCGGCACGCGGCCGACAATCCCGACGCCCTCCATCCAAAGCCGCGCACCGGCGGCGGAGTAGACGGCGTTTCCGCCCATCGTCAGGAGACCGAGCGTGCCGTCGGCGGCCACGACCGTGTCGAGGATGATGCCGCCAGCCGTGAAGAGTCGCACCATCGGCGATCAGGCCGCCGCGCGCGCGGGTGCGCCGAGGCCGCGCGCGGCCCGGGCGAGCGCGAAATGGTAGGCGAAGAGCTGCAGCGGGAGGATCGAGAGCATCGGCGCCAGCGCCGCCGAGGTTCTCGGCAACCGGATGGTCTCGGCCGCACGGGCTTCGATCTCGGGCGCGGGCTCCGACAGGATGGCGAGAAGCGGGCCGCCCGCATGCTCGGCGACGAGCGCCGTGTCGAGCGCCCGCTCGAGGCTCACCGCATCGCTCGCCACGACGACGATCGGGTCGCCCGCCTTCTGCGAGCGATAATGGTGGTACTCCTCCAGCGGCATCGCGAAGGCATGGATGGGAGAGAGTTCGCGCAACTTCGCCGCGCCGATCGAGGCGGCGGCGAAGTTGGGGCCGAGCCCCGCGAAGAGCACGAGGTCCCGGGTTGCCCAGCGCTCGGCGATCGCGGCGACCGGCGCTTCCAGTTCCGGCGAGATGCGCTCTATGATGTCGGGCAAAGCGGCGAGTTCCGCGCTCAGCGCTTCCGCCCCCTCTCCGTTGCCGGTCACCGCTGCGCCCAGCGCGACGAGCAGCGCCATCGTGGCGTTGGTGGATTGCGTTGGCCAGCCCTTGCGCGTCGCATGCACCATCAGCGCCGCGTCGAACTGCGTGAGGATCGGGCTGCCTTCGGTGTTCGAGATCCCGATGCAGAACGCTCCGCGCTCGTGCGCCGCCCGGAGCGCCGCCATCACTGCCGGCGTGTTGCCGCCCGACGAGATGCCGACGCACAACGTCCCCTCCCCCCCAACCCGGGCACCGTAAGCGGCGAAATCGAGAGCCTGCGCCCCCTCGACCGGCAATCCGGTCAGGGTCTCTAGCGCGTACCGCATCGCCGCGCCCGCGAACCACGAGTCGCCACAGCCGGCGATCACGATCCGGTTGAAGGCGCGTCCGGCAAAGACGTCGACGAGTGCCGAGAGTGGCCCTTTCGCCGCGGCCAGGGTCTCGCGGATGGCCGCACCCTGGCCTGCGAACTCCGCGCGTGTTCGCTCGACGCGCGCCAGGCGCGCCGGATCGTTTGGGGTGTCGCGGGAGGGCTCGGCGACGAGGCTCTTCAGGCGTTCTGTGAAGTCGGTCATGCTGGTTTTCTTCGGTTCAGTGGGATGTCAGCGGCCGAGGCGATCGAGGCCGACGGCCTTGGCGATCACCAGCATGACGAGGAAGGACAGGCCGATCTCGAGGGCCGAGATCGCGGCGATGATCGGCGAGGAGTCGAACTGGACGAGGTAGTAGAGCTCCACCGGCAGCGGCCGGGCGCGCACGTCCGACGTGAACAGGGAGACCGTGACGTTGTCGAACGCCTCGATGAAGGTGAAGGCTGCAGCCGCAAAAGCGGCCGGCGCGATCTGTGGCAGCGTCACGCGACGGAACGTCGTGAGCTTGCCCGCACCCAAGTTGGCGCTCGCCTCGTCGAGCAGCGGGTCGAGGCCGGACAGCCGCGCCATCACGATGCGCACCACGAAGGGCAGGCAGAACACCGACAGCGACAGGACGAGCATCAGGTCCGAAGCGCGGAAGGCGATGTAGGCGCCGAAGAACAGCGAGGCGATGCCGATCACCATGCCCGGCATCATCTGCGGCGACAGGAGGAAGGCGTTGAGCCCGGCCTTGCCGAGGAAGCGGCCGCGCACGCTGGCAAAGGCCGCGGGCACGCCGAGCGCGAGGCAGATCAGCATCACGATCACCGAGATGCGCAGCGAGACCCAGACGGAATCGATGAGCTGCTGGTTCTGAAACACGGCGGCATACCAGCGCCATGAGAAGCCCGAGGGCGGGAAGGCGATATAGGCGCGTGGCTCGAACGAGATCGCGATCACGATGAGGCTGGGCGCCACCAGGAGAAGCACCGAGAATGCGGTCAGCGCGATGAAACCGGCTCGCGCCATGCGGTCGCCGGCGGTGGAGATCTGGCGGAGCGCGCTCATCGACGGACCTCGTTCCAGCGGGTGAGGCGATTGCCCATTGCGACGATCGCGAACACTAACACGAAGCAGGTCGACAGGAGGAGCGTGGCAAGCGCCGCGCCGCGCGACCAGTCGAGCACCACGATCGTCTGCTCGTAGACCTGCACGGCAAGCGTCGAATAGTTGCCGCCCCCAAGGAGCTGCGGGATGATGAAGTTCGTGTAGGACACCGCAAAGACGAGCGCGAAGCCTGCGACGATCGCCGGCATCGACATCGGCACCACGACGCGGAAGAAGGTCGAGACCTCGCTCGCCCCAAGGTTCAGCGACGCCTCTTCGAACCGTCGGTCGCGCTCGGACAGGACCGCCAGAAGCGGCAGGATCATGAACGGCAGATGGATCTGCGTCATGCCGATCACCACGGCGGTCGAGGTGTTCAGAAGTTGCAGTGGCTGGTCGACGATTCCGAGCGAGAGAAGAGTCTGGTTGAGGAGACCACGCCGGCCGCCCAGAACGACGATCCAGGCATAGGTTCGCACCAGCGCGCTGGTCAGAAGCGGCGAGATGATCGCCACGAGGAGGAGCGTGCGCGCGATCCCCTTGAGATGCCCGTAGGCGTAGGCCACGGGATAGGCGAAGACGAGCGTCAGCGTGGTCGACACGACGGCGATCCAGAAGGAGCGCCACATCAGGCGCCAGACCAGGGGGTCGGACAGGACTCCTGCCATATGCGCGAGGGTGAAGCCCTCCTCGCCGATGGCGCCGCGATCGATGGTCACGAACCCGAAGGCGAGCAGCGTGACGATCGGCGCGACCATGAAGACGGCGAGATAGAGCACCGCAGGTACCGCTGGCCAGAAGCCCCCACCGTCGAGGAACGACGCCAGCGATAAGCCGCGCCGGCGCGGCGGCGTCAGGGTGGCGTCAACCATGAGCGGTCCCCCCTTGCGCTCCGCGACCGGGCAGGAGCACAGCGGAGGCCTCGTCGCGGATCCGCGCCGTGACGCGGGTGCCCGGTTCGAGCGGCGCCCGGCCCGCCTGTCGCGGAATGGCCGCGCGGATCGGCTCGCGGAGACCGCAGTCGATCTCGTACTCGATCACCGGGCCGAGCGCCGTCGAGAAGCCGATCGTGCCGGACCAGCCCGCGACATCGCCGCCAACGATCTCGATATTCTCGGGCCGCGCGACGAGGGTGGCGGGACCATCGGGAAGCTCGGTCGCGATCGGCTGGGGCGAGCGCGTGCGCCCACCCGCGACCTCGGTCGGCAGAAGATTGGCGCGGCCGATGAAGTCGGCCACGAAGTCCGTGCGCGGTCGGTCGTAGATGTCGAGCGGGGCGCCGAGCTGCTCGATGCGCCCGCCCCGCATGATGGCGATGCGATCGGACAACGTCATCGCCTCCTGCTGATCGTGGGTCACGAAGATCGAGGTGATCCCGACGCGGTCGATCAGCTTGCGCAGCTCGATCTGCATGGACAGGCGCAGCTGGGCGTCGAGCGCATTGAAAGGCTCGTCGAGGAGCAGCACCTCGGGCTCCAGCACGAGGGAACGCGCGATCGCCACACGCTGCTGCTGCCCGCCGGACAGCTGCTTGGGAAAGCGATCGGCGAACGCGCCAAGTGCGATCAGCGACAGCGCCTCGTCGACGCGCCGGCGGATTTCTTCTCGGGGTCGGCGTCGGATCGTGAGACCGTAGGCAATGTTGTCGCGGATGGTGAGGTGCGGAAACAGTGCGTAATTCTGGAAGACGTATCCGACGTCGCGCCGGTTGGGCGGCAGGCGCGAGATATCCTGACCGTTGACGAGGATGCGCCCGGCGTCCGGCTGCAGGAACCCGGCGATCGAGCGCAGAAGCGTCGTCTTTCCGCAACCCGACGGCCCGAGGAGGGTGACGACCTGCCCCTTCTCGACGGCCAAGTGGCAGGACTGGAGGACCTTGAGCGCACCGAACTCCTTCGACACGTTCTCGATGACAAGCTGACTCATCGGGACGAAGCTCCCTGGCTGATGCGATGGATAGGTTCTGGCGCGAGGGCACTGCAGAGGGCCGAAGCCCCATGGCCGGAAACCGTGCGGGTCCCGACCGTCAGAGCCACAGGGACGGCCGCGACGAGATCGCGCGTTCCCACCCAGGCTGCGGCGAGTGCGCCCACCGTTGCGTCGCCCGCGCCCGTCGGGTCGAGAACGCAGGCCCTGGGCGCCAGCACGCTCCAGGCTGCGGCACGGCCCGCTTCGACGCAGAAGGCGCCTTCGGCACCGCGCTTCTGAACGACGGCCGGTCCGAGGGCCGCCAGGTGACGGGCCGCCGCGTCGTCATCGACGCCCGGCAGGAGAAGACGCGTTTCCTCGCGGCTCGGGGCGAGCACGGTGAGGTTCGGAACGAGCGCAAGGATCGACTGTCGATCCTGCGAGACGAACGCCTCGCTGAGGTCGGCGATCACCGGACGCTCCGCCCGGGCGGCGGCTTCAACGAACTCGCCGAGCGCCTGCGACGGCATCGGGCAGGCGACGACAGCATCGTAGCGGGACAGCTCGCCGGGTGGTCGAGGGGCGTGGTCTCGGCCGGCTTCCCACCAGCGGGGATCGGCGAAGTGCTCGGACCGACGGGTCCCGTCCGCCGCATGGATGATGCGCGTCCAGCGCGAGGGGGCCGACTGCCTTGCAACATGCGGCAGCTCGATCCCGGCACCTTGCAGTGCGTCGATCCAGCCTGCCGGGAAATCGTCGCCGATCGACACGCAGAGATCGACATCGGCGCCGAGTTGCCGCGCGCCGAGCGCGGCGTAGAGCGCGGCCCCACCGGCCTGGCGAGACGTCTCGCCGGACGCCTGGGTCACCTCGTCGAGCGAGAGGTATCCGGCAATCAGGATGCGGAGGCCCGTCGTCATCGTCAGAGGCCCGTCCCAAGAAGGGAGCGGCGGGTCAGCATGCGGCTGACACGGAACCGCGTCTCGTCCCCCTTGAGATGGGCGCGCGTGTCGGGATCGAACCCGGTGGCTTTCGCCATCTCGTAGGCGAGGCGCTGCAGCGGCAGCGCGGAGACGAGCGGCGCCAGCACGGCATCGACGGGTGGCAGGGTCATGCGCCAGCGTGCGGTCTCGACGGGCGTTTCGGCGGTATCGATCGCGAGGGTCGGAACCCGAAGGACGGACAGGGCCCTTGCGGATTCCCGCGCGTATTCGGCCAGCACCGGGTGCGTCGAGAGGATCACCACGAGGTCGGTCTCGGGCATGGCCCAGTACTGGCTGTGGGCGAACTCCTCAAGCTCGCCGCTCCAGGCGGGAACGCGCGTCAGCTCGACCAGCTTGGCGGCCCCGTAGGCCGCCGTTCCGCGCTCGGCACCTGCCGCCAGGACGCGCACGCCCGATACAGGCTGCCGCACGACGGTTTCGGCAAGCGCCCCGACGACCGTCAACGCTTCGCTCTGGGCCGATGCAATCCCAGTCAGATCGAGGCGCGCCTCACCCGCCAGCCCTTCTGCCACCAGCATCAGGGCCACAAGCGTCGCGGTGTAGCTCGCCGTGCCGCACAGGAAGGGCGCGATATCGGGAAGGTCGAGCGAGATCCTGGTCCGGGCGATGGCGCCGAGCTTGCCGCCCTCCCCGTTAACGATGGCGAGGATCGGAAGCCCCCGCGCCTGCGCAAGGCGCGCGGCCTCCACGGTCCGGTCGACATTGCCCGACATGGAGATCGCAAGGATGCGATCACCGCTGCGCAGTTCATCGGCCCGCACGAGAAGGTCGAGCGGACCCACGACATGCCAGTCGAGCCCGAGGCGCGCGGCAAAACTCGACGCCGCCTCGCCGGCGAAGTGCCCGTCGCCGCAGCTCGTGACGACGACGCGGCCATCAGTGCGCCCGAGGCTCGCGCCCGCAGCGCGAAACTCGCCCCCCCGCCGGGCAAGCCCGCGGAGGACGGCGGGCTGACGACCGACGTCCTCGAGCATCGGGGAGTGTTGCACCATCATTCCCATCGAAGTCAGGACGCGAAGAAGCGGTCGAACTGCTCGACGATCGCCCCGCGCTGAGGCGCGATCACCGACCAGTCCACCGTCTGCAACGCCGCGACCTCCTCGGGGCTTGCCGGATTGTAGGCGCGTGCGGCTTCCGGTACGGCGACCCCCTGCACCGTCGGGCCGAAGAAGTAGGGCGCACCGGCGGCCATCGCCTGGTATTCCGGCGACAGGAGATCGTTCATCCACTCGTGGACGAGTTCGGGGTACCGGGTCTTGGCAATCGCCGACATGAAGGAAATCACCGCGATCGGACCGTTCTCCGGTTTCACGAAGGCGATCGGCAGCCCCTTCTCGGCCGCGCCCGCCGCATCATTGTTCCAGATCGGGGCCATCACGATCTCCTCGCGCTCCAGCATCTGGAGGAGCTGGGTGGGCGAGCGCCCGACCTGCGGCTTCAGCTCCTGAAGCTTCGTCCAGCCGGGTGCGAGGTCGCTTTCCGATCCGCCATGGGCCTTCGCCGCCGCGACGAGGAAACCGAGCCCCAGGTTGGACGACGCGCGGGGAATGCCGATCTGGCCGCTGTGCTCCGGGCTCCAGAGATCCTGCCAGGTCTTGGGCGGCGTCTTCACGAGGTCGGAGTTGTAGGCGATTCCGATGAGGGAATAGCTCACGGGCACCCCGTAGCCCTGGCTCTTCTCCAGGAAGGCGGGCACGACGTTCGCGGCGTTCGGCACGGCCGCCGGGTCGAGGCGCTGAATGTACTGCTCGCGAATGGCGATGAGATGGGGCGGCTCGCCGTTCGGCATCGCGTCATAGGGCGAATAGCCCTGTGCCGCCTTGAGCTGGGCCACGACGTCCTGGCTTTCCGACGGCACGAGGCGAATGGTCAAGCTGGGATGCCGCTCCTGCATGCGCTGGGCGAGCCATTGATGCGGCTCCTGAAGCTGCCCCGCGAAGGAAACGATCACGAGCTCTCGCGCCTCCTGGGCGCGCAGGATGCCCGGCATCGCAAGACTCGCGCCGATCGCGGCGCCCGACTGCAGGAAGCGGCGGCGGTTGGTGGAAAGGGTCATGGCGAGGGCTCCTCGGCTCAGCGGAAGATGGGGGATCAGAAGGCAAAGGTGCGATCGAAGCGCTCGACCAGTTCACCCCGGCGGGGAACGATGACGGGCCAGTCGATCGTCTGCAGGGCGACGACCTCTTCGGGCCGTGACGGCGTGAAGGGCGCCGCCTCGTCCGGCACCTCGACCCCGCGCACGGTCGGCCCGAAGTAGAACGGGGCTGCCGCGGCGCGGGCCTGATAGTCCGGGCTCAGGATGCCGTTCATCCATTCCAAGACGAGGTCGGGATAGCGTGTGTTGGCATAGCCCGAGACGAAGGAGATGATCGCGACGGCGCCCGGATCGGGCTTCACGAAGGCGACCGGCAGCCCCTTCTCGGCGGCGGCAGCTGTGTTGTTGTTCCACAAGGGACAGAGGGCGATCTCCTCGCGCTCCAGCATCTGCGTGAGCGAGGTGGGCGAGCGTGCCGCCTTGGGCTGCAGTTCCTGCAGCTTCGACCAGCCGATATCGAGATCGCCTTCCGAGCCTCCATGCGTCTTGGCGGCGATCGCGAGCGTGGCGAGACCGAGGTTCGAGGAGGTGCGCGCGATGCCGATCTGCCCGCGGAACTCCGGCCGCCAAAGGTCCGCCCAGGACGTCGGTGGCGTCTTCACGATTTCCGTGTTGTAGGCGATGCCGACGAGCGAATAGGTAGCGGGAACACCATAGCCGCCACTTTTGGCAAGAAGTTCGGGGTAGACGTTGGCCAGGTTCGGCAGCGCCGCATCATCCCGCTCGGTGATATAGCCCTCAGAAATGCCGATCAGATGAGGCGGCTCGTCGTTGGGTCCCGCATCGTAGGGCGAATAGCCTTGCGCGGCCTTGATCTGCGCCACGATGTCCTGGCTGTCGGAGGGCACCAGCCGGATCGAAAGCCCGGGGTGACGCTCTTCGATCCGGTCCGCCAGCCAGCGATGGGGCCCGGACAGAGCTCCGGGATAGGTGACGATCACCATCTCCCGCGTGTCCTGCGCCCGTGCGGCTCGACCGCCGCCCAACGCCACGAGACCGCCACCGACCCAGTACATCACCTGACGCCTGTCGATATCCATGCATCGATCTCCATTGCGATAAGTATAGAAGAGCGTTCGCGGGCCGGGCGCCATCCCGACGGCACGTGGCGGAACGGACGCATCGATTGCGCCCGATCAGAGATCGGCGCTACAGATGACCCGTGAAAATGCGAAGAGAGTAGACCGGCCCAAAAACCGGTTCGGCAGTCAGATCAGGAGATTGATCCCTGGATCGCCGAGAGCAGGACGACGAACGAGCGCGACGAGCGCGAATGCCACCGTGCACTGCGCCGCCGCTTGGACGCGCGACCGCGCGCCACGACATGGCAGCGGTTGGCGGATGTCCCGAAAGGAGCGACGGCTTGGTCCATGACGGAATGCTTACACGGAGGCGTCACGGACGCAACCGTTTCTTGCAATGCGTCTGCACGAACTTTCCTCAACCCTTGCTTCGATAGCGATCACACTGCGCATCGGCGCGACCTACTGTGCCCACCGAGCATTCGAACCAGCGAAACTCGTTCAACTACGCTTGAACCGACGACTTGAGGGAGACCGGATCGCGAGCCGTTGGGCTCGCTGATCTGTCGTCGATCACGGAGCGAGCCTCAGCGCCGGAAGCGCCTCGTACCATTCAGCATGGCGGCCATCGTGGTTGGCCATGCCTGGCTTTGTCAGGCATCCCTTCGGCGCGATGTAACTGTCGATCCGACGCTCCGGCCGCTCGTGCCACGTCAGGTTGAAGGCCGCGAGCTTGGGGAAGAAGAAGAGGCTGGAGTACGGCAGGTGATCGTGGATCCACCAGGCAAGTGCGCGCCAGTCCTGGCTCCTCTCGTAGCGATCGGCGAACCAGGGGACGACGATGCAGGCGGTTGCTCCCATACAACCGGCCTTGTCGCGCCGATCCCAGATGTGTCCGGCGTAGTTGGCTTCGTTGACGGCGCAGGACAGGCCGTTGCGATTGCCGAACTCGTTGACGGCGGGCGAGCGGTAGGCCGAGCGAATCGCAAGGCGCCCGAACGTCGACTGCAGAGGCTCGAGAAGCTCTTCGCATGAGCGTCGGCCGACCGTGACTGCAAGGTCGGGATCGTCCGGAATGTTCGCGATGCCATGAAAGTCGGCGATCTCGGAATGCAGGAAGTCGCGCATGAAGAAGCTCGACGACAGACGGACCCGACCGAGGTCCTCTAGCGCCTTGACCGACCCTGGCTTTCTCATCGGCCCCTCTTCCGACCCGCGACGTTCGTCCAATCCTATCGTTTCGCGTCATATCGGACCAACCGTTACGGGGCGCTTTCGGATGTCGCGGCGATTAAGGCCACTCTTTGCGGCTCCCATGTGACGGCGCATGGTAGAACTCGGCGGCGTCCGGATCGAGCTCGGCCAGCGCCTCCATGGCCCATCCGTGCTCTTTCCGGGCTGCGAGGCCCCGCCCCTTCACCGAACTGTGCCGTGCGCGGCAGAAGCTTGCGCCGTGGGTTGAAACTGATCACAAAGAATATCGGTCAGCACCGGATCGCCGCAACCGCGAGCGTCGCGCACATGGAAATCGGGGTCGAAGTCCTGCTGCAGGTAAGGACCGGCCGGATCCGCATCGGGGGCATGTTCGAGCATGGCCACGGTATCCGATTATGGTTCGTTCATCGCACTCCCGCGCATGGTGGCGGCCAGACGGTACCCCATTGTCTTCAGTGGCCTGCCCCCATCAGGTGGCCCGGTTCAAATCTAATGCACGGTGGGCTTTGGGGCCACGTCTGAAGTGGCCGGCGAAGCGGCTTGGGGTAGCGCAGCCGGCCATGGCACGGCGGCTGGAGCGGGTGGCTGGTAGCCGAGCGAGGAGTGCGGTCGCTTGGTGTTGTAGTGGCAGCGCCAGCTCTCGATGACGATCCGGGCTTCGGCGAGGCTGTAGAAGATCTCGCCGTTCAGGAGTTCGTCGCGGAACTTGGAGTTGAAGCTCTCGCAGTACCCGTTCTCCCAAGGGCTGCCCGGTTCGATGAAGGCGGTCCGCGCACCGACCGCGGTGATCCAGTCGCGCACCGCCTTGGCGATGAACTCAGGCCCGTTGTCCGACCGAACGTGACCCGGCACACCGCGTAGGATGAAGAGATCCGACAGCACATCGATGACCTCCGTGGACCTCAGCTTCCGATCAATCCGGATGGCGAGGCACTCCCGGGTGAACTAGTCGATCACGTTTAGCATCCGGAACTTACGGCCGTCATGGGTTCTACCCTCCACGAAGTCGTAGGACCATACGTGGTTGGGATACGCGGGCCGAAGCCGAACGCAGGACCCGTCGTTCAACCAGAGCCGCCCGCGCTTGGGCTGCCTAACCGGCACCTTCAGGCCTTCCTGCCGCCAGATGCGCTCCACCCGCTTCACGTTGACCACCCATCCGGCATCCCGCAGCAGGGCTGTGATCCGACGGTATCCGTAGCGTCCATACTGCGTCGCCAGTTCGATGATGTCGGCTGTCAGCGCTGCGTCGTCGGCTCGCCCTTTGGGTGCCTTGCGCTGCGTCGATCGGTGCTGCCCCAGAACCCGGCACGCCAGCCGCTCCGACACCCCGAACTTCCGTGCGGTATGGTCGATGCAGCGCCGCCGCCGGGCGGGGCTCACCAGTTTCCCGATGCAGCTTTTTTCAGGATCAGCTTCTCAAGCGTCAGGTCCGACACGGCCTTCCGCAGCCGCTCGTTCTCCTTCTCCAGATCCTTGAGCCGCTTTACTTGATCCGACTTCAGGCCCCCGAACTCCTTGCGCCACCGGTAGTACGTAAACGGCGTCACGCTGATCGTCCGGATCGCTTCCGCCACCGGGCGGCCCTGCGACAGCAACACGTCGACCTGCCGAAGCTTGGCGACGATCTCTTCCGGCTTATGCTTCTTCTGTCCCATTCTCGTGTCCTCCAAAGGCTCAAAAGCCTACTTCAGGGAGGGCCACTTTTCAGGGGGCAGACCAACGCGGCACGTGGGAATATCGGCTTTACCACAGAGGCTTACCTCTGCTCGCACCTGCGCATGGCACGCCTCCTCTCAACCAATCTCCTGACCAGCCCTTGGTTCAACCGGTGCGACTATGTGTGGATTGGGCACTGCGCGATCACTAATCCACGTGCTGATAGCGTGCATTTCGCCCTCGGCAGTACGTGGTGCATGGCGTACATGAACCACGTGGAAGGCGGGAACGACAACGCCTTCGCCTGCAAGACCGATAAGACCGATAAGACCGATAAGACCGATAAGACCGATAAGACCGATAAGACCGACGCTTGGCCTGCCGTACAGACGCATGTCCCACATTTCTTTCATCGGCAACACCGCGGGCCCGAACTCTTGGGGGAACGGTGTCATCTTCTACGACACTGCTAGGGGCGTTGTGATCGGCAACGAGATTTCGGACGTGGCATGCAATGGCCTCGCCGTCTCGCTGCACGACGATGGCAATGTTCTCAGCCCAGACATCCTGGTTGCCGACAACGTAGTCACAGGCTGCGGACGAGCGGCAACCTTCCCGGCCTTCGCCGGCTCTGGGCCGGCAGGGTATCAATACGGCTGCGGTGCCCTCATCAGGAGTGCCAAGAGGGTGGTCGTGCGCGGCGACATGCGGAAAGTCCTGACGGCAAGGAGGTCAATCGTCTACGACGGGTCGTCGCCGGTCTCCCGGCTATGTCCTCCTCGACGCATTTGCCATTTGGAAGCGGACCGGCAGGGTGCCATCCGGTCGTGCCGATCTACGCCGAGAATATGGACGACCGAAAGCGGACAGTCAGCATCGAGCAGGCTGCGGTGTTTTCCTCGTCATGAGGCGGACACGACATCGTTCGCGCTACCTGCCACGGCTTCGCCCATCAGCAGTGGGAGACCGGCCCCGGCGTCCACCTTCGTGAACGCCGGGGGGTCCAGGCTCATACTGTTCTGATCGTCCCGCCGTCGATCACGAACTCGGCGCCATGGATGGCGGCAGCCCGGTCGGAGGCGAGGTAGGCGATCAGGTCGGCCACTTCTTCGGGCTCGGCCTCGCGCCCGATCGAGATCCCGCCCAGGGCATCGAGCACCGACCGACGTGCGTCCTCGATCGTGCCGCCGCTGGCAGTGCGAAGCATGTCGAGAAAGTCCCCGGTAGCCTCCGTCATGATCCAGCCGGGTGAGACGGAGTTGACCCGCACGCCCTTGGGACCAAGCTCCTTGGAGAGCGACTTGCTGTAGGTTCTCAGGGCGGCCTTCGCGGCGGCATAGCCGGTCGTGGATTCCGGCAGCGGTAGGACAGATTGGATGGAGGTGACATGCACAACGGTGCCCTTACCCCGCTCGAGCATCTGCGGGATCAGGAGCCGATCGAGCCGAACAGTCGCCAGGAGGTTCAGGTTCAGTTCGGCGAGCCAGTGATCGTCCGTCAGCGCAGCGAAGCCACCCGCCGGCGACGCCGAGCCGCCGATGACATGGGCGAGAATGTCGATGCCGCCCAGCCGCTCGAGTGCCACCTTGGTCAGTGCGTGGCTGCCCTCGGTGGTGGTCAGGTCCGCCTGGACGTATTCGGCGCCCTCCATCGGGCTCGTGATCGTGCGGGCGGCTGTCACGACACGCGCTCCGCCGGCGAGGAAGCGCTCGACCGTGGCGCGGCCCAGTCCCTTGGTGCCACCGCTGACAAGCACGCGCTTGCCGGCGAACTCGTTGGGATCCGCCCTCATGCCGCCACCGTGGTCTCGAGCGTCTCGATGGCGTCGTTCGCCATCGTGAAGCGATAGGTGAAGCGGAGCGGGCTGCCCGAGAAGTCGCCATCGGCTGGACCTTCCAGGGCGACAGAGGCGCCCTCTTCCCGAACGGTGTCAGGCGTGAAGATGGCCTTGACCGCCATCGCCTCTTCCTCGAGCAGCCTGCGGATCTCGGCGAGCCCCTCGTATCGCTTGCCGTTGTCGATGAAGACGGCATCACGGGCGAAGCGTTTCAGCATGCCATGGAGATCGAGACGCGCGTTGGCCTTGATATAGTCTGCGATCGTGTCTGGGAGGTTCAGTGACATGCTCGTCTCCTTGGTGGTGGTGAAACCAACTTAGCCATGGACACTCCGCTCGATAATCGAGACAGATCGGCATGGAGCATTGCGGAAAACGGGACAATGACACGTCATTCGCTCATCGAACTCGAAGCGGTTCTGGCGATCGTGCGATGTGGATCCTTCCGAGCCGCAGCCCTCGATCTCGGCATGTCGACCACGGCCCTCAGCAACGCCATCGGCAAGCTCGAGCGGGAGCTCGACGTGCGATTGTTCAATCGCACCACGCGCAGCGTCTCGCTGACCTATGCAGGGCGCATCTTCGTCGCACAGATCGGGCCAGCGCTGGAGGGTATCCAGAAAGCGATGAATACGGCGCGCTCCCAGCAGGAGACGCCGTCTGGCACCTTGCGCATCAATGCCTTCGCAACCGCGGCACGAGAGATCATGGCACCGCTGGTCCTGACCTATCTCCAGCGCTATCCGCAGGTTCACATCGACATCGTCACCGAGGGTCGGCTCGTCGACGTCGTGGCGGCCGGCTTCGATCTGGCGGTGCGCAGTGCGGATCTCGTACCCAGCGACGCGATCGCCATACCGCTCGGCCAGATGCGGCGGATGGCCGTTGCCGCATCTCCCGCCTACTTCGAGAACCGGGCTGTCCCGGAAAGACCGGAGGATCTGCTGTCCTACCCCTGCGTTCGCGGGCGACTGCCCGATGGCGCCCTGCTCCGATGGCGCTTCGAGAAGGGCGGCAAGGAGATACAGCTCGACGTCGAGGGACCGATCACTCTCGACGAAGCATCCCTGGCACGGATCGCGGTCAAGAACGGTGTCGGGATCGGCTATTTCATGGAGGCCGACGTCCGCGACGACATCGCGGCCGGTCGGCTCGTTCGCATTCTCGATGACTGGACGCCGCCGCTCGTGCCGTTGTGCCTCTATTACTATAACCGCCGCAATTCGTCCGCGGCCTTCCAGGCCTTCGTTTCGCTGGCTCGCGACTTGAGCGCCGGACGGTTCCCACGCCCTTGAGGCCTGTCGGCGCCTGGCGCCACCTCCTTGTCGCCGGCTTTTCCAACGAGGAGAAGCGCAGTTGCCGAGCGATGAGCCAAGGCCTGATCCGAAACCGCTGATCGAAGTGTGGCGCCCGTATGCCAAGGGGCCGAGCCCGCGCCCTCGGCGAACCGTCGAGACGATCCTCTGGCGTCACCAGAACGGGGCGAAGTGGCGATCCTTGCCGGCCGAGTTCGGCCTCTGGCGGATGCGGGCCCGGCTGAACGAGTGACGCGCCGTCGCCATCCGTTCCGGGAAGATCGCCGCCAGCGTCCCTGGCGCCCTCCGCCTCGCCGCAGCCCTCGATGGGATCAGGTGCCGACAGGCCGCCCTTGAGCGTCCGAGGGAACGCCGGCCTCACGTCTCCCACGCATGCAGATCCGCGCCGAGCTTTCCGAGACCATCCGCTCCTCCGATTCCGAGGCGCTGGACCGAAGCAACATGGCGATCGTTCTCCCAGGCCGAGAACGCCCTGCCCGGCACACGCCCTCGCCGTCTGGAAGGACAGACCCGCATGTGCGCCATCCTCGCGTCGCTCGCCCTCTCCGCATCTCCAGGGCGCGACGCGCCGCCGGTTCCCTTGGAACAGACGGCAGCCCGGTCCGCGGCCACGATTGCGGCCGATCTGCACTCTCTCCTGTCCACCCCGCTTGGGTGCGAGACGTCCCGCGACGCCTATCCGTGGATCGTCTGGCTGCACGGGGGCGACCGGCGCGGCAGCGATGTCGAGACGGTCCGGCCGAGCGGCGTTCCCGCGAAGATCGCAGGCGGGCGCAAGGTGCGCGAGGAGTTCTCGACCACCTACGATCCCCGTGGCTAGGTCGCCGTCGGCGTCGCCCGCGGGCCGGCGCTGCAGATCGTCAAGGGCACGTGGGACTTCCGTGGAGGGGCTGGAAGGGCGCCTCCGTGCCCTGAACCGCGCGGCGGGCTCGGAAGATATCGTCGTCTTCCACGACCCGCACCAGCTCGCGACGCAATCGCCGGAGAACACGGAACTCGCGGGCGAGCACGTCGCGACGCTCGCGCGGGCTGCGGCGAGGGGCGAAATCGCGATGGATGGCGGGGCCGAGCCCAGCGACCTGCGAGCCCTCGTCCTTTCTGCCCTGCCCGACTGGGATATGACCACGCGGCCCGGCGGCGCACGGTAAGCCGTGCCACGGAACCGGCCTTGCCCCTACTTCAGTTGGAAGGCCGTCACCGCGAACGCGATGAGGCTGCGGATATGCCGGGCGACGCTGTCCCGCGTGGCCTCGGCGTCCGAGGCCTGGATCGCCTCGATGATCTCGAGATGCTCCGAGGAGTCCGGGATCAGCCGTTCCTTGAGCTGGTCGATCTCGAAGAGCCGCGTCGCGGCCCGCAGATCGCGAAGCACGCGCGCCATGACCGCGTTGCCGCAATGGTCGATGATCATCCCGTGCAGATGGTCGTCCGAGAACCAGTGCTGATCGGTGTGATAGGTCTTGGCGTCGAGCAGTTCCATGATCTCCAAGCGCACGGCGAGGAGCGTGCGACGGGGGATGTTGTCGAGCGCCAGCACCGCCGCCTCCGGCTCGATCAGGAGCCGCAGCCGGAGGCTCTGGAGATACTCGCCGAGGTCGACGCGGCGCACGACGTAGTTGCGCCCCTCGCCCTTGTGGACGAGCCCTTCGCCCTCCAGCCTCTGGAGCGCCTCGCGCATGGGGGTTCGCGACACGCCGAGCGTCGCGGCGAGCTTGGCCTCCACGATGACGTCACCGCCGCGCAGGCGGCGGCTGCGGATCATGTCGGCCGCCGAGCGGTAGGCGAGGTTGGCAAGGTTCGGGCTGCGATCGGCAGCCGGGGTCGGCGCGGCCTCTTCGTTTGAACTCATGGCTGCCTCGCTCCCGCCCGCATTCGCCCCTCGCCTCCACACGACTGGTATGCCACTCCTCCGCCGTGCGGAAGCAAACAGTCGAGATCCAGATGGCCAAGCCCCCGGCCGAACCCACCAATCTTTCCGAGAAGGCCTATCGGCACATCCTGTCGGAAATCCTCGACGCGCGCCTCGCCGCGGGGACGCCCATCCAGGAGCGGCGCATCGCCGAGGAGATCGGCGTCTCGCGCTCGCCCCTGCGCGACGCTCTCGGCCGGCTGGCCGGCGAGGGCCTCTTGGTGCGCAGCAACACCGGCGTCCTTGCGGTTCGCGCGCTCAGCCTCCAGGACTACCTGCAGACGCTGGAGATGCGCGCGCTGGTGGAGCCCGCCGCCGCCGCGCTCGCCGCCACGGCCGTCGCGGCCGCCGACGTCGCCCGCCTCGAAACCGACATGGCGCGGCTGGAGACGACGGACGACCTTCAGGAACCGGACCTCCTGCGGTTCGACGACGATCTTCACGCCTTGATCGCGAGCCATTGCGGCAACCCGTTCATGATGCGTTACCTCCAGGACATGCGCCGCTACACGACGCTCTACGAACGCCAGACGAAATGGCGGGCGACGCTGCATGTCGACAACGGCGAGCACCGGGAGATCCTGACCGCGCTGGCGCTTCGCGCGCCCGAGCAGGCCGCGGACGCGATGCGGCGCCACCTGTCCGGCATCCGCCGACGCGTTCTCGAACGCTTCTGACGATCTGCGAAAATCCAACTTGCGCACCTCCGGCTTCCGTCGCATAATATTGGTATACCACTAGCATGCGCTTTTCCTCCCGATCTTGCCAAGAGGTTTCACCATGCCCACCCGGTTTTCCCTGACGCTCGCGCTCGGCGCCCTCCTCCTCGCCACGACGGCAGAGGCTCAGGACTGCAAGCCCGCCGTCGCCGACGCCGAACTCATCCAGCCGGGCAAGTTGGTGATGTCGACCAACCCGACGCTGCCGCCGCTGCAGTTCGTTGATGCGTCGGGCGAGCTGAAGGGCATGCGCGTCGAGCTCGGCAAGGAGATCGCCAAGCGGCTGTGCCTCGAGCCCGAATACATCCGGATCGAGTTCTCGGCGATGGTGCCCGGGCTTCAGTCGGGCCGCTGGGACCTCATCAATACCGGCATCTTCTACACGCCCGAGCGGGCCGCGATGATGCAGATGATCCCCTACGAGAACCAGGCGATCAGCATCTCGACGGCCAACAATTCCGGCATCGAGGTCAAGTCGCTGGACGATCTCGCCGGCCGCTCGATCGGCGTCGAGATCGGCGGCTTCGAGGAGAAGCAGGCCAAGGCGATCGACGCGCAGCTGCGCGAGAAGGGCTTGGAGGGCGCCACGGTGCGGACCTTCGACAATTTCGCCCTCGCCTACCAGGCGCTGCGCGCCGGCCAGGTCGACGCGATGGTCTCGATCGACGGCGTGGCCGAGGAATACGCCAAGCGCGGCCAGTTCCACCGCGCGCTGCACGGCATCGGCCCGACGCCGGTGGCCCTCGCGATGAAGAGCCGCCCGCTGGCGGACGCGGTGGCCAAGGTGCTCGCGGACATGAAGGCCGACGGCTCCTTCGACAAGCTCTTCGCCGAATACGGCGTCGAGCCGGTGTCGGGCGAGCTCGTCGTGAAGGGCCCGGCGGGCTGATCGCCAAGCTTCCCACCCCGCCTCGGCGACGATCCGGCGAAGGACCGCACGCATGCTGAACTGGAACTGGTCGGGCTTCTTCGGCTATCTCGTGAACCCGTTCATCCTCCAGGGCGTCTTCACGACGCTCTGGCTGACGGTCGTCGCCATTCTCGCCGGCCTCGTGCTCGGCTTCGGCCTCGCCCTGATGCGGCGCTCGTCGTCGCGCATCCTCTCGGGCTTGGCGGGCGCCTATGTCTGGCTGTTCCGTGGAACGCCGCTGCTCGTCCAGCTCATCGTCATCTACACCGCCCTGCCCGAGCTCGGCATCCGCTTCAACGTCTGGCAGGCTGCGCTGATCGGCCTGTCGCTCAACGAGGCGGCCTATCTGGCCGAGATCATCCGCGCCGGCATCGAGGCGGTGCCGAAGGGCCAGGTCCGCGCCGCGCGCGCCCTCGGCATGCGCGAGCCGCAGATCATGCGCTCGATCGTCCTGCCGCAGGCGCTGAAGATCATCGTGCCGCCGCTCGGCAACTCGGTGAACGGCCTCCTCAAGACGACCTCGGTCACCTCGGTGATCTCGATGGAGGAACTTCTGCGCCGCACGCAGGTCCTCATCCAGGAGCGCTTCGAGGTGCTCGAGCTCTTCACCGTCGCCGCGATCTACTACCTCCTCCTGACCACCCTCTGGGACCTCGTCCAGCGCCGGATCGAACGGCGCTTCGGGCGCTCCGACCAGCCGCTTGCCGCGAGCGAGCAGCGCTGACACCCGCCTTCAACGGATCCATCGCCATGCAGAAGACCTTTCGCGGTGTCTACACCGTCATGATCACGCCGTTCGACACGGCCGGACGGCTTGACGTCGAAACGCTCAGAGCCTTCACCGACTGGCAGATCCGGGAAGGCATCCACGGCCTGATCCCGCTCGGCTCCACCGGCGAGTTCCTGTCCCTGTCCGAGGAGGAGCGCGTCGAGGTCGCGAGGACCGTGATCGAGACGGCGGCGGGCCGGGTCCCCGTCCTGATCGGCACGGGCGCCGAGGACACGCGCGAGGCGGTCCGCCTGACGCGACAGGCCGAGGACCTCGGGGCCGACGGGGTGATGATCATTCCGCCCTTCTACTCGACGCCGACCGACGACGAGCTCGTCCACCACTACCGCACGATCGCCGCGGCGACCAAGCTGCCGATCATGGTCTACAACAACCCGGCGACGGCCAACGTGGACCTCAAGCCCGATCTCGTGGCGCGGATCGCCGAGATCGAAGGCTGCGACTACATCAAGGAATCGACGCTGGAGGTGACGCGCGTGCGCGACATCATCCGCAAGGCCGGCTCCAATATGACGGTCTTCGGCGGCATCCTCGGGTTCGAGTCCTTCGTGGAAGGGGCGGAGGGCTGGGTCGCCGTGGCGTCCAACGTCGCCCCGCGGCAGATGGCGCGCATCTTCGAACTGGTGAAGGACGAGAACCGCGTTCCCGAGGCGCACACGCTCTATCTCGAATGGCTGCCGCTGATCGAGGCGGTCGGCGGTCATCTGTATGTCGGCGGCACCAAGGCGCTCCTCGGCCACATGGGCTTTGCGGTCGGCGGTCCCCGCCCGCCCCGCCTGCCGCTGCCGGCGGCCGACGACGCCCGCATGAAGGCGCTGGTCGACCACTTCGGCCTCGCCCGGGCGCTCGCCGCCTGACATGCCGATGGCGCCCGCCCCCAGTTCCCGCGCCGGCGCGACGGCGACCATCCGGTTCGATGGCCGCGCGCTGCCGGCGGTGCCGGGCGAGAGCCTGGCGGCGACGCTGATCGCGGCGGGCCTGAAGGCGCAGTCCACCGGCAAGGACGGACACCCGCGCGGCCACTACTGTGGCATGGGCGTCTGCCACGAGTGCCTTGTGGTGGTGAACGGACGCGCGGGGCAGCGCGCCTGTCTCACCCGATCGGAAGACGGGTTGGACGTGCGAACCCATCCCGCGCGGGTCGACCTTCTCGATCCTCACCTTGCCGATCTTGCCGAACTGCCGACCGGGATCGCCGAACGCAGCGTCGACGTTCTCGTCGTGGGCGCCGGGCCGGCCGGGCTCGCCGCCGCGGAAACGGCGACCGGGCACGGGGCGAGCGTGACGGTGCTCGACGAGCGCCCCGGCCCCGGCGGCCAGTTCTACAAGCAGCGCCAGGGCATGGCGGCACGCGACGGACAGATGCAGGAAGGCGCGACGCTGATCGAGCGGGTGCGCGGCCTCGGCGTCGCCATCCGCGGCGAGACGCTGGTCTGGGGCGCCGAGCGGGACAAGGACGGTCGCCTCGTTCTGGGAACCCTTTGCCGGGGCGAAGCCGCCCGCTGGCGCCCGCGCGTGCTCGTGGTCGCCACCGGCGCCTTCGAGACGCCGCTCGCGCTTCCCGGCTGGACCCTGCCGGGCGTGATGACCACTGGCGGGGCGCAGACGCTAATCCGCTCCTACGGCGTGTCCGCCGGGCAGCGCGTCCTCGTAGCGGGCAACGGCCCCCTCAACCTTCAGGTGGCCCTCGAGCTTGCCGGCGCGGGATCGACGGTCGCTGCGGTTCTCGACCGGGCCCCGCCTCCGCACACGCGGCCGCGCGAGGCGGGCCGCCTCGTCGTCAGCCACCCCGCGCTCGCGCTCGCCGGGATGCGGCAGATGGCCCGGCTGCGCGCGTCGAACATTCCCCTCTCCTGGTCCTCGCAACTCGTGCGGGTCGAGGGCGACGGGCGGGTCGAGGCCGCCGTCTACGCGACGCCCGAGGGCGAGCGGCGCGTTGCGGTCGATGCCGTGGTCGTCGGCAACGGCTTTGCCTCCGCCAACGAACTGTCGCGGCTTCTCGGCTGCGCCCACCGCGATCACGGCGGCCGGCTGGAGGTCGAGCGCGACGAGACCGGCCGGACGTCCCAGCCCGACGTCTTCGTGATCGGCGAGGCCGGTCGCTTCGCCGGCGCCCATGTGGCGCTGGCGCAGGGTCGCCTCGCGGGCCGCGCCGCATCGCGCGAGCTCGGTGCCGACACGGCGACCGGGGCGGACGAGGAGCGGGCCGACCGCCGGCGCCTCGCCCGGCACGAGACCTTCCAGGCCGCGCTCTGGACCCTGTTCGACGCGCCAGAGGCCCTGCCGCCCTCCGCGGACACCTTGGCCTGCCGATGCGAGGCGGTGAGCTTTGCGGCCGTCTCGAAGGCGCTGGCCGAGGGCCCCCATGGCGACACCGCCAGCCTCAAGCGCGTGACCCGCGCCGGCATGGGCCGCTGCCAGGGCCGCTATTGCGGCCCGGTCCTTGCGCGCGCCGCCGCGCGCGACCCTGAGGCCCGCGCGGTCGTGCCGAAGCTCGCCGCGCAGATGCCGCTCCGGCCGATCCCGCTGGCCGCCCTCGCGCTGGAGAAGCCGGAATGGGGCGGCCATCGCCGCGCGCTCCTGCCCGACCGGCCGGCGCCCGACGCCGAGCCGCTGCCGCCGCTCGCGGTCGGAACGCTGGTGATCGGCGCCGGAATCGCCGGACTGTCCACCGCGCTGTTCCTCGCCCGCGCGGGCGAGGACGTCGCCGTGGTCGAGCGCGGCGTTCCCAATTCCGGCGCCTCGGGCGGCAATGCCGGGAGCCTCCATGCCCAGCTCCTGTCCTTCGACTACGGCGCGCGTGCGGAAGCCGGCGGCGGGCCGGCCGCGCGCACCCTCCCGCTGCAGCGGGACGCGATCGAGCTGTGGCGCCAGCTGGAACGAGAGCTCACGTCGGACTTCGAGATCAAGATCACCGGCGGCCTGATGGTCGCCGAGACCGAGGAGCATCTGCGCTTCCTGGAAGCCAAGACCGCGGTCGAGCGCTCGCACGGGATCCGCTGCGAGCTGATCGACGCGGCGGAGCTCCGCCGCCGCGAGCCCGCCCTGTCGGAGCGTTTCGTCGGCGCCGCGTTCTGCCCGCAGGAGGGCAAGATCAACCCGCTCGTGGCCACCGAAGGCGTCCTGTCCGCGGCCCTTGCGGCCGGCGCGCGCCTCTACACGAACGCCGAGATCCGGACGATCCGGCGGGAGGGCGACGCCTATGCCGTCGACACTTCGCGCGGCCCGATCCGGGCACGCCGGGTGGTCAACGCAGCGGGCGCCTTCGCCTCGCGCATCGGCGCCATGCTCGGGCTGGACGTGCCGGTCTTCGGCGCCCCGCTGCAGATGGTCGTGACCGAAGCCGTCGCCCCGCTCGTGTCCTGCCTCGTCGCCCATGCCGGCCGCCACCTGACGCTGAAGCAGGCGGCCAACGGCAACATCATCATCGGCGGCGGGTGGACCGCGGGGCTCGATCCGGTGCACCAGCATCCCCGCCCGCTCTTCGACAGCCTGGAGGGCAACCTCTGGGTGGCGCAGCACGTCGTGCCGGCGCTTCGCAAGGCGCATGTCATCCGAAGCTGGGCGGCGATGAACATCAACATCGACGGCGCGCCGATCCTCGGCGAGCACCCCGAGGCTCCCGGCTTCTTCAATGCCGTGACCTCCAACGGCTACACGCTCGGGCCGCTCGTCGGCCGCATCACCGCCGATCTCGTGGCCGGAAGGCCCGCGACGCACGACATCGGCCCCTTCTGCGTCACGCGCTTTGCGAAAGGCCGCCCATGATCGAGATCCAAGGCGTCAACAAGTTCTACGGGAAGTTCCAGGTCCTCAAGAACTGCAGCACCCACGTCGCCAAGGGGGAAGTGGTCGTCGTCTGCGGGCCGTCGGGGTCGGGCAAGTCGACGCTGATCAAGTGCGTCAACGGGCTCGAGGGCTTCGACGAGGGCTCGATCCGCGTCCAGGGCATCGAGGTCGGCGACCCGAAGACCGACCTGCCGAACCTTCGCACGCGGATCGGCATGGTGTTCCAGAACTTCGAGCTCTTCCCGCACCTGTCGATCATTGAGAACCTGACGATCGCGCAGGAGATGGTCCTCCAGCGCAAGCCCGACGCAGCCAAGGCGAAGGGGATGGCGCTGCTCGACCGGGTGGGGCTCGCCGACCATGCGGCCAAGTATCCCGGCCACTTGTCGGGCGGCCAGCAGCAGCGCGTGGCGATCGCCCGCGCGCTGGCGATGGACCCGACGGCCATGCTCTTCGACGAGCCGACCTCCGCGCTCGATCCCGAGATGATCGCCGAAGTGCTCGACGTCATGGTCGGTCTCGCCCGCGAGGGCATGACCATGATGTGCGTGACCCACGAGATGGGCTTTGCCCGAAACGTCGCGACGCGGGTCGTCTTCATCGACCAGGGCGAGATCGTCGAGGACCGGCCGACCGAGGCCTTCTTTTCCGACGTCACCAATCCGAGGACGCAGACCTTCCTCGGCAAGATCCTGCGGCACTGAGCGACCCGTTCGCGCCGCGGCCCTCCCTTCACCAGGACACATCCATGAGCGAGCTTCTCGTCGAGATCGACGGCCATTCCTTTCCCGCGCGCTTCGAGACCGAGGCGGCCCCCCGGACCGTGGCGGCCTTCCGCGACCTCCTTCCCTATGGCGAACGCGTCATCCACGTGCGCTGGTCGGGCGAAGCCTGCTGGATCCCGCTCGGCGACAAGGACTTCGGCCTGCCCTACGAGAACGCGACCAGCCACCCCCATCCCGGCCAGATGATCCTGTATCCCGGCGGCGTATCGGAAACCGAGATCCTGCTCGCCTACGGCCCGGTCGCCTTCGCGTCCAAGGCGGGGCCGCTCGCGGGCAACCATTTCCTGACGATCACCGACAAGCTGGACACGCTCGCCGAACTCGGCCGCGGCACCTTGTGGACCGGCGCAAAGCCGATCCGTTTCCGTCTGGGTTGAACGAAGAAGGGGTGGTGTCGGTCCCGACATTCGAACGGATCGCCGCCGGCCCCATCCATCGCCTCGTAGGGAGCCGCATTCGATGACGACCTCTGCCACCGCGCCGTCCCGTCATGGCGAGCTTTCCCCGGAGGAACTCGAACTCCTGATCCGCCTCGTGGCCGCTGCCAAGGACGAGACGGCCTTCACGCGCCTCGTCGCGCAGCGGATGGAAGCCGTGGGCTGCGTGGTCGAGCCTCTCGTCTACGATCCGCAGGCCGTTCCGCTGATCGAGGAGTTCGCCTCCGGGGTCGAAACCGCAGCCGGCGAACAGACATGCCTGATCGGCCGGATCGCCCCATCGACGGCCGCGGACGGTGCCAGAAGTCTCCTCCTCTTCGCCCATCCCGACGTGGAACCCTTCCCGGCGGATCACGGCTGGCCGCATGATCCGCACACGCCGCTGGTCGAGAACGGCCGGCTGATCGGATGGGGCGTCGCCGACGACATCGCCGGGATCCTGATCATGGTGACGTCGCTGGCGCGGCTGCGCGCTCGCGGCTGGACGCCGCCCGCGCCGGTCACCCTCGTCTCGTCGCCCTCGAAGCGGCATCGCCGCGGGATCGCGGCGGCGCTCGCGGCCGGCCTCTCGGCGGATGCGGCGATCTATCTGCATCCGGCGGAATCGGGCGCCGGCCTCGACGAGATCAAGGCCTTCGCGCCGGGGCAGATCGAGTTCGCGGTGGAGATCGACGGGCTTCTCCCGCAGACCGACGAGCCCTCGCACGCGGCGTTTGCCCATCTGGCCCATCACCCGCTCGACGCGATGCGGGCCGTCCTGGATGCGCTGGCGGCCCTCGATCGCATGCGGGGCGAGAGCGTCCGGCACCCGCTTCTGCAGGGGGCGGTCGGCCGTTCCACCAACCTCCTCGTGACGCGGATCGAGGCCGGGGAAACGGGCGCGTCGGCGCGCATCCCCGCCTCATGCCGGATCCATGCCGTCATGTCGCTGGTGCCCAGCGAGACCCTGGCGGAGGCGAAGGCATGGGTGGAGGATGCCGTGTCGGGGGCTTGGCGCAACCTGGAATGGCCCGCCGCCACGCGGCCCCGGGTCGAATGGCGTTCCGGGGTCTCGGCGGCCGAAACCGACATCATGGGCCCCCTCTACCAACTGGTCCGCACGACGTTGGAGGAGGCCGGGGCGAACCCGAAGGTCAATCCGCTGCATACGTCCAGCGACATCCGGAACCCGCTCGTCCAGCGCTCCATTCCAACGGTCGGCTACGGCCCGCGATGCGGCAATCTCACGATGGCGAAGGGGGTCGGCGAGTGGGTCGACCTCGCCGATCTCGCGCGGACGATCGACGTGACGGCTTCGATCATCGAGGCGTGGTGCAAGCCTCCGGCGCCCGCTTCGTCGTGATGAGGGTCCTGCAGATGATGCAGGGACCGTGCATGAAGCGCGTTCTAAGCGGTCATCACCGATTCACCGAAGCATCCCAGACTGCGCGCATGACCCGCTGGCTCTCCACCGCAAAACTCTGGGCCCGGACGATCAAGCGCGACGTCCACGCGCTCTGGATCGCCGCCCGCGACCCGCGCACGCCGATCTCCGCCAAGATCGCGGCGGGGGCCGTGGCCGCCTATGCCCTGTCGCCGATCGACCTGATCCCGGATGTCATTCCCGTCCTCGGCATGCTCGACGACCTCATGATCGTGCCGCTCGGCATCCTTCTGGCGGTGCGACTGGTGCCCGCCGACCTGATGGCCGAGTTCCGCAACGAGGCGGAGCGGAAGGCCGCGCGGCCCGTGAGCCGGGGCGGGCTGCTGTTCGTCGTGATGATCTGGCTTGCCGTCGCCGCCGGGGCGATCTGGCTCGGATGGCGGGCTCTCGACCGGCCGTAAGGCGGCAAGCTTCGGCGCGTCGCCGGCGACCGGCGACGGGAAGATCGCATCCGCATCGACACACGTGGTGACGAGACCGCTCGCCGGTCTGAACGGGCGCCCCCTCCGGCAGGACGAAGCGCCGGCCTGCCTCCTGCGCGCTCGCTTGCGCGGCGGGGCGTGTTTCCGGCGGTGACGGAAGGCTATTTCGCCATGACGGCGGCCAAGGCCGAGCGGCTCGACGACTTCGTCGCCCGTACGCCGGACGACTCAGGACCCTGAAGACCGTCCGGCAATGATGCACGGACGGTCTGGAGACGGTCGTCGACGGGCAAGGCTACTCCTGGAACACCTCGTCGCGGCTCCGGCGCAGGGATGGCAGGAGCGAGACCACGAGAAGCACGAGGGCGACGAGAAGAAGTCCGGCCGAGATCGGGCTTTCCACGAAGGTCAACAGGTCGCCGCGCGACATGAGAAGCGCGCGCCGGAAGTTCTCCTCCATCAACCGCCCCAGCACGAAGCCGAGAAGGAGCGGCGCCGGCTCGAAGCCGAGCTTCGAGATGAGGTAGCCGACGAAGCCGAAGACGGCGATCATCAGCACCTGCACGGGCTCGGAATTGATCGAGAAGATGCCGATGCAGCAGAACATCAGGATCGCCGGGAACATCAGCTGGTAGGGCACCTTGAGGAGCCGCACCCACATTCCGATCATCGGGAGGTTGATGACGAGGAGCAGCAGGTTGCCGATCCACATGGAGGCGATCATGCCCCAGAAGAGGTCGGGCGTATTGGTCATCACCAGCGGGCCCGGCACGATCCCGTGGATCGTCATGGCGCCGACCATCAGGGCCATCACCGCGTTGGGCGGGATGCCGAGCGTCAGGAGCGGGATGAACGAGGTCTGCGCGCCCGCGTTGTTGGCGCTTTCCGGGCCTGCGACGCCCTCGATCGCGCCCTTGCCGAAGCGGCTCGGATCCTTGGCGACCTTCTTCTCCAGCGAGTAGGAGGCAAAGGGCGCGAGAACGGCGCCGTTGCCCGGCAGGATACCGAGGATCGAACCGATGATCGTGCCGCGCGCGATCGGCGCGGCGGACTGCCTGAACTCCTTGCGGCCGGGCAGAAGCCGGCCGATCGTCTGGCGCACCACGTCGCGCGTCTCGATATTGTCGAGGTTGCGCAGGATCTCGGCGATGCCGAAGACGCCCATGGCCAGCACCGCGAAGTCGATGCCGTCGTAGAGGAAGTCGAGGCCGAGCGTCATGCGCGACTCGCCCGTCTCGATGTCGATGCCGACGGTCGAGAGCAGGATGCCGACGAGGATCATGGCGATCGCCTTCAGGATCGAGCCGTGCGCCAAGACGACCGCGAAGACGAGGCCCATCACCATCAGCGAGAAGTATTCCGCCGGCCCGAACACGAGAGCGAGCCCGGTCAGCGGCTTGGCGAGGGCGGCGATGGTGAGCGTGGCGACCGTGCCGGCGATGAAGGAGCCGATCGCGGCGATGCCGAGTGCCTGTCCCGCGCGCCCCTGCCGGGCCATCTGGTGGCCGTCGAGCGTCGTGACGACGGCCGTCGCCTCGCCGGGAATGTTGACGAGGATGGCCGTCGTCGAGCCGCCGTACTGCGCGCCGTAGTAGATGCCGGCAAGCATGATGAGGGCGCCGACCGGATCGAGGCCGAAGGTGATCGGCAGCAGCATCGAGATCGTGGCGATCGGGCCGACACCCGGCAGGATGCCGACCAGCGTGCCGACGATGCAGCCGACGAGGCAGAGGCCGATGTTCTTGAGGGTCAGGGCGACGGCGAAGCCGAGGCCGAGGTTGGAGATGAGGTCCATCATGGCTCAGATCGTCCCGTCGTGGCCGGCGACATCCATCGCCGGAGGCGCCTTGCCGCGGGTTGCCAGGAAAATGAGGGCGGCGGCGGCGAAGAAGACCGCCGAGGTCACGCGCAGAGCGGTCTTGTAGGACCAGCCGGAGAACAGCGCGTCGGCGAGCGGGCGCGGCATGATCGGAATCGGCAGGTTGAGCATGTCGCCGAAGAGCAGCATGCAGAACGGCGTGAGGCTGAGCGCCAGGATCGCGAGGTCGCGCAGTCGCGCATGCGGCGAGGCGAAGCCGCCCACGACGATCGCCAGCGGCCCCGCGAACACGAGCCCGAGTTCCACCGTGTCGAAGCCGGAGAAGTGCATCGGCTTGATGGTGAGAGCGAAGAGCGCGATGCCGGCCATGACGAAGAGCGGCCCTCGCAATGTCCAGACGATCGGCTCGGCGTCCGAACGGCGCGTCGCGCCCGCCACGACAAGCGCCACGCCGCAGATGGCGATCAGCACAGCGACCGCCTGGGGCAGCATCGCCGGCCCGACCGAGCGCAGCGTTCCGCGCGAGATGTCCGAGGTCAACCAGACGGCCAGCGCGGCAAGGGCGATGAGCACGAGGCCGGCGGCGATGTTCCTCGGATCGGCGCCCGCACGTGAGTGCGCGTGCGGCGCCACCGAACCCTTTGCGGTGTTCATGGGCGTATCTCTCCCTGATCGTGTCGAAGCGCCCCGCCGTTCATGCCTCCCGGCTGGACGGCGCCGCGGTCGTTTTGAGGCGGAGGCGCTCGGCGGCGGTCCCGCCGCGACTGGTCGAAGCGCCTGCCCGGCCGAGGCCGGGGCAGGCGCACGGACGGGTCAGTCGATGCTGATTCCAGCCTCGGTGAGGAAGGAGGCCCAGCGCTGGGATTCGGCCTTCATCATGTCGCCGAATTCCTGCGGGGTGTCGCCGACGATGACGGCGCCCTCCGCCTCCAAGCGCTCCTTGACGGCCGGGGCGGCGAGCGCCTCGACGGTGGCCGTGCGCAGCTTCTCGACGATCGGGGCCGGCGTGCCCTTGGGGACGGCGAACCCGTACCAGGCGGCCGACACGTAGTCGGGATAGCCGCTCTCGGCGATCGTCGGAACGTCCTTCAGCGAGGCGACGCGCTCGGTCGTGGTCACGGCCAGCGGCACCATGTCGCCGCTGTTCATCAGGCCGAGCACGGAAGGAAGGGTGGTGACCATGAAGTCGCCGCGACCGCCCAGCATGTCGTTGAGCGCCGGTCCCGCCCCCTTGTAGGGCACGTGGACCGCCTCGAGACCGGCCTGCGACAGGAAGAGCTCGGTGGCGAGGTGGCTTGCCGAGCCGTTGCCGGCCGAGCCGTAGGTCAGCTCGCCCGGGTTCGCCTTTCCGTAGGCGACGAGGTCGGCGAAGGACTTGTAGGGCGAGTTCTTCGACACCACGAGCACCAGCGGCGACTTGGCGATCAGCGTCACGGGGTCGAAAGCGGTGAGCGGGTCGAGCTTCATGGTCTTGAAGAGGTGCGGGTTCACCACCATCGGCCCCTGGTTGGCCATCAGGACGGTGTAGCCGTCGGGATCGGCATTGGCGGCCTGCTGCGAGGCGACGTTGCCGCCGGCCGAGCCGTTGTTCTCCACCACCATCGACTGGCCGAGCTTCTCGCCGACGCCGTTGGCGACGAGCCGGGCGATCGCGTCCGTGCCGCCGCCCGCGGCATAGGGCACGATCAGCTTGACCGGGCGGCTCGGATAGTCGTCGGCTTGCGCGAAGGCGGCGGGCGCGGACAGGATCGAGGCGGTTGCCAGCGCCAGGGCGCAGAAGAGGCGACGGTTCAGCATGTGGTATCCTCCCATGGATGCTTGTTCTGTTGGAAGTCAGACGGCGTCGGCGGTCTCCGCCGCCGAGCCGGATAGGATGACGTTGCCCTCGAAGATGCGGCGGGCGGTGCGGATGAGGCTGGCGCGGCGCACGGTGCCATCCTCGGCGGTCTCGAGGTCGATGCCGATCTTGCCGCTCGGGTGCTCGACGAGGACGGCGCCCGAGCCGTCGCCGGGGGCGGCGAGATCGAAGGCGATGGTTCCCGGCGTTCGGGCCGCGACGGCCACGCACAGCGCGCCGGTGACGGCATGCGCCTTGTGGGTGCGGTGGGGCACGAGATAGCGCGAGGTGATCGTGCCGTCCGCGCGGCGCGGCTCCGACAGGATGCCGATCTTGGGCACGACGGCGTTGGACACGTCGCCAAGGCCCATGCGGCGCCCGGCCTCGCGGCGCATGATCTCGAGCCGGCCGAACAGGTCGCGCCGCGCGTCGAGATCGTCCGGCGTCTCGTTGCCCGCCAGCCCGACATCGGCGGCGCGCACCAACATCATCGGCATGGCGTAGTCGACTAGGCTGACTTCGATTCCGTCGATCGTCTCGCGGCGCTCGCCTGTGGGAAACAGGCCGCTGGTCTTGGACCCCGTGGCGTCGAGGAAGGTCAGCTTGATCGGGGCGGCCGAACCGGCGACCCCGTCGATCTCGGCCGACCCGTCGTAGGTCACGGCGCCGCCGGGCGTCTGCACCACGGCGTGGATGCTCTTGCCCGTGTTGCGGTTGAAGATGCGCACCGTGGTCTCGGCATCGCCCGGCTGGACGAGCCCGGCCTCAATGGCGAAGGGGCCGACGGCCGACAGCATGTTGCCGCAGTTGGGATTGGTGTCGACGACCGCCTGCGTCACGCCAACCTGCGCGAACAGGTACTCGACGTCGATGCCGGGGCGCGTCGAGGGCGAGATGATCGCGACCTTGCTCGTCAACGGGTCGCCGCCGCCGATGCCATTCACCTGGAGCGGATGGGGCGAGCCCATCATCTCGATCAGTACCCGGTCGCGGCTGGCCGGATCGGCGGGCAGATCGCGCTCCAGGATGAAGGGACCACGCGAGGTGCCACCCCGCATCAACACGGTCGGGATCAGCTTTCGTTCGGGAACGACGTGAAGCGTCATGGCTCTTGCGCCCAATGCACCAATCTCTTGTATTGATGCAGATACGCTTCACGCGAACCCTCGTGAAATGCAAAGAATTGGAGATTTATTCCGATATGAGCATCAATTGCGAGGTTCTGGATCTGCGGGCCTTTCTGGCCGTCGTCGAGCTTGAGGGTTTCCACAAGGCAGCCGAAGCCCTGAACCTTTCGCAACCGGCGCTGACGCGGCGGATCCAGAAGCTCGAAGCGGCGATCGGCGCCTCGCTGCTGGAGCGCACGACGCGGCGAGTCGCGCCGACGGCGGTCGGCCGCGAACTGGTGCCGCTGGTCAAGCGGATGCTCGACGAGTTCGACACCTCGCTGTTTTCGGTCCGCGAACTCGGCCAGCGCCAGTCGGTGGTGGTGACGATCGCCTGCCTGCCGACGGCGGCCTTCTACTTCCTGCCGCGCGTCATCAAGCGCTTCAACGAGCAGTATCCGCAGATCCGCTTCCGCATCCTCGATCTCAGCGCCTCGGACGGACTGGCGAGCGTGGCGCGCGGCGAGGTCGAATTCGGCATCAACCTGTCGGCGTCATCCGATCCCGATCTTCAGTTCACGCCGCTGATGGACGATCCGTTCGTCCTGGCCTGCCGCAAGGATCATCCGCTGGCCGCGACGGGCGGCCCGATCCGTTGGTCGGAGCTCGAAGGGCACCGCCTCATCACGGTCGGCCGCACCAGCGGCAACCGGACGCTGCTCGATGCGGCGCTGGCGCGTTCGAACCTGCGTTTGCAATGGTTCTACGAGGTGACCCACCTGTCGACGTCGCTCGGCCTCGTCGAGGCGGGGCTCGGGGTCTCCGTCCTCCCGAAACTGGCCACGCCCCAGGACGACCACCCCTATCTCACCACCCGCCCGCTCGTGGAGCCCGAGGTGTCGCGCTCGATCGGCGTGGTGCGCCGACGCCAGAGCCGCTTGTCCCCGGCCGCAGGGCATTTTCTGGAAATGCTCCTCGGTGAATGGCGCGAGGTGCCCGATGGCGCGGCCGGCGCGTCGGCAGGTCCATCCCCGGACGCCGGCCGCCCGGGACCTCGGCCAGGACCCGACGCCCCCGTCTGACCCGCAGGCATCGGTGCCCGCTTGCGGACGACGAGCCCCTCCTCGGCCGGGGTCGGACCGAAGGGAAGGATCGCGGTCCGCTCGGAGCGCCGCGTGGACCCGCTGCGCGACCTCGGGCCCGACCCACGGCTTCCAGAGGTCCGGGCGCGTCTGGAGGAAATGCAGCGCGCCGTCCTTGCCGATTTCCTGATTGTCCGTCGTCCAAGCCATCACCGCGTTCGGCGTTTCGTCGTTCCAGCTGCGAGCCTTCAGGTCGCCGATGACGGCCGGGTCCGCCGCGTCGGCAAACGTCTTGGAGACCATCGTCGTTGAGCGAAATGTCGCCGGCGCAAACCTACAACCAGCCCTTGCGCCGGAACCAGCCATAGGGAACGGCGGCCGAGACGACCATCATCCCCAGCGCCATGGGATAGCCGACGCGCCAGGACAGTTCCGGCATATGCTCGAAGTTCATGCCGTAGATCGTGCCGACGAGCGTCGGCGGCAGGAACAGGACGGCGGCGATCGAGAAGACCTTGATGATCGTGTTCTGCTCGATGTTGATGAGCCCGAGCGTCGCGTCCTGCAGGTAGGCGATCTCGGCCTGCGTGCGCGCCTCGTATTCCGATAGCGAGCGGATGTCGCGCTCGACCGATTCGAGGCGCTGGAGCGCAGCGTCCTGGATCCAGGGCGCGCCCGGCCGCGCGAAGAGGACGAGACGATTCAAGCTGAGGAGGCTCTCGCGGATGATCGCCAGCATCCGGTTCTTGCGGCCGAGCCGGATCAGGAGATGGCGCAGGACGGTCGAGCGCTCCTCCGCCTTGCGCACGTCCTCGTCGCCGTAGAAGATCGCGGTCGATACCTCGCCGATCTCGGCCTCGGTCGCCTCCAAGAGGTCGGCGATGCGCTCGAGGACGCTCTCCAGAAGCGAGCCGAACACCGTTTCGGACGACAGGTTCGCGTCCGTCGACTTGGCCGCCTTGGCATCGAAAGCGCGGAAAGGCATGACGTCGGCATAGCGGACCGTGACGAGGCAGCGCCGCGTCAGGACGAAGGTCACCTGCGTGCGCGCGGGTTGGGTCCGTCCCGCCGCCTGGACGAGGACGGCCGTCATCACCAGCGCCCCGTCCTCCTGATAGAGACGCGAGGACTCCTCGATCTCGGCCATTTCGTCCTTCGTCGGCACCTCGATGCCCAGCATCCGCTCGACGGCGCGCTCCTCCTCGGGCGTCGGGTCGTGCAGGTCGATCCACACCAGGCCGTCCGGCATCTGCGAGCAGTCGCTGCCCGAGGATTTCAGCCGGCCGCCGTCGACCGTGTGAAGCGTCAGCATCGAAAGGCCACGGGCAGGCGGGCGCCGATCGTGCTCCAGGGGCCGGACAACGGGGCATTGAGCCCGGAGGACCGGACGGCCCCGGCGGGATCGGAGGGCGCCCCGCGCGGCGTGGTTCGGCTCGTCATTCCCGTCCCCCCATGACCTCGACAGCTGGACCGTCCGCCGCCGGTGCGGTCCGTTCGCCGCACTGACCGATCCCATTGTCGCGCGACATGATCGCGAGAACGCCGCACGGCTCTCCCGGCAAATGGGCGTTCGTTCGAAAAGTCCACAAGGCCCGTGACCCGACCGTGTCATTGAGAATTCGGGGATCCCTGCGCGGCCGCTCAGTCCAGCGATCGAATGGCCGTTGCCATCGAGCTGCATGGAGCGGACTACCGGTCGCCTCTCAGCCCTTGCGATACCGGCGCATCGGCGCGGCGACGGAGCCCGCTTGAGGCCGACCGGCACCCGCCCGGCTCGGGCGCCATCAGGCGGGCGGCACGAGCCGCAGGAGGCGCCCGTCCTCCCCGTCGGTCAGGACCTGGATCGAGCCGTCCGGTGCGACCCTGACGTCGCGCATCCGCTCCCCCAGCTCGGCGAGAAGCAGTTCCTGCCCCGTGATCTGGCCGTCCTGCCGATGGACGAGGCGCACCGATTTCTCCGCGAGCGCGGGCACCAGGAGGGCGCCGCGCCATTGCGGGAAGAGGTCCCCCCGGTAGACGGCGAGCCCTGCGGGCGCGATCGAGGGCGTCCATTCCAGAAGCGGCGCCTCGAAGCCCGGCAGCGAGGCGAAGGGCGTGACGCGCGCGAAGCTGTAGTCGAGGCCGCCGGACACCAGCGGCCAGCCGTAGTTGCGGCCGGGGACCAGCCGGTTCAGCTCGTCCCCGCCGCGCGGTCCGTGTTCGGCAACGAGGAGCGTGCCGTCCGACGGGTCGAACGCGACCCCCTGCACGTTGCGGTGCCCGAGGGTGAGGATTTCGGGCGCGGCGCCGGGCTGGGCGGCTAGCGGATTGTCCGCCGGGATCGACGCGTCGCGGCCGAGCCGCACGATCTTGCCGAGCGTGTTGGCGGGGTCCTGCGCGTCCTCGCGCCGGTCGAACCCGTCGCCGAGCGACAGCGCAAGGGTTCCGTCGGCCAGGAAGGCGATGCGGCTTCCGTGGTTGGAGCCGCCGGCCTTCGGCGTCGCGGTGAAGAGGACGCGAAGGTCGTCGAGCGCGCCGTCCTCAAGGCGGGCGCTGACGAGCCGCACGTTGTTGGCCTCGGCGTCGCCGTGCAGGAAGGTCAGGAAGATCCGTCCGGTCTCGGCGAAATCAGAGTCCACCGCCACATCCATCAGGCCGCCCTGGCCGTCCGTGTAGATCGGCGGCAGGCCGCCCACCGGAGCGGGATCGAGCGTGCCGTCCGCGCCGACGACGCGCAACCGCCCCACCGCTTCCGTGACGAGGCGGCGCCCGTCGGGCAGGAACGCCAGCGACCAGGGCCGCTCCAGTCCCTCGATCTCGGTGACGACGCGGTAGAGCGCGGGGTCGACCCGCGGTGGCGGCTCGGCCCGCGCGGACGGCGCCGCGCCGAAGAGCAGCGCGGCGCAGGTCAGAACGATCGGGCCCCACGGGCGCGAAGCGTGCGCGTTCACGTCAATGTTCGGGTTCATTCGCGTCGCCTCGCCACCAGTTAGTCAGCCAACATAGGCGAGGAACGGTCGGCGGCGCCGCCACACAAGGAATGGTGAACGATGACCCGAACGCTTCCCCGCCTCGCGATCGCGTTTCTCCTCGCCGTGGCGGCGACGGCGATCCTTGCCAGCATCGTCCAGACGCAGATCAACCTCGGCCGGCTGGTGGACCTCGGCGCCCCGATCACGACGGGACTTCGCGCACTCACGACGGCTCAGGACGTCGCGTTCTTCGGACCCGTCATGGCCGCGATCACGGCCGCCGCCTTCCTGCCCGCGTTCCTGGTCGCCGGGTGGGTGTCGCGGTCCCTGCCGCAGGCTCGGGTGCCGATCTTCGCGCTCGCCGGCGCCGTGTCCCTGTGGACGGCGTTCGAGGTGATGGGCGTCTTCACGCCGATGCCGACCCTCATCGCCGCCGCCCGCACGGCCGGGGGGCTCATGGCGATGGCGGCGACGGGCCTCGTCGGCGGAACCCTCTTCGCGGGCCTCACCGCGGCGCGAAGCCGCAGCATCCCCGCGCAGATCTGACCCCGGCGGGCGCACGGTGGCTTGAGACGCCTTGCCGCTCCGCCCGCCGGCGGAAGCGAGCGGTCAGAAGTCCTCCCACTCGGAGGCTGCGGGAGCCGACTTCAGGGCCGCGCCGCCGCGGCCCGTGCTGCGCATCTGCGCGACGCCGGTCCGGGGCTTGGCCGGGCGCGCCGCGGACGCGGCGGGTGCCGCCGAGCGGATCTGGAAGCGCCGCGTGAGGGCGGCGAGCCGCTCGGTCTCCTCGGTCAGGGCGTGCGCCGCCGCCGTCGTTTCCTCGACCATCGCCGCATTCTGCTGCGTCACGTGATCCATCTGATCGGCGGCCGATGCGACCTCCTTCAGACGCTGGGCCTGCTCGCTGGCGCTGTCGGCGATCCGCGAGACGATCGCGCTGACGTCGCCGACCTTGGAGACGATCTTTCCGAGCGACGAGCCCGAAGCGGAGACGAGTTCGACGCCGATCGCGACCTGCGAGGCGGAGCTCGAGATCAGCGACTTGATCTCCTTGGCCGCCTCCGCCGAGCGCTGGGCAAGCCCGCGCACCTCCTGCGCGACAACCGCGAACCCCCGGCCGGCCTCGCCGGCACGCGCGGCCTCGACGCCGGCGTTCAGCGCCAGAAGGTTGGTCTGGAAGGCGATCTCGTCGATCACCCCGATGATCTTGCCGATCTGGTCGGACGAGGTCTTGATCGCGCCCATCGCGGCCACCGCGCGGGCCACGATCTCGCCCCCCGCCGCCGCATCGCGTTCGGTCCCGGTCGCGGCCTTCTGGGCGTCGCCGGCGCCGGTAGCCGTTCCGTCGATGGCGACGGTCACGTCGGCCAGCGCCGCGACGGTCTCCTCCAGCGACGCGGCCTGCTGTTCGGTGCGGTGCGCGAGGTCGTTCGAGGCGCTCGCGATCTCCCCGAGGCCGAGGCGGATCGTCCCGATGGATTCGACCACCGTCCCGATCGCGCCCTCGAGGGCCTCCACCGACGTGTTGAACGTCCGCCGGATGGGCTCGAACTCGGGCGCGACGGCCGCGGCCATGCGCACGGTGAGGTCGCCCTGGGAGAGGCGTTCGAAGCTCTGCTCCACAAGGTGGACGAAGACGCGCAGGTCCTCCGACTTGGCCTGATCGACCGCCGCCTGACGGGCGATGCCGGCGGCGCGGACCTCGCGGCTGGCCTCGGCGTCCGCTTCGAGGCGGCGCTTTTCGAGGGCGGCGTCCTTGAAGACCTGAACGGCGCCGGCCATGTCGCCGATCTCGTCGCGGCGCGCCGTGGCGGGGATCTCGACCGACGTGTCCCCTTCGGCGAGACGGCGCATCGTGCCGGTCAGCCCGACGATCGGGCGCGAGATCGTGCGCACCAGCAGCCATCCCATGAGGAGCGCGATGGCGCCGCTGATCGCGAGCGAGCCGATCATCGTGCGCAGCGACATGGCGTTCGCGGCCTCGGCCGCGGCGCTGTTCGAGGCGATCAGCTCGTCCTGGATCTTGAGCGCGTCGTCGAGGAGGTCGTAGGCCTGCGTCAACGGAAACTGCTTGGGCAGCGCCAGCGCGTCGGGCCGGGTCGCGGGATCGCGTCCGAGCTCGATCATGCGGTTGCCGGCCTTCTCCCACCAGGTCTCGACCACGGCGCGCGCCGCCGAGACCTTCGCCTTCTGCTCGCTCGACGGCGACAGCGCGAGGAAGCCGTCCGCGGCTTTCAGGAAGCCGGCCTTCGCGTCCGCGTAGGTCTTCAGGAAGCGTTCCTCGCCCGTCAGGAGGTTGTTGCCGATGGCGTTCTGCTGCCGGTAGAGCGAGGCGCGCATGCGCTCGGCCTGGAGCGAGGCCAGGAAGTTGCTGGTCTGCGCCCCGTTCGCGACCGAAGCGTCGGTCAGGCTCGACCAGAGCATGCCGTTCGCGGCCAGGAGCACGGCCATGATCGCCGCGAAGGCGAAGACGATCTTTCGGGAAATGGTGATCTTCGGCAGCATCGCACGGGATCCACGCGGAGACGATCGTCGGCGACGATGTCGATGGAGACGTCCCGTTCTACGACAGCTGAATGAAGGTTCCGTTGCGCGCCCTCTCCGGTGGACGGCCCGACGGCGCGACGAGTTCGGCAGCGATCATGGGGAACCCGCCGCCAGGGGGCCGTACACAGGAGTACGGCGCCGATCGCAGATGGTTCAGGTCCGTTCGGCCGATGTGGCGGGATCGCCGGACCCGTCTCCCCAGCGCAGCACCCTGTCTCGGCGGCCGGCCTCGACCGACACGTCCGACATGTGCCTCGCCACGGCCCCGGCGGTGGTCCACCAGATGCGGGGGTCGTCGCGCTCCCGAAGTCGCGTCAGGACGCGGTCGAGGTGCAGGGCGCGGTGGGCCTGTCCCATGATGTAGGGGTGCAGCGCGATGCCGAGAACGAGGGGACGGCGCTCGCATTCGCCGAGGAGCTGGTCGACCGCGTCCTCGATCATCGCCGCGAACGTCGCCGCTTCCTGATGGCGAGAGACGATGGACGGGATGTCGTTGATCTCCTGCGAATAGGGGATCGACAGGATCCCCGCTCCGCTGCGGGTCTCGAGCCGGGTCGGCTGGTCGTCGTGCGCCCAGTCGAGGACATAGGTGAAGCCCGCTTCCTCCAGGAGATCGGGCGTGTGGTGGCTTTCCGAAATCCAGGGGCCGAGCCAGCCCTGCGGCCGGACGCCGATCCTCTCGAAGTCGTCGAGGGTCCGCGCGATCATCGACCGCTCCTCGTCCTCGCTCATCTGCCCTTCCGCCTCGGCGTTGGTCTGGCCGTGCGCGGCGATCTCGTCGCCCCGGTCGCGGCAGGCCTCCGCCAGTCCCGGACACCGTTCGATCGCCGCGCTGTTGACGAGCGCGGTGGTGGACAGTTCCAGCCGGTCGAACATTTCCATGAAACGCCAGGCGCCGACGCGGTTGCCGTAGTCGCGCCAGGCGAAGTTCATGACGTCGGGCTCGGTCTGGGACGGCGCCAGCTTGGCGCCCAGCCCGTCCCCGAACCCGAAGACCTCGTGGTTGACGCCGAGGTAGACGGCGAGCCGGCGCCCTTCGGGTCAGGAGTAGTCGGGCCGCCCAAGGATGGGCGAGTAATCGTACCGGCTGTGATGGGGCAGATCGGACATGGCGACATCCTCGGCTCGTGTGGCCACGTCGACCCGGCGCCGGAAAGGCCCCGACCGACCGCACGCAACGCCGCCCCGGACGGGCCGCGCCGTCCTAGACGCGCGGGACGGACGGCGGTTCCGTCTTTGGCCGGGCAGATGGGTCCCGCGCTCCCCCCCCCCAATGTTCGGTTCATGCCGGGTGTCCATCGCCAGGATCGCAACGACCTTGCGGATCGAGGCGCCATGCGATCCGCGATGGCGACGAGGCGGCGGTCTTCGGACGGCCCGCCCCTGGAAACGCCAGCCGGAAGCGGGCAGAGAGTGGGCGGTCTCGTCGTCGGACGTCCCCCTTCAGAGCGTCCGGTACATCACCAGCGCGTCGACGTCGCCCAGCGTCGGATGGCGGAATGCGCCGGGCAGCCGCCCGACGGTCTCGAAGCCCATCGCGGCCCACAGGTTGACGGCCCGAACGTTGGTGCTGACCACGAAATTGAACTGCATCGCCTCGTAGCCGAGCGCGCGGGCCCGTTCGATCGAGTCGGCGCACATCCGCCGGGCGACGCCCCGTCCGGTCGCCGCCTCCGCGGTGACGTAGCCGCAGTTGCACACGTGGCTCCCGCCGCCGCCCTGGTTCGTCCGGATGTAGTACGTGCCCAGGAGCGTCCCGTCCTCCTCCGCGACGAAGGTCCGTTTGTCGGGGGCGGTCCAGTAGGCAAGGAGATCGTCGTCGCCCATGCGAGGATCCAGCGCATAGGTTTCGCCCGCCGCGACGACGGGGCGGATGGCGGCGAGAATGGCGGGAGCGTCGTCCGGGCGGGCGGGTCGAATGTGCATGGCGGACGGATAGGGTGCGTGTCGGCAAAAGAAAAGACGAGGATCCGTAAGAAGCCGCGCGTTATCCGGCATCCTCCTGCCCGAGGCGTCCGGTCCCACCCTGCGACGGGCCTCCCCTCGCCGACCGTTTATCCGCTTGATGGCCGCAAGCGCCAGCGCCGCCGTCGTCGGCGCACTGCCAGGATACGGATGGGGCAACCGATCATCCGCGCATCCGATCACCGCGTGGTCGCGGAAAAAACGAAACGGAGGCGCGCCCCTTGCGAGATCGGGAGGGCGGTCCGCTGCGCCAGCGCCGGAGGCCGGGTTGGATCGCCGGGCGCATCCGGTCGCGGCGGAACACATTTCCGTGCGCTTCGTTTGATCGGGACACCTCGTGCCGAAAGGCTCGTTCTTCGGATCCCGCACCATGCTCGATGAATCCCGCCTCCCCTGGGCCAACGGCGATGCCGACGGTTCGATCGCCATCAACCCGGAAGGACGGGCCGGCGAGCGGGATCACGCCGAGGCGCGGGCGCCCGATGAGCGAAAGGTCCAGCCCGCCCCCGAACAGGGCCGCACCGACGCCCGCGACGAAGCGAAGCCGGACACGGGCGGTGACGACAAGGCCGATGAAACGGCCGACAAGACGGCCAAGCGTCCCTCGATCCTGCGCCGGCATCCCTTCATCGTGCTTCTGGTGCTGATCGCGATCGTCGCGGCGGCGGTGGGCGGCTACATCTACTGGCAGACGGCGATCTACCCGTACGAATCGACCGACGACGCCTTCATCGATTCCCGCCAGTTCGCCATCTCGCCGCAGGTCGCGGGCTACGTCTCGGAGGTGCCGGTGTCCGACAACCAGCATGTCGAGGCCGGCGCCGTCATCCTGCGCATCGATCCGCGCGACTACCAGGCCGCGGTCGACGAGGCGGAGGCGCGCATCGCGGCGGCGCAAGCCGCGATCAGCGGCGCGGACGCGCAGATCGCCGCGCAGCAGGCGCAGGTCGTCGAAGCCCAGGCCGCCGTCACGCAGAACGAGGCGAGCGTCCAGTTCGCGCAGGAGGAGGCCGCCCGCGCGCAGCAGCTCGTCCGCTCCGGCGCCGGCACGGTGCAGACCGCGCAGCAGCAGACCTCGAACCTGCGCCAGGCGGAGGCCGAGCTGAACCGCTCGCGCGCCGCGGTGACCGCGGCGGAAAAGCAGGTCGGCTCGCTCCAGGCGCAGCGCGCCACCTCGGTCGCGGACCTGCGCGAGGCCAACGCCCAGGCCGCCCAGGCCAAGCTCAACCTGTCCTACGTCACCGTGACCGCCGCCCAGCCGGGCCGCGTCGTCAAGCTCACGGGCGCGGTCGGCCAGTATGTGCAGACCGGGCAGAGCGTCGCCATGTTCGTGCCGGACGACATCTGGGTGACCGCCAACTTCAAGGAAACGCAGATCACCGACATGCGGCCGGGCCAGCCCGTCGACATCCGCATCGACGCCTACCCGGACCATGAGATCCGCGGCCATGTCGATTCCGTGCAGCCCGGCTCGGGCACCGCCTTCTCGCTGCTGCCGGCCGAGAACGCCACCGGCAACTACGTGAAGGTCGTGCAGCGCGTGCCGGTGAAGATCGTGGCCGACGGCTGGCCGCAGGACGTCTCGATCGGCCCGGGCATGTCGGTCGTGCCGACCGTCACCGTTCGCGCCAAGGACTGACCCCGGTGTCCGCCGCGACCGCCGCCCCCGCCAAGCCGGCGGGCGCCGGCAATCCATGGGTGATCGCCGTCGTCGTGTCGATCGCGACCTTCATGGAGGTGCTGGACACCACGATCGCCAACGTCGCGCTGCGCTACATCTCGGGCGGCCTCGGCGTCTCCTCGGACGAGGCCTCGTGGGTGGTCACGACCTATCTCGTCTCCAACGCCATCACGCTGACGGCCTCCTCGTTCATCGCCAAGCGCTACGGGCGCAAGCGCTTCTATCTCGCCTGCCTTGCGGTCTTCACGATCTCCTCGGTCCTGTGCGGTCTCGCCTGGAACATCGAGTCCCTCCTGTTCTTCCGCATCCTGCAGGGGTTCGCAGGCGGCGGCATGGTGCCGATCTCGCAGTCGATCCTCGCGGACTCGTTCCCGCCCGAGAAGCGCGGCCAGGCCTTCGCGCTGTTCGGCGTCGCGGTCGTCGTCGCGCCCGTCGTCGGGCCGACGCTCGGCGGCTGGCTGTCGGACAACGTGTCCTGGCACTGGTGCTTCCTCATCAACGGGCCGGTCGGCGTCCTCGCCTTCGCGCTGGTCTGGTTCCTCGTCACCGAATCCGACGAGGCGCGTCAGGAGCGCGAGGCGATCAAGAAGAAAGGCATCCGCTTCGACATCGTCGGCTTCCTCGCCGTCGCGACCTTCCTCGGCGCCCTGGAGCTCGTGCTCGACCGCGGCCAGACCGAGGACTGGTTCGGCTCGAACTTCATCATCGTCTCGGCGACCGTCTGCGTCCTCGCCTTCCTGTTCATGATCCCGTGGGAGCTTCGCCACGAGAACCCGGTGGTGGATCTGCGCATGGTCGCCAGCCGGCAGTTCGGCTCGTGCTTCCTCGTGATGATGGCGACCGGCGCGATCCTGATCGCGACCACCCAGTTCGTGCCCGAACTCCTGCAGAGCTTCTACGGCTACACGGCGACCTGGGCGGGCATGGCTCTCTCGCCGGGCGGCATCGTCACCATGACGATGATGTTCGTGGTCGGGCGGGTGACCGCGATCGTGCAGCCGAAATACCTGATCGCGCTCGGCGCGGCGATCGTGGCGGCCGCCATGTGGGATCTCACGCGCCTCTCGCCCGACGCCAACTTCGGCTACTTCGTCTGGTCGCGCATCTTCGTCGGCCTCGGCCTGCCCCTGATCTTCATTCCGATCACCACCGCGTCCTACGACGGCATCCCGAAGAACAAGACCGACCAGGCCTCGGCCCTCATCAACGTCGCGCGCAACGTGGGCGGCTCGATCGGCGTGTCGATCGCGCAGAACACGCTGGCCTTCCGCGAGCAGTTCCACCAGAGCCGGCTGGTCGAGCACATCACCCCGTCGAGCCCCGCCTATCACCAGACGATGGAGGCGACGGTCGCGATGCTGCGCGCTCGCGGCCTTTCGGCGCCGGACGCCGAGCAGAGCGCCATCGCGCTGATCGGGCAGACGCTTCAACAGCAGGTCGGCTATCTCGCCTATATCGACGTCTTCCACGTCCTGATGCTGATCTCGCTCTGCGCGGTGCCGCTGGCGCTGATCCTGCGCAACGTGAAGCCGGGCGGCGGAGCGCCGGCCGGCGCCCACTGAGCGACGCGCGGCCGGGGCCGGGGCCGGGAGCCGGGCGGAACGCGCGTCAGGCCGCCACTTCCTCCTCGATCGTCAGGTCGCGCAGGAGCGTGTGGATCTCGTCGCCGCTGAGGCGCGACGGGTCGAAGCCGCTCGATGCGCCCACAGTCTGGAAGCGGTCCGCATCGCGGTCCGACGCGCCGACGAAGCCCATCGCCCAGTTCGGGAAGCTGCGCGCGGCGATCGGATCGAGGGCGAGGAGCGCGACTTCGCCGTGCCGTTCATCCTGCTGGATCCGCTCGAAGGCGGCCTCGATGGTGGCGAGCGGGCCTTCGAGGACCTGCGCGAAGCAGCCGGCGTTGAAGAGGAGCGCGCCGGTAATCCCGTCGCGGGCGTTGTTCGTCCGGCTCCGGGCGAGGATGTCGTCGACATGGGCCGCGAACGCCGCGGCGTCGCCGGAAATGTGATTGCGGCTGTAGTAGACGAGGCGGTGCAGGCTAGCGGTCATCGGGCGTGTCCCTCGCGGTCCTTGATATGCTGGGTCAGGAAGGCTTCGACGTCGCCGGCCGGCATCGGGCGGCCCGTCAGATAGCCCTGGACGTGCGTGCAGCGCTCCTCCCGGATGCGTGCGAGCTGTTCGGCGGTCTCGACGCCCTCGGCCGTGATCGCCATGCCGAGACTGGTGCCGAGCCCCGCGACGGCGCGAAGGATCGCCTCGCTGTCGGCGTTCGCGTTGGCGACGAAGGAGCGGTCGATCTTGATCTTGTTGAACGGAAACTTCTGGAGATAGCTGAGCGACGAGTAGCCGGTGCCGAAGTCGTCCATCGAGATCTTGACGCCGAGGTCGCTGAGGGCCGCGAGCGTCTTCAGGACGTTGTCGGTGTCGTCGAGGAGAACCCCCTCGGTGATCTCGATCTCCAGACGGTGGGCGGGCAGGCCCGACTTCTCGAGCGCCGAGGCGACGGTGGCGAGCAGCGTGTCCGCCTTGAACTGGAGGGGCGAGACGTTCACCGCGACGATCATCTCGCCCGGCCAGGACATCGCCTCGTGGCAGGCCGTCCGCAGCACCCATTCGCCGATCCTGACGATCAGGCCGTTCTCCTCGGCCAGCGAGATGAAGTCGAGCGGAGGGATGGAGCCCTTCGTCGGGTGCTTCCAGCGCAGGAGCGCCTCGAACCCGATGCAGGTGTCGGTGGCGAGATCGAGGAAGGGCTGGAAGTTCAGCTCGAACTGCTTCAGCGCCAGCGCCCGGCGCAGGTCGATCTCCATCTCGCGCCGCTTGTGCAGGAGCTCGTCCATGCCGGCCTCGAACATCCGGTATCGACCGCGACCGGCGCGCTTGGCCTCGTAGAGGGCGAGGTCGCCGTTGCGCAGCATGTCCCGCGCCTGGGTGACCGAGCCCTGCAGCGCGACGCCGACGCTGGCCCCGATGTTGATCGTGTGGCCGCTGAGGACATAGGTCCGTCCCACGAGATCGACGATCCGGGCCGCGAGCTTCTCGGCGTCCGCCGCCTCGCGCACGCCCGCTTGCAGGACGACGAACTCGTCGCCGCCGAGCCGCGCCACGACGTCGCCCTTGCGGCAGGCGCTGACGAGACGGTCGGCGACCTTCTTCAGGAGGAGATCGCCGATCCCGTGTCCGAGCGTGTCGTTGATCATCTTGAAGCGGTCGAGGTCGAGGCAGTGGACCGCGATCGGCGCCTCCTCGCTGCGGGCGAGCGCGCCGGTCAGGTGCGACAGGAACATGTTGCGCTTCGCCAGCCCGGTCAGGTCGTCGAGGTCCGAGGCGATGGCGGGGCGGTCCTGCGTGGCCGAGGGGCGCAGATCGACCACGAACCGGCCCTCCCCGACGGGCGCGAGGGTCGCGTCGTAGGGAACGTCCCCTTTCGTCGTGAGACTCATGGAGGCGCCCCGGCTCGCGTCGAGGGCGGGAAGCGCCAGGCCGGAGCCGAGGTCGCGCACGTTCAGCCCGACGACCCATCCGCCGAACGCGGCTTCGGCCGCTGCGTTGGCATAGGTCACCGTCCCCTCAGCGCCCAATGCCAGCACCGGATGGGGAAGCGCCTGGAGCATCAGCTCGAAACCCGGCGCCTCGAGGGCGAGGACTGGCGCCGCCGGCGCAGCGGGTGTTAGAACGTTCATGGCGGCGTCCACGTCATGGCCAGGAAGCCGCGAGCATGGCAGGCAAAGGTTAGCGAAGACGCGTCGCGCCAATCGATCGCGTCGCGCCTTCCGACATTTTCGGCGCCACGGCATCCTCCTCGAAGGTTGGACGCGACGGCCTTCGGATGTCCCGGCGACGGAACCGGATCGCGCTCGCACACGCCCGCTGGCGGTCGCCCGCGCTTTGTCGCAAGGATGCGCGCGACCCTTCCCGTCGCGGCGAGACTGACATGCATCCTGTCGAACTCTTCGAGGTCATCGTCGCGATGTTCGTGGCGGTGCTGGTGCTGCACTACATCGCCCAGCGCCTGTCGCTGCCGCCGGCCGTGGCGCTTTTGATCGGCGGCGGCACGCTCGCCTTCGTGCCCGGGCTGCCGCCGGTCGAGCTCGACCCCGAACTGGTGCTCGTCGTCTTCCTGCCGCCGCTCCTGATGGACGGCGCCTGGTTCACGGCGCTGGCGCCCTTCCGCCGCCATCTCGCCGGCATCGCCTCGCTCGCGATCGGCGCGGTGCTGTTCACCACGGCCGCCGTCGCGCTGGCGGCCAAGGCCGTGGTGCCGGAACTGCCGTGGGCGGCCTGCATCGCGCTCGGCGCCATCGTCTCGCCGCCGGATGCCGTTTCGGCCCGCGCCGTCCTGCAGCGGGTGACGCTGCCGCGCCGGCTGGCGACGCTGCTCGAGGGCGAGAGCCTTCTTAACGATGCGACCGGCCTCGTCCTCTTCCGCTTCGCGGTCGCCGCCACGCTGACGGGCACGTTCAGCCTCGGTGAGGCGGTGGGCAGCTTCACGCTCCTCGTCGGCGGCGGCCTCCTGGTCGGCGGGGCGATCGGCGCGCTCTGGGTGCTCGTGCTGCGCCGCCTCGGCGACGACTACCTGATGATCGCGGCCTCGGTCCTCGTTTGCTGGGTGAGCTATCTCACGGGCGAGCTCTTCCACGTGTCGGGCGTCATCGCCACGGTGACGGCCGGCCTCGTCTGCGGCTGGTACCAGCACACCGTCTTCACCGCGAGCGTGCGCCTGCGCGGCGTGGCGTTCTGGCAGGTGCTGATCTTTCTCCTCGAAGCGGCCGTGTTCGTCCTCATCGGCCTGTCGCTGCGCGGCGTCCTGGAGCGCGTCGGCGGCATCGGCGTCGTCTGGACCGACATGGCCGGCGCGGTCGCGGCGGTGATCGCCGCCATGACGCTGGCGCGCTTCGCCTGGGTGTTCGGGGCCGACGCGGTGCTGCGCCGCCTGCACGCCCGCGGCGTTCGCGGCGCCGAGCCGCTCGGCGGCCGGGCTGCCACGGTGATGAGCTGGGCGGGCATGCGCGGCGTGGTGACGCTGGCGGTCGCGCTCTCGCTGCCCGAGACGATGCCCGGGCGCGACCTGATGCTGGTGGTCGCCTTCGCCGCGATCCTCGTCACCGTGCTCGTCCAGGGCACGACGCTCGGCCTCGTGATCCGCTGGGCCGGCCTGTCGGAGGACGAGCGCGCCCATCCCCCGCTGGATCTCTTCGCGGCGGAGGCGGCGATGGTGGAGGCGCAGCTTGCGGCGGTCGAGCGGAACGCCTTCTCGGCCGACGGCACGCTTCTTCACCCGCGCCTTCTCGACAGCTACCGCCGCCGCGCCTCGCTTTCGGCGAATTTTTCAGGGGACGCAGCGGAGCGCGACGAAAGCATCAACGCCCATTTCGACGTGATCCTCGCCGCCATCGCCGCCGGCCGCGCCGAGCTCGTCCGGCTCCACCGGACGCACCAGATCGACGACGAGACCCTGCACGACCTCGAGCGCGACCTCGACCTGGAGGAACTCGGCGCCATCGCCGCCAAGGGTTGAGCCCGTTCGGCCCGTGCGTCCCGAGCCACCCGTCGCCGACATTCGCCGGGCGTCAGGGGGCGGCGAGCCGCGGCGAGGCGGCGGGCGGGTTCCCCACGCCAGGCAGGCGGGCCGGCACGTCGGCTCGCTCGAGCGGGCGTCCGATCAGGTAGCCCTGCGCCTGCGCCCAGCCGTTCTGCCGCAGCCAGTCGAGCTGCTCGGGTGTCTCGACCCCTTCCGCGGTCGTGGTCATTCGCAGGGCGCGCCCCATCTCGCCGGCCGCGCGGATGATCGCCTCCGCCTCCGCCGAGCGCCCGATGTCGCCGACGAAGGATCGGTCGAGCTTCAGCTTGTCGAAGGGGAAGCGGCGAAGATAGGACAGCGACGAGAAGCCGGTGCCGAAGTCGTCGAGCGCGATCCGGATGCCCGCCTGCCGAAGGGCGTGGAGCGTGCGCATGTTCTGCTCGCTGTCGCTCATCAGCACCGATTCGGTGATCTCGAGTTCCAGCCGCGCTGCCGCGGCGCCCGAGCGGCAGAGCGCCTGCAAGACCCGCAGCGGCAGGGTCTCGTCGCGGAACTGGACCGCCGAGACATTGACCGCCACCGTCGTGCCGGCGGGCCAAGCCGCCGCCTCGCGGCAGGCGGTTTCCAGCACCCAGTCGCCGATCGGCACGATCAGGCCCGTTTCCTCCGCCAGCGGAATGAACTCGGCCGGGGACACGTCGCCGCGCTCCGGATGCCGCCAGCGCAGGAGGGCCTCGAACCCGACGACCCCGTCCGACGAGAGGTCGAGGATGGGCTGGTAGACGAGGCGAAGCTCGCCCCGCTCCAGAGCGCCGCCGAGATCCTGCTTCATGCTCTGGCGCGCCCGGACCCGCTCGAACATCGGGGCATCGAACGCCCGGATCGCGCCGCGCCCGTCCTCCTTGGCGCGGTAGAGCGCGATGTCGGCGGCCTTGAAGAGTTCGTCCGCCGAACCGCAGCCGGGCCCCGCCACCGCCGAACCGATGCTGGCGGCCAGCTGGATCGCGTTGCCCTGGACGGGGAAGGTTTCCTCGAAGCAGGCCATCAGCCGCTCCGCCAGGGCGCCGACGTCATGCTCCGGCCCGCTGACGATCACGGCGAATTCGTCGCCGCCGAGGCGCGCCAGAAGCGGACCCGCCCCCACCTCCCGCCGCAGCCGCTCGGCCACCGCCCGCAGCAGCGCGTCGCCGACCGGGTGGCCGAGCGTGTCGTTGACCTCCTTGAACAGGTCGAGATCGAGGAGGAGGACCGCCGGCGGCGGATCCGTCTCGCCGTCCAGCATCTCCTCGAGAACCGCGGAGAAGCGCGCGCGGTTGAAAAGGCCGGTCAGCGGGTCGTGGTGCGCCATCGTCAGGAGTTCGTCGCGTGTGCGCCGCGCCTGCGTAACGTCGCGGAAGAAGATCGAGAGCCCGTCCTCGCCGGGGCAGGCGTTGACGTCGAGCCAGGTGTCCGCGTGTTCGAGATAGGCTTCGAAACGCACCGGCCGGCCGGTCCGCAAGGCCTCCCGGTAATTGAAGTCGAAGACGCCGCCGACATACTCGGCGTAGAGGTCCCAGAAGTCGTCGCCGACGCCGGCGGGCCGGGTTCGGGCGAGGTAGGCGCGGGCGTTTCCGTTGAGGTAGACGATGCGCCAGTCGTGATCCACGACGAGGACGCAGTCGCCGGTGCTTTCCAGAACCGCGGCGAGCCGGTGACGCGAGGCCTCGGCCTCGTCCTCGGCCAGCTTGCGCTCGTGGATGTCCTCGAGCGTGCCGTACCAGCGCAGGATGGAGCCGTCGGCAGCGCGGCGCGGCGCGGCGTAGGCGCGGAACCAGCGGTACGTGCCGTCGACGGCCCTCACGCGGTAGCGAACATCGAGCGGGTCGCCGGAGGCCAGCGCCTGGCCCCACCTCGCCAGCGCCGGTCCCGCATCGTCGGGGTGGAGCGCCTCCGCCCACCCCTTGCCGAGCGTTTCGGCCGCGCTCCGGCCGGTCGTCGCCATCCAGAGCGGGCCGGCCTCGAGGATGCTGCCGTCCGCATCCGCGGTCCAGGGAATCTGCGGGCTGAGCTCGACGGCGTGGCGGTAGTGATCCTCGCTTTCGCGAAGGGCGACCTCGGCGGCCTTCTCCCGCGTGATGTCGCGGATCACGCCGACCATGCGTCCGGGCGTGCCGGGCACGGTGCCGACGGGCTCGCCGCGGCTCGACAGGTGGGCGATGGTCCCGTCGGCGGCGACGACCCGCATCTCCAGCGAGAAGGAGCGCCCCGCCTTGGCAGCGTCGCGCGCCGCCTGCAGGATGGGCCGGTCGTCCGGGTGGACCCGGTCCCACAGGATCTCGCGCGGCGGGCGCCCGCAGCCAGGTTCGACGCCGAGCAGGCGATAGAGGCCGTCCGACCAGATGATGCGGCCCGTGCCGAGGTCGAGTTCCCAACTTCCCGACCCGGTCTGGTTGGCCGCATGTTCCAGCACCGCCGTGCGCTGCTCCCAGACCTCGCGCTGGTTCGCCGCCTCCGTGGCCGTGGTCTCCAGAGCCGCGATGGCGTCGACGGCATCGAGTTCGACGCGCTGGCGACGCAGTTCGAGAACGGCGGCCTCGGCCAGGCGCTGCAGCAGCCGCTGGTCGTTGGCGGAGAGGGTCTTCGGCTGCGGTCCGGCCACGCAGAACGCGCCGAGCCGCGCGCCCCCGTCTGCGATCAGCGGCGCCCCCGCATAGAACCGGACGCCCGCCACGCCGGTCACGAGCGGGCTGTCGGCAAAGCGGGGATCGGCGGCGGCGTCCGGCACGACGAGGACGTCGTCGCCCCGGATCGTGTGGTCGCAGAACGAGCCCTTGCGAGGCGTGTCGCGCGGTTCGAACCCGGCGGTCGCCCGGATGTGCTGGGCGTCGTCCCCGATCAGGGAAACGTAGGCCATCGGCGTGCCGAGCGCCTCGCGCGCGACCTCGCAGAGCCGCTCCATCAGCGGCGAGGCACCGGCGTCCAGCGCGCGCATCGCGCGCAGCGCCGCCAGACGCCGCTCCTCCCCCGCCTCGTCGTCGTGTCGTGCGAACCTCTCCATGGGGTCTGACGATGACTTGAACGTCATAACGTTCGGTTACGCCCGCACCCGTCGATTGATGCGGCGACGGGCCCAAGCCCGGCGGGATCACGCCATGGAATGGCGAGACGTCCGGAGAGCCGCCGGGGATGGCGATCTCGGGGACGCTGGCGAGCCCGGCGCCGTCCGATGGGGCACGAGCGCGGCCCTTTCCCCCATACAGCGCGCCTCGATCCCCATGCGGCCGAATGTCGAGCCGAGCGACGCCGCCGGTGCCGGGACGAGCCGCAGCGAGCCGCCGAGCTGCGGTGCCGCGTCCGCGCGCGTCCCTGGCCGCCACGAAGCGCTGGAGCGCGGCCGCCCGCGAGGCCGCGACGGTCAAGGTCGATCGATGCGGGATCTGCAGGATGTCCGTGCGCAACGAGAGGGGCTTCCTCGTCACCCCGACCTCCCTGCCCTACGACCGGATGCAGCCGGAAGACCTCGTGCAGATGTCGTTCGGCGGCACCTACGAGGGGCCCCGCCGCCCGTCGTCGGAGTGGCGCGTCCACCGCGACATCCTCGCCGCCCGGCCCGACGTCGACTGCGTTCTTCACTGCCATTGCGTCTACGCCACGACGCTCGCCGTCCATCACCACGACATCGCGAGCTTCCACGACATGACCACGGTCGCCGCATGAGCTACGGCCACGCTCCCGACCTCGACGGGGTCCACGACACGCCGGGCGCGACGTCCGTCGGCGATCGCCTGGCGGCGGCGGCCTGAAAGGGGCGAGCGCTGTCCACGACGGGGACGCCGGGCCGGAGCCGACCGGCTCGCCGCGCGAGTGGGACGCCATCGGGACAGGGGCCACCTCGTCGTCCAGCGCCGTACGAGGGGCCGACGCCTCCCCGCTCGTCCCGCGACAGGAGGGATACCCGTCCTGCGGACCCTGCCCTCGAATCACCCCGCTTGATGCGATCATAGGCAGTACCTTGCGGCGGACGGCTCGGCGAAGCGGACGCGCGAGGCCGGCGATGCCGGACCGTCATATGATATATCGCCCGCAATGCAGCGCTCCGCGCGGGTCCCGCCCGCCATCGCCTTGATTTGGCACGCTTCCTGCTTTGCCGACCTGAACGGGCATTTGCCGCGTGGGGACTTCAAACGCCGCGCGATTGATGTTGAACTACCGGCTTCCGGACCGCGAGGCCGGCGGAACCGGATGGGGATGCGTGCGATGCGATTGACCTATTCCACCGATCAGGCCTCGGGCGGCCAGCGCAAGCAGTTCTGGCAGGACGCGGTGTCGCGCACCTACTTCCCGCTCGATATCCAGTTCCGCAACGCGCAGGACTTCTCCGGCGACCTCGACTTCTGGTCGCTCGGCCAGGTCTCGATCTCGCGCAACCACTGCGACGGGCTGCTGTACCGCCGGCAGGAGCGCCATCTCGTGTCGGAGCGCGAGGAAAGCTACCTGATTACGGTGCCCGACATCGCCGAGATCCGCTTCGCGCAGGACAACCAGGACGTCACCTGCCGGCCCGGCCAGTTCCTGATCGAGCGCAGCCACCTGCCTTACGAGTTCAGCCATCGCGAGCGGGCGGCGCTCTGGGTGATGAAGGTGCCGAGCGCGCTCCTGCGCTCGCGCATCGCCCGGCCCGAGCGGCTGGCAACGCTGCAGTTCGACGCGAGCCGCTCGGTCGGCGCCCTCTTCGTCGACATGCTGCGCATGACCGCGCCGCGCCTCGACGAGATGGACGAGACGGCCCGGAGCCTGATGGGCAACCATCTCGTCGACCTCCTCGCCATGGCGGTGGAATCCGACCAGCGCGTCCTGTCGGGGTCCTCCTCCTCGGTGCGCAACGCCCATCTCCACCGCGCCGAGCATTTCATCCGCTCGCACCTGCGCGAGAGCGACCTGCCACCGCAGAGGATCGCCGACGGGTGCGGCATCTCCCTGCGCTACCTGCACCAGCTCTTCGAGGCGGAGGGCACGACGGTCTGCGCCCACATTCGCACCCAGCGCCTTCTGATGTGCGACGCGCTCCTGAAGGACCCGCGGAACCGGCGCCGCGCCATTTCCGAGATCGCCTACGAGTGGGGCTTCGGCGACCAGGCGCAGTTCAGCCGGAACTACCGCGCCCATTTCGGCCGCAGCCCGAGCGAGACGCGCGCCGCGGCACACGGCTGATCATTCATGATGCAGCGCACCATGTCGCCCAAGCCTTGGGCGCCGATCGCACCACGCCGCAAGGATTGACGCGCTCGGCGACAAGAGCGCCGCGGCGAAAGCGCCTTTAATCTCCCGGCAACCTTTCGAAAACCAACGACCGTCCTTGTCGAACGGGCGCGGATCGCACCGATCCGTCGCGCCGCCGGGCACGCCTGTGCCGACACGAACGGCCGAAGCATGGGATGGGCCACCTTGCAGAATCTTCGCGTCGCCGTCGATGTCGGCGGCACCTTCACCGACATCTGCATCATGGACGAGGACACCGGCCTCATCCGCATCGAGAAGACGTCCTCCACCAAGGACCCGATCGAGGGCATCCTCGGCGGCGTCGCCAAGGCCGGCATCGACCTGTCGAAGGTCGCGCTGTTCAGCCACGGCACCACCGTCGCCACCAACGCGCTGATCACCCGCCGCCTGCCGCGCACGGCCATGGTCTGCAGCGCGGGCTTTCGCGACGTCCTCGAGATCCGACGCGCCAACAAGGAGGATCTCTGGGACGTCTACAAGGACGTCGTGAAGCCCTACATCCCGCGCCGCGACCGGCTGACCGTGCCCGAGCGCGTGGATTCCACTGGACGGGTCGTCGAGCCGCTGGACGAGGCCGCCGCGCGCGAGGTGGCGCGCATTCTGAAGAAGCGCGGCGTCGAGGCGATCGCCGTCTGCTTCATGAACGCCTATCTCAACGGCGAGCCCGAGCGCCGCATGCGCGAGATTCTGCTCGAGGCGATGCCCGACGTGCCGGTCTCGATCTCCTCGCAGGTGCTGCCCGAAATCTTCGAGCACGAGCGCTTCTCGACCACCGTCGCCAACGCCGCCCTATCGCCCGTCGTCGTCAGCTACACCAGCCGCCTCGGCGAGAAGCTGGCGTCGGGCGGCTACACCCGCGACCTCCTGCTCCTGCACACCGGCGGCGGCGTGATGACGCCGGCGAGCGTCAAGGACTTCGCCGCGCGCCTCGCGGGCTCAGGGATCGCGGCGGGCGCCATCGCGTCCCGCCACATCGCCTCGCTCTGCGGCTTCCCGAACTCGATCGGACTCGACATGGGCGGCACGTCCACCGACGTCTCGCTCGCCTACGAGGGCCAGTCGCGCGTCACCAAGGATTGGTACATCGAGTTCGGCTACCCCATCCGCTTCTCCTCGATCGAGGTGCTGACGATCGGCGCGGGCGGCGGCTCGCTCGCCTGGACCGACGAGGCGGGCAGCTTGCGCAACGGCCCGCAGTCGGCCGGCGCCTTTCCCGGCCCCGCCTGCTACGGCAACGGCAACCGCCAGCCGACCAACACGGACGCCAACGTCACGCTCGGGCGCCTCGGCACCAGTCTCGCCGGCGGCAAGGTGCAGCTAGACCCCGCACTCGCGAGGGCCGCTGTAGAAGAGGGCGTCGCGAAGTCCTTCGGCCTGTCGGCCGAGGACGCCTCCGACGCGATCCTGCGCGTGGCCAACGCCAACATGTCGGACGCCGTGCGCCTGATCTCGATCAGCCGCGGCTACGACCCGCGCGACTTCGCCCTCGTCGCCTTCGGCGGGGCCGGTGCGCTGCACGGGGTGGACGTCGCGCGCGAACTCGCCATCCCCGCCGTGATCGTGCCGCCGAACCCCGGCGTCACCTCGGCGCTCGGCTGCCTGCTCGTCGACATGCAGCACGATTTCTCGGAAAACTGCATGATGGAGGGCGCGGACGCCGAGCCCGCCGACATCGAGGCGCGCTTCGCCCGCATCGAGCGCGAGGCCCTCGACCGGCTGACGCACGAGGGCGTGGCGGAGGCCGACATCGTGCTCCAGCGCTCGATCGACATGATGTATCGCGGCCAGTGGCGCTCGCTCGCCGTCTCGGTGCCGAGCCCGATCACCTCGATCGAGACGCTGGTCGCCGACTTCCACCGCGAACACCAGCGCGAATACAACTTCCGGCGCGACGACGCGCCGGTCTCGTTCTTCCGCGTCAACGTCAAGGCGATCGGCGTCGTGCCGAAGGCCGAGCTCGCCGTCCACGAGCCGACGGGGCGGACCCCCGATCCCGTGTCGCGCCGCACCGTCTGGTTCGACAAGGCGCCGCACGACACGCCGGTCTTCCAGCGCGACGACCTGCCCTGCGGCTTCTCGTTCCGGGGCCCCGCGATCGTCGAGCAGGTGGATTCGACCGTCGTCGTGCCGCCCGGCTCGCTCGCCGAGGTCGACAAATTCCTGAACATCATCATCCGCGTGAAGGGCTGAACGAGATGGCCAGCGAACAGACGCTCGACCCGGTGACCTTCGAGGTCCTCAAGAACTCCTTCATCACCAGCGTCGACCAGATGGGCGAGCAGGTGCTGCGGACCTGCTACTCCTTCGTGATCTACAACCACGACTTCTCCTCGGCGCTGCACGATGCCGACGGTGAATGCGCGGCGCAGGGCAACCAGGACATCGCCGTCCACGTCGGCACCCTGCACTTCACCTGCAAGGACGTGATGCGCGCCTTCGAGGGCGACATGCACGACGGCGACGTCTTCGCCATCAACGACCCCTATGCCGGCGGCACGCATTTCTCGGACGTGCGCCTCATCCGCCCCGTCTTCTCCGGCGGCGAGATCATCGCCTATGCCCAGTCCAACGGCCACTGGTCGGACATGGGCGGCTCGGTGCCGGGCTCCTTCGACGTGACCGCCAAGGACATGTTCCGCGAGGGCCTGCGCATCACGCCGGTCCGGCTCTACGACAAGGGCGTCTTCCGGCGGGACGTCGCCAACATGATCGCCTCCAACACGCGCGACCCCGCCTCGATCATCGGCGACATCCAGGCGCAGGCGCAGGGCACCGCCGTCTGCGCGCGCGAAATCCTGCGCCTCGTCGAGAAATACGGGCGAGAGACCGTGAAGACGGGCCTTGCCGAAGTGCAGGACTATGTCGAGCGGGCCGTGCGCCAGCGCATCGCCGCGCTCCCCGACGGCACCTGGGAGACGGTCGACTACATCGACCGCGACCCGGCCGGCGGCGAGGGCATGATCCCGATCCGAATCAAGATGACGATCAAGGGCGATAAGGCCTATTACGACTTCTCGGGCAGCCACCCGACCATCGCCTCGATCTACAACTCGGCCTTCGGCGCGACCTTCTCGGCGGTGGCGGCGGGCATGAAGACTTTCTTCCCCGACCTGCCGCTCAATTCCGGCTTCTACCGCGCCTTCGAGCTGACCGTGCCGGAAGGCTCGATCGTCGACGCCAAGTGGCCGGTGGCGGTCACCGGCTTCCTGATGCCCTTCGAGAAGATCATGAACTCGATCTACGAGATGTGGTCGGAGCTGATGCCCGAGCGCGCACTCGCCTGCACCTTCAACCTCGAATACCTGCTGACCGGCGGGCGCGACGCCCGCTCGCCCGACAAGCCGATCTTCATGTTCTACGACTGGCTGCCGGGCGGCTGGGGCGGGCGCAACGGCAAGGACGGCGCCAACGTCACCACCTCGTGCTTCGGCACCGGCATGATGGCGCAGCCGATCGAGGGCCAGGAGCGCACGACGCCGATCCTGATGACGGAGTGCCAGATCCAGACCGATTCCGCCGGTCCCGGCGAGTGGCGCGGCGGCGTCGGCGTCCTCAAGGGCTCCAAGATGCTGCAGTCCGAGGACACGGTGATCTCCTACATCTGCGACCGCGAGCGGGCGATCGTCTGGGGCATCGAAGGGGGCCTCCCCTCGATCCCGCACGGGCTGACGCTGAAGCGGGTCGGCACCGAGGAGACCGTCCGCCTCGGCACGATCTTCTCCGACGTGTCGCTCAAGGAGGGCGACCACTTCTGGCGACCCACCGGCGGCGGCGGCGGCTTCGGCGATCCGTTGAAGCGCGATCCCGCCCATGTCCTCGAGGACGTCGTCGACGACTACGTGTCGGTGAAGCGGGCCGCCAGCGACTACGGCGTCGTGATCCGCACGATCGACGCCGAGCTCTGCGAGTACGAGATCGACGAGGCCGGCACGCGAGCCCTTCGCGCCGAGATCGCCAAGAGCCGCGTCGAGTGGGCCCGTGAGGACCCCGAAGCGGTCGCCGGCAGGTTCCGGGCCGGCGAGATCGACATGATGGACGTGATCCGCCGCCACGCCGTGATCCTCCACTGGGGCACGGGCGAGCTCCTGCCCGAATCCACCCGGCAGTTCCGCGAGAGCTTCGAGCGTCGCTCGGTCGCCAAGTGGGCCGCCGCCTGACGAGACATGCCCGGACGGGCGGGGCCGGGCGGCCCCGTCCCTTCTCCCTCCCGAAGCCTGAAGGATCGATGCCATGACGCCTTTTCAAGCCATGACCCGCGCACTCGGGCTTGCGACCGGCCTGTCGCTCGCCGCGCTCTCCCCCGCTTCGGCGCAGGAGAGCTGGTTCCCGATGAAGATTTTCGATTCCTCCTCCGGCACGCCGACCCCGGCCGAGTACACGCCGGTGGGCAAGGCCGAGAAGCCCTACAATCTCTGCGTCCTCTTCCCGCACATGAAGGACAGCTTCTGGGTCGCGGTCGCCTACGGCGTCGTGAAACAGGCCGAGGCCGCCAACGTCAACATGACGCTCTACGAGGCGGGCGGCTACGAGAACCTGCCGCGCCAGCTCTCGCAGTTCGACGACTGCCTCGCGAGCGGCGCAGACGCCATCATCGTCGGCGCGATCTCCGGCGCGGGCCTCGCGCAGAAGTTCGACGAGGCCAAGGCCAAGGGCGTGCCGGTGGTCGGCGTCGTCAATCCGGTGCCGATCGAGAAGCTGCCGGCCGCCAACTTCGTCGACTTCGCGGCGATGGGCGGGGTGACCGCCAAAGGCCTTCTGGCGAGCCTCGGCTCGGGCGAGACGGCGAATGTCGTCACCTTCCCCGGCCCCGCGGGCTCGGGCTGGGCGGAGAGCTTCAACGAGGGCTTCAAGAAGGAGGTCGCCGGCAACGCCAACGTCAAGATCCTCGACGAGAAGTTCGGCGACTCGGGCGTCGCCGTCCAGCTCCAGCTGATCCAGGACGCGCTCCAGACCTATCCCGACATGAACGTCATCTGGGGCACGGCGCCGACGGCGGAGGCCGCGATCGGCGCCGTCGCCGAGGCCGGCCGCACCGACATGAAGATCATCTCCTCCTACGAGAACCAGGCGATGCTCGACGCGCTGAACCGCGGCGACATCCTGGCCTTCGCCACCCAGTATCCCGTCGGCGAGGGCGCGATCGGCATCGACCAGGCGATCCGCCTCATCGAGAAGAAGCCGGTGGTCAAGCTCGTCCAGCCGGAAGCGGCCGTCATCGACAAGACCACGGTGCCGAACGTCAAGATGGACCTCGTGCTCGCCCCCGCCGACTGGACCCCGGTCTATTCGGTCAAGGCGAAGTAGGACCCGCGCGACATGGAGAGCGGCATGGAGCGAGCCCCCGCGCCCGCCGGACACGAGGAGCCCCTGCTTCGCCTGTCCGGCATCACCAAGCGCTTTACGGGCGTCCTCGCCCTCGACGGCGTCGATCTCGACGTGCGCGCGGGCGAGCTCCATGTCCTCTTCGGCGAGAACGGCGCCGGCAAGTCGACGCTGATCAACGTCATCTCGGGCACCTTCCCGCCCGACGCCGGCTCCTTCCGCTTCAACGGCGAGGCGGTCGGCCGCCTCTCTCCGCACCGGGCGCGCCAGATCGGCATCAGCCCGGTGTTCCAGGAATTCTCGCTGGTGCCGAGCCTCACGGTCGAGGAAAATCTCTTCCTCGGCCGCGAGGCGTCGAGCGCCGGCGTCCTGAAGTCGGGCGCCATGCGCCGGCGCGCGCGCGAACTGATCGACGAGCTCGGCTTCGACCTCGATCCGGGGGCTCGCGTCGACGACCTGTCGCGCGCCCACCAGCAGATGGCCGAGATCGCGAAAGCCCTTCTCGGCAATGTGAAGCTCCTCATCCTCGACGAGCCCACCGCCTCGCTCACCGAGCGCGAGACCGGGCGGCTCTTCGAGCTGATCGCGCGGCTGAAGCGCGAGGGCGTCGGCATCATCTACGTCTCGCACCGGATGCGCGAGATCCGCGCGCTCGCCGACCGCGTCACGGTGCTGCGCGACGGCCGCCACATCAGGACGCTCGACGCCGCCACGGTGACCGACGGCGAACTCGTCGAGCTGATGACCGGGCGACGCATCGATGTCCTGTTCCCCGCCATCACCCATGCGCCCGGCGCGGTGGCGCTCGATGTCGAGAACCTCTCCACCGCAGACGGCACGGTCGCCGGCGTCAACTTCCACGCGCGGGCCGGCGAGATCACCGGGATCGCCGGGCTCGTCGGCTGCGGCAAGTCGGAGCTGGTGCGCGCGATCTATGGGCTCGAGCCGATCGCGGGCGGTCGCATCCGCCTGCATGGCGTGCCCTACGAGACCCCCTCCCCGCGCGCGAGCCTGCGCCGGGGCGCCGCCTACTTTCCCGCCAACCGCGTGGCCGAGGGCCTCGCCCTGTCGCGGCCGATCCGCGAGAACGCCTCGATGACGGCGCTCGACCTGCCGCGCTTCGCGCGCGCCGGCGTCCTGAAGCGCCGGGCCGAGCGGGCGCTGGTCGGGCCGATCATGGAGCGGCTGAAGCTGCGACCGGCGGGCATCGAGCGGGCGGTCGGCAACCTGTCCGGCGGCAACCGGCAGAAGGTGATGCTCGGCCGCGCCCTGACGCGCGAGCTGACGGTCTTCCTGTTCGACGAGCCGAGCGTCGGCATCGACGTCGGCGCCAAGCTCGAGGTCTACGACTTCATGAAGCGTCTCGTGGAAGCCGGGGCCGCGGTGGTGGTCGTGTCGTCCGAACTGCCGGAGGTGCTGGCCCTGTCGAACCGGCTCTACGTCATGCACCACGGCCGGATCGCGGCCGAGCTCGAGGGCCCCGACAAGACCGAGACCAACGTCCTTGCAAGCTTCTTTCGCGAGCAGCGCGCCGGAGCGGCCGCATGAGCGCGATCGCCGCCCGCCGCCCGAGCGGCCTCACCCTTCGCATCGGCATGCTGCCGATCGCGCTCCTTCTCCTCGTCGTCGCCATGTCGCTGGTCTCGCCGCAGTTCTACGGGCCTGCCAACGTCCTCAACATCCTGCGCAACGCGTCCTTCCTGACGATCGTGGCGCTCGGCCAGGCGATCGTCATCATCGCCGGTGGCTTCGACCTGTCGGTCGGCGCCGTGGTGGCGCTGGCGAGCGTCGTCACCGCCAAGGTCATGGGATGGGCGGCCGGCATCGTTCCCGGAAACGATGCGGCGATCGTCGCGATCGGCGTGGCGGCCGGCCTCGGCTCGGGGCTCGTCGTCGGCCTCGTCAACGGCCTGTGCGTCTCGCGCCTCAAGGTGTCCGGCTTCGTCGTCACGCTCGGCACCATGTCGGCCACGGCCGGCGTCGGGCTGATGATCACGAGCGGCATCCCCGTCTACGGCATGCCCGACGGCTTCGTGAAGGGCTTCGGCCGCGGCCAGGCCTTCGGCCTGCCCTATGCCGTCTTCATCGCGCTCGCGCTTGTCCTCGTCATGGTCTTCGTCCAGCGGCGCACGCTGTTCGGGCGCTATGTCCATGCGATCGGCGGCAATGCGGACGCCGCCGTCGTGTCGGGCGTCTCGATCGGGCGCCATGTCGTCGGCACTTATGCGCTGTCGGGCGTCTTCGCGGCGGGCGCCGGCATCCTCTATACGGCGCTCGTCGGCTCCGGCCAGGCGAGCTTCGGCGGCGACCGGATGATGCTGCAGTCGATCGCGGCGGCCGTGATCGGCGGCGTGTCGCTGCGCGGCGGCGTCGGCCGGGTCGAGATCGTTGCCCTGTCGGCACTGTTCCTGACGACGCTCGGCAACGCGCTCAACCTCCTTCATGTCGACGCCCGCCTGCAGCCGGTGTTCCTGGGCGCGATCATGGTGGCGGCGGTAGCGGTCGAGGAACTCGGACGACGGAGAAAGCCGCGTGTCTGACGCACCCAACTCGCCGGCCCTCGCGATGGCCGCCCCGTCCGACGCCTCGACGCTGCGGCAGCGGCTCTGGCAGGCGGCCCTGCCGATCGCCCTCGTCGTCCTGCTTCTCGGCTTCTCGGCGGTCGATGCGCGGGTGCTCGGCCCCGCCAATCTCCTCAACGTCGCGCAGCAGACGAGCTACCTCGCGCTCTTCGCCATGGCGCAGACCGTGGTGATCCTGACGCGCGGCTTCGACCTGTCGCTCGGCCCCACGGTCTCGATGGTCTCGGTCGCCTCCGCCATGGCGCTGGCGGCCGCGGCGGCGGCCGGCCTGTCGCCGGTCGCGGTGCTCGTGCTCGGCCTCGTAGCGGGCCTCGGCATCGGCCTTGCGGCCGGCGCCTTCAACGGCATCGTCGTCGCGTTCCTCGGCGTCAGCCCCTTCGTCGCGACGCTCGGCTCCTACAACATCGCGATCGGCGTCGCGACCACGATCTCCGGCGGGCGGCCGGTGCAAGGCGTGCCGGACCTCTTCTCCGACGTCCTCTACCGCGGCAGCGTCTTGGGCGTGCCGGCGGCGATCGTGATCGCGATCCTCGTCGCGCTTCTTCTCCATCTCGCGCTGACCGGCACCGTGTTCGGCCGCTCGCTCTATCTCGTCGGCACCAATCCGCGCGCGGCCGCCGTCGCCGGTCTGCCGGTGAAGCGCATCCTCGCCCTCGCCTATCTCCTGTGCTCAGGCCTTGCCGCGCTCGGCGCCCTGATGATGACGGCGCGCACCGGATCGGGCGAGCCGAACCTCGGCGGCTCGCTCTCGCTCCAGGCGATCGCGGCGGCCGTGGTCGGCGGCACGAGCCTTGCCGGCGGGCGCGGCGGCGTCGGCACGGCGGTGCTCGGCGCGCTCTTCGTCACCATCCTGTCGAACGGCATGAACCTGACGCGCATCGACGGCTACGTGCAGATGATCGTGCTCGGGGTCATCGTGATCCTCGGTGTAGTCCTGGACCGGGCGCGCCTGTCCGGACGCTAAGCGTGTTCGGTTTTTTCGATAAGCCAATCAAGGAAGTCGTATTTCACAAGGGAGCGGCCCCCGGCGCACAGTCGAGGGCCACGCCCACGACGGAACCGGACGAAAGGGGGCCTGCCATGTTGGACACGCCGCAGCGGCATGTCGTCTTCGCCGACAGTCTCGACGGTGCGATCGAGGCGCTGGCCCGGGGCGCGAGCGTCATGGGGGGCGGAACCTGGATGATGCGCGCGGAGCGGCGGGGCGAGGCCCTGCCGGCCTCCGTCGTCCTCCTCGACCGCATCCCCGCCCTCACCGAAGTGGTGGTGACCGACAGCGCCGTCTCGCTCGGCGCCGGCCTCAGCCACGCGGCGGTCGCAGGCGCGCTGAAGGGGCTGCCCGGCCTCGAGGGCGTCGTCGCCGCAGCGTCGGGTTCCGCCAATCCGGCGATCCGTCATGCCGCGACGCTCGGCGGCAATCTCGCGACCGTCGACTTTCCCGCCGCCGACCTCGCCCCGGCGCTGCTGGCGCAGGGCGCCGAGGTCGAACTGGCCGCGAGCGGCGGCGCGCGGCGCCTGCCCCTCGACGCGTTTCTCACCGATCGACCGGCGCATCTTGCCGACGCCATCCTCACCCGCGTCCACCTGCCGCGCAAGGCCGTCAGGAGCGCGCACGCCCGCCTGCCCCTCAGAAAGGCCGGCGACTATCCGGTGGCGATCGTCTCCGTCGCGCGCCGCGCCGACGGCACGCTGCGCATCGCGGTCGGCTCGGTCGAGCCCGTCGCGCGCCGCTGGACCGCGCTGGAGGCGGCGATCGGCACTCGGCCGACCTCGCCCGACGAGGGCGCGCATCTTGCCGCCGCGCACATGGCGTTCCAGGGCCGCGATGGCGTCGAAGCCGAGGGCTGGTATCGCGTCACCGTCCTGCCGGCGCTGGTGAAGCGGGCGCTGGACGCGTTGGAGGGCCGACCATGAGCGTGCGTTTCGAGCTGAACGGCGAGCCCTGCGGCTTTGCCGGCGATCCGCTCACCCCGCTCGTCGACGTCCTGCGCGGCGAGCGCTTCCTGACCGGCACCAAGGCCGTCTGCCGTGAGGGCTTCTGCGGCGCCTGCACCGTGCATGTCGACGGCGAGGCACGCATGTCCTGCCTCGTGCCGATGGCCGGACTGGCCGGCCGGCGCGTCACCACGATCGAGGGGCTGGCCGCGCCGGGCGCCGCCCACCCGCTTCAGGCCGCCTTCGAGACCGCCGACGTCGTCCAGTGCGGCATGTGCTTTCCCGGCATGGTGATGAGCCTGTCGGCCGCCTTTCGCGATCGGCCGCCCGCGAGCCGCGACGAGGTGAAGGCGGCGATGACCGGAAACATCTGCCGCTGCACCGGCTACGAGCGCATCGTCGACGCGGTGCTGGCCGGCCTCGCGCCGAGCCAGCCGAGCGTTGGAGGCTCCGATGTCTGACCCCGCCGCTGTCATGGACCTGCCGCGGCGGGATGCGGGCGACAAGCTGCGCGGGCGCACGAAATACACGATCGACCGGGTGCGCCCCGACACGCTCCATGCCGCGCTCCTGCGCGCCGAGGTGCCGGCGGGGCGCATCCTGCGGCTCGATGTCTCCGCGGCGCTCGCCATGCCCGGCGTGCGCGCCATTGCCACGGGTCGCGACGCGCCCGGCCTCTACGGCATCGGCATCGCCGATCACCCGCTCCTCGCCGTCGACGCGATCCGCTATCATGGCGAGCCGATCGCGGCCGTCGCCGCCGAAACGGCAGCGCAGGCGCGTGCCGCCGTCGCGGCGATCGTCCTCGAGATCGAGCCGCTGCCCCCGGTTCTCACCATGGCCGAGGCGCTCGAGCCCGGCGCGCGCCTCGTGCACGAGGGCTGGCGCGACTACGACGTCCTTGCGGAGGGCGCCGCGCGCGGCGGCAACGTCGCCTGGGAGGCGCGCACCATCCGCGGCGATGTCGAGGCCGCCTTCGCGCGGGACGACGTGAGCGTGATCGAGAGCCGCTTCACCGTCGGACGGCAGAGCCATGTTCCCTTCGAGCCGCGCGTCGCCATCGGCACCTGGGAGGACGGCCGTGCCCATATCCAGACCTCGACGCAGGTGCCCTGGACGGTGCGAGGCGTCACCGGCCGGGCGCTCGGCCTCGGGCCGGGCCAGGTGCGCGTCACCGTTCCCCCGGTCGGCGGCGGTTTCGGGCTGAAGTTCGACGCGACGATCGAGCCGATCACCGCGCTCCTCGCCCGCATGAGCGGTCGCAGCGTGGTGCTGGAGAACTCGCGACAGGAGGAGATGGCGACCTGCCTCTGCCGCGAGAACGCCGAGATCGTGATCCGCTCGGCGGTGACGCGAGAGGGCGAGATCGCCGGGCGCGAGGCCGTGGTGCTGATGGACTGCGGGGCCTATGGCGGCGAGCAGGTGTTCCTGACCACGATGACGGCCCACACGCTCGGCGGCAACTACCGCGTCGGCGCGATGCGGCTCGCAAGCCGCGCCGTCTACACCAACACGCCGCCGAACGGCGCCTTCCGGGCCTGCAACGGCGTCTACAACACGTTCGCGCTGGAGCGGCACACCGACGAGATCTGCGAGGCGCTCGGGTTCGATCCGCTGGCGTTCCGTCGGCGGAACGTCGTCGGCGACGGCGATCTCGGCGCCACCGGCCAGCGCTTCGAGGGCGACGTGCTGGCCCCGATGATCGACCGGATGGAGGCGCTGCGGGCCAGGACCGGCACGGCGGAGGCGCGGGCCGACGGCCGTCTCTACGGCATGGCGAGCGTCGTCGGCACCTGGTTCGTCTTCACCGGCCCCTCGGCCGCCACGGTCCACCTCAACACGGATGGCGGCGCGGTGCTCGTCACCTCCGGTGTTGAGATCGGCTCCGGCACCATGGTGCAGGCCCTGCCGCAGATCGTGGCGGGAGAACTCGGCCTCGATCCGGCCTCCGTCGTGGTGCGCGAGGCCGATACGGACGCCGCCGGCCTGGATGTGGGCGTCGGCGGCGGGCGCACCACGGTCTCGATCGGGGCGGCCAGCGTCTCGGCCTGTGCCGAGGTGCGCGAGAAGCTTCTGAAGACGGCCGCCGAGATGCTCCAGTCGCGCCCCGAAGACCTCGTGCTCGAACAGGGACGCGTCGCCATCCGCGGCCGGCCGGGCTCGGGCACGACGATCGCGGCGGTCGTCGCCCACGCGCACTGGACCACCGGCCCGATCAGCGGCTCGGGCGCCTTCACCGCGACGGGAACGCCCGCCATGTCCGGCTGCGCGATGGGCCACTTCATCGACGCCCTCGATATTCCGGTCTTCGTGGTGCACGAGGCCGAGGTCGCGGTGGACCCGGACACCGGCCATGTCGAGGTGCTGGCCTATCGCGTGGTGCAGGACGTCGGCCGGGCGCTCAACCCGCGCGCCATCCTCGGGCAGGTCCAGGGCGGCGTCGTGCAGGGGCTCGGCTATGCACTCCACGAGGAGGTGACGATCACTGCGGACGGGCGGATCGCGCAGGATGGCTTCGAGACCTACCGCGTCCCGCTCGCGGGCGACGCGGTGCCGGTCGCGGTCGATCTCTTCGAGGGCGCGCCCTCGATCGGTCCGCTCGGCACCAAGGGCGCGGGCGAGGTGCCGATCCTCGGCGTCGGCGCGGCGATCGCCTGCGCGGTCGCGCGCGCGACGGGCAAGCCCGTGCAGCGCCTGCCGCTGACGCCGCCGCGCGTCCTCAGGCTTCTGCACGACCGCGAGCCCGCGCCGGCGCTCGATCACATCGCCCGCGACTTCCGCGACAACATCCTCGCCTGAGAGCCTCGTATGGTCACCCTGAACTGCGACATGGGCGAAAGCTACGGCAACTGGCGCTTCGGCGACGACGAGGGGATCATGCCCCGGATCGACTGCGCCAACATCGCCTGCGGCTTCCACGCCTCGGACCCGATGACCATGCTGCGGACGGTGCGCCTCGCGCTCCGGCTCGGCAAGCGCGTCGGCGCCCATCCCTCCCTGCCCGACCGCGAGGGGTTCGGCCGGCGCGAGATGAAGCTGCAGCCGGACGAACTCACCGCCGCCTTCCTCTACCAGATCGGGGCGCTGGCCGGCATCCTTCGCGCCGAAGGCGGCACGCTCACGCACGTCAAGCCGCACGGCATCGTCTACGGCATGGCGGCGCGCGACCTCGAGACGGCACGCGCCATCGCGCGCGCCGTCCAGCCCTTCGGCGTGCCGCTCTTCGGCCTCGCCGGAACCCATCACGAGACGGCCGCGGCCGAGCTCGGCGTTCCCTTCGAGGGCGAGTTCTTCCCGGACCTCGCCTACGGGCCGGATGGCGGGCTTCTCATCCCTCGGGTGCAGAGCGAGATCGACCTCGCGCTCGTCGAGACGCGCATGCGCCGTGCCTTGGCGGAGGGGCAGCTTGAGACGTCGGACGGATCGCGGCGGCCGGTCCGCTTCGAGACCGTGTGCATGCATTCCGATCCGCCGAACGCACGCGACGTCGCCGCCGTGCTGCGGCGCGTGATCGACGAACACGGCTGACGCGCCCTCGGCAGCGCTTAGCCCTTCCCTCCCGACCCGAAACCCGGTGGCCCCCATGGACACACTCTCGAACTCGCTGGCTGCGGCCGACATGGCGCACACGCTGCATCCGAACACGAACCTTCGCGCGCACGAGGCGCAGGGGCCGA
>NZ_LMOH01000009.1 GCF_001423245.1 Aureimonas sp. Leaf324
AAGCTCGCGGTGGCCGGCGTTCTCGTCTCGGTGCTCCGGGACGAAGCTCGCGGTGGCCGGCGTTCTCGTCTCGGTGCTCCGGGACGAGCGCGATGCCAGGAGGTTCGTCTGGAAGGCGATCTCGTCGATGACCCCGATGATGTTGCCGATGCGCGCCGAGGACTGCTCGATCTCGGCCATCGCCGACACCGCSCGGCCGACGATCTCGCCGCCCCGCTCGGCCTCGCGGCAGGCGGTGGACGCCGACTGGCGGGCGGCATCGGCGCGCTGCGCCGTCTCGCCGACGCCGCGCGTCACCTGGCCGAGCGCTGCCACGGTCTCCTCCAGATTGGCCGCCTGCTGCTCGGTGCGCTGGGAGAGATCGCCCGCCGCGACCGTGATCTCCGACAGGCCCGAGCGCATCGCGCCGACCGCCGAGACCACCTGGCCGATCGTCGTCTCCAGCTGCACGACGGCGCGGTTGAACTCGGCGCGGATCGGCTCGAACTCCGGCGCCACCGCCTCACCCATGCGCACCGTCAGGTCGCCCGCCGACAGACGCGCGAAGCTCGTCTCGACGAGGCCGACAAAGGCGCGAAGGTCCTCGGCTTTGGCGTTATCCAGCGCCGACTGGCGATGGAGGCTCTCGCGCTCGTGCCGCTGCCGCGTCTCGGCTTCGGTCGCCTCGCGGCGGGCCTGGTCGCCGAGGAAGCTCTGGAAATCGCCGACGGCGCGCGCGATCTCGCCGACCTCGTCGCGGCGGTCGGCACCCTGCAGGCGCTCGTCGAGATCACCCTTGGCCAGCGCCCGCATGGTGATGGACAGGAGCCGGATCGGCCGCGAGATCGCCAGCGCCACGAAGGCCGCGAGCCCCGCCGAGAAGACGACGCCGACCCCCATCAGCGCGAGGAGGATGCGCTGGCTGAAGGACTGGACGCCGTCGGCCCGCTGGTTCTCGCGCGCCACCATCGCGTCGATCGCCGTCGACGCCGTTTCCATGCGTCCGGCGAGGACATCGAAGCGCTTGAGGAAATCGTCCAGCGCCGGCTGCGCGATCGTCTCGCCGCGGCCGATGCGCTCGACGATCGCGCTGGCGGCGGAGCTGTAGTCCTGAAGCGGCTGGACGAGGTCGCCGAGGACGGCCTGCATGTCGGGCGCCGTGGCGAGCTGGCGGTTGCGCTCGATCGCGGCGCGGAACTCGGCGGCGTGTTCGGCGGTCTCCGACCGCACCGTGGCCTGGTCGATCGCGTATTGCCCGCTCTGGCCGACGATCGCGGACAGGACGTCGGCGCGCAGCGCATCGTGGATCATGTCGGCCTGCATGTGGTTCTGCAGGATGTCGCCCGCCTGGTCCGACGCATCGAGCGCCGTGCCGAGCCGCTCCATCGACCAGACCCCCATGCCCGTGCCGCCGACGACGAGCACGAGGACGGCCGCGCTGGCGGCGAGGAGCTTCTGTCGAATGGTGTGCAGCATGACGGTCCCCGACAAGACTGGAAGCTCTTGAGAGGGTGGAGTCTGCACGACGAATTTAAAAATTTAGGTAACTGAGGGTTGTCGCCGGAGACGTTTCGGACCGTGGGCGGCTGAGATTAGGCTCCCGGCGATCTTGTCGAGCGCCTGGGGCCCCGGCGAAGGGAGCGGTCGCGCCTCGTGCGCCGAAGCGGTTTCCGACACCACGTGGGGTGACCCTCGCTCCAACCCTATGATGGACGGCTCGTTCGGCGTTTGGCCCGAAGTTCGTCAGGCGACGGGGGACCTCTCCGTCTCGTGCAGCCACTCCTGCGCGCGGACGGCGGCCCCGAGCAGTCCGGCGTCGTCGCGGAGGCGCGAGGCGGCGATGTCCGGCACCTCGTGGCCGGGCAGAAGGCGGCGGCGCATGGCGGCGCGGATGTCCCCCAGCATCAGGTCGAGGGCGTTCGAGACGCCCCCGCCCAGAACCACGCGTTCCGGCGCAAAGGCATGCTGCACGTTGACGAGACCCGCCGCGAGCCAGGCTGCCTCCTCGCCGAGAAGCGACAGCGCGACGGGGCATCCCTCGCGCGCGGCGCGCGTGACGATCTCGCCGGTCGCCGGCGCACCGGCCGCGCTTGCGGCCAGTTGCGACGCCGGGTGCCGCTCGACGGCTGTGCGCGCCGCGCGCGCCAGCGCCGTGCCGGAGGCGACAGCCTCCCAGCAACCTTCGTGGCCGCAGGAACACGTCGCACTCCGGTCGGTGATGCGGGTGTGGCCGACCTCGCCCGCCAGCCCCCGGTATCCCCGGACCAGCCGGTTGCCGACGACGAACGCGCCGCCGATTCCGGTGCTGATCGTGAGATAGGCGAAATCGGCGATGCCCCGGCCGGCCCCGAAGCGCCATTCGCCGAGCGCGGCGACCTTGGCGTCGTTCTCGAGGACGGCGGGAAGACCGGTGCGCACCTCGATCTCGGCGGCGAGCGGGATCGCGGTCCAGCCGGCCAAGGCGGGAATGTCGAGGACGAGCCCCCGCCCCGGATCGAAGGCGCCGGGAACGCCGATCCCGACGACCGCCGTATCCGGGCGGCGCACGGCGGCGATCAGCGCCTCCATCTGCCCGATCACCGCCCGAACGCCCCCGGCCCGATCGACGGGCGCCGCGCGGCGGTCGAGGATGCGGCCGGCCGCATCGATCGCCGCGACGCGAAGCTGCGTGCCGCCGAGGTCGATCCCGATCGTGCTCCCGTCCGCCACCGCCTCGCCCCCGTCCGTCAGGCCGTGACCTTGGTGGTGCGCTGGGGGGTGCCGATGCCCTCCGCGATCGTGCGCCGGGCGACGGCGATGTTGAGGTGCTGGAGCGCGAGGATCATGCTGGCGGCGGCCGCCAGCCCATCGCCGCGTCTCAGCGGCACGTGCACCGTGCCTTCGATCGGCGCGTCGCCGGACGCATCGAAGACGACGGTGGCGCATCCCGCCGCGACGCAGGCCTGCGCCAGCTGAGCGACGCCGGCGCGGTCGGGCCCGAGGCTGCGGAACAGGACCACGCCGAGCCCAGGGCGCAGCACCTCGAACGGCCCGTGGCGGAACTGGCCGCCCTCGAAGCCGATCGTCGGAACGCGGGCAAGCTCCATCATCGACAGCGCCGCGCTGTCCGCAACGCCCGCCATCGCATGGCGTCCGGCGAAGATCATGGCGTCGACCCCGGCGAGCGCGGCATCGGCGGCGTCGATCGCGGCCGGATCGGCGGCTTCGGCCAGGCTCGCCCGCAGCGCGTCCTGCGGCGCGCCCAGCGCCTCCAGCACGGCGCCGTGCATCGCGAGCGTCAGGACGATCGAGCGCGAGGCGGCAAACGCCCGCTCGGTGCCGCCGGCCGCGACGATCGAGGCGCGCGCGCTGCGCGCAAGCGTGCTGTCGCCCTCGAGCGTCAGCCCGAAGCGCTCCTCGCGTCCGGGCCCACGCTTCAGGAGGTCGCGGATCTCGCCGGACTCGCCGGACTGCGAGACGACGAGCGCGGCGCGCGCCGCGTCGGGCAGCGGCGAGAGCAGCGCTTCCGAGGCGTTCATCGCGCGCGCGTCCCAGCCGAGGTCGCGGTAGAGCGGCTCGGCGATGCGGTTGACGTGGTGGGAGCCGCCCATCGCATAGAGCACGATGCGGCCGGTACGGCGCACGGCGTCGGCAATCCCAGCGGCGACCAGCGCGCCGGTCTCGATCGTCGCCAGCGCGTCGGGCCCCTGGCGGCGCATTTCGTCATACATGAGGTCGAGGCCGGGATGCTCGGTCATCGGTGTTCCTGATTGGGTCGGGGGGAAGAACGAGACGGCCGGAGCGCGTCGTGTTGCGCGCGAGCGCCCGTCGGCGCATGGAAGAGGGCGGGCGCGAGCCCGATCCGCCGGGGCGATCCTTGACCGAACCCAGAGACGACAAGACCGGACGGCCGACGCTGGCCGACGTGGCCGCGCTGGCCAAGGTCTCGCGCGCGGTGGTCTCGCGCGCGCTGTCGTCCTCGCCGCGCCCCGTCTCGGCCGACAAGCGCGAGCGCGTGCTGCGGGCCGCCGAGGCGCTCGGCTACCGGCCGAACCCGCTGGCGCAGAGCCTGACGACGAAGCGCGTCAACCTCGTGGCCGTGGTGGTGAACCACATCCACGACCTGTCCGACCTCGATCTCTTCGACCGGCTGCTCGGCGAGATCCAGGCGATCGGCAAGCAGGTCCTGCTTCTCAAGGTCGGCTCGGTCGACCGCGTCGAGGCGTTCCTGCGCGAGGGCGTCGCGCATCATGTCGACGCGGCGCTGGTCTGGTCGGACTTCGCCGATGCCGCGACCGTGCGACGGATGTTCCGCTCCGACCTCGTGGTGATGATGAACGGGCGGCACGACGCGCTGTCGCCCGCCGTGGTGCCGGACGAGGCCGTCGGCATCCGCGAGGCGGTCGCCCATGCCCGGCGCCACGGCGTGCGCCGCGCCGCGCTGGTCACAGGCCGCGCCTCCTCGCACATCGAGGACGAGCGCATCGCCTCCTATCGCGCGGCGCTCTCGGCGGAGGGCATCGTGCTGGAGTCCGTTCTCCAGGGCGACTATTCCTATGCGAGCGGGCGCGCGGCAGCCGCCGCGTTCCAGGGCGGACCGACGCCGGATGCGGTGTTCTGCACCTCGGACGCCATGGCCATGGGCGTCCTCGACGCCTGCCGCGCGTTCTTTGCCGGCGACCACCCGAGCCGCTTCCGGCTCTTCGGTTTCGACAATCTCAGCATCACCGACCACGACGCCTATCCGATCAGCTCGATCGGCTTCGACAAGGCCCGCTTCGTCGAGCACATCGTGCGCTTCGTGGTGCATCCGGAAACCTTCGTGCCCGGCTCGCCGCCGGTCGGCGTTCCCACGCGCTTCTTCCCGCGCGCGACCGGGTGAGACCCGGCCGCGCTGGGCGAGTGGCGTGGCCTTACCAGAGCGGGTTCAGCTTCGGCGGGTTGGCGTTCTCGCCCCACCACTTCTTGTAGTTCGCCTCGTAGGCGCCCGACTGGACGTAGTCGGAGACGAACATGTCGAGCCAGCGCACGAACTCCGGATCGCCCTTGGCGACGGCGATGCCGATCGGGTCGTTGGAGTAGAGGTCGGGGAGGGTCACGAGCTGATCGTTCTGCGTGGCGAGATAGTCGACCAGCGAGGAATCCTCGACCGCGGCCTGGACGCGGCCCTGCTGCAGCTGGAGGACGCCGTCGGGGGCGAAGTTGTCGACATAGGCGATCGTGGCGCCCGGCGCCTCGCGCTTGATGAAGGCTTCGCCCGTCGTACCGCGGCCGACCACGACGCTCTTGCCGGCGAGCTCGGCCAGCGAGGCGATGCCGGCGTCCTTGCGCACGATCACCCGCAGGCCCGCGCGGTTGTAGGGGATCGAGAAATCCACCGTCTTGGCGCGCTCCAGCGTCGCCGAGGTGTTGGCGACGACGATGTCGAGCTGGCCCGAGACGAGCATGGAGATGCGCGCGTCGCCCGAGACGTCGGTCAGCTCGACCGGAACGCCGAGCTTCTCGGCGAGGCGGTTGGCGACGTCGACATCGTAGCCGACGGGGTTGCTTTGCGGGTCGCGGAAGCCGATCGGCTCGCCGCCGAGCGAGACGCCGATGCGGACCTTTCCGGCCGAGCGGATGTCGTCGATCTTGCCGGCCGCGGCGGGCAGGGCCGCGCCGGCGACGAGCGCGAGCGCGGCGATGGCAGTCAGGATGCGCTTCATGGACTTCTCCCCTTCTCGTTAAAACACCGTTGCCGGCCGAAGTTCGGGTTCGGCCATCCCGTCGGTCCAGAACCAGTAGCGGATCTCGCCCTCGCACCGGAAATTCACCACCTCGTGCCCGCCCCGCGCATCCACCGCGTGGATCACGACGCCGGCGAGGAAGCCCTCGCGAAGCTCGGCAAGGTCCTCGACGGCCAACCGCACGGCATCGTGGAGCGAGTGCCCGAGCCGCATGGCGAGCACGATCGAGCGCGCGGTGCCGCAGCGCATGGTCATCTCGCCGGTATGGGTGCACGCGGCGGCGCCATAGCGGCTGTCGGCATAGAAGCCGGCACCCGGAACGGGCGAGTCGCCGAGCCGGCCGGGATATTTCCAGGCCCAGCCGGAGGTCGAGGTCGCGGCGTGGATGCCGGCCGCCGGGTCGGCGCTGAGGAACACGGTCGTGTCGCGCACGCGCTCCGGGTCGGTGATGGTCCGGCATAGCGGCGCAAGGGGCAGATCGGGGAAGCGGGCGAGTTCGTCCGGCGAGAGTTCGCGCTCGAGACGCTCCCACCAGACGCGGCGGCTGTCCTCCAGAAGTGTCGCATCCATCGGCATGCCGATCTCAGTGGCGAAGCGCCGGGCGCCCTCGCCTGTCAGCATCACGTGCGGCAGCCGGCGCATGACCTCCAGCGCGAGCCTTGCCACGGGCACCGTGTCCGGCACGGCGCCGACCGATCCGACCTCGCGCGTCGTCCCGTCCATCACGGCCGCGTCGAACTCCATGACCCCCAGCATGTTCGGCCAGCCGCCGTAGCCGACGCTGCGCACCGTTTCCTCGCGCTCCACGAGGCCGATCCCCTCCACCATGGCGTCGAGGCTGTTCCGCCCCGCGCGCAGGCGATCGACGGTGGTGGAGAAGCCCGGCCAGGCCTCGGCATTGGCGACGAGCAGCATGTCGGCGTCAGTCCCTGTGCATCTTGGAGAGGAATTGCGCGATGCGCGGGTTGGCGAGCCCGCCGGCCGGGCTGAAGAACTCGGCCGTTGGTAGGTCGACGAGGAGGCGCCCGGCGTCGAGGAAGACGATGCGGTCCGAGATGCGCCGCGCGAACTCGATCTCGTGCGTGACGAAGAGCATCGTGGTGCCGCCGCGCGCGAGCTCCCCGAGGATCGCCAGCACCTCGGCGGTCATCTCGGGGTCGAGCGCGCTCGTCACCTCGTCGAGGAGGAGATAGCGCGGCTCCATGGCGAGCGCGCGGGCGAGCCCAACGCGCTGGCGCTGGCCGCCGGACAGCTGAGCGGGATAGGCGTCGGCGCGCGGGCTGAGGCCGACCGAGGCGAGGATCGCGCGCGCCTGCGCTTCCGCCTCGCGGCGAGGGCGTTTCAGCACCTCGACCGGCGCTAGCATGACGTTCTCGACCGCGGTCATGTGCGGGTAGAGGTTGAAGAGCTGGAACACGGTGCCGGAGCGCTTGCGCGCCTCCGCAAGCTCGCGCGGCTTGGAGACGTCGAACTCGTCCACCGTGATGCGCCCGCCGTCGAGCCGCTCCAGCCCGTTGATGCAGCGGATGAGGGTCGACTTCCCCGAGCCGGAACTGCCGAGGACGGACACCACCTCGCCCGGCCGGATCGCGAGATCCACCCCGTCGAGCACGGTGGTCGCGCCGAAGACCTTGCGAACCTTGTCCACCGTCAGCATGTCAGAGCCCCCGCCAGGCGTTGTGGGCGCGCAGGCGCCCCTCGAGGCGCGCGCCGAGATGGGCGACCAGCTTCGCCGCGACGTAGTAGAGGAGCCCGACCACGGTCCAGACCACGAAGGGCTTCAGCGTGCGCAGGTTGAGGATGTTGCCGACCTTGGTGAGATCGGTGATGCCGATCACCGAGATCAGCGAGGTGACCTGCAACTGGTTGACGAGAAGCGCCACCAGCGGCCCGATCGCGAAGGCGACCGCCTGCGGGGCGATGACGCGTCGCAGCACCTGCCAGCGCGTCAGCCCGAAGACGCGCGCCGCCTCGATCTGGTCGCGCCCCACCGCCTCGACGCCCGCCACCGCGATCACGAAGACGAAGGCCGCGGTGTTGGCCGACAGGGTGATGATCGCCGCCTCGACCGGCGTGACGTTGATCTTGAGGAAGGCGGGCAGGCCGAAGAAGACGAGGAACAGCTGGACGAGGACCGGCGAGTTCTTGAGGAGTTCGGCAAGGAGCGTCAGCGCCTGCGAGAGGACCGGCACGCGGTAGAAGCGCACCACGGCCCAGGCGACACCGAGCACCAGCCCGATCGCCGAGGTCGCGAGGAACACCGCGAGGCTGGTGCCGAGCCCCTGCGCCAGCAGCACCGCGTCATAGGGCGTGAAGCTCGTGTAGCGCATCAGGCGACGTCCTGCGCAAGGCCGCGGTTCATGCGCCGGTGCAGGAGTTCGACCGCCACCGAGACGGCCCAGGTCATCGCGGCATAGGCGACGAGCAGCACGGCATAGACCTCGAAGGGCCGGAACGTATCGGAGGCGACGATGCGCCCGGTTCCCGTCAGCTCGTTCAGGGTGATGGCCGAGAGGATCGAGGATGTCAGGATGAGATTGACCAGCACCGAGCCGAGCGGGCGGATCGCGGTGCGCAAGGCGATCGGCAGGACGATGCGGGTGAAGATCACCCGGCGTGGCAGGCCCGACACCTCGGCCGCCTCCAGGATGCCGGGCTCGATCGCGAGGATGCCGGAGCGGATCGCATCGGAAGCGAAGGCGCCGCCGGAGATCGACAGGGCGAGGACGCCGGTGGTGAAAGCGTCGATGAAGACGCCGATCTCCGGCAGGCCGTAGTAGAGGAAGAAGAGCTGGACCAGGAACGGCACGTTCCGGAACAGGTCGACATAGACGTAGGCCGCGCCGCGCAGCCAGCGCGAGGACGAGGTGCGCGCGATGGCGACGATCATGCCGAGGATCGTGCTGCCGAGGATCGCGAGCGCGCAGACCTCGGCGGACAGGATCGCCCCCTGGCCGAGCGCCCCGAGATACGGCGTCAGAACCGACAGATCCAAAGACACGTCCCGCCCGCATGAGTGAAACCGATTTCAATGTGGAAGCGGGCGCGGGATCTTGTCAAGCGGCCGGGGTTCGGACCTGAGCGCACCACCCCGCAGGCGCTTCGGCTGCGGGGTGGTCGCGCGGGGTGGTCAAAGCCGTGCGACGTTACGGGATCACCCGATCGGCGCGCAGCTGCGCGAAGAGGTCGAAGAAGGCGTCGTCGGTCGGCTGGTAGTCGAGGAAGCCGAGGCGGCGCGACTTGCCCATGTCGGTCATCACCTCGAACGGACGGCCGAGGTCGGCATCCGTGTGCCAGGGCGAGGCGAGACGATCGAGGTCCGCTTCGGCCAGCCCCTCACGCTCGGCAATGCGACGCCACACCGGCGCGTCGTCGCGCATCTGATCCTCCAGCGGGATGACCGTCCCGTCGAACGGGGCCGCCTCCAGCCCGAACCAGTCCGCGATGCGCGCCCACATCCACTTCCAGCGGAAGACGTCGCCGTTGACGATGTTGAACGCCTCGTCGGCGGCTGCCGGCGTCGTCGCCGCCCACAGGAGATGGCGCGCCAATTGGCTGGCGCTCGTCATGTCGGTCAGCCCGTTCCACTGCGCCGCCGAGCCGGGGAAGCGGAACGGGCGGCCGGTCTCGCGGCAGAGCGTGGCGTAGACCGCGAGCGTCGTGCCCATGTTCATCGCGTTGCCGACCGCCTTGCCGATCACCGTGTGCGGGCGGTGGACGCTCCAGCTGAAGCCGTCGCGCCGGGCGGCGGCGAAGACCTCGTCCTCCTGCGCGTAGTAGAAGTTGGCGACGTCGAGCCGGCCCTGGCTTTCGCGGAACGGGGTCTCGGGCAGCTCGCCCTTTCCGTAGGCCTCGAAGGGTCCGAGGTAGTGCTTGAGGCCGGTGACGAGCGCGACGTGGCGCACCCCGCCGCCTGAGGCGCGCAGGCCGTCGAGGAGGTTGCGCACCATGCCGGCGTTGACGCGGATGTTCTCGGCCTCGGTCGGCTGGCGCAACCAGGTCGTGATGAAGACGCTGTCGGGACGGACGTCCGTCAGCGCCTCTGCCGTTCCATCCGCATCCTGCAGGTCGGCGGCCACGGGCCGGACGCCCGGCTGCTCCACCGGCCGGCGGGCCAGACCGTGCACCGTCCACCCCTCCGACAGGAGACGCGAGGCCGTCGCGCTGCCCACGATCCCGCTCGCACCCACCACCAGCGCTGTCTTCTTCATCATGCAACTCCTTGATGCGAAGAGACCAAGGTGGGGCAGGACACGGCAAAAGCCCGCCGGGCGTCGCGGCTTTCGGCGCGCGCCGACGTGGTAGGGGCAGAAGAGGCGACGCCGCCGCAGACGGCAAGCCGGCCAAGGGCGGCAGCGAAGGGCGCATGCGGCCGGCTCCCGGCCGCCCGCACGCCGGTCGTCAGGCCGAGCGCTTCACGCCCCGGCACTGAGCCTCGGAGGCTGCCTGGTCGAAGCCGTCCATCCAGCAGTTCCAGGCTTCGGTGTTGATGTCGTAGGGGTTCTCGTGCCGGGCCTTCCCCTCGTCGTGAGCCTTGCGGCCTTCCGCGTGCTGCGCAGTCATGCGAACGTCTCCAATGCGTCCCCTGCGACGTTTTGGCAGACAATTGAGATCGTTTGAAGGCTAAAGACCGCGCGTCGTCTAAACGAGCGCGGGCATCGCCCGGCGTTCGGTCCCTTCGAAGCGCTCGCGCTCCTCCCCGCCCCCGGCAAAGAGCGCGCTCGCCCGCTCGATGTCCAGCGGCCTGGAATAGAGGTAGCCCTGCCCCTCGCCACAACCGAGCTCGCGCAGGATGTCGGCCTGATTCGGCGTCTCGACGCCCTCGGCGATGGTACGGATGCCGAGCCCGTCGGCCAGCACCACGACCGAACGCAGGACCGCCATCGAATGCCGACTGCCGGGAATGTCGGTCACGAAGCTGCGGTCGATCTTGATCTTGGCGATGGGAAAGCGGTGGAGGTAGCCGAGCGAGGAATAGCCGGTGCCGAAATCGTCGAGCGCGAAGGTGACGCCGAGCGCCAGAAGATCCTCGAAGATCCCCGCGAGGCGATGGTTCTCGCCGACGAAGGCGGACTCCGTGATCTCGAGTTCGAGACGCCTCGGATCGAGCCCCGACGCCGCAAGAGCCGAGCGCACGGTGCCGACGATGTCGCCGGTGAGGAACTGCAGCGGCGACACGTTGACGGCGACCTTGATCGTCTCCGGCCAGCGGAGGGCGTCCCGGCAGGCGGCGTGGAGAACCAGGGCCCCGAGCCTGTGGATCAGGCCGGTCTCCTCGGCGACCGGAATGAACTCCGCCGGCGAGACGAGGCCGCGCTCGGGATGGCGCCAGCGCACCAGCGCTTCCGCGCCGGTCCAGGCGCCGCTGCGAAGGCCGATCTGCGGCTGGTAGGCGAGTTCGAAGGCGCCGGCCTCGATGGCGTCTGTGAGATCGCGCTCCAGCGCTAGCCGTTCGAGGCGCGCGGCGTCCATCGACAGGTCGAACTCGACCACCGGCCCCGCCGCCGTCCGCTTCGCCTGGTAGAGGGCGACGTCGGCCCGGCGGCGCAGCACCGACGCGTCGCGGCAGCCGTCGACCTCGGCGGCGATGCCGACGGAGGTGCCGATCGAGATGCGATGCCCGTTCACCTCGTACGGGCGCCCGACCTCGGCGACGACGCGCTCGGCCAGACGCCGGGCGCGTTCGCGGTCGGCCGAACGCAGGAGCACCAGGAACTCGTCGCCGCCGATGCGGAACACGGTGGCCTCGGGCGGCAGCGCGGTCGCGGCGCGGCGCGCCGTCTCGGTGAGGACAGCGTCGCCCGTCGCGTGGCCGAGCGCGTCGTTGACCCCCTTGAAGCGGTCGAGGTCGAAGGCGAGAAGCGCCACGGGCGCCCCGTCCGCAGCCAGCGTGTCGAGTTGCTCCTCCAGCGCCCGGCGGTTGGGAAGACCGGTCAGGCTGTCGTGGAAGGCGGCAAAGCGCAGCCGCTCCTGCGCCCGCTCGCGGTCGGTGACGTCGTGGAGCACGAGACTGGCGTAGCGCAACCGATGACCCTCGCCCCCGGCGCGCCGGCGATCCTCCAGCCAGAACGGCGAGACCGCGTATTCGAGGATGCGTGCGTCGTCGGCATCGCCCTGCCGCGCGATGCGGCGGACCGGCGTTCCGCGCGAGCCGGTCTCCGGCGTCGAAGCCATGGCCTCGCGGACGGGTTCGACGAAGGCCGGCGGCAAGTCGGCGAGGCTTCCCGGCGCTCCGTCCGGCGGCAGATCGAGGAGGCGCCGCGCCACGTCGTTGATGCGCATGATGCGCCCCACTTCGTCGACGATGACGATCGCGTCGAACCCGTCGTCGACCACCCGCTCGAGAAGGCGCGCCGTGTTGCGCGTCTCGACCCGCGAGACCCAGAGCCGGAACTGGCGCAGATCGAACTCGCGCACGAGGCTCCAGAGCGCCACCGCCGCGACCGAGAGCTGCAGCGCGGCCGTCTCGATCATCACCGCGCGATCGAGGTAGAACCAGGCCGCCACCGCCTCGAACGCGAGGGCGGCGAGCGCTGCGGCCAGGAGGCTGCGGCGAAGGCCCTGCCGCACGGCGAACCACACGCCGAGCGCGAGCACGAGCGGCACGAGGGCGAGCGGCGGCTGCCAGGGGACCAGCGCGCGGCCCTGCTTGAGCGTCTCGGCCGCCAGGGCGATCACGGTCGACCCGGAGACGATGCCGGCGCCCGGCACGGGAAACAGGTCGTGAAGCTCGATCGCGCTCGCCCCGACGATCAGGGTCTTTCCCGCCAGCGCGCCGTGCGCGATCCGGCCGTGGAGGAGGTCGACGAAGGACACGCGCGGTATCGAGGCGGCATCGATCCCGTGGTCGATGCCGAAGTCGTCGGTTCCCGCCTCGCGGCCTGCGAGCACCGCCGGCATCGAGCCGATCGTCTCGCCGTCGACGTCGATACTCAAGGGAAAGCGCCTCACGCGCCCGTCGTCGTCCACCGGCACGTTGATCGAGACCGGCCAGGAGGCCGACAGGAGCGTTGCGATCGGCATCGACGCCAGCATCGCGCCGGAAGCCGGGTCATGCTGGACGAAGGCGGCGAGGAAGGTCTCGGGGCCGGCGGAAGCGAGCGCCTCGGCGAAGGCGGCGTCGTCCTCGGGGCCCGTGCGCGCGGAGAAGTCGACGTCGAAGGCGACGCGCGCGGCGCCCGCCTCGGCCGCCGCATGGAGGAGATCGGCGTGAAGCCGGCGCGGCCAGGGCCAGACCCCGACCTCGCCGAGGCTCCGGGCGTCGATGTCGACAAGGACGATCTCGCCGGAGGCGGCCTGCGATCCCAGCATGAACCGGGCATCGGACAGGGCTTTGTCCAGCGCCGCGGGAACGCCGGACAGGAGGGCTGCGGCGAGGCAGGCGGCGACGACGAGGAGCGTCGCCAGCGACCGGATGTCCGCCACCGTCAGACGGGCGGCGCGGCGGCGGATCGTGCGGATCGTCGGGCTCGGCATCCTCGTCACACTCCTGTCCCGCGATCCGCCGGGGTGGCGGGCGTCAGCTACTTGGTTGTGCCGCCGAAGCCGCTCGGCCCGTTGCCGTTGTTGCCCTTGCCGCTGCCATTGGCGAGGGCGCTCTTCGGACCACCGTTGCCGAGGCCGTTGCCATTGTTGCCCTTCCCGTTGCCGGGAGCGCCGTCACCGTTCGGTCCGCCGTTCCCCTTGCCGTTGCCGTTGTTGCCGCCGCCGTTGCCGTTGTTCCCCTTCGGACCATCCTTGCCGGGGTCGCCCTTGTCCTCGCCACCGACCGGGCCGGCGGCTCCGGGTCCGCCCTTGTCGGAACCGTCGTGGTCTTTGCCGTCCTTGCCCGGACCACCGGCGGCCGGTCCACCCTTCTCCGGGCCATCCTTGTCGGGTCCGCCCTTATCCGGGCCGCCCTTGCCGGATCCGTCGTGGCCGGGGCCGCCCTTGCCCGGACCCGCCTTATCGGGTCCGCCCTTGTCGTTGCCGTCGGCACCCGGCCGGCCGGCGGGGCCGCCGTTCTGCGGGCCGCCCTGGCCGGGCTTGCCCGCGCCCGCCTCGTTCCCGCCGGGGCGGCCGTCGCCGGTTCCGGTTCCCGTCGTGCCGCCGAACCCGTTGCCGCCGGTGCCCGCACCGGTACTGCCGGCCGGGCCTGCGCCGGTGCCGACGCTCTCGCTGTTGCTCGCCGCCTGGCTGCGCGCCTCGCCGCTCGGCGCATTGGTCTCGGCGACGCTGCTGCCGATCGACTGGCGGTCGCGACCGTTGGAATCGGCGCCGCCGAAGCCGCCGGAACTTGCCGCATCCGACGAACGCGAGGCGCTCGGGCCGTTCGCGGTACCATGGGTGGAGGCGGCCGCGTCGCGGCTTGCCGACGTGGCGGCGGATTGGGCCGCTTCCGGCGCCTGCGCCGCGCGGAAGCTCTGGAGCGCCTGGCCGACCGGGGCGACGCTCGGCGCGGCCGGCTGGCCCGGCGTCACGCCCGGCGCATTCACGCCCGCCGTGTGAAGGCCGGACGTCGCGGCCGACACGCTGGCGCGCTGCCCGGCGGCGATCCCGGCCGTCTCGCCCGTCTTCAGGTCGCTCACCTGCACGAGCCCGCGGTCGACGCCGATCTTGGTGTCCGTCTTGGTGACGCTGATCGTGAAGGCCGTTCCCTTGACGACCGCCGCCATGAACGGGGTCTTCACGGTGAAATGGGGGGCCGAGCGCTTCTCGATGTCGAAGGCGATGCTGCCGGTCTGCTGCAGCACCTCGGTCTTGGAGCTGAAGAAGCCCTTGGGCTGCACCATCGCGACGCTGCCGGGCCCGAGGGTCATGACGTTGTTCTCGCTCGACAGACGCACGCGGCCCGACTTCGCGGTCGCGATCGTCAGACCCTCGGGGATCATCATGCCGGCGGTCAGGACGTTGCGCTTCTCGTTGCTTTCCATCGCCCAGGCCGTGCCGCTGACGCGGTCGACCCGCCACTCGCGCGCCCATCCGACATCCGCCTGGAAAAGCACCACGAGCAGGAGGAGAAGGGCGGACAGACGTGCGGACATCGGGTTCGAACCTTGGCTTCGATCCCGATCACCCTGACGGACGAACACGAGGACGGGCCTAAGCGAATCCGTCAAATTCGCCCGATCCCCGCGGCAAATCGCGCAAACCCCCTCAAACTTGCGGTCGCGGGCACCAAACGGGCCGGGCGGCCGGGTCGTGGACGCGCGGCGTGAAGGCGACCCCGTCAGCCCTCGATCGCGTGCGGCACGAAGCGCGACAGGTTGCGGGTGATGCGCGAGCGGTCCTCGCGGATGCCGAGTCCCGCCGCCCCGTTGCCGACGATCCAGGCGCCGAGGACGGCGAACTGCCCGTCGACCTCGAAGAGCGGCGTCAGTTCCTGGACGATGCGGCGTCCCGCGCCGTAGTCGCCGCCCGTCGCCTCCGCCTCCTGCCCGCCTTCGAGGATCGCGATGTTCTCGCCCTCGCGCGAGAAGAACGGCTTGCGCACGGAGCGCTCGAGCGAGCCGGCGCGCGGGTCGTCGTCGAAGAAGGCGGGCAGGAGGTTGGGGTGGCCGGGATGGCGTTCCCAGAGGAGCGGCAGGATGCCCTTGTTCGACAGGATCGCCTTCCACGGCGGCTCGACCCACTGCGTTCCCGAGCCCTCGAGATGGCGCGCGAAGGGCTCGCGCATCATGTCCTCCCACGGATAAAGCTTGAAGCAGCGGTCGATGACGCGCTCGTTCGGATCGGTGAAGCGGCCGAGCGCGTCGACCCCGATCGAGCCCATGTCGATGAGGGCCGTGTGGTGCCCGGCCTGCACGGCGCAGTCCATGAGATAGGCGGCCGTCCCGCGGTCCTCGTCGCTCGCCGTCACCGCCGCGAAATGGAAGATGCGGTCCGCCGGAAACGCGGCGAAGGCCGCGACGAGGCTCTCCTGCAGGAGGTTAAACTGGTCGGCGTCGCCGGGCAGGCGCCCGAGCGCAATCTGGTCGGTCAGCCAGTTGTGCTGGAAGTAGGCCGCCTCGAAGATGCCGGTCGGCGTGTCGGCGTTGTATTCGAGAAGCTTGGCGGGCCCATGCCCGTCATAGGCGAGGTCGAAGCGGCCGTAGAGCGAGGGCTCCCGCTCGCGGAACGACCGGCGCACGAACTCGAACTGCTCCGGCGGGATGTCGAGGCGCGCCATCAGCGCGTCGGACGCGGCGACCTCCGCCGCAAGGTCGAGGCAGAGCGCGTGCAGCGCCTGCGTCGGGGCCTCGATCTCCGCCTCGATCTCGGCGAGGCTGAAGCGGTAGTAGGTGTCGTCCAGCCAGTAGGGCTCGCCGTACATTTCGTGGAAGCCGAAGCCGACGGCCTCGGCTTCCCGCTGCCAGCCCTCGCGCGGCGCGATGCGTCGACGCTCCACCCTCAGCCGCCGGAGGAGAAGCCGCCGCGGCTCGACGACAGGCCGCCGAAGCCGCTGCGCGAGACGGTGCGGGTGTTGACGTTGGCGGGCCGCGGCGTCGCGGTCTGCGTGCCGATCACCGGGTCGGAGCGGTAGGCCGTGCCGTTCCGGCCGGTGAAGATCGGCGTCGGTCGTGTGTAGGAGCCGCCGCCGACATAGCGGCCGTAGGAGTTGTAGTCGGTCATCCGCTGCACGGCGGAGGAGATGAGATAGCCGGTCATGAAGGGCAGGAAGAAGCTGCCGCCGCCGGTGCCGCCGGCCTGCTCGCGCGGCACCTCCATGCAGCGCCCGGCGCCGTATTCGGTCTCGCAGGCGGCCTTGCCGTCGAATTTCGGCGCGTCGCGCAGGTGCTGGCTGAGCGCCGTCTGGTACTCGGCGTTGCAGATGCCTTGGTCGAAGCCGGCTTCTATGCACTGCGCCGGCGAGGTGAAGAGCGTGTTGTCGGAGGGCTCGTCGCCGCAGCCCGACAGCGCCAGACCGCCGGCGGCGATGGTGCCGAGCGCCAGGAGCGGCGGCCGTTGGGAGAGGAAGCGTCGGGTCATGGCCGCATCCCTCAGTAGGTCATGCAGGCGGCGTTGAGCATGCCGATCGCCAGCGAGATGCCGGCCGACCACAGGCCGCCCGCCATTTCGCCATTCGTGATCCGCCGGGGAAGCCCGCGCATCGTCAGGCAGGCGACGGCAAAGGCGATCGCCTGGAACACGGCGCCGATGAACGCCCAGATCACGAAGTCGGCGAGCGAGACGGAGTTCGCCGCGGCCGAGGCGAGCGGCAGCGAGAAGCCGAGGATCGCGCCGAGAAAGGCGACGACGGCCGTCGCGTTGCCGGTGCGGATCAGCGTCAACTCGTGCTGCGGCGTCAGGGCGGAGTAGACGACCGAAAAGGCGGCGAGCGAGCCGAGCCCGGTGGCGAAGTAGGCGAGAAAGGCCGGCAGGCCTGCGACGTAGCCGAACATGCTGCGGGAGGTCCTTGTGTCAGAAGAAGGGGCGCGCGGGGATCACAGGCGGCGCACGTCGGCCGCCATCAGGCCGTAGCCGAGGATGAACTCGATCGACGCCCCTTGCGAGGCCCCGGTGCCGAGATCACGCTCGATGTTGATCAGCAGCATCTCGCGCGCCTGGCCGAGCGGGCGGGCGTAGAGCATGCAGGACTGGTGGATCTCGCGCCGGCTCTGGCCGTCGTTCACGGTCTCAACGAACTCCACGAGGTCGGCGCGCCCCGCCCCATCGCCCCAGAAGCGCTCGAAGACGATGCCGTCCGCGTCGTAGCGCGGCTGGCCGATGAGGCCCGAGGGCCCGCGCCAGCGCGCCCAGTCCGCCGCGCCCGCCGGCACCACCGAGTCCCACGGCTGGTAGAGGCTGACGTCGAGAAGTTCGTCGCCGGGCGCCGCGGACGTCGAGAGGACCTGGAGCATCGTGTTGTCGTCGGCGTAATAGCGCGAGAGGACCGTCTGCGGGTCGAGCCGCGCCTCGCCGTAGGCCGCGACCAGCATCACCCCGCCGGCCGGCAGCGGCATGGCGGGCTGCGCCCCCGCCGTCATCGCCTGGAGGCTGAGCGTGTCGATCTCGATCCCGCCACCGAGGGCGACGCCGAGCGGCCCGTGTTCCGCGGGCAGCGCCGCCGGGCTCTCGCCCGATCCCCAGCCGAAGAAGCGTCCGATCATCCGCGTCCCACCTTGTGCCGTTCGCTGCAACCCTTATGACATGCCGGCCGCCCGACGGAAGGGCGACGACGGTTCGAGACGGGAGTTTGAGAGACATGGCGAACTGGAATCTCGCATCCCTGACGGAGCTTTTCGCCTCCGATCCTCCGGCGCTGGGAGACGTCGACGTCTCGATTGAGGGCGACGTCCTGCGGGTCACCCTGAAGGAAAAGGGCCATCTCGACGTCTTCGTCGTCGCGGGCGGCGAGCAGATCCTCGCCAGCGTCATGCTGGCGCCCGCCGACAGCGTGCCCGAGCGCAGCGCCTTCGAGCGCCTCGCGCTCAAGACGCACAAGCTCGTGCCGCTTTCCACCTTCGGCATCTCGATCGTGAACGGGCAGGAGTGGTACGAACTCTTCGGCTCGCTCTCGGCCCGCTCGTCGGCCGAGGTCGTGGTCGAGGAGGTCGCGGTGCTCGCCGGCAACGCCGAGGACGCGGCCCGCCTCATCGAGGAATGGCGCAACGGGGAGATCGCGGAATGAGCGTCTGGGGCAAACTCTTCTCGGCCGTGCGCGGCGGCATCAACGAGGCGGCCGAAGGCGCCGCCGACACGCAGGCGCTGCGCATCCTCGACCAGGAGATCCGCGACGCCGACAACGCGCTGCGCAAAGCGCGCTCGGACCTCGCCGGCATCATGGCGACGGCCAAGGCGCTCGGCCGCCGGGTCGACGAGGCCCGCGCCAAGGACCAGAAGGACCTCGAATCGGCGCGCGCGGCGATGGCTGCCGGCCGCGAGGACCTTGCCCGGCAGCTCGCCGACCGCATGTCGCGCAACCGCGCCGACATGGCCCGCGACGAGGCCGAGCTGCAGCGCCTCCAGGGCGCGCAGTCGCAGATGCTGCGGGCCGTGCAGGACACCGAGACGCGCATCCAGACGATGCGCCGCGAGGTGGAGGGCGTGAAGGCGAACGAGTCGCTCCTGCAGGCGCAGTCGGCGATCGCCTCCAGCCATGCCGGCGTCAACTCGCGCCTCGGCAGCGCGATGGAATCGCTCGAGCGCGTCAAGAAGCGGCAGGAAGTCATGGCGGGGCGGCTCGAGGCCGGAGCCGAGCTCCAGGCGCTGCAGAGCGGCTCGTCGCTCGATCAGGCGCTTCTGGAAGCCGGGATCGGCGGCAACCGCTCCTCGTCCGACGACATCTTCGCCGAGATCACGCGCGGCGACCAGCCCCAGTCGATCGGCGTCGAGCGCCCCAGCGCCACGATCACCTACGATCCCAAGCGGTAAGGATTGCGGGCGGCCTCGACGGCCGCCCTGTAAACTCGACGCCGGACGAGATCGCCCGGCGTCGATCGGTCAGGCCAGAACTCGCGCCTTACTGCGCCGTCTGCCTGTTGAGCTGCATCGGCGCCTGATTGGCGGGAATGTCGATCGCGCGGCCCTGGTTCAGGATCTCGCCGTTGCGCTGGTCGGTCGGCGTCGACTGGACGTAGGCGCGCATCATCCACTGGTACTTGTCGAGGCTGCCCTCGACCTCCTGCAGGATGTTGGAGGTCTCGGGGTCGTTCTCCTCGGACGCGAGGATGCCGCCGCGCACCTCCTCGCCGACCTGCTTGTAGGCCAGCGTGAACCAGCGCACGATCTCGGCGTCGTCGACGAAGCCGCCCGGAAACTCGGGGAGCGACGAGGTCTGGACGATCGTCGTCGCGCGCCCGTCCGACGAGACGCCGATCGCGAGCAGGCGCTCGGCCACCGTGTCGGCGAGCTTGCCCCAGGCCTCGTGCTGCTCGTCGAGCTGCTCGTGCAGGGGGTAGAAGAACGGGCCGCTGACGTTCCAGTGCGCCTGCTTCGTCTGGAGCTGCAGCGTCTGGAGCTCGGTAAGCGTGTTCTGGAGCGCGCGCACCGACGCCTTCAGCCCCTCCTCGCCGCCGTTCGGCGAGACGAAGGGGGCGGAGCTCACCTGGTTGTTGGGGAACGGCGCTTGATCCTGCGGCAGCGCGAGCGAGGCCGAGGAGGAGGTCGACCCTTCAGAGCCCAGCCGGCGGAGGGCCGGGGCGAGGTCCTTGCCCTCGGCGGACGCCGCCGTGGACGACGGCGTCGCTTGCGTTCCGCCGGACGAGGCGGCCGATGACATCGGGGTGGAGGACTGGGTCTGGGCCGGGGCCTGCGTCCCGCTCTCGGCCTGCGCCAGCGCAGGCAGCGCCGTGCCGGACAGGCCGGCGAGAAGGAGGGATGCGGAGAGAAGCGTCGTGCGCATGAGGTCGCCTTGCTTTGGAGGATGCCTCCACAAGGCCGCGGGAATCCAAGCGGTTGCAGCTATACGAAAGCGTATAGAGGCGGACGCGCCCGCCCCGCCCCCGTCACCAGATCCGCATGCGGTTCAGGAGACCGTCGCGCCGGATGAACTGGTGGTTGAGCGCACCCGCGACATGCAGCGCGGTGAGCGCCAGGATCGCCCAACCGATCGTTCCGTGGAGCTCGAAGAGCTGGTCGCTCCGGTCCTCGTTCATCGCCACGAGATCCGGTAGCGCCAAGCCGAAGAACCGGATCGTGTCGCCCGACAAGGCCGAAGCGTACCAGCCGACGAGCGGCATGGCGACGAGGAGCGCGTAGAGCAACGCCTGCACCAGCGTCGCCAGACGCGTCTCCCAGCGCGGCGTGTCGCCGGGCAGCGGCTCGATCGGATGGGTCACGCGCCAGGCGATGCGCGCGGCGACGACGACGAGGATCAGGAGACCGAGGGACTGGTGCAGGGAGACGAGCGACGCGGCCGTGTCGCTCGGCCCCAGCGCATCGAAGGTCCAGGCGAGAGCGAACATGATGGCGAGCAGACCGGCCGTCAGCCAGTGCAGGGACCGCGTGGCGAGAGGGAGCGGGCGCGGGCGGCGCGTTGCCGCACCATCGGGCCGGGAGATTACGAACATGTATAGTTCTCGCCATTCGACAGAAATATTGTCTCCCTATTTATGACCGAAGGCAGGTTGCCGTCAAATATCGCAGTCCGTCATAACTGGAGAAATACAATGAACTTCTCTCGTCTTGCTCTTGCCTCCGGCCTTCTCGCGGTGCTTCTCCCCGCCTCGGCCTTCGCCGCCGAGACGGTCTCGGTCCAGCTCGTGGGCGAGCGCGGCGGGCAGATGGCGATCAAGCTCGACAAGACCGAGGTGCCCGCCGGCGAGGTGACGTTCGAGGTCGCCAACGTCGCGGCCAACACGCCGCACGAGATGGTGGTGATCAAGCTCGACAAGCCGGGCGAGACGCTGAAGGTCGATCCCGCCAAGAACCGCGTCGACGAGAAGACGCTGATGAGCATGGGCGAGGTGTCCGACCTCAAGGCGGGCCAGTCCGGCAAGCTTACCGTCAACCTCAAGCCCGGCGCCTACGAGCTGATCTGCAACATCAAGGGCCACGTCGCGGCCGGCATGGTCGCCATGTTTACCGTCAAGGGCTGACGCCCGGACCGCCGCCTCGGGGACGGGGTCGACGCTCACCGGGAGCGTGGCCCCTTCCCGTCCGCAGAAGCCACGGCGCAGCGGCGCCAGAGAGCCGGGACCCCGGCGGGTCCAGGCCACGCCCTCGTGGACGACGCCGCACCGCGATCCCGCCGGCGCCCTCCTCCGCCGAGCCCTGCCGCCATCCCGAGACACGACCGTTCGGCCGCCTTTCGGGCGCGTCGAGCCGTCGCCATCGATTGGCGCGACGGGCGGCGCGTGCTACATCCCCCTTGTTTAGAATAATTCCAGACTGGAAACTGCGATGCTCTGGTTCGCCGATGGCCGCAAGCGATTTGCCGATCTGTCGGAGCGCGAGATCCTGGCGCTCGCCATCTCCGCCGAAGAGGACGACGCCCGCATCTATGCGGGCTTCGCCGAACGGCTGGCGGGCGACTATCCCGAAACCGCCGCCGTGTTCCGCGCGATGGAAGCGGAGGAGGACGGCCACCGCCGCGCCCTCATCGACGAGCACGAGCGACGGTTCGGCGGCACCATCCCCCTGATCCGGCGCGAGCACGTCGCGGACTATGTCAGCCGCCGTCCGGTCTGGCTGGTGGCGCAGCTCGGGATCGAGCGCATGCGCGCCGAGGCCGACCGGATGGAGGACGCGGCCTGCCGGTTCTACGAGGAGGCGGTCAAGCGCGTCGGCGACCCCTCGACGCGGCGGCTCCTCGGCGATCTCGCCGAGGCCGAGCGCCGCCACAAGGGCAAGGCGAACGCGCTGGAGGAGGCGCACCTGACGCCGGACGCCCGCGCCGAGGAGGACAGGACGGCGCGCAAGCAGCTGATCCTGACGCTCGTCCAGCCGGGACTGGCGGGTCTGATGGACGGGTCGGTGTCGACGCTCGCACCGATCTTCGCCACGGCCTTCGCCACCGAGAATTCGCATACCACGCTTCTCGTCGGCTTGGCCGCCGCCGTCGGCGCCGGCATCTCCATGGGCTTCACCGAGGCCGCGCACGACGACGGCGTCCTGTCGGGGCGCGGCTCGCCGGTCAAGCGCGGGCTCGCGTCCGGCATCATGACGGCGGTCGGCGGGCTCGGCCATGCCCTGCCCTACCTGATCCCCGATTTCTGGACCGCCACCGCGATCGCCCTCGTCGTGGTCTTCGTCGAGCTCTGGGCGATCGTCTGGATCCAGCACCGCTTCATGGAAACGCCGATCCTGCGCGCCGCCGTCCAGATCCTCGTCGGCGGCGCGCTGGTGCTGGCGGCGGGCATCCTGATCGGCGGCGGCTGAGGGCGCCGGGCGGGCCTTTTTCCCCCTTCCCCCCAAGCCTTAGCCAAGGGAGACGCCGAGCCCGACGCCTCCCTGCCGAGGCTCGGGGTCCGGCGGCAGATATCGTCCGCCTATTTCATCATCGGCGCGATCGTGTCGGCCATGGCCGCGGACGCCGCGTCCGGCGTCATCGCGCCGTTGCCGACCGCCGTCATGTCGTCGAGCACGGCCTGGCTGATCCTGACGCCGTTCTGGCCGGGCCAGGCGAACCAGGGCAGCGCGCGGTCGATCTGCCGGGCGCTCGTCGCAAAGCTCGGGTTGGCCGCGTAGAAGGGCTTGAGCGTCTCGATCGCCTTCTCGTTGGAGGGCATGTAGCCGGTCTGCTCCACCACATAGGCCTGGCTTTCCGGGCTGGTGCCGAAGAGGAGGTAGTCGAAAGCCGCCGCGCGCCTGGCGGGATCGTCGGTCAGGATCACCGCCGCCATGCCGCCCGACGCAACGCCCCCGCCGGCCTTCAGGACCGGCATCTCGGCCGTGCTCCAGGCGAAGCGGTCGCCAATCTCGCGCGAGAAGGAGCGCACGGCCGCGGTCGAGTTGAAGTAGATGCCGAGCTTGCCGGCGAACATCTCCTGGCGTGCCGCCTTGTCGGCGATCGGCTGCTGGCCGCCCTCGTCGAAGAAGCGGCGATAGGTGCGCACCGCCTCGCGCCCGCCCTCGGTGGCGAAGGCGATTTCGCTGCCGTCCCCGCCGACCGGGGCAAGGCCGTTGGTGGCCAGGAGATTCTGCGTCATCCAGTCGTCGTCGCCGAGCGAATAGTACATGCCGGTCACGCCGCCGCCGAGCGCCTGAATCTTGCCCGCCAGCGCGATCGTCTCGTCCCAGGTCTTGGGCATCGCATCCGGGTTGCCACCGGCCTTCGTGACGAGGTCCTTGTTGTAGAACATCACCGGCGTCGAGCTCGTCCAGGGCAGGCCGTACTGCACGCCGTCGACCTGCGTCAGCTTCAGGATCGCGTCGGTGTAGCCGAGCGCGGCCATGTCGCGGCCGGCCGCCACGTCGTCGAGCGGCTTTACCATGCCGCGCGCGACGAGGTTCTGCAGGAGGTGCGAGCCGACCATGAAGACGTCGGGCGCCTCCCCCGCCATCTCCTGCCGGATCACCGAGACGAGGCCCTCGGCGTAGTCGGTGGACGGCGCCTGGAACGTGATCTTCACGTCCGGATGGGCCTCCATGTAGCGGCGCGCGATCTCGCCCTGCCACGTGGCGTGATGCGGCCACGCATGGAGGACGGTGAGGGTCGTGTCGGCCGCGACGGCGGGCGCGGCGGCCAGCGCCGCACCGAGTGCGAGGCCGAGGATCAGGGACTTCATGGCGGGCTCCTTCGCGAGGGCGGAGATCAGTTGCGGGCGCGCACGGACAGGCCGCGCACGAGATGGCGTTGGAAGAACAGGAAGCCGAGGACGAGCGGCGCGGTGACGATCACCCCGCCGGCCATCAGCGCCCCGACATTACCGGTGGTCTCGCCCGAGGCGCGGAAGGCGAGGAGCCCGAGCGGCGGGGTCATCATCTCGGTGCGGGTGACGACGACGAGCGGCCAGTAGAGGTCGTTCCAGTGCGCGATCACGCTGATCGTCGAGAAGGCCGCGACCGCAGGCCAGGCCGCCGGCAGCATCAGGCGCCAGACGATGCCAAGCTCGGAGAAGCCGTCGAGGCGGGCGGCATCCAGCACCTCGTCGGGATAGGACAGGAAGAACTGGCGGAACAGGAAGATCGCGAAGGCCGACACTGCGAAGGGCAGGACGAGCGCGGCATAGGTGTTGAGGAGGCCGGCTTCAGCGATCGCGAGATAGAGCGGGATCGCGGGGACCTGGATCGGGATCAGGAGGGAGACGACCACCGCGCCGAAGAGAAGCGGGCGGCCGCGGAACGGCAGCTTGGCGAGCGCGTAGCCGGCGGGCGCGGCGACAAGGATCTGGAGAACGAGGATCGCCCCGCAGACCACGACGCCGTTCAGCATGAAGCGCAGGAGCGGCTGGCTGGAGAAGGCCAGCGCGTAGTTGGCAAGCGCGCCCGACCAGCTCGGCGCCGGCAGGAGCGATCCGTCGTAGACCGTGCCGGGGGCGGCGAGGCTCACCGCCACCATCACCACGAAGGGCAGGAGCGTCAGCCCGGCGGCGAGCACGAGCACGAGGACCGACAGCGCCTGCCGGAGCCGCGAGGCGCCTTCGAGCCGCACCTCATCCATGTGCGCCTCCCCGGTCGAAGAGGCGCACCTGCAGGATCGAGAGCACGCCGACGAGAAGGAGGAAGACGACTGCGAGCGCGGCCGCCGCGCCGACGTCGAAGTAGCGGAAGGCCTGCTGGTAGAGCGTGTAGAGCAGCATCTCCGTCGCCCCGCTCGGGCCCCCTTGCGTCAGGACGGCGACGGTCTCGAACTCCGACATGCTGCGGATCAGCGTGATCACGGTGACGAACAGGGTGACGGGCGCCAGCGTCGGCAGGGTCACCAGCGTGAACCGGCTCCAGCCGCGGTTGGCACCGTCGAGCGCGGCCGCCTCGTAGAGCTGGCGGTCGATCGTCGCGAGCCCGGCGAGAAACAGGAGGATGTTGTAGCCGAGCATCTTCCAGACGCCGATCGCGGCGAGCGTGCCGAGCGCCGTCGAAGGGTCGGTCAGGAAGCGCACGCGCTCGAAGCCGAGCGACGACAGCGCCGTGTTGGCGATGCCGAAGGACGGGTGGAGCACCACCTCCCAGGCGGTCGCCATGGCGACCAGCGTCGCCGTCACCGGCAGGAAGAACACGGTCTGGAACAGGGGCCGCAGGCGGCCCTGCCCCTGGAGGAGCACCGCCAGCCACAGCGCGCCGCCGATCGAGACGGGCGCGACGATCGCCACGTAGAGCGCGGTGTTGACGAGGCTGTTGCGCAGCCCGGCGTCGCTGCCGAGCGCCGCGTACTGCCGCCAGCCGACGAAGGCGGCGCCCGGCATGCCGAACTGGTAGTCGGTGAAGGACAGGGCGAGCACGGCGATCGACGGCAGGATGAGGAGGGCAAGGAGCAACGCGGCGCCCGGCAGCGCGAGGAGCGCGCCGACCCGTCGCCGGTGGCGAAGATCCGCGCTCAAGCGACGGCCCTTGCCGGCGGCGTGGTCGGCTTGGGTTCGGCCTCCCCTTGCGGGAAGACGTGGACGGCGCCGGTCTGGAACTGCAGCACGCCCTCGCTGCCCGGCGGCCATTGCCCGATCGCCTCGGAGGGGATGCGCACCACGCAGGGCTCCCCGCCCCCCGTCGTGCGCACGAAGAGATGCGCCTCGACGCCGGCGTGTTCGGCGTGGTCCACCACAACGTGCAGGCCGGGCAGCCCCGGCTCGTGGCGGCGACGGATGCCGGCATGCTCGGGCCGGAAGGCGACGACGCCGTCGATCGCGGCCAGAGGCCGCCCGCCGAGGACGATGTCGCCGTGCGCCGTCCGCTCGCCGATCGCCGCACGCAGCGTCGCCGCGTCGATGACGTTGAGGTGCGGCTGCGACAGGAAGCGGGCGACGTCGAGGTCGGCGGGATGGCGGTAGAGTTCGTCCGGCGTGCCGATCTGGCGCACGCGCCCCTCGAACATGACGATGACGCGGTCGGAAATCGCCATCGCCTCGGACTGGTCGTGGGTGACGAACAGCGTCGTCGCGCCGATCCGGCGCTGCAGCGCGCGAAGGTCCGAGCGCGTGCGGTTGCGTAGCGCCGCGTCGAGATTGGCGAGCGGTTCGTCGAGAAGGAACAGCCGGGGCTCGCGGATCAGGGCGCGCCCAAGCGCGACGCGCTGGCGCTGGCCGCCCGACAGGGCCGACGGGCGGCGGTCGAGAAGGTGGGAGATGCCGAGCATTTCGGCGGTCGCCGCGACGCGCGCCGCGATCGACCGGTGCTTGTCCCGCACGCGCGGCGAGAGGAGCCGGGCGAGCGCCGGCCGCTCGACGGCGGAGAGCTCGCGCATGACGAGCGGGGCGGCGAGATTGTTGCGGCAGCTCATGTGCGGATAGAGCGCATAGGACTGGAAGACGAAGGCGACCTCGCGGTCCTTCGGCGCCAGCCCTTCGACCGAGCGGTCGCCGATCCGGATCTCGCCCCCGGCGACCGGCTCGAGGCCCGCGATGGCGCGCAGGAGGGTCGACTTGCCGCAGCCGGACGGGCCGAGGATCGAGACGAACTCGCCCGGCTCGACGTCGAAGCCCACGCCGTCGAGCGCGACCGTCGCGCCGTAGCGGCAGGTGAGATCGGTGAGGGCCAGCCGGCTGGCCGCCGCGCTCATCCGATCGCCCGCTTGCGATGTCCCGGCGCAGGGCGAAGAGGCATCGGCGGACGATCCCGGACCTTGTGCATCGTTTACGTCCCTCACGCCGTTACGCCCCGTTGTCGTCCGTTCCGACGACATCCCCGCACTGAAACTAGCGTCTGCGGGGCCGATCCCTACGGCTTGCGACGGTTGGCCACGCCGAGAGGCCGCGGCGCGGCGGCATGGACAGGCCCGGCGCTTTCGTCCACGAGGACGGGGCCGCCGATCCCGATCATGTCAGAGCCCCGCATGCAGCCTCCCGCCAGCTATCCCATCGCCATGCTGCCGGCCCTCACCGGCCGATCCCTGGCGCGCTGCCTCGCGATCGTCGAAGCGGGGCTGGTCCGCCGCATGGAGGTGCCGTTCGGCGACAAGGCGAAGGACGATGGCGGGCGCCGCAAGGCGATCCTCGTTCCGGCCGGCCGCGTCCGGTCGATCACGCACGTTCCCGACGCGGAAATCCCGCGCGAGGGCGAGGAGGACGAGGCCGATCGCATCGCGCGCCTTGCAACCGTCGAGGCCGGCGAGGTCGTGCGCGCCCGGCGCACGACCGACAGCGCGTTTGCCGCCTTCGAGGTCGAGGTACCCGTCTTCGCGGCGATCTTCCCCGTGGAGCGCGAGACGCTCCTCATGGCGTTCGCCCGCGTGCGCGCGCCGGGCGGCATCGGCCGGCGCCTCGCCGACGACGAGATCATCGGCGAGGACGAGATCGAGGCGGCGGCCGAGGCTGTCGCCGCGGAGGCGCGCGCGACGGCCGCGCGAATGCGCGAAACGCTGGAGGCGGTCGGCGCGGACTATGCGCGCCGCTTCACGGACGAGACCCGCGATCTCGGCGACCCGGCCGCGTTCCTGAAGGCGGCGACGCAGGCCGATCTCGAGCGCTTCGTCTTCGCGGCGCAGACGACCGGCGAGGACGAGGTGCGCGCGACCTGCGACCGGTGGTTCGACAAGATCGCCGCCTCGGTGCGCTCGTACCGCCGCCAGAGCCGTCGCCGCGCGAGCTTTGCCGAGGCGTCCGGCTACGACCGCTATCCCAGCCTCTTCCCGCTCGCGCGCGCGATCGGCCGCCGGCTCCTGTTCCTCGCCGGCCCGACGAACTCCGGCAAGACCTATGAGGCGATGCGGCTGGCGATCGAGGCGCCGACGGCCGAGGTCCTGTCGCCGCTGCGCCTTCTGGCCCACGAGCACCGCGAGACCTTGAGCGCCGGGGGCGTGCGCGCCGGCCTCGTCACCGGCGAGGAACGCGACACGGGCGAGGACGTCACGCACTACGCCCGCACCATCGAGACGATCGACGTCGGCCGCCGCGTCGACGTCGCGGTGATCGACGAGATCCAGATGCTGGCCGACGAGCAGCGCGGCTGGGCGTGGACGCAGGCGCTGTTCGGCGTGCCGGCCGATCTCGTGGTGATGACCGGCTCGCCCGACGCGGTGCCGATGGTGGAGCGCCTCGCCAAGGTGCTGGGGGAGCCGCTCGAGGTGCGCGTGCTCGCGCGCAAGAACGAGCTCGCGGCCTGGCCGCAGCCGATCGGTCTCCATGATCTCAGGCGCGGCGATGCGGTCGTCGCCTTCTCGCGCGCGGCGGTGCACGAGCTGCGCGAGGCGATCGTGCCGCTCGGCCTGTCGGTCGCCACCGTCTACGGCGCGCTGAGCCCGGAGGTGCGCCGCGCCGAGGCCGCGCGCTTCCGCCGCGGCGAGGCCGACGTGGTGGTCGCGACCGACGCGATCGGCATGGGCCTCAACCTTCCCGTCTCGCGCGTCTTCTTCTCGGCGCTCGACAAGTTCGACGGCACCAGGCGCCGTGCGCTCCTCCACTCCGAGATCCGCCAGATCGGCGGGCGGGCCGGCCGCTTCGGCATGTTCGAGGAGGGCTTCGTCGGCGTGATCGGCGGCGGCGCCTACGGCGTCGAGAAGATCCGCGCCGCCCTGTCGTCGCCGCCGAAGGAACTGACCGGGCGCGCCTTCGTGCGCCCCAACCGCGAGAGCGTCGCGCTGGCCGCCGAGTTCCTCGAAACCGACGCGCTCGACCAGATCCTCGCCTACCTGCGCTCGCGTCTCGTGCTCGACCATCCCGACCTCAAGATCGGCGACATGGACGAGGAGATCGAAAAGGCGCGGCGGCTGTCCGGCGTCGGCCTGCCGCTTCTCGACCGCCTCGCCTATGCCGTGGTGCCGGTGTCGCTGCGCCATCCCTGGTTCATGGACACGGTGCTCACCTGGGCCCGCGCGCATGCGGCGGGCAAGCCGGCGCCGCTGCCGCCGCTGCGCTCGGGCGATCTCCAGCGCCTCGAGGACGGCGTCAATCTCGCCACCGCCTGGCTCTGGCTCTCGCAGCGATTTCCCGAGGTCTATCGGGGCGAGGACGTGGTGCGCGAGGGTGTTGCCGGCCTCAACGCGCAGATCGAGCGCAACCTGACCAAGCTCTCCACCGGCCTCGCCGCCAAGTCGCACCCGGCCAGGGACAAGGCCCGTCGAGGCCGGAAGCCGCGCCGGGCGGATGGGGCCGGGCGCTGACGGTCGGTCGGTCGCCTCGCTAAGCGTCGAGGCCGGCAAAGCGCCCGGCCGCGACCGCCTCCACCAGAGCCTGGTGGTCGCGCGCGTTCTGGTCGGCGTAGCTCTCCGCCCATTCGTCGAGCGCCTGGTCGAAGCCGTGGTTCTCCGCCCCGCCGCAGTAGCCGGCGATGGCAGCGGCATCGCCGGTGCGCGCGTGCGCCCGCGCCAGAAGCGCGCCGTAGCCGAAGGCGAAGAACTCGAGCGAGCGCCCGCCGAGCAGCGAATGCGGGATCTCGCCCTTCATGTTCTTCATCTGGCGGACGTAGAACGGCCGATCGCCGATCGTCGTCCAGCCGAGCAGCGGGTCGCCCACCGCCTGCAGGAGGCGCTGGCCATAGACGACGCGCGCGCCGTCATGCGAGCCGTAGGGCTCGGGCAACGGCGGCACGTAAGGGGCGTGCGACGGCGTGATCGCTTCCTTGACCTGCAGGAACAGGGCGTCCTGATCGGAATTGCCGAACAGGAGGGCGAGATAGGCCCGCGTGCCGACGCTGCCGACGCCGACCACGCGGTGGACGACGTCCACGACATGGTAGCGGCTCAGCATGAAGCGGCGCTCGCGCGGCAGGGACTCGGCGTAGTGCTCGAGCCCCGAGATCACCGCCTCGCGCGTCGCCTCGCCGACGGCGGTCAGGATCGGCGGGTCGAGCCGGAAGCGCCAGCCGCCGTCGACCTGACGCTCGCCGACCTTTTCCAGGAGCGAGGCGTTGTCGCGGCGGCGCGCCTTCTCCACCGCCTTGCGCAGCGCGGCCTGCGAATCCGCGTCGATCTCGATGCCGTTGAAGTCGAGCCGGTCGGCGCGCGCGGCGCGGTGCCAGACGTCGATCGGCCCGCGCGGCGCGAGATCCAGCATCGAGCGGCGGTAGCCCTCGACGCAGCTCGTGACGATCCGCTGGCGCTCGCCGCGCCCGATGTCCTGCTGGCGCGCGACGACGTTGAGGCTCGCGACCAGCCGCTTGAGGTCCCATTCCCACGGCCCGATCGTCACCTCGTCGAAGTCGTTGAGGTCGAGAACGACGTCGCGCTGAGGCGTGCCGAAGAGGCCGAAGTTCGAGATGTGGGCGTCGCCGTTCATCACCACGTCGATGCCGCTGCGGGGCGTGCGCGAGAGGTCGAAGGCCATCACGCTGGCGGCTCCACGCAGGAAGGCGAAGGGCGATTCCGCCATGCGCGCGATGCGCAGCGGCACGAGGCGGGCCTGCCGGCCGGCGTTCGAGCGCTCCACGAGATCGACGGGATCGGGCCGCCCGTCGGCGGCGATCGCCTCGGCATGGACGGCGTGCGGCACCTCGCGGCGGAGCTGCTTGCCGGCGGCGCGGCGCCGCTCCCACGGCTCGCCCGCGGCGCGCAGGTCGATGCGGGGAAAGGCCTCCGCCGGCGCCAGCACGACGTCGGACGGGCTGTCGTCCTCCGGCACAGGGTCAAAGTCGGACGCATCCGGGCCCGGCGTCATTTGCGGCGCGCTCACGTCCATGGCTCGGCTTCCTGAGGAGACTGCACTGTTGCCGTCGAAGAGAGCGTCGTTCACGGAAATGTCAAGAAAGGGTCGCGGCCACCGATTTGAAGGCCGCGACGCCTGTCCGATCCGGTCTCAGGCGACCCGGGCGAGCGATACCTTGCGCCGGGCGATCTGGCCGGGCTCGCGGTCGAAGGCAGCCCGGTCATGGCATTGCTCGGACAGGGCGGTGCCAACGCGGCCGCCGACCTCCCAGAGCGCCTGTTCGGTACATCGCGCGGCGACCGTCAACGCGATCCGGCGAAGATGCGTGCGCGCGACGCAGTGAATGGCGAGTTGCGCCCGTTCGCGCAGCGGCATCGCGTCCGCGATCTCCGCCACGCGCTCGTCGGGCGAGCGGATCAGCAAGGCGAGGAGTTCCAGGGAAATCGGGCAGGTCGGCTCGTTCGGTCGATAGCGTCCGCTCATGGTTCGGCCTCCGCGTCATTGGGGTTCGAGAGAGGACGTAGCGCCGACGGTGCGCGAAGAACTCCTCAAATTTGGGGATCGCCGGCAAGGTTCGCTTAACCCTTGCCGGCGCGCATCTGCGATTCGCACGCCGGAGGGCGGACGCCGCGGGCTTTCGCGCAGCGACGACGGATCGGAGGCCGCCGGCCCTTTCTCTTCGCCGGCAAAGGAAAGGGAGTACGGCCCACGCGGTCGCCACCGGCCTTCGAGCGGGCGGCCAAGCCGTATCGCCGGAAGGGCTGGCCGATCCGGCCGGTGCGTCGTAACCAGCAAGGGTGGGTCTCGCCCATCGCCGGATCCCGCCCCCCGCAAGCAGGCCGGCGCGGGCGACGACGGCCGGTCCGCCAGAGGAGATACGGATGCCCGAGAAGACGTTGTTCCTCGTCCAGCAGTTCGAACGCATCGGCAAGCGGCTGGTGGCCGGGCGACAGATGGAGTTCAAGACGGCGGGGGAAGCGGCGGGACGGGCCGAACGGGACGCGACCCGCACCGTGGGGGTCGTCGCCCTGCAACAGACGATCGACACCGATACCGGCGAGGTCGTCGAGGATCCCCTGGTGCTGGCGCGCTACGGCGAGTTGCCGGCGGATTTCGGAGACGGGTGACCGCCGCGGACCAGACGCGGGGTGTCGTCACTAATGATCGAGCCCGGCGCCGAGCGCCTGCGATCCCGAGGTCGACCCGACCACGCGTGGCGATCCATCATCCTGACGGATGCGCGCATTCCATCGGGCGCTTCAGTGCCTGCGGCCGTCCTTCTCGCGCATTTGGACCACGCGATCGAGTTCGTCGAGTTTGCGCTGCAGTTCGTCGGGCAGGCGCTCCGACGGCTTGAACGGTTCGGCATGCTGCATGCTCTGGCGCACGCGCTTTTGCAGCGAGTGATCGGCCAGCAGTTTCGCCAGATCTCGCATGGGAATGCCTCTATCCGTCCGCCAAGGATATCGAGCATAGAACGCAACTCTGACCTCAACGTTGCGTCGGGCCGCTTTTAGTTTTCAACCCTGGAGTGACGGGCACCAACCCCGACGTGCGACGGCACGAGGGGGCGAAGGATCCGGACGGATGGGAAGAGACGCGCGCAGCGGCGGGAGGCGCGGCCGGACAAGAAAAAACGCCTGCCGGGGGAGGACCGGCAGGCGTCGGAGAGTACCCTTCGGCTGGGAGGAGGATGCCGTCGGGCGGATCCGCAGGAGCCCGATTGGGAGGAGAAGGCTCGTGCGAAACTCGTGAGAAGAAACTAGTCGATCGGTGTGCAGTGCGGTAGTGCATCGGCTGCATGGCTGGCCTGCGCGCCCGGCAAGGCTCGGCGCGCAAGTGAGCAGCGAGGCCATGGATGGCAGGCAGTTCGCGTGCTGATTGGGCATTTGTCGTCGGCGTGGGCAAACTGTCGTGAAGCTTGCCGATTGTCTCCCGGCCGTAATCTGCTACACCGCAACCCGTGGCTGCGTCGCGCTGGCTAGCTGCACCAGCTCGAAGCCCGTCAGCTCTGGGAGGCGCTGGCGGGCTTCCTCGTTTCCGGGGGGCCGCTGCGCCCCCTTCTCAGGGGTCCGAGACGGTGAGCGCGGCTGCGACCCCATCCGTCTTGCCGCTGAGACCCGGCACCTCGTCGAGTTGCCGCAGCGAGGTGAAGCGCCCGCGCTCCTCGCGGTATCGCACGATCTCGAAACCGTGCCCCTTGAGCGCATCGATCCCGTCGAGGTCCGCGGCCGTCGCCGTGTTGAGGTCGAGCATCGTACACCCCTTCCCGTATTGCCGGCCTGCCGGCTTGGAATGAACCGGCCGAGGCCGCCCGTCGCTGGGCAGCCCCGGCCTCGCCCTCAGCGCAGGAACGCGATCAGGTCTTCGTTGAGGCGATCGGGCACGGTGGCGAACAGGCCGTGCGGCTCGTCCTCGTATTCGATGAGGCGCGCGCCCGAGATCGCCTTGGCGGCCGCGCGGCCGGTCGGGTCGATCGGTACCGTGGCGTCGCCCGTGCCGTGGATCACGAGGGTCGGCACCGTGAAGCTCTTGAAGTCGGGGCGGAAGTCCGTCTTGCCGAAGGCGTCGACACAGCGGATCGTCGCCAGGGGGCTTGCCATCACGCCGAGCACGAAGCTCCAGTCGAGAATGCCCTGGCTGACCGGCTTCGACAGAAGGCCGACGCCGTAGAAGGTCTTGGCGAAGCTCTGGAGAAAGGCGAAGCGGTCCTTGCGGATCTGGGCCTTCATGTCCTCGAACACGTCGCCGTCGACCCCTTGCGGATTGCTGTCGTCCTTGAGGAGGTAGCCCGCGACCGAGGCGACGAGGACGGTCTTGGCGATGCGCGAGGCGCCGTGGCGCGTCAGGTAGCGCGCGATCTCGCCGCCGCCCATCGAGAAGCCGACGAGCGACACGCCGTTGAGGTCGAGCCCCTCGAGCACGGCGGCGAGATCGTCGGCGAACGTGTCGTAGTCGTAGCCGGTCGCCGGGTGGCCCGACTGGCCGAACCCACGTCGGTCGTAGGTGATGACCCGGAAGCCCGCCTCGAGGAGGGCCACGGTCTGATACTCGAACATGTCGCCGGTGAGCGGCCAGCCGTGGATCAGGACCACCGGGCGGCCCTGCCCCATGTCCTTGACGTGAATCTGGGTGCCGTCCTTCGCTTCGATATAGGCCATGCGGGATTTCCTTGAGCTGAGATGGCCGACAAACCCTCGAGCCGCCCCGCATGTTCCCGCCGCCATCCGCCGCAGCGTCGGCCGCGCGGGGGTCAGTCGGGTTTTGCAGGCCGAACGCCCTCGCCGCCGAACCAAAGTCGGTGCCCGTCGGGGTCGGCGATGACGCCCGCCTCTCGCCCGGGCGCCTCGCAGACGAGGACCGTGGCGTAGGGTGAGCCGTCGCGTGCGGGACGGGCCACCGGCGCGGGCCGCTGGTAGCAGAGGAGTTCGAGATGGGGCCGCGATCCGCCCCGGCAGGCGAGCGTGACGACCTCCACCACCGTATCGGGTCCCAGCCCGTCGAGGCGCCCCTGTTCGGCGCCCCGATTGATCTGGCGGGACGCGAGGCGAAAGCCGAGCCGCCGGTAGAAGTCGATCGACCGCTCGGCCTCCGCGACCGCGATCGCGCTGTGGTCGATCCCGAGACACGGACCTCCGCGCGCACCGGCCCAGGCATCCGGCACGCGATCGGCCGGGAACTCCAGGAACTCCAGCGGGTGCCCCTCCGGATCGCGGAACTTGAAGGCCGTCACGCCGCCCGAGGCCTCCGGCAGGCGCTCGGGGCCGGCCTTCGAGATCGGCGACCAGCCCGTCATGGCGGCAAGGCGGGCCATCGCCTCGCCCATGTCCGAGACCACGATCGCGCAGTGCTGGAAGCCGGTCTCGTTCGACAGCGGCGGCGCGCCGCCGGCCTCTGTCGCCGCGACGAGGTCCAGCCGCTGTGGACCAAGATGCAGCCCCTCGCCGTCCGCGACCGCTCCGAACGCCGTCACCCAGAATGTCCGGACCGCCGCGACGTCGCGGCAGGCAAGGCGCACCGCCAGGATCGCGGCGCCCGTCACGGCCAGCGCGCCCCGCGTCGGTTGAGGAACACCGCGTAGAGCGAGTGGCTGACGCCGATGAACAGGCGATTGAGATGCGGCGAGCCGCCGAAGCAGAGGTTCGACACGGTCGCCGGCAGGCGGATGCGCCCGAGAAGCTGGCCGTCCGGCGACAGGCAGTGCACCCCGTCGCCGGCACTCGACCATATGTTGCCGTCCTCGTCGATCGCCATGCCGTCGGTGTAGCCCGGCGAAACCTCCGCGAAGTCGCTGATGCCCTGGAGCGTCCGCCCGTCGGGCGCCACGTCGAAGACACGCAGAACCTGCGTTGGGTCGGGCTTCGTCTGGTCGCCCGTCTCGGCGACATAGAGCCGCCGCTCGTCCGGCGAGAAGGCGATGCCGTTCGGCCCGTCGAAGGCATCCGACACGAGGTCGAGCGCGCCCGTGTCCGGATCGAGACGGTAGACGCCGGGCCGGGTTTCCGACGCCTGACGCTCTCCCTCGTAGTCGTTGGAGATGCCGTAGAGGGGATCGGTGAACCAGATCGAGCCGTCGCTTTTGACGACGAGGTCGTTCGGCGAGTTGAGACGCCGCCCCTCGAACCGGTTGGCGAGCACCGAAATGCGGCCGTCGTGCTCGACGCGGCACACCGCCCGCTCGCGGTTGGAGCAGAACACGACGCGGCCTTTGCGGTCGCGCGTCTGCCCGTTGGCCTGCCCGCTCGGAAAGCGCCAGACCGACAGGCCCGCCGTCTCGCTCCACATCATCGTGCGGTCGCGCGGCAGGTCCTGGAACAGGAGGCAGTTCCAGTCGCCCATCCAGACGAGGCCCTCGATCCAGCGCAGGCCCGTCGCCAGAAGCTCGATCGGCGCGTTGCCGAGGACGTAGCGATCGAACCGCGGATCGCAGCTTTCGAACCCGATCTCGCTCATGCCGCAGCCCTCACCGGAAACGACATGGGCTCGTCTCGTCGCGCTGAGTGTCGAACTGCACCACCATCAGGACGGCGGGCTCGTCGCCCACCGTGCCCGACATGTGGCCCTTTCGCCCGTCGCGCTCGCGCGTGCCCTGGTCCTCGCCGAACGAGATCTCGCCCGGCCCCATCTCGACGCGCATCCCGTCCATCGATTCGACATACCAGCGGCCGGACAGGGGGATGATCCACTGCGGCGCGGGGTTCTCGTGCCACGCTCCCTCCCAGCCGGCGGGCTGCACGGTGACCATCACCGTCATCCCGTCGTGATGCTTCCGGCCCTGCCATTGCGGGGCGGCCGGCGGTTGCATGCTTTTGAGCTCGAACTCGGTCATCCGGCATTGCCGCTGCCGGCTGACGCCGTCCTCGTCGGTGTAGAGATGCCAGTAGGGAACGGTCGGCTTGTCCTGGCTCAAGGCTCGGCTCCGGTTGAATAGGGATGGGTGGAGGACAGGGGATCGGCGAAGAAGGCCCGGACATCGCCGGCCGTGGTGCCGAACGCGATGAGGAGGAAGCCGCCGGCGACCGCGAAGTTCTTGAGGAAGTCCCACATCGTCTCGCGGCCCTTGGAGGGACCGCGCAGGCGAAAGTCGGACGCGCGCCAGAACCGCTTGAAGAGGATCGCGGTGACGGCGCAGTAGCCCGCCAGGACGAAGGCCGCCAGGCGATCGGCGATGCCGGTGAGGACCCCGAGCGACATCACGACCTCGACCGCGAGGCCGACGAGGATGAGAGCCTTCGCCAGCGAGCGGTTGCTCGTCGCCTCGCCCGCCTGCCCGGTCGCCGCCTCGAAGTTCAGCACCTTGTCGAGCGCGCTGAACGGCAGGAACAGGAGCACCAGCGACAGGCGCGTGAGGAAGGCGACGAGGATCTCGAACGTCATGGCGGCGGTTGGCCCGGGCAGCGTCTGTCGGGAGGGGCAAGCGCGAAGACGCGCCAAGCGTTCCCGCGCCTTGCCGCGAATTCATGCGGCCGGGCGCGAAACGAGGGGAACGATCGGCCGCGAGACCCGTCTTGTGACGCGACATCACAGGGCTTTCGGAGGCGCAGCATGATCGAGGACCGCTACGACGTCGTGATCGTCGGCTCGGGGCCGGGCGGCGGCACGATGGCCTGGAAGCTCGCCCAGACCGGCAAGCGCATCCTCCTGATCGAGCGCGGCGACTACCTGAAGCGCGAGCGAGAGAACTGGGACACGCGCGAGGTCTTCGCCCGGGGGCGCTACCAGGCCGAGGAGACCTGGACCTCGTCGTCCGGCGACACGTTCCGGCCGGGCCTGCATTATTTCGTCGGCGGCAATTCCAAGGTCTATGGCGGCGTCCTCCTGCGCCTGCGCCTCGAGGACTTCGACGCCGTGCGCCATCCCGACGGCACGGCGCCGGAATGGCCGGTGAAGTACGACACGTTCGAGCCCTACTACCAGGCCGCCGAAGAGCTCTTCGAGGTGCGCGGGCAGCGGGGCGAGGACCCGACCGAGCCGCCCTCGCACAAGCCCTACAAGCACCCTGCGATCCGCCACGAGCAGCGCATCGAGGCGCTGGCGGAGGCGTGGACGCGCGAGGGCCTCAACCCCTTCCACCTACCGATGGGCGCGCTTCTCGAACAGGACGAGACCGGGGCGGCGACGCCCCGCTCGCCGCTCCTGCGCTGCGATCCGTTCGACGGCTATCCGAGCCTTACCAACGGCAAGGCCGACGCGCAGGTGATCTGCGTCGACCCGGCGCTGGAGGCGCATCCGAACCTGACGCTTCTGAAGAACGCCTGTGTGGAACGCCTGCTGACCGATGCCGGCGGCGGCACGGTCACGGGCGTCGAGTCCATCGTCGAGGGGCGCTCCCACACGATCCGCGGCGACATCGTGGTGGTCGCCTGCGGCGCCCTGTCGTCGGCGCTCCTGTTCCTGCGCTCGGGCAACGACCGCCACCCGGACGGGCTCGCCAACGGGTCGGGGCAGGTCGGGCGCAACTACATGCGCCACAACAACGCGACGGTGCTCGCGATCTCGAAGGTGCCCAACCCGACCGAGTTCCAGAAGACGCTCGGTCTCAACGACTTCTACCACGCCCACGCCAAGTCGCCGATGAACCCACACGAGTTCCCGCTCGGCCACATCCAGATGGTGGGCAAGTCGGACGGCATGCAGATCGAGGCGGAAGGGCTGCCCGGCTTCCTGCACTGGCTGCCCGAGAAGCCGTTCGACTGGATCGCCCGGCACTCGATCGACTTCTGGCTGACCTCCGAGGATCTCCCGCGACCGGAAAACCGCATCTTCTACCGCAACGGGCAGGTGCATCTCGATCTCACCGAAACCAACATGGACGGACACCGAGCGCTGCGCGAAATGCTGCGCCGGATCTGCGACAAGGCCGAGATCCACCCGCACCTCGTCGACCGCACGCTGTATCTCGGCAAGGACACCCCGATCGGCGGCACGGCGCATCAGGCGGGCACGCTGCGCTTCGGCGAGGACCCGGCATCGAGCGTCCTCGATCTCGACTGTCGCGCGCACGGGATCGACAATCTCTATGTCACGGACGCGAGCTTCTTTCCCTCGATCGGCGCGGTGAACCCGACGCTGACGATCATCGCCAACGCGCTGCGCGTCGCCGACACGATCGCCGGGCGCCTCGGCGCACCGGCGGGCTGAGCGAACGGGCGCCCGCCGTCAGCGCAGGAAGCCTTCGGCGTCGAACGCGTCCCACTCGCGAAGGCGCGGCTTCGGGTCGCGGCTGCGCGAAGCCTTCGCCGCCTTCGCCGGCTTCGGCTCGACCTTCCCGCCGCGCGTGAGCGCCGCCTTGCCGGCGGCGCGCGAGCGCTTCTCCCGCAGGGCTTCCGCGTCCTCGATCCGCCAGACGGCCGGGAGATCGCGGTCGAGCACATCCTCGATCTGGCGGGGGTCGAAGACGTGGAAGGTCACGGCCTTGGCGCGGCCGCGCAGCTTCACGGTGCGCGTGCCCGCGCTCTGCAGCCGTCCGTCCTTCAGCCATTTCAGCCGCTCGCGCGGCAGGATGGTAAGGATGTCGTCGACCTCGCGCGGCAGGACGGCAAGCGCGTCGACGCCGGCGAGAACCGTCTCGACGACCCGCGACGCCGCCTCCAGCCGCTCCTCCTGACCCGCCTCGAAGCGCAGGACGATCCGTCCGTCCTCGACGGCGAGATGCTTGCGATCGGTAAACGCGAGGCGGGCGCGCAGCTCGCGCTCGATCCCTTGCGCGCGCACCCGCGAGCCGAGCGCGGCCGCCACAGGAAACGGCCACTCGGCCGTGAGATCCTTCGAGGTTTCGCTGTCGCGCGTCGCTGTCATCCGCCCGCAACGCGGCAGGACGCGGTTTCTTTCCCGCGCGCGCGAGTTCCGAGATCATGGAGCCGGCCGGCCCTCTTGACCAATCGCCGCCGCGGCCAAGCTCCTGTCCGACCTGACGGGGGCGAACCCATGCCTCCCGCAGCCGACCACCATGGCGGGGAGTGACACCATGATCGACGCGACCGACCGCGCGCATCTCGAACGCTGCGTCGCGCTCGCGGCCGAAGCGCTGGAGGCGGGCCACGAGCCCTTCGGCTCGATCCTCGTCGGCGCGGACGGCACGACGCGTCTGGAAGCGAAGAACGAGGTCGGCGGTGGCGACGCCACGCAGCACCCCGAGTTCGCCATCGCGCGCTGGGCGGCCGCGAACCTCTCACCGGCCGAGCGCCGGGCGGCCACGGTCTACACGTCTGGCGAGCACTGCCCGATGTGCTCGGCCGCCCATGCCTGGGTCGGGCTCGGGCGGATCGTCTACGCCTCCTCGGCCGCGCAGCTGACGGCGTGGCAGGGCGATCTCGGGCTGGCCCCCTCCCCGGTGCGCCCGCTCGCCATCAACGAGGTCGCCCCCGGCGTGCCCGTCGACGGACCGGACGCGGACCTCGCCGAGGCCGTGCGCGCGCTTCACGCGCGCACGGCCCGGCGCTGAGGCGCCGACGCTACTTGCGCTTGAACGCCGCCGACAGGGCCGCACCGAACGCGCCCTGCGAGGCCGCGGGCGCCTTGGCGGCGGCAGGCTTTTCCGGCGCGCGCGCGGCCGGGCGCTCGCCGCCCTTGCGCTCCGCCGCATCGGGCATCTCGCGGCGCATCGTCAGCGAGATCCGCTTGCGCTTCACGTCGACCTCGACGACGCGCACCTGCACCACCTGCCCCGCCTTCACGACCTCAGCCGGGTCCTTCACGAAGCGGTCGGCGAGCTGCGAGACGTGGACGAGCCCGTCCTGGTGGACGCCGATGTCGACAAAGGCGCCGAAGGCCGCGACGTTGGTGACGGTGCCTTCGAGGCTCATGCCGGGTTGCAAGTCGGTGATGGCGTTGACGCCCTCCGCGAAGGCCGCCGTGCGGAAGGCCGGGCGCGGGTCGCGGCCGGGCTTTTCCAGTTCCGCGATGATGTCCTTCACCGTCGGCAGGCCGAAGCCGTCGCCGACGAATTTTTGAGGGTCGAGTGACTTCAAGGCCGCCGGATCGCGCATCACGGCCGGCACGTCCTTGCCCACCGCCGCCACGATCCGGCGTGCCACCGGATAGGCCTCCGGGTGGACGGCCGAGGCGTCGAGCGGCTCGGTGCCGCCCGAGATGCGCAGGAAGCCGGCGCACTGCTCGAAGGCCTTCGGCCCGAGGCGCGGCACGTCGAGGAGCTTGCGGCGCGTCTTGAACGGCCCCTCGGCATCGCGATGGGCGACGATCGCCTCGGCGAGCGATGGCCCGAGGCCGGCGACGCGCGACAGGAGCGCGGCGGAGGCCATGTTGAGATCGACGCCGACCGCGTTCACGGCGTCCTCGACGACGGCATCCAGCGCCCTGGACAGGCGGCCCTGGTCGACGTCGTGCTGATACTGGCCGACGCCGATCGCCTTGGGGTCCACCTTGATGAGTTCGGACAGGGGGTCCTGCAGCCGCCGCGCGATCGACACCGCGCCGCGGATCGAGACGTCGACGCCCGGCATCTCCTTCGACGCGAGCTCGGAGGCCGAGTAAACCGACGCCCCGGCCTCGCTCACCACCGCCTTCACCGGCTTTCGGCCCGGCAGCGCCTTGATCACCTCGGCGGCGAGCGCCTCGGTCTCGCGGCTCGCCGTGCCGTTGCCGATGGCGACGAGTTCGACATCGTGGCGCCCGATCAGTTGCGCGAGCTTGGCCATCGCGCCGGCCACGTCGTTCTTCGGCTGGAACGGATAGACCGTCGCCTGGTCGACGAGGCGTCCCGTCGCGTCCACCACCGCGACCTTGACGCCCGTGCGCACGCCGGGGTCGAGCCCCATCGTCGCCTTCGCCCCGGCGGGCGCGGCAAGCAGCAGGTCCTTGAGGTTGCGCGAGAAGACGCGGATCGCCTCGCCGTCCGCCCCTTCCTTGAGGGTGCCCATCATCTCGGTGGTGAGGCCGGGCTTCAGCTTCTGCCGCCAGGCCCAGCGCGCGACGCCCATCAGCCAGGCGTCGGCGGGCGAGCTGGCTCCGGGCTTCACGTTGGAATGCCGCGCGACCATGGCCTCGACCGGCTTCACGCTCGCCGGATCGTCGGCATCCACCTCGACGTCGAGCGTGACGACGCCCTCCTTCTCGGCCCGCAGGAGCGCCAGCACGCGGTGGCTCGGCGCCGTCGCCCACTTCTCGGCGTGGTCGAAGTAGTCGGAGAACTTGGCGCCCGCCTCCTCCTTGCCCGGCACCACACGGGCGCGAAGCTCAGCCTTCGCCACGAGGTGGCGGCGGATCTCGCCGACAAGGGCGGGATTTTCCGCCATGCCTTCGGCGACGATGTCGCGCGCGCCCTCGAGCGCCGCCTTCGCGTCCGGCACGTCGGCGTTGAGAAAACCGGCGGCGAGCGCTGCCGGATCGACGCTCCGGTCCGCGAGGATGCGCTCGGCCAGTGGTCCGAGACCGCGCTCGCGGGCGGCATCGGCGCGGTTGCGGCGCTTCGGGCGGAAGGGGAGATAGAGATCCTCGAGCGCGACGCGCGTCGCCGCGCCCCGGATCGCCCGCTCGATCTCGCCCGTCAGCTTGCCCTGCTCGCGCACCGATTTCAGGACTGCCGCGCGTCGCGCCTCGAGCTCCCTCAGGTAGGCGAGCCGCGTTTCCAGGGTGCGCAACTGCACGTCGTCGAGCCCGCCCGTCGCCTCCTTGCGGTAGCGCGCGATGAAGGGCACCGTCGCGCCGCCGTCGAGAAGCGCGACCGCCGCGGCGACCTGGGGGCCGCGCGCCTCGATCTCCCCGGCGATCACGGTCTCGATGGTGCTCTGCGTGTTGCTCATGTCGGTCGTCCTCGCGCGGGGCCTGTTCCGGGGCGCTGATAGCATCCCCGCCTTCGCATCTCACCTGCCCGACGATGGCGGCGCCTTCGCGGCGTGAACGCTGCGTCCTGTCCGGGGGCGGCTGCGTCGGGCACGCGTTCATGGCATGAGGGGAGGCGTTTCCCGCTGGAGGTTTTGGAACCGATGAAGCTCTTCTACAAGGCCGGCGCCTGCTCGCTCGCCCCCCACATCGTCGCCCGCGAGGCGGACCTGCCGGTCGAGCTGGTGCCGGTCGATCTCGCGAAGAAGACGATGGAGGACGGCGCGGACTTTCTGTCCGTCAACCCCAACGGCTACGTGCCGGCGCTCGACATCGGCGACGGACCGGTCCTGACCGAGGCCTCCGTGGTGGTCCAGTATCTCGCCGACCGGAAGCCCGAAAGCGGCCTGATGCCGGCGGCCGGCTCGACGGCGCGCTACCGCGTGCAGCAGTGGCTGGCCTTCGTCTCGACCGAGCTGCACAAGCAGTTCAGCCCGCTGTTCAAGCCGAACACCCCGGACGCCACCAAGGCGATCCAGCGCGACCTCCTCGCCAAACGCTTCGCCTTCGTCGACAAGGCGCTGGCGAACGGGACGTACCTGACCGGCGAGACCTTCACGGCAGCCGACGCCTATCTCTTCACGGTCCTGCGCTGGGCGGGCGCCATGAAGCTCGACCTGTCGGCCTTCCCCAACATCGCCCGCTTCATGGACGCGGTGAAGGCCCGTCCGGCGGTGCAGACCGCGCTTCGCGAAGAGGGCCTCGCCTGATCACACCACGACGAAGCCGTGGGCGAAGGGGTCGCGGTCGTCGATGAAGATCGTGTTGATGCCGGTCTGGCGCGCCCAGCCGGCGATCGACGGGACGATCGCGGGGCGGCCGCCGACGCTGGCTGCCGCCTCCACCCGGCCCCGGAACAGGGAGCCGATGATGCTCTCGTGGATGAAGTCGTCGCCCACCTTGAGCTTGCCCTTGGCGGCGAGCTGCGCCATGCGCGCCGAGGTGCCGGTGCCGCAGGGGGAGCGGTCGATCGCCTTGTCGCCGTAGAACACGGCGTTGCGCGCGTGCGCCTCCTCGTGGCGCGGCGCGCCGGTCCACAGGATGTGGCTGAGACCGCGGATCGCCGGGTGCTCGGGATGGACGAACTCGTACTTCTCGTTGAGAGCCTTGCGCAGCTTCGGCGAGAAGCCGACGAGCTCGCCGGCGGTGAAGTCCGCCATGTCGCGGAACACCGTCTGCGGCTCGACGATGGCGTAGAAGTTACCGCCGTAGGCAACGTCCACCACCACCTCGCCGAGGCCCTCGACCTCGGCCGTGAGGCCCTCCGAATGGAGGAAGCCCGGCACGTTGCGCAGGCGCACCTCCTCGACGAAGCGTCCCTCCTGCCGGTAGGTGACGTCCACCCGGCCGGCCGGCGTGTCGACCGAAAGCCGGCCCGCCTCGCGCGGGGTCACCAACCCGTTCTCGATTGCCATGGTTACGGTGCCGATGAGGCCATGGCCGCACATCGGAAGGCACCCGCTTGTCTCGATGAAGAGGACGCCGACGTCGCAGTCCTCACGGGTCGGCGGATAGAGGATCGAGCCCGACATCATGTCGTGGCCGCGCGGCTCGAACATCAGGCCGGTGCGGATCCAGTCGTACTCGGCCAGAAAATGCGCGCGCCTCTCCAGCATGGTCGCGCCCTGCAACAACGGCCCGCCGCCGGAAACGAGGCGGACCGGATTGCCGCAGGTGTGCCCGTCGAGGCAGGAGAAGGTGCGCGATGCCATGGAACGCCTCAAGCGAAACGCTGGGGGGAGAAGGGTGCGAGATCGACCGGCGGGGCCCGGCCGGTCAGGAGGTCGGCGACGATCCGGGCGGTGCCGGCCGACTGGGTGAGGCCGAGATGACCGTGGCCGAAGGCGTGGACGATGCGCCGGCTGCCGCGCGAGAAGCCGATGGCGGGAAGCGAGTCGGGCAGCGACGGGCGAAAGCCCATCCACTGCCGGCCGCCGTCGGTCTTCAGCCCCGGCAGGAAGCTCTTCGCCTTGGCCAGCATGGCGTCCGACCGCTTGAAGTTCGGCTTCAGATGCAGGCCGCCGAGTTCCACCGCGCCGCCGACGCGGATGCCGGTGGAGAGCCGCGTCACCACGAAGCCATGGCCGCCGAAGGTAACCTGCGTGCGCAGGTCGAACGCGTCGCCCGGCAGCGTCGTGTTGTAGCCGCGCTCGGTCTCGAGCGGCACGCGCTCGCCGACCGTGGCGGCGATCTTGTGCGAGAAGGCGCCGGCCGCCACGACGACATCGGCGGCGCGCCGGGGCCCGCCGCTCGTGTCGAGCGTCACCCCGGCGGCGTCCGGCAGGAGGGCGCGGACATCAGCCGTCTCGATCGTCCCGCCGTTCTCGCGGAAGCGTTCGGCGAGCGCCAGGACGTAGAGCTTCGGGTCGGCGATCGAGAACCAGCCGGGCGTGAAGGTGCCGCGCACGAAGCGATTTGCCAGACCCGGCTGCACCTCGGCCATCTCGGCCGCGCTCATGTGGCGGAACTCGATGCCGTGGCGCTCGCGCGCGTCCCAGCCGGGCAAGGAGGCCCGCCACTCCTCTTCGCTCTCGAAGACCTCGAGATTGCCCTCCCGGCGCAGCATCGGCAGCGTGCCGGTGGCCTTGAGGAAGGGCTCGAGCTCGGCCTTGGAGAGGTCCATGAGGGCGGTCTGCGCGGCGGTCGCCGCCTCGACGCGGCCCGGCGAGCAGGCCTGCGCGACGCGCAGCATCCAGGGTGCGATGCGAAGCGCGTAGGGGAGCGGCACGGAGAGCGGCCCGAGCGGGTCGAGCAGCCAGCGCGGCGCCTTTCGCATCAGGCCGGGCGAGGCGAGCGGCAGGATGTCGGTGAAGGCGAAGGCGCCGGCATTGCCGGCGGACGCCCCCGCCGCCGGCCCCTCGCGGTCGACGACCGCGACCCGACGGCCCCGCGCCTGAAGCGCTAGCGCCGCCGAGAGGCCGACGACGCCGGCCCCGATCACGATGATATCCGGCTGCACTGCCTCGTTCATGGCCGAGCTATGCCCTCGCAGCCGTCAGGCCGCAAGGCGCGGCGCGTGGGACGCGGTCTTCGACCAGCTCGCATACCAGGCGTCGAAGAGCGTCAGCTGCGCCTCCGCGAAGCCGCGCTGCGAATCCGACAGGACGTCGGTCTCGTTGAACTGCAGCGCGAACTCGCCATGCCCCTTCAGCACCATCAGGTGCTTGAAGTAGAGGACGAGGTCCGGCCCCTCGTCGAACGAGGAGAGGACGGCGAGCGCGCCTTCGAGTTCGAGCGCCTGCCGGCGCGCGTCGGCGTCGCCCTTGGCGGCGGCCTGGGCGAGCGCGCACAGATGCAGCACCTCGCGCGGCAGCACGTTGCCGATGCCGGTGATGGCGCCCGTCGCGCCGCAGCTGACGAAACCGTGGACCACCGCGGTGTCGACGCCGACCATCAGCGTCACGCCGTCGTCGCGGCTGGTGATGTGCTCGGCGGCGTAGCGCAGATCGTCCGGTCCACCGAACTCCTTGAAGCCGACGAGGTTCGGGTGCTCGGCGCGCAGGGCGAAGAAGAGGTCGGCCTTGGTGGCGTAGCCGTAGTACGGGCTGTTGTAGATGACCGCCGGCAGCTCGGGCGCAGCCGAGAGAACGGCCTTGAAATGCGCCTTCTGGGCGGCGGGCACCGTGCCGCGCGACAGGACACGCGGGATCACCATCAGGCCCTTGGCGCCGACCTTCGCGGCATGGGCGGCATGCGCGACGGCCGAGGCCGTGTTGACGGCGCCGGTGCCGACGATCACCGGCACGCCGGCCTTCACCAAGCGCTCGACGCCTTCCATGCGCTGCGCGTCGGTGAGGAGCGGCCAGTCGCCCATGGAGCCGCAGTAGACGACCGCCGACATGCCCGCGGCGATCATGCGCTGGCCCGAGGCTACCAGCGCGTCGAAGTCTGGCGTGCGGTCGGGCTTGCACGGCGTCATGAGAGCGGGGATCACGCCGGAGAAGACGGACGAAGACATCGCAGGGCTCCTGAAGGTTCGGGCCGGCGCGACGGCTCGATCGCGCCTCATGCCCCCCTCGTAGCATCTTGTATTTTATTTGTCGACAGGTTTCCGGCGAGATCGGGGAAGGTCGTCGAACTCGTGCCTCCCGTCATCTTCGCCGGCGAGGATGGCGGCGATACGGCGCCCGATGCCCTTGGGCGATCGACGCGTGCGGCAGCGCGCCAGCCGCCTCAATCCCGCGTCCACAGCGTTTCAAGTTCGTCGCCGCCCCGCATCCGCACCACGCGCCGCGTGTGGGCGGCCATGTCCGGCACGCCGGGCGTGACGGCGAGTTCCACGACGCGCTCGCCGCGCGCCCGTTTCCGGCGCCAGGCGGCATAGGGATAGTCTGCGATCGGAGAAAAGGTCGAGCGCCCGCGCGGCACGGCGTGGCGCTGGGCAAAGCCCGAATTGATCGCCGAGAGCCGGATGCGCCCGCGATGGGCGGCGACGAGCGAGGCCGTGTCCGCCTCGATCACGTCGTGCGCCGCCTCGCGATAGGAACCGGCGTTCAGCATCCGCAGGAGGCGGCTCCGGGTCAGCGAGAAGAAGGCGTGCGCGTTGAGGATCGCGTACCAGTCCGCCGGTGACAGCCCGTCCTCGAGGCAGGCGAGGAGGCTCCGGTCGCTCATCGGCTTCTGGTCGCGGATCACGGCCCGCCCGAGCCGGGCATGGCGGATCTCGACCGAGGCCGGCCGCCGCGCCTCCAGCGCCCGGCGCGCGTCGCCCGTGACCTCGAAGAGGTCGAGCAGCGCCGTGGTGCCCCAGAGCCCGTGCTGCCGGATCGAGGGCCAGGAACCGGCGGCTGCCATGTGGTAGAGGACCGGGCAGTCCCGGATCAGTTCGGACAGTTCGTCCTCGCTCAATCGCCCCTCCCCTCGCTCGCACGGGCGGAAGATGGGCGGCAGCGGCGCGGCCCGGCAGGCGGCGCGATGTCGCGCCGCCCCCGTCTTCAGGCGAAGAGCTGCCAGCGCTTGGGGATCACGGTGATCGGCGTGCCGGCCTCGCTCGGGGCGTGGGCGGGCAGTTCGACCTCGATCCGGCGCGCGTGCTGGTC
>NZ_LMOH01000010.1 GCF_001423245.1 Aureimonas sp. Leaf324
GACCTTGCCAGCGACAATCAGGATGATACGATCCCAATCGCCGCGACATGATCTGTCTCATTTAGATCGTCGCCAGCGTCTCACTCAGATTGTCGCGCTATACTCTGGACACATCGGCACGAAACCGAATTCGAGGCCAGGATGGCCGACCTCTCGGAACTCGGCCACTCGGACGGCTTCGTCGCGGCCATGCGCCTGGCTCGCGAGAATGGCGCGTGGATGTTCCGCTTTGACGACCATGCCGACACCGTCGACGATCTTCCCATCGGCGGCTACGAGCCAGGCATCCGGCCCGGGCTCTGAGGCGTCGTATCGAGCTTCTGAGCACGTGAGATCGGCAGTTAGCCTAATCCCGTTAGACGCAGTGCAGCGGTTAGCCTAATCCAATTAGCGGTTTCCCAATCCCTTCTAGGATTTAGCTAAGCTATTGATGTTTCTTCCTCTCCTAGGGTTTGGCTAAGCCATTGATGTTTCTACTCTTTTAGGATTCGGCTAAGCCATTGATGTTTGTACGGGGACAAAAAGCCGAATTCCTTTCCGCCACAACCTGCGGCGGAGCGGGCCAACGGGACCGGGTCGATGGATACGCGCTCCGGGCCCGGCAGTTCGAGGATCCGCCGTTTCCAGACCCTTCGTAATCCTTGACTGCCACACGAAACAGGCTCTCGCGGCGGGTGTGAGGGCGAACTTCCGGGCGGATCAGGTCACCGAAGACCTCGGCCGCCCGGTTGCCCTGTCCGGGCGGTCGATGAACACTCGGAGGGACAAGGGTCCTGAGTTTGCCGGTGGGAAGCTCGATCCGTGGATCTGTCTCAGCAAGTTCGAACGGGACGTGTTCAAGCCGGGGACGCGCAAGCGCTTTCGTGACGCCTTGTCCTGCGTGAGATCAGGAATGCGTGCCTGAAAAGTCTCGCGTGCCCGGGCGAGTTTCACGGACGAGAGCCGACAAGATCAGGACATCAGCTTGGCGATATCGGGCACGAGAAGGCGGTCGTCCTCGCGAACGATGATGCCGGCATACTGGAGATGGCTCATAGCGCGCGAGACCGCTTCGCGATAAGTGCCGATCCTGCGCGCGATATCGGAATGCGTGGGAATGGGGTGAATGGAGGCCGATCCGTCGTGCCGGGCGTGCTTGCGGCTGAGGCGCATCAACTCGCTGCGAATCCGTTGACTGACGTCGAGCGTGGTCAACTCGACGACCTGCTCCATCAGGATCTGCTCGCGATCGACCGTGCTTCGCAGGATCGAAAGGGCCAGTTCTCGATCCTGGGCCATGAGGTCAAGAATGGCTGCCGGTTTGATGACAGCGATGGCGCAATCTACGGACGCCTCGACTGCGAAGTTCGCGGTGAAGCCGCCAACCAGTGCAGCTTCGCCTATCAGCGATCCGACGCCCGCCTCGCGGAGGGAGACAACCTTGCCATCTATAGTATAGGCGAAGAACCAGAACTCTCCCCGCGTCACGAAGAAGACCTTATCGAGGAGATCACCGGGTAGGACGATGGTTGAACCCTCTCGAACGTCGATCCATCGGGCATGCCTGTTGAGTTCGCGGATCGTTGCGTCGGACACGCGATAGAACATGGGGAGCGCGCGAAGATCCCTCGCGGTTTCAACGTTGAGGGAGCCGCTGGTCTGCAAGCCTTCACGCATCGAAAACCCCCTCTTTCCCCCAGTCCTTCGTACGAATGACGTCCTATGCCTCTTTGGGTGCGAAGTTCCTGGGGCGGACCGCCAGAAATGTGCTATCGACTGACCCTTTTGGTTATTCTGATTTCGTTCAGATCATGATGCTTTGATAGAGATCAATCCGGTTCCGGAATCCCGGATATCCACCTGGGCATGGCGGCCTTCGATCAATTGCGAACCGATCCTTCCAGCTTGCTCAGCAGATAGACCACCTCGGTTCGATTCCGAGCCTTAAGTCTTTTCATGATATTTCTGACGTGAACCTTCACAGTGCTTTCGCACATGTTCAAGTCATAGGCGATGATCTTGTTGGCCTTTCCCTTTCGAAGGGCGTCGATCACCAGCATCTGTTTCGACGTGAAGAGGCTGGCACTCTCCTCATCAACGTTGGCAGCGGGCCTCTGGCGGATCAATTGCTCGCATCGAGCCAGGATGCTGGCCGGCACATAGATTCCTCCGGCTGCCACCAGGCGCATGGCGCTGACAGCGACCTCTAGGCTGACCGTGGGCGGGATATACCCGCGCACGCCGAGCTCGAAAGCTTGCAGCACATCCGACACATCTTCGATCTCCGACAGGATGACGGTGTCCGTTTCCGGTCGATCAGCGCGGATCTGTGCGATCTGTGACAGGTAAAGGTCCGACTTGGTTTTTGACCAGGCTGCGCAGATCAGGATGATGTTGATCGGTCCGATGGCTGCGGGCGTGGTCTCGAGTGACGTCAGATCTGAGAAGTAATGCAGTTTGAGCGACCCATCGACTGCCTTCAATCCACGTCCAAAGCAGTCCCGGATTAACGGACGATCATCGATGACTGCGATCGTCAATGGGCTTACCCGATCGACACCGTGTCGCTGCTCGTCGGGCCAGGATTCACTGAGGAAACTGCCGATTGCGTGCGGCAAAACTCTTGGGTCGGCTTGGTGGATCCTCGGGAGGGAGGCATCATGCAGAGCGCTCATCGATCGACCTCACAAATGTTGTTTTACAGCATAATTATCATTTAGAGGAATGCGTCAGGCTCGTTTGGCTGGCTCGGTCGCAACTGAATGTCAGGCTTTAACCTCCAGCATTGGGTTAACGAATCTTGAACACCACCCAGAGTTCTGTATGGCCTATTAAAAATTGGTAAGGTGTGAGGAAAAGCACATGCTCAACGAGCAGTGACCGAACGGGCTTTACCGAGTTCGAGATTGCGGTGTTCGATTGTCGATGGTGAGGCTGTCAACGCTTTGACGAGTCATAGGTATTTTGGTCAAAAACGTGCATTTGATTGAGCTTTTCTGAGCAGCCAGACGCTGGCTCTCCGCGGTTTATTTTCCGCTGAGGAAGGGAAGGCAGGAGGCGCGGACTTCGCCGGTCGCTTCAGATAAAAAGACTGCGAAAAGGAAGGCGTGATCAGCCCCCCCTTTTCTCCCGCGTGACTCAGTCGAGTGCGGCGGCAAAGCGGGGGCTTCGAGGACGCTGGTGACCGTCTCTTCGGTGCGGGTAGCGAGGGTACGTCATTCCTTCCGCCGGACCTCCGATCGCGCTGGTTGCGAGTTCAGTCGAGGCGGGCGGCGAAAGCCTTATCGCCATGCGGCAACGTGACCCCCGGTCCAGACTTGCCGGTGGGTGACAGGGCTGCTGCAGTCGCGGTTGGGCAACCAGGTCGGGTACGTCCGGCATCGGGTATCAGGCGATGCTCCGGCCTTGCACCATCGACCATCACGAGAGGCCATGATGCCATATACCCCGCCAGGGTGGCCGAGCGCACGACGGTCGTCTCGCTATCTTGGAACTCCCGCCCTTGGCTGACGCCCTCCTCTTCTGGAGCCTTGTCTCGGCCCCGAACAGGACGCGGTGGGGAACCTGACGTCGCGTCCCTGAACCAGCGTCGGCAATCTCCGCTGGACGCCGAGCCTTACCGGCGGCCGAAGGCACGCGCTGCCGTCCGACACCGGCCGAACACATCCTGCAGAGGCTGCGATTTCGCCCCGTTCTCGTCATGACGGAGGATCGTCCCTGCGGTGCGCGCCGGAGCATCTGCACGCTTTTGCCGACCGGAAAATCTAGCAACCAAGAGGCAGGGGCAGACGCTCTTACGCCCCGGCGGTCCCGGATCCTCGCGCTCAAGCAATCCATCTAAGCAGGCTAGGGCCTGGAATTTGATGGCCGGCTGCAAGCAGAATTGAGTTGAAAAAGAGCTGTGGACCGATCGTCTTGAGGTCCGACTGCGCCGCTGGCGCGGCGTGGCGCGGCGGAAACTGATGTCAGCGGCCGCACGTGTCGGACGTCTTTGAAGGATGGGCGCTGTTCACCACCAGCCGGGCATGCCGAGCCAGCCGAACCAGACTTTCTTGAACGCGACCCAAAAGAAGACCGCTTCCGAAAGGAACATGCACAGGCCCAAGACCAGAAAACCCCGGTCGCTTTCGATGGACTGATCGGCATTTCCTCGGGTGCGGTCGAATTCCTGAAGTTCGGCTTCCTGCTCGGTCAGGCACCGCGCATTGTCGCGACCGTAAAGGACATTCGCATGTCCGGCCATTCCTTGCCCGCCCATGGTCGACCTCCTGTTTTCGCAGCGAACCGTAGCGGGCTGTCTCGGCTCCCTTTCCGGGACCCATCGTTTCCGCAGATGCGGCTCGCCTCCCCCAAATCGTATGGCGTGCCCCCCGAGGGGACAATGTTCGCGCGCTGAACCAGAAGGGCGCAAAGGCCCTGCGATCGGCGAGGTGACGATCGAAACGCATCGCCGATCGATCGTCCCCATTCCCCGAAAGAACACTCCCTGCCCCGGAAGGCGTACCTGCCGCCGACGGTCCGACCGAAAGACCTAGGCGGGCGCCATGGAGGTGAGGGCGCCCCTCGCGCCGCGCCATTTGGGGACGGTCGCCGCCGCCCTATTGTCAATCGACGCCTTGGCCGACCCACCGCACGATGCTCGCATCTCCCCCATGCGAAAGGGCCGAGCGACGCCATGCGGATCACGATCATAGGCTCAGGTTACGTCGGCCTCGTCAGCGGGGCGTGCTTCGCCGACTTCGGTCATGTCGTGACCTGCGTCGACAAGGCCGACCAGAAGATCGAGGCGCTGCGCGCCGGTCGCATGCCGATCTACGAGCCGGGGCTCGCGGACATCGTCTCCAGCAACGTCCAGGCGGGGCGCCTGGCGTTCTCGACCGATCTGGCCGGTCCCGTATCGGAAGCCGACGTCGTCTTCATCGCCGTAGGAACGCCGTCCCGGCGCGGCGATGGTCATGCCGATCTCAGCCATGTGTTCGACGTGGCCCGGGAGATCGCAAGGCACGTCGAGGGATTCACGGTCGTCGCGACGAAATCCACCGTCCCGGTCGGGACCGGCGACGAGGTCGATTACATCATCCGGACGGCCAATCCGGGCGCAGACGTCGCCGTGGTGTCCAATCCTGAATTCTTGCGGGAGGGCGCCGCGATCGAGGACTTCAAGCGGCCCGACCGGATCGTCGTCGGCCATGCCGACCCGCGCGCCGTGGAGGTCATGACCGAGGTCTACCGACCGCTCTACCTCAACGCGGCCCCGATCCTCTTCACCAGCCGGCGCACGTCCGAACTCGTCAAATATGCCGCCAACGCATTTCTCGCGCTCAAGATCACCTTCATCAACGAGATCGCGGATCTCTGCGAGAATGTCGGGGCCAACGTCCAGGAGGTCTCGCGCGGGATCGGGCTCGACAGGCGCATCGGGCCGAAGTTCCTGAATGCGGGGCCGGGCTACGGAGGGTCCTGCTTTCCCAAGGACACGCTCGCTCTCGTCAAGACGGCCCAGGACAGCAACGCGCCGCTCCGGCTCGTCGAGGCGACCGTGGCCGTCAACGACCAGCGCAAGCGAGCCATGGCGCGCAAGGTGGTGGCGGCCTGCGGCGGGCGGGTGCGGGGACGCGCGATCGCCGTGCTCGGCCTCACCTTCAAGCCGAACACCGACGACATGCGGGAGGCGCCCGCCATCTCCATCATCCAGGGGTTGATCGACGCCGGCGCGCGCGTCACCGCCTACGATCCGCAGGGCATGGAGCAGGCCCGCTCGCTCCTCGATCCCCATGTCGCCTATGCCGAGGACGCCTATGCCTGCGCGAAAGGCGCCGATGCGGTCGTCATCGTGACCGAATGGGACCAGTTCCGCGCGCTCGATCTCGACCGGCTGGCGGCCGAGATGACGGGCCGCGTCCTCGTGGATCTGCGCAACATCTATCGCGGCGAGGAGATCGAGAAGCGAGGCCTTCGCTACACGTCCCTCGGCGATGGGCTCGCGACGCTTCCGCTCTCCTATCCGGTGGCGGCGGAATGAGCTGTCCTGTCCTTTTCGATGCCGCTCCTCGGCGGTGTCCCATCGTCCGATCGCGTTGCAAGGTCCGTCCGTCATGAAGATCTTGATCACGGGGACCGCGGGCTTCATCGGCTTTCATCTTGCGAATCGGCTACTGGACGACGGCCACGATGTCGTCGGCTTCGATGCCATGACACCCTACTACGACGTCAGGCTGAAGGCGGCCCGGCACGCGATCCTGGCACGGCGCCCCGGCTTTCGAGCCCTGACGGGACGGGTCGAGGACATGGACGCGCTGCGACATGCCGCTGATCTGGCCGATCCCGACATGGTGGTGCATCTCGCCGCGCAGGCCGGGGTGCGCTACTCGATCGATCATCCGCAGACCTATGCGGACAGCAATCTCATCGGCTCCTTCAACATCGTGGAACTCGCGCGAAGCCTCGAGCTGCGCCATCTGATGCTGGCGTCGACGAGCTCGGTCTATGGCGCCAACACCGCGCTGCCGTTCGCCGAGTCCGACAAGACGGACCTGCCGTTGACCTTCTATGCCGCGACCAAGAAGGCGATGGAGGAGATGTCGCACGCCTATGCGCACCTCTTTTCGATCCCGACGACCTGTTTCCGCTTCTTTACGGTCTACGGTCCCTGGGGGCGGCCGGACATGGCGCTCTTCCGCTTCGTCGAGGCGATCGAGAGCGGGCGGCCGATCGAGGTCTACGGGGAGGGGCGCATGCGGCGCGACTTCACCTATGTCGGAGATCTCGTCGAGGCGATCACGCGGCTGGCCGACTGCCCGCCGACGATCGGTCGACCGGTGCACAGCGAGGCCGTTCGCGACACGCTCTCGCCGGTCGCCCCTTGGCGGATCGTCAATATCGCCGGCGGCGAGCCCGTCGAACTCATCGATTTCGTGACGGCGATCGAGCATTGTCTCGGCAAACGGGCGATGCGCACGATGCTGCCGATGCAGCCGGGCGATGCCCGCGTGACCTTTGCCGACCATCGCCTGCTCGAGGCCTTGACCGGCTATGTCCCGAAGACGCGGGTCGAGGAGGGGGTGGCCGCCTTCGTCCAGTGGTATCGGGAGCACTGGGCGCGAGCGACCTCGGCGCCGGTCCCGGCCTGACGGGTCACATGGTCTTGCGACCCGGACCCAGCCGTGCGTGAACCTTCGGGCGCCGACCGTCCGGCGGCCCGCTCCAAGCGGTGATCTCGATCGTGGTTCCATCGCCGCAGAGAACCGAAAACCCGCGGCCGGTGTGGCCCTGAACCTGTCCGGGCAGGCCGATATGGCGTCCGCGCGGCGCCAGCACGCAGGCTTCTCCGATCCCGATCCGGGTGCTGGAATCGAAGGTGAATGCCCCCGGATAGGGGTCCCCCACGGCCCGCACGAGACGCAGGATCGCCTCGGCCGGCTCACGCCAGTCGATGAGACCGTCCGCCTCGGTCCGCTTGGCGCAGTAGCTCGCAAGATTTTCGTCCTGGGGAATGCCGGCGACCTCGCCGTTCGCGATCCTGTCCAGCGCTTCCGGAACGATCACGGCGAGCTCGCGCTTGTGCTTGTCGTAGAGCGAGCGGGCCGTCTCGTCGTTCGATACGGGAAACAGGCGCTGGGCGACGATCGGGCCGCTGTCGACGTTCTCGTCCAGCCAGAAGACGCTCGAGCCCGACGTCGTTTCCTCCGCCAGGATCGTCCACGGGATCACCGCCCGCCCGCGAAAGCGAGGCAGGGGCGAGGGGTGGTATCCGAGAGTTCCCAGTCGCGCCACCGCTCGAAAAGGCTCGCGGCAGATCTGCGACCAGCCGATCACCATCGTCAGATCCGGCGCCGCCGCCCGGATCGCTTCGACCGTCTCCGGCGCGTTGATATTGGTGGTGAGGTAGACGGCGGCACCCGCTTCCCGCGCCGGACGGGCGAGGTCGGCGAAATCCGAATGGCGATGGGCCGCCTCGGGCGGAAGCGTCACCACCAGGACCGGAACGCGGCCTGCCTGGATCAGGGCTTCAAGCGCGACGAGCGATCCTTCGACCGCTCCGACGAAAACGGTGCGGACCGAACTCATGATCCTTGCGGCTCCCGAATCATCGCTTCGTCCTTCCAGCAACCTCATGGGTCGAGGCCACACCGAAATCCCCCGCGGCCCAAGAACGCCTTTAGAGGTAGGACGAGGATCCGCCACTCGTCCAAAGGCCAGCTGTTCCACCCCGTGTCGGCCGGCATACTGGCGGGGCGCAAAGGATCGGGATCCGGGGAAACGCTTGGGATACGAACGCAATCCGACGACGGTGGAGCCGGCCGCAGGCCCGGCACCCGTTGCGACTGCGCCGGAGAGGATCTGCATCGTTCTGCCCGGACTGGGGGCGGGCGGAACCGAACACGTGGTCAGCGTCCTGGCCAACGAGTGGATCGCCCGAGGCCGGTCGGTGACGATCCTGACGCTCGAGGAACCCGGCGCGGTTCCCTACTATCCGCTCCACCCCGACATCGAGGTCCGGCGTCTGGGCGTTCCGCCCGGCCGTCGCGGTGCGGTCGGGGCGGCCGGTGCCGTCGGCATGCGGGTGCGGCGCCTTCGCCGAGCCCTGCGGGCGGTGCGTCCGGGCATCGTCGTCAGCTTTCTCGTGCGCACCAATGTCCTCACCCTGATCGCGGCCTCCCGCCTCGGCATGGAGGTCGTCGTCTCGGAGCGTAACAATCCGCAGGCGCAAACCGTGGGGCCGGTGTGGAACGTCCTTCGTTCGCATCTGTATCGGCGCGCCTTCGGCCTCGTGACCATGACAAAGGGAGCGCTCGAGTCTTTTCCCGCCCCGATGCGCAAGCGCGGCTGGGTCATTCCCAATCCGGTCGACCTGCCGGGTGCCGGTCGGAGGCGGTCCGACGGCCGGACCCTGACCGCCGTCGGCAGGCTGGTTCCCCAGAAGGGGTTCGACCTCCTTCTGCGCGCCTTCGCCGAGGTCGCCCCCGAATTTCCGGACTGGCGCCTGGTCATCTGGGGCGAAGGAGCCGACCGGGAGGTTTTGGAAGCCGAGCGCGCCGCTCTCGGTCTCGATGACCGGGTCGACATGCCCGGCGTCACCGAGGCGCCGGGGATCTGGGTCGACACCGCCGACGCCTTCGTCCTGTCCTCGCGCTTCGAGGGCTGGGGCATCGTTCTTCTGGAGGCCATGGCCGCAGGTCTTCCCGTGGTTTCCTTCGATTGCCGCTGGGGGCCGCGGGAAATGATCGAGGACGGGGAGAACGGTCTCCTCGTCGAGCCTGAAAGCGTGGCGGCCATGGCCGAGGCGCTGCGGCGCCTTCTGGGAGATTCCAGCCTGCGCCAGCGCCTCGCGGCGGCGGCGCGTGCGAGCAGCCGCCGCTTCACCACCGCGCACGTCGTCGACCGTTGGGACGAGGTCGTCGACGCGGCGCTCGCCGTCCGCCCCCTTTCGAGGTTCCTGCGATGACCATGCTGCACCAGCGCGCGTTCCGAAAAATCGACCGGCGGGTCCGGATGACCTGGGCGGCCGTCGAAGCCGACACGTTCCTCGTGTCCTATCCGAAATCCGGCAGGACGTGGTTCCGCTTCATCCTCTCGCACTACTTCGCATCCGTCGCGCGCGAGGAGGCAACGGTGGATCTGCGCGGAATGTTCGGGGTCGTTCCCAACTACGACCTCGATCCGGTGCGCGGCATTCCGGCGTTCCGCTACAGGCACCGGCGCAGCGAGGTTCCGTTGATCCTCGTGACGCACCACCTCTACAGGCGATCGCTTTTTCTCAACCGGCCGATCATCTTCATGGTGCGCGACCCGCGAGATGTCCTGGTGTCGGCCTATTTCCACGCGACGCGTCACAAGCATCGCTTCGTCGGCGGCATCGACGATTTCATCGCCGACGAGGAGCAGGGGGCGCTCGCGCTCGTTCGCTACCTCAATGCCTGGGGATGGGGCCTTCCCCATCACCGCAGCATCGTCCTGAGTTACGAGGCGCTGACGGCCGAAACGGAGGGCGCCAGCGCACGGGTGATCGAGTTCCTCGGATTCCCGCCTCGGCCCGAACTGTTGAGGCGAGCGGTCGAAGCGTCGCGGTTCGAGGCGATGCGCGAGCGCGAGATCGAACAGGGGCTCCCCGCGCACACCTACGATCGGGGCGATGCGGAAAGCCTGCGGATGCGGCGCGGCGTGGCGGGCGGTTTCCGGGACTATCTGAGCGAGACACAGGCGGACAACATCCTGGCCATCTGCGAGCGCCAGCTGACATCGGCCGCCAAGGCTCTCGTGTCGAAAACCGGCCTTCGGCTCGACTAGTCCGCGTCCCCCTTCGTCCCTTTCGGGTCCCGCGGTTCCTCGAACATGTCGTCGATCACGCTCGCAAGCTGCTCGGCGCCGAACGCACTGAGGTGGTCGTCGTCGCGATACAGCGGCCTGCCATCGATCTCGGCCACGCAGGTCGTCCCGTCGCACAGGCGCAGCGCCGGGGAAATGAACTGAAACCGATGCAATCTGGCGAGCTGCGAGAAGACGTCCTCGACCGCCGCGTTTCGGCGGTGGAAGGCGTCGGCCGTTGTGCGTGGCGGCGGGCGGCTGAAGAGTTTTGCCATGGCCAGCGCCATCGGCGTCAGGAACTCGTTCTCCGGAACGGCGCCGATCACCGTGATGCGACGATCGGACAGCGCGTCGAAGACACGGTCGAGGCCACGGATCAGCGACAGCTTGTTTTCCCGGAACGACACCTCCTTCGACAGCCCATCCGTGTAGAAGGAGTTGGGCTGTTGATACCCCGTTCCCAGTGCCTGGCGCGTCCAGCGCGCGGCGAGGACGACGTCCCGGATCGATGCCTGCGCCTGGATTTCCCAGATCGCCTTCGCGACGAAGGTCGAGCACGAGGCGTTCCGTTTGCCGTCGACAATATGCACGACGCCGAGCATGGGGCGGCAAGCATGTTTCACGAAGACAAGCCCCTTCTGCCGATTGCGCGTCGCAGCCAGCGCGAATGCCGGGATCAGAGCTTCCGCATGGCTGTCTCCGATCACGGCGAACCCCAGGGAAGGCGCCGACAGGTCACCCACGAGGCAGACGCCGGTCAGGTCGGTGCGCGCGCCCGACCATTCGGCGCAATGCAGGCGGCTTTGCGCTGCGGACGGCTCGACCTCGCCATAGGCGAGAAGCCGGTCTGGCAGGCGCTGCGGCAGCCCGCCCGTCGTGTAGAGGGCGACCCCCGTCAGGAAAATGCAGGCCGTGAACGCAGCTGCCCTGCGCAGGACCGCCGCCTCGGGTTGCGCTCGTGGATGACGAAACGGCTCCTCGACGAGACGCCAGGACAGGATGGCGAGGACGATGGAAGCCGCAAGGGCAGCCAGCGTCTCCGGCGCTTCGAGCTCGCGTGCCAGGGCGTAGCGCATGAGCGACAGGACCGGCCAGTGCCAGAGATAAAGCGAGAACGAGAGCCGTCCGACCGTGGTGAAAGGCAGGCTCCCCAGGAGCTTCGATGCACCGAGGCGGTCCTTCCCTCCCGCGCCGATCACCAGCGCCGCGCCCATGGTCGGCAGAAGCGCGGCGAAGCCGGGAAAGGGCGTGCGAGAGTCGAGGGCGGCCACGGCCAGGATGATGAGGCAAAGGCCGAGCCAGCCGGCGCCGCGCGCCACGGCGGGCGAGAGCGTCGGGGCGGGCGTTAGCGCCAGAAGGGAGCCGGTGAGCAGTTCCCAGGCGCGGGACGGCAGGAGGTAGAAGGCCGCCTGTGGTTCCTTGCGCGTGGCCACGACGCCGACCAGGAAGGACGCGACGGCGAGTCCGGCCACGATGCGTCGGCGGTCCCGTGAGTTCATCCTCCAGAGAAGGACGAGGAGGCCGGGGAAGGCGAGGTAGAACTGCTCTTCGATCGACAGCGACCATGTGTGCAGGAGCGGTTTCAGTTCGGCCGGTGCGTCGAAATAATCGGCTTGGGCCCAGAACAGGATATTGGATGCAAAACCCGCCGTCGCGGCGATCGATGCTCCGAGCGAGCGGAAGTCCGACGGAAGGAAGAAGAAGCCGGCGACGATGCCGGTGACGAGGACGGTCGTGAACAAGGCGGGAAAGATGCGCCTCATGCGCCGGACGTAGAAGCCGGCGAAGGTGAATTGGCCGCGCTCCAGCTGGCGGGCGATGATCGACGTGATCAGGAAGCCGGAGATGACGAAGAAGACGTCGACGCCGACGAAGCCGCCCGCAAAGCCGGGAATGCCGGCATGGAACAGAAGGACGGCGACCACGGCCACCGCTCGCAGACCGTCGATGTCGGCCCGATAGGCGACCGTTTCCGGTCCGTCGAACCGGGAGATGAGAACTGGCCGCACGCGGAACCCCCCATATCCGTCCAGGCGGCTGCCGGACAATTGTACCGACAGCTTAGCAACGTCGGATTCGAAATCGCCTTCGGCAAAGGTCGATGCGCCGGCCCGGTCGCGAGACCGCGGCAGTAGGAGCCTACGGCGAACGGCTTAGAGCGCCGGCGCCGGCTTGGCCGGATGGCTGCGTTCGGCGGACGAACCAGACCGAAGGGCTGACTAGCCGCCCCCTTCGCTTCGCGCAGAATGACGCTGCGATGCACTCGACGAAAACGGCCATATCGGCCTTCGCGAAGAGGCGATCTTGGCTCATTCGATCCCCCATTTCGGCCGCGTGCGCGAGGTCCTGCGTACCGTTCGGCAAAAAGGCGCCCATCGCACGCGCATCGCCAATATCGGCCACCTCCTGACGGGGAATTTCCTGGGCTCTCTCTTGGGCCTTGCAGCCTTCGCCCTGTCCGCGCGCGCGCTGGGACCGGTCGACTACGGTCTTCTGGCGATGATCTATACGTTCGTCCGGGTGGTGGAGCGCGTGATCAGTTTCCAGACGTGGCAGCCGATCATCAAGTACGGTGCCGATCTGCAGCATCCGGCGCAACGCGACGATCTGCGCATGCTCCTGAAGTTCGGCTTCCTTCTCGATTTCGCATGTGCGGTCCTGGCGTGGGTCGTCGCGGTGCTCCTCGCCTTTCTGGCGGCCTATTTCTTCTCCTGGCCGGCCGAGACGACGCATCTTGTCCTTCTGTATTCGAGCGTCCTTCTGTTCCAGCTCACCGGCATGCCGACGGCCGTCCAGCGCATGGCCGGCCAGTTTCGCCTCGTAGCTTACGGGCAACTGGTGAATTCCGTGGTCCGCGTCGGTCTTTGCCTCGCCGGCAGCCTGCTGGCGGCAGGACTTCCCTACTTCGTCGCCGTCTGGGCCGGGACGCAGGCCCTCGGCTCGCTGATCATGCTCGCCATGGCGTTCCACACCCTGCGTCGGCAGGGCATCCACCGTTTGCTGACGACGAGCGTACGGGGCGTCACGCGGCGCTTTCCCGGGATCTGGGGCTTCGCCTGGTCGGCCAACCTGTCGCTGACGCTTCGAATGAGCGCGCAGGAGTTCGACACGCTCCTCGTCGGCGCGCTGACCGATCCCGCCGCTGCTGGCCTCTATCACATCGCCAAGCGCATCGGCCGCGTCGGGCAGCAGGTGGGAGCCCAGGTTCAGGCGGTCCTTTATCCGGACGTGACGCGCCTCTGGGCCCAGGGACGGGTCGGGGAATTCAAGCGCCTCATCGTGCAGATCGAGGCGCTGCTCCTGGCGCTCAGCCTCGTCGGCATCGCCGTGATCGCGGTCGTGATCCATCCGCTTCTTCTATGGACGGCCGGACCTCAGTTCCTTGCGGCCTCTTCGCTTGTTGTCGTGCAGATGGTGGCTGTCACCCTGGTGCTGTGCGGCTCGGCGATGCGCGTCGGGCTCCTCGCCATGGGACGCCAGGGAGAGGTCCTGCGCACGGTCATGGTCGGAACGGCCCTGTTCTTCGCCGTCGCGCTGCTCCTCGTTCCGACCATCGGCCCCATGGGGGGCAACATTGCCCATATCGCGCTCGGCATCTGCTGGGTGGGAGGGCTCAGTCTTGCGCTTCGTCGCGCGCTCGCAGAGCAGGAGCCGGTGCGTTCGGATCCGCTCGATCTGCCCCGCGACATCGATCTTCTTGTTTCGAAAGGTGTCTGATGTCCATCGCAGTTCCCCTGTCCGCCGAATCCGGACCGACCGTCTCCCGCACGACGGGAAGCGGGGCCCCTTCGGAGCACCTCCGGCGTCTTGAAGCCGAGGCGATCTTCATCTTCCGGGAAGTCGCTGCCGAGTTCCGCAATCCGGTGCTGATGTACTCGGTCGGCAAGGACTCGGCCGTGATGCTGCATCTGGCGATGAAGGCGTTCTTTCCAGCTCTGCCGCCGTTTCCGCTGCTCCACATCGACACGACGTGGAAGTTTGCCGAAATGATCCGGTTTCGCGACGAGACCGTCGCGCGTCTCGGCCTCGATCTTGTGGTCCATCGCAACGAGGCGGCGCTGGCGGAGGGGATCAACCCGTTCACGCACGGGTCCTCGTTCTACACGCAGGTGATGAAGACCGAGGCCCTGAAGGCCGCCCTTTCGGCCCATCGCTTCGACGCCGCCTTCGGAGGCGCACGACGCGACGAGGAAAAGAGCCGCGCCAAGGAGCGCATGTTCTCCTTCCGCTCGGCCAATCATGGCTGGAATCCAAAGGATCAGCGGCCGGAACTCTGGAACCTCTTCAACACGCGCATCAAGACGGGCGAATCGATCCGCGTCTTTCCGCTCTCGAACTGGACCGAACTCGATGTGTGGGAATACATCATGGCGGAGAACATCCCCATCGTGCCCCTCTACTTCGCCGCTCGGCGACCCGTGGTCGAGCGCGACGGCCAGTGGATCATGGTCGACGACCACCGAATGCCGCTTCGCGAGGGCGAGGTTCCGCAGATGCGCAGCGTGCGCTTCCGCACGCTCGGCTGCTACCCGCTGACGGCGGCCTGCGAAAGCGAAGCCGCAACCCTTCCCGACATCGTCCGTGAAATTCTCGTGGCCCGGACTTCCGAGCGCTCGGGTCGTCTCATCGACCACGACGAGGCCGCATCCATGGAGAAGAAGAAGCAGGAGGGCTATTTCTGATGAGTGCCGTTCTCGACACCTCCCACGCCCGCCCGGAAGCGGCCCCCGCCTTTCCCGGCCTCCTGCCCGGTGCGGACTGCAAGAGCCTCCTGCGCTTCCTGACCTGCGGCAGCGTCGACGACGGCAAGTCGACCCTCATCGGCCGCCTCCTCTACGACACCAAGCTCCTGACCGAGGACCAACTCGCCGCTCTCGGGCGCGATTCCAACCGCCAGCGCGGCGCGACCGAGGACGAACTCGATTTCGCCCTCCTCGTCGATGGGCTGGCCGCCGAGCGCGAACAGGGCATCACGATCGATGTCGCCTATCGCTTCTTCGCCACGGATGCACGCAAGTTCATCGTCGCCGATACGCCGGGCCACGAGCAATACACCCGCAACATGGCGACCGGCGCTTCCAATGCCGATCTGGCGGTGCTCCTCGTGGATGCGCGGCACGGCATCCTGACGCAGACGCGCCGCCATTCCTTCATCGTCTCCCTTCTCGGCATCCGGCACGTCGTCCTTGCGGTGAACAAGATCGACCTCGTCGATTATTCACAGGACGTCTTCGACGCCATCGTGGCGGAATACCGTACCTTTGCAGAGAGCTTCGGATTCCGCTCGCTGCAGGCGATCCCGCTGGCCGCCCGCTTCGGCGACAACATGCTGACGCGCAGCGAGCGGACGCCATGGTATGAGGGGCCGTCTCTCGTCGAATATCTGGAGTCCGTCGACATCGAGCACACGCAGGGCAGCGCGCCGTTCCGCATGCCCGTCCAATGGGTGAATCGCCCGCATCTCAACTTTCGCGGCTTTGCCGGCACGATCGCGGCCGGGTCGGTGCGAACGGGCGATCGGATCGTCGTGGCCGGATCGGGCGTCACCAGCCGCGTCAAGCGCATCGTCACCTACGACGGCGATCTCGAGGTCGCGGCTGCCGGCGACGCCGTGACCCTGACCCTCGAGGACGAGATCGACGCCTCGCGCGGCGATGTCATCGCCGCCGCGGTCTCCCGCCCCGAGGTCTCGGATCAGTTCGCCGCTCACATGATCTGGATGCATGCCGACCCGTTGATCGCCGGCCGGCCCTATCTCGTGAAGATCGGCACGCGGACGCTGACGGCCAGCGTCACCGACATCAGGCACAAGGTCGACGTCAACACGCTGCAGAAGCTGGCGGCCAGGACGCTGGAACTGAACGAGGTCGGCTTCGTCAACCTGTCGACCCACGAGCCCATCGCCTACGACCCGTTTTCGCGTATCAAGGAGACCGGCGCCTTCATCGTCATCGACCGCATGACGAACCTCACCGTGGGGGCGGGGCTGATCGAGTTCGGATTGCGGCGAGCCAACAACATTCACTGGCAGGCGCTCGACGTCGACAAGTCTGCGCGCGCCTCGTTGAAGGGGCAGAAGCAAGCCGTCCTCTGGTTCACCGGGCTTTCGGGCGCCGGAAAATCGACCATCGCCAACCTCGTGGAGAAGCGCCTCCATTCCCTGGGTATCCACACCTACATCCTGGACGGCGACAACATCCGACACGGGTTGAACCGCGACCTCGGCTTCACCGAAGCCGACCGGGTGGAGAACATCCGGCGCGTCGCGGAAACGGCCAAGCTCTTCGCCGATGCGGGCATCGTGACGCTGGTCTCGTTCATCTCGCCGTTCCGCGCCGAGCGGCGAATGGCGCGTGAGATGCTGCAGGAGGGCGAGTTCATCGAGATCTTCGTGGATACGCCCATCGAGGTCGCCGAGACCCGGGACCCGAAGGGCCTCTACAAGCGCGCCCGCCAGGGGCTGATCGAAAACTTCACCGGCATCGACAGTCCCTACGAGCCGCCGGAGCAGCCCGACATCCGGATGACGCCCGACCTGAGCGCCGCCGATGCCGCCGAAGTCGTCGTGCAACACCTGAGGCAGGCGGGCTATCTCAGCGCCGGGACCGCCTGACGCATGGGCTCCCGACACGCCCGGCCGGGCGGCCCGATCCGGATCTGCTTTCCGTTCGTCGGCGACAGGCTGGGCGGAAGTCACATCTCGGCTCTCAAGCTGGTCCAGGCGCTCGACAGGCACTCCTTCGAACCGCGCGTCGTCCTTCATGAGGACGGCGGGCGCCTGGCCGAGTTCCTGCGCGGGGAGGGCATCGGCTACGAGGTCCTGGCCCTGCCGTCGCTGCCCTCGGCGCGCACCCTGTCCGCCGCCGGCGCCGCCCTCCATCTCGCGCGGGTGGTTCCCCGGATCCGCGCATTCCTGGCCGCACACGGGTTCGACGTCGTCCATTCGAACGATGCCCAGATCCACGCGGCCTGGGGACTGGCCGCGCGGCTCGCGGGCGCCCGGCTGGTCTGGCACCATCGCGGCGATCCGAACGCGCGGGGCGCCAATCTTCTCGCGCCTGCGATCGCCGACCACATGATCACGGTCTCGAACTTCGCGCGCCCGAACCGTCCCGCGCTGTCGATGGATCGCCGGGTTAGCGTGATCCACAGCCCGTTCGAGCGCCCTCCCGTGATGCCCGACCGCGCGAGCGAGGCCGCGATGCTGCGCGCCGAGCTGGGCGTGCCTGCCGACACGCGCATCCTCGGGTATTTCGGCAACCTCGTCGAGCGCAAGCGGCCGCTCCTCTTCGTCGACGTCGTCGACCGCGTTCGCCGCGCCATGCCCGACATCCCCGTCGTCGGATGCCTGTTCGGGATCTCGCTTCCCGGACGCGCCGATCTCGTGACCGCCGCCCGGCAGCGGGCGGAAGAGCTCGGCGTCGGTGACCATGTGCGCCTCATGGGCTTTCGCCAGCCGGTGGAGCCCTACCTGGCCGCGACCGACATCCTTTTGGTTCCCGCGGTCGGCGAGCCCTTCGGGCGCGGGCTGATCGAGGCCATGTTCCTGGGTACGCCGGTCGTCGCGACCGCGCACGGCGGGAACCTCGAGGCGATCGAGGACGGGCGGACGGGCTTCCTGGTCCGCCCCGACGACCCGGACGCCTTCGTCCCGCCTGTCGTCGCGCTTCTTCGCGACGGAACCCTGTTCGATCGGGTGAGCCGGGCGGCGCGAGAGCAAGCGCTCCTCGCCTATGGCGTCGAGCGCCACGTGGCCGAGGTCGAGACCGTCTATCGTGCCTTGCGGCTTCGTGCACGTCCCGCGCCCGCCCCGCGCCTTGCCGGCGAAACCCTGTCCTAGAAGCGGATGTCCCCATGCAGGCGGAAAATATCGACTTCCTGATCATCGGCGCGGCCAAGAGCGCGACCACCTGGCTGCAGAAGGCGCTCCAAGCCGATCCGTCGGTCTGCATGCCGGACCCCGAGCTCCACTATTTCAGCCGCAACCACCATCTCGGCGACAAGTGGTACTTCGATCATTTCCCGGTCTCGCCCGCCACCCGCCTCGTCGGCGAGAAGTCGAACTCCTATCTCGACACGCCGGTGGCGCCGCCGAGGGTGCATGCCCTGGTGCCCCACGCCAAGCTGATCGTCCAGCTGCGCAGCCCCGTGGCGCGGGCCTATTCGGACTACTGCATGCTCTATCGGCGCGGCGAGGTCGGCGCCGACATCGACGCCCATCTCGGCGCCCGAGCCGGCAGCTCCAGCCGCTTCCTGAACGGTGGGCTCTATCACGAGCAGATCCTCGCCTATCTCGACTTCTTCCCGAAGGACCGTGTGCTGGTGCTCTTCTACGAGGACATGCTGTCGGAACCCCGGGAGCAACTTCGAAAGGCGCGTGCGTTTCTCGGTCTCGAGACGGAGGCGATCTGGCCGCTTCCGTCCAAGGTCAAGGACCGGACCGCACCGATGATCCCGCGCGGCGTTCGCCGGGTGCTGGCGCCCCTCAACCCGATCCTGCGACAGGTCCGGGACCGGCCGCTGTTCCGTTCGATGCGAAAGGTCGTCGCCCGGGAGGTGGTCTATCCCGCGCTGCCAGCCAGCGTGCGCGAAGGTCTCGTCGACTTCTACGCCAAGGATGCCGCCGGCCTCGGCTCCCTTGTCGGACGGGACCTGTCGAAATGGGTAGCGGGCGGAGTGCCGTCTACCCCTTAAGGGATCCGCGCATCCGATCCTCGGTATTTCGATGCAGATGCCTGTCGATTTGAAGTAGAGTTATCCTTCCGGGCCGAGGGGATATCAATAGAGTGGTGCCGTCACTCTATGCGGATCAGTACCGACCACCGTTTGCTTCGGTTACATGAAAAATTCGATGGTCCTCCGGACGAGCCTGGCGGTGAACGCCGGCTCGTCCCGGCGATCCCATGTCTCATCCGCCCGGAGTGCACAGATGAAGGTCGATTTCGCGCGCGTGAAACCTGCGTCCTCGCCCCTTGGTCTTCACGCGATACCGCTCAAGGGGGCGTCGGCCATCCGGCGGATGCTGAACGGCCCGTCGTCGCCGCCCTGGCCGAACCCGCACGGGAGGGCCGAGGTCTACGCCTATCTCAGGCAGAGGATCGTCAATCGGATCAAGGCGGTCCGCGCCAGCCGATGGTTGTTCGCCAGCGATCTCGCCATGGCTGCCACCGCCTTCCTCCTTGCCTCGCTGGTGAGGCTGGACATCGACGGCCAGGCGCCCGCGGCGGAACGGTTCGAAATGCTTCTGGGCGTCATGCCCTGGTTCGTCCTGACCTCAGCGCTGATCTTCCCGTTCACCTGCCTCTACCGGCGAAACTGGCGATATGCCTCCGTGGGGGACCTCATGGGCGTCGCCCGGGCCGTGGTCGTGGCCACGCTCGGCTTCGCCTTCGTCCTGTTCCTGGGGCGTGAACTCGACGACATGCCGCGCTCGATCCTGATCATCGAGGCCCTGCTGCTCGTCCCGCTGCTGATGTCCGCGCGCATCCGATTCAAGATCGGCGAGATGCAGCGCATCCGCTCGACGACGACGGCGCGTCCCGCCGCCGGCAAGGATCTCGTGCCCGTGCTTCTGATCGGGGCCGGCGACGTCGCCGATCTCTATCTCCAGGCCCTGCAGCGCGAGGAAGCGGCGCGCCATCGCCCTGTCGGCATCCTGGATCGCGCGCCCGGCACCGAAGGCTTCCTCCTGCGCGGTGTCCCCATCCTGGGAAGCATCGCCGATTTCGAGACCGTCGTGGTCGATCTGGAGCAGCGCGGACTGAAGCCGCGTCACCTCATCCTCACGGAGAAGGTCTCCGGCTTCACCGATCCCGACACCAGGGCCCTGATCGACAAGGCGTACCAGCTCGGCATCGCCATCTCGCGCCCCGCCCCCGTCCTCGAGCTGCGCAATCCGAAGTCCGAAAACCAGCTCGAACTGCGACCGATCGAACTGACGGACCTCCTGGAACGCCCGCAGGCCGCGCTCGACAAGGCCGCCCTGCGCCGCATGATCGAGGGCTGCCGCGTCGTTGTGACCGGCGCCGGCGGGTCGATCGGCCGGGAACTGACGCTTCAGGTCGCCGCGCTCGGGCCTGCCGAGATCGTCCTGCTCGAGAACGGCGAGTACAACCTCTATGCGGTCGACCTCGAGCTTGGGGAATCCTTCCCGCAGGTCCGGCGCACCGCCTATCTGTGCAACGTGCGTGACGCCGGGCGTCTGGCGGAGATCTTCGATCGCCACCGTCCCGAGCTCGTCTTCCACGCCGCCGCGCTGAAGCATGTCCCAATGGTCGAGCTGAACCCGTGCGAGGGGATCCTCACCAACGTCATCGGGACCATGAACGTCGCCGATGCGGCGCGGCGCTGCGGCGCGCGCGCGCTGGTCCAGATCTCCACGGACAAGGTGGTGAACGCCACGAGCGTGATGGGGGCGACCAAGCGGCTCGCGGAACTCTATTGCCAGGCGCTCGACCTCGCCTTCACTGGCGAGGACAGCGCCCGCTTCATGACGGTGCGCTTCGGCAACGTCCTCGGCTCCAGCGGCTCTTTGATCCCGCTCTTCGAACGGCAGCTGGCGCGCGGCGGCCCGCTGACCGTCACCGATCCGGAGATGAAGCGCTACTTCATGACGATCCGCGAGGCGGTGGAGCTGACGCTGCAGGCCTCGGCCCATGGTCTGGAAAAGGGGCTCGGGCGCGGCGAAATCTTCGTTCTCGACATGGGCGAGCCGATCCGGATCGTCGACATGGCCCGGCGGATGATCAAGCTCGCCGGCTTTCGCCCCGACGAGGACATCAAGATCGAGTTCGTCGGCTGCCGGCCGGGCGAGAAACTGTTCGAGGAACTCTTCGACGCGGCCGAGCGCCGCGTCGCCTCGCCCGTCCCCGGCGTTCTCGGGGCCGCGCCCGATCCGGTGCCGCTGGAGGACCTGCGCCAGGCCTTCGAAGGGCTTCGCTGTCTGGCGGCGAGCGGCGACGTCGAGGGCGTGATCGCCGGCATCGCATCGACCTTGCCGAGCTATCAGGGCGCGCCGATGGCGAAGGGGTCGCAGGCCAGGGCCGCGCCCGCTCCACACGCGACATCCTTCGTCGCACCGCCGCGGTCCGCGGTCGCCAGGCCATACTGACCGGGCGTGCCGCAGCAGGCTCCGGGGCGACGCCGCGGAGCCTGCCGCGACGCGTTCGTCGTCGATCTCAGTGCAACGGAGCGTTCCATGCCAAATGCCAAATCGCGCGAGACGCACAGGACATTCCCTCCGGCGGCCCCGCTTGGGGCCCTGGCGGCCATCGGCCTCGTGCTGCTCACCGGCCCCGCGGCGGCGATCGAAGCCTTTCCCGGCGCGGAAGGCTATGGACGCGAAGCGCAGGGCGGGCGCGGCGGGCGCATCATCGAGGTGACCAATCTCGACGATGCGGGGCCCGGCAGCCTGCGGGCCTGCATCCTCGAGACGGGACCGCGCAACTGCGTCTTCCGGTTGGCCGGCGTCATCACGCTGCACGGCTCGCTCATGGTCGATGGCGAGGCGGCGGGCGATCTGTCCATCCTCGGCCAGACCGCACCGGGCGACGGCATCACGCTCACCGTGTCTCCCGACTTCGTCGGCAAGACGCGCACGCCGCTGATCCTCCTCCGGACGCATGACGTGTTGGTGCGCCACCTGCGCTTCCGCCCGCAGTTCCCGAACACGGTGAGGAACGTCGACGCCATCACAGTGGAGACCAGCACCCGCGTCTATCTCGACCACGTGTCCGGGTCATGGGCGACCGACGAGAACTTCAACGCCTATGGCCAGACGAGCGACCTCACGGTCGCCTACTCGATCTTCGGGGAGGGGGTGCTGCGCCACAGCAAGTGCGCGCTGCTCGGCTCGGACCCGCGCGGGCCGCAGAACATCAGCTTTTGGCGCAACATCTGCATCTCCAACAACGACCGCAATCCCGACACCAACCACTTCGCCAAGTCCTGCGTCGAGGTCACGGACAACCTCTTCTACAATGCGCGCGCGGCCTGGGCCGAAATCTTCAGCCAGCGCCCGGGCGGGACGCCGATCTCCTATGTCGGCAACTACTTCAAGGCCGGTCCCTCGACGCGCGACGGGATTTCCGCCCTGAACTGGAACGACACTGAGAGCGCGGCCCCGCCCGCCATCTACGAGCGCGACAACGTGATTTGGGCCCCGCCCGGCAAGTCCCTGACCATGGTCGCGGAGGATACCGAGCCGTTCATCGTCGATACGCCCCCCTGTCCGCTGAACGCGCCCACGCTGTCCGACGCCGAGGAGTCCTACAGAGAGGTGACGGCGCATGCCGGCGCCTTCCCGCGCGACAGGGCGGATCGACGCTTCCTTCGGGAGATCGGGCCGATCGGCGAGCCCGGTTCGGGCAAACTGCGCAAGGAGCCGGGCGAGATCGCACCGATCGCACCGGCCGAGCCCTATCGAGACGAGGACGGCGACGGCATGCCCGATTCCATCGAAGCCCGGTTCGGCGCAGATCCGACGGTGCCCGATGCCTTCGCCCATGTGGACGATGCCGGCTGGTCCAGCTTCGACCACGCCATGCAATGGCTTTCGGATGAGAGGATCGCGGGCCGCTACCCGGACTGACGGGTTGCGGCGGCCGTTGGCGGTTTCGGCGCTCCCATGCGTTGCGCCTACGCCTGTTGGATAGGCGCGCCCGTGCCGGCCTGTCCGATCGGGGTATTTGCGAGGCGTCGCGCCGGGAGACACACTGAAGCCTCGTCGCGGCCGGCATCCGATCGACGGCGGGCAAGGGGCTGTCCGCATCGGGTTCGTAAGGGCCGGCCAGGCGGACCGGGCGTCGCTCCGCAGGACCGGCGCGGCACAACTTCGGAGTGGGGTCGGCATGGTCAGCGGCGGGACACGTACGGAAAGCCGCCTGGAGACATGGACGACCTATGCCGGCATCCTGCTCGCGCCCTTCATCAACCTGCGCATCGACATCGCCTTCACCCTGAGCAGCGCCCTCTACAGCCTCGTGTTCGCGATGAAGCTCTATCGCGGCACGATGCCTCGCTCGCCGCTCGGCGTGGTGGCCTGGACCTGGTTCCCCGCCCTGGTGCTGATCGTTGCCGGTCTCCACGTCAGCAGCCTGATCAACGGAGATCCCGTCCGGGGCATGATCCTGACGGTGCAATACGGCTTCGGCTTCCTGGTTCTGCCCTTCGTGCTTCTCAGGCCGACACTGGACGAATGCTACCGGATGCTGGTCGTGTTCGCGACCAGCATCGTCCTCCTCGATCTCCACGGGATCGCGACCTATTTCGTCGTCGGCTACACGCCGAGTTCCCTGGTGGTGACCGGCAACCTGCGGCTGGCGACCCTGATCGCCAATCCCAACGGCGCGGCCTGCATCAACGCCGTCGCCATCCTGGTTCTCGTCTGGCTTCTGGCCGAGGGCCGGATCGGCAAGCTGCTGGGATGGGTCTATCTCGCCGTCACCGTCTTCTCCCTCGTCCTGACGAGTTCGAACACGGGGCTCATCGTGGTTGTCGTCGGCCTCCTCGTCTATGGCGGCCTGACCTTCCAGGCGAAGCACTTCCTGCGCCTCGCCGTCGCCCTGTGCATTCCGGTCGGCTTCGTCGCTGGCGGCGGCCTCGACTATCTGCCCCATACGTTCCAGAAGCGCGTGCTGGCGGCCGTGGTCGAAGGCGATGTGTCCGAAGCCGGCACCTACATGTCCCGCTCCGACCTGAATTGGGAGGCGCTCGACACGATCGAGAAGCGCGAGATCCTCTTTCTCGGTCTGGGCGCCGATCAGTTCCGCGACGTCAGCGTGCAGGAAGTGCCGGTCCACAACGTCTTCCTGATCCTGTGGGTCGAGGGCGGGATCCTGCCCTTGATCGGTTGGCTGATGCTTCTGTCGAGCGGCATCGTCCTGTGGAGCCGGGCCAGGAGCGAGAGGATCATGCGCCGCGGGCGGGCGGCGGCCCTGGCTGCTTTCGCCTGCCTCCTGGTCATCTCCAACGCGCGGGCGCATCTCTACACGCCCTACCTCTACACGGCGATGCTCCTGATCATGGGCCCGACGCTCGCCGGACTGCGGCAGAACGCGCTGTCACGCAGACCCGCGAGCGGCTTCGGCGGCTTGTCCCGCGCGCCCGGCCTTGCCGAGCGTTCCGCGGTCTGAGGCGGGCCCGGTCGAACCGCGCCGGCCCGCCGAACCTTGTCCTGGAGGATCGATGCCCGACCGCACCCGCCCCCCTCGCATCGTCTACATCGCCGGCTACGGCAGAAGCGGCTCGACCCTTCTCGATATGATCCTCGGCCAGCATCCTGCCGTCGTGAGCGCGGGCGAGGTCACGACCTTGTCGCGCCATGTCTGGCCTCGAAGGGAGTACTGCTCCTGCGGCAAGACCGCTCCCGAATGCGAACGCTGGGGCGAGATCGGGTCGACATGGCTGGCGCGGCCGGACGATGCCGCGTCCCTGCCGGCCTATCACCGGCTGCAGGCCGACGTCGAGGCCATCGTCAGTCCGGTCCGCCTGCTCCGGCGGACCCTGTTCCGGCGGGCCTTCGACCGATACGCGGCGCGCACGCTCTCTCTCTTCGACGCGATCCGCTCGCAGTCAGGAAAGGACATCGTGATCGATTCCTCCAAGCTGCCGGGGCGAGCTCTCGCCCTCCACGCGACGGGAGCAGTCGACCTCCGGGTGATCCACCTCGTGCGCGACGGGCGAGGCGTCGCCGCCTCGATGCTCCGCCCCTACGAGGTCGACGCCAAGGCGGGCCTCCAGAAGAAGCTCGTGTCCAAGCCCGCCTTCCGCACGGCCATCCGGTGGTGCCTTGTCAACCTGGCGGCCGAGATGCTGCGCCGGAGGGTCGGACCGCAGCACTATCTCCAGATCCGCTACGAGGATTTCATCGCCGATCCGCGAGCCGGGCTCGCCGCCATCGGAGAACTGACGGGACTGGACTTCGCTGCGATCGCCGACGCGCTCGTGCGGGGGGACGCGATCCATCCGGTGCATCAGATCGCCGGCAGCCGCCTGCGCATGACGAAATCCATACGCCTCGAGCGCAGCGACGACTGGCGCACGCGTCTTTCACCCCGCCAGCGAGCTCATTTCGACCTCCTGGGAGGATGGCTCCTCCGGCGCTACGGCTATCCGAAAGGATAGGGCGGGGGTGATGCCCGCCTCATCCGTTTGGTGCGATGGAGCAAGCCCGCGAAACGTCGGAATAATTTTCGCGGGGGACCTCGCTCCCAAGCCCCGCGATGACAGGCGTTTTGTTGCAGATCGGGTGATCCATGACCATCGGCATCCTTCACGACGACCACATGCCGACCGCCTTCCGGTCCATCCAGGACGACCAGCAACAGGCCGGCAGCTTCGGAGTGCGGGACGCGTTCGCCGTCGCCCGCCGTCGCCTGCCCCTGATCCTCGCCATCACGCTTGCGGGAACGCTTCTCTCGCTGGCCGCGAGCGTCGGGCTCGAGAAGACCTATACCGCGCGCTCGATGATCCTTCTGAAGCAGGATGATCCCAATCTCCTGGAGGTGTCGAGCCAACCCCAGACGATGGCGCCGAACACCCCCCGCATGGACACGGAGACGGATCTGATGACGTCGCGCGTCTTTGCCGGCCGCATCGTCGATTCGCTTAATCTCATCGCCGATCCCGGCTTCAACACGTTCCTGCCGCGCCCCCCGGCGACCGACGCCGAGGAACCGCAAGGGTTCGTGGCCGCCGGCCTCTCGTCCGCGGTGCTCTGGGTCAAGAGCGCGCTGCCGAGCTTCGGCGAGGAGGACAACGCGCCCCTGCCGCTGCCTTCGGTGCAGCGCGACCGGGCGATCACGGTGCTCCTGTCCAAGTTCTCGATCTCGCGGAACGGCGAGAGCTACGCCATCACCGTGACCGTCAACGACAACGACCCGAAGATGGCGGCGGCGCTGGCCGATGCGGTGACCCGCCTCTATCTCGAGTGGTCCGGCGAAATGAAGCTGAAGAGCACGAAGGATTCGGTGGAGTTCCTGCGGCAGCAAAGCCGCGAACTCGCCTTGCGGATTTCGCTGCTCGAAACCAACATCGCCAGCTTCGGGCGTGAGAAGGGCGTGTCGAGCGATCCTCGCGACGATCTCCTGCGGGCGACCCTGCAACAGGCCAACGAGCAGCTCAGCGTCGCCAGGGGCGAACTGACGCAGGCGCAGGCGCGCCTCGACCAGATCCGGATGGGCAAGGAGGCGTCGGCCGACGGCATCGGGCCGCTCCTGGCGTCCGACTTCCTGACCAAGCTGCGGGGGGAGGAGGCGACCGCGCTGAACGACAGGGCGCAGATCGCTCGCAACTTCGGTGCGAACCATCCGCTGATCCAGGAGGCCGATGCGAAGGTCGCCAGTCTCGACGCGATGATCGCGCAGGAGGTGCAACGGATCGAGGCGGGCGTCATGAACGACGTGCGTGTGGCGCAGGGGCGCGTGCGCAAGCTCGAGCAGGACCTCGCCGTCTCGGAAGGCGAATTGCGCAAGCGCGCCGAATCCGACATCCGCCTGCGCGAGCTCAACCGCGACCTGACGACCGAGCAGCAGCTCTACGACGTGGTGTCCGAGCGCCTCGGCAAGCTCGATCCCTACGCCCAGATCGTGACGCCCAACGCCAGCGTCCTGTCCTACGCCGCGGTGCCGATCGACCCGTCGTTCCCGAAAACCTACGTTCTCGTCGCCGGCGGGTTCGTCGGCTCCGTCTTCCTGGCACTGTTTGCCGTCGTCGGCCTCGAAACGCTCGACACGAGCCTGCGTCACCCCAAACGCGGGGCCCAGATCGCGCGCGCGCCCGCCCTGTCCGCGATCCCGAAGCTTCCGCGCCCGTTCCGCAAGCGGCGCTACGACGTCCTCGGCTACATGTGCGAGTATCCCCGTTCCGCCGTCGCCGAAGGATTCCGATCGATCTACGCCGCTTGTCGGCGCATGCCCAGATCGCAGGAGGGGGGACAGGTCGTCCTCGTCACGTCGAGCCTGCCGGGCGAAGGCAAGACCACGACGGCCGTCGGTCTCGCGGTCGCCGCCGCGTTCGAGGGGACGCGCACCGTCCTCATCGATCTCGACCTTCGCACCCGCGGAATGGAGAAGGCAGGCTGGGTCGCGGAGAACCACCCCAATCTCGAGGATTTCCTGTACGGCCGGAGCAGCCTCGAAGATGTCGCCCAGCCGATACCCGGCATTCCGGGCCTTGACGTGATTGTCTCGTCGCCCCTGGCGATCCACATCCCCAAGGTGCTCGGCGCGGGCAGCCTCCAGTCGCTGATCGCCAGGCTTCGTTCGGACTACGATTTCGTGGTCGTCGATTCGCCGCCGCTTCTCGTGGTCGACGACGCGATGGCCATCGCGCCCCATACCGACGGCGTGGTCGTGATCGCGGCCTGGGGAGGCACGAGCGAGGAAGCGCTGGAGGAAGCCAGCCGCCGGCTGGCGGCCGGCGACATCCGACCGATCGGCGTGGTGCTGAACGGCGTCGATCCGAATGCGGAAGGGGCGGTAGCCTTCTGCCGGACCCGTGCGCACCGGCGGCAGGTGAAACGCTACTTCAGCCGCGATTTCTGAATGCCGGACGCGGCGGTCCACGGTCCGTCCGGCCGCGGGACGGGCGCCGGCGAAGGCTTCGGCCAGACGGGGGAAAAATGCGCATTGCCGTCCTCAGCGACATGCATGCCGTGGCCGGAACCTACCGGGCAGCGCTTCGCGCGGCGGAGGCGGAAGGCTTCGACGCGCTGGTCATCCTGGGCGATCTCCTGACCTACGGCGTCGACCCCCGGGAGGTGATCGAGCTGACGGACGAAGCCCTGGCGCGACATGGCGGCGTTCTCGTCCTCGGCAATCACGACCAGATGTATCTGGACCGGCGGCAGGGGCGGACGGCGTATCTCGACGCGCTGCCGGACTGGATTCGCGAGACGGTCGACTGGACCTGCGAGGAGACCGACGACGCGCGCGCGCTCGCGGAATTCGCCTGGACGCAGGAATGGGTGAACGGGCGGGCGCTGATCGCCCACGCCAATCCCTATGCCCCCGGCGACTGGCGATATCTGGCAGCTCGCGAGGACGCGAAGGCGGCCGGCGCCGCGATCGCCGACCGGGGTCTTCGCTGGGGAATCTTCGGCCACACGCATCGGTTCCGTCGCTTCGACGAGGGCGATCTCTCCGTGTTCACGCTCGGCTCCCTCGGGCAGCCGCGCGATCCGCTCGGGACCCCGGAATGGGCGATGGTCGAGTTGTCTGGCGACCGGATCGAGGTGTCCCGCAGGCGGATCCCGATGGATCGCGAGGCCCATCGATCCGCCATCCAAGCCACAAGCATGTCTCCAGCCACGAAGGATCGCCTGTGCGCGTTTTTCCCATGACCAAGATCCTGGTGACCGGGGCCGGGGCGGTGCTGGGCCAGGGCATCATCCAGTCCCTGCGCCGCTCGTCCCTGCGGCCCGAGATCCTCGCGGCCGATCCGAACCCGCTGTCGGCCGGCCTGTTCTGGGCGGACAAGGCGTTCCGCGTACCCTTCGCGGACGATGCCGCCTTCATGGACCGCATCCGCTCGATCCTCAGCGACGAGCGTCCGGACGCGGTGCTCGTGGGCACGGACGTCGAACTGGCGGCCTTCTCGCAGCATCGCGCCGCGCTCGAGGCCGAGTTCGGAACGCGGGTCATCGTCAGCCGGCCCGAGGTCATCGCGATCGCCGACGACAAGTATCGCACGTTCCAGTTCCTGGACGGGGAAGGACTTCATCCGCCGCTGTCGGCCCTGCCCGAAGACCCGGCCGCGCTGGAGGAGCTGATCGACGCCGTCGGTTTCCCGCTGATCGTCAAGCCGCGCGTCGGGGCGCGCTCGGTCGGCGTGTCGCTCGTCAACGATCGGGATGCGCTCGCGCAGGCCCTCGACGGGCGGACGGGCCTCCTGGTCCAGGAGTGCGTCGGGACCGCCAACGTGGAATACACGGCGAGCGTGCTCGTCTTCGACGGTGAGCCCCGGGCCTCGATCGTCCTGCGCCGGGACCTTCGGGACGGCAACACCTATCGCGCCTATTCCGAGCCGAGCGAGGCGTTGAACGCCTTCACCATGCGCGCCGGTCGCACCCTCCAGCCCTATGGTCCCGCCAACTTCCAGTTCCGGACGGACCGCGACGGCAGGCCCCGGGTCTTCGAGATCAACGCGCGCTTCTCGGGAACGACGCCCCTGCGTGCCATGCTGGGCTTCAACGAGGTGGAAATGTGTCTTCGCCGCGTGCTGGGCGGCGAGGAAATCCGCCAGCCGGCCATCCGGGAGGCGACGATCCTGCGCTTCCAGAGCGAGATTCTGGTGACGCAGGACGATCTGGAACGCGTCCTGTAGCCATGGAGCGAGGGGCGCTTCTGGCCGTGACGGGAGGAACCGGCTTCGTCGGCCGGCACGTCGTCCGCTGCGCCCGCGAGCTCGGCTATCGCGTGCGGTTCCTGCTCCGCGATCCGAGCGCCGTCGAGAGGGCGGACGGGGAGCGCGTCGCCTTCGATCTGGACGACGAGGGGGCGCTCGACCCGGATGTTCTGCGCGGCTGCGACGCCCTCCTGCACCTCGCCGCCCACATCCCTCGGGACCACCTCGATCCCTGCGAGGCCGGGCGATGCTGGCGACGCAACGCCCTTGGCACGCTCCGTCTGATGAACGCCGCCCGCCCGGCGGGGGTGCGGTCCGTGTTCCAGCTCGCCAGCGCCAACGCCTATGCGCCCCACGTCGAGCGTCCGGACGAGCGGGCGCCGATGTTCCCCGCAGGCCGCGTCTTCTATCTGACGTCCAAGATCGCGCAGGAAACCTATGCCGAATTCGTCTGTCGTCGCGACGGCGTCGCCCTGACCACCCTGCGCCTCGGCTCGGTGTTTGGACCGGGCCAGTCGCTCGGTGCCGTCGCGACGCTTGCACGGCGACTGCAGCGAAACGAGACCGTGGTCCTCACCCATGGCGGATCGTTCGGCGCAGACCTCGTGTCGGTCGGCGACGTGTGCGACGCCCTGTTCCTTCTCCTGCGGGTGGAGGCGAGCGGCGTCTACAATGTAGGAAGCGGCGTGCGCACCACGATCGCGAACCTCGCCGCCAGGCTCTGCCGTCTCACCGAGACCGACCCCGCCCAGGTGTCCGGCGAAGCGGCTGTCGGGGAAGGGGACCCGGGGTTTCCCGCGCTCGACATCAGGAAGATCGGCCGCCTCGGCTACCGGCCGGGCGATCTCGACGAAGGCCTGCGCTCGCTTCTCGACTGGCTCGGCTGCGAGGAGCGTCCGGCGGCCCCTTCCAGCCGTCGAACGGGGCTTACGCGCTGATCGACCCGCCCTGCGTTCTCCTCAGAGTTCCAGGGCGCCGAGAAGCACGCGGTTGATCGCGTGGACGTCGAAGCGCTCCTCGGCCAGTCGGCGCGATCGGGCGCCCATCGTGACGGCCAGCGCCGAATCCTCCAGGAATCGCGCCATGGCGGCGGCCAGGGCGCCGGCGTCCCGCGGCGGAACGAGAACGCCGTTCTGCCCGTCGATCACCGTCTCGCGGCATCCCGGCGCGTCGGTGGTGACGATGGCGCGGCCCGTCGCCAGGGCTTCGAGCGCGCTCCTGGGAATGCCTTCGCGATAATAGGACGGAAGCACGAAGACCGTGGAGGCGGAGAGGTACGGCCGGACATCCGACGTTTCGCCGAGATATTCGACCGCACCGTCCGTCTGCAGCCGCTGCAGGTCGCTGCGCCCGATCGCCAGGGGGCTCTCGTAGAACGGTCCGAGAATCTGGAATCGCGCTTGCGGATACCGCGTCTTGAGGGCGCGGGCGGCCTCGGCGAATTCGAGAATGCCCTTCTCGCGAAGCAGCCTTGCGACCAGGAGGAAGACCGGTGGGCCCGGCGGGATCGGCTGTCGCTCGTAGAGGTCCAGGTCGACGCCCGAGCCTGAGATCGGGATCATCGGCGTCCCCGTGCCCAGCATCGCGTGGCGCCGGATGTCCTCGCCGTCGGCGTCGTTGTAGAAGAAGGCGGCGGACGCGCCGACGAGCGCGCGCCGATAGAGCTGGACGCTCAGCCAGCGAAGCGCCGAACCCGACACGGTCTCTCCCTCAGACCCGAACATGTAGCCGAAGCCGGTGAACATGGCGAAGCGCCGGCGAACGCCGGCGAGGCGCGCGGCAAGGCCTCCGTAGATGATCGGCTTCATCGTGTAGGCGAAGAGGATGTCGGGGGAGAGCGATCGCATCGTCCGGTAGAGCGAGGCCATCGTCCTGAGGTCGGCGATCGGATTGGTTCCCGTCCGCGCCATCGGGATCCGCTGGAACGCGACGCCGATGCCGGCCAGGGTTCGCGCCGCGTCGGCGTCGTCGTCGGGCGCCAGCGCCGTGACGCGGTGGCCGGCGGCGACCATGGCCTTGAGGAGTTCGAGGCGGAAGATCACGAGCGAGCGCGTCAGGCTCGCGATGACGACGATGTGCTGGCGCCCGGGCCGCCGGCCGGCCGGCCCGGCTGCCAAGGGTGCCGCGCCCGCTTGGTCGGACGATGCGGACCGGCCGACGGCGATGCTCGCATCCGAAAGGGTCATGCCGTTTCTCCGTGATGCAGAGGACTGGGCCGGGCCGCGCCGTGCCGGCGATGGGCGTCGAGGGCCCGCTCGTAGAGTTCCAGGTGCCGGTTGGCGTAGACCGGCAGCGAGAATTCGTCGACGATCCGCTCGCGCGCCCTCCGGCCGAGGTTTTGGCGCGTGGCGGGCGGCAGGTCGACCAGGTCGCGCAGGGCTGTGACGAGCGCCTCGGGGTCGCTCGGCGGAACCACCGCGCCGGCCGGGCCGACGAGCCATCGGCAGTCTCCCACCGCCGTCGCGACGACGGGCACGCCGCACGCCATCGCCTCTCCGACGGACAGGGGGAACGCCTCTCCCCAGGCCGAGGACAAGGCGAAGACGTCGAACCCCGGCAGGAGCGTTGCGACGTCGTCGCGCACGCCGAGCGTGGAAACACGCGTATCAATGCCGAGCGCCTGCGCTTGCTGGCGCACGGGCCCGTCTCCATGGCCCTCGCCGATGAAGACCACCTGGACGTCGCGCCGCTCGGCGATCAGTCGCGCCGCCGCGCGCACCAGGGCGATCTGATCTTTCATCGGATGGAAGCGGGCGACATGGCCGATGACGATCCGCTCCGCAGGAATGCCGATCATCTGCCGCAGGCGGGCGCCGGCGTCGCCGGACGGCGCAAAGACCGCGCAGTCCGTGCCGTTCGGGATCACGACGCGGCGGTCGGTGTCGAAGCCGATCCTCTCGTGGTCGTCGGCGGCGACGCGCGAGCAGTAGCAGATCGCCGCCGTGCGGCTCGACAGCTTGGCTGAGAGCCGGAGGATGCCGCGCGTCAACGCCTTCTCGTCACCGAGCCGCGTGATCGAATGATGGACGCCCCAGATCACCGGCGCGTGGGCCGCACCCGACAGCACGCCCAGCATCGCCGCCAGATTCCCGTGATGCATCCACCCGTGCAGGAGATCCGGCCGGATGGTGCGCACCTGCGCCCTCAGGCGCAGAAGGTGGTGCGGCAGGGGCAGTGTGCCCATGCCGACCGAGGCGACCTCGGCCCGCTGCGAGGCCGCTGCCGCCAGCCGGCCGGGCGGCAGGAGCGACAGGACGCTCGAGGCGTATTGCGCCGGATCGAGCTGCCCGAGGAACCGGACGAGCATGTGCTCGGCCCCGCCGACATTGAGCCCGGTGATCGTGTGGAGGACCTTGTGCGGCACGGCGCGTCCGATCGCTAGAGCCTGTCCGGGCGCGGCGGGAACCGCCCCGCCGTCGGACCATGCGGCAGAATCAAAGGTCCGGAGCGTGTCCCGTGACGTCGAGGTCACGGGCGCGCTCCAGGGAAAGCGGGTCGGGCCCCAGGTCTTCGACGAAGGGCCGACAGGCCTTCGACGATAACGGCGCCCCCCGTCGCATCCAGCTATCCGAATGGCGGAGAGCGGGTCGATGCCGGCGTATCCCGACCCTCCGAATGGATAACTCTCCGCCCCTCCCGAACGGCTCTAGCCTCGGGGAACAGCGATAAGGAGAGATCATGACCCGACTTGCCAGGAGGAGCGCGCGTCTGCTCGCACAAGCCGTGCTGGCCGTCGGCTGCGCTCTCTGCGGGCCGGCAGGTCCCGCTCTCGCCAAGGGGCTGGCGGTCGACGAGTACCAGCTGACCATCGGCGACGTCACGTCCTTCGATTTCCTCGACGACACGCTGCCGTCCGAACAGCTGACGGTCGCCAGCAACGGGCAGGTCAACCTGCCGTTGTTGGGCGGCTTCAAGGTGGAGGGGTTGACGGTCCCGGAGGCGTCGGACGCGATCCGCAAGGCGTTCGTCGACCGCCGCCTCTTCATCGACCCGCAGTTCTCCTTCTCCATCGTCAACTTCCGCCCGATCTACGTTCTGGGCGACGTGAAGTCGCCCGGCTCCTACGCCTTCCAGCCGAACATGAACGTCGAACAGGCGGTGGCGCTCGCCGGGGGGCAGTCGACCGGCGGCGCGACCTCCGAGGATCGCATCATCACGCAGGCCCGCCTGCGCGGCGACATGGACGAGACCGCCGTGGAGATTGCCCACGCGGCCGTCTCGGCGGCGCGCGTCAAGGCGCAGCTCGACGGGCGCGCCGAGCTTCGCGCCGAGGACATTCCCGACAAGGCGCGTCCCAGCATGACGGAAAGCCTCCGGGCGACGCTGATGCCGACGGAGCAGAAGATCCTCGAGGTGGAGGCGCGCGGCTACAAGACGCGCATCGGCCAACTGACGGCCGCAATCGAGGAGGTCGGCGGGGCGCTGAAGAATCTCGACCAGCTGGTGACCAACCAGAAGGCGGCCATCGATTCGGCGCGGGACGACCTCGAGCGCAGCCGGGCCCTCTACAAGCGCGGCATCAAGACCATCACCGAGATCTCCAACATCGAGCGCGAGGTCACCGCGCAGGAGTCCCATCTCCTGGAGATCTACAATCAGATGTCGTCGACGCGCCGCGAACTCGGCGATCTCCAGCGGGCTCTCTCGGACGCGACCGACCTGCGCACGCGCACCGCCCTGTCCGAGCTCCAGGGACACTACGCCGACATCGAACGGCTTCTCGCCACGCAGCAGTCGAAGGAGAAGCAGATCCTGCTCCTCAGCAGCCTCACCGCCGAGGAAGCCTCGCAGGACAGCACCATCGTCTTCATCTACCGGGTGCGCAGCAAGGTGGACGGCCGCGTCGTCACCCGCGAGGCCGACGTGTTCGACGATCTCGGCCCGGGCGACACCGTGCTCGTCGCCATCGATCCGGCGTCGAGGTCGCGCAGCGCGACGCTTGCCAGCGCCAGCCTCGGCCGCATGCCATGAGCGGGATCGAGACCGGGGGGCGTACGGGCGAAGCGGCGGTCGGAACACCCGTACCCTGGCGGGCGGCGTTGATCCGCGCGTTGGCGGCGGTCCTGCTCCTTCTTTCCCTGCCGTTCTGGTTGCTGGCTGCCGGCATCGTCTATGCCAGCATCGGGCGTCCGCTCCTGTTCCGGCAGACGCGCAGCGGCCTTGGGGCCAGGCCGTTCACGATCTGCAAGTTCCGCACCATGCGCGACACGCGCGGCCCCGACGGCACGCTTCTGCCCGACGCCTTCAGGCAAACTCGCGCGACCCAGCTGCTGCGAGCCTGGCGCCTGGACGAGCTTCCCCAACTGCTGGCGATCGTTCGCGGCGACATGACGCTCGTCGGCCCGCGTCCGCTCCTGCCCGGCACGATCGCCGCCTTCGGCGACTGGGGGATCGCGCGATGCGCCGTCCTTCCGGGCCTGACCGGCTGGGCCCAGGTCAACGGCAACACCCGGCTCTCCGACTGCGAGAAACTCACCCTGGACCTCTGGTACGTGCGCCACCGCAGTCTCGTCCTCGATCTCAGGATCCTCTTCATGACGGTGCTCGTGCTCATCCGGGGCGAACGGCGGATGCTGGCGACGATCGCCTCGGCCGCGGCGGAACTTGCGCCCTCGGACGCTGCGGGCGGTGCGGCGTCATGACCGGGGCTCTCGGTTCCTTCGGCCGCGTGCTCGTGATCGCGCCCCATCCGGACGACGAGGTCCTGGGTTGCGGCGGGACGATGGCCCGGCTCGCGGGCGAGGGCTGCGAGACCCACGTGGCGGTCGTCACGCGTGGCAGCCTGCCGGAGTTCGACGAGGCGACCGTCGCGGGCATTCGCGCCGAGGCCCGAACGGCCCACGCGCATCTCGGCGTCACGCGAACCCACTGGCTCGACCAGCCGGCGGCCAAGCTGGCCGAAACGCCTCATTCGACGCTGAACGCCGCGCTGCAGGGGATCGTCCGCGAGCTGCGTCCCGACACGCTCTTCATTCCCTTCGTCGGCGACATGCATCTCGATCACCAGCTGATCTTCCTGTCCTCGCTCGTCGCCGCCCGCCCGCATCAGGCCGAATATCCCCGCAGGATCCTCGCCTACGAGACGGTCTCGGAAACCAACTGGAACGCTCCCTACGTCACGCCCGGCTTCCTGCCGCAGGTGTTCGTCGACATCGAGAACACCCTGGATCACAAGCTCCAGGCGATGGCCATGTTCGCGTCCCAGGTCCGCCCCTTCCCCCACGAGCGTTCGATCGAGGCGCTGCGCGCTCTCGCCCTCGTGCGCGGGACCCGCATTCACCGGAGCGCCGCCGAGGCCTTCGTGCTCGTCCGCGACGTCTTCTGATCTTCCGACACTGTCCAAGGAGCGATCCCCATGAAACGCTGGCCGATCTACGACGAGGAACAGATCTGCGACGTGGTCGAGGTGCTGCGGTCCGCGAAGGTCAACGCCTGGACGGGCGATCATGTCGCCCGCTTCGAGGAGGCCTATGCGAACCACCTTGGACGCCGCCACGCGGTCGCGGTCGCCAACGGCACCGTGGCCCTCGATCTCGCCTTGCGGGTGCTGGGGATCGGACCGGGCGACGAGGTCATCGTCACCCCGCGCAGCTTCGTCGCCTCGGCCGCTTGCGTCCCCTTCGCGGGCGCCACGGCGGTCTTTGCCGACGTGGACCCCCTATCCGGCAACCTGACCGCCGAGACGATCGCTCGCCGCATCACCCCGCGGACCAAGGCGGTGATCCCCGTTCATCTGGCGGGATGGCCCTGCGAGATGGAACCGATCATGCGGTTGGCCCGCCGCCGGGGCCTGAAGGTCATCGAGGACTGTGCCCAGGCGCATGGCGCCCGCTACGACGGCCGTCTCGTCGGATCGTTCGGCGACATCGCGGCCTTTTCGTTCTGCCAGGACAAGATCATCACGACCGGCGGGGAGGGTGGCCTCATCGCGATGGACGACGATGCCCTCTGGCAAGCGGCCTGGAGCCTGAAGGATCATGGCAAGTCCTACGCGCTGTCCCATCAGGGCCTCGGAACACCGGGATTCCGCTGGCTTCACCAGTCGATCGGCACGAACTGGCGCATGATGTCGATCCAGGCGGTCCTCGGTCTGCGGCAGCTCGAGCGTCTGGAGGACTGGCGTCTGCAGCGGGAGCGCAACGCACGGATCTGGATGAACGGCTTCAGGGATCTGCAGCTGGTCTCGATCCCCGAACTGGCTTCGCAGCATACGCACGCCTGGTACCGCCTCTACGCCTATCTGGATCCGTCACGGCTTGCCGATGGCTGGACGCGCAACATGCTGGTGGCCGCCATCGCGAAGGGCGGGGTGCCCTGCTTCTCCGGCAGCTGCTCGGAAATCTATCTCGAGGAGGCGTTCGCCTCCGCCCATCTTGGTCCCGCCAAGCGGCTTCCCGTCGCTCGCCGCCTCGGAGAGAGGAGCCTCGCCTTCCTCGTCGATCCATCCTGGAGCGCAGAGGAAACGACCGCGGCCGTCGCGGTGGCGCGCGCAGTTCTCCTTGAGGCGACGAGGGACGTCGCCCCCGTGCGGCCGGCGGTCAAGCTTCGCGACCTGGAGACGATCAAGCCTGTCCGCATCCACGATGTGGTGGCGGCGCAGGCCACGCTGCGTCCTCCGTTGCAGGATCGGGCAGGCTGAGTGTCGCCGACGAATCCAGGATGCGTTTGCCGCCGGGAGCCGAACGAACGTTCGGCTCCCGGTCTTCTTGGCTGAGAGCCGGCTCCCCTTCGCAGCGATGTCGCGCCGCCCCCGTCTTCAGGCGAAGAGCTGCCAGCGCTTGGGGATCACGGTGATCGGCGTGCCGGCCTCGCTCGGGGCGTGGGCGGGCAGT
>NZ_LMOH01000011.1 GCF_001423245.1 Aureimonas sp. Leaf324
GGTCACGCAGCAGAACGCTGCGATGGTCGAGGAAACGACGGCGGCGGCGCAGGCGCTGTCGGGCGAGACGGAGGGGCTGGCGGGTCTGGTGTCGGGCTTCGCGACGGGGGCGGGGCGCAGTGTGGCGCCTTCAACCGCAGCGCCCGTGCGCTCTGCCGCCCACGTCGTCCACACCGCAGCACCGCGCCGCACGGCGGCGGCCCCGGCGCGTCCTGTTCATCCGGCCCCGTCCCGTCCGGTGGCACAGATGCGCACGGCGGGCCATGGCGGCGCGGCACCGAAGGCCGCGGCCGTCGAGGAGGGGTGGGAAGAGTTCTGAGGTCGGGCGCCGGGTTCCTCCGGCGCACCTCCTCACATTCCCAATTCAGGCCGCGTGCGGTGTGGTCCGCCCGGGGCGCCTGCCGTGACGACGACCGTGCCGCTCCCGGACGGAGCGGCTGCCTCCGTCAGTTCGCGGCGTTTCGCACGGGTCGATCCGAATTGGGCGTCCAGTTCGCAGCAAAGAGCGCGAAGGCGCGGTCCATCGCCGCGGTGCGCGATCCGAGCCAGGGAAAGTGCAGGAAGCGCGGCGCGAGCTGCTCGGCCGCCTCGTCGGCGCGCTCGCCCGCCACCGCCAGTTCGTAGATCGCCGAGGCGAGGCCGGAGCGGTCGGCGCCGCCCTCGCAGTGCACGAGGATCGGAGCGGGCGCATCGCGCAGCGCGTCGGCGATCTCCACCATCGTCGCCATCGCGGGAACCTTGCCCGCCGAAATCCCGATCGAGACGTAGCCGACGCCGAGATCGCGGACGGCGGTCCGTTCCCGGTCGTACCAAGGGGCGCCGGGATGGGCGCCACGCAGGTTGAGGACGGTCCGGATTCCTCTGGCGGCAACGAGATGCTTCAGTTCCCCGGCGTCGAGCTGGCCGGAGCGGTAGAGCGTGCCAGGCACGACCTCGTGGACGTTGTCGGTCGCATAGAGGAACGCAGCGTAGGTGGCGGGCGGAGCGGCGGCCACGAGCATGGCGAGGGCGAAGATCTTGGCGAGCGCCTTCGGGCTCGGCATCGGCGGGTTCCGCAGCGGGCAACGAGGCCACCTTGCCAGCGGAAGTCTACCGGCGCTTGTCCACCGCTATACGGTTCGGCAATGCCGGGGTCCGGCCGGTCTCTGGCGTGGCGCCGGACCTGACAGGCAAGACACGCGCCGCGGATCGACCTCAGGCCGCGCCCTCGCCGATGGCCCTCACGGTCGCCCGGAGGTTCGCCCGGTGGAACCGCTCGTAGAACCGCCGTGCGTCCGCGGAGAGGTTCGGCAGGTTCTCGACCGTGTCGGCGAGCGTCAGGCCGGCCGGGAGTTCGCCGTTCTCCTCGACCGTGAGCCGCCGATCGAGCCGCCCGACCCGCTCCGAGAGGGTTTCGAAGTATCGAAGGTTGCGACCGACGGTCGACGGCGCGTCGGTCTGGCCATGCGCGAGAACGACATGCCGCGCGCCGAGGCTTTCGATCAGCCGGAGCGAGCCGACGAGCGCGCGGAGGTCGGCCGGGTCGTCGCTCCAGACCTTCGGGATCGGGCGCTCGACGGCGTCGACCGCAAGGCACGTCCGCAGTTGCGGGATCCATACCGCCACATGATCGGGGGCGTGGCCCGGCGTGTGGAGGAGTTCGAGCGTGAGGTCGCCCCCCTCGAGGCTGAGACGATCGAGGAAGGTGACGGTCGGCGCGCAAAGCTCGACGGTCGCGAAGCGGGGATCGGTGGACGCCTTGCGCGCCAACACCTCGTGCACGCTGCCGTTGCGGAAGCGCTCGCTCGCCCCGGCATGGGCGACGATCACGGAGCGATCGGCCACCGCGGCGTTGCCCCAGAAATGGTCCCAGTCCATGTGGGAGTTGACGACGATGAGCGGCCGATCGCCGCCGGCGCCCACGAGATCGAGGGCGGCGCGGCAGGTTTCGGGCGTGTCGAGCGTGTCGACGAGGACGTCGAAGCGCTCGGTCCGCACGAAGACCGCATCGACGACCGTGCCGAGCCGCAGCACCCGGATGCGCGCGTCGAGGCCGGGATAGCTCGCCAGTTCGATGTCGCCGCTCATGGGCCGTCCTTTTCGAAGGCCGCCACCCGGCCCACGCGGCACGATGCGCCGGATGGCGGGCGGAAGGCAACGGCGGCAGCGCGGGACGCGCTCGCCGGAGGCGTCAGGTCACCCGGCCGCGGGCGGTGACGGGCCAGAGCTCGAGCGTGCCGTCCGGCAGGCGGACATGGACCGCGTCGACCATGTTGGTGACGACGCAGGCATGGTTCGGGACGATCTCGACCCGGTCGCCGACCGCGAGCGGAATGGGCTCGGCGCTTGAGAGGCGGCCGTGCTCCTCCGAAAGCTGGTCGATCGCGACACCCGGAAGCCCGACCACCATTCCGTAGCCGGCGAGACCCAGAAGGTCCGAGGTGAGCACCTTCGATCCGGCGTCGATGATCGCGCGCTCCGGCGTCGGCTTCGAGACGACGGTCGCGACGACGCGCAGCGCGCAGTCGGCAAGCTCGGCTGCCCCGCGCGCGACCAGCGAGCGGTCGTTGTAGACATAGGTTCCCGGCCGGTACTCGGTGACGACGCCGTCGTTCTCGACCTGCCAAAGGTCGGGCGTGCCGCCGGACGTGACCACCGGCACCCGCAGACCGTCCGCCTCGATCGCGGCCTTGGCCTCGGCCAGAAATGCGGCGGCGGCATCGCGGCCGCCGGCGAGGGGATAGGTCATCAGGCCACCGAAGGCGAGGCCGGGCGCTTTCGCGATGCGCTGCGCCAGGCGTGCCGCGTCGGCCGGCGTCTGGACGCCGCAGCGCCGCCCGCCGGTGTCGCACTCGACAAAAACGGCGAGCGGCTGCGGTTCGTCGGCAAAGGCGGCGGCGAGGCCGTCCACCACCGCGTCGCTGTCGGCGACGGTCGACAGGCGCACGCGCCGCGCCAGCGCCCGCAGCCGCTCGAGCTTGGCCGGGCCGAGGACCGGGTAGGTGAGGAGGACGTCGGGGATCGCGGGATCGGCGTCGAGGAGGGCCTCGACCTCGCCGATCTTCTGGCAGGTGATGCCGACCGCGCCGGCGTCGAGCTGCGCGCGCGCCAGCCGAGCGAGCTTGTGGGTCTTGATGTGGGGGCGGACGGCCAGCCCCTGCGCCGCGAGATGCGCCTGCGCCCAGGCGATGTTTCGCAGTGCGGTGTCGAGATCGATCACCACCGCCGGTGTCTCCGGTTCGCCTGTCACGATCCCTCCCGCAAGCCTGTTGACAAATATCAAGGCATGTCCACTCATAAGACAATCCGCTGTTGCGGTCAAATGTTCATTACAACGGACATCGGCGATGGAGAGAATGGCAATGGTTGTGAAGGCTGTAGTGCTGGGGCTCATGGCGACCGCGTCCGTCGCCGGTCTGACCGTGGGAGCGGAGGCCGCCAAGCTCGACGACGTACTGGCGCGCGGCAAGCTCGTGGTCGGCACCGGCTCGACCAACGCGCCCTGGCATTTCAAGGACGCGTCCGACACGCTGCAGGGCTTCGACGTCGACATGGCCAAGATCGTCGCCAAGGCGCTCTTCGGCGACGCGGAGAAGGTCGAGTTCGTCAACCAGTCGTCGGACGCCCGCATTCCCAACATCACCACGGGCAAGGTCGACATGACCTGCCAGTTCATGACCGTGACCGGCGAGCGCGCCCAGCAGGTCAACTTCACCATCCCCTACTACCGCGAGGGCGTCGGCCTGATGCTGAAGGAGGGCGGCCAGTATGCCGACTACGACGCGCTGAAGGCGGCCGGCTCGTCGGTCACCATCGCGGTGCTCCAGAACGTCTATGCCGAGGAGCTCGTCCACAAGGCGCTGCCGGAGGCGACCGTCGACCAGTACGAGGCGCAGGACCTTCTCTATCAGGCGCTCCAGTCCGGACGCGCGGATGCCGCGGCCACCGACCAGTCCTCGATCGCCTGGTACGTCACGCAGAACCCCGGCCAGTACAAGGACGCCGGCTACGGCTGGAGCCCGCAGACCTACGCCTGCGCCGTCGCCAAGGGCGACCAGGACTGGCTGAACTTCGTCAACACCGCGCTGCACGAGGCGATGACCGGCGTCGAGTTCGACACCTATGCCGCCTCCTTCAAGACGTGGTTCGGCAAGGATCTGCCGCCCCCGGCGATCGGCTTCCCGGTCGAGTTCAAGTAAGGCGGCCCGTCGGGCGGTCCGGGCCCCGCCGCCCGGGCCGCCTCCTTACCCCTGCGATGCGAGCGATCCCGATGGGATACACCCTCAACTTCGACGCCGTCTGGCGAAGCTTCGACGATCTCCTGTGGGGGCTCGGCCTCAGCCTCGTCCTCGCGGTCGTCGCGATCGGCATCGGCTGCGCCCTCGGGCTGGTACTCGCCTTCGGCCGGGTCAGCCGGCGGCCCGCGCTGCGGCTGCCGGCGGGCGCCTACGTGACGCTGTTTCGCAACTTGCCGCTTCTCGTGATCGTCCTGTTCTCGTTCTTCGCGCTGCCCCAGCTCGGGCTGCGCCTGTCGAAGCAGAGCTCGTTCGTCCTCGCGCTCGCGCTCTATTCGGCGGCCTACCTCGCCGAGGTGTTTCGCGGCGGCCTCCTCGGCGTGCCGAAGAGCCTGCGCGAGGCGGGCCTCGCCATCGGCCTGACGGAAGCGCAGATCCGCCGCCGCATCGTCCTGCCGGTGATGCTGCGCGCCGTCCTGCCGGCGCTGGGCTCGACCTTCATCGGCCTCTTCAAGGACACCTCGCTCGCCGCCGCGATCGCCGTACCCGAACTCACCTTCGAGGCGCGCAAGATCAACGTCGAGACCTTCCGCGTCATCGAGACGTGGATCGTGGCGAGCGGCCTCTACATCGCGACCTGCTCGATCCTCGCCGCCCTCCTGCGCCGCGTCGAGGCGCGGCTCGCCGTGTCGAGGTAAGCCCCCGTGACCGCTCCTCCCACCTTCCTCGAGATCGTCTGGCTGGCGCGCTGGCCGCTCCTCTACGGCCTCGGCACCACGGTCGCCATCTCGGCGCTCGCCATCCTCGGCGGCACCGTCATCGGAACCCTCCTCGGCCTCGCGCTGACCTACGGCAACCGCGCCGTGCGCCTCCTCGCGCGCATCTATACCGACGTCATCCGCGGCACGCCCGTCCTCGTCCTGGTGCTGGCGAGCTTCTACATCCTCGGCACGGTCGGGCTCGACCTGTCCGCCTTCCAGGCCGGCGTCCTCGCGCTGACGCTGTTCTGCGCCTCGCATGTCGGCGAGATCACCCGCGGCGCCCTCGAGACCATTCACAAGGGCCAGACCGAGGCCGCCAAGGCGATCGGCCTCACCTTCGGCCAAACCTTCCGTTATGTGCTGGGTCCCCAGGCGCTGCGCCTCGCCCTGCCGCCGCTGATCAACACGGCGGCCGAGATGGTGAAGGCCTCGACGCTCCTCTCGGTGATCGGCGTCGCCGAGCTTCTCCTGCGCACGCAGGAGGTCATCAGCCGCGCCTTCCACAGCCTCGAGTTCTATCTCCTCGCCGGCCTTCTCTACTTCCTCGTCAATTTCGCCATCGAGCGTCTCGGCCGATATGTCGAGCGCCGCGTGAGCGTCGCGTGAAAGGCGCCCCGATGACCGCGAACCTTCTGGAAATCCGGGACCTTCGCAAGTGCTACGGTCCGCTCGAGGTCCTGAAAGGGGTCGACTGCGACGTGCGCTCGGGCGAGGTGATCTCGATCATCGGCTCGTCGGGTTCCGGCAAGACGACGATGCTGCGCTGCGTCAACATGCTGGAGGAGTTCGAGGGCGGCTCGATCCGCATCGACGGCGAGGAGATCGGCTTCTCCACCGAGGGCGGCCAGCGTCGGCGCAAGAGCGAGCGGGAGATCGCCCGCCAGCGCGCGCTGACCGGCATGGCCTTCCAGCAGTTCAACCTCTTCCCGCACATGACCGCGCTCGAGAACGTCACGCTCGGCCTGACGCTGGTGCGCCGGATGGGGCGGGACGAGGCGCGCGCGCTCGGCGAGACCTGGCTCGACCGCGTCGGCCTGCTCGCGCGCAAGGACCAGTATCCGGCAAAGCTTTCGGGCGGCCAGCAGCAGCGCGTGGCGATCGCGCGCGCCATCGCCATGAGCCCGCGCCTGATGCTGTTCGACGAGGTGACCTCGGCGCTCGATCCCGAGCTCGTCGCCGAAGTGCTTGCCGTCGTGCGCTCGCTCGCCGAGGACGGGATGACCATGCTCCTCGTCACCCACGAGATGCGCTTCGCCTACGAGGTGTCGAGCCGCGTCATCTTCATGAACGGCGGCCGCATCGGCGAGGAGGGGGACCCGCGCGAGATGTTCGCGGCCCCCAAGACCGAGCGCCTCGCCGCCTTCCTCCAGTCTTCCCGCTTCAACTGACAGAACAGGACACGCAAAGCATGACCCTCAAGCGCTATGGTGCCGGCGAGACCGGCGCCGGCGGCAAGCCGCTGCCCTTCGCCCGCGCGGTGGAAGCCGACGGCTGGCTCTACGTGTCCGGCCAGGTGGCGATGGAGAACGGCGAGATCGTGCCGGGCGGCATCGTCCAGCAGACGAAGAAGACGATGGAGAACGTCATCGCCATCCTCACCGAGGCGGGCTACGGGCTGGAGGACGTGGTGCGCGTCGGCGTCTGGCTCGACGACCCGCGCGACTTCTGGAGCTTCAACGGCGTCTATGCCGAATATTTCGGCGCGACCCCGCCGGCCAGGGCCTGCGTGCAGTCGTCCATGATGGTCGACTGCAAGGTCGAGATTGACTGCGTCGCCTTCAAGCGGAAATAAGCCGCGAGGGCCCGAGCATCGGAGACGACATGGACACGCGCGTGGAGGAGACCGTCAACCGCCGGGCGCGCGGGCTCGACCGCGCCTTCGACATCCTCGACGCCCTGCGCGAGGCGGGCCGTCCGCTTCGCCCCAACGAGATCGCGGCCGCGATGGGCGCGCCGCGGTCGACGATCTACGAGATCGTCGCGGCGCTGGTGAGGCTCGATGTCCTCGAAGCCGCCGATGCCGAGGGCCGCGTCTTCCTCGGCCGGCGCCTGTTCCTCTACGGGCAGGCCTACGGCCATCACTCCGACATGCCGAGCCGCGTCGCCATGGTGCTCGACCGCCTCGCGGCCGAGACGCAGGAGACCGCCCAGTTCTGCCTCCTCGACGGCAACAAGTACACGGTCGCCATGATGCGCGAGGGCTCGCGGCCCTTCCGCATCTCGTCGAGCGTCGGCGAGCGCACGCCCATTCCCTGGACGGCATCCGGCCGCCTGCTCCTCGGCCATCTCGGCGAGGACGAGATCCGCGCCTTCGTGCCGGCGGCGGATTTCCAGCTCCCCTCGGGCGACTGGCTCGCGCCGGAGGAGTTCGCGCGGCAGGCCCACAAGGCGGTCGCGGACGGCTATTTCACCTTCGATTCCATCGTCGACAGCTACACCCACTGCTTCGCCGTGCCGATCCGCCGGCCGGACGGCACCGCGGCCGCGACGCTTTGCCTCGTCGCGCCCAAGGCCGACGCCCTGCGCAACCATGCCGACTATCTCGCCAAGCTCGGCGCTGCGGCCGTCTCGCTCGAACCCTCCTTCGCCTGACGGGGCGTACGCCGCGCCACAGCACGCCGCAGCGAGGACGCCAGCATCTCGACGAAGGCGGACACGCGCGCCGGCCGGAGCCGGGACGCGGCGAAGACGGCATGGATGCCGCCGCCCGGCAGGCGCCAGTCCGGCAGAAGCCGCACCAGCCGTCCGCTTTCGAGGTCCGCCTCTGCCATGAAGTCGGGCAGGATGCCGGCGCCCGCACCCGCCAGGATCGCATCCTGCACCCCGCGCGCCGTATCGATCGACAGATGCGCAGATGCCTCGTGCATCGTCGTCGCGCCCGCGGGTCCCTCGAAGCGCCATTCGGCGGGATGGGGGAGGGCGGTGTTCACGACGAGCGGCAGGCGACCGAGATCGACCGGCGAGGCGGGCAGGCCGCGGCGGGCGAGGAGGCCGGGGGCGGCGACGAGGACCTCCTCGAACGTGGCGAGCCGCCGGGCATGAAGGCTGGTGTCGGCGAGCCGTCCGACCCGGATCGACAGGTCGACCTCCCCCGCCAGGACGTCGGCGATGCGGTCCGAAAGGCGCAGGTCCGCCCGGCAGTCGGGAAAGCGTCGCAGGAAGTCGGCGACCACCGGAACCACCACGAGCGCCCCGTAGTCGGCGGGCGCGAGGATGCGGAGCGTGCCTTGCGGCGCGGCGGCGGTCTCGCCCGCCTCCGCCACCGCGTCCCCCGCCTCTCGCAGGATCCGGGCGGCGCGCGCATGGAGCCGCCGCCCCGCCTCGGTCGGCTCGACGCGGCGCGTGGTGCGCAGGACGAGGGCGGTGCCGAGATCCTCCTCGAGGCGGGCGACCTGCTGGCTGACCACGGCCTTGGTGATGCCCAGCCGCTCGGCCGCGCGGGTGAAGGATCGCGTCTCGACCACGGCGGCGAAATAGACGAGGCGGCTGAGGATGCGGGGTTCGAGCATCCTCGATTGTCTGCCGATGCCATACGATCTGTAAAGATCGTCTGTCTTCCGCCTCGCTCCGCGGGCTGCCATCTTGCCCTCGTCGTCGAAGCCGGGCCGCACGGGTCGCAGGCACGAGGGAAAGGACAGCCCCATGAAGATCGCCCTGATCGGCGCCTCCGGACATGCCGGATCGCGCATCGCCGCCGAACTCGCCGCGCGCGGCCACGCGGTCACCGCCATCGCGCGCAACGCGGCGAGGATCGCGAGCCTGCCGGGCGTGACGCCGCTCGCCCTCGATCTCGCCGACACGGATGCGCTGGTGTCCGCCCTGAAGGGGCACGACGCCGTCGTCAGCTCGGTCCACTTCACCGCCACCGACCCGGACCAGCTGATCGCGGCGGTCAAGGCGTCGGGCGTGCCGCGTTATCTCGTCGTCGGCGGCGCGGGAAGCCTTGAGGTCGCGCCGGGCGTCCGGCTGATCGATACGCCGCAGTTCCCGGCCGAATATCGGGAGGAGGCGCAGAAGGGCAGCGACTTCCTCGACCGGCTGCGCCGGGAACACGACCTCGACTGGACCTTCCTGTCCCCGTCGGCGGCCTTCGTGCCGGGCGAGCGCACGGGCGTCTTCCGCCTCGGCGGGGACGAGCTTCTGACCGGCCCATCGGGCAGCAGCATTTCGTTCGAGGACTATGCGATCGCGCTGGCCGACGAGATCGAGACGCCGCGCCATTCCCGCCGGCGCTTCACCGTGGGCTATTGAGGCGAGGCGTCGGGTCGGTCCGCGGCCGAAGGACCGGCCGGCCCGCCCGATGGCGCTGGCGGCGACGGCCGGGCGGGGCGATGCGTCAGCGCGATCGCGCCGCGACCGGCCGGCGCCTGGCGCGCCGCGCCACGAGGTCGCGCCCGCTGACGAGCACGATGCCGAAGAGGATGAGGGCGGCGCCCGCCAGGAATTCCGGGGTCAGCCGGTCGCCGAGGATGAGGATGCCGAAGCCGATGCCGAAGACCGGCGTCAGGAGCGACAGGACCCCGAGGCGTGAAGCGAGATAGACGCGAAGGAGCGAAAACCACGCGAGATAGCTGACCGTCGAGAGGATCACCGTCTGGTAGGCGAGGCTCGCGAGAAGTGTCGCCGACGCGCTCACGCGCGTTTCGCCGAACCACAGCGCCGAGCCGAGTGCGATCACGCAGGCGACCGCGAGCTGATACCACAGGGTGACGGCGGCCGGGGCCCGCGACAGGCGGGACGTTCGGACCACGATCGTCGTCGCCCCCCAGAACGCGCCGGCCGCGATCCCGAGGAGGTCGCCGATCCAGGCGGCGTCGCCGCCCGGCCCCCCGCCGCGCCCCGCGAAGGTCAGGACGATCCCGCCGAAGGCGACGGCGATCCCGATCCACTGCAGGGGCGCAAGACGCTCTTCCGGAAGGGCGAGATGGAGGCCGAGCGCGGCAAAGACCGGCGCCGTGTAGAGGAAGATCGACATGTGCGAGGCGGAGGTGAAGAGGAGCCCTTGCGCGAACAGCACGAATTCCAGCCCGAACAGAGCGCCCGCCAGAAGGCCGGGCCGCCAGGCCTCGCCGACGAGGAACCGCTGCTCCCGCCGGAAGAAGACGACGAGGAGCACCAGGCCGGACGCCAGTCCCGATCGCAGGCCGATCTGCAGGACCGGCGCCATGTCGGGCGCGGCGAGCTTGATGGCGACCTGCTGGGTTCCCCAAAGGGCGCACAGGGCCACCATCGAAGCGGCGGCGGTGGCATCGATCGGCTTGCGAAGATCCATGACGTTCGTCCAAATCGGTTCGACGCAAGTCTAGCTCGGTCGGGATGGGCAAATGGCTCGTTCGAGCTATCAAGGGTGCATGGTTCGCTCGCCAAACGGGGAAACGACGCAATGGCCGCTCACGCGCTCGACGAGCAGGATCGCGCGATCCTTCGCCTCCTGCAGGTCGATGCCGCGCGCCCGCAGCGCGAGATCGCCGAGGCGGTCCACCTGTCCGCCCCCGCGGTGCAGCGCCGGATCGCGCGCATGGAGCGGGACGGGGTCATCCGCCGGACCGTCGCGATCGTCGATCCCGTGGCCGTCGGGCTCCCGATCACGGTCCTCGTCGAGGTGACGCTGACCAACGACCGCTCCGCCACGGTCTCGGCGGTGAAGCGGTTCTTCCGCGACGCGCCCGAGGTGCAGCAGTGCTATTGCGTCACCGGGACGGCGGGCTTCATCCTCGTCCTTCTCGTGCCTTCGATGGAGGACTACGAGACGCGGACCGCCTGGCTCTTCGCCGACAACGAGATGGTCCGCTCCTATCGCACCATCGTGGTGCTCGACCGGGTCAAGGTGACGTCGAGCCTACCGCTTTGACGCTCGCGCGAGCGGGTCGCCGGAGGCACGGACCGCGCCAGGCTTGCGGGGGCGTGGGGAGATCCGCACGAGACGGTTGCTTTCGCCGCCGATCGCCCTTCTAACCCTCGACCCGGAGATGCCCTATATCGCTGCGTCGTCCGTCCCGCCCGCGAAGGGGGTGGAACGGCGAAACCCCTGACACCGAACCATGGGCCCCCGGCGGCGGGGGCCGGAGCCGAAGAAGTCGTCGCGCATGGTCCACGCCCACCACAGCCCGCTCTTTGCCATCCTGTCGATCGTGATCGCGGTGCTGGGCTCGTGGACGGCCCTCGACCTCTTCGACCGCGTGTCGGGAAATTTCGGCCGGGCGCGGGCGGGCTGGCTGGTGGCCGCCGCGCTCGCGATGGGCCTCAGCATCTGGTCGATGCATTTCGTCGCGATGCTCGGCTTCGATCCGGGCTCCGCGGTCAGCTACGATCCGATCCTCACCCTCGTGTCGCTGGCGCTCGCGATCGGCGCGACGGGCACCGCCTTCAAGGTCGCCGCGTCCGAGCGCTCCGACCGGCGCCATGTCGTCGGGGCCGCCGTCCTGATGGGGACGGGCATCTGCGCCATGCACTATGTCGGGATGGCAGCCCTCCGGACGGCCGCGGTGCTCGGCTACGATCCGCTGCTCGTCCTCCTCTCGCTCGCGGTCGCCGTCTCGTCCTCGATGGCCGCGCTCTTCGTCGCCCGCAGCGAGCAGCGGGGCTGGTCGCGCGCGGCCGCCGCCGGCATCCTCGGGCTCGCCATCGTCGGCATGCACTACACGGCGATGGCCGCGCTCCACCTGACGCCGGTTCCGGGCGCCGCCATCGGCATGCCGGGACCGCCGCCCTATCCGCTGGCCTTCGGGGTGGCCGGGACGACGGTCCTGATCCTCTTCCTCGCCCTGATGGCCTCGCTCCACGACCAGCGCGTGAACATCCTGGCGGCGCTCGATGCCGGCGGCGTCGGCTACTGGGAACTGGATCTGGCGAACGGACGCCTCCACCTGTCGCCGCGCGGCAAGGCGATCCTCGGCAGCGCCGCGGACGGGGCGCCGGTCTATGCCGACCTCCTCGACGAGATCTCGCCGGGCAGCCGGAGCGAGGTCGTCGCGCGCCTGCACGAGGCGATCGACACGGGCGCGGACTACGACGTGGAATATACGCTGGTGCGCGGCGACCGGTGGCTGAACGCGCGGGGGCGGGTCGTCGGCGACGGCCGGCACCGGCCGACCCGCATGGTCGGCGTCGTGATCGACGTCACCGACCGGCGCCAGGCGATGGACCGGATCGTCTCCAGCGAGCGCCGCCAGCGGCTCCTGGTGGACGAATTGAACCACCGGGTGAAGAACACACTGGCGACCGTGCAGTCGCTGTCCCGGCAGACGGCGCGCAGCGCCGCCTCGGTGGAGGGCTTCCACCGCAGTTTCGAGGGGCGCCTCCTCGCCCTCTCCTCGGCCCACAACGTCCTGACGCAGCACGGCTGGGAGCATGCGGGGCTTCGCGAGATCCTGGAGCGCGAGCTCTCGCGCATCGCGCCGGACCGGGTGGCGCTCAGCGGCGAGGACGTGACTTTGAGCGTGCGTCAGGCTCTGGCGATCGGCATGGCGATGCACGAGCTCGTGAGCAACGCCGTCCGGCACGGTGCGCTCGGGACGGACGGCGGAACCGTCGACGTGTGCTGGGGCTTGGCAGCCTCGGCGCGGGCGCCCGGCCTTGTCCTCGAATGGCGCGAGACGCCGGTCGCGGACGCCGCGGTCGCCATGTCCGGCGGCTTCGGCTTCCAGATCATCCGCCGCAGCATCGAGGGGGAACTCGAGGGCGAGGCGACCCTCGTCGTCGGGCCCGAGGGCCTCGTCTGGCGCTTCGTGCTGCCCCTGTCGGACCATGCCGGTCCGGCCACGGGGGGCGGCGGGGCGGCGGTCCCGGACGCGGCGCAGTAAACACCCTCGCGAGGGCGGCCGTCGTCCTGTGATGGCAGGACGGCGCGAAGGGATTTGTTACAGCCTTACGATTTCGGCGCGGAGACGTGCCGCGCCGCCGTCTCGTTCGCCCGTGCGAGGCTGTGGGCAAACGCGTCGCCGGAGGCCAGCGAGGCGACCAGCGCGCCCACGAAGGCGTCGCCCGCCCCGTGCGTGCTGACGAGACGCACCGGCAGGGCCGGGAGCGTCACCGGCGCCTCGTCGGAGCGTCGGCCGGCCACGCCGTCGCCGCCCGCCGTGACGACGACGCAGGGGAAGCGGGCGGCGAGCGCTTCGGCGGCCGTCGCGGCGGAGGCCAGATCCGCAACCGCGATCCCCGACAGTTCCTCGGCCTCGATCGCGTTGACGATCAGGACGTCGACCAGCGCGGCCAGTTCTGCCGGCAGCGGCCGGTACGGGGCGGCATTCAGGCAGACCGTCGCGCCGGCGTCGCGCGCCGCTTGCGCCGCCGCGACATTGACCGCGTCCGGCACCTCGTTCTGGAGGATCAGCGCCCCGGCGCCCGACCACAGGCCGGGGTCCGAGAGCGCGCCCAAGTCGATCGCGAGGTTGGCGCCCGACACGATCACCGCGCCGTAGTCGCCCTCCCGGTCCGAGATCGCGACGCTCATGCCCGACCCCGTGCCGGCGAGCCGCACGACGCGCGTCGCATCGACGCCGGATGCCTGGAGCGCGTCGAGGAGGAAGGGGCCGAACGCATCGTCGCCCACGGCGCCCGCCATGCGCACCTCGGCGCCCGCACGCGCGGCGCTCGCCGCCTGGTTGCCGCCCTTGCCGCCGAACTTCGGCGCCCAGGCGTGCCCCGTCACCGTCTCGCCCTTGCGCGGCCGGTCCGGCGCATCGACCATGATGTCGTAGTGCAGGCTGCCGACCACGACGACCACGGGCTTTTCGGGAGTGCTCATGAATTGCGTCGCTTGGTTTTGACGGCCCCCATCGTGGCGGCCAGATTGCGTTCGGCCGCCTTGAGGTCGCGCTGGGCGACGGCTGCGAAGACGGCATCGAGAATGATGAGCTGGGCGACGCGCGCGGCCGCGTTCTCGCCGAGCAGCGGCGAGCCCTGCGCGGTCGAGCACAGGACGACGTCGGCGATCTCGGCGATCGGCGAGGTCGCGTAGTTGGTGAGCGCGATCGTGCGCGCGCCGCGTCGGCGGGCGAGCTCCAAGGGCTCGAGGACGGCGGTGGTCTGGCCGGAATGGGAGAAGGCGATGGCGACGTCGCCTTCCGACAGGAGGGCGGCCGACATCAGCATCATGTGCGCGTCGTCGAAGACGCTGGTGCGCACGCCGATGCGCAGGAACTTGTGCGCGACGTCGCGCGCGATCTGGGCCGAGCCGCCGATGCCGTAGAGATCGCGCTGGCGCGCCGCGAAGATGAGGTCGGCGGCGCGCTCGAAGGCGTCCGGGTCGAGGATCGAGAGCGTCTCCTCGAGCGCGTGGATCGAGGTGCGGAACACCTTCTGGGCGATCTGGGCGCCGGTGTCGTCGGGCGAGAGCTCCTGATGGAGGTCGGCGGTCGGCAGGCGGTTGTAGTCCGCGATGCCGGCCCGGAACTCCTTGAAGCCGGAGAAGCCGAGCTTCTTGGCGATCTTGACGAGCATGGCGTCGGACACGCCGGCATCCTCCGCCACGGTGCGCAGCGCCGTCGTCTCGTCGAAATCGCGCCGCCCGAGGATCATCTCGACGACGCGCGCCTCGAGCGGCGTCAGCTGCGGCATCATCATGCGGATCCGAGGGCCGATGGTCCTCGGATCACGGATACTCATATTCATCCCCGTCCCCTGGTCGCGCGATCGATCAGCATCGCGACGAGGATGATAAGGCCGGTGGCCAGGAGTTGGTAGAACGCCTGGACGTTGAGGAGCGTCAGCCCGTTGCGGAGCGACCCGAGGATGATGGCGCCGAGGATCGTGCCGACCACCGAGCCCTTGCCGCCCATCAGCGAGGCGCCGCCGATCGCGGCCGCCGCGATCGCGTCGAGCTCCCAGAGATTGCCGAGCGTCGGGTCGGCGGCGCCGAGCCGCCCGACGAGGATCAGGCCTGCGATCGAGGCGAGACCCCCGGAGATCACGTAGGCCGCGATCTTGGTCATGGCGACCGGCACGCCCGCGATGTGCGAGGCCTCCTCGTTGCCGCCGACGGCCAAGAAGTATTCGCCGAGCGGCGTCTTGTTGAGGACCACCCAGATCCCGAGCGCCAGCACGGCGACGAGGACGACCGGCGTCGGCACGCCGAGGATGTCGCCGTTGAAGAGGGCGCGGAACTCAGGGGGAATGCCGAAGATCGGATTGCCGCCGGTGTAGATGAGGGCCGAGGCGCGGTAGAGCGACAGGGTGCCGAGCGTCACGATGAAGGGCTGCAGGCCGCCATAGGCGACGAGCGCCCCGTTCACCGCGCCGGCCGCCATGCCGAAGAGGATCGCGGCGGGGATGGCGAGGACGATCGGCGCGCCGCCGACCATCATGGCGGCTGCCGCCACGGCGGCGATCGCCGCGGTCGGGCCGACCGACAGGTCGATGCCGCCCGAGATGATGACGAGCGTCATGCCGAGCGCGACGCAGGCGTTGATCGACGACTGTTGGAGGATGTTGAGGAGGTTGCGCTCGGTGAGGAAGTTCGGGCTGAGCGCGGCGAAGACGCCGGCGATCACCAAGAGGCCGATGAGCGTGCCGGCGTCGCGCAGGCCGAAACCGAGCTTCAGGCCGCGCTTCGGCGTTGCGGAAAGGCTGTCGGTGGAGGTCATGGGCCTCAGTGTCCCGATCGGGAGGAATGGGAGGGGGCGCTGGCGGACTGCGGCACGGCGAGGGCGACGATCGCCTCCTCGCTGATCGCGTCCCGCTCCAGGATGCCGGCGACGGCGCCCTCGCGCATGACGAGGACGCGGTCGGAGACGCGCAGGATCTCGGGCAGCTCGGACGACACCACGATCATCGAGCGCCCTTCGGCGGCCAGCCGCTCGATCAGCGCGTAGATCTCGGCCTTGGCGCCGACGTCGATGCCGCGCGTCGGCTCGTCGAACAGGAGGATGCGCGCGCCCGCCGCGATCCAGCGGCCGATGATGGCCTTCTGCTGGTTGCCGCCGGAGAACTGGCCGATCGGGCGCTCGACGTCGAGCGGGCGCAAATTCATGTCGCGCATCAGCTTGAGGCTCTCGGCCGCGAGCGCCCGGCGGCGCACGAAGCCGGCGCGCGAGAAGCGCTTCATCGACGACAGGGCGATGTTGGAGCGGATCGAGCGGCGGGCGACGATGCCGTCGCGCTTGCGCTCCTCGGGCAGGAGCCCGAGCCCGGCGCGGATGGCCTTGCGCGGATTGCCGAGCGCGAGCGGCCTGCCGTCGACGCGGATCGTGCCGCCGTCGGGGCGGTCGACGCCCGCGACGAGCCGCAGGAGTTCGGTGCGGCCCGCGCCGACCAGTCCGGAAATGCCGAGAACCTCGCCGCGCCGCAGCTGGAAGCTCGCGCCGCGCACCGCCAGCCCGCGCGAGAGGTTCTCGACCTCGAGCGCCACCGCGTCGGTCGCGAAGCCCTTGTGCTCGGCCTGCGCGAGCTCGCGCCCGACCATGCGCGAGACGACCTCGGCCTCGGTGGTCTCGGCCATGGCGACGTCGGCGACCTTGCGCCCGTCGCGCAGGATCGTCGCCCGGTCGCAGACGCGGAACACCTCGTCCATCTTGTGGCTGACATAGATGATCGAGACGCCGCGCGCGGCGAGATCGCGGATCAGGACGGCGAGCCGGTCGAACTCGGCCGGCGTCAGGCTGGACGTCGGCTCGTCCATGGCGATGATCCGCGCATCCTCCATCAGGGCGCGCGCGATCTCGACGATCTGGCGCTGTGCGACCTTGAGGGTGTTGATGCGGGCGGCGGGATCGATCGAGGCGTCGAGCGGGGCGAGCGCCGCGCGGGCCGCGCGCTCCTGCGCCCGTCGGTCGACGAGAAGGCCGCCGGCCATGCGAAGCGGGCGGCCGAGGAACATGTTCTGCGCGACCGTCAGCTCGGGAACGTGCTGGAGCTCCTGGTGGATCATCGCGATGCCGGCGCGCCGGGCGCCGAGCGGCCCGTGGCCGGCGACGCGCACGCCGTCGACCGAGACGGTGCCGCCGGTCGGCTCCATCACCCCCGACAGGATGCGCAGGAGCGTCGACTTGCCCGCCCCGTTCTCGCCGAGGAGGCCATGGACCGATCCGCACGCGACGTCCATCGACACGCCGTCGAGGGCGCGCAGCGTCCCGAAGGTCTTGCCGATGCCGTCGAGGCTGAGGCGTGGGGCGGACGAGGTGGTCATGGCGCTCCCTCCCGGAGACGTCGCGGTCGGCCGGGACCGCGGACGCGGCCCCGGCCGGACGATCACTTGGCGGCTTCTTTCAGGAGGACCGCGCGCAGGGCGTCGCCCTTCACGGCATAGGCCTCGACGTTGTCCTTGGTGATCAGCGCCTGGGGCGTCGAGACGACGCGCGGCAGCGCCTGCTTGCCGACGAGGCGCAGGGCCGTCTCCATCGCGACCTCGCCGGTGAGGACCGGGAAGGAGTCGACCGTGCCGGTCAGTTCGCCCGCGCGGATCGACGCATAGGCGTCCGAGATGCCGTCGGTGCCGAAGACCACGACCTTGTCCTGGAGGGCCGCCGCCTTGACGGCCTCGACGACGCCGAGCGCCATGCCGTCGTTGTTGGCGTAGAAGCCGACGAGGTCGGGGTTCTGCTGGAGGATCGTGGCGGCCGCGTCGTAGGCGACCTGGCGGTCCCAGTTGCCCGGAACGCTCGCGACGACCTGGAACTTGCCGCCCTCGACCACGGTCTCGGAGAAGCCCTTGGTGCGCTGGCCGGCGGCGAAGACGCCCGCCTGGCCCTCGATCACGGCGACCTTGCCGCCCTCGGGCCGGTTCTGGAGGAACCACTTGGCGACGCGCACGCCGTTGTCGCGCTGCACGTTGCCGACATAGTGCTTCACGCTCGGGATCACGGCGTCGTTGACGTTGACGACGGGAATCCCTTGCGCCTCGGCGCTTTCCAATGCGGGCTGGAGGTTGTTGTCGGTCTGCGGCGAGAGGAGGAGCGCGGCGAAGCCCTGGCTGATGAGGTTCTCGGCGATCGAGAGCTGGCCGAGCTGATCGCCCTCCGACTGCGCCGCCTGGTAGACGACCTCGACGCCGGCCTTCTTGGCATAGGCCTCGTAGCCCTCGCCGAGAGAACGCCAGTATTCGTTCGTCAGCGTCTTCGACACGCCGCCGATGCGGGTGCCGGCGGGGGCGGCCGGAACCGCGCCGAACTTGGCGTCGAGCTGCGACCACTCGATGCGGTCGGTCTCGGTGTCGGAGTTGAGGGGCGCGAGCGTCTGGGCGAAGGCGCTGGCGCCGAGGAGCGACAGGGCGCAGCCGGCCACGAGGGCCTTCAGTCGGATCGTCATGGGGTTGGTTCCTCCCGTTGGTCAAATGCCGGGCTGGCCTCGCGGCCCGGCGCGCGGTCTGGCGGTCAGGCCGCTGCGATCATCGCGGCGTTGACGATGCTCTGGCTGGCGACGCCGTCCTGACGGCTCTGGGCCTCGCCGAGGCGGTTGTCGGCGTCGAGACGGTCGGCGACGCCGAGAAGCCGCTGCACGGTCTCGATGTTGGTCTCGCACTCGGCCACCGGATCGAGGCCGGATGCATCGGGGAAGGTGTCGAAGTAGAGGGCGCCGCGGTAGCCGTCGCGGCGGATCTGGCGCAGGAGCTCCAGCGTCGAGCGCAGGTGCACCGCACCGACCATCAGCCCGTCGTCGCGCTTGGCGTAGCCGTCGTTGAGGTGGACGCCGAGGAGCTTCGAGCGGCGGTGGATGAGGGCGGCGGCATAGGCGGGCTGCTCGCCGGCATAGAGCGCATGGGCGAAATCGAGCGTCACGCCGAGGTTCGGCGCCCCGATCTCGCCGATCGCCAGCAGCGTCGTCGCGCAGTCGCGCAGGAGCGCGTGGGCGCGCGGCTCGTCGGGCTTGTACTCGATCGAGATCTGGCAGGCCGGATCGTGCTCGGCGATCTCGCGGATGCCGGCGATCTCGAGGTCCCAGGCCTCGGCATAGTCAAGCTGGAAGTTGTAGTCGAAGCCGTCCTGTCCGAGCCAGAGCGTCATCAGGTCGGCGCCCATGGCGCGCGCGGCATCGACGCCGCGCTTGGTCATGTCGATCGCCTCGCGTCTTACGGCTTTGTCGGGGTTCGTGAAGGCGCCGAGCTTGAAGGCCGGGTTGGTGTAGTAGCGCATGGCCAGCCCGTTGACCGACAGGCCGAGGTCCTTGATGCGGCGGCCGACGGTGGCCGGGTCGTCCTTCACGTGGTCGGGAAAGTTCAGGTCGACGTCGGTCAGGCCCTTCGCGGTCGCGGCGCGCTCGGCCATCTGCATGAAGCTCGGCTTGCCCTGGAGGTCGGGCCAGTAGAGATGCGGCGCGGAGCCGAAGGAGTTGAGGCGCGTGGCGAATCGGGAGAGGGTCATGAGTGCTCCGCTGAACTGCCGTCACTTTACGATTTATCGTGAAGTCGTCAAGTTCTAGGCGATCGCGAACCGCTGAGCGACCTTCGTCCAGCATGGAGCGTCGAGCCTGGCGATCTGGGAGCAGGTTGCTAAGGCAGGCGGATCGATCGGGCGCCTCGGCCGTTCTGCCGGCACCCATTGGCGAACAGAAAGCCTTCCGCATGACCGATGATCCGCGCACCAGCCAGCCAACGAGCTTCCCCGGCGAGACGCCGCAACCGAGCCCCGGCCTCGAGACCCGGATGCGCACCAAGCCCGACCACGGCGAGGACAGCTATGTCGGCAAGGGGCTTCTCGAGGGCCGGGTGGCGCTGATCACCGGCGGGGATTCGGGCATCGGCAAGGCGGTGGCGATCGCCTATGCGCGCGAGGGCGCCGACGTCGCGATCTCCTATCTTGCCGAGGAACAGGCCGACGCCGAGGAGACGCGCGCCTTCGTCGAGAAGGCGGGGCGGCGGTGCCTGCGTCTGCCGGGCGACGTGCGCGACCGCGAATGGTGCCAGTCGCTGGTCGAGCGGACGGTGGCCGAACTCGGCGCCCTCGACATCCTCGTCAACAACGCGGCGGCCCAGACGATCAACGAGGATCTCGCCGACATCGACGACGACGAGATGCAGGCGGCGTTCGCCGCCAACGTCTTTGCGATGATCCGCCTCGCCAAGGCGGCGGCGCCCCACATGAAGCCGGGTTCAGCGATCGTCAACACGACGAGCGTCCAGGCCAAGGTCGCGACGAAGAACATGATCGTCTATTCCGCGACGAAGGGCGCGATCTCCAGCCTGACGATCGGCCTGTCCAACCTTCTGGCGCCCAAGGGCATCCGCGTGAACGCCGTCGCGCCAGGGCCCGTCTGGACGCCGATCCAGCCGATCGCCAAGGACGCCGAGACGCTGGAAACGCTCGGCCAGGATACGCCGCTCGGCCGCGCCGGCCAGCCCGGCGAACTCGCCGCCGCCTACGTCCTCCTCGCCTCGCGCGAGGGCAGCTACATGTCCGGCGCCGTGATCCCGATCACCGGCGGCATGCCGATGTACTGACGCACCGAGGCCGGGCGCGGCGACCCGCACCCGGCCCACGCTCAAGGACCGCCGCGGCGGGCGCGGCGGTCCGGCCGTCAGATCTGCGCCGCGCCGCCATCGGCGAAGAGTTCGCTTCCCGTGACGAAGCTGCTCTCGTCGGACGCGAGGAACAGCGCGGCGTTGGCGATCTCCTCGGGCCGGCCCATCCGGCCGAGCGGGGTGGCGGCTTCGGAGGCGGCCGTGAACGCCTTCTTCGCCGCCTCGTCCGGCGCGAGACCGTGCCAACCCGGCGTCGAGGTCGATCCGGGAACGAGGACGTTCACCCGAATGCGCCGCGGCGCGAGGTCGACGATCCATCCGCGGGTAAAGCTCCGGATCGCGGCCTTGGTGGCGCCGTAGACGCTGAAGGCCGGGATGCCCGTCGTCGCGGCGGTCGAGCCCGTCAGGATCACCGAGGCGCCGTCGACGAGGAGCGGCAGCGCCTTCTGGACCGTGAAGAAGGTCCCCTTCACGTTGGTGGCGAAGGTCCGGTCGAAATGCGCCTCGCTGACCTCGCCGAACGCCGCGAACTCGCCGCCGCCGGCATTGGCGAAGAGAACGTCGATCCGGCCCGCTTCCTCGCGCACCGTGTCGAAGAGGCGATCGAGGTCGCCCATGTCGGCGATGTCGCCCTGGATGCCGCGCGCGCCGTGCCCGACGGCCGCGACCGCCTCGTCGAGCTCCGCCTGCCGCCGCCCCGTCATGAAGACGCGCGCGCCCTCCTCGGCGAACCGCCTGGCGCTCGCCAGTCCGATGCCGCTGTTGGCGCCCGTGATGACCGCCACCTTGCCGTCGAGCCTGCCCATGGTCGTTCTCCTATGGTTGACGAGACGCGATATGGACGGGCAAAGACCTTTTGTTGAGTACGGACATAAAGGTAAGCGGGTGGGCAAGGTGGAACCGATCGTCCCGGACTGCGGTCTCGACGTCGCTCTCGCGGTGGTCGGTGGCAAGTGGAAGCCCTTGATCCTCTATCATCTTCAGGACGGTCCCCGGCGGTTCGGGGACCTCAGGCGTCTGGTGGCGGGGATCAGCGAGAAGGTCCTGATCCAGCAGCTGCGCGACCTGCAGGAGGCGGGCGTCCTCGTGCGGCACGACTATCGCGAGGTGCCGCCGCGCGTCGACTACACGATCACCCCGTTCGGGCGGACGCTCGTCGAGGCGCTGATGCCGCTCTGCCATTGGGGCAACCGGAACCGCGCCGAGGTCGCCGCGCGCGTGCCGGGCGTGCGGGAGGCGGCTGCGCAGGATTGAGGGCGTCGGTCCTGCCACGCGGCGCGGGGAGGGGCCGCGATCCCGACGAAGTTTCGCGGACGATGCGGCCAGTCCCTGACCCTTCGCGCTTGCTCGACGCGTTTGCGCTCACTCGCGGCAGGCGGTATGGGCGCAGGACCATCGCAGGGAGGCCGCGCAGCCGCCATGGACGATACGCCGGGCCCGGCCCACCGATCGGACAGGGTCTCGCTCCGCCGGCCGCTGGGGCATCGCGGGCTCGAGACACTGGCGGCCCACTACGTGCGCCAGTCGTTCAAGCCGCACGCGCATGCCGAATATCTCGTCGGCGTCATCACCGGGGGCGCGCATTCGGTCTGGTGCCGCGGCGAGCGGCATTCCGTCCTGCCGGGAACCCTCATGACCATGCGCCCCGGCGACGTCCACCATGGCAACGCCGCCGTCGAGGCCGGTTGGGTGCAGCGGATGTTCTATGTCGACGAGCGCACGATGGCGGAGATTCTCGGCGATCGCCGGGACGCATCCACCGCCCCGCTTCCCGATTTCGACCGCTGCAACCGCCGCGACGCCGGGCTCGCCGCGCGCCTCGAGCGCATCCACGACCGGGTCCACGCCTCGCGGCTGGCGCTCTCGCGCGACGCCGCCTGGGTTGCCTTCGCCGATGTCGTGTCGCTCCTCGCTGGTGGGACGGGCGACGAGCCGCCGGGCTCGGCGCCCGACGCCCGCGCCCGCAGGCTCGTCGACTACCTCCATGCCCATGTCGGCGACGATGTCGGCCTCGACACGCTCGCCTCGCTGGCCGGCCTCCGCCGCAGGCAGACGATCGATCTCTTCCGGCGCCACACGGGCCTGCCCCCGCACGCCTACCATATCGGCCTGAAAGTCCGTCTCGTGCAGGACCGCCTGCGCGCGGGCGAGGCGCCCGCCGCCGCCGCGGCCGAGGCGGGCTTTGCCGACCAGAGCCATATGAGTCGCCACTTCGCGGCGATCGTCGGCCTGACGCCGGCGGCCTATCAGCAGGCCGGCCGCGACCGCACTTTCGTTCTAGAGCGCCGCGCCGCCGCGCCGTAACCCTGCCCGTGCCGACAGGAGGTTCGGCGGGCAACGAGGGGCCGACGCATGTCCTGTTCACCCGGTATCGCGGCGCCGACCGCGCGGCGGTCGACGCTGGCGGCCGATGCCATGGTACTCGCCGTCGCGGTCGTTTGGGGCGCGAGCTATCCCGTCACCAAGGGCGCGCTGGCCCATGCCCCCGTCCTCGTCCTGATCGTCTACCGGTTCGCCGTCTCGGCCTGCGTCATGGGGCTGGCCGCGCGTCGGGAACTCGCCTGCGCGCCGCGCGGCGACATCCTCCGGGGCATCGTGCTCGGGGCGATCCTGGCGGCGATCTTCACGGTGGAGATCGCGGGTCTCGCCCTCACCAGCGCGACCAACGCGGCGCTGATCATCTCGCTCTGCACGCTTTTCACCCCGTTCCTCGACCACGGCCTCTCGCGCCGCCTGCCGCCGCCGGTCGTGATCGCGGGGGCTGCGGTCGCCTGCCTCGGCGTCGGACTGCTCGTCGGAGGGCTGACGGCCTGGACGTTCGGCGACGGGCTGATCCTTCTCGCCGCCGTCCTGCGGGCCGTCATGGTGGTTTCCACCCAACGGCTGATGGCCTCGCGCCCGCTCTCGTCCCGCGCGCTGACGGCGGTGCAGTCCGCCACAGTCGCCGGCCTCGCGGTCCTTACGCTTCTCCTCACGCAAGGCGGCGGGGCGCTGGCGGTCCGGGCGGGCGCCGGCTTCTGGGGCAGCGTCGCGTTCCTGTCGCTGTTCTGCACGGTCGCGGCCTTCTACGTCCAGAACGCGGCGGTGCGCCTCACCAGCCCGACGCGCGTCGGATTCCTGATGGGGACGGAACCCCTGTTCGGCTTCGCGCTGGCGCATGTCCTCCTGTCGGAACCCGTCACCGCGCGGGCGCTCCTCGGTGCGGCGCTGATCGTCGCCGGAACCTTCGCCGGGCTCCTTGCCGACCGGCGGGAAGAAACGGCGGCTTGACCTCCTCGACGCCATGTTTTACCGTTCGGTACAACTTGGCAAGAGAAGGTGTTCCGATGTCCCGTCCCCCGCTTCCCCCCTTCACCCACGACACCGCAGTCGAGAAGGTGCGCCTTGCCGAGGACGGCTGGAACACCCGCGACGCCGCCAAGGTCGCCACCGCCTACACGCCCGATACGCGCTGGCGGAACCGGGTCGAATTCGTGCACAACCGGGAGGAGGCCGAGGCCTTCCTCACCCGCAAGTGGAACCGCGAGCTCGAATACCGGCTGATCAAGGAACTGTGGGCCTTCACCGGCCACCGCATCGCGGTGCGCTACGCCTACGAGTATCGCGACGACAGCGGTCACTGGTTCCGCGCCTACGGAAACGAGAACTGGGAATTTGCCGACGACGGACTGATGCGCAGCCGGCACGCCAGCATCAACGAAATGCCGATCGCCGAGGCGGACCGGAAGTTCCGCTGGCCGCTCGGCCGCCGCCCGGACGACCACCCGTCGCTGAGCGATCTCGGCCTTTGAGCGCGAAGCGCGTCCTCACCGATCGGGCCAGCGCCCTGCCGGCGCTGGCGGAAGCGTTTCGCGAGCACGGCTTCGAGGGCGCGAGCCTCGCCGTCCTGTCGAAGGCGACGGGGCTCGGCAAGGGCAGCCTCTACAACTTCTTCCCGGGCGGGAAGGAGGAGATGATGGAGGCGGTGCTGGCCGACATCGACGCCTGGTTCGAGACGGCGATCTTCGCGCCGCTGGAGGGGGCCGTCGACCCGGCGGCGGCGGTCGTCTCGATGATCGGCGACGTGACGGCCTATTTCCGTTCCGGCCGGCGGGTCTGTCTCGTCGGGTGCATCGGCCTGAACGCATCGGGCGCCGCGTTCGCCGACCGGATTCGCGGCTATTTCGCGCGCTGGATCGCGGCGCTGGCCGCCTGCCTCCGGTCGGGCGGCGTCCCCGAGCCGCAGGCCGCGCGGCTGGCGGAGGAGGGGGTGTCGGCGATCCAGGGGGCGATCGTGCTCGCGCGCGCGCTCGGCGAGGAGGCTCCCTTCCTGCGTATCGTCGAGCGTCAGCAGTCGATCCTCACCGGCGCGATCGCGTGTCACGGCGCGGGCGTCGGACCGGCCATGGCGTGACGATCGGGCATGGGGCGGGTCGGCGTGTGCCCGGCGCTCCCTTTCGAGTAGGTTCCACGGTGCCGTTCCGTGGCCGTCGTCCGACGCCGCCGACCCCCGCGGCGTGACGATGGGCCGGCGACGCTGTGCCGTCCCAGATCGGTTCCGCCCCGCGCATCGGACCCAAACCGCGAGCGACAGCGTTTCGCTGGGACGATGGATCGATCCCGGAGGCCCCAATGCTCGCATCCCTTCTCATCGGTCTGGTGGCCGGGCAGCGCGCGATGACGCCGTTGGCTGTCCTCGCAGGCGCGGCGCAACGCGGCGCCCTTCCGACTGAGGTTCCAGGCGTCCGGCTTCTCTCGGTCCCACTGGTTTCGGCGGGCGCGGTGGCGCTGGCCGCGGCCGAGATGGCGGGAGACAAGATGGCGTCCGCGCCCGACCGGACCGTCCCGGCGGGGCTCCTCGCCCGAACGCTGACCGCGGCCTTTGCCGGCGCCGTGCTGGCCGAGCCGGGGCGCCGCACCGAAGGGGCCGGGCTCGCCGTCGCGGCGGCCATCGGCGCGTCCTTCGTCGGCCTGTCGCTCCGCAAACGAGCGATGCGGCGGTTCGGTCAGACGCCGACGGGTTTCGTCGAGGATGCCGCCGTCCTCGCGCTGGCGCAGGGGATCGTATCCCGGCGTACCTGAGCCGTTGGGCGGACTATGCGACGAGCGGGTCGGCGCATTCTCCACAGCCGCCGCAGACGCCCCCGCCGGGGCCCAATCACCAATCTCGCGTCGGGCTAGCCGCCAGGCTTCGTCGCGAACCAGAGCACATGCTTCGTGCCGCGTCCGCGCCCCGCCTTCACGCGCAGCTCCTCCGCCTGGAACCCGCCGCGGCCGAGGCGGGCGGTGAAGGCGGCGTCCGGTCCCTGCGACCAGATGCCGAGCACCCCGCCCGGCGCGAGCGCCCGCAAGGAGGCGGCAAGGCCCGCCGAACCATAGAGCCGGTCGTTGCTGCTGCGCGTCAGTCCGCCCGGCCCGTTGTCGACGTCGAGGAGGATCGCGTCGAGCGTCCCGCGGGCCCGGCCGATCGTCTCCACCACGTCTTCGACGGCGACCGTGACGCGGGGATCGGACAGCGTGTCGCCGAAAACCTCGACCATCGCGCCCTTCGCCCAGTCGACGACGCCCGGCACGAGCTCGGCGACGGTGATGCGGGCGTCGGGCGCAAGGCTTGCCAGCGCGGCCCGCAGCGTGAAGCCCATGCCGAGGCCCCCGATCAGGATGCGGGCGCTTCGGCGCGCCCCGATCCGCTCCGCCGCCAGCGTCGCCAGCGCCTCCTCCGAGCCGCTGAGCCGGCTGTTCATCAGCTCGGTCCCGCCGATCATGATGGAATATTCCGTGCCCCGCCGCATCAGCCGCAGTTCGCCGCCGCCCGGAATGGACGCGGTGCCGAGCGCTTCCCAGGGGATCAACGGCCGCTCCTCCCGGCGATGGCGCGAGGGCGACCGGCTTCGGAAACGGGAGAGGGCGCGGTCATGCTCGGGCTCGCGGTGGGACGTCGGGAGCCCCCTCGTAACGCGCCGGTGGGGCGCCTGCGAGAAAATTTGCAGACGGCGCGGCAGGGGCCGTCACTCTCCGTCCGGGGCTCGCGGGGGCTTGGGCACCCGGCAATACGGGACGACCGGCGCATCGAGGGGCGCCGGTCGCAGGGCGGAAGGGCAAAGGCCCGACGAGCCGTCCGGGTGCTTTCGCGTCAGCCCTTGGCGGCCGCGACGAAGCGCGGGTCGAAGGTCTGCGCGAAGGTGATGTCGGCGCTGGCGAACTCGTCCGGCTCCAGCGTCTTGAGCATCGACAGCATCGACTGGAAGCCGTCCTCGGTGATGACGCCGTCCGGCGAATACATCGGCCGCGCCTTCTCGAAGGCGGTCTTGTAGAACTCGCGGTCGCCGAAGAGATAGTCCTCCGGCACCGCGTCGGCGACCTGGTCGGGCGTGGCGGTCTGCAGCCAGGCGAGCGACTTGAGGAACGCGTTGACGATGCGCTGCGTCGTCACCGGATTGGCTTCCACGAAGTCGTGTCGCAGGTAGACGGTGGCCGCCGGGTTGGTGCCGCCGAAGAGCTGGCGCGTGCCCTCCTCGGTGCGGGTGTCGATCAGGGGCACGATGTCGCCGTCCACCTCGAGGCGCGAGGTCACCGGGTCGAGGTGCGACAGGCCGGCGATCTCGCCGCGCTTGACCGCCGCCACGGCGCTGGTGCCGCCGCCGATGCCGACGAGCGACACGTCGTCCGGCTTCAGACCGGCCTTCACCAGCGCGTATTGCAGCATCAGCGCCGTGGAGGAGCCGGGCGCGGTGACGCCCATGGCACGGCCCTTGAGATCGGCGATCGTCTTGATCTCGTCCTTCAGCCCTGAGCGCACCGCGATGGTGATGCCGGGGAAGCGCCCCAGATCGGCGACGGCGCGGATGTCCTGGCCGCGGTGCTGCATGCGCAGCGTGTGCTCGTAGGCGCCGGCCACGACGTCGACCGACCCGCCGACCAGCGCCTGCAGCGACTTCGCCCCGCCGCCGAAATCGTTGATCGCGACGCTGAGGCCCTCCTCTTCGAAGAAGCCCTGTCGCTCGGCGATGGTCAGCGGCAGGTAGTAGAGGAGCGGCTTGCCGCCGACGCCGAGCGTCAGCGACGGCTTCTCGATCGCGGCGGCCGAGCCTTGTGCGAAGGCGGGCAAGCGGGCGGACAGGGCAGCGAGTGCGGCAAGGCTGCCGCCGGCCATGAGGAAGTCTCTGCGTTTCATGGGAAAAGGCCCCTCCCAAGGCCGGTTTGAGGATGTCGTCGAAGGGTCAGGCGGCCGCGACCTGCGCCTGCGGGCGCCAGACCAGAAGGCGGTCCTCGACCAGCGTGACCACGGCGTCGATCACCAGCACGAAGGCCATGAGGACGAACATGCCGGCAAAGACGCCGGTGACGTCGAAGACGCCTTCCGCCTGCTGGATGAGATAGCCGAGCCCCGCCGAGGAGCCGAGATACTCGCCGACCACCGCGCCGACGACGGCGAAGCCGACGGCCGTGTGCAGCGAGGAGAACATCCAGCTGAGCGCCGACGGCAGGTAGACGTGGCGCAAGAGCTGGCGTTCGGTCATGCCGAGCATGCGGGCGTTGGAGAGGACCGTCTGGTTCACCTCCTTCACGCCCTGATAGACGTTGAAGAAGACGATGAAGAACACGAGCGTCACGCCGAGCGCCACCTTGGACCAGATGCCGAGCCCCAGCCACAAGGCGAAGATCGGCGCCAGCACCACGCGGGGCAGGGCGTTCGCCGCCTTGACGTAGGGGTCGAAGACCATCGCGAGCAGCGGCTTGCGGGCGAACCAGAAGCCGATCGCGACGCCGCCGAGCGAGCCGATCGCGAAGGCCAGCATGGATTCGGCAAGCGTGATGCCGAGGTGATACCAGATCGAGCCCGACACGAACCACGCGACGATCCGCTCGCCGACGTCGATCGGGGTGGCGAAGAAGAACTTCGCGTTCGCCGGATTGCCGAACAGGCTCGTCGCCGTGAACAGGTGCCAGACCACCAGCACGACCACCGCGACGGACACCTGGAGAAGGAGGAGAACCGGCCTCGTCATGCGGTCAGCCCGTTGGTCTGGCGATAGCCCTTCACGACCTCTTCCTTGAGGGCGTTCCAGATCTCGCGATGGATATCGTGGAAGAGCGGGTCGAGGCGTACGTCGGCGATCTCGCGCGGGCGCGCGATCGGGATGACGTAGTCGCCGATGATGCGCGCGCGCGGGCCGGCCGACATGATCACCACGCGGTCCGACAGGGCGATCGCTTCTTCCAGATCGTGGGTGACGAACATCACCGCCTTGCGCTCGGCCGACCACAGGTCGAGAAGGAGGCCCCCCATGATGATGCGGGTCTGGGCGTCGAGCGGACCGAAGGGCTCGTCCATCAGGAGGATGCGCGGGTTGCGGATGAGGACCTGCGCCAGGCCGACGCGCTTGCGCTGGCCCCCGGAGAGCATGTGCGGATAGCGGTCGGCGAAAGCCGAAAGGCCGACGCGCGCCAGCCATTCCCGGGCCCGCTCCTCAGCCTCGCGCTTGCCGGTGCCGGCGATGGTGAGCGGGATCGACACGTTGTCGAGCACCGTCTTCCACGGCATCAGCGAATCCTGCTGGAACAGGTATCCGGCCTTGCGGTTGAGGCCGGACAGGTCCTCGCCGAAGATGCGCACGCTGCCGGCCGAGGGTTTCAGAAGGCCGGCCGCCGCGTTGAGCAGCGTGGACTTGCCGCAGCCCGTCGGTCCCACGACGGCGACGAATTCGCCCTCGCGCACCACGAGATCGGTCGGGGCCACGGCCTCGAAACGGCCGCCATCGGCGAGGCGGAAGGCGATCTCGACGCCCGACAGGCCGATCGCCTGCGCGGCCGCGGGGGCGACATGCGGCGGCGCGGCCGGGCCCGGCTGCACCGCGGTCAGCATGATGGCCTGCCTCGGCGCGAAGACGGCGCCCGTCGTCTTCCGGCGCCCGGCGCTTCGTTCGTTGTCATCGGCGTCCTCCCGACGTCGTTGGTCTTCAAGACTAGATGATCCCCTCGGCCGCATAACATGCGTTAGGCCGCAACACTTGTTTCCCATTCGCGAACGCTCAAACTCCGCAGCGTTCCGGCTGAGAGCGAAGGGCGTCCCGGACGCGCCCGCCGGCCTGCGCGCCCGGCAGGCGCGCGACGTCTTCGGCGACCCCCCGCAGCGCCTCGATGTCGATGCCGGTGGAGACGCCCATGCGCTCGAACATCCAGACGACGTCCTCGCTCGCCGTGTTGCCGGTCGCGCCCGGCGCGAAGGGGCAGCCGCCGAGGCCGCCGGCCGCCGCATCGAACACCCGCACGCCCTCCTCGTAGGCGGCGAAGACGTTGGCAAGGCCGAGCCCGTAGGTGTCGTGCCCGTGCATCGCCCAGTGCCGCACGTCCGGAAACCGCGCCATCGCCTCGCCGAACATGCGGCGCACCTGATCGGGCACGGCGCGTCCCGTCGTGTCGCACAGGCAAATCTCGGCGTCGGGACGCGCGGGAACCAGGCGCTCCAGAAGGGCCATCACATCCGCCGGCTCGACGCGGCCGTCGAACGGGCAGTCGAACGTGGTGGCGAGGCTGAGGCGCAGGGGCGTCTCGGCCGGCACGCTCGACGCGAAGCGCTCGTAGTCGGCGGCGGATTCGGCGGGCGTGCGGCGCACGTTGTTGCGGTTGTGCGCCTCCGACACCGACAGGACGTAGGCCACCATCGGCGCACCGGCCGCCAGCGCGTCTGCGCCCCGCCGTTCGGTCGGCACGAGGAGCTGCGGCAGGAGGCCAGCCTCGCCGCGCACCCCGTCCAGCACCGCCGGCGTGTCGGCCATCTGAGGCACCGCCGATGCGCTGACGAAGGAGCCGATCTCGATCCGGCGCAGGCCCGCCGCATGGAGGCGGCGCACGACGTCGATCTTGGTGACGGTCTCGATGAGGGGCCCGATCGGCTGGAAGCCGTCGCGCGGGGCGACCTCGACGATCTCGACGTCGGTGCGGCGATCGAGAGGGTTCATCGCACGACCCCTTCCTCGCGAAGCCGCCCGATCTCGGCCTCGTCGAAGCCCGCTTCGCCGAGGATCTCGTCGGTATGGGCGCCGATCGCGGGGCCGGTCCAGCGGATCGCGCCCGGCGCCTCCGGCACATGCGGCACGATGCCGGCATGGAGCACGCGGCCGATCTGCGGGTCGTCGAGCTCCTGCACCATGCCGCGTGCGCGATACTGCGGGTCGGCAGCGATGTCGGCCGCGTTGAAGCAGAGGGTGGAGGGGATGTCGGCCTGCGTGAGGATGCGGTCGGCCTCCGCCGCGTCGAAGCCGCGCGACCAGTCCGCGATGATCGCGTCGAGCCTGGCGACGTTGCGCAAGCGGCCGGGATTGGCGGCAAAGTCCGGGTCGTCGGCGAGGTCCGGTCGCCCGATCACGCGTGCGAGGCGGCGGAACAGCGGGTCGGAGTTCGCCGCGATCAGGAGCCACTTCCCGTCGCGCGTCGGATAGGCGTTGGTCGGCGCGGCGGTCTTGATGCGCGAGCCCTGCGGCTCGCGGATGGTGCCGAAGACGCCGTATTCGGGCAATGTGCCCTCCATCATCGACAGCATCGCCTCGGTCAGCGCCACGTCGAGCGTGAACGGTCCCGGCGCGCCGCCGGCGCGGTCGCGCTGCCACAGCGCCGCCATCACGCCGAACGCGGCATAGAGCCCGGCGATCGAATCGCCGATCGAGATGCCGACGCGCGAGGGCGGCAGGTCGGTGTCCTCCGGCGGATGGTTGGTGAGGTAGCGCAGGCCCCCCATCGCCTCGCCGATCACGCCGAACGAGGCGCGGTCGCGATAGGGGCCGTCCTGTCCGAAGCCGGAAATGCGCGAGATCACGAGGCCGGGGCGCGCCTCGCGCAGCGCAGCTTCGGACAGTCCCAGCTTGTCGAGCTGGCCCGGCCGGAAGTTCTCGACGAGGGCGTCGGCACCGCTCGCCAGACGCAGCACCACGGCACGCGCGCCGGGATGCTTGAGGTCGAGCGCGATGCAGCGCTTGTTGCGCGCGTGCATCGACCACCAGGGCGACCGGCCGTTGGCCTGCTCGCCCCACTGCCGCACCGGATCGCCGCCGGGCGGCTCGATCTTCACGACGTCGGCGCCGAGATCGGCGAGGAGGCGCGTGGCGAAGGGGGCCGCCACGAAATGGCCGAGCTCGAGGATGCGCAGGCCCGCGAGCGGGCCCCGGGCCGGCTTGGCTGCCGTTGCCGCTTCCTTCCAGGTGTCCATGCCCGCCTCCCGCCGCGACGCCGTCGGCAGCGATTGAAGGGCGGGAGGGGGTAAGGGGTCCAGTCGTCTCCGGTCAACCCTCGTTCGCGGGCGGCGAACCCTCGGGGCGAAGGAGATGCTCGCGCAGGAGACGCGTCGCCTCCGGCAGGGCGGCGGGATCGCGCGACACGAGTTTCAATTCGCGACGCGCCCAGCGGTCCGTCAGCGGGATCGCGACGAGGTCCATGCCGCGCGCCACCACCGCGAAGGCCCGGTCCGGGATGAGGCCGACGCCGAGCCCGCTTTCCACCATACGCAGCACCGCGTCGAAGCCCGGCACATGGATACGCAGCTTGACGTCGCGCGCGGCGTGCGCGGCCTCCACCGCGGATCGGCGGTAGATCGCGCTGTCCTGATGGAGGCCGATATGCTCGTAGTCGAGCGTATCGACGAACCCGACGCGCTCGCGGCCCGCCAGCGGATGGTCGCGCCGCACCGCCAGCACCAGCCGGTCGCGCCGGTAGGGGGCGGCCGCAAGGTCGCGGCTGTCGACGCTGGAGACGCAGAGCCCGATGTCGCCGACGCCCTCCTCGATCCCCTTCACCACGGCGTAGCTGGTGCGCTCTTCGAGCTCGATGCGCACGCGGGCGTTGGCGCGGTAGAAGTCCGACAGGTCGTCGGGCAGGAATTGCACGATCGAAGAGATGTTGGCGAGAATCCTCACATGCCCGAGCAGCCCCTGCGCGTGGTCGGCGAGTTCGGCGCCCATCTTGTCGACCGAGCGCAGGATCGAGCGTGCGTGGTGCAGAAGGGTGTCGCCCGATGCCGTCGGGCTCATGCCGCGGGCATGGCGCTGGAAGAGTTCGGTGCCGAGCGTCGCCTCGAGTTCCGCAAGGCGCTTGGACAGGGCGGACGGGGCGATCCCGGCGCGCTCGGCCGCCCGCGTCAGATGCTCCTCCTCGCATACTGCCACGAAGAGCTGAAGGGTGACGAGATCGATACGGCGCGCGAGCGAGGATGTCATCATGGGGTCTTGTGCGTCGCGCGGGGCCTCGAGGGCAACCATCCTTCGCCGACAACGGCCTTTTCGATCGGAGAACGGGATCGCATGGCGGCCGCCCGTGGATCTTCTCCGTCCCGGCAGAAGGCACGCCGCTCGCAACCGTTCGACGGAAGCGCCCCGCCTGTCGGCGCGTCGCGCCGTCGCCCGGCGAGCAGGGGGCGCCGCACCGCGCACGCAAATCGGCCAGGGAGATCGCTTAGCGGAGTGTCAACAAACCTTCGGTAATCCGATCACAATGACGCGTCGTCGTTCGGAGGTCGTTCGCCCCATGCTGCAAAATCTGACGATCTTTCGGAAGTTCACCCTGTCGATCGCAGCCGTCAGCCTGATCGGGCTTGGGCTCGCAGCCTACAGCGCGGTCCAGATGGACACGATCGATCACGACTACACGCATCTCGTCACCGTCAACGACCCCGCGGCCGTCAAGCTGACAAGGGCCGGGCGAAATGTCAGCGACGCCGCCTATTCGGCCTACAAGGTGCTTGCCTACGACGGGCAGAGTGCCGAAGCCCAATCGGCGGCCGCGAACTTCGACGACAAGATGCAGGCCACACGCCAGCTCCTCGACGAGATCGGGACGAGCCTTCCCGTCTATGCTCCGGCCTTGGCCGAGATGGCGTCCGGCGCGACGGAGATCGCGACCAAGGGCAAGGCGGCCAACGCTCTCGGCCTGCAGGACCGCAACGACGAGAGCCGAGCCGTTCTGGCGGACATGGACGTGACGGTCGCCGATTTCGTCAAGCGCTACCAGACCCTGCGCGACCAGATGCTGAGCGACACCGCCGCGCTCTCGGCGAGCGCGTCCGCCCAGACCTGGTCCACCATCTACGCGACGATGGGGCTGTCGCTGGCCGGACTGCTGATCGGCATGATCGGCGCAGGCCTGATGGCCTCGAAGGGCATCACGCATCCCCTTCAGCGCCTTCGAGACCAGATGAACCGGCTGGCCGAAGGAGATCTTGAGGTCGAGGTTACCGGTGTCGAGCGGGGTGACGAAGTGGGCGCCATGGCTCGCACCGTCGAGGTCTTCAAGCAGGCGGCGCTCGAGAAGGCGCGCCTTTCCACCGAGGCCGACGCCGCCCGGCGGGGCCAGGCCGAGCAGCGCGAGCGCCAGTCGGCTCTCGACCATGCGAAGGCCGAGGACCTTCGCGCCTTTGTCGGCCTCGTCGAGACGAGCTTCGCGCGCCTGTCGGCGGGCGACCTGACGGTGCGCATGGGTGAGGCTGTGGCGCCCGAGTTCGAGCCGATCCGCGCCGAGTTCAACCGCGCCGTCGTGCAGCTGGAGACGACGATCGGCCAGGTGGTCTCGGCGGTCGGCGCAATG
>NZ_LMOH01000012.1 GCF_001423245.1 Aureimonas sp. Leaf324
CCTGCCGTCCCATCGAACGACCCGAACGCAATGTCATTCGGCGTGCAACTTTGACCCCGTAGCGGGGGGTATCGGCGTCCAAAATTGACCCCCATCCGATGGACCTGAAGAGTTCGCTTTTCCTTCACGAGGATGGGCGGGCGGGGGATGAAGGGCGTGGACACAGTTGCGCGGATCCGGCGCGAGTTCTTCGTGCGGGGCCGGACGATCAAGGAGATCGTCCGGGAGCTGCATKTCTCGCGCAACACGGTCCGCAAGGTGCTGCGCTCGAACGAGACGGCGTTCGACTACGAGCGTTCGGTGCAGCCGATGCCCAAGCTCGGGGCGTTGAAGCCTGAACTTGATCGCCTCCTGACCGTCAACGAAGCCCGTCCCGCCCGCGAGCGCCTGACATTGATCCGGATCTTCGAGGAGTTGCGCGGGCTCGGCTACGAGGGCGGCTACGATGCGGTGCGCCGCTATGCTCGAGGCTGGCAGCGCAAGCAGTCCTCGTTGTCGGCATCGGCCTTCGTACCGCTGAGCTTCGACCCGGGCGAGGCCTACCAGTTCGACTGGAGCCACGAGGTCGTGCTGATCAACGGCACGACGGTGCAGGTGAAGGTCGCCCACGTCCGCCTGTGCCATTCCCGGATGCTGTTCGTGCGGGCCTATCCCCGCGAGAGCCAGGAGATGGTGTTCGACGCGCACGATCGGGCGTTCGCCTTCTTCCGCGGCGCCTGCACCCGCGGGATCTACGACAACATGAAGACCGCGGTGGAGACGATCTTCGTGGGGCGCGAGCGCGCCTACAACCGGCGCTTTCTCCAGATGTGCGGGCACTACCTCGTCGATCCGGTGGCCTGCACGCCAGCGTCGGGCTGGGAGAAGGGTCAGGTCGAGAACCAGGTCGGGCTGGTGCGCGAGCGCTTCTTCACGCCCCGCCTTCGGGTGAAGAGCTACGAGGAGCTGAACGCCTGGCTGCTCGACAGGACGGTCGCCTTCGCCAAGGCGCATCGCCATCCCGAACTGCGAGACAGGACGGTGTGGGAGGCGTTCGAAGCCGAGCGACCGAGCCTTGTTCCCTACCGAGGCCGCTTCGACGGCTTCCATGCCTTGCCCGTCTCGGTGTCGAAGACCTGCCTCGTGCGCTTCGACAACAACCGTTATTCGGTCATGGCGAACGCCGTCGGGCGTCCGGCGGAGATCCGGGCCTATGCCGATCGGATCGAGATCTGCCAGGAGGGTCGGATCGTGGGCGAGCACCCGCGCTGCTTCGGGCGTGAGCAGACGATCTACGATCCCTGGCACTACGTGCCCGTGCTGGCGAGGAAGCCGGGCGCCTTGCGCAACGGCGCACCGTTCAAGGACTGGGTTCTGCCGACGGGTCTGGAGCGTGTCCGCCGCAAGCTGGGCACGTCACCTGATGGCGGTCGCCAGATGGTCACCATTCTCACGGCGGTCCTGAGCGACGGCCTTCCGGCGGTGGAGGCAGCCTGCCTGGAGGCGCTCGGCGAAGGCGTCCACTCCGCCGACGTGATCCTCAACATCCTGGCGCGGGCTCGCGAGCCGGTGCGCCCGATCACCATCATGACCCCGGACGCGCTGCGTCTGCGCCACGAGCCGGTGGCCGACTGCGCACGCTACGACAACCTCAGGAGAGCACTGTGATGGAACGCTCCGAGATCCTCGGCGCCATGGGCGAGTTGAAGCTCTACGGCATGAAGGCCGCCTTCGACGAGATCGTCTCGACGGCCGTGAAGCGCCAGCACGAGCCGAGCCGCGTCGTCGGCGATCTCCTTCAGGCCGAGATCAACGAGAAGCAGGCGCGCTCGATCAAGTACCAGGTCACCATCGCCAAGCTGCCGCTCGCCCGGGACATCGACGACTTCGTCTTCGACGGCACGCCGATCAACGAGACACTGGTGCGCGACCTGGCGTCGGGCAACTTCATCGCCCATCAGCGCAACGCCGTCCTGATCGGGGGAACGGGCACTGGAAAGACCCATCTGGCGATCGCCATCGCCAGGGCCTGCATCCGGGGAGGCGCCCGAGGCCGCTTCTTCAACGTCGTCGACCTCGTCAACAAGCTCGAGGCCGAGACCCGAGCGGGCCGACAGGGCCGCATGGCCGACTACCTCTCGCGCATGGACTTCATCGTTCTCGACGAACTCGGTTACCTGCCGTTCGCCCAGTCCGGCGGTCAGCTCCTGTTCCACCTCATCAGCCGGCTCTACGAGCAGACCTCGGTGATCGTCACCACAAACCTGGCCTTCGGCGAATGGCCTTCGGTCTTCGGCGACGCCAAGATGACCACGGCGCTCCTCGACCGCCTGACCCACCACTGCGACATCGTCGAGACCGGCAACGAAAGCTGGCGCTTCAAGAACCGCCTCTGACCCCTTCGAGACCACGAGCCAGCGGTTCCGATCTCCGCTCCGCCTACGGCTCTACGGAGATCGGAACCGCGGCCGCACCCTCACGCCTCAGGGGTCAAAGTTGGACGCCGATCCGGGGTCAGTTTTGCAGGCCGTTTGACANTCCGATCTCCGCTCCGCCTACGGCTCTACGGAGATCGGAACCGCGGCCGCACCCTCACGCCTCAGGGGTCAAAGTTGGACGCCGATCCGGGGTCAGTTTTGCAGGCCGTTTGACAGGCTAACGCGACATGGACGCGACATGACCCCCTGAAGGCCCTGCAATGCATGGCTCCGGAGACTATTTGTAAACCGAAGGTCGGGGGTTCAATCCCCTCAGCCGGCACCAGTCGAGACCGCCCCTCGCCCCCTCAGATCAGCGCAGCAGCGCGTCGACGCTGACGCCGAAATAGCTGGCCAGCGACCGCAGCGATTTCGGTGAAGGAACGCGCCGGCCGCCTTCGATGGCGGCGATCAACGCGACCGGAAGGTTGGTGCTGCGCGCGACGTCTTCGATCGACTTGCCATCGGTCACCCGCAGGCGGGCGACATTCTCCGCGAGGGGCATCAGTTGGCGAGTCCTTCAAAATGGCGTCCGCGGGGTTCTAGCGGCCGGCATCCCTTGATGCCAGCCTCCGGTCAGCCGCGAGCGCGCTTCGAAGGACGTTTTAGCGCGACGGCCCGCGCAGGCTCTCGGTGATCGACTTCAGCAGGCCGTCGTAGGGATCGCGCAGGGCTTCGGGGTAGCGGACCGAGACCGAATGGGCAAGACGGCCTCGGAAGATGTAGCGCTCGTAGAAGATGCGGCCGTCCCTCAGGAAGCCGGACACGACAGCCCAGTTCGATCCGGTTCGCTGGTAGGTCACCTCGTCGAGAGACTTGCGCCAGCGCACGAGTTCGCGCGGCGTCGACCATTCGGGATCCTCGATCGCATAGACGACGAGTTCTGCGCCGGCGTCCGAGCGCCAGACCTGTCCTTCCGGCGTCGCCGGCTCGATGCGTGGAAACGCTTGCGCCGGGAAGGTCGCCGAGGTGCCGAAGGTCGGGTTGGTATAGGTATAGGCGCTGGCGGCCCCCGACAGAACGATGCCCGACGTGACGATCAGACCTGCCAGGGATCGCCGCAGAGCTGATGTCTTTCGCTGAAGCCGATCCGTCATTCGAACGCACTCCTCCGCATTCAGAGATCGACAAACGCGCCGAGGTGCCGGACAGTTCACGAGAGCCGGGACCGTCTGTCTCGTCGCAAGACCGCACCCCCGGCTTCGCCGTCTCAGGGAACAACTGAGGCGCCCCCGACGCGCTCCGTCGGGACGAGCGCCGGCGATGCGGTCCCGTCGGGCGATCAGTTCCCGCCCTCGCCCTCCTCGGGCGGATCCTTGGCCACGTTCTCCACGCTGACGGACAGCCGCTGGTAGACGCCGAGACCGACCATCAAGAGAATGCCCGAGACCAGCAGCAGCGTCGGATAGAGCATCAGCGGCATCGATTCCTTGCCCGCCTGGAAGACGGTGACGACCGCCTCGAGCAGCACCGCGATGACGATGGTCGAGATGAATTTCGTCAGGCTGCGGCGCGCCTCTCCGGCGCTGCGCATCTCGCGCCCCCGGATCGCCTCCTCCTCCAGGAGGTATTTGCCAACGTCGAAGACGGCGATCGCGATGACGGTATAGCCGACGGCCTCCAGAAGGGCCGCGCCGACATCGGCATCCGGAGCGCGGAAGCTGCCCCAGACGCCGGCGAAGGCGTAGACGATCAGTCCGCAGGCCAGCAGCATCAGGAGGAGGCTGGCCAGCCCGAACGCTGCCCGGGTGAAAAGATCGAACGCACGCATCACACTGTTTCCCGCCCGGAGCCGTCCGAGGAAACTGCTGCCGGGCGGCGAAACGGCAAGGGTCGGCGGCTCGGTGCCCGAACCGCCGTCGAGCGACTTATTCCTTCACCGCGCCCGTCATCGACGACACGTAATAGTCAACGAAGAAGGAGTAGAGGATCACGACGGGCAGCGAGCCGATCAGCGCGCCGGCCATCAGCGAGCCCCATTCATACACGTCGCCGCGCACAAGCTCGGTCAGAACGCCCACCGGCACCGTCTTGTTCTCCGACGACTGGATGAAGGTCAGCGCGTAGATGAACTCGTTCCAGGCAAGCGTGAAGGCGAAGATGCCCGCCGAGATCAGTCCCGGCACGGCGAGCGGCAGCACGACCTTGGTCAGGATCTGCCAGCGCGTTGCGCCGTCCACCAGCGCGCTTTCCTCCAGTTCGAACGGGATCGAGCGGAAGTAGCCCATGAGGAGCCATGTGCAGAAGGGAATGAGGAAGGTCGGATAGGTGAGGATCAGCGCCAGCCGAGAGTCGAAAATGCCGAGCTGGAACACGATGAAGGCGAGCGGAATGAACAGGATCGACGGCGGGATGAGGTAGGCGAGGAACACCATCAGGCCCGTCGCCCGCGCCCCGGTAAAGCGCACGCGCTCGATCGCGTAGGCCGCAAAGACCGAGGCGGCCAGCGCGATGATCGTCGAGCAGACCGCGACGATCACCGTGTTCCAGAGCCAGCCGGGATAGGAGGTCTCGAACAGGAGGTACTTGATGTGGTCGAGCGTCGGCCCGACCACCCAGAACGGGCTGTAGACGGAGTAGTTCGTCAGCTGATCGTTCGGTTTCACCGCCGTGATGGCCATCCAGTAGAACGGGAAGAGCAGCACGAAGATGAAGACGGCAAGCGGCAGGTAGATCACGAGGATCTTGCGCGCCAGCGTGTCGTGGTGGGACATGCCGACGACGTCGTCGGTGAGTTGCCCGGCGGTTTCGGTCGTGTTCGCGGTCATCGTCGCTCTCCTCAATCCGTACCGCCCTGCTGCCACTTGCGGCGCTGCAGGCCGAAGAAGCTGAACAGGATCGCCGCCAGCAGGAACGGCACCATGGCGACGGCGATCGCCGCCCCCTCGCCCAACGCCCCACCCGGAATACCGCGCTGGAACGACAGGGTGGCCATCAGATGCGTCGCGTTCACCGGTCCGCCCTTGGTCAGGACGTAGATCAGCTGGAAGTCGGTGAAGGTGAACAGCACCGAGAAGGTCATCACCACGGCGATGATCGGGGTCAGCAGCGGCAGCGTGATGCGCCGGAACCGCTGCCACGACGTCGCGCCGTCGAGCGCGGCCGCCTCGTGCAGCGACACGGGAATGGTCTGGAGGCCGGCGAGCAGCGAGATCGCGACGAACGGGATGCCGCGCCAGACATTGGCGGCGATCACCGACAGGCGTGCGTTCGTCGCGTCGCCGAGGAAGTTGATCGGCGCATCGATCACGCCCCACTGCATCAGCACCCAGGAGATGATCGAGAACTGCGAGTCGAAGATCCACCAGAACGCCAGCGCCGAGAGCACCGTCGGCACCACCCAGGGCAGAAGGATGATGGCGCGGAAGAACGTCTTGAACGGCAGGCTCTCGTTCAGGATGATCGCCAGCCACAGGCCGAGCGCGAACTTCAGGATCGAGGCGACCGCGGTGTAGACGATCGTGTTGAACACCGAGAGCCAGAAGACTTTGTCCTCCATCAGGTACTGGTAGTTTTCCAGTCCGATGAAGATGCCGGGACGCCCGATCCGCGTGTCGGTGAAACCGAGCCACACGCCAAGGCCGAGAGGATAGGTCAGGAAGCAGAGAAGGAAGACGGCCGCCGGCAGCATGAACAGGAAGCCGAGCCCGTTCCGGCTCTGCGACAGCCGTTCGAAGAAGGACGGTTTGGGTGGCAGGTCGCCCGCCGTGATGCTGGACATGGCAAGTCCCGATCGCGCGTGAGGGATGGAACCGCGCCCGCCCTCGAAGGGCAGGCGCGGCATCGGCGATGGCGGGGCTAGACCCGGTAGTAGCGGTTGGCGCGACGCTCGGCGTTCTTGATCGCGTCCTCGGGCGAGGACTGTCCGGTCACGGCCTCTGCGTACATGTCGACCAGGACGTAATCGGCCATCACGCCGGCGGACGCCGCGCCGAGCGGTCCGGCATAGCCGTTCGGCCGCAGGCTCGCCGACGCCTTCGCATAGGCCGCGTGGATCGGCTTCGAGGTCCAGACCGGATTGCTTTCGTAGGCCTTCAGCGGCTGGCAGCAGTATGCGCTGGCACCCTGGATCCAGGCGTTCATGTTGTCCGGCTGGTACAGGAACTGGAGATAGGCCTTGGCCGCCTCCGGGAACTTCGTGTGCTTGAAGATCGAGATCGTCGACGCCTGATGAAGCTCCACAGACTGGCCGACCGGGCCGATCGGCAGGTTCACCGAGCGCATGTCCTCGGCGATCTCCTTCAGCGCCGGATCCTTCAGCGCCGCGTAGTAGACCGACACGCCGTTGGCTGTCAGCGAGACCTGGCCGGCGAGGAAGGCGCGGTTGTTGTTGACGTCCTGCCAGCTCTCGGTGCCCGGAATGAAGGTCTTGTAGAGCTCCATCGCGTATTTGACGGACTCCAGCGTCTCCGGGCTGTTGATGGTAACGGTGCCGCTCTCGTCGACCATGCGCCCGCCATGGCTCCACAGGAGCCAGTGCGCGTAGTTGTTGCCGTCGCCGACCGCCTTGCCGTGCGGGAAGCCGGCAGGCGTCCCCTTCGCCTTCATCGCCTTGCAAAGCTCGAGGAAGCCGGCTGTGTCCTTCGGGAACTCCTGGAATCCTGCGGCCTTCATGTGGCTGTCGCGATAGACGACGGCGTTGCCGATGGCGCAAAGCGGCAGGGCGATGAAGCTGTCGCCGCGGCGCGCATAGCTCTCAAGGCCGGGGTACCAGCCGCCGCCCGCCGCGCCGATGGAGGTGCCGAGGTCGGTCACGTCGACCAGCTTGTCCGGGTACTGCTGCGGGTCGTCGAACCAGCTCATCACCATGTCCGGCCCGGAGCCGACATTGGCGGCCACGGCCGCCTTCGGGCGCACGTCCTCCCAGCTTTCCTTGTCGACGCGCACCTGAACGCCCGTCGCGTCGGTGAACTTCTTGGTGTTGGCGAGAAACGCCTCCTCCTCGGCGGGAACGAACGGCACCCAGCGCAGGAGGCGCAGGCTCGCGCCCGCTTCCGGCGTGAAGGTCGGCGCGGCGGTCTGCGCGAAGGCCGGGCCCATGCCGAGCCGGCCGCCGAGAGCCGCGCCGGCGACGATGCCGGCGGTGCCGGCAAGGATTTGTCTACGATTGATCACGATGTTCCTCCTCAAGGATCGGGGCGTTCTTTTGAGGTTTTCGCGCTGGTCGTGCCCCTTGCCGCCGGCGCCGATGCATTAGGCGCTAGAGGCGCTGTCCCGTGGCCGCGTCGAAGAGGTGCACGGCTTCCGGATCGATCGAGACGTTCAACGTCTCCCCCGGCTTCAGCGTCACTCGCTCGCGGAACACGCAGGTGACCGCCGTCTTGCCGAGTTCGCCCATGACCTGGCTTTCGAAGCCGGTCGGCTCGATCACGACCACCTTGATCGGGATGGGACCACCAAGGCTGATGGCTTCCGGCCGTGCGCCGTAGACGAGGTCGCGGCCCCTCGCCGCCTCGTGCCGGCCGCTGACCGGCAGCACCACGCCGTCCGAGGTGACGAAGCGCGTCGGATCGTTCGGGTCGAGCCGGCCGTGCAGCATGTTCATCGCCGGCGAGCCGATGAAGCCGGCGACGAAGAGGTTGTTCGGCCGGTCGTAGAGTTCGAGCGGCGCGCCGACCTGCTCGACGATGCCGTCGTGCATGACCACGATCTTGTCGGCCATGGTCATGGCCTCGATCTGGTCGTGCGTGACGTAGACCGTGGTCGTCGTCAGGCGCTGATGCAGGTTCTTGATCTCGGTGCGCATCGAGACGCGCAGCTTGGCGTCGAGGTTCGACAGCGGCTCGTCGAACAGGAACACCTGAGGATCGCGCACGATGGCGCGTCCCATCGCCACGCGCTGGCGTTGGCCGCCGGAAAGCTGGCGCGGGTAGCGGTCGAGAAGATGCGACAGGCCGAGAATTTCCGCCGCCGGCTTGACGCGGCGCTCGATCTCCTCGCGCGAGGCCTTCTTCAAGGCCAGCGAGAAGGCCATGTTGTCGGCCACCGTCATGTGCGGGTAGAGCGCGTAGTTCTGGAACACCATCGCGATGTCCCGGTCCTTCGGCGGCACGTCGTTGACGACGCGGCTGCCGATGCGGATCTGCCCGCTCGTCACGTGCTCCAGTCCCGCCAGCATGCGTAGCAGGGTTGACTTGCCGCAGCCCGACGGGCCGACGAGAATGACGAACTCACCGTCCTCGATCTGAATGTCGACCCCCTTGATCACGGGGTGCGAGCCGAACGACTTGCGAACGTCGACAATATCGACTGACGCCATCACTATCCTCCCGAAGGCCGGGACGGGAGAGCCCGGCTTATGCTGCCGGTTGCCTCGCCTCCACGGCCGTGTCTGTCTCTCTCAGGGGCGCGAGGCCCCCACTTCGTTGGTCGGCGGCCCGGCGGGCCGCCTCGAATGATCAGCCCCGTCCGACGAAGGGCATCTTGGTGGCCATGATGGTCATGGTCAGAACGTTGGCCTCCAGCGGCAGCGCCGCCATGTGGACCACCGCCGCGCCGACATGCGCCGGGTCCATCGTCGGCTCGGAGGCCGTGCGACCGTCGGCCTGCAGGATGCCGGCCGACATGGCGGCGGTCATGTCGCTGGCCGCGTTGCCGATGTCGATCTGGCCGCAGGCGATGTCGAACGGGCGCCCGTCCAAGGCGGTCGATTTGGTGAGACCGGCGATCGCGTGCTTCGTCGCGGTGTAGGGCGCCGAGTTCGGTCGCGGCGTCGTCGCCGAGATCGAGCCGTTGTTGATGATCCGCCCACCGCGCGGCTGCTGCGACTTCATCAGGCGGAACGCCTGCTGGGTGCAGAGAAAGGCGCCCGTCAGGTTGGCCGAGACGACTGTGCTCCACTGCTCGAATGACAGGTCTTCGAGCGGGATCGCCGGAGCGACCGAGCCCGCATTGTTGACGAGAAGGTCGAGCCGCCCGAACCGCCCGGCAATTCCCGCGAACAGCGCGGCGACGGACGCGGGATCGCCGATATCGGCCACCATCGCCACCGCGCCGTGGCCGATCTCGCCCGCCGCTGTCTCGAGAACGTCCTGGCGTCGACCGCAGATCACGACCGTCCATCCCGCCGCCGCCAGCGCCTTCGAGATGGCCTTGCCGACACCAGTGCCGCCGCCCGTCACCAATGCGATGCGGCTTGCCGTCCCGGAGTTTGCCGTCTCGTCCGCCATCCCGTCCAATCCTTCTCTTGCCGTCATCGTCATTCGTCAGGCCGGGGCCCGAACGGAGCCGCCGAGTTCATCCTCGATATGCGCGCGCACGATCTCCTCGAAGGAATCCTCGACGGTGAAGCCGAGGTCCCGCGCACGCTTCGCCTCGATGTCCGGCGCCCAGCCGTCCACGATTCGGATGATCGTCTCGTCCGGCACACGCTCGACGAGGGCGAGAGCCGCCTCGCCGGCCACGTCGCGAAGGGCCTTCAACTCGTCGCCGACTGTGGCGGAGAGGCCAGGCATGTTCAGGTTGCGGCGTGGACCGATCGCGCCAGTGTCCATCGTCGCGGCATGGAGGAAGAAGCCGACCGCCGCACGGGGGCTGGCGAAATAGTGCCGCACCGTGTCCGCCACGGGCAGGACCGCCGGCTTTCCGGCCATCGGCTCGCGCAGGATGTTGGAGAAGAAGCCGGACGCTGCCTTGTTGGGCGCACCGGGGCGCACGCAGATCGTCGGCAGGCGCAGGCCCACGCCGTCGAGGAAGCCGCGGCGGGTGTAGTCGGCGAGAAGTAGTTCGCCGATCGCCTTCTGCGTGCCGTAGCTCGTCAGCGGCGTCAGCGCGAAATCCTCCGGCACGCGATCGGCGAACGGTGCGCCGAATACGGCGATGGACGACGCAAAGACGACGCGGGGCTTGTAGCCGGAGCGCCCGTGCTCGTGCCGGATCGCCTCGAACAGGTCGCGCGTGCCGTCGAGATTGATGCGGTAGCCCTTCTCGAAGTCGGCCTCCGCCTCGCCGGAGACGATCGCGGCAAGATGGAAGACGACGTCAGGACGCTCGGCAATCAGGGGCTCGGTGGCGCCCGATGCGGAAACGTCGATCGCCTTGCAGACGACACGGCCGATCTTGCCGTCGGGTGCCTTCGGCTCGACGACATCCACCATCACCAATTGCTCGACAAGCTGGCCGCCGAGCCCGCCATCGGCCGCGATCCGCTCGGCGAGCTTGCGCCCGATCATTCCGGCCGCGCCGACGATCAGAACCTTCATGCGTCTTCCTCCCCTCGCGCCGGATGCCGCCTCCCCGCGGCCGGCCGGCGCCTAGCCCGTCAAACGGGCCTGTTCCCCATGGGCGTCGACCGGCGGCAGGCCCATCACGCGAAGCGTCGTGTCGTAGATACGCTGGATGTGCACGCCGAAGGCCCGAACCGTCGCGTCACGGTCCCGCCCATCGAGCGCCCGGACGATCTCGGTGTGATCCGCATGGCTGCGGGCAATCGCGCCCGGCTCCGAAACCGCGCGGTGGCGTTGCTGCATCATGTATCCGAACAGGTCGCCGACGAACTCGGCGAGCACCGGGTTGGCGCAACGACGGTAGATCGCGAGATGGAACTCGCGATCCAGCACCAGAAACCGAACCGGGTCCTGCAGTGCCTTCTCCTGCATCGCCAGGGACTGGTTGAGAAAACGCAGGGTCTCCTCGTCCATTCGCCCGGCCGCATCGCCGACCACCACCAGTTCGTTCAGGAGCCGCGCCTCATGAACGTCGTCGAGCCCGTAGCTGTTGATCAGCCGCGGCTCGCGCGAGCGGCGAAACTCCGGGCCGACGTCGTCCGAGCGAACGCGCGTGCGCGCGCCATGCAGCACCGCGAGCAATCCCTTCGCCGCCAGGATCTGGACCCCGCCGCGAACCGACTCTCGGCTGACCTGAAGCGCCGCCGCGAGATCGCGCTCGCTCGGCAGGTCGTCGCCGACCTTGAAGATGCCGGACGCGATCAGCATCGCGATCTTCTCCGCCACCACGTCCCGCACGTTCCGGCGCACGATGGCCTCGCGCAGCTCGGGCGTGTTCTCCAGGACGAATTCCGACAGCGACATGCGATCCAACCTCTGGCCACTGGCACGACCAGCGGACCAGTTGAGCCTTTCAGGACCGCTTTTGTCTGTCAATTGGTCGCATGTGCTGCGCTGCGGCGGCGCGAGGCTCCGAGCGGTCGTCAGCGGCGAAACCCTTGCGATTGCTTGGGCAAGTCGTCATTGGAAGGGCAAAGAATTCGGCAGCGGCTCGAGGCCGCTGCCCAGACGATCGGAAAGGGCGACCATGAGCGCCGCAACGGACATCACGACGGGACGCCGTCCAGGCGATTCGGCCGCGCCCAAGGGCTTCGCCGCCCGGCGGACCTTCGCCATCATCTCGCACCCGGACGCCGGCAAGACCACGCTGACCGAGAAGCTCCTGCTCGCGGGCGGCGCCATCAACATGGCCGGCGCGGTGAAGGCCCGCGGCGAGAACCGGCGCGCCCGTTCGGACTGGATGGAGATCGAGCAGTCGCGCGGCATCTCGGTCACGTCCTCGGTGATGACGTTCGAGCGCGAGGGTATCACCTTCAACCTTCTCGACACGCCCGGCCACAGCGACTTTTCCGAAGACACCTACCGAACGCTCACCGCGGTCGACAGCGCCATCATGGTGGTCGACGTCGCCAAGGGCATCGAGAGCCAGACACGCAAGCTCTTCGAGATCTGCCGCCTGCGCGACATCCCGATCATCACCTTCGCCAACAAGGTGGACCGCGAGGGCCGCAACGCGTTCGAGGTCATGGACGAGGTGGAGGAGGCGCTGCAGCTCAGCGTCTCGCCGCAGGTCTGGCCTGTCGGCATGGGGTCCGACTTCCACGGCTGCTACGACCTCTTCACCAACGAGTATCTCTATTCCTCGCTGCGAGCCGGCGGTCCGTGCGACAGCGTCAAGCAGATGACGGGCATCGACGACCCGGCGCTCGACGCGATGGTGCCGGAACACGTTTTGACCCGCTTCCGCGAGGAGGCGGAACTCGCGCGCGAAGGCTACGCCCCCTTCGATGCAGACGCCTATCGCCAAGGGCACCTGACGCCGGTCGTTTTCGGCAGCGCGCTGCGGGACTTCTCGGTGGATCAGCTCCTGCGCATCGTCGCCCGTTTTGCGCCGCCGCCGCGCTCGCAGCCTTCCGACAAGGGCCCGGTCGATCCGCGCACGGACTCGGTGTCGGCCTTCGTCTTCAAGGTTCAGGCCAACATGGACCCGAACCACCGCGACCGCGTCGCGTTTGTTCGCTTCTGCTCCGGCCACTTCAAGCGCGGCATGAAGCTGAACCATGTGCGCTCGGGCAAGCCGCTCGCGGTCAACAACCCGATCTACTTCTTCGCGCAGGAACGCGACCTTGCCGAGGAGGCCTTCGCGGGCGACGTGATCGGCATTCCGAACCACGGGACGCTGCGCGTCGGCGACACGCTGACCGAGGGCGAGACCTTCCGCTTCACCGGCCTGCCGTCCTTCGCGCCGGAAGTGATGCGGCGCGTCCGGCTGGAAGATACGATGCGGATGAAGCAGTTGCGCCGGGCTCTTGAGGATTTGGCTGAGGAAGGCCTCGTCCAGGTCTTCAAGCCGATCATCGGCTCGAACTGGATCGTCGGCGTCGTCGGGCCGCTCCAGCTCGACGTGCTCGCTTCGCGCGTCAAGCAGGAATACAAGACCGACATCGGCTTCGAGCCGGTGCCCTATTCCACCGCGCGCTGGATCTCCTCGCCGGACGAGAAGAAGCTGAAGACCTTCATCGACGAGAACAAGATGGCGGTCGCCGAGGACCGGGATGGTCGCCCCGTGTTCCTGCCGAAGGGCGACTGGGAGCTGCGTTATGCGCGGGAGCGCAACCCGGATCTGCGCTTCGACGAAACCCGCGAGCTCGTCGCCACCTGACGGATCGGCGACGCTCCGTTCACGGCGTCCGGCTTCCTCCGACGGTTGCAGCGCAGCATCGAACGCGGCACATAGGGATCAACTTTTCCGGAGTTCCCCATGACTGACGTCGCCGTCCTCGTCGGCTCGCTGCGACGCGATTCGATCAATCGCAAGCTGGCGCTCGCGCTTGGCAAGCTCGCTGCGCCCCGCCTCAACTTCCGCATCGTCGAACTCGGCGACGTGCCGATGTACAATGACGACCTGTTTCCGAACGTCCCCGAGGCGGTCCTGCGCATGAAGCGGGAGATCGAGGCGGCGGACGCGGTTCTCTTCGTCACCCCTGAGTACAACCGTTCCTTCCCGGCCGTCCTGAAGAACGCCATCGACTGGGGCACCCGCCCCTACGGCCAGAACGCCTTCAGCGCCAAACCGGGCGGTCTCGTCGGCACCTCGCCCGGCGGCACGGGAGCGGCGGCGGGCCAGAACCATCTGAAGAGCGTCCTCAACGTCGTGGACGTGGTGCTAATGGGCCAGCCGGAAGTCTACCTTGTCTGGAAGGCCGAGGACTTCGCCGAGGACGGCACGATCAGCAACGACCACACCCGCGAGTTCCTCGAGCGCTATGTCGACCGCTTCGTGAAGTGGATCGAGCGCACCTCGGAGCCGAAGACGTCGGCGCAGGCCGACGCCAACGGCACGAACTGACCCGTCGCGGGCCTCCGCCTCAATCGAGGTCGGAGGCCCGGATCCGCTGGATCCCGCGCCGGTCGAACTCGGCGAAGGTGCGATCGAGGGACCCGTTGAGGTCGATCGCCCGGCAGGCATCCTCGATCACGAAGACGGGCCAGCCCGCATCGGCTGCGTCGAAGGCGGTCCAGGCGACGCAGAAATCCGTCGCCAGCCCGCAGACGAAGACCCGCTGCGTGCCACGCTCCTTGAGGTAGCCGGCAAGACCCGTCGCCGTCGTGCGATCGGCTTCACGAAAGCCGGAATAGCTGTCGATCCCGGGCTGGTGCCCCTTGCGAAGAACCGCCTGCGCGTTCGGCACGTCGAGCGCGGGGTGGAACTGGGCGCCCACGCTTCCCTGAACGCAATGGTCGGGCCACAGGACCTGCGATCCGTAGGCGACGTCGATCGACGTGAACGGCGCGCGCCCATGCGTGCTGGCGAAGGAAATGTGGCCGGCAGGGTGCCAGTCCTGCGTCAGCGCGACGATCGCAAAGCGCGGCGCCAGCGCATTGATCAGGGGAACGACGGCGTCGCCGTCCGCGACCGCCAGAGCGCCGCCGGGACAGAAGTCGTTCTGCACATCGACCACGACCAGCGCGTCCCGCCCTCCGACGACCTGCCGCATCCGATTCGCTCCACGCTCCGTTCCTGCAGCCCAAGCCTAGGGCTGCGCTGCCCTCCTGCCAAGGAACACCGGCACCGCCACCCCGTTGTGGGAGACGGTCGAGGAGGCAATGCCATGGACTTTCATCTTCTGGCTCCGGTGCTGCTGGCCTCCGGCGTCGCGGCGTCCGCCGGCTCGCTTGATGCGCTTCGCTGGGAAAACCGCGTCCTCCTCTTCGTGTCGAGCGAAGGCGGCGCAGCGGATGCCGAGCGGCAGGAAGCATTCCTGCGCGGCCGGGAACGCGATCTCGCCGAACGCCAGATGACGGTGATCGCGGTTCGCGGACAGGACGTGCGCGTCCTGGCCGGCAAGGCGCCGCGCGACCTGTCCGCCGACGCGCTGCGCCGGGAAACCCGTGTCGGCGACGCACCTTTCGTCGCCGTCCTGATCGGCCTCGATGGCGGCGTCAAATGGACGTCGCGGACCCCGACGCCGCTCGACGAGATCAATGCGGTGATCGACGCCATGCCGATGCGGCGCGCGGGGCTCGACCGCTGACGGAGCTCGTCATCGGCCCTCCTTCTCGTGCAGCTTGCGAAGCTTCTCGAACTGCTTCTCGATCTCCTTTCCGACCGGCTCGGGCCGGAGGTCGACGCCGTCGGATAGCTTCTGGGCGATGTGCTCCAGCACCGTGATGCGCGCGTAGCGCTTGTCGTCGGCGGGCACCACGAGCCAGGGCGCGTTCGTCGTCGAGGTCCGCTCCAGCATCTCGTTCGCGGCGTCCTCGTAGTCGGACCAGCGCTCGCGGTTGCGAAAGTCCTCGTAGGACAGCTTCCAGCGCTTCAGCGGATCCTCCATCCGGTCCTTGAAGCGCTTCAACTGCTCGTCGGGCGTGATGTAGAGGAACACCTTGGTGATCCGCGTTCCCGAATCGGTCAGCAATTTCTCGAAGCCGTTGATCTCGTCATAGGCCCGCCCCCACTCGGCCGGCTTGGCGAACCCTTCGACACGCTCCACCAGAACGCGGCCGTACCAGGAGCGGTCGAACACGCAGATCTCACCCGTGCCGGGAAGGCGCTGCCAGAAGCGCGAGAGATAGTGCCGGCGCAGATCGTCCGGCGACGGCGCGGCGATCGGCCAGACCTTGAAGCCGCGCGGGTCCATCACGGCGGCCATCCGGCGGATCGTCCCACCCTTGCCGGCGGCATCCCAGCCCTCGAAGACGCAGACGGCGGCGTCGCCCGTGTGGAGATACGCCTGATGGATCTCCATAAAGCGGACCTGCACCGTCTTCAGCCGGGCCTCGTACTCGTCCTTGTCGATCGTCTTCGACATGTCGAGCCGCCCCAGCGGACGATGCGAATTGGGCGTGTCGTTCTTGTGGTCGCTCATTCGTCACTCCCGCATCCGCCGGCCCGCGCCACGGGGGGCGCAGGATCGTTGGCGACACATTGAACCACCTTCTGGCAGCGAGGATCGGAGTCCCCGATCGCGCGTTTCCGTCGCGACCCGGCCTTCGCCGCCAAGAGTGATGCGTAATATGCTCCAGTCCGTCGACCTCGACACCCGCATTTCGGCCGCCGAGACGATCTCGCCGCTGCACCCGGTGGGCGCGACCGCGGTTCGGCTGATCGATCGCCGGGGCACCGACAAGACCCGTCCGCTCGTGTTCGTAGCGCAGACCGCGCGCCGCGCCGCCGACATCGCGGCGATCCTTCGGGCGCTCGAGCCTGCGGCGAAGGTCGCCTACTTTCCGCCGTGGGACTGCCTGCCCTACGACGGCCTCTCACCCTCGCGCGCCGTGATGGGCCAGCGAATGGGCGTTCTGCGGTGGCTGACCAACCGGAAAAATTTGCCCGAGATCGTGGTGACGACCGCGGAAGCGCTCGTGCGGCGCGTTCCGCCGCGCAGCATCTGGAAGACGCTTCATCGGGAGTTCCGCGCCGGCGAGGCGTTCGACGTCAAGGCGATGCGCCCCTTCCTGCAGAGCCTCGGCTACCTGTTCGACGACCGCGTGGACGAGCCGGGCGAGGCCGCGATCCGAGGGCGCGTCGTCGACTTCTTCCCCGCCGGCGGCGACCTGCCCTGCCGGATCGAGCATGAGAAGGGCCGGATCGTCTCGATCCGTTCCTACGACCCCGTCACCCAGCGGACGATCGACGAGATCGAATGCCTGATCGTCGACCCGGCGAGCGAGATCGTCGGCGACGAGACCGCGCCCGAACCGGTGTCCGATGCGCGGCTGGCCAAGGGGCGCCGGAAGCTCGAAACCGTCTTCGATTACCTGGGGGCAGCCGATCTCCTTCTCGAAGAGGGTGCGGACCGGCGCGCCGAAGCATTCATCGAAGCGGCCGAAGCGGCTCACGAAGAAGCACGCGAAGCATCCAGCGCGAGGGCACGGGCCGACCTGCCTGCCCCCTCCAAAATCCTCCTGACGAGTGCGCAGTGGCGCGAGCAGGTTGCCCGGAGCCTTGCCGCGGTCATCGACGATCCGGCCGAAGACGACGCGGAGCGGGTCGCGAGCCTGCGGAACCTTGCCGCCGAGAACGCGCCCTGGGCGGCCCTTCGCGATCTCGTCGGCCAGGGAAAGACCCCGCTGCGCGTCGTCATCGCCGCCGGAACGCGTGCGCTCCTGAACGACTGGCACCGGCGCGCGCGGCGGAACCTCGGCGGGGAATGGGAACGCGCGACCGGCTGGTCCATCGTCGAGACCTCGCCGGCTGGCAGCAACTGGTCGATGCTCCTGCCGATCAGCGAGGGCTTCGTCCTGCGCGACCGGGGCGTCGTGGTGGTCACGCCGCAGGACCTCGGCGGTCGGACGGCGGCCAACGCGTCCGGCCAGGGCCAGGCTGCCCTCCTCGCCCATCTCGACGACTACGAGATCGGCGACGCCGTGGTTCACATCGACCATGGCGTCGGCATCCTGCGCGGGCTGGAGACGATCGAACGCGACGGCCGGACCATGGACGCCCTCCGCCTGTCCTATGCCGACGACGCGTCGCTGCTCGTGCCGATGGAGGAGATCGGGGCCCTCTGGCGCTACGGCGCCGACCCCGGCGACCTCAAGCTCGATCGTCTGAAGGGCGAAGGCTGGCTCAACCGCCGCAACGATCTTCTCCAGCGCGTTCAAGATACGGCGCGCGGGATGGTCGACCTGATGAGCAAGCGGCGCAGGTCGAAGGCACGCGCCCTGAAGCCTGAGCGTCGCACTTTCGAGCGATTCTGCGCAGGCTTCCCCCACGCGCTGTCGCCGGATCAGTCGGCCGCGGTGGACGCGGTTCTGGCCGATTTGGCGTCGGGCCGCCCGATGGACCGGCTGGTCTGCGGCGACGTCGGCTTTGGCAAGACCGAGGTCGGGTTCCGCGCGGCAGCCGTCGCCGTTTCGGCCGGTCGACAGGCAGCGATCATCGCACCAACGACCGTCCTCGCCCAGCAGCACACCCGCGCAGCCCTTCGGCGTTTCCGCTCTCTCGGCATCGAAGTCGCCCATCTCTCGCGCCTCACCGCTCCGGATGAGGCCAAGCGGGTCAAGGCTGGCCTGAAAAGCGGTGAGATCCGTCTCGTCGTCGGTACGCACGCCCTTTGCGCCGAGGACATCGCGTTCAAGGATCTGGCGCTGGTCGTGATCGACGAGGAGCAGCGGTTCGGCGCCCGTCACAAGTCGCGACTGCGCGCCCTCGCTCCGGGCGGCCACGTCCTGACGATGACGGCAACCCCCATTCCGCGCACCCTGCAGGCGAGCTTCGTCGGCCTCAACGACATCAGCGTGATCGCGACGCCCCCGGTTCTGCGGCGCCCGATCCGAACGATCCTCGCGCCTTTCGACGACGATGTGGTCCGCGATGCGCTCCAGCGCGAGAAGCGCCGAAAGGGGCAGAGCTTCGTGGTGTGCCCACGTGTTGAGGACATCGCACCGATGGCCGACCGCCTGAAGGCGCTGGTGCCGGAACTCGAGGTCGCCGTGGTGCACGGCAAGCTGCCGGTGGAGACGATCGACGAGGTCATGCTGCGCTTCGGCGAGGGCGGCGGCGACGTTCTCCTTGCCACCAACATCATCGAGAGCGGTCTCGACGTGCCCGCCGCCAACACGATGATCGTCTGGCGGCCGGACCGGTTCGGTCTCGCGCAGCTTCACCAGCTCCGCGGGCGCGTCGGTCGCGGGTCGCGTCGCGGCACGGCCTTCCTTCTCACCGACCCGGCGGTCGAACTCGGCGAGACCGCCCGGTCGCGCCTGCAGACGCTCGAGCGGCTTTCCGGGCTTGGTGCGGGCTTCACCATCTCCACCCGCGATCTCGATCTGCGAGGCGCGGGCGAGCTTCTCGGCGAGGAACAGGCAGGGCATCTGCAGCTCGTCGGTCTCAGCCTCTACCGACACCTGATCGAGCGGGCGCTTGTCGTCGCCGAAGGCAAACCGGTGGCGGACGACTGGACGCCCGACATCGTGCTCGGCGCGAGCGGTTCGATCCCGGCGGACTACGTGCCGGACCCGGCCGCGCGCATCAATCTCTACAGCCGCATCGACCGGCTCCGCGAGCGGTCCTCGCTCGAGCTCCTCGTGGAAGAGATCGGCGACCGGTTCGGACCGATCCCGGCGGAAACCAAGATCCTTCTGAAGGCGGCCGAACTGCGTCTTCGATGCCGCGAACTCGGCGTGCAGAAGCTGGCGTCCGGCCCGAAGGGCACCGCGGCCGCGTTTCGAACGAAGGACGACGCGGCACGCCACGAAGGTCTAAAGCTTCCGGCGGGCTGGAAGTGGAACGACACGAAGCTCGTGTCGCCGAAGGGTGGCGAGACCGTCGCCGAGCGCTTCGTGGCGGCTCGTTCGCTGCTCGAAACGATCGACGCCCCGGCGGCCTAGGGGCCAAAAAAAGGGGCGGCACGCAGGCCGCCCAGTTTGGCTGGAGTATCAGGTCCATGAAAAACCCGATGCTCATTAATTGGTTACGTCGGCCGAAGGTTGCGACGAATGTTACGGAAATTTAAGCGACGCTAGGTCGCCGTGATTTTACGTCGCGTCGCAACCAAGCTTCTCCCGCCACGTTACAACGGCGCCGCACCCGCCCGTTGGGTCGTGTCTGCTGCGGCACCTTGTTTGTGGAAGTAAGGAGAACGAGATGTTCCGCGATAAGCCTTCGGCCTACGATCGGATCAGCGACGCGATCGGCGACATCGGCGAGCGGCTTTCGGACGTCGAGTCGCGGATCGTCGAGAGGCTTCATCCCCGCCCGTCCAAGGCCGAGAAGCTGCGCCGCGCGGTGGAACGCGAGGTCAACCGTCTCTACGCTTCCGCCGAGCCGTCCTACAGCCGCTACCTGCCGAGCTTCCTTTCCGGCTGGTCGCTGCCCTCCGCCGAGGATGCCCGCTCGGGCCTTCACAGCGCCCGCCGCTCGCTGTCGGACGGCGCGCATGATCTGGCCGACCACGCGTCCGGTCTCAGCCGCTACCTGCCGTCGAAGTCGGCGCTGACGCCGTCCTGGGGTCATCAGGCGAGCTTCCGCAGCGGGCGCGGCTACCAGCGCAGCAAGGACTATCTGCGCGAGAACCCGAACGTCTCGACCGCGCTGATCGCCGGTGGCGCAATCCTGGCCGTCGCCGGCGCGATCTACGTCACCAAGAAGATCGCCGATCACGCCGAGGAGCCCGACTTCGACACCGTGCGCAAGGACGGTGACATCGAGATCCGCGACTACGATGCGCTGGTCGTCGCCGAGACGATCAAGACCGGCTACCATGAGAAGGCCCGTCGCCGCGGTTTCGAGAGCCTCTACGACTACATCGCGTCGAACAACCGTTCGGGCAAGAAGATCGCGATGACCGTGCCGGTCCTCCAGCAGTTGTCCGAGGGCGAAGGCCGCACCAAGGGCTGGGCCATCCGCTTCATCATGCCGAAGAAGTACACCAAGGCGAGCCTGCCGACGCCGAACAGCAACGACGTGGCGATCCACGAGGTGCCGGCCAAGCGCGTCGTCGCGATCCGCTTCAGCGGCAACTTCACCGCCACGACGGCGTCGAAAAAGCTGATGACGCTCTACAACTACATCTCGGATGAGAACCTGAAGCAGAAGGGCGACCCGATCTACGCGTTCTACGACGCGCCGTGGACACCGGGCTTCCTCAAGCGCAACGAGATCCTGATCGAGGTCGAGCGCTGAGGTCTTTCATCGCTCCATGAAAAGGGCGTCCGCTTCGGCGGGCGCCCTTTTCGTTGGGGCCTATCAGAGGCGCATCACGTAGGTCTTGCGCGTGGTCTCCAGAACGCGCCACGTTCCGCGAAAGCCCGGCCGGATCACCAACGCATCGCCCGGCCGTAGGTCGCGGGCGTTCCCGCCCTCCTCGGTGAGGACCGAATGGCCTTCCAGGATCTGGCAGAACTCCCATTCGTCGTAGGACACGCGCCACTCGCCCGGGGCCGATTCCCAGACCCCGGCATAAAGCCCGCCGTCCTGCTCCTCCACATTCCAGGTTCGATGGACGGGGTCGCCCGCGATGACCTTCTCCGTCGAAGGGCGTGAAATTTCGGGTTCGACGCCGTCGATCGTGACGGGGATGGCATGGCTCACCGGCAACTCCTGCACCTGATCGCAGGACGATCTACGCCTCGAAGACCCGCTCCGTCTATGCGGTATCATGCTACCAATTTTACGGTACCTTGACACCACATGTCTAAACTTCTGTTTCAGCTGGCCTTTTCCTAGTCAATGCGGATCGCCGGGCACCCTCCGTCTCTTGCGTCGCGTCCACACGGTGTGTATGGAGACCGCCAAGGAGTGCGGCCCGGCCTGCGCTTTTTCCGCCGCGGGCAGGTTTCGTCCTGTCCGCGCCATGAACGACCCAAGGATACCCCGATGAAGACCTTCTCGCAGAAGTCCGAGACGGTGGAGAAGAAGTGGATCATCATCGACGCCGAAGGGCTCGTTGTCGGTCGCCTCGCCTCCCTCGTTGCGCTTCGCCTCCGCGGCAAGCACAAGCCCTCCTTCACCCCGCATGTCGATGATGGCGACAACGTCATCATCGTGAACGCCGACAAGGTCGTGTTCACGGGCAAGAAGTATCAGGACAAGACCTACTACTGGCACACCGGCTATGCCGGCGGCATCAAGGAGCGCAAGGCGCGCGAGATCCTCGAGGGTCGCTTCCCCGAGCGCGTGCTCGAGAAGGCCGTCGAGCGCATGCTGCCGCGCGGTCCGCTCGGCCGTCGCCAGCTCAAGAACCTGCGCGTCTATGCCGGTGCCGAGCACCCGCACACCGCCCAGTCGCCCGAGGCGTTCGACGTCAAGGCGCTGAACTCCAAGAACGCGAGGGCTGCATAATGGCCGACCTGAATTCGCTGCAGGATCTGGGCTCCGCGAACGTCGCCGAGACCTCGTCCGCCCCGGTGCGCGTCCAGAAGCTCGACGCTCACGGCCGCGCCTACGCGACCGGCAAGCGCAAGGACGCGGTCGCCCGCGTCTGGGTCAAGCCGGGCTCCGGCAAGATCACGGTCAACGACAAGAACTACGTCGACTACTTCGCCCGTCCGGTTCTCCAGATGGTGCTGCAGCAGCCGATCGTCGCCGCCTCGCGCGACGGCCAGTTCGACATCGTCGTGACGGTCGCCGGTGGCGGTCTGTCCGGTCAGGCCGGTGCGGTTCGCCACGGCATCTCGCGCGCCCTTACCTACTATGAGCCGGGCCTGCGCTCGGTCCTCAAGAAGGGCGGCTTCCTGACCCGCGACTCGCGCACCGTCGAGCGTAAGAAGTACGGCCGCGCCAAGGCCCGTCGTTCGTTCCAGTTCTCGAAGCGCTAAGCGCTCGCCGCACTGGACCGCCGATCGAAGGGCCCTGGGAAACCGGGGCCCTTTTTCGTTCTTCAAGCCGTCGCGCTTCTCCCCTATCTCTGGCGCCGACGACGGAGACTGTTTCATGGCCGGACAATCGATCGACCACGCCTTCACCGCGACGCTGGCCACCGGCGCGGCGAGCGATCCGACCTATGCCGGCGCCCTGTCCTTCATGCGGCGGCGGATGACGAAGGATGTCACCGGCTCGGACGTCACGGTCTGGGGCATCCCGTTCGATGCCTCCGTGTCCAACCGCCCCGGCACGCGCTTCGGCCCGCAGGCGCTTCGGCGCGCCTCCGCGATCTTCGACAATGATCCGCAGTATCCGTTCCACGCCGACCTCTTCGAGGCCCTCGGTGTCGTCGACTACGGCGACTGCCTTCTGGACTACCGGCTGCCCGAGCGGGCGCATCTCGCCATGCGGATCGAGGCCGAGGCGCTTCTGGCAAAGACCGGCTTCCTCTTGACGCTCGGCGGCGACCATTCGATCACGTTCCCCCTCCTACAGGCGCATGCCGCCAAGCACGGGCCGCTCAGCCTCGTCCATTTCGACGCGCACCAGGACACGTGGCCGCTTGCGACCGACACGCATGGTCGCCCCCGCGTCGATCACGGCTCGTTCGTCTCGGCCGCTCTGCGCGAGGGCCTGATCGACCCGGACAGCTCGATCCAGGTCGGCATCCGCACCCATGCGCCGGAGACCGGCGGCATCGAGATCCTGCACGGCTACGAGGTCGAGGACCTCTCTTCGTCCACTATTGCCGAGCGTATCGCCGCGCGCGTCGGCGGCCGCCGCTGCTATCTCAGCTTCGATATCGACTGCCTCGACGTCGCCTTCGCGCCGGGCACCGGTACGCCGGTCGCGGGTGGGCCGAGCAGTGCCAAGATGCTGGCCGTCCTGCGCAAGCTCGGCGCGCTCGATATCGTCGGCGCCGATCTCGTCGAGGTTTCGCCGCCCTACGACCACGCCGACATGACGGCCGTCGCCGGCGCGACGATCGCGATGTACGTCCTCGGCCTCCTCGCCGAGAAGAAGACGCGCTGACCCCGGCGCCCGCAGTTTCACCTCCAACGACGGAGCGCAGCATGAAGCCCCGCATTTTCATCGATGGCGAGCACGGCACGACGGGCCTTCAGATCCGCTCGCGCATGGAAGGGCGCAGCGACGTCGAACTCCTGTCGATCCCGGAGGCGGAGCGGCGCAACGAGGCGATGCGCGAGGACCTCCTGAACTCGGCCGACATCGCGATCCTCTGCCTGCCCGACGACGCGGCGCGGCAGGCGGTCGCGCTGCTGGCCGGCAACAATCAGGCACGCGTCATCGACACGTCCACCGCTCATCGGACAGCCGAGGGTTGGGCCTATGGCTTCGCGGAGCTTTCGCGCGACCAGCCGGATAAGATCCGCTCGGCGCGGCTGGTCGCCAATCCCGGCTGCTACCCGACTGGCGCGATCGCGCTGGTGCGCCCTTTGCGCGACGCGGGCCTCCTGCCCGACGGCGAGACCATCACTGTGAACGCGGTGTCGGGCTACACGGGCGGCGGAAAGCAGATGATCGCCCAGATGGAGGATCCCTCGCGCGCGGATGCAATCACCGCGCCGCACTTCCTCTACGGGCTCGACCTCGACCACAAGCACCTGCCGGAAATGCGGGTCTACGGGCGGCTTCCTCGCGACCCGCTCTTCTCGCCTTCGGTCGGCAAGTTCCCACAGGGGATGATCGTGCAGGTGCCGCTGCTGCTCGACGGCACGGTCTCGGCCGAGCGGCTGCACGAGGCTTTGGCGGCGCACTATGCCGGCAGCGAGATCGTGACCGTATCGTCGCTGGCGGAGAGCGCCGCGTTGAAGCGGATCGATGCGACGGAACTCGCGGGCACCGACCGTATGGTGCTGCATGTCTTCGGGTCGAAGGACGGCGAGCGCGCCAACCTCGTCGCGGTTCTGGACAACCTCGGCAAGGGCGCCTCGGGCGCGGCCGTTCAGAACATGGACCTGATGCTGTCGGCCTGACGACGGGTCAGGCCGCGGCCGGCACCGGGTAGCGGCCGAAGAGACCGCGGGCGTGGAAGACCGCGCCCGCCAGCACCACGAGCGCGCCGGCCTGATGCGTCAGCGCCGCGTCGATCGGCACATGCATCAGCAACGTGGTGATGCCGATCATCGCCTGCGCCAGAACCGCCACCGCCAGCCACGTGGCGCCGCGCGCATGGTGAGACGCTGGCGCGATGCGGCGAGCCGCGATCGCGTGGAGGATCGCCACGGTCAATAGCGCGTAGGCTCCGAGGCGATGGACGAACTGGACCGTCATCGGGTTCTCGAAGAAATTACGCCAAGTCGGCGTCATCGCAAGGAGATTGGACGGGATCACCTGCCCGTCCATCAGCGGCCAGGTGTTGTAGCTGAGCCCGGCGTTCAGCCCCGCGACGAGGCCGCCGAGATAGATCTGGACCAGCACCATCGCGACCAGGAGGAAACCGACGAGATAAGAATGGTCCGTCGGCGCCCGCTCCGCGGGCCGGTTGACGAGGCCGCGCGCGATCCAGAGCGTCGCGGTCAGGATGAGACAGGCCATGGTGAGGTGAACGGCCAGCCGGTACTGGCTGACGTCGGTGCGCTCGACGAGACCCGATGCCACCATCCACCAGCCGATGCCGCCCTGAAGGCCGCCGAGCGCCAGAAGGCCGACGAGACGCGGCTTCAGCCAAGGCTCGATCCGCCCCGTCACCCAGAAGAACAGGAGCGGCAGCGCGAAGGCGAGGCCGACGGACCGCGCCAGGAACCGGTGGGACCATTCCCACCAGTAGATCACCTTGAACTCCGACAGCGCCATGCCGCGGTTGATCTGCTGGTATTGCGGGATTTGGCGGTAGAGATCGAACTCTTCCTGCCACTCCGCGTCCGATAGCGGGGGAACCACGCCGTGGATCGGCTTCCATTCGGTGATCGAGAGCCCGGATTCCGTCAGGCGCGTGGCGCCGCCGACCACGACCAGCGCCATCACCATGGCGGCGATGACGTAGAGCCAGATGCGGATCAGCCGCCGGTTGTCGGCGATGCGGGGCGAAGCGAAGGTTGCGTCGGTCAGGGTCGTCATGGAGCTCGCTGACGGCCTCCGGCGTCACCGCGCGGAACCGTCCCTTCTGGGATGACGGCTCGGCGACGCGCACCGTTCCGGGCGCCGGCGCCGAGCTTCTCGCGACGTGATGTGTTACGAAGCGCCGGGAATGGCAAGGATCATATTGTCCTACCCGCTTGCCGCCGCGCGCGGAACTTGCGAGGACACCTGCAACGCATCCCAAACGAGACCCGAATGCCCGTCCGTCTGAAGAAGCTCATCGGCGTCGTCGTCCTGCTGGCGCTGGTCGTCGTCTACGCCGTCTTCGCCACCGCCTTCGCCTCGCTGCGCCTCGCCGACGCGCCGGGCTGGGTGCACCTCGTCTACTTCGTCGTCACCGGCCTGTTCTGGATCGTGCCCGCCATGTTCGTGATCCGCTGGATGCAGCGCGAACCGAGGGCCTGACACGCCTTCCCGGCTACGACGCCAGCTGACGCGCGTTCGCGAGGATCATGTCGGCAAGGCCCGCCGCGCGCAGCCGCCGGGTTCCATCTGAGACCGCCTGCTCGTCTTCGCCGTCCACCGTCACCACCAGCGCCGCATCTGGCGTGAGCAGAGCCTGGACCGTCTCCAGCGGGAGCTCGCCGCAGACGACCAGCACGACCTCGAAGTTGCGCTCGATGAACTCCAGCACGTTGCGGCGCTCCATCGCGAGGAAGGCCGCCTCGCCGATCACGGCCTGACCGCCGCCAAAGACTTCGGCCTGCGTGGCGAAATCGCGGCGCGCGATCTCGGCGAACGTCGCCTCGCCCGCGATCATGTCCGAGACGCCCAGCGCATCCGCCTCCAGCCCCATCGCGCGAGCCGCCAGTTGCCGCTCGCTGAGATCCACGAGCGCGACCTGCGATCCGCGCAGCGAGAGGCGGCGGACGATCTCCACCGACACCGGCCGCTCGTCGCGACCGATCGGAACGATCACGACGCGACTGATCTCGCTCGCAAGAATCCCGCCGATCAGCTCGTCCGCCGGCGTGACGTCCGTCTGAGGCTTCGGCGGATGCGGCTCGACGGGGACGGATCGGGGGGGTGAAACGGATCGGGGACGCGTGCGACCGAAGGGCAGAGGGGCGGTCGGCTTGAACAGGGTGCGGGGCGACGCGAAGACGGCGAGAAGCGACGAGGCGAGAAACCCGAACGCGGCCGACCCGGCCACGATCGGCCAGACGTTCGGGCGAATCTCGGTCATGGTGACCGAGCAGGTCACAGTGGGCTGCACGGGTTCGGGGGGCCTGACGGGTTCGACAGCCACGACAGGCTGGGGCGGCGCGACCGGTTCAGGCGCTGGCACCGGTGCGGCCGACGCAGACTCGACCGACGCCTCGCGCGCCGCCAGAAGGGCGTCAAGCGTCCGCCGGGCCGCCGCGACCTCGGCCTCAGCGTCGGCTCGCGCAATCGCGGCTCTCTCCCTCGCGTCGGCTGCCGCCGCATCCTTCGCTGCGATCTCTTCGGCCCGCGTTACATCGCCGCGAAGCGCACGCACGCGTCGCTGGACGGCGCTCGCAAGGCGATCGCGTGCCGCGTCCAGCTCGGCGTCGAGATCGGCGAGGCGCAGGCGCACCGTCGTCATCCGCGGATGACCATCAAGCAGCGTGCGCGAGAGTTCGGCGACGGTCGCGGCCGCGGCATCGCGCCGGGCCTTGGCGTTGCGCCAGTTCGCCCATTCTTCGCTCTCGCGAAGGCTCGCTGGGGCATCGGCCGGCGACGCCGACGGCAGGGCGCGCGCGAAGCGCTCCAGCGCGTCGAGTTCGCGGCGAAGGTTCGAAGCCGTCCGACCACCGCCGGCCGGCTGTTGGCTCGTGCTCCGCGCCCCGGCCGGCGGCTGTTTCGCCAGCCTCGCCTCGGCATTCGCGAGGGCCGTGCGGGCCGACGCGACGGACGCATCCAGCGCTTCGAGCGGCGCATTGCGCGGCTCCGGCTCGGTTTGTCTTGGCGGCTCGGGCGCCGCTGCAACCGGAAGCGGTTCCGGAGGGGGCGGCGAGTTGTCGGCGAGGACGGGTGCGAGGTCGTCGACGATCCGATCGGCAAGCGCCTGCGCATGGGCCCGGGCGACGTCGGTGTCCCGGTCCTCGGCCCAGATTTCCAGTGTTCCGTCCATCGATCGACGGGCGCCCGCATCCGGCCGCCGGTTCGCGGTCTGATCGACGAGGTCGACCCACACGGCCAGGATCGACGGACGCGAGGGCTCGGGCCGCCCGGGGGTCTCGGAGACGAGACGCTGGAGAGCGGCATCGTCCCAGCGCGCCATGCTTTCGGGCGGTGCGGATACGCGGACGGTAGCGCGCTGGATCGGCGGAACGAGCGAGCCCGCCGCGAAGGCGGCAAAGCCCAGCGCCGCCGTGGAAGCCAGGATACGATTGCGGTTCGACCAGAGGGCTTGGGCGACGCCGCGCTCCTCCCCGTTCCGCTCGTACGTATCGGCCATTCGGCTTCCCTTCCGGTCAAGAGCGACTCCCTTTGGCCGACCTTCCCCTGCGTCCACAGGATAAGGTTGAAGGCTTTCCTAGCAATGCGACATCGATTTTACGGTTAATTAACCACGTTGCTCATAGGTTTGAGCCCGAAACGAGGCATCGGCCTCACAGGCCTGCCCCCGCTCTCGGAGACCACCATGCGAGTCGCCCGCGCAGCCCTCGTGGCGCTGACAGCCAGCCTGCTCGGCGGCTGCGTGACGACACCGCCGCCGCCGGAAGCCTTCCACGCCGCCCTGAACCAGGAATATCGCCTGGATGCCGGCGATCGGCTGCGGGTCACCGTCTTCGAGCAGGACAGCCTCAGCGCGATCTATGTCGTCGACAAGGCGGGCTACCTGTCGCTGCCGCTGATCGGCTCGGTGCCGGCACGCGGCAAGACGCCGGACGAAGTGCGCCTCGCGATCACGGCCGCCCTGCGCAACGGCTTCCTGCGCGATCCCGACGTCTCCGTCCAGGTCGAGCAGTACCGCCCGTTCTTCGTCATGGGCGAGGTCGCGACGGGCGGCCAATACTCCTACGTTCCCGGCATGACGGTGCAGAACGCGGTGGCGATCGCCGGCGGTTTCTCGCCGCGCGCCGAAAAGCGCACCGTCGACATTACGCGTCAGGTCAACGGACAGATCATCACCGGACGCGTGGTCCTCTCGGATCCGGTCCTGCCCGGCGACACGGTGACCATCCGCGAGCGGCTGTTCTAGTCAGCCGGCCAAGATTCCGCCGACTCATTCGAATGATAAAAGTCGTCGTGAGCCTTCATTAGCCTATCGATGAGAGGGTGCCAGTCGAGCACGATCCAGGATCGCGCCATACGACGGGGACCCTCGACCATGGCTTTGAAGCGGAGCGAACAGGCTCTTTTCGCGCGCGAAGCGATCCGGACATTCCAGCCCGACCACCCGCCGCGTCTGGTCGAGGCGAGCGTCCTCAATCCCCATGCGCGGCGCATCGCCGAACAGTTCAACAAGAACGTCCTGTCGCCGCGGCTTCTATCGGGCCTCTTCGGGCTCGGCGAGTTCGCCGCCCTCGGCGCGATCGCGCTCGGCGTGCTCGCGTCCTACGGGCGCCTGTCGGATGCCCTTCTCGCCCTGCCGCTCGTGGGGCTTGCCATCGCGACGCTCGCGCTTCTACACGGCTACGAGCCCTCGCAGCTCCGTTCGCAGCGGCGGCAGCCGGCGCGCGTGGCGCTGGCGCTTCTCGCCGGCATCGTCGCCACCCTGCCCTGCGCGGCATGGGCGGGCAGTCTCGACGCGTCGCTCGGCGCCTGCCTTCTGACCTACGCCGCCGTGTCGATGGGCGCCCTGACGCTGGCGCGGCGCGTCCTCGCTCATCGCATCCGCCACTGGAGCCGCACGGGCCGCCTCGAGCGCCGCGTCGTCCTTGTCGGTGGCGGCGGCGCGGCCGAGCAGTTCATCCGGCAGCTCGACGCCGTCCCGGACAGCGATATCCGCATCTGCGGCATCTTCGACGACCGCGACGGCGACCGTTCGCCGCCGCTCGTCGCGGGCTATCCGAAGCTCGGCACGGTGGCCGAACTCACCGAGTTCGCGCGTATCGCCAAGATCGACATGCTGGTCGTCACCCTGCCACTGTCGGCCGAGAAGCGCATCCTGACCATCCTCAAGTCGCTCTGGGTCCTGCCGCTCGACATCCGCATCTCGGCGCTGTCGCAGAACCTGCGCTTTCGCTCGCGCTCCTATTCCTACATGGGCGACGTGCCGATGCTGGACGTGATGGATCGCCCGATCGCCGACTGGAACCAGGTCGCCAAGCGCGGCTTCGACCTCGTCTTCGGCATCGCCGCGCTCGTCGCGGTCGCGCCGATCATGATCCTCACCGCTATCGCCATCAAGCTCGACACACCCGGCCCGGTCTTCTTCCGACAGAAGCGCCACGGCTTCAACAACGAGGAAATCCTCGTCTGGAAGTTCCGCTCGCTGCGCCACGACATGGCCGATCCGACCGCGCGCAAGCTCGTGACCAAGGGGGACCCTCGCGTCACCCGCGTCGGCCGCTTCATCCGCCGCTCCTCGATCGACGAGCTACCGCAGCTCTTTAACGTCCTGATCGGCAACCTGTCGCTGGTCGGCCCGCGCCCGCACGCCGTGCATGCGCAGTCCAGCACGCAGGTCACCTTCACCGAGATCGTCGACGGCTACTTCGGCCGCCATAAGGTGAAGCCCGGCATCACCGGCTATGCGCAGCTGAAGGGGTGGCGGGGCGAGATCGACGACGACGTGAAGCTGCAGAAGCGCTTCGAACACGATCTCTTCTACATCGAGAACTGGTCGCTGCTGCTCGACCTCTACATCCTCTTCGCCACGCCCTACAGCCTCCTCAACCCCAAGGGCGCCTACTGACGCGGGCCAAAAAAGCGCAGGCGCCAGCCAATTCACGCGTTCTTCCGCCTCCTCGTCCGTGCGATACGAAGCGATCGTCGACGAGGAGGATTTTAGCGATGAGCGTACAGGGATTTGGCGTCCACACGGCCATGTGGTCGATGGAATGGGACCACGCGGCGGCCGAGTTCGCGATCCCGGAAGCGGTGAAATACGGGATCGACTTCCTCGAGATCACCATTCCCGACCCTCGCGTCATCGACGCCGCGCACACGCGCGCGCTCCTCGAGCGGCACGAGGTGGACTGCGTCTGCTCGCTGGGCATGCCGCTCGACCGCCTGCCGACCAACAATCCCGAAGGCGCCTGGGAGTATCTGAAGATCGCGCTCGACCAGTCGAAGGCGATCGGCGCCAAGGCGCTGAGCGGCGTCGTCTACGGCGGGATCGGGCAGCGCACGGGCTTCCCGCCGACGCAGGACGAGATCGACGCGACGGCGCGCATCGTCGAAAAGGCGGCGAACTACGCCAACGATCTCGGCATGCTCTACGGCCTCGAGGCGGTGAACCGCTACGAGAACCACATCCTCAACACCGCGCGGCAGGCCGTCGACATGGTGGAACGGGTGGGCGCACCCAACCTGTTCGTCCACCTCGACACCTATCACATGAACATCGAAGAGAAGGGCATCGCGAACGGCATCCTGACCGCGCGCGAGCACCTGAAATACATTCACCTGTCGGCCAGCGACCGCGGCACGCCGGGCGCCGACACCGTGGCCTGGGACGAGGTCTTCGGCGCGCTCGCGGCGATCGGCTTCAAGGGCGGCATGGCGATGGAAAGCTTCATCACCGTTCCGCCGGCGCTCGCCGCCGCGCTGTCGGTGTGGCGGCCGGTGGCGCCCGCGCGCGAGATCGTGCTGGGCGAAGGCCTGCCGTTCCTGCGCAACAAGGCGCGCCAGTACGGCCTGATCTCCTGAAGCCGAAGCGAGGCGGAGGCTCGAAGCCTCCGCCTCGCAGGATCAGATCGCCGCGACGACGATGATCTCGACGCGGTACTCGGGCGTGGCCAGAGCCGATTCGCCGGTCGCGCGCGCCGGCGGGTTCGACGGATCGACCCAGGCATCCCACACGGCGTTCATCGCGCCGAAGTCCTTCATGTCGGCGAGCCAGATGGTCGCCTGCAGGATCTTCGACTTGTCCGAACCGGCCTCGGCCAGCAGGCGGTCGATCTCGGCGAGCACCGTCTCGGTCTGCTTGGAGACGTCCTCGCCGGGATTGCCGACCTGACCGGCGAGATAGACCGTGTTGCCGTGGACCACGGCGGCGCTCATGCGACGGCCGGGCTCGATGCGACGAATGCTCATGAAACTCTCCGAATCGTTCGGTTCTGCGAGAGCTTCATACGGCGTGCCGGTCAGATTGGACAGGCGCCGCGGGTTCAGCGCCCCGCGTGGGCCCGTGCCGCGGCCTGACGGTTGCCGGGTGACCATCCGCCCGGCTGGGCGTCGCGCTTGTAGAGCTGGTTCAGATCATCGACGAGCCCCTGCTCGATCGCCTCGTTGCGCGTGATCAGGCCGGCCTCGTAGGCCTCGATGATATCGGTCGTGCTCATGCGTCCCACCCTTCCTTTGTCCAGTTCGCGGAATCCGCGGATCAGGGTTCGGTTCCGAGTCTGTTAAGATTTTGAGGCGGCAAAGCGGCGCATCGTGCCCTTGTGAGGGAACTTCCTCGACCTTCGCCCCTTGAGAACGCCCGCTTCGGCGACAGAATCCGAAGGCGCGCAGCCGATCCCCGGCGCGAGGCGCGAGGGGAATGGTCCGATCATGCGTTTGAAGTCTTTTGCGCTCGCCCTGACGGCGGCGGTGCTGCTGTCGCAGACGGCGCTGGCTGCGCCGGTCGTCGTGTCCTCGAAGATCGATACCGAAGGCAGTGTCCTCGGCAACATGATCCTGCTCGTGCTGCAGAACGCCGGCATCGAGACGACGGACCGGATCCAGCTCGGCGGAACGCTGGTGGTCCGCAACGCGATCACGGCCGGCGAGATCGACATCTATCCGGAATACACCGGCAACGCGGCGTTCTTCTTCAACAAGGCCGACGACGCGCTCTGGAAGGACGCGGCGAAGGCCTACGAGGAAGCCAAGAAGCTCGACTACGACGCCAACAAGATCGTCTGGCTGACCCCCTCGCCCGCCAACAACACCTGGGGCATGGCGGCGCGCAAGGACGTGGCGGACGAGAACAAGCTCGTCACCCTGTCCGACTTCGGAAAATGGGTGTCGGGCGGCGGCGCGGCCAAGCTCGCGGCCTCGGCCGAGTTCGTGAATTCGGCGTCGGCGCTGCCCTCGTTCCAGACCGCCTACGGCTTCCAGCTGAAGCCGGACCAGCTGCTGACCCTGTCCGGCGGCGACACGGCGGCGACGATCGCCGCGGCCGCGCAAGCGACCAACGGCGTCAACGTGGCGATGGTCTACGGCACGGACGGCGGCATCGCCCCGTCCGGCCTCGTGGTGCTGGAAGACGACAAGAACGTCCAGCCGGTCTATCAGCCGGCGCCGATCGTGCGCGAGGACGTGCTGAAGGCCAATCCGCAGATCGCCGACCTTCTGAAGCCGGTGTTCGAAGGTCTCGACCTCGTGACGCTGCAGGAGCTGAACGGGCGTGTTCAGGTCGGCGGCGAACCGGCGAAGGCGGTGGCCGAAGCCTATCTCCGCTCGAAGAACCTGATGAAGTAACGCCGCCAAGGCGTTGCCTCGTAAGATAAAGGGCCCGGCAGCGTCGCTGCCGGGCCGTTTTTCGTTATTGGCGGAGCGCCGCCTTTTCGGCCTGCGCTTCGCAGACCTCGACGTGCTTGAGCAGCGCCTCGGTCGAGAGCACGGCCGCGATGCTGCGGATGTTGCGTCCCTGCATCTGCGGCAGCTGCTGCACGCGCTGCAGGCGGACGAGGAGTTCGGCTCGGTTCATCGCTATCTCCTTTTTCGCGATGGCGGAGGTCGGCCGGCGGCGTGATGCCGCCGGTCGATCAGTGCGTGGCGGCTGTCGCCAGCTGCGGCAGCTCGATGTCGACTTCGAGGGTCGAGATCTGCTCGCCCCGGTCCATCTTCACCTTCACCTTGTCGCGGTTCACCGGCATGTGCTTGGCGATCACCGCAAGGATTTCCTCGCGCAGCACGGCGACAAGGTCGTTCTGGCCGATCTCGGCGCGCTCGTGCGCCAGAAGGACCTGCAACCGCTCACGCGCGGCAGGCGCCGTCGTGGTCGATCGCTTCTGGAAGAAACCGAACAGGCTCATGCGGCCCTCCGGTTGAAGAACTTGCCGAAGAGACCCTTCTTGTCGGACGGGACGTTCATCGGAATGGTCTGGCCCATCAGGCGCTTGGCGGCGTCCATATAGGCGCGGGCCGGGGCGCTCGCCGCGTCCGACAGCGTGACCGGCGTGCCGAGGTTCGACGCGCGCAGGACTTCCGGACTCTCCGGCACGATCCCGAGGAGCGGGATCGACAGGATCTCGAGGACGTCGTCGACCTTGAGCATGTCGCCGCGCTCGGCGCGGGCCGTGTCGTAACGGGTGAGAAGCAGATGCTTGTCGATGCGACCACCGCTCTCGGCGCGCAACGTCTTGGAGTCGAGGAGGCCGATGATGCGATCGGAATCGCGCACCGACGAGACTTCCGGGTTGGTGACGACCACCGCGACGTTCGCGTGGCGCATGGCGAGCGTCGCGCCGCGCTCGATGCCGGCCGGGCTGTCGCAGATCACCCAGTCGAACATCGACCGGAGCTGATCCATCACCCGATCGACGCCGTCCTGCGTGAGGTTGTCCTTGTCTCGGGTCTGCGAGGCCGGCAGCAGGCAGAGCGTGTCGACGCGCTTGTCGCGGATCAGCGCCTGGTTGAGGTTCGCGTCGCCCTGGACCACGTTGATCAGGTCGTAGACCACGCGGCGCTCGGCGCCCATGACGAGGTCGAGATTGCGCAGGCCGACATCGAAATCGACGACCACCACCTTCTGGCCGTTCTGTGCCAGCGCGGCGCCGAGCGCGGCTGTCGAGGTCGTCTTTCCGACGCCTCCCTTGCCCGATGTCACCACCATCACTTCAGCCATTGGGGCCCGTCCTCTTCATGGTTGTCTTTCCGGTCGTCCCGCCGTCGCCGTCATGGCGATCAGTTCGCAAGGGCGACCGTCCTCAGCACGGTATCGTCGAGCCAGACGTGAACCGCCTGGCCGCGCATCTTGGGGTCGATGTCCTCGGCGGTCTTGTAGAGACCGTCGATCGCGATGAGTTCCGCTTCCAGCTTGCGGCAGAAGATGCGCGCATTGGCGTTTCCGGCCGAACCCGCCAGCGCCCGGCCGCGCAGCGCGCCGTAGACGTGGATCGAGCCGCCGGCGATGACTTCGGCGCCCGAGGAGACGGAGCCGAGCACGGTCACGTCGCCTTCGGGGAAGATGATCGACTGGCCGGAGCGGACCGGCTCGTCGATCAGAAGCGAGGGCGTCGTCGCGACATGCGTTGCGCGCACCGGCTCGGGCGTCTTCGGCGCATCGGCGCCTGCGGCCGCCGGCTTCGTCTCCTTGGCCGCCGAGCCGCCTTCCGGCGTCTCCGGCGCCTCGATGTCGGCGGCGTTGCGGCCACCCTTCATCTCCGGCGGCATGCCCGGCGAAAGAATGGAGGGCAGCGCGCCCTCGATGCCCATCACCCGCACGTTGCGCTTGGTGAGCTCGGCCAGAAGGTCGGTCAGCTGCTCGCGCGTGATCGGCAGACCCGCCACGTCCAGCACGATCGGCCGGCCGAGGAAGAAGCCGGTCGAGCGGCGCGCGAGGTCGTCCAGCTGGGTCAGCCATTCGCCGAAGGGAAGCTCGGGCGACAGCACCAGGGCCAGGAAGGACCGGCCGCGAAGGCGGACCGCTTTGCGTGTGGGTAAGGCTTCGGTCATCTTCATTAACGTTTCGTTGCCAGCCGATCTAAACGCCTCAGGCTTAACCGAGGGTTAACTCCTGCAGCACGCGCCAGCCTTGCGTCGGCGCGCAAACGAAAACGGCCGCCCCGTGGGCGGCCGTCGCGGCAGGCTCGAAGCGGGGTGCGATCAGAGCGCACCGCCCTCCACCATGAAGTTGTTGGCCGTGCACATCGCGGCGTCGTCGGAGGCGAGGAATAGCACCATGCGGGCCACGTAGACCGGCTCCACCGGCACCGGCAGGCACTGGCGCTCGAGCTGGGCGTTGAGGCTCTCCTCGGTGACCCAAAGCTGCTTCTGGCGCTCGGTCATGATCCAGCCCGGCACGACCGTGTTGACGCGAATCCCGTGCGGCCCGAGGTCGCGCGCGAAGGAGCGCGTCATGCCGTGAACGCCCGACTTGGCCGTCGTATAGACCGGCATGCCGCCGCTCGCCTGCATCCAGGAGTTCGAGCCGAAGTTGATGATCGAGCCGCCCTTGGCCGCGATCATGTCCGGCGCCACGGTCTGCGTCGCGAAGAAGGCATGGCGCAGGTTGGCCGCGATGCGCTCGTCGTAGTATTCCGGCGTCACCGTCTCCCAGCCGTGCCGGTCGTCGCGCGCAGCGTTGTTGACGAGGATGTTGGCAGCGCCGACCCGCTCCTTCAGCCGCCCGAAGGCCGCCTTCAGCGCCTCGATGTCGCGCAGGTCGCAGGGCTCGAAGGCGACGTCGGACCCGAGTTCGGCCGCCAGCGCCGCTCCGCGCTCCGCGTCGATGTCGACGAAGCCGACCCGCGTGCCCTGCTCCGCGAAGGCGCGCACCATGTCGGCGCCGATGCCGGACGCGCCGCCCGTGATGTAGGCCGTGCGCCCCTTGAGGCTCGGATAGATGGCGAAGGTCATGATCTCTCTCCCGGCGAAACGCTCGTGTCGCAGCGGCTTTGCGCCGGGGGCAGGATCAGGGTCAACCCGTCCGCCCGAAATACGCAGACAAGTTTCTCGTTCAGGCGAACACGCCGCGGTCGCGGTTGAGACGCCAGACCGAGAGGTTCAGGCCGAACGCCACGCAGACCCAGGCCAGATACGGCAGGAAAAGCCATGCAGCCGTTCGGCTGTAGGACGCGAAGGCAAAGGCGGTGGCTGCGACCGCCACGGCAAGAAGCCCGATATCGGCGAGGGCCCAGAGCGGCTTGCGCAATCTGAAGAAGAGCCAGGACCACAGGAAATTCAGGACCATCTGGATGCCGAACAGCGTGAAGGCGCCGGCCGGCCATCCGGCGGCCCGCCAGACCAGCCAGCCGGAGACGGCAATCAGCAGGTAGAGGATCGACCAGACGAGCGGGAACGCACGGTTCGGCGGGGTCCAGCCGGGTTTGCGCAGCCCGGCATACCAGGGACCCGGCTTGAACAGGATGCCGCTCGTGGCGACCAGACCGGACAGCGCCACGAAACCGAGGAGAACGAGACCGTCTGCGAGCGTCATGCGGATCATGCCCTTTGCCGTTCGGCGGAAGGTAGCGCCGTTCACCGGGTCTTTCCATTCGCCGCAACCGCGGCTAACCGGTCAACGACTTCGATCACCGCACCGGACGCCCCTTGGCCAAGCTCGCATTCATCGTCACCGAGGACTGGTTCTTCGCATCGCACTTCCTGCCGATGGCCCGGGCCGCGGTCGCGATGGGGCTCGATGTCGTGGTGATCGCACGGGTGCGCTCGCACGCGGCCGCGATCGAGGCGACGGGCGCGCGTGTGCGATCGCTCGAGGCGGAGCGGCGCAGCCTCAACCCGCTGGCGGCGGGCGCGACAGTGCTGCGCCTCGCCCGCATCCTGCGCGAGGAGAAGCCGGACATCGCGCACTGCATCTCGCTGAAGCCCATTCTCGTCGGCGGTGCCGCCTGTCGCCTCGCCGGCATTCGCCGCCGCGTGTTCGCCCTGACCGGTCTCGGCTTTCTCGGCGCCAAGACCGACCGCACCGGTCGCAGCGCGCGCTGGGCTCTCCGCCGGATCATCCGCGGCGGCCTCGCCTCGGATCGCACCCGGTTCGTGTTCGAGAACGAGGACGACCCCCGCCTCCTCGGGCTCGACCCGGCGGCCGACGATGTGACGATCCTCGGCGGCGCCGGGATCGACCCCGAGGCCTACCCCTCGACCCCACTGCCTCCGGGCGACAAGCTCCGCATCGCCGTGGTGTCGCGCATGCTGTGGTCGAAGGGCATCGACATCGCGGTAGAGGCCCTCGAGCGCGCCCGCGCAGCCGGGGCGGATGCCACGCTCTCGCTCTACGGCGCGCCGGATCCCTCGAACCCGAAGGCCATCCCGCTGGAAACGCTGCAGGAGTGGTCGAACCGTTCCGGCGTCACCTGGCATGGGCCGACGACGTCGCCGGCCGCTGTCTGGCGCGAGCACCACGTCGCCTGCCTGCCGTCGCGCGGCGGCGAGGGCCTGCCGCGCACGCTTCTGGAATCCGCCGCCTGCGGACGGGCGGCGCTGACCACCGACGTTCCCGGCTGCCGCAGCTTCGTGCGCGACGGGATCGACGGCTTCGTCGTGCCGGTGGACGATATCGAAGCTCTCGCGGGAGCCATCGGCAAGCTCGCGGCGGATCGCACCCTCGCCGAGCGCATGGGCGCGGCGACCGCGGCGCGGGTGCGCGACGGATTCACCGAGGCGGACGTGCGCGCGCAGATGCAGGCGCTCTACCGTGCTCTCCTTGCCTGAAGACACACCATTTCCATCACGCTGCGCCCACCCGACGCACCAAACGTGATGCCTCACCCCTGCAAGGCGCTTGATTTGCCCGTGCGAACGGGTAGCCCTGCAATCCAAGTCTTTCCCCACCGCGACGGGCCGCTCGGCACTTTTCCCGATGCGACGCCGCGAGCGCGAACCGCAGGACAACCATGAGCCAGCCCATCTCCTTCATCGACCTTGCCACCCAGCGTGATCGCATTCGCGATCGGATCGAGGCCCGCTTCTCGCGCATCATGGACCAGGGCTCCTTCATCATGGGCCCGGACGTCATGGAGCTGGAAGCGCAGCTTTCCGACTTCGGCGGCATGGCGCACACCATCTCCTGCGCTTCCGGCACCGACGCGCTTCTGATGCCGCTGATGGCCTGGAGCATCGGCCCGGGCGACGCGGTCTTCGTACCGAGCTTTACCTTCGCGGCGACCGCCGAGGTGGTCGGCCTCGCCGGCGCTGCCCCCGTCTTCGTCGAGGTCCTGCCGGACACGTTCAACATGGACCCGGCGCACCTTCGGCGCACGGTCGAGGAGACCCTAGCCAAGGGTGACCTCAAGCCGCGCGCCATCATCGCAGTCGATCTCTTCGGCCAGATCGCCGACTATCCGGCGATCCGCAAGATCGCCGATGACTTCGGCCTGAAGGTCATTTCGGACGCCGCGCAGGGCTTCGGCTCGACGCTGGAGGGACGGATGGCCGGCGCCTGGGCCGACGTCGTCGCGACGAGCTTCTACCCGGCCAAGCCGCTCGGCTGCTACGGCGATGGCGGCGCGATCCAGACGGACGACGCGGATCTCGCCGACGTCCTGCGCTCGATCCGCGTCCATGGCAGCGGCAGCGACAAGTACGACAACGTGCGCCTCGGCCTCACCGGCCGGCTCGACACGTTCCAGGCCGCAGTGCTGATCGAGAAGCTCGCGCTCTTCCCGGAAGAGATCGAAGCGCGCATGCGCATCGCCGCGCGCTATTCAAAGATGTTGGACGACCTGGTCGCGCCGCAGACCATCGCCCCGAACATCGTTTCGACCTGGGCGCAATACACGATCCGCGTGCCCGGCGGCCGCCGCGACGCCTTCATGTCCTCGTTGAAGGAAGCCGGCGTTCCCAGTGTGATCTATTACGGAAAACCGCTTCACCGGCAGACCGCCTACAAGCATTGGCCGGTCGGCGGAAACGGCCTGCCGGTGACGGATCAGCTCTGCACCGAGGTCATCAGCCTGCCGATGCACGCCTATCTCGACGAGGCAACGCAGGATCGCATCGTCGGCGCAGCCCGCGCGGCCCTAGCCTGAGACACCGGCCGGGCGCAGTCTGGAACTGGACTAATTATCATCTTATTTCAGTAACTTGCGCAGATTTTCTCGCGTGATACGACCGTTACGGTACGAGATTGCGGGAGTCGAGGATGAGTGTCGTCACACCGGTCGAAGTGCTGGCCGTTCTCGGACCGGTCAGTGCTATCGTGGTCCACGAAATGGTTCGCAGCCGCGTTTCGGCGGCCGAGCTCCGCGAAGCGCTCCGTCGCCTGCGGCATGGGGAGATGGACGAGTTCGAAGCCTATGCGGAGCTCGACGGCTGCACGCGCCGCGTCGTCGACCTTCTCGGAAGTGTCGAAGCCAGGAAGCCGCGCGCATGAGCGGCGATTCCGCGGAGCGGTCCGTCGAACTGACGCAAGGTCTCACCCGGCTTTTCGAACTTGAAATGCGCGACGGCCGGACGCCGCCGCTGGAGGCTCTGGAACACATCGCGCGAGCGCTCGGCGCCCTCTACCAGGACGTCGCCTCGGCACATCGCGACCCTGCGCCCTGTCCATGCGGCTGGGTGCCCACGAGCGACGATCCCGTCCGCCTCGCCGGGGCGCTTCGTGGGGGCTCAAGTCGTGAGGCGGTGTTCGGAAAAGACCTCCGCACGATGACGCCGGCAGGCTACGCGTGACGATCCGCTGGTCCTGATCGAAAACCGCGTTCCGCCGGATGGCTTTCCCGCAGCAAGCCCTTCCTTGTCTCGCCCGGTGCCGCACCTTACCGTCCTGCGAAACGAATCCCGCCGCCAGGACCCCATGCCCCGATACAACTCCGTCATCGACGCCATCGGCAACACGCCGCTGATCCGCCTCGCCAAGGCATCGGAGCTGACCGGCTGCGAGATCTACGGCAAAGCCGAGTTCATGAACCCCGGCCAGTCGGTGAAGGATCGCGCCGCGCTCTTCATCATTCGCGACGCCGAGGCCAGGGGCCTGCTTCAGCCGGGCGGAACGATCGTCGAGGGCACCGCGGGCAACACCGGCATCGGGCTGGCGATGGTGGCCGACGCGCTCGGCTACAAGACGGTGATCGTCATCCCGGAAACGCAGAGCCAAGAGAAGAAGGACGCGCTGCGCCTTTGGGGTGCAGAGCTGATCGAGGTCCCGGCCGTCCCCTACAAGAACCCGAACAACTACGTGAAGCTGTCCGGACGCCTTGCCGAACAGCTGGCTTCCAGCGTTCCCGGCGGCGCGATCTGGGCCAACCAGTTTGACAACACCGCCAACCGCGACGGGCATGTCGTCACGACTGCGGAGGAAATCTGGCACCAGACCGATGGGCAGGTGGACGGCTTCATCTGCGCGGTCGGCACGGGCGGCACGTTGGCCGGCACGGCAATGGGCCTGAAGCGCCGGTCCGGCCATATCAAGATCGGCATCGCCGATCCGATGGGCGCGGCGCTCCACAGCTACTACACGGCCGGCACCTTCGCTTCGGAGGGAAGCTCCATCACCGAGGGCATCGGCCAGGGCCGCATTACGGCGAACCTCGAAGGCTTCACGCCGGATTTCGCCTACCAGATCCCCGACGAAGAGGCGCTGCCGATCGTCTTCGACCTGATCGGCGACGAAGGCCTCTGCCTCGGCGGATCGTCGGGCGTGAACATCGCCGGCGCGATCCGCATGGCCCGCGAGATGGGTCCGGGCCATACGATCGTGACGATCCTGTGCGACTACGGCAACCGCTACCAGTCCAAGCTCTTCAACCCGGACTTCCTGCGCGAGAAGAACTTGCCGGTGCCGGCGTGGCTGGAGCGCAAGCCCGCCATCTCCGTTCCCTACGAGGCGGTCTGATCATGGCCCGCACCGAGGCCGCCTACCTCGACGACGCCTATCTCTCGACGCTGGAGGCGAGCGTCGTCGCGCACGAGGGCGAGCGCGGCATCGTCGTCGATCGCTGCAACTTCTATCCGGCGGGCGGCGGCCAGCCCGGCGACACCGGCTCGATCGAATGGGCCGACGGGCGGCAGGTCCCGGTCGTCGACACGCGCTACGGCGAGGACCGTTCGCAGATCGTCCTGCATCTCGGCGAGGGCGATATCCCGGCAGTCGGGGACACCATCGTCCTCCACGTCGACTGGGCGCGTCGCTACAAGATGATGCGTATGCACACCGCGCTCCATCTCCTGACCGTCGTCTGCCCTTTCCCGGTCACCGGCGCGGCGGTCGGCGAGGACGAGGGCCGTCTCGACTTCGATATGCCGGAGGCCGACACCGACAAGGACGAGGTCACGGAGGCGCTCGCCAGGCTCGTCGCCGACAATCACAAGGTGTTCACGCGCTGGATCACCGACGAGGAGCTCGACGCCAATCCGGGTCTCGTGAAGTCGGCCAACGTCCGGCCGCCGCGCGGAACGGGCCGTGTCCGTGTCGTGGCCATCGGCGAGGATGGCTCGATCGATTCCCAGCCCTGTGGCGGCACCCATGTCGGCGAAACGCAGGAGATCGGCGAGATCCACGTCGCCAAGATTGAGAAGAAGGGGCGCACCAACCGCCGGTTCCGCCTGCGCTTCGGCCCGCCCGCCCCCTGACACCCCCGGTTTCGAAGGCATCGTCATGACCGTCAACCCGTTCCTGATCTCCGCCGACCAGCTGGCGCGGGAGATCGGCCATCCCGGCCTGTCGATCGTCGATGCGTCCTGGTATCTGCCAGCGCAGAAACGTTTTGCGCATCCCGAGTATCTCGCCGGGCACATCCCGGGCGCCGTCTTCTTCGATCAGGACACTGTGGTGGATCCTGCCTCCGACCTCCCGCACACGCTTCCCTCGGCGGACGCCTTCGCCGAGGCGGCGGGGGCACTTGGCATCCGCGAGACCGATACGATCGTCGTCTACGACGGTCTCGGACTGTTCAGCGCACCGCGCGTTTGGTGGATGTTCCGAACCTTCGGTGCGAAGGACGTGCGGATCCTCGATGGCGGCTATCCCGCCTGGATCGCCGAGAGCCGACCGGTGGAAACCGGCGAGCCCGAGATCGAGCCGGCGACGTTCAAAGCGTCGTTCGATCCGTCGGCGGTGGCCTCGCTGGGCGAGATGCGCACCATCGTCGACGGTGGTTCGCGCCAGATCGCCGATGCCCGGCCGGCTGCCCGCTTCACGGCCGAGGCGCCCGAGCCGCGTGCCGGGGTCCGGGGCGGACACATGCCCGGCGCGCGATCCCTGCCCGCCTCGGACCTGTCCGCCGATGGCCGCCTGAAGTCGCCGGAAGAACTCGCGCGCCTCTTTGCCGAGGCTGGCGTCGACATCGACGCGCCGATCGTGACCTCGTGCGGATCGGGCGTGACGGCGGCGACGATCAATTTCGCGCTCGCCTCGCTCCACAAGAGCGACGTGAAGCTCTATGACGGCTCCTGGACCGAATGGGGCTCGCGCCCCGATACGCCTGTGGAAGGCGGACCAGCCAGCCCAAGGACTTGAACCGACCTACATGCGCATTCTGAGGACCACCGTCACTCAGCTCGTGATGCACCAGCCTCCCGAGCACCCGACGCCTGCGCCGCGCAACGGCCGGGCCTACGAGGTCCTGAAAGTTCGCCAGATCCCGCTGGCCTACTACCGCTTTCTCTATGCGGCGGTCGGGCGCGGGCATCACTGGACGTCGCGCAATCTTGGCGACGAGGCCTTGGCGCGCGAGATCCATGCGCCGAACGTGCGCATGCGCATCCTCTACTGCGACGGCGCACCGGCCGGCTGGTTCGAGCTCGACGCCGGGCGCGCGCCCCGCGAGACGCGGCTGGTCCATTTCGGCATCATGCCGGAGTTCCGCGGCCAGGGTCTCGCGCGTCATCTCCTCGGCCAGGCGATCGTCGCCGGCTTCGAGGAGATGCCGAGCGCGCTGACGGTCGAGACCAACACGCTCGACCACCCCGCCGCCCTGCCCCTCTACCGGAAGCTCGGCTTCCGCCCGGTCTCCACGCGCGAAGTCACGACGGCCGCCCATGACGACGACTGACCCGGCCCCTTATTCGTCGAACCCGACCCCTGCGGCTCGCGGCCGCGGCCTTCTCGGGCGCCTCGTGCTCGTGCTCGTCGGCCTTGTGCTCGTCGGACTCGCACTCGCCTTTGTGTTCGGCCCGCGCGAACCCGTCCGGCTGACGACGTCGTTCGATCCGACCGCGATCGGCAGCGATCCGGTGGCATACATCGCAGGTGAGGAGGCCAATGTCCCGAACCTTCGCCCGCAGGCGGAGAAGGAGATCGTCTGGGCCTATCCGGCCTCGCGCGCCAAGACGCCGCTCGCGATCGTCTACATCCACGGCTTCTCGGCCTCGAAGGGCGAGACCCGTCCGCTGGCCGACGCCGTCGCCCGCGAACTCGGCGCCAACCTCTTCTACACGCGCCTTGCCGGACACGGGCGCGACGCCGCCGCGATGGAGCAGGCGGAGGTCGGCGACTGGATCGACGACTTCGCCGAGGCGATGGCGATCGGCCGAGCGATCGGCGAGCGAGTGGTGGTGATCGGAACGTCCAACGGCGGAACACTGGCGACGATCGGCGCCGACCGGCCCGACCTCTCGCAAGGGCTTGCCGCGCTCGTCGAAATCTCGCCGAACTTCGCCCTGCGCGAATGGCGCTCCTTCATCCTGACGCTGCCCTTCGCCCGCAACCTCCTGCCCTATCTCGGACCGGCGACCTACGGCTCGGGCGACGGATCGAACGGCGTCTGGACCACGAACTATCCGTCGTCGGCCCTCCTCCCGATGGCGCGGCTCGTCGAAGTGGCGCGTCAGATCGATCTGTCGACGATCACGACGCCGGCGCTGTTCCTGTTTTCGCCGAACGACGCCACGGTGGACCCGCAAGGGACGCGTGAGGTCGCGGCGCGCTGGGGCGGGCCGCACGAGGTGATCGAGGTGACCGACAGCACCGACCCGACGCAGCATGTGATCGCCGGCGACATCCGCTCCCCCGCCACGACCGCGCCGCTCGCCCGCCAGCTCAGCGACTGGATCCGCCGGACACTCGGCACCTGACGATCAGATCAGGAGATCCGACATGATCTGGTTGTCGGTGATGTCCTGATAGCGGATGCCGGCTTCGGCGAAGCGCTGCAGCAGCGTGTCGAAGTTGCTAGCATGTCGCGTCTCGATGCCAAGGAGGATCGAGCCGAAGTCGCGGGCCGACTTCTTGAGATACTCGAAGCGCGCCACGTCGTCCTCCGGCCCGAGAAGGTCGAGGAAGGCGCGCAGCGCGCCGGGGCGCTGGGCAAGGCGGAGGATGAAATACTTCTTCAGCCCCTCGGAGCGCAGCGCCCGCTCCTTCACGTCGGGCAGGCGCTCGAAATCGAAGTTGCCGCCGGAGACGACGAGCACGACCGTCTTGCCGCGCACCTCGGGCCCGAGCGCGCGCAAGGCGTCGATCGCGAGCGCGCCGGCCGGCTCCAGCACGATGCCCTCGACGTTCAGCATCTCGATCATCGTCTGGCACAGCCGCCCTTCCGGGCACAGCAGCACGTGCTCGGGCGTGAAGCGGCTGAGGATCTCGAACGGCAACGCCCCGATCTCGGCGACCGCCGCCCCGTCGACGAAGCCGTCGACCTGCTCCAGCCGGACCCGCCGACGCTTGATGAGGCTGGTGCGAAGGCTCGGCGCGCCCAGCGGCTCTACGAGGCGGATGTCGGGGCCTGCCGGCCCCTCGAAGATCCGCGTCATGCCGCTTGCCAGACCGCCGCCACCGACCGGCAGGATCAGCATCTCGGGATGCTCGTGGCCGAGTTGCTGCATCACCTCGAGCCCGACAGTCGCCTGGCCCTCGACAATATCGGCATGGTCGAACGGCGGCACCATGGCGGCGCCCGTCTCCTCGGCATAGCGGCGCGCTGCGGCGTAGCTCTCGTCGAAGATGTCGCCGACGAGTTCGATCTCGATCGCGTCGCCGCCGAACATGCGCGTCTTGGCGATCTTCTGCTGCGGCGTGGTGACCGGCATGAAGACCCGCCCCTTCAGCCCGAAATGCTTGCAGGCGAAGGCGAAGCCTTGCGCGTGGTTGCCGGCGGAGGCGCAGGTGAAGCTCGCGGCGGTCTCGCCTGCCTCGATGCGCTTGCGCATGAAGTTGAAGGCGCCGCGGATCTTGTAAGAGCGAACGGGCGTCAGGTCTTCGCGCTTGAGGAAGACGCGCGCGCCGTAGCGGTTCGACAGGTGCTCGTTGAGTTGCAGCGGCGTTTCGGGAAACAGGTCACGCAGCGCGCCGAGGGCGGCCTCGACGCCGGGACGAAAATCGACGTTGGTCATGGATGATCCAGGATACTTCAGGAAAGGCGCGACACGGACCGGTGCGCCATAAGGGTGCGGGGATAAGTCCCCGGCGGTCGGATCGGGACGATGCGCCGGATCGGCGCCGGATCGTCTCCGCCGGACGTGCCCTCGTTGACCGTGCTTATCGGGCGGCGGTCAGCGAAAGGACGCCGGCGCCGATAATGAGGAAAACGGCTCCGCCGATCGAAGCAACAAATGGCATCGCGCGCTCCCTTTTTCCCTTGGGTTTCCGTGCTGCGTTCCATGGGCCAACGTCACCGACTTGTAAAGTCGCGCGCCCTCTTCCGCTGACCGGCCGCCCGCATTAGAAGCTGCCGGGGCCCCGACGCAGGCGTGGCGAAATGGTATACGCGACGGACTTAAAATCCGTTGTCCGAGTGGCATGCGGGTTCGAGTCCCGCCGCCTGCACCCCGGAACGCCGCGCATCATCTTGGCATCCGTCGAATCAAATGTTCAGCCCGCGCGAATTCTTGCGCGCAATCATCAGACCAAATAATCGTCGGAGGATCATTGCCGGCGTTCCATCGGCGCGCAGACGATAAGCCGGCGAACGCCTGCGCAAGTGTCGCAGGGACTTGTCGAGGATTTGTTTGTCTTCCGCGCGGGGACGTGTTCTTCTCGGATCGTTAACAGAGGAACGGCAGCAGCTCGAGAAGGGATCGATCCATGCCCGAGATCCAGCGCATCCCATTGTCCGCCTCGACACCGTCCGATCCCTGGCTGGACTCGGAGAACGAGACCGCATCCGATCTTCTGCAGCATCTCCAGAGCGACAATCTGGCGCTCGGCCGCTTGCGCGATGCGCTCGTCGCCGATGGCGAGCAGGGCGGACCCTCGAACGCTTTTTCCTGACCTGTCGTCGCCGGCCGGTGGTCCGGCTTCTCTCGCACGAGAGAAGCCGGAGACCTTGCGTCAGGCCGTGAGCTTGGCGGCGATCTGAGCGATGTGGCGGCCCTGGAAACGGGCGCCGTCGAGTTCGATCGCGCTCGGCTGGCGCGAACCGTCGCCGTTGGCGATCGTGGTCGCGCCGTAGGGCGAGCCGCCGACGATCTGGTCCGAGGCCATCTGGCCCTGGAAGGAATACGGCAGGCCGACGATCACCAGGCCATGATGCAGCAGCGTCTTGTGCACCGAGAGGATCGTCGCCTCGTTGCCGCCGTGCTGCGTGGCAGAGGACGAGAACACGCCGCCGACCTTGCCGATCAGCTTGCCCTGCGCCCAGAGGCCGCCGGTGCGGTCCCAGAACGAGGCCATCTGCGAGGCCATGTTGCCGTAGCGCGTGGGAACGCCGACGATGATCGCATCGTACTCAGCGAGCTCGTCCGGCTGCGCCTCGGGGAAGTCGTGGTTCGTCTTGAAATGCGCGGCGGCGACCACCTCGGCCGGCGCGGTTTCGGGCACGCGCTTGATCTCCACTTCGGCGCCGCCCTCGCGCGCGCCTTCGGCCACGGCCTTCGCCATGGTCTCGATATGGCCGTAGCTCGAATAATAGAGAACCAGTACCTTCGCCATCGCATCCTCGTCCATTGCCGGAAACTCCGTGCGGCGTCCGGCCCTCGCCTTGGGCCGCACTTAGAGCGTTCGCGTTACAAGAATACGAGGCCTCGGCGACGTGACGCACCGTTTACCGATCGGCCGCATCGTGCCCCCCCTTTCCTTCCGCCGGGTTCCGCCCCAAACCATCGGCTTTGGCGGAGAGAGCGGATGACGGACGCGCAGAAGGTTCACACGGCGGCGATGCTGGCGATCGGGGACGAGCTCCTGTCCGGGCGCACGAAGGACCGCAACATCGCCCATCTCGCCAGCGTGCTCACGCTGGCCGGGCTCGACCTTCGCGAAGTGCGCATCGTTCCCGACGTCGAGGACGAGATCGTGGCCGCGCTCAATGCCTTGCGCACGCGCTACGACTTCGTTTTCACCTCGGGCGGCATCGGGCCGACGCACGACGACATCACGGCCGATGCGATCGGGCGCGCCTTCGGCCTGCCGGTGGAGCCGCATCCCGAAGCCGAGCGGCTGCTGGCCGCCTATTACGAAAGCTGCTCCCTGCCTTTCACCGACGCGCGCCGCCGGATGACCCGCACGCCGCGCGGCGCCTCGCTGATCGACAATCCGGTGTCGGTGGCGCCTGGCTTTCGCATCGGCAACGTCTTCGTCATGGCGGGCGTGCCCGGCATCTTCACTGCGATGCTCGACAACATCCTGCCGACCCTGCCGACCGGCCCGGTGATGCTGAGCACGGCGATCGCCTGCCCGTTCGGCGAGGGCGACATCGGCGGCCCGCTTTCCGACATCCAGAAGCGTCACCCGGAAACGGCGATCGGCTCCTATCCGAAGTTCGACGGGCAGCGGTACTCGACCGAACTCGTGGTGCGCTCGCGCAGCGAGGCGGCGCGCGATGCGGCTGCGCAGGAGATTCGGGCGATGATCGAGGGTCTCGCCGCATCCTGACGGGACGGCAGCCGAGATCCGCAGCGTCTTTCCTATGAGCCGCCGAGGATGAGGATGCGCGCGTCGCCGTCCGTCCGATACGGACTGCCCTCGCCGTTCCGCCCGTCCTGGGTCGGTCCGATCCCGGTGACCGTGCGGACCTCGGCGACCGATCCCGTGGCCTCGAGGTCTGCGACGAGCCCGTCGCGCGCGCTATCGACATCGGGCGCGATCGTATGGGTCACGGCGCCGGTGTAGCGGCTGAAGCCGATGCCAGCGTCGAAGGTCACGGACCCAAGGAACGACACGCCGCCGTTCAAGGTCGGCTGCGCCCAGAACCGAACATGCTGGCGGCGGTCGGCGTTTCGCCCGACGGGCTTCTCGAAGGCGACGGTCTCGACGTGACCGTCGTAGAGGAGCGGGCTGACGGGCGCCTGGAGATACGGCCGGTCGAACAGGACGCTGGCCCCGATGCGCAGGCTCGAGACGAGCGTCACGGGATCGGCGGAATGCCAGCCGGCTGCCGCCATGGCGCGATCGAGGGCCGCACGATCCCCGACGATCCCGATGTTGACCGGGTCGCCGGGTCGCCCCTGCAGCGTCACCGTCACCATCGGTCGCAGCAGGCCGGCGCTGCGCTCGTCGTAGCGGGTCCAGATGCGGGGCAGAACGAGGTAGGCCGCCAGGCCGTAGGCCGTGACAACCAGGACGACCGCGAGGAGGCCGTGGGCGAGGATCCGTCGCATGGTGCTTCCTGTCCGGCTGTCTTGCGCAGGCCACGACGACAAGCTATCGCGCCCGCTAGCCTTGAGGAGATCCGCCGATGTCGACGCCCGAAAAGTCCTTCCCCGTCTCCTGGGAGCAGTTCCACCGCGATGCGCGCGCGCTCGCCTGGCGTCTCGCGGGGCAGCGGTCGGAATGGAAGGCGATCGTCTGCATCACCCGCGGCGGGCTCGTGCCGGCGGCAATCATCGCCCGCGAGCTCGGCACCCGCCTGATCGAGACGGTCTGCATCGCCTCCTACCACGAGTACGACACGCAAGGGGAACTGCGCGTCCTCAAGGACATCGCTCCCGCCCTGCGCGAGGACGACGGCGACGGCATCCTGATCGTCGACGACCTGACCGATACCGGCAAGACGGCCGCCCTCGTGCGCGCCATGCTGCCGAAAGCCCACTTCGCCACGGTCTACGCCAAGCCGAAGGGCCGACCGCTGGTCGACACGTTCATCACGGAAGTCAGCCAGGATACGTGGATCTTTTTTCCGTGGGATCTCGGCCTGTCGTTCCAGGCGCCGATCGCCAAGGGCTCGGCGGGCTGAGCCTGCCGCCCGGTGGGGCGCAGCCCCACCATGGCAAATCGCAAGCCTGCCTTATCCCCAGCTTCCACACCCGTCCCATGCCCTTTTTCGGGGCGTCTGGCGTGGTCATCCACGCGTCATTAACGTCGTCGGCATAACCGGACCCCCGGGCGCGATCCCACCAACCTGTGGATAAGCATTTCGCTCGGGAACCGTTGGTTCCATCGAGGTTTGAACTGCGAGACACGGACGGTCGAAATTCGTTCGAATTTTAACCATCTTCCAAGATGTGGATATCCGACCCCTAGAATTGGTAGTCGCTCGAAATGGCGACACCATATATGGCAGGGTCAACCAATTGAGAATCATCTGCCACCGGCACGGCTGGGTCTGGCATCGACTGAGGAGTCGATGAAGGCCTTGTCATGTCCGGAAGTGGCGAGAGGCATCGGAGCTGGACCATGGGCATGAAGATCGACCGCCGCTACACGCGGGCTGACCAGGGCGCCTATGACGCGATCGAGTTCCGCAAGGCGACGAGCGAGATCCGCAATCCGGACGGCTCGGTGGTCTTCCGGCTCGCCGATATCGACGTGCCTGCCCAGTTCAGCCAGGTGGCGTCCGACATCCTCGCTCAGAAATACTTCCGCAAGGCGGGCGTGCCGAAGGCCCTGCGCAAGGTCGAGGAGAACGACGTCCCCTCCTGGCTCTGGCGCTCGGTCGCCGACGTGGAGGCGCTGAACCAGCTGCCCGAGGGCGAGCGCACCGGGTCCGAGATGGACGCCCGGCAGGTGTTCGATCGCCTGTCCGGCACCTGGACCTACTGGGGCTGGAAGGGCGGCTACTTCCAGTCCGAGGAGGACGCGCGCGCCTTCCGCGACGAGCTCGCCTACATGCTTGCGACCCAGAAGGTCGCCCCCAACTCGCCGCAGTGGTTCAACACGGGTCTTCACTGGGCCTACGGCATCGACGGCCCGGGCCAAGGCCACTTCTACGTTGACTACCGCACCGGCGAACTGACGCGCTCGGCCTCGTCCTACGAGCACCCGCAGCCGCACGCCTGCTTCATCCAGTCCGTCGCCGACGACCTCGTCAACGAGGGCGGCATCATGGACCTGTGGGTGCGCGAGGCGCGCCTCTTCAAGTACGGCTCCGGCACCGGCTCGAACTTCTCGGCCCTGCGCGGCGAAGGCGAGAAGCTCGCCGGCGGCGGCAAGTCGTCGGGGCTGATGAGCTTCCTCAAGATCGGCGACCGCGCGGCGGGCGCCATCAAGTCGGGCGGCACGACGCGTCGCGCGGCCAAGATGGTCGTCGTCGACATCGACCATCCCGACATCGAAAACTACGTGATGTGGAAGGTGCGCGAGGAGGAGAAGGTCGCCGCGCTCGTGACCGGCTCGAAGACCGTCTCCAAGCACCTGAAGGCGATCCTGTCGGCCTGCGTCAACTGCGAGGGCGGCACGGGCGAGGAATGCTTCGACCCGAACGTGAACCCTGCCCTCAAGCGCGCCGTGAAGGACGCCAAGAAGGCGCAGGTGCCCGAGAACTACGTCAAGCGCGTCATCCAGTTCGCGCGCCAGGGCTACACGGACATCGACTTCCCCGTCTACAACACGGACTGGGACAGCGAGGCGTATCTGACCGTCGCCGGCCAGAACTCCAACAACTCCGTGCGCGTCACCGACGACTTCCTTCAGGCGGTCGAGCAGGACGGCGAGCACAAGCTGATCGGCCGCACCACGGGCAAGGTCACGAAGACCCTCAAGGCCCGCGAGCTTTGGGACCAGATCGGCTACGCTGCTTGGGCCTCGGCCGATCCCGGCATCCAGTTCCACACCACGATCAACGACTGGCACACCTGCGCGGCGGCCGGCGCGATCAACGCGTCGAACCCCTGTTCGGAATACATGTTCCTCGACGACACGGCCTGCAACCTGGCGTCCATGAACCTCCTGCAGTTCCGCGAGGCGAACGGCCGGTTCGATATCGACGCCTACGAGCATGCGACGCGTCTCTGGACGATCGTGCTCGAGATCTCGGTGCTGATGGCGCAGTTCCCGTCGAAGGAGATCGCCCAGCGCTCCTACGACTACCGCACGCTCGGCCTCGGCTTCGCCAATATCGGCGGCCTGCTGATGACCGCCGGCATCCCCTACTCGTCGGCCGAGGGCCGCGCGATCTGCGGCGCGCTGTCGGCGATCATGACCGGCATCTCCTATGCGACCTCGGCTGAGATGGCGCGTGAGCTCGGGCCCTTCCCGGACTACGAGCGCAACGCCGCCGGCATGCTGCGCGTCATCCGCAACCACTCGCGTGCCGCGCACGGGCTCGCCAACGGCTACGAGGGCCTTGCCGTCGACCCGGTGCCGCTCGATCACGCTTCCCTGAAGGACAAGCGCCTGTCGGCTCGCGCAAGACAAGCCTGGGTGCTGGCGCAGGAGCTCGGCGAGAAGCACGGCTATCGCAACGCGCAGGTCTCGGTCATCGCGCCGACCGGCACGATCGGCCTCGTGATGGACTGCGACACGACGGGCATCGAGCCGGACTTCGCGCTGGTGAAGTTCAAGAAGCTGGCCGGCGGCGGCTACTTCAAGATCATCAACCGCGCGGTTCCCGACGCCCTGCGCACGCTCGGTTACTCCGAGGCGCAGATCGCCGAGATCGAGGCCTATGCCGTCGGCCACGGCAACCTCAACCAGGCGCCCGCCATCAACCCCGGCTCGCTTCGCGCCAAGGGGTTCGGCGACGATCAGATCGCAGCGCTGAACGAGGGCCTGAAGAGCGCCTTCGACATCAAGTTCGCCTTCAACAAGTGGACGCTCGGCGAAGCCTTCTGCAAGGACACGCTCGGGGTCACCGACGAGCAGCTGAACGACTTCTCGTTCGAGCTCCTGCCCTTCCTCGGCTTCTCGAGGAAGGACATCGAGGCCGCGAACATCCACGTCTGCGGTGCGATGACGCTGGAAGGCGCGCCCTTCCTGAAGGCCGAGCACCTTCCGGTGTTCGACTGCGCCTCGCCTTGCGGCCGCATCGGCAAGCGCTCGCTTTCGGTGGAATCGCATATCCGCATGATGGCGGCCTCGCAGCCCTTCATCTCGGGTGCGATCTCCAAGACCATCAACATGCCGAATGACGCGACGGTGGAGGACTGCAACAGCGCCTACATGCTGTCGTGGAAGCTCGCGCTGAAGGCGAACGCCCTCTATCGCGACGGCTCCAAGCTCAGCCAACCGCTCAACGCTTCGCTGATCTCCGACGAGGACGACGAGGATGATCTCGTCGAGGAGACGGCGGCGGCCATCGCCGCGGCTCCGGCCGCGGTGCAGGCGACCGAGATCGCCGAGCGCATCGTGGAGCGCGTCATCGAACGCGTCACCCGCGAGCGCGAGAAGCTGCCGAACCGACGCAAGGGCTACACGCAGAAGGCCATCGTCGGCGGCCACAAGGTGTACCTGCGCACCGGCGAGTTCGACGACGGCCGCCTCGGCGAGATCTTCATCGACATGCACAAGGAAGGCGCCGCCTTCCGTGCGATGATGAACAACTTCGCCATCGCGATCTCGCTCGGCCTACAGTTCGGCGTGCCGCTCGACGAGTACGTGGAGGCCTTCACCTTCACGCGCTTCGAGCCGGCCGGCATGGTCCAGGGTAACGAGGCGATCAAGAACGCGACGTCGATCCTCGACTACGTGTTCCGGGAGCTCGCGGTCTCCTATCTCGGCCGCCATGACCTCGCCCATGTCCAGCCGGAGGACTTCGGCGCCTCGACCATCGGTCGCGGTGTGGAAGGCGACAAGCCGGCCGCCCTGCCGATCTCGAGCGGCATGGTGCGCGGCCAGACGGCAAAGTTCCGTCTCGTCTCGTCCGACACGCAAGGGACGGCCGCGCCTGCCGGGCAGTCGAAGCCGGCCGGCGTCACCTCGGTCGCCCGCCCGGTGACGACGGCAAGCGCCGCACCGCGCGCCGCCGCGACGCTCGGCGGCGGTCAGGCCGCGGCCTTCAAGCGCGACTACGAGGCGGCCCCGCTCGACGAGCCCGCCCCGACCGCGGACGCGTCGCCGGCGCAGGGCCTCTTCGACAGCCCGCTCGCCTACGCCGCCTCCCCGCGCGACGTCTCGCGCGTCGAGGCGCCGGCTAAGGCGACGAGCGCCGAGCGCCGGGCCCAGGCCCTGATGAAGGGCTACACCGGCGACAGCTGCTCGGAGTGCTCGAACTTCACGATGGTCCGCAACGGCACCTGCCTGAAGTGCGACACCTGCGGCTCGACCAGCGGCTGCTCCTGACGGGAGCCTGTCGCGTCGCCCGAAGGGCGCACTCGATGCCCTTGGGCGTCACCGTATCTCGGACTCCGTCGCGGTAGTTCGTTCTGGGTACGCGGATAATTCGGACTGCCCATGGCGTGAAGCTTGAACGCCGTCGCGAGCCGGTCCCGACAGGGGCCGGCTTCTTTGTGTGATGAGACCTACGGGCGGCCTTGCGCCGAGTGCATGCCCCCTCTCACCTCGCTTCGTCGGCGGACGAACAAGGGGATCAGGCGCGTCGACGTCACATGAGGGTTGGCGGAGGGGGCGCGATCGTCATGCCGGGGGAGAGATATCGCGGGATACCCAGGACGAGAGCCTGAGCGCAGACCGCATCGAACGATCTCCTATCGTCGGGTGCGAGTGCGTCGATGTCGGCGCGGGTCACCCGCCGCTCGCCGGCCGTCATGAGCATGCTGACCTGTGCTAGACGTTCGAGCGCGAACTCTACCGTAGGCAGGTCCTCGAACGCGTTGTACGCGAGCGCGGTATCGAGCGAACGGATCGGAAAGGACAGCTCGACCCCGTCCATCGAGAAGATGGCGATTTCCTCGACGTCCGCGATGCGCGTCTGGCTGGCCAGTTTGACGAGGGCCATCATGCTCAACCCGTTGGCGATCGCCTCGGCGGTCGTTGCCGCCTCCATTCCGTCCGGGGTTCCGACTACCGTAGGAATGCCGGTCGGAAGGCCCGCGAACACGAGGTCCGCGCACCACCCTCCGGAACTCCGATACACGTGGACACCCTCCACCGATTCGAGGTCGTAGTATCTCAGGGCGTTCTCGCCGACCTTCGACACGGTATCGCTTCGAGCGATGTCGGCCATCGCCTCGTCGACCCTGGAGAGAAGCAGATTGCGCAGTTTGCGGGCCCGGATGCGGTTCTGTGGGTTGGAGTAGGAGTAGCTCATTGGATCCTTCCTTCGACCCGAAGGAGCATCCGTTGCATCTCGGAAAGCCGAAAGGGCTCGACCTTACCAGCTGGATTTGGCGAGCCAGACGGTTTCCCCTCGGTACCGCGCAGCAACGGTTCGTGTCTGTCCAGACCGGTCTCGCCAGCCTATTCGCGAGAGACGCCGCCGCTCGAAGATCCGTCTGTACGTCGCTCGCTGACGAGGGTTGATCGCTCCTCCAGGTCCGATCCCCATTCATGAGCGTTGTTTCTGACAGCTAGCGCCCGCCATGAGCTAATACGGTGTCTGTCCTACCTGTATCGTTCGACCGGTTCGTGAACTCCCACGGTCGAAGGCGGGCTGGACCTGGGTCCAACCACGGGAGGTTCGTCCCCCTGCCCGAAAGGCTCTGACAGACATGATCCTCGACGAAACCTACACCCTATCCGACGGCGTCACGATCCCGAAGCTCGGCCTCGGCACCTGGCGCATCGACGATGCGAAGGTCGCGCAAGCCGTTCGCGACGCGATCCGGATCGGTTATCGACACATCGACACAGCACAGGCCTACGGCAACGAGCGTGGTGTCGGCGAAGGCGTCCGCACCTCCGGCGTCGCACGCGATGAGATCTTCGTCACGACGAAGGTCGCGGCCGAGATCAAGGATTACGAGAGCGCCCAGGCGAGCATCGACGGCTCGCTCAGGACGCTCGGCCTGGAACACGTAGATCTGATGATCATCCATAGCCCGCAGCCCTGGGCCAGTTTCCGCGATGGCGACCATCGCTTCGAGGGGAACCTGGAGGTCTGGCGGGCTCTCGAGGATGCCCAGCGCGCCGGAAAGCTCCGGGCGATCGGTGTCTCGAACTTCGAGAAGGCCGACCTCGACAACATCATCGAGAACGGCAGTGTGAAGCCGGCGGTCAACCAGATCCTCGCGCATGTGGGGAACACGCCGTTCGATCTCATCGATCATGCGCGGCGCAACGACATTCTCGTAGAGGCCTATTCGCCCGTCGCCCACGGCAACCTCCTGCGGAACTCCGATCTGGCTGCCATGGCGGATCGGTATGACGTGAGCATGCCGCAGCTCTGCATCCGCTACTGCCTCCAGCTCGGCCTTCTTCCTCTGCCGAAGACCGCGAATCCCGATCACATGCGTTCGAACTCAACCCTCGACTTCAAGATCTCCGTGACCGACATGGAGACCCTGAAGAGCGCCGATAGCATCAAGGGCTACGGGGATGCAGATCACTTTCCGGTCTTCGGCATTAGGTACTGAGCCCGCGTCTCACGGACCCGGACGCCACCTTCGTCCGGATCGGTCCGATCTACGTCTCCGCTCCCATCCAGCGAGGAGAACACCATGAAATACGTCAAGCTCGGCAGAACCGGTCTGGACGTCTCCCGCCTGTGCCTCGGCTGCATGACCTACGGCGATCCGAAGCGCGGGAACCACGAGTGGACGCTGGACGAGGATGCGAGCCGTCCCCTGATCAGGCAGGCGGTCGAGGCGGGCATCAACTTCTTCGACACGGCCAACGGGTACTCCGACGGCACATCCGAGGAGATCGTCGGCCGAGCTCTCAAGGAGTTCACGCGGCGGGAGGAAGTGGTCATCGCCACCAAGGTCTTCCTGCCGATGCGGCCGGGCCCGAACGGTGGCGGCCTCAGCCGCAAGGCGATCCTGCAGGAGATCGACGCGAGCCTTCGACGCCTCGGCACCGACTACGTCGACCTCTATCAGATCCATCGTTTCGATCCGCAGACACCGATCGAGGAGACGCTCGAGGCGCTCCATGACGTCGTGAAGGCCGGAAAGGCCCGCTACATCGGAGCCTCCTCGATGTACGCTTGGCAGTTCGCGACAATGCTGCACACAGCGGAGGCGAACGGCTGGACGCGGTTCGTCACGATGCAGAATTACGTGAACCTCCTCTACCGCGAGGAGGAGCGCGAGATGCTCCCCTTGTGCGAAGCCGAGGGGATCGCGGTCATGCCCTGGAGCCCGCTCGCTCGTGGTCGCCTCACCCGCGACTGGGACGAGGCGACGGATCGGTCGCGCACAGACAACTTCGCGCATACGCTCTACGACCGGACTGCCGGTGCCGATCGCAAGGTCGTCGAGACCGTCGCGGAGGTCGCGTCCGAACGTGGCATCCCCCGTGCACAGGTCGCGCTGGCCTGGGTACTCGCGAAGCCGGTCGTGTCCTCCCCGATCGTCGGCGCGTCGAAGCCGCAGCACCTCCAGGATGCCCTGTCAGCGCTGGACGTCGCGTTGACCGAAGAAGAGATCGCCCGTCTGGAGGCCCCGTACGTACCGCATGCCGTCGTGGGCTTCGGCTGATCTCGGCATCCTACCGAGCACTCGAAATCAAGGGACGTGCGAGAGACGACGATCCCGGTTATCGTCCGAAAGGACGGGCATTCGCCGAAGACAGGTACGACGCTGGGTAGCCGGAGAGATAGCGATGATGGACGGTGAGGACGTCTACCGAGCCCGGCTCGGCGCCTGTCTGGCGGCTGCCGAGTCCGCGACGCTGCCGCAGGTCAAGGAACGGCACCTCGCGGCGGCACGTTCCTGGCAGATCCTACTCGATGACGCTGTCGAACTGAGACGGAACGGCCGGCCCACCATCGCCGTGCGGACCCCTTGACTTGACCCAGTTGCAGCATCGAGGCTGCAGGGACGACGTCGTGAAATGGCGGAATCGCTGATGCGCGGTTCGGGACATTCCAGAACGCGGCGTCCCGGCCTCCTCAGATAGTTCTTGTCTCTCGAGATGTCGGAAGCGTTCGACAGCCCGCGTCGGCTCACCCCTTGCGATCGTACGAGGCGTCAGCGCTCGGAGCGCTCGATCCGAATCGATACCCTACCTGGGCGATCGAAGATCGAGACATCTCCCTCGGCGTGGCCGAGCACGACGATACCGGGCCGAGGAACCTGGCCCTCACGATAGTAGACCACGAAGTCGTTCGAACCCCACAAGCCGATGGTGCCTGGTGAGAAATTTCGCCGACGAGCGCTTCGAGGAAGCGGAAGGGGCAGTTCCCCGGTCTTCTCCTGGCGTAGGTGATCGCGCATGTCGAGGGTGATCGGAAGAAGGTCTAGAAGGCCCGAGGCGGCCTCGTTGTCCGCGAGAACCGCGTCGACGGTGCCCCAGTCCGACGAGATCGTGATCCGTTCCTGGGCCATCGCATAGTCCATCGTAGCCAGTGATACCGTCAGAGTCAGTGCGAAACGAAGCATGACCGATCGTCCCCGATGCCCGACGGGCGAGGTCTACACCTCGCCCGCACCCGCTGGTCTCAGTCCTCGGAAAGAGCCGCGGCTCGTTCGGCGAGGCTACCCTGGAAGAACGTATCGAGCCGGTCGAACGGGATGAGATCGACCCGGTCGTAGAGATCGACGTGGCCGGCCCCCTCGACCCAGACAAGCTCCTTCGGTTCGGAAGCGAGTTCGTAGGCCTTCTCCGAGAACTCCTTCGAGTGCGCCTGGTCGCCCGAGATGAACATCATCGGTCTGCCGATCGTCTCGATATCGTTGAATGGGTAGAAGTTCATGAACTTCACGTTGGACGTCAGGGTCGGCATCGTGGTGCGCTCCGCGGACGCACCTTCGGGCGTGAACCGGCCGCGCTCCGTTCGGTAGAAGTCGTAGAATTCGCGCTGGATCGGGTGCGTGTCCGCCGTCAGTTCCAGCGTGGTCCCGCCGGTGACCGCCGTCTCGGCTCCGTCGACCTCGGCCCAACGCTGTTCCGCCGCAGCCGCGATCACGGCCTTGCGGTCCTCGACGGACAGGGAGTTCTGTAGGGCGTTCCGGTTGGCGGCACCCATATCGTACATCGAGACCGTCGCGATCGATCGGATGCGCGGGTCGATCTTGGCGGCGGAGATGACGAACGAGCCGCTGCCGCAGATACCGATCGCCCCGATCCGGTCACGATCCACGAAGTCCTGCCTGCCGAGATAGTCGACCGCGGCACTGAAGGCCTCGGCATATAGTTCCGGCGCCACGGCATTCCGCGGCTCGCCTTCGCTGCCACCCCAGTAAGGCAGGTCAAGCGAGACGGTCACGAAGCCACGTTCCGCCATCTTTGTGGCGTAGAGGTTGGCGCTCTGCTCCTTCACCGCGCCCATCGGGTGGCCGACGACGATCGCGGCATGATCGACACCGCGGTCGAGATCCTTCGGGATGAAGATGTTGCCAGCGACCGTCGTCCGGTACTGGGTCTGGAAGGTGATCGGCTGCACCGTCACCGCATCGCTGACGTAGAAATTGGCTGCTCCGTTCGAAAGGTCCTGCGCCAGGCTCTTCGAAGTGGTGGCGACCGAAGCGAGGCCCAGCGACATCGCGCCGGCGGCGGCCATTCTCACGAGGCCGCCGAAAGACGCGACGCCGGAACGATTGGTCTGCGTCTGTTTCAGTTCGAGGGTGGGCATTCGTGCGTCTCCGTTCTCGTCGGGATGGCGATTGCGCCCCCCCTGTCCATGGCCGGAGACTTAAGGCATCGGACCCCGGAGGATTATCCGTTCTGTCTCGCTTGTAGTCATGAATGCCACTCATGACTCGTAACGCGTCCGTGAGAATCTATGATGAGTTCATCGGAAGCGCCGGCGGACTTCGTCATCGACGGGCCGCATGCGGCAGGAATGGTCGACGGTCTTCCGCTGCGCAACGAGCAGAGCCGCGGGTCGCCGCAGAGGACGGGTCGGACCGGATACAGGTACCGGTGGACGCTATCCTCTGGTACGCATCCTGGGATCGCGCACTGCGCCTTATCTTGGAGACCCGGCCGTTCGATGCCACGCCAGAACCTCAACGACCTGCTTGCCTTCGTTGCGGTGGCTCGGGAACAGAGCTTCACGCGGGCTGCGGCGAAGACCGGGGTGTCCCAGTCAGCCCTCAGCCACACGATCCGACAACTTGAGGCGCGTCTAGGCGTGCGGCTTCTCACCAGGACCACACGCGCCGTATCCCCGACGGAAGCCGGCGAGCGGCTCCTCGCGGGCATAGGTCCACGATTCGACGAGATCGACGCCGAGATCGAGGCGCTCAGCGATCTCCGCGACAAACCGGCAGGCACGATCCGAATCGTCGCCGCAGATTATGCGATCGAGCACGTCGTCTGGCCAAAGCTCCGTCAGTTCCTTCCGAATTATCCGGACATCGCTGTGGAGTTGATTCTCGACAACGGCCTCACCGACATCGTTTCTGAACGTTACGACGCCGGCGTCCGTATGGGAGAGCAGCTCTCCAAGGACATGATCTCGGCTCGCATCGGCCCCGACTTCCGTTTGGCTGTCGTCGGGTCGCCCTCCTACTTCGAGGGTCGGTCGAAGCCGGCGCATCCCCGCGAGCTGGTCGAGCACCGATGCATCAACTTCCGGCTCCCTTCCTCCGGCGGCCTGTACGCATGGGAGTTCGAGGAGGATGGACGGGAGATCAGGATCCGTGTCGAGGGCCAGCTCGCATTCAACAACATCTTCCATGCGCTTGACGCCACACTGGACGGGTTCGGACTAGCCTACATCCCCGAGGAGATCGTCCTGCCGCTCGTCGCCGAAGGGCGGCTTATCCGCGTACTCGAGGACTTCTCGCCGTTCTGGGACGGGTATCACCTGTACTATCCGAGCCGGCGTCAGGCCTCCCCCGCGTTCGTCGCCCTGGTCGAGGCGTTGCGGCATAGGACCTAGGCGAAACCGCCTTCGGCAGGCTGGCCCTAGGGGTATAACGTTTCCCGCGTCCTGCCGAACGATCGGGTTGCCACGCATCTGCGCGTGAAACTATCCTACCGCGACGACCAACCTCAGCCGGCGATCGACGTCGGCTTCAGACGGGTCACCCATCTCGTCTTCCCCGACAAGGCCGAAGATTGTCCGACCGCCCTTCCCTCGCGGCTCCGTTCCGCAGTCTCGACTTTCGCTTTCTCTGGTCGGCAGTCCTCGTCTCGAACCTCGGAGGTCTCATCCAGGCCGTCGGCGCCGGTTGGATGATGGCGACCATCGGTGCGTCCGACGACACGGTCGCGCTCGTGCAGGCCGCTACCACGCTTCCCATCGTCCTCTTCTCGCTCATGGCGGGGGCACTAGCCGACAACTTCGACCGGCGTCGGGTTCTCCTGGCCGCACAGACGCTGATGATGACCGCTTCGGTGATCCTGGCGACGCTCGCGTTCGTCGGCGAGGTGACACCGTGGCTTCTTCTCGGCTTCACCTTCCTGATCGGCTGCGGGACGGCGCTCCACAACCCGTCCTGGCAGGCGTCGATCGGCGACCTCGTGCCAAGGCGCGACATCCCGGCCGCCGTAACGCTCAACAGCATGGCGTTCAATCTTATGCGAAGCATCGGCCCGGCCGTCGGCGGCTTCGTGGTCGCCTCCGCAGGAGCGGCCGGCGCCTTCGCGATCAACGCCCTGAGTTACGTTCCGATCATCTTCACGCTGAGACGTTGGCAGCATCGCCGCCCCGTCTCAGATCTGCCACGGGAGACACTGGGCGACGCGATGTTCGCGGGGCTGAGCTTCGTCGCCATGTCCCCGAACCTCCTGACCGTCATCCTGCGTTCGGCCTCCTTCGGCATTGGAGCCGTCGCGATCCTCGCGTTGCTTCCGCTCGTGGCCCGCGATCTAGTTCACGGGCAGGCGACCACCTTCGGCCTCCTCCTCGGGAGTTTCGGTATCGGAGGCATCGGCGGAGCGCTCCTGAACACGCGGTTGCGGGAGGCCTTTACCAGCGAGACGATCACCAGGGTCGCCTATCTGGGCTTTGCCGGAGGCACCGTCGTCGTCGCCTGGAGCCGCGAGGCCTGGCTGAGTTGTCTGGGTCTCGTTCCAACCGGTGCCTGCTGGGTACTGGCTCTGTCGCTATTCAACGTCACAGTGCAGCTTTCCGCGCCGCGATGGGTGGTAGGTCGAGCCCTCTCGATCTACCAGATGGCGACCTTTGGAGGCATGGCCGCGGGCAGCTGGGCATGGGGTGTCGTCGCCAGGGACTACGGGCCAACCTTCGCTCTTCTATGCGCAGGGGGTGTGCTGACCCTCGGAGCCCTCGTCGGGCTGCGATTCCCGTTGCCACCGCTCGTCTCCCTCGACCTCGATCCGCTCGATCAGTTCAAGGAACCCGAGGTCCGATTGGACCTGCGTTCGCGTAGTGGTCCGATCATGGTGCTCGTCGACTACGAGATCTCACAGGCGGACGTTCCGGCTTTCCTCGCGACGATGAGCGAGCGCCGACGCGTGCGCATCCGCGACGGAGCACGGCAATGGTCGCTCCTCCGCGACCTCGAGAATCCCGAGATCTGGACCGAGACCTATCATGTCGCGACATGGGTCGAGTACGTGCGCCACAACCAGCGTCGGACCAAGGCCGACGCCGAGATCAACGACAAGCTCCGCGAACTGCATAGGGGACCCGACCGCCCAAAGGTTCATCGTATGATCGAGCGACAGACCGTCTCGCTCCGCGACGACATGCCGATCAAGGAGTACCCGGAGGTCTCGTGACAGGCGTCCGATCGCGGCCAGGGCATCGAGCACCGGTGTCCCGTTCGGACGCCGGTGCGCCGTCGCCTACCCGTGGAGCTTGATGTCCAGGCTCCGGATCAGTGGCTGCCAGAGTGCCTTGTCCTCGTCCCACCGCCTCCGGAACGTTTCCGGATCGCTGGCCGGCATGTCGAGTCCGAGTTCGGCGTAGCGTGTCTTCACAAGCGGATCCGTCAGGGCGGTGGCAAGCCCATCCGAGAGCCGACTCACGACCTCGTCCGACGTTCCGTTCGGGACGATGAGACCGTGCCATGCCCCGGCGGCGAAACCGGGAAGCCCCTGTTCCGCGATCGTCGGGACGTCGGGAAGGACAGGAAGGCGCGCCTCGGAGAAGACCGCCAGCGGCCTGATGGTGCCGCCCTTGATGGCAGGACCGGCCGTCGTGTAGTCGATCACGATGCTGTCGACGACTCCGGCCAACAGGTCGTTGAGGGCGGGCGCCATCCCCTTGTAGGCCACGTGCTTCAGCGGCACCTTCGCGTCACGGGCCAGCCGTTCCATCGCCAGGTGCAAAGGCGTTCCGATGCCCGGGCTGGCGTAGAGGAGCGGTTGCGTAGCCGATCCTGCCTTCTCGAGATACTCGGCCCCCGTCCGGATCCCGGAGTCCGTTCGAACGCAGAGAAGAAGATTGATGCCCGCGTACAGCCCCACCGGTCGGAAGTCGCGATCGGGGTCATACTGCAGCTTTCGATAGACAACCGGATTGATGATCAGCGTTCCGTTGTCCGCACTCGCCACGGTGTAGCCGTCCTTGGGCGATGCTGCCAAAGCCGAGGCACCGACGGAGCTGCCGGCTCCCGGCCGGTTGTCGACGATGATCGGTTGCGCCAGCGACGTCGACATCGGACGGCCGATGAGACGAGCGATCGCATCCGTGGCACCACCCGGCGGGTACCCGACGATCCAGCGGACCGGCTTGTCCGGATAGGCGGCGTGGGCGCTCCCTGCGAACGCACAGCTGGCCAGTCCGGCCACGATGAAGCTGCGCCTCGTCAGACTGAATTCGGTCATCTTCATTCCTCCCGTTTTTCGACTACGTGGATCGTTCGATTGCGCAGGCCGGACCGAAGCTACGTTTCCCGATACCGACCACCGATTGCCTGTTCATGACCGCCTCGTCGCCGAAGACGGTCACGGTTCGTCCGCCGTCACCCGGCCCCTCCCGGGCCAGACGATCGGTCAGTCGAGCAGCTTCAGGAGCGTGGAGACGCTCCCGCAGCTCTCGAGGTCGCGAATCGCCTTCTGGGTGTCGACGATCGATGCGTCCGGCAGGGGCTTGGCGGCAGCCGATGCACAGTCGCGGAACTTGTCGAACAGTTCGTCCCAAGTCATCGGACGGTCCGCGCTTCCTGGCACCAGGGATCCCAGACGCTCGATGCGGCGCCCGTCCCGGGTAACGACGACGACCTTTCCGTCGGGCAACTTGGCCGTCCAGTCGTAGCTGCTGTCGGGAACCGGTACGACCTTGCGTGCCAGGGTAAGGACGACGGGATCCTTCAGCGCCTCCGTCGAAAAGTCCGAGATCCGCATGCTGCCCTTGGCGAGGGAGAGGCCCACGAGGAAGGGGAGACTGAACTTGGCGTCGACCAGCGTCCCGGGCGCCTGCCGCTGATCCAGCGGCGAGCACATGCGCTGTTGGAAGTCACCGACATGGACGAGGATCTCCTCCACGTCGTCGGGTGTCAGTTCATTCTCGCGCATGAGTTCGATAGAGGCGTGGATGTACGTGTGCGCGTTGCCGACGGCGGGCCAGTACTTGTATAGCATCCCGCCGCTGTGGAACTCACGACCAAGCCCCTGCAGCATCTTCTCTCGGTCGAACTCGCCCTTGAAGTAGACGCGGAAGTGACCGGCCTCTCCCTCGAACAGGTTCCGGATGCCCGTCATCCCCCTCCCTGCGAGAAGCACCGCATTGACGCAGGCCTGCGCGGTGAAGCCCGCGTACATGCCACGCAGATCGCTTCCGGTGCCGAAGATGAGTTCCATGGTGCCACCGGACTGCATGCTCGCGATGCCCAAGGCATGCGCGGTCTGCTCCGCCGACAACTTCATCACAGACGATCCGGCAGCGGCGGCCGAGAAGCATCCGACGACGGTGGAGAGGTTCCAGTCCATGTGCCAGCCGACGTTGCGACGGAGGCGGATGAACAGTTCCTGGCCGATCGCGACCGCTGCGATCAGTTCCTGGCCGGTCACGTCGCCCTTGAGTTCGGCGAGAGCGAGGACAGTCGGGACGACCGAACTGTCGGGATGGGCGCCCCAGGGCGTCTGGTCGTCGAAGTCGAGGGCGTGAGCGAGCGCCCCGTTCGCGAGGGCCGCGGCCGACGCCGGCACGCGCCCCCCGAACCCGAGGATCGAGCACTCCTCCCTGCCGCCGTTGCCCTGAACGAGTTCGATCAGCGGCCTCACGGCCGGCTCCGTACCGCTTGCGGCCAGGATGACGCCGATCGTGTCGAGAAGGCTCTTCTTCGCGGCATCGATGACGTCGAGCGGGAGATCGGAGAACCGAGTCGTCGCGGCGAAGCGGGCGAGTTCGGTTGAGAGGTCGGCGGCAGGCGTCATGGTGCGCATCGTCCTTGGCAGGAAAGTCTGTTTCGATGGGTGTCGGGAGACGGCAGTCAACCGGCGAAGCGGGGCTCGGGAATGCCGGTCACCCCGAGCCCATGGATGGCGAAGAGGCCACCGGCACCGGCCTGGCGCGGCGGGATGCCCCGCATGGGACGCCCCATGCTCGTGAAGTACAGGACATCGAGGTTCGGACCGCCGAACGTGATGCTCGTGACGTTGCGTACGGGGACTTCGATCGATCGATCGATGGACCCGTCCGGTGCATGGCGGATGATGCGCCCGCCCAGGACCTTCGCGTTCCAGAGGTAGCCTTCCGAGTCCACGGTGGCGCCGTCGACCGCCCTCGAGAACCTGCGGTCGGACAGGAACTCTCGCTTGTTCGAAACCGCGCCGGCCGCGATGTCGTAGTCGTAGGCCCAGATCACGTTGTGCTCGGAGTCTCCGCAGTAGAAGGTCCGATCGTCGGGGCTCCAGCAGGGCGCGTTGGCACAGACGAAGCCCGTGTCGATCTCGTGCATGGTGAGATCGGGATCGAGGCGATACAGCGAACCGTCGCGGGCCGGGCGCCGGGCCACGGTGACGTCGAGCGGATCGAAGTCGTAGCCCATGCTGCCTGCGAAGAACCGACCGGCGCGATCGACCTTTCCGTCGTTGAACCGGTATTCGGAACCGGGTCCGAACGGATCGGCGACCGACGTCACCTCCTGAGTGTCGAAGTCGTAGAGGGCGAAGCCGCTGGCGAGCGCCAGCACCGCCCCGCCCCGTTCCCGCAGGGCCATCGACCCGACGTAGTTCGGGACGTACCAAGTTCGGACGTCGCTCCCGTCGGCCCGGCAGCTCCATATCTCCGCGGACGTGGAGTCGACCCAGTAGACCCGCTGCTCACGAGCATCCCAGATCGGTCCTTCGCCGAGGTCGTTCCTGCAATCGACGAGAAGTTTGATCGTATGCATCGTGGCCCCTCCCGGCCATTCCGCTCGGCGGCGCGAGTCGCCGCGTTCAAAGACAGGCGGTCTGGCCGCCGTCCACGGACACGATGGATCCCGTCATGAAGCTCGCGTCGCTGGTCAGCAGGAACACGATCACGGCCGCGATCTCCTCGGGCTCGCCCATGCGTCCGATCGGATGGGCGGCCTTCACTCGTTCGACGGCTGCAGGATCCTGCAGCATGTACTCGGTGAAAGGCGTCCGGGTCATGCCCGGCGCGATGGCGTTCACGCGGATGCCGAAGGGTCCGAGTTCCGGCGACATGGACTTGGTGATGCCGGTGACACCGAACTTCGACGCCACGTAGGGAAGTCGGTTAGCGACGCCCAGGATGCCGGCCCCGGACGAGATGTTGACTATGGCGCGGGGGTAGGCGTCGTCCCGTACGACTTGGGCGAACGCCTGGCACATGTTGATCGTGCCGTCGAGATTCACCGCCATGACGCGCGTATAGTTCTCTGGATCGACGTCGAAGACGTTCCCGATGCCCTTGATGCCGGCGCAGTTCACAAGGCCATGGATCGCACCGTGCTTCTCGCGGACCTGCTGCATGAGCTGGAGCGAAGCCGCATGATCGCAGACGTCCAGAACGACACCATCGACGCGCTCTCGCTCCTCGAAACCAGCGACCAGACGATCGACCGCTTCGCGGGTCACGTCCGCGGCGACGATCGTCGCACCCTCCCAGTGGAGCCGGCGAACCGTCGCGGCCCCGATACCGCTGGCGGCCCCCGTCACCACGACGACCTGTCCCTCAAAACGTTGAAGCATCGATCTCTCCCATGGTCGACACGCGAGATCTCCATCCGTCGCGCTCCACTTCGAGGCGGCACGGGCTCAACCGAGATGCGTGTCTTTGATCTGTAAAAGACACTTTCATATATGCATGTGGGCGTCAACGCTCTTTTGTCGGCGCGTGTGCAGGTGACTTCTGCGGTACGGATGCGCGACGGCACCGCGTCCCTATTCCGAGGGTGCCCGCATCCCACCGGACCGGGCGTTCCCTGCGCCCAGGATCAGCACGACATGATCTCGGGCTGAACGTCCCGATGCGACGGCGCGAGTTTCGGCGAAGGGTCCATGCGCCTTGCAAACGGGTTCGACGATGCCAGAATGGCTGCCACACGTCCGACGCCTGGGTCCGCATGAAACTCCTGAGATACCGTGTGACGAACTTTCGTTCGGTCGATGACAGTGGCTGGATCGACGTATCCGACGTCACCGCACTGATCGGCGAGAACGAGGCCGGAAAGACCAATCTTCTTCTGCCACTCTGGAAGCTGAATCCGTCCGGAAACGGGAAGATCAGCCTGCTCGACGACATGCCTCGAGCCCGGTATGCCGAGATGCGGAGCGCACCGGAGAAGCACGACTTCATTGATTGCATCTTCGAGCTGAGCGATCGCGAACGTGACATCTGCGAGCGCTGGGGTGCCGACCGGACGAAGACGGGCACGATCCGTGTCGTTCGGGATTTTGCCGGGCGGTACGGCATCTGGTTCGAGAACTATACGTTCGACCCGTCGAAGGCGTTCGAGACGGCCCGCCTAGCCAAGCTCGCCGAGGACGGTGCCGACGAAGAGAAGGCGGATGCCAAGGGGCCGACTCTGCACGGAGTGCTCCGCGCTCGGCTTCCGAAGTTCGTCTACTACTCGAACTATGGCAACCTCGACGCGCAGATCTATCTGCCGCACGCCGTCGAGAACCTATCCCGCAGCGATCTCGGCGCCAAGGAGGCTGCGAAGGCGCGCACGCTGAAGGTGCTGTTCGAGCTCGTCAGCCTCAGCCCCCAGGAGATCCTCGAACTCGCCAAGGCAACCGGTGTCACCGAACGGGTGAATCACTACGGCCAGAAGACTATCGACGAGAAGTCCGAGGAGCAGATCGTACTCGACGACGAACAGCTTCGCACCCGGGCAGCGCTGCTGCAGTCCGCGTCGGCAAAGCTGACCCGTACGTTCAGGGACTGGTGGAAACAGGGCGATTACCGGTTCCGCCTCCAGGCGGACGGGAATTATTTCCGGATCTGGGTGGCGGACGATCGTCGAACCGAGGAGATCGAACTCGAGAACCGCAGTACCGGGCTGCAGTGGTTCCTGAGCTTCTTCCTGGTCTTCACCTACGAGAGCGAGGACGCGCACGAGAACGCGATCATCCTGCTCGACGAGCCGGGGCATTCGCTGCACCCCCTCGCCCAACGGGACCTGACGAGGTTCTTCGACAACCTGGCGGCGACTCACCAGCTTCTGTTCACGACGCATTCGCCGTTCTTGATCGACGCCGACCGCCTCGATCGCGTCAGGAAGGTGTTCGTCGACGAGAGGGGTGGAACGAAATCGTCCGGAAACCTCGCCGTAGGTACACGCGGAAGCGGGGCCGCCTACGCCGTCCACTCGGCTCTCAACCTCTCGGTCGCGGAAAGTCTTCTCCTGGGTTGCACGCCGGTCATCGTCGAAGGGCCATCGGACCAACATTACCTCTCGGCGATCAAGACGATCCTCATCAGGAAGGGGAAGATCAAGCCGAGCAGGGAACTCGTCTTTCCTCCCTCCGGGGGTGCCAAGACCGCCCGACTGATCGCCGCTATCCTCATGGGGCGCGACGACACCCTGCCCGTCGTCCTCCTCGATGGCGACGCTCAGGGAGCGCAGGCTGCCAAGAACCTGCAGGAGACCCTCTATCAGGGATCGGAGAAGCTCGTCTTGACGACCGATCAGTTCCTCCCGGGGATGAAGGCGACGGAGATCGAGGATCTCCTCCCAGCGGAACTGATGATCGGCGTTCTCGACAAGATGGAGCGCCGGCCCCGGGACGAGTTCGAGGACGTCTACAAGACGGGTTCGCCCATCGTCCCACAGATCAAGTCGTGGGCTGCCTCAAACGGAATCACGCTGCCGGACGGTTGGAAGGTCGAGCTTTCGCTCGGCGTGAAGAACAAGCTTTTGGCCAACGGCGATCGGTTCGTGGACGACGCCCTCATGAAGCGTTGGGTCGAGTTGTTCCGGAAGTTCGTCTGAAGTTCCGAAATCTCGAAGGCGGCTAGCCCTCCGGGTTCTGCTGAGGGACTTCTCGACGGTCGAACCCGTACCTGAAGATCATGCGGACGTTGGGCCCGCGCACGCCTGCAGGCGAAGGCGGTCGCCCTGCGACGCGTCGCGGCACGCTCTTCGGAAGGCGATAGGGAAATGGATCAGAAACGATCCTCGTCCGCGCCGGTCGGCGAATCCGCGTCGCCGAGCGAGACATGCTGCACGCCGACCGAATACGTCGCGGAACGGACCGTGACGAGTTCGATCGAGCCATCGACGTACTCCAGTCCAGGATTCTCGCGTGGAGCCAAGGGCGACGTGAAGTCGTAGAAGTCCAGATCGTCGGGTTCGGTGGATCGGCTGCCCTCACGTTCCGGGACGGTGGTCGTCGCTCCGGCGACCTTCGCGGCATCTCCCATGATCGCGATGTTCTTGCCGCCATCGCGCTGAGCGGACCGGAACATGACGGCGTCGGGCGTCACGTCGGTTCCTCGCCACCGTACGGATTGGGTCGTCAGGTACTCGGCGACGACCTGAGCCGGAACGTACTCGAGATGCTCGTCGCCCGGCAGGACCGGTTTGCTGATCTCGAGCGCGAAACTCTGCATGAACGCCCACTGCGTCGCCCGCTTGGCATGATTCTTCGAAAGGATGTCCAGCCGCTTGCCCGGTCGGTCGAACCGGGTAAGGTCGAGCACGTGGATTGGTCGCTGAGGCCTGAATGCCGCCACGGCGATGCGGGCCCCAACTGCGGGGCGGAGTTCGGCGGTCGCCGTGTCGCGTTCGGTCGCACCATAGAAGACCGGGATGCCCGCAGCATTCATCCGGCCCTGCCTACGCAGCGACGGGGGCGGCGTCCCCATCGACGCTGCAGGATTCTTCGCGATCTGCCGGAAGGCCGCCTCGTCCGCGACGACGCGAGCCCGAAAGATGATGAGTCCGTCGTCGGCAGACGATCGATAGAAAGTCGGTCGACCCGAGACGTCTGACTGGTGCTGAATTCCTTCGAATATCTCGTCGAGGAACCCCTTGGCACGATCGTTGAAGAAGCGCTGGCGATGCAGGATCGCCTCGCGGAAGCGTTCCCAGAGGACGCTATGTCGCCATCCGTCCAACGGAACCGAAACGTAGTTCCGGTCGGTCGCGTAGAACGCCTCTTCGCCGTCGGGCGGCCAGTAGGAATCGTTCGCGACGAGCCAGTCGACGAGTTCCGAGACGACAGCCTCTTCCGAAGCTCCCGTCATGTCCTCGATCAGGAAGTGCAGATCATCGCCCTCCTCCTGATCGTATCTCCATTCGCCGAAGCCGTAGTTCGCCCTGAAGGCGGGATCGACGATCCGCCCGACTTCATCGATGGGAACAGCCTTGAGGTTCGGATGAAACCGGCACTTCTCGCCGGAGGGAAAGCGTGGTCGAATCTCGATGAGCCGCCGCTTCAACGTCTCGTTGCCGAAGCATTCCGGGCAGACATTCATCGGAAAGCGTCCAATGGCACGCCTCGGTCGATCCTCGGCCTTCGGTCAGGATCGATATCTCGTAGAAGGCCCTTGGCCAAGGGCGGTCTCCGTGCGGACGTTCGGGTAGCATGCAGGTACGCGCGGCGATGGCTTGCTGCACCCGACGCAGTCGGGATCGCAACCGAGATGCTGGATGGCAGCTTCCGTCAACGAGCCACGCCGGCGCCCATGCGGTTGGAAAGGTCGCGGCAGGTCGCCACAATCTCCGCTCTTGCCTCTTCGACCGGGACGTTCGAGGTGCCCGTCAGACGACGAATGAACGGCGTCGTCACGGCGGCGACTGCCTTCCCGGAGAAATCGAAGACCGGGGCGGACAGGTTGACGACGCCCTCGATGGTCAGCGATTCGCCTTCGCAGTAGCCCGAACGTCGAACACCTTCGAGATCCGCCAAAAACCGGGCTCGACGGTCCCTGGGCTCGTCTCCGGCGAGGACCAACAGGTTGGCGAGGCCATCGTCGTCCATGAACGCTGCCAGGACGCGCCCCGAAGCGGAGTCGTAGATCGGGATCTGGGCACCGAGCCGGACCGAGTTCAGGTTGTTGTCCGGACAGTCGACCTGCGCGATCACGAGCAGCTTGCCGGAGTTCAGGATGCACATGTGGATCGACTGGTTGATGCGGTTCGCGAGCTTTTGCATCGCATCGCCGGCGATCGACGTCAGGCGCCGGATAGGCGGATGGCGGTGGGCCACCTCGAACATCTTGGTGGTCAGACGGTAGGTGTCGGAGCCGCCGAGTTCGACGTAGCCGCGCTCGCACAGCACGACCAGCATTCGGAAGATCTCGGACGTCGTCCTGTCCAGCATGCGGGCGATCTCGACCTGGGACAGTCCCTCCTCCGCCGAGGCCAGGAGTTCGAGGATGTCGAGGCCCTTCGTCAGAGCTGGCGCACGGTACTTGCCGCCCGCCGCGTCGTCCGCATAGTTCGCCATGCCTGCCTGCCCTTCGCCGTCGGCCATCTACGAACGAGACGACCACTGCAAGTTTCATATATGAAACCTTGGTGTAGAAACAGGTCCCTGCAGGAGCGATAGATCGAGTTTTCTAGACGGGGACCGATTCGTCTAGCTCCGCCAACACTTCGTCCTCCGCGATCCGGGCCCCTCTGGAGCGGGCGCCCCACGTGGCACCACCGATGTGCGGCGTGATCGCGACGTTACCCAGAGCCGCCAACCTCGACGGAACCGTCGGTTCGCCTTCGACCACGTCGAGACCGGCTCCGTAGATCGTCCCCGACTCCAGGGCCGCGATGAGGGCGGACGTATCGACGAGGTCGCCCCTGCCGACGTTCACCAGACGCCCCTTGGGCCCGAGGGCCCGCAGTTCGGCCTCGCCTACGACGTGCTTCAACGTCTGGGTGCCTGGCACGGCTAGGACGAGGACGTCGCACGCTTCGGCAAGCGACACCATGTCGGGATAGAGGGCGTCCGACAGGCCCACGTTCGACGGACGGTCGAGTCCTGCGACTGTCATGCAGGATGCCTCGGCCCGACGAGCGATCGCACGACCGATCCTGCCACTGAGACCAGCGATGCCGATCGTGGCGTCCACGAGGCTCAGGCCCGGCTCGTATCGTTTCTCCTTCCAGTCGCCGCTTCGTGCGAACCGGTCCGCCTGAACGAGGCGACGGGACGACATCTGAACGAGCGACATCGCGAGATCGGCCACGTCCTCGGTCAGGGCCTCGCCGACGTTGCGCAGGCGGATGCCACGCGCCTCGATCGACGGAAGGTCGAACTTGTCGCGTCCGGCCCCCTGGGACACGACGAAACGCAGATTCGGCAGGGCTTCGACGATGGAGGCGCCACAGCCCAGACTCGCGCTGGTCATCAGGACCCGGACGCCGGCCCGCCGCTCGGGTGGTAGCGAGACGATCGCCGCTTCGTCGGCGACGACGTCGACGAGGTCAGCGGCGTCGAGCCGCGGGTATTCCATCCCTGTCATCATGGGATAACGGAGCACGGGTCTCAAATTTCGCTCCCTGAAATGCTCGGACGATCGGGTCGGTCGACGACGTCACGAGACTTGAGGATGGTCGCAGGACGCACCTCGTCGGGCCGACGGTGAAGTCGACCCGACGAGGTGCGTCCCTCCGCAGGGAAGGACGCGGAAGGACGCGAGGATGGGCGGCAGGGAGGTCTGCGCCGCCCGTCCGCAAGGTTCAGAACTGCGGGAGGGTCACGGTGAAGAACAGGGACTCCTCGTTCGCCTTGATGTCCACGGGCGCATCGCTCGGAAGCAGCTCGATGGCGGTCTTCTCGCCGTATGTCCTGCCGTCTACCGTGATGCTGCCCTTGCTCATGAAGAGCACTTCGATCTGGGACCGGGTACCGGTGTTGTAGGTCGCGCCCGCGTCGATCTTGAGGAAGCCGATCCGGGTGTTGCGTTCCGTGAAGACGCCGAGAACCTTCGAGGAGACGCCCTCGGTTCCGGTGCCGACCCAGGCGTAGGCCTCCGGATCCATCATCATGATGTCGTCGTAGCGGGGCGGATGGAAGACGAGTTTCTTGCCGGTCGCTTCCTCGAAGCAGGCCGCCGAGCCGTCCATGTTGTGCTTCTGGCCCTTCTCGTCGAACCAGGTGAAGATGCCGTTCTTGAACTCGCCCTTGGCCTTCAGCGCCTCGTTCGCAGCTTCGCGCTTGGGTGTGGACAGGAAGCCGTCGCCGCTCGCGCCGCCGAACTGGATGACCATCATCTCGAGGCCTTCCGGCCGGTCCTGCGGGCCGTAGTGCACGCTCTCCGGGAAGTAGGCCACGGAGCCCTCGCCCATGATCTTGTGGGGCGACGCCGGATACTTGCCCTTCAGCACGTAACGGATCTGGTCGAAGTTGTGCCGATGCCGGGGCGTGCCCCACCCGCCGGACCCCGTCAGACCCACGTTCAGGAGGTAGTTGTTCGGGGAGTCGTCGTCGCCCTGCAGGAGGAACTTCTGGTCCAGCTTGCCGTCGCGCATGGATCCAACCTGACCGCCCTCGGCAGTCGATGCTTCAGAAATACGCATATCCGGTCCTCATATGACGTCGGAGCAAATGATTTGGCAGGACCGACTATAGATCAGGGCCTCCGCGCATTCCTATAGGCGTAGCAGCGGGGCTATAACCCTCCTTTATACGGAATGTCGTCCGCACTTCCGTACCGCTTGCTAAGCTTGGGACCGAGTAGCATTCAATTGCGCCAAGTTCGCCATACCCGGCGACAACATGGCCGGAACGGCCGCGAGGGGCCCGTTTATTATGTCGATGATCGAGATTCCGCTAAAGAACGCCATGAAGGCCAAGATGGACGCGGGCGAACTCGCCGTCGGCATGATCGTGCGTCTCATGCGGAACGTCGAGATCGCGGCGATCGCGAAGAGCGCCGGCTTCGACAGCCTGTACGTCGATCTGGAACATTGCAGCTTCTCGCTCGAGACGGTCAGCCAGATCAGTCTCACCGCAGCCGCCCTCGGAGTGACCCCGCTCGTGCGCGTCGCGGGCATCGATACCGCCGAGATCGGTCGTGTGCTCGAGTCCGGCGCACAGGGCGTCATCATTCCTCACATGGAGACCAAGGCGGACGCCGAGCTGGTCGTGGAGGCGGCGAAGTTCCCTCCTCGCGGCCGTCGCTCCCTCCTCGGCATCAACCCCCACACCCTGTTCAAGGGCGGTCCTGCCGCCGAGGTCATGGAGAAGATGGACGCCGCGACCCTCGTGGTCGGCATGATCGAGTCGGTCGATGCCATCGAGAAGGCGGACGAGATCGCATCCGTCGACGGGCTCGACATGCTCCACGTCGGTACCAACGATCTCTGCAACTCGCTGGGAGTTCCCGGCCAGCTCGATCACCCCGACGTGCGCGACGCGTACGCCCACATAGCATCCGTCTGCCGGGCACGTGGCAAGCACCTCGGCATCGGCGGCCTAAATTCGAGGCCCGACATCGCTCGAGAGATCATCGGGCTGGGCGCCCGTTACGTCTCGGCAGGCAGCGACACGGGTTTCCTGATGAATGCGGCGACCTCCGCCGCCCGCGCATTTGCCTGATCGCCCGCCTGCGGTCCCTCGCCTCGGGTCGTCCCGAGGATCGCGGCTGCAGGTCGTCCTCCCGAAGCTTCGTCACATCGACCGGAGAAACGCCGTGAACTTCGCCGCCACACAGACCAAGCAGAACGCCGATCTCTCGGCGGATGCCCGCAACTTCGGGGTCCAGGACCGCGTGGTTCTCGTCACCGGCTCGGGCCAGGGCATCGGGCGCGAACTCGCCCGCCAGTTCGCCGCCGCCGGGGCGAAACTCGTCGTTGCCGATCTGAACCTCGACAAGGCCGGCGCGGTCGCGGACGAGATCGGTACCGCGGGGGGCGAGGCGCTATCTCTATCCGTCGACGTATCGAGCCGCGAAGCCGTCGAGAAGATGGTCGCGTCCACGATCGAGCGCTACGGCCGTATCGACGTCCTGATCAACAACGCCTCGATCTTCTCTGCCCTGATCAAGCGTCCGTTCGACGAAATCCCGACGGAAGAGTGGCAGAGCGTCATGAACATCAACGTCAACGGCGTATTCTACTGCGCCAGTGCCGTAGCCAAGCCGATGAAGGAGCGCGGCTTCGGACGCATCATCAACATCTCCTCCGCCTCCGTGCATCGAGGCACGAAGAACTACCTGCACTACGTGACCTCCAAGTCGGCGTTGATCGGCATGACCAACTCGATGGCGCGTGAACTTGGGCCCCACGGCGTCACGGTGAACTGCATCAGGCCCGGCACCGTCGCGACGGAGGTTCCAGCCCGCGTCGCGAGCCTGACGCCGGAGGTCCTTCAGCGCAACATCGACCTGCAGTGCATCCCGCGCACGCTGGTTCCATCCGACCTCGTCGGGCTCTCGATGTTCCTGAGCACGCCGGCGTCCGGCTTCATCACCGGTCAGACGATCGCCTGCGACGGCGGCTACACGCACAGCTTCTGAGCCTACGACAGGACGGATCCCATGATCTCCTACGAGAACCACTTCATCGACGGACAGTGGGTGAAACCGTCGAACGCTCACCTGAAGCCATCCATCGATCCGTACACCGAGACGCCGTTCGCGATGGTCACATCCGGGGGAACGGCCGACGACGTCGATCGGGCCGTCATGGCGGCGCGGCGTGCCTTCGCATCGTTCTCGCGAACCAGCCTCGACGAACGGATCGCTCTTCTCGACCGCATCGCGGCAGCCTACGAGGAACGGGTCGACGAGATCTCGCTGCTGATGGCCCGAGAGGTCGGCATTCCGGTCAGTGCACGCGCACAGGCGACGGGTCCCGTGGGCCATATCAGGGTGGCCAGGGATCTTCTCCGGAGCTACAGCTTCGACAAGCAGCTCGACGGCACGATCGTCCGCCGGGAGCCGATCGGCGTATGTGCCCTGATCTCCCCCTGGAACTGGCCGATGCAGACGCCGGTGATCAAGGCGATCTACGGTATCGCCGCAGGCTGCACCGTCGTCCTCAAGCCGTCGGACGCCTCGCCGATCACCGCGATCGTCATGGCCGAGATCTTCGAGAAGGCCGGCGTACCGCAGGGCGTCTTCAACCTCGTCCTGGGCAAGGGACGCGAGGTCGGAGCGGCACTCTCGATCCACCCCGAGGTGGACATGATCTCCTTCACCGGCTCGACCGGAGCCGGTGCGAAGGTCGGAGAGGCTGCTGCCCGGACCGTCAAGCGCGTCTCGCTGGAACTCGGCGGCAAGTCGGCGAACATCGTCCTGAAGGATGCCGACATCGAGAAGGCAGCCCGGTGGAACGTCCAGCGGTGCTTCTTCAATGCCGGACAGTCGTGCCACGCCCCGAGCCGGATGCTCGTGCACAAGGACCAGATGGATCAGGCGGTTTCATTCCTCGTCGACGAGGCTTCTCGATACCGCCTCGGAGATCCGAAGGAGGCCGAGACGACGATGGGGCCGGTCGTCAATCAGGCGCAGTTCGACAGGATCCAGCGATACATCCAGGTCGGCATCGACGAAGGAGCGACGCTCGCCTGCGGAGGTCCCGGCAAGCCCGACGGACGGAACCAGGGATACTTCGTCAGGCCGACCGTGTTCGGCAACGTCGCCCCGGAAGCGACGATCGCCAGGGAGGAGATCTTCGGTCCGGTGCTGGCCGTAACCCCCTACTCGACGGAGGCGGAGGCGTTGGACATCGCGAACGACAGCCCCTACGGCCTCGGAGGCTACGTGTTCGGAGGGGACCGTCGACGGTCCTTCGAGTTCGCAGCCGGTCTACGCGCCGGTCGGATCTGCTTCAACGGGGCCGCGACGAACTCGGTCACGCCGATGGGTGGCTACAAGCAATCCGGGATCGGTCGGTCGATGGGAGCCGTCGGGCTCGAGGAGTATCTCGAGATCAAGTCGATCTACGGCTTCGAGGATGAAGCCGGCCGCCTTCCGGAATTTGCTGCCTGACACGGCCGCCAGCGAACTGACTGCGCCGGGCGCTCACGACGGATCGTGGGCGCCCGGCTTCGTTGATCGGTCGGAACCTTATCTGGCCCACCGCACGGGACGCCTGCATTGTCGCCAATCAAACCGCATGACCGCCGTTATTAGGCCGCGCACCAGCGGTCCCCTCGCCCCTGTATGGGTAGGTGGGTGACCGCGACGAGGAGCCGCGATCGTTTGGAGCGTACCGTCAACGCTGGACGTAGACGCTCTTCGTGTAGAGGTAGTTGTCGAGGTGTGCGAGACTACCCTTCGCTCCGTAACCGCTCATCTTGGCACCATTGAAGCCGACGAGCGGATCGATCAGGCCGTAGCAGTTCACCCACATGACACCGGCGTGGATGCGATCGACGACGGTCAGGGCCGTAGAGACGTCCCGCGACCAGACGGCGCCAGCCAGACCATACTCGGTCTGATTTCCGATGCGGATGGCGTCCTCGACGTCATCGAAGGGAATGATCGATACGACAGGGCCGAAGATTTCCTCACGAGCGATCCTCATGTCCATGTCGACGCCGGCGAAGACGGTCGGTTGGACGAAGTACCCGTCGGCATACTGACCGGTCAGGGCATTTCCTCCGGTGACGAGTCTCGCTCCCTCCGCTCGGCCGGCGTCGACGTACGACAGGACCGTATCCCGTTGCTTCGTCGAGATCACCGGCCCGAGCTGGGCGCTCGGATCCATCGCCGGCCCCACACGGAGCGTCTCGACGAATGCCGAAAACCGCGAGGTGAACTCGTCCGCGATCCTTCGTTGCACCAGAAGGCGCGTACCGGCGAAGCAGACCTGCCCGGAGTTTCCGAACACGCCCAAGGCCGCACCGGGCACAGCCTTGTCCAGGTCCGCGTCGGCGAAGACGATGTCGGGCGACTTGCCTCCGAGTTCGAGCTGCAGACGCTTGATGTTGACCTTCGAGGCATCGATGATCCGTCGTCCGGTCTCGGTCGATCCCGTGAAGGCGATCCGGTCGACGTCCGGGTGACGCGCCAGGGCGTCTCCGGCCGTAGAGCCATGCCCCGTGACGACGTTGACGACGCCCTTCGGAAGCCCGATCCCATGAAGCAGCTCGACGAGATACAGGATGCTGAGCGACGCCTCGGCCGCCGGCTTCAGGACGGTCGTGCATCCGGTCGCCATGACTGCCCCGACGATCCACCAGATGGCGGTCAGGGATCCGTTCCACGGAACGATGCCGGCGACGACGCCCGCTGGAGCCCGGATCGTCATCGTCGTGACGTCGCCGGGCAGGCCGTTCTGGATGGTCTCGCCGCGGATGTTAAGCGCCATCGACGCGAAGAACTGAACCATGCGGAGGGCAGCGGCCTTCGAGCCACGCGTGCGAGAGATCGGCGCCCCCATGTCGAGAGTCTCGATCGATGCGATGTCGTCGAAGTTCTCGTTCAGTAGCTGATACGCCCTGAACAGAAGCGCCTGCCGGTCGTACGGCGTCCAGTGCCTCCACTCCCCCTCGAAGGCGGCTCGCGCAGCGCGCACGGCCTTCTCGACGTCGTCGGCCTCGCCGGCGGCCAGATGTCCGAGAACGACACCCGACGATGGATCGAACGTCTCGATGGTCCCACCTCCGACGGCCTCCACCAGACCACCGTCGATGATGAGTCGATGGGAACCACGATCGAGGAAGCGTCTTGCAGCGTCGCCGATCTCGAACGTCTGGGAAGTCATTTCGCGTTCCTCGAAGTCGATGTCGTTGAGGGTTGGAGCCGGCGGGCCGTCGCTTCGGGGACCCCCTGGAGCAAGCGCTTTGAAGCCAGGTCTGCCGGATCGGCCATGGTCTCCGGAAGCCCGGTCAGTCGAAGACGAAGACGCCCTTGCCGATCTTCTTCTGATCGAAAAGACCGTAAGCTTCCTCCGCCTGCTCCAGCCGGAACTCGTGGGTGAAGAGTTCGTCCACCGGGAGGCCACGTTCCATTACGAAGTCCGAGCAATCCGACTGCAGGTTCTTCGAGAACGTGAGGGATCCGAGGACCGACCGGTTCTGCAGGATGATGTCGTTGCTGTGGAACTCCACGTTCCCTGTCACGCCGATCATGACGGTGGTGCCCCAGGTCCTGGTGCATCGGATCGCCTGGCGCCGCGCCTCGACGTTCGCGCTGCATTCGACCGCCTTGTCCGCCCCGCTCCCGCCACGGGTGACGTCCCGGATCGCCTGAACAGGCTCGACTTCCAGCGGGTTGATGACGATGTCGGCCCCGAACCTCCGCGCCATGGCGAGGCGCTCCGCCCCGACATCCAGTGCGATCACCCTCGCCCCCATCGCCTTCGCGAACATCGTGACGCTCAGACCGACCGGTCCCTGCCCGAAGACGGCGACGGTATCGTCTCCCGAGAGGTCGATGCGTTTGAGGGCGGCATAGGCGGTACCGCTTCCGCAGGCGACCGCCGCACCGGCTTTGAACGTCATGTCGTCGTGCAGCCTGATCAGCGTATGCGCCGGTACCTTCATGAATTCCGCGTGCGCCCCGTGACCGTTCAGCCCTCCGTAGACGACACGATCGGTCTCGCAGAGCTGTGTCCACCCCGAGCGACAGTGACTGCAGGTCCTGCATCCGTCGTAGTGGTGGACCATCACCCGATCGCCGACTCGGGCTTCGGCAGGGCGCACGGCCGATCCGACGAGTTCGACGACGCCACAGGGTTCATGCCCCTCGATGACGATCTGATCCTCGCGTCGACGGGGCTCGTGCAGGTGATGGAGATCGCTCCCGCACATTCCGGAAGCCTTCATGCGGATCACCACCTCGTCCGGTCCCGGCACCGGATCGGGGAACTCCCGCAGCTCGAGTTTCCCCTCCCCGAGAAATACGACGGCCTTCATGATCTTCTCCCATTCGCGGACATCGGGTCGGAATTGGCGGATCCATGAGCGCGCCAAGGGCTCCGCAGGCGGGACCGCCTCCGAATGCGCCGAATGGCTGCAGAGATCACGGATGGGCCGCCCTCGCGGCGGGACGCCTCTTCCTGGTTCGGAAGCGTCCTGTTCACCCAACTCAGGAGTAGGTGATTTCCGGCCCCGACGGAACGGGAGCTTCACGGCCCGCCGTGGAGGCGATAAGTTTCCTTATGGTCGCCGCGCATCTTCACCGCATGTCTGCTCGGCCGTTCTGACGCTGGATCGGCCGGCAGGATCTCACGACTGGAAAGGATGCCGCATGGGCGACGATGCGCTCGCGGAAGAGGCTGCCGGACCTCGCAGGCCCGTGGACGCCCGAAAGGTCACCTACTTCGCTCAGATCGTGCTCGAAGGGAGCCTGAGCAGGGCTGCGAAGGTTCTCGGGCTCTCCCAACCGGCCCTCTCCATGTCGATGGATAGTCTGGAGAGGGAACTCGGGACGAAGCTTCTCCGACGTGGTGCCCATGGCGTCGAGCCCACCGAGCAGGGAGAGATCCTCTTCCGGCATGCCCGGAACGTGCTCGAGACGTTACGGACGGCCGAGGACGAGCTTAAGGGGTCACCTGGGAACAGCCATGGTGTCCTGAGATTCGGGTGCCTCCCGACACTGGCAGGCAGCATCGTGCCAAGGGCGATCCGCCAGTGGCGCGGCGAGCATCCGCATCTGGAGCTACAGGTTACGGAGCGACCTCAGAACGAGCTTCTGTGGGGTCTTCTGCGCCACGACCACGATTTTTCGATCGGCGTGGTCGACCCGGCCAACCATGCCTACGGCCTCAGACAACGCGTCCTGTTCCGTGAGCAACTGCACGTCGTGGCAGGCTCCTCGCATCCCCTCGCCGCGCAGGCCGTCGTGACCCTCGACGACATCATCGAGCATCACTGGGTCACGCCGACGACCGGTTGGCGAAATACGGCCTTGGAAAGAATCCTGGAGCCGGCAGGGCTCACGCTCCGGCACAAGGTGACCGTCTGCAGCTCGATGTCCCTCCTCAAGTCGCTCATCACCGACAGCCCCCATCTGGCGCTCCTGCCCGCCCACGCGGTGCAGGAGGAACTCGCTGATGCGAGGGTCGTCCTGCTGCCATTCCATCAGGTCGAACTGGAGCGAAGCATCGCGGTGTTCCTGAGGGACGGAAGCGAGTTGTCGCCGCCTGGACAGGCGCTTGTCAGATGGATCCAGCAGCAAGGACGTCGACGCTTCTCTGGCGAGAGCGATGCGGACATCCCGATGCATGCTCCGGCTCGGGCAGACACCAGGGACGTTCGTTAGTCGCCTTCGGTCTGCCGGAGCGTTCCCGTCGTGAGGGATGTGGGAAAGGGGTCGACGGCGATCTTCCCTCAATCCTCCTTGAATGCGACCTCACGCGTCTTGCCGAATGCGGGAAGCAGGAGGAACACGAGGAGGATCGCAGCCAGCCCGAGCATGACCGCACTGATCGGCCGCGTGACGAACACGCTCGGATCTCCCGCCGAGACCAGGAGGGCCCGACGCAGGAAGTCCTCCATCATGGGCCCCAGGACGAATGCCAGAAGAAGCGGCGTAGGCTCGGCGTCCAGCTTTCGAAAGACGTACCCGACGATCCCGAACAGTGCGAGCGGAAGGACGTCGAAGCTCGTGTTGTTCAGACTGAAGGCGCCGATCAGGCAGAACACGATGATGGCGGGATAGAGGAAGTGATACGGGACTGCGGTCATCCGGACCCAGAGCCCGATGAGGGGAAGATTTAGGACGAGCAACATCAGGTTGCCGACCCACATGGACACGATCAGTCCCCAGAACAGCGTCGGCTGTTCCGTCATGACGGTGGGGCCTGGCTGGATACCCTGGATGATCATCGCCCCGATCATGAGCGCCATCGTCGGATTGGACGGGATGCCAAGCGTCAGCATCGGAATGAAGGAGGTCTGGGCGCCGGCGTTGTTCGCCGCTTCCGGACCCGCGACGCCTTCGATGGCGCCCTTTCCGAACTGATGCGTGTTCCTTGAGACCTTCTTCTCGATGGCGTACGAGGCGAACGAGGCGAGCAGGGCACCGCCGCCCGGCAGGATCCCGAGAGCGGAACCGAGTGCGGTGCCCCGCGCCATGGGAGCGAACATCCTCTTCCAGTCGTCCCAGGTCGGATAGGGCCGCTTGATGTTGGTGATGGCAGGAAGGCGCGTCGATTCATGCTCGAGATTGGCGATGATCTCCCCGATGCCGAACACACCCATCGCCACGACGACGAAGCTCAGGCCGTCTGAGAGTTCGGGAATGTCGAACGTGAAGCGTCCCATTCCCGTGTTCGTGTCCGTTCCTATGAGGCCCAGCAGCAGACCGATAAGGATCATGCCCAGGGCGTGAAGCAAGGATCCTCTTGCCAGGACGATCGAGGCGACGAGCCCGAGCACCATGAGCGAGAAGTACTCTGCGGCACCGAAGCTCAACGCCATCTCCGCCAGAGGAGGCGCGAAGAGCGCGATGATGACGGTCGCGACCGTGCCCGCGAAGAAGGAGCTGATGGCCGCTGCCGCGAGTGCCCGCCCCGCCTCTCCCTGTCTGGCCATCTGGTATCCGTCCAACGCGGTGACGATCGACGTCGCCTCGCCGGGGAGATTGATCAGGATCGCCGTCGTCGAGCCGCCGTACTGCGCGCCGTAGAAGATGCCGGCGAGCATGATGAGCGCAGTCACCGGCGACAGGCCCAGCGTGACAGGTAGAAGCATGGCGATCGTCGCCGTGGGCCCGAGCCCAGGCAGGACTCCGATCGCGGTACCGAGGAACACCCCGATCAGGCAGTAGAACAGGTTGCTGAAGTTGAGAGCGGTCTCGAGGCCGAGCCAGAGGTTCGAAAGGACGTCCATGTTCCTACCTCAGAAACCCGACCAGCCCGGAACGATGCCCGAGATCCAAGGTCCGACGAGCGGCATCGGTACGCCGAGACCACGAACGAAGACGAGAGCGCAGAAGGCAACCATCACGGCCATGCCGATGAGGGCCTTCCATTCGAAGCGAAACCGCTCGCTCGCCGACGCACCCACGAGGATGCTCACCGCCATCGCGACGAGCAGTCCTGCCGTGTTGACGAGGAACGCGAACGAGAGGACCGAGGCGGTGATCAGTGCCATCGGCTTGAGCGCGAGTCGTCCGACCGGATCCCCCTCGATCCTAAAGGAGCGGACGATCGCGATCGCACCGACGAGCACGAGCAGGGCGGAGATGACGAACGGGAAATAGCCCGGACCCATACGGGCCGACGAGCCGAAGGGGTAGTCGCGGCTCACGACGTAGCCTGCGAGACCTGCGAGCGAGTAGATCGCTCCCGTCCAGAAGTCCTTCGGTGCGCGAATGCTGAGACCCACGACGTTGCGCTCCTTACCGTAGATTTGCGAGTCCTCGCGCCCGATGCAGGACGAAGCCCGTTGCGGCCGGCCGGCTGCCGAATCCGAGGACGTCAGGGCGGACAGGACGCCGGTTCGAGTGCCCAGCGTCCCGATCGACTGCACGTGGTCAGTCGAGGGAGATGTTCTCGCGCTTCGCCACGTCCCCGAAGAGCTTGGAGTCCTCCTCGAGGGCCTTCGCCAGACCGGCAGGCTTGTCGGCCCAAGGCGTGAAACCGACTGAGATCAGGCGATCCTTGACGTCGGCCTCGGCGAGCGCCTCGGTCACGTCGGCGTTGATCTGGTCAACGATCTCCTGAGGCGTTCCCGTTCGGGCGAACAGAGCCACCCAGGACTTCAGTTCGAAGTCGGCAGGCCCACCAGCCTCCGCGACGGTCGGAACGTCGGGGAACGTCGGGTGCCTCTTGGGTGCGGCGAGCGCGAGATACTTCACCTTGTGCGCACGGTACATCGGTCCGGACGACGAGGCCGATCCGAACGCCCAGTCGAGTTCGCCGTTGGCAACCGAGACGAAGACCTGCGGGGTGTCCTTGATCGGAACGTGCGTCATCTTCACGTCGGTCGCGCTCTCGAGCATCTCTCCACCGAGATGCATGTGGCTCGCGACGCCCGAGGACCCGAACGTCATCCCGCCGCCCTTCGCCCGTGCCGCCTCGACGAGGTCCGGGATGGTCTTCCAGGGGGATTCGGCCGGAACGACGACGAAGAAGTTCGTCTGGTAGAGAGGCGCCACGGGAACCAAGTCCTTGGCAGGGTCGAACGGCAGCTTCTTGAAGACGTGGGGCTGCAACGCGAAGAGCAGGTTGTCGATCTGGAGCAGCGTATAGCCGTCCGGATCGGCCTTCTTCACGGCTTCGACGGCCGTCCATCCGTTCGCCCCCGGTCGGTTCTCGACGATGAACGGCTGACCCCACTTCTTCGAAAGCTTGTCGCCGACCTGGCGCATCACCGAATCGGGCCCGGTCCCCGCCGGGAACGGCAGGATCACCGTGACCGCCTTGTCCGGGAACTTCTGTGCGGACGCAGGCGATACCAGCGCCGCAATCGCCGACACGGCGACGACGAACGTGCTCATGAGCTTCAAGTCGAATTCCTCCCGTTGTTCGCGGCGATCCCGACCTCTTCGACGAGGTGTGGCCTTCGCTCGCGATCGCTTCCACCACGTGGAAGTCGCTCTTCTCTCCCGATCGCTCCCCAGCCGCTTCTCCGGTCGCCTGGGTCGATCAATGTGCCCTTCGAAGCCCCGAGCGTGGCATCGGCCGGTCGCTCGGTCCTTGTGTCGTTCGGCGCATCATCGACGTCACAACATCACGGTTCCCGCCGGATTTGAAGGATTACGACGGCCAATCCCAGGCAAACGTCTCAGATGGTATAAGCAGCACTGATAGGCTTCCATTCCGGCGAGACACCCGGCGAAGCCGTTGCAGGGCACGGCCGCAGGTGAATTCGCCGCGCCCATCCGAGGTTCTCACCCCTCTATCCGTCTGCCTCGGCCACGTAGCGTGAGACGTTCGCCTCCATCATTGCGATCAGTCGGTCACGATTGTCGTCCCGAACGTGCGCGTGCCATGCAGCCGCCAGCGGCAGTCGCGTTCCGTCATGCACCGCCCGATCCGCCTCGCGCACTCGCGAGAAGGCGACGCCCGGACCGCCGAGGCGGGCGGACCAGACTGGAATGATCGCGGCACCGATCCCTGCTGCGACCATTCCGACGATGGTCTGCTTCTCGTCGGCCATCTGAGCGATATGCGGTCTCAGTCCTGCCTGCTCGAACAGCCGGATCGTGAGGTCATGACTGTGCGGCCTCGATCTCCGCTCCGGTACGATCATCGCGACGTCGGCGATGTCCTGTATCGACACCTCCTCCCGTCCGGCCAGCGGATGCCATCGCGGCAGCGCCAGAACCACCGGCTCGTCCAGGAGGAAGCGCGTCCGGACGCGTGGATCGAAACGAGGGCTGGGTCGGATGATCGCAAGATCCAGTCGCCCTGACAGGAGCCTGGGGACCAGGCGGATCGTCTTGTCCTCCACGAGTTCGATCCTCGCCTCGGGCTCGATCTCCGAGAAATCGTGGATCAACTGCGGCACGAGACCGGCGGCGGCACTGTCGATGGCACCAAGCCGGATGACGCGATCCAACGATCGGTCTCGCGATCTGAAACGCTCGGCGACGGCGTCCGTCATTGCCAGGATCGTCCGGGCCTCGGCCACGAAGGCTCGGCCTTCGCGACTGAGAGACACCGCACGTGTCGTGCGCTCGAAGAGCCTGATCCCGAGTTCTTCCTCGAGCATTCGGACGTGCCGACCCAGCGCCGCCGGCAGCATGTCCATTTTCTGCGCCGCACGACCGAAGTGCATCTCGTCGGCGACTGCGATCACACATCTCAACTGACGAAGTTCCATGCCACCGATTGTATCGAACGTTTGTATAATCGTCACGGTCTCGTTCGGATCGACGGCGTTTCCTAAGGTCCGGTCACTCGCTCGACCGCCCGCCGTCGCCAGCCGGATCGGTCGGATGCCGCTTTCGGCCCCTACAGGACAGACCCATGCAGACCTACAAGATCGCAGCCATTCCCGCCGACGGCATCGGCCCCGAGGTGATCTCGGCCGGTCTCCAGGCCTTGGAGGCGCTGGAGCGACGCGACGGCGGGTTCAAGCTCGACGTGACGCATTTCGACTGGGGCTCGGACTACTACAAGCGAACCGGCACCATGATGCCGGTTGACGGCACCCAACAGTTGAAGGGTTTCGACGCCATCTTCTTCGGGGCCGTCGGCGCGCCGGACGTGCCCGATCACATCACGCTCTGGGGCCTGCGCCTGCCGATCTGCCAGGGCTTCGACCAATACGCCAATGTGCGCCCGACCAAGATCCTGCCCGGCATCGTGTCGCCGCTGGCCGGCGTGAAGCCCGGCGACCTCGACTGGGTGATCGTGCGCGAGAATTCGGAAGGGGAGTATTCCGGCCATGGCGGGCGCGCCCATCGCGGGTTGCCTGAAGAGGTCGGCACCGAGGTCGCGATCTTCACCCGCGTCGGCGTCACGCGCATCATGCGCTACGCCTTCAGACTCGCTCAGTCCCGTCCACGAAAGCTCCTCACCGTCGTGACGAAGTCCAACGCCCAGCGCTTCGGTATGGTGATGTGGGACGAGATCGCGGCCGAAGTGGCGGCCGAGTTCCCGGACGTCACCTGGGACAAGATGCTGGTGGACGCGATGACGGTTCGCATGACCCTGAAGCCGCAGAGCCTCGACACGATCGTGGCGACCAACCTCCATGCCGACATCCTGTCGGACTTGGCGGGCGCGCTCGCGGGCAGCCTCGGCGTCGCGCCGACGGCCAATATCGACCCGGAGCGGCGCTTTCCCTCCATGTTCGAGCCGATCCACGGCTCGGCCTTCGACATCACCGGCAAGGGCATCGCCAACCCAGTGGCGACCTTCTGGACCGCAGCGCAGATGCTGGAGCATCTCGGACAGCCGCAGGCCGCCCGACGCCTGATGCACGCGGTCGAAACGGTGACCGGCAATGGCGTGATGACTCCCGACGTCGGCGGCACGGCAACGACCAAGGACGTCACGAACGCCGTGTGCGAGGCGATCCGCGGCTCCAACATCGTGCTCTGACATGGAGCGGATGGCCGGCACCGACGTCGGGAATTTCGTTCCGGGGAACGAGGAGGCTCGAGGAGTTCTTCTCAAGTTGTTCCACGCCGCGGTCGCGAGTGTGGATCCGTTGAAGATGCTCGCCGGCCATCTCCCCGGACGACCACGGGGACGATGCGTCGTCGTCGGGGCCGGAAAGTCGGCGGCCCTGATGGCTCGTGCAGTCGAAATGGCCTGGCCGGACGTCGATCTCACCGGGGTCGTGGTCACCCGTTACGGTCATGCGGTTCCCACCGAGCGGATCGAGGTCATGGAGGCGGCGCATCCCGTCCCTGACGCCGCCAGCGAAGCGGCGGGCCGCCGCATCCTCGATGCCGTCTCGGGCCTTGGAACGGACGACCTCGTGCTGGCGCTCGTCTCCGGTGGAGGATCGTCGTTGATGGCCTTGCCTGCGGACGGCCTCACGCTCGAGGACAAGCGGACCACCAATCATCTGCTCCTCGCGTCCGGCCTCGGCATAGGCGACATGAACAGGATCAGGCGTCGGCTGTCCGCGATCAAAGGCGGACGTCTCGCCGCAGCCGCCGGGCCTGCGCGGGTGGTAACCCTCGTGATGTCGGACGTACCGGGCGACGACCCGTCGGCCGTCGCATCCGGCCCGACCGTGTTCGATCCCGATGCCGGGGGCGATCTATCGTCCCTGGTCGAGCGTCTCGGTCCTGGGCTCCCCGAGAACGTCCGGAGGCGCCTGCTCGAGCATGTGCCGGCGATGCCCGCGTTCGCATCGGACATTCGGATGATCGCAACCCCCGGAATGGCGCTCGCCTCGGCGGCCGAGGTGGCCCGTCGATGCGGTCTGACGCCGCTCGTTCTTGGAGATGCCCTCGAGGGCGAGGCGCGGGAGGCCGGGATCCTGATGGCCGGCATCGCACGATCCGTCGTGCGTCACGGGACGCCGGTCGCCGCGCCGGCGGTCCTGCTGTCCGGAGGGGAGACGACCGTAACCATCGGCGACGATGCACCCGGACGCGGCGGCAGGAACACGGAGTTCCTGCTTTCCTTGGCGAATGCCCTCGGCGGCGACGCGCATATCCATGCCCTTTCCGCCGATACCGACGGCATCGACGGGAGCGAGGACGCGGCCGGGGCGGTCGTGACGCCCGATACGCTCGAGCGAGCGCGAGCCGCCGGTCACGATCCGAACTCCGTCCTTCGTCGCCACGACAGCTATACGCTGTTCGAGAGCATCGGCGATCTCGTCGTGACAGGCCCTACCCTCGTCAACGTCAACGACTTCCGGGCGATCCTGATCACCAGTCCGCCGAACATCCCGTCCTGAACGACCGAACTTCCATGACGCCAGAGCGATAGGGCCCTGTCGGCCTATCGCAGCGCGGGCAGATCGTCAGTCCCGCGAACCACATGATGCCATCCGGAGCTTACCATGCAGACCTTCGAACACTGGATCGCCGGTGCCTACACCGCGTCCCGGAGCGGGGAATGGATCGAAAGCGTCGATCCGTACAGCGGAAAGGTCTGGGCCCGCATTCCGCGTGGGAACGGCGAGGACGCGGATCATGCGGTCTCGGTGGCGAGGGACGCGATGCGCAGCGGTCCCTGGGCGAGCTTCACCGCGACCCAGCGCGGCAAGGTCCTGCGGAGGATCGGTGACCTGGTCCTCGATCACGCCCGCGAACTGGCGGAGCTTGAGGTACGGGACAACGGAAAGCTCCTGGCGGAGATGCTCGGATCGCTGAAGTACAAGGCCGAATACTGGCACTACTACGCGGGCCTCGCGGACAAGATCGAGGGATCGGTCATGCCCGTCGACAAACCCGACCTGTTCGGCTTCACGCTGAGGGAGCCGGTGGGCGTCGTCCTAGCCCTCACGGCGTGGAACTCACCCCTGACGTTCCTTGCCATCAAGTGCGCTCCGGCCCTCGCCGCCGGGTGCTCTGTGGTCGTGAAGCCGTCGGAGTTCTCGTCGGCAAGCTCCCTCGCCTTTGCCAGGCTGACGAAGGAAGCGGGCCTGCCCGACGGGGTTCTCAACGTCGTCACGGGCTATGGTGCGGACATCGGCGCTCCGCTGGTCGAACATCGCGACATCGCCCACGTGACGTTCACGGGCTCCGACACGACGGGCGCCAAGGTCTACGAGGCCGCCGCAAGACACATGAAGCGTGTCGCCATGGAACTGGGAGGGAAGTCCCCCAACGTCGTCTTCGACGATGCGGATCTCGACAGGGCCGCCGCCGGGGTCGTCTCCGGCATCTTCGGAGCGGCCGGCCAGATGTGCACGGCCGGCTCCCGCCTTCTCGTCCAGAACTCCATCAAGGAGGCCTTCACCGAAAGGCTGCTCGCGATGGCCCGGACCGTGAGGGTCGGAGATCCGATGGACGTCGCGACCCAGATGGGTCCGATCTCGACCGCTCCGCAGTTCCGCAAGGTGCTCGACTACATCGACATCGCAAGGTCCGAGGGTGCACGCTGCATCCTCGGAGGGAAGCCGGCCGAGGGGCCGGGCATCGGCGCCGGTCAGTTCGTGGAACCGACGATCTTCACGGACGTCACGAACGAAATGAGGATCGCGCAGGAAGAGGTGTTCGGTCCCGTCCTATCCATCATCGGGTTCGACGACGAGGCACAGGCGATCGAACTCGCGAACGGTGTCGCCTACGGCCTCGCTGCAGGGGTCTGGACCAAGGACGTCGGACGTCTCATCCGGATGTCCAAGGCGCTGGAGGTCGGGACGGTCTGGGGAAATACCTATCGGACCTACAGCTTCATGATGCCCTTCGGTGGAATGAAGCGATCCGGTGTCGGCCGCGAGAACGGGATCGAGGCCATCGAGGAGTTCCTCGAGACCAAAAGTGTAATGATCTCGACCGCGACGGACGCCGGCCCGGCAAACAACTTCGTGCCGCGGTAGATCGACGACATCCCGCACGCCACTTTCCGATCGAACTGGGGGAACTGCCGATCGTCCGATCCCCCGCATGGAGCGACAGGTTGAGACGGCGCCGGGCGCTCGGTCCGGTCGCCAACGGCCCCGAGGTCTGACACGATCTGTCGTCGAATGGACGTTAGGGGCGGAAAGCATGAGTAGCAGCGAAAGATTGGGCGGTACCGAATGGTTCGATCCCAGCAGGCGAACCTTCTGGCTTCTGCTGCTTGCCTTCTGCTGGATCCTGCTGGGACTGATCGTACGCCACCTTCCGGAATTGGCTGACCCCGCCGTGGGGGCTGGCGTCGGCGCCACGATATCGGTTGCGGTCTTACTTGCGAACCGTGACCAATCACGCCGTCAGACGACGCTCGACCTGCTGGCCGAATACTTCACACCCGAATTTGCCCTGAACCGCCGCGCTGCAGAACGCTTCATGGCGACCCACTCCGCTGCCGACTGGTCCCAGGACGACCCTTACGTCCTGGGTGACGACGACCCGGACCTATCGGGCTATGGCGCGGTCGTACGTTACTGGCAGCGGGTCGCCAGCCTCGATCTCGAGGGAGAACTCCGATCGAGGCTGGCGTACCGACTCCTCGCACGTGAGGTCGGCTACTGGAACGCGATCCTCTTCGCTCCGATGGCCGTCAGGCCCAACATGTATGTCCGTGGACTGCTGAACGAACTTGTTGCGAGGTTCTCAAAGGGTCAGGCGGATTCGTTCGAATTCGGCCAGACGGCAGGTCGAGTCCAGGCGGCGAAGGCCGCAGCTCGGAAGTCCTCAACGACCTGACGCAGACGAACGACGCCGACAGTCGATGCGGGCTTCATGAACGCCGTCGATCGTGGTTGCGTCAGCTAAGGGCCTGACCGGCAGCCTCGATCTCCTCCACAAGACGACGCCCCGCGTCCGTCAGGGGCGTCCGCTCGCGGAACATCACCGCGATGTCGCGGTGAAGCAGCGGATCCGGGATGTCGATGGAACGCAGACGGCCTTCGGCTATGTCGGCATTCACTGCCGAGGCCGGAAGCAGAGCGATGTTGTCGCTCTCGGCCACCATCGTCTTGATGCAGGCGACCGACCCGCATTCTGTCAGCTCCCTGGGGAGGCCGAGGCCCTCCTGTGCGAAGAGCTGCTCGACGAGGGTTCGCTGCTTCCCGAGCATCTGCAGGATCCATGGGTACTCGGCGAGGTCGGACCAGGTCAGTCCCTCGCGGGGGACGGCAGGATGGTCGGGTCTCGCGATCACGTGCAGCTTGTCCCGAAACAGGACGCGTTGCCGAAGTCCGTCGATGAAGCCGTACGATTCGGACATCCCGACGATGAACGAGACCTCTCCTCGGATCAGACCGAGGAGCAGATCGATCTGAACCTTCTCGACGATGCACAGGGTGGGCGTCTCGCTCCGGGCCTGCCAACGGCACACGGCCTTGGGAACGATCGCTGCGGCGAGGCTCGGCAACGTCCCGAACGTCAGCGTCCCCTGATCCTGGTCCTCCCGTTTCGTCATCCGCCGTTCGGCAAGATCGAGTTCGTCCCGGATCAGCCTGGCGTGGGCGTAGATGAGTTCGCCCGTCGGGGTCAGCGTGACGCCGGTCGGACTGCGATCGAGTAGCTTCTCGCCAAGTTCCCGCTCGAGACGATCCATGGAGGTCGACAACGCAGGCTGTGAGACCTCGAGCTGCTTGGCCGCCTTCTTGAAGCTGCCGTTCTCCGCGATGCAGGCGAAGTAGAGAAGCTTTCTCGGATCCATCCCATCCTCCGTGCCGCGGAGGCGATGTCATTCCTCCCTGCCCCCTCCCTAGGTCGGCAGTCGCGCTTGTCCCTCTGTGACACCTCAGGCCACTCAAGTCGATCCTCAATGGTTCGGGTCCCCGAAGGAATGGGATGGCCACCTGACCCCCTCGGCCGGCGACGGCTATAACCCAAGCTTATCAGCCGAAGTCTACAGGCGTTGCAGTCGAAAGACCTGACGCTTTAAATCTTAGTCACGAGAGACGACGGCGACCGTCTGGGAAAGACCAGGGCGCCACTTACCCAGAAGCTTCATTCCGGATGTGCCGGTTGGACTTGCATGGTCTGCTGCGCCTACGCGTCTGCGTTTCCGCACGGCGCATTGCACTGCACAAGAACTACTCGATCCTTTGGGAATAGAGAAATGCTGGATACCGCAACGCGTCTTCCCGTCGAAGATACCGGCCTGTTTCGTCAGAGCAACTTCATCGACGGAAGCTGGGTCCACGCCGACGGAGGCGCGACGCTCGAGGTCCGCAACCCTTCGACGGGACAGATCGTGGGAACGGTCCCCGCGATGGGAGCGGCGGAGACGCGACGGGCAATCGAGGCTGCCCACCGCGCCCTACCGGCATGGCGTGGACTGCTCGCCAAGGAGCGGGGTGCGATCATCCGGCGGATCGCCGAACTGATGCATCAGAACGTCGACGACCTCGCGATCATCATGACCGCCGAGCAGGGCAAGCCGCTGGCGGAGGCCAAGGGCGAGATCGCCTATTCGGCAAGCTTTCTAGAGTGGTTCGCCGAGGAAGGCCGGCGCGTCTACGGCGAGACCGTACCACCCCATGCGCATGGCCGACGCGTACTGGTGACGAAGGAGCCGATCGGCGTCTTCGCCGCCATCACGCCCTGGAACTTCCCGTCCGCAATGATCACCCGCAAGGCCGGCCCAGGTTGGGCGGCCGGATGTGCAGGCGTCATCCGCCCCGCATCGCAGACCCCGTTCTCGGCGCTCGCACTCGCAGTTCTCGCCCAACGCGCCGGGATGCCGGCAGGCGTCTGCAACGTCGTCACCGGTCCTTCCGGAGCGACCGGCGGCGAGCTGACAGGCAACCCGCTCGTCCGGAAGCTCTCGTTCACGGGCTCCACCGAAGTCGGCAGAACGCTCCTCGGGCAGTGCGCGAGGACGATCAAGAAGACGTCCATGGAACTCGGCGGGAACGCGCCGTTCATCGTCTTCGACGACGCGGACCTCGACGAGGCCGTGAAGGGCGCTCTCGCTTCCAAGTACAGGAACACGGGACAGACCTGCGTCTGCGCCAACAGGCTCCTGGTGCAGGACGGCGTCTTCGACGCGTTCGCCGGTAAGCTGAAGGCAGCGGTCGAGAAATTCCAGGTCGGCGACGGCATGGAGCCGGGAACGACCCAGGGCCCACTGATCAATTCCGCCGCCGTCAGGAAGGTCCAGGAGCACATCGACGACGCGGTCGCCAAGGGGGCCTCCATCGTCACCGGCGGCAAGCCCCATGCCCGAGGCGGAAACTTCTTCGAGCCGACGATCCTTGCGGACGTCCCGAAGGATGCCGTCGTGTTCCGCGAGGAGACGTTCGGACCCGTCGCGCCTCTGTTCCGCTTCCACACCGAGAAGGAGGCGGTCGAGATGGCCAACGACACGCCCTTCGGTCTGGCAGGCTACTTCTACACCCGCGACATCGGTCGCATCTTCCGGGTCTCCGAAGCTCTCGAGTTCGGCATCCTGGGCGTGAACGAGGGCATCATCTCCGCCGCAGAGGTTCCGTTCGGTGGCGTCAAGGAGAGCGGTCTGGGCCGTGAAGGCGGAAGCCACGGGATCGACGAGTACCTGGAGACGAAGTACGTCGCGCTGGGAGGCATCTGAGATGTGCGGCTCAATGGACCGATCTCAATCCTCAACCTCCGAAGTCCTACCGGGTTTCGTGGCCCACTTCCACGGAGGCGTCCACGCGACGTCGGCAAGTGCTCGCCCGCCGACGGACGCCGGTCAGGCACGCGGCGCGACGACGTACGGAGCGGAAGCGGCCTTCGGCATCCCCCGGACCCGGACCTGTCCGAAGGAGAACTGCGCTCTCGCGGACCGATGCCGCCACCGGGTCCGGACCGCCTCGTCCGAATGCTCCAAGAAGGATCTCTGGTAGCTCGGTCGATCCGACCGGCGACCGACGGGAGGTCGGCACCGGCACGACGACGTCCGAAACCGCGACGACCATCGCGTCACCATACTGCCCCGCCGAGACGGCGGTCAGAACACTTTTGAATTCAACGGGAGGTTTCAAATGCTCTCACGTCGCGAACTGCTGGCCGGCGCCGCAGCCCTGGCCGGTTCCAGCCTGCTTCTCTCAGGCGTCGCGTTCGGCCAGTCGACCTGGCCGACGCGTCCGATCACCATCACGATCGGCAACGCGCCTGGGGGCGACGACGACACCCTCAGCCGCTTTCTCGCTCCGTCGCTGACCCAGACGCTCGGCCAGTCGGTCGTGGTCGAGAACCGGGTCGGCGGCTCGACGACCGTCGCGGGCAACACCGTGGCGTCCGCCAAGCCTGACGGGTACACCCTCCTCTGCCTCATCACGGCCGGCGTCGTGCAGACCCAGCTCCGCAAGAATCTGACCTACAACCTCGACAGCTTCGTCCCGATCGCGAAGATTGGTGGCTATCCCCTCGCCTTGATCGTGTCCGCGAAGATGGGGATCAATTCCGTCGACGAACTGATCGCCGCGGCTAAGACCGCCGACGGGGTGACCTTCGCCAGCGGTGGCGTCGGCACCGTCGGACACCTGACTTCCACGATGTTCCTGAAGGAGATCGGCGGACAGGGCGTCCACGTCTCCTACAAGAACAATCCCGAAGGCATCCAGGCGCTGGCCGGCGGCTTCACGCAGATGATCTTCGCATCGGCCCGCGAGGGCGGCGTCCTGAAGGACGATCCGAACCTCAAGGTCCTCGCCGTGACGTCGCCGGAGCGGACCGCCAACCTTCCCGACGTGCCGACCCTGAAGGAACTCGGCTACGGGGATATCGACCAGAGCGTCTGGTACAGCTACGCGGCGCCGGCCGGCACGCCCGACGAGGTCGTCGAGAAGCTGAAGGACGCGATCGTCAAGGGCGTCGAGGATCCCGCATTCCAGGAGCGGTTCGGTGCCATGGCGTTCCAGATCGACATCCGCACCGGTCAGGATCTGAAGGCCTACATCGCCAGCGAGGCGGATCGGTTCAAGCAGGTCATCGCGGCGAACGACATCCAGCTCAGCAACTGAGGCAGGGGAACGGTCCGGAGGGACGGGACTATCCCGTCCTTCCGGACGAACGAGCCCGCTCGCCGCTCGAACGCACGTGATCGCCGTGAGCCTCGCGGCAAGGCGGATCACGTGGGCCGGGCAGCATGAACTCGAGGCGGAGCCGCGCACTGGCCCGTCATTCGACGATCAACGAACCGATCAGGCAGTCACGATGGAAAACCTCACCCGAACGACCCTTGATGACCAGCCGAGCACGCTCCGGTCGCGTCTCGCAGGACGGCGCATCGTATTGACCGGGGCCGCTTCGGGGATCGGGCGCACGACCGCGAAGCTCTTCGCGGAAGAAGGGGCAACCGTCGCGCTCTTCGATCGGGATGCCGAAGGTGTCCGCCGGACGGCGGAGGAAACGTCGGGGCACCCGTTCCAGATCGACATCACGGACGAGGATGCGGTTCTTGCGGCGGTCGGCGAGGCGGCCACCGCGATGGGTGGGATCGACGGCGTCGTCAACGCGGCAGGCATCATGACGAAGGGTCTCGCGGCCGACGTGCGCGCCGCGGACTGGAGACGGGTTCTCGAGGTCAATCTCACCGGAACCTACATCGTCAGCCGGTGCTGCGTCCCATACCTCCTGGAGGCCGACAACGCCACCATCGTGAACATCGCGTCCGCGCAGGGCCTCCTTCCCAATGCACCGGGCCATACGGCCTACGCAGCCTCGAAGGGCGGCGTGGTGAACCTCACACGGGCCCTTGCGGCCGAACTCGCCCCGAAGGTTCGCGTGAACAGCGTGTGCCCTGGCATGGTCGACACCCCCATGGCGGACGGCTATCGCGCCAACGTCGGCAACTATGCTCTGAAGCGAGTGGCTGATCCCCGTGAGATCGCCGAGGCCATCCTGTTCCTGACGAGCGTGCAGGCATCCTACGTCACCGGCGCAGCCTTGGCCGTGGACGGTGGGCGCTCCTTCCACTGAGACAGAACACGAACCGCATCGACGGGTCAGGGAGGCCGGAGACATGCACGAAGACAACCGAGCCGTAGAGACGGCAAGCACGGTCAACGCACGGGATGTCGCCACGGGCCTCGTCCTGATGGGCGTCTCGTCACTCGGCCTCTGGATGAACACCGCCTACCAAGTCGGATCGTCGTCGCAGATGGGGCCGGGGTACATGCCCCTTCTCGTCTTCTCGATCGTCCTCGTGCTGGGCGTCGCGATCCTGCTGGCGGGACTTCGGAACGGGCCGGATCCGCTGGAGGCATGGGCGATCCGGGAACTCGGCCTGATCCTCGGCGCGATGACGGTGTTCGGCCTCCTTCTCGAGAGGACGGGTCTGGCGATCTCGATCGTCCTTCTCGTCGTGATCAGCGGTCTGGCGGACAAGTCCCAGACCCTCAAGGGCATCGTCGGCCTCGCGGCATTCCTGGTCGTTCTCTGCTGGGTCGTGTTCATACTCGGCCTCGGCCTGAACGTGCCCTTCCTGCCGCCCGCCCTGGCGCACTGAGGAGGAACGTCATGCTCGACAATCTCGCGCTCGGCCTCTCGGTCGCCTTCACGTTTCACAACCTTCTGTTCGCGTTTGCGGGATGCACGATCGGGACCGCCATCGGCGTCCTTCCGGGCATCGGTCCGCTGGCGACGATCGCGCTACTGCTTCCCCTCACCTTCACGCTGGATCCCGTGACGGCTCTCATCATGCTGTCAGGCATCTACTACGGGGCGCAGTACGGTGGCTCCACGTCGGCGATCCTCCTCAACCTGCCAGGCGAGGTCACCGCGGTCGTGACCTCGCTCGAAGGTCACAAGATGGCTCGGCGCGGACGCGCCGGCGCGGCTCTCGCCGTCTCGGCGATCGGCTCCTTCTTCGCCGGCACGGTCGCGACGTTCGTCGTCGCGGCCTCGGGTCCGGTCCTCACGACCTTCGCCCTTTCCTTCGGGCCAGCCGAGTACTTCTCGCTCATCCTCCTGGGCCTCGTCATCGCCACCGTGCTCGTCAGCGGCAACATCTTCAAGTCGCTCGCCATGCTCATGTTCGGTCTCGCCATGGGGCTCGTCGGGACCGACATCCAGAGCGGCGAGATCCGGCTCACGTTCGGGTTCCCGCAACTCTTCGAAGGCATCAACTTCGTCGCGGTCGCCATGGGCATCTTCGGCCTCGCCGAGATCGCCCGGAACCTCGAGAATCCGGAACACCGCAGCGGCACCGTGGCGAAGGTGGGCAGTCTCTGGCTGAACCGGGAGGAGATCCGGCGTGCGACGCCATCGGTGCTGCGAGGCACGGCGGTCGGCTCCGTCCTGGGTCTGCTTCCAGGCGGCGGCCTCGCCCTGTCGACCTTCGCCTCCTACATGATGGAGCAGCGTATCTCGAAGTACCGTCACGAGTTCGGTCACGGCGCGATCGAAGGCGTCGCAGGTCCCGAGAGCGCCAACAACGCTGCCTCCCAGACATCCTTCATTCCGATGCTGACCCTGGGGATTCCGGCGAACGCCGTGATGGCCCTCATGATCGGCGGGCTGATGATCCACGGCATCCAACCCGGACCCGGCGTGATGCAGGCCCAGCCGGAACTCTTCTGGGGCCTGATCGCGAGCATGTGGATCGGCAACCTGATGCTCCTCGTCATCAACCTGCCGCTCATCGGCATCTGGGTCTCGCTGCTGCGGGTACCCTACCGTTTCCTCTACCCGACGATCCTCGCGTTCTGCGCGGTAGGCGTCTACTCGGTGAACTACGCGACCTTCGACATCTTCCAGACCGTCTTCTTCGGCTTCGTCGGCTATCTTCTCTACAAGCTGAGCTGCGAGCCCGCGCCTCTCCTGATCGGGTTCGTGCTCGGTCCTCTTTTGGAAGAGTATCTCCGGCGGGCGATGGTCATCTCGCGTGGCGATCCGATGGTCTTCCTCGAGCGCCCCGTCAGCGCGGTCCTCATCTCGCTGTCCGTCCTCGCGCTCGCGGCGATGGTGCTGCCCGCGATCCGCAGACGCAAGGATCAGGCACTCGAAGAGTAACCGGCTTGAAGGCCGCGACGCATCGATCGATGATGTTGGAGGAATGCATGTCCAAGACCCTGGCCGCCGCGACTCTGGCCCTGCTCGCAATGATCGGAGGCGCGAGGGCAGAAGCCTGGCCGACCGGGACGGTGACGATCATCGTGCCCTTCGCTCCAGGCGGCAACACGGATATCACGGGGCGTCACCTCGCCAGGTTCCTCGAGCAGAAGACGGGCAAGACCTTCCTCGTGGAGAACCGGCCCGGCGGCGGCGGCGCGGTGGGAACGATGGCGGCGGTGGCAGCGAAGCCAGACGGCCAGACTCTCCTTCTCGGAAGCAACGGGACGTTCACGGTCAACCAGAACCTCTACGCGGTTCCCTATGACACCCTGCGCGACCTCAGTCCGGTGACACAGGTGACGGAGAACACGCATGTCGTCTTCGTCCCATCCTCGTCCGAGTTCACGACCATCCAGCAGTTGTTCGAAGCGATCCGGAGCCGAGGCGAGGACGTCGCATTCAGTTCGGCCGGGATCGGCAGCGGAACCCACATCTCCACGGAGTTCATGGTCGCGAAGGCCGGGTCCAAGGCGCTCCACGTTCCCTATCCCGGTGCCGGCCCCGCGAACATTGCCGTGGTCTCCGGAGAGGTGGACTTCGGGGTGGATGCGATCGCCTCCGCCCTTCCCCTGATCCAGAATGGCAGCGTTCGTCCGTTGGCCGTCCAGTCGGCCTCACGCGACCCGATGCTCCCGGACGTTCCGACCCTGTCTGAGACCGTGCTGCCCGGCTTCCAGACGGGTGGTTGGCTCGCGCTCCTTGCGCCGGCGAACACGCCCCGCGAGACCATCGACACGATCAACCGCGACCTTGCGGAGGTGATCGCGTCACCCGAGGCCGTCACCACCTTCTCTCAGCAGGGCATGAAGGTATCCGTTCCAGGCCCCGACGAACTTGCTCGACGCATCTCGGCCGAGACACGGGAAGTGAAGGCTCTGATCGACGAGGCAGGCATATCCGTGAAGTAGGCACCGTGTCCGGGGTCGCGGCTTCGTCGAGATCTCGCATGTCTGCGTTCGGTGTACAGGATCGCCCGTCGCACGGAGCGGCAATGGAGAGAGGGTCGGCCAGATTCAACGCCAACCCAAAGGCGGCAAAAGGTTCGGCAAACCGCCCTGGAACCATCCGACTGGTTAGTCAGGCAGTTCCAGTCGGGTCGAGTATCAAGGCTTGGGAACGGTTGATGGAACCGCATCGACGGGAAGGCCAAGGCTCTCTCGCAGTCGATCCATCAAATCGATGTCCCGATGTCGATGGCGAGTTCCATCAGGTGGACTGTCGGCAGTTCGCCTATCCGTGCCACGACATCGTCTGGCAGTTCGCCGAATGCCGTGAAGAGTTGCGCGACGAAAAGATCCGCCATGCCCGCCGAGCGTCCCTGCTCGATCCCTTGCTCCAACCCCTCCCTGGCAGCGCGATAGATGGGTTCGCGCAGAACCGGGATGTTGGATACGTCGATCGTGATGCTCACGTCGTCGATCTCCCTCTGAACGAGTTGGCTCGCATTCCTCAACTTGGCGACCAAGAGCATTCTCGCCGAGGCGTCCTGACGCGATGCCCCGGTCTCCCATAGGATCCGCTCGAGCGCTCGACGGATGGTACCAGGGTTCGGTCGCCGCGGCAGAGCAGGACGAAGACGGCATGGGACGCGTCTTCATCCAAAAGTAGAGGCTCAAGATCGAGATCGATCGCGTTCACACGTCGTACGTGAACTCGATGCCTCGGGATGCGATCCCCTGAGGAGGTCCCACCCGCTCGTCCGGGACGTTCCGCGACAATCCGTCTTCAAGGCTCGAATATTGACCGGCGTCTGATATAGACGGGATCGGGCGTGACGCCGTCGTCGGTCTCGAGCCCCTTGGCCAGTCTCACGGCCGTCCAGGCGTCGGCGGCTTCCTCAACGCCGTAATCGACGTGAACCATTCGGATGAACGTTCGTGTGCCCATCATGTCGACGTCCGCTCGAACAACTCTCACCGCGTCCCTCGCCTCGCGATCATCGACCACGACGAGGAAGGACTCGCCGACGCCAAGTGCGTCGCTCGTCGATTTGAGAACATCCAGAACGCTCCGTTCGCCTCGATCTCCCCAGTTGGGTTTCAGATCCGGGGGATTGCCGGCAAGCCGCCAAAGTTCCATTTCGCGGGCGTACTTCCGTCCCTCCCTTGTGACGATGCGCTTGATCCGCCAGCGATTAGCCTCGATCCAATCTGCGATCGTCGATCTGATCTCATTTCGTCTGTCCCGATCCTCTCCTGGATCACGAGTGACCTCTTCCAGGACGAGATCCGTCATCCAGACTTCGCAACCCGGTGCATACAACCAGTCCAGAGCGTCGATGGTCCCAAGAATGGACAGCGGACTGCTGTCCATTATCAGAATCTTCGGAAGCCTGACGTCCGCAGGATCCGGACGATCAATCACGGTCTCGTCCGAACCGTCTCCGAACGGCGGCGAGTTCCCGTTCGACAGCCTCTTCACCCTTCCCGGCCAACGCATCCGAACTCATTCGATCGATCGCATCGTCGATGTCCGACACGTCATATCCAAGGGGATCGTCGATCAAACGCACGGTTTCCGACCGTGGCTCCTGGAACTCGAACGGCACCGGTTCGGCGGCGACCATCTTCAAACGAGTGAACTCCTCGATCGAAACAAGCACATTCCTGACCTTGCCGTGCGATGAGATCCCGACAGGCCCCATTGACGCCAGACGTTGGGCGTCGCCTACCCGTCGTTGTAATTCGGCCGAAGTAAGAATGGGCATCGCATCATTCTCCGATATATATTATGCATAAAATACATATTTTTCATCGCATCGCAAGCGATGATGCCAACGGTGTTGGCTGCATCCGCTGATCATGCCGAAGCACGCTACCTCCCCAAATTGGACCAGTCGGGTAGAGACCCTCATAGGAGCCAGCACGCCATCTCCTGACTACGTTCGTTCCGTTGATAGTGCACGGGTCTTCGGAACGTGGATTTGGCGCAGCAAGCCCCTCCCGCCGCCCTGGAGGACCGACTTGATCGTGATAGGGTACTAGCCCATCGCCCCCACCTCGTTCACCTCCGCCTATCCTGGGTGCAGGTCCGGAATGTCGCAACTCGAGCCAGGAGGCAAAGTATGTGCGTCGCGCCTGGCACGACAGTCGGCGTGGATGGGGGCATGGGAGCAGAGAACATCATGATCCGCGGATGGTGTGCGGCACCAAGGCTCCGCGTGAAGTGCGCAACGCCCAGACGGGTCAGACGCGACCGCGACATTCGCAGATAACGCGGAATTATAGCCTCGCCATGCGGTGGCCGTCCGGGCTCTGTATGAGCGCTCGTCGGCATGTTAGCCAGTTGGACAACGAAAGATCAGGTTTTCAGGCGCGGCGGACAATACAGGCGTAGATGAAATCCAAGTAGCTTCGCGGACGCGAATGCGACTGGGCATCGACGATACAAGTCCAGTCAAAGAGTTCCGCCCGCACGATACATGAGACGGGGCGAAGCATCCACGCTCGGATGTGCCGCCCTCGCTCGACACCGTTTTCGTGTCCAAAGGGAGGAATGCATGCGTGAACTGAAGTCTCGTGCCCCCATCGTCGGGTTCTGCCGCATGGCGCTTGTGGGAGCGTCGGCCCTGGCGGCCTCGACGGTGTCGATGTCCGGAGCGGCCTTCTCGAAGGACCTGACCTTCGGGTACGTCCCGGCAAGTCTCGAATACCCCTACAATGTCATGACCGCCCAGGGCTTCGAGAAGGCTGCCAAGGAAGCCGGCGTGAAGACGGTCGTGCTCGATCCGCGTGGTAGCGTCGAGAAGCAGGGCAATGCGCTCGACGACCTGATCAACCAGCAGGTCGATGCCATCGGGTTCCTTCCGCTCGACTCCGTCGTCGCCGAATCCTTCGTGGACAAGGTCAACGACGCGAACATCCCGATCGTTGCCATTGCCCTGCAGGTCGGCGACTCGGCAAAGCGTCAGGTCACCGATCCGTATCCGGGCCTTTCCGCACTCGTGGCAACCGACAACTACAAGTCGGGCGAAGTCGCCGGCGAGATGGCCGCAGGTCTCCTGCCGAAGGATCGCAAGGCCAAGATCGGCATCGTCATGGGCGACCCCGCCTACACGATCGTCAAGCTCGACACCGACGGCTTCCGGGCCGCGCTCGACAAGGCCGGTGCGAACTACGACATCGTGGCCGAGCAGCCCACCAACTGGACGCCCGACGAAGGCGAGGCGGTCTGTCAGAACTTCCTGACCGCCCATCCCGACATGGATCTGATCTACAGTCATGCCGACGACATGGCGATCGGCTGCGCACGGGCGATCGACTCCGCCGGCTCCAAGGTCCAGCTCGTCGCGACCGGCGGCGGCTCCAAGCTCGGCACCGACGCGATCGCCGCCGGCGAGATGTACGGCTCCGTCTGCACCCGCCCCGAACTTCTCGGAACCCTGATGTTCCAGTCGATGTACGAGGCCGTCACAAAGCCCGAGACGCCGAAGGCCCGCTTCGTCACCTACGACATGCCGGCCATCACCAAGGCGACCATCGACGCCTGCCCCGAGAAGTGGTGATCCGAATAGCGATCCCGACTTCCGGATAGCAGGGGAGAGCCAGCCGATGTCGTCATCCGAACCCATCATGAAGCTGCGAGGCGTCGTGAAGGCGTTTCCCAACGGGACGCTGGCCCTCCGCGGTGTCGATCTCGACATCGAGAAGGGAAAGGTGCACGGCCTGCTCGGCGCCAACGGCGCCGGCAAGTCGACCCTGATCAAGATCCTCTCGGGTGCCTACTGGGCGACGCTCGGCGAGATCACCTGGCGGGGCGAGCAGGTGAAGTGGGACAGCCCGAAGGCGGCGAACGACATGGGTGTCGCCACGGTGCATCAGCACATCCCCCTCGCCCCGACCCTCTCGATCCTCGAGAACGTGTTCCTCGGCAAAGTTGGATGGTGGCGTCGCTCGTCCTCGATCAGGACGCAGTTCGACGAACTCTGCCAACGGGTCGGCTACTCGCTCGACCCGGATGCGCTGGTCGAGAACCTCTCGATCGGCGAACGGCAGATGGTCTCGATCTTCCAGGCGCTGGCGACGGGGGCCGACCTCATCGTCATGGACGAGCCGACCGCATCGCTGGCGTCGGACGAGCGCGAACTCGTCTACGAGACGGTCCGGCGCCTGACGAGGATCGAAAACAAGGCGATCCTATTCGTCTCCCACTTCCTCGACGAGGTCATTGCCCTCACGGATCAGGTGACCGTGCTCCGGGACGGCATGGCCGTACTCCGGGCCGAGACCCGTGACCTGGACGAGGGAAAGCTCGCCGAGGCCATCGTCGGCAAGCAGGTGATCGCGCTGGAACGGGAGGCTGCCCAGCGCAGACCGCTCGAGACCGACGATGTCGCACCACGGCTCCGCCTTCGTGACCTGGCGTCGCCGGGAAGACTTCATCCCATCTCGCTGGACGTCGCCCCCGGTGAGGTGGTGGGTGTAGCAGGGCTCCTCGGCTCGGGTCGCAGCGAACTGCTCCACGCGATCTACGGATCGGACCGCTTCGCGACCGGCACCGTGACCTTGGACGGCGTGCAGCTCGCCCGGAGCCCGAGAGCTGCCGTCGCTGCGGGCATCGGGCTCGTTCCTGAAGACCGGATGGGACAGGGCCTGGTCCCAGACTTCGAGATCTGGCGGAACACGACCCTTCCGGCCCTTGGGGGCGTGTCCGCCCTCAACGCCCTTCCCATCTCCGAGCGCGAGCGCCGGAGGGGCTGGGACGCGATCGAGAAGCTGTCCATCAAGGCGAGTTCGCCTGAGATCCTCGTGAGCGAACTCAGCGGCGGCAACGCCCAGAAGGTCACGATCGCGAAGTGGCTCTTCAGCGACGTGAAGCTGTTCCTACTCGACGAACCGACGGCGGGCATCGACATCGGCGCGAAGACCGACATCCTGCGGCTCGTCCGCGAACTCGCCTCCGGCGGCAAGTCCGTCATCGTCGTCTCCTCGGAGTTCGAGGAACTTCTCGCGGTCTGCGACCGCATCCTCGTCATGCGCGACGGCAGGTGCATCGCGGAGCGGAACTTCGACGAGACGTCGGAGCACGACCTCCTACTCCTTGCGGGCGGACAGTCCGCGACGATCACCTCCGCCCCCGCCGCACCGGCAACTCAATCCGTAGTGGGCCCTCAATCATGACCATCGCAGCACAGGACCACGTGCAGCCGACACCACCGTCCCCCTCGGGGTCGCGGGTGTCCGCTCCGACGAACTGGGGGCGCGTCTTCGGCCTCCGCGAGAAGGGTGTCTACTATGCCCTCCTCCTGCTAATCGCCCTGATCACGCTGGCGACCACCTATATCGGCCAGTCGAACTACCTCAGCATCCAGAATTTCTCGAACGTGGTCTACCAGTCGTCGCTCATGGCCATGATGGCCGTGGCGATGACGGTGGTCCTGATCAGTGGGAACTTCGACCTCTCGGTCGCGTCCGTCGCGGCCCTCGCGGCTGCGGTCCTCATCGGTAACGCCGATGCCGTCGGCTTCTGGCCTGCCGCCGCCCTGGCGATGGCTGTCGCCATGGGCATCGGCCTTATCAACGGCTCGATCGTCCAGTTCGTCGGAATCAACGCCTTCATCGTTACACTGGGCACCATGACGGCGGTGCGGGGCCTCGTCCTGATCTACACCGACGGACGGTCGCTTTCCGTATCGGATCCCGGCGTCATCGCGACAATGCGCGCCTTCGAGGGAGGCCGTCACGAAGGCTTCTGGATCGTCGTCGCGGGTGGCGTCGCCCTGCTTGCCGCCGGTATCTTGGGGGCGATCAGGAACAGGGCCTCCGGCCGCTCCCTGCAGCCCGGCCCGGTCGGCATGACCATCGGCGGGATCGCTCTCCTTCTCCTCGCCTGGGGTTCGGGTGGGGAACTCCTCTTGCGAAACCCCGTCATCTACCTTGGCATTTTCACGGCCATCGTCTGGTTCGTCCTCGGCTACACGATGGTCGGGCGCCGCCTCTACGCGGTCGGCGGAAACGCGGAGGCTTCCCGCCTCTCGGGAATTGCCGTGACGCGTTACAAGATCATGGCCTTCGTCTTCTCCAGCGCCACGGCCGGTTTCGCTGGCATCCTGTTCGCCAGCCGCCTACGATCGATCAACCCTGCCGGCCTCCAGGGAGCCGAACTGACGGTCATCGCAGCGGCGATCCTCGGCGGCACGTCCCTCTTCGGCGGTGCCGGCAGCGTCATCAAGACCCTGGCCGGCGCGTTGCTCCTGTTCTCGCTGACCAACGGCTTCAACATCCTGAACCTCGGCGCGAACTGGCAGGGACTGATCGAAGGCATCGTGGTGGTGGTCGCCGCGGCGATCTACACGGTCGGTAACAAGAAGGCGAAGTCGAAGACCGGCGGCTGACCCTCTGCCGAGGTCGTCCGCATCGTCGCCCGGTCCCACCCGAGGTCCGGGCGGCCCTCCATTCCAGTCATATCCGAACGTAGAGAGTTCCCATGAGCACGACCGCCGCCATCGACTACACGGGTAAGGTCGCCTTCGTGACCGGCGCCGGCAGCGGCATCGGCCGGGCGACGGCCATCGCCTTCGCCAAGGCAGGTGCTTCGGTCGCCGCCGTCGACATCGGCGAGAAGGGTCTCGCGGAGACCGTGGCCCAGATCGAGGGGATGGGTGGCAAGGCCCTCACTCTGGTCTGCGACGTGACCAAGGGGGCTGACGTGAAGGCGGCACTCGACAGGACCGTCGAGACGTTCGGTCGCCTGGACGCCGCGTTCAACAACGCGGGTATCGAGCAGCCGGCGCAGCCTCTGGCAGACCTGTCCGAGGACGTCTGGGACCGCATCATCGCGGTGAACCTCAAGAGCGTCTTCCTCTGCATGAAGTACCAGATCGAGATCATGCTTCGGCAGGGAAGTGGAGCGATCGTCAACACCTCGTCAGGCGCGGGTGTCCTCGCGATCCGCGGCCAGTCGAGCTATTGCGCCTCCAAGTTCGGCGTCGTGGCGACGAGCAAGGTCGCGGCGCTCGAATACGCCGACAAGGGCATCCGCGTGAACGCGATCTGCCCGGGCATCATCGATACGCCGATGATCGCACGCTACACCGGGGATACCGACGAGGGTCGTGCCCGTATCATCTCTCAGGAGCCGGTCGGGCGCATGGGGCGACCGGAGGAGATCGCCGGGACCGTGCTCTGGCTGTGTTCCGAGGCCGGCGGCTTCGTCACCGGCCATGCCATGGTCGTCGACGGCGGTCAGACGGCGGGTATCTGACGACATCCGGGCGGCTGACTCATCCTTGGCGTTCAGCCGCTCGGCCCGTCCGGTGATCGAACCGGCGACAACTTACCTACACGCGATACCTTCGACAGGAACGTCAGGTCCTGGTTCTGTCCGACCTTCTCCCCGAATGCGCTCTCGATCTCGTCGAGAAACGCCTCGAGCGCTGGGACTGTCCGAGCGTACTGCAGAGCCTTGGCGAGCACGTTGAACATCGGTAGGATCGGGAATGTGCTGATATTCAGGTACCAGGCGCCGATACTCACACCGGCGTCCAGTCTGTTGATGCGTCGGGCGATCTTGGCCCGCTGCACCTCCAGTTCCGCAAGATCATGGCTCAGCCGCTCGACCTCGGCCTGGCGCATGTCTTCCGGAAGATCGGCGAGCCGGGTGATCAACGCCCTTCCCTTGCGACGATCGACGGACGTGAAGTGCAGGATCTCGTCGATGCCGACGTCGGGGCGCATCTCGATGATGGGGATCGGCGGGAGGATGATGCGTCGTTCTTCCTTGCGTCGCTCGTTGGCAGCCCAGGCCGCCGCTATCCGATCGTTCGCGGATCGGTAGAAGTTGAGCCGGTCGCCCATCAGCCTCATCGGCGAGATCCAGCTATCTACGAAGGATGCCTCTCCGGGCCATGCCGGGACGAAGGTCGCATCGAGAGCATGCGCGAGGTGGACACCGCGCCCGAAGTACGACGCTTCGCCCGATAGAGTCTTGCCCGAGAGACGTTCGTAAGACCTCTGGAAGTCCGCACCTACGACATCGAACGACATGAGACCGCGGTCGACGAGCGGCTGCAGGCAGGCGCGGCGAGCATGGTCCGGACCGAGCAGGAGTTGCGAAACGTGCTCGATCGGCGTCCCGGTCTCGGCAGACAGTTTCTTGATGATCTCGAAGACCTGAGGGCCGAGAGCGGACTTGCCTAGGATGTATTCGTCCGCGGTCTCCACGAGATCCGAGGCGAAGAATGCGGCCGATCTCCGACGACCTATCACGCCTCGAGGATTGACCTGCCTCGCCTCGTTCAGAAAGCCGGTGTCACCGAGTTCCTCCGGACGGGTGTGAAGGAATCTGACGCGATCGGCGGAGACGAGGGTCAGGAGGTCGTCGCGGGAAACGGCCTGTTCCTGCCAGAAGCCGTCCGCGTCAACCAAGGGAGGTGGTTCCATATAGATGGTGTCGTAGGCTATCAGAGCCTGTCGCAAATCGATCTGAGGTACCGCGTTCGGCTGTACGTAGCAGGCATTCCCGGCGTCCTCGACGAAGGAAGCCAGCTCTTGCCGCAGCTCGCCGCGGAACAACGCAGGAAGGCTGGCGAACCACCAATCCTCCTCTTCTCTCACGAACTGTGGGACCTCCGGTCGCTTTCGGAGCGGCTTGAACGAGGTTCGTTGAAACGAGGCAATGACCTCGTTGCTCGCCTCCGAAAGAGGAGGCGTAGGTGCCGCCACAGGCAGTACGTCGAATTCGATCGGTCGTCCGCGGACGAGTGTCGTCATGAACGACCGCAGGCTAGCCTCGCTGGCAGCGTCCAGCGGCGACGCGAAACATAGGCGCATCGCCCCCGAACGCTGGTCGTTGAAGGCCGTGAGAGCAGGTAATCGCGGGAAACAACCGGCCAGGATAGTCTCGAGATCGGGGCGGCTGAAGACGAGGCTCTCGATCCCCGATCCGATGTCACGATCCGCTATTCCCCCGATCCGTACTCCCTGCGAAGGGCGGGTGTTGAGGATCCGGACATTCTGACCGATCTGGACGTAGCTGTCGGCGAACTTGTCTCCCAGGACCGATAGATTCAGCTGGTCCTCGGGAACGTAGATGACGTGGAGGTAGGGAGGGATCTCGTGGATCTCGGTCCGCAGATGTGGGTAGTCGGCGCGCAAGCGCAGGTCGGTCCGCCGCACCGATCCTCTCTGAGCTTCGAGATCGTACTTCGTCATTCGCGGCTCCTGGGACCGGAAGAGGCTGCCCCAAGCATGACGGCAAGCGAGCCCGGCCGACAAGGTCGATGACGACGGCAAGCTAGGACGGTGGCAATGCGGAAGGTATCGCGAGGCAATGCATCAGGCGCGTCGCATCGTCGAGCCCGTCGAGTCCATCGGCCAAGGCGATCGCCTCCGTAAGGGCGTCCGGAGAGAGCCTAGCGAACGCGACCGTGGCGCACTCGCGGAACTTGGTAGCGATGTCGCCCCAGCTCATCGGATTCTCCCCGTTCCCCGGGACGTCGTGCCCTTCGACGAGCCAGCGCCGTCCGTCGCGAGCCAGGATCTCGACACGACCGGGGGGCATCTCGAGCTTCCAATCGAGGCTCGGATCGGGAACGAGGGTCATCTTCCGTCCGATGGCGAGCACGCACTCATCTCGCAGGCCGGGTTCCGAGAAGTCGGAGACGCTCATGCCTCGCCGGGCGATCGCCACCGAGACGAGGAACGGTAGACTGAACTTGGCGTCGGCCAGGGTGGCGGGAGCGCGTCGCTCGTCGAGCGGCTGGCACATCAGGTCGTGGTAGTCGCCGACGTGCAGCCGGATCTCTTGGATGTCGTCGAGCCGCAGGTCGTTCTCCTGGACGATGTCGATGGCGGCCTTCATGTGGCTGTGGGCCGTACCGACGCAGGGCCAGCGCTTGTACAGCGTGCCACTCCCAAGGAACGTCCTGCCGAGGCGGTCCAGAATTCCCGCCCGGTCGTAGCCCCCGCCGAAATAGGTGTTCATGAAGCCGTACCGCCCCTCGAAGGCGCGATCGATGCCGGTGACCCCCTTCTCGGCCATCATCGCCGCGAGGACCGCGCCCTTCGCCGAGAAGCCCGCGTACATTCCTCTCAGGTCGCTCCCTCGGCCGGCAACCATCTCCATGACGCCGCTCGACTGCATCGTCGCGATCCCCATCGCGTGTGCGATTCTGGACGCCGGAAGACCCATTACGCGTCCTGCGGAGGCCGTCGCCGCGAAGACGGCCAGCACGGTGGAGAGGTTCCAGTCCTTCTTCCACTCGACGTTGCAGCGGAGCCGCCCGAAGATGTCCTGGCCCGCCGCCACCGCCGCGATCAGCTCCTTTCCTGTCACACCACCCTGCCGCTCGGCGACGGCAAATACGGCCGGCACGATGGAACTGGCGCAGTGCTGCCCCCACTGCGTCTGGTCGTCGTAGTCGAGGCAGTGGGCCAGGGCACCATTCGCCATCGCCGCCATCAACGCAGGGGCACGGCCACCGAATCCGAGCACGGTGCAATCCGGCCGCCCTCCGCTCTCGGCGACGATCTCCATGACGCCGCGGACCGCAGGTTCCATGCCGCTCGCGGCCAGGATCACGCCGAGCGTGTCCAGGATGCTCTTCCTCGCAGCCGACCGTGCCTCCTCCGGCAGATCCTCGTAGCGCAGGTCCGCGGCATGGGAGGCAAGGATGTGGACGAGGTCGCGGTCCGCTGACATGGCGGGATCCTTCTCGAAAACGCCGGCGCGGCGGCGCGATCTGGGGAAGCGGGTCCGAATGGAGTTACCCATTCAGCGGGCGGGGCGGAACCCCGGCGTCCCCTTCCCCCTCATGCATCGGTCCACCCCTATAGCCCACCATTATATCGCTTGGGCCTGCCGCAGCTTTCACGGTTTCATTCCCTCCGCCGAGATGGAATTTTCAGCTCGATACCGAATGCGGGAGACTCTCATGGGACAGCTGAGCGGCAGGACCGCCCTGATCACCGGCGCGCTGGGCACGATCGGCGAGGCGCTCGTGGCGCGCTTCCACGAAGAAGGTGCCCGGGTGATCGCATCGGACCGCCCCGGGCTGGACTCGCACGGGGACCATGCAAGCAAGCTTCCATCGGACGTTCAGTACTTCGGGTGCGACCTGAACGATCTGGCGGGTACGGAAACGGCAGTGAGGGCTCTGGCGGACGAGGTCGGGGGCATCGACGTGCTCGTCAACAACGCCGCCTTCGTCGTCAACAAGCCCCACGAGGAGTTCTCGATCGAGGACTACGAGAAGGAGATTCGCATCAACTCGTCGGCGGCGTTCGTGCTCTCCCGAGCATGCGCGGAGCACATGAAGCGGAAGAAGGCCGGCAAGATCGTCAACATGACCTCCCTGACCCTCACCGGGCACTGGGACGGCTTCGTTCCCTACGTAGCGTCGAAGGGCGCGATGTACGGGCTCGTGAAGTCGATGGCACGCGAACTCGGACGGCACGGCATCAACGTCAACGGCATCTCCCCGGGCGCCGTGCTTTCCGACGCAGAGGGCCGGCACTTCGGAGCACGACGCCAGGAGTATCACGACTGGATCATGGAACGTCAGAGCCTGAAGCGTCGGATCGAGCCGGTCGACATCGCCAACCTGGCCGTCTTCCTCTCGTCCTCCCAGGCCGATCTGATCAGCGGCCAGGATGTCCACTGCGACGGCGGCTGGTAAGGCCGCGAGAGGATCGGCTGGGAGGCTGGGATGCAGACCCTGACACCGGCGAGGTTCGCCGACGGCTTTATGTTTCTGGAAGCACCCAAGTGGCGCGAGGGACGTCTCTTCGTCTCGGACGTTTTCGCGCACGAGGTCTGCATCCTCTCGGACGAGGGAGCGGTCGAACGGCGAATTTCCGTGCCGACGCGACCGTCGGGCCTTGGTTTCCTATCCGACGGGACGCTGATCGTCGCCTCGGCGAAGGACTGCAGGCTGCTTCGCCTGGACGGCGACGATCTCGCCGAGCACGCGGACCTTTCGAACGTCGCGAACGGTTGGCTAAACGACTTCGCCATCGACCGGCAGGACCGCATCTACGTCGGTGACTTCGGATACGATTTCGTCGCTGGCGATCCACGAAGGACGACTTCGCTCCATCGGGTCGATCCCGACGGTACCTTCGAAGCCGTTGCCCACGAGGTCGATTTTCCAAACGGCTCAACGATCGTCGACGAAGGGCGGACGCTGGTCCTCGCAGAGACCTGGGAAGCCCGCATCGCAGCCTTTGACTTGGACGGCTCCGGCAGACTGACGAACCGCCGGCTGTTCGCGGATCTCGACGGCCGCCAGCCCGACGGCCTGTGTGCCGACCGCGATGGTGCGCTCTGGGTCGGGATCTACAACACCGGCGAGTTTCTGAGAGTGCTCGACGGGGGAGAGATAACCCATCGGATCAAGGTCGACGGCTCCGCTATCTCCTGCACTCTCGGCGGCCCGGATCGACGCACACTGTTCATGACCGCCTTCCTCGGGACGGACGAGGACATGTCCGCCGGGAAACGGAACAGCGCGATCCTCACGGCACGCGTGGATGTCCCGGGACCATCCGACACGTTGCCCTGACCCCGACGGGCTGCTCGACCCTCGGCAACGGAGGCCCCTCTCCCGGCATGCCGACCGCGACGGGCCAGTGTTCCAACGATGAAATGCAAGGCCGCCTCACCGGCGGCCAACCGAGAGAGACCGACATGAGCGACACTCCGAAACCCGCCTATCCCCGCATCGGACTCCTGATCGACGGCGAGTGGATCTACGACCGTCCGACGCTGTGCGACGTCGAGAACCCGAGCGACGAGTCGATCATCGGTCAGGTTCCCAAGGCGACCGCCGAGGATCTCCAGAACGCGCTCGCATCATCGGCGCGTGCATTCGACGTCTGGCGTCGCACGCCGCCGTCCGAACGCTCGGCTGTCATGAAGCGGGCCGCTGCCCTCATCCGTGAGCGGGCGTCCATGATCGCCCCGATCTTCACGATGGAACTCGGCAAGACGATCGCCGAGTCCCTCGCCGAGATCGAGCGTTCCGCGACGTTCCTCGACTGGGATTCGGAGGAGCTTCGCCGTCTCTACGGCCGCATCGTCCCGACAGATCCTCCGATCCAGCAGTTCGTGGTCCGGGAGCCCATCGGGCCGGTGGCAGCCTTCACGCCGTGGAACGTGCCCATGAGCGCTCCATCGCGGAAGGTGAGCGCCTCCCTGGCGGCAGGCTGCTCCGTCATCCTGAAACCCGCGGAGGAGACCCCGGCGACGGCGTGTCTGTTCGCTCAGTGCTTCATCGACGCCGGCCTCCCGAAGGGGGTCCTCAACGTCGTCTTCGGCGATCCCGACGAGGTGTCTCATACCCTTGTACTGTCTCCGATCACCCGGCTCGTGACGCTGACGGGCTCGATCCACGTCGGCAAGCACCTTACCCGGCTTGCCGCGGAGACGATGAAGCCCGTCCTGATGGAACTCGGCGGCCACGCGCCGGTGCTGATCGATGAGAACGTCGACGTGGACGGCGTCGCCCAGATGGCTGTGAACTGGAAGTTCCGTATGGCGGGCCAGTTCTGCTCTGCCCCGTCGCGCTTTCTCATCCACAGGTCGGTCTACGGCGACTTCGTCGAGAGCCTAGCCTCGAAGGCGAGCAAGCTGAAAGTCGGCGACGGTTTCGAGGAAGGGGTCCAGATGGGACCCCTCGCGAACCGGCGACGTCTGGCGGCGATGGCGGATCTCGTCGAGGACGCGGTCTCGAACGGAGCGAGGATCGCGACCGGAGGTCAGCGCGTCGGCAACCGCGGTTGGTTCTACGCGCCGACCGTACTGGCCGACGTGCCCCTGGAAGCGCGCATCATGAGCGAGGAGCCGTTCGGACCGATCGCGCCCTGCGCCTCGGTAGACTCGATGGACGAAGCGCTGGAGATCAGCAACAGTCTCGAGATGGGGCTTGCCGCGTTCGTCTTCACGAACTCCATGCAGCGTGCGGATCACCTTGCGCGGGAACTCCAGGTCGGCTCCGTCGCCTTGAACGTCTTCACGAGTCCCGGTGCCGACGCCCCCTTCGGAGGGTATCGGGAAAGCGGTATCGGACGCGAGGGCGGCCCCGAGATGTACCACAGCTACACCGTGGCCAAGACCATCGCGGAGCGCCGGATCGCGGTGTGATGAATTCGGAGCGACGCGGCGACCGTCTCAACCCGCTCGTATGATGCCATGCCTAGCCGAAGCCGGATCGACATTGTCGATCCGGCTCGCGACCTTTCGGTGCGAGCTGGTGCGCAGCATGAGCCACCGTCTTCTCCTGGGCCGCAACAAAGTACGTTCCAACGCACCATAGACACCTGTTGCGCGATCGTGGCCAGGATGCACGGAGGATGATGACGGACATTCTCGGTGTGACCCGGCTCACCGATCGGCGTACTGCCCGTCGGTCACGAGTTCCATCCAGTCGGCGTTCTTGCCGTCCCGAACGTAGGTGATCGCGATGTGGCTCATGGCGGTCACATCGGTCGCGCCGTGCCAGTGCTTGACCTCGGCCGGGATCCAGACGGTGTCTCCGGCCGCGATCTCCTGTCGCGCTTCGCCCTCTCGCTGCACCCACCCCTTGCCGGCCGTCACGATCAGCATCTGGCCCGCAGGGTGCGTATGCCAGGCGGTTCGGGCGGAAGGCGCGAACGATACGAGACCGGACGCCGATGGCGTGTCGACGGTCGATGGCAACAGCGGAGACACGACGACATGGCCGGTGAAGTTCTCCGCGCTCGCGAGCATCGAAGGACCAGATCCCGCCGGATAGACACCGATCTCCTGGGCGTCGACGGACGTAGCGCCGGCGACGGCCAGCGTGGCGGCGATGAGCGTGTTCTTCATAGGGTGCACCTTTCGGTTTCGGTCAGCTCGTGCTGGCTGTTCTGGTCCAGCTGGAAACGATTCATTCTCAGTTCGAACGGCTTTCGACGACGTCCCTGACGACCGGCCCGGCCGAGAAGGCGTTCGGCCAGCCTGCGTAGAAGGCGATCTGAGTCACGACCTCGCCGGCCTCCTCCTTCGTCAGGCCGTTGTCCATGGCCCGGTTCAGATGCCCGGGGAGCTGTGCGACCTGTCCATTGGCCATCAGCGACGTGATCGTCACCAGGCTACGATCACGGAGACCGAGGTCTGGTCGTAGCCAGACGTCCACGAAGAGCGGATCGGTCGTGAATTCGGCAAGGCCCGGCGAGGACGTGCCGAGAAGCCGCTCCACGCTATCCTGCCGGGTCGCCTCTGCCCTTTCGTCGATCGGACGGAGTGTGGGTGACGCCGCGGGCAGTTCCCCGACCTCGATGCCCCGATCGGCGAACACGGTCTTGGCGATCGCGACCGCGGACATGGCGTTCGACCAACCGGCATAGAACGCGAGGTGCGTGATGGTTTCGGACAGTTCGGCCGGGGTCACGCCGTTATCGAGAGCGACGGTCATGTAATGGCCGAGATCGATCGTCTGGCCGCGAGCGATCAGGATCGCTGCCGTCACGAGGCTGCGGTCACGTCGGGAGAGCTGCGGACGCTCCCAAAGGCCGCCGACGACAGCGTCCTGCCCGTATCGGGCCAGCGCGGGCGAGACCGCAACGATGTCGGATCGTGAGAGAACAGATGGGCTCGTCGAAGCGCCGAGGTTCTGCGTTGATTCCTGCGCCAACGCGGTTGTCCCGAGCGAAACGGTGAGGAGCGAGGTGGAGAGAAGCTTCATGGGTTCGTTCCCTCTGAAAGACGATCGGGCGGAGCAGATCCATGCAGGATCCTACGCGGCTGGCTGGGATGACGCCGCAGACAGAAGTGAACCAGAAGGTAGGCCAGGACCCTGCCACGGATTAGACAGCGTAATCCGCACGAGGTTATAGATCGTATCTATGAATACACGAGACGATCTGAGCGATTTGAGAGCTTTCCTGGCCGTCGCGCAGGAACGCAGTTTCACTCGTGCGGCGGCAAAGCTCGGCGTGTCGCAGCCGACGTTGAGCTATACCGTCCGCCAACTGGAGGCGCGGCTCGGTGTCCGCCTGCTCGCTCGCACCACTCGCAGCGTCGCGCCGACCGAAGCCGGGGAACGGCTGCTCCAGACGATCGGCCCACTGTACGATGGGATCGTCACGGGCATGAACGCCCTGAGCGAGTACCGCGACAAGCCTGCCGGAACGATCCGCATCACTGCGGACGAACACGCGGTGACGACAATCCTCGCCCCCGCTCTCGGGCGCATCCTGCTCCGCTATCCCGACATCAAGGTTGAGGTAACCGTCGACTTCGGCCTGACCGACATCGTGGCGGAGCGCTTCGACGCCGGCATCCGTATCGGGGAGCAAGTGGCGAAGGACATGATCGCCGTGCCCGTCGGGCCGGAAATGCGCATGGTCGTCGTGGGCGCGCCGATGTACTTCGCCGGGCGTCACCTACCGAAGAAGCCACAGGACCTCCTCGGTCACAACTGCATCAACCTTCGTCTGCCGACGTATGGCGGCCTGTACGCTTGGGAGTTCGAAGGCGACGGCCGCGAGCTTCGTGTGCGGGTCGATGGTCAACTCGTGTTCAACAGCACCGGGCAGATCCACAGGGCAGTGCTCGCCGGGCTGGGAGTGGCCTACCTTCCCGAGGAGCAGGTGCATGCCGACATCCGCGAAGGTCTGCTCGTTCAAGTTCTCGACGACTGGTGTCCAGCGTTTTCCGGCTACCATCTCTACTATCCGAGCCGCAGGCAGGCTTCGCCCGCGTTCAAGGTTCTAGTCGACAGCCTGCGCTACACCCGCCCTTCGGGATAGCGATCTCGTCGTAGTACCTTCGAAAGATCGAGGACGTCAGTTGGCCGCCGACGCCGACCGTGCATAGCCGCAAGTTCGATTGGTATGCGAACGACCTTCCGCTGGCAGGGACACCATGTGCGCGATTGCCCAGTGCGGAAGCGGATCATCCTGGCGGTGACCGAAGTCTTACCCAACCCAACGGATCGTCCAAGGCTCGACTCATGAGCCGCACTCATCACGGCATGCGCATCGCGGCTTCTTATTCCTCCGACTGCAGATCCTAGCTACCCGTGTGAAGACGAACCGGCCGTCCTCGTGCCGTCGACGTATTTCGCCGACGGACGTCGTCATGGCGGAAGGGTCGACCGATCTGAAACGTCTGCGCGGCCGAGCTGTGCTCGAAGCGGATCGGAGGCTCAGTTCATCCAATTCAGCACATCATCCCTATCCCAATGGAATCCCAATCATGTCCAATACCGCACGATTCATCGGCAAGGTCGTTCTCGTCACCGGAGCCGCAAGCGGTATCGGGCGGGCGACAGCCGTCGCATTCGCTAGGGAAGGCGCGCAGGTTGCAATCCTCGACCGAACTAAGGAATCCCTGAACGATGCGGCCGAAGCGGTCGCCGGCGTAGGAGCCAAGGCCTTGGTCCTGGCGTGCGACGTATCGGAACCGGCTCAGGTCGAGAAATCGATCGGTCGTGTGGTCGAGACCTTCGGTCGGCTGGATATCGCCTTCAACAACGCTGGAGTGGAAAACGAGGCGGCTCCGGTGGCAGAGATCGATCTCGAAGATTGGGACCGGATCCTCGACATCAACCTGCGCGGAACCTTCGTCTGCATGAAGCACGAGCTTGCACAGATGGTGCGCCAGGGCGGTGGCGTCGTTATCAATACGTCGTCCGGTGCCGGCGTCCGAGGCGTCGCGGGAGGCGCGGCCTACGCTGCCTCCAAGCATGCGATCATCGGTCTGACGAAATCGGCCGCCCTGGACTATGCCAAGTCGAACATCCGCGTGAACGCGATCCTTCCTGGCAACATCGAGACCCCTATGATGGACCGGTTCACGGGAGGCGACATCCAGAAGGCGATCGACCTCGAACCCGTGGGTCGGCTCGGCAAGCCGGAGGAGATCGCCGACGCCGTCCTTTGGATGAGCGCAGATCTCGGCGCGTTCGTGACGGGCGCAGCGATCGCCGTAGATGGGGGATGGTCGCTCTGATCAGGCCTCGATCGGAGATCCTAAACGACCCGCGACATGACCCTCATCTCCCTTCTTTGGTCGAGTGAGCGGGATCGGTCACGTGGCGTTCGACGGGGAACTGCTTGCGGACCGGCTCGGCTCTATAGACTGGTAATCCGAACGACGGATCATGGCTAAACAACCGCTCCGAGGCCATGAACGAAGCTTCTTCCCCATGCGACATCGGCATGGGGAAGAGAGCTAGCCGAGAGACGTAGGTTTGCTCGGTCTAGACTTCTAGTGTCGCAATCGACGACTTCAGAGGCCCTGTAGCCTGTCCCTCCCCGGCTGCCTGGCGCAGTCGGGCGTTGCGGGTCTCAGGCACGAACTGAACCGCCACGACGCCCATGATGGCCACGGCGATGACATAGAAGCCGGGTGCGATCGGCGTACCGAAATACCCGACCAGCCACGCCGCGATCAGAGGCGTCGTGCCTCCGAAGATGGCGACCGTCAGCTGATAGGAAACCGCATGCCCGGTTGCACGGAACGACGTCGGGAAGAACTCCACGGCAGCAGCGAAGGAGGCCCCACCGTAAAGCCCGATGCCGATGCCGATCAGCATTTGCCCGACGAGCGCTCCGGTGAAGGTGCCGGCCGACGCGAACTGTAGGGCCGGATAGGCCGCGCACGCGATCCACAGGGCTCCAGCGGTCAGCACCGGCTTGCGCCCGATACGGTCCGCCATGAACCCACCGACCACTAGGAACATCGACAGGACGAAGACGGCGATCGCGTTCGAAGCAAGCGCGGCATTCGCGTCCAGGCCAGCCTGTCGGACGAGGAAGGTGTACATGAACCCCAACAGGAGATACGAGCCGACGGTCTGCACAGGTTGGATCAGGAGAAGGTAGAGCATCGATCGAAGGCTGGCCCGACGATCCTCGCGCAACTGATGCGCGTCGCTCGTCCGCTTGGCCTCGACGTACTCCTTCGGCTCCTCGAGGTTACGGCGCATCCAGAACCCGACGATGCCTATGAGGCCGCCCAGGATGAATGGGAGACGCCAGACCCAGTCCGAGTAGATCTCGGGCCCGGCGGCGAACTGCAGGACGGCGAGCATGATCGCGACGAAGGCGTTCGGCAGGTGACCGAAGAACCACACGACGCCGACCCAGAAGCCGCGCTTGTCGTCCGGCGCGGACTCCAGGATGTAGCTCGTGGCACCGCTCGTCTCGCCGCCCATCGCGAAGCCCTGTAGCAGTCGACAGAAGGCGAGCAGGATAGGTGCCGCGATCCCGATCGTCGCGTAGGTCGGAAGAAAGCCGATCGCAGCGGTCGCGCCGGCCATGAGCCAGATCGTGATCGAAAGGATCCGCACGCGCCCGATCCGGTCGGCAAGATACCCGAAGAACAATCCTCCGAGCGGACGTGCGAAGAAGGCGACCGCATAGACGGTGAAGGTGCTCAGGATTGCGGCCTGAGGACTCGACGAGTGGAAAAAGTGCGTGGCGAGGATCGGGACCGAGAACCCGAACACCGCGAAGTCGAAGATCTCGCCGAATTGGCCGACCGAGGCCGCCCCGATCTTCTTGCGATTACCCGACAGGGTATCTTCAGTATGCGCCATAGTCTCCTCCCAGTGGCGTTGCGATAGGTTCGTGCGATCGCGTCCGCTTCACTCCCGCGGACGGTCGAGCACTAGCGGAAAGGTTCAGAAGACGAAGACGCCCTTCCCGCCCGCCTGGGCATCGAAGTGTCGATAGGCCTCCTCGGCCTGATCAAGCGTCCATCGATCGGTGAAGAGGCGGTCGAGGTCGAGCCCACGCGACCTGACGAAGTCTGCGCAGGCCTTCTGCCCGACGGTCGACATCGTATAGGACGTCATCACCGTGACCTGCCGGTCCAGCAAAGCCCTCGTCTCGACGGTGACCTGACCACCGACACCGACCATGCACATGCGGCCCCAGGTCGCGATCGCCTTGAGAGCGGACATCGCGGCCTGCGGAGAGCCGGAGGTCTCGACGACCAGCGAGACGCCCTTGCCGCCGGTTAGGTCGTGCAGGGCCTCGGTCACGTCGGCGTTCCGAGGGTTGATGGTCTCGTCCGCACCGAAGCTGCGGGCGAGTTCGAGTCTGTTCTCGTCGAGGTCCACGGCGATCACTCTCGCACCTCGGGTCGCGGCGAGCAGCGTCGCGGAGAGGCCGACCGGCCCCTGCCCTAGGACGACGATGGTCTCATCCCCTCGCATCTGGGCTCTGTCGAGGGCGCCCCAGGCCGTGCCGGTACCGCAGGCGATCGCTGCACCCGCTTCGAAGCTGAGGTCGTCGTGCAGGGGCACCAGGGTCGCCGCTGCGACCTTCATGTAGGGAGCGTGTGCACCATGGGCGTTCGCACTGTAGGTGGTCCGCGTCACCGGCTCACAGAGCTGCGGCCAACCCGTGCGGCAGTGATCGCAGACCGTGCAGCCATGGTAGTGGTGCACCATGACCCGATCTCCGACCTTGGCGACGTGCGGAAGCACGCCTTGGCCGACGGCAGCGACGACGCCGGCCGGCTCGTGGCCGGCGATCATCCGAGCCTGCGTGGGAACGCTCGGATCGTGCGGAGCGCGGTACCAGTGCAGATCGCTGCCGCACATACCCGAAGCCTTGATCTCGACGACGACCTCCCCGTGTCCGGGGGTCGGATCCTCGAAATCGGCGATCACGGTGCGACGATCCCCCAGGAAGACCAGGCCCTTCACGAGACGAACTCCACCGGACGAAAGGAGATCGTCCCAAAGGACCCGATTGCGTGCGTGAGAGCTGGGGTGGTCACGATCCAAGACCCTGCTGGATCGGATACGGGGACTCCCCGTCGGGCGACGTCGTCGAATGAAACCACTGATCTGTTCACGGTGCACCTGGATTGCGAATTGGCGCCGCGACGATGTCGTCGTCCAAAGCAGCGTCCTGGGCCAGATACTGACCACCGCCCCCAAGAGCATTCAAGCAACGATGCGGCTCAGAGGCCGCCGGCAATAATATCAGCTTATATCTGATCTCGTCTCGAACCACGATCCGGGTTTCGACTACCGATACCTTCTGGTCCGCGAACGCTGGTCTGCCACGCCGAACCCCGATGCTTCTCGAGCACAGCGCGGCAGACGACATCGTCGCAACCTCACCCTCGTAGGTAGGCCGGCGAGATGACTTGTCCTCATGCGAGGCGGTGCGACACGACGGTCGCCTCGACGGACGCCGAATTAACGGGCGTTCCGTCGAGGCCTGAGCACTCAGGCCAGTTCCGGTAGTTTCTCGATCAACTTGTCCAAGGTGATCGGGTAGTGGCGTACGCGGATGCCCGTAGCGTTGTGGATCGCGTTCGCGACCGCTGCACCGACGCCGCACAGTCCGAGTTCGCCGACACCCTTCGCCTTCATCGGCGAAGAACGCGGGTCGGTCTCGTCCAGAAAGATCACCTCCTGATGTGGGATGTCCGCGTGAACTGGCACCTCGTATCCGGCAAGGTCGTGGTTGACGAAGAACCCGTGGCGCCTGTCGACCGCGAGTTCCTCCATCAGTGCGCCGCCCACCCCCATCGTCATGGCACCGATGACTTGGCTTCGCGCCGTCACCGGGTTCAGGATTCGGCCCGCTGCGCAGACGGAGAGCATACGGCGCACGCGCACTTCCGCCGTGGCGACGTCGACGCCGACCTCCACGAAATGCGCACCGAACGTCGACTGCTGCTCTGCATCCGTGAAGGCCGGATCGAACTCGATCCTGTCCTCCGCCACGATCTCGCCGTCGCTCGCGGCATCCGCGAGTCGGACGGACCGATTGCCGGATCGGACCTCTCCGTCGGCGAACACCAGGTCGTCCGTCGAATTGAAGCCGAGCTTGCTCGCCACGGCCTCGCGCAACTTGACGCAGGCGGCGTAGACGCCAGCCGTCGACGAGTTGGCCCCGAACTGGCCGCCAGAACCTGCGGAGACGGGAAACGCGGAGTCACCTAGGTTCACCGCGACCCGCGAGAGCGGTACGCCCATCATCTCGGCGGCGGTCTGCGCGATGATGGTGTAGGAGCCCGTGCCGATGTCCGTCATGTCGGTCTCGACAGTCACGACGCCATCCGCGCCGAGCCTGACACGAGCGCCCGACGGAAGGGTGATGTTGTTTCGGAAGGCCGCGGCGACGCCGATGCCGACCAGCCACTGTCCATCGCGAACCCGGCCGGGCTTCGGATCACGGGCGGCCCAACCGAAGCGATCGGCCCCCTGTCGAAGGCATTCGACGAGCTGGCGCTGCGAAAAGGGCCGATCGGGCTTCATCGGGTCGACCTGCGTGTCGTTGATCACGCGGAACTCGATCGGGTCGATGCCGAGGCTCTCGGCCATCTCGTCCATGGCGATCTCGAGCGCCATCAGGCCCGGTGCCTCCCCGGGCGCTCGCATGGCGTTGCCTTCCGGGAGATCCATTTCGGCCAGGCGCATGGATGCCAGACGATTGCCACCGGCGTAGAGGAGCTTCGTCTGCGCCACCGCGGTCTCGGGATCGCCTCCGGACAGATTGCCGGAGGTGCTTTCGTGGGCGATGGCGCTGATCCTACCATCCCGGTCCGCGCCGATCCGGATCCGCTGGATGGTGGCAGGACGATGCGTCGTGTTGTTCGGGATCATGGGCCGCGTCAACGCCACCTTGACCGGGCGCCCGACTGCCTTCGCACCCAGGGCCGCCAGAACGGCATCCGTCCGGAGGAAAAGCTTGCCGCCGAATCCACCGCCGACGAAGGGCGAGACGAGCCGTACCTTTTCCTTCGGCACGTTCAGCGTCGCCGCAAGGTCGGTCAGGCCCCAGTCGATCATCTGGTTCGACGTCCAGACCGTCAATTCGTCTCCATCCCACCGCGCCGTCGAAGCATGGGGCTCCATCGCGGAATGACTCTGATCAGGCGTCGTATATTCCTGATCGAGACGAACGGGAGCTTCGGCGAAGGCCGCTTCGAAGTCGCCGAACCTGTCTTCCGGCGGGGACGCGCTGCCCTCCTCGCTGTTGCCTCCGACGATCGGTGCATCCGGCGCAAGCGCGGCCAGGTCGAAGCGCCCGTCCTGCCGCTCGTAGTCCACGCGAACGAGGTTGGCGGCTGCCCGTGCCTCCTCGAACGTACGGGCCACGACGATGGCGACGGCCTGATGGTAATGATCGATCTCGGGGCCGGCGAGCAGCTTGGCGACGTTGAACTTGCCCTTGCCGAGGGGGCCGGCGGATTCCGCAGTGACGATGGCCAGTACTCCCGGTGCGCGTCGCGCCTCATCGAGATGCATGGCGGAGATCCGCCCCTTGGCGATCGCGGAGCCGACGATGGAGCCGTAGGCGACGTCGGTTCCAACGTCGTGGCGCTCGTAGGCATAGGGCGCGGTGCCGGTGACCTTGAACCGTCCGTCAATGCGATCGAAGGGCTGGCCCACGACCTTCATGCGGTCGATCGGGTTCGTACCCGCGGGAGTATCGAACTTCATGGGCTTCAATTCCTCGCTTGCGTCATGACCGCAGCGAGCGTGCGCTCGGTCAGCGGGATCTTGAACGCGTTGTGCTCGGTGGGGCGTGCGCCGTCGAACAACTTCGCCGCGGCTGCGCCGGCCCCGCTTGTCAGGGCCGCATCGGCTTCCGAGACACGCCAAGGCTTGTGGGCGACCCCGCCGACGGCTACACGACCGGAGCCGTCGGGCTGTATCACGGCGGCCACGGAGACCAATGCGAACGCGTAGGACGCACGATCGCGCACCTTGCGATACACGTGGGTCCCTCCAAGAGGACGAGGCAGCGTCACGGCGGTGATGAGTTCACCCGGCTCGAGGACGGTCTCGACATGCGGCGTGTCGCCAGGGAGGCGGTGGAACTCCGCGATCGCAATTGTGCGCGTCGCACCATCCGGCTTGACCGTCTCGATATCGGCATCGAGTACCCGCAGCGCGACGTTCATGTCCGAAGGATTGGTGGCGATGCAGGCGTCGCTGACACCGACCACACCGAGCTGTCGCGAGTACCCTTCGAGCGCCGAGCACCCAGACCCCGGCTGCCGTTTGTTGCAGGCCATGTTGGTGTCGTAGAAGTACGGGCAACGGGTGCGCTGCAGGAGGTTGCCGGCGGTGGTCGCCTTGTTGCGCAGCTGGCCGGAGGCGCCCGCCATGACGGCCCGCGTCAGGACACCGTAGTCGCGACGCACGCGCTCGTCGGCGGCCATGTTGGTGTTGCGCACGAGCGCACCGATCCGCAGGCCGCCCTCCTCCGTCGCCTCGATCCGATCGAGGCCCAGACCGTTGACGTCCACGAGATGCTGCGGCGTTTCGATCTCGAGCTTCATGAGATCGAGAAGGTTGGTGCCCCCGGCGATGAACTTCGCGCCGGGTTTTGCGGCGGCGGCGGCAGCTGCCTCCTGCGGGCTTGCCGCCCGTTCGAACGTGAAGGACTTCATGCGGGCCTCCCGGCGACTTCGGTCATGGCGTCGGCAATGTTGGAGTAGGCGCCACAACGGCAGATGTTGCCGCTCATGCGCTCGCGCATTTCGGCGTTGGACGGCTCGGGGGTAGCGGAGAGATCGGCGGTCACATGACTTGGAATACCCGCCTTCACCTCCTCCAGAACGGCGACGGCCGAGACGATCTGGCCCGGCGTGCAGTAGCCGCACTGATAGCCGTCGTGCTTCACGAAGGCGTCCTGCATCGGGTGAAGTGCATCGGGTGTGCCGAGGCCCTCGATCGTCGTCACCTCGTCGCCCTGGTGCAGGACGGCGAGTGTCAGACAGGAGTTGATCCGGCGCCCGTTGACCATGACGGTGCAGGCACCACACTGACCATGGTCGCAACCCTTCTTGGTTCCGGTCAGCGCGAGATGCTCGCGGAGCGCGTCCAGAAGCGTCGTGCGCAGGTCGAGGTCCATCTCGCGGCGCGTTCCGTTCACGGTCAACGTCACCTGCGAGCGGACGACCGACGCGGTGTCCGTGGTTTGCTGTGCCATCGCCACTCCCGGCAGTGCCGTCGAGGCGACGCAAGCCGATGCGCTCACCATCAGCTCACGGCGATTGAGTTCGAGGTTGGTCGTCTTCATCGTGTTCTCCATCGCCGGAGCCCATGCCGCCCTTGATCCTCCCGCCGCGGCCTCGGTCGGGTTGCGGCGGACGTTTCCATGGAAGGAACGGCAGACTGCGATCTCCGATTATAATTGGTCTAAAGAAGGCTCAGGATTACCCCAGAAATTCGGGATGGTGTCATGAACCCAGCTTCTGAATCGCCCGGTTCCGAGTGATCCTCTGGCCCCCTCCTCTCGAGAACGGGAGAACCCATCTCGATCGGAGGGCGCACGGCAGGGCTCCGACAGTGGCTCAACGAAATCCTTCCAGTTTCACCGGCTGTTCCGCGGCTTTCCACGCCAGGACTGCCATGCCAGCCGAAATGCACAGGAGGCCGGCGCTTAGGACGAAGGTGCTCCGGTACCCGTTCGCGTCGAACAGGAGGCCACCCACCGTCGCGCCCAGCGTGATGGCCAGCTGGATGATGGCGACCATCAGCCCACCGCCCGCATCGGCGTCGTCCGGAACGGTGCGCGTTAGCCAGGTTCCCCACGCCACGGGGGCCGGAACGCTGACGAGGCCCCAAATGCCGAGCAGGGCGGCGGTCGGGAGAGGTGAAGCACCGAAGACGATGAGCGCGACTGCGATGGACGCCATCGCGATCGGAATGGCGATCAGGACCGTGAACAGTCGGCTCTTCAGGATCGTCCCGACGATCGAGGTGCCGACCAGCCCAGCGAGGCCGATGGCCAGAAGGATGAGCGACAGCATCGTGACGTCGACGCCCGTGACGGTCTCGAGAAACGGACGCAGATAGGTGAAGAGAGCGAACTGACCCGTGAAGAACAGGAAGATGGCCGACATCCCATAGGCGACGGTGGAGCGGCGGAGGAGCTGGAACACGTTGCCCGTCCGTCTTTCGTTGGACCGAGGCGGCATTCGGGGCATCGACATGAACTGCCACACCATGGCTGCCGCTGCGAGCGGCACGACCACGCTGAACGTGCCACGCCAGCCGACGATACTACCAAGGAAACTTCCGAGAGGCGCGGCGATGGTCGCTGCCAGCGCGTTCCCACCGTTCAGAAGTGCAAGGGCCTTGGGAACGGCGTCTCTCGGCACGAGGCGCATGACGGTCGCGGTGGACATGGACCAGAAGCCCCCAATCGCCACACCCAACAGGGCACGACCGCCCATCATGATGACGTAGTTCGGGGCGATCGCGACGATCGCGCCCGATACGATCAGGAGCGATGTGAAGAAGAGCGTCACGGTGCGTCGGTCGTGCCGAGCGACGAGGGAAGAGCTGAACAGGCTGGTGAGAACGGCGAACACGCCGGAAATCGAGATGGCCTGACCGGCCTGGCCTTCGGTGATCCGCAGCGTGTCGGCGATCGGCGTCAGAAGGCTGACGGGCATGAACTCGGATGCGATGAGGACGATGACGCCGAGCGTCATCGAGAGGACTGCGCTCCACGCGATCGAGCCGCGGGACGCGGGCGCGTCACTCGAGATGGCGATGGACATGACTTGACCTTTCGGTGTGGCCGTCGCGGCCATCGAAGGCAAGCGACGCAATGGACGCGAGCCTGCCGGATCGGTCGGCTCGGCTCGGCTGCACACGAAGTAGGCCTTCGACAGTCCATCGATTATCCGAGGATATCGGCATGTCGTCATGAACCAGTCTCATCAATCGTTGCGAGAAGGCCATTGCGGGCACCTGCCCTTCGCCTCCGACGTGCGTTCTCCCTGTCAATCGACGTGGATCGAAGGCGGCGCGTCGCTCGTCGACGCACCGCCCTCCGTGACTCGGTCAGAAGCTGTCGGAGCCCGGCACGATGGTGCCGACGCCGGCGGGTCCCGCCGTGTAGCTGGCACCCGGCGTGCCGGTGATCACGCTCATCACGGCGTCGCGCTCCGCCGCGTCGTCCACGGAGCGGGAACCGGGTACCAGGGCACCGTTCGAAGAGGTGGCGTTCGGAAAGCCGTAGATCGCCCGATCCGTGACAGTACCAACGTCGACTCGCGAAGCGGTTCCTTCGATCACGGACATGACGGCCGCGCCGTCACGGGCCCGCTCGTAGGTGTCGGAGCCGGGCACCACGGCTTGGGCGGCGGACATGGTGCCGAAGGAGGCGGCGGCGAGAAGGGCGGAGGCGATGATGCGGGTCTTGGTCATGGTCTTGTCCTCGGTCGGGCCGCATGGGGCCGTTGGTTCAGGGAAGCCCGGAAGGCCTATCGGCTCGGATATGACCGGCTGGGTCGGTCGCTTCCCTGTGTTTGACGAGGATCATGCTAGCCGCGACCTGTCGCAGGGCTGTGCCGCGGTCGTCTGAAATTGTCCCAAAAGTGTATCGGGGACGGCAGTCGATCCAAAGCAACGGCCCGTCTTGCGACAAGTTGATACAGTTTTTGGCAGGCATTCCGAGTGTGGCCACTCTATACTCACTGACATCCCGTTTCGAGGCCACCGGATGGACACCGCATCCCACATCATCGTCGTCGACGATCACCAGGACATCCGAGATCTCGTCGGGACCTATCTCGAACAGCAGGGATATCGGGTGAGCGTCGCTGAGAACGGTGCGGCCCTTCGCCGACTTCTGGAACGCAGCGTTCCGGACCTCATCGTCCTCGACATCATGATGCCGGGTGACGACGGGCTGACGATGTGCCGGGAGATCCGCACGATGGGCGAGACGCCCATCATCTTCCTGACGGCTCGGGCCGAAGAGACCGACAGGGTGATCGGCCTCGAACTCGGCGCCGACGACTACCTGACCAAACCCTTCTCATCGCGTGAACTCCTCGCCCGCATCAAGGCGGTGCTGCGTAGGGCGCGGCCTGGAGGCCCCCAACGGGTCCACCGTCGCCCCTCCATGCTGCGCTTCGACCGTTGGACACTCGACGTCAGCCGCCGCGAACTCCAGGACGAGGACGGCGTCGGCGTTCCCCTGAGCACGGCGGAGTTCCGCCTCCTCAAGGTGTTCGTCGAGCACCCCGGTGCGGTGCTGTCGCGGGACCAGCTGCTCGACCTCACGGTCGGGCGCGAGGCCGAGCCCTTCGACCGCGCCATCGACAACCAGGTCAGCCGACTGCGCAAAAAGGTCGAGAGCGACCCGAAGAACCCGACCATCATCCTGACCCATTGGGGCGGCGGCTATAGCTTCGTCCCGGAGGTGATCGCGCCATGACCATAGCATCGAACCACGCCACGGTATGGAAGCGCGCTCTCCGCTGGCCGACATTCGAAGCCAAGCGATGGAGTCCGGCCTACTGGTGGCGCAAGAGCCTGGCGATCCAGCTTCTCGCCTCCATGCTCCTCGCCCTCTTCGGCAGCCTCGCCTTCGGCCTCTACATCTGCTGGGACGAATACAAGGGCGCCATTCAGAGCGCGGCACGAACGGAGCTGCACAGCCGCTCGGCGGCGGTGGCGCGTCTGATGGAGGTGGCGACGCCCGACCTCAGGGACGAACTCGCTCGGGTCAACAGCACGCAGTACACGCGCTTCTGGGTCTCGGCCGGCGGCACGCCGAACCTAGACGGCTGGGTCGATGCCGCCTTCGTCCAGTTCCAGGTCCCGCTTCGTGACCTTCTCGGCGAAGGAGTCGAGGACACTCCGGTCGGCCACCCCGGTGCCGGCCTAGTCTTCGAAACGGATGCGACGAGCGATCTGTTCCGCCAAGGGGCCCGTTGGGACGGCCCGATCGTCCAAGGCGTCTCCGACGCTCCCCTTCGTGCGCGATACTTGGACTACGCGGAGGGCGACGGGGCCGGCGTCATCATTCCGCTGACCGACGGGCAGGCTCTCAACGTCGCGTTCTACAAGCACATCGTCCCGTCGATCTGGGCGACACCGCTTCCGTTGACCCTCGCGCTTACGGCCGGGTTGGTAGCTCTCGTCGGTGCCTTCACCGCCCGGCGCATCGCACGCCCCCTAAGACAGCTGACCACGGCCGCGGAGTCGCTCGGGCGCGGCGAGGCGGTGCAGCCGTTGTGCGAATGCGGCCCCGACGACATCCGTCGGACGTCGGAGGCCTTCAATCGCATGCAGGAGCGCCTTCACCGCTTCGTGGACGACCGGACGCGGATGCTCGCCGCGATCAGCCACGACCTGCGCACACCCCTCACCACCCTTCGCCTGCGCGCCGAACTCGTCGAGGACGCGAACCTTCAGGGACGTATGCTCTCGACGATCGACGAGATGCAGGCGATGACCGATGCCACCTTGGCCCTCATCCGCCAGGAGACGACGGCCGAGGCGACCCGTACCATCGACCTGTGCGCCCTCGTCGAGAGCACGTGCGAGGATCTCGCCGAACTCGGCCACGACGTGACGTTCGAGACCAGCGAGCGTCTTCCCTACCGTTGCCGGCCGGATGGTCTGCGACGTGTCGTGCGCAACCTCGTCGAGAACGCCGCTCGATACGCTGGCAATGCGAACGTACGCGTCGTCACCACGCGTTCGACCGTCGAGATCGTCGTGGAGGACGACGGTCCCGGCATCCCCGCCGACAAGCTGGACGAAGTGTTCGCGCCCTTCTACCGCCTCGAGGGTTCGCGTTCCCGCCAGACGGGCGGGGCCGGCCTCGGCCTGTCGATCGCCCGAGCCATCGTCCGTCAGCACGGAGGCGACATCGCGCTTCGCCGGCGCTCGCCCGGCTTGAGCGCCGTCGTGAGGCTCCCGGCCTGAGACCAGGCGTTCCCCCATCGTATCGGTGGCAAGCTGCCGCTCGGACGTCGAGATCGTCGAAACGCTGACTGAACTGCGATCGACGACCGTCGCTCCTCACCGTTGCCGCGTCTCGACGCCCCATCGAAAGCCCGGAATGTTCCACCTGAACTTCTCGATCCCGTGCCTCTACGTGCTGGCGCGGTTTCTCCTGCCGCTCCCCTGGCCGACCCGATCGAAGCTGGCCGCCGGCGCCCTTCTCCTTTTCGCCTCGCAGTTCCACCTCTGGAACCGCCTGTCGTCGGGCTCCGTCTTCTCGCCCGAGTTTCCGCAAGGGGTGGTGGTCGCCTTCAACTGGGCGTTCGGCGCGATCCTGTTCCTAGCGATCCTCCAGATCGCGCTCGACGTCGTCGGCCTCGCGACGCTTCCCTTCCGCCGGCCCGCCGCGATCGTCTCGACGAGGGTGCGATACGCGGCGGCCCTGACCGCGATGGGTCTCGCCGCGATCGCCGTCCACCAGGCGACACGGGTGCCCGAGGCGAAGGACGTGGAGGTCGCGATCCGGGACCTACCGCCCGCCTTCGACGGCTACCGACTCGTGCAGCTCACCGACCTACACCTCAGCCGCCTGTTCCAGGCAGACTGGGCACGCGCCGTCGTGGAGCGCGCCAACGCGCTGGACGCCGACCTGATCGTGGTGACGGGCGACCTCATCGACGGCTCGGTCCAGGCGCGCCGCGCCGACGTCGAGCCGCTCCGCGACCTCAGAGCGCCGGACGGCGTCTGGATGATCCCCGGCAACCACGAATACTACTTCGGCTACGACGCCTGGATGCAACGCTTCGGCGAGCTCGGCCTCCGGGGCCTCACCAACCGCCACACGGTCATCCGACGGAACGGGGCGGAGATCGTGCTGGCGGGTCTCGCAGATCTACGAGCGCCGGCGAACGGGCACGAGGGCCCCGACCTCGACGCGGCCCTGGCGGGGGCCCCCACGGGCGCGCCCGTGATCCTCCTCGAACACCAGCCCCGAAACGCCCCGGAGCGGGCCCCGCATGCCGACCTCCAACTGTCCGGCCATACCCATGGCGGCATGATCCGCGGACTGGGTTTCTTCGTCGCCCGCGCCAACAACGGATTTGCGTCGGGCGCCTACCGCATCGGCGACATGACGCTTTACCTCAGCAACGGCACCGGCCTCTGGCCGGGCTTCGCCCTGCGCCTCGGCAAGCCTCCGGAGATCACCCGCATCACGCTCCGTGTTTCAGGCTCGCGATCCGTACTGCCCTACGGCACGACTTCGGTGGCCGCCTTCCCTCTGCAGGGCAAGACCGAGGTCAATTCCACCCCAGGATCCGTTCGGCAGCTACCGTCCTTTCTAGAAAGTTCGTCGGTGAATTCGGCGGACCGCAGAGGATCCTTGCCCGCGATCTAGCTCGTGGCCGCCCGGCCGAACCGCGGTCGCCGATTGCGACGTACATTGGGACCGGTGGTCCTCCACCGACCCCGATCGTCGGGGTAGCGTACCATCAACGAAAATCTCGGGTTCTCACGCGAATCTCGTCGACGACATGACCGTAGGGATCGGCCATCGTCTTGGCGGGCGGCATGCGTGGCGGTGCCTTCGCGATCACGCCTGCAATGTCGGTCATGCCCTCGTCCGCCCGTCCCCGCCGTCCGACGCTCGCGAACTCCCGCGAAAGGTCCGTCAGCGCGTGCGCCACGAGGTGGACGACCTCGCCCTCCCGTTGGATGCGTCCCCGTACGCCCATCATCCCGGCACCGAGCACCGTCCGGCGGTTCGCCTCGAACACCTTCGTCCAGACGACGAGGTTGGCGACGCCTGTTTCGTCCTCGATCGTGATGAACATGACGCCCTTCGCCGACCCGGGCCGCTGGCGAACGAGGACGAGACCGGCCACCTCGACCCACCTTCGGTCACGTGAACTCATAGCCTCGGCACAGGTGATATGGCGCCGCCGGCCCAGCTCGGCCCGGAGGAACGAGACAGGATGCTGGCGCAGCGTCAGCCCGACGTGGCCGTAGTCCTCGACGACCTCGCCACCCTCCGGCATGGCCCGTAGCCGGACGACGGGCTCGACCTGCTCGGACACGGTTGCCGCCTCCCGGTCAGCGGCCGCGGCGAACAATGGGAGCGGCTCGTCGCGCAGCGCCTTGATCGCCCACAGTGCGTCCCGGCGGCTCATTCCCAACGCGGGACGGAAGGCGTCCGCCTCAGCGAGCTCGGTCAGGGTGGCGTGCGGGACTCGCGCCCGGCGCCACAGGTCATCGACGGACGCGAATGGTCTGTCCTCCCTCGACGCGATCAAGCGAGCCGCTTCCGCGTTGCTTAAGCCCCGCACCATCCGCAGCCCGAGCCGGACCGCGTATCGCCCGTCGTCGGCCTCGGAAAACTCTTCCGCTCCGCTTGGCTCCAGCGTGCAGTCCCAGCGGCTGGCGTTGACGCAGACCGGCCGCACCTCGACGCCATGCTCCTGGGCGTCCCGCACGATCTGCGCCGGGGCGTAGAAGCCCATCGGCTGGGCGTTCAAGAGCGCTGCGCAGAACACGTCGGGATGCCAGCACTTCAGCCAGGACGACGCGTAGGCGATCAGCGCGAAGGACGCCGCGTGGCTCTCCGGGAAACCGTAGGATCCGAAGCCCTCGAGCTGGCGGAACGTGCGCTCCGCGAACTCGCGCTCGTAGCCGTTCGCCACCATCCCCTCGACCAGCTTGTCCCGGAAGTGCGAGACGCCGCCTGTGAACTTGAACGTCGCCATGGCACGACGAAGCTGGTCGGCTTCCCCCGGCGTGAACCCTGCGCACTCGATGGCGACGCGCATGGCCTGCTCTTGGAAGAGCGGCACGCCGAGCGTCTTGCCGAGGACGCGCTCGAGCTCGGGCTTCGGGAAGACGACCTTCTCCCTGCCCTCACGGCGGCGGAGGTAGGGGTGCACCATGTCGCCCTGGATCGGCCCCGGGCGGACGATCGCGACCTCGATGACGAGGTCGTAGAAGGTCCGCGGTTTCATCCGCGGCAGCATGGCCATCTGGGCGCGGGATTCGATCTGGAAGGTGCCGAGCGTGTCCGCCCGCCGAATCATGGCGTAGGTCCGCGGATCCTCCGCCGGGATGCTGGCAAGGTCGAGGGCGATCCCCTTATGTTCACGTAGGAGGTCCAGTCCCCGACGCATCGCCGACAGCATGCCGAGCGCCAGCACGTCGACCTTCATGAACTTCAGCGCGTCGATGTCGTCCTTGTCCCACTCGATCACCTGGCGGTCGACCATAGCGGCCGGCTCGATGGGGACGAGCTCGTCGAGGCGGTCGCGCGTCAGGACGAAGCCGCCGGGGTGCTGCGACAGGTGCCGCGGGAAGCCGACGAGCTGTCCCGCGAGCTCGAGAGCCAGCCGGAGCCGGCGGTCCTCGAGGTTCAGGTTGATGCTTTGCGCGTGCTTCTCGTCGATGTCCTCCGACCAGCCCCAGACCTGGGACGAGAGCGTCTTCGTTAGATCCTCCGGCAGGCCGAGCGCTTTGCCGACGTCGCGCAGCGCGCCCTTTGCCCGGTAGCGGATGACGGTCGAGCACAGGGCGGCCCGGTCCCGTCCGTAGGTCTCGTAGACCCACTGGATGACCTCCTCGCGCCGCTCGTGCTCGAAGTCGACGTCGATGTCAGGCGGCTCGCGGCGCTCCTCGGACACGAAGCGCTCGAACAGGAGGTCGTTGCGAGAGGGGTCGATAGACGTCACGCCCAGCACGAAGCAGACGGCGGAGTTCGCCGCCGAGCCGCGGCCCTGGCAGAGGATGCCCTTCGACCGCGCGAACCGGACGATCGAGTTCACCGTCAGGAAGTACGGCGCGTAGTCGAGGCGCTCGATCAGCCGGAGCTCGTGCTCGAGGTTGCGCCGGACGCTGTTCGGCAAGCCCTCGGGGTACCGCTCAGCCGCGCCCTCCCACGTCAGCTTGGCCAGCGCCTCCTGCGGGGTCAGGTCGGGGAACTGCTTCTCCTCCGGGTACTGGTAGGCGAGTTCCGACAGGGAGAAGCGGCAACGGTCGGCGATCTCAACCGTCCGGGCGAGCGCCTCCGGGTACCGGGCGAAGAGGCGGTGCATCTCCTCCGGCGGCTTGAGGTAACGATCGGCATGCCGTTCGCGACGAAACCCAGCCGCATCGATCGTCACGCCGTGCCGGATGCAGGTCACGACGTCCTGGAGGATTCGACGGTCGGGCTCGTGGAAGAGGACGTCGTTCGTCACCACCGTCGGCACGCGCATCGCCTGCGCCATGGTCGAAAGCTCGTGCAGCCGGAACTGGTCGTTCGGCCGGCGGCGCAGGGTCAGCGCGATGTAGGCCCGGGTGCCGAACGCGTCCCGTAGGCGACGGAGCTGGCGACCGAGGTCCTCGTCGGCCTCATCAGGAACGAGGATGGCGACCATGCCCTCGCCATGCGCGACGAGGTCGTCCCAGTGCAGGACGCAGCGTCCCTTCCCGCCCCGCGACTTCCCGAGCGACAGGAGGCGGCAGAGGCGGGCGTAGGCCGGACGGTCCGTCGGGTAGACGAGGACGGGCAGCGCGTCGACGACGTCGAGGCGGCATCCGACGATGGCGCGGACGCCCGTCGTCTTCGCCGCCTCGTGGGCGCGCACGATCCCGGCCACCGAGTTCCGGTCAACGACGGCCAACGCCTCCATGCCCATCAGCGCGGCCGTAGCGAAGAGCTCCTCGCAGGACGAGGCGCCCCGCAGGAACGAAAAGTGCGACGTCACCTGAAGCTCGACGTAGCGAGGTGCGCCGCTCATCCGAAGATGCCGTGGAGATACCACTTGTGGGAGCCGGTCGCAGGATGCTCACCGTCACCGGCACGGTAGAGCCAATACCGCTCGCCGGCGTCGTCCTCGACGCGGAAGTAGTCTCTGACCTCCGCGGCCTCGACTTCCCGCTTCCACCACTCGCCGAACACCCGCTCCGGGCCGTCGGCGCGGCGGATGCGGCGGCGCTGCCCCCGCCATGAGAACCAGACGGGTGGGTTGTCCGGCAGGAGCGCCATCGTCTCGACGGGCTCGGGCCGCGGCAGCAACCGGGACGGCCGCGGCCAGTGGTCGTCCCAGGACGCGCCGTCGTCGATGGACATCGGCTCGACGCGGGCGACGGACCGCTCCGGCACGTCGCTGGCCACCGGGGCGAAGCGATAGAGGCGACGTTCGCCGATGCGGTTCGCTAGCAGGTCAACGAGACCGGAGACGTCCACCTTGGGCTCCTCGACCAGCGAGGACATGACCTGGGCGGCGCCGAGCGGCTCGTGATGCGTTGCCGCGAGCGTCATGACCTCGATTCCGAAGCCGGGATCGACCTTCTCGATCCGGTCGCACAGGAGACGCGTCAGGCGCCGCGTGTCGCGCTCCGCCTTCGCCGTTCCGATGCGGATGGCCTCCGATCGGTTATCAACCCGGCCGAACAGGAGGTCGAGGCGGCGGGCGCCGAGGCCGCGTAGTTCAAGTTCGGCGACAAGGGCGACAACGAGCTTGCCGACATACCGCTTGATCGTCTCCGGCGCGCCGATGGGCTCGCCGAAGACGCGTCGCACCTCGACGAGGTCGGGCGACCGAACGGGCTCGATCGGCTCAGGCACGGTGCCGAACGCCTGGTCGAGGCGCCGGACGAGCTGCGGACCGAAGCGCTGGACGAGCGGCGCCCGAGGCTGGGCCGCGAGATCTCCGACCGTCGCGAAGCCAAGGACTTGGAGGTCGCGGCGCATGCGCTCGGGCAAGCGGAGGGCAGCAAGGGGCAGCCGCGCAAGGGCGTGTTCCGCCCGCCCCGGCTCCACGAGGACCATGGCGGCGCCCGCATGCCGGGCGGCTGCATGCGCGGCGCCCCAAGTGTCCGCGATCGCGACACGTGCCTCCAGCCCGGACGCGGCGAAGCGGTCGACGATCGCGCGGAGCATGGCCTCCTCGCCACCATGCAGGTGATCGGCGCCGGTCGTATCGACGACCAGCCCATCCGGCGGGTCCGCCGCGACGACGGGCGAGAACCGCAGCGCCCAGACAGCAAGGCGGTCCAGCGCGTCCGCGTCCCCGACCGGGTCGGCGTCCAGGATGGCAAGGCCGGGAACCAGCGCCTGAGCTTTCGTAGCGGGCATGCCGACGTGGAGGCCGGCGCTCTCTGCCAGTTCGTCCGCCGCCAGGACGACGCGGCGGCTCCCGTCCCGCCCGACGAGCACCAGCGGGATGTCAGCCGGTGGCGCGCTTCCGGGCGACTTGCGGCGGAGCCGATCGGTCGGCCACCGTGGAAGGAAGAGCGAGACGACCCTGGGCATCACACGCCTCCACTTCGAAGTCGGCACATTCTCCCGCCCGGGACCGCAGGAGTTCGAGGAGCCACCGGGACCGGCCGACGCCGGGAACGGGCAGCGGGCGCGACGGCAGGACGGAGACGCGCCAGCGCGTCACGGACGCGGTCGGCTGGCCGAAGTCCGCGGCCTCGGCCTGTCGTCGCCATCGCCGGACGGCGAGCGCGAGCGTGCCCGACCCCTCGGCGGCGAGCTGGAGGCGGCGCGACGCCGTCATCGACAGCTTGGCGACTTCGGCGACGACGGCACCAAGTCCGCCATGCCGGAGGCCGTCCTCGAAGCAGGCCAGAAGCGTCTTCTCGTCGCCCGCCTCGACGTAGATCACCCTACCTGGAGCGAGGCCGGCCTGGGCGATGGCAGGGGCGAAGAGGTCTGGGCGTGTCATGCACCAGAGAATCTTGCCCTTCGTGCGAGCGGCGACCCCGGCGGTGAACAGGGCGGCCGCGGCTCCGTCGACCGCCCCGTTCCCCCCGCCCGCCACTTCGTGAAGGGCACCCAGCGCCAACCCGCCGCCCGGCAGGCGTCCGTCGATCTCCGGGACGCCGAACGGCAGCGCCTCGCGAACCCGCGCATCCCTACCCTCGAGGCGCTGGACGCGCTCGCGTAGATCGGCCAGGACGGAGTTGTTGGGCATGCGGGGCATCGGTTGGCGACGGACCAGATTCCTACGGACGACTCGGTCGAAGAATATGTTCCCGTTCTGTTCCGTGACTAGCCCGTGAGTCAATCGACCTCTCGGCTATCCACCGATGCGACCCAGACTGTGGACAACTCGGCTAGCGCTGTCGGCGCGGCCGGAGTCCGTCTCGACAGATGTCCTCCCGACGCCGGGATCACGCCTCCGGGAGAAAGCTGGCGGTAGCGGCCGGGCGCCCGAGGTAAGCGGAACATATCGAAAGGCCCGCTCGCATGATCCGCTGGACTCTCTCCACCGCCCTTCTCGGCACCCTCCTGCCCATGACGGCGATCGCCCAGACGAGCGTCGAGCATCCCGTCTACGGTCCGCGGCTCGAGGGTTTCGAGTACCCCCACCCCGTCGCCATGCGCATGGTCCGCTCACAGGGGCAGGCCCTGGAGATGGCCTACATGGACGTCGCCGCCACCGGCGAGGCGAACGGCAGGACCGCCGTCCTCCTCCACGGCAAGAACTTCTGTGGCGCGACCTGGGAGCGGACGATTGCAGTGCTGACGGAGGCCGGGTACCGCGTCATCGCCCCCGACCAGATCGGCTTCTGCAAGTCGTCGAAGCCTGAAGGCTACCAGTTCAGCTTCCCCGACCTCGCCACCCGGACGCACGCCCTCGTCGCCGAACTCGGCATCGAGAAGCCCGTCGTCGTCGGGCACTCCATGGGCGGCATGCTGGCCGCCCGCTACACATTGATGTTCCCGGACGACGTCGGACAGCTCGTCCTGGTGAACCCGATCGGGCTGGAGGACTGGCAGGCGAAGGGCGTGCCGTACCAGCCGCTGGACGATGCCTACGCGGGCGAGCTGAAGACGAGCTTCGACAGCATCAAGGCCTACCAGCAGCGCATCTACTACAACGGCGACTGGAAGCCGGAGTACGACCGCTGGGTCGAGATGTCGGCGGGAATGTATGCCGGAGACGGTCGAGAGATCGTCGCCCGCACCCAGGCGCAGACCTCGGACATGGTGTTCACCCAGCCCGTGGTCCACGAGTTCGGGCGCATCGCGGTTCCCACGGTCCTGATGATCGGCGGGCTCGACCGCACCGCCCCCGGTGGCAACCGGGCAGCCGAGGAAATCGCCGAGACGCTCGGCCAGTACCCGACGCTCGGACGGCAGGCAGCGGAAGCCATTCCCGAGGCCACGCTGATCGAGTTCCCCGAACTCGGGCACTCGCCTCAGGTCGAGGCGCCGGACGTCTTCCACGCCAAGCTGCTGGAGGTACTGGGGTTCCGCGAGAAGTGATGTAGGTTGGGGCCTCCGCAACCAGCCGGTGGAGACATCCATGCCCGAGAAGACGCTGTTCATCGTCCAGCAGTTCGAGCGCATGGGCAAGCGCCTGGTCTCGGGTCGGCAGATGGAGTTCAAGACGGCCGTTGAGGCGAAGGGACGCGCCGAGCGCGACGCCGCCCGGACCGCAGGCGTCGTCGCGCTCCAGCAGACGATCGACACGGATACGGGCGAGGTCGTCGAGGATCCCGTCGTCCTTGCCCGCTACGGCGAACTGCCTTCCGAGTTCGATCAAGGATGATCGGGTGATCTGGGAGGATGTACTCGGCAGCCGTTACGTCGGCTGTATCCACGTCTGATCGGCAGCGACGCACGATACCGTGACGCACGGTCGCCGTGCATCGATGCTCGCTCCAATTGGTGTTCGGGTTCGAACTGTCCTGGGAGACACGATGCGTCGAGTGATCGTCTGCGCGGCATACGCCTGGGCTCTGACGTTCAGCGTAACGCCGTCTGATGCGCAGGAACGCGAAGCTGTCGTCCTCGGTGGAGGCTACGTCATGTCGCTCGATCCGGGCGTCGGAGATCTCAGGCAAGGCGACATCCTGGTGCGGAACGGCGCGATCGCCGAGATCGCGCCGCGGATCGAAGCGCCGGGCGTGACGCGCATCGACCTAGGCGGCAAGCTCGTCCTGCCCGGTCTCGTCGACACGCATACCCACCTCTGGACCAGTTCCATGAAGGGCTGGTTCCAGAACACGCCGCAGACAGCCTACTTCGACGTCAAAGCGCATTTCGGGCGGCACTTCACGCCCGAGGACGTGCGGATCGGCACCTACTACGGCGCCGTGGAAACCCTGGCCTCGGGCGTGACGACGACGGTCGACTTCTTCCACAACAACCGGGGCACCGACTTCTTCGAGGCGAACCGGCAGGCGCTTCTGGAGAGCGGCCTGCGCGCAAGGCTTCTCTTCGGTGCCCACGACGACATGCCGGCGGACGAGACGGTTCATCTCGATCGTCTGGGAACGCTGGCCGCCGGATGGCGCGACGGCCGGGTGACCCTGGGTTTCGGCTGGCGCGGCCCGGGCACGGGTTCGCCGCAACAGCTTGCGACCGGCCGCACGGAACTTACCGCCGTGCGAGCGCTCGGCCTGCCGATCGCCGTGCATGCCTCGGGCAAGACGGTGGCTCCGCTGGCGGCGAGCGGCCTTCTCGGTCCCGACGTCCAGATCATCCATGCGACCGGCGCCTCGCCCGAGGAACTCCGCGTCTTCGAGGAGGCCGGCGCCTCTCTCGCCCTGACACCCGTCACGGAGCAGCGCGTCGGCTACGGCGTGATCGCGCTCCGCGACTTCGAGCCCATGCGCCGCATCGGGCTCGGGATCGACGGGCCGGGCCTTGCGGGCCAAGCCGATCTCTTCGCCAACATGCGTCTTCTCGCCCTCAACGAGGCGGGCCGCAGCGGGGACGAAACCGCACCGTCTCCGCGCCGAGTCCTCGAACTCGCGACACGAGACGCCGCACGATCCATCGGCATAGACGACGAGATCGGCACGCTCACTCCGGGCAAACGGGCCGACATCATCGCCCTCGACCTCCAGGACCTCGGCATGGGCCCCTTGCCGGACGGCGACCCGGCCGCGCTGGTGGTCTATTCGGCGCAGCCCGCCCATGTCGACTTCGTCATGGTCGACGGCGAAATCCGCAAGCGCGACGGGCGGCTCCGCAAGGTAGACGTGCCCCGGCTCCTCGACGACGTGGCGCGCTCGATCCGAAGCGTCGCGAGCCGCGCCGGCGGCTGGCCGCCGGCATCCGACTGACAGGCAACCTAAGTTGAGCCGGAGACTTCCCCCGTCGATTCCATGCAAGCCGGCCCTCCATCGCAAGACCGTTCCCCGATCCCCACCTGCGGTCGATCTTCCAAAAACTTCAGGACGCCTCATGCCCGACGGTGCCTTCCTTCGAGTCGCAGCGATGGCTCTGTCCATGCTCGGCGTCCTCGCAGCAGCCGGCGGCGATGCGCTCGCCCAGTCCGGGGCGACGCCGATCCGGGTCGTCGCCTTCGGCGACAGTCTCGTCGCGGGCTACGGCCTGAAACCCGGCGAGGCGTTCCCGGCCCAGTTGCAGGCTGCGTTGCGGGCGCGAGGCTACGACGTGACCGTCGCCAACGCTGGCGTCTCGGGCGACACATCGGGCAAAGGCTTGGCCCGCGTGGAACGTGCCGTCCCACCGGGCACCGACCTCACCATCGTCGAGTTCGGTGCGAACGACATCTTCCGCGGCGTGCCGCCGCGCACCACCGAGCGCAACCTCGACGCCATCCTCTCGCATGTCGGCAAGGTGTCGAAGGCAACGGTCCTTGCGGGGATGGTGGCTCCTCCCAACCTAGGCAACGATGCCGCACGGGCGTTCGCCCCGATCTATAGGCGGTTGGCGGACCGACGCTCGGCTGCCCTCTATCCATTCTTCCTAAAGGGCGTAGCCGGCCAGACGAGTTTGAACCTCGGGGACGGCATCCATCCGAACGCAGCCGGCGTGAAGCGCATCGTCGACGGCATCATGCCAACCGTGGTGTCTGAGCTTCGCAAGCTCGAAGGGCGGCGCTCGGCCGTCGATTGACGGGATCGGAAGGAGTTCCCTTCCAGCCAGAACATGATTTGGCCGATGATGCCGTGCCCGCATCTCAGATAGATTGTGGGGATGGCCCCGATCGGCGGTATTGCGCGCCCCCGGCACATCCGGCGATGGTGCCAACCATGGTTTCATACCTTACGTTCTCCGATCTCCGCCGCCGCTCGGTGCCGCAGCTCGCCAAGGGATGCTGATGGGACGGCTTCCGCCTACGACGGCTGGGCGGCAGGCCGATCTGTTCGCGGACCTCGCCGCCAACGACGACGCCGCGCCCAGGCCTCTCCCCGAGCCTTCCAATCGCCGTCCTCGCGGCGTCACCGTCCCCGCCCTCCCATCCGACGACGAGATGGCAGAGCACCTCGTGGCGACGGGACGCTACCGTGTCCTGCGACGACTCATGCCGCGGCCCATGGCGTCGATGCCATCTCCTTGGCCGATCGACCTCAAGCGCGGCGTCATCCTCGATACGGAGACGACCGGGCTCGACCACTCGACGCACGAGGTGATCGAGATCGGAATGGTCGCGTTCACCTACGACGATGCGGGAATTCGCGACGTCATCGACGTGTTCTCGGCCCTCCGCGAGCCTAGTCAACCGATCACCGCGGAGATCACCCGGATCACCGGCATCACGGACGAAATGGTCCGAGGCCAGACCATCGACCTCGACGCCGTCGAGCGCTTCATCGAGCCGGCGGATCTGGTCGTCGCGCACAACGCGCGGTTCGACCGACCGTTCTGCGAGAAGCTCGCACGCGGGTTCGACGTGAAGCCTTGGGCCTGTTCGGTGTCCGAGATCGATTGGACATCCCTGGGGTTCGAGGGGACGAAGCTCGGCTATCTCGTCGGGCAGGCTGGCTACTTCCACACCGGCCACCGGGCCGTCGACGACTGTCATGCGTTGCTCGAGGTGTTGTCAGGCTCGTCCCCCAACGTCGACGTGCCGGCCCCCTTCTTCCAGTTGGTCGCCTCTGCCGGAAGGGATCGCCTACGCATCCACGCCATCGGCTCGCCGTTCCATACGAAGGACATCCTGAAGGCACGAGGCTACCGATGGGCGGACGGTTCGGATGGCCGTCCGAAGTGCTGGTGGCGGGAGGTCGATGAAACCGCCTTCGGCGAGGAGGACGCCTTCCTGACGCACGAGATCTACGGCGGGTACCCGGAAGCAATCGTTCACCGCCTGACGGCGTGCGAGCGGTTCAAGTCGTAAGCGGCTTTCGGAGCCTAGCTTTCTGAACGAAGGCTTTGGGACGAAGTGATTAGAATGAACCCGAAGACTGCCAGGTCGCATTTCAGCTGGTGGTGATCTTGACGGCCAGCTCACGAGCAAGCGTGCGAAGGTCCAGCTCGAGACCTCGATTGCGTACGATCCAGAGATGCCGAAGCAGTTCCTCTGGAACGAACCGATCGAACTTGGCCTCACGCAAATTGCCGACCGCGTTGGCGAGTTCCGAGACGGTCAGTTTCGGGTCGTCCGCGATCCGTTGCAGGGCTGCGATCACCATCTCGGGGGTAGCGTTCGTCGCCGTGACCCCCACGTCGTGTCCCGAGCATCTCAGCCCTTGCGAGGTCAGCGCGATGGCGAACAGCGAGGCCATCGCCGTACCTCGCCAGAGGAAGATCTGCGTGTCGCCGCCTGCCGCTAGAACCTGAATACTGGCGAGATCGTGCGCCCGGTAGACCGTGCGGGCCTGCTGAAGCAGCGCCTTCGCATTCCCGTCCAGGTACCCTGGGACGTCGACATCCTCGTAGACGGAGCGCATCTCGGATAGGAGGCGGTCATGCATCGGCTCCGAGACCAGCCCCTCGAACATCGGGAGCTTGCCCGCCCTGTGTATCTCCACCCTCAGGGTCTTCGTCCGGTCATCGACGTCGACGATGCGCCAGCGCCGGCCGGCGAAGGCCAGCAGGCTTCCGACGCCGACCGAGTTCGCGACGGGGATCGTCCCCAGCGTCGACTGCTCCGAGACCAGCTTCCACTCCTGGTCGGTCTCGAAGATCGCGTAGAAATCCCTCCCGGTGGTGATCACCTCTCCCGCCTCGCCGAGCATGATCGTCCCGTCGGGCGCCTGTTCGAGGAGATTCGAGTCGGCACCCGCCATCGCCCGCAGGAGAGCGACGAACTCCCCCTTTCCGAGAGCCGCCAAAGGTCCCTTTCCGCAGATGTCCGCGTAAAGTCGTGAGGCCTTCTCTCCACCCCGCTCGCAGATGATCGAGAGGATCTGATGCAGCACGACGGTAGCGATCGAGGGGTCGGCCCCCGGCGGCTCCACGAACTTCGCGACGAGGAGGCGGATCGCCGCGACGGCCCGCACGACATCCATGTGCAACCGGTCGATGAGGTCGGATGCGGTCGTCGGATCGCGCTCACGGACGTAGATCCGCAGGACGGCCGGCACGCCCTTGCGCCGCCCACTCCGTCCGAGACGCTGCCGGAGGCCTGCCAGGGATCGCGGCGCCCCGATCTGCGCGACCGACTTCACCGAGCCGATGTCGATGCCGAGTTCGAGGGTCGTCGTCGCCACCGCGGTCGTCGGAGGCGTGCCTGCCTTCAGTCGTCCTTCCAGCTCCTCGCGCAGTTCGCGCGACAGACTACCGTGATGCGGGAAGAACTCGTTCGTCGTGCCGGCGTCGTCGCTGCGTTGGCGCAGGCGATCGACCATCGCCTCGACGCGTCGGCGAGAACCGGCGAACAGGAGGTTGTTGTCGCCACGCAGCGTCTGGAAGACGTGATCGGCGACGAGGTCGAGGGCCCGCCGCGCACCGATGTCCTCCAGTGCATCCGGATCGTCGACGTCGTGCGCCTCGAGGACGGCACGAACCTGGAGCAGGATCTCGGGGGAGCCCGCTGCCCCATCGACGCGGACGACGGTCTCCGCCTTCCCGGGCGCCATCCACTCGGCCGCCGCCTGCGGATCCCCGATCGTGGCGGAGAGTCCGACGCGCCGCATCGTCCGACCCGCGACGCCGTCCAGACGGTTCAGCAGGCTATGGAGATGGAGGCCCCGGGGGCCGGACAGGAAGGCATGGAGTTCGTCGACCACGACGAACCGGACGTTGCCGAACAGGCGTCCGAGACCGCCGGACCGCCGGACGAACATCGCCTCCAGGGACTCCGGCGTGATGAGGACCACGCCGCGTGGATTACGCAGCGTCCGCGTCTTGTCGGCCTGCGGCGCGTCGCCGTGCCACCGCACGATCGGCATCTCTAGCCTCTCGCAGAGGGGCAGGAGACGCCGGTACTGGTCGTTGATCAAGGCCTTCAGCGGCGCGACGTAGACGACGGAGAGACCAGCCTCCTCGGCGCCCGCGACCTGCGTCAGGATCGGCAGGAACGCCGCCTCCGTCTTGCCTGCCGCCGTCGAGGCCGAGATCAGCACGTGCCCGCCGCCGTCCAGGATCGGATGGATCGTCCGCTCCTGGATGTCCCGCAGTTCGCTCCACCCCTCCTCGTGGATCCAACGACGGATCTCGACGTGGAGCCGATCGTAGCCGTCCCGCCGCTCAGAGCCTGAGGGTGGCAAGCTCGTCGTCCGTCGCAGGTGCGCCACCGGTGACTGCCTCGGAAGGCCCGTCGACGATGTCTTCGTCCGGTTCGCCGGCGTCCGCGGCGACGGCGACGGACGCGACGAGATCGGTCCAACGCGTTCCGGGATTCTGCTCCAGGACCGCAAGGAACTGCACGAAGGCGCGGATGGTGTTCCGCGGCGTGCGGAAGTAGGCCTCGCCGATGCGCCCGTTGCAGTGGGCCATGAAGGCCGGCAGGGCCTCGTCCGGTACGAGGTTGCGCGACGGGTCGCCACCGGCGAAGACGTTCCTGATGTTGCCGAGGAGGACGTAGAGATCCTCGGGCGTCAGGCTCTGCAGCCGCAGCACCGGACCGGAGAGGTCGACGAGACCGTTGGCCGCGAAGGTGTTCTCGGCGAGCCGGGACTGGAGGGCTGCATAGCTGTAGAGCCCGCGTCGCGTGTCCATTAGGAACTCGGGCGTACCGCCGAGGAGGAAGCCGAGCCCCTGCGCGTTGCCCTGCAGGACGTCGTTGAGCATCCGCAGGATCTGCTCGTAGTTCTGGTTTCGGGCCTGGGCGTTCTGGAGCTTGTAGAGGTTCACCATCTCGTCGAGGACAACAAGAATCCCGGTGTAGCCCGCCAGGCGAACGAAGGCGGCGAGAAGCTTGAACGCGTCGTATACGTCCGCGTCGTCGATGATGTTGCGCACGCCCAGCGCCTGGCGCGCTTCGGTCTTCGTCGAGTACTCGGCACGGAGCCAGCGAAGCGCCGAGGCCTTCAGCCCCTCGTTCTCGGTCTCGCCACCGCGCCAGTAGGCCTTGAGAACGGTCGCATAGTCGTACCCGCCGACATGGTCCTGAAGACTGGCCAACCTAGCGTCGATGGCGGACTCGACCGACGTCCCCCTCGTCTCCGCGTCCTTGACGCATTCGGTCACGAACCGCTCGACGATACTCGCCAGCGCGTTCCCGTCGGGCTTGGTCCGGGTCGCTATGTTGCGGACCGCCTCGGTGTAGAGATTGCGCGCCTGGCCGCCGGACGCATGCAGCCGTCGGTCCGGAGCGAGATCGGCATGCAGCGTGACGCACTTCCGCTCCAGGGCGATCAGGCGAACGAGGTTGAGGAAGAAGGTCTTGCCCGCCCCGTACTCGCCGACCACGACCCGGAACGCCGAACCGCCGTCCGCGATGCGGTCGATGTCGCGCACGAGGGCCCCGACCTCCCCTGCCCGGCCGACCTGCACGTGGCGCAGGCCGACCCTCGGCACGACGCCGGCGGACAGCGCCTGCAGGATCGTATCGCGGTCGCGCGATTTGATGGGTCCCGTGTTCATGCCGTCTCCGATACGTCGCTCAACGCGGCCCTCAGGTGATCGGGGACCGTCAATCCGTCGTCGTCCTCGTCCAGGATCGATTCGTCGAACCGGTCGAAGGCCCATTCGTTGATCGTCTCGATCGCGCCATCGGGAAGCAAGCCGAAGTCCCTGGCCAGCCTGTCGAATTCGCTACGATCCACCGTTCCTCTCGCTTCCACCGAGCGTAGGAGCCGGCCATGCGCCCTGTCGAGACCGATCAGGCCCTCGGCTTCGGTAACGGACGCGGCATCCCGCCGGACGACCGGCGCGGGGTCTTCGGCATCCTCCTCGAAGATGTCGGCGAGGAGCTGCGAGACGGCGGAGGTCTCGGATCGAATGCGATCCAGACGCGCCTGATCGACACGGACCACCGGCGCCGGAGCTGCAACCGACGCATCGGCCGAGGGACCTGTGGGGATCGCGACCCCGACGGCCACCTCCTCGGGTGCGATCGAGACGGGAGCGTCGACCTCGATCGCACCGCGATGGATCGCCGAATAGAGGTCGTCCACGGGAAGGCCCATCGTCTTGTACAGCTTCTCCAGGAAACGGATCTCCGCAGGGGATGCGTGGCCATCGGCGAGCACCGCCGACATGGCGCTCCGAGCGACGCGCTTCCGGTCGAGGTCGGGCATCTTCGCGAGCCGCGACAGAACGTTCCCCTGCTTAGTGCCGGCGGACATGAGATGACGAGCGAAGGCTTGCAGACGGGCACGCTCCGCTGCGCCGAGACCTGCGCTCGCGGCGATGTCTGCCTCGATCGCAGCGAGTTCGGCGAAATCCTTGGAGTCGTCCGCAGCCGCAGCGAGGACCGCGACCTCGATCATCGTGCGCATCGCCTTGTATTCGTCGCGATCGGAATCGACGTTGCCTCCACCGGGCGCCGAGAACAGGATCACGTCGCCTTCCAATCCGGGCGTTCCCGAGCCGTACCGGCGATCGGGCTCGATGCCGAGATCCAGGCGATCGAGGATTGCTCCCAACTGTGTGGCCGTTGCCGCCGGAACCTTACCCTCGGCGGTATCGGGCATGCCGAGGGAGGACATTAGGGTCCGAACTGGAGTCGCGGCCATGCCGGATGTGGTCAGGCGCGCCCGCAGCGCATCGCCGACAGCCTTCGCGGGTGCGCCAAACTCGGTATTCGCGATCGTCTTCGGTACGAGGAATGCCGCCTCGATCGTACCTCGCGCCTCTGGCTTCCGCCCGAGCAGCCGGCTGTACGGCTGTAGCTCCTCGGAACACGCATCGAGCGCCTCCCGCATCCACTTCAAGGGTGCACTTAGTCCGACCACGTCGGGGACCGGGCGCCCTGCAAACGACGGTACGATCTCCGCCTCGAACTCACCCGACGCCGCTCCATAGCGAACGAGCATGGTGCGCTTAGGTGCGGCGACCTTCATGCCGGAGGGGAACCGCTCGGCGAACTTCGCCTCCCAGAGAAGGCGCGCCTCAGGGAAGCATCGTTCAATCGCTGTCCGCGTCCTCGTCTCGGGATGCCCGAGAAGCCAGACGAGGGCGTCGTCGGCGTCGAGCGCCGCCCCTTCGGCGATCCTTCGACCAAGGTGCAGCCGGATCGCTACCGGCAGTTCCTCTCCGGTCCAGAGGGCCGGACTCGGTGTCGGTTTCGGGACGTCGTCGAGCAGCGCGGCTGCGGCGCCAAGGAGCTTCGAGGCATAGGTCCGGAACGAGTAGTCGCGTCCGTAGATCGCCAGAAGCCGTTCGACCTCGGCGACGATCGCGGCCGCATCGCCCGTCTCCCCGTCGTGGAAGAGCCGCCGCTCAAGCCCGTACAGGAAGATGAATGGATAGCAGATCCCGTAGTCCGGATCGCTCCGGCCACCCGCGAGCCACTGTAGGTGAGCAAGACGAGCAGCGGGAGTGATCTCCGAGTACGACGGCCAGTACGGCACGGAGCTGCCCGCGACGTCGGCACCGGACGCCGCGACCCGGGCGGACGGATCGAGGAGGCTCGGATCCTTGCGACCGCTCCGGGGCGCCTGCAGTTCTCGCCCGACGAAGAAGAGGCCACCTCGGATCGTATGGCCGGCGATCTCCATGACCTCATCGCTGCTGACCCATCGATAGGGCAGCCGGGACTGGCGCACGGACTCGGCGAACTTCGAGATCCGCTCGCCGACCGAAGGCGCAGGAGGAATGGGCGCAGCCTTGGCGGTCGGCGCGGCCGTTGGGGCAGGAGCCGATGGTACCGGTGTAGGCTGCGGCTGCGGCTGAACGAGAAGGAGCGACGCATCGATGTTCAAGACATCAGACAGCGCCTCTAGCTCGTCGAGGGTCGGCGTCCGGGTGCGGGTCTCGATCTGGTAGACCGTCGCGACGGCGATCCCCGTACGATCGGAAAGTTGCTTGATCGTGAGTCCTCGAAGCTCGCGTGCACGCGCGACCGGCAGAGGTCCTGCGACGATCCGATCCTGTGACCGAGACGAGGTGTGTACGCTCGATGGAGGATTCGCCGATGATGCGCCTGGCCGAACGGTCGCATCCTCCCTTCCCTGGACCGGGGTGACAGGTCGATCGCTCGACGATATCGCTGCGAGGTTCCTGGCGGACCGCTCACCGAGGATATCCCGCCGAAACTCATCGCTCGATCCGAACGTCGATCGCGCAGGGAACCCGATCCTGTCGGTCGGTATCCCCAAGGTATTCGAGAGTGCGAACGCTTCCAGCTCCGTAGGACTGCGGGTGCCGTTCTCGATCTGATGCACGATGCTAGACTTCAGCCCGCTGGCCAGGGCGAGCGTCCCGCCGGTCAGGCCAGCCGCCTCCCGCCAGTGCCGAAGCGGCATGGGGCCCGGAATCTCGGGAACGACTGCGGTGGCTGGGCGAGCCTGATCGACGGACGAAGACTGCAACGGCTGCGCTGGCAAAGGCGGCTCCATCGGAGCCTCGACTGCGAGTTGGATCTCGCGCTCCAAACCAGCGAAGGCCGGCTCTGGATCGGTGCCGGCGATCGGTGTCTCCGCTACCGTATCCCGCGGAGCCAGGTTCATCGGCTTAGGTTTAGCGGACTTCTCTCGATGCCTGCGCGAGTAATAGCGATGCACGAGGACCGCGCCCCCTGCGAACAGGAGGATGATGAACCACTCCAAGACGCTACCCCCGATTGTTCCCGCCGCCGATTCACACCTTAACCATCGGGCGAGGATGCGGGGAAGATGCGACGTCGTCGTCCGTACATTCGATGGGCGGAATGGTAGCGAGGTCGATCCGCGAGGCCCGCCCCTACCGGAAGCGACCTGCGGACCCTCACATCTCGTCCGCCGACTGATCGGGTGCGGTTCGATAGCGCTCGAGGGTTGCTCGATCTTCGCCGCCGACGAGTTCGTCGTCGAGAAGTTCGGCTACTCGTCGGTCCATCGCATCGACGTCGAGGATTGTACCGAGCGATCGATTGTTCCGATGGAAGCTTCGTCGGGCAACGCGATCGCCCAGGGAGCCGAACATTCCCATGGCATACGACCAAGACTCCTGGACGGCGCCCCGAGCGAGAGACACCACGAAGCCTTCGGCTTCGAGGCGTCGGCTCGTCCAAGCCCGCACCTCGTCGCTGTCGGTGCGGTCGCGCCATCGGTAGAGCAGACTGACGATATTGGGGTGCGCCTCGAGACTGCCGTCGACGGTCGCTCCCCTAAGTCGATCGCGTGAGAGTTCCAACAGCCAATCCGTGGTCTCGTCGTCGACCACGTTCTCTATGCCGCGATCTCGTTCCGTTCCGCGAGCGTTCCTGACGGCACCGTAGCCACTCGACAACGTCGCGAGCCACTCCAACGCCGCCGCCGGCGCGGCATCGCGAACGAGACCGGAGCGCTGCTCGACGGGCATGCGGTCGATAAGTAGCGCTCTCGTCAACCTGTAGAGTCGGATCTCGTTCGTCTCGTGGGATAGGAATCCCCTGGCTACGTTCTGCTCGACGTTCAGATCGTCGGCGGCGGCGAAGATCTCCCGCAGGAGACCGGGAACATCCTCGTCGCGCACGTCGCTGGCTCTGTCGATCAGTTCCGCGATCAGGAGCGCGGTGCGGGTTCCCCCTCGTATGCCTCGTTGATCAAGCCCGGCTCGGAGCCGCGCCGCCGTCGCGCCGGGAGTCCCGACCCCGTCCACGAGCGCCTGGCTCTCCGCCATGGAGATCGCACCGTCGGGGATGGCGAACGTGAAGTAGGTCGAGAAATGCTCCGGCGAGCAGACCAGACGATCTCGCCTGCTCTCGTTCCACCCGTCGTGCCAGAGGTTTCCCCAGACTGCATCCAGGCGTGGAAAGAGGCGACGGAGCGCGTGCTCGACGAACGTGCGGTCGGCCCCGGGAACGATGTCCAGGAAGATGGCATCGTAACGCCGCCTAGTCTCCTCCTGGTTCCGGTCCCTTTCCGAGTGGCGGCCTACGAGCATGGGACCATTCGATCGTATGGTCCGATACACCTCCGGACGAAAGAGGCGCAGGGCTTCCAACGCAAGGAAGTCGGCGCGGTCGACGTCGCTTCCCACCGCTGGCCAGGTGACCTCGATGGCATTGCCGAGTCGCACCGCGTCGCGGGGCGTCCGTAGGACGGGTGATACGATATCGTGGAACAGGTTCACGAACCGCGTGTGCTTGTCGTCGGGCGGCCCGCCCATGACCTTCTCCACGGTGCGGACGATCTGCCGATCCAACGTCTCCGAACTTGGCAGAGGTAGGTCGAACGCGCCCTGTACCACCTTCTCCAGGTAGCTCGCTCCCTCCGAGGGGAACCGCTCGGCGACCATCTTGTCGGCCAAGGTCCTGTCGTAGGCCAGGAGGTAGACGACGTTCGGCAGCCGGCCTGCCGACTTCACGAGCTTGAAGACCTGAAGCGCCTCGTCCGTACCCAACCGATCGATGTCGTCGAGGACGACCAAGTAGCGCGTCCCGGAGTTGCGCAAGGCATCCGACAGCTTCCGATGTTCCTTCTCGACCGTCGTGTCGAGGCGCGACATCCATTCGAGGAGGTTGGCACCGCCGGCGACGGCGGCCCCCGCGGCCGGTGTCGCCGCGATCGACGCGAGTCCGCCCAGGAACGGCCCAGCGGCCGAGAGCCGACTTCCCACTTTGGCCAGTGCCTCCCTCGCCTGACGATCCAGTGATTTCCCCACGGTAACGCCGAGTTCGGCGAAGAAGGCCATCGTCAGGGACTCGGGTGTAGAGAACCACCAGGGATTGAAGGCCGCGACGGATATGCGGCCCTCACGAACGTCGTCGCCTAGATGATGCAGGACCAAGTTGACGGCACTGCTCTTTCCCGCACCCCACACGCCGTTGATCGCATAGACCAGGCCTGCCGATGCATCTGCTCTCGCGATGCTTCTCGCGATCGCCCTCGCGAAGGGATCGATGCCGACCTCGTCCTGCTTGGGATGCAGGATGGGGGAGTCGCTGTTGAAGTTCGTGGGCAGATCGCCCTCGTCGCTCGGGCTGGCGCCCTCCCCGGCGGTTCCCGAATCCTCGCTCGAACTGAAGCCATGGCTTCGAGAAGGGAGACGGGCCAGAAGGCGTCGGATCGTTTCGATCATGCGATGCTCCGCCCAGTCGAGCTTCACCGATAGCCAAGCCATGACGCCCTCCGATCGATCATGACCGCCCGGAACCGGAGGCCGACCCGCGGCAAGCTCTCGCAGTGGTCATCGACCCCAGCATATCGGGGCGACACGCGCCGATGCGACCCTGCCCTGGTGTATGCGGAGCATCCAGTATCCTGACGGGATAGGTGGACTTCAAGCCCTCGACGACGGGATATGCGCGCTCGCAGGTCCGAGATGCACGCTCGATCGCCGGCAGCGTTCAGCTCTTGGCGACGTCGTGCATGACACCTTGTACGGGGAGTAAATATACACATATGCTTTCTCGAAAACGGGTTTCGAGGAAAGCTTGGTTCCATGCCGCGAAGTTCGCCTGCCATCGCTGTGATGCCCGAGGCGGTAATGTCGTCTCTCGTACTTTTCGGCGCGCATCTCAGGACGGCGCGGCAGCGCCGCGACGAAAGTCTCAGGACCATGGCGGCGAGGATCGGTACGTCGATCCCCACCCTCCGTCGGATGGAAGCGGGAGACCCGAAGGTCGCGATCGGGGTGTACGCCACGGCGCTGTGGATCTTCGGCAAGGCGTCCACGCTCGGCGATATCCTCGAACCGGCCTCGGACGAATACGCGACCATGCTGGACGTCGATCGGGCAGATCGAAGGAGGGCTAGGCGGTGAGCGATTTCAGGGGCAGCGAACTGTCGGTCTGGTACCTCGGCGGCGAGAATCGTCGACTGGTCGGCCAGGTGCGCCTCGATGCCGGAAACCGGCGGTGCCTCCTCGACCTTTCGGACGAGTGGCTGCGGACGGGCTTCGAGCTGTCACCTGATCTGACATTGGATCACCGCACGCATGCGCCACGCGGTGACATGGTCGCGCCTGGAGCGATCGAGGACGCCATGCCCGACCGATGGGGCGAGCGGATGATCCGCGTGGTCTCCAGGCCGCCACGCATGACACCGCTCGACAAGCTCTGGTACGCGGGCGATCGCAGGTTCGGCGCCCTGGGCGTATCCATGAGCGCCGACGAGTACGTTCCCTACGAGACGCCGGCGCTGATGACCCTCGAGTCCCTTGCGGTTGCCGAGGCGTTGATCGCTCGCGTGATGGATAGGGAACCGCTGACCGAACGCGAGAGGCAGCTGGTCGCCAGCGCTGGAACCATGGGTGGCGCGCACCCGAAGCTGTTGATCGCGAACGATGACGACGAATGGATCGCCAAGTTTCCACGCGGCAGCAACGTGGATCAGCTCCTGATCGAGCACGCGTGCATGGAACTGGCTCGGCATGCCGGCATCGACGTGGCTGACTCGTTCGTTCTACCCGGAGGAGTCGACCACGTCTTGCTCGTCCGTCGCTTCGACAGAAGAGGTGGACGGCGTGTCCACGGCGTATCGGCCCGGACGATGCTGATCGCGGAAGGCGACGACAGCTACGCCGCCATGGCTGGCGTGATCAGGCGGTTCGCGCCTGCGGATCGCATGGACGGGATGCGACGAGAACTGTTCCGTCGGATGGTCTTCAACGTGCTGATCGACAACACGGACGACCACACCAAGAACCATGCGTTCCTGCGAACCGACTCCGGACATTGGGAGTTGTCGCCCGCGTATGACATCCCCACGCAGATGAACGGCTTGGGTATACAGGCGATCCAGTTCTCGCCCACCCCATCCATGTTGAACCGCTTCGACGTCGACCATGCGGTCGCGGCCTCGCGTCACTTCGGTCTCACGCCGGAGGAAGCAAGGCAGGAATGGAATCACGTAGCTGGCTGGGTGAACCAGTGGCGGCCGGTCTTCGCAGCCTGTGGCGTGCGCGACCACGATCTGAACTACCTCGCCGACTTCCTCGATTCCGGCGAGTTGCTCGATCACCGGCGAGATGCGATCTTGGCAGAGTTCGAACCAGGCATCGAGACCGGACGGACGATCGGAGACAAGGAGCCGGGTCTCGCACCAGGCTAGGGCGGCGCACCTCGGAGGGCGGCCGAGAACGGCCACCACGACCGTTCTCGAGAGGTGGTACCCGCGTTCATCCACGATCCACCCCGTGTCCTCGCTCGGAGCGATCGCGCGTGCGCTGGCTGCGCATCGTACTGTGCCACGGGCTGGCGAGGTCGACGCCTCGGCATCCTCGAGGAGGACCACTCAGCGAGCAGGAGGCACGAACCCCTTGCGATCGCCATCCGCTCCGTTCGGACCGGCGAACCATTCGTAATGCGTGGCGTCCTGCACCGCGACCGGCGGCTCCTTGTTCTCGACGACGATGATCTGGAGGTCCCGGCTCGTCTTCGGTATCGACGACCAGAACCCATCTTCCAGACCGGGGTCCAGACTATCGGATGCCTCCACGTCCCTGCCTCGCTTGTAGGAAGTCAGGGGGGAGTCGATGATCACGAACCCCGGATGCGGGCGCTTGTTCTGCGCGCAATAGCGGAGAAGCCCGACGACGAAGGCCGAGTAGAGAAGCGCTCGAACACCCTTGCCGTGCGACTGACGCGCCTGACCGTCGACGACGATGTCGTATGTCTGCTGATCGAACTCGACACGGGGCTCCTCCGAGGGCCAGCCCCACTCCTTGAGCGTAGCCTCCACCTGGCGGCAGAACGCCAGCAGGGCCGCCGACGGCAGCGGCTCCCATTCCTTGGCCCTAGGTCGTCCGTCCCTTGCGGCGTCCTCGATCTCCTGCCGAAGCTGGACGAGGTTGTCGAACTGGTCCAGGTCGTTGCGCGTCGCCTCGAGCCGCAGCCGTCTCTCGGAGAGCGCGTCGAGCCGGTCGACGTCCCCCTTTAGCCTCGGTGCGAGATCGGATCGGAGCCTGCCCTCGATCTCCTCCAACCTGGTGGCGCACTCGTCGACCGTGGCGACATGTACCGCCCGCCGGCCTTCGAGATCCGAGATCGCGGCCTGGAGGTCGGTCCGCTGTGCCAGGATCTTCGCCGCTTCGGACTTGGCCGCGTCGTAGATTCCCGAGCTCCTCTCCTCGGCGACATGGCGATGGTCGGCCGTCATCGGCTGATCGCAGAGCGGACAGGTCACCTCCTGCAGCTGGTCGAAGTACTGGGCGCCCTCCGCGACGAAATCCAGTCTCTTCAGATCCGAGTCGTACCGCTGCTGGAGGAGACCGTATCGGACCCGCAACTCGTCGATGGCGATGATCTGAGAGTTCGCGTGATCCAGGCTCTCGGCGGCCGTAGACCGTTCCGACTGCAATTCCTCGCGCTCCAGCTCCATGGTCTGGAGCCGCATTCGCGTCGTCTCCATCGCCGCTTCGAGCTTTTCCACGGAGTCCAGCGACTCGTCCCGGCGAACGCCTTCCAACCGCTTCTCCAACGGGGCCATCAGTTCCTCGATGACACCCAGCTTCGCGGCGAGGCGGGCCTTCACGATCTCGCGCTTCTCCTCCGCGACGACCCCCGAATCGTCCTTCCCGGTCAGGAGGAACGAGAACATCCGCTTGCGCATGGTGTCCCCGAACCCGGTCTCTCCGAGCACGGGCGACTGCTCGGCGATGACGGAGATCTCGTCGACGACGAAGATCGGGAACAGGTTTCGGACGGTGAGCCGTTGGACCTTCCCCTGGCTGTTCGTCCTGAGGCGGGCCTCGGGAATACCTGCGAACGGGAAGATCACCGAGGTGACGTCGTCGCTCTGCGACGTGCCACGACGTCTTGGGGCGATCGTCCGGTTCGAACCGGAAGCCCGTTCGATCGGGAGATCGTAGACCTCGAGGTTACCGCCTGAGAGATCCCGCCTCAAGGTCAACGCCTCTCCGGTGCCATTACCGAATTCGACGAAGAGGGTCGAATACGGCTCGGCCTCGGGGACGCGCTTGCGCATGATATCCGAGCCCAGGATGTAGTCGAGGCAGTGAAGTACGAAGCTCTTGCCGGTATCCGATGCGCCGGCGAGGATGTTGCCTCCGACATCGAAGCGAACCTCGGCGTCGTCCACGGAGGATCCGCGAAGCAGGATGCGGCGGACGTGCATCATCGTCAGAGAACCAACTTCTCGAGGGATCCGACACGATTGAACTCGGCGCCCCACTTCCCGATACGCTCCGACATGAAGTCGTCGAGGGCGCGATCGTCGAGCTCCCCGAACGTGGCGATCGTCCACCGTGCCCGTATGGCCAGCTGTCTCGCGTAGTCGCTCGCGAGCAGGGCTAGGAACGCGGCGGTGAGGGCGTTCGAGGCGTAGGTGATGCCGCTGTGGTCGAAGCGCTTGTCGATCAGCTCACGCGAGAACATGCGGTCGAGCCCCATGCTCAGCGCTTCGCGCTTCACAAGCAGCTCCCCCCCGCGGAACGGCACGGCGGGATGCAGGCTCTCGGGGCCATCCGCATCGCCGGAATGAACCAGGAGATAGTCGAACGAGACGAGGCGTTGAAGGTCGGCGCTCCGTCCCTCGTTGGCGTTGAGGATGAACAACATCCTCAGTCCATGCTCGAGCGGGGAGTTGAAGATGCGTCCCTCGCGCCTCGGTGAGGCGGATGCGGGCGTCATCGATCGATCCATTCGACGATACCGTCGTTGGCGAGCTGATGACACATCCCCTCACGGTCGTTGGCCATGACGTGAGGGTTGAGCATGTGCCCGGTCAGCTGCAGGCTCTGCGCCGCCTGTACCGTCGCTCCCAGACGTGCGAGGCCGTTGGCCGCCGGTCCCGTGTAGGTGAAGTAGAGACCGTCGGCGAACTCCTGCAGGAGGGTGTCGAAGAAGGCCTCGTCGAGCATGCTGTCGCGAGCGAGCTCCCGGAGATTCTCCGCGCAGTAGAACGTGAGACGCGATCGCCGGAACAGGGCGGCCTCCTTCGGGAACGGCTGCAGTGCCACCTCGTCTACGACGGGCTCGCCGACGGCCTCTCCGATGGCCTCCAACAGTCGGCCGACGTAGACGGTCTCGGTCGGGGCGACGGCCGATGGCGGAACTTTCGGAACGACGCGCTCGATCAACGGCAGGCCGAACACCGTGTGGTGGTAGTTCGTCTGGGCATGCTCCTGCAGCAGCTCGAGCGGCTGCTTCGCCCTGAAGATCGAGAAGTCGAACTTCCTGACATGCTCCTCGAGCGACGGCTCCAGGATCACCTCGTCCTTCATGATCTCGTACCGACAGCGCTTGTCCCAGTCGGCGACGATCCTCCTCGCCATGCCGGCAGGATCGTCGAGGGTATCCTGGAGGTCCGACGTCACGCCCAAGTGAGTCACGAACCAGTATTCAGACGGCGCTCGGTAATCGCCTCGATAGGTGTAGAACAGGACCTTGGCGATCTCGGCCGCCGCCGAACCCCAGCCGAGCCGAGTCTGGTAGTGCTTGCATTGATAGAGGCTCCAGCGCCGCGGGTCGGCTGCTGTCGGATCGAGCCACACGACGACGTCGCGGCCCTTGTCTCCGGACCCGCCGCGTTGCTGGACCTGATCGACGCCTGGCACCTTCCGTGCCAGGTACCCCGTGGCCCATTCCAGCGTGAAACGCTCGAAGTCGAGCGGGCTGAATTGAGCGAGGCGGTCGAGCGGTTTCACGGGCAACCCGACGCCCAGGCCCAGGAGGCGAGCATTCGCGTTCGGCCAAGGCGACGGACGATCGATATCCGTCGTAGATGCTGGATCGATATTCATGACGACGCTGCACTCGTTGCCTTCGTCGTAGCATCAAACCCGACCTGCCGGAAAGCGATAAGGGCCGTCGCCGCATGACGCCATCTCATTGGGAGAACGGCTGCGGACGCACCTTTTGATCTGCGGTCGGAGCGCCTTTGACCCAAGCACCCGGCCCGTCGTTTAGGTATGGCGTGTCGCGGGCGTCCGAGGCTCGTCGCGACCCGAAAGGTCTTCCGGATCGACCCGCTCATACTCCTGTATCGCCGCGTTCCGCGCGTCGCGCAACTCGTCGAACATGAGTTCCCTATGCTGCGCATAGATCTCAGGCGACGCCTTCTTGGCTCTCACGGCAGTCTCGCCGATGACCTCGATGCATCGTACCGTCGCATCGACAGCCATCGAATTCCGCGAAAGTTCCGCGATATCCTGATCACCGACGTATCTGATCGCACGTTCGGCATAGTGCAGCGCCTCGTGCACCGACCACTGGAACCTGGCTTGATCGGACCTCACGGTAGCGTTCCGAGATCGGATCGGATCTCCCGCTCCACCTGGGGTTTCAGTGCGGTGTCGAAGACAAGGTCGACGCGCCAGCCCAATACTTCCGCGACCTCCCGCCGGAGACGAGCAATCGTTCCGGAGCTCATCGGCGCCGATTTCGTCACGAGCAGATCGATGTCGCTGTCGACGGTATCCTCACCTCTCGACACGGAGCCGAAGAATCACGGGTTCGTTACGCCATATCGAGCGAGGACAGCGAGCAACGCTTGCTTGTTGTCCCGTAGCGCATCCGACGGGTGTATCGGCATGTCGACTATCCTCAACGATGCCTCTCTGTACCAGTGATCGCATACGTAGGCTTCGGCTTGTTCGGAATCAAACGATACGCCGTATCGCCAGCAGTTCCGAAGCCCGCTCCACCCGAGCGGGACACACGATCTGGCATCGATCTTCATGAAGATCGGATCGCGGTTTCGCTGGACACCTAAACCGAAGCCTCCGGGATCGGTGGAGCACGTCAGCCCAACGCAAGGCCCGGAGGAAGTCCTCCGAGAAGCTTTGCCCCGCCGAAGATGACGTATTGTAGAGAAGGTCCGCCTGAGCAGTCGCCGTTCGACGTACATGGGCTTGGCTTCCACGAAGCCTCAAAACCCGAAAGCTTCGTCAAACGTCGCCTTGGATCCGACCCCGAGTCGCCACCGACCCGCTAGAGCCTATGCCTCGACGTCGAGCCGCGCTACCGGGAAGCCGAGTGCACGAGAATTCGGGCGATCTGATCGCGAATGGCGACGGAACCGCTTGCGCTCAAGAGCTGGACCCGGTCGCCCCCCAATCTGCCTAGTCTCTCCCTAGCCGTCTTCGAGAACCCCTTCTTGCTCACCAGGATGATCTCGTCGGCCTTCCTGGCATCGAAGTACCTACGCAGCAGTCTGCGATCTATCGAGTCACCGTCGAGCTTCGCCTCCACGAGGTAGGTTCTGCCGTTCGCCCGCAGCACGAAGTCAGCCTGGTGTGCTCCCTCAAGCTCCTCCACCGTCGTCACCTCGTCGGAAGTCCGTTGCAGATCCCGGATCGCGGCCAGCACTTGCTTCTCGAAGTCCAGGTACTCGGACAACGCCATGCGGAGCTCGGCCTCGTCGCCGCCTCGCAGATATTCGGTCCTACCGTTCGGCAGCTTGATCCTGACTGGCCAACGCCTTCGCAGCCAGCCGTGCCGAAAGAGGTATCCGAGGAGCGGAAACGTCGCGACCGCCAAGGCGCCGGTCGCCAGCGGTACGGCCAAGACCTCCAGGAACGGGCTTCCGACGACGTCGGGGAACGAGAAGCTCATTTCCACTCCTTGGCGTAGGTCAAGGCAACGCTGATGACATATAGCGCAACGCCTATGCAGATGTGGATCGGAATTCCGTGGAACGCGACGGCAGGATTCTTGAGGGAGTAGGACACCGCCACACCCCACGCCGCCATGAAGATCACCAGCATGATGAACACGAAGTAGACTAAACCTTGATCGTCGTAGGTCGCTCCTGGCCCCCCGCCGCCGGACGGCGCGATCGTGCGGGTCCTCACCCTCAGAAGAGGAACTAGAAACGACAATCCTGCAACGCAGAACGTCGGGCCGATGAAGTCGATCAGGTTTTGTCCAAGCAGGTATCTACACACCCTCCATGAGGACAAGCAGCAGAGGGAAGACGCCGACCGTAAGCTTGTACAAGTGAAGGCTCGAACGTTGTGGGACGCAGATCGGACGATCGACGCCGGCCCCCCGGACGGGCGGTTTGGGGTCGTGTCGTGGCGGATAGCATCGATCGTCGCGCTTAAGGTTTCCCTAGCTCGGCGCACGATGTGGATACCGATACGGCACGATATGCGCCGACGAGCGATCGAAGCGCGAGTTCCGACACGATTACTCGGACTTCGCCGTGGGACCGGGGGGGTCTCGGCATGATCCGTGGACGCGGCTCCATCGTCTTCGTGAGCGAAGATCATGCGTACCGTCGGCAGGCCTTGCCGAAGCCCCCCCCCTACGTCCGTTCTCGGACGTCAATATCCTCAGAGGCCGTTCGAACACCATCGGCGAACGTCGGGTCAAATTATTTCATCAACCGAGGGTCATAAATGCAACCCAAGGTTGTCACACTAACAGCGAGCAATCCGATGAAATAAGGATCGGTAGCATTTTAATAAAACAGAAACGTACGGTTAACCATACTTTCCGCCGCAAGGTGACTTGCGGAGTTTTTCCACCGTTATATTATTCGTCCTGAGACATAAGTCTCGGACCATTCATTAGCAAAACGGCGGTCATCGCGGTGCTCGTAACATCGCGACGACCTGGCCACCATCGAGCTGTCTGGAGCATCGACTATGGTTAGCATCAATTATAGTTCCCCGCAGGGGGACCGCAACGTCGTGCGCCCGCATCGCGGGAGCATGGTTAACGTCGCGGACTTCCTGTCGGCCGGTCAGGCCGCCCTGCTCGAGCGCATCCCCGAGACCGGGGACATTCTGGACCTGGACGCGGCCGTCGCGATCCTGGCGCGCACCGAGCCGCACGCCTATGGGGCGCTGGTGACGTTGATGAACAAGGGCATCGTCTCCGCGGACTTCGTCGACACCTCCTACGTCGATCCCGAGATCGTCATCCGCAGGCTCTGAGCCCGACGGAATTGCGCCGGGACCGGTATCTCCGGCCCGTCTGACCCAAGTTCTCGCCGAGCCTCGCGTAGGCCGAAGGATCCTCATGTTTTCCCGTACCACCACCCCGCCGGATGCACTGCATCCCGGCGACCGCCCCCGCACGCCCGCTAACGCCCCGTGCGTCGTCCACCTCGATTCCGCCGTGGCCGTCGGCGCCGCGATCCGGGCGGCCCGTCGCTCCGCCGACGCGCAGACCCGCGCCGCGATCCGTACCTCGCTCGTCGGCTTCGCGACCGCCGGCTGCCCCGCCGCCGCGCTGGTTCTCGCCTGGTTCGATCGCGACGGCGCGATCTGCGACGACGCGTCCACGGGAGGCGTCGATGGCCGCTAGGCGCTCGGCTCCCACCGCCCTCACCTCCTTCGACGATCTGCGCGTCGACTTCGGCCCGGAGGAGTGCCCCCTGACCGTCGAGGAACAGCGCGAGGCGGCCATCGGCTTCCTCGCGCCCAGCCGCTTCGCGATCCACCGCGAGTTCGTCCGCAGCTTCTCCGACGCGCAGATCGACCGCATTCGCCAGGATTCGCCGCTCGTGATCGTCGTGACGACGCCGATCGACGGCGGCCTCCTCGAGCCCCCGTTGCGCTGTTCCATCGACTGGCTGCTGGCGGGCGACGAGGTGGACCGGAAGGTCGTCTTCGTTCACCTCTCCGGTGATCCCTTGATCGACGGACAGCTGAACGCGGAGGCGCTGCTTACGCACATCGCGAAGGGCCGTGTCCTGATCGTCACGACGACCGGAGACGCGGCGTTCTCGTTCCCGCCCTTAGTCGACTTGTCGATTACGCTCTCGTTGCCCGGTTCGGATGCCCTGCGCGACACGTTCACCCGCCGTTACGGCTCGGTCGACATCGGGGGCGATATTCCGTCGTGGCCTCCCACTCTCACCCATGCGACTTTCGACGTAGCCTGCGCCAAGGGCGTTTCTGCCTCGGAAGCCTGGGCGCTCGCGATGGATCTGATGTGCATCGAGAAGCCGGGGCCGGAGGAACCAGGGGCGAAGGCGGCGGCGACGGCGCTGCCCCCTCGACCGCTGGAGGAGCTTCGCGGTTACGGCTCGGCCATGTCATGGGCGACCGATCTCGTCAGAGACGTCGCCGATTTCAGGGCTGGTCGCATCGCCTGGACCGACGTTTCGCCCGGCGCGCTCATGGTCGGCCCGCCCGGTACGGGCAAGTCGACCTTCGCGGGATCGGTCGCGGCGAGCGCTTCCCTTCATCTTGTGTCGACGTCGTTCTCCGCTTGGCAGAGCTCCGGCTCCGGACATCTCGGGGACGTCACCAAGTCCATCCAGTCGGCGTTCGCCGAGGCCCGCCGTTCGGCACCCTCGCTGGTCTTCATCGACGAGTTGGGCAGCCTTCCCGCCCGAGGCACCGAGGGGCGATACGACGCCTACTGGTCGACGGTCGTCGACTGCCTACTGGCGGAGTTGGATGGCGGTGACGCTCGTGCTGGCTTCACCGTGCTCGCGGCGTGCAACGACGCGACCCGCCTCGATCCCGCCTTGCTACGATCCGGACGTCTCGAGCAGCGCCTCGTGATCGGACTCCCCGATGCATCGGATCTCGCCGCGATCCTGGCGCAGCACCTCGGCGGCGCGCTCTCGTCCGCCGAGCTGACGCCGATCGCGCAGATCCTGGCGGGGTCGGCTAGCGGCGCCGATGCGGCCGCCGTCGCTCGCGAGGCGCGTCGCTCGGCCAGACGCCAAGGGCGCGCTGTGACGCTGGCGGACGTCGAGCTGGCCGCCCTTCCCGTCGACGACCTGTCGGATGAGGTACGGCGCCGTATCGCGGTCCACGAGTCCGGACACTTGGTCGTCGCGCTGGCCTGCGGCTCCGTGCCGTCGTCGATGTCGGCCGGGGTGGCGGGAACCGGGCCGAAGGTCCTGCTCGGGCGTCCGGGAGGACCAATCCCGCTCGCATCCGACCTGGACGCGCATATCGTCGTCCTCCTAGCCGGTCGAGCCGCCGAGATGCTTGTCCTCGGCTGTTCGAGCACCGGCTCCGGTGGAGGCGACGACAGCGACCTGGCTGCCGCGACCGATGTGGCTGGACGCATGATCGGCCGCCTCGGCTTCTGCGGCACGCTCGCCTACGAGCCGTCGGTGGAGCGCGCCCGGATCGAACCAATTCTCCAGGCCGCGGCCGGTAGGGCGCACGCGTTGCTCATCCGTCACCGCGACGCGCTCGATGCCTTCGTGACGGCCCTGCTCGCCCGGCGCCACCTCGATCGCGCCGCCATCCTCGAGATCGCGTCGGGCTTCGGGCTGCCGGCCTCCTCCGCGCAGGAGGCCGGCCGATGAGCCGCGACGATTTCGAGCGCGACCTGCCGAGCCCCCGTGCGCTCGACCGCACGCAGGAGGCCGCTGCCTCTTTCGGCATCTCCGGTCCCGGCCCGCACATCGCGGGGCCGTTGATGGTCCTGGGCGGGCCCGGCACCGGAAAGAAGACCGTCCTCGTCGGTCGCATCGAGCGCCTCGTCGTGGCCCGCGCCGACCCCGCCCGCTTCCTCGTGGTCGTGCCCTCGCCGGATGCAGCGCTGCAGCTGACGACGTGGATCCGCGCTGCGGTGCCGGCGATCGCCTCCGATCAGGTCATGACCTTTCACTCGCTCGCCTTGCGGATCCTGCGCTCGCACGCGCGTCGCCTCGGTCTCTCTCCGGATTTCGCGATCCTCGATAGGACGGACGCGATCGCCGTGATGACCCCGGTGCGTGACGGCATGTCAGAGGCCACCTCGGAGCCGCCGCTTCCGCCCGCCGACCTTTGCCTCGACATCTTGTCGGAGGCCACGGCGAGATCGGTAGACCTGGGCGGGCTACTCGCGGCGTATCCGACGGGCCTGCTGCCGACGGAAACTCGCTTCGACGCCCTCTTCGATCGCTATCGTGAGGAGAAGGGGCGCCAACACTCGCTCGATGTCGACGACCTCCTCACCCGCCTCGCGAGTGCACTCACGGATCCGGACTTCGCGGAACTCGTCTCCTCGTGCTGGGATCATGTCCTCGTCTCCGGCTACGAGGACCTGTCCCCTCTTCAGGCCACCATCCTTGACGCATTCCGCCCCCACGGGCGCGGCCTGACCGTCTTCGCCGACGACGCCCAGGCGATCGACGTTCACGCCGGCGGGACGGCGCAGATCGCCGCGTTCGCGGGCCGTTACGACCCCGCCGCTACCGTTATGCGGCTGGAGACCTCCTACCGCTGCTCGCCGCCGATCCTGCGGCTCGCGGCGGCCATACTTCGTGATGGTGCGTGCATGCCGCGGCCGCTGGCCGGCTTCCATGCGTGGCCGGAGCCGCGCATCCTTTTCGTGGACGACGACGCCGCGCAGGCGCGGCTCGTGGCGGGTGAGCTCGAGGCGGCTCGGGCGGCTGGCGAGGACCTTTGCCGTCGAGCGATCCTCTACCGATCGCCGGGCGACTCCGTCCTAGTCGAGGCCGAGTTCATTCGACGCCGCATCCCGTATCTCAGGCTGGATGGATCGCCCTGGACCGCCCGAGCTCACGTCCGCGGCTTTCTGTCGATCCTGCGCTATGCGGTGAGCCCGGCGGCTCGTCTGTCGGGGCTGCGCGCCCTGCAGATGATGCCGGGTATCGACCCGACCGCGGCGAAGCGTATCCTCGAGGCCCTAGCCGGTCGCCCCCTTCACGAACTCGACCCGTCTTCGCCGATACTCGTGGGCGCCGACCTTCCCGACCTCGGCGAGTTCGCCGAGAAGCTGGCGACGATCGCCGCGTCGGCCTCGGCGGTGTGGGCCTGCTATGTGGCGGCCGAGTTGTATCGTCCTCTCGCCGAACGCCGCTACGTCGACGCGGACGATCGAATGGCCGATGTCGAGGCGCTCCTGACCGCTTCCGCGACGGTGCCCGAACTCCGTCCCTGGCTGGACGAGCTCGCGATCGACCCCATCGCTCCCGGCAATCCAGTAATGGCGGCACCGGGGCAGGTCACGCTCTCGACGATCCAAATGGCGAGGGATCGGGCGTGGGAAAGCGTCACGGTGTTGTCGTGCACGGAGGGTTCGATCCCGTCGGTTCATGCCGAAAGCGCGGTAGAGTTGGAGCAGGAGCGCCACGCGTTGTACCTGGCGGTCACGAGGGCAGCCGGAAGACTGACCATCCTCGTCCCGCGGTGGAGCAGTGGATCGGGGCGACGCAGGGCGCGACGTGCATCGCGCTTCCTCGAAGGCCACGTCGCGAAGACGACAGTACAGTCGGCGATCCTCGAGGGGACGGATCCGAAGGACGCCATTTCGTCGATCGTTCGGCAGATCCACGCCGGCCGGCATGAAAAGGATGATGGCGGAGGCGGCATCCCCGACTAGGGCGAGCGAGCGACAAGCTCGATTCCTTCAACCTCTTGTAATCGTTGACCAATCACTTCCGACGCTAACGCAGGTCAAATTTCGCTATCGAAAATCAGTACTTCGTTTACCGAAGTTAGCGGTCGATAAGAAACGTTCCACAGAAAATAAATATGGAGAACGGGATTAGCCGTTCCTTCAGCCTTTGGAGCAAAGGCCGCAGGTATCGATCGCGCCTTCTGATCAGCGATACATGCATAAGCCAAGAGGATCTAACAAATCCTTTCAAGCGGATTCAGGCATAGGAATCAATGGCAGCGGCAAAAACCATAAAATGAATCAAGACTAAGTCGAATCAATAAAATTCGAAGTCGAACATTGCGGATATCGAGTCAACATACGCCTCTTGACTTTCGGCCAAGAAGTCCAGCGGCAAAATCGCGGCAATGATTCGTCAATCACTGCTGCCGAAACTATGAGAACGAAACGAGGAAAGGAGACCTTAGGCTTCCAGGGGAACGAAGGGGGTGTGTCGCCACACCCCCTGAAATTCCCGACGGTCGATGTCGCCAAACACGATCCGTCAAACCTGCGGTAAGCGCCGCAGTAGCCGTTGACCAGTACCAACCAGTCGATCGCGGAGTTCGAGCTCCGCCTACTCACTTCGCCATCGGCCAGGTTCGCATCGCGTCCTGGGCCAATCCATCGAGACCGTGACCCGATCCATCACAGATCGCAGCTCGATCCATCGACCACCCGACACTCGCCGATCGCACGTCGATCGTCAAGCTCGGAGTGGGCGATCGGGGCCGGCTGCGCCAACGAAAGCCGACCATGATTAACGCACCCGAACCGTCGAACCTCGGCTTGGAGCCGAGTTCGAGAACCCGAGCCGCCGCTCCTCCGATGGGGCACCTCCCCGCCGCCAAGGAGGGGGAAGATGCGTAGATACATCCGCGCCCCCCGCACCCACCGCCCGCCGCCCGCCGTCTACGGGCCGCCGGCCATGCCCATGCCCATCGTCGTTCCCGACGAGGCCTCCTTCGTCCCCGTCGAGCCGACCAGAGCGGAGCGCAAGTTCTCGATGACGAGCACCGCCTCCCATCGCGGCTCGATCGTCGACGACCGCACCGGGCGGCAGCACGTCTACGAGAGTCGCTTCGAGGAACTCGTCCTCCTCCTGGCCATGGCATCCGAGGACGTCGTCGCGATCGACGAGCAGGTACGGATTGACTGGGTCGACGACGACGGCGAGATCCACGACTACTTCATCGATCTGCGACTGACGTTGAGGAACGGTCGCCGCGTCGGCGTGGCCGTGAAGCCCGCGGACCGGGTGGAGAGCTCCCGCATCGAGGACGTCCATCGCCGCGTCCTGGCACGACACGGAACGAGCGTCGCGGACGCCTTCGAGGTGCGTACCGAGAGGGACATCCATCCGGACGACGTCGCGGATGCGCGCCTCGTCATCCACGCCCGTCGAATGCCGGACCCGATGGCGGACGATAGGCTCGATCGCCTGATCCCATCGCTCGTCGGCTGGTGCCGTCTCTCGGAGCTCGCCGACGCCATCGCGTCCGACGGCATCGGCTTCTGCTCCGTGGTCCGTGCCATCGCCGCCCGCCGCCTCGAGGTGCGGGATGGCGAGCGCATCGCCTCGACCTGCTTCGTCCGCCTCCGCCACTCCTGATCCCCCTCGCAAAGGAGAACTCTCCATGCCGCCTTTCGCCCATTCGCATTCCCCCCGACCGAGCCCGACGACCTGGTCCTTTCCGCCCGGCCACGTCTTCCGGATCGACGGGCACGACTTCGCCCACGTCGCCAGCGATGCACTGATGCTGCGTATGCGATCGCTCGATACGGGGATCGTGCAGACGCTCCCGCAGACTGCGTTCGACAGGCTGGTCGGCGAGGATCGCGTGGACCCCAGGATCCCCGAGAACGATCCCTCCCGTCAGTCTCTGATCATCGACCTCCCCGATGCGCTGACCCTCTCCGACCTGCCGGAGAAGGAACGCAACACGCTCATCGCCTACACCGAGCTGTGCCGACGGGTCGTCGAGAAGCACAAGAAGAAGGAGCTGCCCTATACCCGGACGGCGTTGCGCAAGGCGCTCCCTGCGATCATGGCGGAGGTCAACGACGAACTCAGCCTCGATGCGTCGGCGCGTGCGTACGGCGGCGCGAACAGGTCCTCGAAGGTCGACAAGACGCGCCGACTGGCCGCACGCACGTCCCGGCAGATCCTGGTCGTCCCCGCGCCGTCGACGGTGCTCGGCTACATCGCGATCCTTGAGGCCACGGGCTGGGACCCGATGCAGCTGCGGGATCGTCGGAGCCGTCGTCGCTCCCCAAGGGGTCCCAACCTCGCCGATCCTCGCGCCCTCGAGATCATGACGGCTTGGCGGGACGCCTACCTGGATAGGAGCCGTCCCACGGCGAAGACGCTCTATCGCCTGATGAAGGGTGGACCCGACTTCGAGGGAGCGACCGACATCGTCGGCGGTACGCGGCCGTCTCGTTCCAGGCGTACGCGTCTTCCCCACGAGCGCGTCGCGAAGCTGCCGACGTTCTTCGCCGAGAACGAGCTCCGAGCGAAGACGGGGCTTCCTCCCCTCACCCCGCCCTCGCTGTCGACGTTCGAACGCGACATCCGCAAGTTGCCCGAGTACGACAAGGTTCTTGCCCGTTACGGACCGAGCAAGGCACGACGGGACTTCAAGGTCGCCGGTCGCCATGAACTCGCCATGCGTCCCGGGGAACTCGTCGGCTACGATTCGTGGCGAATCCAGAGCCTGAGCAAGCTTCTGCCGCGCAAGGCATTCGACGGGTTGTCCGCGGACGTTCGCACGGCCGTCGAGAAATTGCGCCTCAGCCTTACCCTCGGCATCGATGCCGCGACGCGGGTCGTGGTCGGAGTTCGCCTCTCGCTCGATCCCAACGCGGATACGACCGTGCGCGCCCTGCGCATGGCGTTCGTGGACAAGACGGAGATCGCGAGGGCGGCGGGTTGCGTATCGACCTGGGCGCACATGTGTTCGGTTAGCACGTTCGCCATGGACGGCGGGCCCGAGAACATCGCGGGCATCGTCCAGGCGGGCATCCGGGACGTAGGATCTCAGGTCGCCTACGGTAAGGCCGGTGTGCCCGACGAGCGCGGCTGGTTGGAGGCTGTGTTCCGCACGACCGACATCCAGCTCTTGCCGCTCTTTCAGGGCAGAACCTTCTCGGGCGTCAACGCCAAGGGGGAAATCAAGCCCGAGCAAGTCGCGAACTTGGTCATTCCCGTCCTGCAGCCTGCGCTGATCCGCTACCTCGTAGACGTCTACAACAACCAACCCCACTCCGGGCTCGGCGGTCGAACGCCGAACGACGCCTGGATCGAGGCATCCCGCCTGTACGGCGTTCAGCCGCCGCCCTCGCGTGCTCGTCTACGTGCCGCGTTCGGCATGACGTTCGAGCGACGCATCCAGAACACCGGGATCTCCCTGGTCGGTCTCGAATTCGCGAACGACGAAGTCGCCGAGATCCGGAGGCTCGTCGGACAGGAGAAGGTTGAGGTCCGCTTGGACGTCGACAACCTCGATGAGATCTCGGCACGCGCCAAGCGTCCCGGTTCCCCCTGGGTGACCGTTCCTTGCCGGACGGCACTCGGCAAGGTCTCGTTGGAGGATTGGTTCGACGCCGCCACGCATATTCGGCGCCAGCACGCAGACGTCTCCGCCCTGAGGGAGTCGGTCGTCCAGACCGCGCTGGCGGACATCCGGAACCTCGGCATCCGCTCCGCACTGGATGCCGGCATCGGACCGTCGACGATGACCCGTGACCAGATCGAGGAGGAAGCCGCGAAGCTCTTCCGCCAGTTCCGCATCGTCCCGGCGGAGGAGCGTGGGCGGACCCTCGATTTCCGGTCGGACGCCGACTCCGTCGATGACATGGCGTCGATCGATGCTGCCGAGGTGCAGGCGCCGACCTCGACGTCCAAGGACGAACCGATGCCCACGACCCGTCGCGGTCGCCGGACCTTCTCGATCAAGACCGGAGACGACGCGTGAGCGAGACCAACAGCGAGCGGGACCGCTTCGTCGCCCGCATCCTCGCGAACCAGAGCCCGAAGCGCCAGGCGCAGACCGCGGCGATGACGGCGATGCGTAAGGTCTATGTTCCCAACAGCAACGACGCCGAGCTGAACGAAGCGATCGACAAGCTTCTCGACTCCGTAGCCGTGGAGTTGAGCCTTCCGCACGAGCGTCTGTCCGGGGACATGACGGAACGGGGCGGACGCGCGCTCCTGGTCGAGGGTCTTGCCGGAGTGGGAAAGTCGGTGACGTCTCAGAAGGTCCTCGAGGCTAGGCCGGAGTTCGCGCCCGACGAGAATGGGCGGTCGACCCTCCTGAGGTTCGTGGCTCCCAGTCCGTTCACTGTTGCGGCTCTCGGAAACATGTTGACGGACAGGCTCGCCTACCGAAGCACCCGGTTCATCCGCGAGAGCAAGGTCTGGCCGATGGTGCATCGCCTATTACCGGAGCAAGGCGTCCGCATCCTGGCGATGGACGAGGCTCAGCACAGCGATCAGATCGAGAAGGCCGATTCCGTCAAGACGATCGAGAACACGTTTAAACGCCTTATGCAGAATTCCGAGTGGCCGGTGTGGTGGATCTTCGTCGGCCTGCCGGAGATCCGGAGGTTCTTCCGCGACGACGACTCCATGCGGCGGCGCGTGACGGTCGTCGAGTTCCAGACGCTGTCGTTCGAGCAGGATGTCCAGGTCGTGAGGGACACGGTCGCCCTGATCCTGCAGGCGGTACCGGGCATCGATGGTTCGGAGCTCTGCACGGACGAGTTCGTCCACAAGCTCATCCACGCCACCTTCGGCGCCTTCGGCATCCTCATCGAGTTCATCCAGGACGCGGTCTGCGAGTGCATCGGCTCGGGCGAGACCACGCTGACGGCGATGCACTTCGCCGATGTCTACGCGGCGAGAACGGGTGCGCCGGACGAGGATAACGTTTTCCTCGCGACCCGCTTCACGATGATCAACGTCGGCAGCGCGCTCTACGTCGACGACGTTGACGACCGTGGCATTCCCACCGGTAAGCGCAAGCCCAAGGAACGCCGCTGATGCTGCCGTTCGAACTCGACGTCGGAGAAGCCGAGACGCCGTCCGACTACCTCTCGCGTCGCTCGGTCCTCGCCTGCAGGGACGAATCCGCGGAGTTCTGCCTGGACTTCGGGCTGGACTTTCAGGGCATCGTCGATGGCGTTCCCGCGGCGATCGAGACGTTGGCGTCGATGGCGGGGATCGAGGCGGCCACCCTGCACGAGAACGCGTTCGTCCGTGTCGGATCGTCCCGGTCGTTCGTTCATCGCGGCGAGAGACTGGGGCGCCACCACTTGATGCGTGACCGGATCCGCGTGTGTCCGAGATGCATGGCCGAGGACCTGGAGCGTTTGGGGTGCCGGCCGGCGGCCCGTCCCCACCGTAGGGCGGCGTGGATCGTCGAGGCGATCCGTTGCTGCGATCTGCATGGGGTCGGTCTCGTCGCGCTTCCCTTCGATCCGGAAACCGATCGCCGCCACGACACGTCTCCTCGGTTTGCGGAAGCGATCCCCCGGCTCCCTCAGCTGCTGGCCAAGTGCCGCGAGCGACCGGTTCGGGCTCTCGAAGGCTACGTCCGTTCTCGTCTGCGCGGGGTCGCCGCTTCCGGCTGGATCGACGCCCTGCCGTTGTACGTCGTGATCGATCTCTCCTTCCTCGTGGGTATCGTCGAGACTCTCGGGCCCGGTATCGGTGGACGCGAGCTGACGGGCAACGAACGCGTTGGTTGCGAGGAGGTGGGCATGGGGATCATCGAGGGTGGCGAAGCGTCGTTCCGAGAGTTCCTCGAACGCCGCCAGCGGAAGTTCCACGATACGAGAACCGCTTGGGGTCCGAAGTCGATGTTCGGGCGCCTCTATGAACGGCTCGCGCACGAGACGGACGATGACGCCTACGAACCTGTGCGAGAGTTGATGATGGATCACATGAACGCATCGCTACCGGTGGGGCCGGCCGATAGGGCCTTTGGCCGCCCCTTCCCGGAGCGAAAGGTCCAGTCGATCTACGAGGCCGCACGCGAGAACCGCCTCCATCCTAAACGGCTCCGCACCTTCCTCGGCGAGGTTGGTCTCATCGACCGGGGTCAGAAGAAGTCGGACGATCGCACGCTGTTCTCCGCGGATCGAGCTGCGCCTCTACTCCGCGGCTTGCGCGACGCCATGGATCTGCAGGGGGTCGCGAAGTATCTTGGCATCCCTCGGCCACACGTGCGACCGCTCATCGAGATGAAGTACGTGAAGGTGATCCCCGAGTCCGAGAGCGACAAATTCCGGACGTGGTCGATCGAGCGGCGTGAGGCGGATGCGTTCATGACGCGTATGCTGGACCAGGCGGATCGGACCATCGCGCTCGATGGGCTCTATCATCTGCCGGCGGCCGCGAAGAGGACGTGCCGCTCCACCGGTGAGATCCTGCAGCTGCTGTTCGGTGGCAAGCTGACGAGAGTTGGCATCGATCCGGACGTGAGAGGATACCTATCCGTCCTCGTAGATCCCGAGGAGATCAAGACGCTGTTGGCGCCGCGAGCCGAAGGGATCGTCACGTTGAGAGCGGTCGAACAAGAGTTGAGAACCTCGACGGTAGTCGTCAAGAAACTGGTCGATCGCGGGCATCTGAGGGCGAGGACGATCGTCAACCCGGTGATGCGACGCCCTCAGACGATCGTCGATCGAGACGAACTCGACCAGTTCAAGCGGAGCTACGTTTCGCTCAATACCTTGGCCGACGATCGCGGACGACACTTCCGTCGTCTCGCAAGAGAACTAAGAGAGGCGGGAATCGCACCGATCGACGATCCAAAAGTTCTCGAGATAACGCTCTACCGACGCATCGACGTGATCTGAGACCGAGCCTGATCTAGCTTTCCAGAAAGCCCCCGTCCGTATCGGACGGGGGCTTTTTCGTGGTCGGCATCGTTTCGATCCATTCGAACCGAAGTATCCGCGTGGGTAATGATAGCCAGCTTATTCGGCCTAACCCTAAGTCTATGCAGATACTCGGTTTTCTGATGGCCGAGTCCGAGATGCAGTGACGCGCAAGGGATGCCGCCGTTTCGGTGCCTCAGCTGACTATGGCTAACAGGTGCCGGCCAAACTCTCCGACCGCCTCTCACGAGGCGGTCGGAAATCTTGAGTGGACCATTTCGTCCTACTCCGAGGAGGCCGCTTGGGCACTCGGGAGGCACGTCGGTCCGAACCGCGCGAAAATCGGCTGCCGTTACCGTTGGTGAGCGATGTCACCGAGCATCCGAGGACAGGCGCTGAAGCGGTGTGAACACTCTCAGCTTCGGACGCGTCGCGACGATCGCGCCTCCTTCAACCCTGCCATGACCTCCGCGTCAGTCAGTTGGTGAAAGCCCTCGTAGGCGGATCCAACCCCTTCGAAGTCATCCACGGGGTGTAGACAAACGATGGCATCGACCCGTCGAGCGATCAAACCGATCCTGTCACGGGGAGCTACCGGCACGGCAACGTAGATTCCGACTGCGCCGCGTTGCGAGAGCCAGGACACGGCAGCCAGCATCGTCGCCCCTGTCGCGATGCCGTCGTCCACCACGATCGCAACATGCCCCGCCGGATCGATGGGTTTGGAGCCGATGCGGTAGATGGACCGACGACGCTCGTTCTCCTGCACGGCCTCGGCGGCCGCACGTTCGATGTAGGCATCGTCTGCCCCGGATCGAAGCCGAAAATCGTGATCGACGAATATATGCGACTCGGCACCGTCGACGACGGCCCCGAGCGCCACCTCGGGGTCCCCCGGCGTCCCGATCTTGCGAACCGGGATCAGTTCCAGGGGCGCATGCAGATCACGGGCGATCTCAGCGGCGACGGGCACGCCCCCACGTGGCAATGCGTAGACGATCGGCTTCGCGATGTGCATCCGGCTCAGTCTTGCGGCGAGCTTGCGGCCCGCCTCGCCTCTATCGGCGAACATCGCATGGCCGCCAGAAACGGTCATCGTCCTCGCTCCTCCTGATCGTCGGCTCCGTCGACGCTTCCGACGTGTGTTCCTGGCGAGACCTGTCGCTAGCCGTCCTGGATGCCTTCAAGGGAAACACTCGCCTTCTGGGCTCGTCATGCGAAGGGTCTCCTCTGCTATGACCCCCTCCTCGTCCGTCGGCAGAACCCAGACGGTGACAGGACTGGCCAGCGTGCTGATCCGAGTTTCGTTCGCTCGGTTCCAGGCGTCATCGAGATCGACGCCAAGCCAGTCCAATCGCTCGCAGACGCGTTCCCGGACTTCCGGTGCGCTTTCTCCGATCCCCGCCGTGAACACGATGGCATTGAGGCCGCCGAGGGCGGCGGTCAGTCGGCCGATCTCGGTCGAGACCGAATAGACGAAGATCGCGACCGCATCCCTTGCGGCCTGCTCGGAACTGGCGAGCAGGTCCCGCATGTCGGCGCTCGAACCCGACAAGCCCTTCACGCCGCACTCGTGATACAGCACGTTCTCGAGCTCATCGAGCCGCATGGCCTGCTCCCGCAGGAGCCAGATCATCAATCCGGGATCGAGATCGCCGGGCCGGCTGCCCATGACGAGGCCCGACAGCGGGCTGAACCCCATCGTCGTGGCAACGCTTCGTCCCTGTCGGAGCGCGCAGAGGCTCGCTCCGCTGCCGAGGTGACAGACGATCGCGCGCCCTTTCGCGGCGCGCTCGTCGAGTTGGGGGAGACGCCTCGCGATCGCTTCGTAGCTCAATCCGTGGAAGCCGTAGCGACGAGCCCCAGCCTTCCGAAGGGCGGCGGGAAGCGCGTAGGTGGTGGCAACGGCCGGCATCGTTCGATGGAACGCCGTGTCGAAGCAGGCGACCTGCTGGACGGGAGGATAGGAAGCGGCGACCGCCTCGATCAACGCCAAGCTCCGCGGCTGATGCAGCGGAGCCAAGGGGACGAGGGATTTCAGACGCGTCAGGACAGCTGGCGTTACGTTCGCCGATTTGGAATGCTCGAGCCCGCCGATCGCGACCCGATGGCCGACGGCAGCAAATTCCTGGCCCGACATCTGTCCTGCCACCCATGTCAGGAGACGCTGGGCCGGGTCGCGATCGTCGGATGCGCCGACGACGGGCCAGCTTTCGTCCACCCTCCTTCCTCGCACCACGGCCGACAAGCGGGGATCGCCCGTTCCGAGATCGAGCTTCCCGGTGAGGATACGATCGAGACTACGGCCGAACAGAGCGAACCTGATGCTGGACGATCCGGCGTTCAGCGTGAGGATGTTCGATCTCTCAGGCATGGTCGCGTTCCGCGGCACCGGCCGATGGACCGACCGTCGCCCAAGCATGCGAGAGGAGACGTGCGGCCGCACACGACGCCAGTCTCGATCGCGCCTTGTCGGCACGGCTCGTGAGAACGATGGGAACGCGGGCGCCCATGACGATGCCGGCCAGCTGAGCGCCGCCGAGATACTCCAGCTGCTTGACGAGCATATTCCCGGACTCCAGGTCCGGCACCACGAGTATGTCGGCCCTCCCCGCCACGCGGGAGACGATTTCCTTCGCCTTGGCCGCGTCCTCCGACACCGCGTTGTCGAACGCCAGCGGGCCGTCGACGATCCCGCCGGTGATTTGCCGGCGATCCGCCATCTTGCAGAGCGCCGCCGCGTCCAGGGTGGAGCGGAGCCTTTCGCTGACGGTCTCGATGGCCGACAGAATCGCCACTCGCGGCTCGCGAACGCCGAGGACATGCGCAAGATCGATCGCGTTCAGGACGATGTCGCGTTTTTCCTCGAGGGTCGGCGCGATGTTGACGGCAGCGTCCGTCAGGAAGAGCGGACGGGGGTAGCGCGAGACTTCGACGACGAAGACGTGGCTCATGCGCCTTGCCGTTCGCAGCCTGGGCTCCGCGACGATCGCCTCCATGAATTCGTCCGTGTGAAGGCTTCCCTTCATCAAGGCACCGACGCGGCGGTCGCCGGCCAACCGGGCGCTCGTCGCGGCGGCGGCATGGCTGTGTTCGGTCGCGACGATTTCGAAGGGGGTGATGTCGACGCCGGCCGATTGGGCCGCCCGTCGTATCCGCGCTTCCGGCCCCACGAGAACCGGCGCGATGATCCCAGCCTTCGTCGCTTCGACAAGCGCCGTGAGCGTCTCCGGATCGACGGGGTGAACGACGGCCGTCCGCACCGCAGCCAAGCCCTCTGCCAGACGTATCAGACGTTCGCACTGGTTGTCCGGCAGACGTACCTCGATCTCCGGCACGGCAGGGACGGGTCGCGCCACCTTGTGGGCTGGCGCCTCGACGTCGACCGTTCCCTCGGCCACGCGTCGGCCGACCGGATCGGTCAGTGTGCAAGTCAGCAGGAGCTGTCGAGACTCGGCGTGCTTGCGACTGACCGTGACGTTCAGCGTGAGCTCGTCCCCGGAGACGACAGGACGGTCGAAGCGGAACGTCTTCGACCGCGGTACGGTCCCCTATCCCGGGAGCTTCGTGCCAAGAACGAAGCATACGAGTGCATCCGTCCAGAGGACGCCGGCGAGGTGGCCGCGGGGCTCCGGATTCGCCGCCCCGTCGCCGGTCGTCGTCCCCTCTCCGGACAAAGCGGCGAAAAGCTCGACGTCGCGAGGCGTCATCGTTCTCGTGAGACTCGTCGTCTCGCCGAGTTGCAGCTCTTCGAAGGTCCGGTTCCCGTTCGAGAGCGTCCCGCCGGCCGGGACCGAACGTCTGTCGGCGTCCATCGGGATCAACGCTCCAGCACATAGCGGCCGGGCGCCGGGCCGAGCGAGGCGTATCCCTTGGCGGGCGCTCCGACAGCCGGCGGCTCCACCGGCGCGCCGGACAGCTCGTCGAGCCAATCGACCCAAGCCGCCCACCACGACCCCTCACGCGGAGGTGCAGCCGCGGACCAGCTGTCGGGGTCGACATAGCGGGTGCCGGCCGGGCGACGCGTCATGCGGAACGATCTTCCCGCACGGCCGGGCTCGCTGAGGATGCCGGCATTGTGCCCGCCCGTCGTCAGCAGGAACGTGATGTCCGTATCGTTCATCAGGTTGATCTTGAAGACGGACCGCCACGGCGCGACGTGGTCGCGTTCGGCCGCGACGACGAAGAGCGGCGCGTGGATGTCGCGCAGCGCGACGGGGCGCCCATCGACCTCGTAGCGCCCCTCGAAGAGATCGTTCGAGAGGAACAACCGACGTAGATATTCCGAATGCATGCGATAGGGCATTCGGGTCGTATCGGCATTCCAGGCCATGAGGTCGGTCATCGGCGTGCGGCGCCCCAGAAGGTAATGTCGCACGATGCGGGACCAGATGAGGTCGTTGGAGCGGAGCAGCTGGAAAGCGCCCGACATCTGGCGCGTGCCGAGATAGCCCTGCTCCCACATGAGGTCTTCGAGATAGTCGACCTGGCTCTCGTCGATGAAAAGCGACAGCTCACCGGCGTCCGCGAAATCCGTCTGAACTGCCAGCAGCGTGATCGAGTGAAGCTCGTTCCGCTCCTCGCGTGCGAGATAGGCCGCGGCGATGGCCAGCAGCGTGCCGCCGAGGCAGTACCCGAGGGCGTTCACCCGGGCGTCTGGAACGATGGTCCTGACGGCCGCCAGCGCGTCGAGGATGCCGAGGTGCAGATAGTCGTTCAACGCCAGATCGCGGTCCTGACCCGTCGGGTTGTGCCAGGAGATCATGAAAACGCTGTAGCCGGCGTCGACGAGATGCCGGACCAGCGAATTCCGCGGTGACAGGTCGAGAATATAGAACTTCATGATCCATGCGGGCACGATCAGGATCGGCTCCGGGTGGACCCGCCCCGTGGTCGGAGCATACTGGATGAGTTCGATCAGGCGGTTCCGCATGACGACCTCGCCCCTGGTCACGGCGACGGTCTCACCGGGACGGAATGCCTCCGTCCCCGCCGGCGGCTTGCCGCCCGACAGACGTTCCCAGTCGACCCAGGCGTTCGCTCCGCCGTGCAGGAGATTCAGCCCTCCTTCGCGAACCGTCGTCGCGAGCACCTCCGGGTTCATCGCGATGAAATTGCTCGGGGAGAGCATGTCGAGGCCCTGCCGTACCATGAAGGATACGAGCTGCTCGTGATGTCGGGAGACGCCACCGACACCCGTCGTCCCACAGTGCCACCACTGCTGATGCAGGAGAAATCCCTGATGGATCAGATTGAAGGGGGTCTCGCGCCAGAGCGGATCGCGGAAGCGATCGTCCTGCGACAGCGGTTCGATACAACTGGGGCAAGCCGGATCGGACGCCAGCCGAACGGCGTAGTTTCCGAAGCGCACCGCCTTGCGAAAATCCTTCTCGACCAGCTGCTGACATTTTCCCGGCGATTGGCCGAGATGAATGCTCCAGTCCGCGAACGCCAGCCAAAGCGCCGCCGGAGACGGGCCTGCCGTAAGGCGCCCCATCGTGGCATGGAACAGGCGATCCAAGCCGTTGGGAACATCCGGGACGTCGAGCTGCACCGAGGGCTGCCGATCCGCCCTTGGCTCGGGCGTCGGCGCTGAGGCCTGATGCGGTCCTTCCGGAAGCCACCGGGGCATCCACGAGGCTCCCAGCCACGGCCCCCCCAGCCCGCGAGCGTCGACGGAGCCGCACGAACTTCGGTCAGTCATAGCCGCAGGCCTCCGTCGATCTCCAGCACTCGCCCGTTGACGTAGTCGTTCTTCAGGGCGAACACGGCGGCGTCCGCAACCTCATCCGGTCGTGCGAACCGACCCAGCGGGACGCCGGACAGGATGCGTTCCCGGATCTTGCTGGGAATGGCGGCGACCATGCGCGTCTCGATGAAGCCCGGAGCGAGGGCTGCCACGCGGATCCGGTGGCGGGCGAGTTCCTTCGCCCATACGACCGTCATCGCGGCAACGCCGGCCTTGGCCGCCGAGTAGCTTGTCTGCCCGACGTTCCCTGCCCGCGAGATGCTCGAAATGTTGAGGATGACGCCGGCTCGGCCCGCCTCGATCATGTGACATGCGGCGGCCCGACCGCAGAGGAAAACGCCCTGCAGGTCTACGGCGACGACGTTCTGGAAGTCTGCGAGCGACAACGTCTTTTCGATCGTACGATCTTTCGCCTTTACGAGGAGCCCGTCGCGGACGATGCCGGCATTGCTGACGAGCGCGTCGATCGCTCCGAAGTCGGCACGAATCTCGGCGAAGACCCGCTCGACCGCGCTTTCGTCCGCGATATCGGCGACGTAGCGCCGCGATGTCCCGGCGTCCCGCCCGCAGAGCCGCTGCGTCTCCGCCAACTGGATCGTATCGGTGTCGACGAGAGCGACATTCGCGTGGCGCGCCGCGAGGGCCTTCGCGATCTCCCGGCCCAACCCTTGCGCCGCTCCCGTGATCACGATCGACTTTCCTTCCAATTCCACGTTCGACTTCCCCCGCGACGCGTTCGTTCGAACGCATGTCCTCGATCGCTATGCCGGCACGGTCAGGGCATCGGGCAGGACTGCCCGTTCATCTGGCGGACGGGGTCATTCGGCGAACAGGCACGATGGCTGAAAGGGTAGAAGTGCGAGGTCGCGCATGCGCCCAGAACCGAGGGCGCAAGCACCAGTGCGATGACGATGGATCGGGGCACGACAACCTCCTTCGGTCGGAACGCGCTGTTGCGTGGAGGCCTAAAAAGCGCGGTCGATGAATCGAGACTTTGACGCCGCGCAAGGCGAAGGCATTTCTGCGCGCGTTGCCTTGAATGATCGAGATCAAGGCCATGGCCGGAGCGACGTGCAGGCTCATCGCCATGGATGCCGGCGCTTCGCCGTCCGCGGTGACGACGCGCCCCTCGGAACATTGCGATGGCGGCTTCGAAGACAATTTTGCCCGTCGATGCCGGCACGGTCGGCCCCTCATGGAGGCGATCGACACGTCGCATCGGAATGTGGCTCCTGGTGCTTCTCGCGGCAGGCGCCGCCCTGGCCTATGCCGGCCGATCCTTCATCCTCGGTCCGGTCGTATCGACCTCGATCGTCCAGAGGCAGGATATTGTCCTGACGGTGGTTGCGAGCGGTCTCGTCAGGACGCCCTATCGAATCGATGTCGGCTCGAAGATCATCGGCGTCGTGACCGATGTCCCTGTCGAGGAGGGCCAGACGGTCGCGGCCGGCGATCTGCTGATCCGCCTGGACGATACGCAGGCGCGCAAAGCGGTCGAAACCGCGAACGCGTCGGTCGCGCAGGCGCGGGCGAAACTCGACCAGCTGCAGCATGTGGCCGCTCCGGTCGCAGAGGAAATGAGACGGCAGGCGGAGGCGAACCTTGTCGATGCCCAGGCCGCCTACCGCCGGGCTTCCGACCTCGCGCGTCGTGGGTTCGAAACGGGTGCAGCCCTCGACGCCGCCTCGCGCGCGCTCAACATCGCGCTCTCCCAATCTCGTGCGGCCGAGATCCAGGCGGCCAGCAACAAGCCCGGCGGACGCGACTTCATCGTGGCGCAAACGCTCGTGACCCAGACCGAAGCGCAGCGGGACGCGGCCGAAACGGCGCTGGAGGACAGTCGGATCTTCGCAGCGCGGGACGGGACGCTGATCGCGCGCGACGTCGAGCGCGGCGACACCGTGCAGCCCGGCAAGGTGCTGATGGTTCTCGCCCCCCATGGTGTCACGGAGATCGTGGCGCCGATCGATGAACAGAACCTCGGGCTGATCCGCATCGGCGAAACGGCCGCCGTTTCCGCGGACGCCTTCCCGGATCTGACCTTCGCGGCGACCGTGAGCTACATCAATCCTGCGGTTCAGGCGCAGAGCGGATCGGTCGAGGTCAAGCTCACCGTTCCCGATCCTCCCGCTCATCTGCGGCAGGACATGACGGTATCCGTCGAGATCGAGGTCGCCCGGAAGGCCGCGGTCCTCAGCGTCGATGTGGACGACGTCCATGATCCCAGGGGACCGGACCCCTACGTCCTGATCGTGGAGAGCGGCAAGGTGCGCCGACAGCCTGTTCGCATCGGGCTGCTAGGGGACACCGCCGCCGAGATCGTCGATGGTCTTCAACCAGGAACGCGAATCGTCAGCGGGACGGCTCCGCGGATTGCCGACGGTCACCGGGTCAGGATCGAGAGCGGTGCCTAGCCATGTCCCCTTCGAGGTCATCGCAGCCTTGCGCTTTCTGCGCGAAGGCATCGTCCAGACCATCCTGATCGTCATCGGTGTCGCTGTCGGCGTCGGGGTCGTCGTTTTCATGTCGGCCCTTCTCGACGGTGTCCAGGCCAATTTCCTGACGCGCCTTCTGAGCACGCAAGGCCAGGTGGTGATCCTGCCGCAGAGGGATGCCTCGCGCCCGGTCCTGGCGCCGCAATCGGCGCGCTTCATCCGACTTGTCCAGCCTCGGTCCCAGCGACGCCTGACGGTGGACCAGTGGCGAAAGCTGTCGGATATGCTTCGTGCCTCCCCTGAGGTCGCGGTCGTCTCGCCGATGGTGTCGGGGTCGGTCTCGATCATCCGCGGCGCCGCGGCACGCACGGCGACCTTTCAGGGCATCGAGCCGGGGCCGTATTTTCGGATCGTCACAATCCCGAGCGACATCGTGGCGGGGACATCCCGCCTGACGAGCCAGGACCTCCTGATCGGCAAGGAGCTGGCCGAAGAGCTCGGGGTCTCGGTCGGCGAAAAGGTGCTGGTCAGAGCGGCCGGCGGCAGCATCAAGTCCTTCGACGTCGTTGGCATATTCGACCTCGGCAGCCGGATCTTCAACGAACGCACCGTCATCGGCACGCTGAATGCGGCGCAGGGTCTGCTCGGTCTGGTCGGCGAGGTCACCAGCATCGACCTGGCTCTGGTCGACCCCTACGAAGCCGACGCGGTCGCCGATACCCTCGCCGCTGCCGACCGCGTTCGTGCCGAGAGCTGGATCCGGACCAACAGCGAGTTCTTCACCGCCATTCGCAGTCAGAACGTCTCGAGCGGCACGATCCGCGCCTCGGTCACCCTTTCGGTCGCGTTCGGCATGGCAAGCGTCCTGGTCGTATCCGTTGTCCAGCGCTCGCGAGAGATCGGCATCCTTCGCGCCATGGGGGCGTCACGCGGGCAGATGATGCGGGTCTTTCTCGTACAGGGCGGGTTGCTGGGATTCGCCGGATCGCTGTTCGGGTCGGCTCTCGCCAGGGGGCTTCTGGGCCTCTGGATGCTGCTCGCCCGCAAGCCGGACGGGACACAGTTCTTCGATCTCGCCATCTCGCCCCGGCTCTACGTCGTCGCCGGCGTTCTCACCACCGTGTGCGGTGTCCTCGCAGCCGTTGCGCCGGCCATGAGGGCGGCGAGGCTGGACCCCGTGGATGCGATCCGTGCCTGACGACGTGCTCTCGCTGCGCGGCATCCGGAAGGCCTACAACCCCGGTACGCCGCTGGAGACCGAGGTGCTGCACGGCATCGACATGGATGTGAAGAAAGGCGAGTTCTGCGCCGTCATGGGCCCGTCGGGCTCGGGCAAGAGCACCCTGTTGAACATCATCGGGCTCCTGGACCGGCCGACCGGCGGCAGCCTGACGATCGACGGCCATGATACCGGGATGCTCGACGAGAACGGGCTGACCTCGCTGCGCGGTCGCAGCATCGGCTTCGTCTTCCAGTACCATCACCTGATCTCCGCCTTCAGCGCGGTCGAGAACGTCATGATGCCGCTACTCCTGCGTCGCGGTTTCGCCGACGCGGACATGCGCCGCACGGCCGAGCGCCTGTTGGAGCAAGTCGGCCTCCTCGATTGCGCCGATCGCAAGGCGACGCACATGTCGGGTGGTCAGCAACAGCGCGTGGCGATCGCCAGGGCGCTCGCAGGAAATCCGGCGATCGTGCTGGCGGACGAACCCACCGGCAATCTGGACACCAGAAGCGCGGAAGGCGTCTTCGATCTGATGCGCTCGATCGGCCGGACGAAGGGGACGACCTTCCTGCTCGTGACCCACAACCTCGATCTGGCCCGCCGTTGCGACCGGACGATACAGATCGTTGATGGGCATGTGGTGGCCTGATCAGCGACACTGCAGGGCATCGGCCGATGGGGCCGCCGACCGAAGACCCGTTCCGGGCTTGATCCACGTCAACATCGCTTCCGACCGTCGTTCCATAGTTCCGTCACCCGCATCCGAGAAAGGAGAAGGCAGATGAACGAACAGCGATGGCAGGACTGGCTGGTGGCTCTCATCGGAGCCTGGCTCGTCCTATCGAACTGGATCCTCACGTTCCAGGCGTCGGAACCCCTGTCGGCTTTGACCGGTCGACTGATCTTCTGGAACTCGGCGATCGTCGGCGTGGTCGCCCTCGTCCTCGCGGTGATGTCGCTCACCTCCCACAAGGCCTGGGAGGAGTGGGTGAACATCGTGCTGGGGCTCTGGTTGGCGATTTCGCCTTGGGTCCTCGGCTTCACGAACGTGCGGAACGCCGTCCTCAACGTCACCCTATGCGGCCTCGCCATCGTCGGTTCCTCGGCTTGGTCGCTCCGCGACGCCGGACAGGCCGGGCACGCCCGATGAAGGCGTATCCATCGAGTTCCGCCCTGCCCGCCCACCTTGACGAGACAAAGTCATGAACGTCGTCGACAGCGGCACGCTTCCCGATGTCAGGGTCGAACTCGTCGGCACCCGCCGATGGCGCGTATCCCCTGTCTCCGTTCGGGCGAAGGGGTGGATTGCCGATCACTTGCCGGACACGTCCCGCATTGACCGGCCCATCGTGGAGACCGACGTCGTGCGCATCAACCGCCTGGCCGCAATGGCGCGAAGCAACGGGTTGAGGATCGAATTCAACGGTCCCTTGGCCATGATGCGCCTGTAGGCTCGCGACCCGACCAGGATGAAAAAGGCTCGCGCCCGGCCATTCCTCCGGGCGCGAGGCACTCAGGTACGAGGCCTTGCGGTGTCTCAAGCCTGAGCCGCCGGCGAGCGGCGGCGCGTCGACGGATTGTGAGGCGAGGCCACGGCCTGCACGAGTTCCCCGCACCGTTCACGGCTCGCATGCCGCGAGATGTCGGCGAGGCTGAGGATTCCGACCATTCGCTTGTCCGCATCGATCACAGGCAGACGGCGGACCTTCTTTTCCTCCATGAGTTGGATCGCATCCTGCACCGACTGGTCCGTCCGGCAGTAGACGATCCCTTTGGTCATGACGTCGCGGGCCGTCAGCTTGCCTGGATCGGCGCCGTTCGTGAAAGCGCGGGTGACGACATCCCGGTCCGTGACCATGCCGATCAGCCGGTCGTTCTCGCCGACCGGCACGGAGCCGATGTCGTCCTTTTTCATGAGCGCTGCGATCGTTGCGACGGTCGTTTCGGGTGAAACCCATCTTGCACCTTTGTGCATGGCGGCTTCGATCTTCATGTTCTTTTCCCTTCGCGAAGATGACTCCGACATCGTCAAGCTAGGATCGGGCACGCAAATCGATTTGATCCCGATCAAAATCGCCGATGACGCTGCCTCGAGCGGCACACGCGAATGCGTCGTCATCGAAGGAGAAGAGCTCCGACGATCGTCGGCAACGGCGGGCGCCAAAGCCCGGTCAGACAGCCGAGAGCGCTCGCCGTTCGGTGAGAAGCCCGACACGCGCCTCGGTTGCACGACCGACCTCGTCGTGGCACGATCCAGGCGGGATCAAGACGGCATGGGGCGCGGTTTTGAGAGTTCGCATCGTCACCGCAGGAATTCTGCTGGCTGCCGGCACCATGGGCGCGTCGGCCGACGAGGCGCTTTCTCTCCTGCCGGATCTTTCCCAGCTCGATCCAGCCCTCGCAGACGATTTCAACATCGGGGACGGCAATACCGGGCTGTTCAACCGCGGCACCGGAAACACAGGTTATTTCAACGCCGGAACGGGCAACACCGGCGCCTTCAACGGCCTGGGAAACGCCGACGCCTCGAGCGGCAACGGCAACGTCGGTGTGTTCAATGGCAACCGGAACGGCGGTGCGGACAACGGCAACGGGAACCGCGGTGCCTTCAATGGCAACCTCAACGGGTTCGCCAGCCAGGGGACCAACGTCGGAAGCGGGAACGGAAACGTCGGCGCCCTGAACGGCAATCTCAACGGCGCCTTCATCGCGGGACGGGACACGGGGAACGGCAACGGCAACGCCAATCGCGGTCTCCTCAACGGCAATCGCAACGGCAGCGGCGCGCCCTCGGGCGGGTCGCCCGGGGTGTTCGAAAGCGTGGCGGCCGGCAATCTAGCCTCCGCCGGCGGCTTCGCTGCGACGGCTGTCGGCGCGATCTCGTCAGCTCAAGGCTTCGCATCCACCGCGGTCGGCCAGTTCTCGACCGCTGCCGGGTTCGCCACGACCGCGGCGGGACAGTTCGCGACGGCATCCGGCTTCGCGTCCACGGCTGTCGGTCAATTCTCCGCGGGCAGCGGCTTCGCTTCCACGACCGTCGGCCAGTTCTCGACCGCCGCGGGGTCGCTTTCGACCACCGTCGGGCAGTTCGCGACCGCCTCCGGAACAAGCGCCACCGCGATCGGCCAGGCGAGCGACGCATCGGGCAGGAAGAGCGTCGCCATCGGTCAGGGCGCCGTGGCGGGCTTCGAACGTTCCATCGCCATCGGCCAAGGGGTGCGCACGCGGCGGGACGGCGAAGTTCGGATCGGCGACGAAACGCAGATGGTAACGATACCCTCGCTCGCCGCACCGACCGGGTCGGGTCCGAGGTTCGTCACGACCGATTCGACCGGCCTCCTGACACCTACGAGCTTCACGGTGGACGATGTCCTGACGAGGATCGACGAGACGGGCGACAGGGCCGATGAAGGGACCGCACTCGCTCTTGCGGTCGGTGGGCTCGTCCTACCGCCGGACGGCCGCGACTTCGCCTTGAGCGGAAGCGTCGCCGGCTTCGGAGGGCAGTCCCCGGCCGGAATGTCGCTGGCCGGGCGCCTCCTGTCGGAGCCCGCTTACGATCTCTATCTCCAAGCGGGGGCCGGCGTCGGCCTCGACAGCGGCCGGGCCGGCGGACGGGTCGGATTGGCTCTTGCCTGGTAAGGTCCGGCCTATCGGAGCGCTGCTTGCGTTCTGCTTCGCTGCCGCATTGGGGACGGCTCCGGCGGCAGCGGGGGAACCGTGTGGACCGGGGCCGAACTGCACCGGTGAATCCGATACGGCCAGAGACAACTCCCGGCTCGCGCTGGTGCTCGTCCGAACGACGTTCGTGTCCTTCGGCCAGGCGATCGAGACCGGCAACTACTCGATGCTGCGGGATCTCGCCTCGCCGGGGTTTCGGAAACGCTATTCGGAGGCCGGGCTCGAGCAGGCTCTTGCGCCCCTGCGGGAAGCGGCCCTCCAGTTCGGCGATGCCGTCCTCGTCGTCCCGAGGATCAATGCGTTCGAACGCAAGGGCGAAGGTCTGATCGAGATCGCCGGCGTCTGGCCCAGCTCACCACGGGCCTCCCGATACCGTCTCGTTTTCCAGGCTGGTTCGGGGGCCTGGCAACTTTTCGGCTTCGAGGTGTCGGCAGCCGACGATGGCGAACACGCGAAGGCGCCTCGCTGACGAATGGGCTTGGTCAGTTCGCTAGCCATCCTTCCATGACCGCGTGCCGCACGAGTCCGGCCCTGGTGTGCACCCCAAGCTTCTGACACGCTCTCGAACGGTAGGTTTCGACCGTCTTGACGGAAAGACCGAGCTCGCGCGAGATTTCCTTGTTGCTGAGCCCTCGGGCGACGAAGCGGGCGACGCTCTCTTCGCGATCACTGAGCTCTTCGATGGAAGCCGCATCCGAGGAGGCGGCGGCCATGACCTTCGATGCCACGTGCGGATCCACGTAGAAGCCTCCACCGGCGATGGCTCGGATCGCACGCAGAAGATCCTCCGTTGCCGACCTCTTGAGCACGAACCCCTGTGCGCCAGCCTTGAGAAACGCTCTTACGTAGGATCCCTCCTCGTGCAGCGTCAGTCCGAGAATGAGCATCCGGCTCCATCTCGCCCGGATCATCGCTGCGAGCGTTATGCCGTCCATGCCGGGCAACGACCCGTCGACGACGACGAGATCGGGGCGGGTCTTCTCGATGAGATCCATGACCCCTTCCGCTTCTCTGGCAGTTCCCACCACCTCGAGATCGGGGTGCGCCTCGACCATGGCCTTGATCCCCGACAGGACGATCGGATGATCGTCGACGAGGAAGATGCGCACAGGATTTCGGTTGGGCATCTCACCCTATTCCTTCCTCAGCGGCAGGGACACGAACACCGCGGTGCCGATGCCAGGTTCGCTTTCGATATCGAGGCGACCACCGACGGAGCGGACGCGCTCCTCCATGCCGGCCAGCCCGAAGTGTCGGGAGGAGGCGTTCATCGCCGAAGCTCGATCGAATCCTACGCCGTCGTCCTCGATCGCGATACGCAGATGGGCTCCGTCCCTGTGGAGCGTCACGCTGACGTTCGAGGCCGATGCATGGCGAGCGACGTTCGTCAGGCTTTCCTGGATCACGCGATAGGCAACGATGCCGGTATCGGCGGACAGATCCGCGGGAAGCTCATCGATATGCGTATCGATCGCGATGGACATTTGCTCGCCCCACGCGAGAGCGAGATCCTCCGCTGCGATCGCAAGGCCGACCTCGTCGAGGAGCAGTGGTCGCAGGCGCCCGGTGATGTGTCGGACCGACTCGGAGATCTCGTCGACGAGTTGCCGCGACGCGGATAAGCGTCGTGCCTCCGGCTCCGCCGTTTCCCCGCGTGCTTCCAGCGTCTTGAGCCCGATCGACAATGCGGTCAGCTTCTGGCCGAGCTCGTCGTGGAGCTCCCGAGCGATCCGGAGGCGCTCGTTTTCCTGAGCCTCGAGAATGGCTGCCAGAAGCCGGTTTCTTTCCGCCTCGTCCGCCTTCGCCTGGGTGATATCGACCACCGTCACGACCGCAGCGGAAATCTGCCCCTCGTCGTTTCGGATCGGGGCCGCACCGACCGAAAGCCACAGCGTTTTCCCGCCGGACGACTCGACGCGGAATTCTTCGCCGCGCACGGTCTCGCCGGCGTTCATGGCCCGGCCGCTCGGCAGGCAACTCATGGGCAACGCTCGGCCTTCTCGATCGTAGACGCGGAGGGCGGGGATCGGGATACCGGCTCCCGTCTGGCGCGGATCCAGTCGAAGAAGTCGGCGGTATCGTTCGTTGACGAGCGAAAGCGTCGTCTCGTTCTCGACGACGGCGACGCCGATCGGCATCTCCTCGATCACGCTTTCCAAACGCCTGCGATAGGCGCGGGCTTCGGCATCGGCATGATCGACGGTTCGGGCCGCCTTGACGAGGCTGACAGCCATGTATCCGCCCAACCCGGTGACCGCGCCGAGAAGAAGGGCGTCGAACCAGACGACGTCGTCGACGGTATCGGCGAACATCCGCAGCATGATGCTGACCAGGATCGCTCCGGCACAGAGGAGCAGCGAGACCGCCCCAACCCGCAGATGGTCCTGCGCGCCCCCCTTTCCTCCTGGCCTGTCGTCTCGCCCTGCGGACGTCGACATCGAACCCGCTCCAACAACCCCTTCGCCGCGATCGGGAGCCGGCTCGCTCGTGGGAGTTTCTCCCGTACGCCGCGACAAACCCCGACGACTTGATCCGCATCAAACCTGACATCTGCGTCCAAGTCTGCCCCGTTGCCTACGATACTCCACAACCTGAATATTTCGGCGTTCCCCGAAGCTCATGAGAGCCTCGGCAACTTCAAAGCAGAAGCAACGGGAGTACAGAGCCATGAAACGAATCATCATCACCGCCGCGACCGTGCTCGCCCTCACCACGAGCTATGCCGGCGCCTGGTCCGTCGGAAGCGGCAACGGCAACGGCAACGGCAACGTCGGGATCGGGAACGGCAACGGGAACGGCAACACCGGCGCGCTGAACGGCAACTTCAACGGCAACAACAACCACGGCATCGGCAACGGCAACCAGAACGGCAACGGAAACTACGGTCTGGGCAACGGCAACTTCAACGGCAGCGGCAACTGGGGCGGTTTCAACGGCAACCAGAACGGCAACTTCAACGCCGGGGCGCTGAACGGCAACGGCAACGGCAACTCCAACGGCGGGGCCTACAACGGCAACGGCAACGGCAACATGAACCGCTGACCGCGGTCTCGTGCCGTGTCGCGGCCGACGGACGCCGCGACACGGCACATCATCCCACGCAACAAGGAGGTCGTCATGTCGAAGAGGACTATCACGCTCGCCACCATGATGGTCGCCCTACTGGGCGCCGTCCAGGCCCATGCCGTCAGCATCGGGAGTGGCAACGGCAACGGCAACGGCAACATCGGGATTGGCAACGGAAACAGCAACGGAAACGGAAACACCGGCTACGGGAACGGAAACGGCAACGGAAACGGAAACGGGGCGCCCCAGACCAACGGGAACTACGGGGCCTTCAACTCCGGGACGGGCAACTTCGGCGCCTTCAACGGCGGCACCGGAAACGTCGGCGCCTTCAACGGCAACGGCAACGCCAACCACACGAGCGGAAACGGCAACCTCGGATCGTTCAACGGGAACTTCAACGGAGGCAGCTTCAATGGCAACGGCAACGTCGGCGCGGGGAACGGCAACTTCAACGGTCTCGGAAACCGGCGGTGAGACGTCCTGGTCGCGGAACACCACCCACCGCTCGACCTATCTTCTTAGGCCGGCGTGCTGGCGCGCCATCTTCGTCGTCGCCTTCGCGCTGTCGTGCCTCGCCCCGAGCCTCGGCCACGCGGCCATGGGCCAGGGGAACGGCAACGGGAATGGAAATGTCGGGAATGGAAACGGGAACGGAAATTCCGGCAACAACAACGGGAACGGCAACGTCGGGGACAACAACGGAAACAACAACACGACCGATGGAAACGGGAACGGGAACATCGGTAGCGGTTTCGGCAACGGAAATTCCGCGTCCACCGCCGGGAGCGCCTCGAACCACTCCATGGGTCGGGACGGTGGCAGTGACGAGACGCACGGACGCGCGCCGGCAGGGGTACGGAGCCGGGATCGAAACCCGTTCTTTCTCCCCCTCGGTCCAGGGCGTCCTGAAGCTCCGTGGTTCCTACGCGGGGTTTTCCGTGACCTTCCGGTCACGCGGGAAAACTGAGCCGTCCTCGGATTGGCGCGCTTGCGACCCTGTGGAGGAAGAACCCCTCGAGGGGTCAGGCGACGGGGAGGATGCCATAGACCGCGCCTCCCAGGGTCGCCGCGACAAGGTTGATGAGGAGGACGAGGACACCGAAGCGCCAGGATCCTACGATCATCGCCAATCCGAGCCGGAGGATGCCGTTGACCGCGAGCGCGGCTAGGATCGCGTTCGCGGCGATCGCCGCGCTCGTTCCGTCGCCGACCAGCCTCAGCACGCTGATGGCCGCGACGTCCACGTCCACAGCTCCAGAAAGGGCCGTCGATGCGATCAAGCTACGGGGCCCCAAGAAGGATGCGAGCGCCGCATTTCCGGTCGACACGACTGCGAACAGGAGTGCGAACACCAGCAGCGGTGCGAGCTCGAACGGGCTTTTGGACATCTGGTCTATCCGCATCTCGGCGGCCCTTACGAAGAGGAGAGTTCCGCCAACCGCGCAGAACCCCACTGAAGCCGCGACCGCGGGTGCCGCGAGAAGCGGCAGGACGGACGGTTGCACGATCAGCACGATCAGGCACACGCGGCCGAGGGAAACGCCCGCCGCCAATGCCGCGGCGCCCGCAAGGATCCTCGAGTTTCCTCCCGACTTCGCCTGACGTGCGACGGCGAGGGTGACGGCCGTCGACGACACGACAGCTCCCGACAGCGTGCTGAGGATCAGCCCGCGTCGCGGCTCGAACAGTCGCACGGCGACATATCCGACATAGGAGATCGCCGCGGTCAGGACCGTGAAGAACCAGACCTCCCAAGGATCGAAGCCGCCCCAGGGGTCGATGGCGTGGTGCGGCAGCAGCGGCAGTACGATCGCCGTCATCGAGACGAGAAGGATCGCCGACCGCAACTCGATCCAGGAGATGCGCTTCAACAGCGTATGGAGAAGTTCGCGGCTTGCCAGGAGGCCGGTCAGGGCTGCACCGGCGCCGGCTGCCGCCTGCCTGTCGCCGATGACGGCCAGACCGCCGAGCAGAAAGACACAGAAGCCAGCGATCGTCCCGGTCGCGCTGAAATCGGAGTCGTGCCTGGCTTCCTGCAGCTTGAAGGCGGAGAAGACCGCCACGAAGGCGATCAGGGATACGGGCAACACCCATTTCGCATCCGCGGCATCCGCCAGAGCTGCGGACAGGCCGCCGAGAAGTCCCGTGATGGCGTAGGTGCGAATGCCGGCCGTTCGGCTGTGGCCCGGACGGTCGCGCTCCTGCCAACCCCGTTCGAGCCCGACCAGAAGGCCAATGGCCAAGGCGAGGCCCAGTCGGAGCATGAGCACGTCCATTCCCGCTCCCACCGTCCACGATCGTGCGGATGTCGACCGCACGAACCGCTCCGTCGCGTTCCCGCGACGTCGGTCCGCCACCGGGTTCAACGATGCGCCGAGCGACAACGGCTTCCGTTGATGCAGATCAACGCGTGGGAGGCCGCACCGGCGATACTGGACGCGTCGAGGACGGCTCCGCACCACCGGGCCGAATGGAAGCCTTGACGGGATCGGCGAGCCGGATCTCGGCCGGGAGGACTGCATGAAGCTCAGGAAGGTAATGCATCGTGGCGTCAAATGGGTCTCGCCCGATACCTCGGTGCATGAGATCTGCCGGGTGATGACGTCTTCGAATATCGGATCGGTCCCGGTTTACGACGAGGACCACATCGTCGGGATCGTCACCGATCGAGACATCGCCCTGCGCGCGCTTGGCAACGGTGCTGATATACCGGCCCTGAAGGCCCGTGACGTGATGTCCAAGAACGTCGTCTACGCCCACGACGACTTGTCCCTGAGCGCCGCCGTCAAGCTGATGAAGCGCAAGAAGGTCCGACGCCTGCCCGTCGTCGACGACAATCGCAGGATGGTCGGGATCGTCTCCGTCAGCGACATTCTGCAGCACGCCGGTCGAAAGGTATCGCGCAAGCTGGTCGAAGCCGTTGCTGCGGCACATGGATGATCCCGATCGCGTCTGCCCGTCGGCGCTCGCCGGGACGGACCGAAGCTGACCGCGGGCCGCATGCCCTGGAACGGCGCACTCCCCACGGAGCCGAACACGTTCGACGGACCCGCTCGGTCGAGCGAAACCTGTTTCTCCTCATGGCCGCGAACATTGCGCCCCTCATCGTTGCGGCGATGCTGGGGCGACGACTGTCGTCACCGCTTGACGGCGGAGCCGTTGCAAAGGATGGACGTCGCGTCCTGGGAGACTCGAAGACCTGGCGTGGTTGCGCGGCTTCCCTCTTCGGGACGATCGCCGTCGGCGGGCTTCTGAACGTCGCGCCGCCTCTCGCAGCCCGTTTCTCCCTCCTGTCGATGAGCGGCGATGTCTTTTCCAGCTTCTGGAAGCGTCGCATCGGGATCGAGGTCCACGGGCGCTCGGCGCTCCTCGATCAGTTGCCCGAAGCGGTCCTGCCGCTCCTCCTCCTACGCCGCCGGCTGGTCACGTCTCGACGCGACGTTTTCGACGCCATCTTCGTGTTCACGGTGCTGGAAGAGCCGGTTTCGCGCCTCCTCTTCCGGTTCGGTCTTCGGGACCGGCCGTTTTGACGACGTTCGACCGCGAAGCAAGGTATCGACAGGCGTTCCCGCAGTTCCGCGAGACGGGTCTTCCACGAAGATCCGTCTCGCGTCTTGGCGCGCGTTCAAGCCCGTGTTCCGCCGTATTCGCCGAGCATGACGAGAGACGATGCCAAAGCGAGGAGCGCACCCGAGAGGATGCTGTTCCACAGGATGATCGGCTGGTCCACGACGCCGAGAAACCAGGGCGAAGCGATCAGCCATACTCCCATGACCGCGGTGAGCCATTCCTGCCAGACTTGGAACGACATCATGGCCAGTACGCCGAGGGCGACCGCCAGGACGCCGCAGAGGGAGTAGTTCCAGATCGCGGCTGCCTCCCATCCGACGCCCCGCATGTCGTTGATGAGGAACAGAGCGGAGAGCAGAAGCCAGAATCCGACCAGCGTGATGATCCGATCCTGCCAGTGTTGCGCATTCATTCGAACCTCCTTGACGATGTCGCCGCTCGGGCGATCGACGGATGCTCCCTCGACGAAGCCGCCGCGTGTTGATCGCGATCAAGCGTCGGTCGAGCTGCCGTCTTCCGCAGCGCCGACGTCTCGAAGCGATGCACCATCCCGACGCGTCAGGATGAACAGGAAGGTCGACGTGCCGGGGATGCGATGGGTGCGGCGGTCTTCTGCATCGCCGGCGCCACCATCGGCGGAACGGTTTGTCGGCTCGCCGGTCCGCCGACGGGTCACGCCGTCCCGGACGGCCCGGACCAGCGGAATGTCGCGCCGATCCGCAATCATGACGATGCCCGGGACGAGGTGCCTGCGCGACAGTCGCCGCAAGGTCGAGCTGACCTCGTCCGTGAAAACCTTCGCTTGACCATCATGGTGCTCGCCGGGGGCATCCGCATGGATGATCGCCTCGGTCTCGAGGACGAGTTGAGCCAGGCTTCCGTGATTGCGCAGGACCTCGGCCTTCCGGCGATCGAGGACGAGCAACAGGGCGTCGTGCGGGAGGACGAGATCACGAAGCATCGCCCGAACCGCCATCGTGGCCGCGGGATCCCGCCCGGCCGTTCGTCTCGGCGCCGACGGCGACGTCGTCGACCGTCCGACGTGTCGGAGCTGCCCCTCTCGGCCGGGCTCTTGTCGTCGACCGGGCCGTGAAGCGCTGCCCGTCGGCAGCCTCGAGCGAGAAGCTGTCGCCTCCGCCGTCGGTCACGTCGATGGTGAGCAGCGTATCGGCAAGATAGTCGAATTGCGCCGACGCGACATAGAACGGGGTCCCGTCGATGTCGTCGAGCCAGACGTCGAGAGGACCGACGAGGAAGTCTCGGGCGCGGAAGCACATCGGCGCCGTACCCTCGCAGCACCCGCCGGAAAGGTGGAAGATCAGTGGCCCGAAACGCTCGCGGAGGGTCTTTGCCAAGGCGAGCGCCCTGGGCGTGAACTCGACATGCGTCGGCATGATGCGTCCTCCTCCCTGCGCCCGCCGCGACGTCGGTCAGAAGAGCCCGAGCGCGTTCAGGCTGTAGCTGACCAGAAGGTTCTTGGTCTGGCGGTAGTGGTGCATCGCCATGCGATGCGTCTCGCGCCCGAAGCCGGATTGCTTGTACCCGCCGAAGGCCGCGTGCGCCGGATAGGCGTGGTAGCAGTTGGTCCAGACGCGTCCGGCCCGGATGCCGCGGCCGACGTGGTAGAGATCGTTGGCGTTGCGCGCCCAGACGCCGGCGCCCCGCCCGTAGATCGTGTCGTTACCAATGCGGATCGCGTCGTCCCGGTCCTTGAACGTCGTCACGGACACGACCGGTCCGAAAATCTCCTCTTGAAAGATCCGCATGCGGTTCTCGCCGGAGAAGACGGTCGGCTCGACGAAGTAGCCGTCGTTCAGCGGCCCGCCGAGCCGCGCACGCTCTCCGCCGGTGAGACACTTCGCACCCTCTTGCCGGCCGACGTCGATGTAGCCGAGGATCTTCTCCATCTGGCCCTTCGAGCACTGTGCGCCCATTTGGGTCGTCGGATCCAGCGGATCGCCGACCTTGATCCGGGCGACCCGGTCGACCGCCCGTTCCATGAACCTGTCGAAGATCGACTCCTGAACCAACGCCCGCGACGGGCAGGTGCAGACCTCGCCCTTGTTGAAGGTGAACAAGGCAAAGCCTTCCAGCGCCTTGTCGAGGAAGGCGTCGTCCTCGTCCATGACGTCGGCGAAGAAGATGTTGGGCGACTTGCCGCCGAGCTCCATCGTCTGCGGGATGATCGTCTCGGCCGCGAACTGCATGATCTGCCGGCCGGTCGTCGTCTCGCCCGTGAAGGCGACCTTGGCGATGCGCGGACTGCGGGCGAGTGGCGCGCCGACCTCGGATCCATGGCCGAACACGACGTTCAGGACGCCCGGCGGCAGAACGTCGCCGACGAGGTCCATCAGGACGGCGAGGCTCATCGGCGTGTCGGAGGCCGGCTTGATGACGACGCAATTGCCGCAGGCAAGCGCCGGAGCGAGCTTCCACGCCGCCATGAGCAACGGGAAGTTCCAGGGAATGATCTGAGCAACCACGCCGAGCGGCTCGTTGAAGTGATAGGCGACCGTATCGGCATCGATCTCGCCGATGGTCCCCTCCTCTGCCCTGACGCATCCCGCGAGGTAGCGGAAATGGTCGGCCGCCAGCGGAACGTCGGCATGAAGGGTCTCGCGGATCGGCTTGCCGTTGTCTCGCGTCTCGACGTCCGCCAGCAGCGGGATGTTCGCCTCGATCCGATCCGCGACGAGATTGAGGAGCCGTGCGCGTTCGGCGGCTGGCGTCCGGCTCCAGTCGGGAAACGCCCGATGCGCGGCGTCCAGGGCTGTCTCGACGTCGTCGGCGTCGGATCGCGCGACTTCGCACAGAGCAGCTCCGTCGATCGGACTGCGGTCGGTGAAGTAGCGTCCCTTGGCCGGCGGGGTCCACGATCCGCCGATGAAGTTCTCGTAGCGCGTCCGTCGGATGGCGGAAGACGTCGTGGCGGGTTTGGGCTTGTCGAGCATGTTCGCAGCTCCACCGTCTCTGGCTACCCCGGCTGCCGCTCCGACGGTTCGAGGCCAGTTGCCGCCCTTCGCCTTCGAGCGGCCCGAGACCGCCCGGTATCGGGCCAGGAATCGCAGGATCGGTGGAAGCGCCTCGACGTGACTTGATCGCGATCAAGGATCGCTCCGGTTCCGGAGGACGGCTACTCCGTCAGCCTGGCGGCGATGTCCCTGATGGGGAGATGCACGAGATCGCGAGCAACCTCGGCGATCACGATCCGTCGGAGGTGCGGATCGAGGCGATCACGGATTTCGCCCAGAAGATGCGGTGTCGCGACGATCACCATGCCTTCGATACGATCCGTCTTCACGACGTCCCGCAGGACCTCGATGAGGTGGCGGGCAAAGCGCGCGCGGGCCTCACTCCGCATGTTCGCGTCCCGGTAATCGCGAACCAGGGTTCGGCTGCTCTTGTTGAAGCGGCCGAAGGTGACTTCCGACCCTTGGGAGCTTTCACTGTCCGGGAGTTCGACCGTGCGACACTTCCGAAGAGCCGGTCGCATGACCTCCCCTTCGTTGCGCAGGAGGAGCGCCTTGCGGTGGTCGGCCACCACCACGAGCGCTCCATGCGGAATGCGCAGACCCTGGCTCGGCATGCGGACGATCCTCCTCGTCGCCAGTGATGCCTGCAGCGTCGAAATCCGGCCTTGATCCAGATCACGTCATCACGACGCCCTCGATGATTGCTTCGCGTCGCGTCGCGGCCTCGACCACGACCACGACCACGGCGAAACCCTGGAGATCGGTCCATGAAGGCCATGGTTCTCGAGGCGATCGGCCAGCCCCTGCGGCTCCGGCACCTTCCCAATCGTCGTCCCGGCGACGGCGAAATACGGCTCGCCCTGGAAGCCTGTGCGGTCTGCCGCACGGATCTTCACGTGGTGGACGGCGATCTGCCCCAACCACACCTGCCGCTGATCCCAGGCCACGAGATCGTCGGCGTCGTCGACGCACTGGGACCGGGCGTCGACACTTCGCTTCTAGGCCGAAGGGTCGGGGTGCCCTGGCTGGGCGGCGTCTGCGGGCACTGCGACTCCTGCACGTCGGGCCGCGAGAATCTCTGCGATCACGCCGTCTTCACGGGCTACTCCCGAGATGGTGGCTTCGCCACGCAGGTCGTCGCGACGGCCGACTTCGCCTTTCCGCTCGACGGTTTCGAAGACCCCGTCTCGACCGCGCCCCTGCTCTGCGCCGGCCTGATCGGTTGGCGCTCCCTTCGCATGGCGGGAGCCGGACGAGCGATCGGCCTCTTCGGCTTCGGAGCCGCGGCCCACATCCTGACACAGATCTGTCGCTGGCAGGGGCGCGACGCCTTTGCGTTCGTGCGTAAGGGCGACGACGCCGCCGCCGCCCATGCCAAGGCCCTCGGATGCGTCTGGGCGGGTTCCTCCGACGAGGCTCCGCCGCACGAACTGGATGCCGCGATCGTCTTCGCGCCCGTCGGCGAACTCGTGCCCAAGGCGCTCGCCTATGTCAGGAAGGGCGGTACGGTCGTGTGCGGCGGCATTCACATCAGCGATATCCCCGCGTTTCCCTATCGGCTTCTGTGGGGTGAGCGGATCGTGCGGTCGGTCGCCAATCTCACGCGCAAGGACGCGATCGAGTTTCTCGCTGTCGCGGCAGCGGCGAAGGTTCGCACCCGGACCACGGTCTACCCGCTGGAGCACGCCAACGACGCGTTGAGCAATCTAAGGAACGGTCGCTTTCAGGGAGCCGCGGTCCTCGTCCCCTGACGCGTCCGCCCTTTGCGTTCGATCAAGGCGCGAAGCCATCCGACATGGTCCGTGTGGCCTATCGGCCGGCCCTCCGGCCCTGCCTCACGGAGACAAGAGATGTCGAAGACGATGCGTGCCGCGATCGTGGAAGCGTTCGGAGAGCCGCTGGCGATCCGTTCCGTCCCGATCCCCCATCCCGGCCCGGACGAAGTGCTCGTGCGCGTGATGGCCTGCGGCGTGTGCCACACCGATCTGCACGCGGCGGACGGCGACTGGCCGGTCAAGCCGCGGCCGCCTTTCGTCCCCGGACATGAAGTCGCCGGTGTCGTTTCCGACCTCGGGGCCGCCGTCGAGGATCTGCGCGTTGGGGATCGGGTGGGCGTCGCGTGGCTGCACGACGCTTGCCTCAGATGCGAGTATTGCGAAACCGGCTGGGAGACGCTGTGCGAGCATCAGCACAACACGGGCTACAGTTGCGATGGCGGCTTCGCCGAATACGTGATCGCCAGGAAGGATTTCGTGGCGCGGCTTCCCGAGAAGCTGGACTTCGCGCAGGCGGCTCCGATCCTTTGTGCCGGCGTCACCACCTATAAGGGTCTGAAGGAGACGGAAGCTCGACCGGGACAGTGCGTCGCCATCTCCGGAGTGGGCGGGCTCGGCCACGTCGCGATCCAGTATGCCAAGGCGATGGGCCTGAAGGTCGCGGCGATCGACGTCGCGCCCGACAAGCTCGTCCTTGCCAGGAAGGCCGGTGCGGATTTCACGGTCGACGCGCGCGATGCCGACGCCTCCGAGCGCATCATCGCCGCCACGGGCGGTGGAGCCCACGGCGTGCTCGTCACGGCGGTATCGCCACCCGCCTTCGCCGCCGCCCTGCGGATCGTTCGGCGCAAGGGAACCGTCGTGCTCGTCGGTCTGCCGCCGGGCGACTTCCCGACGCCCATCTTCGACGTGGTCCTGAAGCGCATCACCATCCGAGGCTCCATCGTCGGCACGCGCCGGGATCTGGAGGAGGCACTGGCCTTCGCAGCGGACGGGAAGGTCGAGGCGGAGATCCACAAGCGTCCACTGGACGACATCAACCAGGTGTTCTCCGATCTGCGCGCCGGTCGCGTCACGGGGCGCGTCGTCCTCGACCTCGCTTCGGCCCTGCAACCGGCGGCGATGCGCGAACACGCGTTCGCCTGACCCTCCCGAGGAGGACCGACCATGGCGGTCGACCTGTGGATCGGCACCGCCATGATCGCGGCCAGCGTCTGCATTCACACGCTCGGCCTCATCGCCCTGACGCGCGTGCTGTCCCGGCTGATCGCCTGGCTCCGGCTGCACCAGGGTTGGGGTCGCACCGTCGCGATGATGTTCGCCGTCCTCGGCCTCTTCGCCATTCTCACGGTCGAGATCTGGGGCTGGGCAGGCTGCTATGTCGTTCTGGGCGTCGTGCCCGACATCGAGACCGCCCTCTACTTCTCGACCACGACCTTCTCCACCGTCGGCTTCGGGGACATCGTGCCGGGCCAGCGATGGCGCATCCTGGCCGCGCTCGAGGGCGTGGACGGCTTTCTGCTCATCGGCTGGTCGACGGCCTATCTCGTCTCCGCCGGCACGCGCATCGGGCCGTTCCGGATCGGCGAGCATTTCTGACCGGGCCCCGCCACAGGCTTGAGGCAGATCAAGGCCGGGCGGCGGCGCCCCCTCCACCTTCGTGACAACCGGCGGATGCGATCCGTCTTCCACACGAAGGAGACCAGTCATGAGCGCCCTATCGACCACGGACGCCCCGGCAGCCGGCCATGCGTTCGGCGCCGCGACGTCGAAGGCGGCAAGCCGCCGAAGCGTCCGCGACGCACTTCTCCTGATGGACGGTTCCGACGCGGACGAACGCCTGGTGAAGGTGGCGGACTGTGTCGCGGCAACGTTCGACACGCACCTCGAGGCCGCTCTCCTGAACGAGATCCCGATCCCGAACATCTTCGCCAACGACGTGAACGTCGACAGCATCTACAGCTTCCGCGAATTCGATGCCCAGGCCATCGAACGACTGGCCAAGGAGCGGACGGAGCGGCTGGAGCGGACCGGTCAGCGCTTCGAGTTTCGTCGGATCGAGGCCCTGAGCTTCGAGATGGAGATCGTCGTCTCGCATATGGCGCGGACGGTCGATCTCGTCGTCGTCGCACGCCCGTACGACGGGACCGCGAGACGCCCGGAACTTCTGGAGGCGATCCTCTTCGAAGGCGGAACCCCGACATTGGTCGTACCGCCCATGGCGAGCGCGATGGACCCGAAGGCCCCCGTCGTCATCGGCTGGAAGAACACCCTCGAATGCGCCCGTGCGGTGACGGGCGCGCTCCCCTTCCTGCAGCGCGCCGCGAGCGTCCATCTCGTGTCAATCGAGGAACACGACGCGGAGGAATCCTCCGGGCGTGAACCCATGGCGGACATGGCGCGCCATATCGCGCGGCACGGCGTCGACGTGGAGATCCGTCATCTGCCGCGCTGGGATCATCCCGCGCAAGCTCTCCTCCATGAAGCCGGCGTCATCGGGGCCGGTCTCCTCGTGACGGGCGCTTACGGCCGCTCGCGACTGCGCGAGTGGATTCTCGGCGGCGTCACGCGCGAGTTGCTTCAGGAGACGCAGCTGCCGACGCTGCTCGCCCACTAGGAGCGCCCGATGCAGCACTGCGACCTCGTCTACTGCGTCGAGCGGCTTCCGGGATACTGGACCGTGACCTTCTGCGGCAGCGCGAACGGCCGCTTCGGAACCCGCCGGGAAGCGCTGCACTCCGCCGCCTCGGATGCGCGACGGGTGGAGCAGCTCGGCCACACGGTCTGCATCGAGGTGTCCCGTCCGCGCAACCGGTATCGTCTGTCCGAGCGACGCTTCCATCTTCGGTGACCGCCTGCGCGGCTTCGTTTCGGCCGCTCGTCATCGCCACGACGCCGGTTTCAGCATGGCCGCGCGCAACGCGTTCATGACGACCGCCACATCGATCGCCTCCTGAAGCAACGCTCCCTGCAGGGGTGGCAGGTAGCCGAACGTCGCGGCGATCATGCCCGTGGTCGAAAGGCCGATCCCGGCGACGACGCTCTGCACCGCCAGGCGTCTGGCGCCGATCGCGATCTCCATCCCGTCCGCAAGGCGTGCGAGGTCGTCGCCCACGAGCACGACGTCGGCCACCTCGGAACTGGCCGCCGCGCCCCGAGCGCCCATCGCCACCCCGACATCGGCGGCTGCAAGCGCGGGGGCGTCGTTGACGCCGTCGCCGACCATCATCACCGGTCCGTCGCCTCGTGCGGCTTTCACGGCGTCGACCTTCGCGGTGGGGGTGAGATCCGCCTTGACCGCGTCGAGTCCCAGTCTCGAGCCGACCGCTTCCGCAACGGCGCGCCGGTCGCCGGTCGCCAGGACGATGCGCCGGATGCCGAGTGCGCGAAGGCGGGTCAGCAGCGCCCCCGCCGCCGGGCGGACGAGATCCATCATCACCAGGCTGCCCGCGATGCGTCCGTCGATCGCGACGCAGACGTCGACATCCTCGACCGAAGCCGGTTCCGGATCATGGCGGAGCGCGCCGGGCCGATCGTTGAGACAGCCGGCAACGAACCGCCGACTGCCGACGCAGACGGTCCGGCCTTCGACATCGGCGCACAGCCCGTGCCCCGGAACTTCGCTGATGCCGATGGGGGCGACGAGCGGGAGGCCGCGTTCCCTCGCCGCCGCAACGATGGCCGCGGCCATGGGGTGCGTCGATCCCTGCTCGGCGGAGGCCGCCAGACGAAGCAGCTCGGCTTCGGTGACCGACCCCTCCGGTCGGACTTCGAGTAGCCCCGGCCGCCCTTCGGTCAGGGTTCCCGTCTTGTCCATGACGACGGACCGGATCCTCGCCAGCGCCTCGAGCGGTGCGGCACCTTTCACGAGGACGCCGAGGCCGGCACTGCGGGAAACGCCGGCCACCAGGGCGACCGGAACGGCGAGGATCAGGGGACACGGCGTGGCGACCACCAGGACGGCGACGCTCCGCACGACGTCCTGCGACAGCGCATAGGCCGCACCGGCGAAGGTCAGTGTCAGACCCAGGAAGCCGAGGGAATAACGATCGGCCAGTCGCGACATCGGCGCCTTTGAGGCTTCCGCCTGATCCACCAGCCGCACGATGCCGGCATAGGTGCTTTCGGCGGCAGGCAGCCGCGTCCCGAGCACGAAGGCCTCGCCGACGTTCACCGAGCCGCTCATGGCGGCGCCGTCCTTCGGTATGCGGACAGGCAGGGGCTCGCCCGTGAGGCTGGATTGGTCCAGAAGGGCTTCGCCCGCTTCCACGTTCCCGTCGACCGGCACCGCGTCGCCACGCCGGATCATCAGACGGTCTCCCGGCCTGATCGCCTCCACGAGCACCGTTTCCGCCGTCGGACCGACGAGACGCGTAGCGGTCCGCGGCACCCGTCCGAGCAGGCCACGCAGTTCACGGCGGGCCCGCGCCTGGGCGAACGCTTCCAGGAACTGGCCGCCGGCATACATCAAGGCCACGACCGCCGCCGCCAGCGTTTCTCCCACGGCGAGAGCGCTCCCCATGGAAAGTGCCGCGACGATGTCGAGGCCGATCTCCCCGCGTCGAAGCGTCTGCACGATCTGCACGAGCAGGACCGCTTCCACCGGAAGGACGGCAGCCGTCCACATCAGTTGGGCGATGCGCTCCAGCCCCAGCAGCTTCGCGCCCCCGCCGACGACGAGAAGAAGGAGGACGAGCGACAGGAGGAGCCGTGGGCGAAGGTCGAGCCGATCCCGTCGACCCTCTTGCGTCCTTCTGCCCTTCTCGGACGTCGTCTTGCCAACGGCCTCTGCTTCGCTGCTCATCCACGCCTCGCGTCGGTCCGGGAATGTCGAGGATTCCTTGCCGGCGCGGCGGGCCCTCGCCTTGCGGAAGATCAACCGTTCGCGCGAACGGCTCCTCTTTGCGTCACGACTGCACTCCTCGGTCCGTTTGATCCGGATCAAGACGCGCCGCCGCGACGACACCCATCATCGAGACAGCGAAACGGCGCCCATCGGACCCGCACGATCGAAATCGACGGGCGCGCAGGCCAGGAGACGACGATGAGCACGCAGGAAACGCGTCTTCCATTCCCCTTTCCACCGCTCGCGGACGGCGGGTTCCTCCCCATTGTCGCTCTGCCGACGCTGACGAGCGAAGCGGTTCTTCGGGTCGGCGCGGCGTCATTCGAATTCATGGGTCGCCGGCTGCGCAAGGATGCCGCCTTGTCGAGCGAACTCGTGGAAGGGCTTTCGAAGGGCGATGCGGTCGCGGTCCTTGCCGACTATCAACGCGATACGATGGTGGACTACGCGAAGGCCACATCTTCGATGCTGAAGGAGATGGAGACGGCGTTCGAGAGCACGGTCGCCCGGTTCCGCCAGAAGGCCGACGGCGTCGTCGAGGACCTTGCGTCTCAGACGATCTCCCCCTGACGCCGCCTCCAACCTTTCGTCCGATCTGAAACCCCGTCTCGCGACGGCCGACTGGGACTGTTTCCGATGAGCGCGTCGAGCATCGCCGATCCGAGTTTCGGCCTCGTGCCCCGCAATATCCTCGTCAGCGTGGACCTCGATCTCGACATGGACGGGCGCCTCAAGCTCGTCGCGGATCTCGCGGACCGGTTTTCCTGCCACGTGATCGGAGCGGCCGCCCGGGAGGTCGTCATGCCCGTCATGACCGAGGCGGACGTGATCGTTCAGACGGACCTCCTCGAGGAGGAACGGCGGATCGTGCAGCGCGATCTGGACGACGCGGAAGCCGTCTTCCGGCGCACCTTCGATCGATCCACCAGCGCGACATGGTGTTCGGCCACCGAAAGGGCCTCCTACTGGATCTGCGAGCAGGCCCGCTCCGCAGATCTCGTCGTCTGCGGCGCTCGTCTCGGGGAAGGCACCCTCGGAGGCGCGCTTCGCGTCGATCCCGGACATGTTCTCCTCGGCCTCGGCCGCCCGTTGCTGGTGGTCCCGCCGCGAACCGACATGCTGGCGGCCAGACGGATCGTGATCGGATGGAAGAACTCCCGTGAGGCCAGACGCGCCATCCTCGACGCCCTTCCCTTCCTGATGCGTTCGGAGAACGTCCTCGTGGTCTGCGCAGGCCAATATCCCGACATCGACGGCGCGAAAGCCGTCGCCGAGCATCTGCGTCGTTACGGCATCCACTGCGAGGGCGTCGCGGATACGCCGTCCTCCAACCACAGCGTAGCGGAAGATCTCCGCAATGCCGTGACCCGTTCCGGTTCGGACCTTCTGGTCTGCGGGGCCTATGGACATACCCGGCTCAGGGAATGGGTCTTCGGCGGCGTGACCACCGACCTTCTCGACGACACGCGGTCGGTCTGTCTGTTCTCGCATTGACCCGCGCCGGCGCGGCGATGCCGATCCGTTTGATTGGCGTCAAAGGGCGAACGGCGATCCCGAGCCAGTCTCGTTTCATTCCACCGGGATCGAGGTGCAACGTGACGACCGATCTTCTTCCGCCGCTCGGCGATGCGTCCGACCCCCGTTCGGCCGGGGAATTCGGTTCGAACGGACGCCGTCGTCTGGCCGGGATCGCGGACATCGTCGTCCACGTCGACGGCAGCGATGAGGACGAGCCCCGGCTTGCCTGGGCTGAATCGATCGCCGTCGCGGCAGACGCGCATGTGACGGCCTTCATGACCAACGAGGTCCCCATTTCGCCCCTTCTCCTGCACCCGGGCGGCGAGTTCGTGCTGGCGGAAATCTGGAAGCAGGCGCGCAAGACCGGAGATCAGGTCGAGGTTCAACTGACCACCCGGATGACGCTTCTCGAGCCTTTGAATTCGCTCCGCCGAAGCGACGGACGCATGGTCGATCTCTGTACCTTGGCCGCGCGCCAGGCGCGGGCGTGCGATCTCTTCGTGGCCAGCCGACCCTACGGCGCCGAACGCAACTGGCCGGCCCTCGTGGAAACCGTCCTGTTCGAGGGGACGGCCCCGATCCTCTTGGTCCCACCGGGAAACCGGGAACCTGCGAATGTTCCGCGAACGGTCCTCCTCGGTTGGCAGGACACCCGCGAATGCTCGCGGGCGATCATGGCGTCGATGCCCTTTCTGCGGGCCGCCGAGAACGTTCATCTGGTCGCGGTCGCCGAGGACGGCAGCGAGGAGGAATATCGAAGGGATCCGATGGCCGACACCGGCCGGTATCTCGCCCGGCACGGCGTCCGGCTCGAACTGCGGCGCGTGCCCCATTGGGCCCATTACGGCGAAGGCCTTCTGACCGAAGCGAAGGCTCTCGACGCGGACATGGTCGTGGCCGGAGCCTACGGCCACTCGCGCATTCGAGAGCGAATTCTCGGCGGCGCGACGCTGGATCTGCTGACGCAGGCCGAGGTCCCCGTCCTCATGTGTCACTGATGAGGGTCCATCGCGCGCCCTGACGAAGGAGCGAAAGATGAGGAAGCATGTCGCCTTGATCCAGGGGCATCCGGACGTCTCGCCCGATCGCCTGTGCCGAGCCCTCGCCGACGCCTATATCGACGGCGCCAGAACGTCGGGGCATATCGTCGAGGAGATCGACGTGGCCCGCCTCGATTTCCCGCTGCTGCGCCGACAGAAGGAGTTCGAGGATGGCGCGATGCCGGCCGCCCTCGACAAGGCTGCCGAGGCCATTCGGGAAGCCGAGCACGTCGTCTTCGTCTTCCCCCTGTGGCTCGGCACCATGCCGGCGCTTCTGAAGGCCTTTCTCGAACAGGTCATGCGTCCGGGCTTCGCGTTCGACTACGATGGCGGCGGATTTCCCAAGAAGCTTCTGAAGGGTCGATCGGCTCGGATCATCGTCACGATGGGTATGCCGTCGTCCGTTTACCGCTGGGTCTATCTCGATCACTGGCTGGCAGGACTGCGGCGCAGCATCCTCGGCTTCGTCGGTCTTTCGCCGGTGCGCGAGACCCTGTTCGGCCGGGTCAACGACGTGCCCCCGGAAGTGCGCCGCCAGTGGCTGACGACGATGGCCGGGTTGGGCCGGCAGGCGCGATGACGCAGTCTTTTCGCCACGGACCGATCCGGTCCGAGCGAAGCCTCACGGGTTCGAACCATCCTGACGAGCGCGAAGACAGGAGCCACATCACGATGGAACACGCAAAGCCCTCATCCCTTGGCGACGGTGTCGCAGCGATCCGCACGAGCGGGGCCCTGACCCTGTCGGCGCGGCCCATCCGGCCGGAGGACGAACCGCTGCTGCGACGGCTGTTCGAGAGAATTTCACCGGACGACCTGCATTTCCGCTTCTTCGGCGGCATGCGCCACATCGATCATGCCCGGCTCGCCGGAATGATCGATGTGGACTACGAAAGGTCGATCACGTTTCTAGCTTTCGACGAGACGGATCGTCCCGTTGGGACCGTCATGGTCGCCGGCGATCGCAGGGGCCGAGATGCCGAGATCGCGGTCTCCGTCGACAGCGACTTGAAAGGACTCGGCATCGGCTGGAGCCTCCTGCACCATGGCATCGACTGGGCGAGAAAGAAGGGTTTTCGCCGCGTCTTCTCGATCGAGGAGATCGAGAACGTCGGGACCATCGGGCTCGAACGGGAGGCCGGGTTCGTCCAGCGACGCAGCGCGGAGGATCCGACCCAGACGATCATGTCTCTGGATCTGACCTGAGACGTCGCCGATCCCCGCACCGACGACAGGCCGGACTAGCGGCTCGTCATTCGTCCAGCGGCAGGGTCGCGACGTCTTCTTCCTGTCCCCGCCGGACCGCGATGACGATCGCCGGGCGCGCCGCAGCCGCCGCTTCGTCGACGATCTGCGAAAGACGCGCGGTGTTCGCGACGGGCAGCTGATTGATCGACACGATGAGATCGCCCGGAACGATGCCGATGCTCTCGGCCGACCCGCCGGTCACGACGTCGGTCACCTCCACTCCGGTGGGAGAATCTTCGATCGAAAGGCCGAAGCGGGTCAATTCCAGCGCATCGCGGTTGCCTACGCCCGAGGGCGACGCCTGGTCGTCGGACTGCGCGACCGTGACGGAGAGCCGCAGACGACGGCCGGCTCGAAGAACTTCGACCGGCACCACGGTATCGGGCGCCCGAGCTGCGATGTGTCGCGCCAATTCCCTCGCATTGGCGACCGTCGAGCCATCGAGGGAGACGAGAACGTCGGAAGCCCTCAAGCCTGCCTTCGAGGCTGGCGAGTCCCGTCCGACACCGAGAACGAGCGCGCCCTCCGATCGTTCGAGGCCGAGGGCATCGCGCACCTCGTCGGAGACATCCGAGATCCGGATTCCGATGTGGCCGTAACGGGGCGGCTTGCCGCGCAGGATCGCGTCTATGACCTTTCTTGCGTCATCCGACGGGATGGCAAAGCCGACCCCCGCGCTGACGCCTGTGGGGCTGTAGATGGCGGTGTCGATTCCAACGACCCGTCCGTCCCCGTCGATGATAGGCCCACCCGAATCTCCGCTATTCAAGGCGGCATCGATCTGGATGAAGTCGTCGAGCGGTCCCATGCCGAGATCGCGATCGAGGGCCGACACCATTCCCAGGGAGGTCGCGATTCCGAGGCCGAAGGTGTTGCCGAAGACCAGGACCTCGTCGCCGATGCGCAGCGCCTCCGACTTCCCCCATTCGACATGGGGCAGTGGCGGGACCGGGTCGATGCGCAGGACCGCGACGTCGCGGACCGCGTCGGACCCCACCAGCTCCGCGGACATCGATCTGCCGTCGGCTGTCCGGATCGTGATGCGCTCCGCCTGGTGGACGACGTGCTCGCTCGTGACCACGGCGCCGTCCTTCGTCAGGATGAAGCCGGTGCCGATCGACGTTCCCGTATCGTCCTCCATGGGTTGCGTGAGGCTCGAAAGCCTGCGGCGGTCGGAGCTGCCAGCTGCGATCGAGCGAACGCCGTCGAGCGCGTCGGCCGGGGGCGTTCGTGCCGTGACGCCTTCGGCGACCACCGTCACGATGGCCGGCAGCAAGGTCGCGACGACGTCGGACCGCGAGCGAGACGTCACATCGGCATATGCCGCAACGGGCGTGCTCGCTGCCACCACGAGGGAGGCCAGCCCCGCAACCAGAAAGGGAGACACCGGGGGCCGGCGCGGACGTCGCATGGGGTTCGGTCCCTGTCGAAGTGGGCGAAGCCGACACCTGCCCTTGGGAGCCGGCGGTGCAGGATCGTGCACTGCCGGCTCACGTCTCACGCGGCCTTCACCTCGATCTTCTTCTCCGAGGCCAGAGCTTCCGGCGTCTTCGGCAGACGGACGGTCAGGACGCCTTTTGCGAAATCTGCCGAGATCCTGTCCTGGTCGATCCCCGTCGGCAGCGCGAAGCTCCGCGAGAAGCTGCCGTAGTGTCGCTCGGCGAAGTGGAAGTCCTTGCGGTGTTCCTGCCGCTCGTCCCGCTTCTCGCCGGACAGGGTCAGCATGCCGTTCGCGATCTTGACCTCGATGTCGTTCCGGTCGAGTCCCGGCAACTCCGCGCTGACCTCGTATTCGGTCGCACGTTCGACGACATCGACGGCGGGCTGGCCGAACGAGAAGAGATCGTCGAGCGGAAACGACAGATCGAGATCCGGGCCCATCCTGAGCCGGGATACCTCCGAGCGCCCGTTCGACAGTCTTTCGAACAGTCGGTCGATCTCCTGCCGGACCATCTGAATCGGATGCCAGTCGGCGCGACGTTGACTGACGGGAGGCTTGTCCGCTTTCTGAATCGGGAGACTGGATGTGTTGTCCATGAGCTTGCTCCTCGCTGAAGGATGGCGGGGGCTGGACCCCGCCCCGTCCTCCGTCCTGCGATCAGTAGGTGATGGTGATCTGGTCGACGACCTTGGTCACACCGGGTGCCGACCACGCCGCGCGTTCGATCGCCTGTCTTTCGCTCCACGCCCGGACCTTGCCGCCGAGCGTGACCGACCCGTGGTCGACATCGACGCGGATACCCGCGGCATCCACGAGGGCGTCACGCTGCAACGCGTCCTCGATGCGCTTCTTCACATCCGACACTTTCAGGCGCGGCCGGATCTCGATGAGGTTTGCGACGCCGATCACGCCGGTCAACGCCCGGACAGCTTCGGACGCCGCCTCCTTCTGATACTGCCACTCGACCTGGCCGGTCAGCGTGACCCAGCCCTTCTCGACCTTCGCCTGAACGGCGCCGTCGGGAATGCTGGTGTTCCACTGAAGGGTGTTGACCGCGCGGTGCGCGATCTGGTCGTCGGCCATGCGGTGGCTGCCATAGGGCCGGACCTCGATCTCCTCCGCGACCGCCTTGACGCCCTTGACCCGCATCGCGACGCCTTCCGCCGAGGACTTCTGGAGATATGTCGGGACGTGGCCCGACAGGGTGACGACGCCGTCGTGCACGGCGACACCGATGCCTGCGGCATCGATGCTGGGATCGAACTCGAGGGCGTCGACGACGGATTGGCGAATGGTCTTGTCGGTCATGATCTTCTCCTCTGATTCCGGGGCGTCTTCCGCCTCCGTTCAAAGCTAGGTGCGACCGAAGATCGTGGGTTTGATGCGCGTCAAACGGTACCGATCTTGGTCGGCAGTCCCGCTGCCTCGGGCTTTCCGATGTCCGCCACCTCCCCTTCGATCCGGCGAAGCGTGCGACGGATTTCCTCCGGTGCGACGGGGATACCGTCGGCGGCCAGATCCCACGCCAGCGTATGGATCAGTTCCTCGTCGTCGCCGCTCGACACACCCAGCGCGACGATGATGCGGGCATAGCGGTCGGCCTCGTCGGGTCCCAGCGAGCGAAGGGAAGCGACCCAAAGACCGAGGCGCCGATCGCGGATGGCCTTGCGCATGAAGGCCTCCTCTTCCGATCGGGCGAAGAGGCTCTCCGACGCGGTTTCCCGTTCCTTCAGGATCTGGCTCATGTTCGCACCGCTTTCGTCCCCTGGAGGGCCCTCGGCCCGAATTCGGAAGCGGCAGAATTCGACCGGCGCCGGCCATTCTCCTTGATGCAGATCAAGCAGGATGGATCGACGGCATTCCGGCGTCTTGCGCCTCGAACCGATGCCGAACTGCAGACGTCAGGGCTTCTCCACCCGCACGACGCGATAGGTGTGCATCGCTCCCGCACGCTGGAGGGACACGTATTCGCCCGTCACGAAGCGCTCGGTCGCGAAGCGGAAGCCTTTCTCGTCGTCATTTGGGCCCGGCTCGTAGTCGAAGTACCAGATCCCGCCCGGACCATGACGGAGCGTGCCGATCCGATCGGGAATGCCGTGCTGGAAATGTCTGACGCGGCACAGATCGGGGTTGCGCCTCCAAGCCACCGGATCGATGCGGCCATCGGCGTCGAGGGGAGCGAGGATATCGTATCCGTCCTCCACAGGCGCTTCACGCTGCCCCTTCTCGCGACCCGCGAGGAGCCGGATATGCCGGAAACCGGGCCCCAGGTCGCTCGCTCGAATCATCGCAGACCTCCTGTCGCTGCCCCCTCTTCGCCCGCTCGATCGCTCGCGTCCTTGATGTCCATCAAGACGAGCGGAGGCTGCTCCACGCAAAAACGGCGGGCGATCGGGATTTCGTCCGACCCGATCGTCGTGTTCGGGAGATCGACGATGTTCTTTCTCGCTCTGGCCGTCGATTTCGACGGCACGCTCGCAAGCGAAGGCCTCGTCGCTGCCGAAACATTCGCGGCTCTGCGGCGTCTGCGCGAGAGCGGGAGGCGGGTCGTGCTGGTCACCGGCCGTGAACTGCGGGATCTTTGCACCCACCTGTCCGACCTTTCGATCTTCGATCGGGTCGTCGCCGAGAACGGCGGTGTTCTTCTCGATCCTGCGAACGGACGCAGGACCATCCTCGGCGCCCCTCCGCCAGCCGAGTTCGTCGAGCGTCTGCGGCGGCGCGGCGTCGATAGGATTTCGGTCGGAGAGGTCGTCGTGGCCACTTGGGAGCCCGCCGAGCAGGTCGCTCTCGAGGTGATCCGCACGATGGGACTGGAACTGCAGGTCGTCTTCAACAAGGGCGCGGTGATGATCCTGCCGACAGGCATCGGCAAGGCGTCGGGCCTGCAGGCGGCTCTCCACTCGTTGTCGCTCTCCCCCCACAACGTCGCGGCCGTCGGCGACGCGGAAAACGATCACGCGCTTCTTCGGGCTTCCGGGTGCGGGGCTGCCGTTGCGAACGCGACGGAAAGCTTGGCTCTACAGGCCGATCTGCGCCTCCGGGGCCGCAATGGTGCCGGAGTGGTCGAATTGGTGGATCGGCTTCTCGCAGAGGACCATGCCCTCGTTCCGCCCGGCCGGCACGGCATCGCCCTGGGGAAAGACCCAAATGGGCGGGAGATCCTCATCCAGCCCTTCGGCGAGAGCCTGCTGATTTTCGGATCCTCGGGCTGCGGGAAATCGACATTCGCCACCGCGTTGGCGGAAACCTTTGCGGCACGCCGTTACGAGTTCTGCGTGATCGATCCGGAGGGCGACTACGTCGATCTCGAGGAAGCCGTGTCGATCGGCACGCTTCACACCCCCCCGCCGATGCGCGAAGCGCTGCGGCTTCTGCAGGACGACTCGGTGAATCTCGTTCTGGATACGCAGGCCCTCACGCTCGCCGAGCGAAGAGCGACGTGCGCGCCAGTGCTTCAGCACCTGGCGGATCTTCGCGCGTCGACGGGACGACCACACTGGCTGCTCGTCGACGAGGCGCACCAGTTGTTCTCCGAAACGGGCACCCCGATGCCGACCCCGCCGCCTGCGATGATCGCGCTGACGGCATACCCGGAAAGCCTGTCGCTGGACGCGCTGCACCGGTTCGACGCCGTCGTCGCCCTCGGCGTCGACGCCGTCGATCGTCTGTCCGTCATCGGACACCGCTTGGGCCGCTCTTCCATCTTCGAGAACGCGGGCGCGTCGGCGGGAGATGCGTTTTTCTGGCGGCCCCGATCGGACCTCGCGCCCGTGCCGTTCGAGCGAATCCGTCCCGTCCAGGACCACAAGAGGCACCAGGGAAAATACGCGAAGGGCGATGTGGGCTGGGAACACAGTTTCTGGTTCCGGGGACCCGTCAACGCCCTCAACACACCGGCGCGCAACCTCTATCATTTCGTCGATCTGGCCATCGAGATGGACGATGCGGTGTGGGAGCATCATCTCCGGGCCGGCGACTATTCGGCATGGTTCCGGCGGGTGATCGGCGACGAGGATCTCGCTCGCGAGGCCGAACGGATCGAACGGGACCCGGCTGTCCCGCCGCAGCAGAGCCGTCAGCGCATCCGCAAGGCGATCTGGCGTCGATATGCGGCCCCGGCCGGCGACGCCGGTTGAACGTCCTGTGGGTGTCCGCCGCAGCCGCATCGAACTTGCAGTTTCTGTCGTCGATTGATGCCGATCAACGGTTTTGCCTGTCCCTTCTCCAATATGCGCCTTTCCGCCCGCAAGGACGCGCAAGAAGGGAGACCATGCCATGAGCACCATGAAAGCCGCGATCTTCATCGAGAAGAACAGGATCGTGCTCGGAGAGAAACCGATCCCCGACGTCGGCCCCTCGGACGCCCTCGTGCGGATCACCACCACGACGATCTGCGGGACGGACGTCCACATCCTCAAGGGCGAATACCCCGTCGCCTCCGGTCTGACGATCGGGCATGAACCCGTCGGCGTGATCGAAAAGCTGGGACGCGAGGTGAAAAGCTTTCGTGAGGGCCAGCGCGTGATCGCCGGGGCCATCACGCCCGGGTTCACGAGCAACGCATGCCAATGCGGCTTCTGTTCGCAGGACGGGGCGGGCACGGCGCACGGCTGGAAGCCGTTGGGCGGATGGCGCTTCGGCAACACGATCGACGGGTGCCAGGCCGACTACGTCCTCGTCCCGGATGCGGAAGGCAACCTCGCCCTCATCCCGGACGGGCTGACGGACGAGCAGGTGCTGATGTGTCCCGACATCATGTCGACGGGGTTCGGCGGCGCCGAACGCGGCGACATCAGGATCGGGGACGTCGTCGCCGTCTTCGCGCAAGGCCCGATCGGCCTGTGCGCCGCCGTCGGCGCACGTCTCTTGGGCGCCTCCGTCGTCATCGGTGTCGACCGCCTCGAAACGCGTCTGGCCGTATCGCAGAGACTGGGGACCGACATCGTCGTCGATGCGTCCAAGGTCGATGCCGTGAGCGAGATCATGAAGCTGACCGGTGGGCGAGGTGTCGATGTCGCGATCGAAGCACTCGGCACCCAGACGACCTTCGCGCAGGCGCTGCGGGTTCTTCGCCCAGGCGGGACCTTGTCCAGTCTCGGCGTCTATTCCGAGGATCTTTCCATCCCCCACGATGCCTTCGCCGCCGGGCTTGGAGACCACCGGATCGTCACCACGCTCTGCCCCGGCGGAAAGGAACGGATGCGTCGTCTCATGCAGACGGTCCAGAGTGGCCGCGTCGATCTCGGCGCTCTCGTGACCCACCGCTTCCCGTTGGTGCGGATCGAGGATGCGTACGATCTCTTCTCGCACCAGCGGGACGGGGTCCTGAAGGTCGCGCTCAAGCCGTGATAGGCCGCGATCCGCACACGTGCCCGTCGGTCGTACGTGCGCAACCAAGGGTTAAACCCTACATGACGGTTCCGTGACCTGGGATTACTGATTTAGGTTGTTGGCGCGATCTCGCATTTCGCCCGTGTCGCTCGATCCATCGAAGGGAGGACGACGATGCAACCTGCATTGAAACTTTCACTGGATCGGTCCGGACCCATTCCGTCCCCCTGCCTCGGATGCCCTGTTCGCCGGGACGGCATCTGCCGTGTTCTCGGAAACGACGAATTGGGTCGGCTGGCCCTCGTGTCCGTGCGTCGCGTCGTGCCACGCCACGAAGCGGTCTGGCGCGCCGGCGACGGGTCCGGCTCCGTGGCGAGCCTCCTCAGCGGTGTTGTCAGTCTATCCCGCAGCCTGCCGGATGGTCGGCAGCAGATCGTGGCCCTGCAATTCCCGACCAGCGTGATCGGTTCGCTGGCCGGCGGGAGGGAGCTGGAGACCGTCGCGCAGGAGACGACGCGAATCTGCTCGGTCCCGCGTGGACACTTCGAAAACATCCTTTCGCGCAATCCCGAGCTGGAGCGAGAGGTCATACGGCAGATCGGAGCCCAGCTGGACGAGGCCAGGAACTGGCTGGTGGCCATCGGTCGCAAGTCGGCCGCCGAGCGGGTCGCGACCTACCTGCACATGCTGGTCACGAACCACCGCTCGCCCCAGCGTGACGCCGGACCGGTCGAGATCCTTCTGCCGCTGTCTCGCGGCGCCACGGCCGACTTTCTGGGCCTCACCATCGAGACGGTCTCGCGGAAGATGACGGAACTGAAGAGGTCAGGCATCGTCGACTTCGACGATGCGACCCGCATGCACGTGCTCTCGACCGACAGGTTGCGGGCGGCGACAGGCGATGAACCCGTCTTGGATCAACCCGGATCGCTTCGAAACTAGACGGGCCGGACACGTCAAAGCACCGTCTGGTAGGCCCATGTCAGGGCATCGAGATCGCGATCGGAAAGGATGGCAACGGCGAGAGGAAGAACGATTTCCGACTCGTAGGTCGCATGGCGACGCACGCTCCGAAACAACGCCCGGGTCTGATACGCGACCGCGTCGATTGTCCTTGCACTGTCCCTGGCAGACAGCGACCGCAGTTCCTCCGACAAGTCTCCGACGGCATCCTGATCCTCGCCATGTTCGTGCACCAGACGCTGCAGATCGATCCGTAACGGAGCCGCCTTCCAGAGACGGCGCTCGAGAAGGGGGAAGATTCGCTCTTCCTCGAGCTCATGGTGGACCCGGAGGCGGCTTCCAAACGATGTGACGAGGGTGCGGCAGTGCATCGGGTCTTCGGAAGGCAGCCTATCCGCCATCGACTCGAGATCGGCACACATGCCGAGCTGTTCCGCATGATAGGATACCAGCAGATCGAGCCGCAAAACCTCATCACCCCGGTGCGGTCCGCGGCGCCGATTCTTTGTCCAGGTCATGTCGTGTCGTCCTTTTGAGGCAACCTGTCCCTTCAGAAGCCCGGCGGGGAGTCTGTAGCTGGCTTGCAACCCGGCTTTGAGCTTGATCAAACCCGTCGTCGCTCGGTCTGCGACATAATGGCTGGTCGTCTGCGGCGCGGGCTTCCGAACCCTCGAAGGACCGAGGGACGGGAGAGAAGAAGCCTCAGCCCGAAGACATCGAATCGCAGTGTCGGCAAGTCGACGGGTTGCAGTCGCTTGGCCAGCGCGATGCCGAGGAGCTTCAGATCGTTCGGCGCGACAGCATTCCGTCGCGAAAGGCGCGGAAGGAATTCGGCGCGCTGAAGTCGAAACCGCTGACGCGTCTGATGAATCTAGTACGGGAGAAAAAGGAATGGCGTGCGTCATGTCCCGCCGAACCGTACACTGGTCGATCCTGAGTGCGGCGGCTGTCGTGGACGCTGGAGAGCCTTGCCTAAGGCAGTCGTCGAATCGACGCCCCCGGCCAATTTCCACGTCTGGCGGCACTGCAATGCAGCATTCTCGATCGTCGATTGCCCAACTCTATTGCACCGCCGCAATTTGCATTTTTTTTGTATGCAAATGCTTGACTGACTCGGGTGGCTGTATACGATCCCGGTCCGCAAGCTGATCGCAATCGTTTTCCCGTCCCTCACTTTGGAATGTCGATCATGAAAATCGCCGCTCTCCTCGCGGGTACCGTCATGGCCGCAAGCCTCGCGCTGCCGGCCTATGCGGACAAACTCGACGACATCATCGCGTCCGGCACGCTGCGCTGCGCCGTCGTGCTCGACTTCCCGCCGATGGGCTCGCGCGACGCTTCCAACAACCCGGAAGGCTTCGACGTCGACTACTGCAACGACCTCGCCAAGGCGCTCGGCGTCACCGCCGAGATCGTCGAGACCCCCTTCCCCGAGCGCATCCCGGCGCTGATGTCGGGCCGCGTCGACGTCGGTGTCGCCTCGACGTCCGACACGCTGGAGCGCGCCAAGACCGTCGGCTTCTCGGTCCCGTACTTCGCCTTCGAGATCGTCGTCACCGCCAACGAGAAGTCGGGCGTCACGTCCTACGACACGATGAAGGGCAAGACGGTCGGCGCCACCGCCGGCACCTACGAGGCGATCGCCCTCGAGAACCAGGTGAAGGAATGGGGCTCGGGCGAGTTCCGGCCCTACCAGACCCAGGCCGACGTCTTCCTGGCGCTGAGCCAGGGCCAGATCGACGCGACGGTGTCGACCTCGACGGTCGCGCAGGCCAACGTGAAGACCGGCAACTTCCCGGGCATCAAGGTCGTCGGCCCGACGCCGTTCGACATCGACTACGTCTCGCTGTTCACCAACCGCGAGGAGTACGGGCTGATCAACTACCTCAACCTCTTCGTGAACCATCAGGTTCGCAGCGGCCGCTACAAGGAGCTGTTCGAGAAGTGGGTCGGTGGCGAAGCGCCGAACCTGACGGCGCCGGGCGTCTACCGCTAATCTCGTCGTCTCACGACGGCGCGCGGCCCTTTTGGCGGTCGCGCGCCGCCCCCACCCCACCGACGAACGGGCTCGGATGTTCGGCTACACCTTCCGATGGAACCAGGCCTTCCAGGCCCTTCCGCGCATGCTCGACGGGGCGCTGGTCACGCTGGAGATTGCGCTCCTGTCGATGGCGATCGGCGTCGCGGTGGCCGTCGCGCTGACGCTCTTCCGCCGCTCCGAAAGCCGAATCCTGCGCGCCGTCGCGACGACATGGGTCGAGATCGCGCGCAACACGCCGGCCCTCTTCCAGATCTACATGGCCCATTTCGGTCTCGGCGCCTTCGGCATCCACCTCAGCCCCTTCACCTCGCTTCTCGCCGGCATCGCCTTCAACAATGCGGGCTATCTCGCCGAGAACTTCCGCGGCGCGCTGAAGGGCATTCCCGATACGCAGATCCGCGCCGGCCGGTCGCTCGGCATGACCTCGCTGCAGGCGTTCCGGCTGATCGTTCTGCCGCAGATGCTGCGCATCGCCTTCCTGCCGGCCACCAACCAGATGGTGTGGGCGATCCTCATGACCTCGTTGGGCGTCACGGTCGGCATGAACACCGATCTCGCCGGCGTCACGCAGGAGCTCAACGCCCGCTCCTTCCGCACCTTCGAGTTCTTCTCGATCGCGGCCATCATCTACTACGTGATCGCCAAGGTCGTGACGCTCGCCGCCCGGCTTCTGGCCTCGCGCCTGTTCCGCTACTGAGGGCGCGCTCGATGTTCGATACCGCAATGACCGGGGCCGACCTCCTCTTCCTCCTGAAGGGCGCCGGCATGACGCTCGCGGTCACGGCCATCGCCGTCGCCGCCGGCACCGTGATGGGCATCCTCTTCGGCGTCCTGCGTTTCCAGTTCGGGCCCTACTGGTCGGCACCGCTGACCTTCGTGCTCGACGTCTTCCGCTCGGTCCCGCTGCTGATCCAGCTCGTGCTCGGCAACTCGCTGCAGGCGATCCTGAAACTCGGCTGGGCACCGTTCACCACGTCCTGCGTCGTGCTCTCGCTCTACACGGCGGCCTACTGCACGGAGATCGTGCGCGGTTCGATGGAGGCCGTGCCGACGACCACCCGGCGCGCGGCGCGCTCGCTGGGAATGACCTGGGGCCAGGACATGCGCGAGATCGTGGCGCCGCTCGCGACCCGCATCGCGCTTCCGTCCTGGATCGGCCTGACGCTCGGCGTCATGAAGGATTCGGCGCTGGTCCTCTGGCTCGGCCTGATCGAGCTCCTGCGGGCCTCGCAGATCCTCGTGACGCGGCTTCAGGAGCCGCTGTTCATCCTGATCATCTGCGGCGCGATCTACTTCCTCATCAGCTTCCCCATCGCCCGGCTCGGCGGCCACCTCGAAAAACGTTGGTCCCCCCATGATTGAGATCAGACAAGTTCGAAAGTCCTTCGGCCCGCTCGAAGTCCTGAAGGGGATCGACCTCACCGTCGCCAAGGGCGAAGTCCTGACGATCATCGGCGGCTCGGGCTCGGGCAAGTCGACGCTGCTCACCTGCATCAACGGTCTGGAGCCGATCAATTCGGGCCGGATCGTCGTCGACGGCACCGAGGTCCACGCCAAAAGCACCAACCTCGACAAGCTGCGTCGCAAGATCGGCATCGTGTTCCAGCAATGGAACGCCTTCCCGCATCTGACCGTGATCGAGAACGTGATGCTGGCGCCGCGCAAGGTGCTCGGCCAGACCAAGGCCGAAGCCGAGGAGATGTCGGTGAAGCAGCTGACCCATGTCGGTCTCGGCGACAAGCTGAACGTCTATCCAAGCCGCCTGTCGGGCGGACAGCAGCAGCGCATGGCGATCGCCCGCGCGCTCGCCATGAGCCCGGAATACATGCTTTTCGACGAGGTGACCTCGGCGCTCGATCCGATGCTGGTCGGCGAGGTCCTCGATACGCTCCGCATGCTCGCCTCGGAAGGCATGACGATGATCTGCGTCACGCACGAGATGAAGTTCGCGCGCGAAGTCTCCGATCGCGTGGCCTTTTTCCATCAGGGCGTTATGGCCGAGATCGCGCCGCCCGCGCAGATCTTCGATGCTCCGCAGCAGGAGGAGACGCGCCGGTTCCTGTCGGCGACGCACTGAACCGGTCGGGGCGGCTAACCGCGAACGCCGCCAGACGCAGTGCGTCGATGTCGTCCGCGACACCCCTGCCGCCGCTAGAACCGCTCGAGCGCCGACGGCCGGTCTGACGTCCGAAGTCTCGACGGCACCATCCAAGGACGAACCGATGCGCACCTCCAAAGTCATCCATGTCGTGACGTGCCACGCCGAGGGTGAGGTCGGCGACGTGATCGTCGGCGGCGTCGCCCCGCCGCCGGGCGCGACGGTCTGGGAGCAGTCCCGCTTCATCGCGTCCGACGAGACGCTCCGGAATTTCGTCCTCAACGAGCCGCGCGGCGGCGTCTTCCGGCACGTGAACCTTCTGGTGCCGCCGAAGGACCCGCGGGCCCAGATGGGCTGGATCATCATGGAGCCGGCCGACACGCCGCCGATGTCCGGCTCCAACTCGATCTGCGTGGCGACGGTGCTTCTCGACACCGGGATCATCCCGATGGAGGAGCCGATCACCCGCATGGTGCTGGAGCCGCCCGGCGGCCTCGTCGAGGTCGAGGCGGAGTGCCGCAACGGCAAGGCCGAGCGCATCCGCGTGCGCAACGTCGCCTCCTTTGCCGACAAGCTCGACGCCACGCTGGAGGTCGAGGGGATCGGCACGCTCACCGTCGACACGGCTTATGGTGGCGACAGCTTCGTGCTCGTCGACGCTACCGCGCTCGGGCTCGAACTGACGCCCGACCAAGCGCGCGACATCGCGCGGATGGGCGTGCGGATCACCGCCGCCGCCAACGAACAGCTCGGCTTCCGGCATCCGGCGACCGACTGGAACCACATTTCCTTCTGCCAGATTACCAATCCGGTCGAGCGGCGCGACGGGGTTCTCCACGGCAAGAACGCGGTCGCGATCCGCCCCGGCAAGGTCGATCGCTCGCCGACCGGCACAGGATGCTCGGCGCGCATGGCGGTGCTCCACGCGCGCGGCCAGATGAAGGTCGGCGACCGCTTCGTCGGCCGCTCGATCCTCGACACCGAATTCCACTGCTCGATCGATTCCGAGGTCGAGATCAACGGCAAGGCGGCCATCCGCCCGATCATCTCCGGCAGAGCCTGGGTGATCGGCACGCAGCAGCTGATGGTTGATCCCGACGACCCGTTCCCGGCGGGCTACCGGCTGTCCGACACGTGGCCGATGGACCTCTAGGAGCTCGCCCCATGCGCTTGCAATTCGCGCGGTGACAGCGATGTCCGAGGATCTCCTGCATGTCTCGATCGCCGAGCTCGAAAGCCTGCTCCGGCGGATCTTCGAGGCCAACGGCGTATCGGCGAAGAACGCCGCCATCCTCGCGGCCAACTGCGCCGCGTGCGAGCGCGACGGCGCGCACAGCCACGGCATCTTCCGGATGCAAGGCTACGTCGCCTCGCTGCGCAGCGGCTGGGTCGATGGCCGTGCCGTGCCCGAGATCGAGGCGGCGGGCTCGTCGTTCCTGCGCGTCGACGCCCGAAACGGCTTCGCCCAGCCGGCGCTTGCGGCGGCGATGCCGAGCCTTCTGGCTGCGGTCGAAGCCACTGGCGTCGCGGTGCTGGCGATGCGCGGATCGCATCACTTCAGCGCCCTCTGGCCGGATCTCGAACCGCTGGCGGACCGGGGGCTCGTTTCCCTGACCACGGTCGCCGGGCAGGCCTGCGTCGTGCCGCCCGGTGGGCGCGTTCCCGTGTTCGGCACCAATCCCTTCGCCTTCGCGACGCCTGTCGCCGGATCGCCGCCGCTGGTGTTCGATTTCGCCACCAGCACGATGTCGAACGGCGATACGCGGATCGCCGCCCGCGAAGGGCGCAAGGTCCCGCACGGCACCGGGATCGACCGCGACGGGCACCCGACGAGCGACCCGAACGCGATCCTCGACGGCGGCGCCCTCCTGCCCTTCGGCGGACACAAGGGTCTGGCGATGACGCTGATGGTCGAACTGCTCGCGGCGGCACTGACGGGCGGCAGCTTCTCCTCGGACGTCGACTACTCGACGCATCCCGGCGCCGAGACGCCCCGCACCGGCCAGTTGCTGATCGCGATCGATCCCACGCGCGGCGCGACGAGGGTGTATGCCGACCGCGCACGCGACCTCATCGACGCGGTCCGACGCTCGGGCGCGTCGCGCCTGCCGGCAGATCGCCGCTATGCAGCGCGCGCACGAGCGCAGGCCGAGGGCATCCCTATCGCTCGTGCGCAGTTCGAGCAGCTTGCGGCGCTCGCCGGCTGATGCCCGCGGATCGTCGCGCCTGCCGCACGTTTCCCCCCTGTTCGATCGGACCATCACGATGACCCACCGCACGGCGCTTTCGATCCTGGCCGGACGAGCGGCAGGTCCGATCCTTCGCCTCGACGAGCCCTTGAGCTTCTGGGGCGGGGTCGATCCGGCGACGGCGAAGGTGATCGACACGAGGCATCCGCAGCACGGCGCCTGCCTATCCGGCGCAGTGGTGATGATGTCGACGACGCGGGGATCCTGCTCGGGCTCCGGCGTCGTCCTGGAAATGGCGCTGAGCGGCGTCGCGCCGGCCGCCCTCGTCTTCGCCGAGGTCGAGGACGTCGCCACCCTCGGGGCGCTCGTGGCCGCGGAGATGTTCCAAAGACCGATCCCCGTCCTCCGGCTCGATCGCGAAGCCTTCGACGCGCTGGCCATGGCACCTCATGCGACGATCGACGCGGACGCGATCCAGGCGGGCGATCTGGCGATCTCGGTATCCGCAGCCCCGGCGTCGGACCTCGCGCTCGACGAACACGATCGGGCGATGCTCGACGGATCCGAGGGAGAAGCCGCCGCGCAGGCCATGCGCATTCTCGTCGCCATGGCCCGCCAGCAGGGCGCGGCCCGGCTGATCGACGTCACGCGTGCCCATATCGACGGATGCATCTATGCCGGCCCCGCCAATCTGGTGTTCGCCGAGGCGATGGAGGCGATGGGCGGCCGGGTGCGCGTGCCGACCACGATGAACGCGATCTCGGTGGACCGCGAGGGATGGCAACGGCAGGGCGTACCGCGCGATTTCGGCGAACCGGCCGCCCGTCTGGCCGACGCCTATGTCCGCATGGGATGCCGTCCGACCTTCACCTGTGCGCCCTATCTTCTGGACGAGGCACCGCAGGAGGGCGAACCGATCGGATGGTCGGAGTCCAACGCCGTCATCTTCGCCAACAGCGTGCTCGGTGCCCGCACGGCCAAGCACCCGGACTTCCTCGACCTCTGCATCGCGATCACCGGCCGCGCGCCGCTGGCGGGTGCGTTCCTCGACGAGGAGCGGCGTGCCCGCGTGGTGATCGACGTCGATCTCCCGGCCGCGGCCGACGCTTCCATCTGGCCGCTGATCGGCTATCTCGCGGGAACTCTCGCTCCCGACCGTATCCCGCTTTTGCGCAGTCTTGCGGCAGCGGCCCCGACGCAGGACGATCTGAAGGCCCTCTGCGCGGCCTTCGGCACGACCTCGGCGGCTCCCATGCTGCATGTCGAGGGCGTCACGCCGGAAGCCCAAGACGCGGCCGCGCCAGATGCCGCCCATGCCGCAATCGGCCGCGCCGATCTCGTCGCCGGATGGCGCAAGCTCAACGACGGCCCGTCGGCAGTCGACCTCGTGGCCATCGGCAGCCCCCACGCGTCGCTGGCGGAATGCCGCGCGCTGGCGGATGCCTTGGGTGGACGTCGACGGCAGGAGCGCGTCACGGCCATCGTGACCGCCGGTCGCCAGGTGCTGGCGGAGGCCGAGCGCGACGGCACGCGGCAGGCGCTGGCCGCATCGGGCGTCGAGATGATCCCCGACCTCTGCTGGTGTTCGATCTCGCGCCCCGTCTTTCCGGTGGAGGCGAAGACCGTCATCACGACATCCGGCAAATACGCGCACTACGGACCCGGTCTGTCCGGCTGCGCCGTCCGCCTCGGCACGCTGGACGACTGCGTCGAGGCGCTTCTCACCGGCAGCGCCCCCGCGCGCCTGCCGGCCTGGTTGGTGTGACGGCTTGGAAGAAGCGCTCGTTCCGGGCAGTCGGGTCCGCGCCGGAGTTGGCGGGAGCGTCTTCGCAGACGTCTCGTGAATCGGACCGCAGCGGGCACGTCCGGGCGCCGGTCTCCCTTCGTCGCTGACCGGGAGAAGCCTTCGCTGGTCATGCCTCGTGGGATCGGACGCGACACCCGGCCCCAAAACAGGAAGCGTCGAAAAATCCTGTCGATCCGCTCATTTGGACCGATTTCCTCCACGCGTTCGGAAGGTGGCGCTCGCACGATGGCTTGCCTGATCCGAGCACTGCGGAGCGAGCGATGGCCGAAGACGTCAAGGAAGAACCGACGGCGAACCGGACGAGATGGCCCGTTCCCCTCACGTCGGCCGCCGGTCTTTCAGCCCTTGCGGGGGCGATCCTCGTGCTGGTCGGTGGTTTCACCTGGGCCGTGGTCGACAAGGGCGGGTCCGAGCCCGGGAGAGCTGTGGCAGCGCAGGACGACATACCCGTTCCGATGCCGGTGGCGGGCAAGGCGACGGTCGTGCAGGCGTCCGATTATTCCGTCGTCTCGGTGTTCGAGGGCGAAGCGTTTCTGGCGACCGCGAACGATCTCGTGCGCGTGGTCGTCGGGGTCCAGCGGCCGGGGCTCGGGACGATCACCTCCGTCACATCGCTCGATGACGGCGGCGGCCTGATCGTCGGGACAGAAGCGTCGCTGCGGACGCAGTGATCTTGTCGAGGCTCGGCTGCGACGCGACGAGAGGTTTTTCGATAGGGCGAGAGCCTGTGAGCGATCCCCGCTCGAAGTCCGCGTGAGAAGCGTCACGCTTCGCTGATGATGGGCGCGCCATTGCCCCACCGCGAGCGACGCGGATGAAGCCTCGCACCGGGGTCTTCGCATCTTGGCCCCGCGCTTGCCGTTTGGATGGCCGGGACGGTTGCCATCCCACGATGCCGCGTCCTAAGCGTGACTCGTCGCACAGCATCGAACGAAGGGCGGACGCATGGCCGACGAGACGAAGCCAGGTCTGCCGGAACGCCGCCGGGGCTCCGGCGTGCAGATGGTCTACGATGTGCTGCGCGACGAGATCCTCGACCTTGCGATGGCGCCGGGGTCGCCGATCGACGAGGTGCAACTGGCGGAACGCTTCGGCGTCTCGCGCACGCCTGTTCGCGAGGCGATCGTCCGGCTGGCCGGCGAAGGGCTGGTCACGACGCTGCCGAACCGCTCGACCTTCGTCGCGCCGATCGATTACCTGAACCTCGACACGTATTTCGACGCGCTGGTTCTCATGTACCGCGTGACGACACGCCTCGCGGCGGAAAACCATACCGTGGGGGACCTCGAGGAGATCCGCGCGCGACAGTCCGAGTTCGCGGCGGCGGTGGAAGCACAGGATGCGCTGGCGATGATCGCCACCAACGCCGCCTTTCACACGGCGGTGGCGGACGCCGGGCGGAACGCGCACTTCGCCGGCTTCTTCAACCGACTGCTCGACCAGGGGCGCCGCATCTTGCGGATCTACTACAACGCCTTCGAGGACCGTCTGCCCCAGGCGTTCGTCGACGAGCACGAGGCGATGATCGACGCCGTCGAGCGGCGGGATTCAGCCGCCGCCGACGATCTCGCCCGCATTCATGGCGAGCAGATCGCCGAGAAGGTGCATTCGCTGTTCAAGATCGGCGGCCGGCTGGACATCGCGCTCTAACGCGTTCCAGGAGCCCCGCCGCTCGAGCCGCCCGCTTCCACGTCAGGCCATCATCGCCGGTGGAGATGAGACTTCGCCCGGCAGCGACAGTCCGCTGTCCGCCACGCAGTGATAGTTTCGGTACCATTCCACGAAACGCCGCAGCCCTATGGCAATCGGCGTATTGGGCGCATAGTCGACAGTCGCGCGCAGTCGGCTGGTATCGGCATAGGTCACCGGCACGTCGCCGGGCTGCATCGGGAGAAGCTCCTTCACGGCCTTACGGCCGATCTCGGATTCGAGACATTCAACGAAGTCCGCCAGCCGCACCGGGCTGGCGTTGCCGATGTTGAAGATCCGATGCGCCGTTGTGCCATCCACCGTCTCCTGCCCACCCGGCGGGCGTCCGAGCAGCCGGACGACGGCCTCGATGGCGTCGGAGACGAACGTGAAGTCGCGCAGCATGTCGCCGCCGTTGAAGAGGCGGATCGCCCGCCCCTCCGAAATGTCCCGCGTGAAGCTGTAATAGGCCATGTCCGGCCGTCCCCAGGGACCGTACAGGGTGAAGAAACGCAGTCCCGTGCACGGCAGGCCGTGCAGCTTCGCATAGGACTCCGCCATCAGTTCGTTGGACCGCTTGGTGGCGGCATAGAACGACACCGGATGGTCGACCGGGTCCTCTTCGCGGAAGGGAGCGAATCGGTTGGCCCCATAGACCGAGCTCGACGACGCATAGACGAGATGCCCCACGCGCAGTTCGCGGCAGCATTCGAGGACTGACAGGAAGCCGTTGAGGTTCGACCTCGCATAAGGCCAGGGATCGGTGCTGCGTACGCCGGCCTGCGCTGCCAGGTGCACGACGACGTCGGGCGAATAGCCCCTGGCGAGTTCGAGGAAGCGATCGGTCTCGACGATGTCGGCCCGCACGAAGCGGAACCCCTCGCGTCCGTGCAACCGACAGAGGCGATCTTCCTTCAGGCCGACGTCGTAATAGGCGTTGAGATCGTCGACACCCAGAACCTCGACGCCCTCGTGGAGCAGCCGGTCCGACAGGTGATAACCGACGAAGCCTGCGGCGCCCGTCACCAGGACGCGGCGGAAGGGCTGCATCGTCATGACGGCGTCGACGACCTGAGACTGGACTGGAAACCCATGAGCCGGCGACCTCCTCCCCAGATCGATTGACGCGGCATCCCGCCCCGAAGGGACGGTGCGAGACTGGCGACGACCCAGCCCCATGTAGCAAGGCATTCGCGGACCGATCGGAGTCAAGTTCGACCGTCAAAGCTGTCCGAACCGTATAGTTTCGGTCAGGTTCGCCGCCGGGACGTCATGCGAGGAAGGCGTGCACCAACCTGTCATGCGCGCGGCGCGGAAGACGGCGTATCCACCGGCGCGCGGGGCGTGCACGCTTCAGGTACGAGCATCGTCCGGTCTCGTCGCCGGCATGCTTCCTCAGGAAGCGCGTCCACCCCGCCCGAGGCATGCGGCCGGTGGCGCGCCGCATTCGAAGACAGACCACGTCGACAAGCCTTGACGCGAACGAGGAGGAAGGCCGGGGACCATGAACGAACGCGCCAATCGGCTGCAGCCCTATGCGGTCCTCGCGATCTTCTTTCTCGCCGCCCTCGCCTTCCGGCCGCTCCTGCCGGTCGACGAGACGCGTTACCTCACCGTCGCGTGGGAGATGTTCCAGCGCGGGTCCTTCTTCGTCCCGACGCTGAACTTCTTCCCCTATCACCACAAGCCGCCGCTTCTGTTCTGGCTCATCGACGCCAGTTGGGCGCTCTTCGGCCCATCGCGCCCCGCGGCTCTTCTGGTGGTCTTCGCCATCTCGTCGCTGTCACTCCACCTCACCCGCAGGCTCGCCGAAACCCTTCTGCCGAACCGCCCCGACATCGCGTCGAGGGTGGAGTGGGTGATGCTCGGGAACGCGGTCTTCCTTCTCTATTCCAGCCTCATCCTCTTCGATCTCCTCCTGACCTGCTGCGTGCTGGCAGCCTTCCTGTCCCTCCACGCCTTCGCCCGCAGCGGTCGGCGCCGCGATGCCGTGGTCTTCGGCCTGCTGGTGGGTCTCGGCATCCTCGCCAAGGGGCCGGTGGTGCTGGTTCATCTCGTCTGGCCGGTGCTGCTCTACCTTTGGTGGAAGCCTTCGCCGCAGGTCCTGACGAACGGCGCTTTCTATCGCGGCGTCGGGCTGGGCCTGCTGGCCGCCCTCGTCCCGGTCGCGATCTGGCTCGGGCCTGCCCTTCTGCGCACCGACGGCGAGTTCGCTCGCGCCCTCCTCTGGAACCAGTCGGCCGGACGCATCTCGGGGCAGATGGAAGCCTCCCATCCCCGGCCCTTCTACTTCTACGTGGTCCTCCTGCCGGTGATGCTCCTGCCCTGGCTCGCCTCGCCGACGCTCTGGCGGGCGGTCCGGGCCCGCGCGATCCGGTTCGAGACGAGCGAGGGCCGCGCGATCCGCTTCCTGCTCGTCTGGTCCGGCGCGGTGCTGGCGACCTTCAGCCTGATCTCCGGCAAGCAGCCGCATTACCTCGTCCCGATCCTGCCGCTGGTCACGATCGTGCTCACCGTTCTTCTGGCGGACGCGACGCTGCGCTCGATCCGGCGCACCGCGCTGGCGCTCGCTGCCGGGCTCGTCCTGTTCCAGGCCGTCGCTTCGCTCGCGCTGTTCCCGCGATACGATCTCGACCCGATCGCCGCCTTCGTCCGCGACCATCCGGAGGCGCGGTTCGGCTTCGTCGGCGGCTACCAGGGCGAACTCAACTTCCTGGCGCGCCGCACGCAGCCGATCGAACTCGTCGCCCTCGAACACGCCGACGCCTGGTTCAATGCCTATCCCGGCGGCTATCTCATCGACTTCTACAAGGCGACGGACCCGACGCCGGGCCGACCGGTGGTCACGACGAACTATCGTGGCGGCCTCGCCGGCGTCTTCGAGAAATCCGCCGCCCCCTGACCGGACGGCGGCCGACGCAGCGCTGATCATCCAGAGCGCGCTGCCCACGGTCCGCCGACCTATACGAAAGCGTATAGGTCTCGACATGGTGCCGAGACCCTCAGGCGATACGAAGGCATACCCCGTTCGCCCCGGATTCGCCGCGTCATGCCTCGAACCCTCCGCCATGTCGCTTCCATCGTGTCCGCCGCCGGTCGCGGAAACGACGCCCCGTGTCGCCTGTTCGCTCCTCATGCCTCGATGCCCGATCGCGCCCCGCGAGGGAAGCGCGCATGAAGATCCTCATCGTCGAGGACGACACCACCACCGCCGCCTACATTCGCTCCGGCCTTGGCGAGGAGGGGCACGAGGCTGATCACACGCCCACGGGCATCGGCGGTCTGGAACTGGCCTGCACGCGGGACTACGACGTCCTCGTCATCGACCGGATGCTGCCGGGCCTCGACGGGCTGTCGCTCGTGCGCGCCCTTCGCTCGCTGGGCAGGTCGACCCCGGCCATCTTCCTCACGGCTGTCGGCGGCGTCGACGACCGGGTGGAAGGGCTGGAAGCGGGCGCCGACGACTACCTCCTGAAGCCCTTCGCTTTCTCGGAGTTGCTGGCCCGGCTCAACGCCCTGAACCGCCGCACGGCGGTGCATCGCGAGGAAGTCGTCCTCAGGGTGGGCGATCTCGAGATGGACCTGATCGGTCGCCGGGTGACGCGGGCGGGCTGCGAGATCGAGCTTCAGCCGCGCGAGTTCCGGCTTCTCGAATACCTGATGCGCAACCGCGGCCGCGTGTTGACGCGCACCATGCTCCTGGAACGGGTCTGGGAATTCCACTTCGACCCGAAGACGAACGTGGTCGAGACGCATGTCAGCCGCCTTCGCTCGAAGATCGATCGCCCCTTCGACAGCGAGATGATTCACACCGTGCGTGGATCCGGCTACGTCCTCAATGCCGCGGCCTGATCCGCTCGCCGCGCGGCCAGCGTGCGTACCTCTGGCCGACACCGCCCTTCCGACGCCCGTCGGACGCTTCGTCCCGTCCCACGGCCGCCTCATGATGACGGACCCTTCATGACCAGCATCGTCGCCGCGATCTCCGGCACCGTGATCGCCATCATCTCCGCCGGCGGTCTGCCCGGCATCATGCTCCTCATGGCGCTGGAATCGGCCTGCATCCCGATCCCGTCCGAGATCATCATGCCGTTTGCCGGATACCTCGTCTCGCAGGGTCAGTTCAGCCTCCTCGCGGTCGCCACCTTCGGCGCCATCGGCTGCAACCTCGGCTCCGCGGCGGCCTATCTCGTCGGGTCGCGCGGCGGTCGGGCACTGGTCGAGCGCTGGAGCCGCCATTCGCTGTTCGGGATCGCCGAACTGCGGCTCGCCGAGCGGTTCTTCCAGCGTTTCGGGCCGGCCGCGACCTTTCTCGGCCGTCTCCTGCCGGTCGTTCGCACCTTCATCGCCCTGCCGGCCGGCCTCGCCCGCATGAACGTCTGGAGCTTCCACGCCTTCACCTTCGCCGGATCGTGGATCTGGTGCTGGGCGCTCGCCTATCTCGGCATGACCCTCGGCGATCGCTGGCAGGATGACCCGCGCCTCAAGACCGCGTTCCATGTCGCGGACGTCGTGGTCCTCGTCGCGCTCGGCGCGTTGGTGGTCTGGTACGTCGTCCGCCGCAGGCGGGCCGAGCGCGCATGACCGTCCGTCGATGCTCGGTCGATCTGCCGGTCACGTATCGTCGCGCAAGGGGGGGCGCTGCCGGCGGTCCACAGGCGGGCGCGACGCCTCTTCCGCCAGGGCGTCGGCTGTCTGCCGGATGCAACAGGATGCGGAAAACTTCGCGAGTGCGTCTTCGGCACTGCTGGATTTCTCCAGAACTTGGTGACAGCGTCGATCGCCTCCGGACACCCGAGCGAGCGGTGGCATCGGCCGCGACGCGCCCATCGATGCTCGGCCTGAAATGCGTATCAACCCCGTCGTGCCTCCGGCCTTCTCTCCTGTGCAGCGACCAACGATGACGATCGAACTGGACATCCGAGCCGCGCTGCACGCGCCGGCGGCATCGCCGCGCGACGCGGTCGGCGCCGTCGCACGTCCTGCCACGACGATGCCGGGGGGCCTCACGACCAGCATCGTCGTTCCCGCCCGCAACGAGGCGCCGAACCTCGCCGTCCTGGTGCGCGAGATCGCCGCCGCGATGAAGGGGCGGGTCTTCGAGGTGGTCGTGGTGGACGACGGCTCGACGGACGAAACCGCCGACACGCTGGCCGCGCTGCTCGGGGACGGGATCCCCGTGCGGCACCTGCGCCATGATCGCTCGGCGGGCCAGAGCGCGGCGGTGAGGACCGGGGTCTTCGCTGCGCTCGGCCAGTTCGTCGTCACAATCGACGGCGACGGACAGAACGACCCGGCCTTCATCCCGGCCATGATCGACGCACTTGCGGCCGCCGGGCCCCGCGTCGGCATCGTCGCCGGCCAGCGGCGCGCCCGGACCGACACGCTCGTCAAGCGGCTGTCGTCGCGCTTCGCCAACGGCCTGCGCAGCGCCATCCTGAAGGACGGAACGCGCGACACCGGCTGCGGGCTAAAGGCGATCCGCACCGACCTCTTCCGCACGCTTCCCTTCTTCGACGGCTGGCACCGCTACCTGCCGGCGCTGGCGCTGATGGAAGGACACGGCGTCCTCCATATCGACGTCGTCGACCGGCCGCGGCGGTTCGGAACCTCGAACTACGGCGTGCTCGACCGGGCGCGACGCGGGGCGCTCGATCTCGTCGGCGTCTGGTGGCTGCGCCGGAGACGGCGGGTTCGACCGGGCGTGTCCGAACTGACCACGGGGGCCACACGATGACCACGGCATGGACCTGGCTGCACGACGTCTTCGTCGAGCGTTTCGACGTCTGGTTGATGGTCGGCCTCATCGCGCAGGCCTTCTTCACCGGGCGCTTCATCATCCAGTGGATCGCGTCCGAGCGGGCCCGCAAGTCGATCGTGCCGGCGACGTTCTGGACGTTCTCGCTCGGCGGCGGCTTCCTCCTTCTGGTCTACGCGATCCATCGCGAGGACCCGGTGTTCATCATCGGGCAGGCGGCCGGGCTGATCGTCTATATCCGAAACCTGATGCTGATCGGCGGCGAGCGGAAGCGGTCCGGCGCGACAGCCGCCGCACCCGCGAACGGCGCCAGCATGGCCTCACCGGCCGAGGCGGTCTAGGACGAGGTCGACGCGCTCCTCGACCGTGACCTTCGGCAGAACGACGGTCTCGTAGCCGAGTTCGCGATAGGCTTTCAGGAGCCGCTCGTATTCCGCGACCGCCGCGGCGAGGTCGTGTCGCCGCTCGCCGTCCGTCCGGTAGATCTCTGGCCAGGGCGGCACGAGGAACACCAGGTCGTGGTAGCGGTCGAAGCTGGCGAGGAGATCGCGCGCCGCGCGTCCCGTCGCGTGCTCCAGCGCCACCGCCGCATCGACCAGCCCGCGGTCGAAGAACACCCAGCCGTCCACGCCCCTCATATGGCGGCGATCCTCGGCGGCGATCTCGATCGCCCGCATCGCGAAGGCTGCCGGATCGACCCAGGGAAGCGCCCGACCGTCGCCGCGCTGCTCCTCCTCCACGATCCGGCGGCCGGGTTCCGGCACGACGTCCCACCCCCGCCGCCCCAGCGCCCGCAGAAGCGTCGATTTGCCGCCGCCCGAGCAGCCGGACAGGACGACATGTCGCGAGATCATGTATGGCTCGCGTGGCTCGGGGAAGAGACCGGGGCGGACGAATCTCGGACGTCTGGACTGTCGTGCCCGAGCGCCCCGACGACAAGCGAGGCCGCCAGCGCCAGCATCACGACGCCGACGACGGCATCGAGGACGCGCCACGCGGAAGGCCGCGTGAAGACCGGTTGGAGCAACCGCGCGCCGTAGCCGAGACCGGCGAACCACAGGAAGCTCGCGGCCGCTGCCCCGAGGAGGAACAAGGGGCGCGCGGCTTCGGGCTGCGCCGATCCGGCCGTTCCCATGAGGAGAACGGTGTCGAGATAGACATGCGGGTTGAGAAAGGTGAACGCCGCGCCGGTCGCCAGCGCCCGCATGAGCGAGAGGCCCTCGGAGGCTTCGGCCGTCAGGGCACCCGGCGAGGCCATCCGCCGGAACGCTGCGATGCCGTACCAGGCGAGGAACGCCGCGCCGCCGAGGGCCAGCACGAGCGTCAGTTGCGGCGCCGCCGCAAGGAACGCTCCCATCCCGCCGACACCGGCTGCGATCAGCACCGCGTCCGATGCGCCGAAGAAGAGCACGAGCGGACCGACATGCTCGCCACGCAGCCCCTGTCGCAGGACGAAGAGGTTCTGCGCGCCGATCGCGACGATCAGGGCGGCAGACAGGGCGAAACCGGAAAGAAAGGCGGAAAGGGCGGGTGTCATGCGTCCGTGGATGCCCTGCCCGCGCTATGAAGTAAAACTTGTTCCGCTAAGGCTCGTGAAGCATAACTTCATCCGTGCTCGACTATCCCGCTCTGTCCGCTGTGGCCGCCGTCGTCCGCGAGGGGTCGTTCGAACGCGCCGCCGGGGCGCTCGGCATCACGCCGTCCGCTGTCTCGCAGCGCGTGCGGGCGCTGGAGGAGCGGCTCGGCGCCGTTCTCGTGGTACGCGGCCAGCCATGCCGGGCGACGGATCTCGGCCGCACGCTCTGCGCCCATCTCGATCGAGTGCGCCTGCTCGAGGGCGAGGTCGCGCTCCTCCTCCCGCCTTCTGCGGGAAACGCAGACGACCGTCTTCCGCTGAAGGTCGCGGTCAATTCCGACAGTCTCGCGACATGGTTTCCCAGTGCGGCGGCTGCCTTCAGTCAGGCCGCAGACACGCCGCTCGACCTGACGCTGGACGACGAAGCGCACACGGCCGACAGGCTTCGCTCCGGCGAGGTGCTGGCGGCGGTGACGGCCGATCCGCGTCCCGTCCAGGGCTGCCGGACGCTGCGCCTCGGAGCCCTGCGTTATCTCGCCTGCGCGAGCCCCGAATTCGCCGCAAGGTTCTTCCGGGGCGGAGTGACGCGCGAGACACTCTCTTCCGCCCCCTGCCTTCGCTTCGATCGGCGCGATCGGCTGCAGGCGCGCTGGGCCCGGGAAGCCCTCGGCTTCGAGTTCGACGCGCCGGTCTATACCGTCGCCTCGACCCACGCCTTTCTCGACTTCGCGCTGGCCGGGCTGGCCTGGGGAATGCAGCCCGAAGCGCTGGCCGCGCCGCACCTCGCCCATGGTCGCCTCGTCGAGTTGGTGCCGGGCCAACCGCTCGACATCACCCTCTACTGGACCGTCGCCCGCCTGCCGGTTTCCGCGCTGCCGCGCCTGACCGATGCCGTGTGCCAGGCGGCCTCCAAAGGGCTGGTGTAAGTCCGGCTTCGGACGGGACGAACGTAGGCGACGCCCGTCCCGCACCCGGCGTCAGAAGTTCGCGGTCATCGGGTCGGGCCCCATGCGGCCGTCCGCCGCGTCGAGCGAGGCGATCTTCGCCATGTCGTCCTCGTCGAGCCGGAAGTCGAACACATCGACATTGGCCTGGATGCGGCTCGGCGTCACGGACTTCGGGATGACCACGAGACCGTTGTCGATGTGCCAGCGGATGATGACCTGCGCCGGGGTCTTGCCGTGCTTGCGCGCGACCTCGCCGATGGTCGGGTCTTCCAGCTGCTGTCCCTGGCCGAGCGGGCTCCAGGATTCCGTGGCGATCCCGCGCTCCGCGTGGGCGGCGCGCATCTGCCGCTGCTGGAAGCGGAGGTGCAGCTCGATCTGGTTGAGGACCGGCGTCACCCCGGTCTCCGCGATCAGCCGGTCAAGGTGTTCGACCGTGAAGTTGGAGACGCCGATCGACGTCGCACGACCCTCCTCGCGCAGCCGGATCAGCGCCCGCCACGTGTCGACATAGAGATCGCGGTTCGGGGCAGGCCAGTGGATGAGATAGAGGTCGACATGATCGAGGCCGAGCCGCTGCAGGCTGGCGTCGAAGGCCTTCAGCGTCGCGTCGTAGCCTTGGTTGGCGTTCCAGACCTTGGTGGTCAGGAAGATGTCTTGGCGCGCGATGCCGGACTGGCGCAGCCCCTCGCCGACGCCCGCCTCGTTCTCGTAGACGGCCGCCGTGTCGATATGGCGGTAGCCGGCCTCGATGGCCGTGGACACCGCGTCCGCGGCGCCGTCGTTGGGCGTGCGCCACACGCCGAGACCGATCTGGGGAATGGCTTTTCCGTCGTTGAAGGCGACGGTCGGATGCTGGTTCATGATGTCTTCGTTTCCATCGGCTGGAGGCGCAGCCGCGCCTCGATCGCGGCGGTACATAAGCCTGCCTGATCGAAGGAAAACCGGCGCGTCATCCTCGTGAGGAACCGACCCGTCGCGGAACGCCGCCCCCAGCCCGCCGTTTGCGCTGCTGGACGCGGCGATCCGAACGCCCTGCCCTACCGTGCCCCCAGCCCATCGGACCCTGCATGACCCAGGATATCGACTTCCTCATCATCGGAGCGGGTGCCGCCGGCATCGGCGCCGCGCGCCGGCTGCACAGCCTCGGCGCCACGCCCCTCGTTCTGGAGGCGGCGGACCATGTCGGGGGGCGGGCCGAAACGTTCCATGCGGGCGGCCTTGCGCTCGACTTCGGCTGCGGCTGGCTCCATTCGGCCGAGCGCAACGTCTGGACCCGGATCGCCGAGGACGCGGGCTTTGCCGTCGACCGGCGCACCCCGGCTTGGGGACGTCAGTACCGCGACCTCGGCTTTCCGCCCGCCGACCACGCCGCGGCCTCGGCCGCGATGGCGCGATGGGCGGAGCGGCTCGAGGACGTGTCGCCCGATAGCGACCGCGCGAGCGATGCGCTTCGACCGAGCGATCCGTGGAACGACTTTATCGCGGCGCGGACGGGATACATCAGCGGCGTCGGCCCGGAACGGATCTCGGTCGCCGATTATCTCGCCTACGACGAGGCCTCCTCGGACGAGAACTGGCGCCTCCCAGCCGGATACGGGACGCTGGTCTCCGCCAGCCTGCCGACAACCGCGGATCTGCGCACGGGCGTCGCCGTCCAGAAGATCGAACTCGACGGCGAACGGGTCGCGGTGGCGACCGGCGCCGGCACGGTGCGCGCACGCGCCGTCATCCTCACCGTCTCGGCCGCGGTCCTCGCCGGCGGCGCCATCGCGATGCCCGCCGCGCTCAATCCGTGGCGCGATGCGGCGGCCCGCCTGCCGCTCGGTCGCAATGAGAAGGTCTTCCTCGAAATCGTCGGCGACGCGTCGTTCGAGGACGAGACGCATGTGGTCGGCTCACCCCGCAGCCGCGCGACCGGCAGCTACTACATCCGCCCGCTCGGCGCGCCGGTCGTCGAGTGCTTCCTCGGCGGCGACGGGGCGGCGGTCCTCGACGATGGACCGCAGGCGGGGTTCGACTTCGCCCTGGCGGAACTCAGCGGCCTCTTCGGCGCCGACATCCGGCGCTGCCTCAGACCGCTGACGGCGACCCACTGGAGCGGTCTCCCCTTGATCGGGGGCGGATACAGCTGCGCCCTGCCCGGCAAGGCCAGCGCGCGCGAACGGCTCGCCCAACCCTTCGACGACCGGGTGTTCTTCGCGGGCGAAGCGACCAGCCGCACCGACTTCTCCACCGCGCACGGGGCGCACGACACGGGCGTGCGCGCCGCCGACGAGGCCTTTGCCGCGGTCGGGGCGCTTCGGGCACACGCCTGATCTACGGTGCGTTCGGGCGGTTATCTCCACCATCGGAGCGAACGGGGCTCGACATATCCAGTCGATCTGCCCATCACGGGACAGGCTCACAAGCGACGGTTCCCATGGTGAAGACGACAGGTTCCGGTTCGCGGCGTCGCCGCATCGGGCGCGCCCCGATGGTGCGGCGCTCGCGCGCCATGTGGATGTCGAAGCGCCTGTGGCGTCCGCGGCTGGTCTTCTGGCTCGGCGCGCTGGCGGTCGGGCTCGTCAGCGTCGCCTTTGCGGAGATGGCCGACTGGGCGCAGCGTGCCTTTGCGGCCATCAGAACCGGAGGCACCACGGGCGTTCTCGCGGCACTCCTCGTCCCCCCGCTCGGCTTTGCCCTGTCGAGCTATCTCGCGCTTCGATATTTTCCCAATTCGCAGGGCAGCGGTATTCCGCAGGCGATCGCCGCGCGGCATTTCGAGGGCGACGAGGAGCGCGGCATCCTCCTGTCGCTGCGGGTCGCCGCCGGGAAGATTCTCCTCACCCTCCTCGGGCTCCTGTCCGGCGCCTCGATCGGGCGCGAGGGCCCGACGGTGCAGGTCGGCGCCGCCATCATGCTGGCCGCCGGCCGCGTCGGCGGCATGGCCCATGCGCGCGGACTGATCCTCGCGGGCTCGGCCGCCGGCATCGCCGCGGCCTTCAACACGCCGCTCGCCGGCATCGTCTTCGCGATCGAGGAGATGGGCCGGGCCTACGAAGCGCGCACCAACGGCCTCGTCCTGTCCGCGGTGGTCCTCGCCGGCCTCGCCTCGCTCGCGCTCACCGGCAACTACACGTATTTTGGGCGTAGTGACGCCGTGGTCGTATCCGCGAGCGGCTGGGTCCTCACCGTGGCGTGCGGCGTCGTCGGCGGAGCGCTCGGCGCCCTGTTCAGTGTCGCCGCGCTGGGTGCCATGCGCCGCATCCGCGCCTGGACCCGCGGGCGTGCCCGACGGATCGTCGGCATCGCGACCCTCTGCGGCCTGGTCGTCGCGCTGATCGGCCTCGCGTCGAACGGCGCGACCTACGGGACGGGCTACGAGGAGGCTCGCTCGGCCGTCGAGGGCGCGCCGCTTCCGGCCTTCTTCTTCCTCGCCAAGTTCGCGGCCGGTCTGGTCTCGATGATCTCGGGCATTCCGGGCGGCATCTTCGCGCCGTCGCTGTCGGTCGGAGCCGGCCTCGGCTCGACGATCGGTCTCGTGCTCGGCGTCGGCACGGGCCTCGCCGCGACCCTCGGCATGGCCGGATACTTCGCGGGCGTCGTCCAGGCGCCGATGACGGCCTTTGTAATCATCCTCGAAATGACCGGCAATCAGGGCAACGTGGTTCCAATCATGCTGGCCTCGCTGATCGGTTTCGGCACGGCGCGCCTCGTCTCGGGCACGCCCCTCTACCACAGTCTCTCGCGCAACTACGTCGCCGAGGTTCTGCGGCAGTCGCGCAGCGAACGCGAGGGAACCGCGACATGACGGCGACGCGCTGGCAATGGGTCCTGCGCCGCGTCACGCGGCGCATCTGGTTCCGGGCGGGCCTGTTCTCGCTTCTTGCCGTGGCGACGGCGCTCGTCGGCGCCTGGGCCAGCCCCTTCATCTCGTTCGGGCTGTCGGCCTCGATCGGCGCGGATGCGGTCGACAACATCCTCGGCATCCTCGCCTCGTCGATGCTGACGGTCACCACCTTCTCGCTCTCGACCATGGTCTCGGCCTATTCCGCCGCGACCAGCAACGTCACGCCGCGCGCCAACGTCCTTATCATGGAGGACGCGACGACCCAGAACGTTCTGTCGACCTTCATCGGCTCGTTCCTGTTCAGCCTCGTCGGCATCATCGCCCTATCGACCGGCACCTACGGCGAACAGGGCCGCGTCGTCCTCTTCGGCGTGACCATCCTCGTCATCGGCTTCATCATCGTCACGCTGCTTCGCTGGATCGATCACCTGTCGCGGCTCGGCCGGGTGACGGAAACGACGCAGCGCGTCGAGGAGGCCGCCATCGCGGCGATCCGCGAGCGACGGCGCCGGCCGTATCTCGGCGGGCTCCCGCTGCACGACCGCGCGTCCGGCGTTCCCGCGGGTGCCGTGCGGCTGGCCCCACGCGAGATCGGCTATATCCAGCACATCGACGTTGAAGCGCTGGCCGCGCTGGCCCGCAGCGCCGGGGCGCGCGTGTTCGTGCTTCGTCTGCCCGGCGAGATGGCCGACCCGACCGAGGCGATCCTCGCCGTCGATGGCGCGCGGATCGAGGAGGCCTCGCTCCGTCGCTGCGTGACGATCGGCGATCGCCGCTCCTTCGACCAGGATCCGCGCTTCGGCGTCTGCGTGCTGACGGAGGTCGCCAGCCGCGCCCTGTCGCCGGCGACCAACGATCTCGGCACGGCGGTCGACGTCGTCGGCCGCCTCCTGCGGGTGCTGGCCGCCTGGGCCGAGCCGACCGAAGCCGAGGAGCCGGAATTTGCCGAGGTCTACGTCCCTCCGCTTCGGGTCGACGACCTGTTCGACGACGCCTTCCTCGCCGTGGCGCGCGACGGCGCCGGCATCCTCGAGGTCGGAGTGCGTCTCCAGAAAGCGCTGCGCACCCTCTCGCGCCTCGACCATCCCGGCTACGCGCAAGCCGCCCGGCATCATGCACGGCAAGCGCTCACGAGGGCCGAAATCGCCATGACGCTGGAGGCGGACAAGGCGGTTCTGCGCGAGATCGCGGCGCCGGTCTGACCCGTCGGTTGGCGTCCGGCGCGCGTGACGGGTGCCGACGATCGAACGATGGGACCGGCGGGGGCGGACAGCTTGTCGCAAGCCTCGGACGATCCCGGACAAGTCCCTAGCCGGCGAAGCGTTCCCGCCTAAGTGCCCCTTCCCGATCATCCGACGGCTGGAAGCTGCCGCGCGGTCGTCTGAAGGAGCTCGACATGGACACGATGACGCCCGGCGCAGGAACCTGCCCCTTCGGCGGGACCCGGATCAGCGGTGCGGCCGGCAGCGAGCCGCAGATCGACCACTGGTGGCCGAACCGACTGAAGGTCGAGCTTCTTCATCAGGAGCCGCCGGCGGCCAACCCGCTCGGACCCGACTTCGACTATGCCGAGGCCTTCAAGGCGCTCGACCTGCAGGCCGTCAAGTCCGACATCAAGGCGTTCCTGACGACGTCGGTTTCGTGGTGGCCGTCCGACTACGGCAACTACGGGCCGCAGATGATCCGCATGGCCTGGCATTCGGCCGGCACCTACCGCATCGCGGACGGGCGCGGCGGCGCGGGCCAGGGCATGCAGCGCTTTGCGCCGGTCAACTCGTGGTGGGACAACGGCAACACCGACAAGTCCCGCCGCCTCCTCTGGCCGATCAAGCAGAAGTACGGTGCAGCCCTTTCCTGGGCCGACCTGATGGTCCTCACCGGCAACTGCGCGCTGGAGATCATGGGCTTCAAGACCTTCGGCTTCGCCGGCGGGCGCGTCGATGCCTGGGAGCCGGATCGCTCGACCTATTGGGGTCCCGAGGGCTGGACCGGCAAGGCCGCGAAGGACGCGCCGCGCGGGCCGATGGCCGGTCACCCGGAGGAAATGGTCAATCGGGGCCTCCGCTGGCAGGGCGGCCCGAAGGACGCCACCTACGAGCTCGACAGCCCGCTCGCCGCCTCGCACCAGTCCCTGATCTACGTCGACCCGGAAGGCCCGAACGCCAACGGCGATCCGCTGGATTCGGCCCGCGACATCCGCCTCACCTTCGGCCGGATGGCGATGAACGACGAGGAGACGGTCGCGCTGATCGCTGGCGGCCACGCCTTCGGCAAGTCGCACGGCATGGTGAAGGCCGACCGCATCGGCGGCGCGCCGGAAGTCGCGCGCATGCACGAGATGGGTCTCGGCTGGCACAACCCGGAAGGCTCGGGCAATGCCGAGTTCACGATGACCAACGGCATCGAGGGCTCGTGGACGCCGAACCCGACGCAGTGGGACAACGACTACCTCGAGAACCTCTTCCGCTTCGAGTGGCGCAAGACCAAGAGCCCGGCCGGCTCCATCCAGTGGACCCCGGTCGATCCGAATGCGCCCAAGACGCCGGACGCCCACGTCGAGGGCCGGATGAACCCCTTGATGATGATGACCTCGGATATCGCCCTCAAGGAAGATCCCGCTTATCGCGCCGTCTGCGAGAAGTTCCTCGCCGACTTCGATTATTTCTCCGATGCCTTCTCCCGCGCTTGGTTCAAGCTGACCCATCGCGACATGGGCCCGAAGGTGCGCTACCTCGGCCCCGAGGTGCCCGCCGAGGACCTGATCTGGCAGGACCCGATCCCGCCGCTCGACCATGCCGTGATCGACGAGGCGGACATCGCCCGCCTGAAGTCTGACATTCTCGCCAGCGGCCTGTCGGTGACCGACCTCGTCGCGACGGCCTGGGCCGCCGCCTCGACGCACCGCGTCTCCGACAAGCGCGGCGGCGCCAACGGCGGTCGCATCCGCCTGCAGCCGCAGCGCGGCTGGACGGTCAACGAGCCCGACCGGCTGGAGCGTGTCATTCCGAAGCTGGAGGAGATCGCCGATCGCTTCAACGGCTCAGCGTCCGGCGGCAAGCGCGTGTCGTTCGCCGACATGGTGGTGCTCGCCGGCTGTGCGGGCGTCGAGAAGGCGGCGCGCGACGCGGGGTCCGACGTCGAGGTTCCGTTCGTGCCGGGTCGCCGCGACACGACGCAGGAGCTGACCGACGTCGAGCAGTTCGACTGGCTGCAGCCGGTGTCGGACGGGTTCCGCAACTACCACGACACGTCGATCGACTTCACCGTGTCGCCGGAGGAGCTGTTTCTCGACCGCGCCATGCTCCTGTCGCTGACCGCGCCGGAATGGACCGCCCTCACCGGCGGCCTGCGGGTCCTCGGCGTCAATGCCGGCGGCTCTCAGCATGGCGTCTTCACCGATCGCGTCGGCACGCTGACCAACGACATGTTCCGTCACCTCACCTCGATGGACACCGTCTGGTCGCCGCAGGACGCCTCGGAGATGACGTTCGACATCAAGGACCGCGACAGCGGCGAGCGTCGGTTCACCGCCACGCGTTGCGACCTCGTGTTCGGCTCGAACTCGCAGCTTCGCCAGATCGCCGAGGTCTACGCGGCCGACGACGGCAAGGACCGCTTCGTGCGCGAGTTCGTCGACGCCTGGCACAAGGTGATGATGCTCGATCGCTACGAGGTGAAGCCGACGCAGCGCTGATCCGGCACGGTGCGCAACACTCCGGGGTGGTCGGTCGGACCGCTCCGGCACGAAATGCCCTTGCCGATCGATGACGGTTTCGGCGACATGATCATCCGTGTCGCCGAAGTCGGAGCCTGAAATGGACGCGCCCGAACCGCAGCCCGCAACCGCCCCGTCGGGCGCGCCGACCATCCGGACCATCGCCATGCCCGCCGACACCAACCCGGCCGGCGACATCTTCGGCGGCTGGCTGCTCGCGCAGATGGACTTTGCGGCCGGCACCGCGGCCGCACGCGTGGCGCGGGGCCGCTGCGCCACCATCGCGATCGAAGCGATGCGCTTTCTCAAACCCGTCTATGTCGGCGACGAGGTCAGCCTCTACGCGGACATCCTGCATGTCGGCCGCACATCGATGCGCATCAACGTGGAAGCCTGGCGCCGCAGCCGCGAGGGCGAGGAGGTCGAGCAGGTGACGCAGGGCGTCTTCACCTTCGTCGCGATCGACGCCAACCGGAAGCCGCGGCCGATCCCGGTTCAGGGCTGATCGCAGCCGCGACACAACGGGTCATCCGCTTGCAGCGCAGATAGGCTAGTCTGCATGGGGCAAAGCGGGAGAATGCGGATGGACGGCACCTTCAGTGTTCTGGCGACCTCGGCGCTGTTCGTCGGCTCGCACTTCCTTCTGTCCCACCCGTTCCGGGCACCCCTCGTCGCCCAGCTCGGAGAGAAGGGCTTCCAGGGCGTCTACACGCTCGTCGCCTTCGCGACGCTCGGCGCCACGGTCTGGGCCTATCGCGCGGCGCCCGTCACCGAGCCGCTTTGGGAAGTGGGCGACGGCCTGTGGGCGATCGCCACGGTCCTGATGCTCGTCGCCTCGATCCTCTTCATGGGCTCGCTGATCCGCAACCCCACGCTGTCCGGCTCGAAGACCGACCCTGCCCATGCCGAGGCCCGCGGGGTCTTCGCCGTGACCCGGCATCCGATGATGTGGTCCTTCGCGATCTGGGGCCTGTCGCATATCCTCGTCTATCCGATCCCGAAGAACGTCGTCCTCTGTGCGGCGATCATCATCCTGGCGCTGGTCGGGTCGGCGCTGCAGGAGCGCAAGCGCGCGGCGCTCGATCCGGCCGGTTGGCGCTCGTGGAGCGCGCGGACCAGCTTCTGGCCGCTCGCCGCCGTGGCGGCAGGCCGGGCGCGTCTCGGCGGCTTTGGCATGCACGCCCTGGCGGGTGGGACGGTGGTCTGGCTCGTCGCGACATGGGCCCATATTCCGCTCGCCGGCTGGGCGGCCGGTATCTGGCGGTGGATCGTCTGACGGCGCGGCCCCCGCCGCTGTGGATGGCGGCTTATCAGCGCGCGAACCAGCTTGCCAACGCGTTCCCGATCTGTTCTGTCGGCAGATGACGACGGCCGCAGAGAAAGGCGATGGTGGCGCGCGAGACAGAGGTCGAGGCCGACGACGTGGACAATCGCGCGAGCGCCGCGAGACCGGCCTGCCAGCGCAAGATCATCCATGTCGACATGGATGCGTTCTACGCTTCGGTCGAGCAGCGGGACGATCCGTCGCTGCGCGGCAAGCCGCTTGCCGTCGGCGGTTCGGCGCAGCGCGGCGTCGTGGCGGCGGCGAGCTACGAGGCCCGCGCCTTCGGCGTGCGCTCGGCCATGCCGTCGGTCACCGCCAAGCGCCGCTGCCCCGACCTCCTGTTCGTGAAGCCGCGCTTCGACGTCTACAAGGCCGTCTCGCTCCAGATCCGCGAGATCTTCGCCGAACACACTGACATCATCGAACCGCTGTCGCTCGACGAGGCCTATCTCGACGTGACCGAGAACAAGCAGGGGATCGCGTCTGCCACCGCGATCGCCGAGGCGATCCGCCGGCGCATCCGCGAGGTCACCGGCCTCACCGCCTCGGCCGGCGTGTCCTACAACAAGTTCCTCGCCAAGCTCGCCTCCGACCATCGCAAGCCGGACGGGCTCTTCGTGGTGACGCCCGCGATGGGCGCGACCTTCGTCGAGACACTGCCAGTCGGCCGCTTCCACGGCGTCGGCCCGGCGACCGTCGCCAAGATGGAGCGGCTCGGTATCCACACGGGCGCCGACCTCAAGGCGCAGTCCCTCGCCTTCCTGCAGGAGCGCTTCGGCAAGATCGGCCCCTACTACTACGGCATCTCGCGCGGCATCGACGAGCGCCCGGTGCGCGCCAACCGCATCCGCAAGTCGGTCGGGGCCGAGAACACGTTCTCCGCCGATCTCCATACGCTGGACGCGATGCGCGAGGCGCTGGGTCCTATCATCGACAAGGTCTGGCGGCATTGCGAGGGTGCGGGAACGCGGGGGCGAACCGTGACGCTGAAGGTCAAATACGCCGACTTCCGACAGATCACCCGCGCCCTGTCGTCGACCGCCCCGGTCGGCTCGCGGGCCGAGATCGAGCGGGCGGCCTTCCGCCTGATCGACGACCTGCCGCCCGATCCGCGCGGCGTCCGCCTTCTCGGCGTGACGCTCTCGGCGCTGACGAACGAGACCGGCGCGGCACCGCCGCCCGCTCAGTTCGCGCTGCCGCTGTGACCGGCGGCTGACGGTCGCATGTCCTGATCTATCTCTCAGGCGGCAACCAGGGAGCGCGGGCATGGATACGTTCGACACGATCGGCTTTCTCGGCTTCGACGTCTTCGGCACCGTGGTCGACTGGCGCACGAGCGTCGCGCGCAGCGCCGAACCGTTTCTCCGGCGCCATGGGCTCGACATCGATCCCTCGCGCTTCGCCGACGAGTGGCGCGCCGAGTATCAGCCCTCAATGGAACGGGTGCGGTCGGGCGAGCGCCCGTTCGTGCGGCTCGGCACGCTGAACCGCGAAAACCTGGAGCGCATCCTCCTGCGCCATGGGGTCGAACCCGCGTCCCTCCCCGACGCCGAACTCAGCGAGCTCAACCGCGCGTGGGAGCGGCTCGATCCGTGGCCCGACAGCGTCGAGGGGCTGACGCGCCTCAAGCGTCGCTTCGCGATCGGCCCGATCTCGAACGGCCACATCGCGGGCATGATGAACCTCGCGCGCTTCGGCGGCCTGCCGTGGGACGTCATCGTCGGCGCCGAGATCGCGCAGAGCTACAAGCCGAAGCCGGAAACCTACCTGCGGTCGATCGAGGCCGTCGGCCTGCCGCCGGAGCGCGCCGCCATGGTGGCCGCCCACAACGACGACCTCGTGGCCGCCAGCGCCCTTGGCCTTTGCACCGTCTTCATCCGTCGGCCGCGGGAGCACGGGACCCATCAGACCACCGATCTCGAGCCCGCCCGAGACTGGGACGTGGTGGCGGAGGATCTCGTGGATGCCGCCAGGCAACTGGGATGCTAGACCGCCCGCCGCGCCTCCTTCTTCCGACCCGGAACCCACGATGAGCGTCACGATCTACCACAACCCTGCCTGCGGCACGTCCCGCAACGTCCTGGAGATGATCCGCGAGTCGGGTGAGGATCCGACGGTGATCGAGTACCTGAAGACGCCGCCGAGCCGCGAGCGTCTCGTCGAACTGATCGGCGCGATGGGTCTTCGCCCGCGCGAACTCCTGCGCGAGAAGGGCACGCCCTATGCCGAACTCGGCCTCGGCGATCCCGCACTCTCCGACGACGCGATCCTCGACGCCATGATGGCGCATCCGATCCTGATCAACCGTCCGATCGTCGTGACAGCCAAGAGCACGGCCCTCTGCCGCCCGTCCGAACGCGTGCTGGACCTTCTGGACCGTCCCGTCGCCAGCTTCCGCAAGGAGGACGGCGAAATAGTCGGCCCCGCCGCCTGAACCTTTCGGCTTCAGGGAACGATGTTGGAGCCGCGGATCGCTTCGCACACGGCGTCCGTCACCTCCTGCGTCGTGGCGGTGCCGCCGACGTCCGGCGTCGTCACGCCCCTGCCCGTCACGGTTTCGACCGCATGCATGAGGCGCCGGGCCGCCTGCGGCTGCCCGAGATGCTCCAGCATCTGCGCCGCCGTCCAGAAGGTCGCGACGGGATTGGCGATGCCCTTGCCGGCGATGTCGAAGGCCGAGCCGTGAATCGGCTCGAACATGGAGGGAAAGCGCCGCTCGGGATCGATGTTCGCCGTCGGCGCGACCCCGAGACTGCCGGCCAGCGCACCGGCGAGGTCCGAAAGAATATCGGCATGAAGATTGGTCGCGACGATCGTGTCGAGGCTCTGCGGCTTCAGCGTCATGCGCACCGTCATCGCATCGACCAGCATCTTGTCCCAGGTCACGTCGGGGAACTCGGCGGACACCTCCGCCGCGATCTCGTCCCACATCACCATGCCGAAGCGCTGGGCGTTGGACTTCGTCACGACGGTCAGGAGCTTGCGCGGGCGCGACTGCGCGAGGCGGAAGGCATAGCGCATGATCCGGGTGACGCCGACGCGCGTGAAGATCGCGACTTCGGTCGCCACCTCCTCCGGCAGGCCGCGATGGGCTCGGCCGCCGTGGCCGGAATATTCGCCTTCCGAGTTCTCCCGCACGATCACCCAGTCGAGATCGCCCGGCTTCACCCCGGCGAGCGGCGAGACGATGCCGGGCAGGATCTTGGTCGGGCGCACGTTGGCGTACTGGTCGAAGCCCTGGCAGATCGGCAAGCGTAGCCCCCACAGGGTGACGTGATCGGGCACATCGGGCGCGCCGACGGCGCCGAAGAAGATCGCGTCGAAGCCCTTCAGCTGCTCAGTGCCATCCGCCGGCATCATGACGCCATGCTTCCGGTAGTAGTCCGACCCCCAGTCGAACTGCGTGACGTCGAGCCGGAACGTCCCCTCGCGTCGCTCCAGCGCCTCTAGCGCCTGAAGCCCGGCGGCAATGACCTCCGGCCCGATGCCGTCGGCGGGAATGGCGGCGATCCTGTAGGTCTGCATGGCGGCGTCATCCTCCTGGCGTCGCGGACCGGCTTACGGGGTTTCGCCTGCCGGATGAAGTCGCCCCGGCTACGCGGCTCCCGCCCCGCCCTCGACCTTTGCCGGCCGCGCGCCAGTTTCGGCAGCGATCAACTAAGGGTGATGTCGCGTGGCGGACGGTTCGAAGACGGTGGTCTATGCGGCATTGGCGGGCAACGCGCTCATCGCCGCGACGAAGTTCGCCGCTGCCTTCTTCACCGGCTCGTCGGCGATGCTCAGCGAGGGTGTTCACTCCCTCGTCGACACCGGCAACGAGGTGCTGCTCCTTTATGGCATGCGTCGGGCTGGCCGCCCGCCGGACCGCACCCATCCGCTCGGCCACGGGCGGGAGCTCTACTTCTGGAGCTTCATCGTCGCGCTCCTTGTCTTCGCGCTTGGCGCCGGCGTGTCGATCTACCAGGGCATCCATCACATCATGGATCCCGAGCCGATCGAGAATGTCGGCTGGAACTACGGGGTGCTGGTGGCGTCGTTCCTGTTCGAAGGCTTCTCGTGGGTCGTGGCCCTGCGCGAGTTCCGGGAGCAGAAGGGGGCGGCCGGCTATGTCGAGGCGATCACGCGCAGCAAGGACCCGACGACCTTTACCGTCCTTCTCGAGGACAGCGCGGCGCTGATCGGCCTTGCCATCGCGTTTGTCGGCATCTTCCTCGCGCAAGCGCTCGGACGACCGGAGCTCGATGGCGTCGCCTCCGTCGGCATCGGCATCGTCCTGGCGGGCGTCGCGATCTTCCTCGCCCGCGAGAGCAAGGGCCTGCTGATCGGCGAGCCGGCGTTGCCGAGTGTGCAGGCCGCGATCCTCAGGATGGCGGAGGCCGATCCGGCGATCCAGAAGGCGAACGGCGTGATCACCACCCATCTCGGGCCGCGCCAGATCGTGGTTGCCCTCAGCGCCGAATTCGAGGACCACATGACGGCGCCCGACATCGAAGCCTGCGTCCAGCGGCTGGAGGCGCGGGTGAAGGCCGAACTGCCGGATGTGACGACCGTCTTCGTCAAGCCGCAAACGGCCGGCACTTGGGCAAAACGCGCCAGCGCGATCCGCTGACGCAAAGGCGTCCCGTCATTCGAATTCGAGGATGACGAAGTCGGCCGGCAGGCTGTCGCCGACCGCCGCGTGCACCGCGCCGATCGTCGCGGCCTTCGGCGCCCGCAGGTTATTCTCCATCTTCATCGCCTCGATCGTGCCGAGCACCTGCCCAGCTTCCACCCGGTCTCCGGGCTTCACGCTGAGCCGCGTCAGGAGGCCCGGCATCGGGCAGATCAGGAGGCGCGACAGGTCCGGCGGCTCCTTGTGGAGCATGTGGCGGGACAGTTCGAACACCCGCGGCAGCGAGACGCGGACCTCGTGGGTCGCGCCGCGCGTCGTCAGGCGCGCGCCGGTCAGGGCCGGCCGAATGCGCAGCGACAGCTCCTCGCCGGCGAATCGCAGACGCGCCATCGCTTCGCCGAACCACCAGTCGAGCGCGGCCGGCTCGAGTTCGGACCCATCGATCGAGACCCGGCGCTCGCCCCCGTCGCCGGAGACAACGACCTCGAAGCGATGGTCGCCGAGGCCCGCGACGCGCGCCGCATTCGGGCGGATGGCCGGTCCGAGCTGACCATCGATCCGCGCATCGCGCTCGTCCCGGAGCACCGAGACGAGAACGCCGGCCACCGCGAGCTTGCGCGCCAGCGCCGCGTCCGGCGCGGTGCCGGTGAAGCCTTCGGGATATTCCTCGGCGATGAAGCCGGTGGTGAGGTTCCCGTCGCGAAATCGCGGATGCTGCATGATCGCCGAGAGGAAATCGATGTTGTTGCCGAGACCGCTCAATTCGAAGCGGTCGAGCGCCTCGACCTGCCGGTCGATCGCCGCCTCGCGCGTCGACCCGTGGGTCACGAGCTTGGCGATCATCGGGTCGTAGAACATCGAGACCTCGCTGCCCTCGGCGACGCCGTCATCGACGCGAACGCCGTCGCCGGCCTCTGGCGGACAGTAGCGCGTGAGCCGTCCGGTCGACGGCAGGAAGCCGCGATAAGGGTCTTCGGCATAGACGCGGGTCTCGATCGACCAGCCAGCGAGGCGAACGTCGCTTTGGCCGATCCGCAACGGCTCGCCCGCCGCCACGCGGATCATCTCCTCCACGAGATCGAGCCCGGTGACCATCTCGGTCACCGGGTGCTCCACCTGAAGACGCGTGTTCATCTCCAGGAAATAGAAGCTCTTCCCGGTCGGATCGGCGCCGGAGACAATGAGCTCCACCGTGCCCGCCGAATGGTAGCCGACGGCCTTGGCGAGCGCGACAGCCTGTTCGCCCATCGCCTGCCGCATCTCGGGCGTGACGAAAGGAGACGGCGCTTCCTCGACCACCTTCTGGTGCCGCCGCTGGATCGAGCACTCGCGCTCGCCGAGGTAAAGCACGGTGCCGTGCTTGTCGCCCAGCACCTGGATCTCGATGTGGCGGGGGCTCTCGATGAACTTCTCGATGAAGACGCGGTCGTCGCCGAAGCTCGCCAATCCCTCGCGCTTGACCGCTTCGAAGCCCTCGCGCACGTCGCCCTCGCCCCAAGCGAGGCGCATGCCCTTGCCGCCGCCGCCGGCCGACGCCTTCATCATCACGGGAAAGCCGATCTCGGACGCGATGCGCACGGCATCGTCCGTGCTCTCGATCTCGCCGAGAAAGCCGGGAACGACGTTGACGCCGGCCGCCTTCGCCAGCTTCTTCGACTGGATCTTGTCGCCCATCGCCGCGATGGCGTTCGGCGGCGGGCCGACGAAGGCGATGCCGGCTTCCTCGCATGCGCGCGCGAAGCTATCGCGCTCCGACAGGAAGCCGTAGCCGGGATGGATGCAGTCGGCGCCGGTCGCCTTCGCGGCCTCGAGAATGAGGTCGGCGCGCAGGTAGCTGTCCGCCGCGGGCGCCGGCCCGAGTCGCACGGCCTCGTCCGCCATCCGTACGTGCGGGCTCTGCGCGTCGGCATCGGAATGGACGGCGACGGTCGCGATGCCCATCCGCTTGGCGGTGCGCATGACGCGGCAGGCGATCTCGCCTCGATTGGCGATCAGGATCTTACGGAACACGGGGGACGCTTTCATTCTGCGGCGTTGCGATCGCCGGTGTCGCCGACCGGGGGCATGTTGTGGCCGAGGAGGCGCAGCACTTCGGCCGCCGCCTCCACGAGATTGGTGCCGGGTCCGAAGATCGCATGGACACCGGCGCGCCGAAGCGCGTCGTAGTCCTGCGCCGGGATGACGCCGCCGGCCACGACCTTGATGTCGGCGCGGCCGAGTTCGCCGAGGCGCGCGATCAGATCCGGGATCAGCGTCTTGTGGCCGGCCGCGAGCGACGAGGCGCCGACGATATCGACCTCGCGCTCCACCGCCAGCGCCGCCGCCTCGTCCGGCGTCTGGAACAGCGGGCCCGGCACGATCTCGAAGCCGAGATCGCCGAACATCGAGGACACGAGGTTCGCGCCGCGATCGTGCCCGTCCTGCCCCATCTTGGCGACCAGCATGCGCGGCCGGCGCCCGAGGCGCCGCTCCGTCGCCGCCACGGCGTCGGTCAGCCGCGTCCAGCGGGGATCGTCGGCATAGGCTCCGCCATAGACGCCGCTGACCGGCCGGGGCTGCGTGTCGAAGCGGCCGAAGACGTCCTCCATCGCGGCCGAAATCTCGCCGAGCGTCGCACGGGCTCGGGCGCATGCGACGGCCAGCTCGAGAAGGTTGCCGCTTCCCGAAGCCCCCTCGCGCAGGGCATCGAGCGCCGTCCTGACGGCCTCGGCGTCGCGCCCGGCCTTGACCCTTTCGATCCGCGCAACCTGTGCCTCGCGGACGGCATAGTTGTCGACGTCGAGGATCTCGATCGGCGCTTCCGCCTCCAGCCGGTAGCGATTGACGCCGACGATCACATCCTCGCCGCGATCGACCCGAGCGGCCTTGGCCGCCGCCGCTTCCTCGATCATCGCCTTCGGCCAGCCGGCCGCGACGGCCTTCGCCATCCCGCCTTCGCTGCGAATGCGCTCGATGAGTTCCCACGCGCCGTCGACCAGCGCCTTGGTCAGGCTCTCCACGTAGTAGGAGCCGCCGAGCGGATCGACGACCTTCGTCATCCCCGTCTCCTCCTGCAGCACCAGCTGCGTGTTGCGCGCGATGCGGGCGGAGAAGTCGGTCGGCAGCGCGATCGCCTCGTCGAGCGCATTGGTGTGGAGCGACTGCGTGCCGCCGAGCATCGCGGCCATGGCCTCGATCGTGGTGCGAATGACGTTGTTGTACGGGTCCTGCTCGGTCAGCGAGACCCCCGACGTCTGGCAGTGCGTGCGCAGCATCTTGGAGCGCTCGTCCCGCGCTCCGAGCTCGGTCATCGCCCGATGCCAGAGGACGCGCGCGGCGCGCAGCTTGGCGACCTCCATGAAAAAGTTCATCCCGATGGCGAAGAAGAAGCTCAAACGCCCTGCAAATGCATCGATATCGAGCCCGGACGCCACGCCGTAACGCACGTATTCCATGCCGTTGGCGATGGTGAAGGCCAGTTCCTGGAGCTGCGTCGCCCCGGCTTCCTGCATGTGGTAGCCGGAGATCGAGATCGAGTTGAACTTCGGCATCTCGCGGCTCGTGTAGGCGAAGATGTTCGAGACAATCCGCATCGAGGGTTCGGGCGGATAGATATACGTGTTGCGGACCATGAACTCCTTGAGGATGTCGTTCTGGATGGTCCCGTCGAGCCGGTCGCGCGGCACGCCTTGCTCCTCGCCCGCGACGATGAAGAAGGCGAGGATCGGGATCACCGCCCCGTTCATGGTCATCGAGACCGACATCTCGCCCAAGGGGATGCCGTCGAAGAGGATCTTCATGTCCTCGACCGTGTCGATCGCGACGCCCGCCTTGCCGACATCCCCGACGACGCGTGGGTGATCGGAATCGTAGCCGCGATGGGTGGCGAGATCGAAGGCGACCGACAGGCCCTTCTGTCCCGCCGCGAGATTGCGGCGGTAGAAGGCGTTGGACTCTTCGGCGGTCGAAAACCCCGCATACTGCCGGATCGTCCAGGGTCGCCCGGCATACATCGAAGCGCGCACGCCGCGCGTGAAGGGCGCGAAGCCCGGCAGGCCGGGATCCCAGCCGGCCACATCCTCCGCGGTGTAGAGCGGCTTGACCGTGATCCCCTCGGGCGTCTGCCAGTCGAAGTCGCGGCCCTTCACCTCGCGCGCCGCCAGCGCTTTCCAGGCCTCATGCGTCGGGCGTTCAGTGTCCGCCATCGGGCGCCTCCATCAGCTCGACGAGAACGCCGCCCATGTCGCGCGGGTGCAGGAAGACGATCCGCGTTCCGTGCGCGCCGATGCGCGGGGTTCCGAGCGCCCGCGCGCCACGGGCCGTCATGTCCGCGATCGCGGCATCGAGATCGGTGACCTCGAAGCAGAGGTGATGCTGTCCGCCGGCCGGGTTGCGCTGGAGAAAGCCGGCGACCGGCGAGGCGTCGTCGAGCGGCTCGATGAGCTCGACCTGCGTATTTCCCGCATCGACGAAGCAGACCCTGACGCCCCGCTCGGGCAGATCGAAGGGCGCGCCGACCGCCGCCTCGCCGAACAGGGCGGCGTAGTGCTCGCCCGCCCGCGCGATCGAGGGGGTCGCCACCCCGACATGGTTCAAGCGTCCGAACATCGCGGGGCCTCCCGTCCCTTTGCCGTTCATAGCGGAATGTTGTCGTGCTTCTTCCAGGGATTCTGCAACTGCTTGCCCCGCAGCTTCCGCAAGCCGAGCGCCACCCGCCGCCGGGTCGAATGCGGCATGATGACCTCGTCGACGAACCCCTTGGACGCCGCGACGAACGGGTTGGCGAAGCGGCGCTCGTATTCGGCCGTCCGCTCCGCGATCTCCTCGACGCTCCGGCCGCGGAAGATGATCTCGACCGCGCCCTTGGCGCCCATCACCGCGATCTCGGCGGTGGGCCACGCGTAGTTCAGATCGCCGCGCAGATGCTTCGACGCCATCACGTCGTAGGCGCCGCCATAGGCTTTCCGGGTGATGACCGTGATCTTCGGCACCGTCGCCTCGGCATAGGCGAAGAGGAGCTTCGCCCCGTGCTTGATGATGCCGTTGTGCTCCTGCGCGACGCCCGGCAGGAAACCCGGCACGTCGACGAAAGTGACGATCGGGATCTCGAACGCATCGCAGAAGCGCACGAAGCGCGCGGCCTTCTTCGAGGCCGCGATGTCGAGGCAGCCTGCCAGCACCGTCGGCTGGTTGGCGACAAGTCCGACCGTGCGCCCTTCGATGCGCCCGAAGCCGACGATGATGTTGCCCGCGTGGTTCGGCTGGATCTCGAAGAACTCGCCCTCGTCGACGACTTTCGTGATCAGCTCGTGCATGTCGTAGGGCTGGTTGGCGCTCGGCGGGATGAGCGTGTCGAGGCTCGCCTCCAGACGGTCGAACGGGTCCGGGCTCGGGCGCTCGGGCACGCCGGTCCGGTTCGAGGCTGGAAGGAAACCCATGAAGTCACGCGCGGCGAGCAGCGCCTCGATGTCGTTCTCGAAGGCGCAGTCGGCGACCGAGGATTTCGTCGTGTGCGTCACCGCGCCGCCGAGTTCCTCCTGGCTCACCACCTCATTGGTCACCGTCTTCACGACGTCCGGGCCGGTGACGAACATGTAGCTTGAGTCCTTCACCATGAAGATGAAGTCGGTCATCGCCGGTGAATAGACGGCGCCGCCCGCGCACGGGCCCATCACGAGGCTGAGCTGCGGCACGACGCCGGACGCCAGCACGTTGCGCTGGAACACCTCGGCATAGCCGCCGAGCGAAGCCACGCCTTCCTGGATGCGCGCGCCGCCCGAATCGTTCAGCCCAATTACCGGCGCGCCGACCTTCAGCGCCATGTCCATGATCTTGCAGATCTTAGCCGCGTGACGCTCCGACAGCGAGCCGCCGAACACCGTGAAGTCCTGGCTGAAGACGAAGACCAGCCGGCCGTTGATCGTGCCCGATCCCGTGACGACCCCGTCGCCGGGTACGATCTGCGTTTCCATGCCGAAGTCGGTGCAGTTGTGCTCGACGAACATGTCGAGCTCCTCGAACGAACCTTCGTCGAGCAGGACGTCGAGGCGTTCGCGGGCCGTGAGCTTGCCCTTGGCGTGCTGCGCCGCGACGCGGCGTTCGCCGCCGCCTTCGCGTGCGGCGGCGCGGCGGCGTTCGAGTTCCTCAATCGTCGACGACATGCACGGCCTCCCATTGCTCGCGCAGGATGGAGGAAGGGACGGGCCCGCTGCAACCGCCGTCTCGCGACGGACCGGGGCTTTCACATCCCGACAGGCGCGGCATCGACCACGCGAGACGCGACGAAGCGCCACGCCACTTGGGTGCCGTTCGGCCTGTCGAGCACCCGAACCCAGCCCCACAGCGAAGGCTGCCGTCTGCCGGATGGCCCGCATTCGCAGGCGCTTGGCTGCGATCGGACGGGCCGTCGCAGGCACCCGGCGGGGACGTCCGCCTCCCGATATCGTGTGTCGAAGCCCGGTGACGACGCGCGCGCAGCCGGTAGCCGGCGGCGCGATCTGGATTAGTTACAAACTGGAGCGGCGCCAGCGCATCACCGTCCGGGTGGTTGCGCGATGGCATCGAACTTTTGCGTCCAGGGACCCGATCCGCCGTCCGGCAACGGCGAATCGCGTCGGGTCTCCCGTTGCGCCCCACCGAAGAGCCTCGCGAGCCATGTCGAGATTCCCCGACCTTGAACTGAACCGGCGGCAGCTGATGTCCGGCGTGACGGCGACCGCCGCGCTCGGCGCCCTGCCCGCCTCCGCGCTGGCGCAGTCGTCCGGCGCGACGGCCGATGCCACCGAAGCGGCCGTCACGGCGCCCGTCGCCTTCACCGTCAACGGCGAGCGGCGCGAACTGGACCTCGATCTGCGCACCACGCTTCTCGATGCGCTGCGCGAGCACATCAAGCTCACCGGCACCAAGAAGGGCTGCGACCACGGCCAGTGCGGCGCCTGCACGGTGATGGTCAACGGCCGGCGCATCAACGCCTGCCTGACGCTCGCGGTGCTGCACGAGGGGGACGAGATCACGACGATCGAGGGCCTCGGCACGCCCGACAACCTGCACCCGATGCAGGAGGCATTCCTGAAGCACGACGGCTACCAGTGCGGCTACTGCACGCCGGGTCAGATCTGCTCGGCCGTCGGCGTCCTCGAAGAGGTCAAGGCCGGCATCCCGAGCCATGTCACGGCCGACCTCAACGGGGCGATGGAAGCCACGAACGAAGAGATGCGCGAGCGCATGAGCGGCAACATCTGCCGCTGCGGCGCCTATTCCAACATCGCCGACGCCATGGCCGAAGTCGCCGGGAGGCCCGCATGAAGTCCTTCACCTTCGAGCGCGCCAACTCGCCGGCGGAAGCCGCCAAGGCCGCGGCGGCCCGTCCCGACGCCAAGTTCATCGCCGGCGGCACCAACCTCCTCGACCTGATGAAGCTCGAGATCGAGGCGCCGCGCCACCTGATCGACGTCAACCGGCTGGGTCTCGACGCGATCGAGGCGACCGAGAACGGCGGCCTTCGCATCGGCGCGCTGGTGCGCAACACCGACATGGCCGCCGACGAGCGTATCCGCCGCGACTACGGCGTCCTGACGCGGGCGGTCGTGGCGGGCGCGTCCGGCCAGCTCCGCAACAAGGCGACGACGGCCGGCAACCTCCTCCAGCGCACGCGCTGCCCGTACTTCTACGACACCAACATGGCCTGCAACAAACGCACGCCCGGTGCCGGCTGCGCCGCGCTGGAAGGCTATTCGCGCCTTCTCGGCGTCGTCGGCGTGAGCGACAGCTGCATCGCGACGAACCCGTCCGACATGAACGTCGCGCTCAGCGTCCTCGACGCCTCCGTCGAGACCGTGAAGCCGGACGGCGCGACACGCACCATCGCGTTCGCCGATTTCCATCGCCTGCCCGGCGATACGCCGGAGGTGGAGACCGCGCTGGGGGCGGGCGAGTTCGTCACCGCCGTCACCCTGCCCGCGCCGCTCGGCGGCAAGCACATCTACCGCAAGGTTCGCGACCGCGCATCCTACGCCTTCGCCGTCATTTCCGTCGCGGCCGTAATCCAGCCTGACGGCACGGGCCGCGTCGCCATCGGTGGCGTCGCGCCGAAACCCTGGCGTGTCGCCGAGGCCGACGCGCAGCTGCGCGAGGGCGCCAAGCCCGCCGCCGCGCGCCTCTTCGCCGATGCCAGGACCACCGAGCACAACGCCTTCAAGATCCCGCTGACCGAGCGCACGCTCGGCGCCGTGCTGACCGAAGCGAGGAGCTGATCCGATGAAGTTCGACACCCCCGCTGGCACCAATCCGATCGACCGGGAACGCGTCGTCGGCCAGCCGCACGAGCGCATCGATGGTCGCCTGAAGGTGACGGGCACCGCGCCCTACGCCTACGAGCATCACGACGTCGCCGAGAACGTCGCCTACGGCTACGTCGTGGGCTCCGCCATCGCCAAGGGGCGCATCACGCGCATCGACAGCGCGGCCGCCCGCCGCGCGCCGGGCGTCGTCGCGATCGTCACCCACGAGAACGCGGGAGAGCTCGGCAAGGGCGACAAGAACACCGCCAAGCTCCTCGGCGGACCCGAGGTGCAGCACTATCACCAGGCGGTCGCGGTCGTCGTTGCCGACACCTTCGAGCAGGCCCGCGCCGCGGCCATGATGCTCGACATCGCCTATGAGAGCACGGACGGCGCCTTCGACCTTGCGGCCGCCAAGGACACCGCACCGGACGCGCCGGCCAGCGAAGGGTCGCCGACCCAGACCGGCGCGGGCGATTTTGCGAAAGCGTTCGCCGCCGCGCCCGTCAAGTTCGACCAGAGCTACACGACGCCCGACCAGAGCCACGCGATGATGGAGCCGCATGCCTCGCTCGCCGAGTGGGATGGCGACAGTGTCACCGTCTGGACCTCCAACCAGATGATCGCCTGGGGCTCGGCCGATCTCGCCAAGACCCTGAAGATCGCGCCGGAGAAGGTGCGCATCGTCTCGCCTTTCATCGGCGGCGGCTTCGGCGGCAAGCTGTTCCTGCGGGCGGATGCCGTGATGGCGGCGCTCGGCGCGAAGGCGGCGGGGCGCCCGGTCAAGGTCGCGCTGGCCCGGCCGATGATGGCCAACAACACGACGCACCGCCCCGCAACGATCCAGCGCGTGCGCATCGGCGCCGAGCGCGACGGCAAGATCACGGCCATCGCGCACGAAAGCTGGTCGGGCGATCTGGAGGGCGGCCAGCCCGAGGTCGCCACGCAGCAGACGCGGCTTCTCTATGCCGGCGCCAACCGGATGACGTCGCTGAAGCTCGCGGTCCTCGACCTGCCGGAAGGCAACGCCATGCGTGCCCCCGGCGAGGCACCGGGCCTGATGGCGCTGGAGGTCGCGATGGACGAGCTCGCCGATCAGCTCGGCCAGGATCCCGTCCACTTCCGCATCCTGAACGACACGCAGGTCGACCCCGAGGATCCCTCGCGCCCCTTCTCGCAGCGCCGCCTCGCGGACTGCTTCCGGCAGGGCGCCGAGAAGTTCGGGTGGAGCGCGCGTAATGCCCGCCCCGCGCAGGTGCGCGACGGCCGCTGGATGGTCGGCATGGGCGTCGCATCGGCCTTCCGCAACAACATGAACATGGATTCGGGCGCCCGCGCCCGTCTGGGCCGCGACGGCGTGGTGACGATCGAGACCGATATGACCGACATCGGCACCGGCTCCTACACGATCATCGCCCAGACGGCGGCGGAGATGATGGGCCTGCCGCTCGACAAGGTGCAGGTCACGCTCGGCGACTCGATGTTCCCCGTCTCCGCCGGGTCCGGCGGCCAGTGGGGCGCCAACTCCTCGACGGCGGGCGTCTATGCGGCCTGCGTGAAGCTGCGCGAGGCGATCGCCGCCAAGCTCGGCCTCGACCCGTCCGCAGTCGAGTTCGCGGACGGGATGGTGCGCGCGGGCGACCGGCAGGTGCCGCTCGCCGAGGCAGCCACTGAAGGCGAGATCGTCGCCGAGGACAAGATCGAGTTCTCGAAGGAGATGATGAAGGAGAAGCAGCAGTCGACCTTCGGCGCCCATTTCGTGGAGGTCGGCGTCGACATGGCGACCGCCGAAGTGCGCGTTCGCCGCATGCTCGCGGTTTGCGCGGCAGGACGCATCCTCAATCCCCTCACCGCGCGCAGCCAGGTCATCGGCGGCATGACGATGGGCGTCGGCGGCGCGCTGATGGAAGACCTCGTCGTCGACAAGCGGCACGGCCTCTTCATCAACCACGACCTTGCGGGCTACGAGGTGCCGGTCCATGCCGACATCCCGCATCAGGAGGTCGTGTTCCTCGACGAGACCGATCCCGACGTGTCGCCCATGAAGGCGAAAGGCGTCGGCGAGCTCGGCCTGTGCGGCGTTGCGGCGGCGATCGCCAACGCGATCCACAATGCCACCGGCGTGCGGGTGCGCGACTACCCGATCACCCTGGACAAGCTGATCGAGGACCTGCCGGACGTCGCCTGATCGCAGACCGACGGCGGGCGCCGGGACCTCACGGTTCCGCGTCCGCCGTCGCAATCTTTGATCCCGCCGACGCTTTCGGGCGGGACGCGGCGAACGGAGCGCCCTACAACCGGAAGGGACCCAGACGATCCCGATTCCTTCCCGTTCCGCTTCCGTGTCCGATCCCTCTCCGCTCCTCCGCCCGTTCCGCAGCGCCGACTTCCGCCTCCTCTGGTCTGCGGTTCTCGCCTCCAACCTCGGCGGGCTGATCCAGGCAGTCGGCGCCGGGTGGATGATGGCGAGCATCGCGACGTCGGACGACATGGTGGCGCTGGTGCAGACCGCGACCACGCTGCCGATCATGATCTTCTCGCTGGCGGCCGGGGCTCTTGCCGACAGTTACGACCGGCGACGGGTGATGCTTGTTGCGCAAAGCTTGATGATGGCGGCGTCGGTCGCGCTGGCCGCGCTGACCATCCAGGGCTGGATGACGCCCTGGCTGCTCCTCGTGTTCACCTTCCTGATCGGCTGCGGGACCGCGCTCCACAACCCGTCCTGGCAGGCCTCCATCGGCGATCTCGTGAGCCGGTCCGACATCCCGTCGGCGGTGACGCTGAACAGCATGGCCTTCAACCTGATGCGCAGCATCGGTCCGGCCATCGGCGGCCTGATCGTCGCCTCGGTCGGGGCGGCCGGCGCCTTCGCGCTGAACGCGGTCAGCTACATTCCCCTGATCGCGGCGCTCGGCCGGTGGGGCTATCGCCGCCTACCCTCGACGCTGCCGCGCGAGACGTTTCGCCATGCGATGTCGGCGGGCCTCCGCTTCGTGGCGATGTCGCCGAACCTCCTGACGGTGATCGGACGGGCTTTCCTGTTCGGCGTCGGCGCGGTGTCCATCCTGGCGCTGCTGCCGCTCGTCGCGCGCGACCTCGTCGCCGGCAACGCCGCGACCTTCGGCCTCCTCCTCGGCTGCTTCGGCGTCGGCGCGATCGGCGGCGCGCTCCTTTCGACCCGGCTTCGCAGTGCGCTATCGAGCGAGATGATCGCGCGGGTCGGCTTCCTGACATTTGCGCTCAGCGCCGTTCTGGTGGCATCGAGCCGCCAGACGTGGCTGACGGGTCTGGCGCTGATGCCCGCCGGTGCCGCCTGGGTGCTCGCGCTGTCCCTCTTCAACGTGACGGTCCAGCTGTCGACGCCGCGCTGGGTGGTCGGCCGCGCGCTGTCGATCTACCAGACCGCGACCTTCGGCGGCATGGCGCTCGGCAGCTGGATCTGGGGCCTCGTCGCGGATACCTACGACCCTTCGACCGCGCTCTTCGCCTCCGGCGCGGTGCTGGCCGCGGGCGCGGCCATTGGCCTGCGGTTCGGCATCCCCGCGCTCCTCGCGCTCGACCTCGATCCGCTGGACCGGTTCAAGGAGCCGGAACTGCGCCTCGACCTCCGCTCGCGCAGCGGCCCGATCATGGTGCTGGTCGACTACGAGATCGCGGCCGAGGACGTGCAGGCCTTCCTCGCCGTCATGGCGGAGCGGCGGCGCGTGCGCATCCGCGACGGCGCCCGGCAATGGTCGCTGCTGCGCGATCTCGAGAACCCGGAAATCTGGACCGAGACGTACCACGTGCCGACCTGGGTCGAGTACGTGCGCCACAACACGCGCCGCACCAAGGCCGACGCCGACGTCTACGATCGCCTGCTGGCTCTCCACCGGGGCGCGAGCCGGCCGCGCGTCCATCGGATGATCGAGCGTCAGACGGTGCCAGTGATGGACGACACGCCGCTGAAGCCGCACCCGGAGGTGCCGTGAGACGGCGTTCGCCTTCGCGGTCGGACTAGCGCGGCGATCCCTTGCCCGGTGCCGGCCCGGCCAGCACCTTGCGGCGCGCGGCCGCCTTGCGGGTGTCGCGCTCGATCCGGGCGTCGCGATCCCGCTCGGCTTGAAGTCGCGCGGCTTTCAGGCGCTGCGTCTTTTCCTGCGTGGTCTCGGTCTTTTCGTCGCCGCTCATCGCTCGCCTCGCTTCGAACTATCCACCTGTCCCAGACGCTCGCCGCAAACGGCGAACCCGAAGGTCAGTCGGCGAAGCGCTCCGCCATGGTCTCCAGCGTGCGGATGAAGGACGCCGGCGGATAGGGCTTCGGAAAGAAGAGCCCGTCGCGCGGCAGGTCCTCCGGCATCACCCGGATGTGGCCGGAGGCCACGATGATCGACATCGGAGGCCAGCGGTTGCGCACGGCATGGGCGAGCTTCAGACCGTCCATCGAGCCGGGCATGTCGACGTCGGTGAAGAGGATGCGGATGTTGTCGTGCCGCTCCAGAAGGCGGATCGCCTCGTCGGCGCTCGTCGCTCCGTAGGCGGTGAACCCGGCGTCCTCCACCATGTCCATCGCGTCCAGAAGGAGCAGCGGCTCGTCTTCCACGACGAGAATGGCGATGCGGGATCTGTCGAAGGTCTCGGTCATGCGGTGTCAGGCTCAAGAATGGTCGTGACGGTCCGCTGCGAACGAGCCGTCGAGTTGGTACACAAGTCCACCTGGTGCGAATTCTGTCTGTGCATGCCCATGGAAGTAGCCGGGAACGACCCGTTCCGTCAGGCGTGAACCGAAGCCGCGTCGATTCGGTTCCGAAACGGGCGGGCCGCCTTCCTCCTTCCAGGTGAAGGAGAAGCGCTCGCCCTCCCCGAGCTCCCACGTGATGGCGATCGCCCCCGCGTCCGTCGACAGGGCGCCGTACTTCGTCGCATTGGTCGCCAGTTCATGGATCGCCAGCGCGAGCCCCAGCGCATGCCGGGCGTCGAGGTCGACACGCGGACCCGTCAGGCGGAAGCGGCCGGCCGTGTCGACATGCGGCGCGATCGCCGCTTCCACGATCGCCCGGACGTCGGACGCAGCCCAGTCCGTCACGGTCAGCATGTCCTGCGCGCGGGCCAGCGCCTGGATGCGGGCGGACGCCATCGCCGCCGCCTCCTTCGGGTCGGTCGCATTGCGAAGGCTCTGCGAAACCACGGCCTGGACCATCGCCAGCGTGTTCTTCATCCGGTGCGACAGCTCCCGCTGCAGCACGCGCTGCTGGCGCTGCTGCGTCTGGCTTTCCTCCAAATGCTGCTTCTGCTGTGCGAGAAGCTGCTGGTTGATCGCCCGCTCCGCCTCGAGTTTCGCCACTGCCCCGTGCATCGCCTGGATCAGTGCGATGTCGACCCCGACGACGAACACATAGAACGCCAGCGCGATCAGGACCGGAGCGCTAAGGGAAAACGTACCGAACGGCGGAATGAACCAGTACCAGGCGGACAGGCCGCAGGCGACCGCGCACGCGATGCCCGGCCGCGGGCCGGCGAAGAATGCGGTGAGAATGACCGCTGGAAAGAACGTCAGATACGGGAAGCCGGCCGGCAGAGCATGGTCGAAGCCAAAGCGCAGCCCCAGCGCCAGCCCGAAGGCGACCGCCGCCAGGCTCCAGGCGCGCCAGGAAGACGAGCGCACGCGCTTTGCTGCTTCGAAGATCATGCGATGCCGGTCTCCAGCCGTTTCGTCGAGGCCGTCTAACGGGTTGAGACGACGAGTGCCAGAAGAACCCGCGTAGCCGGTGCCAAAGGCGTTACCGAGACGCTTGACCGCGGCATCGCGATTTCATTTTCTACCGACACGGTGGATTGAAGAACGTCGTTCGTCGTCGGGTCCTGTCGCTTCGGTTAGGCTCCTCGATGGTCGGGCGGTGGCTGCCGTCGCCCGCCGTGCACACCGGGGATCGATCATGAGGCCAGAGACGCTTTCATTCACGGCCGAGATCGGCGCGAGCGCGTTGGACGCCGCCGCACGCGCCCGCAAAGCGTGCCTGTCCGCATGACCCATCACGTCGTCATCATCGGGGGCGGCGCGAGCGGCGTTCTGCTGGCGGCGCATCTCCTGCGCCAGCCCTCGGGAAGCATCGAGGTGACCATCGTCGAGCCGCGCGAGGGTCTGGGCGAGGGCATCGCCTACTCCACCGACGATCCGGCGCATCTCCTCAACACGCGCGCCGCCAACATGAGCGCCTTCGACGACGATCCGCAGCATTTCTGGCGCTGGCTCAGCGAGAGCGGTGCGGCCGCGGCCTCCGGTCTCGACGGCTCGTTCAGCTTCGCGCCCCGCTGGCGCTACCGCGACTATCTCCGCGATCTCGTCCGCCACTGGCTTCCCGTCACCGGCGACGGGCGCCTGCGAGTCGTCCGCGAGACCTGCGTCGCCCTCGGCGAAACGCATCGAGGGGTGGTGGCGACGCTGAGCAACGCGATCACGATCACCGCCGATCGGGCGATCCTCGCCGTCGGACATGCCGTCTCGGCCGGTCCTTCGCCCTACGACCCCGCCTGGTCGTCACCCGAAGACCTCGGCATCCGGCCGGACGAGGACATCCTCGTCCTCGGCACCGGCCTGTCGATGATCGACAAGGTCGCCTCGCTGCATCGTCGGGGCCACCGCGGCCGGGTGATCGCCCTCTCCCGCCGCGGCCTGCTGCCGCGCGTCCATGCCGCGACGGCGCCGTTCCTGCTCGATCCCGCCGACATCCCACTCGGCACCGGCCCCGCCTACTTCCTGCGCTGGCTTCGGCGGACGGTCCGCTGGGCGGAAGCCCAGGGTCGCGACTGGCGCGAGGTGATGGACGCGCTGCGGCCGCACGCCAGCGCCATCTGGTCGGCGATGCCCGCCGCCGGCCGCGCGCGTTTCCTGCGCCACGCCCGCACGATGTGGGACGTGCACCGCCACCGCATGCCGCCAGAACTCGCCGCCCTCGTCGGCGAGGCGCAGGCGACGGGTCTCCTGACGTTGATGGCCGGCCGGCTCGTGGCGGATCGCGTCGAGGCCAGCCGCCATCATGTGAGCGTGCGGCGGCGATGCGCCGGCGTCGAGACGCTGGTCGTGGACCGGATCATCGACTGCACCGGCATCCTTCGCTCGCCGGAGGCGGACGGGACAGGCCTTGTCGGCCACCTCCTCGCGTCAGGCGGGGCGCGCATGGATCCGCTCGGCCTCGGGCTCGACGTCGCGACGAATTGCGCGCTGGTCGACCGAAACGGCACGGCATCCGACCGCCTCTTCGCCCTCGGGCCCGTCACCAAGGCGCGCTTCTGGGAGATCACCGCCGTGCCCGACATCCGCGCACAGGCCAAACGGCTCGCCGCTCAACTGACCTGAGCTCCAGACAGGCGATCAGCGGATCACACGGTCTCGTCGATAAGCCGCGGGTCGACCGAGCGAATGTCCTGGAAGGCGAGGCCGACCAGCGTCGCCATGGCCTGGCGCGCCCCGTCCGGGTCGCCCGCGGCGATCGCCGCCAGCACCTTGGCGTGCTCGGGGACCGGATCGCGCGGCATCCGGCCGTCGCGCGCCTTGAAGAGCGTCGTCCAGCGGACAGCCGCGGCGATGCCGCTCGCCAGCGTCCCAAGCGCCTCGTTGCGGGTCGCCCGCAGGATCGTTTCGTGGAACACGCGGTCCGCGTTGCGCCCTTCCTCGACGCCGAGGCCGTGACGCCCCATCAGTTCCAGCGCGGCGCGCAACTCGGCGATATCGGCGCGCGTGTGCCGCTCGGCTGCGAGTGCCGCGGCCGATGGCTCGACGATCTGTCGAAGTTCGAACAGTTCGCGCACGAAGGCGGGCGTCGGCGGCCCGTTCTCGAAGATCCAGCGCAGGATGTCGGGATCGAGGAAGTTCCAGTTACTCCGCGCGTTGACGCGGGTTCCCGCCTTCGGCCGGCTGCTGACGAGGCCCTTGGCGGCCAGGATCCGAACCGCCTCCCGGTACGCCGTGCGCGACACGCTGAGCCGCTCGCTGAAGTCGACCTCGTTGGCCAAGAGGTCACCCGGCGCGTAGGTCCCCGTCAGGATGGCCGTCCCGATCTCCTGGGCGATCGAGCCGTGCAATCGCTGCGAGCGGCCCCTCGGCACGATGCGCTCGGTTCGTTCGATCTCGCTCCCAGGCACTCGCGTTCTGCTCCCCGTCGGGACGATTCGTCCGTCCGCCGTCCGGTCCACCCCGAAATTGCGAGTGGACCGCGAGTTCCCGCACTTGGCAAGCCGAGTGAAGGATAGAAACCCGATCTCATACCATGGAATTCGAAACCTGTTGCCTTGACGGTCCCGGGGGGTCAAAGAAACGGGGCCGTGCTGCGATCGCCGGCCGCGACCAGGAAGTTCCATGACTGCACAGATCCCGGCTGCCGCCGCAACCGACGTTCCGAACGAGGCAAGGCCCGCTCTGTCCGACGGACTGGCGATCCTGATCGTCGGAATGCACCGGAGCGGCACCTCGGCACTGGCCGGCATGATGATGCGTCTGGGCATCGACGTCCCCGGCGACCTGATCCCGCCGGCCTTCGACAACCCCAAGGGCTTCTTCGAAAACCGCCGCTTCGTCGAGTTCGACGACCGGCTGCTCGGCGAACTCGGCTTTCTCTACGACGATGCCGTCCGTATCCCGGACGCGGCCTTCGCAGCCGCCACGGAGGCCGGCGCCGTGGAGCGCCTCCGCCGGTTGGCGGCGCTGGAGCTCGGCGCCGCACCGCGCGTCCTCGTCAAGGACCCGCGCATCTGCCGCCTCATGCCGATCTGGATTCCCGCGCTCGAAGCGACCGGGCGCAAGGTCGCGACCCTGCATCCGCTGCGACATCCGATGGAGGTCGCGCAGTCGCTTCAGAAGCGCAACGAGTTCCCGCTGGAGCAGGGTCTCCTCCTCTGGCTGTCGCATGTGCTGGCGGCCGAGCGCGACTCGCGTGGGCGGCCGCGCTCGTTCCTGATGTTCGACGCCGTGGTGCGGGACTGGCGCGCGGCGGCCGCCCGGATCGCCGCCGATCTGGCGATCGCTTGGCCGCGCTCGTTCGAGGACGCGGGCGCCGACATCGACGACTTCCTGTCCGGCGACATGCGCCATCACACGGCGCCCGAGCGGATCGACGCGCCGCACGGCTCGCTGGAATGGCTGGTCGGCGAAACCTGGGATGCGCTCGCCGCCTTGATCGAGGCGCCGGAGTCGCCCGACGCGATGGCCCGTCTCGACGCCGTGTCGTCGACGCTCGGCGCTGCCGAAGGCCTGTTCCGCGGCTTCGTTCAGAATACCAATCGGCTTCTCGGCGCACGCTACGACCGGATCAACTCGCTCGAGCAGCACGCGGCCCACATGGACCACGTGGTCGAGAGCCGGGCGAGCGAAGCGGCGCACCAGCTTGAGGTCGAACGCGCCGAAACCGATCGCTGGCGCACCCATGCCGGCTTCCTCACCGAGGAGCGCGATGCCCTGGAGGCGATGGGCCAGCAGCTTCGGGAGGAACGCGACCAACTCCATGCCGCGTGGCAGGCGACACAGCAGAGCCTTCAGGCCGTGCTGGTCTCGTTCAGCTGGCGCGCCGGCGCGCCGCTGCGCCGGATGGCGGAGCGCGTGTCGCCCACCGCGCGTGCCCGCATCCGCTCCTCGCTTCGCCCGGCCTTGCGCCTCGTTCGCGGCATGGCCAGCCCGCGGCGCGCCGCCCTGCCCGCGATGGAGGGCCGCGTCGTCACGGCCGAGGCGAGCGCGTCCGGGGCTGTCGACAGGCCCGTCAGGACGTATTCCGAAGATGATCTGCGCACTGCAGAGGCGATCCTGCGCAGCCCCTATTTCGACGCGGCCTACTACGCCAGGGAAGCCGGCATTAGCCTGATCGGCTTCGACGCGGCCGTGCACTACGTCACGGTCGGCGAAGCCGCCCGCCGCCGCCCCTCGCCGCGCTTCGACCCGCGTTTCTACGCGCTGCGCTATCCCGACCTCGCGGAGGCCGTTCCGAACCTCCTGGCGCATTTCGTGCTGCACGGCGCGGCCGAGGGACGCGCGGGCAGCTCCGCTGCCGCCGCGATGGACTATCCCAAGGGCCGCTTCGACCCCGCGCGCCGCACGGTCCTCGTCATCGCGCACGAGGCCTCGCGCACCGGCGCGCCGATCCTCGCCTGGAACATCGCCGACCGCCTGCACCGGACGCACAACGTCGTCACCCTCCTGATGGCCGGCGGCGAGTTCGAGGAGACGTTCGCGCGCGCCTCCGACGTCGCGCTCGGCCCGGTCGGCCGACCCGCCTGCTTCGATCCGTTCGAGGCCGAGGCGGTCGTCGAGGAGATCACCCGGCGCTACCGCATCGACTTTGCGATCGCCAACAGCGTCGAGACCCGCCACTACGCGGTGGCGCTGGAGCGGGCGGGCGTCCCCGTCATCGCCCTCGTCCACGAGTTCTCGACCTACTACCGCCCGCCCGGCATGCTGCACGACCTCTACGAGACGGCGTCGCGGCTGGTGTTCCCGGCCCGCGTCGTCCACGAGGTATCGCGGCTGGAATACGAGGCGGTGCGCAAGCGCTCCTGCGACATCGTTCCTCAGGGTCCCTCGGAGGTGCCGAAGGTCGCGAGCGCCAAGGCGAAGAACGCCGTCAACGATCCAAAGCTTCCCGGCATCCTGCGCCCGCCCGGCTTCGAGGACGCCTTCCTCGTGCTCGGCATGGGCACGGTGCAGCAGCGCAAGGGCGTCGACCTCTTCGTCGCGGCCGCGCTGGCCGCGCGCAATGCCGCGCCTGACCGCAAGTTCCGCTTCCTCTGGATCGGCCACGGCTACAAGCCCGCGGAGGACCTCAACTTCTCGGTCTACGTGCAGGCGCAGATCGAACTGTCGGGCCTCGAGGACTGCCTCGACATCATCGACAACGTCGCCGACCTCGAGCCCGTCTACGAGCGGATGGACGCGCTCCTCCTGCCCTCGCGGCTCGACCCGCTGCCGAACGTCTCGATCGACGCCGCGCTGCGTGGCGTGCCGGTCGTCTGCTTCGACGGCGCGACGGGCATGTCCGATATTCTGGTCGAGGGCGAAGCCGCCCGCTCGCTGGTGGTGCCTCATCTCGACACGCATCTCGCCGGCGTCGAGATCGCGCGTCTGGCGACCGATCGCGCCCATTACGATGCCGTCTCGGCGGACCTTGCCGCCATCGCCCGACGCACGTTCGACATGAACGTCTATGTCGGCAAGCTCGCCGACCTCGGCGAGGCCGCGATCGCCGGCTCGCAGGGCGAGACGCGCGACCGGAAGGCGATCGCCGCCTCGCCCGATCTCTTCGATCGGGACTTCTACACCGGCGAGGTGCATCCCAAGCTCGACCGCGACGAGGCGATCGCCCACTATGTGGCGGCGTCCGCCCGCCGGGCGCGCGGCGCCGCGCCGGACTCCTACGCCTATCCCCGCCGGCCGTTGCCGGGCTTCAACCCGCTGCGGTTCGAGGCGGAGCATCCCGGCCTCGATCGCGATCCGCTGGCCGACTACGCCGCGCGCGGTCGTCCGGCCGGCCCCTGGACGCATCCCGTCATCCGCGCGGACGGGCCGACGGTCGCGCCACCGTCCGGCCTAAAGATCGCCCTCCACGGTCACTTCCACTATCCCGAACTCCTGCCGGAGTTCCTCAAGCGCCTGTCGGCCAACGCGCTCGGCTGCGACCTCTTCCTCACCACCGACACGCCGGAAGCGCTTGCGGCCCTGCGCGGCGCGAGCCACGGCTATGCCAAGGGCCGCGTCGAGCTGCTGGAGGTGCCGAACCGGGGCCGCGACATCGCACCGTTCCTCACCGCGCTCGGCCACAGCACGCTGTCCGGCTACGATCTTGTCGGCCACCTCCACGGCAAGCGGAGCCTCCACACGCAAGGGGTCGACCGCACATACGGCGAGCGCTGGCGCACGTTCCTGTGGGAGCATCTCCTCGGCGGCGCCCATCCGATGGCCGACCGCATCGCCGCGGCCTTCGCCGCCGACGAGCGGATCGGACTAGTGTTCCCGGAGGACCCGAACCTCGTCGGCTGGGACGGCAGCCGCAAGGCCGCCGAGGGCGTCGCGGCGCGCATGGGGATCGCGACGCCGCTGCCCCACGCGTTCGACTTCCCGAACGGCACGATGTTCTGGGCCCGTCCGGCCGCCCTCGAGCCACTCTTCGCCCTGAACCTTGCAGCGGACGACTATCCCGCCGAGCCGCTTCCGAAGGACGGCACGCTCCTGCACGCGCTGGAGCGGCTCCTGCCGTTCGCCGCCGAGAAGGCGGGCTACACGGTCGCCACGACGCTCGTGCCCGGTTCGGTGCGCTGAGAACGACTCGCGTGGTGGGGACGAAGCGATGATCGGCATTTTCGGCGCCAACGGCTTCATCGGCCGGCACCTCGTCCGGCGGCTGGCAGGCGGGCCGGAGCGCGTGCGCGCCGTCTCGCGCCACATCGACCCGGCCTTCGCCGCGTCGCTTCCGGCCGACGTCGAGGTGGTCCAGGCCGATCTCGGCGATGATCTCGCGATGGCCTCGGCGCTGACCGATCTGCGCGTCGTCGTGCAGCTGATCTCGACGTCCTCGCCGGGGTTGCAGAACCGCTATGCCGTCAGCGACATCCGCGACAACGTCGTGCCGCAAGTCTCCTTTCTCGAAGCCTGCGTCGCCGCGAAGGTCGAGCGCTACGTCTTCCTGTCGTCGGGCGGCACGGTCTACGGCCAACCGCAAACGCTGCCCATCCCCGAGACGCATGAAGCGAAGCCACTCTCGTCGCATGGCATGACGAAACTCGTGGTCGAGCAATACATCGGCATGTACGGCCGGCTGCACGATCTCGATTCGGTCATCCTGCGCGTCGCCAACCCGTTCGGCCCGGGTCAGACGTTCCGCAAGGGACAGGGCCTGATCCCCGCGCTTCTCCAGCGCCATGCGCAAGGGCTCCCCGTGCGCGTCATCAACGGCGGTCAGGCGATCCGCGACTTCCTCTACATCGACGATCTGGCGGACGCCGTCGCCTTGAGCCTCACCGTACCCGCCGCCGCGGGCCGCACGATCAACATCGGCTCGGGTGAAGGCCGACGGATCATGGACGTGATCGAGGCGGTGGAAAGCGTGCTCGGCGAGCGCTTCGCGCGCGAGGACGGCGGCACGCGCGATTCGGACGTCGACGCCAACGTCCTCGACATCACGCTCGCGCGCGACCTTCTCGGCTGGTCGCCGAAGACGCCCTTTATGGACGGGCTCCGGCTGACGCTCAAGGACTGATCAGCGGCCGAACCAGCTCCGGCGCTTCTCCGCCGTGCCGGCGAGCTGGGCGCGCAAGTCCTCGTTCTCGGCCCGCAGCCGGTCGATCTCGGCCTGGAGATCCCGCTTTACCGGCGGGCCCTCGAAGGCCGTGTCCTCGTGCAGCGCGCCGGAGGCGGACGCATGCGAGGCGTCGAACGGCTGGAACGACAGGTTCGGGCGCGGGGCGCGCTCGCGCAGCACGTCGACTGATGCGATGGCGCTCATGCCGCGATAGGCCGCGCCCCAGTGCGAGACGTCGACGCCGCTGAGGTCCGCGAAGGCCTCGATCTCGTACTGGAACAGGCGGTACAGGAACTCGCCGTCGCGTTGGTCGAACTCGTAGCCGTAGTCGTGGGCGAAGGCGGTGTTCTCGCGCAGGGGCCTAGGGGCCGCGGCCGGTGCGTCCAGTTCGAGGAAGTTCCAGATGCGGGTGAGGGTTTCCTCGACGCGCTGCTCCAGCGCGCGCGTCTCGAGGACGAGCACCTGCTCGCGCGGGAAATGGGCGAACACGCGGCGCAACTGGTTCGCGTAGAAGCCGCGCTCGACATAGGAGAAGACGCGGTGGAAACCGGGCGCGGTCGGGTCGCTGGCGACGCGCGAGCGGCCGGAGCGGATCGCTTCCGGAAAGGACAGCGTCTCGCGGCCGTGGAAGTATTCCATCTTCCAATGCGAATAGGCGCGCTCGATCGGGTCGCGATAGATGAGGACGAGGCGCGTCGCAGGATTGTAGGCGGCCAGCCGCTCGATGGCGTTCGGCCAGTAGCAGTAGACGGGCGTCGCATCCGCGAGATAGCGCGGCAAGACGCCCTCCATCGCGATGACGTTGGCGAAGCGCTTGGGATAGGCGTCGTTCAGGTCGTAGTCGGGGTCGGCGAAGCGATCCTTGTCGCTCGCGACATGCAGTTCCTTCGTGTCGCCGAAGGCGACCAGCGGATGGTTGCGCAGATGCTGCGAGATCGTCGTCGTCCCACCCTTCTGGACGCCGCCGACGATGAGATTGACCTTGGCCACGATGAAAACCCGCCGTCCGCCTGCAGAAACGAAGAAGGCCGCACAAGGCGGCCTTCCCGATGATCAGTCGATCGAAGCCAATTAGGCGACGATGTTGGCTTCCGAGAACGTGCCGGTCGTGACGCCGGTCAGGATGACCGAGGTGTCCGCAACGTTGTCGCCGTTGGTGTCGACGAAGAGCACGGCGTTGCTCGGTGCACCGCCGATCGCGACATTCGTCAGAAGGACGTAGTCGACCGTCGAGCCGCTGGCGGCCATCGCGTTATTGGCGAAGGACGTAGCGGTCGCGAACGACGTCGAAGAGGCGAAGTTGTTCTCGAAGTAGTTCGAGGTGGAACCAGCCGCGCCACCGAAGCTGATCACGTCAGCGCCCGTGCCGAAGTCGGTGATGACGTCGCCCGTAGCCGAGATCGGAGCATCGCCCACCGCGAAGTTGAAGCGATCAGCGCCGTTACCGCCGGTCAGCGTATCCACACCGGCGCCGCCGTTGAGCGTGTCATCACCAGCGCCACCGCTCAGCGAATCGTTGCCGTTGCCGCCGAGGAGACGGTCAGCACCGGCGCCACCGAAGATGGTGTCGTTGCCGTTGTCGCCCGAAAGCGTGAAGGTCGAGGTCGTCGAGGTCACAGCAGACGCCGTGATGAGGTCACCGCCCTGGCCACCGTTCACAACGACGGTACCGTTCGCGGAAGCCAAGAAGCGGATGACGTCATCACCCTGGTTACCGTTGATCGCAGCCGTGCCGGTGAAGGCAGTACCGGTCTCACCGAGGATGATCGTGTCCACGCCCTCGCCACCCGCGACGGTGTGCGAACCAGTTCCCGAAAGGGTGATGCTGTCATCGCCGAGGTCGCCCGAGATGATCGACTTCGCACCGCCAGAGATGACGACGTCGTTGCCCTGGCCACCGAACACGGTCATCGAGCCAGCACCGCTCAGTTCGAAGCGGTCGTTGCCCATGTCGCCGTAAAGCTGCGCACTGCCACCGCCCGAAACGGTGAATTCGTCAGCGCCCATGCCACCGAACACGGTGCTGGTGCCCGACGTAGCGGTCAAAGCGAACGTGTCATCTCCCATGTCGCCGAACAGCAGATGGCTGCCGCTGGTGACCGTGAAGTCGTCGTTGCCCATACCACCGCGAACTTCGTGCGAAGCGGCACCACTCACAGTGATGTTGTCGTCGCCGTCGTTGCCGTTCACAAACGACTTGACCGAGCTCGACACTTCGATCTCGTCAGCGCCCTGGCCGCCGAAAACGGTGCCCTGACCCGAACCAGTGATCGACAGGATATCGTCGCCCTGGTTGCCCTGGATCAGAACGTTGGTTGCCGACGAGGTCGACAGATCATCGTTGCCGCCGAAGCCGTAGAGAGCGGAACCGTTCAGCGTCGTCGTGAACGTGTCAGCGCCGGTACCACCGATGCGGAGCTCCGAACCGTTCGAGAACAGGAAGTCCGAAGTGTCGAGCGTCTGGGTGCCGAGGATGACGGTCTTGCCTTCGGCGGCGAGGATCGTCTGCGAAACGCCGGCCGAGGACGTGGACTGACCGACGGTCACGGCGCTCGCCGTGATGCCCGTGAAGGTCAGGGTGTCGCGGGCCGAATTGAACGAAGCGGCCTGCTCGGCCGTGATCGTGCTGAAATCGTAAATCGCCAAGGTAGTCTCTCCGTCCAAGCGGTTTGATCAAAGCTCCCAGGTCCCGGTGAGGCCGAGATAGGCCTCTCTCAGGCCGACCAAGCGATGTCGCCACCGCACAGGCCCAGAACCTTGAAACTGCTTAACCGGGTAGCAGACGGTCCTGGGTAAGGCAACGCGCAATGCTTAAACTTTAGAGGACCAAACAGCAGGCGGCTCAAGGCGTGTGGCCGGCCCGCCACAACAGCAAGCTTCACACAATTTTTCTCGTGAGGACGGAACCATTTAAGAGGTTCTTAACAACCCTCCTTGCGAGGCCGGCACGAGGGCTCGGTCAGGGGGAAACGGCAGCTGCGTATCGAGCCGCTCCGTCGTCTGAAGCATCCCGGATGCGCGCCGGGCGAGGCAAGAACGCATCCATGAGCGCGAGATGCTCGCAATTCATTCGGCCGCCGGTTCGCCAGCGCGTCGAGCGGACACAGGAAGACGCATCGTCCCGCCGCCTGCCGCAGACTTCGGACCGCAACCGAAACGCAGGCGGGACGTAGGAAAATCGCGGGTTTGGGTGTAGGGTCCGGCGGTCGGTGCCTGCCCCGGCCGGATTTGCCCTCATGATGCCGCGATTGGCTGATGGGAGCGGGTCTTGGCTTGCGGGCGTCACCCCGTGTTCCGCAGCGTTCCGTCCGCAAAGGCGATCCATGCAGCCCAACGTTACCCTCGCGCCCGAAATGCGCGATGCGCTCCGCGCCGGCAAGAAGCCGATGGCCTTCGCGGCGCTGTTCTCCTTCGGATCGAACCTCCTGTTCCTGGCGATGCCGCTGTACATGACGCAGGTCTACAGCCGCGTCATCACCTCGCATTCGGAAGCGACGCTGATCTACCTGTCGATCGCCGTGATCATGGCCTTCGTCGTGATGATCGCGCTGGAGGAGCTGCGCGGGCGGATCCTCATCGGCATCGGCTCGATGATCGACCGCAAGATGGCGCCGCGCCTGCTCGACGCCGTCGTGAACGCCGGGCTTCGCGCCGGGCGCCCGGCCCGAGCCTCGGCGCTGCGCGACCTCGACACGTTCCGCCAGGGCATCGCCGGCAACGTCACCAACACGATCCTCGACACGCCCTGGGCGCCGATCTTCCTGATCGTCATCACGATGATCGACTGGCGCCTCGGCATGGCCGCGACGGTCGGCGCGATCCTCCTGTTCGGTCTCGCCCTCCTCAACGAGTACGTGACGAAGCCGGCGCTGAAGGAGGCCAACATCGCGGGCCAGCGCTCCTATGCGGCGACCGATTCGGGCCTGCGCAACGCCGAAGTCATCTACGCGATGGGCATGCTGCCCGGCCTGACCAACCGCTGGAACCGCGACCGCCTCGCCATGCTCTCCTCGCAGGAAGAGGCGTCGGAGCGCGGCGGGTCGGTGCAGGCGGCGATCCGCTTCCTCAACAACTTCCTGCAGGTCTCGATGCTCGCCGGCGGCGCGCTGCTGGTGATCGAGGGCCTCGCCGGTCCCGGCATCATGTTCGCGGCCGTGATGCTGGTGTCGAAGGCGCTGGCCCCCGTGCAGCGCGCGGTCGGCTCGTGGGGCACGATCGTCAACACGCGCCAGAGCTTCGAGCGCCTGAACGCCCTCCTCCTGGAGTTCCCCGCCGCCGAGCGCGGCATGGAACTGCCGCGCCCCGCCGGCAAGCTCGCCGTCGAGGGTTGCTTCTACGCCTTCCCTGGCACCAACAAGGCGCTCCTGAAGAACCTCAACTTCGCGCTGGAGCCGGGCGATTGCCTCGGCCTCATCGGCCCGTCCGGCGCCGGCAAGAGCTCGCTCGCCCGCCTCCTGATCGGCGTGCAGCGCCCGACCTCGGGCTCGGTCCGCCTCGACGGCGCCGAGATGCACTCCTGGGGCCGCGATCATATCGGCCGCCACATCGGCTACCTGCCGCAGGACGTGGAGCTCTTCTCGGGCACCGTGCGCGAGAACATCGCCCGCTTCGCGCCCGAGCCGGACGACGCGGCCGTGCTCGCCGCCGCCAAGATGGCCGGCTGCCACGACCTGATCCTGCGCCTGCCCGACGGCTACGACACCGAACTCGGCGAAGGCGGCGCGATGCTCTCGGTCGGCCAGCGCCAGCGCGTCGCGCTCGCCCGCGCCGTCTACGGCAACCCGTCCTTCGTGGTGCTGGACGAGCCGAACGCCTCGCTCGATTCGGACGGCGAACAGGCGCTGCTCGCCGCGATCGTCGCGCTCCGCCGCATCGGCTCGACCGTGGTCGTCATCTCGCACCGCATGTCGGCGCTGAACTACTCCAACAAGATCCTGCTCCTGCGCGACGGCATGGTGGAGCGGTTCGGCCCGCGCGACGAGGTGCTCGCCCGCGTCGTCGCCCCGGCCCCGGCCCCACAGCAGCCCCAGCCGCAACAGGCGGTGGCGGCCGCGCCGGAGCCGAAGGCCATCCCGGCCTCGTCCTGACCCTGAAGATTCGAGAGATAGACCGATGTCCGTGATCGCCTTCAGGAAGAAGCCCGACGACGAGCAGCCCGCACAGCCGGGCGAGGTGCCGAAGCTCGCCAAGCCGGGCGGAGACGACGGCCAGTACGAGTTCAACCTTCGCCGCCCGATCCTTCTCGGCTCGGCGATCGTCGGCATCTTCATCGTCGGCATCGGCACCTGGGCGGCCTTCGCGCCGCTTTCGGGCGCGGTGCTGGCGGGCGGCGTCGTCAAGGTCGAGGACAGCCGCAAGGTCGTGAAGAACCGCGACGGCGGCATCGTGAAGTCGGTCATGGTGCGCGACGGCCAGCACGTGCAGGCCGGCGACGTGCTCCTGCGCATGGACGACGTGCAGGCGCGCTCGGCCTACGAGGTCTACGACAACCAGCTGATGAACCTCCTCGCCCGCCGCGCCCGCTTCACCGCGGAGAGCAAGGGCGACGAGACGATCACCTTCCCGTCCGAGGTGCTGGAGCGGCGCGACGATCCGTCGATCGAGCAGCTGATCACCGACCAGACCACCTTGTTCCAGACCCGCAAGATGGGTCTCGAGACGCAGGTCGAGATCCTGCAGCAGCGCCGCCAGCAGCTCGAGACGCGAATCAACGGCTACCAGATCCAGATCAACTCGATCGACCGCCAGCAGGAGCTGATCGAGGAAGAGAAGAAGGGCGTCGCCTCGCTTCTCGCTAAGGGCCTCGCGCCGAAGACGCAGGTCCTAGCGCTCGAGCGCGCCTCCGTCGATCTCGGCGGCCAGACCGGATCCCTGAAGTCGCAGATCGCCGAGGCCCGCGAGACGCAGGGCGAGGCCGAGATGCAGATGAACCGCCTGAAGCAGGATCGCCTGACGGAAGCCAACGAGGGCATCAGCAACGTCCAGTCGGAGATGGCCAACATCGTGCCGCGCCTGCAGTCGGCCAAGGCGACGCTGGCGCTGACCGAAGTGCGCGCGCCGGCGACCGGCACCGTGCTCGGCCTGACGCAGTTCACCGACGGCGGCGTGCTCGGCCCCGGCGAGCGCATCCTCGACATCGTGCCCGACAACACGCAGCTCATCATCGAGGCGATGATCCAGCCGCAGGACATCGCCAAGGTCGAGCCGAACATGAACGCGATGGTGAAGCTCACGGCCTACAACCAGAGCACCACGCCTTCGGTCAACGGGCGGATCCTGCGCGTGTCGCCGGACCGGCTGACGACCGAGAACGGCACGGCCTACTTCAAGGCCGACGTCGAGGTGGCGCCGAGCGCCCTCGCCCACCTGTCGCACGACATCCGCCTCTATCCGGGCATGCCGGCCGAGGTCATCATCCCGACGGGCGAGCGCACCGCGCTCGACTACATCCTCGCCCCGATCACGCGCTCGATGGACCGCGCCTTCCGCGAGGAATAACAGCCGTCCGGCGGCGCGCTCCGGCGCGCCGCCCCTCGCCGTCCCGATCGTCGCCGCGTGACGGGATGCCGTCCCGTTCCCGTGCCGCGTAGATCATGATCCAGAACAAGACGCTTCTCTTCATCCACCAGAACTTCCCCGGCCAGTTCCTCCACCTGTGCCGGGCGCTCGCCCAGCACAACCGGGTCTTCTTCATCACCAAGCCGACCAAGAACCGCCTCGCGGGCGTGCGGCTGGTGGAATACACGCCGCACCGCGCGCCGAACCCGCAGATCCACAACTACCTGCGCACCACCGAGGACGCGATCCTCCATGGCCAGGCGGTGGCGCGGCTTCTCCTGCAGATGCAGAAGGAGAACGTGCGCCCGGACATCATCATCGGGCACAGCGGGTGGGGCGAGACGCAGTTCGTCAAGGACATCTTCCCCGACGTTCCGCTGCTGAGCTATATCGAGTTCTACTACAGCGCGACGGGCGCCGACGTCGGCTTCGACCCCGAGTTCCCGAGCCAGACGGAGCTGAAGTTTCAGCTGCGCTGCCGCAACCAGGTCATCCTGTCCGCTCTCGAATCGACCGATCTCGGCCTGTCGCCGACCCGCTGGCAGCACAGCCGCATCCCGTCGGTCTTCCAGCCGAAGGTCAAGGTGATCCACGACGGGGTCGATACCGACCAGATCGGCCCGGCCGAGGCTCCGTCCATCACGCTGGAGGGGCGCACCTACGACAGGTCGGCGCCGGTCGTCACCTATGTCGCGCGCAACATCGAGCCCTATCGCGGCTCGCACATCTTCATGCGGGCGATCAACCGCATCCTCGCCAAGGCGCCGGACGCACGGATCGTCATCGTCGGCGGCGACGGCGTATCCTATGGCGCGCGCCTGCCGGACGGCGAAACCTACAAGGCGCGGTTCCTCAAGGAGAACCCGGTCGACGAGGCGCGCGTGCATTTCGTCGGGCGCGTCGAATACGAGGACTTCAAGACCCTGCTGCAGGTGTCGGCGGCGCACGTCTATCTGACGTATCCGTTCGTCCTGTCCTGGTCGATGCTGGAATCGATGGCGACCGAGTGCCTGCTGATCGGCTCGCGCACGGCGCCGGTCGAGGAGGTCGTGCGCCATGGCGAGAACGGACTGCTCGTCGACTTCTTCGATCCGCAGGAACTCGCCGACACGGTGGTCGAAGCGCTGCGCCAGCCGGAGAAGTATCGCGACATGCGCCGCGAGGCGCGCCGGACGATCGTGCGGGACTACGACCTGAAGCGGGGGTGCCTGCCCGCACAGCTCAACCTGATCGGCCGGATGCTCGGCTGATCAACTGGCGAGGGGCACGGGCGCGGGCGCTATCGCCTCGCCGAGGCCGAGCCGGTTGCGGATTGCGCCGCTCGACGAGACGAGGCCCTCGATCGTGTAGTTGCCGAGCGTCGAGAGGAACGCGTCGAGCGCGCTGCGCAGCGCGGCATTCAGCGCGCAGCTGTCGATCAGCGGGCAATCCACCGCGCCGGTCTCGAAGCACTCGGCCATCGCAAAGCTCTCTTCCGTCGTCTCGACCACTTCGCGCAGGGTGATCGCGGCGGCGGGGCGCGCCAGGCGGATGCCGCCGTTGCGGCCGCGCACCGTCTCGACGAAGCTCGCCTCGACCAGCGGCTGGAGAATCTTGAACAGGAAGAGTTCCGACACGTTGTAGGCCGCCGCGACATCGCCGACACGGCTCAGCCGCCCGGTGTTGACCGCGCAATACATCAGAAGTCGGATGGCGTAGTTCGTCTGGCGCGTGAGCCGCATCAAGTCCTCCCTCGGGCGGGCTGCCGAGCAGATGAACACTCCTTAGAACAATTCCAACCGCATGGGAAATGCGGCGGCATCATGCACCGTTGTCGCAGAATTGTCGCTTTTCCACCTCGACGCACGGTGGGCGCGTTGGCGAAACCCTTTCGAGTTGCTAAGAAATTCGCCATGCACGAGGGCTGTGCGACGGGGCGTTGGCGCTCGCCGCCCGAAGCGGGTCGAATCAACGAGGCTCCATGGAATACTTCCTGCAACAATTGATCAACGGCGTGACGCTGGGGTCGATCTACGGATTGATCGCCATCGGCTACACGATGGTCTACGGCATCATCGGCATGATCAACTTCGCTCATGGCGAGGTCTTCATGATCGGCTCGTTCATCGCGCTGACGACGTTCCTCGTCCTCATCTCGATAGGCGTAACGTTCCTGCCGATCGTGCTCCTCCTGATGATCGTCGTGGCGATGCTCTTCACCGCCCTGTGGGGCTGGTCGATCGAGCGGATCGCCTACCGTCCGCTGCGTGGCTCCTTCCGCCTCGCCCCGCTGATCACCGCCATCGGCATGTCGATCTTCCTGCAGAACTTCGTGCAGGTGTCGCAGGGCGCGCGCGTCAAGCCGCTGCCGCCGCAGATCCAGGGCGCGGTGCAGGTCATTCCGGGCGTCCAGATTTCCTACATGCAGATCACCATCATCATCGTGACGCTGGTGCTGATGACGGTGTTCTCGCTCCTCATCGCGCGCACGCCGCTCGGCCGGCAGCAGCGCGCCTGCGAGCAGGACTCCAAGATGGCGGCCCTTCTCGGCGTCAACGTCGACCGGACGATCTCGCTGACCTTCGTCATGGGCGCCTCGCTCGCCGCGGTCGCGGGCACGATGTACCTTCTCTACTACGGAGTGATCGACTTCTATATCGGCTTCCTCGCGGGCGTTAAGGCGTTCACGGCGGCCGTTCTCGGGGGCATCGGCTCGCTGCCGGGCGCCATGCTCGGCGGTCTCGCGATCGGCCTGATCGAGACCTTCTGGTCGGGCTATTTCTCGGTCGAGTATAAGGACGTCGCGGCCTTCTCGATCCTTGCGATCGTGCTGATCTTCCTGCCCTCCGGCCTCCTCGGCCGGCCCGAAGTGGAGAAGGTCTGATCATGGCCGGTCCCCAGACCCCGTCCACCACCACGCCCAAGGGCGCGCAGATCGAAGAGGAGATGCGTCGCGACGCCATGCGCGGCGTGCCGCCCGCCAGCGATGCGCCCGCCTCCGGCCCGAGCCTTGCCGTGGCCCTGCGCGAGGCGCTCGTCACGGCTGCGATCGTCGGCGCGCTGACGCTGTTCTTCCTGCTGATGCGCACGGACATCGCACCGGGCGGCCTCGTCCTGTCGGTGCGCTGGGATCTCTGGTTCATCGCGATCGCGCTCGCCTTCGGCGTGCGCCTCGTCCTCAGCCTCGTGCTCTTCCAGCGCAAGGAGAAGGGCACGGGCTCGGCCAAGGCCGGCAAATCCGTCTCCACCAAGGGCGCCGGCCTCGGCCGCTTCCTCGGCGTCGGGCTTCTCGGGCTTGCGCTGGTGCTGCCGTTCCTGATCCAGGTCGTGGCGCCGTCGAGCGACCGCTACCTAATCGACCTCTCCATCCTGATCCTGACCTATGTCATGCTCGGCTGGGGCCTCAATATCGTGGTCGGTCTCGCGGGCCTTCTCGATCTCGGCTACGTCGCGTTCTACGCGGTCGGTGCCTATTCCTTCGCGCTGCTCGCGATCAACTTCGATCTCGGCTTCTGGGTCTGCCTGCCGATGGCCGGCCTCTTCGCGGCGCTCTGGGGCATCGTGCTCGGCTTCCCGGTGCTGCGCCTGCGGGGCGACTACCTCGCCATCGTGACGCTTGCCTTCGGCGAGATCATCCGCGTGGTGCTCCTCAACTGGTACCAGGTGACGGGCGGCCCGAACGGTCTTCTCGGCATCCCGCGTCCGACCCTCTTCGGCCTCGACTTCGGCCGCGGCGAAGGCTCGTTCTCGGACTATTTCGGGATCCAGTACGACGGCATCCACCGCTTCATCTTCCTCTACTACATCATCCTCGCGCTGGCCCTCCTCACCAACTTCGTGACGCTGCGCATGCGCCGCATGCCGGTCGGCCGCGCATGGGAAGCGCTGCGCGAGGACGAGATCGCCTGCCGGGCGCTCGGCATCAACACGACCAACGTCAAGCTGACGGCGTTTGCGACGGGCGCCATGTTCGGCGGCTTCGCGGGCTCGTTCTTCGCCACGCGCCAGGGCTTCATCTCGCCGGAGAGCTTCACCTTCCTCGAATCGGCGATCATCCTCGCCATCGTGGTGCTCGGCGGCCTCGGCTCGCAGATCGGCGTCGTGATCGCGTCGATCGTGATGATCGGCGGCATCGAACTCCTGCGCAATCTCGGCTTCCTCGAGGTCGTGTTCGGCGCCGGCTTCGATCCCACGCAGTACCGCATGCTGATCTTCGGTGTCGCCATGGTCGCCATCATGGTCTGGAAGCCGCGCGGGCTCGTGTCCTCCCGCCAGCCATCGGCCGTCTACAAGGAACGCAAGGCGATCGGGGCCGACATGGTCGCTCAGGGCGAGGGGCACTGACCATGGCGATGACGACGGAAACGACGGGTCGCTGGATGCGCGACCCGGTGCTGACGGTCGAGCACCTGACCATGCGGTTCGGGGGGCTCGTCGCGATCAACGACCTGTCCTTCGAGGTCGGTCGCGGCGACATCACCGCGCTGATCGGCCCGAACGGCGCCGGCAAGACGACCGTGTTCAACTGCGTGACCGGCTTCTACAAGCCGACCGAGGGCCGCATCGCGCTTCGCCGCGGCACCGGCATCGGCCAGGACGAGGTGGTGGCCCTCACCCGCACGGGCGCCCAGAGCCGCAAGGTTTCGGGCGGCGAGGTGTTCCTGCTCGAGCGCATGAGCGACTTCCGCATCACGGAAGTCGCTGGCGTCGCGCGCACCTTCCAGAACATCCGCCTCTTCGGCGGCATGACGGTGTTCGAGAACCTCCTCGTCGCCCAGCACAACAAGCTGATGGCGGCGTCCGGCTTCACGATCGGCGGCCTTCTCGGCCTGCCGGGCTACCGGCGCGCCAAGGAAGCCGCGCAGGATCGCGCAGTCGACTGGCTGAAGCGCACCGCCCTCCTCCACCGGGCCGACGACCCGGCGGCCGATCTCTCCTACGGCGACCAGCGCCGGCTGGAGATCGCGCGCGCCATGTGCACCGACCCGGTGCTCCTGTGCCTCGATGAGCCAGCCGCCGGCCTCAACCCGCGCGAGTCGGCCGAACTCAACACGCTTCTGCGCTCGCTGCGCGACGACTTCGGCGTGTCGATCCTCCTGATCGAGCACGACATGGGCGTCGTCATGGAGATTTCCGATCACGTCGTGGTGCTCGACTACGGCACCAAGATCTCGGACGGCACCGCGCATGCGGTCCGCAACGATCCGCGCGTCATCGCCGCCTATCTCGGCGTCGACGACGAGGAGGTCGAGGCGGTGGAAGCCAAGCTCGACCAGGGCGACATCGACGGCGCGGTCGCCACGGCCGGACTGCCGGGAGGAGCGGGCGCATGAGCGCGACGATGACTGCAACCCCTGCGGCGACGGCGACGGCCCAACCGCTTCTGTCGATCCGGGGCGTCGAGACCTTTTACGGCAAGATCCAGGCGCTGAAGGGCGTCGACCTCGACGTCGGCGACGGCGAGATCGTGACGTTGATCGGCGCCAACGGCGCCGGCAAGTCGACGCTGATGATGACGATCTGCGGCAACCCGCGCGCGCGTTCGGGCCAGATCCTTTATCGCGGCGAGGACATCTCGCAGCTGCCGACCCACACGATCATGACCCGCCAGATCGCGCAGTCGCCCGAAGGGCGGCGCATCTTCGGCCGCATGACCGTGATGGAGAACCTGCAGATGGGCACGACGCTCGTCGGGCAGGAGCATTTCGACGACGACCTGCGCAAGGTGTTCGAGCTGTTTCCGCGCCTCAAGGAGCGCGCCGGCCAGCGCGGCGGCACGCTGTCGGGCGGCGAGCAACAGATGCTAGCGATCGCTCGCGCGCTGATGAGCCGGCCGAAGCTCCTCCTCCTCGACGAGCCCTCGCTCGGCCTTGCCCCGCTGATCGTTAAGCAGATCTTCGAGGCGGTGCGCGAGCTCAACCGCAACGAGGGCCTGACGGTCTTCCTCGTCGAGCAGAATGCCTTCCACGCGCTCCGCCTCGCCCATCGCGGCTACGTGATGGTCAACGGCCGCATCACCATGAGCGGCACCGGGCGCGAGCTTCTCGCCCGCGAGGAAGTCCGCAGCGCCTATCTCGAAGGAGGGCATCACTAATGCAGAAGGAAATGGCCCTCCTCTGGGAGGTGACGTTCTTCGAGTTCCTCATCGTCACCGTCGTGATCGGCGGCGCGCTGGCCTATGCGATCGGGCGCTCGACCGCCCGCTCGTGGAGCGGTTGGGGCCTGATGATCTTTTACTGCCTGCTGCTCACGGTCGCGATTCGCTTCCTGCATTTCAGCCTGTTCCACGGGACGTTCTTTCTTCCCGCGGCCACGCTGCCGACCGCCCTGCACTACGCCTTGATCGACTTCGCCGTGATTCTCACGCTCGCCTCGTTCGGGCGCGGGCGCACGCGGTCCGCCCAGATGGCGCGGCAGTACCGGTTCGAGAAGGCATAAAACTTGAGCATTCGCCCGATCGCTGAAAAAAAGCGGCAGAAATGGGCGATCGGCTGAAAATGGCTATTCCGCTCGGCAAGGGCTTGGTCTTTACTCCCCCCGGGGACGAAACGCGCGAACCCGCCGGACCGGCCGAGACGGTTCGGGAATCAACAGGGAAAACAGAACGATGATGAAAGCGCTTCTGGCCGGTGTGGCCCTCAACGTCGTGCTGGGCGGCGCCGCCTTCGCCGACATCACGATCGGCGTCGCGGGCCCGATGACGGGCCAGTACGCCACCTTCGGCGAGCAGCTGCGCGTCGGCGCCGAGCAGGCCGTCAAGGACATCAACGCCGCGGGCGGCGTGAACGGCGAGATGCTGAAGCTGTCGGTGGGCGACGACGCCTGCGATCCGAAGCAGGCCGTGGCGGTCGCCAACCAGTTCGCCTCGCAGGGCGTGCCCTTCGTCGCCGGCCACTTCTGCTCGGGCTCGTCGATCCCGGCCAGCCAGGTCTACTCGGAAGAGGGCATCGTCGAGATCTCGCCGGCCTCGACCAACCCGGACTACACCGACAAGCGCCCGTCGGACGGCATCTACCGCGTCTGCGGTCGTGACGACCAGCAGGGCGAGGTCGCCGGCGCCTACATCGCCGAGAACTTCAAGGACCAGAACGTGGCCGTGCTCGACGACAAGTCGGCCTACGGCAAGGGCCTCGCCGAGCAGACCGCCAAGGCGATGGAAGCCAACGGCAAGAAGCCGACGCTGAGCGAATCCTACTCGGCCGGCGAAAAGGACTACACCGCCCTCGTTTCCAAGCTGAAGCAGGCCGACATCAAGCTCGTCTACATCGGCGGCTACCACACCGAGGCCGGCCTCATCGCCCGCCAGATGAAGGAACAGGGCGTTGCCGCCAAGATCATGTCGGGCGACGCGATCGTCACCGACGAGTACTGGGCGATCACTGGCGACGCCGGCGAAGGCACGCTGATGACCTTCTCGCCGGATCCGCGCAAGAACCCCACCGCCGCGCCGGTGGTGAAGGAGATCGAGGGCTCGGGCAAGACTGCCGAAGGCTACGTGCTCTACACCTACGCCGCGATCCAGGCCTGGGCCGAGGCAGCCAAGAAGGCGGGCGGCACCGAGTACGAGGACGTCGTCAAGGCGCTCGACTCCGAGACCTTCCCGACCGTGATCGGCGACCTCAAGTTCGATAGCAAGGGCGACGTCACCCTGCCGGGCTACGTCATCTACGAGTGGAAGAACGGCAAGTACGACTACATCCAGACGGCCGCCGCGAAGTAAGCGACGCCCCATGTGAGACACGAGAGGCCCGGCATGGAGACATGCCGGGCCCCTTTCGTTTTCGCGGCAGCCGGCCCGACACAGGCGGTCGCATTCGTGGAGTCGAGGACGACGTCGGCCCCGCATTCCGCAGTGGGGCGAGAAGCGCATTCAGAAGGCTCCGCCCCACGGCGAGCGTCGCACTCTTTGCGAGCTGGGCGATGCGAAAGGCCATGGCGGCGCCGAGTTAGCCGGAGGTCGGAAGGTCGATCCTGCTCGTGAACTCCTGGGAGCTTTTCCGGCCGGCTCGAACCGTCATCATCGTTCTACGGATGCAGGCTGCGCAGCGGAGCGCTTCCGCTCCGAGCTGGCGTCTGTCGTCGGTCACGACGCAACGGCATCGCGCCCTCTAGCGCGTTGACGCGAGACGAAGTCACCTTCGCGTCGACCATTCAATCCGGTCGGAAACGCTCCGTCGTGGCTCGGTCATTGCGAGGCGTTCACTCAGCTGCCCCGCCTTCGTGAACAAGCACGACGATCCTCTTAGCGGGGCGCCAGATGGCCCTGGCAACGACGCGGCGTCGGACACACGCCTTCGCCGCGCAACCTCCTGGGAAGCCGGCTCTCCGACCCACACGGTCCGCCCGATCTACGATGTTGGCATATGGCCCGGCTTGGTCGCCGGGCGGCCGCAACTCTTCGTTGCGGAGGATGCACCGCGCGTCCTCCGGCAGCGGCCATGCCGGCGAGGGCATCGACAACCAGAGACTCGGCATCGCGACGGGGCGCTCAGCCTTGATCGCCGCCGGTGCGATCCACGACGGTGAGACGACCAGTCTCCTGCGCTCAGCCGCCTCCCCTCCTGCGCGCCCTGACGGTCGCAGGAGGGGAGGCCTCAGGCACGGCCAGCCGCCATCAGCGCGGGATAGAGCGAACGGTAGCGATCGTGGGCGCGGGCGAAGGATTCGACCATCGTCTCGTCCGGCTCGTAGCGGGCCGCGATCGGCGGTTCGGTCATCACCGAGTCCGGGTCCGCGCCGGTGGCCGCGCAGATGCCGAGGCGCGCCGCACCGAAGGCGGCGCCGAAATCGCCGGCGGCCGGCAGCGCGACCGGCGTTTCGAGGACGCTTGCCATGATCTTCAGCCAAAGCTCGGAGCGCGAGCCGGCGCCGACCGCGATCAGCTGGCGCACCCACGAGGCATGCGGGGCGGCATCCAGGCAGTCGCGGATCGAGAAGGCGACGCCTTCCAGTACCGCGCGCACCATGTCGGCGCGGCTCGTATCGGCCTGGAGGCCGATGAAGGCGCCGCGCACGGCGGCGTCGTTGTGGGGCGTGCGCTCGCCCGAGAGATAGGGCAGGAACAGAAGCCGCCCCGGCGCACGCAGGTCGTCCCCCGCCTGCGCGACGAGCGCGCCCGGTTTCTCGGCGAGAACGCCGGACAGCCATTCCAGCGAGCCCGCCGCCGACAGCGTCACGCCCATCTGGTGCCAGAGGCCGGGAAGCGCGTGACAGAAGGTGTGGAGCGCCGTGTCGGGAACCGGGTCGTAACCGGCGCTCGCCGTGAACAGGACGCCGGACGTGCCGAGCGACAGGAAGCCGGTGCCGGGCCGCGTGACGCCGACGCCGCAGGCCGAGGCCGCATTGTCGCCGCCGCCGCCCGCGACCACGACGCCCTGCGGCAGGCCCCAGCGGCTGGCGAGTTCGGGGCGCAGCGTGCCGCTCGCCTCGGTGCCTTCGACGAGGCGCGGCATCTCGGCCTCCGAGAGCTTCGTCCGGCGCAGCATCGTCGACGACCAGCGCCGCTCGCCGGTGCGCAGCCAGGCGGTGCCGGCAGCATCCGACATGTCGGACGCGGCCTCGCCCGTCAGCCAGAGACGCAGGTAGTCCTTCGGCAGGAGCACGCGGCGCACGCGCTCGAAGATTCGCGGCTCGTTGCGCGACACCCAGAGGAGCTTCGGCGCGGTGAAGCCGGGAAACACGATGTTGCCGGTGATCGCGCGCGCTTCCTCGTCGTCGAGTTCCTCGGCCTCCTCGTGGGATCGCGTGTCGTTCCAGAGAATGCAGGGACGCAGCACCTCGTCGGCCCCGTCGAGCAGCGTCGCGCCGTGCATCTGGCCGGACAGGCCGATGCCGCGCATGGACGCCATCGCGGCCGCGTGCTTCGACTGCAACTCCGCGAGCACCGCCTCGCAGGCAGCGATCCAGTCGGCCGGCGCCTGCTCCGACCAGCCGAAGGCGGGTCTCGTGACGTTCAGCGAGGCGCTGGCCGTGGCGACGGGGTTCTGATCCTCGTCGACGATCAGGGCCTTCAGCGACGACGTGCCCAGATCCAGCCCGAGATAATGGCCCATTCGCGTCCCGTCCTCCTCCGGTCGGGAAACCCCGAGCGGCGATGATTCTTTCCTGAGTTTCACAGGTAACGTCGGATGCCGGTCATCATCAACCGCCAACCGTGCATCGGTGAAGCCGGAGCGGCCCCGACCGCTTCTGATCCGGCGCCGAACAGGCTAGAAGCGGCTTGAAGCGCATCAGCACCGGACCATTCCATGACCCGCATCGTCTACGTCAACGGCGCGTATCGCCCGGAAACCGAAGCCAAGGTCTCGGTCTTCGATCGAGGCTTCCTGTTCGCCGATGCGGTCTACGAGGTGACGGCGGTGATCGGTGGCAAGCTGATCGATTTTCCCGGCCATTGCGCACGCCTGCGCCGGTCGCTCGCCGAACTCGGTCTGCCCTCGCCCGCGACCGACGACGAGATTCTCGCCATCCACCGCGAACTCGTCGCGCGCAACGGGCTGGAACTCGGACACGTCTACCTCATGGTGACCCGTGGCGAGGCCGACCGCGACTTCGTCTTCCCCAAGGCCGACACGCCGGCGAGCTTCGTCCTCTTCACGCAGCGACGCGACGCGATCGAGACGCGCGAGGCTGAACACGGCCTCAAGGTCGCCTCGGTGCCCGACCTTCGCTGGGGCCGGCGCGACATCAAGACGGTGCAGCTTCTCTACCCGTCGATGGCCAAGATGGAGGCCAAGCGGAAGGGCAAGGACGACGCCTGGTTCGTCGAGAACGGCACCGTCACCGAGGGCACCAGCAACAACGCCTACATCGTCACCCACGACGGCGCGATCCGAACGCGCGCGCTCGGCCACGACATCCTGCACGGCATCACGCGCGCCGCGCTTCTGAAGGTCGCCGGCGAACTCGGCCTGCACGTCGAGGAACGCCCCTTCACCATCGAGGAGGCGCAGCGCGCGCGCGAGGCCTTCGTGACCTCGGCCGGCGCCTTCGTGACGCCGGTCGTCGAGATCGACGACGTCGCGGTCGGCGACGGGCGGCCGGGCCCGATCGCGCGCCGCCTGCGTGCCGCCTATCTCGACGTGGCGATCGCACAGGCCCTTTGAACCAAGCGGCTCGACGGCGACCGTGCCGTTGCGTAAGAGCCTGCCCCATCGTTTGGCGTCCCGATCGAAAGGGAAAACCGCATGAGCACCCGCGACATCGTCTTCATCGCCCTGTTCGCCGCCCTGATGGCGGTCCTGGGAACCTTTCCGGCGCTTCAGGTGCCGCTGATCAACGTTCCGATCACGGCGCAGTCGTTGGGCGTGATGCTGGCGGGCGGCATCCTCGGCGCCCGCCGCGGGACGCTGGCGATCCTCCTCTTCATCGTGATCGTGCTGGCCGGCCTGCCGCTCCTGTCGGGCGGACGCGGGGGCCTTGCGGTGCTGGCCGGGCCGACGGTCGGGTTCTTCCTCGGCTGGCTGCCGGCGGCCTTCGTCACCGGCGCGCTGACCGAACGCTTCATGCCGAAGCTGAACTTCGTCACCGCCTTCCTCGCGGCCGTGGCCGGCGGCATTGCGGTTCTCTACGCCTGCGGCATACCCGGCATCTCGCTGGTCACCGGCACGCCGCTCCTGACGGCCGCCAAGGGCTCGCTCGCCTTCATCCCCGGCGATCTCGTGAAGGCGGGGCTCGCCGCCGCGATCATCGTGACGGTGTCGAAGGCCTACCCGCTGATCGAGACGCGCACCGCCCGCCGCGCAGGATGATCGAGCTTTCCGGCGTCGCCCTCGATCGCGCGGGGCGGCGCGTCCTGTCCGCGCTCGACCTCCGCCTGACGGAGCGCCGCATCGGCGTGGTCGGTGCCAACGGTTCGGGCAAGTCGAGCTTCGTGCGCCTTCTCAACGGCTTGCTGAAACCGAGCGAAGGCGCGGTCCGCGTCTTCGGCATCGAGACGGCCGCCGATCCGAAGGCGGCGCGACGGGCCGTCGGCTTCCTGTTCCAGAACCCCGATCATCAGATCGTCTATCCCGGCGTCGCGGAGGACCTCGCCTTCGGGCTGAAGAACCGAGATCTGCCGAAGCGCGAGATCGGCCCGCGCGTGGAGGCCGCGCTCGCCCGCTTCGGGCTGGCGGGCTTCGGCGAGCGGCTGGTGCACGAGTTGTCGGGCGGCGAGCGCCAGCTCGTGGCGCTAGCCGGCATCATGGTGCTGGAGCCGCGCCTCCTCGTGCTCGACGAGCCGACGACGCTTCTCGACCTGCGCAACACGCGGCGCGTCATGGCGGCGGTGGACGCCGCCGACACGCCGGTCGTGATGGTGACGCACGACCTGGCGCTGCTCGAGGGGTTCGACCGGGTGCTGGTGTTCGAGGCCGGTCGCCTCGTCTGCGACGCGCCGCCCACGGATGCCCTCGACGCCTATCGCCGGATCGCGGGCGCATGATCGCCGATCTCTACCGGCCGGGCGCGTCGCGGCTGCACCGGGCGCCGGCGGGCGCGAAGCTCGCAGGACTTGCGGCGATCGGCACGGGTCTTTTCATGGTTCCGAGCCTGCCGCTGTCCTGCGCCGCCTTTGCCGCAGCGCTCGGTGCGATCGCCGCGGCCGGCCTCGGCTGGCGCTTTGCCGCGCGCTCGCTGCGCGCCGCCCTGCCCGTGGTGCTTCTCGTTGCCGCCGTGCAGGCCTGGTTCGCGGGCTGGCACGAGGCGGCGCTCTACGGGGTGCGTCTCGCGGCCCTGCTGCTTCTCGCCGGGCTCGTCACCGCGACGACGCGACCCTCGGCCATTGCCGAGACGATCGCATGGCTTCTCCAGCCCTTGCGGATAATCGGCGTCGATCCCACACGTGTCGGGCTCGCCTTCGGCCTCGCCGTCCGCTTCGTGCCGGTGCTGGCCAGCGTCGCGGCCGACATCCGCGAAGCACAGGCCGCACGCGGGCTCGACCGCTCCGTCTTCGCGCTGGCCGTGCCGCTGACGCTGCGCACCCTGAGGATGGCCGACGAGATCGCCGAGGCGATCGACGCGCGTAGCTGACGCGGTGCAGCAAAATCATCGGCCGCCCGCTTGACCCTGCAACCCGTTCGACCGACCTTGGCCTCATGACTTCGATTCGATCTCTCTGCGTCTATTGCGGCTCCTCTGCGGGCCGCGATCCCATCTACCGCGAGTCCGCCGAGGCGCTCGGCACCGCCATAGGCCGCGCCGGCATGCATCTCGTCTACGGCGGCGGCACGCGCGGCATCATGGGCGCGGTGTCGGATGCCGTGATCGCGGCAGGAGGCCGTGTCACCGGCATCATCCCGCGCTTCCTGATCGACATGGAAGCGACGGAGTCCGAACTGAAGCGGCTGGACGAGCTGGTGATCACGCAGGACATGCACGAGCGCAAGCACCTGATGTTCGAGCGCGCCGACGCGTTCGTCGCGCTGCCCGGTGGCATCGGGACGCTCGAGGAACTCGTCGAGATCATGACGTGGAGCCAACTCGGCCGCCACGCCAAGCCGATCGCCATCGCCAACATCAACGGCTTCTGGGATCCGTTCGCCGCCCTCCTCGACCACATGCGCGAGGCGGGCTTCATCCACACGGCCCACATGGTGAAGCCGATCGTGGTGGACCGGATCGAGGACCTCCTGCCCGCCCTGGAAGCGGCGGCTCCCAAGCGCGCGAGCGAAGGCGTCGCCGAAGTGATCGAGAAGCTCTAGCGTTCGTTCAGCGCACGGGTTCCACGGCAACGACTTCCTCGGCCGCTACGCGGCGGCCGCGGACGATCGAGTAGCTGTAGAGCGCGAGCGCGCTCCAGATGCAGCCGAAGGCGACGGCCTGCCAGACGCCGAACGGCTCCCCGAAGATGAAGATCGCGGTCAGAGTGATCAGCGTCGGCGCGATGTACTGGAGAAGGCCGACCGTCGTGTAGCGCAGGAGACGTGCGGCGGCCGAGAACAGGATCATCGGCACGGCGGTGACGACGCCGGTACCGACGAGGAGCGCGGTCTCCGTGGTGCCGATGCCGAAATGGCCGCCCCCGTCCCGCACCAGCCAGATGGCGAGCGCGAGCGCCGGCAGGAACAGGATCGTCACCTCGAGGAAGAAGCCCTCGGTCGCACCGATCTTCACGGTCTTGCGCAGGAGACCGTAGGAGGCGAACGAGAGTGCGAGGGCCAGGGACACCCACGGCAGTCCGCCGCTCTCGATCGTCAGGACGATCACGCCGGTCGCCGCGATGCCGACGGCCACCGTCTGCAGCCGCGTCAGGCGTTCGCGCAGGAAGACGGCGGCCATCACGACGTTGATCAGAGGGTTGATGTAGTAGCCGAGCGCCGCATCGAGGCCATGCCCCGTCGCGATCGCCCAGACATAAACGCCCCAGTTCACCGAAATCAGGAGCGCGGTAAGGACGAGCGTTCCGAACACGCGGGGGCTGCGCGCCGCCCGCAGGCCGGCAAGGCCGGTGCCGAAGGCGAGGATGCCGAGCGTCAGCACCCACGACCACAGCACACGCTGCGCCATGACCTCCATCGAGGGCACGTGCGCCAGCGCCTTCATGTAGAGGGGTAGGACGAGGCCCCAGATCGAATAGGCGGCGATGCCGTAGGCGTAACCGCTGGCGGGCTCGGCGGGGGCGTTGGGCATGGCGCGGCACTCGGGATCCGGAAACGTGCCCCGCTTCTAGCAACCCGCAACCATCACCGCACCTTAGTTTCCCTGATGGCTGGCATTCGTTTGCCTGATGCAACGCTTGGCCCGGTCAGGGGTGCCGTGCGTCTCCCGGCGCCTCGCCCGGCATCTCGCGATCGGGATGCTGAAAGGACACGATGTCGGCGAGATAGTCGTTGTCCGTCGCGTCGTCGGTGCTGGTGTGAGCCGGCAATTGCGAGATCCCGTCGACGTAGGGCAGCTTGCCCTCGATACCGAACTGGATCTGCGGCGCCAGTCGGGACGGGTCGTCGAAGGCGCCGATGGCGAGCGCCATGCCGTCCGGCGCCTCATAGGTCAGCGGCGTTCCGCAGTCCGGACAGAAGCCGCGCGAGACGTGGTTGGAGGAGCGGAAGCGCTTCGGCTCGCGCTTCATCCAGACGATCTCGGCCGTGCCGAGATTGACGAGCGGGGCATAGAGCCCGCCGAACGCCTTCTGGCACATCCGGCAGTGGCAGACGGACGCGCGCCCGAGCGTCCCATGGATGCGAAAGCGGACGGCGCCGCACTGGCAACCGCCGGTGTGCGATGGCTCGGCTTGCAGGGTCATGACCGCGCGCTCCTTCCGGGCAGGACGAGACCCTGATTATGGGGCGCGAACCGGTCGGTGGCGAGGATCAGGCGGTCCAGCGTACCGGGCTCGGAATAGGCGTGGCCCGCGTCCTCGACGATCTGCAGCTCGGAGCCGGGCCAGGCCTTATGAAGATCCCAGGCGGTCTTCGGCGGCGTCACGACGTCGTAGCGGCCCTGCAAGATGACGCCGGGAATGCCTGCCAGACGTCCGGCGTCGCGGATCAACTGGCCTTCCTCCAGCCAGAGGTCGTGGACGAAGAAGTGGTTCTCGATGCGCGCGAAGGCGATGGCGTGGTCGCTGGCGCCGAAGCCTCCGGCGACGTCGTGGAGCGTGCGCATGGAAACGGTGCGCCCCTCCCAGTCGGTCCAGGCGCGCGCGGCCCGCGAGCGCACGTTGCGATCGGGATCGAGGAGCAGCGGCCGGTAGGCGGCGATCGGGTCGCCCCTGCCCGCCTCGTCGAGCGGCGCGAGGAAGCGCTCCCATTCGTCCGGGAACAGACGGCTCGCACCATTGCGATAGTACCAGTCGAGCTCCTCGCGGCGCCCGGTGAAGATGCCGCGCAGGATCATCTCGCTGACATGGGCGGGATAGGCCTGCGCATAGGCCAGCGCCAGCGTCGAGCCCCACGAGCCGCCGAAGAGCATCGCCTTGCCGAAACCTGCCATGCGGCGCAGGCGCTCGACGTCTTCCACGAGGTGCTGCGTCGTGTTGGCGTGCAGCGCGCCGAGCGGCGAGGACCGACCGCAGCCGCGCTGGTCGAAGAGCAGGACGTTGTACTGGTCGGGATCGAACAGGCGGCGGTGCGACGGGTTGCAGCCGCTGCCCGGCCCCCCGTGCAGGAAGATCACCGGCTTGCCGTCGGGGTTTCCGCACAGCTCGAAGTAGAGGATGTGGCCGTCGCCGACGTCGAACTGCCCTGTGCGGTAGGGCTGGATCGTCGGATAGAGTTGCCGCCGCGCTTCGCTCAACGCCGGATCTCCCAGGTGGTGACGCGCTCGCCCGTCGCGGGGTCCTTGCCGTCCTTCAGGAGGACGCCCTCCGTGGCGAGTTCGTCGCGCAGGGCATCCGCAGCGGCGAAGTCGCGCGCCTTCAGGAGGTCGAGGCGGCGCGCGATCCGCGCGGCGACGTCGGCGCCGAGCGCCTGCTCGCGAACCGGGTCGATGCCGACAAGACGCAGCGAGGCGAGTGCCTCGGCTGCCCGGCCGTCGTCGAAGAGCGCGTGAACGCGCGCGATGGCCGCGGCCAACGAAAGATCGTCGCAGGCGGCGTCGAGGAAGGCGTCGTCCACGGCGACCTCGGCCGCCTTGTCCGCGCCGGCCGCGCGGGCCAGCCGCTCCCACTTGTCGAGCTCGCGCACGGCGTCCTCGAGCTTGGCCGCCGTGAAGTCGATCGGCTCGCGGTAGTGCGTCTTCAGCATCAGGAGCCGCACGGCCTCGCCCGGCCAGCGGCGACCGCCGACCTTGTCGGTTTCGAGGACATCGGCGATGGTGACGAAGTTGCCTTCCGACTTCGACATCTTGCGGCCCTCGACCTGCACGAAGCCGTTGTGCATCCACACCTCGGCCATCCGCTCGGTGCCGTGCGCGCAGCAGGACTGGGCGATCTCGTTCTCGTGGTGCGGGAAGATGAGGTCGAGCCCGCCGCCATGGATGTCGAAGGTCTGGCCGAGATATGCTGCCGACATGACCGAGCATTCGATGTGCCAGCCGGGCCGCCCCCGACCCCACGGGCTGTCCCAGCCGGGCTCGCTCGCCGCCGACAGCTTCCACAGCACGAAGTCAGCCGGGTTCTTCTTGTGCGCCTCGACCGCCACGCGCGCACCGGCCTGCTGATCCTCCAGCCGTCGGTGCGACAGCGCGCCGTAGGCCGGCATGGACTGGACGTCGAACAGCACCTCGCCGCCCGCGACATAGGCATGGCCCTTCTCGATCAGCGTCGTGATCATGCCGATCATGTCGGGCAGGCCGTCGGCGCGCGGTGCGACGAAGGCGGTGGCGCGCGGCTCGACCGTCGGCGGCAGGCAGCCGAGCGCCGCGACATCCTTGTGGAACTGCGCGGCCGTCTTCTCCGTCACGCGCGCGATAGCCTCGTTCAGCGGCAGGTCGGGAAAGTCGCGCGCGGCGCGCGCGTTGATCTTGTCGTCGACGTCGGTGATGTTGCGGGCGTAGACGACGCGCGCCTCGACGTAGAGATGGCGCAGCAGCCGGAACAGGACGTCGAACACAATCACCGGCCGCGCGTTGCCGATATGGGCGAAGTCGTAGACCGTCGGCCCGCAGACATACATGCGCACCCGCCGCTCCGCTTCCGCCACGCCGCCCTCGCGCCAGTCGAGCGGGCGAAATGCTTCCTTCCGGCGGGTCAGCGTGTTGGTGAGGTGCAGGCGATGCGTCGCGTCGGTCATGTCGGTCCTCGGTCCGCCGCCATCGTGGCAGCGCAGCAGAGCTACAGCCAAACCCCCGGCCATTCAAACCGGAGTGATCACCGGAGCCACGTTCAGCTTCCGTTAAGTATTGTGCAGAGCGCTCGTCGGATTGCGGCAATGCAGCATGATGCAATCACGCCACATGTCGCCTTGGCAACCATTTGTTAAGTATAGATTCGTCGTCTTTTCAGATTTGCGCCGCTAGAAAGACGCATTCGGTCGGCTTTCTTCGACCCACCCCGTCACCACAGGCATGCAGCAATGAACCCGCAGCAAATCAACTTCCGATCCCGCACCGAACGCGAGCGCGACTCCAAGCTCGTCAGCAATTATCGCGAAATCGGCATCGCGGCGGTGCTCGCGGCGAAGGCCACGCGTCGCAAGGACGAGAGCGGCAAGGCCGCCGCGCAGCGCACCGTCGCGAACGTCAACGCCCGCGACTGACGTCGAGAGCTGGCTCTCCGGTCCCGCCGGATCGAGCCGCACCGAGCCCGCCGATCCGGCGGGCTCCTCTCGTTTGCGGCTTTCTCAGTGCCGGGCGAGGAAGGCGGCGAGAACGTCGCGCGCCGCCAGAAGGTCCCGCCGGTCGATCATCTCGCAGACCGTGTGGATGTAGCGCGTGCCGACCACGATGCCGATCGCGCGCGCGCCCGACGCCGCCTGCTGGAGCGAGGCGCCGTCCATGCCGCCGCCGGCGAGGATCGTTCGCTGGCTGGCGATGCCCTCCTCCTTCGCCACCGCCTCGAACTCGCGCACCAGCGCGCCGTCGGCAATGAAGGAGTTGTCCTTCATGTGCAGGCCGAACCCGGCGCCGAGCTCGGTCGTCTTGTCGCGCTCGGGCACGCCCGGCGTGTCGCAGGCAAGCGTCGTGTCGATGCCGATGCCGATATGGGGCTTCAGATCGTAGGCGACCGTGCGCGCGCCGCGAAGCCCGACCTCCTCCTGCACCGTGAAGGCGACGGTGAGCTGGCACTTGTGGCTGTGTCCGTCCGCCAAGAGCTTGCGCACGACCTCGAGGCCGAGCCAGCAGGCGATGCGGTTGTCGAGCGCCTTGGAGACGATGCGCTCGCCCATCTCGACCAGCGGCTCGTCCATCACCACGAAATCGCCGACGCGGATCTTGTCCTTCGCCGCGGCGCCGAGGCCGAGGTCGATGAAGAAGTCGGTCGGCTCGGGCACCTTCTTGCGGTCCTCGGGCGCCGAGATATGGACCGGCTTGCCCTCGGCCATCATGATCCCGCGATAGTCGCCGTCGTCGGTGCAGACGAGAACGCGGCGCGAGAAGAGATTGCGCGGGTCGAAGCCGCCGACCGGCGAGACATGCACGAAGCCCTTGTCGGACACATGGCTGACGAGAAAGCCGATCTCGTCCATGTGGCAGGCCAGCACGATGCGCTCGGGGTTCTCGCCTTCGCCTTTCCTGGTGCAGACGAGCGAGCCCATCACGTCGGTCTCGATCGTGTCGAAGAGATCGGCGGCTTCCTTCGCGATGAGGTCGCGCACGCGATGCTCGTGGCCCGGCACGCCGGGGGTCTCGCACAGCCGCTTCAGAAGATCGATGTTCATGGGGTCCGTCCGTCGGAAGGTTCTCGAAACAGCGAAAGCTGGTCCGGGCTCTCGGGCGCCGCGGCTTCCGCCACCCTGTCCTGAACCTCCGGTCCCATGTTGGCAACCGCGTTGACGCGGTCCGACACGGGCACGGCCTCCCAGCCGTCCACGTGCTCGGCATGGAGAAGGTCGCGGATGCCGGCGGGGGACTGACCCGACACGTCGAGCCAGCGCTCGAAGTCGTCCGGCGCGATCACGACCGGCGCGCGCTCGTGGATCGCGGACAGGCGCGGGCCCGCGGCGGCGGTCAGGATCGTGACGGTGTCGATCTCGCTGCCGTCCGCGGCGAGGAACGTCTCGTGCAGGCCGGCGAAGGCCGCGACGGCGCCGTCGGCCGGTCGCACGAGGAAGGGCTGCGGCTTCCCGGCGCCCGCCCGGCGCCATTCGTAGAAGGCCGTGGCGGGCACGAGGCAGCGCCGGTGGCGCATCGCGCCGCGAAAAGACTGGCGCTCGGCCGCGGTCTCCGAGCGGGCGTTGAAGAGAAGCGGCAGGTGCGCGGGATCCTTGGCCCAGCCGGGGATCAGTCCCCAGCGCGCGAGACGCGCCTCGCGCCGTGGCCCGCCGCGACCGGGATGGAGTGCCACATGCAGCACCGGCTGCGTCGGGGCGATATTGAAGCGCGGCGGAAACGGGTCCACCGACACGAGATCGAAAGCCGCCGCCACCTCTTGGGGTGACGCGGTCAGGGCAAAGCGTCCGCACATGGCGGCGAGGATGGTCGAGCCGGAGGCGTGGAGCAAGGCTTGCGGGCGGGGGATCGTTCGATCTAACTGCGACCCATGAGCCCCCGGCGCCCCCTCCTCGGTGTTTCCGTCTGCCTGCTGCGTGCGGGCGAGGTCTGTCTCGTGCGCCGGGGCCATGCGCCCTGGGCGGGCGCATGGAGCCTGCCCGGCGGACGCGTCGAGTTCGGCGAGCGGCTCGAGGAGGCCGCGCGCCGCGAGATGCGCGAGGAGACCGGCGTCGCGCTGGAGGCGATCGAGCTTCTGCGCCTGCACGAGTCGATCGATCCGGGCCACGACGCCCATGCCGTGATCGCCGTCTTCCGTTCGCTGGCCGAGTGGAACGGCGCGGCGATCGAGGCCGCGGACGATGCGGACGAGGCGCGGTTCTTCCTCGTCACCGAGGTGCGCGCCATGGAGGCGGACGGGCGCACGACGCCGGGCCTTGCCGCCATCGTGGAAGAGGCGGCCGCGCGCTAACCTTAACATGCACGAGGCGCGGCTGAGCCCTGCGCGCGTCTTGCATTCACCCCAATCGGCCTGCAAACGTGCCGCATGGCCGTTGCGGACAATTTTCTTCGACTTCTCGGGATCGCCGGCTTAACGCTGGCGCTGAGCGTCGTCGCGGCGTCCGCGCAAGGCGGCAAGCCGCCGGCGGAGGAGAAGCCCGCCGCCGAGGAACCCGCCGCCAAGCCGTCCAACGCGCCCTACATGAAGCCGCTGTCGCGCCTCGCCACGGTGCTCGGCTCGCTGCACTTCCTGCGCGGCCTCTGCGGCGATGCGAATGCCGATGTCTGGCGCGAGAAGATGAACGCGATCCTCGAGGCGCAGGCGCCGGGTGAAGCCGACAGGCGAACCCTCGTCGCGCATTTCAACCAGGGGTATCGATCCTTCGAATCCACCTATCGCAAGTGTACCCCGGCTGCGACGGTGGCCGTGGAAAGATATGCCAAGGAAGGCGCCGACCTTTCGCGCGAGATCAGCGCAAGGTACGGAAGTTAACGTTTTGTTCAGAGGGTGGTTTGCGACAGCGACCCGCCTTCCCCGCCCGGAGACCGGCCAGCTCGGGCAGCGGAAGAAGGAGTATCCGGCATGATCGATCTGCACGGTTCCGACCTCGACGACATGATCGTCGCCGAAAAGAAGCAGGTCGCGAGCGAATACCACAACGAGGCTTGGGCCGACGGCATCTCCGACGGCATCGAGGCGGAGATCCTCGCCGAGACCGCGATGGCGACGGCCGTGACCGAACTCGTGCGCCATCACGGCGAGGCCGAGGTTCTGGAGCTCCTCGACGCGCTGCGCCGCCGCGTGGAGTACGGCGAGTTCCGCGCCGTCCGCTCGTTCCAGTAAGGCAGGACGGGCGCGTCCGCCCGAATGGTGTCATGACCCGCTTCCAGCGCGCCCTCCTCGCGTTCTCCATCCTCGCCTGCGGCGGGCTTTCCGCCCTGCCGGCGTCGGCCCTCTCGCAGATCACCGGGGAGGACGGGAACGTTCCGCCGGGCCGCGAGGGCATCGTCGCCGTTCCCCTGCCGCCGGTTCCCGGCCAGCCCGCGACCCCACCCGCCGACGGCCAGCCGACCGCACCGCCTGCGACGCCCGGCAGCGCGCCGATTCCGCCGACCACCACCACCACCACGCCGGCCGAGCCGCCCTCCGGCCCGATCGAGACGGCACCCGGCGACGACGCCGTCGTGCCCGACGAGGGCGCCGAACGCGCGCCGACCGGCGACGTGCCGCCGATCGAGATCGTCTACGGCGACAAGGACCTGCCCCAGCCGGTGCGCGACCTGCGCGCCAAACTGATCGAGGTCGCCCGCAGCGGCGACATCGAGAAGCTGCGCCCCTACTTCCAGACCGGCGCCGACCCGACCGTCGTCTCCGCCACCATGCCCGACCAGGATCCCGTCACGACGCTGAAGGAAGCGTCGGGCGACGGCGAGGGCGTCGAGCTCCTCGCGATCCTGCTCGAGACCCTCGAGGCCGGCCATGTCCGCCTCGATCCGGGCGGTGACAACGAGATCTACGTCTGGCCCTACTTCACGCAGGTCGATCTCGGCGTCCTGACCAAGCCGCAGCTCGTCCAGCTGTTCGAACTGGTGACGGCTGGCGACTACCAGCGCATGGTCGCCAACGGCTCCTACGACTTCTACCGCGTCGGCATCTCGCCCGAAGGCCGCTTCGAGTTCTTCGTCGACGGCGACTGACCGCCTTGTCTTCGCCGCGGCGATTGGCACATAGGGTTCGAAGGCCGATACGGTCGGCCGAAGACCCGGAACGAACGCCATGATGAGTGCCCGCCTTTCGGACCGTGCGACGCTTCACGTCACCGGCGCGGACGCCGAGCCCTTTCTGCAGAACCTCGTCACCGCCGATCTCGACGCGCTCGCCCCCGGCGAGGCGCGGCCGGCCGCACTGCTGACGCCGCAGGGCAAGATCCTCTTCGACTTCCTCCTCAGCCGCATCGACGACGGGCTGCGGCTCGACGTGGCGGCGGGCGCGCGCGGCGATCTCGCCAAACGCCTCGCGCTCTACAAGCTGCGCGCTAAGGTCACGATGACGCCGAGCGACGAAGCCGTGGGCGCCTTCTGGGAAACGAGCGAGGCACCGGCCGGTGCCGTCGCGGATCGACGCTTCCCGTCCAGCGTCTACCGTTCCTATGGCATGGACGTCGACGAGGGCGACCCGGCCGCCTTCGAGGCGCTGCGCCTGTCGCTCGGCATCGCCGAGGCCGAGCGGGACTTCCCGGCCTCCGACGTCTTTCCACACGACGTGCTGCTCGACCAAAACGGCGGCGTGTCCTTCCGCAAGGGCTGCTATGTCGGGCAGGAGGTCGTCTCGCGCATGCAGCATCGGGGCACGGCGCGGCGGCGCGTGATGGTGCTGCGCGCCGAGGGTCACCTGACGCCGGGCGCCAACGTCGAGGCGGGCGGCCGGACGATCGGCACCGTTCTCTCGGCCCATGCGGGGCTCGGTATCGGCATGCTCCGCATCGACCGCCTGGTCGACGCGCTGTCGTCCGGGGCGAGCCTGTCAGCGGACGGCGTTCCGGTCGAGGCCGAAGTCCCGTCCTGGGCCGGCTATGCTCTGCCCGAAGCCGGAAGCGGCGGCGAGGAATGAGCGCGACCGGCGCGGCCCGGACCGCCAAGCCGCCCCGCGTCTGGCAGCGGATGCTGTCGGGGCGGCGGCTCGACCTTCTCGACCCCTCCCCGCTCGATATCGAGATCGAGGACATCGCGCACGGGCTCGCGCGCGTCGCCCGCTGGAACGGGCAGACGACCGGCGACCATGCGTTCTCGGTGGCGCAGCACTCGCTGATCGTCGAGGAGATCGTCGGCGCCAAGGAGCCCGATCCGCGGTGGCGGCTGGCCGCGCTCCTGCATGACGCCCCGGAATACGTCATCGGCGACATGATCTCGCCCTTCAAGAGCGTCCTCGGCGGCGACTACAAGGGCGTCGAAGCGCGACTGCAGGCGGCGGTGCATCGGCGCTTCGGCCTGCCGGCGGAGCTGCCGCCCCCGGTCAAGCGCGCCATCAAGTCGGCGGACCGCGTGTCGGCCTATTTCGAGGCGAAGCTTCTCGCGGGCTTCCAGCCGACGGAAGCGCAGGCGCTGTTCGGGCGGCCGGGCGGCACACTTCCCGCGCCCGAGCGCTTCGCACCCCAGCCGGCGGCCGAGGTCGGCGGGCGCTATCTCGAACGCTTCCGTTTCCTCGAAACCCTCTCCTCCGGCATCAGGGCGATCGCGCCATGACCTACCTCGTCGTCTCTTCGCTCGCCGACCTCCACGCAACGGTGGAGAAACACGGCGCGGGCGACGTCGTCACGCTGATCAACGCCGACACGGTGGTCGAGCGCCCCTCCTCGATCGCGCCGGAACGCCACCTCTTCCTCGGCATGAACGACATCGCCGCGCCGACCGAGGGGCTGACCCACCCGGCCGGGCACCATCTCGACCGCCTCCTCGAATTCGGTCGCCGCTGGGACCGCGAGAAGCCGCTGGCGGTGCATTGCTGGGCCGGCATCAGCCGGTCGACGGCGGCCGCCTACATCCTGGCGATCGCGATCAGCCCGGACCTCGACGAGGAGGCGCTGGCGCAGGAACTGCGACGCCGCGCGCCCTCGGCAACGCCCAACCCGCTCCTCGTGTCGATGGCGGACGAGAAGCTCGGTCGCGGCGGGCGCATGGTGTCGGCGATCGCCGGGATCGGGCGCGGGGCCGACGCCTTTTCCGGCACGCCCTTCATCCTTCCGCTGACACTTTAGCGCGGGCGATCACGCCGAGCGTGCCGACGCGGGAGTCCGGCTCCTTGATCGCGCGCGGCTCCCAGACATGGCGGGCGAGAAAGAAGCCGGTCATCCGGAAGCCCTCGGCCACGTCGGCCGAGCCGGGGGCGACATCGCCCTTCAGGAAAGCCGGCAGCGGCAAGAGTCTGTCGCGCCACGGCTCGCCGGCGTCGCGGCTCACCGCGCGGCCGGACTTCGGCGAGACATAGACGAGATCGTCCCGGCCGCCGGTTGCCGCGCAGGTCTCGAGATCGAGCCCGAAGCCGAGCTCTTCCAGAAGCGCGATCTCGAAGCGCAGGATCAGCGACCCGGCCGCGACCGGATCGTCGAGATGCTCGACGATGAGAGCCAGCGTGTCGAAGAGACGCGGGTGGGCGTCGCGCTCGGGCAGAAGCCGCAGATGCGCGGCGAGGAGCTGGATGCCGTAGAGGCCGACCGCGCTCTCCATCAGCCGCGCGGCGCGAAGCGTCACGGGCTCGACCGTCATGAAGCCAAGATGCTCGTCGAGACGCGCGCGCCATGTCGCGTCCACCGTATTGCCGGGCTGGAGCACGGGCTGGAGCCGCCGCGAGCGGCCACCGCGCACGAGGCCGAGATGGCGTCCGCGCGAGCGCGTCATCACCTCCGCGACGACGCTCGTCTCGCCCTGGCGGCGGACGCCCAGGACGATGCCTTCCTCACGCCATTCCATGCGGCCGCGGCGATCCGTTCCGGTTTCGACAGAGCCTCATATAGGCACGGACGCGCCGGATCGCACGCCCGGTCAGCTGTGGAAGTCGAGCCCCATCTCTCGATAGCGCTCGGGGTCGTCGCCCCAGTTCTCGCGCACCTTCACAAACAGGAAGAGATGCACCTTCTGCTCGGCGGCTTCGGAGATCTCCTTGCGCGCGGCCGAGCCGATCGCCTTGACCGTCTCGCCCTTGTGCCCGAGCACGATCGCCTTCTGGCTGTCGCGCTCGACATAGATCGTCTGCTCGATGCGCACCGAGCCGTCCGGCCGCTGCTCCCAGAGCTCGGTCTCGACGGTCGAGGAATAGGGCAGCTCCTGGTGGAGGCGCAGATAGAGCTTCTCGCGCGTGATCTCGGCCGCGAGCTGGCGCAGCGGCAGATCCGAGATCTGGTCCTCCGGATAGTACCACGGCCCTTCCGGCAGGCGCGCAGCCAGGAAGTTCATCAGGTCGTCGCAGCCGGACCCCGTCAGCGCCGAGATCATGAAGACGCGCTCGAACTCGGCCCTGGCGGTGATCTCCTGCGTCAGCCCCAGCAGGCGGTCGCGCTTGATGCGGTCCACCTTGTTGAGCAGCAGCACCTTCGGCTGCTTCACCTCGGCGAGGCGGTCGAGTATCGCCTGCACCTCGTCGTTGAGGCCGCGATCGGCGTCGATGATCGGCAGGACGATATCGGCGTCCTTGGCGCCGCCCCAGGCGGTCCTCACCATGGCGCGGTCGAGCCGGCGCTTCGGGTTGAAGACGCCGGGCGTGTCGACGAAGACGATCTGCGTGCGGTCGCGCATCGCGATGCCGCGCACCAGGGCGCGGGTCGTCTGCACCTTGTGCGTGACGATCGAGACCTTGGTGCCGACGAGCTGGTTGACGAGCGTCGACTTGCCGGCATTCGGCGCGCCGAGCAGGGCGACGAAGCCCGACCGGGTCGGCCCCTGCGGCTCGGTCGTCTGGGTCTCGGCATCGGGCGTCTGGTCGGTGTCGGTCAAATCATGGCTCGCAGGTCTTGGCGCGAAACGCGCCGATGAAACAGGATCGCCCGGCACACGGCCGGGCGCAAGTCAGGTGGTTTCCGCCGTCCAGACGCCTTCGCGCAGGAGAATGGCCTCCGCGGCGCGCTGTTCGGCGACACGCTTGGAGGGGCCACGCCCTTCGGTCGGCTCGACGCCCTCGACGCTCGCGCGCACCGTGAAGACGGGCTCGTGGTCGGGACCCGAGCGGTCGAGGAGCTCGTAGACGGGCGGCGCGCCGGCGCGCTTGTGCGCCCATTCCTGAAGCTCGGTCTTCGGATCGCGTCGTGCGACCTGAGGCCCTTCCAGATGCGGCGCCCACCGCTTGAGGACGAAGGCGCGGGCCGTTTCCAGCCCGTGCTCGAGATAGATCGCGGCAATCAGCGATTCGACTACGTCGGCGCGGATCGAGCGGTTCTTGCCCGCCGCCGCGCGCTTCAGATCGGATCCGTGGCGGATGAACTCGGCCAGACCGATCTCGTCGGCGATCGCGGCGCAGGTCTGGGCCGAGACCAGCGTGTTCAGACGCAGCGACAGGTCGCCCTCGTCCGATTTGGGATGCGTCTCGAAGAGCTTCTGCGCGATCACGAGGCCGAGCACGCGGTCGCCGAGGAACTCCAGCCGCTCGTAGCTCGCGTCCGTCGGCGAGCGCTTGAGGCTCGAATGGGTCAGCGCACGCTGGAGACGGGAGCGGTCGGAGAACGTGAGGCCGAGCCGGGCCTCCAGCCGGTCGAGGGCGTCGGCGCCGCCCTTCACCCGAGCCATGTCAGGATGCGGCTCGGCCGAAGGCTGGTCGGCCATTCCCAGACCTGGAGCGGCGAGGCGTCGTTCTCCATCGAGAAGAAGATGACCTGCGCCTTGCCGACGAGGTTCTCGAACGGCACGTAGCCGACGTCGAAGCGGCTATCGAGCGAGTTGTCGCGATTGTCGCCCATCATGAAATAGTGGTCGGCCGGCACGACGAACTCGCGCGTGTTGTCGCCGACGGAGTTGGGCTCGGCGTCCAGCGTGTCGTAGGTCACGCCGTTCGGAAGCGTCTCGCGATACTTCGGGATCTGCGCGCCCGATTCGCTGGTGAAGAAGCCGTCCGGCTCCTTCGGCACGGCCTGGCCGTTGATGTAGAGCACGCCGTCGCGCATCTGGACCCGGTCGCCCGGCAGGCCGACGAGGCGCTTGATGTAGTCCGTCTGGACCTCGTTCGGCTTGCGGAACACGATGATGTCGCCGCGCTCCGGGCTGGAACCCAGGATGCGACCGTCGAAGAGGTCGGGCGAGAAGGGCAAGGAATACTTCGAGAAGCCGTAGGACCACTTCGAGACGAAGAGGTAATCCCCGATCAGGAGGGTCGGCATCATCGAGCCGGAGGGAATCGAGAACGGCTGGAACAGGAAGGTGCGGATGACCAGCGCAAGCAGAAGCGCCTGGACGACGACCTTCACCGTCTCCCCGAAGCCACCCTTGTCCTTGCTGACGGCGCGATCGACCATGCGCTTTTCGTTCCCGGTTGCCGTGGGCACCCTCGGCCGCACCCCGGCTCTAGTAATGTCTTGTATACGTTTGGGCAACGGGCTTGCCGACGCTCAAGGCTCGTCCGGCAGCGCCTCGATGATGACGAAGGCCTGGGCGAGCGGAAAGTCGTCGGTGATCGTCACGTGGATGACCGGCCGGTGCCCCGCCGGCATCAGGGAGCGGAGCCGCTCGGCGGCCCCGTTCGTCAGCGCCATGGTCGGTTTGCCGCCGGGCAGGTTGACCACGCCCATGTCGCGCCAGAAGACGCCCTGCGACAGGCCCGTGCCGAGCGCCTTGGCGCAGGCTTCCTTGGCGGCGAAGCGCTTGGCGTAGGAGGCGGCACGCTGGGCCCGCCGGTCGGACTTCGCTTGCTCGACCGGCGTGTAGACGCGGGTCGTGAACCGCGCGCCGTGGCGCTCCAGCGTCTTCTCGATGCGGCGGATGTCGATGAGGTCGCTGCCGATGCCGACGATCATGGGGCCGGCTCCGCGGCCGGCGCGCCGCCCGCCTTGTGGGCGCGCGCCGCCTGGAAGCTGCGAACGCCGACGAGGATCAGCGCGTAGGACACCAGCGCGAAGAACAGGCCGAGCGGGATCGATCCGATCAGCATGGGTTTCAGATACGGCCCCCAGATCGCGGCGATGTCGCCGTGCGCGAGAGCGGCGCCGAGACTCTCGGGCGCCCGCCCGTCCGGGATTTCGGCGGCCGTCAGGAAGCGGCCGGCCTCGTAGGTCGCGCCCCAGATCAGCGGGTAGGTCAATGGATTGCCGATGAGGCATCCGAGCGCCGCCGCCGGCAGGCTGCCGCGAACGACGTAGGCGATCACGAAGGCCATGACGAAATGGAAGCCGAGGAGCGGCGTGAACGTCGCGAAGACGCCGGCCGCGACGCCCGCCGCGATCGCATGCGGCGTCGCGCGCAGCCGCAGCACGCGCTTCTTCATGTAGAGGAGCGAGCGTCGCCACGAGCGGCGCGGCCAGAGGGCGTGGCGCAGCTTCTGCGAGAGGGTTTCCGGCTGGCGGCGCCTGAACAGCATGAGGCGAGGTGTTCCTGAAGCGAGAGGCACCTTGAGCGAGCGATACGGCCGTCGCCCCGCCTGCCGACCCGTGCCTGAGGTCGGGGCTAGAGCGAGCGGCTACCGGGCTTGATGGGCGCAATTGCGGCAAGCTCGGGCGGCAGTTCGTCCGGCGCGTAGCTTGGCACCTCGTACTGGGCGAGCGAGACCAGCGGTACGCCGACGTCGACCTTGCCGGCCGACCGATCGACGACGCACCCGGCCGCCAGAACCTCGGCGCCGAGCTCCCGCAGGCACTCGATCGTCTCGCGGATCGACAGGCCGGTGGTCACGATGTCCTCGACGATCACGACACGCGCCCCGCGCGGGATCTCGAAGCGGCGCAGGCGAAACGTGCCGTTCTCGCGCTCGACATAGATCGCCGGCGCGCCGAGGTGGCGCGAGGTCTCGTAGGACGGGATCAGCCCGCCGACGGCCGGGCCGACGATGAAGTCGATCGGCCCGTCGATCGCGGCGCGCAGCTTCTCGGCGAGCGCCTTGCAGAGCGTCTCGGTATATTGCGGGTGCATGAACACCCGCGCCTTCTGCAGGAAGACCGGGCTGCGGCGTCCCGAGGTCAGGATGAAGTGTCCCTCGAGATAGGCGCCAGCCTTGCGAAAGATCTCGATGACGTCTTCGGTCTGCATGTCCGACGGTTCCTGCCTCAGGGGTATGCCTTCGGAGATCAGCCGTTCACACGAATGGCATCCGTCACGCAAGTCTTCGCGCGCAACTGATTGAGCGTGCGCGTCAGGTGCTGCAGGTCCCAGACCTCCAGATCCAGCACCATGGTCGTTAGGTCCGGGGCCGTCTGCGTCATCGAAAGGTTGTGGATATTGGCGTCGTTGAGCGCGATCGTCTCGGCGATCTCGGCCAGCGTTCCCGGCTCGTTCAGCGCGACGACGCGGATCTTGGCCGGGAAACGCGCGGTCGTCTCGGTATCGAGGTCCCAGCGCACGTCGATCCAGCGGTTCGGCGAATCGTCGAAGTCCATCAGCGCTGGAGACTGGATCGGGTAGATCGTGATCCCCTTGCCCGGCTCGAAGATGCCGACGATCCGGTCGCCCGGCACCGCGCCGTCCGGCCCGAAGCGCACCGGCAGGTCGCCGACGGCGCCGCGGATCGGAAGCTGAACGAGGCTCGCGTCCCCCACCTCCTCCGGCACGCGGAACACGAGGCCGATCGCCGAGCGGATATTGAACCAGCCGTCCTTCTCGGCGTGCAGCACGCCCTTCGCCGCGCGGCTGTCCTGAAAGTCGGGATGCACGGCGCGAAACACGTCGGCCGAGGACAGCTCACCCCGCCCGACCGCGGCGAGCGCGTCGTCGAGTTCGCGAAAGCCGACCTTGGCGAGATAGGGCTTCAGCCCGTCGCGGGTGAAGGTCTTGCCCGCGCGATGGAAGGTCCGCTCCAGGATCTGCTGGCCGAGCCCACAATACTGCTTGCGGATCGCGAGGCGCGCCGCCCGCCGGATCGCCGAGCGCGCCTTGCCGGTCACGGCGACGCTTTCCCAGGCCGGTGGCGGCGTCGCGGCCTTGGAGCGGATGATCTCGACTTCGTCGCCGTTGGTGAGTTCGGTCACCACCGGCATGATGCGGCCATCGATCTTGCAGCCGACGCAGGTGTCGCCGACGTCGGTATGGACGGCATAGGCGAAGTCGATGGGCGTCGCGCCGCGCGGCAGCGCGATCAGGCGGCCCTTCGGCGTGAAGCAGAAGACCTGGTCCTGGAACAGTTCGAGCTTGGTGTTCTCGAGGAATTCCTCCGGCGTGTCACCTTCGGACAGCATCTCGATCGTGCGGCGCAGCCAGGAATAGGCTTCCGACTCGGTCGACAGCGCGACCTGCCCGTCCTTGTAGAGCTCGTGGGCGGCGATACCGTACTCGTTGACGTGATGCATCGATCGCGTGCGGATCTGCAGCTCGACGCGCTGGCGCGACGGTCCGACGATCGTGGTGTGGATCGAACGGTAGCCGTTCTGCTTCGGGATCGAGATGTAGTCCTTGAAGCGGCCGGGCACGAGCGGCCACGTGCGGTGCACGATGCCGAGCGTGCGGTAGCAGTCCTCCTCGTCGGCGACGATGACGCGAAAGCCGAAGATGTCGGACAGCTGCTCGAGCGACAGCGCCTTGCGCTGCATCTTGTTGAAGACCGAATAGGGCTTCTTCTGGCGGCCGGACACGCTGGCGGCGATGCCCTTTTCTTCCAGCCGTGCGGTCAGCGTCTCCTCGATCTGCTCGATCGTGCCGGCATGCCGCTCGCGAAGCTCGGCCAGTCGCTCGGTGACGGTCGCGAAGGCCTCGGCGTTGAGGTACTGGAACGACAACGTCTCCAACTCTTCGCGCATGTCGTGCATGCCCATGCGCCCGGCGAGCGGCGCATAAATCTCCATCGTCTCCTCGGCGATCCGGGCACGCTTTTCCGGCTTCATGTGATGAAGCGTGCGCATGTTGTGCAGCCGGTCGGCGAGCTTGACGAGAAGGACGCGGATGTCGTCGGCGATCGCCAGCAGGAGCTTGCGCAGGTTCTCGGCCTGCGCGGTCTTGCGCGAGACGAGGTCGAGCCGCCGGATCTTCGTCAGCCCCTCGACGAGCGTCCCGATCTTCTGGCCGAAGAGCTGGTCCAGCTCTTTCCGGGTGGCATCCGTGTCCTCGATCGTGTCGTGCAGGAGGGCGGTCGCGATCGTCGCTTCGTCGAGGTGAAGCTCGGTGAGGATCGCGGCGACTTCGAGCGGGTGCGAGAAGTACGGATCGCCGTTCACGCGCTTCTGCGCACCATGCTTCTGCATCGCGTAGACGTAGGCCCGGTTCAGGAGGCCCTCGTCGAGGTTCGGCTTGTAGGCTGCGACACGCTCGACGAGTTCGTACTGCCGCATCATGCCCGAATGCCTGCTCCGTTCGCGGAAAAAAGAAAGGGCGCCCGGCCGGATCGGCGGGCGCCCCTTCAATATAGGTTGCGTTGCGGCAAAACCGGAAGGGCCGAAGCCCTTCTCGGGTCAGAAATCGTCGTTCTTCTCGGGCGGGATCAGGCCCTCGATGCCGGACAGGAGATCGTCCTCCGACATGCGGTCGAAGGCGATGTTGTCGTCGTCGTCCGCCGCCGTGGTCGTGGTGCCCTCCGAACCCGCGTCGGCGATCGCACCGGCGACCGGCGCCTGCGGCTCGGGCTCGTCCACCTCGACATGCTTCTGCAGCGAGTGGATCAGGTCTTCCTTGAGGTCGTCGGGCGAGAGGGTCTCGTCGGCAATCTCGCGGAGGGCGACGACCGGGTTCTTGTCGTTGTCACGGTCCACCGTGATCGGCTGGCCCTGCGCGATCTGGCGCGCGCGATGGCTGGCGAGCAGGACGAGCTCGAACCGGTTCTCGACCTTGTCGACGCAATCTTCTACGGTGACGCGGGCCATGCCTGTCTCCTTGGGAACGGACGCAGTAAGCTGAAGGGCCTCGTGTAGCCTCTTGACTTTGGAAGCACAAGGGGACAGCCGCGCGGTTCGCGACGGCGCGCCTCGCAGACCGTTCGCCTGGCTGGCCTTCGCGCCGTGCGCGTCCTATTCTTTTCATCCCTGCGGGAGCCTTCGCCTCCCCTGCCGCTCCCCACTTCCGAAGGTCGCCATGTTCGAACCCCGCGAGAAGATCGCCCTCTTCATCGACGGCGCCAATCTCTATGCCGCCTCGCGTGCTCTCGCCTTCGACATCGACTACAAGAAGCTGCTCGTCGCCTTCCAAGGGCGCGGCAACCTCCTGCGCGCCTACTACTACACCGCCCTGATCGAGGATCAGGAATACTCCTCGATCCGCCCGCTGGTCGACTGGCTCGACTACAACGGCTATCGCGTGGTGACGAAGCCCGCCAAGGAGTTCACCGACCAGCTCGGGCGTCGCCGCATCAAGGGCAACATGGACATCGAGCTCGCGGTGGACGCGATGGAGCTCGCCGAGGCCGTCGACCATTTCGTGATCTTCTCGGGCGACGGCGACTTCCGCTCGCTGGTGGAAGCGCTACAGCGCAAGGGGCGCAAGGTCTCGGTGGTCTCGACGCTGGCGACACAGCCGCCGATGATCGCCGACGACCTGCGACGCCAGGCCGACACGTTCATCGAACTGCGCACGCTCCAGCCCGAGATCGCCCGCAGCCAGGCCGAGCGCGACGCCCGTCTCGCGCGCCGCACCGAGTGCGAGAACGACCGCCGCGACGACGGCGAGGCATGAGCGTGCCCCCCGTCCACTCCCCGCCCCTGCCCGGCGCGACGCCGCCGGCGGACTGCCCGCTCTGCCCGCGTCTGGCCGCCTTCCGCCACGAATGGCAGGCGCGCGAGCCGGACTGGTACAACGCACCGGTCGACACGTTCCTGCCGCGCGCCGGCGCCGACACGGTCGAGCTTCTGGTCGTCGGCCTCGCGCCCGGCGTTCGTGGCGCCAACCGCACGGGACGCCCGTTCACGGGCGACTATGCGGGCGACCTCCTCTACGCGACGCTGAAGCGGTATGGCTTTGCGACGGGCGAGTTCGAGGCGCGGCCGGACGACAGCCTCGAACTCGTCGGCGCGGCGATCACCAATGCCGTGCGCTGCGTGCCACCGGAGAACAAGCCGACGGGGCCCGAGATCAACACCTGTCGTCGCTTCCTGATACCGACGCTGGACGCCCTGCCGCGCCTTCGCGTCCTCGTCACGCTCGGTCGCATCGCGCACGATTCGACGCTGCGGGCGCTCGGCGTCCGCCTCAAGGATGCGCCCTTCCGGCATGGCGGCGAGCACGAGGCCGGCGGCTACACGATCGTTTCGAGCTACCATTGCTCGCGCTATAACACGAACACTGGCGTCCTCACGCCGGCGATGTTCGAGGCCGTGTTCGAGACGGCGCGGGCCCGGCTCGGCTAGCGGGCGACGGAGGCTGGCGGCAGCGTCAGCCGCTTCCGGCGCTCCACCCGCGCGAGGTGGAACTCGACCCCGGTGCGAACCACGAGCGAGGCGAGCGCGATGAGGATCGCGACCAGCCGCACCCGGTTCTCGTCGCGGTCCACCAAGGCGTCGCGTGTCGCCAGAAGCGCCTTCTCCGTCTCCGTGATGTCGCCGATCACGCGACGGATCTCGTCCATCGTCGCGCGCTCCATCATCGCGACGGACTGCTTCTGGGCGGCGGAGAAACCGTCCCGCTCGAAGAGCGTGACGGATTCGGCAAGTTCGGCGAGCTTGCGGTCGACGAGCAGGCTGAGATGGTCGGTCCGCGCGATCTGCGAGGGATTGTCGGAAATCAGCTGGCGCAGCTGGGTGCGGACCGGCTCCATCCGCTCCAGCGCCTTCTCGTAGGGGTCGAGGAAGCGGCGGTCGCCGCTGATCAGGAACCCGCGCTCGCCCGTCTCGGCATCGTCGAGCGCGATGAGGAGATCCTTGGTGTTGTCGATCACCCGGTAGGTGTGGACCACGAGGTCGCGGTGATCGTTCAGCAGCGAATGGGTCCAGGTCGTCGCGATGACGCCCGCCAGGATCACGACACCCACCGGCACGGACCGCAGGACGAGCGCGCGCGTCAGCCACCGCTTCCTGATCTCAGCCCATCTCGGCAAGGCCATCGTTCCGATCTCCGCGGCGCCCGAGCGCTCGACTTGCTCGTCCACCCCATTTTTGGGCGGCAAGCGGATCGAGCAAGGGTGCGCGGGGCGGGAGACGCCGTGAACGATCTCTCAGGCCGCGATGGCGCGCTTCTCCCGGTACATGGCATGGTCGGCACTCGCGAGCATTCCGGCCGTCGTCATCCCCGGCCGCCACAAGACGGCGCCAAGGCTCATGCCGACATGGAGCGTCTGGCCAGGCAGCCGGATTGGCGGATCGAGCTCGCCTCGCAGGCGCTGCACCGCCTCGCCCGTCGCCTCTTCGCTGTCCACCCAGAGGATCGCGGCGAACTCGTCTCCGCCGATCCGCGCCAGACGGTCGGTGGATCGGATCCCCCTCGCCAATCGACCCGCCAGCTCCTGCAGCACGGCGTCGCCGGCCGCGTGGCCATAGGTGTCGTTGATCGGTTTGAAGCGGTCGACGTCCGCCAGCACCAGGGCGAAGACGCGGCCTGCCTCGAGCGCGCCGGACACCGCCAGATCGAGATCCCGGTCGAAGCGGCGGCGGTTGCAGATGCCGGTCAACGGATCCTTGAACGCCACGCTGCGAAGCTCCAGCTCGTCGCGCTTGCGATCCGTGATGTCGGACGCCATTCCGAACAGCCCGATGGCGTGCCCGGAGGCGGGATCGAGAATGGGCGACAGCGCTGTGCGCCACCATTTCGCACCGCCCGGCAGGTCGAGATGTTCCTCGTATTCGTAGATCGAGCCGAGCTTCAGGCAGTGCCGATACTGCGTCTCGACATGCGATGCGATCTCCGGGGAGAGGCATTCCGATGGGGTCCGCCCGACGAGATCACGGGCATCGAGCCCCGTCAGCTGGCAGAGACTGCCGTTCACCCCGGCATAGCGCAACGTGCCGTCGACTTCGATCGACAGCGAAAAGGCCGGCGCAGCTAACAATCCCACATCGACGACCGGCATGGCCCACTCCCTGACTTGCCCTTCCAGGGTAGCCGGGGAGCGTGAAGGAACCGGTGGATGGTCGCCGCAAAATCTCGCGATCTCGGCAACCGATCCTTGAGACCTCTCGACCCCGTCGGCGCGTCGCAACAGGATCGGAGCTCCAGCGCGTCAGCCGATCAATGCGTCGCGTGCCGCTTCGCGCCGCCGTGGCTGCGCAGCCACGCGATGACGTCGGCCGCGCTGCGGTCGGGCGGGAACACGGGATAGAGCGCCGCCTCGATCTCGCCGTCGCGGGCGATCAGCGTGAGGCGCTTCAGGAGCGTATCCCCGTCGACCTCGAAGGTCGGCAGTTCCAGCATCTCCTGCAGCGAAAGGTCGGCGTCCGACAGGAGCGGGAACGGCAGGTGCAGGCGCTCGGCGGCTTCGCGCTGGTAGGCGGTGGTCTGTGTGGAGACGCCGAAGACGGCCGATACGCCGAGCTCGCGCAGTTCCTGCCAGTGGTCGCGGAACGAGCAGGCCTGCGGCGTGCAGCCCCGCGCGCCCGGAATCTCGTTCCAGCCACCCGGCAGCGGCGCGCCGGGACGCCCGGTCATCGGATAGGCGTAGACGACGACGAGGCCCCGAAGCTCTCCGAGGTCGACGCGTCCGCCCGCGGTGGAAGGGAGCCCGACCGACGGGAGCCTGCGCCCGACGAGATGAGACGCGCCGCCGTCGTCGGTCGGCGGCTCCAGGCCTTCCGGCAGACGATTGAGATCGGTCATCGCGCAGCCCTCCCCGGCATCGTCAGGCAAGGTTATCCCTCGCCGCCGTGAGCGCAAGAGCCGATGTTCAGTCCCTGCCGGCTTCCTTCATCACGCGCTGCTTCTGCCGGTTCCAGTCGCGCTCCTTCATCGACTCGCGCTTGTCGGGCGCGTTCTTGCCCTTGGCGACGGCGAGTTCCAGCTTCGCCCGGCCCTGGTCGTTGAAGTAGATCTTGAGCGGCACGAGCGTCATGCCGTCGCGCTGCACCGCGCCGGCCAGCCGGTTGCGCTGCGTCTTGTGGACGAGCAGCTTCCGCCGGCGCTTCGGCTCGTGGTTGAACCGGTTGGCCTGCAGGTATTCCGGCACGTAGGAGTTGATCAACCAGATCTCGCCGTCCTCCTCCGTGGCATAAGACTCGGCGATCATCGCCTTGCCGAGGCGCAGCGACTTGATCTCGGTCCCCGTCAGCACGAGACCGGCCTCCAGCGTGTCGATGATCTCGTAGTTGAAGCGCGCCTTGCGGTTCTCGGCGGCGATATTGGATTTGGACTTCGGCGGCTTGGCCATGAGGATCGGGGCGCCCGGTAGGGTGGAGGGGGCGCCGGGAGCCGGCGCCGTCCCCTTAGATGGGCCGCAGGGGCCCTCGGATCAATTCAGAAGGCCGGCATGGCGCAGCGCCGCGTCGATCGCGTCCTGCGTGGCGGCCTCCACCGGCACCAGCGGCAGGCGGACCCGGTTGCGCCCCTTGCCGATCCGAGACAGGGCATACTTGGTGCCCGAGACGCCCGGTTCCATGAAGATCGCCTTGTGCAGCGGCATCAGCCGGTCCTGATACTCGAGAGCCTTGGCGAAGTCGCCGGCGAGGCACGCCTCCTGGAACTCCGAGCACAGGCGGGGCGCGACGTTGGCCGTCACCGAGATGCAGCCGCGCCCGCCATGGGCGATGTGGCCGAGCGCGGTCGCGTCCTCGCCCGACAGCTGGATGAAGTCCTTGCCGCAGGTGATGCGCTGCTCGGGAACGCGATCGAGCTTGGCCGTCGCGTCCTTGACGCCGACGATGTTGGAGAAGTCGTGCGCAAGGCGCCCCATCGTCTCCGGCGTCATGTCGACCACCGAGCGCGGCGGAATGTTGTAGATGATAATCGGCGTCGAGACCGCGCGCGCGATCGCGGCGTAGTGCTCGTAGAGCCCGCGCTGGGTCGGCTTGTTGTAGTAGGGCGTGACGACGAGGATGCCGTCGGCGCCCGCCTTCTCGGCGAAGCGCGCGAGGTCGATCGCCTCGACGGTGTTGTTGGAGCCGGCGCCCGCGATGACCGGCACGCGGCCGGCCGCCGTCTCCACGCAGATCTCGACCGCGCGCTTGTGCTCGTCATGCGTCAGGGTCGGGCTCTCGCCCGTGGTGCCGACCGGCACGAGGCCGTGCGTGCCCTCGGCGATCTGCCATTCGACCAGGGCGCGGAACGCGGCTTCATCGAGGCTGCCGTCCTCGGCGAACGGCGTTACCAGGGCCGTCATCGAACCCTTGAAGGTCATGTCGTCACTCCCGTCGACGTGCGGATGATGGTGCCGAAGCGACGTCGGGCGTGCTCGGGTCGGGCGGCGGGCGTCTCCCGCCCGCGCCGCTCGCCGGGCGACCGGCCCCGTGACCGATCGTCCGCGCGGACGGGCGCACCATAAAGAAGCCATGACCGCGAAACAAGCGAAGGGCACGATCGGGGCCGAGAAGGGTTTACGCCTTCTTCACCGCGATCGGGCAAGCTTTGGTCAACCATGCGCACGGTCAGCCGCGCACATGTGGCAGCATTGCAGCAGGAGGCCCCATGACCCATTCGACCCGCGCCAAGGCCCTGATCGTGCCGGTCCTCCTGTCGGTGCTCCTCACCGGCACCGCCCCCGTGAATTCCTTCGAGATGCCGCGGCTGGGTCTTCCCGAGATGAAGATGCCGAAGCTCTTCGGCCGCAAGGAGGCGCAGCCCGACGCCGGCCGCTTCGGCACGCCCGCCGCCGCGCCATCCGCCAATCCGCTCGCGCGCCGCGCCCCGGCGCCGGCCGCGCCGAGCGCCGGCTCGCCCGCCGACGCGATGGCCTTCACCTCCTCGATCGCGGCCATGGGCGCGCGGGCCTCCAGCGTCACGCCGATGCGCGGCGACCTGCAGACCGGCCTCGACGCCACCCACCGCGACATCCAGCGCGCGCTCGCGATCCGCGAAGGCATGGCGCCCGGCTCGCTCGACCGGCACATCATGTCCTGGGCGATCGCGCTGCGCGGCACCAGCGACGTGCCGGCGGCCGAGATCGCCCACACCGCGATCGAGCTGCGCGGCTGGCCCGGCATGGCGACGATCCGCGCCAACCTCGAGCGCGCGCTCCTGCGCGACCCGATGCCGGCGCGCGACGTCGTATCGGCCTTCGCCAGCGACCGCCCGCAGACGCCCGAAGGCGCGATGGCGCTGGCGCAGGCCTATCTGGCGCTCGGCCAGGCCGGCAAGGCGAAGGAGCTGATCGTCCAGTCCTGGCGCAACGACCGCCTCGACAAGTCGCTCGAGCAGCGCATGCTGACGACCTTCGGCACGCTCCTGACCCGCGCCGACCACAAGTATCGCATGGACAAGCTGCTGTATGCCGACCGCGTGGGCGACGCGTCGCGCGTGGCGCCGATGGCGGGCGCCGAATCCCTGTTCAAGGCGCGCGCGGCTTCGATCCAAGGCGCAGGCAATGCCGACCAGCTTCTGGCCGCGGTGCATCCCAGCTTGAAGTCCGACCCGAGCTACCTGTTCACGGCCGCCGAGAACCTTCGCAAGAAGGACCGCATCCTCGAAGCCGCCGCCGTTCTGGAAAAGGCGCCGCGCGACCGCGCTTCGCTGGTCGACGGCGACGCCTGGTGGAACGAGCGCCGCATCATCTCGCGCATGCTGCTGGAGAAGGGCGAGCGCAAGGCCGCCTATCGCCTCGTCGCCGCCCATTCGGCAGAAGGCGTCACGGAAGCGGTCGAGGCGGAGTTCCATTCGGGCTGGTACGCGCTGCGCTATCTCAACGATCCGTCCACGGCGGCCAAGCATTTCGCCCGCATCAGCCAGATCTCCTCCCGGCCGCTCACGCAGTCGCGCGCTTACTACTGGATGGGCCGGGCGGCCGAAGCCGGCGGTGGCGGCAGCGCGCGCGACCTCTACGCCCGGGCCGCGCGCTACGGCGCGACCTATTACGGCCAGCTCGCGGCCGCCAAGCTCGGGCGCTCGCCCGGCGAGATCAGCTACCCCTCGCCCTCGGCCGGCGAGCGGCGCAGCTTCGAGAACCGCGAGGCGGTACAGGCGATCAAGCGCCTGGAATCGATCGGCTCCGCCTGGCGCGCCGACAGCCTCTACAAGGCGCTGGCGGATGAGCTGAACAGCCCCGGCGAACTCGCGATCCTCGCGTCGATGGCCGAAAAGCGCGGCGACCACAGCCTGGCGCTCGGCGTCGGCAAGGCGGCTTATTCGCGCGGCGTCGATGCGCCCGCCCTCGCCTTCCCGGTCGGCGTCATCCCGGCGAGCGCCAACATCTCGGCCTCCGGCAAGGCGCTGGCCTACGCGATCGCGCGGCAGGAAAGCGCCTTCAACCCGACCGCGAAATCGCCGGTCGGCGCGCTCGGCCTCCTGCAGGTCATGCCGGCGACGGGGCGGAGCCTCGCCAAGAACGCGGGCCTGTCCTATTCCGACTCCAAGCTCCAGAACGACGTGTCGTTCAACACGCTGCTCGGTACCCAGTATCTCGGCCAGCAGATCTCGAACTTCGACGGGTCGTATATCCTCACCTTCGCGGCCTACAACGCCGGCCCGCGCCGCGCCCGCGAGTGGATCGACCGCTTCGGCGATCCGCGCCGCAAGTCGATCGACGAGGTGGTGGACTGGGTCGAACTGATCCCCTTCACCGAAACGCGCAACTACGTGCAGCGCGTGATGGAGAACTATCAGGTCTACAAGATGCGGCTCGGCGCCGGCTTCGATATCGAGCGCGACCTGACGCTCGGACGGCGCAGCTAGGCGCCGAGCCACCCCACCCTCCGAACGATCGACGCCCCGGCATTCCGAAGAATGCCGGGGCATTTTTCGCGGGGCTTTCGGCGTCGGCGTAAGAGTACGAGTTCAGGGATCACAGAGGAACGCTGCGGCCCGATCGCCTCGCTGCGGTGCTGGAGCATCGGTTGCCGGATGTTGGGCGGGTTCTCAGCGCCGACCCGGCGTCCGACCGTTCGATCGAAACGGTGCACGACAGCGGGACGAGCGCCTCGCCCTCGCTCCCCGCCAGCGACAGCATCCCGTCCGTCTATTGCCTCAAGCGGGCAATCGACCGACCAGGGATCTGAGGCGCAGTTTTGGATGAACGGAGAACGTCGACGACCCCTTCGCGCGAGGTGACCGGCCTCCGACTATCGCTTCGGCGACCATCGCCCCTCCATCGAAGCGAACGCCGAGAGAATGGACGAGCCAGCACCGGGCGAACCTTCGGTCTGACGAAACGGAAGACAGAGTTCCAAGTCCATCCGCATCGCCTGCGAAGATTGCCAAACCGCCATCGACGATCGCGGGTGTCGCGACCGGTCGGATGCAGCGAACTGGCTGGCCGCGCAGCGAACGTCATTGACGGCCCATGTATGCGCCAGCGCCCGACCCATCACCGAACTCCTGTCCGGCCGCGAAGAGGCCAGAACGCAGAAAGGCCCGGCTTGCGCCGGGCCTTTCCGTTTCCGATCCGAGGGTTCGGATTAGAAGTTGCGCTGGAAGCGCAGGAAGCCGTTGACCTGATCGGTGTCGCCGATCGGGCCACCGAAGTCGACGTTCTTGTACGAGACTTCGGCGAGCGTCGCGAAGTTGTTCGTGATCTGGTAGCCGACGTTGCCGACGAACGAGTAGTACTCGCCCGACAGGTTGATCGGAACCACCGTGCCCAGCGGGCTGAGCGCGAAGAACTGCGTGTCGAAGGTCTCGCCGTACTGACCGGAGACCGCGAGGCCGAGCTTGCCGAACGCCTGGGCGTAACCGGCGCCAGCGGCCCACTCGAGAACGATCGGCAGCGAGCCCGGGGTCGGGTTCAGGATGTTCGGGTTGTTGGCGGCGAAGGTGTTGACCGTGGCCAGACCGTCGATCGCGGCGTAGACCGTCGGGTCGAAGGCGTAGTGACCTTCGATCTTCAGCTGCGACTCAGGCGCGATCAGGTCCTTCAGGAGCACGCCGCCCTTCAGAGCGAAGGCGTCGTTGTTGCCGTCCTGGAGGAGCGTCGGGAAGTTGCCCGAGAGCGTGATGAAGTCGAGGTTGTTGCCGAAGAGGCCAGCCAGGTCTTCCTGGTTGAAGGTCTCGTCGTAGACGGCCGAGAGGTAAGCACCGCCCCAGGCGCCCGAGTAGACGAGCTTGCCGTGGATGTCCGGAACCACGTCGCCGGTGCCGTCGTCCTCGAGGCCGATCGTGGCCGAGAAGCCGCCGGCGGCGAAGGTGTAGGACACCTGGTTGGTGTTGAAGTCGCCGACCACGAGGTCGGTGTCGGTCAGGAGGCCGTCCTCGATGCCGCCGACGTCCGACGACCAGAGCGAGTCACGGTAGCCCATGAGCAGGCCGCCGAGCTGGATGTAGGCCTGATCGATCGCCACGCCGTTGTTGGCGCCCGAGGTGTTGGTCGCCTGGAGACGGGCGAAGGCGCGCAGGGTGCCGAGCTCGGTCTCTTCGCGGGCGTCGAAGTTCAGACGGGCGCGGACGNTTGGCGCCCGAGGTGTTGGTCGCCTGGAGACGGGCGAAGGCGCGCAGGGTGCCGAGCTCGGTCTCTTCGCGGGCGTCGAAGTTCAGACGGGCGCGGACGCGGCTGGCGAGCTGGTAGTCGTCGCCTTCGAGGTTGACGGCCGGGTCACCGGCGACGTTCACCTGGAAGCGGACGTAACCGCCGACCGAAAGGCAGGTCTCGGTGCCCGGGATGTAGTAGAAGCCCTTGCCGTAGACGTCGCAAACGCGGACGTAGTCGACCGGCTCCGGCTCGACGGCCACGATGGCGTCGGCAGCGNTCGGTGCCCGGGATGTAGTAGAAGCCCTTGCCGTAGACGTCGCAAACGCGGACGTAGTCGACCGGCTCCGGCTCGACGGCCACGATGGCGTCGGCAGCGTGGGCGCCGGAAACTGCAACGAGAGCCGCAGCGGAGCCGAGAAGAAGGCTCTTGATGTTCATGTCCTGACCTCCAGTCAAGTTATAGGTTAGGGTTGGGCTTTTGTTTCGAAGGACAGCCTTCCCTGCCCCATCCCCTGTAGAAGTCCGGGTCGTCCCCCGCTCTTCTGACCGTGAGAATATTCAGGCTGGCTTGGGATGCAATCACGGAAACGCCATATCGCCGCCTTGGAGGCGTGTTGGCCACACCGCTGTTGCACGCACGCCACGAATTCGGTGACGCCCGGTTAAGGATTGCGGCGATTTGGGGGGAAAGCCTGCGCGAGGCTGACCGAATCCCTGCATTTCCGGCATTTTCCGGTCGCAGGCAACGCTCGCGCAAGGCGCGAACGACGGCGCGACAAGGCGCAGCAGCTGTCGTCTTCGAAAGTTCGCCGCCGCGCCGGCGCCGCGTCAGAGGCGAAAGATGGGCGCTCCGATGTCGCGGAAGTCGCGTTCGCGGCAGGTCAGGATGATAACCTGCAGTCCTTCCGCCGCCTTGCGAAGCACGTGATGCATCCGCTCCAGCCGCCGCTCGTCGGTGTTGACCAGCGCGTCGTCGAGAATCACGGTCGCGGGGTGACCACCCTTCTTGATGACGTCGGCAAGCGCCAGACGCGTGACCACAGCCACCTGCTCGCGCGCGCCCGCCGACAGGCGCCGGAAATCCTCGTCGACGCCACGGCGGCGAAGGCCCGTCAGTTCCAGCGTCGCATCGTCGAGCGCGATGTCGGCGTCGGGATGGATCAGCCGCAGGTAGGGCGTCACATGCGCCTTGATCGGCGCCAGCCACGATTCGTGCGCCTCGCGCTGCGCCTGAAGGAGGGTCTGGTGCAGGAGGCGCGACGCCTCGGCCTCCAGCGCAAGGCGCGAGCGGAGGCGTTCGGCCGCCTCGATCTCGTCCTCCAGACGCGCGATGTCCTCGTCGAGCGCGCTTGCACCCTGCACCCGCATCTCGCCTTCGAGGCTGGCGATTTCGCCGCGCAAGGCGTTCAGCGTCCGCTCGATCTCGTCGCGCGCCCGGCGCTTCGCCGCGACGGTGCGCTCCACCGTTTCGGGGTCGCCCGCATCGAGCGCGCGGCGCCGCGCGTCGAGAACCGCCTCGCGGGCGGCGCGCTCGAGCTCGGTGGCGGCCAGATCCTCGCGCAACGCGGCCATGGTACGGGCGGCTTCCGACTCGTCGGCCTCTCGCGTCAGCCGCTCGGCCTCGTCGCGGCGATGAGCGGCGCCCGCCTCCCGGCCGACCAGATCGGTTTCCGCGCTTCTCAGATCCCGCCGCGCGGCGTCGAGGACACCCTCCACCTGCGCCATCCGTTCACGCGCGGTCTGCGCCACCGCACGAACCGCATCGAGATCGACGGCGGCGGTCGACAGGTCGGGCGCTTCCGGCAACCGCTCTTGCGCCGCGCGTAGCGCACGGAGTTCGGCGTCCGCCGCCTCCAGCCCCGACGGAAGCCGGGCCGCCAGAAGCTCGCGAAGCCGCTTCGTCTCGGTGGCGCGCTCCTCGGCGTCGCGCAAGGCACGGCGAACCGCCTCGACGCTGGCGAGCCCCAGCGCGGACAAGCGGCTCTCCAGCCGCTGGCGGCTCCGGGCCGCGTCGTCGGCCAGCGCGGCGGATCCGCCGCCCGGCTCGATGGTGACGCGACCGAAGCCGGGGATCTGGAAGCTCGTGGGTGCAGAGACGACGCGAGCCTCGTGGCTCGTCAGCGGCACGCCGTCGATCAGCACGGCGGCATCCGCATTGTCCGGCGCGAAGGTCACGGTCGGCGATGCGGCGGACAGGCGGATTTCCGCCTCCCGGCAAGCCCGTTCGGTCTCTTCCAGCTCGCCGAGGTCGCGGCGCGTTGGGACGCGCCCGTCGCTCGAGTGCGAAGCGGCCTCCAGCTGCGTCGCCAGACGTCGCCCTTCGGCCACCTGCGCGTCGAGCCTTGCGATCTGGTCGCCAAGGCGCGCGCGCTCGTCCGCAAGACGCGCGGCATCGGCCTCGCCCTCGGCCGTCTTCAAGGCCTCGCGCGCCAGAGCGAGCGTGCCCTCGAGCTCGGCGACATGCCGCCGTTCCCGGTCGACCGCGACGCGGTGCTCGGCCAGTCGCGCCTGCTCTTCCTGAGCCTGGCCGGTCGCCTTGGCGAGCGCCGCGAGCAGCGCTTCGCGCCGGCGCAAGCGCTCGCCGGCGTGGTCACGCAGGCTGAGCGCGTGCTTCAGTTCGCGCTCCGCCTCCGAGCAATCGCGGCGGAGGTCGCCGAGCTGACGCTGGTCGGCCTCGGCGCGGGCGAGTGCGCTCGCGGCCTGCGCCAGCGCGTCGTCCTTCTCGTAGGACCGGAGCACCGAGCGGCGATCCGAGAGACGCTGGAGCTTGCCGCGATATTCGGCGAGCGCCGCCCGGCGCTGCGACAGCTCCTCGCGCGACCGCTCCAACCGCTCCTCGGCCTCGCGCAGCGGCGAGCCGGCCTTGGCGCGCAGGGTCTCGGTGAAGAACTGCTCCTGCCGCGCACGGGCGGCGGCCAGAAGCGCGCGACCGCGCTCGCCGCCGAGGACCTGACTGACCTCCCCCTCGAGCGACGCCGTGACGGCATCGCGCCCGGCACCGAGGTCGAGCCCTTCCGTCGAGCGCCCCTGGTCGACCCACAGGAGGCCGAACGTGCCGACGAAATCGCCCTCCTTCGGCTTGCGCGCCCCCGAATGCGTGAAGCGCAGGAGTTCGGCGAGACGCTCTTCCACGGCGTCGCCCTGCAGCTGGCCGCCGGGCCAGGAGAGTTCCGCCTCGGGCTTCTGAAGAAAGGCCTTGCGGAGTTCGTATTCGGTGCCGCCGAGCGAGAAGGCGATCTCGATCTCGGGCCGGACCTGCCGGCCGTAGGGCACCAGCGCGCGCGTCGCCTCGCCGCTCGAGCGGTGCTTCTGGAAGAACGCGGCCCGCAAAGCCGTCAGGACCGTGGACTTGCCGGCTTCGTTGTCGCCGACCACGACGTTGAGGCCGTCCTCGAAGCGATCGAGCGTCAGCTGCGACACGCCCGCGAACTCGCGAAGCGTCAGGGAGCGCAGATACATCGGCTCAGGCCTCCCGGCGCCCGAGCCGGGCGTGCTCGGCAAACATCATACGGAGAGCGAGGGCGGCCGCCGCGCGCTCCGGGTCCTCGCGGCTCGCGGCCTTGGCGCGCAGCCGATCGACAGCCGTGCGCACGAAGCCCGCCGCGTCGATGCGGTCGAGGTCTTCCTCGTCCGGCTCGTCGAGAAGGTCGTCGTCCCTCACCCGCAGGTCGAACAGGCGCCGCTGCCAACCGGCCAGGGTCTCGTCGAGGGCGATCCGCTCGCGCAAGGAGAGCGTGCCGCGCAGGGTGAGGTCCACCAGCGCTTCGCCCGGCGAGGCGATCGCCGCCAGCGCATGATCGAGCGCTGCGGCGTCGCCGTGGACGTCCACCACCATCGCGCGCCAATCGAAGCGCGCGGTGCGCAGCGTCTCGACACGCGGCTCGGCGCCCGGCGCGTCGATCTCGACGAGCGCCACGAAACCCGGTTCGTTGGCGGGATAGCGATCGGCCTCGGGTGTGCCGGAATAAAAGGTGCGCGGCGCGATCTCGAGGAAGCCGTGCCAGTCGCCGAGCGCGAGGTAGTCGAGGCGGGCCCGGTCGGCGCGGTCGTCGGCGATCGGGTTGCCGCTTTCGGCCGCAGCCGGCAGCCGGTTGGCGACCGCGCCATGCGCGAGCCCGACACGGATCACATGCGAGGACGTCTCGGCCATGTCGTACCATTCGGTGAGGTCGGCCCCCTCGCGATGGCGAACGAGCGGGGCGGGCAGCACCACGGCGCGACCATCGCACAGCTCGATCGGCGCTGGCCGGTCCGCGACCACGAGCCGGGCGCGATGCTCGAACCGCTGGAGGCGCGACCAGACCGAGACGCTGACGGCCGGATCGTGGTTGCCGGGCAGGCAGACCCAGGGGCCGGAGAAGGCGGCCATCGCATCGAGGGTGCGCTGGATGTCGCGGTCCGAGATCGTGTTGCCGTCGAACGCGTCGCCCGCCACCACGACGAAATCGGCCGCCCGCTCCTGCGCCAGAACCGCGATGCGGCGCACGGCGTTGAACCGCTCGGCGCGCAGCTCGGCGCGCGTCTCGTCGGGGTAGCCGCCGAACGGCTTGCCGATCTGCCAATCGGCCGTGTGGACGAAGCGGATCACGAAAACGCTCGTTGGCTGCAGGATGTCATGCCCGGAGCGTGGTAAGACGCAGGCGGCGTTTCAAGGAGAAAACGCCGGGCCCTCAAGCTTATCAACGGGTTTGGCGTGGAGCGGACGCGCTCTGGGCAAGCGGTGCGGCAGCGATTAGAACGGCCGGGTTGCCGTTCTGCGAGTGAAGCCATGCCGTTCAACGCCCGCACCCTGGCCCTGCCGGCCACGATCCCCTTCGTCGGCCCGGAAGCGCTGGAACGGCGGCTCGGGCGCCCGTTCCTGGCGCGGCTCGGCGCCAACGAAAGCGTCTTCGGCCCTTCGCCGAAGGTCGTCGAGGCGATGAGCCGGGCGGCGCGCGACAGCTGGGCCTATGGCGATCCGGAGCACCACGCGCTGCGCTCGGCGATCGCCGATCGTCTCGGCATCCGGTTCGAGGAGGTGGTGATCGGCGAGGGCATCGACGGCCTGTTCGGCCTTCTCACACAGATCGTGCTGGAGCCCGGCGACGCGGTGGTGACCTCGCACGGCGCCTATCCGACCTTCAACTATCATGTGACCGGCCACGGCGGCGTGCTCGACTTCGTGCCCTACCGCGACGACCGCGAGGACATCGACGCGCTGATCGAGCGGATGCAGGCGGTCCGGCCGAAGCTCGTCTACTTCGCCAATCCCGACAATCCGACCGGCAGCTGGCACGAGGCGGACGCCGTGCGACGCCTGATGGATGCGGTGCCGGAGGGCACGCTTCTCGTCCTCGACGAGGCCTACAGCGATCTGGCACCGGCTTCGGCCCTGCCGGCGGCGAACGAGTTGCGACCCAACGTCCTGCGGTTCCGGACCTTCTCGAAGGCGTACGGCATGGCGGGCGTGCGGGTGGCCTATGTGTTCGGCGCGGCGGAGACGGTCGCGTACTTCCACAAGGTGCGCAATCATTTCGGCGTGTCGCGCATGGCCCAGGCCGGCGCCGTCGCGGCGCTCGAAGACCAGGCGTATCTGTCGGACGTCGTGACGCGCATCGTTCGGGCGCGCGACCGGCTCGGGCAGATCGCCTCCTCGGCGGGTCTTCGCCCCCTGCCCTCGGCGACCAATTTCGTGGCGATCGACTGCGGCCGAGACGGCCCTCATGCGCGGCGCATCCTCGAAGGCGTTCTCGATCGTCAGGTCTTCATCCGCATGCCGGGTGTCGCTCCGCTCGATCGCATGATCCGCGTGACGGTGGGCCGGGACGACGAACTCGACCGGTTCGCGGCGGCCCTGACGGCCTCGCTGGCGGACGCATCGGACTGAACGGACGGCGTCAGTTGCGGGCGAGCCACTCGCGGGCGAGGCGCAGCGCGCGTCCGATCTCGGTCTTGGTCATCATCGCCGCGACGTCCTGACGGTGCACGCTGGCCTCTTCGGCGCCCATCTGGTCGGCGAGGTTGAAGTACATGTGGGCCGACACGAGATCGGTCTCGCCGTCGCGGCCCGAAGCATAGCGCAGGCCCATCGCGAAGAGCGTCTCGCCGATCGGCGCCGCAAGGCCGAGCGCGGTGCCGAAGTCGCCGTCCAGAAGTTCGAAGCGTGCCATGTCTCTCGTTCCCTGTTCCCGTCGCGCCCCCTCGGGTGCCTTCGTCGAGATTGGCAGCGTCCCTTGAACCGGCGCTTAAAAGGCTTGGCTAATTCAAGTTGAATGCAGGATTCAACCTTTGGAAAGTCTTGGAGGCTCGTCTCCGCAAACCCCTGCATTGCCGGACTTCTCGTGATTCGCTTCACCGTTGCTTCACGATGCCGGGTGGCGATCCGTTCAGCATGATCGCCGATCGTGTTTTGCCCCTGCCTCTTGGCGGTCTCGAGGTTTACATTTACGTTAGCGTCAACCGCCTATCCCGCGCTCAAGACGGGGGCGGCATGGGAGAATGCGATGAGACGTTTGGCGGTGATGATGCTGGCCCTGGCGGCGACCACGGGCGTGGCGATGGCGGACCCGATCGAGGGCACCTGGCGCATGCCGTCCGGCAACGACGCGCGCATCACGTCGTGCGGCGATGGCTTCTGCCTGACCTACGTGAACGGCCCGAACAAGGGCAAGACCTTCGGCAAGATGACCCCGTCCGGCGGCGGCGCCTATCAGGGCACGGTCACCGACTACACCAAGGGCGGCAAGGAATATTCCGGCAAGGGCAAGCTGACGGGCGACACGCTCTCGGTCTCCGGCTGCGTGCTCGGCGGGCTCATCTGCCGCTCGCAGTCGCTGACGCGCCTTTGAGCAGCACGGCGGGAGACGGGCGGCGCTCGATTGCGGTGGCGCACTTGACGGGATGATCCCTTTCGGGGGATCGCTCGCCCCGGTCAATTCCGGAGCCCACCCATGCTGTACCCGCTCGCCCTGGCGGCCGCGATCGCCACCGCCGCGTGGCCCGCCCTTGCGGCCGACGCCATCGTCGGCACCTGGCGCCTGTCGAACGGCGAGACGGTGGACTATCGCCCTTGCGGCGGAAGCTTCTGCTCGACCGTCCGGACGGGCGCCTACAAGGGCAAGACGGCCGGGACCGTCACCGGCAGCGGCGGGCGCTATACCGGCACCGTCGTCGATCCGAGCAGCGACAAGAGCTACGAGGGCCGCGTCGAGATCACCGGCGACAAGCTGACGCTGACCGGGTGTGTGGTCAAGGTCTTCTGCCGGTCGCAGGTCTGGACCCGCGTCGGAGGGGCCGGCTGATGTCCGCCGCCGCGCAGGTTCGCGCCCCGTCGGCCGGCGGCGTCGAGGCCGTCCACGAGCCGGTCTTCCAGCGGCGGTCGCGAAACCGCAATGTCCAGTGGCTGCGCGCAGTCGCGGCGCTCTTCGTGGTCTTCTACCACGCCTCCGGCCACCTCGCCGCCGTGCTCGGCGACGACCGGTTCGCCGACATCTTCAATCATCGCTTCGGCATCCTCGGCGTCGCCATCTTCTTCGCGATCTCCGGCGCCCTCATGGCCGACATCCTGAAGACCACGGCAGCGCCGAACTTCCTGATCCACCGCATCCTGCGGATCTACCCGATTTTCCTGATCGCCTCGGTCGCCCTGCCCTTCGTGTTCTGGAACAATCCGGGTCTCGACATGAGGGCGCTGTCGCTCGTCGCGATCGGGCAGAACGGCAACTACCGGCTGATGGTGGAATGGACGCTCGTGTTCGAGCTGGCCTTCTACGTCGCGCTCTTTCTCGTCGCCGCGGCGGGTCTCGCCCGCCGGCTGGAGGCGATCGCCCTTCTCGCGCTCGTGCTGTCGGTCGGCGGCACGCTGGTCAGCCCCGACAATCAGGCGCGGATTGCCGTCCATGTGACGGAAATCCCGTTCATGTCGGCGACGGCCGCCTTCGCGGGCGGGCTGCTGATACCCTGGCTGGTGCGCCGCAACGTCTTCCATCCCGCGCTCGCCGGCCTTTCCGTCGCGGCCGCCATCGCCATCCCGGGCACGGATTCGGTCGGCATGGGGCGCCTTCTTGCCGGCGTTTCGGCGGTGATCCTCGTCGGGCTTGCGATCTCGTTCGAGGCGCGCAGCGCCGACGACTCGGTTCCCCAGCGCGTGGCGACCAAGCTCGGGGACTGGAGCTACGCGCTCTACCTCTGCCACATGCCGGTGATCTCGTTCACCTACAACCATCTGCCCTTCACCGGGGCGGCGGCGTGGACCGCGGCGGTCGTCGGTGCCCTGCTCCTCGCAATCCCGCTCGGCATGCTGGACCTGCGTCTCTACGCATGGCTGCGCAAGCGGTCGGATCGATCCACGCCCGACAGCTTCCGCCGCTGGGCGTGGATCTATGTCGGCATCTACGCGATCGTCGCCGTGATCTTCCTGTTCAAGACCTGACGAGTCAGCGCGCGCGCTGGCCGAAGAGAACGCTCTGGGCGTTCTTGTCCTGCGCGAGGTTCAGCCGCTCGCGCTCCTCCTTGCCGACGGCCAGCCCCTTCTCGACCGCCGGACGGGCGTTCAGCGTCTCGAACCAGCGCTTCAGGTTGGGGAAGTCGTCAAGGTTCTGCCCCTGGTTCTTGTGCGGGACGATCCAGCCGACGCAGGCCATGTCGGCGATCGAATACTCGTCGGCCAGGAACTCGCGGTCCTGAAGCCGCTTGTTCATGACGCCGTACAAGCGATTGACCTCGTTGGTGTATCGGTCGATGCCGTAGGCGATCTTCTCCGGCGCATACTGACGGAAGTGATGCGCCTGTCCCGCCATCGGCCCGAGACCCCCGACCTGCCAGAACAGCCACTCGTCCACCGCGACGCGCCGGCGCTCGTCGGTCGGATAGTAGCGGCCGAACTTGCGCGCGAGGTACTGGAGAATCGCGCCGGACTCGAAGACCGAGATCGGCTGGCCGCCCGGGCCTTCGGGATCGACGATCGCCGGCATCCGGTTGTTCGGCGCGATCGCCAGGAACTCCGGCTTGAACTGGTCGCCGGCGCCGATGTTCACGAGCTTCAGATCGTAGGGGACGCCGAGTTCCTCCAGAAGGATCGACACCTTCCAGCCGTTCGGCGTCGGCCAGTAGTGCAGTTCGATGGACTTCGTTTGCTCGACCATGCGGCCTCCAGACTGTCTCGTCGACGCCGAACCTCGCGCGTCGTCGCATCAGGTGGGGCGGAAGCGACCGCTTGGCGAGCGAGGACAGGACAGACACTGCGTGAACGCCCGCTGAACGGTGACGCCAGCCCGAATTCAGCTTGGGCACGCAAAGATCGCGCGTCGCAGATTTATGGGAGAGTGCCATGATCGTCCGCCTGTCCGTTGTCACCTCGCTGCTCGCCCTCTTCGCCGTCAGCTTCTCGACGTTGGTGGAGCGCGACCGCGCCGCGCACAGCCCGGTCGCGACCGTCAGCCACGGCTGCTACGACCAGGGTGCCGTCTGCGTTCGCTGACCCATTTCGCCTGTCACGGTCCTCCGCTAGAAAGGGCCATGACCGACCGTTTCGCGCAGCCCGCCCCCGAACCCCTGACGCCTCCGTCGATCGCGGCGAAGGCCTTTCTCGATGCGGAGGCAGCGGTCGAAGCCCTGCGGCGCATCTACGCCGCCTCGGTCGAATTCCTGTGCGAGAGCTTCGACGAGGTGCTGGAGACCAGCGACACGTCGCGCCGCTACCGGGCCTTCTACCCGCAGGTCGCGATCCGCACGGCGGGCCACGCGCGCGTCGATTCGCGCCTGTCCTTCGGCTTCGTCCCCGGCCCCGGCCACTACGCCACCACGATCACCCGTCCGGAGCTCTTCGGCGACTATCTCGTCCAGCAGTTCGAGCAGCTTCTGAAAAACCACGGCCAGCCGATCGAGGTCGGCCTGTCGAAGACCCCGATCCCGCTGCATTTCGCGCTGCCGGAAGGAACCTATGTCGACGGGGCGCGGGCCGAACGCCTCGACAAGCCGCTGCGCGACATCTTCGACGTGCCCGACCTCGAGGCCACCGACGACCGGATCGTCAACGGCAACTTCGTGCCGAAGCCTGGCGAGCCGCTGCCGCTGGCGCCCTTCACGGCGCAGCGTGTGGACTACTCGCTCCTGCGCCTCGCGCACTACACGGCGACCAGCCCGCAGCACTTTCAGAACTTCGTGCTCTTCACGAACTACCAGTTCTATGTCGATGAATTCTGCGCCATGGCGCGCTCGCTGATGGAGGATGGCGGCCACGGCTACGAGAGCTTCGTCGAGCCGGGCAACGTGGTCACCCTGGCGGGCGCCACCGAACCGGAGCGCGGCCTCGCGCCCCAGCGCCTGCCGCAGATGCCCGCCTACCACCTGACGCGGCCGGGCTCGAACGGCATCACCATGATCAACATCGGCGTCGGGCCGTCGAACGCCAAGACGATCACCGACCACGTCGCGGTGCTGCGCCCCCACGCCTGGCTGATGCTCGGGCACTGCGCCGGCCTTCGCAACACGCAGGCGCTCGGTGACTATGTCCTCGCCCACGCCTATGTCCGCGAAGACCATGTGCTGGATGCCGACCTGCCCGCCTGGGTCCCGATCCCGCCGCTCGCCGAGGTGCAGGTCGCGCTGGAACAGGCCGTCGCCGACGTGACAGGGCTCGAGGGCTACGATCTCAAGCGCATCATGCGCACCGGCACGGTGGCCACGATCGATAACCGCAACTGGGAGCTGCGCGACCAGACCGAGCCGGTGGAGCGCCTGTCGAAGTCTCGCGCCGTCGCGCTCGACATGGAATCGGCGACCATCGCGGCCAACGGCTATCGCCTACGCGTGCCCTACGGCACGCTCCTCTGCGTGTCCGACAAGCCGCTGCACGGCGAACTGAAGCTGCCCGGCATGGCGACCGAATTCTACAAGCGGCAGGTGGCGCAGCATCTCCAGATCGGCATCCGCGCGATGCAGAGCCTCGCCGACATGCCGGTCGAGCGCCTTCATTCGCGCAAGCTGCGGTCCTTCTTCGAGTCGGCGTTCCAGTAGGCGCCGGTCGCTCGCATCATGACAAGGGTTCGGTGGCACCGCGTGGTGAACGTCCTTCTTTTCGGCGCCGCGCTGTTTCTGGTGCTTGGCTTCCTCGGCGGCTTCGCGCGTCCGCTCGACACGTTCTCGCACTTCCGCGCCCATGCCGCGGCCGCGCTCCTCGCCCTCTCGATCCTCAGCCTTTTCCTCGGCCACTGGGTCGGCAGCGCGGTCGGCCTCGTCGTGGCGGGTGTTTCGCTATGGAGCGTCGCGCCCTACGTCCTGCCGATGCGGCCCGAGCCGGGGGATGGGAGACCCGTCTACACGCTACTCCAGATGAACCTTCTCTGGAACGCCGGCGACCGGGCGGAAGCGATCCGGCGGATCGCCGAGACGCGGCCCGACATCATCACCCTGCAGGAACTGACCGGCGACTGGCGCGAGGCGCTCGCCCCGCTGGAGGCGAGCTACCCCCATCAGGCCGTGTGTTTGGAGGCCGACGGCTTCCACGGCGATTCCGCCATTCTCTCGCGCCGTCCCTTCGTGGAAGGCTCGACGCCGATCTGCGATGTCGGCGACTCGCTCGCCGCCGCGCGCATCGATCTCAACGGCACCGCCGTCACCATCGCCTCGCACCACCAGCTCTGGCCCTGGCCGCGTAGCCAATGGCGGCGCTTCGACAGCGCGCGCGAGATGCTCGCCGCCCTGCCGGCGCCGCTGATCCTGGCGGGCGACTTCAACGCCGCCGGCTGGAGCGCCTTCCTCGATACGTATGCGAAGACGACGAACACGCGCGTTGTGCAAGGCATCGGGCCGACGTGGATGCTCGAAGGCCTGCCGGCGGAAGCCGCGCGGCTCGTCGGTCTCGGAATCGACAATCTCCTCGCCTCGCCGACGATCACGATCCACAGCGTCGAGCGGCCGGCGGCGACGGCCTCCGACCACCTTCCGGTCCTCGTGCGGTTCTCGGTCGCGCTTGAAGCCGAGACGACCGCGGTCGCCGCCCGCTGAGGCAGGCGGGCGAACCCGCCTCACATCGTGCCGTAGACCGGCCCTTCGGCGCCCTGCGGCGGGACCCAGGTGATGTTGCCGTTCGGATCCTTGATGTCGCACGTCTTGCAGTGGACGCAGTTCTGCGCGTTGATCTGGTAGCGCGGCGCGTCCGCACCCTCCTCGATCCACTCGTAGACGCCGGCCGGGCAGTAGCGCTGCGACAGGCCGGCATAGACGTCGTGCTCGGACGCCTTCTGCAGGTGCATATCCTTCACCTTGAGATGGACCGGCTGGTCCTCCTCGTGGTTGGTGTTGGACAGGAACACCGACGAGGTCTTGTCGAAGGTCAGCACGCCGTCGGGCTTCGGATAGGCGATCGGCTTGTGCTTGGCCACCGGCTCGGTCGCGGCCGCGTCGGTCTTGCCGTGCTTTAGCGTGCCGAACAGCGAGCGGCCAATCAGCTGGTGCGCCCACATGTCGAGGCCACCGGCGACGATGCCGAGCGCGGTGCCGTATTTCGACCAGAGCGGCTTGACGTTGCGCACGCGGAAGAGATCGCGCCCGATCGGCGACGAACGCCAGCCGGCCTCGTAGGGGGCTAGCTCGTCCTGCGCGCGGCCCGACGCGATCGCTTCGGCGGCGGCCTCGGCGGCCTGCATTCCGCTGGAGATCGCGTTGTGCACGCCCTTGATGCGCGGCACGTTGACGAAGCCGGCCGAGCAGCCGAGGAGCGCGCCGCCCGGGAAGACGAGCTTCGGCACCGACTGGTAGCCGCCCTCCGAGATCGCCCGCGCGCCGTAGGACAGGCGCTTACCGCCTTCGAGCAACTCGGCGATGTCCGGATGCGTCTTGAAGCGCTGGAACTCCTCGAACGGATTGAGATAGGGGTTCGCGTAGTTCAGGTGGACTACGAAGCCGACGTAAACCTGATTGTTCTCGAGGTGGTAGAGGAACGAGCCACCGCCGGTCTTCCTATCGAGCGGCCAGCCGAACGAGTGCTGGATCAGCCCGGGCTTCGCCTTGGCCGGGTCGATCTGCCAGAGTTCCTTGATGCCGATGCCGAACTTCGGCGCGTCGGCTTCCCTTGCGAGGTCGAAGCGCGCGATCAGCTGCTTGGCGAGCGAGCCACGCACGCCTTCGCCGATCAGCACGTACTTGCCGATCAGTTCCATGCCCGGCTGGTAGTTCGGGCCCGGCTCGCCCGAACGCTCGATCCCCATGTCGCCGGTGGCGACGCCGCGCACGGCCCCCGCCTCGTCGAACAGGATCTCGCTGGCCGCAAAGCCCGGATAGATCTCGACGCCGAGCGCTTCGGCCTTCTCCGCCAGCCATTTGCAGACGAGACCAAGCGAGACGACGTAGTTGTCGTGGTTGTCCATGAGCTTCGGCAGGCCGAAATTCGGCAGGCGCACCGAGCCGTGGGGGCCGTAGACGTAGAACTTGTCGGCCGTCACGCGCTGGCGGATCGGCGTCTCCTCGGAACGCCACTCCGGCAGGAGCGTGTCGAGCGAGGACGGGTCGAGCACGCAGCCGGACAGGATATGCGCGCCGACCTCGGAGCCCTTCTCCAGGACGACGACGGACAGGTCGGGGTTCACCTGCTTCAGACGGATCGCGGCCGACAGGCCCGCCGGGCCCGCCCCCACGATGACCACGTCGAACTCCATCGACTCGCGCTCGGCGGCTGTCTCTGACACGGGCAACGTCCTCCCTCGGATCGAGTCTGGAATAGGTCCAAATGGTTGAGGCCGCTCATACAGGAGATTTCCCGGAAGCGACACGCGACATTCTTACGTAAACGTCATCGGCGGTGACGAATGCGTGCGTTTCCATTGGATCGCCGGTATGGTGCGGCATGTCTATAACCGACGCGACAGCTCCCTTGGACGAATGGCGTGCCGTGCTGGCCTGGTACGAACAGGCCGGCATCTCCACCTTCGTCGGCGAGACGCCGCGCGATCGTTTCGCCGAGACCGAGGCGGAGGCATCGCGGCGACGGAGCCCCGCGGCGGAAGCAAAACCGAAGCCGGCGCAGCCCCCCGCCCCGGCCACCCGTCCGGCGGTCGCCGCCCGTCCCGCCCCCATCGCGCCCGATGCCGACGCGACGTCGGCGGCGGATGCGCGAGATCAGGCGGTGCGCGCGCAGACCCTTGGTGAGTTGCGCGAGATGCTGGCCGCGTTCACGGGCTGCGGGCTCCGGCAGACGGCCAAGAATCTCGTCTTCGGAAACGGCGCCGAGGATGCCGACGTGATGTTCGTCGGCGAGGCGCCGGGGCGCGACGAGGATCTCGCGGGCGAGCCGTTCGTTGGCAAATCCGGCCAGCTTCTCAACCGGATGCTGGCGACGATCGGGATCGAGCGGGACGCCGTGCGTGTCACCAACACCGTACCGTGGCGGCCGCCCGGCAACCGCGCCCCGACGCCGGCCGAGACGGAAGCGTGCCTCCCCTTCACGCTGCGCCACATCGAGCTCGTCCGCCCGCGCGTCGTCGTGTCGGTCGGCTCGTCGTCCTGCCGCGCGCTGCTTCGCACCGATGAAGGCATCACCCGCCTACGGGGGCGCTGGCTCAGCCTGACGACACCCGGCGGTCTTGAACTGCCGGTCCTGCCGATCCTGCATCCCGCCTTCCTTCTGCGCCAGCCGATGCAGAAGCGCCTCGCATGGCGCGACCTGCAGACGCTACGGGACAAGCTCGCTGAACCGGCGACACCCCATCGAAACAATATGTGACGCTTATCGTTTTTTGTGAAACCCGGACGTGTGCCGTGCGTTAACGGGGCGGACTAACGGTGAAGCCGGCTGCCGAAGGGAGCGACCGGCGCCAGTCAACGATGAGGAGTTTCGATCATGAAGACCAAAGCCATGATCGCAGCCGCCCTGATCGCCACCACGGGCCTTGCAGGCTCGGCGATGGCCCAGCAGACCAAACACGTCATGACGGGTCAGGAGAAGGCCGTTCGTTACCAGCACGACCGGCAGGAGAAGATGTGGGACCAGCAGCGCAAGCAGGGCGTACGCTCGGCCGACAGCGCGACCTACGGTGCCCCGAACCGGCAGAGCTACGGTCGGTCGCAGGCCCAGCAACCGGAGGACGCAGCGCCGTCCAGCTTCGGCATTCCGGGGTCGGGTGCTGCCTTCTACAACTACAACAAGGGCAGCAAGAACTGGTACTTCGGGTACTGAGTTCCTGACGTCTCGAACAGCGACGGGGCGCGAACCTTTGAGGGTTCGTGCCCTTTCTCATGTTTGGGGCGGCGAGGCGCTGCGCGCGCGGCGGCGCTCGAGGCCGAGCCGGTGCTCGCGCAGGATGATGAAGACGCCAGCCGACACGACGATGGTCGCGCCGATCAGCGTCGTCGGGCTCGCGACCTCGCCGAACACCGTCGCTCCGATCGTGACCGCCATCAGCATTGATGTGTATTCGAACGGCGCGATGGTGGAGGCTTCCGCATAGCGGTAGCAGGCCGTCAGCAGGAGTTGTCCGACGCCGCCGAAGATGCCGGCGAGGATCAGGAGCGTCGCCTGCCAGGGGGTCGGCCAGACCCAGCCGAACGGGAGGCTGACGAGCGCGATGACGCTTGAGCACAGCGAAAAATAGACCACGATCGTCGTCGTCGGCTCGGTGCGCACGAGGCGACGGACCTGGATCATCGCGACCGCCGCAAACGCCGCCCCCGCGAGCGAGGCCAGCATGCCGAGCCGCTCCTCGTTCGACAGGGTGCCGAGGTCGAGCGAGAAGTTCGGCGCGATCACCACCACGATCCCGCACAGGCCGACGAGGACCGCGGTCCAGCGGAAGCGCCCAACCTGCTCGCGCAGGATGATCGCCGCGAACACCACGGTCAGGAGCGGCGAGGCGTAGGAGATCGTGATCCATTCGGGATACGGCAGCCGGCCGATCGCATAGAAGCCGAGCGCCATCGACGTGACCCCGATGGCGCCGCGCACGAAATGGCCGCCGATGTCGCGCGTGTGGAAGGCCGTCCGCAGGGTGCCGAGCCAGCAGAGGTAGGCGAGCACCGGCACCATCGCGAAGAAGGAGCGGAAGAAGACGAGCTGCCCGGCCGGAATGTCGGTGCCGAGCGCCTTCAGCGACGTCTGCATGCCCACGAACACAGTGACCGAGACCACTTTCAGGCCGATGCCCAGCATGGGCTTGAGGGCGGGCGCGTGGTGCAGCGGGGCGTTCATGGCGGCGGATCGACTTCGGCTGGAACAGGCGCGACCTTCGCGCCTCGGACGGGGCGATCGCCATCATGCCCGTCATGCAGGATGGCTACGGCGCACTCTTAGGCGCGCCCGTCCTGCGGGTCGAGGCCCCAAACGTTCACCACGCCTCACCTTTCGCGACGAAGGGCGCGGGGGCGTGAACGCGGTTTGCCGTTGGCAAGCGCCGGCATGGCGACTATCCCGGTCGGATCGAGATGGGAAAGGCACGAGCCATGCAGCGCACCGACGACGGACAGGTGATCCGCCTTTCGGACTATCGTCCGCCCGCGTTCCGCATCCGCCACGTCGACATGCGTTTCTCGCTGAACGATGGCCACACCGATGTCGAGACCTCGATCGAGATGGAGCGGGCCGCGGGCACCGACACCGCCGAGCCGCTGGTGCTGGACGGCGACGCGCTGACGCTCACCGCCCTCGAGTGCAACGGGTTGGCGATCGGGGCCGGGCGCTTCGAGGCGACGCCGGACCGGCTGACGATCCGCGACCTGCCGCCCTCCGGACCCTTCACCCTGACGATCGCGACGCGGCTGACGCCGGAGACCAACACCGAGCTGATGGGCCTCTACCGCTCGAACGGCGTGTGGTGCACCCAGTGCGAGGCGGAGGGCTTCCGCCGCATCACCTACTTCCTCGATCGCCCCGACGTTCTCGCCACCTACCGCGTGCGGATCGAGGCGGATCGCGAGGCGGCGCCGATCCTCCTGTCGAACGGCAATCCCGGCGAACACGGCGATCTCGAGGGCGGCCGGCACTATGCAGTCTGGGACGATCCGCACCCCAAGCCCTCCTATCTCTTCGCGCTCGTCGCGGGGCGGCTCGACGTCCTGACCGACACGTTCGAAACGCAGAGCGGGCGCGCGGTGGATCTCGCGATCTACACCGAGCTTGGCCTTGCGGATCGTGCGGCTTACGCGATGGACGCGCTGAAGCGTTCGATGGTCTGGGACGAGCGGCGGTTCGGGCGGGAATACGATCTCGACGTCTTCAACATCGTCGCGATCTCCGACTTCAACATGGGGGCGATGGAGAACAAGGGCCTCAACGTCTTCAACCACAAGTACGTGCTTCTGGCGCCCGATACGGCGACGGACGGCGACTATGCGGGCGTCGAGACCGTGATCGCCCATGAGTACTTCCACAACTGGACGGGCAACCGCATCACCTGCCGCGACTGGTTCCAGCTGTGCCTGAAGGAAGGGCTGACCGTCTATCGCGACCAGGAGTTCAGCGCCGACGAGCGCTCGCGCACCGTCAAGCGCATCGCCTCGGTGCACGGGCTGAAGGCGCAGCAGTTTCCGGAGGATCAGGGTCCTCTCCAGCACCCGGTCCGGCCGCGCCAGTATCGCGAGATCAACAACTTCTACACGGCGACGGTCTATGAGAAGGGCTCGGAACTCGTGCGCATGCTGGCGACCATCCTCGGCGAGGAGGGCTTTCGCGCCGGCATGGACCTCTACTTCGCGCGCCACGACGGCGACGCCGCGACGATCGAGGACTTCCTCGCCTGCTTCGCGGAGGCGACCGGCGCCGACCTGTCGCAGTTCGCGCTCTGGTACGACCAGGCCGGCACGCCGGAACTGCATGTCGCCGAGCACTTCGCCGATGGGCAGCTGACCGTGTCGCTTCGCCAGAACCTTGCCCGCGGGGCGGCCGGCACGGGCACCGAGCCGATGCACATTCCGGTCCGTTTTGGGCTGGTCGGGCGCGACGGCGACGACCTTGCGGCCGAGCCGACGGCGGGCACGGCCGATGTCGAGGGCGACGTGATCCATCTCATCACCGCCGAGGCCGAGGTCGTATTCTCCGACCTTCCCGAGCGCCCGCGCCTATCGATCCTGCGCGACTTTTCCGCGCCGGTCACGCTGCGCCACGAACAGGCCTACGAGGACCGTCTCGCCCTTGCCCGCCTCGATCCGAACGGCTTCGGACGCTGGCGCGCGCTCACCGATCTCATGGGCGAGGCCCTGCGGGCAGCCTCGACGGCTGGCGCGGGCCGCGCGGCGCTCGATCCGAGCCTGATCGAGGCCGTCGTCGCGTGCGCCGCCGAGGAGCGGCTCGAGCCGGCGCTGCGGGCGCTGATGATCGCGCTTCCCGGCGAGGCGGAGATCGCGCGACTGGTCGGCTCGAACGTCGACCCGGAGGCGATCCATCAGGCGCGCGAGGCGGCGATCCGCGCGGTCGCGACGGCCGGCGCCGAGACCTTCCGCCGGGTGCGCGACGGGTTGGTGCGTTCGGGCGAGGGCTTCAGTCCCGACGCGGCGAGCGCCGGACGCCGGGCGCTGTCCAACGCGCTCCTGATGTACCTGAGCGCGGCCGACGGCACGCCGGCCTTGGCCGCCGCAGCGTTCGAGGGCGCCGACAACATGACCGATCGGATGGCGGCCGCCACGATCCTCGCCCACCGCTTCGCCGAGACGCCGGAAGCGAGCCGGGCGCTCGACCGCTTCTATGCCGACTTTGCGAACGACCCGCTCGTCCTCGACAAGTGGTTCACCCTGCGCGCGACGGTGCCGTCCGACGCGACGCTCGATACCGTCCGGGAACTCGCCGCGCATCCCAAGTTCTCGATGGCCAATCCCAACCGCGCGCGGGCCCTCATCGGCGGGTTCGCGACCGGCAATCCGCGCGTCTTCCATCGTGCCGACGGCGCCGGTTATCGCTGGACGGCGGAGCGGCTCGGCGAACTCGACCGGCTCAATCCGCAGACCGCCGCCCGGCTGGCCACGGCCTTCCGGTCCTGGCGCGCCTTCGAGCCGGTTCGGCAGGAGGAGGCGCGGGCCGCGCTGTCGGCGCTTGCGAGCCGGCCGGAACTCTCGCGGGATCTGCGCGACATTCTCGACCGCACGTTGACATGACATGCCGATGAAAATTTTCGCAGGAAATGGTTCGTTAACCAAGTCCTGCGAAAGGTGCGGATAACCCCTGTTGATCCCGTGCAACAATCAGAAATCAGGATTGCATCGCACCCCCTCGCTCGTCCCGCGCTTCTGGACAAGCGAGTCCTCGTCTGATTCATTAACCCTCGGATTCGGGCTTGCGGCGCCCGGGTCGCATGCGGCGACGAGGGATGGGATTGATGGGTTCGGACGCGACAAGCGCTCCGGCACGGGATGACTCATCCCTGGCCACGGAGAGATTGACGACCCTCCTGCAGCGCGTCCGCCGCCGCATTCCCCAGCCGGGGCTGGACCGGATCGCCGAACTCGAACCCATCCTGCGGCGGGCCATCCCGGTCTTCGTGATCGGCTTCCTCATGGTAATCGCCGTCGTTCTCCTCGCGGCGCTGATCGAAGAGCGCGACGCCATGGAGCAGCGCGCCACCGAGGATCTCCAGATCACCGCCAGCCTGCTGCGGGCCGAGGACGCGGCACTCGATTCGCGCACCGACGATGCGGCGACCCGCGCGCAGATCCTCGTCAACAGCGCCCTGCCCGTGTCCTCGAAGGCCAAGGGCCTGATCGCGATGATCGCCGACAAGGACGGCCGCGTCGTCGCCACCACGCCCGGCCACGAAGCCGCTCTCGGCGCGGACGTCGGCACGCTGGTGGACGGCGGCCAGCCGCTTTTCGTGTTCGGCGAGCGCGCAGGCGTCATGGAGGTCTCGTGGGCCGGCGAGGACGCGATGGCCTCGGCCGCGCTCCTGTCCGGGCCGCTCGGCAGCGTCGTCCTCATCCGCGAGGAAGCCCATATCTTCGCCGACTGGCGCAAATCCGTCTCGCTCAACGTGACGCTGTTCTGTGTCACGGCCCTCGTGCTCCTTGCGATCCTCGTCGCCTACTTCCGGCAGGCGACGCGCGCGGTCGCCGCGGACCGCCTGCTCGGCGAGCAGCATCACCGCGTCGAGACCGCGCTGTCGCGCGGGCGTTGCGGCCTGTGGGACTGGGACCTGTCGCGCGGACGCATGTTCTGGTCGCGCTCGATGTACGAGATGCTCGGCCTGCCGCCGCGCGACGGCGTCCTCTCCTTCGCGGAGGTCTCGAACCTCCTGCATCCCGACGACGGCTCCTTCTTCGAGTTCGCCCGCCAGATCGCCTCGGGCAGCGTCGGCAACATCGAACGCTCGTTCCGCATGCGCCATGTCGACGGGCAGTATCTCTGGCTGCGCGCCCGCGCCGAGATCGTCCGCAATCCCGACAACGACATCCACCTGATCGGCGTCGCGGTCGACATCAGCGAGAACCACATCCTCGCCCGCATGACCGACGAGGCGAACATTCGCCTTCAGAACGCGGTCGAGAACATTTCCGAGACCTTCGTGCTCTGGGACGCCGACCACCGGCTCGTCCTGTGCAACACCAAGTACCAAGAGGTCTTCGGCCTGACGGACCAGGACGTGCGCCCGGGCACCCCGTTCGAGGCGGTGCGCGCCAAGGCGCGCCGGCCGATCGAGGAGCGCAAGCTGACCAGCCCGAGCTTCGTTTATGGCGAGCGGGCGACCGAGACGCTCTTGGCCGACGGGCGCTGGCTGCAAGTGTCCGAGCGCGTCACCGGCGACGGCAGTCACGTGTCGATCGGCACCGACGTGACGCAGCTGAAGGTGCACCAGGAACGCCTGTCGGACTCCGAGCGACGCCTCATGGCCACCATCAACGACTTGTCGACGGCCCGCCGCGACGCCGAGGCCAAGGCGCGGCAGCTCGCCGAACTCAACCGCAACTACATGATCGAGAAGGAGCGCGCCGAGAGCGCGAACCAGGCGAAGACGACGTTCCTCGCCAATATGAGCCATGAGCTGCGCACGCCGCTGAACGCCATCATCGGTTTCTCGGAGATCATGCGCGAGGAGAGCTTCGGTCCGATCGGCAACGGCAAGTACACCGAATACGCGGCCGACATTCACCAGAGCGGCCACTATCTCCTGAAGCTGATTAACGACATCCTCGACATGTCGAAGATCGAGGCGGGCCGGCTGGCCCTCGCCAACGAGGCGATCGACCTGCCAGCGATCCTCGCCGAGGCGGTGCGGATCGTCGGGGTGGCTGCCAACGCCAAGGCGCTCACGATCGGCGTCGAGATGCCGGACGTCCTGCCGCTGAGAGGCGACCGCCGGGCGACGAAGCAGATTCTCCTCAATCTCCTTGCCAACGCGGTGAAGTTCACCGCGCCCGGCGGCGACGTGCGCGTGCGCACCCGCCTGCGGGGGGCTCACGCCATCATCACCATCGTCGACAACGGCATCGGCATTCCGCGCGAGTCGCTCAAAAGCCTCGGCAAGCCGTTCGAGCAGGTCGAGAACGAACTGACCCGCACCCACAAGGGCACCGGCCTCGGCCTTGCCATCGCGCGCTCGCTGATCGAATTGCAGGGCGGCACCATGTCGATCACCTCCCGCCCCGGACGCGGGACGGCCGTGAGCTTCCGCCTGCCCTGCCCCGAGTGCGCGAGCGCTTTGGCCGAGCAGGCGGCGCTTCTGTCCCGCGCCGCCTGAGCTCGATCAGGCGCCGATCTCGCCTCGGTAAGGGATGGTCCTCGCAAACACCTCCCGGACATCGGCCGCTCGCCGTACGATCTCGGGCTCGATGCCGGCGCTGTCGGCAAGATCGAGCGCGGCGGCGATCCGGTCGGCCAGCGGTCCCGGCAGGTCCGTCACGCGCAACGCCTTGTCGCCGCCGAGACGCAGGATCTGCATGACCCGCGTCATCTCCAGCATGATGCCGGGCAGGTCGTCGAAACCGGTCTCACCGTCCGTTGCGGCGTTGCGCAACGCCGCCAGGACGCTCGCCGTCGGCGCCCCCACGAGATCGAGCGGCACCCTCCCCGTCAGGATGCCCCACTGGGCCAGGAATTCGAGATCGGTGAGCCCGCCGGGGATGCGCTTCAGGTCGAGGGCCCCGCGCGGCGGTTTCTGGACGTCGAGGCGCGCGCGCATGTCGGCGACGTCGTCCGTCAGAAGCGGATCGGAGCAATGGGCGACGATCGCCTCGCGCACCGCCTCCCCGATTTCGGCACAGAGTGCGGCATCGCCGGCGATCGGGCGCGAGCGCGTGAGCGCCATGCGCTCCCAGGTCCACGCCTCCGCCTGATACTTGCGGAAGGCTTCGATGGGCGTTGCCAGCGGCCCCTTGTTGCCGGATGGGCGGAGACGGAAATCGACCTCGTAGAGAACGCCCTCGGCGGTGGGCGAGGTCAGGGCCGAGATCAGTCGCTGCGTCAGCCGGGCGTAGTAGGTCGACACGGGAAGCGGGCGCGGACCATCCGAGATTTCCGCTCCCGGATCGTGGTCGTAGAGCAGCATCAGGTCGATGTCGGAGTTGGCCGTCAGTTCGCGCGAGCCGAGGCGACCGAGGCCGAGCACCGCGATGCGCCCGCTGGTGATGCGTCCGTGCGCGCGGGTGAATTCGGCCGCGACCGCCGTCAGTACCTCGCCGAGCACCGCCTCCGCCAGATCGGAAAAGGCCGTGCCTGCGACCTCGCCCTCCAGCACCCCCGACAAGAGCCGGACGCCGACGAGGAAGCGCTGTTCGGCGGCGAAGATGCGCAGCCGGTCGAGCCGCTCCTCGAAGAAGCGCGCGTCCCCGAGGAAGGCCGACAGCCGCTCCCGGATCAGTTCGCGCGTCGGAAGCTCGCGGAAGAAGGCCGGATCGAGAAGCGCGTCGAACACATGCGGCCGTCGCGCGATCGTCTCGGCGAGCCGGGGCGACGAGGTGATGATCTCGGCGAGGAGTTCGAGCAGCTTGGGGTTGGAGGCGATCAGCGCGAAGAACTGCAGGCCGGACGGCAGGCCTTCCAGGAACCGGTCGAAGGCGGCCAGCGCCGCGTCGGGATCGCTGCCGCCCGAGAAGGCCTGAAGCAGCGACGGCAGGACGGCGACGAACTGGTCGCGCGCCGCCTCCGAGCGCATCGCCCGGTAACGCCCCGAGCCCCATCGATGGACGATCCGCCCGATATCGGCCGGCCGGTTATAGCCGAGTTCGCTGAGGCGTTTCAGCGCCGCCTCGTCCGCGCCGTCCTCCAGGAGGCCGTCGAGCACGCCTTCGTCGTCGCCCGCGGCACGCCCTTCGGAAAAGAGCGCCGCGAACCGCGCCTGCACGCGTTCCAGGCGGTCGCGGAGAGCGTCCTCGAAATCGTTGAGTTCGCCGAAGTTGCAGAGGCGCGCGATGCGCAGGAGATCGCCCGGCGCGGTCGGGAGTGTGTGGCTCTGCTCGTCCGCCACCATCTGGATCGCATGCTCGACGCGGCGCAGGAACCAGTAGGCTTCGGTCAGCTCGCTCGCGACCGCGGGCGCCACCCAGCCCTCCGACGCCAGCCGCGCCAGCGCTTCGTCGGTGCGGCGGGTTCGAAGCGACGGCAGCCGTCCGCCCGCGATCAGCTGCTGCGCCTGCGCGAAGAACTCGACCTCGCGGATGCCGCCCTGCCCGAGCTTGACGTTGTGCCCCGCCGTCGCGACGCCCTCGAAGCCGCGGTGCCGGTCGATCTTGGCCTTCATCGCCTGAATGTCGGCGATGGCGACGAAGTCGAGATAGCGGCGCCAGACGAAGGGCGTGATCTCGCGCAGGAACGCCTCGCCGACGGCCGGATCGCCGGTCACCGGGCGCGCCTTGATCATCGCCGCCCGCTCCCAGTCGCGCCCCGCCCCTTCGTAGTAGATGAGGGCGGAGGGGATCGGGATCGCCAGCGGCATCGCGGACGGATCGGGCCGCAGGCGCAGGTCGGTGCGGAACACGTAGCCGTCGCGGGTGCGCTCGCCGATCATCCGCACGAGCTTGCGCCCGAGGCGCGAGAACATCTCGACGCTTTCCATCGGGTCGCGAATCGCGGGCGTTTCGGGTTCGAAGAAAAGGATGATGTCGATGTCGCTGGAATAGTTCAGCTCGCGTCCGCCGAGCTTGCCCATGCCGAGGATCGTCAGCCCGCAGCCGGTCTCGGGATGCGCCGGATCGGGCAGGTCGAGCTGCCCGCGGCGGTGAAGATCGGCGAGGACAAAGCGAAGCGCGCGCCGGATCGCCGCCTCCGCGAGATCCGATAGATCGGCAGTGGTCGTATCCGGGCCGGCGGCGCCGAAGAGGTCGCGCAGCGCGATCAGCAGCGAGGCTTCCGCCTTGGCCTCGCGAAGGCGCGTCATCTCCGCAGCTTCCGATGCGCCCTCGGGAACGGGCTGCCCCAGTGCATCGATGATCGCGCGGACGCGGTCGCCCGCCCCGGCGTCGAAGAGCTGGTCGATCCAGTCGGGACGGCGTTCGGCAATCGAGGCGAGGTGCGGCGAGAGCGAGAGGGCGGCGACGAGCCGATCGCGGTCGCCCGCGCCGTCGTCATCGTCGAGCCATGCGGCCAGCCGGCCGAGGTCCGCGGCACGCGCGCTCGACGCCAGATCGACGCGGCGGCGGGTCGCCTCCGCGTCGCTCAGCGCATGCAGGGCGGCCGACCCTCCGATTCGCAACTCAAGGCCCGCGAACTCCGTCATGCGCCGGGACCACCCTCTCCATCGGTATCTCCAGCGTGACTTTGAGACCCGGCTCCGCGTCGTCAAGCGCCAACGTTCCGCCGTGGATCGAAGCGATCGCCTGGACAAGTGAGAGACCCAGCCCCGAACCCGGCTTCGTGCGGCTTTCGTCCAGCCGGTAGAAGCGTTCGAGAACGCGCTCGCGCTTGTCGGCCGGAATGCCCTGCCCGTTGTCGGCGACCGAGATCAGGCATTCTTCGCCCCGGCGGGCGACCGCAATGCGAATTTCGAGCGGCCGGGCGGAAAGCCCGTACTTCAACGCGTTGTCGAGAAGGTTGGAGACCGCCTGCGAGATCAGCTCCCGGCTGACCGGCGCGACGATCGGCTCCGGGGCGTCGACGACGAGCCGCCCGCCGACGTCCTCGGCCAAGGGCTCGTAGAGCTCGGCCACATCGGCGACGATCGAGGACAGGTCGACCTCGCTCTTCAATGCGGGATGCGACCCCGCCTCGACGCGACTGATCATCAGGAGGGCGTCGAAGGTGCGGATCATCCCGTCCGCTTCGGCGAGCACCGCCTCCATCGCCTGTCGACCGCTTCGCTCGGGCGTCTCGTCGCCGAGCGCCGCCTCGACCCGGTTGCGAAGGCGCGTCAGCGGTGTCTTCAGGTCGTGGGCGATGTTGTCGGAGACCTGCCGCAGCCCTTCCTGCAAAAGCGCGATCCGCGCCAGGAGCACGTTGAGCTTTTCCGACAGGCGATCGAACTCGTCCCCGGTTCCGGTCACGGGAAGCCGCTCGGTCAGGTCGCCCGCCATGATCCGCGCGGTGGCCGCCGACATGCGGTCCAGCCGGTGAAGCGCGGTGCGCCCGACCAGGAACCAGGCGAGCAGCGCGCCGAAGCTCATCAGGAGAAGCGCGAGGATCAGGGCGTTGCGCACGACCAGCCGGATCCGTTCCTGGTCGGTCTGGTCGCGGCCGACCAGAAGCCGCATCCCGTTCGGCAGCTGCACGACCTCGGCGACCGCCATGTGGTAGCGGTCCTTCTCCGATTCGGTGAAGCGCGCGTAACGGAACGGCGTCGTCTTGAACCCCGCGTCGTCGAGGACGCCGGCCTCGAGGCTCTGGACGTTGCCGGCGAGGATCAGGCCCGTGCCGTCGGTGACGAGATAGAGGGGAGCCCCCGGCTGTCGGGCGCGTCGGTCGATCGCGCGCACGATCCCCGAGATGCCGGTGTTCTGGTAGATCCGGTCGAGCGTCTCGATCTCATCCGCGATCGCCTCCTGGCTCTGCGTCTGAAGGATCGAGGACGCCGTCTCCGTCACGTAGACGAGAAGAATCGCCGCAAACAGCGCGAAGAGGGCGAGATAGACGGCCGACAGACGAACGGCGGTGACGCGCATCAGCTCGCGGATGCGCAGGATGGTCGGTCGGCGCAAGGCGCGTCAGTCCCCGGCGCGGATGATGTATCCGGACCCGCGGACCGTATGGAGCAGCGGCTCGCCGAACTCGCGTTCGATCTTGGAGCGCAGCCGCGAGATATGCACGTCGATGACGTTGGTCTGGGGGTCGAAGTGATAGTCCCAGACGTTCTCGAGCAGCATGGTTCGGGTCACCACCTGGCCGGCATGCTTCATCAGGTATTCGAGGAGCCGGAACTCGCGCGGCTGCAGCGTGATCGGCTTGCCGCCGCGGCGCACCTCGTGCGACAGGCGGTCGAGCTCGAGATCGCCCACGCGATAGACCGTCTCGACGTCCTTGGCGCCACGGCGCCGGCCGAGGATCTCGATCCGGGCGAGGAGTTCGGAAAAGGCGTAGGGCTTCGGCAGGTAGTCGTCGCCGCCGGCCCGCAGACCCGTCACCCGGTCGTCGACCTGCCCCATCGCCGACAGGATCAGGATCGGGGTCTCGTTGCCCTTCTCGCGCAGACTGGAGACGACGGACAGGCCATCGCGTTTCGGCAGCATCCGGTCGACGACGAGAACGTCGTAGGCCTGCGTCAGGGCCATGTGCAGGCCCGTTTCGCCATCCGCCGCATGGTCGGGCACATGTCCCGACTCCTTCAGGGCCTTGATGAGGTAGGACGCGGCTTCCCGGTCGTCTTCGATGATGAGGATGCGCATGTGATCCGATCTAGGGGACGGCGCGGACATCGTCATCGTCAGTATCCTTCCAGACTTCGAGCGGAAAGGGGGCGGCATCCGCCGCCCCCCGTTTGTTTTCCGTCCGTCGCGGTTCAGCTTCCGCTGATCGGCAGGGCGACGAAACGGTTCTGGTCGCCGCTGCGCAGCTGGAACAGCGCCGCCTTGCGGCCGGACGTGGAGGCCTTCTTGATGGCGTCCTCGACCTCGCGCTGCGACTTCACCGAGGTCCCGTTCACCGCCACGATCGTGTCGCCGGCCGAGACGCCGCGGTTGGCCGCCTCCGAGTCGGGGTCGACCTCGGTGATGACGACGCCGTCGCCCTGGTCGGACGGCGTCAGCGTCAGGCCGTAGCCCCGAAGCGACGACGGATTGACCGGCACGTTGCGGTCGCCGCTGGTGTTCGACGCCTCGTCGAGGCTGGACAGGTTGCCGAGCTCGACCTTGATGTCGCGGGCCTCGCCGTTGCGCCAGACCTTCACGTCGATCGTCGTGCCCGGACGGTACTCGGCGACCTTGCGGGCCAGTTCGCGCGGGCCCTTGACGGTCTGCCCGTTGACGGCCGTGATGACGTCGCCCGTCTGGATGCCCGCCTTGACCGCCGGGGTGTCGGTGTCGGGCAGCGTGACGATCGCCCCCTCCTCCGCATTGAGGCCCAGCGCCTCAGCAATGTCCTGCGTGACCGGCGCGATCTGGACACCGAGCCAGCCACGCTGGACGTTGCCGTTCTCGCGGAGCGACTGGATGACGGTCTTGGCGGTCGAGGCGGGGATGGCGAAGGCGATGCCGACGCTGCCGCCGGACGGCGAGAAGATCGCCGTGTTGACGCCGATCACCTGACCCTCGAGGTTGAAGGCCGGACCGCCCGAGTTGCCGCGGTTCACCGCCGCGTCGATCTGGATGAAGTCGTCGTAGGGGCCGGCGCCGATATCGCGGCCGCGGGCCGAGACGATGCCGGCCGTCACCGAGCCGCCGAGGCCGAACGGATTGCCGACGGCGACGACCCATTCGCCGACCCGGACCTTCGCGTCATCGGCGAAGTCCACGTAGGTGAACTTGCGATTGCCGCCCTCGACCTTGAGGAGCGCAAGATCCGTGCGCGAGTCGGTGCCGATCAGCTCGGCCTTCAGCTCCGTGCCGTCGTTGAGCACGACCGTGTAGTCGCTGCCGCCCTCGACCACGTGGTTGTTGGTCACGAGGTAGCCGTCATCCGAGATGAAGAAGCCGGAGCCCTGCGCCATGCCCTGGCGGGGAGTGCGGCGAGGCGTCTGCCGGCCGTCGGGCGAGCCCTGCATGCCGGGGTTGCCGAACTCGAAGAAGCGGCGAAGCGGATGATTCGGCGGCAGGTTGTCGAACGGCGACTCGGCATCGCTGCCATCGTCGCTCGCCGGCTTGATCTGCTCCTTGACGCGCACCGAGACGACGGCAGGCGAGACCTTCTCGACCACATCGGCAAAACCCGGATTGACGCCCGTCGGCTGGACCGAAACCGGCTCGGCGAAGCTCGGCACGACGCTGGTGACGACGCCACCGGCCAGCACCATGCCCGCGACGCCCGCCGCCAGAACCGCCGTGGAGAAACGACGCGTTGTCTTGTTGGGATTCTTGTTCATGCGAAGCACCCTCGTTTCCATTCCCGATCCGCTGGGACGGATCCTGTGATCCATCCGATGGTCGGAAGGTAGGGGTCGCAACGTTACGGCAAGTTTTCGTCGGGATGAAAGCTTCGTAAGGTCTAGGCCCGGCGGCCCTCGGGGCCGCCGGCTTCCTCGCCGGTGATCTCGGACAGGCGTGCCTCCTCGCCCGGCGTCAGCCCGGCGATGCCGGGTCGCTCGCTCGACCGCCGGCCCGACGAGCGGAGCGCGAGCATCCCGATAGCGAGAAGGAGAACGGGCGTCCCCCAGAGTAGCGCAGTGTCCCACCGCACACGCGGCCGCAGAAGCACGAAGTCGCCGTAACGCGAGACGAGGTAGTCGACGACATCCTCGTCGCTGTCGCCCTTCGTGATGCGTTCGCGAACCAGCAGCCGGAGATCGCGGGCGAGCGGCGCGTCGGAATCGTCGATCGACTGGTTCTGGCAGACCATGCAGCGCAGTCCCGCCGACAGGTCGCGGGCACGTTGCTCCTGCCGGGCGTCCGGCAGAACCTCATCGGGCTGGACGGCGAGTGCCGCCGTGCCCCCCAGGGTACTTGCAGCGACGACTGCCGCGAGGAGAGCTGTCCGCAGCGACATGTCAGGCCGGCCTTGCGGCGCGACGTCGCGCCGGCGCGCCCACCCGCAGCCGACGATCGCTCAAGGAGATCGCGCCGCCGATCGCCATCGCCACGGCGCCCAGCCAGATCAGCGTGACGAACGGCTTCCACCAGATACGAACGACGACGGCACCGGCGTTGGCGCCTGCATCGCCGAGCGCGATGTAGATCTGGCTGAAGACGAGCGTGTGGATGCCGGCCTCCGTCGTCGGCATCTGCCGCGCGGGGTAGAAACGCTTGGCGCTTTCGATGGCGGCCGTCTCGTTGCCCTGATCGAGCAAGGTAAAGTGACCGACGTCCTCGCGGTAGTTCGGGCCTTCGCGGAAGGTCTGCCCCTCGTAGCGCAAGTCGAACCCGCCGATAGCGACGACCTGTCCCGGCGTCATGGCTGTCACGGTTTCCGTGTCGAACGTGCTGACGCAGACCACACCGAGAAGCGTCACGCCGACGCCGAAATGGGCGAGCGCCGTGCCGAAGGCCGAGCGCGGCAGCCCGACGAGGCGCGCCGCCGCGACCCGCAGCCCGGCTTTGGGAAGTCCGGCCCGTCCGGCAAGATCGACGAGAGCGCCGACCATCACCCAGACGGCCAGCCCGATGCCGAGCGAGGCCAGGATCTTCGTGCCCTCGTTCACCGCGATCACGATCACTGCGACGACGAGCGCCGCGCCGACCGCCGCATAAAGCCGCTGCGCCGCACCGAGGAGATCGGCCCGCTTCCAGGCGAGGAGCGGCCCGAACGGCAGGGCGAACAGGAGCGGCACCATCAAGGGACCGAAGGTCAGGTCGAAAAACGGCGCCCCAACCGAAATCTTGGTGCCGGTGAAGACCTCGAGAAACAGCGGGTAGAGAGTTCCAACGAGCACCGTCGCAGTGGCGGTCGTCAGGAACAGGTTGTTGAAGACCAGCGCACCCTCGCGCGAGATCGGCGCAAACAGGCCGCCGCTCTCCAGTTCGGAGGCCCGGAAGGCGAAGAGCGCCAGCGATCCGCCGATGAAGAGGCAGAGGATCGCGAGAATGAAGACCCCGCGCTCCGGGTCGACGGCGAAGGCGTGGACCGAGGTGAGGACGCCCGAGCGGACGAGGAAGGTGCCGAGAAGGGAGAGCGAGAAGGTCAGGATCGCCAGAAGCACCGTCCAGACCTTGAGCGCCGATCGCTTCTCCATGACCGCGGCGGAATGAAGCAGCGCGGTGCCGGACAGCCACGGCATGAACGACGCGTTCTCGACCGGGTCCCAGAACCACCAGCCGCCCCAGCCGAGCTCGTAATAGGCCCAGTAGGAACCCATCGCGATGCCGCCGGTCAGAAAGAGCCACGCCAGAAGCGTCCACGGTCTCACCCAGCGCGCCCATGCGGCGTCGATCCGCCCTTCGATCAAGGCGGCGACCGCGAAGGAGAACGCGATCGAGAAGCCGACATAGCCAAGATAGAGCAGCGGCGGATGGATCGCGAGCCCGATGTCCTGAAGGATCGGGTTGAGATCGTTGCCCTCGAAGGGCGCCGGCACGACGCGGGTGAACGGGTTCGACGTCAGGAGGATGAACAGGAGGAACGCCGTCAGGATCCAGCCCTGCACCGACAGCACGGTTGCCTTGAGGCTCGGCGGCAAATCCCGGCCGAAAAGCGCGACCAGCGCGCCGAACAGCGACAGGATCAGCACCCAGAGGAGCATCGACCCCTCGTGGTTCCCCCAGACGCCGGTGATCTTGTAGATCATCGGCTTGGCGGAATGGGAGTTCTCCACGACGTTGAGAACCGAGAAGTCCGACGTGGCGTAGGCCGCGGTTAGAGCCCCGAAGGCGAGCGCCAGGAGCGCCAGCCCGGTGACCGAGGTCGCCGACCCGCTGTCCATCAGCCGGACGTCGCCGATGCGGGCTCCGACCAGCGGCAGGATCGACTGCACGAGCGCCGTGCCGAGCGCCAGCACCAGCGCGAAGTGGCCGAGTTCGACGATCAAAGCCCGGCCCCCGACGGTGCGTCGTCCTTCGCCGAGACAATCGCACCGTCCTTCCAGAGGCCCCGTGCCTTCAAGTCGTCGACGACCTCCTTCGGCATGTAGGTCTCGTCGTGCTTGGCGAGCACCGTATCGGCCACGAAGACGCGATCGCTGCCGAGCCGCCCCTCCGCCACGATCCCCTGCCCTTCGCGGAAGAGGTCCGGCAGCAGCCCGGCATAGACCACGGGCACGCTCTCGACCGTATCGGTGATGCGGAATGTCACGCGCTGCGAGGCGTCGCGATGCACGGTGCCGGTCTCCACGATCCCGCCGAGCCGCAGCCGCTGGCCGTCGTCGGGGGCGCGTGCCGCGATGTCGGTCGGCGAGTTGAAGAAGGCGACACTGTCCGACAGCGCCGTCAGGACGAGCCCCGCCGCGGTTCCGACCACGGCGAGAATGCCGAAAAGGCTGGCAAGGCGCTTCTGCTTGCGCGTCATGGCACTGTCTGATCCGGGTTCAGTCCGAGCCCCCGTGCGAAGCCCAGGATATCTATAAGCTCCGGCGAAGCGGCCGGAAATACGGCTCGCACCTCGTCGAGTGCGGCACGTGCGTCGTCCGCGCGGTCGAGCACGACATAGGACCGGATCAGCCGCTTCCAGCCTTCCGGGTCCTTCGGTTCGGCCTTCAGACGCTCCGCGAGCCCCGACACCATGCCCTGCACCATCGCCTGGCGCTCGCCGTCGCTGAGCTCCGAGGCCGCTTCGACATCGGCCGCCCCCGGCCCGGGCTGGGCCGCCGCCTGCCGCGACGCGGTCCCCGACAGCGCGTCGGCCAGAGCCGCTTCGGCGACAGGGCGCCAGGCTCCGTCCTGCGGGCCTGTCCGCAGAAGCTCGCTCCAAGCGTCGGCCGCTTCGGCCGACCGCCCCTCCTGCGACAGCGCGAGCGCGAGATAGAACCGGGCGGGAATCCAGTTGGCGTCGAGGGTCAGCGCGCGGCGGAACTCGGTCGCGGCCTCCGGCGTCACGCGTCCGTCCGCAGCCTGCACCAGCGCTTCGCCGAGCCCTGCCACGGTCTGCGCCGTCGGCGGGCGAAGGCGAAGGACGTTGCGAAACGCCGCGGCCGCCTTCTGCCCCTCTCCGAGCCGCAGATAGACCGGGGCGACGACGCTCCAGCCCTCCGCATCGTCCGGCCGAGCCGCCAGCCGGCGCTCGATCTCGGCGACGGCCGCGACGAGGTTCGGCGCCTGCGGTTCGGGTTCGCGAAGCGCAAGCGGCTGATCGGGGATATCGGGCGATCCCCAGCGGTCGTAGAAGAGGAAGGCCCCGATCGGCAGAACGAGGGCGACGGCCAGTCCCGCAACGATGCCCGACCGCTCGCGCGGAGTCCGTGCGCTCCCGGCAGTTGCCGCCTCGTGGGCGCGAAGAAGCCGTCGGCCGATCTCGGCGCGCGAGGCCGCTGCCTCCTCGCGCCCGATGACGCCGCGCGTCTCGTCCTCGCGCAACTCGCCCAGCTGCGCGCGATAGACCTCCTCGTCGAACGCCTCCCGCGCCACCGAGCCCCGCGCCGGACGCATGAGAAGCGGCCAGACGATCGCAGCGGTGGTCAGAGCGGCAAAAACGAAGGCGACAAGCCAGAACAGCATCGAGGCTTCCAAGGCCCTCGCCTCACGCAAGGGTCCGATCGTTCGCAGGGGCCGGGAGCACCGCCGAAACAGTCATGCAACTGCACGCGCCCGCCAACGGAAGGGCGCCGGCCCCGGTTCGGAACCGCTCTAACAAGCCGCGTCGCAAATGCCTATTCAAAACCGCATCATCGCGGGTCAGGCGACGGGCGTCCAAAGGTCGGCGCCGGTGCGGCAGGCGCTTCCGACCTGCCGGACCTTCGAGGTCCCGCGCGTGATGACGAGCGTATAGCCGCGGCAATCCTGCGAGCCGATGCGATAGAGCTGCGTCGGCGTGATCTCGCCCTTGAAGCCATCGGACTCCCAGGGGATCGGCTGGCCGACGGTACCGAACTGGAGCGCCTGGTACTGGGCCTGCAGCGCCCGCTGCTCTGCCGTCGCGCTGAGCTTCACGGAGCCGGTCGGCGCGATGCTGCCCCGCAGCGCAGCGGCCCGATCCGACAGAGGTTCAGGCGCCGTGCGTGGCGCGCTGGTCAGGCATCCGGAAAGGATCGGCAGCGCCGCGACGACGAAACAGGTGGTCCAGAATCTCGACATGCGTCCGTTCGCCGCCCGGGCGGCCCATGCTGCCACAACAAAGTGTCATGTCAGGACATCGGCGCGTCGGATGCGCGAGGCAAGATCACCTCCGCGTGCAATCCTCCGATTTCGGAACGCGAGAGGCGAAAAGATCCGCGGTATTGCAAAACGGTATCAGCGACGATCGACAGGCCGAGACCGCTGCCGGTCGCGCGCTCGTCGAAGCGACGCCCGCGCTTGGTCGCTTCCGCCATCTCCGCCTCCGACAATCCCGGCCCGTCGTCCTCGACGGTGATGCCGAAGCTCTCCGCCCCCGCAGGGCGCAGTCGAAGCACCACGCGCCCTCGTCCGTATTTGGCGGCATTCTCCAGAAGGTTGCCGATCGTCTCCTCGAGATCCTGCTGCTCCCCCGCGAAGACGAGGGACGCGGCGTCCCCGTCGACATGATCCTCGAAGGCAATTCCCGGGTTCAGCCGCCGCATCACCTTCAACAGCCGCTCCAGCACAGCCACCACCGGCGCTCGCGCGATGGCGCCATCCGTCGCCGCGACGCGGGCCCGGTCGAGATAGTGCTGCACCTGCCGGCGCATGATCTCGCCCTGCTCGCCGACGATACGTCCCTTCTCGCCGCCGATCGCCGAGGCCTCGTTGAGGAGGACTGCGACCGGTGTCTTCAGCGAATGGGCGAGATTGCCGACCTGCGTGCGGGCGCGCTCCACGATGCGCCGGTTGCTGTCGATCAGGGCATTCATCTCGACGGCGAGCGGTCGGATTTCGGCCGGGAAACTGCCCTTCAGCCGTTCCGAGCGCCCCGTCCGCACGTCGCCGAGCGCCTGCCGCACGCTAGCGAGCGGCCGAAGACCGTAGAGGATGGCCAGCGCGTTGATGACGATGGAGCCGAGCCCGAAGAAGCCGAGATAGAGCGCCATCTTCCGGTCGAAGGCGGCGATATCCGATTGTACGACACTCGCGTTGCCCATCACGCGAAAGCGCGCCGCGTGGTTGTCCTGGTCGAGGACGACCTCGGCCTCCTCGACATAGAGCGTTTCGCCGTCGAGCCCCTCGGTCCGGTAGTCGCGCCGGTACTGCATGTCGAAGGGCGCGAGTTCGGTCGGTTGGGAGTTGATCTTGCGGGGGCCGAGCGAGAACGAGGCGAGCCGCCCTTCCGTGTTGTTGCTCGCCGGGATCACCTCCCAGTACCAGCCGGACAGGGGCTGGGAGTAGCGAAGGTCGCCGAGGTTCGGCACACCCGACAGCGTGCCGGTCTCGTCCACCGTCACCGAATTGATGAGGTTGTAGAGCTGCGCCCGCACCACCGCCTCGAAGCCGGACTGCGCGGTCCGTTCGTAGAGGCCGGAGATCAGGCCGGCGACGACGAGAAACGCCGCGATCACCCAGACGCTCGACAGCGACACGACCCGGAACGTCAGGCTTTCGGTCGTGCGCGGACGCTCGGGCGCCGCCGCCGTCCGTTCCGCCTCCGGCTCGTCCGCCATCATCCGCCGTGCTGCATGCGATAGCCGAGACCGCGCACGGTCTCGATCATGTCCACGCCGATCTTGCGGCGGAGCCGGCCGATGAAGACCTCGATCGTGTTGGAATCACGATCGAAATCCTGGTCGTACATATGCTCGATGAGTTCGGTGCGCGACACGAGCTCGCCCTGGTGGTGCATCAGGTAGGACAGGAGCCGATACTCGTGCGACGTCAGCTTCAGCGGCGTCCCGTCGAGGCTCGCCTTCGAGGACTTCGTGTCGAGCCTCAGGGGCCCGCAGTGGATCTCCGAGGACGCATGCCCGGCGGCGCGGCGGATGAGAGCCCGCACGCGCGCCAGCACCTCCTCCATATGGAAGGGTTTCGCCACATAGTCGTCGGCCCCGGCGTCGATCCCGGCCACCTTGTCGCTCCACCGGTCGCGCGCGGTCAGAAGCAGGACCGGCATCGCCCGCCCTTCCCGCCGCCAGCGCTCCAGAACGCTGATGCCGTCCATCTTCGGCAGGCCGACGTCGAGAATCACCGCGTCATAGGCTTCCGTGTCGCCGAGGAAGTGACCGTCCTCGCCGTCCGAAGCCTGGTCCACGACATAGCCCGCGCTCGTCAGCGCCTCGTTCAGCTGCCGCCGCAGGTTCGCATCGTCTTCGACGATCAGGATACGCATGAAAGGTCCCGTCCCGGAATTCGTGCTGTTAGGCCCGAGGGCTTACTGCTCGATCGTGATCGTCTGGCGGCGCGGTCGGTTGCCGTCGCTCGCCGGAATCAGCACCGTGACGACGCAGACGGTCCGGTCGCCCTGCTGAGAGGCGCGCACCGAAAGCACCTGCCCCCCGGTCTGCGCCGCGGCCTGCGCCGCGGCGGCCGAGCACCCGCCGACTTGCGCGAAAAGCTCTTCCGACCGCTCGTGCGCCGCCGGGATCGAGCCACCCTCGGTCGGACGCTCCGGCATCGCTTCGGCCGCCGTGGCGAAGGCGACGAGACCGAGCAACGAGACGGCGGTGAGACGGCGGAGGAAGGGTCGAAGCATGGCACATCCAGGGTCTGACGTCCGCTAGACTAGGGACTGCGGTCTGAATGTCGAATGAACGGGGCGCCCGTCCGCCGGGCGCCCCGTCCCGTCATCGGATGCGGCTGCGCGCGTCGAAGCGACCGAAGATCGCCACCGCCGCGCCGATCGCACTGGCCGCGGCAGTCAGCGCCGTCACCGCCTCGTCGCTCGAAAGCCCTGCGATCTCGACGCCGAACAACCCCGCCAGCGAGGCTGCGAGCGCCAGCGCCGCACCCCAGACCGTTCGCGACTCGTACCAGTTCTTGCTTTCGTCCATGTCCTTCTCCTCTCGTTGATAGTCATCACATGCCGCCAAGCACCAGCCGTGCCGGAGCGCCGGGGCCGTAGCGCTGACTGATCTGCGCGACCTCGATCTCCAGCCGCACCGGCAACCCGCCGAACCGGATCGCGAGATCGGCCGCCGGAACACGAAGCCCGGCCGTCTCGACCGTCAGTTCCCACATCGGTCCTGCGCCGTCCGACAGCGTCACGCGGTATCGCTCGCGGTCCTCGTCCAGCGGCACGTCGATCCCGTCCCAGGCCGGGTCCGGGGATCGGGTCCGCCGGATCCAGCCGAGGTCGAGACCCTCCGCCCCGAGCCGGCCTTTGAGGTGCACCGGCGACAGCGGTCGCAGGGCCCGCTGGCCGAGGGCCGCGGTCCGGCGGTCCGCCGCCCCGTCGTCCAGCCCCCGTCCCGCGGGGACGGTCAGCCAGTCCACCTCGACGCCCGCTTCTCCCTCGGCGAGATTCAAGCTTTGGGCGGCCCGGTCCAGAAGCACGAACGCGGCCCCGGCGATCGCCCCGATCGCGGCCTCCTCGCCCGTTCCGCCGACGCCGCGTTGAAGTCCCGTCAAGCGGTAGCGCGAGGGGGCGATCTCCTCCGCCCCCCGAAAGCGAACCACCTCCCAGCCATCGCCGACCGCGATCGCCGCCGTGTTCTGCCCGGCGTCGACGAGGCCAGCGCTCGCGGACGCGAGGCTACCGGTTGCCAGATCGACGAGGAGCGCGTGCGTCCGATCGAGGATCTCCTCGCGCCCCGGCGCCAGCGGTGCGGCCAGCCGCCCCGCCGTCGCGGCGCTCGCGACCGTCAGAGCCGCGCGATGTCCGCCCGCCCCCGGCGACGCCATCACGACGTAGGGCATCCATGGCCTTGCCGAGACGGCGATCATCGCGCCGCCGAGCCCGGCGTCGAGCTTCGGAAGGTCGAGGAGCGAAACCGCCGGGCGCGAGGCGAAGACCGGCCCCGCCGTCTCCGGCACCGGTGCGGGCGGCTCGCCGCTGCGCTCCGATGCGCCCCGGCGCACGAGCCGCGCCTCGACGCGCCGCGCCATCCCGTCCTCGATCCGCGTCACCTGCCAGCTTTCCGACCGTCCCTCGATCATGATCCGGTCGCCGGGCCCGACCTCGATCGCGGCCGGCGACAGCGCGAAGCGCGCGATCTCCCGGTCTCCCGCCTCGCGCTCCAGAAGCCCCTCGGCCAGCCGGCGCGCCTCGTCCTCCGTCAGCGAGATCGGCAGTTCCACCGTCGCCTGCCCCGGTTTTGAGCGTCCCGGCAACATCGCTTCCGCCGCCCCGGGGCGATACGACCGCTCGGCATCCCCGAAGCCGACCACGATCTCGCCCGGTGTCTCGCCGTCATCGAAGCGGCGCACCTCGATCGCCGCTTCGTCCGGCGGATCGACCGTCACGATCGGCTCCGGCGACACGCCCCGCCGACCGACCGAGCGGAAACGCAGGACCCCACCCCGCGCGACGGCCTCGATGCCCGTCAGCCGCATCAGCTCTTCCAGTTCGCCGCGCGCCGAACCGGGCCCCGAGACGACGAAGCCGCCGACCACCCCGTCGACCTCCGAGACATCGAACGCATCGAACGCATCGAACGCATCGAACGCATCGAACGCATCGAAGCCGTGATCGCGCAGCAGCGTCGCGATCAACCCGTCCATCGGCGCGCGGCCGAGCCGTCCGTTCAGCCAGTGACCCCGCTGCCAGTTGCCGCCGTCGCGCCAGAGCGTCGCGCGCTCGGGAAAGGCCGGATAAGGTCGGGCGTCCCAGGTCCACAGATGGATAGCGTCCGCCGCCACCATCCGCCCGCCATAGACCGGCGAGACCGGATTGCGAGCCGCGATGAACCCGTCCGCCGTCTCGTCCCAGTGCCGCTGGTGCGCCTCGATGAAGCGTCGCTGGATCAGTTCGTCCCGCGCGCCGGTCGAAAAATGCGGCAGTGCGCTCTCGGCCGACTTCGGATCGACGAAGACGTTCGGCTGCCCCGCGCCCTTGTCGATCGCCGGGCAGCCGAGTTCGGTGAACCAGATCGGCTTCGACATCGGCACCCAGGCCGTCGGCGCCGTGGCTTCCACGCCGGCGCGACGCTCGAAATGCGGCAGGCGCCACCAGGACAGGAGATCCTTCGCCCGGAAGACCCAGGGCTTGTCCAGCCTGTCGGTGATCGCCACCCGGTCTCCCCGGCGGCGCGCGTCGTCGTCCGGGTAGTACCAGTCGGCATACTCGCCGCCCGCGATCCCGGCGACGAGCCCGTCGAGGTCGTAGGGCGACGCCGTCCCGTCGCGCGAGCCCGACTCGCCCCGGTCCCCCTCGTCCGACAGCGGCAGGTAGTTGCCGATGCCGACCGCGCCGATCGCGGGCTCGGCCCAGAGCGGGTCGAGATTGTAGAAGACGTCGCCGCCACCCGGCTGATAGCCGAAATACTCGCTCCAGTCCGCCGCGTAGGTCACGAGCGCCTCCGGCAGGATCGCCTTCACGTCGCGCCCCAGTTCGATCAGCGCCTCCACGAAGGGGAAGCGCCCGGCCTCGTCGCGCAAGCGCGTCAGCCCCCGCATTTCCGAACCGATGACGAACGCATCGACCCCGCCCGCCGAACGGGCGAGCCAGGCCTGATGAAGGATCATCCGCCGGTACGACCATTCCGCGGGCCCCACATAGCGGATGCCGTCGCCGTCCAGCGTGAAATCCGACTCGCGCGCGCGACCGACGAAGCGCGCGATCTCCGCCCGTGCCGCCGCCGTTCCGTCGCTCGAACCGCTCAGCGTTTCCGCGATGTCCAGCGTCATCCGCCCCCGCCACGGAAAAGCCGCCTGCTCGGGCCCACCGTAGGGATCGGGCAACCCGTTGCCGGGTGGAACATCCATCAGCAGAAAGGGATAGAACGTGACCTTCAACCCTTTCCTGCGAAGCGCCGCGATCGCTCGTCGCACGCCCGCGTCCGACGGCGTGCCCCCATAGGCCGGGCCGCCGTCGACGCGGCTGACGACGCGCGCGCCCTCGCGCCCGACCCCGCCCGCGCTCCAGCGCTCCGTCTCGTCGCGCTCCGCCGTCTCGACGCCCGGTCGGCACCTCGCCGACCCCGCGCGCAGGTCGTCGGCGAACCAGGCGACGACCAATGCCGCGCGCTCCAGCGCGGGGCACAGCGCGGTCAGCTCGTCGAGCGACGCCACGAAGTCGCTCCCGCCGTGCAGGACGTTGCGGTTCACCAGCCGGTCCTGTCCCTCGCCGATACGCTCGCGCACGACCACCGGGTCGAGCCCGTGCTCCGTCGCTCCGGGGATGATGGTGATCGCCCGGATACGCTCTTCGAGCGCGCCGACCGGCCGCAACACCTCGCAGGAGATCTGCGGAATGCGGTTGCCCCATCGCTCCAGCGGCAGCCGCTCCAAGACGAGGTAGGCCGTGCCGCGATAGGCAGGCGCCCGCCCCGCGCCCTGCCGTGCCTCGATCAGCGGGTCGGGCGCCTGCGTCTCGGTCCCGTGGTGGAGCCGCCAGGTCACCTCCGCGAGATCGAGTTCCTCCCCGTCCGCCCAGACGCGCCGCACGCAGGCGATCGGCCCCTCGCACAGCGCCACCGCCACGTTGCCGAAATAGCTGTAGACGGTCGTCTCGGTGGCTCCCCGGCTGCCGCCACCCTTCCCGCCCTGCCGGTCGGTGCGGGTCGCCTCCTCGAACCGCGTCGTCCAGATCACCTGCCCCGCGACCCGCGCCGTGCCGTAGACCCGCGCGACGCCGCCGCCCTCGTCGGCCTCCATCACGCGGCTCGCGCGCAGCCGTCCGCTCTCGCGCCGCGCCCCGCGCCCCATCAGCCGGTTGTCGAGCGCGTAGCCGCCGAGCGCCCCGATCGCCCGGCCCGCGACCGCCCCGAACGGGCCGCCGACAAGGCCGCCGAGCGCGCCGCCCGCCGCCTGCAGAAGAATGGTCGCCATGGTTCAGACCTCGTCGGGAAAACGGAAGGTGGCGGCGATGCGCCCCGCCCAGCCGGGCGTCAGCGGCGAGGACAGGACGCTCGCCCCCTGGTAGGCATGGATGAGACGCGCGCCGCTCTCGTCCGGCTCGTCTAGGAGCCCGCAATGCCGGGCCGGCCCTGCATCGCGCCAGCGAAACAGCACCAGATCGCCCGGCAGCCCGTCGCCGGCCGCGACGCTCACGAAATGCCGCCGCGCCGCCTCCAGCAGCGGATCGCCGCGTCCGGTCTCGGCCCAGTCCGGCGAATACGGGCCCGGCGCCTCCGACTCCCGCCCGTAAAGCTCGCGCCAGACACCGCGCACGAGACCGAGGCAATCGCACCCGACCCCGCGCCGGTGCCCCTGGTGCCGGTAGGGCGTCCCGATAAAGGTCCGCGCCACGGCCAGTGCCCGCTCCCGCGCGCTCACGGCACCACCGCCGATCCATCGTGCCGCGCATCGCTCTTCGCTACCGCCAAAGCGGCGTCGGCACCGGGGATGTGCGGGAAGCCCCGGAAGTTCAGCCCGTTGCCGAACCGCTCCCGGCAGGTCGTGAAGCTCCAGTCGCATCCGGCCACGAGTTCCGCCTCGTCGCCCGGGCGCCACCGGGGCGGCACGCTCTCCACAAGTTCCACGACGACGAGGCCATCATCGCCAAACCGCAAAGCCCGAACGCTCCGCGCCGGCAGACCGCGCCGTCCTTCTCCGGCTTCGAATGGAGGTAGAAGCGCGCGATGTCGGCGGCGGTCTTCACCAGGGCCGGCGGGACCGCCGCGAGCGGCAGGGCGTGGACCTTGCCCACGTAGCCGTCGATCAGCGCGTCGGCGTCGGCCAGCGCGCGCCCGACCACAGTCTGGTCGATCACGCTCGCCGGCCGGTTCGTGCGGTCGGTGAGCTGGATCAGCTCCCGGTCGCCGAAGCGGTCGATCAGGTCCTGGAGGGAGGCGTAGCTCACCGGCCGAAATCCCGCGCGCCGATGCGCAGCTCGACGGCGCGCGCGAACTGGCCCACCGTCCGGCTGGTCTCGACCAGCTCGTCGGGGATCTCGACCTCGAACGCTTCCTCCAGGTCCATCGCCAGCTCGACGCGATCGAGGCTGTCGGCGCCGACGTCGTCGAAGAGATCCGTGTCGGCCGAGATCTTGGCGCGGTCGACCCCGTGGCGATCGGCCACGAGAGCGGCGACGCGGTCGAGGATGGGCGTGGTCGTGGCGTCGTTCACGGCAGGCTCCCGGTTGAAAGGGTGCCCGTTCCGAAAGGAGAACGGAGCCGAAGCCCTCGCCGGACCGCGCCGGGACGCCTAGGCGTTCGAGCGGATCGGTTCGATATCGAGATGCGCGAAGAGCCTGTTGATCTCCTTCGCCACGAAATCCGAGCCGTTGTCGGTCTTGATCGCGGTCGGCACGCCGAAGGCGAGGATGCGCGAGCGGAACTCGTCCGCGTTCCAGCCCTCGCGCTCCGCAAGGTCGTTCACGCCTCTCTTGGTCGCCGGCATCTGCGGCAGATTGGCGTCGGCGATCTCCTGTGCAGTCAGCCACTCCTTCATGACGTAGCTCCTGCGACCCTGGCCTTGATCTTGGCCTCGTTCCGTTCGAGCCACCGCAGTGTCGCGATGCCGGCGCGTAGGCGCGCGATGTGCATCTCACCGACGCTCTCGCGCATGGTGCCGCGCTGCACCGCTCGCGTGACCTCGGTCTCGCGAAGGCGGGATGCCAGCTCCATCTCTTGGATCTGAGAAGCGATAGCGATCATCTGACGGCCTTCGCTCATCGACGCCCCCGGACCTTGGCCTGAAGGGCAGACTTGCGGGCGGCGACCTCGCGCTCGTGCTCCTCGATCTCGTGCAGCTCGATCAGATCGACGTAGCGATCGGCGACGACTGCGCACCCGAACATCGCGGGCATGAAGCCGAGGAGGCGAAGGTCGCGGGTGACGTGGACGAGCGCGATGAAGCAGTCGAGATCGATACGGCGGTCGTCCGCCGCCTCGCTGGCCCACTTGTCGATCGTCGCCTTCGCGATCGGCCGATCAAGGTATTCGCCCATCGCCCGCGCGATGTCGTTCCGGTCCATGCCGGCATCCTTGGCGTCGGCCAGGGCCCGCGCCAGAAAGCGCGCGATGCGGCTGGAGAGGTCACCGCGTCCCGTCACTTCCTCGTCGAAGCCGACGCGGACGGTCTGCGCCTCCCAGGCGAGCAGGTCCTTCGTGTGGGGGTCGCGGTGACGGGTCATCAGCCGACCGCCTTCAAAGCCGGGGCGATACGGGTGGAGGCGCGCCTCATGGCGAGCCATTCCTCGAACTCCGCCGCGTTCAACTCGAAGAAGGCGTGTCGCTCAGCCGGCTTCCAGGCGACGAACCGCTCCTGGAAGCGCTCGTAGTTGGCCTTCTCGACGACACCGGCGCCACCGGAGAGCAGCATGATAGCCGTGGAGACGCTGTCGGCGCGCGCAGGCTCTGCAGTGAGCATCTCGACCACGGCGACCTGTCGGGGCTGCGCGAGGTCGGCCAGCATCAGCAGCTCGGATTGCTTTCGGGCGATGGGATGGAGGGCAATGCAACGCGCCGTCTCATCCGGGATCGTCGCGACCTTCAGCGCGAGAAACAGACTGCGTCGGCTGATCTGGAGCGCCTCTTGGGCGGCGTCCGAGAAATTGAGTGCAAACTTTGCACTCAATTCGTCGGCCTCCTGCGGCGTGCGCGGCTTGGGCTTCCGGCCGGGCTTCGCCGGGGCGTGAACGGTCTCGTACACGGCCCGCCATGCGGCGATGTAGCGGGCTCGATCCAGCACGGTCGGCTCGCCGCGCATCATGTCGGCCTTGATCTCGGCAAGACGCGCCGACGCCTCGTCCGGCAGGGCGCCAGCCGGCTTGACCTTGGCCTCGATCTCGTCCCAGGCCAGCAAGGCGGCTGCGGCAAGGCGGCGCGCGCCCGACACGAGCTGGAAGCGATCGCCGCGCTCGACAACGCGGATCGGCTCCTCCTGACCACCGACCGCCATGTCGTCGGCGAGGGTGCGCACCCATGCAGGGTCGAGGACACGCAGGCGGTTGCCGGCGTCGATCATCGCGATCGGGATTTGACGCATCACGGACATGCAGTCGCGCTTTCCATTGCAGTGAAGAGGTCGGGGGTGGTGGCCCACGTCGGCTTGAGCGACAGCCGGGCGGTGGTGACCATGCGGGCGCGGGCGCGCTCACGGGTTCGGCGAAGGTGATGGGCGGGAGCCCTTGGATCGACGGCAAGCTCCGGCTCCGGCATCGCCAGGACCGCCGCCGGATGAAGGCGGGCGAACTGCGTGCAGCGGGACAGGAACTCGTCGACCGTCGGGCTCACTCACCGCATCTCCGGCCGGCAGATCGCAATCAGCCCAATGCCCACCGCGAGCCCGATCAGGGCCGCCGGAGCACCGGAAACGATCATGGTTAAGATTTCCCAGGCGCTCATGCCGAGGCCCGCGTTTCGTCAGTGAGGGTGTCGCGCTATGAGCGGGACTCCGGGACGGGCTTTGCGATAGGTTTCCGCAGGCTTGAACGGCTCTGGATGAAACCGGTCGGGAACAGCTCTTCGAAGGGGATGCCAAGCGCGGCCGCAATCGCGTCGGCACCCCGGCGGCTTAGCCCCAGAAAGGCACGCCGAACGGCGTGCGGGGGAAGGCCCGCCTGACGAGCGATCTTGGCCTGCGTGAGGTTCTGACGGCGGATCTCCGCCTTGATCCCCTCCGCGTCCCATTCGGTGGGTGGCTTGGGTGCCGCCTTGGTCATTCAGCTCTCCGGAGGCTGGCCCGCACGCCAGCTTTTTTCGGGGGTTGTGGTTCGTTTGGTGGTCCGTCCGATGGTTCGGCCGGTGTTCTGTTTGGTGGTACGAAGTTCGGACAGATGTTGCCGGGTATCAAGACAAATCCGTCTTCCCAGATCCTAAATTCGTCCGCGCAGCGGGTTCGTTAGATTATGCCAACGAAATCAATGGGATATGACGGAGACGGTGGCGGCGTGCCATCTGGGAACGAGGTTCCCGCTTCGAAGGCAGGCCTTGCCGACCGGGTTTCCCAGATCGCGCGCGAGCTGGGATCGGACAAATCCGTCCAGGCGACGGGCAAAAGCTGGAAATCGCTGCTTCGATACATGGAAGGGTACGATCCGCCCGTGAGCGTCCTGGTCGGACTGGCGAAGGCGGCCTCTGTCCACATCAATTGGCTGGCAACCGGAGAAGGCCCCCGTGACTCTTCGGAGCCGGTGCGCCAGATACGGGAGAGAACACAACCGGAACAAACGGGAGTGCCTGCCGTGATCCACACCGACCCGATCGACCTCGAGGACGACGCTATGGTGTTAATTCCGCTGCTCGATGTGCAGCCGTCAGCAGGTGCGGGGACGATTGTCGAGGCGGAGCCCGTCGTCGGGCGCGTCGCGTTCGACGCAGCTTGGCTGCGGGCGCGCAGCATCACGCCGCACGCTGCGAAGGTGCTCACCGCACGCGGCGACTCGATGGAGCCGACGATCCGGAGCGGCGACACGCTGATCATCGACACGGCGATCGATCAGGCCGTCGATAACGGCATCTACGTGTTGGTCTACGGGGATGCGCTGCTGGTGAAGCGCCTGCGAATTAAGCTCGATCGCACGGTCGTCATCACCAGCGACAACAAGGATGCCGGCTTCGAGGAGACGGTCACCCCCGACCAGCTGGACATCCTGCGCATCGCCGGCCGCGTCATGTGGTACGGCCGAATGATCTAGGTTCGCAAGGAAACAGCGACTCTAGGTAACGGCTGAAGGTGGAGGTGAGCGTCGATGCGGTCTGAAGAAGAGCAGGCGGTCTTAGAGCAGCAAGCCCACGCGCACATGATGCGTATGCAGGAGGCCGCAGACCGCAGCTTCAGCTATGATGACCGTGGCATGGTTATCTCTTACTGCGCCTACATTGAGGAAACGCTTGAAGAAGTGATCCTGCGCAGGCTCGTCGACTGCAAACAGGCGAGAGACTTGCTTCAAAAGCCTGGGGGCGCAATCAGCGAGTTCTACGCTCGCGCTCGGATGGCTCGCGCTTTAGGGTGCATTGACGACCAGGATCTCGCAGATCTGAAAATCATGGCGAGCATCCGCAACAAGGCTGCGCATTCGTGGCAGCCATTCGACTTTGAAGAGCGACCGATATCCGACATGGCGCGCAATATGAGCCAAGCCCGATATCTCGTGCCCGAAAATAACACCCGTCGCCTACAGTTTGCCAAGCGAGCCACAGAGTTGCTGCTCACAATTGGATTACTCTCCTTCTGGACGGATCGTCCCCTTGGCAACGGGACATTCATGCTCCAACGAATTGACCAGATCGCGTTCGAGGTTCGTTTGGTGCCCAGAGCATCTACTGAAACCTGAATTGGGGCCTTGGCGCTTGGCAATTCTGGCCATCTGATCTTGCGCAGCCCGCTCGGACGGAACGGTGTTTTGCCATTCGATCTTGCGCCTAACGGAACCGGAATCAACGCGAGTTTGATGGCGTAAAGCCCGCAATTGTTGGGTCTGGACCGCTTGTTTCCGGTCAGTCCCGCCAAATCCCGGTTAGTGCCACTCGTTCTTGCGCGTTACAGGTCCGTAGCCCACCGCCTCGCGTTTCTCGTCCTCGTCGAGGAAAGCCGCCGCGCCGACCCGCGCCCACAGCGCCTCGCGCTCGACCGAAAGTCCCTCGATCCGGTCGGCGTCGAAGCCGAGCCGCAGATCCCGCCCGCCCTCGAAGAAGGGGCCGAGCCAGTTGCCGAGCGCGCCGGACAGCCGCGAGACCAGCGGCAGCACGGTCAGCCGCAGGAGCGCCCGGTTGGCCTCGGCATAGTTGGCATAGGTCGCGTCGCCCGGAATGCCGAGCAGCATGGGCGGCACGCCGAAGGCGATCGCCACGTCCCGCGCCGCGCCGTTGCGCGCTTCCATGAAGTCCATGTCGCGGGGGCTGAGCGCCATCGCCTTCCAGTCGAGCCCGCCTTCCAGAAGCATCGGCCGCCCGGCGCGCGCCGCGCCGGAATAGCCGCTTTCCAGCTCCGTCTTCAGCCGCTCGAACTGGTCGCCCGTCAGGTTGCCGCCATCGCCGGGCTGGTAGACCAGCGCGCCGGACGGCCGGGCCGAATTGTCGAGCAGCGCCTTGTTCCAGCGCGTCGCCGCGTTGTGGAGATCGAGCGCTGTCTGCGCCGCGCCGACGGGCGCGAACCCGTCCGCCTCGCTCAACGGGTGGAACAGCCGGATCGCCAGCACCCGCGCCGGTCGCTCGCCGTCGCCCTCCAGCGGGATGCGCCGGACGCGCCCGCCGACCCGCTGCTCCACTGCCTCCGGCCAGCCGTCCGCCGACGATACCGTTCGGATCTGGTCCGGCCGCAGCGCATGAAGCTGCCGGGGCCGCTCGTCGAGAACGCTCGCCTCGACATGCGCCGCGCCCGACAGGAGAAGATGCCCGACCAGCGTCTCGATCAGCGCCGGCCCATCCTGCAATCCGTTCGGCTGGCGCAGGAGATCGAGCAGCGGATGCGCCTCCACCTCGCGCCGCCCCTCGTAGAGAACGAAGGTCACAGCCGCCGTGGTCTCGGCGATCAGCCGCACGCAGCGATAGACCAGCGGATTGCGCATGAACCCGGCGCGCGCCAGCGACCCGTAGGATCGCTCCGTCCAGTCCGCCTCGTCCGCCGCGCCCGCAAACACCAGCGCCCCGCCACCGGCACCCGAGCGCACCTCCGGCGCCCCCGCCGAGACAGGCGCCAGCCCCGCCAAAGCCCTCAGCCTCGTCGTCAAACCCATCTCATGTCTCCGTTGAACGGAATGCGTTAAGCGGCTGACGTCACAGCCGTCGAATGCGCGGCTCGCTGCGCGGTTGGCTGAGCGCCGTCACCGCCCAGACCATCGCGTCCAGCCGGTCCGGCGAGCGGCCGTTCGACAGGCCGTCCGTGCCGAAATCGCAGAGCTCGTCCTCGAGTTCGGCAAAGCTACCCGCATGGCGCACGCGCCCCTGCTCGTAGAGCGCGGCCACGGGCTCGGCCCGCACCCACTTGCCCCGCGTGGCCCGCACGCTCGACACGGGCACGTCGGGCGCCACCGCCCGCAGCACCGCCTCCACCATCTCGCCGCCCTGGTTCACCTCGGCGACGATCCGGTCGGCCTCGAGTTCGCGAAAGAGACCGACCGCCGCGCCCGCCCACTCCGGCGGCTTCAACCCGCGCCGGCTCCGGTCGGCCAGGACATAAATCGTCCCGTCCCCGGCCAGCCCCGCCGCCACGATGCCGCAGGCATCAGACGCCCGGCCCGACGAAGCGGGCGGGTCGATGGCCACCACGATCCGGTTCAGCGCGGGCGCCGCCCGCACCCGCAGCCGGTCGATGGCCACACGGTCGAACAGCGCGTCCTCGCGCGCCTCGATCATCTCGCCGTCGAGTTCCTGGCGCGCCAGCCGCGAGCCGCCGTAGCGGGCGTCCATCGCCGCGACGAAACCGTCGGCGAGATTGCCGGCGTTCTCGGCGGTCCGCATGCGCGTCACCGCCGTTCCCGCCTCCCCCATCAGCCGCTTCAGGATCGGCACCGCGCGCGGCGTCGTGGTCAGCACCATGCGCGGGTTCGCGCCCAGCCGCAGCGCCAGTTGCAGGTTGTCGAAACAGTCCTCGCCATAGGTCCATTTCGCCAGCTCGTCGCCCCAGGCGGCGTCGAACTGGTAGCCGCGCAGCGCGTCGGGATCTTCGGATGAAAACACCTGCGCCACCGCCCCGTTCGCGAAGACAAGCCGCCGGCGCGAGGCCTCGAAGACGGGGCGCGTCTCGTAGTCGAGCGCGCGAAGCCCGCTTTCGCCCTCTACCATCACCTCGCGCGCATCGCCCAGCGTCTCGGCCACCAGCGCGATGCGCCCGTGGACGCACGCGCCGATCGGCGCCTCGCCGAGCGCCATCGCTCGCACCCACTCGGCCCCCGCCCGCGTCTTGCCCGACCCGCGCCCGCCGACCAGCAGCCATTGCCGCCAGTCGCCCGGCGGCGGCAGCTGCGCCGGCCGTGCGCAGGCGGCCCAGGGCGGCATCGCCCCGCGCAGGACATGCGCCGGCTGCCCCGCCAGTTCGCGCTCGACATCGCGCCAGAATGCCGTCGCCATCAGGCCGTGCCCCTTTCATCCGGCACCGACGCCTCGAACAGGCCGGGCGCGCCGCCTCGCCGCGCGTCGATCGCCTTCAGCCGCTTCAGCATCTCGGCGCGCAACGCATCGGCCTGCGCCGTGTCCTCGCGCCGCCCCGTCTCGCGGGACAGAGCTTCCAGCTGGCGAAGCTCCAGAAGCTTCTCCAGGGTGCGCGTCAGCTGCGAGATCGCCTCGACGCGCGCCTTGGCTTCGCCTGCGCGCTCCGACGCGGTCTTCTTCGGCATCGGCTCGCCCGGCGTCTCCGACACCCGCCGCGGCCGTTTCTCCAGCGCCGAGACCTCGGCGGTCAGCGCCGCGAACAGTCGCTCCGACAGAAGCGTCTCGTCCGGCTTCCCCATGCCACCCCGCTTTCCGGAAACGCAGAAGGCGGCCGTCCCCTGCCGGGAAGCGACCGCCTTCGAAACGCACCAATTCGACTATGCCTGAACCCTACACCGGCACCGTCACGTGGTCAATGATAATTTTCCTATTTCAGACGGTTTTCCTATTTCCGGGCTGTTCGCCCTCGCCGGGATCGTCGCCCGGCCACGCGGCGAGGTGGTCCTCGTAGTCCTCCGGCTCCATCCCCTCCTCGCTCACCGTGCGCCCCCGCACCGAGACGCCCGCCTGGTGCACCGTGTCCGGGTCGCCCGACACGAGGTGGTGCCACCAGTAGAGCGGCCGCCCTTCCGCGATCAGCCGGTAGCCGCAGGACGGCGGCAGCCAGGCGATCGAGCGGACGAGATCGGGATCGAGCGTCACGCAGTCCGGCACGCTCGCATGCCGGTTCGCGTAGTCGGCGCAACGGCAGCTCGCACCGTCCAGCATGTGGCAGGCGACGTTGGTCCAGATGATCTCGCCGGTGTCCCAGTCCTCCAGCTTGTTGAGGCAGCACCGGCCGCAGCCGTCGCACAGCTGCTCCCACTCCTCCGCCGTCATTTCGTCGAGCGATTTGCGCGCCCAGAAGGGTGTTTCGTTCATCTTGCTCTGCGATCCGTGGAACCCGTGGGCCGCGCCTCGGAACCGCCCATATACGTCTGCATTGGATGGCCTTTCCGGGCCGACGATGCCGACGGCTGATTGTCTCGCCGACAGGTTCTTGTAAGATGGTTCGACGCGTCGAAGCGGCGCGCCGGGGGATGGGCTGACCGTGCCGAAACTGTTTTCGTCCAAGCCGAAGGGGCGGCGCGCTCCATCCCGACTGATGGAAGTCGATGCTTGGCTGGATACCACGCTCTGGCGGCTTTTCCATGGCTTTTCCGGCGCTTGGGAAAGCGTCACCATCGCCTCGCGCCGCTTTCGCGTGCGCGGCTTCAACCGCGTCGTCGTGGAGCTCTGCTGCGAGACGCTGACGATCGGCCTCGCCGGCTTCATCGTCCTCCTCGTCCTCGCCCAGCCCGCCATGAAGAAGACCGTCGCCGGCCTTCCCCAGCAGGCCGACTATTCCGTCCTCTTCCTTGACCGGCACGGCAACGAGATCGGCCGCCGCGGCATCCTCAAGGCCGACGCGGTTCCCATCGACGAGCTGCCCGACCACTTCGTCAAGGCGGTGCTCGCCACCGAGGACCGGCGCTTCTTCGAGCACTGGGGCATCGACTTCATCGGCCTCGGCCGCGCGCTCGGCCAGAACGCGCGGGCCGGCGGCGTCGTCCAAGGCGGCTCGACGCTCACCCAGCAGCTCGCCAAGAACGTCTTCCTCTCCAACGAGCGCTCGCTGGAGCGCAAGATCAACGAGGCCTTCCTCGCACTTTGGCTCGAAGCCAATCTCACCAAGCGCGAAATCGTCGGCATGTATCTCGACCGTGCCTACATGGGCGGCGGCGCCAACGGCGCGGCGGCGGCGGCCGAGTTCTATTTCGGCAAGAACATCCGCGACGTGAACCTCGCCGAGGCCGCCATGCTCGCCGGTCTCTTCAAGGCGCCGACGCAGTACGCGCCCCACAACAACCTGCCGGCCGCCCGCGCCCGCGCCAACGTCGTCCTCAGCGCGATGGTCGATTCCGGCTTCATGACCGAGGGCCAGGTCGTCGCCGCGCGTCGCCATCCGGCGACCGCGGTCGACCGCTCCGTCATCAAGTCGCCGGACTACTTCCTCGACTTCGCCTTCGACGAGATCCAGCGCATCGCCGCCGACCTGCCGCAGCGCACCTTCGTCGCCCGCACCACGATCGACATGGGCCTCCAGCAGTTGGCCGACGAATCCGTCGATTTCCACCTGCGCCAGTACGGCAAGACCTTCGGCGTCGAGGAAGGCGCGATGGCAGTGATCGCCGACGACGGGGGCGTCGTCGCCATGGTCGGCGGCCGGGACTACGGCCTGTCGCAGTTCAACCGAGCCACCCGAGCGCTCCGCCAGCCGGGCTCCTCGTTCAAGGCCTATGTCTACGCGCTCGCCATGGAGAACGGCCACAAGCCGACCGACATGATCGTCGACGGTCCGGTCAGCGTCGGAAACTGGTCCCCGCAGAACTACGGCCTGAAATACGCCGGCCGTCTGCAGATTCAGGACGCGATGGCCCGCTCGCTCAACACGGTCGCGGTCAAGCTCAGCCAGGAGAAGGGCGCCGGCCCCGGCAAGGTGGCCGAGCTCGCCCGCAACATGGGCGTCGAAACCCCGCTGCGCGGCGACAAGACCATCGCGCTCGGCACCAACGAGGTGACGATCCTCGATCAGGCCACCGGCTATTCCGTCTTTCCCGCCGGCGGCCTGACGTCGAACCGTCACGCTGTCCAGCAGATCACCGATGCCGAGGGCCACGTCCTCTGGGATGCCGAGCGCGACATGCCGCCGCGCCGCCGCGTCCTCTCGGAGCAGGCGACGAAAAGCATGAACCAGATGTTCGTGCGCATTCCGGAGGTCGGCACGGCCCGCCGCGCCCGCCTGTCGATGACGCGCGCCGGCGGCAAGACCGGCACCACGCAGAGCTATCGCGACGCCTGGTTCGTCGGCTTCACCGGCAATTTCACCGCCGCCGTCTGGTTCGGCAACGATAGCTACAAGCCGACCAACAAGCTGACCGGCGGCGGCCTTCCCGCCATGACCTGGCAGCGCTTCATGGAGGCGGCGCATCAGGGCATCGAGCTGCGCCCCATCCCCTATATCGACGACCCGATCCCCGCCCCCGGCTCGATCGACGTGCCCAAGCCCGAGGGCGAGGACGCGCCGCAGATCGCCCGCCCGGCGCTGATCAACAACAACACCCGGCGCGTCCTCTCCGACCTCGAGCTCCTGCTCTCGACGCTTCAGCCGACGACGCCCGAGAAGTTCGCGTCGTCGCGCGCCGACGGTCTCGAACCCAGCGTCAGCCGCTGACGGAACGCCTCTGGCGCGCCGGCCGGATCGGGGTCATACACCGCCCATGCGATTTCTCGTCCTCACCCTCCTCGCCATCGGCGTCGCGCTGGGCCTCGGCACATGGTCGGCCGCGCGCATGCTCGAAAGCTACGAGGGCGCGGACATCCAGGTCGTCGGCCCGTGGCACGCCAACCGCACCGCCGGCTCACCGACCGCGGATCCCTATTCCAAGGCCCGCCTTGCCCGCTCCGGCGACCTGACGCTCGGCCTCGGCGAAGGGGTGGCGTTCCAGGCCCGCGTCGACACGCAGGGGCGCGAGCTTCGCCGCGAGTGCGACTACCGGCTGGAGGGCGCCTACCCGCCCGCCCGCATCGCGACGCTCTCGGCCTTCGACTTCGCGGGCCAGCCGATCCCGGTCACCGAGGGCCGTCCGTCGCATCTCGTGTCGCTGAACTGGATGCGCTCCGACGACAACCGCGCGCTGGTCTCGGTCGGTCCGCGCGCCGAGCCGGGCAACTGGCTGGCGGTCGAGGGCAACGGCGGATACGTCCTCGCCCTCACCTTCTACGACACCCCGATCTCGACGGACATCGGAGCCGCGCCCATCGCCATGCCCTTCATCGTGCGCACGGGCTGCCTCGTCGATGGGTAAGCTCCTTCTCGCCATCCTCGTCGGGCTCGTCGGCGCGGCGATCATCCACATCGCCATCATCTTCTCGATCCCGATGCAGGCGGAGAACGACGCCTGGGCGCGCCTCGCGCGTTTCGGCGACCTGTTCTCCGTGGTGCGGGTCGGCGAGCCGCCGGCCGCCGTGGCCAACCAGCCGGCCGCCGCAGCCTTCGCCTTCATCGATCCGGCCTTCATCGACGTCGCCTGCCGCTTCACGCTGGAGAACGGACCCGTGCGCGTAACGGCCGAGGAGCGGACCGGCTTCTGGACTGCGTCGGTCTACGCCCGCAACGGCGACAATCTCTTCAGCATCAGCGAGCGCGTGGCGCTCGAAGGCGCGCTCGATCTCTTGATCGGCACGCGCGAGCAGCTCGATCTCGCCCGCGTCGAGGGTTCGGAACTGCCGGACCAGACGGTCTCCGTCGAGTTGCCGAACGAGGAAGGCTACATGACCGTCCGCTCGCTGGTCGATTCGGAGAGCGAGCGTCCGTTCGTCGATCGCTTCGCCCGGTCCATCGTCTGCCGGCCGGCCACGCCCGAGGAAGCCGGTCGCCCCGCCGAATAGCCGGCGGCTTCGAGCGTCCCGCTCGATCGGACCCGCTTTCCGCGCGCCCGTCCCTTCGGCTTAGGCCGTCAGGTCCTGCCAGAGCTGGTCGTGGTTCGTCGACGCTGCGACACGCCTCGCTGACGGCGCATCTCGCAGCTCGATCCGCTCGTAGCGGATACAGGGCAGGATCAGCACTTCGCCTGTCCGGGTCAGTGCTTCGCTCGGCGTCCTGCGGGTGTCGTCCCGCTTGGGGACGACGAGCCGGTGCACGTTGTTCATTCCTCGCCTCCTTCCCGAATCCGCGTTTCGGTCGCGGGAAGGCATCGACGAGGCGGCCGGTTCCTTCTCAAACGCCACACGAGGGGCGCCCGTCGTCTTCCCGCCAGAACTGTCGCGCACGCGCCTTGTCCGGCGCTGACCGCCGGTTGTGCGCCCGTGCCTTGCGGGTGCGTCAGGCGGGCGCAGGGTTCGCAGGGTTAACAGGTTGCTAAGGGATTGCGTCTAATCCTGTCGAACGGCCGGACACCACCCGCACATTCGCCTGGAGCCCCATGAAGGACGCCGCACCGCGGATCTTCCGATCCCTCGAACGCCATCCGGCCCAGCAGCAGTTCGACACGGTCGTCACCGCCGCCATCACGGCCTACGGCGCCCTGCGCCATCCGACGCAGCGCCAGGCCGACGACATGGCGCGCCTCGTGGTGCCGCTCTGGGGGCGCATCGGGTCCGAGACGCGGCGCAACGCTGCCGCCGCCCTGTCGCACTCGGCACGCGTGCCACGCTCGCTGGTCGATCTTCTCGTTGCCGAACCGATCGAAGTCTCCGCGCCCTTCCTGATCTCCAGCCCCGTGCTTGAAGAGAGCGACATCGCGCATCTTCGCATGATCGAGGACGACCGCGTCACCCGCCTTCTCGACAACCGCACCCGGCGCGCCGAAGGTCCCGCTCCGGTGCCGGCCGAGCCCGCCCCCGTCTCGCCCGAGGTCGTCTCGATCGAACCCGCCGTGGCCGAGGCGACCTCGCCCCAGCCCGACAGCCCGGCGCTCGCGCCCGAATTTCTCGCCGAGACGCCGCTCCTCGAGCCGACTGCCGCCCAGCGGCGCCAGGGCCCGTCCGTCGACGGTGTGCGCGAGGCGCTGCGTCGCTTGGCGCTGACCGGCCGCACCGCGCCGCAGTCGCAGCCCGTCGACACGGAATCGCTGCTGCTTCTCGCGATGGAGCGGCAGGAAGCCGCGTTCTACGACAGGCTCTCGCAGGCGTTGCCGATCGACGGCCGCACCGTCCTTGAGATCGCTGCCGACCCGACCGGCGAGCGCCTCGCCGTCGCTCTGAAAGCGCTGAAGACCCCGTCGGCCGACGCGATGAGCATCATGATGATGCTGAAGCCCGCGGTCGGGCTCGAGGTCCTGGCCTTCGACCGGCTGGCCCTCTTCTACCGCACCTTGAAGGTCGAGGACTGCCGTTCGATGGTGAACGCGGCGCGTCTCCAGCCGGCCGCGCGCGCCGCCGGCGAAGGCATCCGCTCCTTCGAACCGGGGCGCCGCGAGTTCGGCCGACGCACCGAGCGTCCCGCCCCGCGCGAGGCGCAGGGCTGACGCCTCAGTCCGCGGCCACGATCGTCATGTAGCGATCGGGCCGATCGGTCTCGATCTCCACCACCCAGAAATCCGGGTCGAAGCGGGCTTCGCGCGCAAAGCGCGCGTCGAGCGCCGCCTCGTCGGTCACGGCCTCCGCCACGAAGCGGCGATCGCCCTTTTCGTCGGCCATGGATTGCGGCGCCGGACCGAACAGGCGGATCGCGCCGTCGCGATCGCGCAGCACCACGAACACCGCGCCCGCCGCATCCGCGCCCCGCCGCATGACGGCGGCAAATCCGCCGTCGGCAAAGACGCGGCGCACGAGATACGCCGCGAACATCTCGCTGGTCAGTCGCATGGTGCGTGTCAGTTCGCAGCCGACAGGGAGCGCAGACGGTCCAGAACCTCCTGCGACGGCTCGCCGGTCACGTCGAGGCTCTCGAGGGCCTGGAACGTGCGGATGGCCGCCTTGGTCCGTTCGCCGAGGATGCCGTCCGGCTTCAGGTCCGCCACCTTCGCATCGGCAAGGCCCGCCTGGATCTGGCGCACGAGGTCGCTGCCCCCGCCCGCCGAGGCGTCCGACGCGATCCCGGCGGATTCTAGGCTCGCGACCTGCGTCGGGTCGATTTCTTCGACATGCGCGGCCGCGCGGATCTGCGTCAGGAGCAGCGGCGTCGCCATGCCGTCGACGCGCAGGCCCCGCTCCGCCTGGAAGGCGCGGATCGCCGTGTCGGTCGCCTGTCCGGCCCGCCCGTCGACTTCCGCCTTGTAGTAGCCTTGCTCGGCCAGAAGCGTCTGCACCTCGCGCACCAGCGGGAAGGCGACGATCCTGGGATCGTTGCCGAGCGGCGCGGGTGTCGCCCTGCCGGCCGTCCGGACTGCCGGCTGAGCCGCCGTCGCGGGCGCGGTGTCGCGCGTCACCAGCATCGGGTGGCGGTGCGGGCCGGCCTGCCGATTGAGGGCGTTGTCCGCCACGAGCCCGGCCGAAATCGAGAACACGGCGATGCCGCCGAACAGCGCCGGGCGCGCCGCCACGATGCGCGCGCCCGTCGCCAGTCCGCGCAGCGACGCGCGCAGCGCACCGAGCGCGAGCGTTCCGGCGAGACCGCCGGACGGCTTACGCCGAGCGGCGGGCTTGCGCGTCTTGACGGAAGGAACTGGTTTTCTTGCGGGCATCGGTCAACGCTACGATATTTTCGGAATGGGTTCGGTCGGCCTGGATCCGGTCGGCGCAGTCGGTCGGAATCTTGACGGTCACGGTGGTGCCGCGATCGGGCTGGCTGCGGATGTGCAGGCTGCCATGGTGGAGTTCGGCCAGCCCCTTGACGAGGGACAGGCCGAGCCCGGTTCCCTGATAGCGCCGCGCGGGCCCTTGCGACAACTGCACGAAAGGCTGGGCGAGGCGGGCGATGTCGGCCTCGGCGATGCCGATGCCGGTGTCGCTGACCGTGAAGGTCAGGAAGTCCGGGTCCTGCGCCGCCGTCAGGCACACGGTCCCGCGATCGGTGAACTTCACCGCGTTGCAAAGGAGATTGACGAGGATCTGGCGGCAGGCATGCCCGTCGGCGGTGACGCTCTCTCCGCTGGCCGGCGCGCGCACCACGAGCCGAAGCCCCTTGCGGTCGGCGTCGCCCCGGACCATCTCGGCCGCCGCCTCGACGACGTCGGATGGGTGGAAGTCCTGAAGCTGCAGCTCGTATCGCCCGGCCTCGATCTTCGACACGTCGAGAAGCCCGTTCACGACACCGACGAGGTGCTCGCTCGAGCGGCGGATCAGGCCGACATATTCCTTCTGCCGCGGATCGGAGAAGCGACCGCAGAGCTCCTGGTCGAGCATGTCGGCAAACCCGACGATGGCGTTGAGTGGCGTCCGAAGCTCATGCGATATGGTCGCGATGAAGGCGGCCTGTCGTCCGTCCACGGACGGGGCGGCCGGCAGGGCGCGCGAGGCACCCGGCTCGCGGATCCGCACGGCCACGAGATCGCCCGCCCCCTCGCGCACCGGCTCCAGCCGAAGCATCGCGGTGCGGAAGGTCTCCCTGGAGACACGCAGGCGCACGCTCAGCACACGGGCGTCGCTGCCGGCCCGCAGGTCGTCGAGCGCGCGCAGATAGGCGATGCGGTCGAGAAGGTGCAACTGGGACACGAAGCTGTCGGCTGCCGCGTCTACCTCGACCACGGCGAGGAGATCGGCATCGCCCTCCTCCGCCGACGCGGCCCGCCGGCCGAACACGAGGCGGCAGAGCACGAAGGTCGCGTAAGAGGCGCAGAGCGGCAGGGCGACGGTGTAGCCGGCGAACCCCTGTCCGGCCGGTCCCATCCCGTGCATCGACAGGAAGCCGGTGAGCCCGAAGGCCGCAAGCATGGCGGGCATCATCAGCCGGGCCCGCAGGCGGGCACCGGCGGCCCAGGCCTCGACCGGGCCGACCGCGATCAGCGCCAGCGGCCAGAGGCTGTCGAGCGCGATCGCCGCGAGGCCAACGAGGACCGAGCCCGCGAAATGGAGACCGGCGAGCACGAGATCGAGGTCGCGGCGCGCGACGAGCGCGGCCGCGAGCGCCAGGAGAACCACCGCGACGCCGAGAAGAACCGGCAGGACCAGCGTCCCGCTCGTCGCGACGAGGACCAGCGGAGACAGGACGGCGATCCCGAGCCCGGAGGCGATCATGCCCGCCGCCAGGCGCCGTACGTCGCGCGGAAGCGGCGACGCGCCGCCGGTTGCGCCGACCATCTCCGCCATCCGGTCCAGGCCTGCGGCCAGACCGCTTCCGACGTCGGCCGATCGTCCGGTGTCCCGGCTGTTTCGCGACTGCGTCATCACTCATCCACAAGCGGCGGTCCGATCAACGGGCCCGTCATGGGCCCTGCGAACCGTCATTCATCATGGACCGAGCTTGGCCCTTAACCTTTTAAGGAAGCCATAAGCCGAGCGCGGGCGACCCGTGGCAGGCCCGCCGCACCCGCCGATAAACCGGGCACCCGAGCTCCGATTGCGAATCATGCTGAACGAAAGGTGATCGATCGATCCATCAATCCAGTCAATGGGTTATCTCACTCCGCTTCCGTTCCGACACAGCATCGGGATGCCGGCCGGGGCGCATTCGTCTCGAATTTGAGCTAAGGGAAGAACGCTTGCGTGATGGTTTCGCGCAGCGCCGACCGCACCCGCCGCCGTCGACCGTCCCCGGCCGACCACCTCGCAGGACCATCGCAGGGCCCGACATGCGCCTCCTCATCAAGCTCGCGTTCCTGATCGGTCTCGCCCTGTTCTTCCTCGCCCCGGCGCGGGACGATGCGGACGGCGTTCCGGCCGGTCTGTCGGCGGGGGCGCTCGTCTATGCGGTGCAGCAGGCGGCGACCGATCTCGGCGGCTTTTGCGAGCGGGCGCCGAGTGCCTGCGAAAGCGGGCGCGACGCTCTTCAATTTGCCGGTGCGCGGATCGTCGAAGGGCTGACCTTCGTCTACGGGCTGGCAACCGGGGCCACCGCCGCACCCTCCGTCGCACCCGGCCCGGCGCCGGTCGAGCCGGCCTCCGCCCGCATCGAGCCCGCCGAGCACCCGGCCGCGCATGCGCCCCGCGTGCCGGCCGCGCCGCCGCCGCGGCCCTACGTCGCCCCCGCCGGCTGACCTCGCCTGACAAGCCGCACGGCATTGCCTATATCAGGCGGCGGATCGCAGCGACGGTCCGCCAACGAGGACATCATGCGCGACATCGACGAGATCGTCTCCGACTTCGAGCTTCTCGACGACTGGGAAGACCGCTACCGCTTCCTCATCGAGCTCGGCCGCGAGCTGCCGCCGATGGACGAGGCCGACATGAACGAGCGCACCAAGGTGCCGGGCTGCGTCAGCCAGGTCTGGCTGACCAGCCGGGCCGACGAAGGCTCGCCGCCCCGCATCCGCTTCGCGGGGCAGTCGGACGCCCACATCGTGAAGGGGCTCGTCGCCGTCGCCCTGTCGCTCTATTCGGGCCGCACCGCGCCCGAGATCCTGACGCTCGACGCGGAAGCCCTGTTTGCCCGGATCGGCCTGCAGGATCACCTGACCCCGCAGCGCTCCAACGGGTTGCGCTCGATGGTCCGCCGTATCCAGGCCGATGCGAAGGCGGCGATGGAAGCCGCCTGAGTTAAGCTCCACGCCAGGAGCGGATTGCGCGCCGGCCGCTCGCCCCCTCGTGCACGTAGCCGTAATGGCGCGCGAGGGCCGCGAGTCCCGTCTTGAGCATGAGCTTTGCCGAACGGGCCGGCCATTGCCGCTCCGCCTCGACGCGCTCCGTGCCTTTCAGGAAGCAGCAGACGTCGAGGAGGACGCCGGACAGTTCCGGCCCGACGGCGGCGACCGCCCTCTCGACGCGCCGTCGGCAATCGAGCGCGGCGTCGGACAAATCGGCGGGTCCTGCACCGCCGCCGCTCGACCGGGGCGTCGCGTCCCAGCGCTGTGTGACGCTCGGCATCAGGCCGCCGCGAGTGAAATCGGCTCTCAGCCGCTCCCCCGCCGCCACCTCGTGCGCGGCGAGGAACGGCTGACCGTCGGCGCCCTTGCGGCTCGCCAGACGGGCGAGCGGCGACTCGTCCTGGACGCCCATCGGATCAGAAGTCCCCCTCGCCCGCCCCCGGCACCGCGAGCCGGCGGCAGGACTGGGCCAGCGCTTCCATGCGGCTGAGCATGGCATCGAAGCCGCGGTCGTCGCGCTCGTCCTCGATCCGCGCGACGGCGTAGGAGACGCTCGTCCGGTCTCGCCCGAAGCCGGCCGCGACCGCGTTCAGCGAGAGCTGGAACGCGACATGCGACAGGTACATCGCGACGTGGCGCGCCCGCGCGACCGGCGCCTGCGCGCGACGCTCCGACAGGATGTCGGCGGCCGGCACCCCGAGGAAGGTCGAGACGATGTCGACGGCGACGCGGCACTGCAGCCGCCCGCGCCCGCCGGGATCGGCACCGGTGACGGCGGACGGGAAGGCCGCAGCGGACGACGGGTTGAAACATTGGGACATGAAGACGCTCCGTTGCTCGGGAAGCCAAGGCTAACAAGCGCGGAACGCATGTAGGAATATTTTCTTTCCATCGGACGTCGAACATTTGCAAGTGGACGGGCTGTGGCAGCGGGCTATCCCCACAATCCACAGACGCGAACAGGAATTCTGTCCTTAGTTCAGGCGGTCACGGCAGGCTGGATGCCTTCACAGCGAAAGCCCATCCATGCTCAGATCCGATCCCGCCGTCACGCAATTCGAGGACCGCCTTCGCGAGGCGCTCGATCGATTCGCGGAAGGCTTCGAGCGGCTTGTGGCGCCGACGCTGCCCGGCGGCGAGAACCCGACTGACGAACGGATCGACAGCCCTGCGCAACGCAACCAGAACGAGACCCGCGACACTCACGCCCGATCGATTGCGGTGCGCCGCCTGATCGCGCTCGTGCAGGCCGGCCGGTATTCCTGACGCTCAGGCCGCCCTGGCGCCCCGCTCCACCGCCCGAAAACCGGCGAACAAGGCCCCGAGCGTCATATCGGCGGCTTCCACGAGGTCGAAGCTCTCGTTCCGCCGGAGCCATTCCGTCAGGATGCCCGTCATCGCGCCGACGCAGACGTTCGACGCCGTGCGGGGATCGATGTCGGCATGCAGTTCCCCGATGGCTCGCGCTTTCGTGAACACCGCGTGGATCACGTCCTGCATGTGGTCCTCCCCCTCGCGGTGCGCGCACATCACGCTTTCCATCTCCCCCACGTACTCGCACCGCAGGACGAGGATCGAATAGACGCGCTTGGCCCGCTCGTCCTTGGCGAACCGGCGCATGCTCTCGCGCATGGTGCGCTCCAGCGCCTGCAGCGGCCGCTCGTCGTCCAGAAGCTTCTGGCTTTCCAGGAACATGCGCTGTGGCAGGTAGGCGCGCTCGTGCATAGCCATGAACAGGTCGCCCTTGCCGGAAAAGTGCCAGTAGATGGCGCCTCTCGTCAGTCCGGCATGGGACGCTATCTGAGTGAGGCTGGTCTGACTGACACCCCGCTCGAAGAACACCTGCTCCGCCGCATCGAGAATGACGCTGCGCGTTTCGAGAGCCTCTGCCTTTGTTCGACGCACGCCTGCCTCCTTGAATACATGCATATATGAATGTATGTAAGCGGCCATTCAAGCTGGATTATGCGGTCCGGCCCCCCGGAGTTCCCGATGTTCCGTACCTCCCTCCTCCTTTCGGCGGTTGCGATCCTGACCCTTGCCGCGCCTGCATGGGCGCAGGCCCCCGGCGGCGGCGCGGCCCCCCCGCCGCCCGCCGTGACGGTGACGATGATCAAGCCGGAGGACGTTCCCGTGACGTTCGAGTACCCCGCGCGTGTCAGCGCTTCGCGGGAGGTCGAGGTGCGGGCGCAGGTCGGCGGGATCCTGCTGCGGCGCGCCTTCAACGAGGGCTCGCGCGTCAAGGAAGGCGACCTCCTGTTCGAGATCGACCGCCGCCCGTTCGAGGCGCAGGTCGCGCTCGCGGAAGCCCAGCTTCAGCAGGCGCAGGCGACGCAGGCCAATGCTCAGCGCACGCAGGAACGCACGCAATCGCTCGTGCGCTCGGGCGCCACCTCCACGGCGACGCTCGACGACGCGACCGCGCAGCGCCTTCTCGCCGACGCGCAGGTCGCCGCCGCCGAAGCCCAGCTCCAGACCGCGACGCTCAACCTCGACTACGCATCGGTCGAGGCGCCCGCCAGCGGCATCACCAGCCTCGAGCAGGTGCCGGAGGGTTCGCTCCTCACCTCGGGCGCCCTCCTCACCCGCATCACCCAGCTCGACCCCGCCTACGTCAACTTCTCGGCCGCCGACTCGGAAGCCTTCTCGATCCGCAACATGATCGAGACCGGCAAGGCTGAGGGCTCGCTCGACACGCTGCGCGTCACCGTGCGCTTCGGCAACGGCACGAACTATCCCCTGAAGGGCACGATCGACTTCACCTCGTCGAGCATCGACGAATCGACCGGCACCATCCTGTCGCGCGCGGTTCTTCCCAACCCGGAAAGCCAGCTCCTGCCGGGGCAGTTCGTGCGCGTCGAGATCGAGGGCATCGTCGTCCCCAATGCCGTGACGATCCCGACCGAGGCCTTGATGCAGGGCCCGCAGGGCACCTTCGTCTACACGCTCGACGACAAGAACGTCGCGGCGGTCCGGCCCGTCACCGTGGGGCGTGAGCTCGAAGGCCGGCTCCTCATCGCCGACGGCCTGAAGGACGGCGACAAGGTCGTCACGGTCGGCGTCATCAAGGTTCGGCCGGGTTCGCCGGTGAACCCGACCGGCGCCCAGCCGGACGCCTCGGGCGCGCAGCCCGCCGCCGGTGCGAACGCGGCCCCTGCTGCCGCAGCCGCCCCGCAGCAGGCCGCCGCCAACGGCGGCGCGCAGGGCACGGCCCAGGCCGGAGCCGCCCAGTGAACCGCTTCTTCGTCGACCGTCCGGTCTTTGCGGCCGTCATCTCGATCATCATCGTGCTGGCGGGCCTTGCCGGCATGCGCGCGCTGCCGATCGAGCAGTATCCCGAACTCGTGCCGCCGCAGGTCCAGATCTCGGCGACCTATCCCGGCGCCTCCGCCGAGACCGTCGCACAGACCGTCGCCGCCCCGATCGAGCAGGTCGTGAACGGCGTCGAGGACATGATCTACATGAACTCGTCGAATTCCTCGGCGGGCACCTCGACGATCAACGTCACCTTCCAGTCGGGCACCGATCCGGACCAGGCGACGATCAACGTCAACAACCGCGTGCAGCAGGCGATTTCCTCGCTCCCGTCCGAAGTGCAGCGCCTCGGCGTGACGGTGACGAAGCAGTCCTCGTCGATCCTCGCGGTCGCGACCATGTCCTCGTCCGACCCGCGCTACGACGCGACCTACGTGTCGAACTACGCGCTGCTCTACGTCCTCGACGAGCTGAAGCGCGTGCCGGGCGTCGGCAACGCCCAGCTCTTCGGCCAGCGCAACTACTCCATGCGCATCTGGCTGCGGCCGGACCAGCTCGCGCAGTATCAGCTGACGCCGGGCGACGTCGCCAACGCCATCCGCGAGCAGAACGCCCAGTTCGCCGCTGGCCAGTTCGGCGCGCAGCCCTCGAACACGCCGCTCGCCTTCACCTATTCGGTGACGACCGCGGGCCGTCTTCCGGACGCGCAGGCCTTCGAGAACATCATCATCCGCTCCGACGCCAACGGCGCCTCGCTGCTCCTGAAGGACATCGCGCGCGTCGAGCTCGGCGCGCAGGACTACGCTTTCAACGCGACCTACAACGGCTCCGAGACGATCCCGATCGGCCTCTACCTCCAGCCCGGCGCCAACGCGCTGAACGTGCTGGCGGCCGTCAACGCGCGCATGGAGGAGTTGTCGAAGTCCTTCCCGGACGGCGTCACCTACGCCATCCCGTACGATACGACGAAGTTCATCAACGCCTCGATCGAATCGGTGATCCACACTTTCATCGAAGCGATGGTGCTCGTGCTGGTGGTGGTCTACCTCTTCCTCCAGAGCTTCCGCGCGACGCTGATCCCGATGATCGCGGTGCCGGTGTCGATCATTGGCACGTTCGGCGTGCTTTTGGCGCTCGGCTTCTCGATCAACCTCCTGACGCTGTTCGGACTCGTGCTCGCGATCGGCATCGTGGTCGACGACGCGATCGTGGTGCTCGAAAACGTCGAGCGCATCATGCGCGACGAGCACCTGCCGCCGAAGGAAGCCACCGCCAAGGCGATGGGCGAAGTGACCTCGCCGGTCATCGCGATCGTGCTCGTGCTGTGCGCCGTGTTCATTCCCGTCGCCTTCCTCGGCGGCCTCACCGGCACGATGTACCGCCAGTTCGCGGTGACCATCGCGACCTCGGTCACGATCTCCGGCATCGTCGCCCTCACGCTGACGCCCGCGCTCTGCGGCCTGATCCTGCGCGAGGAACACAAGGAGCCGATGGCGCCGTTCCGCTGGTTCAACCGGATGTTCGACAAGCTGACGAACGCCTACGGCCACGGCGTCGCCTTCGTCATGCGCCGCGCCGTCCTGTCGCTCGTCCTGTTCTGCGCGCTGATCGGCGGTACGGTCTACTTCTTCCAGACCATCCCCTCCTCGCTGGTGCCGGACGAGGACCAGGGTACGAACCTCGCCGTCGCCATGCTGCCGCCGGCCGCGTCCCTGTCGCGCTCCACCGACGTGATGAACCAGGTCTCGGCCAATATCCGCCAGCACCCGGCGGTGCAGGATGTCGTCGCCTTCGCCGGCTTCGACCTTCTGTCCGGCTCGCAGAAGTCGAGCGCGGGTGCGGCCTTCGTCACGCTGAAGGACTGGTCGGAGCGCACCGATCCGTCGATGGACGCGCGCAACCTGCCGGGCACCTTCATCGGCATGAACGCGGGCATCCAGGACGGCATGGTGCTCGCCTTCTCGCCGCCGCCGATCCAGGGCCTGTCGACGACGGGCGGCTTCGACCTCTTCGTGCAGGATCGCACCGGCAAGGGCAGTCAGGCGCTGATCGAGGCGACGCAGGCGCTCGTCGCCGCCGCCTCGAAGCGGCCGGAACTTGCGGGCGTTCGCACCACGTTCGAGGCCAACGTGCCCCAGTACCAGATCGACGTCGATCGCGAGAAGGCGAAGGCCTTGGGCGTGCCCATCTCCTCGATCTTCGAGACGATGCAGTCGACCTTCGGTTCGCTCTACGTCAACGACTTCACCCTCCTCGGGCGCAACTACCGCGTTTCGCTCCAGTCGGAGTCGGACTTCCGCGAAAAGCCGGAGGACCTGCGCTTCGTCTACGTGCAGGCGTCGAACGGTTCGATGGTGCCGCTGGATTCGCTGCTCATCACCAAGCGCATCGTCGGCCCCGACCTGATCGAGCGCTTCAACGCCTTCAACGCGGCCAAGGTCTCGGGCGGCCCGGCTCCCGGCTTCTCCTCCGGCCAGTCGCTGCAGGCGATGCAGGAGGCTGCGGCCGAGGTCCTGCCCGAGGGCTACGAGATCGCCTGGACGGGCTCGGCCTATCAGGAGATCCAGGCCGGTGGCACGGGCGCCATCGCGATCGGCTTCGGCATGGTCATGGTGTTCCTGATCCTGTCGGCGCAGTACGAGCGCTGGTCGCTGCCGATCGCGGTGATCCTCGCCGTGCCCTTCGCCATGTTCGGCGCGCTGCTGGCGATCTGGCTGCGCGGGCTGGAGATCGACACCTACTTCCAGATCGGCCTCGTCACACTTGTGGGCTTGGCCGCGAAAAACGCGATCCTGATCGTGGAATTCGCGGTCCTGAAACGCGAGGAAGGTCTCTCGGCGTTCGATGCGGCCCTCGAAGGCGCCAAACTTCGCTTCCGCCCGATCGTGATGACGTCGCTCGCCTTCATCCTCGGCGTCGTGCCGCTGGCGATCGCGACCGGCGCGAGCTCCGCGAGCCGCCATTCGATCGGCACCGGCGTCATCGGGGGCATGCTGATGGCCACCTTCGTCGCGATCTTCTTCGTGCCGCTGTTCTACAAGCTGCTGGCACGCGACAAGAAGCCGAAGAAAAAGGACGCTGCGGCGCTGCCGCCGCCGGATGCCAAGCCGGCCCATTGATGGAGAAAACGAAAGGGGCGCCGCGAGGCGCCCCTTTTTAGTTTGTCAGTCGACGCCGATCATGACGTCCGAAGCCTTTACGACGGCGTAGGCCTCCCGCCCTTCCTCCAGCCCCATTTCCTCGACCGCGGCGTTGGTTATCGCCGAGGTGACGATCGCGCCGCCGACATCGATGCGGACATGGGCGGTGGTCGCGCCCTTCTCGATCGAGACGATGCAGCCCTTGAGGCTGTTGCGGGCGGAAATGCGCATGGGTTTTGGTTCTCCTCGGGTTCCGTCAGGGTTCCACCGCGCCGGGCGACGCGGAGAGCGAGGCACCCTTCACCTGGGCGAAGAGGTCCATGCCGGGCGCAAGTTCGAGCGCGGCCAGGGAGCGGCGGGTGATGCGCGCGAACAAGCGCTGCCCCTCCCCCGCCCCGAGCGCCAGCGTGACCACGGCTTCCGCCTCTCCCGCCTCCGTGATCGTTTGGATGCGCGCGCGCAGGACATTGAGGATCGTCGAGCGCGAGGGCGGGTCGAGCGCGAGGCTGACGTCGGACGCGGCGATGCGAAGCCGCACAAGCGATCCCTGCTCGACCGGCGCGGCGGCGACGAGCACCGTCTGCCCGTCGAGATCCAGCCGCACGAGGCCGTCGCCCGCCTCGCGCCCAGCGACCCGCGCGGAGAGGACCGCCGCCGTTCCCCGGGTGCGCGCGAACGGCAGGGCCGGATCGGTCAGGAGATCGTTCAGCGGCCCCTCGGCCTCCACGCGGCCCGCCCGCATCAGCACCAGCCGATCGGCGAGCCGCTCGACCTCCGTGATGTCGTGCGTGACGAGGAGGATCGGCAGGTTCAGCCGCGCGTGCAGGCGCTCGAAGTAGGGCAGGATTTCCGCCTTCGCCATCGCGTCGAGCGCCGACAGCGGCTCGTCCATCAGGAGAAGGCGCGGCTGCGACAGGAGCGCCCGGCCGAGCGAGACGCGCTGCCGCTCGCCGCCCGACAGGTGGCGCGGCGCGCGGTCGATCAACCGATCCAGCCCGAGAAGGTCGCAGACCTCCTCGAAGCCGATGGCGGGGGTCTCGGAGCGACCCCGCATCGCCCGATCGTAGCCATAGAGAAGGTTGCCGCGCACCGAACGGTGGGCAAAGAGGCTCGCCTCCTGGAAGACGTAGCCGATCGGCCGCCGATGCGGCGCGAGAAACTGCCGCTCGTCCTGCCAGACGGCCTCGCCGACCGAAAGGCGGCCGTCGAGTGTCTGGAGCCCGGCGATGCAGCGAAGCACCGTGGTCTTGCCGCAGCCGGACGGCCCGAACAGCGCCGTCACCCCGCGCATCGGCGCCCGGAACGCGGCATCGAGCGCGAAGCCGCCGAGCGTCCCGCGAAACTGCGCCTCGATCATCGGCGCGCCTCGACCCGCCGCCGCTCCAGCAGCGAGACGGAGAAGATGACGAGGAAGGAGAAGACCAGCATCCCCAGCGCCAGCACGTGCGCCTTCTGCCACTGCAGCGTCTCGACATAGTCGTAGATCGCCACCGACAGGACCTTGGTCGTGCCGGGAATGTTGCCGCCGATCATCAGGATCACGCCGAACTCGCCGACCGTGTGCGAGAAGCCGAGCACCGCCCCGGTCAGGAAGCCCGGCCGCGCCAGCGGCACGGCGACGCTCCAGAACCGGTCCCATGGCGAGGCGCGCAGGGTGGCTGCGACCTCCCACGGCCGCTCGCCCGCCGCCTCGAAGGCGTTGCGGATCGGCTGCACCACAAAGGGCATGGAGTAGACGACCGAGCCGAGCACCAGTCCCGAAAACGAGAAGGCGAAGGTGCGCAGGCCGAAGAACGGCCCGAACCACCCGCCGAGCCCGCTCGGCCCCAGCGCGATCAGAAGATAGAAGCCGAGAACGGTCGGCGGCAGCACCAGCGGCAGCGCGACCACGGCCGCCACCGCCTCCTTCCACCAGGCGCGCGAGCGCGACAGCCACCACGCGATCGGCGTGCCGATCACGAGGAGAAGCATCGTCGTCAGGGTCGCCAGTTCCAGCGTCAGCCGGATCGGCGACCAGAGCTCGCTCCAGTCCATCGCCCGCTATTCGCCGGTCCGGTAGCCGTATTTGCGGATGATCTCGATCGCCTCCGGCGAGCGCAGGAACTCGACGAACCCCTTGGCCGCCTCATTCGCCTCGCCGGTTCTCAGCAGCACGACGTCCTGACGGATCGGCGTGTAGAGCGATTGCGGCACATCCCAGCGCGAGCCGCCCTTGGCGTTGACGACCTGCCCCAGCGCTACGAAGCCGAGTTCGGCATTGCCGGTCTCGACGAACTGGTAGGCCTGCGCGATCGACGTGCCCTGCACGATCTTCGGCTGGAGCGCGTCGTAGACGCCGAGCTCCTTCATTGCCTCGATCGCGGCGGCACCGTAGGGAGCGGCCTCCGGGTTGGCGATCGCGATCTTGGTGAAGGCGCCGGACTTCAGCGTCTCCTCGCCCGTCACCTTGCCGGCCTCGGCGGAATAGAGAACGAGCTGGCCGATCGCGTAGGTGAAGACGCTGCCGGGCACGCCGTAGCCCTCGTCTACCGCCTTCTTCGGACGCACCGCGTCGGCCGCGAGGAACACCTCGAAGGGCGCACCTTGCGTGATCTGCGTGTAGAACTGCCCGGTCGAGCCGAAGGACAGCACCGCCTCGTCGCCGGTCTTCGCCTTGAAGGCGTCGGCGATCTCTTTGGCGGCGTCGGTGAAATTGGCCGCGACCGCGACCTGCGTCGAGGCGGCATGGGCGCCGGCCGGCAGAAGCGCGATCCCGACCGCGGTCAGCGACAGGACATGGACGAGGCTGCGAATCATCGACGACACCGATATGGCCGGAGAGACATATCGGAAGGCTAGACGTGCGACGGCCTTGGCGGCAAGCGTTATTTCCGCTCGGCCATATCGGCCTCGTCCGTGACCGGCCCGAGCCGGCGTGCCAGCGCTTCGAGGTGCTGCGCGATGGCGGCGTCGCTCAGCGCCTGCATCCGGCGATAGCGCTCCAGCACTTCCGCGCCGAGTTCGGTCAGCGCCGCGCCGCCGTGGCCGCTGCCGCCCCGGCTCATGGCGACCAGCGGCGCGTCGAAGGTGGCGTTCAGCTCCTCCACCAGCGTCCAGGCGCGCTTGTAGCTCATGCCCATGCGCCGGCCTGCCCCCGCGATCGAGCCGGTCGCGGCGATCCCTTCGAGGAGGTCGGCCCGCCCCGGCCCGACGATCCGCCGCTCCCCGAACACCAGCCGCAGGCGCGGCACGCGGTCGAGGTCGGACGGGTGGCTGAATGCGCTCATGCCCCGTTGTCGGCAACCCCGGCCCGCTTGTCCAGCGCGCGGCCGGATCGGCGCTTGTTCGCCTCCCTCTCCTTCGCTACGGAGCGTTTCGAGGAAACGGGAGGATGGCCGCCATGATCGTCGTGTTCGGGTCGGTGAATGTCGATCTGGTCTGCAAGGTCGCGGCGATCGCGAAGCCCGGCGAGACCGTGCTGGCGCCGGACTATCAGCAGCTGTCCGGCGGCAAGGGCGCCAACCAGGCGGTCGCCGCCGCGCGCGCGGGCGGCCGGGTGCGTTTCGTCGGCGCCGTCGGGCGCGATGCGTTCGGCGACGGCGAGGCGGACATCCTCGCGCGGGAGGGGATCGACGTCTCGGCACTCGCGCGCCTCGACGAGCCGACCGGCTGCGCCTTCATCTCCGTCGCCAGCGACGGCGAAAACGCGATCACAGTCGCCAGCGGCGCGAACCGGGCGGTGACGGCCGGACAGCTCGCGGGGTCCTGGGAAGCCGGTTCCGGGGTGCTGGTTCTTCAGATGGAACTGCCGTTCGACGAGACCGTCGCCGCCGCCAAGGCCGGGCGCGAGGCCGGCGCACGTGTCATGCTCAACCTGGCACCCGTGCCGCAGGGCGTCGGGGCCGAGCGGCTGAAGGCGCTGCTGCGGTCCACCGACCTCCTGATCGTCAACGAGCACGAGCTCGACGAAGCCGCCAGCATTCTCGGCCTCGTGCCGGGCGAACCGGAGGCGACCGCCCGCGCCGTCGCTGCGGCCACGGAGCTTTCGGTGCTGGCGACGCTCGGCGGCGCCGGTGCGCTCCTCGTCTCGCGCGAGGGCGCGGTCGAGACGTTCGCGGCACCCCGGATCGAGCCGGTGGATACGACCGGCGCCGGCGACACGCTGTGCGGCGTGTTGGCGACCGGCCTCGACGGCGGGCTTGACATGCCCCACGCGATCCGCCGCGCCGTTGCCGCAGCCTCGCTCGCCTGCCTGTCGTTCGGCGCCCGCAGCGCGATGCCCTCGGCCGCGCGCATCGACCAGTTCCTGGCCGAGGTCCGCTGATGGCCGCCCCGCTCCGCGTCGCCTTCCTCGGCGAGTGCATGATCGAGCTCTACGAGAAGCCCGGCGAAGCCCCCGGCACCATGCACCGCACGGTCGGCGGCGACACGCTGAACGCCGCCGTCTACTGCCGTCGTGCGCTCGGCAGCGATCCGGCGGTCGACGTCCACTACGTCACGCGCCTCGGCGACGACCCATTCGGCCGCGAGATCCCCGCCTTCATCGAAGCCGAAGGGGTGCGGACGAACCACGTCCATTCCGCGACCGGCGAGACCACGGGCCTCTACGCGATCAGCCGCGATGCGCACGGCGAGCGGTCCTTCGCCTATTGGCGCTCCACCGCCGCGGCGCGCCGCCTCTTCACCGACGGGCGCCAAGACGCACTGGCCGACGAACTCGCTTCGTTCGACGCGCTCTACTTCACCGGCATTTCGCTGGCGATCCTGCCGCCGGAAGGCCGCGAGCGCCTGCTGGCGCTCGGCGAGCGGATGAAGCAGGCCGGCCGCATCGTCGGCTTCGACGGCAACTACCGGCCGCGTCTCTGGGAAAGCGTCGATGCCGCGCGCGAGACGATCGCGGCGGCGCACGGCGTGTCGACGCTGACGATGCCCGGTCTCGACGACGAGCAGGCGCTCTACGGCGACCGCGACGCCCACGCGGCGGCGGAACGGCTTCTCGGCTTCGGCGCCTCGGCGGCGATCGTGAAGTCCGGCGGCGAACCGGCCGTCGTCGCCGAGCCGGGCAATGTGCGCGAGATCACCGGTCGCAAAGCCGAGCGCATCGTCGACACCACGTCGGCCGGCGACAGTTTCAACGGCGCGGCGATGGCCGTGGTGCTGAAGGGCGGCTCGCTCGACCGGGCGGCCGAAGCCGGCCACCGCATGGCGTCGGCCGTGATCGGCGAATACGGCGCGATCGTCGGCCGCGAGGCGACGGTCTGGCCGGACGGCCCCCTACCCTGAACGAAAAGGGCGCGGAGGCCGAAGCCACCGCGCCCGCGCATCTCAAAGGCGAGGCGTCACTCCGCCGCCTGCGCCACGCTCTGGCGCGGCATGCCACGCAGCACCTTGTCGAGCGTCATCGGATAATCGCGAACCCGCACGCCGCAGGCGTTGTAGATCGCGTTGGTGACCGCCGCGCCGACGCCGCAGATCGCGAGCTCGCCGATGCCCTTGCCGGCCAGCGGGCTGGCCGCGTGGTCGCGCTCTTCCATGAGCACCACCTCGAGCTGCGGCACGTCGGCATTCACCGGCACGTGGTATTCGGCAAGGTCGTGGTTGACCATCAAGCCGGTGCGCTTGTCGACGACCAGCTCCTCGGTCAGCGCCGTGCCGATGCCGAAGATCTGCCCGCCGTAGCACTGCGAGCGCGCGGTCTTCTCGTTGAGGATCCGGCCAGCCGCCGCGACGGTCAGAAGCCGCCGCACGCGCGTCTCGCCGGTATAGGCATTGACCGCAACCTCGCAGAAATGCGCGCCGTAGCTCGCCTGATGGGTGTTCTCCGAGGTCTTGCCCGGCTTGAACGTGCCCGTCACAACGATCGGCTCGCCGGCCAAAATGTCGGCAAAGCTCGTCTGGCGGTTTCCGGCAATTGCCGTGCCGTCCTTGAGCGTCACCTCGTCCGGCTTCACCTTCAGCTTCTTGGCGATCGCCTCGACGATGCCCTCGCAGGCGACGAAGACCGACGAGCCCGACGAGTTGGCGCCCCAGGACCCGCCCGATCCCGGCGCGTCCGGGTCGTTGGAATGCCCAAGCCGAACCGACACCTTCTCCAGCGGCAGTCCCAGCACCTCGGCTGCGATCTGCTGGAGGATCGTGTAGGTGCCGGTGCCGATGTCGGTCATGTTGGTCTCGACCAGCGCCTCGCCTTGCGGCGAGAGCGTGACGCGCGCCGACGACTGCTGGATCATGTTCTTGCGCGAGGCCGAGGACATGCCGATGCCGATCAACCATTCGCCTTCGCGGCGCGTGCCCGGCTGCTTGTTGCGCTTGTCCCAGCCGAACCGCCGGGCGCCCTCCTCCATGCACTCGACCAGCTTGCGCGAGGAGAACGGCAGTCCGTCCTGCGGATCGACCTCCGGCTCGTTTCGCTCGCGGAACTCGATCGGGTCGAGGCCGAGCTTCTCGGCCATCTCGTCCATCGCGTTCTCGAGCGCGAGCATGCCGACCGCTTCGCCGGGCGCCCGCATCGACGAGGACAGGAGGATGTTCACGTCGGTCTTCTTGTGGGCGATCAGCCGGTTCTCGCCGCCGTAGAGGAAGACGGTCGAGATACCCGCCGGCTCGAAGAACTCGTCGCCCGGCGTGTTGCTGGTGATCGTCTCGTGGCCGATCGCGGTGATCACGCCGTCCTTGGTCGTGCCGAGACGCACGCGCTGGATCGTGTCGGAGCGGCGCGACGTCGCCTGGAACACCTGCTGACGGGTCAGCGCGATCTTGACTGGACGACCGATCTCCTGCGCCGCCATCGCGGCGAACACCGACTCCGGCCCGATGCCGAGCTTGCCGCCGAAGCCGCCGCCGATATAGGGCGCAACGATCTCGACCTTGGACTTGGAGATGCCGAGCGCCTTGGCGAGCTGGCCGACATTGGTGGAGACGAGCTGGTAGCAGCCGTAGAGCTTCAGCTTGTCGCCGTCCCAGTGCGCCACCGCCGCGTGCGGCTCCATCGCCGAATGGCTCTGGCTCGGCGTCGTGTAGGTCGCGTCGAGGGTAACGTCGGCCTGGCTGAACGCCTTCTGGAAGTCGCCCTTCTCCGTCACCGACGGCATCGCGCCCGGCGGGGGCACATGGCTCTCGCCCTGCAGGGCGACCGGATCGAAACGGCCCTCGTCCTTCTCGTACTCGACATCGACCAGCTTGGCCGCGTCGCGCGCGACCTCGAAGCTCTCGGCCACGACGAGGCAGAGCGGCTGGCCGTAATGCGTCACCTCGCCGGCGGCGGGCTTGGGCGCGGGATCGTTCGGATCGGCCGCCGCCCGCGGGCTCCGCTTGTCGACGATCACCGTGAGCACGCCCGCCGTCGAGCGCGCCCGCATCGTGTCGATCGACTTCACCTTGCCCGCCCCGATGGTGGACAGCACGATGTAGCCGAAGGCCACTTTCTCGCCGGGCAGATTCTCGTAGGCGTAGGGCGCGCGGCCCGACACCTTGAGCGGCCCCTCGAACCGGTCGACGCCCTTGCCGAGAACGTTCTGAACGGCGTGATCGAGACGCGTCTCGCCGATCGGCTCGTCCATCTTGTAGCTGTGGGTCGTGTCCATCAGGCGTCTCCGCGCGTGGCGTCGGCGAGGACGGCAGGAAGCGTCCGGCGCACCAGGTCGATCTTGAAGTCGTTGTCGCCGTAGCCCTTGGCATCCTTCAGGAGGAGGTCGGCCGCCCGCGCGAAGACCACCTCGCCGGGCGCCTCGCCGATCAGCACCTCTTCCACGCCCTTGGAGCGCCACGGCACCGTGCCGATCCCGCCGAAGGCGAGCCGGACGTCGGCCATCCGCCCCTCTTCCATCCGCACCACGGCGGCGACCGAGAACAGGGCGAAGGCGTAGGACGCCCGGTCGCGCACCTTGCGGTAGAGATGGCGTCCCGCCAGCGGCTTCGGCAGCCGGATGCCGGTGATGAGCTCGCCGGGCTCGAGCGAGGTCTCGATCTCCGGCGTCTTGCCGGGCAGGCGGTGCAGTTCGGCGATCGGGATCGTGCGATCCGAACCATCCGCCTTGATCGTCAGCACCTCGGCATCGAGGAGGCGCATCGCCACCGCCATGTCGGAGGGGTGCGTCGCGATGCAATGATCGGAGGTGCCGAGGATCGCGAGGATGCGGTTGAAGCCGTCGCGGCCGTCGCAGCCGGAGCCCGGCTCGCGCTTGTTGCAGCGGGCGCTGGTCTCGTAGAAATAGCCGCAGCGCGTGCGCTGCAGGAGATTGCCGCCCGTGGTCGCCTTGTTGCGCAGCTGGCCGGAGGCGCCCGACAGGAGCGAGCGCGACAGGACCTCGTAGTCGCGGCGAATGCGCTCGTCGGCGGCGAGTTCGCTGTTCGAGACGAGGGCGCCGATGCGGACGCCTTCACCGTCCGCATCGATGCTTTTGAGCGGCAGTCGCGTGATGTCGACGAGCCGGCTCGGGGTCTCGACCTGCAATTTCATCAGGTCGAGAAGGTTGGTGCCGCCGGCGATGAACTTCGTCGCGGCATCGGCCGCGATGGCGGCAGCTTCCTGCGTGCTCGACGCACGCTGGTAATCGAACGTCTTCATGCCGCGCCCTTTCCGTGAGCGTCGCGGATCGCGTCGACGATGTTGGGATAGGCCGAGCAGCGGCAGAGATTGCCGCTCATGCGCTCCGAGATCTCGGCGTCGGTCAGGTCCACCTTGCCGTCCAGCGTCTCGGACGCATGGCTCGGCCAGTTGTCCTTCGCCTCGCCCAGCATCCCCACCGCTGAGACGATCTGGCCCGGCGTGCAGTAGCCGCACTGGTAGCCGTCGTGGTGGAGAAAGCTCTCCTGCATCGGATGCAGGTGGCCCGGCGCGCCGAGGCCCTCGATCGTGGTGATCTCGTCGCCTTCGTGCATGATCGCGAGCGACAGGCACGAGTTCACCCGGCGCCCGTTGATCAGCACCGTGCAGGCGCCGCACTGCCCGTGGTCGCAGCCCTTCTTGGAGCCCGTCAGCGCGAGGTGATCGCGCAGCGCATCGAGCAGCGACGTGCGAATGTCCACGTCGAGATCGTGCTCCGATCCGTTGACCTTCAATCGCATGGGGGTACCGCTCTCTGTAACGTTTCCAAGTTGGGAACGCAGTTGGAGCGGCTTGGATGCGCGGAAAGGAAGGAGACCGTGCTTTTTCGCGCGTCAGGCCGTCGCGGATGGGCCAATCGGTCGCGCGATGCGGCCGCCGGTCAGCGGTTCGGGCGCACCCGTGGTCGAGGGGAAGCTGATCGGAAGGCCGCGCAGGACGCGGACCGCGAGGAAGGCGAAGCACTCCGCCTCGATCGCGTCGCCCCGCAAACCCAGCGCATCGGCGTCGACGGTCTCGGCGCCGGTGCGCTGCGCGATCTCGCGCATCAGGACGGGGTTGCGCCGCCCGCCCCCGCCGACCACGAGGCGCGTCGGGCGCTTGGGCAGAAGGTCGAGCGCCTTGCCGATTGCTCCGGCCGTGAAGGCCGTCAGGAGGGCCGCGCCGTCCTCCAGCGACAGGCCGTCGGCCATGCGCGCGGTGAAGTCGTTGCGATCGAGGGATTTCGGATAGGGCTCCGACAGGTACGGATGATCGAGGAGCCTTTCGAGACGATCCTCGTCGACATGACCCGCGGCGGCGATCAGCCCGTCGCGGTCCATGTCCCGCCGGGTTCGAGCCTGGACCCAGTCATTCAAGGGCGCGTTGGCCGGCCCCGTGTCGAAGGCGTGCATCTCGCCGTCGGCCGATACCCAGGTGATGTTGGCGACACCGCCGAGATTGAGGAAGGCCGTCTCCTCGCCCGCGTCGATGCGAGCCAGGAGGGCCTTGTGGTAGATCGGCGCCAGCGGCGCGCCCTGCCCGCCGAAGGCCACGTCCCGGCTGCGGAAGTCGAACACGACGGGAATGCCGAGACGGCGTGCCATCTCGTCGCCGTCGCCAAGCTGCCGTGTGTCGCCGGGGCGCTCGGGCGTCGCCGCGCGATGCAGCACCGTCTGTCCGTGGAACCCGACGACGCCGCAATCGACGGACGGAAGCCCCTCGTCCTCGAGGAAGGCGGCCACGGCATCCGACTGCGCCGCCGTCAGCGCCTCTTCCGCCGTGTCGAAGATCGCCGGCTCCGGACCCTCGAAGTTCCACCGCGCGGCCGCCGCCAGCGTTTCCTTCAGCAGAGGGCGGATGTCCTTGGGGTAAGGGGCGAGCAGCGTCGGTCCGAACTCGTGGATCGTCTCGCCATCCGTGCAGAGCATGGCGATATCGACATTGCCGTCGAGCACCGTCCCGGTCATCAACCCGATCGCCCACATCGACATCGCATTCGTCTCCAAAGTCCGGCCGTCGGCGACTCGATCGCCGCCGTGCACGGCTGTGGCATGCCTTGCCCGGCGCCAAGCTGACGGGCCATCCCCGATCGCGCCGGTCAGGTCACGATGGCGCGATCCGTCACCCGCCGCCACGCGGCCCCGTCGCTGAAGGCGAGCACCGCGCCGCCCGCCTCGTCGGATACGAGGACGATCTGCCCGCTGCCTGCCTGCGCATCGGGAAGCGCCGCCTTCAGATAGGTTGCGACGCGCACCGCGCCACCCACGTCGAGCGCGCAGACCGGCTCGGAATCGTGCGCCACCGACAGGAAACCGTCGGCCGGGCGCGCCGTCAGCACCGGACGGAAGCTCGCGCCATCCGTCGACACGCGCACGGCGAAGCGCTCGTCACCGAGAAGACCGATCTCGGCGCGCCCTGAAAAGCCGGTCTGGAACAGGACGGCAGCGACCCGGTTCGTGTCTTGCCGGTTGATGACCTTCCGGGCATCGCCCGTCCCGGGCGTGCGCGCGTCGAAGGTGAGAAGCTCGGCGTCCGCCGCGACGGTGAGGCGGTTGGCCTCGGTCGGCGCCGCGTTGATGCTGAGCCGTTCCGTTTCGGACGCGGCGAACGGCCCAGCGCTCCAGGTCTCCCCGTCGAAGAGCACGAGGGCGCGGCGTGCGGCGACATAGGCGATCTGGCCCGGCACCGGTTGCATCTCGACGAACCCGCCGTTCTCGACGAGGGCGAGCGCACCGGGTCGCATCGTGCCCCAGCGCGGCCCGGTGGCCGAGGGCGGCAGAATGAAGAGATCGCCTTCCCGAGCGTCCGTTGGTTCGACGGCAAGCGTGTCGCTGACCACCGCGGTCTGAACGAGCACGTCGAGAAGCCGGAAGGCATCGTTCAGGGTCAGGTGCCGCTGCGCCTGCTGGGGCATCAGCAACGGAAGGGAAAGTCGGGGAGAGGTGGACATGGCCGCGGGTTCCTTCGAGCGAGAAGGTACAACCTTGTGTGAGGTGCGGCCCAGGCGGATTAAGCGCGAATAGTACGTCGCCCCTATCAAGTTGCAAGAATCCGCCCAGCCTCACGCAAGGATTGTGCCTGGAGCGCAACAGCGGTTGCGTTCTAAAAGTGGAGATACACTTTTAAGTTGCACGCGACGGACCATCCGTGGATACCTCGATCGGTGGGAAGCGATCGAGTTCCGGTCGCGGTCCAATCAAGTTCATGTCTTCGATCGCCAAGCATCCGTTTATTGGAACGATCGAGTGAATCTGATTGGTTCGGGGGTAATTTTTCATGCTGCGTTGGTTTGGAATGGCAGGCATCGCGTCTGTTCTCATCACATCACCGACAACCGCATTTTCTCAAAGCTCCGTTAGCCCTGCCGCTGATTGGAACGGGAACTACGGGTTCAGCAGCGCGTCGGACCGCAATCTTCGTCTTCTGCAGGCCGACATGATCAAGAAGGGTGAAACGGACTATTACGACGGACTTGGAAAAACGAACTACAACGTTATCACGAACAACTCCGTCTCGACCACGAACAACGTTGACAACAGGAGCACCTCGAACATAGGGCAACAGACGACCGCCATTGGTAGCGTCAACAGCTCTACAACGAACATCGATGTTCGCGACAGCACGAACATCGCGGTCGACACGTCCAGCACTTCGCAATCCGACGGGTGTCAGGACGCCAGCGTCCATCTCGAGAACGACGGACCGAGCCCCGGAGGCTTCACATGTCGTTGAAACCTGCGGGCAAGTTGTGTGCCGCCTTGCTGGTGGTATCGACGCTGGCCGGTTGTGCGGGTGCACCTGGTATGGCTTCGTCGACCAGCAACGCCGTGCTGGTCGAAGGACCTCCGATCTCCGATATCGTGACGCCGTTCGATGAGGCCCTCGCCTGCCTGAACGGTCGGATTCAGCGTCGACTGGTCTTTTCCGTCGGCGCGGTCGTGGATCAGACCGGCAAGGAAAGCTTTACGGACGGCGGCGTCGGCAAGTTCATCACCCAGGGTGCGGGTGATATGATTCAGTCCGCGCTGTTCAAGGCTGGCACCACGGTTGTGAACCGTCGCGATCCACGTGTCATGACGGTGGAGGCTGAGTGGCGGATCCGCGATACGTCGCGACAGGTCCCGTCCAACTTCTACATCACCGGCTCGATCAACTCCTTGGATTTCATCCCAGGGTCAGGTGCCGAGGTTGAAGTTGCTGGCATCGGACCTCGATACCGACAGAACCGGCTTCTGATCGGAATGGATCTGGCAATGACGGACGCCAACACCGGCGTCATCGTCGCCAACGTCCCCTTGCAGAAGCAGATCTTCGCGAGCGAAGCGGGAATCGGTCTCGGGCGCTTCTTCTCCGAGACGCTTGTCTCGGGCGACATCGGCGGGCGAGAGCGAGAAGCGATCCACTTCGCCCTCCGCCAGATGGTCAACCTCGCAACGTTCGAACTGCTGACGCAGGTGATGGGCGTCGGTGAGTATGCCGAGTGCCGTAGTCATATCGACCGCGCACACGGCTACGTCGACAACACGAAGACAGCGAAAGCGATCGCCGACGCGAAGCTGCCGCCGCGTCGGGCAGTCTCACCGGCCAACGCAGGCGGCAGGCTTCCAGCCACATCGCCCGCCGCGCAGCGAGCGGCGGCAGCTCCTCCAGGCATGCCAGCCAGCCAGGCGGGTATGGCGCGCTCGTCAGGCACGACGCCAGCGAGCACGACACCTGCGAGCGCACAAGGCGACGACGATTTCAAATCGGCTTCAGGAAATTTTCCCGGCGCGAACGGCACGGGAACGGACACCAGCGCCCAGGCGAAGGCGCAGGCAATCCTACAGGCCAACTGATTGCTTTCGGCGGGACGCTGCAACGTCCCGCCGAACGATGACAGGGCTCTCGACACAACCTGTCCAACATAGGCCGCCAACAGGGAGCGGGCGGCTCCATCAAAATGGAGTATATGGCATGAATAAGGTTATTCTCGGTGGCGTTTCGGCGCTGGCCCTTCTCGCATTCGCCGCGACCGCTCAGGCCCAGCAGATTCCGGCTCCGCAGACCGGTGCAACGTCGAGCGGTGAATCGATCTCGCAGCGCATCGGCGGCGCCCTGATCGGGGTCAACGACGGCAGCGCGTTCACGACTGCGAACTACCTGCAGGAGTCGTACAACATCGGCACTGTCGACGCGAGCGTCCGCTCGATCTCGCGCGGCGTGGTCGGTGCAATCGACGTCAACCTGCCGAAGGGCACGCTGAACCTCGAAGTCGCCGCTGGCGGCGGCGCGTCGGCGGGTCTCGACTCCATCCTCGGTCTTTTGGAAGGCGTGACGGTTGCTGACCTTCTGGCCGTTGATGGTCTGATCGGCCCGGGCGGCACGATCAACCTGGACGTGCTCGGTGACTTCCTGGTGAGCCGCGGCCTTGATGCCGATCTCGATCTCGACGCCGTCCTCGCGGGCGCCGTGGGTGCCGAGGGCACGCTTTCGATCGACCTCGGTCGCATTCAGGGCAACGTCAACACCGCCGGCAACTTCAACGTCAACGGCGTTCTGAAGACCAGCGCGATCGGCTCGGTGCAGACCGGCTCGCTCGCGATCGCTCCGACCATCCTGGACCTGTCGACGGACAACAGCACGTCAAGCGTCACTGGTGCGGTGACCGACGTCGAGGCGCGCACCGCCTCGGCCGCGGCCAACACGTCGAACACGGCTTCGGCCGCGACGGCGGGCCTGTTCCGCGACAACAGCGTCGGCCAGTCGAGCTCGAACGTCAACGACGTCCGGGATCGCGTGGAGTCGGGTCTGGACGGCGTCTATGCTGCCCAGCGTTCGTACAATGCCGGCAACGTCTACGCCAACGTGGCTCTGGCGGTCGGCTCGGTCAACGGCATCGCGACGGACACCTCGGCAATCGGTTCGGTCCAGACCGGCAACCTGTCCGCCGGCTTCGATGGCAGCGCCCTGGTTCAGCAGATCCAGGACACCACGTCGAACCTCAAGTAAGGCGAAGCATCGCGGGGGCTCCGGCCCCCGCGATGCCCTACCCGCCCCTCCCAGGACGTCAGGCATGCCGAACCATCACGGATGGCTTCCGCTTTTCGTGGCAGGACTTCTGCTGTCCGGACGTACCGAGGCGGGCGAGTGGACTTACGAGCGGGTTCAGCGAACCGACGGCGACATGTCGATCGTCGTGACCTCTCAAGAGCATCATGGCTTCGGCCTGAAATGCACGTCGGGAGGACTGATCGCTCAATATCTGACGGACGATCCGATGAACGACCGTCAGTTGCATCAGGCCAACGCCGACTATGTGACGCTCGCGATTGAAACCGACCAGGCGAATTTCCGCCTCGCCGGCGAACTGCAGCGTACCGCTGAGGGGCCCATGTTCGTCGCCTGGGCTGGGCTCGATGTCCTCGAGGCTCTGCAGCGAGCCAAGGGGCAGATCACCCTCTCCTTGGAGGTGGCCGGACGGCGATCACACGCGCGAAGTTTCCCGCTTCAGGGCGCTTCCCCGGTCCTTGCATCTCTGGCCCGCCATTGCCGGAGCGGGCCGACACTTTGATACCGAACCGCCGGCGCCCGGAAAGCATCGGCCAACACAACCCGCATGCGGACTGGAGACGTCGACATGCTGAAGCGTCATCTCATCACCCTCACCATGTCGTCGATGGCCGTTCCCGCCTTCGCCGCCGACATCGTGGACTACCCGCCCGAGCCGCCCCCGATCGCGGTGCTCGCTCCCGCTTTCTCGTGGACCGGCCTTTATATCGGCGGTCAGGCGGGCGGATCGTTCAACAGCGGCTCGTCAAACATTCCGTCAAGCTTCGTCTTCGTCCCCGGTATCGCCGCAACGCCGGGACGGCCGGCCATTCCCGCGACGCCCTTCATTCCCGGCAATCCGGGCAGTCCCGCCGCGCCAGGCAATCCGGGTACTCCCGGATCGCCTGGCACTCCAGGCACTCCCGCCGTCTTCGGCACGCTCGAGTATTCCTGCGCGGCCGCCACGGTCGGCGGCGCTGCGTCCGGCTCTTGCGCCGTGCAATATCCTGACGGCACGTCGGGGCGCTTGAGCGCTGCTGAATTGTCCGCTGCCTACGCTGCGGCCGGTGGCTCGGGCGCACTTGCCGCAGCTGGTGAGTTCCAGGTTGTCGTGACGCCCGGCACGCCGGGAACGCCCGCCACCCCCGGCACACCGGGAACGCCGGGAACGCCGGCCGTTCCCGCGACGCCCGACACGCCGGCCACCCCCGGCTCGCCCGCCGTGGCCGGAACGCCCGGCGTGCCGGAGCGCACCTATGCCTACGACTTCGGGGCGAACCATCGCTCCTACTCGGAGGAGGACGACAGCTTCGCGGGCGGCGGCCACGTCGGTTACAACGTGGCGCTCGGCGGCGGCAGCTTCGTGCTCGGCGTGGTCGGCGACCTCTCCTATGTCGACATCACCAAGAGCGCCGGCATCACCAACGGCTTCGACACGATCGGCGTCTCGCGCGAACTCGACTACCTCGCCACGGTGCGCCTCAAGGCGGGCGTCGGCCTCGACCGCTTCCTCGTCTACGGCACCGGCGGCGTCGCCTTCGGCAATGTCGAGACGACGATCGTCAACACGCCGTTCGGCCTCACCGCCAGCGAGGACGACACGCGCGTCGGCTATGCGGTGGGCGCGGGCACCGACTATGCGGTGACCGACAACCTGATCCTCGGCCTCGAGTATCTCTACACCAACCTCGGCTCCACGGACGCCGAACTCGTCGTGCCGCTCGGCAACGGGTCGACGCTGACCACCGCGTCGGACGACGACTTCGACTTCCACACCGTCTGGGCGAAGGCTTCGTTCCGCTTCAACTGATTGAGGCGTTCGGCTTCCGGCATTCAAGTCCTGCCGCCGGAGGCCGGATGGGAAGACGGGGTCGACTGCCCGGCCCCGTCTCCGCCCCACCACCGCCGGTCCGCGCGATGCGGGCCGGCGGTTTTTCGTTGCCGGGCGTCAACTCTTGGCGGGTGGGATCTGGATGTCGTCCGGCGCGCCGACCATGCCGGCGGCGCCCTGCGCGGTCATGTCCGCCTTCAAACGCTGCTCGCGCAGGAAGATGAAGACGCCGGACGCGGTGATCACGGCCGCGCCGACCAGCATCGAGATGCGCGGTGTCTCGTCGAAGACTACGACGCCGAAGAGCAGCGCCCAGACGATCAGCGTGTACTGGTAGGGCACCACCGTCGAAGCGGGCGCGAGCGTCAGCGAGCGGTTCACGGCCGAGTGGGCCGCCATCGCGACGATGCCGAGAAGGAACAGGAAGCCGAGATCGAAGGCGGACGGCGTGACCCAGTGCATCGGCGCGAGCACCGCCCCGAACACCAGCGCCATCACGGTCTGCCAGGTGATCAGCGTGGTCTCGCCGGCCCCGGCGAGAATGCGGGTCGAGATCATCAGGAGCGCGTAGCAGAAGCTGCCCGCCACCGCGATGAGCGCGGGCCAGCCGGCGCTCGCAAGGTCCGGCCCCAGCGCGATCAACACGCCCCCGAAGCCGACCAGCACCGCGCTCCAGCGCACCCAGCCGACCCGCTCCTTGAGGATCAGCGCCGAGAGCGCCGTCACGTAGATCGGTCCGGCGAGATAGAAGGTCATGACGTTGGCGAGCGGCAGGTAGCTGAGCGCCCAGTAGAAGAATCCGGTCTCCATGGCCGAGCCCGCGGCCCGCAGGACGTGCAGACCCGGCCGCGCCGGACGCACGACGATGCGGATGTCGACGCGCCGGAGGAACGGGAGAAGGAGCACGAGTGCCGACACGCTGCGCAGAAGCAGCACCTGCCCCACCGAGTACGTCCCGACCAGCCACTTGCCCATCGCGTCGTTGACCGAGAACATGAAGCAGCCGAGCAGCATGAAACCGACCCCCCAAAGGGCCGCCTTGCGGGGATGGGAGGCGCTGGCGGGCGTCGGCATGAAGACTCGCAGGGATCGATGGCGACAGGTTGGACAAGGCTGGGTTACAGCCCCTCTCCCGCAGCGTCCATGGGTCGCTTTCGTCAGCCGGACACGTTTCGTAGCGGGCGACTGAGAAAGCGCGAGCCGGCCAGGCCGAAGCGCCAGGGTTCGTCCACCGCCCTGGTGATTCCGATCCGCGGGCCCGCACTTACCGGACCAGGCGCTTCGGCGCGGCGGAACCGGAACGGCGGTTCCCCGATCGCCATACCGTCGTGGCTGGCGTCGATGCCGAGGGCCTGCGTCAGCCGGCCCGGCCCGGCGCAGAGGAGACGGGGATCGTCGAGCTTGCGCCGTTGCGCCATCGCCTCGAGCCCGCCGAGCGGCTCCAGCGCCCGCAGGAGAACGGCGCTGCCCGTCGCCGCGCCATCGCAGACGATGTTGAGGCACCAATGCAGGCCGTAGGAGCGGTAGACGTAGGCCCGCCCCACCGGCCCGAACATCGCCCGGTTGCGCGTGGTCGGCCCGCGGAAGGAATGCGAGGCGGCGTCGTCGGCCCGGTAGGCCTCGGTCTCGACGATCCGGCCGCCCACCCCGTCGCAATACAGCTCGCACCCGATCAGCGCGGCGGCCAGCGAGACGGCGTCCTGCGCGAAGAAGTCGTCGGATCGGGGCGGCATCGTCTTCCTCCGGGCGAAACGCCGGACGCCGTTCCTTCCGTCTTGACAGGGGCGCTCGGGCGTCCGTATATCGCCCTCAACTCGCCGCACGACAACGGCGAGCGCTTCGGATGTGGCCAAGCCCTTTCATCCGTCATGGCAGTGTAGCTCAGTTGGTGAGAGCGCCGGATTCATAACCCGGAGGTCGGCAGTTCAAATCTGCCCACTGCTACCAATCTCCTTTCAGACCTTCGCAAGCACTGAGCGTATGGGATCGGCCACGGAGGCAGTCCCCGTATGTCGCTTGATGATGCGACCCACTACTGCTGACTTCCAAGATTTTCTCGGTAGACTCGGCTGTCCTGAGAGACATGCCTAGCTTGAGATCGGCGCATTCTCGGACCGCACCGCTGCCAGCGATGAAATTTTGACTGTGGCCTTCACGGTCGTCCCATCGATGATCGCCGCAGCGGCACGCATGTCCTCAACGCGCCCGATCCTTCGGTGGTCAGTCCCACCGCAGAACCCCTTTCGCCTTCGCCCGGACCAGAATGACCCGTCAGGGGATTTGCTGGCAGGCAGCCGCAACTTGGCGACCTAGAACGTCGGACGACAGTGGCCCAAGACGTCGCGGTCCGCTTGGATTGGAGACGTCGCCGTTTGGAGACATGTTCGCAGCTGGCGTACGGAGCCAAGCTGAATGCGGACGGGCGCTACGTCGTCACATGCAAACAGAAATCACCCCAGAAGCTTTCATCCTTAGATATGTCTTCAGTTTGGCCGACGAAATCCCACCCCTCATATACATCCACTGTACGGTCCGCCGCACAGCGCTTGTCGATACGTGAGCGCAACACTCCTACCCAACTTAAGTAATTTTAGCACTTGGCTTTATATTCCTTCTGGGTATTGCCGCGATTGATTATATTCTAGTCTAATTCCTCCTGTCTGGACTGAGTGGTGAGGTCTCAGGCCGTTTCGAATGCGACCGGAGCCGTCCAAGACCATCAGGCCGGACGCTGACACGGTCGAAGCGTTTTCGGTGTTCGTTAGGTTAATCCACGCGGTCGTCTCGGTGGTCTGCCACGCTTCCCCAAACGGCCCTGGTGCCGCCCGAAGTTCGCTTTGGCGCGCAAAACCAAACCGACCGGGGTTCGGTGCTCCCCCGTTCGAAGCGAAGAGCCGGCATCGCCATCGCCTAGCCCCGCCCGCTGGATCGGAAGTCCGCGAGGTCGCGAGCGACTTCCGGCCGAGGACGTCGGACGAGGCAGCGCGCCGCGCCTATTCCGTCGATGCGACGGGTATCGGGAACACGAGGAGGGTGGACGTCGCGGACGCGCACAGTCGTCCTTTGCCATCGACAAGCCGGGCCTCCGCAAACCCGACCCGGCGGCCGAGCGACACGAGTTTGCCCTCGGCGCGGACCGGTCCGCTCGCCGCGCCGAGGGCACGGTGGAAGGAGATTTTCAGTTCGAGCGTCGTGTAGCCGTGGCCCTGCGGCAAGCTCGAATGCACCGCGCATCCGCAAGCACTGTCGAGCAGCGTTGCCGCGTAGCCTCCGTGTACGGAGCCGATCGGGTTCAGCACGCTGCTGTCGGGCACGCCCTCGAAGACCGCCCGGCCGCGCTCGAGTTCGACGAGGCGGAAGCTCAGCGTCTCGCCGATCGGAGGCTGCCGGCCAGCCGCCAGCAGGGATGCGAGTTGATCGTGGCCGTCGAGATGAGCGAACTCCTCCATGACGTTCATGCCTCGCGCTCCGGGCTCGCGTGCAGCCAGGCTCGCGTCTCCGAGAGCAGTTCGTCGGTAAGCGGAGTATCGCCCACGGCGCGCGACAGGACGAGCGCGCCGACCATCGCGGACCAATGCCCGATCGCGGCCCTGCGTCGAAGGGCGTCGTCGCCGGGCGGCATCGCCTCTGACAGGAGGCGGATCTGCGCTTCGATCCCCTCGGCCATCGCGACCTTGGCCGCCTCCGCCTGCTGCCGCATGAGACCGGCGAAGGCGGCCGTCGGGCATCCCGCGCCCGGAGCCTCGCGGTGTGCCGGTGCAAGATAGAGATCGACCATCGCGGCGAGATCCGCCGACCTCTCGATGCCGCCGGAATGGCTGTGGGCCACCACCGCCGCGATCAGCGCGTCCTTCGAGGCGAAGTGGCCATAGAAGCCGCCATGGGTCTGGCCGGCCGCCTTCATGACATCGACGATCGTCACCGGCGCGAACCCGTGCTCCCGGAACAGGCGGCTCGCCTCGTCGAGAATGCGTCGGCGGTTCGTTTCCATCTGTTCACGCGTCACGCGCATGCCCGCCTCCACAGACCGATTGACTCTTTGATGACGACGATCATATGAAATTTCATGACGACTGTCATGTAAAAATCACCTTGCCCCCAAAAGGACCCGGTCATGCCCAAGCCGACCGCACTTGTCACCGGCGCCTCCTCCGGCATCGGAGCCACCTATGCCGATCGCCTCGCCAAGCGCGGCCACGACCTCGTCCTCGTCGCCCGCGACGAAGGACGGATGGAGGCGCTTGCCGCCCGGCTGCGGGAGGAGACCTCAGCCGTCGTCGACATCATTCGTGCGGATCTGGCTTCGGAGGCCGATATCCGGGTGGTCGAGGAGCGGCTGCGCCAAGATCCCGAGATCGGCATCCTTATCAACAATGCGGGCGTCTCCTACGGCGGGTCGTTCGAGGAACAGTCGGCCGACGACCTCGCCCGGCTGGTGTCCGTGAACGTGACGGCCGTCATGCGCCTCGCCCATGCCGTCGCGCCGCGCTTCGCGGCCGGCGGCGATGGCGCGATCGTCAACATCGGATCGGTCGTCGGTCTCGTGCCCGAGTTCGGCCAGACCGTCTACGGCGCGACCAAGGCGTTCGTGCAGTTCCTGTCGCAGGGGATGGCGCACGACCTCGGCCCGAAGGGCGTCTACGTGCAGGCGGTGCTGCCGGCCGCGACGGCCACCGAGATCTGGAGCCGCGCCGGCGCCGATCCTGCGAAGCTGCCGCCGCTCATGGATGTCGGCGATCTCGTGGATGCGGCCCTCGTCGGCTTCGATCGACGCGAGCCCGTCACCATCCCCCCCTGCACGATGTCGGCCAGTGGGATGCGTTCCAGACAGCCCGCACGGCGATGATCCCGGGCTTCGCGCAGAAGACGCCCGCGCCGCGCTACCGGGAAGACGGAAAATGAAAGCCTTCGTTCTCGAACGCTACGGCAAGGGCGAGGCGATGCGGCTTGCCGATCTGCCCGAGCCGATCCCCGGTCCCGGCGAAGTGCTCATCGAGGTGCACGCCGCCGGGGTCAATCCGCTCGACAGCAAGATCCGCGACGGCGCCTTCAAGATGCTGCTGCCCTACAAGCCCCCGTTCGTGCTCGGCCACGACGTGGCGGGCCGCGTCGTCAGGATCGGTCAGGGCGTGCATCGGTTCGCGGTCGGCGACGAGGTCTATGCCCGGCCGCGCGACGGGCACATCGGCTCCCTCGCCGAGTTCATCGCGGTTCCCGAGACCGATGTCGCGCGCAAGCCGCGCAACATCACGATGGAAGAGGCCGCCTCCCTGCCGCTGACGGCGCTCACGGCCTGGCAGGTGCTGGTCGAGCGCGGACATGTGGCGCCCGGCCACAAGGTCCTCATCCATGCAGGGTCGGGCGGGGTCGGGGTCATGGCGATCCAGATCGCCAAGCACTGCGGCGCGACGGTCGCCACCACCGCCGGCAGCGCCGGCGCGGATCTGGTCCGCAGCCTCGGGGCCGACACCGTCATCGACTACCGCTCGCAGAACTTCGCGTCGATCCTTTCGGATCAGCACCTCGTCCTCGCCAGCCAGGACGCCGAGACCCTCTCGCGGTCGGTCGATGTCCTTCGTCCCGGTGGCCTCGCCATCTCCCTCTCCGGGCCGCCCGATCCGGACTTCGCGCGGGCTCTCGGGCTGAACTGGCTGATGCGCGGCGTCATCAACCTTCTCAGCCTGAGGATCCGCCGGAAGGCAAAGGCGCGCGGGGTCGACTACCAGTTTCTGTTCATGCGCGCCGATGGCGAGCAGCTCGGCGAGATCACGAAGCTGGTCGAGACGGGCGCGATCCGTCCGGTCCTCGACCGCGTCTTTCCCTTCGCCGAGGTCAACGAGGCTCTCGCCTATGTCGATCGCGGACGCGCCAAGGGGAAGGTCGTGGTCACGCTGGCCCGCAAGGGCTGATCGACCCGCCTAGCGGTTCGATGGGGCTTCGTCCTGTCGGGCGGTGCAGCCGGCGGGCGATCTACGCGGCCGCGGCGACGTGGAACTGGACCTGACGCCGCCCGCTCCGCTTCCCGGCATAGAGTGCCTGGTCGGCATTGCGCAGGAGCATCAGCGGGTCCGTGCCGTCGCGGGGCGCGAACGTGAAGCCGACGATCGCGCTGACGCCGATCGAGCGTGCATCGCCGATCGGGATCGGCCGCTCGATGGCGTCGATGATGGCACGTCCGAACTCGAGTGCCTGCTGCGGGTGTTGCCGCCCCGGCAAGATGACCGCGAACTCGTCGCCCCCGAGCCGGGCCGCGAAGTCGTCGAGCCCGAGGCTCGCCTCCAGTCGGCGGGCAACCTCCTGAAGGACGAGATCGCCGGCCGCGTGTCCGTGCGTGTCGTTCACCGTTTTGAAGCCATCGAGGTCGAGATAGGCGACTGCGAACTCCGCGCCCCCGTCGCACAGCGCACGCGAGGCGAAGTCCATGCGTTCGAACAGTAGCACGCGATTGGGCAGCCCCGTCAGGGCATCGTGCGTCGCACGCCACTCGCTTTCCGCGACGGCCCGTGCGGCCGAGGCTGTCTGCCGAACGAACTGGAATGTCAGTGCCCCGAACGCCAAGGCGACGACCGCCCAGGCGGGCACCGCCATGGCGAGAAGGCCGTCTCCCGGACGGGCGCCCTGCCACATGAGTGTCACGACCTGTCGGTGGTCGGCCGTCACGAGCGAGGCATGCGCCTGCGCCGACGCGGCGCCGTCGGCGATACGAAGGCCTGGAAGAAGATAGATCCGGGCGAACTCGGCAAGCATCCGGTCGTCCAGCGTATCGACGAGCACCAGAACATGCCGCGGCTGCACGTCGGCAGGGTCCACCTTCAACGGACGGATGGGGACGATCGCGGCGATCGCCGGCTTTCCATCCGCCATGATGAGCCCCGAGGTCGAACCCTTCGCCCCCTTCATGCGCTGCTCGGTCAGGAGGGTCTCGTAACCGCCCGCAAGGAGGCCCGAGAGGGGTCCATCGAAGCGATCGCCATGAACCATTGCGTAGGTCGCGGTGTCGTCGGGCGCGACCACGAACGCCATGTCGAAGCCGAGGTTCTCGAAGGTCGGTCGCCCGATGTTCTCGTCCGCCCAATCGGGATCGGGCGAGACGACAAGCCGCTCCACCGCTTCGTCCCACGCCCCGTAATCCATCGCCGTCTTCTCGATGTGCTCGCCGCGCACCGTCACCGCGCCTTCGGCCAGCTTGGCCTGCTGCTGCTGCGCGACCGATGTCTGGTAGTCGGCGATCAGCCACAGCACGCCCAACAGACCACAGAGCAGAACCGCGACCAGTGCCGTCGCAGCCTTCGTGACCCTGACGACGAGTTGTCGGAAGCCGGGTAAGGAGTGGCTCATGAATCAACGCTCCTTCCGCCCGCCATTCAGCCTGCGAGGTCTGCGAGGAGCCGTTCGCCGGCTCGCTGAAAATGGCTGCGGCGTGAGCGCCAAGTCAGCCCGCCGGTGAACAGGGTGGCGAACAGTCCCGAAGCCTTTTACCCGCCTCCTCGCTAAGATCGGACTAAGCGGTGGCCATGCAATTGAGCCAATCCGCGCTTCGGTCATGGAAGCCCGCGCCTGCCAGCCACCCGACGCAGCCGGATCGGCGGTATCAGGTGGCTCGCTGAAAGACGGCGGTGCTTCTTGGGGGTGACCGCAACGATCAAGAGGAAAGAGACAGGGGCTGCCGCCGGAGCGATGTGCCACGCGACGCAAGACGACCCTCGAACGCGACGGAGAAAGCGCGGGCCGAAACTCGTCCGGCCGATGTCCGAAGCGATCTCGCGTCGGCAGGACCGGAACGCGTCCGCCGCAGGTCGGTCGGCCTTCGACCGGAGCTTCGCGCCCTCGTCGAGAAGCCCGCCTCCGCGCGCCGTGAAAGGGGGATCCTTGGCTCTCTCGTTCTTGAGATCGGGAATGAACACGGCGTGCCTATCTCCTCGCCGACGTCGTGGCCTGCCCCATCAGGTTTTCCAGCCCTCGCCTGATGCAAAGCGGGTTGCCGGCGATGGGCGAGGTGCCCGGCGAGCGGGTTGGGTCGCGCAGCTGCCCATGGCACGCCGGCGGCGCCGGCGGACGGTCGACCTCGACCGGCCGGACATCTGCCGTCTCGCATCCCGGACCGTGCGTCATTTTTGTCGTGTCCGGCGGCGAGCTTTCGATGGATATGAATGGACGCGCTCGACGTTAGATCGCGGAGCCCTTCGGTCACGTCTTGGTGAGCGGCCATTCGGGTTCCGTTCCGCCTCGGGAAGTAGGGTCGTCGTCATGCCGCGGGAAACGCCTGTCAAACTCTTGTCGGTTGCGACCGCGGTTCCGCCGCACATCATCCGTCAGCGAGAGGCCGCGGAAGTCGCGCACCGGAGTTTTGCCGACCGTTTCGACGACTTCGAGCGCTTGGTGAAGGTGTTCGAAAGTTCCGGCATCCGGAAGCGCCATGCCGTTCGCCCGCTCGAATGGTATCCGCGAACCATCGAGTGGCCGGAGCGGACCGACGCCTACCTCGAGGCTGCTTCCGATCTCTTCGTCGCGGCGGCGCAAAAGGCCCTCGACGAGGCAGGTCTCGTCGCCGGAGACGTGGACGCCGTCGTCACCGTCTCGTCGACCGGCATCGCCACACCGAGCATCGAGGCTCGCGTCAGCGGCCGGATGGGATTTCGCGACGACATCGTGCGCATTCCGGTGTTCGGTCTGGGCTGCGCGGGCGGTGCGTCCGGTCTGTCGGTTGCATCCCGGCTGGCGGCCGGGCGCCCGGGAAGCCTCGTCCTCCTCCTGGCCATCGAGATCTGCACACTCGCCTTCCGCCTGGACAAGCTGACCAAGGCCAACATCGTGGCAACGGCCCTGTTCGGCGATGGCGCGGCGGCCTGCCTTCTTCGCACGGGCGATGACGGGATCGCCGCGATCGAGGCGAGCGGTCAGCACACCTGGCCGGACACGTTGGCGATCATGGGCTGGGATGTCGAACGCCAAGGCCTCGGCGTCATCTTCGATCGGGCCATTCCCCCGTTCGCACGAGCCAACATCGCGCCCGCCATCGACGCGATCCTGAAGCGGAGCGGCCTCTTGCGAAGCGATGTCGACCGTTTCGCCTGCCATCCCGGCGGCACCAAGGTCATCGAAGCGCTCGAAGCCGCCTTGTCCCTTCCGGACGGGGCGCTCGATGACGAGCGACACATCCTCGCCGAGTACGGCAACATGTCCGCACCGACCGTCCTCTTCGTCCTGGAACGGTTGATAGGATCGGAGGCCGGATTGCCCCAGCGCACGCTGCTGACGGCCATGGGGCCGGGGTTCACGGCGAGTTGCGTCTCCCTGACGAGAACGCTATGACGCCGGCAATCCTTCTCCTCGCCTTCGTCACCCTGGAGCGGCTTGCCGAACTCTGGTTGGCGCGTCGCAACACGGCAGCCCTGATCGCACAGGGCGCGCTGGAGTTCGCGCCGGGCCACTATCCCCTCATCGTCGCGCTGCACGCCGCCTGGCTCGCGGGCCTCTGGTGGCTCGGCTGGGAGCGGCCACTTCACGCGGGGTGGCTGGCCCTCTTCGTGGGGCTGCAGTTCGCCCGTCTCTGGGTGCTGGCAACCCTGGGTCGACGCTGGACGACGCGGATCATCGTCCTGCCCGGCGCCCCCCTGGTTCGGCATGGCCCCTATCGTTTCCTGTCTCACCCCAACTACGTCGTCGTGATCGGCGAGATCGCCGTTCTCCCCCTTGCGCTCGGACTGCCGTTCTACGCTCTCGCCTTCTCGATCCTGAATGCCGCGGTTCTGGCCATTCGCATTCGCGCAGAACAGGCGGCTCTCGAGCAGAACGCCCATGTCGGGAGAGCTTGAACGGGCTTCGGCTGAACCATGGCGGTCGCCATCGCCGGTGGCGACCTGGATCGGCTTCACCGCCATGTGCGTCGGCATGTTCATGGCGGTTCTGGACGTCCAGATCGTCGCGACGTCCCTACCGACGATCCAGAACTCGCTCGGCATCGACCCCGATCGAATGAGCTGGATCCAGACCGCCTACCTGATCGCCGAGATCATCGCGATCCCGCTGACGGGATGGTTGACCCTGACGCTCGGCATGAGGCGTCTGTTCGCCGGCTCGGTGACGCTGTTCACGATCGCGTCGCTGGGATGCGCCGTCAGCGGCAGCTTCATCGAACTCGTGTCCTGGCGGGTCCTGCAAGGGTTGTCCGGCGGCACGTTGATCCCAGCCGTCTTCGCCGCCGTCTTCGTCCTGTTTCCCGCGTCGAAACAAGGGCTGGCGACCACCCTTGCCGGCGTGCTCGCGGTGCTGGCGCCCTCGGTCGGACCGATCGTCGGAGGATGGATCACCGCCGGCGCTTCCTGGCACTGGCTGTTCCTGATCAATGTCCTGCCGGGGATACTCGCGACCCTGACCGGTGCGCTCTGCCTGCCTCGTTCCGGCTTCGACCGGGCGGCGCTCGGCAGGATCGATCTCGTCTCTCTCCTGCTCATGGCAACCACTCTCTGTGCGCTGGAAATTGCCTTGAAGGAAGCGCCCCAACGCGGGTGGACGAGTCCCCTGCCCATGGCTCTGTTTGTCGTGTGCCTGTCGAGCGGCTGGGCCTTCGTCGCTCGCGCTCTCGGCCGGCCGGAGCCGCTCGTCGATCTGCGCACGCTCGCCGATCGCCGCTTTGCGGCAGGATGCGCGCTCAGTTTCATTCTCGGGATCGGGCTGTTCGGCTCGGTCTATCTGATGCCGGTGTTCCTAGCCTTCGTTCGCGGCCACGACGCGCTCGGGATCGGCGAGGTCATGCTCGTGACGGGGCTGGCGCAGCTTCTCATGGCACCGGTCGCCGTCTTCCTCGAGCAGCGTGCGAACGCCCGCCTTCTGACGGCGGTCGGCTTTGCCGTGTTCGCCGTGGGTCTCGGCATGAGCGCGTTCCAGACGCCGCGCACCGACTTCCACGAGATGATCGCGCCGCAGATCGTGCGCGGCATCGCGATCATGTTCTGCCTGCTTCCGCCGACGCGCCTGGCTCTGGGGCACCTCGATGCGGCAAGCGTCCCCAATGCGAGCGGGCTCTTCAACCTGATGCGCAATCTCGGCGGCGCGATCGGCATCGCCCTCGTCGATACCGTCATCTTCGGCCGGGCGCCCGCGATCGGTGCGGCGCTTCGGGACCAGTTGATCGCGGGCGACCTCGCGGCCGCGGACTTCGTCGGCATCCCGGCGTTCATGGTCGAGATGCAGCGCGATGTTCCGCCGACACCACGCGCGATCGAAATGCTGCGGCCGATGGTGGAAAAGGCCGCGTTGACCCAGGCGATCAACGAAGCCTGGGGGATGATCGCGATACTGACCGCGGTCGCTCTCGTCGGCGTCGCCTTCTTCGGATCGAGACAGGCCCCGGGTGGGTCGCATCCGCAGCCGTGAGGCAGGGCGCCTCCAGCCGATCTTGCCATCAAGGCGTCGAATGACGCACCGGGCGCAGGGTCATCGTCCCTTGCAGCACCAAAGAGCGTTGGGGTCTCGTGGCTCGGCGTCTGACGTCAGTCGCTGCGGACGACGCTCAACGTCGCGTTCGACGTCCTCTCCTGAAGAAGGGCGTCCTGTCGGCCGATGGTCCTCCTCGGCTCGAACGGTTCGCGACAAGCCAGACGGACCCTTCCTCCGGATCCTGCATGGTGTCGCGAGGACGGCCGCAAACGGACGCGTGATCGCCTGCGTCGGGGCGACAGGTGGGAGCGGCGCGATCTTCTTTCGGTATGCGTTCGACGCTCCGCGGGGCACGACACGCCGTCCTGACGCGAGACCAGTCCGATCTGTTGAAACATTGTGCATCTGAGAATTTGCACAAAAATCGTTTGACACAGCCAATGAAAGCAATTTGTCTGGACCAATCGCTCATTGGTTTGGTGGTTGCTCGTGCCCATCACAGGTCCTGACAATTCGGCTCTTGCGCTCGGTCGCATCCGCGACCTGATCGGTCAGCTCGCGGGTCGCGAGGAAACGCGCCTGCCCACCGAACGGACCCTGTCGGAGCAGCTCGGCGTCAGCCGGAGTGCCGTCCGCCGCGCGCTGGAGGTGCTGGAGGCCGAGGGGGTGGTCTGGCGACGGCAGGGGTCCGGGACCTTCACCGGCCCCCGCCCCGACGCCGCGCCCGGCGCGATCGATCCTCTCGTCGCCTCGATCGACTTCCTCGAGATCATGGAGGTTCGGCTGCGCATCGAGCCGCCTCTCGCGCAGCTCGCCGCCATGCGAGCGACGCCCGCCGACGTCCAGCGCATGCGCGAGCTCGTCGAGCGCATCGCCGAAACCGAGGACGCCGACGCGCGGGAACTGTGGGACGGCGCCCTGCACCGGCAGATCGCCATGAGCGCCCGCAACCGTCTGTTTCTCGCGCTCTTCGACACGGTCGACCGCATCCGCCAGGACGACAGCTGGCGCATCGTCCGCGAACGGGCCCGCACGCTCGCCGGCTCGCGCGCGGCCACCCTCGGGCAGCACTGGGCCATCGTCCACGCCATCGCGGCGCGCGACCCGATGCGGGCCGGCGAGGCGATGCGCGAGCACCTCCTCCTCATCCAGGAAATCCTGATCCGGCAGACCTCGATCGAGCCGGTGCCGCCGCAAGTCCCACCAGCCGCTCAAGAGCTGGAGCCCGTCTGACCCCTCCCCCGATCTCTCAGGAACGCGACGCCATGACCCTTCGACGCCTTGCCGTTTCTCTTCTCCTGACCGCCGCGCTCGCCGGCCCCGCCCTGTCGGCCGAGCTGCGGATCGGCCTCGGCGACGATGCCGACGTCCTGGACCCCGCCCAGTCTCGCACCTTCGTCGGGCGCATCGTCTACGCCGCGCTCTGCGACAAGCTGGTCGACATCTCGACCGATCTCCAGATCGTCCCGCAGCTGGCGACCGACTGGAAATGGTCGGGCGATGCCCGCAGCCTCGTCATGAACCTGCGCCAGGACGCCCGCTTCCATGACGGCGAGCCGCTCGACGCCAAGGCGGTCGTCTTCAACATCGAGCGGATGAAGACGCTGCCGGAATCGCGACGCAAGAGCGAGCTCGCCTCGGTCTCGAAGGTCGAGGCGACGGGCCCGTATCAGGTCACCTTCACCCTCGGCACGCCCGACGTCTCGCTGCTTGCCCAGCTGTCGGACCGGGCGGGCATGATGGTCTCGCCGAAAGCGGCCGCCGCCAGCGGTGCGAACTTCGGGGCCAACCCGGTGTGTTCGGGTCCCTACCGCTTCGTCGAGCGCGTTCAGCAGGACCGCATCGTTTTGGAGAAGTTCGCCGAGCATTGGGACGCGGCGAACTACCCGCTCGATCGCGTCACCTATCTTCCGATCCCGGACACCACCGTGCGCCTCGCCAACCTGCGCTCGGGCGATCTCGACATGGTGGAGCGCGTGGCCGCGAGCGACGCTGCAGCGGTTGCCGCCGATTCGAGCCTGAAGAGCGAGACGGTGATCGGTCTCGGCTACCAGGCTCTCTACGTGAACGTCGCCAACGGCGCGCGCGCCGACAGCCCGCTCGGCAAGGACAAGCGCGTCCGCCAGGCCTTCTCGCTCGCCATCGACCGGGATGCGATCAACCAGGTGGTCTACGAGGGCACGCAGGCCGCCGGAAACCAGCCGTTCCCGCCGGAAAGCCCCTGGTTCAACACGAGCTTCCCCGTGCCGGCCCGCGACATCGAGAAGGCGAAGGCTTTGATGGCGGAGGCCGGGGTGTCGAGCGTCGACGTGCAGTTGCAGGCCGCCAACGTGCCGGTGACGATGCAGGCGATGCAGGTCATCCAGGCGATGGTCGCCGAGGCGGGCTTCAACGTCTCGCTGCAGGCGACGGAGTTCACCACGCTCCTCGCCGCACAAAGCTCGGGCGACTTCCAGATCTCGCGCTCCGACTGGTCGGGCCGGCTCGATCCGGACGGCAACGTCCACCAGTTCATCACCTGCGCGGGTGGCCAGAACGACGTGAAATACTGCAATCCCGCGCTCGACGCCCTGCTCGACGAGGCACGCACCATCCCCGATCCGGCCGCGCGCAAGGTGAAGTACGACGCAGCCACCGCGATCATGCAGGACGACATGCCGATCATCTACCTCGGCAATCAGTCCTACATCTACGCCTTCGACACCGACGTCTCGGGCTTCACGCCCTATCCCGACGGCCTGATCCGCCTGCGCGGCATGAACAAGGCCGACTGACGCCCCTCCTCAACGCCCGGCGGCCGCGATCGCGCGCCGCCGGCCCCTCATCCCGAGGCCCGTCATGTTGAGCATCATCGCCAAGCGGCTCCTTCTTGCGATCCCGACGCTTCTGATCGTCTCCGTCTTCGTCTTCCTCCTGCAGAAGCTCCTGCCGGGCGATCCGATCCTGGCGCTGGCGGGCGAGGAGCGCGATCCCGCGACACTCGAATTCCTGCGCGAGAAGTATCGCCTAAACGACCCGATCGTCTGGCAATATGTCTACTGGCTCGGCGACCTTCTGCGCGGCGACCTCGGCATCTCGCTGCGCACCAACCAGCCGGTGACCGAGCTGATCCTCGAGAAGCTGCCCGTGACCATCCAGCTCGCGGTGCTGGCGATGATCCTCGCCATGGCGATCGGCATACCGGCCGGCATCCTCGCTGCCGTGCGCAAGAACTCGGCGATCGACGTGACCGCGAACCTCGTCGCGCTGTCGGGCCTTTCGGTGCCGAACTTCTGGCTTGGCATCATGCTGATCCTCCTCGTCTCGGTGAACCTCGGCTGGCTGCCGGCCTCCGGCTATGCGCCGCTGTTCTCTGATCCGGTCCGCGCCCTCGAGACGATGATCATGCCGGCCTTCGTCCTGTCGACGCCGCTGGCGGCAACCCTGATGCGCCACACGCGCTCGGCCATGCTCGGCGCCCTCAAGGCCGACTACGTGCGCACGGCGCGCGCCAAGGGCCTGTCGCCGCGCGAGGTCGTGCTGGGGCATGGGTTCCGCAACGCGCTGCTGCCCGTCGTCACGCTCTCGGCGCTCCTCTTCGGCGACCTTCTCGCCGGGGCCGTCCTCACCGAGCAGATCTTCACCATTCCCGGCTTCGGCAAGCTGATCGTCGATGCCGTGTTCAATCGCGACTACGCGGTGGTGCAAGGCGTCGTCCTGTGCACGGCGGTCGGCTTCATCGCCATGAACCTCGTCGCCGACATCCTCTACGTCCTCCTCAACCCGCGCATGAGGACCGCCCTGTGAGCATTGCAGCCACCACCGCCGTCCCGGCGGCCAGCGCCCTGCGCGATACGCCGATGCGCCGCTCCTGGCGCAAGCTCGCGGCCAATCGCGGCGCGCTCGTCGGCCTCGTCATCGTCGCCTTCTTCACGCTGGCCGCGATCCTCGCCCCGGTCCTGCCCCTGCCCGACCCGAACGCGACGAGCTGGAGCGCGATCCGCAAGGCGCCCTCCGCCGCCCACTGGCTCGGCACCGACGAGATCGGCCGGGACATCCTCTCGCGCCTCGTCTGGGGCACGCGCGCTTCGCTGTCGGCCGGCATCGTGTCGGTCCTGATCGCGGTGGCGATCGGCGTGCCGATCGGGCTTCTCTCCGGCTACTTCGGCGGATGGTTCGACCAGATCGTCTCGCGGCTGACGGAAGCCTTCCTCGCCATGCCGTTCCTGATCCTCGCCATCGCGCTCGCCGCCTTCCTCGGCCCCTCGCTCGGCAACGCGATGATCGCGATCGGCCTGTCGGCGATGCCGGTCTTCGTGCGCCTCACGCGCGGGCAGGTCCTGTCGGTGATGACGGAGGACTATGTCGAGGGCGCCCGGTCGGTCGGCCTGCGCCATCCGCGCATCCTGTGGCGCTACATCTTTCCCAACGTCCTGCCGCCGATCGTGGTGCAGGCGACGCTGACCATCGCCACCGCCATCATCGCCGAAGCCTCCCTGTCGTTCCTCGGCCTCGGGCAGCAGCCGCCGGCCGCGTCCTGGGGGTCGATGCTGAACACCGCCAAGAACTTCCTGACCCAAGCGCCCTGGATGGCGCTGTCGCCGGGCGCCGCGATCTTCACCGTCGTGATCGCCTTCAATCTCCTGGGCGACGGCCTCGCCGACGCGCTCGACCCCCGCGAATCCTGATCCGGACCTTTCCCATGCTGCCACCCGTCGCCGTTCCCTTCACCACGCGTCCCGAGATCCTCGGCACGTTCGGCACCGTCGCCTCCACCCACTGGATCGCGTCCGCCGTCGGCATGAGCATCCTGGAGCGCGGCGGCAACGCCTTCGACGCGGCGGTCGCGACAGGCTTCGTGCTGCAGATCGTCGAGCCGCACCTCAACGGGCCGGGCGGCGACCTGCCGGCGATCGTCTACTCGGCCGCCACCGGGCGCACCGAAGTGATCTGCGGCCAGGGGGCGGCGCCCGCCGGCGCGACGCTGAAGCACTACCGCGCCGAAGGCCTGTCGATCATCCCCGGCAACGGCCTGCTTGCCACCGTCATCCCCGGCGCCTTCGACGCCTGGATGCTGATGCTGCGCGACTACGGCTCCATGAGCGTGCGCGAGGTCCTCGAACCCGCGATCCATTACGCCGAGCACGGCCATCCCGTCCTCGCACGGGTGTCCGAGACGATCCGCGGGCTCGCCTCGTTCTTCGAGGCGGAGTGGCCGACCTCCCATGTGACGTGGCTGCCGGGCGGCGCCGTGCCGGAAGCCCTCACCCTGTTCAAGAACCCGATGCTCGCCGAAACCTGGCGGCGGATCGTCGAGGAGGCCGAGGCGGCGGGCAGCCGCGAGGCCGGCGTCGAGGCGGCCCGCAACGCCTTCTATCGCGGCTTCGTGGCCGAGGCGATCACGCGCTATCTCGACACGGCCGAGGTCATGGACGGCAGCGGCGCCCGCCATCGCGGCGTCCTCACCGCCGACGACCTCGCGGGCTACCAGGCCCATGTGGAAGCGCCGCAGACCTACGATTACGAGGGCTGGACGGTCGCCAAGACCGGCCCCTGGGGCCAGGGTCCGGTGCTCCTCCAGTCGCTGGCGCTTCTCAAGGGCTTCGACCTGAAGAGCCTCGACACCGAAGGCCCGGACTTCGTTCATGTCGTCACCGAGGCGATGAAGCTCGCCTATGCCGACCGCGACATCTACTACGGCGACCCGAATTTCGGCGACGTGCCGATCGAGCAGTTGCTGTCGGACGCCTACAACGACGAACGCCGCGGCCTGATCCGGATGGATCGCGCCTCGCTCGACCTCGACGCCGGACGCCTTCCGGGCTTCGAGGACCTGCACGACCGCACGATGGCGATGCTGAACGCCGATGGCATGACCGCGGGCACCGTCTACGAGCCGACCATGTCGCACCTGTCGGAGAAGCGCGGCGACACGGTGCATATCGACGTGATCGACCGCTGGGGCAACATGGTCTCGGCGACGCCGTCCGGCGGCTGGCTCCAGTCCTCGCCGATCGTGCCCGGCCTCGGCTTCTGCCTCAACTCGCGCGCCCAGATGTTCTGGATGACGCCGGGCCTTCCGACCTCTCTCGCCCCCGGCAAGCGCCCGCGCACGACGTTGACGCCCTCGCTCGCCATTCACGGCGACGGCCGACGGCTGGCCTTCGGGACGCCCGGCGGCGACCAGCAGGACCAGTGGCAGCTCTCGTTCTTCCTGCGTTACATCCACCACGGCGGCGACCTGCAGGCGACGATCGACCGCCCGCTCTTCCACACGACGCATTTTCCCGGCTCGTTCCATCCGCGAACCCGCTCGCCGGGCAACCTGACGATCGAGCGGTCCTTCGGCGAAGCGACGCTGGCCGAGCTCGAGCGTCGCGGCCACCGCCTCGCCGTCACCGACCCCTGGAGCATCGGCCGCCTGACGGCCGCGCAGCGCGACCCGTCCGGCCTCCTGCGCGCGGCGGCGACCCCGCGCCTCATGCAGGCCTACGCCGTCGGCCGATAAGGAGACACGCGCCATGACCCTTGCCCCGATCCTGTCCGTGCGCGACCTCACGGTGTCCTTCCATGTCGCAGGAACTTGGAAACCCGTGGTGCGCGGCGCCACCTTCGACGTCGCCCCGCGCGAGACCGTGGCGATCGTCGGCGAGTCTGGATCGGGCAAGTCGGTCACCTCGCTCGCCATCATGCGGCTTCTCGCCAAGGGCGCGAGCCGGATCGAGGGCTCGGTGATGATGGGCGGCCGCGACCTCCTCGCCATCCCCGAGCGCGCGATGCGGGACGTGCGCGGCAACGAGATCGCGATGATCTTCCAGGAGCCGATGACGAGCCTCAACCCGGTCTACACGATCGGGCGGCAGATCTCCGAAGTGCTGATGCGCCATCGCGGCATGGGCGCGGCGGCCGCGCGCGCCGAGACGATCCGAACGCTGGAGAAGGTGCGCATCCCCAACGCCGCCTCCCGCTTCGGCAGCTACCCGCACGAGTTCTCCGGCGGCATGCGCCAGCGCGTGATGATCGCGATGGCGCTCGCCTCGTCGCCCAAGCTCCTGATCGCCGACGAGCCGACGACCGCGCTCGACGTGACCATCCAGGGCGAAATCCTCGACCTCATCAAGACGCTGCAGGACGAGGACGGCATGAGCGTCCTCTTCATCACGCACGACATGGGCGTCGTGGCCGAGATCTCGGACCGGACGCTGGTGATGTTCCGCGGTTCGGTGGTGGAGAGCGGGCCGACGGCCCGGATTTTCGCGAATGCCGCCGAGCCCTATACGCGCTCGCTGCTGGCCAGCGTGCCACGGCTCGGCTCGATGAACGGCGAGGCGATGCCGCGCCGCTTCCCGACGGTCGGTATCGAGGATGGCGCCCTCTTGGAGGGCGCGCCGCTGGCGGTGTCGCTTGGGTCGGAGGCGACGCCGGTCCTCAGCGTGCGCAACCTGTGCACCCGCTTTCCCGTGCGCTCGGGCGCGTTCGGGCGCCGCACCGGCTCGGTCCACGCGGTCGAGAACGTCTCCTTCGACTTGCGCGCCGGCGAGACCCTGTCGATCGTCGGCGAGTCCGGCTGCGGCAAGTCCACCACCGGGCGTTCGGTGATCCGCCTTCTGGAGCCGAGCGAGGGGTCCATCCAGCTCGACGGCTGGGACGTGCGCAATCTCGGGCCCGCCGAGTTGCGGCGCATGCGACAGAGCGCCCAGATGATCTTCCAGGACCCGTTCGCCTCGCTGAACCCGCGCATGAGCGTCGGCGAGACGGTGGCCGAGCCCTTCCTCGCCCACGGTCTCGGCACGAGGCGCGAGGCGCGGGCGATGGTGGCGGACCTTCTCGGTCGTGTCGGCCTCGGCGAGGAGGCGGCGGACCGCTATCCGCACGAGTTCTCCGGCGGGCAGCGCCAGCGCATCGCCATCGCGCGCGCCCTGTCGCTGAAGCCCAAGGTCATCGTCGCCGACGAGGCGGTGTCGGCGCTCGACGTCTCGATCAAGGTCCAGGTCTGTAACCTCCTCCTCGACCTCCAGGAGGAGATGGGCCTCGCCTATCTCTTCATCAGCCACGACATGGCGGTGGTGGAGCGCATGAGCCACCGCGTGGCGGTGATGTATCTCGGCGAGATCGTCGAGATCGGGCCGAGGCAGGCCATCTTCGAGAACCCGCAGCACCCTTACACGAAGAAGCTGATGGCCGCCGTCCCGGTGCCCGACCCGTCGCGACGCCACCTGAAACGCACGGTCGGCTCGGACGACCTGCGCAGCGCGGTGCGCCCCTTGAGCTACGTGCCGCCCGAGCGGACCTACACGCAGGTCGGCCCCGGCCATCTCGTGCAGGCCGCCTGATCCCATTCCGAGCCCTCAGGCGATCGGCCCCGCGCATGTCCCTTCTCTGGCTTTCTCTCCTCTTCCTGTCGGGCTTCGCGTCGGGTGCGATCAACGCCGTCGCCGGTGGTGGCACGTTCATCACGTTCGGCGCGCTCAGCCTTGCCGGTGTGCCGCCGATCGTCGCCAACGCCACGTCCTCGGTCGCGCAGTTTCCGGGCTACGTCACCTCGACGCTCGCCTATCGCGCCGACATCGCGCGCGTCTGGCGCGGCGCGCTGCTGCTGGCGCTGCTGTCGGCGCTCGGCGCCCTGGCCGGCGCGGCGATCCTCCTCGTCCTCGACAACGACGAGTTCCGCCTCACCGTGCCGTGGCTGCTGCTCGGGGCGACGGCGCTCTTCGCCGCCGGCCCGTGGCTGAAGCCCAAGCCGCGCGAGGCGGGGGGTTCGGCACGCGTCGGCACCCTGCCCGGCAGCATCGTTCAGTTCCTGACCGCGCTCTACGGCGGCTTCTTCGGCGCGGGGATGGGTGTGATGATGCTGGCGACGCTCGGCCTCACCCAGCCCGCCGACTACCATCGCCTCAACGCCCTGAAGAACCTCCTGTCGATCGTCATCGCGCTCGTCGCCATCGCGGTGTTCGTCTCGGGCGGGCTGATCAGCTGGCCCCATGCGGCCGCCATGGTGCCGGGCGTGGCGCTCGGCGGCTATGCCGGCGTCTGGGCGGCGAAACGGCTGCCGCAGTCGATCCTGCGCGGGATCGTGATCCTGATCGGCCTGTCGCTCTCCGCCTACTACTTCACGGCGGTGGACTGAGGGAACCGACGCCCGCGTCGCGATGAACGGCTTACAGCAGCCGGTAGTGCGCGGCCCGCGCGATCATCTGGGCCCGGTTGCGCGCGCCGAGCTTTCGGGCGGCGGCGTTCAGATGCATCGTGACGGTCGGCACCGAGCGCGACAGGCGACCGGAAATGTCCTTCGCCGACAGGCCCTCGGCGGAAAAGCGCAGGCATTCGCGCTCGCGCGGCGTCAGGTGTACCGCGCGCGAGCGCCGCTCGGCCTCGCCGAACAGCGGCTCCACCGCGGCATGGACCGCGTGGGCGAGGAGCGTGAAGTCGCCCAGAAGCTCGGCGCCCTCGCGGTGGAAGTCGTCCTCCGCCCCGTAGCGGATGCCGGTCACCGTCGCGCAGTCGCCCGACCGCCCATGGATCGGAACCGTCATGCCGCAGGTGATCGCCATGTCGTGGACATAGGTGACGACCGGTTCGTGCCGCTCGTCGAGCGCCCGGTTGAGCACCGTCTGACCGTTCCGGCGGTAGCTCCACACGAACGGTCGCGGATTATTCAGCGCCAGATGCTGCACCGGATCGATCTGGTAGAAGCCGCTCGACGACCAGAGGTCGACCATGTCGCCCGGCACTTCGCGCATGCCGAAGAACGACGGGGTGATGAGTTCGCCCTCGTGCGTGTAGGCGACCGGCGCGTAGTCGTAGATCAGGGCGCCGAGCCCCAGCGCCGCCATCGCACCGTGGGCGATGTCGAGCCGTCCGCCGATCGTGGGCGCTGCGTCGAGCGCTGCCTCGAGCTCCAGGGCATTCAAGACCGTCACGGGCGCATCCGGCTGCTGAACATTGAGGCATGTTCACATCTTGTGCGACGACGGGCAAGCGGGCACGTTCCGATCCTATAAGTTTTGATAGCTTTCGCGCGATGCAAGCCCCGTCCTAGTCTCGACGCGTTGCAACCAACAGGGTGACGGACGGCCATGTGGCGCGAGATCGAACCGGATCGGATGGAGCGTGTCGAGGTCGAGGGCGGCAGCGTCGTCACCTATTCGTTCGGCGAGGGCGACGAGACGATCCTGCTCCTGAACGGAGGGCCGGGCCTGCCCTGCGACTACCTGCGCGATTCCCATTCCTGCCTCGTCGACCACGGCTATCGCGTGGTCGCCTTCGACCAGCTCGGCACCGGGCGCTCGGATCGGCCGACCGATCCCGCGCTGTGGACCATCACCCGCTATGTCGGCGAGGTGGAGGCCGTGCGGCAGGCTCTCGATCTCGGTCCGGTCCACCTCATCGGCCAGTCCTGGGGCGGCTGGCTCTCGGTCGAATACGCGCTGACCCACCCCGAGGCGCTGCGCACGCTGGTGCTCGAGAACACGGCGGCCGACATTCCCCACCTCGTCGGCGAGCTCGGCCGCCTGCGCGAGGCGCTCGGCTCCGAGACGGTCGCCATGATGCAGCGCCACGAGGCGGAGGGAACGCTCGACCACCCCGAATACCAGGCGGCGATCACGGTCCTGAACTACCGGCATGTGTGCCGCCTCGCCGAATGGCCGGCCCCGGTGCGTCGCTCGTTGGGCGACTGGAACATGGGTCCCTACGAGACGATCCAGGGGCCGAACGAGTTCACCTACACCGGCAACCTGAAGGACTGGAACCGCATCCCCGACATGCATCGGATCACGGTGCCCACCCTGATCACGGTCGGCCAGCACGACGAGCTGACGCCGGCCTGCGCCATGCGCATGAAGCTCGCGCTGCCCGATGCCGAGCTGCGCGTCTTCCCCAATTCCAGCCACATGCCCTTCTTCGAGGAGCCGGCCGCGTTCTTCCCTGTGCTGGTCGACTTCCTCGCCCGGCGCGGCGGGAGACGCCGGGCCGACGACCTCGCGGGAGCCGCCTGAGCCCGCCCGATGCACCGCTATCGCTTCGTCCTGTCGCGCCCGTTCCAGCTGATCCCGGTCCTGATCGGCATCAGCCTCGTCACCTTCGTGCTCGTCCGCTCGATCCCCGGCGACCCGGCGCGGCTGATCCTCGGCACGCGCGCGACGCCGCAGGCGCTGGAGCGCGTGCGCGCGCAGTTCGGCCTGGATGAGCCGCTCTGGCTTCAGTATCTCTATTTCCTGCGCAATCTCGGGCGCGGCGAGATGGGCCGCTCGATCCTCTACAAGGTCGACGTCCTCGGCCTGATCCTCCAGCGCATCGAGCCGACGCTGGTGCTCGTGGCGGGATCGGTCGCGCTGTCCCTCCTGATCTGCGTGCCGCTCGCGACGGTCGCCGCGCGGCGGCAGGGATCGGCCACCGACAGCGGCGTCCGGCTCGCCTCGACGCTCAGCCTCGGCCTGCCGAACTTCTGGCTGGCGATCATGCTGATCATCCTCTTCTCGGTGACGCTCGGCTGGTTTCCGGTGTCGGGCTACGGCGACACGGCTCTCGAGAAGCTGCACCACATGGCCCTCCCCTGGCTCACCGTCGCGCTCTCGCTGTCGGCCGTCCTCACGCGGCAGCTGCGCGCCTCGCTGATCGCGGAGATGCGGTCCGACGTGGCGCTGGCGGCCCGCGCGCGCGGCCTGCCCGAGACGGTGATCTTCCGCCGGCACGTCCTGCCCAACTCGATTCTGCCGACGCTCAATCTCCTCGCGGTCAACATCGGCTGGCTGATCGGGGGCACCGTCGTTGTGGAGCAGGTCTTCGCCATTCCCGGCATGGGTCAGCTCCTGGTCCGGGCGATCTTCTCGCGCGACTACATGGTGGTGCAGGGCGTCGCGATGGTCTTCGCGCTGGCCACCGTCCTCGTGAACTTCCTCGCCGACGTCCTGACCGTGACGGCCGACCCGCGGGTGCGCCTGTGAGCGTCGTCCCCGTCCCGGCCCCCTTGCTCGTTTCCGCCCGGCCGCGCCGCGGCGCAGGAACGCCGCTGCCGCTCGTCGCGGGCCTGGCGCTGCTCGCCGGTTTTCTTATCCTTGCGCTCCTCGCCCCGCTCGTCGCGCCCTACGACCCGATCTTCCAGGACGCCGCCGCGCGTCTCTCGCCGCCCTCGCTCAATCATCCCTTCGGCACCGACAACTATGGGCGCGACATCCTCTCGCGCATCATCTGGGGCACGCGGATCGACCTGCAGCTCGCCGTCTTCGGCGTGGTCTTCCCGTTCCTGATCGGCACGGTGGTCGGCACCGTGTCCGGCTATTTCGGCGGGCTCGTCGACGGCATCTTCATGCGCGTCGTCGACGTCGTCCTCGCCTTTCCGTTCCTCGTCCTGATGCTGTCCGTGATCACCATTCTCGGACCGGGTCTCCAGAGCTTCTTCATCGCGATGGCGCTGGTCGGCTGGGTGTCCTACGCGCGGCTCGTGCGGGCGCAGATCCTCGTTCTGAAGGGTAGCGACTTCGCGCTCGCCGCCCGCTCGCTCGGCTTCAGCCATGCGCGCATCATGTTCCGCCATCTCCTGCCCAACGCGCTGACCGCGTCGGTGGTCTTCGCCATGTCGGACTGCGTGCTCGTGCTCCTGTCGGGCGCGGCGATCAGCTATCTCGGCCTCGGCGTGCAGCCGCCCGCCGCCGAATGGGGGATCATGGTGGCCGAGGGGCAGGCCTTTCTCGCGCGCGCCTGGTGGATCTCCGCCTTCCCGGGCCTTGCGATCGTGCTTCTCGCCTTCAGCTTTAGCCTCGTCGCCGACGGGCTCGGCGACGTCCTCGGGCGGCGCGCATGAGCGGAGCGAGTTCGCATGCGCTGGAGGTCGAAGGCCTCACCGTCACCGCGGCTGGCCCGCTCGGCGAGCGCCGGATCGTCGACGGCCTCTCCTTCCGGCTCGCGCGCGGCGAGATCCTCGGGCTCGTCGGCGAGAGCGGCTCGGGCAAGACGGTCGCCTGCCGCGCCCTGATGCGGCTCCTGCCGCCGGCGCTCGCCGTGTCGGCCGACGCGATCCGCCTGAAGGGCCGCGAGGTCGCCAATCTGTCCGATGCGCAGTTCGCGCCGCTGCGAGGCCGCGAGATCGGCATGGTCTTCCAGAACCCGGCGAGCCACCTCGATCCGGTGATGCGCATCGGCGAACAGATCGCCGAGACCGTGCGCCTGACGCGCGGCCTCGGCCGGCGCGAGGCCCGCTCGGAAAGCGTCGAACTCCTCCGGCAGGTGGGCATCCCCGACCCCGAGCGGCGGGCAGACGCCTTCCCGCACGAGTTTTCCGGCGGCATGCGCCAGCGCGCGATGATCGCCGTCGCCCTCGCTTCCGATCCCGACATCCTCGTCGCCGACGAGCCGACCACGGCGCTCGACGTGACGGTCCAGGCCCAGATCCTACGCCTTCTCCTCGACCTTCGCGACCGGCGCGGCCTGTCGATCGTCTTCATCACCCACGATCTCGGCGTCGTCTCGCAGCTCTGCGACCGCATCGCGGTGCTCTACGCCGGCCGGCTCTGCGAGATCGGGCCGAAGCGCGACGTGCTGATGCGGCCGCGCCATCCCTACACGGCCGGGCTCGTGGCGTGCCAGCCGGCGCAGAGCACCGGCGCAAGGCGCCTTCGCACCATCGAGGGCCAGCCGCCCGGTGCCGGCGAAATGCCGTCCGGATGCCGGTTCCATCCCCGCTGCCCTCGCGCGGGCGAGGACTGTTGCACCCGCCAGCCGCCGCTCGTCGCCATGGACACGGAGCGCCGCGCGGCATGCCACCATCCCCTCGGGCACGGCGTCTTGGAGGGCGCGGCATGACCCAGCCCGACATCATCCTTGAAGCCGACGATGTCGTCGTTCGTTTTCCCGGTCCCGGCGCGGGCTTCCTCGGCCTGCAGCGGCGCAGCGTCCAGGCGGTGAACGGCGTCTCGCTTCAGGTCCGGCGCGGCGAGACGATCGGGATCGTCGGAGAATCGGGATCGGGCAAGTCGACGCTCGGACGCGCGCTTCTCGGCCTCGAGCCGATCTCGGGCGGTCACGTCGTGCTCGACGGACTGGCGGTCTCGGACGGCCGGCGGGCCGACCTGAAGGCGCTGCGCCGACGCACCGCCATGGTGTTTCAGGACCCCGCGAACTCGCTCAACCCGCGCCTCACCGTCGGCGAGACGCTGGCCGAAGTCCTGCGCGTCCACGGCAAGGCGCCGCGCGGCGGAACGGATCCCCGCGTCGCCGAGCTTCTGCGGATGGTCGGCCTCGATACGGCGCTGGCCGGCCGGCGTCCGGCCGCGCTCTCCGGCGGCCAGTGCCAGCGCGTCGGCATCGCGCGGGCGCTGGCGGTCGAGCCCAGCCTCGTCATCGCCGACGAATGCGTCGCCGCGCTCGACGTCTCGATCCAGGGGCAGGTGATCAACCTCTTCCTCGATCTCAAGGAGCGGATCGGCCTGACGCTGATCTTCATCGCGCATGATCTCGCCATCGTCCGCCGGCTCTGCGACCGGGTGGCGGTGATGTATCTCGGCCGGATCGTCGAGGAGGGGCCGACCGAGAGCGTGTTTCGCGCGCCGCGCCATCCCTACACGGCGGCCCTCATCGCCTCGATCCCCGAGATCGACCCCGACATCGCGCTGCCGCTGGCGCCGATGGGCGGCGAGCCGCCAAGCCCGCTCGATCCCCCGCCCGGCTGTCCGTTCCATCCGCGCTGCACCCATGCCGAGGATCGCTGCCGCACCGGCCCGCCGCCCGCCCTGCGCCGCGCCGAAGACCACGGCTGGGCCTGCATCCTCGAGCCCGGCGCGCTTCCCGCGCCGGTCCGCGAACCGCCGATCTCCCCTCCCCCTATGATACGCGAGGCTTTCCCATGTCCCGACCCCGCATGACCCGCCTTCTGGCCGCAACGGCGCTCGCCGCCCTGTCGCTCACCGCCTCGATCGCGGAAGCCGCCGGCGTCCTCACGATCGGACGGCGCGAGGATTCCACGACCTTCGACCCGATCGCCTCGGCCCAGAACGTCGACAACTGGGTCTATTCCAACGTCTTCGACGTGCTCGTGCGCGTCGACAAGACCGGCACCAAGCTGGAGCCCGGCCTTGCGGAAAGCTGGACCGTCTCGGACGACAAGCTGACCTACACGTTCAAGCTGCGCGAGGCGAAGTTCTCGGACGGCTCGCCCGTCACCGCCGAGGACGCGGCCTTCTCGCTCCTGCGCATCCGTGACGATCCGACCTCGCTCTGGTCGTCGAGCTACGCGATCGTCGACACGGCGACGGCCAGCGACCCGCGCACGCTCGTCGTCAAGCTGAAGGAGCCCTCGGTTCCCTTCCTCGCCTCGCTGGCGCTGCCCAACGTCTCGGTCCTGCCGAAGGCGGTGGTGGAGGCCAAGGGCGAGGAGTTCGCGTCCGCGCCGATCGGGTCCGGCGCCTTCTCGGTCAAGGAGTGGGCCCGCGGCGACCGCGTGATCCTCGAGAAGAACCCGAACTACTGGGAGGCCGACAAGGTCAGCCTCGACGGCGTCGAGTGGATCTCGGTGCCCGACGACAACACGCGCATGCTGAACGTGCAGGCGGGACAGCTCGACGCGGCGATTTTCGTGCCCTTCTCGCGCGTCGAGCAGCTGAAGCAGGACCCGCAGCTCAAGGTCTCGCTCGACACCTCGACCCGCGAGGACGCGCTGCTCATCAATCACGAGAAGGGCAAGCTCGGCGAGATCGCGGTGCGCCAAGCGCTGGACATGGCGATCGACAAGCAGGCGATCGTCGATGCCGTCACCTTCGGCATCGGCGAGGTCGCCAACTCCTACATCCCGAAGGGCGCGCTGTACTATTACGCCGACAACCTGCGCCGTCCCTACGATCCGGAGCGCGCCAAGGCGATGCTGGCGGAAGCGGGCGCTTCCGACCTTGCCCTCGACTACAACGTCAAGGCCGGCGACGAGGTGGACGAGCAGATCGCCGTCCTGATGCAGCAGCAGCTTTCCAAGGCGGGGGTCACCGTCAACATCAACAAGGTCGATGCCGCCTCGCAGTGGGACATGTTCATCAACGGCGATTTCGACGTCGCCGTCGGCTACTGGACCAATGACGTCCTCGACCCCGATCAGAAGACCACCTTCGTGCTCGGCCACGACACGAACATGAACTACATGACGCGCTACAAGAACGACATGGTGAAGGACCTCGTCGCCAAGGCGCGCACCGAAGCCGACCCCGCCAAGCGCGAGGCGATGTATGTCGAGCTGCAGAAGATCGCCAAGGAGGAGGTCAATTGGATCGACCTCTACTACAGCCCCTACATCAACGTGACGCGCGCCAATATCGACGGCTTCTACCAGAACCCGCTCGGCCGCTTCTGGCTGGAGGACGTGCGCAAGAACTGAGATCGCACAGCGACAGGCCTGCAACGGGACGGGCGATCGTTCGCCCGTCCTCCGCGCTCATGCGATGAACCATGCGTCATCGGTCGGGATGCCTCAGCCGCCAGCCCGGAGCGCGGCGGCGAGATCGGACGACGGAGGCGGCGTCGTGCCAAGATCCAGATCGGCCAGAAGCGCGTCGAGATGCTGCCGCATCAGGTCGGACGCCGCGGCGCCGTCGCGCCGGGACAGGGCGTCCAGAAGCGCCAGATGGGCCGCGTTGTCGCAAAGCGTCGCGGGCCGGCGCCAGTAGAGCGCGATCACCAGCGAGGACCGGGACAGGAGGCCGTCGACGATCGCCGCCAGCACGCCCTGCCCCGACGCCCGCGCGATCTGCCGGTGAAAGTCGGCGGAATGGTAGACGGCTTCCAGCGGATCGTCGGCGTGCATCGCGCCATGCTCCGCCTCGATCGAGGCTCGCAGCGCCCGCGCATCCTCGGGCCGCATCCGCGCGGCGGCAAGGGCCGCGAGCGGCGGCTCCACGATCGCCCGCGCCTCGAAGATCTCGCGCGCCTCGTCCGGCGTCGGACTGGCGATGCGGGCCCCTTTGTTGCGCTGGAGGACCACGACGCCGTCCCGCGCCAGCGCCTGGAGCGCCGCTCGCACCACCGTGCGGCTGACGCCGTTGATCCCGGCGATCTCGTCCTCCACGAGCTTCGTGCCCGGACCCAGCCGATGCCGCGCGACGGCGTCGAGGATACCGTCGTGGATCGGTTGCCAGGACGCGGTGCTCCCGCGACGGGGGTTCGGTTCGGACGGCACTCCAGGTCTCCGCAATCGGCGACCGGTGGCCGCGTCTGTCTTCCAGCATGAACCGTGCCACCCCAGGCGCCATGGGTCGGCAGGGATCGGATACAGCGATTGTATACAACTTGGGCAGGCTGCGAGGTGAGCCGCATCCTTGCTGGGCATTCGCCTGCCGTTCTTCGCCTCCCCCCGGCCGTCGACCGACGCGCTACTCCAAGCCACGCGCGGTTTCCGCGATGTGGCACGCTTCCTGCTTTCCTCTTCCCGAGCGAAGCGGAGACGGACGCATGGCCCCTGGAGACCTCGAACTCGTCAAACTGACCAAGCGCTACGGCGCGACGACGGCGGTGGACGCGATCGACCTGCGCGTGCCGGCCGGCACCTATTGCTGTTTCCTCGGGCCGTCCGGCTGCGGCAAGTCCTCGACGATGCGCATGATCGCCGGACACGAGAGCGTGTCGGGCGGCGACATCATCCTTGGCGCCCACAACGTCACCGATCTGCCGCCCGCCCGGCGCGGCACGGCGATGATGTTCCAGTCCTACGCGCTGTTCCCGCACCTCACCGTTCTCGACAACGTCGCCTTCTCCCTGAAAATGAAGGGCGCCTCGAAGGACGAGCGATACCGGAAGGCGCGCGCCGTGATGGAGCTCGTCGACCTCGCGCGCTTCGAGACGCGCATGCCCGCCCAACTGTCCGGCGGCCAGCAGCAGCGCGTGGCGCTCGCGAGAGCCCTCGTCACCGATCCCGGCATTCTCCTCCTCGACGAGCCGCTGTCGGCGCTCGACCCGTTCCTGCGCCTTCGCGTGCGCACCGAGCTGAAGCGCCTGCAGCGCGAGCTCGGCATCTCCTTCCTCCATGTCACGCACGGGCAGGACGAGGCGATGGCGCTCGCCGATCTCGTCGTCATCATGCGGGACGGCCGCATCGAGCAGGCGGGCAGCCCCCAGGACGTCTTCCACCGCCCGGCCACCGGCTTCGTCGCCCGCTTCATGGGCGGCCATAACGTCCTGCAGCTCGACGGCCGGCCCGTCTCCGTGCGCGCCGACCGGGTGCGCATCGGCGAAGGCAGCGCCGACGCGCGCTCCGTCTCCGGCGAGGTGCGCGGCGTCGAATACGGCGGTGCCACCGTCACCGTGGTCGTCCATGCCGGCGACGCCGGCGAGATCACCGCCGTGATCCCCGAGGAGCAGTTCAACGCGACCCCGGCCGAGCTCGGGCAGACGCGTGCCGTTCACTGGTCGCGCGGCGACGAGTTCGCCCTCGAAGCCGCCTGATCCTTCCGCCCTCCTCCAGCCCCCGACCCAAGGAGACCACCTCATGAGCGACACCCCCAAGACCACCGGGCTCGACCGCCGCGCCTTCCTGAAGTCCGGGGCGGTCTTCGCCGCCGGCGCGGTCGTGACCACGAAGGTCACCGGCTTTCCCTTCGTGTCCGGCGCGCGGGCGCAGGAGGCCAAGACGCTGCGCTATCTCGGCACGGCGGTGAACCAGTCCACCGAGATCGCCGCCAAGGTGAAGGAGGATCTCGGCATCACGATCGAGTACGTGCCTGTCACGACCGACGAGGTGACCAAGCGCATCATCACCCAGCCCAACACGTTCGACATCGTCGATACCGAGTACTTCTCGCTGAAGAAGTTCGTGCCGACCGGCAACCTGATGGGCATGGACGCCAAGCGCATCAAGGAATTCGACAACATCACCACCGTCTTCACCAAGGGCGAGATCGACGGCAAGAAGATCGGCGACCAGGGCACTGCGCCGTGGAAGGTGCTCTATCTCGAGGCCAACAAGTCCAAGGCCTTCTCGGCGACGCCGACGGAGTGGATCTCGCTGATCCCGACCACCTACAACGCCGATACGCTCGGCATCCGGCCCGACCTCATCAAGCGCCCCATCGAAAGCTGGGCGGAGCTGCTGAATCCCGAGTTCAAGGGCCGCGCCTCGATCCTCAACATTCCCTCGATCGGCATCATGGACGCCGCCATGGCGATCGAGGCGTCGGGCAAGTACAAGTATCCCGACAAGGGCAACATGACTCGTGACGAGATCGACCTGACGATCGACGCGCTGATCGAGGCCAAGCAGGGCGGACAGTTCCGCGCCCTATGGTCGGACTTCAACGAGAGCGTCAACCTCATGGCCTCCGGCGAGACCGTGATCCAGTCCATGTGGTCGCCCGCCGTCACCGCCGTGCGCGCCAAGGGCATCGACTGCCGCTTCCAGCCGCTGAAGGAGGGCTACCGCGCCTGGGCCTCGGGTTTCGCCCTGCCCGCGACGCTCGAGGGGCCGAAGCTCGACGCCGCCTACGAGTTCGTCAATTGGTTCCTGTCCGGCTGGGCTGGCGCCTTCCTCAACCGCCAGGGGTACTATTCCGGCGTCCTGTCGACCGCCAAAGCGTCCATGCAGCCCTACGAATGGGCCTACTGGATGGAGGGCAAGCCGGCCGAGAAGGACATCCTCTCCCCGCAGGGCCAGGTCATCGCCAAGACCGGCGACGTGCGCGACGGCGGCTCGTTCAACGAGCGCATGGGCGCCGTCGCCTGCTGGAACGCCGTGATGGACGAGGACGCCTACATGGTCCGCAAGTGGAACGAGTTCGTCGCGGCGTAAGCCGAGGCGGTTGTCGCGGGGGCGCTGCCCCTGCACCCCGCCAAGGGAATTGAATTCCCCTGGACCCCTCGTCTGTTGAGAGATGTCCGATATGCGGAAGGGTCAGAGACCCTCCCGCATATCGGAAAAGTCCCAAGAGAAAAGAAGGGTTCGGGAATTCCTTCCGTCCGCAGGACGGGCGAGACCTGCGGCTCGCCCGTTGAGCAGGGACCGGGGCAGCAGCCCCGCCATACCCACGCGGCCCGATGCCGTGATGATCTCGATCCACCCACGGAGGCCGCATGGCTGCGTCCGAACGCACGGGGCTCGCGCCCTATCTCCAGGCGGCGCCGCTGGCGCTGGTGTTCCTGCTGTTTCTAGTGGTGCCGCTCGCCTTCATCGTGATGGTGAGCTTCTGGACCTACGACAACTACCAGATCCAGCCGGCCTTCACGCTGCAGAACTATGCCGACGTCTTCGACCGTTGCATCACGCGACTGCCGGCACTGTGCACGACGTTCCGCACCTATTTGTCGACGCTCGGCTTCGCGCTTCGGGTCTGGGTCCTGACGCTCGGGATCGGGTTCACGATCGCCTATTTCCTCGCCTTCGAGGTGCGATCGAAGACGGTCCAGTCGATGCTGTTCCTCCTGTGCACGATCCCGTTCTGGACCTCCAACGTGATCCGGATGATCTCGTGGATTCCGCTTCTCGGCCGCGAAGGGCTGGTGAATCGGACGCTCATGAGCCTCGGGGCGATCGACCAGCCGATCGATTGGCTGCTCTATTCCAGCTTCTCGGTGACGCTGACCTTCGTGCATCTCTTCACGTTCTTCATGGTCGTGCCGATCTACAATTCTATGCTGCGCATCGACCGCTCGTTGATCGAGGCGGCGCGCGATGCCGGCGCCTCCGGCTGGCAGATCCTGTGGAACGTGATCGTGCCGCTGTCGAAGACCGGCATCGCCATCGGTTCGATCTTCGTCCTCACCATCGTCATGGGCGACTTCGTGACGGTCGGCCTGATGGGCGGCCAGCAGATCGCCTCGGTCGGCAAGACGATCCAGACCGAGATCAGCTACCTCCAGTTCCCGATCGCCGCCGCCAACGCCGTGGTGCTGCTCGCCACCGTCCTCCTCATCGTCTTCGCGCTCCTGCGTGTCGTCGACATCCGCAAGGAGCTATAGAGTGTCGGAAAAACGCTCCCGCGCCTTCTGGCCACTCGCGATCTTCTTCTCGCTCTTCGTCCTGTTCCTCTACGGGCCGACGCTGACCGTTCTCGTCCTGTCCTTCCAGGGGCCGCAGGGGGGCCTGACGTTCCCGATGAACGGCGTCTCGACCCACTGGTTCGGCGTGCTGTGGCAGGGGCTCGGCGTCGTCGACGTCTGGGCCGCGTTCGGACGCTCGTTCCGGCTGGGCCTCGTGGTGACCGTCCTGACGGTCGTCATCTCGGTGCTGGCGGGCCTCGCCTTCCGGCGGCGGTTCCGAGGCTCGACGCTCCTGTTCTACACGGCGATCGCGAGCCTCATCCTGCCGTCGATCGCGGTCTCGCTCGGCATCGCGCTGGAATTTCGCATCTTCGACGATTTCGTGAAGGCGTACGGCCTCGGCGGCGACGGCTACCAGTCGGCGATGGGTCTCTTCAGCTCGGCGCTCGGCGCGCACCTCACCTGGACCCTGCCCTTCGGCATGCTGGTGATGTTCGCCGTCTTCAACCGCTTCGACCAGGCCTACGAGGAAGCCGCGCGCGATCTCGGCGCAACGCCCTGGCAGACCTTCCGCCATGTCGTGCTGCCGATCATCGCGCCCTATCTCGTGGGCGTCGCGCTCTTCGGCTTCACCCTGTCGTGGGACGAGATCGCCCGCACGAGCCAGGCGATCGGCGGCCCGAACACGCTGCCGCTGGAACTGCAGGGCCTGACGACGACGGTCACCAACCCCGCGATCTACGCGCTCGGCACGCTGACGACGGCGGTGTCCTTCCTCGTGATCGCCCTGACGCTCGGCACCGGCCTGTTCCTTCGTGCGCGCCGCATGCGCGGCGCGTCCGACGCCGGCAAGGGCACGCTCTGAAGGCCGCCATGCGCATCCTCTTCATCAATCCCAACGCCACCGTCTCGATGACAAACAAGATCGAGGCGGCGGCCCGAGCGGCGGCCTCGCCCGGCACGGTGATCCACTCGGCCACCAACCACGTCGGTCCGGCGTCGATCCAGGGGCCGGCCGATGGCGAGGCGGCCGAGCCCGGCCTCCTCGCGCTGATCGCGGAGCGGGACGCGGACGCCGACGCATTCGTGATCGCCTGCTTCGACGATACGGGATTGGAGACGGCGAGAACGCTCACGGGCAAGCCGGTCATCGGGATCGGCGAGGCCGCGATGCGGGCCGCCGCCGACGGGGGTCGCGCGTTCAGCGTGGTGACCACGCTGTCGGTCTCGATTCCGGTGATCGAGGAGAACGTGCGGGCCTATGGGCTCGGTAGCCTCTGCCGGCAGGTCCGCGCCTCCGAGGTGCCGGTGTTGGCGCTGGAAGAGCCCGGCAGCGCCGCTCGCGAGACGGTGGCGGCCGAGATCGCGGCGGCGCTGGCAGAGGACCGGCCGGGCGCCGTCGTGCTCGGCTGCGCCGGCATGGCCGATCTCGCCGAGGCATTCGCTGCCCGGTTCGGCGTGCCCGTGTTCGATGGTGTGGTCTGCGCGGTCAAGGCGCTGGAAGCGCAGTCGCCCGACGCCTGACCGCAGTCCTGGGTCCATGAGTTTCTGCTGGAGGACGCACCATCTAGCGCCAGCCAGATAGGCGTCCCGCAGCCGCTTGCGCGGCTGAACGACCAAATCCTGCAAGCCGATTGCCACTTCGGTAACCATGGGTTGCCATGGTTTTCGGCATCTTCCCTTCGAATTTGTCCATTTGGTCAGTTTTTCGGGTCTCGTTCGGCGACGGGCCGTTCCACCAGTTCTCAAGCCATTGTCTCTGCTCATGAAAGAATCAGTGGCACGCATCTTGCTGCGTGTCGGATGCGGTGCTGGTGCCGCGTTGCTGGAGCAGGAGAACGGATGGAAATCGGTGTCTTCATCCCGATCGGGAACAACGGCTGGCTGATCTCGGAAAACGCGCCGCAGTACAGGCCGAGCTTCGCCCTGAACAAGACGGTCGTGCAGAGCGCGGAGCGCCATGGCTTCGACTTTGCGCTGTCGATGATCAAGCTGCGCGGCTTCGGCGGCAAGACCGAGTTCTGGGACCACAATCTCGAAAGCTTCACGCTGATGGCGGGCCTTGCCGCCGTCACCACGCGCATCCGCCTCTTCGCGACCGCCGCGACGCTGGTTATGCCGCCCGCCATCGTCGCCCGCATGGCCTCGACGATCGACTCGATCTCGGACGGTCGTTTCGGGCTGAACCTCGTGACCGGCTGGCAGCGGCCGGAATATTCGCAGATGGGCCTGTGGCCGGGCGACGAGTATTTCGCCCGGCGCTACGACTATCTTGCGGAATACGCGACCATCCTGCGCGAGCTCTGGGAGACCGGCCGGTCGGACCTGAAGGGAGAGTTCTTCCAGATGGACGACTGCCGCCTGTCGCCGCAGCCCCAGGCGCCGGTGAAGATCATCTGCGCCGGCTCGTCCAATGCCGGCATGGCCTTCTCGGCCCGCCATGCGGACTACAATTTCTGCTTCGGTGTCGGCGTCAACACGCCGAAGGCCTTCGCCGGCAACACCGCCCGGCTGAAGGCGGCGACCGACGAGACGGGCCGCGACGTCTCGACCTTCGTCCTCTTCATGATCATCGCCGACGAGACCGACGAGGCGGCTCGCGCCAAGTGGGAGCACTACAAGGCCGGCGCCGACGAGAAGGCGATCGCCTGGTTGGGCGTTCAGGGCGCGGCCGACACGAAGTCCGGCGCCGACACCAATGTCCGGCAGATGGCCGATCCGGTCTCGGCCGTGAACATCAACATGGGAACGCTGGTCGGCTCCTACGAGACGGTGGCGCAGCTCCTCGACGAGGTCGCAAGCGTGCCGGGCACCGGCGGCGTCCTTCTCACCTTCGACGACTTCGTGGAAGGCGTGGAGGCCTTCGGCACCCGCATCCAGCCGCAGATGACGTCTCGCCGGCACGTCGCCTTCCAGCGTGAGGCCGCCGAATGAGCGTGCTTCCCGCTGCCGGACACGTGCCCCGGCCGCAGACGCGCGAGAGCGTCACCCTGCCCGCCCGCCCGGAGCCGCTGTCGCTGAAGCTGCACGAGACCGCCGTCGTGGTGGTCGACATGCAGAACGCCTATGCGACGCCCGGCGGCTACGTGGATCTCGCCGGCTTCGACATTTCGGGCGCCGCCGGCACGATCGGTGCGATCGGCAAGGCCCTCTCGGCGGCGCGCGACGCCGGGGTCCTCGTGGTCTACCTCCAGAACGGCTGGGACAAGGACTACCAGGACGCCGGCGGCCCCGGCTCGCCCAACTGGCACAAGTCGAACGCCTTGAAGACCATGCGCCGCCGGCCGGAGCTCGCCGGCACGCTGCTCGCCAAGGGCACCTGGGACTACGCGATCATCAATGCGCTGCAGCCGCAACCGGGCGACCTTCTGGTGCCGAAGACGCGCTACAGCGGCTTCTTCAACTCGACCCTCGACAGCACGCTGCGCGCGCGCGGCATCCGCAACCTCGTCTTCGTCGGCATCGCCACCAATGTCTGCGTCGAGAGCACGCTGCGCGACGCGTTCCACCTCGAATATTTCGCGGTGATGCTGGAGGACGCCACGCATCAGCTCGGCCCCGCCTTCATTCAGGAGGCGGCGGCCTACAACGTCGAGACCTTCTTCGGCTGGGTCTCGACGGTCGCCGACTTCTGCGGCGCCGTCTCGCAGGCCGCCCCCTCCCCCTCGATCTGATCCAGGAGCCGTCATGCCGAAATCCATCGTCGTCCCGGAGGGCACGTCGAAGCCGATCGCCCCGTTCTCGCCCGGAACGCTCGCCGACGGGATCGTTTACGTCTCGGGGACCCTGCCCTTCGACGCCAACAACGACGTCGTGCATGTCGGCGACGCCGCGGCCCAGACGCGGCACGTCCTCGAAACCATCAAGTCGGTCATCACGACGGCCGGCGGTACGATGGAGGACGTGACCATGAACCACATCTTCATCACCGACTGGGCGAACTACGCCGCGGTCAACGCGGTCTATGCCGAATATTTTCCCGGCGACAAGCCGGCGCGCTACTGCATCCTCTGCGGCCTCGTGAAGCCGGAGGCGCTGGTGGAGATCGCCACCGTCGCACATATCGGCCGCCGATGACGCTGCACCACGACATTCACGGGCGCACCGACGACGGCGCGCCGACGCTGATCCTTTCCTCGGGTCTCGGCGGGTCGGGCGCCTACTGGACGCCGCAGATCGAAGCGCTGGCGCGCCATTTTCGCGTCGTCACCTACGATCATCGCGGCACGAACCGCAGCGGCGGCCGGGGGCAGGACACGATCGCCGCGATGGGGGACGACGTTCTCGATCTCGCGGTGGCCGTCGGCGCCGAGCGCTTTCACCTGATGGGCCATGCGCTCGGCGGCCTGATCGGCCTCGATCTAGCGCTCCGGGCGGGCTCGACCGTCGACAGCCTCGTTCTCGTCAACGCCTGGGGCAAGGCCGACCCCCATTCCGGCCGCTGCTTCGACATGCGGATCACGCTTCTGGAGAAGGCAGGCGTCGAAGCCTTCGTCGCGGCGCAGCCGCTGTTCCTCTACCCGGCGGTCTGGATGGCAGAACACGCGCCGCGCCTCGAAGCCGAGATCGCTCATGGCATCGCGCATTTCCAGGGGCGGGAGGCCGTCCTCGCGCGCATCGCGGCCCTCCGGGCCTTCGACGTCGAAGCGCGGCTCGGCGAGATCGCGGTGCCGACCCTGGTGGTGGCGGCACGGGATGATCTTCTCGTCCCCTGCACGCGATCGCTGGCCTTGGCCGATGCCATACCCGGCGCACGCCTCGCGCTGTCGGACTTCGGCGCCCACGCGGTCAACATCACCGAACCCGTCTGGTTCAATGCAGCCGTCGGATCGTTTCTCGCCTCGGTCGGAGGGATAGCGTCATGATCGCCCCTGCGACTGCCACCACCGAGCCCGCACCGGATCTCGAAGGGGTCGACCGTCTCGCCTTTCGCGACGCGATGGCCCAGCTGGGGGCCGCCGTCACCATCGTGACGACCGACGGCCCGGGCGGGCGCGCGGGCTTTGCCGCGACCGCCGTCTGCAGCGTCACCGACGACCCGCCGACGCTGCTGGTCTGCATCAACCGGGCCTCGTCGGCCTACGCGCCCGTCCGGCGGAACGGGCGGATCTGCGTCAACGTGCTGGCGGCCAAGCACGCCGAGCTCAGCCGCGTGTTCGGCGGCCGGACGCCTATTGCGGAGCGCTTCGCCGCCGCGTCCTGGCGGGAGACCAGAGGCGGCACACTCGAACTCGACGGCGCGCTCGCCTCGTTCGACTGCGACATCTCGACGGCGACGCAGGCGGGCACCCACGACGTCTTCTTCTGCCGCGTGCTCTCGCTCCGGTCGCGGAGCGAGGGCCAAGGCCTGATCTACTTCGACCGCACCTACCACGCGCTGTGAACGCAAGGCGGGCGCGCCGACTATCGGCGGGATCGATCGATCAACGCGGCCGGACCCCGTCGAGGATGACGGACAGGACGGACCGCGTGACCTCCTCCCGGAAGTCCGGGCGCTCGACGTCCGGCCCGAGGATGGCGCGGATCTGGACCGCGAAATCGGCATAGTGCTGCGTCGTCGCCCAGATCGCGAAGATCAGGTGGATGGGATCGATGGGAGCCAGCCGCCCTTCGGAAACCCAGGTTCGCAGGATGGCGGCCTTCTGGAACACGAGGGTCCGCAGCTTCGTCTGCAGCGTCGGCGAGATGACGGGAGCGCCGGCGAGGATTTCGTTCGCGAACAGTCGCGACGCCTCCGGCCGTTCGAGCGAAAGGACGAGCTTGGCCGTGATGTAGCGTCGAAGCTCCTCGACGGGGTCCGCGTCGACATTCAGGGCGTTGAGCGGATCGAGCCACTCGCCGAGCGTACGCTCCAGCACCGCCTCGTAGAGATCCTGCTTACGCCGGTAGTAGTAGAGAAGGTTCGCCTTGGACATGCCGGCGCGGGCGGCGATCTCGTCCACCGTCGATCCGCGAAAGCCGTGTCGCGAGAAGATGTCCAGCGCCGCGTCGAGGATCTGCACCCGCGAGACGGCCTGGATGCGGGTTGCCGGTGGCGTGGACCGTCCCCCCTCCCGGTCTGCGCCCTTCGCGCCCATGCCTTCTCCCTGCCAGATGGCGGCTCGCGCGAGCCGCACGCTCTCCAGTGGTAGGATGACATGCCATGCGCTGGCAATCGACAGCCGATCGGATGGGAACGTCACCCGTCGAAGCAAGGTGACCTTTTCCTCCAGTTGCAGCTACGCAATCTCAAGACCTCCCGTGTAGCGTCCTCGCCGTTGTGGACGACACCGGGCGGTCGATGCTGAAAAACGCGATGCAGTGGCTGACCCTTGCGTCGGTCGGCCCCGAAATGGCGGCGAAGCAGTTTCAGGAACTGCGCTCGCAGGTGCCGCTCCTCTACGCGCTGCTCAGCGTCAACGCCCTTGCCCTCGGTTATACGCATTACGAAGCGGCGCCCATCTGGATGTCGGTGCTCGTGCCGTGCGCGCTCGCCGTGGTGGGCGGCCTTCGCGCCGTGGCCTGGCTGCGCTACGACCCGGCCGCCTTCGACCACGCGGCCATCATCCGCCTCCTGCGCCGCACGGCCACGCTCGGCTGCATCCTCTCGGCCGCCTACATCGTCTGGTCGCTGCGGCTCACGGTCTTCGGGGGACCAGACGAGCGCGCGCATGTCGCCATGTTCGTCGGGATCACGGTGATCGGCTGCATCTTCTGCCTCAGCCACCTGCCGCAGGGCGCCGTCCTCGTGGCGAGCTTCACGACGATCCCGTACCTTCTCTTCTACCTCCTGGCGTCGGGCAACACCGTCTACATCGCCATCGCGCTCAACATCTTTCTCGTCACGCTCGTCGTCATGCGGGTGCTGATGAACGGCTTCTCGGCCTTCGCCAAGCTCGTGCAGTCGCAAAGCGAGACGGCGCGGCTGAACCGCGAGGTGACGCTGCTCGCCCATACCGACATGCTGACCGGCCTGCCGAACCGACGCCTGTTCTTCTCGGACCTGCGCCAGATGATGGAAGGGCGCGATGCGACGAGCAGCCCCCTGTCGCTCGGCGTCATCGATCTCGATCGCTTCAAGGCGGCCAACGACACCTACGGACACCTCGTCGGCGACCAGATCCTGGCGCAGGTCGGCGCGCGGCTGACCGAGGAGTTCGCGGACCGGGGAAGCGTGGCGCGCCTCGGCGGCGACGAGTTCGCCTTCCTCATGGAGGTGAGCGGCGAGAGTGCCATCGCCCTGATGACCGGCGTCTGCCAGCGGCTCGCCGAGCCTTATCTCACGGACGGCGTGACGATCTCGATCGGCGCCTCCTGCGGTATCGCGACGACCTCCGGCACGAGGCTCGACGCGTCCGCCCTCTACGAACGCGCGGACTATGCGCTCTACACGTCCAAGAGTTCGCGCCGGGGCCTGCCGACCTTGTATTCGGAGGCCCACGAGGCGGCCGTGCGTTCGGAGCGCGCGGTGGAAGCGGCGCTCCAGGCGGCCGACCTCGACCGGGAGCTGACGATCCATCTCCAGCCGGTGGTGAACGCGCGGACCCACGCGCTGTCGGCCGTCGAGGTTCTGGCGCGCTGGACCTCGCCGACGCTCGGGCCCATCAGCCCGGCGGTGTTCGTGCCCGTCGCCGAGCGGACCGGCATCGTCCACCGGCTGACCGTCAAGCTCTTCGACCTGGCGCTCGCCGCCGCCGTCGATCTGCCCGACACGACGGCTGTCTGCTTCAACCTTTCCGCCCACGACCTGACGTCGCCCGGCACGATCCTCTCGCTCATCTCCGCCCTTCGCAATTCCGGGATCGCGCCCTCGCGCATCGTCTTCGAGCTCACGGAGACCGCGATGCTGCGCGATTTCGAAGCCGCGCGCGAGGCGCTGGGCGTGCTCTCCGCGCTCGGCGCGCAGGTCGCGATCGACGATTTCGGCACCGGCCACGCCAGCCTCAGCTATCTTCGCGAGTTGCCGATCGGCCGCGTGAAGATCGACCGCAGCTTCGTCTCGGGCGACAAGGCCCTCGAGCGTCGCGATCTCCTCGGCGCGGTGATCGCCATGTGCCGATCGCTCGGTCTGCCCTGCGTCGCCGAGGGTGTCGAGACCGAAGAGCAGATGGCGTTCCTGCGCGAAGCCGGCTGCGACGCGCTGCAGGGCTACCTCATCGCACGGCCGATGCCCGCCCCGGCCCTGCGCGACTGGATGGAGGCCCCGCGCGCCGTCGCGGTCGCCTGACCGTCTCGCGCTTGCGCGGCCTCGTGCCCGAGGCTAGGCAACGCGGGAACGAGGCTGCGAAGGAAGCTTTCATGACACCGCGCGTTGCCGTCGTCGGCTGTGGCCACTGGGGTCAGAACCACGTCCGCACCCTCAAGGAGATCGGCGCCCTCGCCGCCCTGTCCGACGCCGATCCCTCGCGCGCCGCGGCGCTCGCCGACCGCTTCGCGGTGCCCGCCCTGGCGCTCGACGATCTTCTCGCCGACCGGTCCATCGACGCGCTGGTGCTGGCGCTGCCGCCCTCCCTGCACGGGCCGACCGCGCGGCGCGCGTTCGCGGCCGGCAAGGACGTCCTGATCGAGAAGCCGATCGGGCTCGATGCCGGCGATGCGGCCGAGACGGCGCGGGACGCTGCCGAGGCCGGGCGCATCCTGATGGTCGGCCACGTCCTGCGCTTCCATCCCGTGTTCGAACGGCTGGCAGCTGCGGTCGACGAGGGCCGCATCGGCGCGGTCCGGCACATCATCTCGACGCGTCTCGGCCTCGGCCGCTTCCTCGGCATGGATGCGGTGTGGGATCTCGCCCCGCACGATCTGTCGCTGGTGCTGACGATCGCCGGCGAGCATCCGTCCGATATCGAGACCCTGCGCCGCACCGTCCTCAGCGACGAGACCGACGTCGCCGACATCGCGCTCCGCTTCCCCTCCGGCATCGGGGCGGAGATCCACGTCTCGCGTGTCTCGCCGTTCCGCGACCGCCGCTTCACCGTGATCGGCACCGAGGGGATGCTGTGCTTCGACGACCTCGCCCCCGAAGGACAGAAGCTTGCCTTCTACGGCCACCGCGTCTGGCGCGACGGCCGGGCCTTCGCGTTCCAGTCGGCCGATCCGGAGTATCTCGAGACCGAGCCCGGCCTGCCGCTCGACCGGGAACTGCGTCACTTCCTCGAATGCGTCGCCACGCGGCAGACGCCGCGCACCGGCGCGGACGAAGCGGTCGAGACCGTGCGCATTCTAGAGGCCGCGTCGCCGCGCGCGGCAGGCTGATACTTCAGGCGACGAGACTTTCCGCGCCGACGGCCGGCATCGGCGCCCGCTCGGTGCGGGCGATCACGCCGCCGCCGAGGACCTGCGCGCCCTCCCCCTCGCCGGCATAGAAGACGCAGGCCTGCCCCGGCGACACGCCGTCCTCGCCTGCCAGAAGCTCGACCACCGGCAACCCGTCCGCCCCGGCCGTCAGCCGCGCGGGCGCAGGCGGGCGCGTCGAGCGGATGCGCACGAAAAGATCGATCGCGTCCGCCTCGCCCGACGGCATCGGCGCGGTGCCGAGCCAGTTCACCGAACGCAGCGCAAGACGGCGCGTTTCCAGCGCCGAGCGCGGACCGACGATCACGCGCGCCGCGCGGGCGTCGATGCCGACGACGTAGAGCGGCTCGCCCGACGCGATGCCGAGGCCCCGCCGCTGACCGATCGTGAAGTGGACGATGCCCTGGTGCCGCCCGAGCGAGCGCCCGTCGACATGCACGATCTCGCCCGGCTCGCCGGCATCCGGGCGCAGGCGCGAGATCACGTCGCTGTAGCGTCCGTTGGCGACGAAGCAGATGTCCTGGCTGTCGGGCTTCGAGGCGACGCCGAGCCCGAAGCGCGCCGCGATCTCGCGCGTCTCGGGCTTCGTCAGGTGCCCGAGCGGAAAGCGCAGGAAATCGATCTGCTCCTGCGTCGTGCCGTAGAGGAAGTAGCTCTGGTCGCGGTCGAGATCGGCCGGCCGGTAGAGGCTGCGATGGGCGCCGTTCGGCCGCGACAGGATGTAGTGCCCGGTCGCCAGCGCGTCGGCGCCAAGGTCGCGTGCGGTGGAGAGGAGATCGCGGAACTTGACCGTCTGGTTGCAGGCGACGCAGGGAATCGGCGTCTCGCCCGCGAGATAGCTCGCGGCGAACGGGTCGATAACCGCCTCGCGAAAGCGCTGCTCGTAGTCGAGGACATAGTGCGGGATGCCGAGGATCTCGGAGGTCCGGCGCGCGTCGGCGATATCCTGCCCCGCGCAGCAGGCGCCGGCGCGCTTGGGCGTCGCGCCGCCGTCGTAGAGCTGGAGGGTGATGCCAACGACGTCGTAGCCCTCGTCCTTGAGAATCGCGGCGGTGACCGACGAATCGACGCCGCCCGACATGGCGACCACGACGCGCGTCTCGGCGGGCGCCTTCGGCAGGTCGAGACTGTTGAGCATGGCAGGCAAACTCTCATGCGCCGGCCGCGCCGGCAGGTAAGCATTTCTTTTAACCAGAGCGCGCGAGCGTGCCAACCATCGGTTCGCGCTCGGCTTCTCGGCTCGGGCGGATCATGGTCGCATCTGGGCCCGGCCGGACCTTGATTCAACCTGTTATCGAATTGCTAATAAGGGCTTAGCGGAATGTTTAGAGCCGCCGGTCTAGCTTGAACGTGGCGATTAGGTCTTTGCGTAGTGTAGAGAGTTCAATGACCGATCAGGTTAGACCAAGAGTGAAATACGTCATTGGCCCCGATGGGAGTCCGCTGACGATCGCCGACCTCCCGCCCTCCAATACGAGGCGCTGGGTGATCCGCCGCAAGGCGGAAGTGGTCGCGGCGGTGCGCGGTGGGCTTCTCAGCCTCGACGAGGCCTGCTCGCGCTACACGCTGACCGTGGAAGAATTCCTGTCGTGGCAGGCGTCGATCGACAGCCACGGCCTGGCCGGGCTGCGCACGACGCAGCTGCAGGAGTATCGCAAGAAGATCGATCTGCACTGATCGATCGACGCGCGAGGGAATCGAAGGGCCGGGCCGCAGGGCGCCGGCCCTTTTTCATGCCTCAGGCAGAGCGGGCAGCGCCAAAAAAAGGCCCGGTCGCTAAAAGCGTCCGGGCCTCCCCTCTAGAATCGTGTGCGACGCGAGGCGTCAGGCGACCGCGGTGCGCCGATCGTCTCCGGCATCGCGCTGCTCGAGCTTCTCGGCGTTGACGAGATCCGCCTCGGCCTCCTCGAGCGCGATGCGCGCGGCGTTCATCTGGATGCGCAGGTCGCCGGCCGAATTCGTCAGGTTGTCGCGGCGGGTGCGCGCAGCCTTGGCGAAGGTCGGATAAGCGAAATGGTTGAGGTCCGTGATGCCGGACTTCTTTTCCTCGCTCGCGATCTGGGCGTCGAGCTCGCCGGCCATTCGCTCGAACTCGTTCAGCATCATCTGCAGCTGGTCGGCCTGCCGGCGCTTCTCGGCCACCTTGAAGCGCGCCAGCCGAACCAGGTTGTCACGTTTGGCCATGACGCCCTCATCTCCTGTGTTCCATAGGGGTTCTCGACATGAACCCCCGTTTCGCGACGCTCGTGCGGCTTCAGGCAAGCCTCGGCGGCTACACCTTAACCGTCTGTTTACGCGCGCCGTTAATCATAGCCATGGATCATTTAAGGCAGGGTAAACCGATCAGGTTCAAGTCGAGGCGAGGATGCGACGTGCTTTCCAAATGGGATCCCACACATCTTCGCCGCGATACGGACACAGATCGAAAGACTCGGTTGAACAAAGGATTTGAGCGGAAGGCATTGTTAACCATTCACTGGCACGATGGCTCTCAGCTCTAAGACGAACTCCAACCTTGTCGGTCCCCCCGCCCCGGCCGGGCTGATGCAGAGGATTTAACTGATGCGCGTTCTTTTGATTGAGGATGACAGCGCGATCGCGCAAAGCATCGAACTCATGCTGAAGTCCGAGAGCTTCAACGTCTACACGACGGATCTCGGCGAAGAGGGTGTCGATCTCGGCAAGCTCTACGACTACGACATCATCCTTCTCGACCTGAATCTCCCGGACATGTCGGGCTACGAGGTCCTGCGGACGCTGCGTCTGGCCAAGGTCAAGACGCCGATCCTGATCCTGTCGGGCATGGCGGGCATCGAGGACAAGGTGCGCGGTCTCGGCTTCGGCGCCGACGACTACATGACCAAGCCCTTCCACAAGGACGAGCTGGTCGCCCGCATCCACGCCATCGTGCGCCGCTCCAAGGGCCATGCGCAGTCGGTCATCGTGACCGGCGACCTGACCGTGAACCTCGACGCCAAGACGGTCGAGGTGAACAGCCAGCGCGTGCACCTCACGGGCAAGGAATACGCCATGCTGGAGCTGCTTTCGCTCCGCAAGGGCACGACGCTGACGAAGGAAATGTTCCTGAACCACCTCTATGGCGGCATGGACGAGCCCGAGCTGAAGATCATCGACGTCTTCATCTGCAAGCTGCGCAAGAAGCTGGCGACGGCGACCGAGGGCAAGAACTATATCGAGACCGTCTGGGGCCGCGGCTACGTGCTTCGCGAGCCGGAATCGGATACCCGCGCCGCCTGAACCAGCGATCGTCTTAGACCAAAGCCCGCCCTTCCCTTCGGAATGGCGGGCTTTTTCGTGCTCAAGCCGCGGCCGGCTCGGCCGCCGCGACGAAGGGCGAGACCCAGTCGAGAAGCGAAGCGCGGTCGAAAGGGCGGAAGATGAAGCCGTCGGCACCCGCCCGCTTGGCGCGGGTCATCGTGCCGAGATTGGATTCCACCAGCGACACCAGGATCTTCGCCTTCGCTGTCTTCGAATCGGCGCGCAGCGCCCGCACCGAGGCGTCCACCGTCGTGCCGGGGAGCGAGGCCGAGACCAGCACCAGCACCGGCGCGGCGATGCGCGGCTCGGCCAGGAGGCGGGCCGCCGCCGCGACGCTCTCGGCACCGATCGTCTCGAGGTCGACACCCGTCAGGATACGCGAGGCGACCTTGGCGACGATGCTGGATTCGTCGATGACGAGGCAGACGGACATGCGAGCGGCTCCGGCTTGCCGCCGGCGGAAGACCGGCGTTCGGGACGGACCCTAGCAGCCGATCTTTTCGGACGCGTTCACGAGGACGACCAACGGATCGTCAACGCGATCCGTCGATTGCAACCGTTTCGTCCGTGGCGGCGGGCTCGGCGGCCTCGTCGATCGGCGCCACGCGGAACACGGCCTCCTCGTCGCTCTGCTCCAGCGTGACGGCGAGCTTCGCCTCGCGCGCCAGGAGCATCGCGTAATAGGGCTGGATGCCGTGGGCGTCGATCGAATCGGGCGTCGCCTCGCCGGCCAGAAGCTCGCGGAACTTCGCCGGCACGCGCAGCGGCTTGCCGCGCGAGGTGATCGTGAAGCGCGCCACCGGCTCGAGCTGCTCGATCACCACCTCGACCTCGCGCCCCCGCGGCACCGACGCGTTGGCGACGACCAGAAGATTGAGCACCAGCTTGGCGATGTTCTTCGGCACGTAGGCGCGCTCGCCCGACCATTGCAGGTTGGCCTTCTCGAACGCCATCCAGCCCTCGGCGACGGTCTTGGCATCGCCCATGTCGATCTGTGCCGTCGAGGAGCCAGACGCCCCGTAGGCGATCCGGGCGAACTGGAGCTTGGCCACCGCGCTCTTGGTCGAAGAGCGCACCAGCGCCATCGATTCCGGATCGTCCGGCATGTCGTCGAGAAGCTCGAGCCCGCTCTGGATCGCCCCGACCGGGGAGATGATGTCGTGGCAGAGGCGGCTGGCCAGGAGGGCCGCCAGATCCGGCGCGGACAATGCGGGCAGGTTCGTCATCGGCGTTCCGTCTTGGTTAACATTCGATGAAAATCGGACACAATCGCCCTATCACGCGGCCGCCCGTGCGGCGAGGCAAAGCCGGGCCGCAGGCACCCTTTCCGCCGCCTGTGACATCCCGACGACACCTGACGGAGCGGCAGGCGCCAGCGTTAGGGAAGCGGAAACCATGGATCGCGCAAGCTGTGGACGAGACCTTCGTCCGGTCGCCTGTCAGGGCGCCCGGATCGTCACAGCCTCCGGAAGGATTCCCGCGATGAACCGCACGACCCGGCTGGTCCGCCGCCTCGCCCTCGCCGCCATGGCCGCCGTCGCGCTGCCGGCGTCGATCGGCCTGTCCACCCTGCCCGCGAGCGCCCAGGCGCAGAGCGGCGGCTACTCGATGGAGGAGATCGTCGGCGAGGGACATCGCTTCTTCGGCGCCACGGCCGGGGGCCTTGCCACGGTGATCGAGCGCGCGTTCCAGGAGCGCGGCCTGCCCAACGGCTACATCCTCGGCGAGGAAGGCTCAGGCGCCTTCATCGGCGGCCTGCGTTTCGGCGAGGGCACCCTCTTCACCAAGAACGCCGGCGAACACCGCATCTTCTGGCAGGGCCCCTCGATCGGCTTCGACGCCGGCGGCGACGGCGCGCGCACCATGATGCTCGTCTACAACCTGCCGTCGGTGGAAGGCGTCTACGGCCGCTTCATCGGCATGAGCGGCAGCGCCTATCTGGTCGGCGGCGTCGGCATGACGTTCCTGCAGCGCGACTCGATCACGTTGGTGCCCATCCGCACCGGTGTCGGGGCCCGTCTCGGCGTTAATGTCGGCTATCTCAAGCTGACGCCGAACGCGACCTGGAACCCGTTCTGACCGGGAACGCCGCGCTAGGCAGGCCGGGTCGGATTGACGTATGACAATCCGATGCGGCCGTCGTCCGGTCGCCTTTCTGGCCTATGTCGACCTACGGCATCCGCCAGGCACGAGGTCGACTGTTTCATGATCGCAACCGCGCTCGTCTTCGCGCTTGGCGCCCTGGTCGCCAGCTTCCTGGCCCTCGTCTTCGCACCGATCCTGTGGAACAACGCCCAGCGCCTCGCGCGCCGCGAGTTCGAGGCCAACATCCCGGCGTCCGTGCGCGAGATGCGCGCCGAGGTGGACGCCGCCCGCGCCAAGGCGGCCTTCGACCTGCGACAGGACGCGATGCGGCATCGCGCCGCGCAGGAGACGGTCGTGCGCGAGCGCACCGAGGCCGGTCGCGCCATCCTCGAAAATGGCCAACTCCTCGCCCGGCAGGTCGAGCTCGATCGCGAGATCGCCGCGAGCAGCGGTCGCATCCGCCTTCTCGAAGACCAGATCGGCCTGCTGACGCAGGAGCGCGACGCGCTACTGGCGACGCGCCAGGATCTGCGCGCGCGCCTCGAACGCCGCGAGGGCGAACTCGCGAGCCTCTCCGCCAAGCACGCGAGCCTCAGCGAGCGCTTCGACGCGCAGCGGTTCCAATTGGCGACCGCCGAAGCACGGGTCGGCGAACTCACCGCCGCCCTCGCCCCGCCTCCGGCCGCTGGCGCCGGCGCTCTCGCGGCGACCGTGCCCGCGCCGCGGCCCGTCCCGGAAACGCGGGCGGCGGCAAAGCCCGAGGCATCCCTCGCCGCTTTCGCCTCGGCTCTGCCGGCGGCCACGGGCCCGACCGGAAGCAGCCGACTTCGAGCGGCCATCGCGCGCACGGGAGCCGCAAAACCCGCAGCCACGCCGGCCGACCACGCGGAAATCCGCGAGCGCATCGGCGACATCGCGGCGCGAGTCATCCACGAGCGGATCAAGGTCGAAGGGGCTGATTCGCAGCTGGCACGGTTCATCGCAGAGGCGCCGCAGCCGACCGGCGACGGCGAGCCGTTCCTCGCCGACCGCGTGCGCAGCCTTCAGGCCGGCGAAGCGTCCGCCGCGCCGGATGCCGGCGTTGCGGTGACGCCAGCGGCGACGGTCACGACCGCGCCGGGGGCGACGGCTACTGCCGCGCCGGGGGCGACGGTCACGACCGCGCCGGGAAAGCCAAATGGTGCAGGACGAGCGCGGCGGAAGTCGCGACGTTGAGGCTGTCGAGCCCCGGCGCCATCTCGATGCGCACGGGGCGGCAGCGGGCCATCACCGCATCGTCCAGCCCATCCCCTTCCGCGCCGAGAAACAGGGCGCGGGCGCGGGTATCCCGGATGTCGCGCAGCGCATCCGCGGCGTTCGGCGTCAGGGCGAGGCACTCGTAGCCCATCGACGACAGGCGTTCCGCGATCGCTGACGCACCGCCCCAGCGCACGAAGGGCACGGTGAACACGGTTCCGACGGACACACGGATCGCCTTGCGATAGAGCGGATCGCAGGCCCGCTCGTCGAGGATCACGGCCCCCGCGCCGAACGCCGCGGCGTTGCGGAAGATCGCGCCCATGTTGTCGTGGTTCGACAGGCCGCACGCGACGACGACGCTTCCCCTTCGATCGAGGGTCGCCCGCAGCGCCGCCTCGATCGCGCTGTTGCCTGCCGCCGGCACGGGTTCGGCCAGAGCCATCACCCCGCGGTGAACCGGAAAGCCGGCGATCCGATCGAACACGTCGCGCTCGGCTCGGTAGACCGGGACATCGGCCGGCAGCCGGGAGAGGCGCGAGCCCAGCCCCTCCAGCCGCTCGCGCAGCACCAGGAGGCTGACCGGGCGAAACCGGTCCGAAGCGACGATCTGGTCGAGGACCACCGCCCCTTCCGCGATGAACTGGCCGCTGCGCGTCAGGTCGCGCTCGCGCACGTCGCGAAACCCAGCGATTCGCGGATCGGCGGGATCGAGGATGTCGATGACGCTCGGACGTTCCGGAGCCTGCCGCGCTTCGTCCATCACTATCTCCCGCATCCCGGCCTCGACGCACGGCCGACGATTCACGCCGCAACGACGAAATGGCGAGTCGATGGAGATTTGAAGGAGAAGACGACTGGTACGCCCAAGGGGAATCGAACCCCTGTTTGCGCCGTGAGAGGGCGCCGTCCTAACCGCTAGACGATGGGCGCGAACCAGTGACCGGGGATATAGCCAGCCCGTTTCGGCTTGGCAAGCGCTTTCTGCGGATCACCGTGCGGTTTGCGCGGGAGGCTCGACCGCGGACAGAGGATAGCGCGCGGCGAGCGTGCCGGAGCCGAGGTCGAGGAGGACGAGCGACTGCGTGCCGTCGGCCGCTTCCACGGTCAGAAGCGCATTGTCGCCGTTGAGGGCCGTGGCGACGACGCGCGCGCCTGCGCCGATCGCCACCGGCGGCAACGTGCCGGCGGCGCGCTGCCCGCCCTCGCCGTCCTTGGTGCGATAGACAACGGCGCTGAGAACCGCGATAAGCCCGACGAACAGGACGGCAATCGAGATCGCGAGAAGGCGGACCATCTTGCGCCGCACCTTCTCGAAGGCCGGATCGTTCGGCGCGCCGGCCGCTTCATTGTTTCCCGTCACGTTCTTCCCGCGCCGCTGGAGTGTCAGATGTCGATCGTTGGTACAGGGGGAGACGAAACGGACGCAAGCGCGTTCGTGGTGGGGGAAGCCGACGCCGGCCGTCGGCTCGACCAGTTCCTGGCCGCGGCGCTCGGCGGCGAGCTGTCGCGCTCTCGCCTCCAGTCCCTGATCGAGGACGGACAGGTCCGCATCGACGACGAGACCGTCACCATCCCGAAGCGCAAGGTCGCGGCGGGCGAGACGGTGCAGCTCGACATGCCGGAGGCGGCCGCCCCGGAACCAACGCCCGAGGACATCCCGCTCGACATCCTCTACGAGGACGACCACCTCGTCGTCCTCGACAAGCCGGCGGGGCTCGTGGTGCATCCGGGACCCGGCAACTGGACCGGCACGCTCGTCAACGCCCTTCTCTTCCACTGCGGCGACACACTGTCAGGCATCGGCGGCGTCAAGCGCCCCGGCATCGTTCACCGGCTCGACAAGGACACGAGCGGCGTCATGGTCGTCGCCAAGTCCGACACCGCCCATCGCTCGCTGGCCAAGCAGTTCGCCGCGCACGGGCAGGACGGCAAGATGGAGCGCGCCTATCAGGCCGTGGTCTGGGGCGTGCCGTCGCGGCCCGTCGGCACGGTCGAGGCCGCGCTCGGGCGCTCCAACTCCGACCGCACCAAGCGGCAGGTCGTGCCGCAGGGCCGGCCGGACGCGCGCCACGCCGTCACGCACTTCGAGGTTCTGGAGCGCTTCGGCACGGAGGGTGCCAATGCCTCGCTGATCGCCTGCGTCCTCGAAACCGGCCGTACCCACCAGATCCGCGTCCATATGAGCCATATCGGCCACCCGCTGATCGGCGACGAGGTCTACGGCGCGCACTTCCGCACCAAGGCGAAGAAGCTCGGGCAAGTCGGCGAGGTCGTCGCAGCCTTTCCCCGTCAGGCCCTCCACGCCTTCCGCCTCGTCTTCGAGCATCCGGTCACGGGGGAAGCAATGGAGTTCGAGACCGACCCGCCGGCCGACATGCAGGAACTTCTGGAAGCGCTGGGCCGTTTGGACGGCTGACAGGCCTGCGATGACGGCGGGCGCTGCGATCCGGCGTCTCTACCGAGTGAACGAAATGTAACCTTCGTTCGCCCTTCTCCGGCCGTGTAATCGGGGCACAGAGTCACCATATCGAAGCTCGGCGGGGTGCGCCTTCAGGGCGCCCCGCAGCCGATCGGCTCGGGCAACGAGCGATCCAGGCAGAAGGAGGGTTCCATATGGCGAGAGCCAATCTTCCCAGCATCGCGTCCGGCGAGGGCGGCCTCAGCCGCTATCTCGACGAGATCCGGCGTTTTCCGATGCTGGAGCCGAACGAAGAATACATGCTGGCCAAGCGCTACGCCGAACACGACGATCGCGGCGCGGCCCACAAGCTGGTGACGAGCCATCTGCGCCTCGTGGCGAAGATCGCGATGGGCTATCGCGGCTACGGGCTGCCGATCGGCGAGGTCGTGTCCGAGGGCAATGTCGGCCTGATGCAGGCGGTGAAGCGCTTCGACGCCGACCGCGGCTTCCGTCTGGCCACCTATGCGATGTGGTGGATCAAGGCCTCGATCCAGGAATACATCCTGCGGTCGTGGAGCCTCGTGAAGATGGGCACGACGGCCAACCAGAAGCGCCTGTTCTTCAACCTGCGCAAGATGAAGAGCCGCATCCAGGCGCTCGACGAGGGCGACCTGCGCCCCGATCAGGTGCAGCAGATCGCGACCTCGCTCGGCGTGTCCGAGGAGGAGGTCGTGTCGATGAACCGCCGCCTCTCCGGCGACGCGTCGCTGAACGCGCCGATCCGCGCGACGGAAGGCGAGTCGGGCGAGTGGCAGGACTGGCTGGTCGATCAGTCCGAGAGCCAGGAGGACGTCCTCGTCGAACAGGACGAACTCGAGCAGCGCCGGGGCATGTTGCACCGGGCGATGGACGTCCTGAACGATCGCGAGCGCCGCATCTTCGAGGCGCGCCGCCTTGCCGAGGATCCGCTGACGCTGGAAGCGCTGTCGGGCGAGTTCGACATCAGCCGCGAGCGCGTGCGCCAGATCGAGGTGCGGGCCTTCGAAAAGGTGCAGAAGGCGGTGCAGGACACGGCGGAAGCCGCGCGCCGCTCGTTGCGGGTCGTCGAGGACGCGCACGCCTGACACGGCAGCCCGTCGAGACATGAAAAGGGCCGGTCTCCCGCGAGACCGGCCCTTTTTTCTTGGCCCTGGCCTGACCGCCGTCAGGTCCGGCTCGCCCAGGCGTCGATCGCCTCCCGGAACACGCGCTCACCGGGGATGCCCTTCTCGATCGACATCAGCGCCCGCTGGCCCGATGTGTAGGCGATCGGAATGTCGATCCATTCCTGGCTTCGCAAGAGCGCGAGATTGCTCTGGATCGCCTGCGGCAGGTCGTTCAGCGCGATGATGAAGAAGCCGTCCGAAATCTTGCCGGCGACGCCGATCAGCGGCTCGCCACGCGCCTGTTCCGTCGGCTTCAGCGCCAGCCGCTGCACGTTCTCGATCTGGCCGCCGGCGAAGTTGGCGGGCGTGTCGAAGAGGATCTCGATCACATGGCTCGCCGGCAGCGTCGTGTCGGCGTTGCGGCGGATGGTCATCGTCATCTTGAGGCTCGTGTCCGGCACGTCGACCACGGCCCGGATCACCGGCTCGGCAGGCCGGCCCTCGGCGGGCGGTTCGTTGTCGAGGCTCCAGACGACATTGCCGGTCTGCTGCGTGCCCTCGCGATCGGCCGAACGCTCTTCATAGAACACCGCGCGCTGGCCGACCGGCACCGTGCCGGCGGCCACCTGCGGCGCGGACGCGGGCGCCTGGGGCGCGGGCGTGGCGCTCGGCTCAGGCGTGGCGGGCGTCGGGGCCGGCGTCGTTTCGGGGACCGGCGACGGCGCGATCGTCGCGGCGGCGACGTTGGTCCCCTCCTCGAAGGCGTTCGGCGCGCTGGTGCCCGGCCCCTCGTCCACCTCGGTCCCGTCCGGCAGGAGGCGCTGGGTGAACTGTCGCCCGCCCGGCGCCGGCGGCGTGGTCGTCGGCGTCGCCGGAGCGACGTCGGTCACGGTGCCGCTCGGCGGCGCGGCGGTCTCGGGCGTCGCACCGGCGTCGGGGGCCGAGGCTTCGCCGCCGTCGGTCGTCTGGCCGGGCGCGGTCCCGGCCGGAACCGACGCCGTCTGGGGCGTGCCGAGGACGACGGAGCGGATGTCGTCGAGATAGAGATAGCCGAGCGCGCCGAGGCCGACGAGCGCCACCACGGCGACCCCGGTCCAGAGCGGCGAGCGGCCTCGGCTGGCGGCGCGGCGCGGCGCATAGCGCGGGGCGCCGAGGTCCGCTTCGGGGATCCCCGACAGCATGGCGCCCGGCGACGGCGGCGCCGACGGAGCGGGCACGGGGCTTGCGGGGCGAAGTCCGCCACGCGTCGGAGTTCGTGCATCCGGCCGGTCACGGGCTTCGTCCCGCGAGCGCCGCTCGCGGGGCGCCGAGGCTGGTGGCGGCGCGATGCGCGCCGGAGCCTCGTCCGTTTCCGGCGCCGGTCCCACGACGCCGACCTGAGGCGCTTCGTCGGCGGCGGCGCGCTCCGGCATCACCGGGGGCGAAGGGCGCTCGGTGCGGGGCTGCGGCGGACGCTCGAAGGCGGGTGCGGCCCGCTCCACCGGGCGGGCCTCGGCCGCTGCCGGCGGACCGGAGGCGGAAGGCTGAGGACGCGGCGGCGCCACGGGCGCTCCGTCCCCGGACCGCATGGTCGGGGTGGCGCGCGGAAACGCGGGAACAGGTGCGCGCGGAGGCGCACGCTCCGGCTCGGGTGCCGTGTACGATGGGGCGGGCTCGGGAGCGACCGGGGCCGGTTCCGGCTGCGGCGCCATCGGCGGCGGCGCTGCGACCGGGGGTGGGGCGCCGGGTGCCTCGAGCGGGACCGCAGCGCCCTCGACGCCCCGGTAATAGGCTTCCGATTCGGCGATCGCGTCTTCCAGCACGCGATAGCGCTGCTCCGCCACCTCGGCGGCCAGCGGCGGGTCGGCGGACTGGATCTGCCGCGTGATGGCGGCCCGCGCCTTCTCGTAGACCTTGGCCCGCAATTGCGGCGTGGCATTCGGCAAGCCGTCGATGGTCTTGCGGAGGACGGCGGTCAGATTCGCCATGAAGCGCTGCACTCACTCGAGGTCGGTACCGGGAACGGACCGAGCCTCGCGGCGATCCAACACCCGTCCGGCTCCGCCGCGCCGGTCGATCCCGCCTGCCAGGGAATCGCGACGGGAGGGGCCTATGGAAGGAAGGCGGATCGCCTCCCCTCCCGGTTGTGGACGAACCCCGCCTCGGAGAAAGCGGGGGCCGCGCGGCGCAGCCGAAAGCTCGAACGAACCTAGAAACCTTTTATCAAGGTTTCATTAATCTTGAAACGGATCGCGGACAAGGATCGTGTCGTCACGCTCCGGCGAGGTCGACAGGAGCGTCACCGGTGCGCCCACGAGTTCCTCGATCTGGCGCACGTACTTGACCGCCTGCGCCGGAAGGTCGCCCCAGGAGCGCGCGCCCGCCGTCGTGCCCTTCCAGCCCTCGAAGCTCTCGTAGACCGGCTTCACGCGCTTTTGGGCGGCAAGGCTCGCGGGGAAGTAGTCGATCCGCTCGCCGTCGAGCTCGTAGGCCGTGCAGATGCGGATTTCGTCCATCCCGTCGAGCACGTCGAGCTTGGTCAGCGCCAGCCCGTGGATGCCGTTGATCGCGACCGCCTGTCGCACCAGCACCGCGTCGAACCAGCCGCAGCGGCGCTTGCGGCCCGTCACCGTGCCGAACTCGTGGCCCTTCGTGCCGAGGAACTCGCCGACCTCGTTGTCCTGCTCGGTCGGGAACGGCCCTTCGCCGACGCGCGTCGTGTAGGCCTTGGTGATGCCAAGCACGAAGCCGAGGCTGGACGGCCCGAGGCCGGAGCCCGCCGCCGCCTGTCCGGCCACCGTGTTGGAGGAGGTGACGAACGGATAGGTGCCGTGGTCGATGTCGAGGAGCGTGCCCTGCGCGCCCTCGAAGAGGATGCGGTCGCCCGCCTTGCGGCGCTCGTCGAGAAGGCGCCAGACCCGGTCGATATAGGGGGTGATCTCGTCGGCGACCGAGGTCAGCTCCTCGAGGATCGCCGACGCCTCGACCTCCGGCTGACCGAGGCCGCGCCGAAGCGGGTTGTGGTGGGCGAGGAGGCGCTCGATACGCTCAGGGAGCGCTTCCGGCTCGGCGAGGTCCATCACGCGGATCGCGCGGCGGCCGACCTTGTCCTCGTAGGCCGGGCCGATGCCGCGGCCCGTGGTGCCGATCTTGGTGCCGGCGGCGGCCGCCTCGCGTGCGGCGTCGAGCTCGCGATGCAGCGACAGGATCAGCGAGGCGTTGTCGGCGATGCGAAGGGTGTCCGGCGAGATCGCGACGCCTTGGCCCTCGAGGCGCTTCTTCTCGGTGACGAAGTGATGCGGGTCGAAGACGACCCCGTTGCCGATCACCGAAAGCTTGCCCTTCCGCACCACGCCCGACGGCATGAGCGAGAGCTTGTAGGAGACGCCGGAGACGACCAGCGTGTGCCCGGCATTATGGCCGCCCTGGAATCGCACGACGACGTCGGCCCGCTCCGAGAGCCAGTCGACGATCTTGCCCTTCCCTTCGTCTCCCCACTGGGAACCGACGACGACGACGTTAGCCATGCAGTCTCCTCGAAGGCGTCCCGCCCTCACGATGCTGATCTTCGGGCGCGCGAAAGACCCGTCGGGGGTCCGCCGGCGCAAACGCGGCGGACTATAGTCAAGGCTTCGCCGCAGCGCGAGGTCGCGGCAGCGCTTTTTCCAAAGCCTGACGCAAGATTTAAGCCATGCGAACGATTGCCTGTGACGAGGCGATCCGCGAAACGTCGGGAATGCTGAAGCGACTCGCCCACCCCGCCGTGCTCCTCCTCCTCACCGCGTTCATCTGGGGCGCCAACGCGGTGGCGGGGAAGCTGTCCGTCGGCCACATCTCGCCCATGAGCCTGACGCTCCTGCGCTGGGTCGGGGCGTTGATCCTCCTCTTCCCCTTCGCGCGCCCGCATCTCCAGCGCGACCGGTCGACCATCCGGCGCCACTCGCTCTATTTCGTCGGCCTCGGCCTCCTCGGCTTCACCTCGTTCAACGCGCTGTTCTACGTCGCGATGGGCTACACCAGCGCGATCAACGCGATGATCATCCAGGCCGCGATGCCGCTGGTCGTCTTCGTCGGCATGTTCCTGTTCTTCCACATCCGCGTGTCGGTGCTGCAGGTCGTCGGCTTCGCGCTGACGCTGGTCGGCGTTCTCCTCGTCGCCTCGCACGGGCATCCCGAGACGATCCTCGCGCTCGACTTCAACATCGGCGACGCGATGATCCTCGCCTCGACGACGATCTTCGGCGTCTACACGATCCTTCTGTCGCGCAAGCCGCGCGTTCATTGGCTGAGCTCGATCTTCATGCTCAGCCTCGGCGGCGCGCTCGGGGCGGTGCCCCTGCTTGCCTGGGAGGTCTCGGCGGGACTGTCCTTCGCGCCGGATGCGCAAGGGCTCCTGATCCTCGCCTTCACGATCGTCTTCCCCTCGATCCTCAGCCAGGCGCTCTACATCAAGGGCGTCGAGATGATCGGCGCCAACCGGGCGAACATCTTCGTCAACACGGTGCCGGTCTTCGGCGCGATCCTCGCGGTCCTGATCCTCGCCGAGCCGTTCCACGCCTATCACTTGGCGGCGCTGTCGCTGGTGCTCGGCGGCATTGCGCTCGCCGAACGCGGCAAGCGCGCCGTACAGCCCGCGGCCGAATAGAAAAGGGCGGAGCGGTTTCCCGCTCCGCCCCTTCTTTGGCAGTCTGTCGTCCGATCAGACGTCGAAGGTCAGCATCTTCGCTTGGCCGATCGCGTTCAGGCCGCGCAGTTCATTGAGGAATTCCTCGCTCAGCGGCTCGTCGAGATAGATGATCGCGATCGCGCTACCGCCCTGCTCGTCGCGGCCGAGGTGGAAGTTGGCGATGTTGATCCCGGCCTTGCCGAAGGCGGTGCCGATCTGGCCGATGACGCCCGGCACGTCCTTGTTGGCCGTGTAGAGCATGTAGCGGCCGACATCGGCCTCCATATTGATGCCCTTGATCTGGATGAAGCGCGGCTTGCCGTCCGAGAAGGTCGTGCCCGCGACCGAGCGCGTCTGCTTCTTGGTCTTCACGGTGACCATGATGTAGCCGTCGAACACGCCGGTCTTGTCGCGGCGCACCTCGGAGACGGCAATGCCGCGCTCCTTGGCCATCAACGGCGCGGAGACCATGTTGACCGTCTGCACCTGCGCCTTCAGGAGGCCGGCGATCGCGGCGGCCGACAGGGCGCGCGTGTTCATCGTGCCCGGCGCGCCGTCGTAGAGAATCTCGACCGCGTCGATCGGCTCTTCCGTCAGCTGGCCCGCGAAGGAGCCGAGGATTTCGGCGAGCTTCACGTAAGGCGTCAGGATCGGCGCCTCTTCGGCGGTGATCGAGGGCATGTTCAAGGCGTTCGAGACCGCGCCCTTCACGAGGTAATCGGCCATCTGCTCGGCGACCTGCAGCGCGACATTCTCCTGCGCTTCCGTCGTCGAGGCGCCGAGATGCGGCGTGCACACCACGTTGTCGAGGCCGAAGAGCGGGCTGTCGGTCGCCGGCTCGACCTCGAACACGTCGATGCCCGCGCCCGCCACATGGCCGGACTTGATGGCCTCGGCGAGATCCTTTTCGACGATCAGCCCGCCGCGCGCGCAGTTGATGATGCGCACGCCCTTCTTCATCGTGGCAATGGCCTTGGCGTCGATGATGTTGCGGGTCTTGTCGGTCAACGGCGTGTGCAGCGTGATGAAGTCGGCGCGCTTGAAGAGGTCCTCGAGCTCCACCTTCTCGATGCCGAGCTGGGCCGCGCGCTCCTCCGACAGGAACGGGTCGAAACCGATCACCTTCATCTTGAGGCCGACGCCCCGGGAAGCCACGATCGAGCCGATGTTGCCGCAGCCGACGACGCCGAGCACCTTGCCGGTGATCTCGACGCCCATGAAGCGGTTCTTCTCCCACTTGCCGGCCTGCGTCGAGGCGTCGGCGGCGGGCATCTGGCGGGCCACCGCGAACATCATCGCGACCGCATGCTCGGCCGTCGTGATCGAGTTGCCGAAGGGCGTGTTCATCACGATGATGCCCTTCCGGCTGGCGGCCGGAATGTCGACATTGTCGACGCCGATGCCGGCGCGGCCGATGACGCGCAGGTTCGGCGCGGCGTCGATCACCTTCTCCGTCACCTTGGTGGCGGAGCGGATGGCGAGGCCGTCATACTGGCCGATCACCTCGAGAAGCTTGTCCTTGTCCTTGCCGAGATCGGGGAGGTAGTCGACTTCGACGCCCTTGTCCTTGAAGATCTGGACGGCGGTCGGGGACAGCTTGTCGGAAACGAGAACGCGCGGAGCCATCAGGCTTCTCCTGCAGCTTTCGGCATCGAGCGATGCCTGGAAACGGGGAATGGAAGAAGGCGCCCGCCCCTGTCGTCGGGGCGAGCTCCGGCCGTCAGCTCAGGCGGCCTGCGCCAGCGTCGCGCGCTGCGCCTCGTAGGCGTAGGCGATCCAGGGCATCAGGGCCTCAAGGTCGGACGCCTCGACCGTCGCGCCGGCCCAGATGCGAAGGCCCGGAGGGGCGTCGCGGTAGGCACCGATGTCGAGGGCGACGCCCTCCTTCTCCAGCTTCGAGGCGACACCCTTGGCAAAGGCGTCCTGCTCGTCCTTGGACAGGCCGGTGATCTCGGGCGCCGTAAACTGGAGGCAGACCGAGGTGTTGGAGCGAATCTCGGCGGTCTTGGCGAGGAAGCCGATCCAGTCGTTGGCCGACACGAACCGGTCGATCACGCCCAGATTCTTGTCGGCGCGCGCCTTCAGAGCCTCGAGACCGCCGATCGACTTCGCCCACTGGAGCGCATCGAGATAGTCCTCGACGCAGAGCATCGACGGCGTGTTGATGGTCTCGCCCTTGAAGATGCCCTCGATCAGCTTGCCGCCCGAGGTGAGGCGGAAGATCTTCGGCAGCGGCCAGGCCGGCTTGTAGGTGGTGAGACGCTCGACGGCGCGGGGGCTGAGGATCAGGACGCCGTGCGCGCCCTCGCCGCCCAGCACCTTCTGCCAGGAGAAGGTGACCACATCGAGCTTGTCGTAGGGCAGGTCCTGCGCGAAGGCCGCCGAGGTGGCGTCGCAGATCGTCAGGCCCTCGCGATCGGCGGGGATCGCATCGCCGTTCGGCACGCGTACGCCCGAGGTCGTGCCGTTCCAGGTGAACACCACGTCGTGGTCGAAATCGATCTCGGCGAAATCCACGATCTCGCCATAAGGAGCTTCGAGGACGCGCGCGTCGGCGAGCTTCAGCTGCTTGACCGCATCCGTCACCCAGCCGGAGCCGAAGCTCTCCCAGGCGACCATGTCGACCGGGCGCGCGCCGAGCAGCGACCACATGGCCATCTCGACCGCGCCGGTATCGGACGCCGGCACGATGCCGATTCGGTAGTCGGCGGGAACGCCGAGTACGGCGCGGGTGTCGTCGATCGCCTGCGCGAGCTTGGTCTTGCCGATCTTGGCGCGGTGCGAGCGGCCGAGCGGCGCATCGCCGAGCGCATCCAGCGTCCAGCCGGGACGCTTGGCACAAGGACCAGAGGAAAAACGGGGATTGGCCGGACGAGCGGCCGGCGGTGCGATAGTCGCCATCAAAAGCTATCCTTACAGATAGAAGCGCCTCGTTGGGGAGGCGTGTCCCAAGTCTGCGGATATGCCCGTCCTGGCCGACGGTCAAGTGACAATCGGGCGACGTTCATGCGACGCTCACGCGTAATCTATGAAACGCAGGTCCTTCCCGAGCGATTTCTTCCCCATCGACAAACGGAACGGAGGATCACCATGGCGGCTGGAAGAAGCCTGGAGCGTCAGGTTCTGGACAAGGACGAACTCGATCTCGTCGCGAAGACGCATCACCCGGCCATCCGCGAACTGGAACAGGCCGATCTCGACGCCCTCACCCGGCGGCTGCGCGAGAGACGCGACCGAGCCCAGGCGATCGCCCATCGCCGACGGGGCGCCGCGCGTCGGGGCCAGGGACCGGGGGAGCCGGAGAATTCCGGCGTGCGGCAGAAGGCCGGCGTGCTGGCCGAGGCCCTGTCGCGCGTGAACAAGGAGCGCACGCGCCGCGAGCACGAGGGTGCGGCGGAGGCCCTGCAGGCGAACGCCCGCCGGGCCCTCAAGCTGAAGCGCGCCAACGCCTGGCGCAGCGCACGCCGGCCCGGCGCCGGTCGCACCGCGCGTGACGGCATGACGCCGGTGGAAAGCGGGAAGGCCCGGCGCATCGGCAGTCCGATGGAAGCGGGACGCGTCTCGCAGTTCGTGCGCGACGCCCAGGCCGCGCGCGACAACCGCGGCTGATCGCGCCGCGCTCTACCAGAGCTTGAAGCGAAGGCCGGCGCGGATCGTGTGCCGGTCGAAGCCGTCGTCCTCGGCCACAAGCCGGGCGCCGGACGCGGCATCGAAGCGGTAGGCGTCGCCGTCCTGAACGTTGAGGTAGCGATAGCCGGTGTCGATCGAGAGGTTGTCTGTGACGTCGTAGGAGACGCCGGCCGACACCGCGTAGGCGAAGCGCCAGGAGGCATCGCCATCGTAGGCGGCCGACGATCCGGCGACGGAACATGCCGCCGCGCCGGTGCAGATCACGGTGCCCGCGACGTCGCCGTAGTCGACATGGACCGCGCCGAGGCCGGCACCGACGTAAGGGGTGAAGCCCGCCACCGTGCCAAGATCGACATAGGCGTTGCCCATCACCTCGAGCGCCCGGATCGACCCGCCCTCGCGCGAAGCGCAGGAGCGGTCGAAGCCGCAGAACCAGCCGGCGCCGTTTCCGCCCGAGACATCCTGCTTCCAGGAGTCCACCGTCGCGTCGAAGCGCAGCCAGTCGCTCGCCTTGTAGCCGATGCCGCCGCCGACGCCGAAGCCGTCGTCGAGGCGCCAGTCGCCCATACGGTTCGTCGCGGTGCCGCCCGTGCCGACGAGGGACTGCGTGCCGCCGAAGGTCGTGTCGAATCCGTAGGTCGCATCGGCGCGTAGATAGAGGCCGGTTTCGGCGACGGGAATGGCGATCTCGGGCGCGGCGAGAATGTCGATATCGGCCGCAACCGCGGGTGTCGCGAGCGTCAGGAGGCTTGCGGCAAGGAGATGACGGGCGACGGACATGGCGAGGCTTCCTGCTGGGCGGACCGGCAAGCCCATCGGCGGCACGTGCCCCGGAGCTTCCGTCCGCACCATCGCCGCCAAAGCGTTAATCCGCGGTTAACCATGTCGCTTAACCTTTGCCGAACCTTTCGCCCTCCCCGCCGGCCCGGCCGAACGCAAGAAGGGCCGCCCCGGAGGGCGGCCCTTCTCGTCGTGTTGATGGCGGGTCGGATCAGAAGAAGCTGTAGCGCAGACCGGCGCGGATCGTGTGGATGTCGAAGCCGTCGTCGCGCGTCTGGACGCCCTTCGCACCATACTGCTTGTCGGCGCTGTCGAACGACCAGGCGTCGCCTTCCCAGACCTTGGTGAAGCGGTAGCCGATGTCGAGCGCGAGCTGGCTCGTCAGGTCGACGCTGGCGCCGGCCATCAGCGCGGTCGCCAGGCGCCAGTCGTCGAGGCCCTCGTGGGTGCCGGAATAGGGCGTGTAGCTCGGGCTGCAGGGCGGGCAGACCTCGTTCGACTTCACGTCGTCGTACTTGACGTAGGCCGTGCCGACGCCGGCGCCGAGGTAGGGCGTGACGACGCCGAAGCTCGGCAGGTCGACATAGGCGTTCGCCATGATCGTCCAGACGTCGGCCTTCGAGCGGTCGTTGTAGTTGCACTCCTCGAAGGGCCCGAGGCCGTGCGCCGGATCGGTGATGATCATCAGCGGGCACTTGGTCTTGCCGTTCACGTCGGAGCGGAAGTAGTCGACCGTCGCGTCCATGCGGAACGTGTCGGTGAAGCGGTAGCCGGCACCGACGCCGAAGGTCGCCGCGTCCGACAGGCGCAGGTCGTCGTAGCGGTAATGGTCGTCGATGCCCTCGACGCCCGGGAAGATGTTGTAGAAGGCCCACTTGCCTTCGGTGTCGGACTTGAAGTTGTAGCCGACGTCGCCGCGAATGTACCAACCGCTGAACGGGATCTCCTCGACGACCGGGATCGGCTCGATGATATCGGCCGCCTGGGCGAGGGTGGGAAGAAGAGCGGCAGAGGCCAGAAGGCCAAGCGCGAGCCGTAGCATATCATTGTCTCCAGATTGAACGACAGTCGCGGCTTGGGTTCCGCAATGATCGCAAATCTAAAGATTAATGATTAATAGAGCGTTTACCGTGCCGGAACCTGTCCGGCACGGGTGCTTAGGTGCCGAACGACCGCGTTCAGGCGGCTTCCCGCTTCAGCGCGCCGATGATGTCGTCAACCACTTCGTTGACGAGCGTCGGGTCGTCGCCTTCCGCCATGACGCGGATCAGGGGCTCGGTCCCGGACGGGCGGATGACGAGGCGCCCGCCCTCGCCGAGACGGTCGCGGCCGGCGTTGATCGCCGTCTGGACGCGCTCCTTCTCGAGCGGCGCGCCGCCGGCAAAGCGCACGTTCTTCAGGACCTGCGGAACCGGCGTGAACTTGCGGCAGACCTCGGACACCGTGCCGCCGGCCGCGCGAACCACCGCCAGCACCTGCAGCGCCGACACGAGCCCGTCGCCGGTCGTGCCGAAGTCCGAGAGGACGATGTGGCCGGACTGCTCGCCGCCGACATTGTAGCCGTGCTCGCGCATGTGCTCGACCACATAGCGGTCGCCGACCTTGGTGCGCGCGAGCTGGATCTGGCGATCGTTGAGATAGCGTTCGAGGCCGAGGTTCGACATGATCGTCGCGACGATACCGCCGGCGGCGAGCCGGCCGTCCTGCGCCCACGCCTCGCCGATGACGGCCATAATCTGGTCGCCGTCCACCACCTCGCCGTGCTCGTCGACGATCAGCACCCGGTCCGCGTCGCCGTCGAGCGCGATGCCGATGTCGGCGCGCACCTCGCGTACCTTCGCCTTGAGGGCGGCCGGGCTCGTCGATCCGCAGTTCAGGTTGATGTTGGTGCCGTTCGGATCGACGCCGATCTTCACGACCTCGGCGCCGAGTTCCCAGAGGACGTCGGGCGCCACGCGATAGGCCGCGCCGTTGGCGCAGTCGATGGCCACGCGTACGCCGTCGAGCGACAGGTCGCGCGGGAGCGTGCGCTTGGCGAACTCGACATAACGGTCGCGGCCGCCGTCGTCGTAGCGCTTGGCACGGCCGAGATGGGCGCCGACCGAAAGGCGCGGGGTGAGGTCCTCGTCGATCAGCCGGTTGATCTCGGCTTCCAGCTCGTCCGACAGCTTGTAGCCGTCGGGGCCGAAGAGCTTGATGCCGTTGTCCTCGAACGGATTGTGCGAGGCGGAGATCATCACGCCGATGTCGGCACGCATCGAGCGCGTCAGCATCGCGACGGCCGGCGTCGGCATCGGGCCGAGCATCAGGACGTCGACGCCGACGGCAGTGAAGCCGGCGCAAAGGGCAGGCTCCAGCATGTAGCCGGACAGGCGCGTGTCCTTGCCGATCACGACGCGGTGGCGGTAGTTGCCGCGCTTGAAGGCGAGACCCGCCGCCATGCCGACCTTCATCGCGATCTCGGGCGTCATCGGATGCCGGTTGGCGAGGCCGCGGATTCCGTCCGTCCCGAAATAGGATTTCGTCATGGCGTCTCGTCTCCGCTGGCAATCGGCTTGGGGGCTGTAAGCCCGCAAGCATGACGCCAAAAGTAAAAAAGAATGTCAGCAGGCAGATGAGAGCGGCCGGATCGTTATGCCAACCCCCACCTCGAAACGAAAAAGGCGGGCTTGAAAGCCCGCCTCTACTTGATCCGAAGGGGTAGTCCTCAGGCCGTCGGCTGAGGTTCCAGCCCGCCTTCCTTGTCGTCGCGCGGGCCGGACGGCTTGATCGAGCCGGCCTTGGGCACCGCCGAGCCGCGCGAGGGCGGCGTGTCGTCGCCCATGTCGCGGGCGAGCGTCTTGCCGGCGAGGAGATCGCGGACCTCGTCGCCCGACAGCGTCTCGAACTCGAGCAGGCCGTTGGCGATCGTGTGCAGGTCGTCGATGTGATCGCGCAGGACCTGACGCGCCCGGTTCTCGGCGACCTCGACGATGCCGCGGACCTCGGAATCGATAAGCTTGGCCGTCTCTTCCGACATGTTCTGCTGCTGCGAGACCGAGTGGCCGAGGAACACCTCTTCCTGGTTCTGGCGGTAGCGCAGTCGGCCGAGCTTGTCGCTCATGCCATATTCCATGACCATCGCGCGGGACATGTTGGTGGCCTGCTGGATGTCGTTGGAGGCACCGGTCGTGACATTGTCCAGACCGTAGATCAGCTCCTCGGCGGCCCGACCGCCGAAGATCATCGCAAGGCGGGCTTCCATCTCGATCTTGCGCATGCCGTAGCGGTCCCGCTCCGGCAGATTCATGGTGACGCCGAGCGCACGGCCGCGCGGGATGATCGTCACCTTGTGCAGGGGATCGTTGTGCGGAACGTAAAGGCCGACGAGCGCGTGGCCGGCCTCGTGGTAGGCGGTCAGCTTCTTCTCGTCCTCGGTCATGGCCATCGAGCGGCGCTCGGCGCCCATCATGACCTTGTCCTTGGCGTCCTCGAACTCGAGCATCGTGACGAGGCGCTTGGAGCGACGCGCCGCCATCAGAGCCGCCTCGTTCACGAGGTTCGCGAGATCGGCGCCCGAAAAGCCGGGCGTGCCGCGCGAGATCGTGCGCAGGTCGACATTGGGCGCAAGCGGCACGTTGCGCACATGCACCTTGAGGATCTTCTCGCGACCGCCGACGTCCGGATTGGGCACCATGACCTGACGGTCGAAGCGGCCGGGGCGCAGGAGGGCGGGGTCCAGGACGTCGGGACGGTTGGTCGCGGCGATGAGGATGATCCCCTCGTTCGCCTCGAAGCCGTCCATCTCGACGAGGAGCTGGTTCAACGTCTGCTCGCGCTCGTCGTTGCCCCCCCCGAGCCCCGCGCCGCGATGACGACCCACCGCGTCGATCTCGTCGATGAAGATGATGCAGGGCGCGTTCTTCTTGGCCTGCTCGAACATGTCGCGCACGCGGGATGCGCCGACGCCGACGAACATCTCGACGAAGTCCGAACCCGAGATGGTGAAGAAGGGCACGTTGGCCTCGCCCGCGACGGCGCGCGCCGTAAGCGTCTTGCCGGTGCCCGGAGGGCCGACGAGCAGCACGCCGCGCGGGATCTTGCCGCCGAGGCGCTGGAACTTCTGCGGCTCGCGCAGGAACTCGACGATCTCCTCGAGGTCCTGCTTGGCCTCGTCGACGCCGGCGACGTCCGCGAAAGTGACACGGCCGTGCGCTTCGGTGAGGAGCTTGGCCTTGGACTTGCCGAAGCCCATGGCCTTGCCGCCCGCCCCGCCCTGCATCTGGCGCATCAGGAAGATCCAGACGCCGAGGATGAGCAGGATCGGTCCGAACGACAGCAGCATCGACCAGATCGGATTGGTGTTGTCCGACGGCGGGCTGGCGTTGATCGTGACGTTCTTGCCCTCGAGACGGGACACGAGCTGGGGGTCGCCGGGCGAATAGGTCTGGAACGGGCTCGACCCGTCCGTATAGCTGCCGGAAATCCGCTGCCCCTGGATGGTCACCGAGCGCACGCGGCCCGAGTCGACGTCCGACAGGAACTGGGAATAGGGAACCTCCCGCGTGTTCGCGTTCTGCGAGCCGTTCGAAAACAGCTGGAACAGCGCGATGAGCAGAAGCGCGATGATCGCCCAGAGGGCGAAATTCCGGAAGTTCTGGTTCATTATCCGTCCTGGGATGAGGCCCCGATCCCCGATCCCCGAAGGGTGCGCGAACCTTGACACGTCATCGAAGATAGGTGGCCGCCAAATCCTTGCCAACAGCCTTCGCAGGATTTGCGGCATTTTGGGGTTCGGCGGTTAATCGATCCCCCGTCCCGCCCGGCAGATCGGCAGTGATGCGCCATGCGACACATGGTCTTGGCTCGAGGAGCGGCACGTGGGGAAACCGCTGGGCGAGCCGGGGATGGACTGCGCAAACGCGCCCCTCGCGGTCGAGGCCGACCGGGAGCGTGCGGATCGCGGGGCCGCCGAGGCCGAGGCGGCCGAGCGGCTCCAGGCGCACCGCGCCGGCTTCCCATGAACCCGAAATCGTGAACCGCCGATCGAACAGGATCCGCCCGTCGTTCGCGACTTCGACGCTCGGCGGGCCGATTCTGCCGTACTCGCGACGAACCGTCAGCCGCCCGCCCGCCGGCTCCACCCGGCTGCCACTGAGCGTCGCCGCGCGTCCGCCCCGAACCAAGGCTTCGCGCAGCCGCTCCACCGCGGCGCGCTCCGGGGGATGCAGCGCGCCGCCCGCCGCGGTCAGGATGCGAGGCCAGAGCGCCTCGTCGCCGGGCGCCGGCTCGAAGACGACGACGCCCACGTCGTCCACGCGAAGCCTTCCCTCCCCTCCAGCCCGCCGGATCGCCGCCGTGGTCACGGCATCCTCCGCGGTACGCAGTCCCGCTGCGCGAGCGATGGCAGCTCGAAGCTCGGCGGCTTGATGCCGGTCGCCGGCCAGTTCGGCACGCACACGGGCGCGCCGATAGTGCATGTCGGCGTTCGTCGGGTCCTCGACCGGCGACAGTCCGGCCCGCGCCACGGCCTCCACAAGCGCGCGCTTCGAGAGGTCGAGAAACGGACGGATGAGGACAAGTCCCGGCTCGAGGTCGCGCCAGGCGCGCATGCCGGCCAGCGCCGCACCGAGGGCGCCGCGCTCGCGCGCCAGGAGATGGGTCTCGATCTGGTCGTCGGCGTGGTGCGCCACGAGGATCGCATCGGCGCCCGTCCGGATCGCTTCCGTTCCCAAGAGGCCGTATCGCGCCTCGCGCGCGGCGGCCATCAGGTTGCCCCACGGCGTCTCGCTCGGTCGCCACACAAGGGTCCGGTGCGGCAGACCGAGATCACGGCAGACCGCTGCCACGAACCGCGCCTCGCCCGCCGCCTCCGCCCGCAGCCCGTGATCGACCGTCGCGACGGAGACGTCCAGCGGCAGCGCGGCGGCGGCGAGGAGCAGCGCGAGCGAATCCGGCCCGCCGGAGACGCCGAGGAGCAGCCGCCTCGCTGCAGGCCGTTCCAACGCAAAACGGCCGAGCGCGGTCTCGACCGCCTCGACCGTCTCGTCCGTCACCGCCGACGCGCCCGGATCAGGCGCAGCTGGCGGACTTCGTCTCGGTCTGCAGCTTGCGCTTCACGTTGGCGCTCATGTCGGGATAGCGCTTGCCGACCTCGGCATAGGTGACGCAGGCCGTCTCGCGATTGTTGAGGCGGGCGRGCGACATACCGAGCTTCAGCATCATCTCCGGCGCCTTGGCGCTCTTCGGAAACGCCTTCTGGGCGTTCAGGAACACCTCGGCGGCGTCGCGATACTTGTTCTGCGCATAGAGCGCCTCGCCGAGCCAGTACTGCGCGTCGGCCGCGTCCTGCGAACTCGGATAGGCCTGCGTATACTGGCGGAACGTGTTCTCGGCGAGCTGGTAGTCGCCCGCGAGCATGTAGTTGTAGYCGAGCGAATACATCTCGACAGGGCCGTTGGTCGCGATCGAGGCGACCTTGTTGGAGCCTGCGCTCGGCGGCGGCGTCGGCTCGTTGAGGCTGGTGTCGCCGCTACCGAGCAGCGCGCCGATCTCGTCGGCCTGCGGTGCGGCGGCGGGGGGCGCGACGCGGCTCGCATCGTTGACGCTCGGCGGCGCGGCGGAGGCCATGCGCTCGTTGCCGACGGGGGCGGGCGCCGCTTCGGTGCGGCGCTCGGCCGGCTTGGCGGCGGCGCCGGACCCCTTGCCCTCGAGATCCTGGAAGCGGAACTCGTTGTCCTCCTGCGTCTTGCGCAGCTGCTCCTGCAGCTGGAGCACGAGGAAGGACAGCTCCTCGACCTTGCCGGTCAGGCGCCGCATCTCCTCTTCCATCTGGGAGATGCGCACGCCGCCGTCGCCGACCTGCGCCATGAGGACGGGCGCCGGTGCGCGCGCCACGACCGGCGCGCGGTCGCCGCCGCCGCCGAGGCCGAACGGCAGGTCGAGCGCGGATGCGGGCCCCGCCAGCGCGGCGAGAACGAGAACGGAAACGGTTGCGAGCTTCATCATGGCCATGCGGGACATCCCCTCGGGATCGCTGGAGGCCCCTCGCCCGCAAGCTGTTCGAAGCCATTCGGGCGACGACCTGTCGACCCGTCAGCTTGGACCGGCGGAAGGCGTCCAAAGTTTGGCCGGTGCTAGCACAGACAAGGACGCCCTCACGCAAAACGGCCCCGAAGGGCCGTTTCGAAACGCTCGATGTTGCAGAAATGCCGCAGATCAGCTGCCGGCGCCGTTGAGCACCGTGACGGCGCGACGGTTCTGCGACCAGCAGGAGATGTCGTCGCAGACGGCCACTGGGCGCTCCTTGCCGTAGGAGATGGTGCGCATGCGATTCGGCGACACGCCCTGGCTGGCGAGGTAGTCGCGCGTGGCGGCGGCGCGGCGGGCGCCGAGCGCGAGGTTGTACTCGCGCGTGCCGCGCTCGTCGGCGTGGCCTTCAACCGTGATCGAGTAGTTGCGGTACTGGTTCAGCCACTGCGCCTGGCGGGCCAGCGTCTGCTGCGCGTCGGCGCGGATCGAGGTCGAGTCGGTGTCGAAGAAGATGCGGTCGCCGACGTTGACGGTGAAGTCCTGGCTGGTGCCCGGAGCGGCCGAGCCCGCGCCGCCGGCACCGCCGGCTCCACCGAGGCCGCCCGCGCCGCCGAGGCCGAGCCCGGCCGCGTTGTCCGGCAGTCCGTTGTTCTTCTTGGCGCAAGCCGAGAGCGCCAGCGCCGCGACCAGCGCGAGGGCGATACGACCATGGACCCCAGTAGCGATGCGGCGCATGGCCGTCTCCTTAACTCTGTGATTTCCGTATGGGCCCGTTTACCATGATCGCGGTTAACGAGTGGTCAACAGGCGATTGAAAGCGCTGGAGAATCCTACTCCAGCGCCGGCGACCAGGCGGGGTCCGACGCGTAGTTCGGCGTCGCAACCTTCTGCTCGTTCCGGCCAGTCAGGTCGATCGAGTAGAGCTGCGGACCGCCGCCCTGGTCGCGAAAGAACATGATCACGCGCCCGTTCGGGGCCCAGGTCGGACCCTCGGCATGGAACGACGAGGTGAGGATGCGCTCGCCCGACCCGTCCGGCTTCATCACGCCGATCTGGAACTGGCCGCCGGTCTGCTTGGTGAAGGCGATGAGGTCGCCGCGCGGGCTCCAGACCGGGGTGTTGTAGGTGCCCTGCCCGAAGGAGATGCGAGTCTGGCCCGAGCCGTCCGCGCCCATCACGTAGATCTGCGAACGTCCGCCGCGGTCGCTCTCGAACACGACCTTCGATCCGTCCGGCGAATAGGAGGGCGAGGTGTCGATCGCGTTGGTCGAGGTCAGGCGCGTCGTGGCGCGCGAGCGCAGGTCCATCGCGTAGATGTTGGAATTGCCGTCCTGCTGGAGGCTCATGATGACCTTCTGCCCGTCCGGCGAGAAGCGCGGCGAGAAGGTCATGCCGGGGAAGTTGCCGACGACCTCGCGCTGCCCGGTCTCGAGTTGCAGGAGATAGACGCGCGGATCACCTTGCCCAAAGGACATGTAGGTGATTTCCTGGCGGCTCGGCGAGAAGCGCGGGGTCAGCACGAGGTCGCCGCCCTGGCTGAGATAGCGCACGTTGGCGCCGTCCTGATCCATGATCGCGAGGCGCTTCTTGCGGTCGGTCTTGGCTCCGCTCTCGTCGACGAACACGACGCGCGTGTCGAAGTAGCCCTTCTCGCCGGTCAGGCGCTCGTAGATCGCGTCGGCGATGATGTGGGCGATGCGGCGCCAGTTGTCGGGGCTGGCGTAGAACTGCTGGCCGTCCAACTGCTGGCCGGCATAGGTGTCCCACAGGCGGAACTCGACGCGCAGGCGCCCGTCGGCCTCGGGCGTGACGCGTCCGGTCACGAGGGCCTGTGCGTTGATCACGGTCCAGTCCTGGAAGCGCGGCGTCGCGTCCGGCGTCACGTCCTTCTGGATGAAGGCGGCCGGGTTGATCGGGGCGAAGAGGCCGGACCGCTTGAGGTCGGCGGCGACCACCTCGATCAGCTTGGCGCCCAGCGCGTCGCGCGACTGGAAGTTGGGCAGGGCGATCGGCAGAGGCTGGACGTTGCCTTGCGTCACGTCGATCTCGACCGCCGCGTGCGCACCGGATGCCAGGGCGAGACCGGCGGTGGCCGTGGCGAGGGCAAGAGCCAAGGAGCGGATGAAGCGCGTCATGTGCGGGACCTTCCCGTTTGGGCATCGGGTTCGAAGCCGTCGATCGGGACGGCGACCCGGGCTTCGCATGAGAAAAGGACGAGGCGGCGGCAGCGCGCCGCCGCGAGAGGCGAAAGGGTCAGAACATCTGGCTCGGGTCGAAATTGACGGTGACCTGAGCCCAGGTGTCGTACTTCTCGGCCGGCAGGTTGTACGGCGCGCAGCGGCGCACGGCGCGCACCGCGGCCTCGCTCGCCACCCGCTCGGCCATCGACGAGCCGCCGCCGGAGAGGATCTCGGGCAAGCCCTCCAGCTCGCCCGTGGGCCCGAGCTGCATGGAGATCTTCACCCGGAAGTTGCCGGCTTCGACGCTCCCGGCCGGCGGGTTCCAGCAGCGCATGATCTGGCCGCGCAGCGCGTCCATCTCGCTCTGCGACAGCGAACCGCCGGTCTGGCGCGTGGCGCCGAGCGCCGCTTGTTGCGTCGAGCGCTTGGCGCCGCCGCCGGACGAATCCTGCTTGTTCAGGAGTGCGGCGATCTGGTCGGCGTCGAACTGCTTCTCGGTCGAGGTCTGGGTCGCCGGCTTCTTGGTGTCCTTCGGCTTTTCCTTCGACTTCGACGTGTCCTTCGCCGGTTCCTTGGCAGGCTCCTTCACCGGCTCGGCCTTCTTCGCCTCCGCGACCTTCACGGGCTCGGCGGGCTTGGGCTCGGGCGGCTTCGGCTTCACCTGCGGCAGGGGCACGTTGCGCGGGGGCGCGGGCGTCTGCGCCTCCGCCTTGGCGATCTCGGCGGCGAGTGGGTCGATCTCGGGCGCGACCTCGGCCGGCGTCGGCTCGGGCTTCTGTTCCGCGACCTCGGCCGGCGGCTCGGGCGGAGGCGTCGGCTCGGGCGGCGCGGGCTGCGGCGGCTCGGGGCGCGTCTGCGGGGTCACCGCCGGCGGCGGCGGCGGCGGGGGCGCTTCGGCGGTCGAGACGTTCTCGTGCGACGAGGGCTTGGGCGCCGGCGGCGTCTTGAGGTCGACTTCGTTGTCGCCGACGTTCTCGGCCGGCATCGGCAGCTTCTCGGGCGTCTTCGTCGGCGTCGGCGCGGACTTCTCGGCCTCGGGCGCGTCCTGTTCCCCGAGCGTCGCCTGGCTGACGTCGGTCACCAGCGTCACGGGCAGCGCTTCGCCGCCCATGTCGAGCTTTTCCGGTGTCCCGAAATGCCAAAGCCCCCAGGTGAGGATGGCCGTGTGCAGGATCGTGGAGGTGGCAAGGGGTTTCATCGGCCGCGCGTCAGCTTCCCGCGGTTTCCTGCGTGGTCACGAGACCGATGTTCTTGAAGCCCGCCGCCGAGATGCGCGACATGACCTTCATGACCGTGCCGTAGTCGGCGGAGCCGTCGGCGCGCAGGAAGATGCGCTCCTCGTAGCCCGCCTCGGCGATCGCCTTCAGCTGCTCGACGATGGCGTCGGGCGCGACCGGCGTTTCCTGCAGGAAAATCTCGCCGCCCTTCTGGACCGAGATGGTGATCGGCTGCTTGTCGGCCGACAGCGCCTTGGCGTTGGTCTTGGGCAGTTCGAGCGGCACGCCGACCGTCATCAGGGGCGCCGCCACCATGAAGATGATGAGGAGCACGAGCATGACGTCGACCATCGGCGTCATGTTGATCTCGGCCATGGGCGCCTTGCGCGCGCGACGCCCGCGGCGCGATCCGCCCCCAGACGAAGCTCCCGTCGACATGCCCATGGAAACGACCCCTCAAGTGGAATGGAACGAGCCGGCCGGCGCTCAGCGCGCGGCCGAACGCTCGTCGATCTGGCGCGACAGGATGGAGGAGAACTCGTCGGCGAAGGCCTCGAGGCGCGAGCCGAGCTTGCCGGCGTCGGCCGACAGCTTGTTGTAGGCGACGACCGCCGGGATGGCCGCGACGAGGCCGATCGCGGTGGCGAGCAGCGCCTCGGCGATGCCCGGCGCCACGACCGCAAGGCTCGTCTGCTCGGAGGCGGCAATCGACTGGAACGCCGTCATGATGCCGACCACGGTGCCGAAGAGGCCGACGAACGGCGCGGCCGAGCCGACCGTGGCGAGGAAGCCGAGGCGGGACTCGAGGCCCTCCATCTCGCGCGCCATCGTCACGTCCATCGCCTTCTCGATGCGGGTCTGGAGGCCGATCGGCGAACGCGCGCCCTTCTCGAAGCTCTTCTTCCACTCGCGCATGGCGGCCACGAACAGCGCGCCCATGCCGCTGGTCTTGCGGTCGGACAGCGTGTGATACAGCTCTTCCAGCGACTGGCCTGACCAGAAGTTGTTCTCGAACTGGTTGAGCTGCCGGCGGAAGCTGGCGTAGCGCGTCCACTTGTCGAAGATGATCGCCCAGGTCCAGACGGACGCGGCGAGCAGGCCGATCATGACGAACTTGACGATGAAGCCCGCCTGCCAGAAAAGACCCAGGAGCGACATGTCATGGGCCGGCGCGGCCAGCGCAGTCTGAGCGACCTCGTTCATTCCTTTTGCGTCCCTCGAATCCGTCGGATCGTCCCGGTGGCTTTGGAAGCGTCTCGCTTCCGGCGGACCGACCGCCCCTGCCACGACCAGAACCACGCCCATGCCGGAACGCCGGCGTGGAACGTCGTCCATGGCGCCCTTTGACCGGTTGATTCCGGTGAAAGAATGGCATGGCGGGGGGTGAGCCCTCCGAGCCCATCAAGCATCGTTAGGGTTAACAAATCGTTTGCGAACGGCAATTTACCGCGGTGCGGCATGCGGTCGGAGGCGGATGGATCGGGTCTAGCCCTCCCCGCCCCCCAGCCTCTCGGCCACCGCGGCCGGCATGCGGCGCGGCCGCCCGTCCGGCGAGATCACGGCGACCTTCACCTTGGCCTCGATCAGCACCTCGTCGCCCCGCAGGATGCGCTGGTCGAGAACGACGCGCGCACCGCCAAGGAGCGCGGTGCGCGTCTCGACCGACAGGATGTCGTCGATCCGGGCGGGGCGCAGGAACTCGATCTCCATGCGCCGCACGGCGAACGCCATCGGCTCGCCGAAGGCGCCGTCCATCAGCTCGCGGTGTCCGATCCCGTGCAGGCGCAGGTAGTCCGTACGGCCCCTCTCCAGAAAGTGAAGGTACCGTGCGTGGTAGACGACGCCGGAAAAGTCGGTGTCCTCGAAATAGACGCGCACGTCGAGGCGGTGTCCGCCATCCACGAGGCGGCCTGCAAGCTGATCGGTCATGCGCCCTCTTAGCGCCCGTCGCGCCCGCGTTCCAGCGCCGCCCACGACCCGAACCGTCATCGATCCGTCATCGGATCGTCATCGCGTGGTGACGTCGGGCTGGTTGGAGGGCGCGTCCGCTCATCTTCCGGAAGGTCCGCCATGCGTTCGATCCGCCTCCCCGCCGCACTTGCGCTGCTTGCGTCCACCGCCCTGCCCGCCGCGGCCGAACCGGTCTTCAACCGGATCGCCTCCTTCCCGGTCGCGCTGAACCTTCCCGCGGGGACCGACGCCAAGGCGCCGACCTCGGCCGAGATCGTCACGGCGTCCGGCGACGGCAACACGCTGGTCTACTCGGACAGCCCGCACGGCGGCATCGGCTTCATCGACATCACCGACGCCCGCGCGCCCAGGAGCGCCGGCTATGTCGCCTTCGAGGGTGGCGAGCCGACGTCGGTGGCAGCCAGCGGCGCCCATGTCCTGGCGGCGGTCAATACGTCGAAGAGCTTCACCGAACCGTCGGGCTTCCTCGCCACCGTCTCGATGTCGGATCGCACGGTCACCGCGCGCTGCGATCTTGGCGGCCAGCCGGACTCCGTCGCCGTGTCGCCGGACGGCACGCTCGCTGCCGTCGCGATCGAGAACGAGCGCGACGAGGACGTGCAGGACGGTGCCCTGCCGCAGATGCCGGCGGGCTACGTCGTGCTCGTGCCCCTGAAGGACGGCGCGCCGGACTGCGCGGGCCTGCGCCGCGTCGAGCTGACGGGCATTCCAGCCATCGCGGCTGAGGACCCCGAGCCCGAGTTCGTGTCCTTCAACGCGAACAACGAATTGGCGGTCACGCTTCAGGAGAACAATCACATCGTCCTGATCGACGGGAAGACGGCCGAGGTGACCGGCCACTTCACCGCCGGAACCGTCGCGCTCGAAGGCGTGGATGCGAAGGACGACGGCCAGATCGCCTTCACCGACACGATCGAGGCGCGCCCGCGCGAGCCGGACGCCGTGAAGTGGCTCGGGACCGACCGTCTCGTCGTCGCCAACGAGGGCGACTGGAAGGGCGGCACGCGCGGCTTCACGATCTTCAACCGCGACGGGTCGGTGGCCTTCGAGTCAGGCCCCGCGTTCGAGCGCGAGGTCGCCAAGGCCGGCCACTATCCCGACAAGCGGTCCGACGCCAAGGGCGTCGAGCCGGAAGGCCTCGAGGTCGCCGAGTTCGGCGGCGAGCGCTTCATCTTCGTCCTGTCCGAGCGGGGCTCCGTGGTCGGCGTCTACCGCGACACGGGCGCCGAGCCGGAGTTCGTGCAGCTCCTGCCGTCCGGCATCTCGCCGGAGGGCGCCGTCGCCATTCCCGGCCGCAACCTTCTCGCCACCGCCAACGAGGCCGATCTCGTCGAAGACGGCGCGGCGCGCAGCCACGTGATGCTCTACGAGCGCGCCGAGGGCACGCCCGCCTATCCGCAGATGGTGTCGGTCGAGCGGGACGGCGTGCCGATCGGCTGGGGCGCGCTCGGCGCGCTGGCCGCCGACGCGAACGAGCCGAAGCGCCTGTTCGCCGCGAGCGACAGCGTCTACGGCAAGGCCCCGACGATCTACACGATCAATGTCACCACCAAGCCCGCCCGCATCACCGACGCGATGGTGGTCACCGAGAAGGGCGAAGCCGCCAAGAAGCTCGACATCGAAGGCCTCGCGCTCGACGGCGCCGGCGGCTTCTGGCTGGCGAGCGAGGGCAACCCGGAGAAGGAGGTGCCGCACCAGCTTCTCCATGTCGACGGCAAGGGCGCGGTGGTCGAGACGGTGGCCTTCCCGGCCGAGCTTCTGGCGCACCAGACCCGCTTCGGCGCGGAGGGCATCGCCAAGGTCGGCAACACGCTCTGGGTCGCGGTGCAGCGCCCCTGGAAGGACGACCCGAAGAACACGACCAAGCTGCTCGCCTACGATCTCGACGCCAAGACCTGGGGCGCGGTGCGCTATCCGCTGGAGGCACCGCCGGCCGAGGGCGCCTGGGTTGGCCTGTCCGAGATCGCGGTCTCGGGCGACGCCGCCTATCTCATCGAGCGCGACAACCTGATCGGCGACGCCGCGCGGCTGAAGCAGATCACCCGCGTCGCGCTCGACCAGTTGAAGCCGGCCCCGCTCGGCGGCGACCTGCCGACGGTCGAGAAGAGCGTGGTGCGCGACCTCCTGCCGGACCTGAAAGCGCAGACCGCAGGTTACGTCGTCGATAAGGTCGAGGGCCTGGCGGTCGACAAGGACGGCACCGCCTTCGTCGTGAGCGACAATGACGGCGTCGACGACTCGTCCGGCGAAACGCTGTTCTTCGAGATCGGCAAGCTGAAAGAACAGTCGGCGGCCGTGCGCAACTGAGGCTTACGCATCGGATGAACGAAGGGGCGGAGCCGCAAGGCCCCGCCCCTTTTCGTGAGCTCTACTCCTCGTCGCCCTCGAACAGGCTCGACTGGATGCCTTGGTAGGTCGAGGGCACGGCGAGGCCGAGGTGCTTGAACGCGTGCTGGGTCAGGAGGCGGCCGCGCGGCGTGCGCTGGATAAACCCCTGCTGGAGCAGGTAGGGCTCGACGATGTCCTCGATCGCGTCGCGCGGCTCCGACAGGGCGGCGGCGATGGTCTCGATGCCGACCGGGCCGCCGCCGAAGTTGAGGGCGATGAGGTCGAGATAGCGCCGGTCGAGCTGGTCGAGGCCGAGGCTGTCGACGTCGAGCCGCGTCAGCGCCTCGTCGGCGATGCGCCGGTCGACCGTCTCGGAACCGGCCATGGTCGCGAAGTCGCGCACGCGGCGCAGGAGGCGGCCGGCAATGCGCGGCGTGCCGCGGGCGCGTCGGGCGATCTCGCGCGCGCCGTCGTCGCCCATCGGCAGGCTCATCAGCCGCGCCCCGCGCTTCACGATGTGTTCGAGTTCGGGGATCGTGTAGAAATTCAGGCGGACCGGGATGCCGAAGCGGTCGCGCAGCGGCGTCGTCAGAAGGCCGATGCGGGTCGTCGCGGCGACCAGCGTGAACTTCGCCAGATCGATCTTCACCGAACGCGCCGCCGGTCCCTCGCCGATGATGAGGTCGAGCTGGAAATCCTCCATCGCGGGATAGAGGATTTCCTCGACCGCCGGCGAGAGGCGATGGATCTCGTCGATGAAGAGGACATCCCGCTCCTCGAGATTGGTGAGGAGCGCGGCGAGATCGCCGGCCTTGGCGATCACCGGGCCGGAGGTCGAGCGGAAGTTGACGCCGAGTTCCTTCGCCATGATCTGCGCCAGCGTCGTCTTGCCGAGACCCGGCGGGCCGACGAAGAGAACGTGGTCAAGGGCTTCGCCGCGCGTCTTGGCAGCCTCGATGAAGATCTTGAGATTGGCGCGCGCCGCCGCCTGGCCGACGAAATCATCGAGCCGCTGCGGCCGCAACGACGCGTCGACGTCCTCGCCGCGCTTCTCGGGGGTGATGAGGCGTGTGTTGCTCATGGGTCCGTTCGCTTCAGCGGCTCAGCGCCTTGAGGCCGAGGCGGATCAGGGTCGTGGACGGCGCCTCCTCGCCCGCCTCCTTCACCGCGACGGCCACCGCGCCGGCCGCCTGCTCTCGCGAATAGCCGAGATTGACCAACGCCGACACGGCGTCGGCGATCGGCGCCGGCGCCACGCCCTCACCGAGGTCGCGCTTGAGGCCGAAACTTTCGACCGCGGCCGCGCCGGAGAAGGCCGGCGCCTTGTCCTTCAACTCGGCGACGATGCGCGCGGCGACCTTCGGCCCGACACCCGGCGCGCGGGCGACCATGGTGCGGTCCTGCAGCGCGATCGCATTGGCGAGGTCCCCGGTCGACAGCGTGCCGACGACGGCGAGCGCCACCTTGGCACCCACGCCCTGCACGCTCTGGAGGAGGCGGAACCAGTCGCGCTCGACGGCGGACGCGAAGCCGTAGAGGCGGATCATGTCCTCGCGCACATAGGTCTCGATGAAGAGCGAGGCCGCCTCGCCCGCGCCCGGCAGACCCGCCAGCGTGCGCGCGCCGCAAAAGGCGACGTAGCCGACGCCGTGAACGTCGAGCGTCACGCAGTCCTCCTCGACCGTATCAACGGTGCCTTTCAGCTTGCCGATCAAGGATGCTTCTCCGGGCACAGGATGTCGAGGTCGGGGAAGTAGTCGCGATAGCGCGAGGCGTCGCGGGTGAGAAGGCGGTGGCCGGCGACCATGGCATGGGCGCCGATCAGGAAGTCGGGAAGCGTCCGGTCGCGCCGCCCGCCGCGCGTCCGGTAGCGGCGATGGGCCTGACCGGCGGGGTAGGCGGCCTCAAATGGAAACGCCTCTCGTCTCGGGGAAAGCCAAGAGATCGACCGATAGAGAAGCGACTCCGTCATGGGCGAGAAGGCGAGTTCCGCCCAGACGATCGGGGAAAGTACGATAACGCCTTCGTCGGCCGCCCCTGTCAAAGCGTCCAGCGCACTCTCCCTCAGGGGGCCCGTCCCAAGGACGTCGATGAAGATATTCGAGTCAACGAGGGTCGAGGTCGTCACGCGGTCCCCTCAGCCAGTCAATGAACTCCTTGCCGTCCATGCCATGCGTGTCGATCGTCCCACGCAGCGCATCGAGACGACGCCGGATCTCCTCACGCCGAAGCTTTGGATCGCTCGGCAGCTCCTCCCGCACGAGTTCGACGTGATCGCCCCGATCCACGAACTCGACCTCGCTTCCCGGCCCGATCCCGAGCTTGTCGCGGATCGGCTTCGGGATCGTCACCTGCCCCTTCTCGGTCACCCGCATGGTTCGGCCTCACCTAGTAATACCTGCCCGGTATTACCTATCGAGCGAACGGGAACAAGTCAAGAACATCAGAGGTTGGCGTAGGCCGCGCGTGCCTGCGCCGACTGTCGGTGATGGGTATGGCAGATGGCGATGGCGAGGGCATCGGCCGCGTCGTCGGTGTCGAAGGTGGCTTTGGGCATCAGCACCTTCACCATCATATGGATCTGCGCCTTCTCGCCGTGCCCGACCCCGATCACCGCCTTCTTCACCGCGTTCGGCGCATACTCGGCGACCGGCAGCCCGGCCAGCGAGGGCACCAGCATGGCGATGCCGCGCGCCTGACCGAGCTTCAGGGTCGCGACCGCGTCCTTGTTGACGAAGGTCTGCTCCACCGCCGCCTCGTCCGGTTCGAAGCCGCGCAGGACGTCGGTCAGCCCGTCGTGGAGCTGGCGCAAACGCGTCGCGAGGTCGAGCTTGTTGTCGGACGTGACGGTGCCGCTCGCCACGAAGCGCAGCGAATTGCCGACCGTCTCCACCACGCCCCAGCCCGTGCGCCGAAGGCCCGGGTCGATGCCGATGATGCGAATGGTGCGCTCCTGAAGCATGCTCGTTCCACTTCCGTTCTTCTAACGCATCGCTACGCCGGAGTGGTGAACAAAATCGAAACGAGACCGCGCGGGCGATCGGCCATATCGAACCGCGTCACCACCCCACGCAAATTGATATGGCAAAATCGTTTATCGTCGTATATAACTTGGGCGATCAAAGGGAGGGATGGAAATGGACGAGATGAAGCCGATGACCGGCCTGATGAACGGCCTGCTTTTCAGCGCGGTCGTCTGGCTTGCGGCCATCGACATGGTTCTCTGGCGGACGATCTGACGAAGTCCATCTGCGGCGCGATCGGGGTTTCGTCCTTGCACCCGGCGGTGAAGTCTCGCGGATTCGGGTCGTCTCCGGGCGTCTGAACTTCGGCCGCACGTTTCGGTGAATCGTCTGGAGCCGGTGCGTCCCCGCCCCCATTTCCCGGCGCATGACCTCCCGCCACGTCCTTCCGCGCCTCGTCGTCGCAGCAACCCTCTCGCCTCTCCTGATGCCCGCTGGCCCGGCATGGGCACAGCAGGGTGCTCCCGCAGTTCCCGGTGACGCCCGAACACCGACGGCCGAGGCTCCCATCGCGCTGAACGGTTTCGGCGCGGCGATCGAGCGGGCACGTTCCTTTGCGCCGATCGAGACGCTGCAGATCGCGCAAGACGGCGAGACGCTGGTGGACGAAGGCTTTCGCGGCAATCGAACCGACCGGGCCGCAAACATCAAGTCGGCCTCGAAATCTGTGGTCTCGGCGCTCGTCGGCATCGCGATCGACAAGGGACTGATCCGGGGTCCCGGCCAGCCGATCGCGGACTTCCTTCGCGCGGACTTTCCCGAGAACCCCGATCCGCGCCTGACCCAAGTGACGATCGGTCATCTCCTGTCGATGCAGGCGGGGCTGGATCGCACGTCGGGGGGCAACTACGGCGCGTGGATTTCCTCGCGCAACTGGGTGCGCGATGCGCTCCGCCGCCCGTTCGTGACCGATCCCGGCGGATCGATGCTCTACTCCACGGGCTCGACGCACCTCCTCTCGGCGATCCTGACGAAGGCGAGCGGCCGGTCGACGCTGGCACTTGCGCGCGAGTGGCTGGGTCCGGCCGGGGTGCGCGTTACCGACTGGGAGCGCGACCCGCAGGGCATCTATCTCGGCGGCAACCAGATGGCGATGACGCCGCGTTCGCTGCTCGCGTTCGGCGAGCTCTACCGTCGCGGCGGCTTGGGCCCCGACGGCACGCGCATCCTCTCCGAAGACTGGATCGCCCAGTCCTGGACGCCGCGCACCACCTCGCGCTTCCACGACGGGCGCTACGGCTACGGCTGGTTCATCGACACCTTCGCCGGCCACGAGGGGCGCTATGGCTGGGGCTATGGCGGGCAGATGATCTACATCATCCCCGATCTCGCCCTCACCGTCGCCATCACCTCGGCCGAGGACCAGCCCTCCGCCCGCTCCGGCTACGTGCAGGACCTGCACCGGCTGGTGTCGGAGACGATCATCCCGGCGGCCGAGGCGCGACGGGCGGGCGCGCAGAAGAGCTGACGCGGCCCGTCCGAGCCGGCATCTCGCGGTCGGCCGGCAGGCGCCCTGAGAAACGAAAGGGGCGCACGGATTGCCTCCGTGCGCCCATCCCAATCCTGCGTTGCCTGACGCCGGTCAGGCGGCCGAGAGCTTGGCCATCGTCTCCTCGTCGACCTCGAAGTTGGCGTAGACGTTCTGCACGTCGTCGTCGTCCTCGAGGTTGGCGATGAGGCGGAGCACGCTCTGGGCCTTTTCCTCGTCGACCGGGGTCGTGGTCTGCGGGCGCCAGATGATCTTGACGCTCTCGGCCTCGCCGAGGCTCTTCTCCAGCGCGGCGGCGACATCGTTCATGTCGCCGAAGGCGGTGATGATGCGATGGCCGTCGTCATCAGACTGGACGTCGTCGGCCCCGGCCTCGATCGCGGCCTCCATCACCTTGTCGGCGTCGCCCACTTTCGCGGAATAGACGATCTCGCCGACGCGATCCCAGAGGAACGACACCGAGTTGGTTTCGCCGAGCGCCCCGCCGGATTTCGTGAAGTAGGAGCGCACGTTGGACGCCGTGCGGTTGCGGTTGTCGGTGAGCGCCTCGACGATCACGGCGACGCCGCCGGGCCCGTAGCCCTCGTAGCGCACCTCGTCGTAGTTCTCGGTGTCGGCGCCCGAGCCCTTCGAGATCGCGCGGCTGATGTTGTCCTTGGGCATGGACTGCGCCTTGGCGTTGTTGATCGCCAAGCGCAGGCGCGGGTTCATGTCCGGGTCGGGCGTGCCGCTTTTCGCCGCGACCGTGATCTCGCGCGCGAGCTTGGAGAACATCTTGGAGCGCACGGCGTCCTGCCGGCCCTTGCGGTGCATGATGTTCTTGAATTGGGAATGACCGGCCATCGCGGCACCTGTTCTCTTGTCTGACGGGATCGCTTTGCGGGATCGTATAAATTCCATGCGGGCCCGCGTCCAGACGACGCGCCGCCCGGCAGATGACGCGAGTGTGACTTGGGCACCGGCCGCAACGGGCGCAGGCTCGCCATCCGATCCCGCACGAACCCACGAGGTCCACGCGATGCGACGGATGACCCTGACCCTTCTCATCGCCCTCGGTGGCGCGGCTCCCGTGCTGGCACAGGATGCGCCGGTCAGCACCTGCCTCGCGATCGCTGACCGCCTGCCGGGCGTCCGCTACGCCTCGCTCGACGCGCCCGAAGGCCCGGTGCGGCTGGCGCAGAACGGGCGGGACGAGGTGACGATCACCTACGTCCACCATGCCACCTACCTGATCGAGAGCGCCGACGGCGTGCGCATCGCCACCGACTATTCCGGCTATCACGGCGGCGGCGAGCCGCCCGATGTGGTAACCATGAACAAGGCGCACTCCACCCACTACACCGACGTTCCCGATCCCGGCATCTCGACGGTGCTGCGTGGCTGGAACCCCGAGGGCGGGCCCGCGAAGCACGCGGTGACGGTCGGCGACGTCCTGATCCGCAACGTGCCGACCGACATCAACCGCTACGGCACGTTCGAGGCGGACGGGAACTCGATCTTCATCGTCGAAGCGTCGGGCCTCTGCATCGGCCATCTCGGCCATCTCCACCACCAACTGACCGAGGACGACTACGCGGCGATCGGGCGGCTCGACGTCCTCATGGTGCCGGTGGACGGGTCCTGGACGATGAGCCAGGCGGGCATGGGCGAGATCGCCCAGCGGCTCCATTCCTCGGTGGTGCTGCCGATGCATCGCTTCCGCACGCCGATCGAGCGCTTCCTCGCGCAGATCCCGGACTTCGCGGTAGAGCGCCGCGGGGAGGCGTCGATCACGCTCTCGGCCCGCAACCTGCCGCGCCAGCCGACGGTCGTGCTGCTCAGCGGGGTCTGAAGCTCAGGTCCGGCGGCGGCGGTCGCCCGACGTCATGGTGCCCCCTCCCGCATTCTCCTCCTCAAGGATCGCGGCCTCGTCGTCGCGGTCGTCATCGTCGTCGTCGAGTTGCACCTGCGCGGGGTTGCGCAGCGCATGCCCGTGATGGCGCGCCGGCGGCTGCGGCATCGACGTGACGACGCCGATCAACGCCATGAGGACGCCGAGGAGATGAAGTCGGATGGTCCGCACACGTTCAGGCCCCCTGCCGCACGCTTTGGATGCCGGGACTTGATCGGTCGATTGCGGCGGTTCTCCGGTCTCACCAGAAATTCGGGACGGAGCCTTCCAGCCGGGGGCCGATGCGCACCGTGCCGACCTTCTCGGCCAGCCCCGTGCGGTCGGAAATCTCCACCGCCAGCCCGCAGATCGTCGCCGGACCCGATGCCGCTTCGAAACGGCCGCGCGGTACCTTGGTGACGAAGCGGTTGATCGGCTCCTCCTTGTCCATGCCGAGCGAGGAGTCGTAGTCGCCGCACATGCCGGCGTCCGACTGGTAGGCGGTGCCGTGCGGCAGGATCTGATGATCGGCGGTCGGCACATGCGTGTGGGTGCCGACGACGACCGAAGCGCGCCCGTCGAGGAAGTGTCCGAAGCACTGCTTCTCGCTCGTCGCCTCGGCGTGGAAATCGAAGATCACGGCGTCGGCCTGCTCGCCGAGCGGGCACGCGGCGAGAATGTCCTCGGCGGCGCGGAACGGATCGTCGAGTTCGGGATGCATGAAGACGCGGCCCATGACGTTGGCGACGAGCACCCGCGCGCCGTTCCGCGCCTCGACGAGGCAGGAGCCGCGGCCGGGCGTGCCCTTCGGGTAGTTGGCCGGGCGTAGGAACCGGTCGTGGCGCGAGGCGAAGGTGAGCGCCTCGCGCTGGTCGAAGACGTGATTGCCGGTCGTCACGACATCGGCGCCCGCCGCCACCGTCTCCTCGAAAATGTCCTCGGTGATGCCGAAGCCGCCGGCCGCGTTCTCGCCGTTGACGACGACGAAATCGAGCCGCCAGTCCGCGACGAGGCCCGGCAGCCGATCGCGCACCGCCACACGCCCGCTTCGCCCCACCATGTCGCCGAGGAACAGGAACCTCATGACGCCAGTGCTTCCTTGGCGGCCTTCAGCTTAGCGAGCGCCCTTGCCACCGCCGGTCGCTCGTCGACGCGGCGAACCCAGGCGGCGAGCGATGGAAACTTTTCATGCGCGTCGAGGTCCTTGAGGCCGCTTCGGGCCCACGAGACGTTCATCACGTCGGCCACCGAGAACTCGCCCGCGAGGTATTCGACCTCGCCGAGCCGCTTGTCGAGAACGCCGAGCAGCCGGTCGGACTCCTTCTCGAAGCGGCGGATGGCGAAGTCGCTGCGCTCGTCCGCATTCTTGAAATAGTGGATCTGGCCGATCATCGGCCCGGTACCTCCGGCTTGGAAGAACATCCAGCCGAGCGCCTCAGCCCGCGCCGCGCCGGCGGGCGCGAGCAGTCGCCCGGTCTTCTCGGCGAGATGGAGGAGGATCGCGCCGGACTCGAAGACGCGCACGCCGTCGTCGGTCAGCGCGGGGATGCGACCGTTCGGGTTGATCGCAAGAAAGTCCGATTCCTTCTGTTTGCCGGTCGAGATGTCGATCAGGCGCAACGCGTAGTCGAGCCCGAGTTCCTCCAGCATGATCACCGGCTTCTCGCCGTTCGGTGTGGTCCAAGTATAGAGCTCGATCATGGGGCGAATCTCCGACAGGCAAGTTTGAAACCACGTAGCGCGGGCAGGCTCGCGTTGCGAGGGTGAACGGCAGGCAGGACGACCGGACGAATGAAGACGAGCATGAACACGGCGACCGCGCTCCTTGCGGTTTCGCTGCTGGCGGGATGCGCCTCGACGGGGACGACCTCGTCGTCCGTCGCCGATCTGTCGATCGATCGGGGCCGCGGCCTTGCGGCGGTCAACGCGTTCCGCGCCGAGAATGGCCTGAAGCCGCTGACGGTGGACGAGCGGCTGATGGCGGCGGCCGCCGCACAGAGCGAAGCGATGGCGCGGCGCGACAAGATGGACCATGCGGTCGACGGCGCCCTGCCCGGCCGGGTCGAGCGGGTGGGCTACCGCTGGGGCACGACGGCCGAGAACATCGCCCGCGGCTACAAGGACTACGACGAGGCCATGGTGGGCTGGATCCATTCGCCCGACCACCGGAAGAACCTCCTCAACCCCAATGTTACGCAAATCGGCTTCGCGGGCGCGCAGATGCCGGGAAACCCCCGCCCCTATTGGGCGCAGGTCCTCGCCAGCCCGTCGAAGTATCCGGCCAAGCCTAGCGCGGAGAAGCCGTTGCGCTGGGGACCCGAACTCCGCTTTCCGTGAGGATGCGGTCGAGGAAGCGGTCGTGCGGCTCGACTGGCACCTCGGCCACCTCCTGCGCGTCGAAGGCGAGGCCGATGGTGACGAGCCCCGGCTTGACTGCGAGAAGACGGGCGATCGCGCGGTCGTAGAAACCGCGCCCGTAGCCGATGCGCGCGCCGCGCCGGTCGAAGGCGAGAAGCGGCACCAGAAGAACGTCGGGGTCGAGCACCCGCGCGGCCGCGCCCGGCGCGACGGTGCCGTGCCCCTGCGCGACCAGTTCGCCGTCGCGCAGCAGTTCGCGGAACTCGAGGTCGCCGTTCACGATCGCGGGCGCGGCCAGCCGCAGCCGGCGGTCGGCGAGCGCCATCATCGCCGGGCGCGGGTCGATCTCGGAACCGATGGGAAGATAGGCGCCGACGGCGTCGACCGTCTCGAACAGGGTGTCGCGGGCGACGTGCTCGGCCAGCGCGAAGGCCGCCTCGATCCGTGCGGCCGGCGCCAGCGCCTCGCGCCGGGCGCGGGCCATGCGGCGAAGGTCGGCCTTGTCGGCTGCGATGTCGGACATGGCTTCCTCGGTGCGAAACGCGGGAAGCCTCGAATAGCGAATGACGGAGGGAGTGGCGAGCCACCTCGGCCGATGAGAAGATCGATCCCGGGAACCTACAGAGTAGGTGGGCGCCGTATGCCCCAGCCCACGGGCCGAGGCAGGAACAGCTCCCTTAGGGATGCGTAAGGCCCCGGGGAATAAGTTATCCCTGTCGAACCGCGCAGCCCGCCGACACGGGATATAGCACGCCCGCCCCGGCCTTTCCATGGCCGCGGCGCGAGCATTTTCGTCAGCGGCGGCCGTTTTCGAGTTTGGCGGCGATGCGCTCGACGATCTCGGACACGCCGAGGAGATGCTCGGTGAGACGCGCGTCGCCCGCCCGCGCGCCGCCGGCGGCCTGTGCCTCGCGCTCCTGCAGCGCGGTGATCTCGCCATTCGCCGCGGCCAGCTTCCCCTTCGCCTCGTCGAGTTCGTCCGCCACCATCAGGGCGGCCATGACCATCAGCCGCAGGTCGCCGATCTCGCCGAAGCTGCCGCGCAACTGCGAGACGCGGGCGTCGAGCCCGGCGCCGAGCCCCAGGAGATGCGCCTCCTCGCCTTCGGCGCAGGCCATGCGGTAGGTCTTGCCGTCGATGGTGACTGCGATCTGGGGCATGGGGATCGGTTTCCTGGAGGGGCGCGGGTCAGGCGCGTCGTTCGGCGAGGACGTCGCGGATGGATTCCATCGCGGTGACGAGGCGGCGCGAGACCTCGCGGTTGGCGGCCTCCAAGCGCTGGGCCCGCGTCAGCGCGGTGTCGAGCTCGCTCGCCAGCCGGGAGCGGTCGGCCGTCATGCGCTGCACCTCCTCCTCGACCGACAGAACCACGTGGTCGCGCGACATGCGCGCGTCCACCGCATCCTCGAGCCGTTCGAGGGCCTTCTGCAGGCGAAGCGTCGCCTGGCCGAGCGGACTGGCCGCATCCATCATCCTGCCTCCTTCGAAGGAATCGCACCCGCGCCCCGATCCGCCGGGCACTTCGTTCAAGGCTGCCCTGCTTTATCGCGCCCCCGACCGATTTGAAAAGCGAAAGGCGCGCACGGATCGGCCGCGATTGACAGGCGCTCGGGACCTATGATGTGTGCGTGCCGAACGATGTAGCCTCTTCCCGCGGCCCGAATCCCGGAGGAAAGCGGTCCAGATACCGTGCCGGCATGCCCTTTGTGCCCCGCGCGCCCGACGCGCACGTCCTGCCGCCCGTCGTCTCCCGTTTCCCGCGCTGCGGCTGACAATGTCCTGCGCCGGCCCTATGTCGGGCCGGGCGAGAAGCATTCGCCGTCCCGATCTCGCGGACGGCATCCGACGGGCCATCCCGGCCTCGCCGCCTGAGGAGAAGTATGACCATGGCAGTCCGCGTCGCCATCAACGGTTTCGGTCGCATCGGGCGCAACGTCCTGCGCGCCATCATCGAGTCCGGCCGTACCGACATCGAGGTGGTCGGCATCAACGATCTCGGCCCGGTGGAGACCAACGCCCACCTGATCCGCTACGACTCGGTCCATGGCCGCTTCCCCGGCGTGGTGAAGGTCGCGGGCGATACGATCGACGTCGGCCGCGGCCCGATCAAGGTCAGCGCCGAGCGTGACCCGAAGAACCTTCCGTGGAAGGAACTGAACGTCGACATCGCGTTCGAGTGCACCGGCATCTTCACCGATCCGGCCAAGGCCTCGGCGCATCTGGAAGCCGGCGCCAAGAAGGTGCTGATCTCCGGCCCCCTGACCAACGCGGCCGACGAGAAGACCGTCGTCTTCGGCGTGAACCACGACACCCTGAAGGCGAGCGACAGGATCGTGTCAAACGCCTCCTGCACCACCAACTGCCTCGCGCCCGTCGCCAAGGTGCTCGACGAAGCCATCGGCATCGAGACCGGCTTCATGACCACGATCCACTCCTACACGGGTGATCAGCCGACTCTCGACACGATGCACAAGGATCTCTACCGGGCGCGCGCCGCCGCCCTGTCGATGATCCCGACCTCGACGGGCGCCGCCAAGGCCCTCGGTCTCGTGCTGCCGCAGCTCAAGGGCAAGCTCGACGGCTCGTCGATCCGCGTGCCGACGCCGAACGTCTCGGTGGTGGACTTCAAGTTCACCGCCAAGCGCGCCACGTCGGTGGAGGAAGTGCAGAACGCCATCCGCGCCGCCGCCGAAGGCCCGCTGAAGGGCATCCTCGGCTACACGCTCGACCCGAACGTGTCGGTGGACTTCAACCACGACCCGCACTCCTCGATCTTCGCGATGGATCAGGTGAAGGTCCTCGGCGGCACCTTCGTGCGCATCCTGTCCTGGTACGACAACGAGTGGGGTTTCTCCAACCGCATGTCGGACACCGCGATCGCCATGCACAACGCCGGCTGATCCCAGCCGATGCCGTTCCGGCCCCTGTCCTCACGCGATGTCCGTTGGGCTCACGCCGAGGGCGAGGGGCTGGAGCACCTCCATCTTGCGGCGACGCCCACCGGCGTCGTCGCCCGCTCCGCCCTGATCGGTGGCCAGGGCGATCGCCCCTACGGCGTCTTCTACGAGATCGAACTCGACACCGCGTGGCGCGTGACGCGCTTTGGCATAGAGACCGCGCTTGGGCAGCGCCTCGCTCTCAAGCAGGAGGCCTCCGGCCGGTGGACGGGCGAGGACGGCACGCACCGTGCCGATCTCGACGGCTGCATCGACATCGACCTCGCCGGCACGCCCTTCACCAACACCCTGCCCATCCGGCGGCTCGACGGCCGGCTTGACGAGCCGACCGAACTGCGCATGCTCTACGTGCCGTTCGACACGTTCGAGCCGCTGGTGGACGAACAGCGCTACACAGAGCTTGCGCCCGGCCTCTACCGCTACGAGGCCGTCGACGGCGGCTTCTCGGCCGATCTCCCCGTCGATCGGGACGGGCTGGTGATCGACTACCCCACCCTTTTCCGACGCGTCTGAGCGCGACATCCTCACCCTTTTCCTGACGGAGCCCCAGCGATGACCCTGTTCAAGACGCTCGACGATGCCGCCCTCCAGGGCAAGCGCGTCCTGGTGCGCGTCGATCTCAACGTGCCGATGAAGGACGGCGTCGTGACCGACACGACGCGCATCGAGCGTATCCTGCCGACGATCCGCGAGATCACCGAGAAGGGCGGCCGCGCGATCCTGCTCGCCCATTTCGGGCGTCCGAAGGGCAAGGTGGACCCGTCGCAGTCGCTCGGCCCCATCGCGCCGGTTCTCGCCGAGAAGCTCGGCCAGCCCGTCGGCTTCGCCGAGGATTGCGTCGGCCCGGTCGCCGACGGCATCGTCGCCAACATGAAGGACGGCGACGTTCTCCTTCTCGAGAACACCCGCTTCCACGACGGCGAGGAGAAGAACGACGAGTCCTTCGTCTCCGGTCTGGCCGCGCTCGGCGACGTCTACGTCAACGACGCCTTCTCGGCGGCACACCGCGCCCACGCCTCCACGGAGGGCCTCGCCCACCACCTGCCGTCCTATGCCGGCCGCACCATGCAGGCCGAGCTCGAGGCGCTGGAGAAGGGTCTCGGCCAGCCCGAGAAGCCGGTGATCGCGATCGTCGGCGGCGCGAAGGTCTCGACCAAGATCGACCTCCTGCAGAACATCGTCACCAAGGTCGACTGCCTCGTGATCGGCGGCGGCATGGCGAACACGTTCCTCGCCGCACAGGGCAAGGACGTCGGCAAGTCGCTCTGTGAGCACGATCTCGCCGACACCGCCAAGGCGATCCTCGCCGCGGCCGAGACGAGCGGCTGCACCATCCTCCTGCCGGTCGACGCCGTGGTCGCGCGCGAGTTCAAGGCGAATGCCGAGAACGAGACCGTGCCGGTGGACCGCGTGCCGTCCGACGCCATGATCCTCGACGTCGGCCCCGCCTCGGTCGGCGCGATCACCGAGTGGATCGACAAGTCGAAGACGCTGGTCTGGAACGGGCCGCTCGGCGCGTTCGAGCTGCAGCCCTTCGACAAGGCGACGATGGCCGCCGCGCGCCATGCCGCCAGCCGCACCGAGGCCGGCCAGCTCGTCTCGGTCGCCGGCGGCGGCGATACGGTGGCGGCGCTCAATCAGGCCGGTGTGTCGGAGCGCTTCTCCTACGTGTCGACGGCGGGCGGCGCCTTCCTCGAATGGATGGAAGGCAAGCCGCTGCCGGGCGTCGACGCACTGAAGGCCTGACGCGTCCACGGATCGGATCCATGCGCCCCGCCCTCCTCTCCTGGCTGATGTTCCCGGTCTACATCTGGCAGGGCATCGGTATCCGGCGCTCGATCGAGCGCATGCTGCCGCCGGCCGGGCCGTTCCACGGGATGGCCGGAGGGCCGGGTGACGAGGCGCCGATCCGCCTTCTGGTGCTTGGCGATTCGTCGGCCGCCGGTGTCGGTGTCGACCGGGCGGAGGACGGGCTGGCCGCCCGCCTCGCCGAACGACTGCATGCGCTGACCGGCGAGGCCGTGCGCTGGCGCGCGATCGGCTCCAATTCCGCCGTCTCGGCCGATGTGCGCGACTACATCGTGCCGAACGTCGCGCCGGAGGGTTTCACCCACATCCTCCTGTCGATCGGCACCAACGACGTGAAGAACTTCCACACCGCGCGCCGGTTCAAGCGCGGCTTCGGCGGTCTTCTCTATGCCCTGCGCGCCCGTTGGCCGGACGCGCGCATCGTCTGGTCGCCGCCGGTGGACATGCTGCGCGTGCCCGCGCTGCCGCGCGGTCTCGCCAAAGTGCTGTCCTTGCGCGAGCGCGTCCTCGCCCGCCTCGGCGCGCGCCTCTGCCTCGAGCGCGGCGTCGTGCCGGCGACCACCCTGCCCCGCGTCGAGCCGGCCGGATTCTCACGCGACGGCTTCCACGCCTCGGCCGACGGCGCGGTCTACACCGCGGGCCACCTGGCACCGTATCTTCTGGGCGATCGCACGAAGGCGGCCTGACGGCGCGTCCATTTCGCCGCAAGGCTTGCGTGAAAGTCTCGCGTAGCGCAGCAAATCCACGCTTCAAGGGGCACTTGCCCCAATTCGGACGGAAAAGCGAAGGAAAGGCGCGCGCCGACTTCATCGCATGCGATCCGACGGCCGGGTCGCGCTCTTGGATGCCCCGCCCATGCCCGCCGCTTCCCAATCCTTCCAAGCTTATGCGCGGGCGATCGCGCTCCTGCGCCCGGAGGCCGGCCGTGTCGCCGGCATCGTCCTCGCCGGCATGGCCGTCGCCGGCATCCAGGTGGCCGAGCCGGTGCTGTTCGGCCATGCCGTGAACGCGCTTCTGTCGGGCGGAAACGCGCTCTCGCTCGTGCTTCTCTGGGGTGCCGCGAGCTTCGTCTCGTTCCTGTCGGCGATGACGATCTCGCTTCTTGCCGACCGGCTGATGCACCGCCGGCGCCTCGCCGCGATGGCCACCTTCCTGGAGCACGTTCTCGCGCTGCCGGCCTCGTTCCACTCGCGTTCGCAATCGGGCGGGCTGATGCGGGTGATGATCTCGGGCGTCGACACCCTGTTCTCGTTCTGGCTGCCGCTGTTTCGCGAGCAGATCGGCAACGTCGTGGCGCTCGCCGTGCTGCTGCCCGTCGCATTCTGGATGAACTGGCGCCTCGCCTCGCTGCTCGGCGTCCTCATCGTCGTCTACACGCTGGTGAACCTCGCCGTCGTGCGCCGCACGTCCGGCGGCCAGGCCCAGATCGAAGGCCACTTCACCCGCGTCTCGGGCACCGTCGGCGAGCTGTTTGGCAACGTGCCGATGCTCCAGAGCTTCCTCGCCGTCCCTCGCGAGATCGGCTCCGTCCGCTCGGCGCTCGACCGCATCCTCGCCGCGCAGTACCCGGTCCTCAACTGGTGGGCGGTGATGGCGGTGCTGACGCGAGGTGCCTCGTCCATCTCGATCGTTTCGATCTTCGCCTACGGCGCGTTCCTTGCTTCGCGCGGGCAGACCAGCGTCGGCGAGATCGTGTCGTTCGTCGGCTTCGCGACGCTGCTGATCGGCCGCCTCGACCAGCTGACCGGCTTCCTGATGGGCCTCTTCTCGCGCGCGCCGATGCTGGTGCAGTTCTTCGCCATCCTTGGCGAGCGCACCGACGTGGTGGAGCGCGCGGACGCGCAGCCGCTGAACGTGACCGAAGGGCGCGTACGCTTCGAGAACGTCACCTTCCGCTACCCTCAGGGGTCCGGCGCGGTTCGCAGCCTCGACTTCGAGGCCCAGCCGGGCGAGACGATCGCGATCGTCGGGCCGACGGGTTCGGGCAAGTCCACCGCCCTGTCGCTTCTCCAGCGCGCCTACGATCCCGAATGCGGGCGCATCACCATCGACGGGCAGGACATCCGCGACGTGACGCTGACCTCGCTGCGCGGGTCGATCGGTGTCGTCTTCCAAGAAGCGGGTCTCTTTAGCCGCACCATCCGCGAGAACATCGCGATCGGCCGGCCGGAGGCCACGATGGCCGAAATCGAGGAGGCCGCGCGGCTTGCCGGTGCCGCCGACTTCATCGGCCGCAAGGCGGACGGCTTCGAGGCGATGGTGGGCGAGCGCGGGCTGGGCCTGTCCGGCGGCGAGCGCCAGCGCCTCGCGATCGCCCGCGCGCTCCTGAAGGACGCGCCGATCCTGATCCTCGACGAGGCGACCTCGGCGCTCGACACGGCGACCGAGACACGCCTCCAGGGCGCGCTTGAGCGACTGCGCAAGGGCCGCACGACCTTCGTCATCGCGCACCGGCTGTCGACCATCCGCTCGGCGGACCGCATCATCGTGCTGGACGGAGGCCATATCGCGGAGACCGGCACCTTCGACGAGCTCGTGGCGCAGGGCGGCATCTTCGCCGGGCTGGCGCGCGACGCCGGCGTCTCGTCGCTGCGCAGGCTTCCCGAGCCGCTGGCGCCGACGGCGTTTCTGGAAGCGGCCGAATAGCTCTCAGCCGGCCGGCAGGGGCGCCTTTTCCGGCAACGGGAAAAAGGTCGTGAAACGGCGGGCGGTCTCGCGATCGCCTTCCACCGCCAGCACGCCGGCCGCTTCCAGCGTCTCGAGGCTCTGGCCGCCGTAGATCGTGGCGGCGACCGCGCGGGGCTCGCCGATCAACACGGCATCCGCGCCCTCCACCGACCCTGCGGCGACCTCGATCCCACCCTCGGCGACGACGGCGAGCAGCGCCTCGCGCCCGAGGCGAAAGCCGATCCGCCCTGCAAAGCCGTCCGCCCGCTCGGGCTCGAACATCGTCCGTAGCGACAGCATCAGCGATGCCGTCGAGAAGCTGGCCGTCGGATCATGGAAGGGCGAGCGCGAACCCCAGCGGCCGACCACGCGAAAGATCGGCTCGGCCTCCCGACCCCATTCCGTCAGCTCGTAGACTCGCGCGCCGGATGGCGGCGCCAGTTCGCGGCGGACGATCACGCCCGCCTCCTCCAGCCAGTCCAGCCGCTGCGTCAGGACATTGGCGCTGATGCCCGGCAGGCCGGCGCGCAGGTCGCTGAAGCGGCGCGGTCCCGGCATCAGCTCGCGCATCACGAGCAGCGTCCATCGCTCGCCGAGAAGCTCCAGCGCATGGGCGGCCGCGCATGCGTCGCGATAGGGCCAGCGCCGCTCCGTGCTGGTCGGATCCGCACCATTGGTTATTTTTTCTGACTTCATGGTTGCAATTGATAACCGATACGGTCAGTCTTGTCCAATCGAGGGCGCGCTGTCGGGTGCGCCGATGCTGGAGGGGTCCATGTCCAGGCTGATCTTCGTCAATCTTCCCGTTCGCGATCTCGAACGCTCGGTCGCCTTCTACGAAGCGCTCGGCCACGCGAAGAACCCGCAGTTCTCCGACGACACGGCCGCCTGCATCGTCGTGTCGGAGACGATCCACGTGATGCTGCTGACGCACGAGAAGTTCATGCAGTTCTCGCCGCGACCGATCGCCGACGCCAAGGCCGGGGCGCAGGTTCTCCTGTGCCTGTCCGCGACGAGCCGCGAGGCGGTGGACGCCGAGGTCGGCAAGGCGGTCGGCGCGGGCGGGATCGCCGATCCGACGCCCACGCAGGACTACGGCTTCATGTACGGGCGCTCCTACGAGGACCCGGACGGGCATATCTGGGAGGTGATGTGGATGGATCTCGCCGCGATGCCAAAGGCGCCCGCCGCAAACTGCTGAGGCGAGCCGACAAAGGGAGGATCACATGGCCTATGTCGAGGGCTTTCTCGTGCCGGTGCCCGTGGCCAACCGGGACGCCTATCTGGAACTCGCGGCCCGCGCCGCGCCGCTGTTTCGCGAATACGGCGCGCTCGAGGTCGTCGAATGCTGGGGCTCCGACCTGCCCGATGGCAAGGTGACGGACTTCCGCATGGCGGTGAAGGCGGAAGCCGGCGAGACCGTCGTGTTCTCCTGGATCGTCTACCCGTCCAAGGCGGTGCGGGACGAGGCCGTCCAGAAGGTCTTCGCCGATCCACGGATGGAGATGGAGGGGATGGAGATGCCGTTCTCCGGCCAGCGCATGGTCTTCGGCGGCTTCGACATGATCCTGAAGGACGCGGGCTGACGGTCAGTCGCCCTCGTCCTCGTAGCCGACAAGGTGGAGCGGGCGGGCGCGCACACCCTTGAGCGCGCACCAGCGCACCAGCGCCTCCTCGCGGCCGTGCGTGACCCAGACCTCCTGCGGCGCGATCTCGGCGATGGTCTCGACGAGTTCGTCCCAGTCGCAATGGTCCGACAGGATCAGCGGCAGCTCGACGCCGCGCTGGCGCGCTCGGCCCCGTACGCGCATCCAGCCGGACGCGAAGCACGAGACCGGATCGGGAAAGCGCCGCGCCCACTTGTCGGCGAAGGCCGACGGCGGGCCGACGATGATCGCGCCAGCGAACTCGGCCTTCGCCGCGCCCTCGGCGTCCTTGCCGCGCGCGATCGTCGCAGGGCGCAACTCGCTGAGGTCGATCCCCTCGTCCTGATAGAACTCGCACAGCCGCTTCAGCGCCCCGTGGATGTAGATCGGCTCGTCGTAGCCTTCCTCGCGCAGCATGCGAATGACCCGCTGCGCCTTGCCCAGCGCATAGGCGCCGACGAGATGGGCGCGCTCGGGAAACTGCAGCGTCGAGGCGATCAGCTTGCGCATCTCGCCCCGCGATTCCGGGTGGCGGAAGACCGGCAGCGCGAAGGTCGCTTCGGTGATGAAGACGTCGCAGGGCACCGGCTCGAAGGGTTCGGCGGTGGGATCCTCGCGGCGCTTGTAGTCGCCCGACGCGACGATCCGCATCCCGCCCCACTCGACGAGGATCTGCGCCGAGCCGAGCACGTGTCCCGCGGGGTGGAACGAGACGGTGACGCCGTTGATCTCGATCGGCCGGCCCCAGTCGGCCACCTGCCGCGTCGCGCAGAACTCCTCGCCGTAGCGCAGCGCCATGATCGCGAGCGTCCGGCGCGTCGCCAGAACCTTCTCGTTGCCGGGGCGCGCGTGGTCGGCATGCCCGTGGGTGACGAGCGCCCGTTCGACCGGCTTCACCGGGTCGATGTAGAAATCGCCGGGCGGGCAGTAGAGGCCCTTGGGGGTCGGTCGGAGGAGGTCTTCGAAGCGCGCCATCGCCCTGGGAGATAGGGCCGGCCAGCACCAGCGAAAGCCCTTGCGCCGCAGGGGCCCGCCGCCGCATATGCCGACGATCCCTCTCGGAACCCACAGCCCTTGCGCCCCAGCCTTCACCGATCCGGCGACGACCTCGCCGACCGCCGCGCCGAATATGCCGAAGCCTACGCCAAGGCGGGGGACAATGCGGCCGCCGCCGACCTGATGGCACAGGCCGTGGAGCGCGCGCCGGACTGGCTCCTTGGGCGGGTGCGCTGGGGCGAGTTCCTGGCGGAAGCCGGCGAGGCCGAGGCGGCCAGCGCGGTGTTCCGGCAGGCGCTCGCGCAGGACGAGGCCGATCCCTACGGCATCAGCCTGAAGCTCGCGCGGCTCGGGGCCGAGCCCGTGCCCGACGCGCCCTCGCCCTCCTTCGTCGCCGGGCTGTTCGACCAGTATGCGGACGGGTTCGAGGACGCGCTGGTGCGCCGGCTGGAATATCGCGTGCCCGACCTCCTCGCCGCTCTTATCGCCCGCAGTGCGCCCGGCGCCCGCTTCGCCGCAGCGCTGGATCTTGGCTGCGGCACCGGGCTGATGGGCGAGCGGTTGAGGCCGCTCTGCGCGCGGCTCGACGGCATCGACCTGTCCGCCGGCATGCTGGAGAAGGCGCGCCGCAAGCGGCTCTACGACACGCTGCTCGAAGGCGACATCCTCGCCGCGCCGCGCTTGGATAACAGCGCTTACGACCTCGTCACCGCCGCCGACGTCCTCACCTATCTCGGCGACCTCCGGCCGGTCTTCGCCCACACGGCCGATCTTCAGGACGCCGGCGGCTGGCTGGCCTTTTCGACCGAGCGCGCCGAGGACGGGGCGGGCTTCGTGCTGCGGCCTTCGCTGCGCTACGCGCACTCGGTCGACGATCTCCGCGCCGCGCTGGACGATGCCGGCTACGCCGTCGTGAGCGAAAGCGCCGAGACGCTGCGGCGCGACCGGGGCGAGGCGATCGCGGGCACGCTCACGCTCGCCCGCAAGCGCTGACATGGCACCCATGCGCAGTCAGCGCTGGTCGGCGCGCGGGGGCCGACTACTCTCCCGGCTTCGACGCGAACGGGGCGGGTCCATGAGCGCTGCAGAACTTTCCGACGATCGCCTCGAGCGCGAGACCACGCGCCGCGCCCATCGCTTCGGCTCCTGGGCCTCGACGGCCACGCGCCACAGCCCGTGGGAGGACGCGCTCGGCGTCATCGCCGGCGTGACGCTGACGGCCGTCGGCATCTCGATCCTCGGCTCGCTCGGCTTTCTCACCGGCGGCATGGCGGGCCTCGCCTTCGTGGTCCACTACCTCACGGGTTGGAACTTCGGCCTCGTCTTCTTCGTCGCCAACCTGCCCTTCTATGCGCTGGCGATCGGCCGGATGGGGCGCGCCTTCACCATCAAGACAGCCTTCGCCGTCGCGCTCCTGTCGCTGATGACGGCCTTCAGCCCTGATGTCCTGCGTTTTGCCTATGTGGACCCGCTGCTCGGCGCCTGCCTCGGCGGGCTGATGCTCGGCTTCGGCCTCCTGGCCCTCTTCCGCCACCGCTCCTCGGCGGGCGGCATCGGCATTCTGGCCGTCTATCTGCAGGATCGGTTCGGCTGGCGCGCGGGGCTGACGCAGCTCTGCGTCGATCTCGTGGTGCTGGTCACGGCGTTTGCGGCCGTCTCGCCCGCCGCCGTCGCCTATTCGGTCCTTGGCGCGCTGGTGCTGAACCTCTTCCTTGCCATCAACCACCGCACGGACCGCTATCTCGCGGTCTGACGCCTTGGCGAAAGCCGGTGGGGGCCTTACCTCCCAAAGGTGACAGCGCCGCTCTCCACACCGCCCCGCGACTTGCCCGGCTTCGACCTGCCGGAGGCGTTCCTGCGTTGGTTCGCGCAAAAGGGCTGGTCGCCGCGCCCGCACCAGCTCGACCTCCTCCAGCGCGCCGAGAACGGCGCCTCGGTCCTCCTGATCGCGCCGACGGGTGCCGGCAAGACGCTGGCGGGCTTCCTGCCGGCGCTGGTCGATCTCTCGCGGCGGCGCAAGCGCCGACCGGGCACGCGGCCGCCAGGCATCCACACGCTCTACATCTCGCCGCTGAAGGCGCTCGCCACCGACATCCGGCGCAACCTCGAAAAGCCGGTCGACGAGATCGGCCTCTCGATTTCACTCGAGGCGCGCACCGGCGACACCTCGCAGGCCAAGCGCCAGCGCCAGAAGCTGAAGCCGCCCGACATCATGCTGACGACGCCCGAGCAGCTGGCGCTGCTGATCTCGGCGCCGGACGCGGACAGCTTCTTCTCCGATCTTCGCTACGTGATCTTCGACGAGCTGCATTCGCTCGTCGCCTCCAAGCGCGGCCATCTTCTGGCGCTCGGCCTTGCGCGTCTCCGACGCCTGCGCCCCGCGATCCAGACGATCGGCCTGTCCGCGACCGTCACCGATCCGGACGAGCTGCGCGAATGGCTGGTGGCGCAAGGGCCGGCGGCCGCGCCGATGGCCGATCTCATCGTCGTCGACGGCGGCGCCAAGCCTGAGATCACCATCCTGAAATCGCGCGAGCGCGTGCCCTGGCAGGGGCACATGGCGCGCTACGCGATGCCGGAGATCTACGAGGCGATCAGGCAGCACAAGACGACGTTGCTCTTCGTCAACACGCGCTCGCAGGCAGAGCTCCTGTTCCAGGAGCTCTGGCGCATCAACGAGGAGACGCTGCCGATCGCGCTTCACCACGGCTCGCTCGATGTCGCACAGCGCCGCCGCGTCGAGGCGGCGATGGCGGCCAACGAGCTGCGCGCCGTGGTCGCGACCTCGACGCTCGATCTCGGCATCGACTGGGGCGACGTCGATCTCGTCGTCCATGTCGGCGCGCCGAAGGGCGCCTCGCGCCTCGCCCAGCGGATCGGCCGCGCCAACCACCGGATGGACGAACCGTCGCGCGCCATTCTTGTGCCGGCCAACCGCTTCGAGGTGATGGAGTGCCAGGCGGCGCTCGATGCCAACTATCTCGGGAGCCAGGACTCGCCGCCGATGCGCGAGGGCTGCCTCGACGTCCTCGCCCAGCACGTCCTCGGCATGGCCTGCGCTGCCCCTTTCCGCTCCGAGGACCTCTACGCCGAGGTCGTCACCGCCTCGCCCTATCGCGATCTCGACCGCGACACGTTCGACCGCGTCGTCGATTTCGTCGCGACCGGCGGCTATTCGCTCCGCGTCTACGACCGCTACGCCAAGATCCGCCTGACCGAGGACGGCACGTGGCGCGTGACCCACCCGTCCGTGGTGCAGGGCTACCGGATGAACGCCGGCACGATCATCGAGTCGGAGTCGCTCCTCGTGCGCCTCATTCGCGCCAAGACGAAGAGCGGCATGGCACGCGGCGGGCCGGTGCTCGGCAAGATCGAGGAGAACTTCCTCGAGACGCTTAGCCTCGGGGACACGTTCCTGTTCTCCGGCCAGGTGCTGAAGTTCGAGGGCATCCACGAGATGGAATGCCTCGTCACCAAGACGCGGGACGACGAGGCGAAGGTCCCCTATTACGGCGGCCAGAAGTTTCCACTGACCACCTTCCTCGCGGCCAAGGTGCGCGAGATGCTGGCCGACCCGACGCAGTGGGGCGCCCTGCCCTCCCAGGTCGGCGAGTGGCTGGCGATCCAGAAGCGCAAGTCCGCGATCCCCGGACCGAACGATCTCCTGATCGAGACCTTTCCGAACGGCAACCGCTTCTTCATGGTCGCCTATCCGTTCGAGGGCCGCCTCGCGCACCAGACGCTCGGCATGCTCCTGACGCGCCGGCTCGAGCGCGCACGCGCGAAGCCCTTGGGGTTCGTCGCCACCGACTACGCCCTCTCGATCTGGGGCCGCGCCGACATGGGCGAGATGATCGGCTCGGGCAAGCTGTCGCTGGAAGACCTCTTCGACGAGGACATGCTCGGCGACGACCTCGAAGCCTGGATGGCCGACAGCTGGCTCCTGAAGCGCACCTTTCGCCAGTGCGCCGTGATCGCGGGCCTCGTGATGAAGCGCCAGCCGGGACGCGAGAAGACCGGGCGGCAGATGACGGTCTCGTCGGACCTCGTCTACGACGTCCTGCGGGCGCACGAGCCCGACCACATCCTCCTGCGGGCAACCTGGGCGGACGCGGCGACCGGCCTTCTCGACGTCAAGCGCGTGTCGGACCTCCTCGCCCGCATCAAGCGCCACATCCTGCACAAGGACCTCGAGGAGATCTCGCCCCTCGCCGTGCCGATCATGCTGGAGGCCGGGCGCGAGCGCATCGAGGGCGAGGCCCGCGACGACCTCCTCGCCGAGGCGATGGAGGAAGAGCTGATCATCAAGGCGCTCGGCGAGGTGAAGGATTTCCGGTCGAACTATCTGCGGTAAGTTGTTAGGAAACGGGTGGTCACCTTCTGGTCCGGTTTTGGGTCCGAAAGCCCGGAACCGAACGGCGGCGGTCACCGCACAAGCTTCATTCACCATCACTCCCCATGTTTGCGTTAGGAGCAGCGCAGGAGGGCGTGTGAATGACCGATCGCTTCAGAGTCCTCCCGTCGCCGGCAATTACGTCTCTTGTCCGCTAGACGATGCGCTGCTCCCCACAATTGCCGCCCACTGCGGTGACAGATATTCATAGCCCATGGAGCATGTTTCCGGCGACAAGCTGCAAGAGTTACCGGACGCTGCGGGGGACCGCCCGCGTTCAACACGCAATCTCCAGTTCAACCTAGAGCAGAGCGCCATCTACGGCGGCGTATCCGGGGCGCGCTTAGGGGTCGAGCAGTTCGAGGTGGCAGACGGACTGACCATCCGTCAGACGTTCGCGCACGTGATGTGCCCTTACATTATGGCCTTTGCCCCACCAGATTCCCCATCGAAGCCGCACCCAGGCCCGTGGCGTCCGGTATCGGGTGGTGTTGGCTTCGACGTCTGTATCGAGGTGGCGCTGGGCGAAGGTGCGTCACCTGCAGGTTTTGACAGGGTAAATACTATCTGGTGGACCCTGTCCCTAATGCGCTTGGTAACCGACCTGCCGTTAGTTCTCCCGGTGCTTTCCGATACTCGGTTCGCCGAGGCTGCGCATAGCGTGCATGAACCGCGACTCTGGCCTGTTGAGGTATCCAGACCACGGCTGGGGCTAAGGGTGTCCGATGACACGATTGGCGGTGAGCACTTGGCGATCGTGGCGGCACTACTCGCGCCTGGCTCTGCGCTCATGGACATCGACCATTTCAACAGAGCCTACCAGACTTGGGATCAGGCTCCGTTCGCCCACTCCACCGGCGCGGCAATGGTGATGATATGGGCGGCTTTGGAGACAATGTTCCGACCGGGTCCGAACAACCTAACAAAGCGATTGTCCAAAGCGATAGCTACTCACCTAGAGAAACCTGGCACTACGCGTGAGGCACTCCAGCAGAAGGTTGCTGCCCTCTATGAGCTTAGAGGCAGCAGCGTGCACGACTCCCAAGAGGCAACGGGAGTAGCGCTCGCTGATAGCGCCAGCCTAGCTCGACGAGCGTTCATGGTCTGTATGAGCGAGGGAGCTGTCCCTGACTGCGAAGCTTTGCTTCAGCGATGGTCCGCCGAGCACACCCAAAACCGATGAACCACGCTAACCCCGAGCGGTAGCGGGGCAATGACCGCTTTGGAGCAAAAGCTGCCGTTAGCGGCATGCACAGCGAACGACCGCAATGGGTCGAAAGCGGCCGGCGCCCCTCAGACGGCGCGCCGGCTTCATTCGCTCAATGCCCCGCCGGCAGCTCCAAAGCGTCGGCGCGATTCTGAACCGTCAGCTTGTCGACGATCGTCTGCGAGGCCGCGTTGAGGCCGACGACCTCGACGGCAACGCCGGCCTTGCGGAACTTCAGGACCGCCTTGTCCAGGGCACCGACGCCGGTGAGGTCCCAGATGTGGGCGCGGCTGACGTCGATCGTGACATGCGACAACGGCTCGCGGAAGTCGAAGCTCTCGAGGAAGCGGCCGGCCGAGGCGAAGAAGACCTGGCCCTCGACGACGTAGGTGCGCGCCTGGCCGTCCGCCGAGACGGTGCTCGACACCGCGAAGATCTGGGCGATCTTGGAGGCGAAGAAGAGGCCCGACAGGAGCACGCCTGCGAAGACGCCGAGCGCGAGATTGTGGCTCCAGACCACGATCACGACGACGGTCAGCATGACGACGGAAGAGCGACGCGGATGCGTGACGAGGCTTTTCAGGGACGCCCAGTCGAACGTGCCGATCGAGACCATGATCATGATGGCGACGAGCGCCGGCATCGGGATCACGGCGACCCAGTCGCCGAGTACGACGATCAGGAACAGAAGCGCGACGCCGGCGAAGGCGCAGGACAGACGCCCGCGCCCGCCCGAGCGGATGTTGATGCCGGACTGTCCGATCATCGCGCAGCCCGCCATGCCGCCGAAGAAGCCGGTCACGAAGTTGGCGATGCCCTGCCCGAAGCACTCGCGGTTCTTGTCCGAGCCGGTATCGGTGAGATCGTCGACGACCTGGGCGGTCATCAGCGATTCCAGAAGCCCGACCAGCGCGATCGCCACCGAATAGGGCAGGATGATCGTCAGCGTCTCGAGATTGAAGGGAACGTCGGGCAGGAAGAAGCTCGGGAAACTCGACGGGAGCTGGCCCATGTCGCCGACCGTGCGCACGTCGATGCCGAAGGCGAGGACGACGGCCGTGATCGCGACGATCGCCACCAGCGGCGACGGGATCGCCTTCGTCACGCGGGGGAAGAGGTAGATGATGGCGAGCGCTGCGGCAACCAGCACGTAGGTCATATTGGGAACGCCGATCAGTTCCGGCATCTGCGCCAGAAAGATCAGGATCGCCAAGGCGTTGACGAAGCCGGTCATCACCGAGCGCGAGACGAAGCGCATGAGGTCGCCGAGTCGGAGAAAGCCGGCTGCCATCTGCACGACGCCCGCCAGCACCGTCGCGGCGAAGAGGTATTGCAGCCCGTGGTCGCGCACCAGCGTGACCATGAGGACGGCGGTCGCGGCGGTGGCCGCCGAGATCATGCCGGGCCGCCCGCCGAAGATGGCGGTCAGGACGGCGATGGAGAACGAGGCGTAGAGCCCCACCTGCGGGTCGACGCCCGCGATGATGGAAAAGGCGATCGCCTCGGGGATCAGCGCAAGCGCCACCACGAGGCCGGACAACAGATCGCCACGGACATTGCCGAGCCATTCGGCCCGGAGGTTATCGGTCGAAAACATGAGTGGAAACAACGAGGATCTCGGCGACGTCGGAGGCCCTGAAGGCTCGATCGCAAGGAGTCTGGACGTCGCTGGATTGGCCGAGGGATAGGCGCCCGGCATAGCCACCCGGCGCGCCGGGTCCATTGTGCGGTTTCTTAATGTCTTGCACCGGCGCGGGAATCAAGTGCCGATCGTCGCACCGCCTTGCCTTCGCCGCCATTTATCGATTCCAAGAACGCTTCGGGAACATGGACGATCCGGACACAGAACGCATGAACATGATCCACCGCCGGATGCGGCAGGGCGAAGCGCCGGGATTCGAAACGGTGCTGAACGGCGGCGACGTCGTGTGCGACCCCTCCGGCGTCCTCTTCGCGCCGGCCGAGCGGCTGATGGTCGTCTCCGACCTGCATCTTGAGAAGGGCGCGGCCTTCGCCCGGCGCGGCATGTTCCTGCCGCCCTACGACACTGAGGCGACGCTCCTGCTGCTCGAGGCCGCGCTCGACCGCTACCAGCCGCACGTGGTCGTGGCCCTCGGCGACAGCTTCCACGACCGGCACGGCGCGGGCCTGATGCCGGACGCGCCGCGCACCCGGCTGCAGGCGGCGATGGCCGGCCGCGACTGGATCTGGATCGAGGGCAACCACGATCCGGAACCGCCCGCCGGGCTCGGTGGGGTCTGCGCCGAGGAGGTCTCGATCGGCCCCTGGCATTTCCGCCACGAGCCGACGCCGGGGGCACGCGTTGGCGAGGTCGCCGGCCATCTTCATCCGTCCGCGCGCGTCAGCGGCAACGGGCGCAGCGTGCGAGGGCCCTGCTTCGCCAGCGACGGCGCGCGCATGGTGATGCCGTCCTTCGGCGTGACGACGGGCGGGCTGAACGTCCTCAGTGCGCCGTTCGCCGGCCTGTTCCGCCCGGAGACGGCGCGCGCCTACGTGATCGGCGCCGCGCGGATCTATCCGATCCCCTTCGCCTCGCTCAGCCGGGGCTGAGCCTCAGTAGGCCAGCGGCTGCGCCGAGGCATAGGCGGTGATCGCCAGTGCGACGACCGCACCGACGGTGAGCACGATGCGCAGCGGTGCGAACCATGGGGCGGTGATGCGCCCGGCGCGGATCGCCGCGACATCCCACACGCCCTGCGCCGCGAAGGCGACCGCCAGCCCGACGAACGACCATGGCGAGGGAAGCAGCGTGCAGACCCAGGCGAAGATCGCCGGCACGACGGACTGCGCGAGCGTCGTCGGGCTCTGGCGGCCCGGCTCGTTCAGCGCCGCGCCCCAGCGGATGCCGCCGAGGAAGGACAGGATCACCGCCCCGTAGGACAGGACCACGAAGGGCAGATCGGGAAGCGGGATGACCTCGGACCCCGTCACGATCATCCAGGCGCCGACGAAGAAGGGCACTAGGCCGCCGAGGCCGAGAATCCAGGCCGCGCGGACCATCTGCTCGGCCCGGCTGCGCGGCAGGGCGGAGGAAGCGTCGTCGTGCATTTTTCGATCAGTCCCGTTTGAAGACAAGCCGGCCGAACCAGCCGGTGAATACCGCCACGCCCACGGCGAGCAGCCCGTAGAAGAAGCCGTTCGTCGCGGCGAAGCGGGATATCTGGCTCTCGATGCCCGTCTTGACCACCCAGAGATCCTCCGATCTCTCTCGCACGAAAACCCCTTCGCGAAACAGGATCGCGCGCGCTACGTGGCGACCGACCGGCAGATCGGCCGGCAGCTGGAGATTGGCGCGAAACAGGGTCGCGCTGACGAACTCGATCCCGCCCGAGGTCTGGCCGTAGAGGGCCGACTGCTCGCCGAGCCGCTTCACCGCGTCGGAAAATTCCGCCTTGCGCTCGGGGCGCACGGTGCGAAGGCTCGGCGCATCGAACTCTAGGTTCTCGACGCCGATATCGAGCTGGCGCAGCGTCACCGCAGGCGCGATGTCGCGCAGCGGCCGCGTCGAGACGAGCGAGTAGGAACTTGGCACGCCGTTGAAGCGCTCGGCCGCGCGATTGATCCAGAGGCCGAGCGTGCGCTCCTTCTCGCGCACCACGATGTCGCGGCGCGGACCTTCCAGGATCACCACGATGTCGTAGCGCCCCTGGCGCACGAGGCGCTGGTCGGCATTGTCCAGCGCGCCGAAGACGACGAGGCGCGAGCCACCGAAATTGGTGCCGACCGAGATCGTCTCGGTGGAGAGGCCGATCTCGAACGTCTCGGCGAGCGGCGCCGGGCTGTCCTGACCGAGCGCCGCAGCCGGCAGGAGAATGACGAGCGCTGCGGCCAGGAGGCTCCGCCGCGCCCTCACCCGCTCTCTCCGCTCGGCAGCGTGATGGAATAGGGCTCGGACGGCGGCACGACGAGCTCGATCAGGAGACGCCCGGCCACCGCGAGGACGAGGAGCGCCAGCAGCGCGCGAAGCTGCTCGCCGCGCAGCTTGCGCCCCGCCTCCGCCCCGAACTGCGCCCCGACGACGCCGCCGAGCATCAGGAGGAAGGCGAGCACCACGTCCACCGTCTCGTTGGTGGCGGCCTGCAGGACCGTGGTGGCCGCCGCCGTCACCATGATCTGCACGAGCGAGGTGCCGATCACGACGCTCGTCGGCACGCGCAGGAGATAGATCATCGCCGGCACCATGATGAAGCCGCCGCCGACGCCCATCACCGACCCGAGAAGGCCGATGATGAAGCCAAGGCCGAGCACCGGCACCAGCGAAACGTAGAGCTTGGATCGCTTGAAGCGGGTCTTGAACGGCAGGCGGTGGACCCAGCTGTGATGGCCGGAGCGCCGCAGCACCTCGCCCGAACCGCCGCTGCGCACCCGGCGCATGGCGCGCAGGCTCTCGTTCATCATCAGAACGCCGACCGTGCCGAGCATCACGACGTAGAGCATGGAGACCGCGAGATCGAGCTGGCCGATCCGGCGCAGGAGCGTGTAGACGCCGACGCCCACCACCGATCCGACGACGCCCCCGCCGATCAGCATGGCGGCGAGCTTCAGGTCGACCGTGCCGCGCTTGTAGTGGGCGAGCGCGCCGGAGAACGATGCCGCGATCACCTGGTTGGCGCCGGTCGCGACCGCGACCGCGGGCGGAATGTTGTAGAAGATGAGGAGCGGCGTGATCAGGAAGCCGCCGCCCACCCCGAACATGCCGGACAGGAAGCCGACGGCCGCGCCCATCCCGACGATGACGAAGACGTTGACGGTGATCTCGGCGATCGGGAGATAGAATGTCACGCGCGCGGTTCCGCCAAGCCGATCCACCGGAACGGAAAAGGGGTCCGGACCTCTTGGCCCGAACCCCTCCCCCAAGTCAAACGCGAAGCGTCGTGTTTCAGGCGTCCTTGCGCTCCAGGAGCGCGCGGATCAGCGGCTCGTCGACCTTGCCGGTCGCCTCGAGGCCCGCCTTGCCCTGGAACTGGCGGATCGCCGCCTCGGTCCGCGCGCCGACCTTGCCGTCTGGCTGGCCGGGGTCGTAGCCGAGCTTGATCAGGATCGCCTGCACGTTGCGGATGGCGCGGCTCATGTCGACCGAGGCGGTGCGGCCGGCCGTCTGCGACCAGTCGTCGGGAATGTCGACCGTGTTGGCGGTCTCGACCCGCGGCTCGGCGCTCCAGCCGGCGATCTCGGCGTCGAGCGCTTGGCGCTGGCCGGCCGACATCGTCTTGCCGACCTCCTGCATCTTGGCGGCGGCGTCCTTGTCGCCGGCCGAGGCCACGATGCCGAACCAGCGATAGGACTTCGCCAGATCCTGCTCGACGCCGGCACCGCGGGCATAAAGGATGCCGAGGTTGTACTGGCTGTCGCGCATACCGTGGTCAGCGGCCTGGATGAACCACTTGGCGGCATCCTCCGGCTCCGACTTGCCGTCGATCCCGGTGGCATAGAGCACGGCGAGGTTGTGCATGGCGCGCACGTTGCCCTGGTCGGCGGCCAGAAGGTACCAGTCACGCGCCGTCGCCGCGTTGCGCTCGACGCCGTTGCCCTTCTCGTAGAGCGTGCCGAGGCTGTACTGCGCGGGCGCGAAGCCGCGGGTCGCGGACTGGGCGAACCAGGTCAGCGCCGCCGCGGGATCGCTCGGGCCGTTGCGCCCTTCCATGACGCGCAGGCCGATCTCGAAGAGCGCCTTCGGGTCCTCCGCGGCGACCGCCTTGGCGAGCGCTTCGGACGCGATCCCCTCGGGCAGCGCGGGGATCGCACCGCGTGCCGCTTCCGGCAGCTGCTCACGGACGGAGGCGAGCATCGCGCCGGGCTCGATCGCGGCAGGCGCGGCCGCCGCGGTCTCGGTCACCGGCGCAGGGGCCGGATCGGCGACCGACGTCTGCGACGGGGCGTCGACCATCGCCGGACGAACCGGGGCGGTTTCCGCAAAGCCCAGCGGGATCGGAGCCGCCGCAGGTTCGGCAACCGGCGCTTCCGGCGCGGCGACGGGGGCTTCGGCGACCACCGGCAGCACCGACGACATCACCGGCATGTCGGCCGGGACCGGCTGGCGGGCGAGCGCCGCGACATCGACAGGCTCGGCCGCGACGGCCGGAGCGTCCGGCGCCGGAGCAGGTGTTGCGACTGCCACGGCAGCGGGCTCGTCGACGCTGGCGGCGACCTCCGGCTTCGGCATCAGGCGGTCAATGCCGAACGGCACGGCCATCAGCGCGAGCAGCACCGCGCCGACACCCATGAGGATCGGCTTGCGGCGGTTGGCGGCGGGCTTGCCGGCCAGATCCTCGCCGCGCTCCTCCCGCTCGCGCAGGGCCTCGGCCTCGGCGGCGGCGGCCATGGCGGCCTTGCGGGCGGCGGCGATGAAGTCGGCCTTGGCCATCGGCTCGGCCGCCGGCTCCTCGCCGCGCTGCTGCTGGCGAACGCGCTCGATGAGGGCCGCGATGTCGGGCGCGCCGGAGCCCGGCTCCAGCGGGCGGTTGGCTTCGCGCGAGATCAGGCTGTCGGCCGGGTCGAGCTCGGGCGCCTCGAGAACCGCGGCCTTCGGCTCCTCGGCCTCGGACGACGGGACGTCGACCAGCGACGGCTCCTCGACGATCGGGGTCGGGCGGATGCGCTCGGCAAGGCTCGGCACGGCGCTGGCCTCGGCCTTCGTGCGCGCGGTCCGGCGGCCGATATGGCGCTGGAGCGCGGCGCGCAGGCCCTTGGGCTCATCCTCCGCCGCCGCGTCGGCCGCACCTGCGCGCTCGGCGAACATCGGAGCCTCGGGCGACGAGGCGATCTCGGCGGCCGGCGGCGTCACCGCCACCGGAGCCTCGGCGCTCGCCACGGGCTCGATGGTGGCAGGACGCAGCATCGGGGCCGCCGCGCGCTCGACCGGGTGGCCGCGCATTTCCTGCTCGATCAGGGTCAGGCGCTCGACGATCTTCAGAAGCGTCGCATGGACCGCATCGAACACACCGAAGGTGCGCTCGTCGCTCTCGCGGCACAGGGCCTCGAGGTTGCGCATGTCCTGCGCGAGCTCCTGGACGAAGCCGCTTTCGCGGCGCGTGTCCTCGACCTTCATGCGCCGCACGGCCTCTTCGGCCGCCGCTCGGGCCGCGGCCACGACGTTGTCGCGGTTCTCGTCGAGCTGGCGCTCGATCGCATCGAGGCGCTGGCTGACCGCGCCGGCATCCTCGACCGATGCGCCCGGCACGCCGGCGAGGATCTGCGTCATGCGGGTTATCTGCGTTTCCAGCGCGACGATGACCTCGGGATCGACGACGCGCGCCGAGGCGGAGTCCTCGAGCCGCTGCGCGATCGCCGTCAGGCGCTCCTCGAAAGCCGCCGTGTCGGCACCGCCGGTGCGGCGGAACAGGGTCTCGACGCGCTCGGCCAGCGTGTCGATGCGCTCGCCGAGATCGGACGTCGGCGCGGCCGCGCCGATGTCCTCGACGCGCTCGGCCAGCGCCGCGATCTGCGACGACAGGGCCTCGACGCCGCGATGGTCGGCCAGCTTGTCGATGCGGCCGGTGAGGTCGGCGACGCGCGCCTCGATGCGCTCCACCGGCGCCATGTCGATCTGCGCGAGCGCCGGGGCGGGCTGGCTTGCGAGCGCCGCGGCAATCTCGTCGAGGCGCTCCTCGAGAAGGGCGAAATGCGACAGGTCGGGCTCGCGCACCTCCTGCGTCAGGGTCTCGATGCTCTGAGCAAGCGCGGCGACGCGCGCCTCGAGCTGGTCGATCTGCAGGATCTCGGGCATGCGCATCAGCGCGTGCTCGATCTCGCGCATGCGCTCGCCGAGACGACCGACGCCGGCCTCCAGTTCACCGATGTCGAGGCGCTCGGCGAGCGCCTCGAAGCGGGCGTCCATCGCCTCCCGGCCGTTCTCGGCGACGATCGCGTCGAGCTTCTCGCGCAGGCCGTCGAGCTCGGTGCGCAGGACGTTGGCGACGGACTCCTCGGCCTGCACGCGGGCGGTGTCGAGATAGCGGGCCTCGAACTCCTCCCAGCGCTGCTGGACCGCAAGCACCTGATCTTCCGTGGCGAGCGAGCGCAGCGAAGTGCGCAGGCGCTCCAGCTCGACCTTGAGGTTGCGCTTGGCTTCGGCGTCGAGCGACATGTGCTCGGAGATGCGCGTCTCGAACGCATCCCAGCGGCGCTTGACGGCTTCGAGCGACTCTTCGCGGGCCATTTGGCCGACCATGAGCGCGACCGCATCGAGATCGCCGCGCAGCGCTTCCAGCGACGCCTGATCGGCGGTGCCGGCGGTCAGCTCGGTCAGCTGCTCCATGATCTCGAAGATCTCGGCGCCGATGCTCTCGGGCGCGTCGCGCTCGGAGATCATGCGCTTCAGCTCGGCGAACGACGTCTGAAGGTCGCGGATGCGCTCGTCCGTGTCGGTGCCGACGCGGCTCTGGATGTCGCCGCGCAAGAGCGTCAGCTCGGCTGCGAGATCCTTGATCAGCGCGATCGAGGCGTTCTGCATCTGCAGTTGCTCGACCTCGGCGGCGATGGTGCCGATGCGACGGCCGGCGGCGGCCCGGCGGTGCGGCTCGTCGACCTCGGAAGCCAGCACGCTCTCGACGGCGACGTTGGACACGGCGGCGGTCAGCGAGGGACGGCGGGCGCGGCGGGCCTCGGCCGCGATGCGCAGCTTTTCACCGGCCGAGCGGGTGGCCACGGTCTCGACGGCATCCTCGGCCGGCACGGCCGCGGCCGTCTTGGTGGACGACAGGCGGCTGAGCCGCTGCTCCAGATCCTGCAGCGTCTTGCTCAGCGACGAGAACGACCCATCCGACGCCGCGGGCGCATCCTCGGGATGCTGCCTCACCTTCGCTTCGTTCTGCCCCATGTCCCGCTCCTTCCGCCGCCCGCCGCCGCCTGCCTGCGGGCACGACCGCTCTGCCTGAGTTCACGACCGCGCGGCTTAACGAAGGGTTAAGCAGTGGTCCTCTGCTTAAGGATTTAAAAACCTAAGCGGGAGCGAGGCTGGATTCGAACCGCTCGCGCCTTGTCGAGCCGGCACTTGCACCGATAAATATTTTTCATGCGGCGAGCTTACGAAATCGCTGTCGCGATGAAGTACACTCGTATGTTATGGGCGGGTGATGAGTGAGACATCATGAAACATCCGAAGTCGGACGATCCGAACGACGAAACAGAAGCCGGTCTGGGCATTGAAGCCCTTCTGGGCTGCGGCTCCGAGGGATCGGGCGAGGTCGAGGACAGCTTCCGCATCGGCGACCTCGCCCGCGAGTTCGGCGTGTCGCTGCGTACCCTGAGGTTCTACGAGGACCGGGGCCTCCTCCAGCCCGAGCGACAGGGCACCACGCGAATCTATTCCCGCCGCGACCGCATGCGCCTGCGGCTCGTTCTGACGGCCAAGCTTCTCGGCTTCTCGCTGACCGAGGCCAAGCAGATCATCGACGTCTACCACCAGCCGAACGGGGCGCGGAAGCAGCTCGAGGTCGCGCTCCAGCGCATGGCCGAGCAGAAGGTCGTGCTCCAGGACCAGAAGCGCGAGATCGACGAGTCGCTGCAGGCGATGGAGGTCGCCTTGGACTTCGTCAGCGAGCGGCTCCAGAAGCAGCTGGACGAGAAGTAGACAGGCTTCGCGAAACCGAAGGTCCGGGCGTTCGTGAAGGAATGATGAAGATTTTGCACGAATTGCCGTGCAACTTCGATGGGGGACCTATGCGTCGGGAGGGGTAGCTGCTCATATCGCGATGCAGCATATACGTCTCAGGGAGCCCGAGAAAGCAGTCCCGAGAGGTTAGCATGTTGAACGTCCGCACCGAACGTACCGGGTCCTTCCCGACGCAGATCGGCGCCACCGCCCGCCGCCCGGGAGCCGATCGCGCCCGTCCGTCCAGCCGCTTCGCCCATGGCACCGCCCGTCCGATGTATCTGGAGTCCGAGCCGACGATCCACATGATCTCGCGCCGCGGCTCGATGTTCGAGGCGAGCGCACCGCAGCGCCCCTGATCGGTGACGCGAGGCCTGCCTCGCTTTGCCATGCGAATTTGGAAGGGCTCGGCGGATCGCCGGGCCCTTCGTCGTTCGGGGGCCCGCCGCGATCCCTGCCCGGTTCGATCAGAGCGCCCCGGCGCGATTGCGGCACAGGTGCAGCGTGACCCATTCGCCGCGGCGCAGCGTCTGGCGGTGGAACAGGCCCTGGATGCGATAGGCGGACAGGACCGCGTCGCGCTGCCGGTCGAGGATCCCGGACAGGACGACGTCGCCGTCGTCGGAAAGATGGCGCGCCACCTGCGGGGCCAGCTGCGTCAGCGGCCCGGCGAGGATGTTGGCGATCACGAGGTCGAAAGGCGCCGAACGCCGGAAGGCCGGCGAGCCGAAGCCGGTCGCCGTCGCCGTCTCCACGTAGCGCGCGACGCCGTTGGCCCGCACGTTCTCGCGCGCGACCGCGATCGCGACCGGATCGATGTCGGTCGCCAGCACCGGACGGCGCGCGAGCTTGGCGAAGGCGATCGCCAGCACCGCGCTGCCCGTTCCAAGGTCCAGCGCGTTGCGCGGCCGGCGGCGCCGCACCACGGTCTCGATCATCGTCAGGCAGCCGGCCGTGGTGCCGTGATGGCCGGTGCCGAAGGCCTGTCCCGCCTCGATCTCGATCGCGAGGTCGTTGGGCAGCACCCTGTTGCGATCATGCGCCCCATGTACCAGGAAGCGCCCGGCGCGCACCGGCTTGAGCCCGGCCAGCACCTCGGCCATCCAGTCGATGTCCGGCAGGTCCTCGCGCTCCGGCTCGAGGTCGGCGAACGCCTCCCGCACGGCGTCGAGATCGACGGCGTCGGCGTCCTCGAAATAGACGGACACTTCGAAGATCTGGGCGGCCTCGTCGATCTCGGTCAGCGCGACGGGCGAGCCCTCTTCGCCGAACCGCTGGTCGAGCCGGTCGTAGAGCGCCACGGCGGGCGCGCGCTCTGAGCGCGCATGAAAACGGACCTGACCCAAGACGACCTCACCTCTCGAACATCAACCAACCGGCGGCGGGGCCGCCCCGCCCGTCACAGCGTGACGAGCCGCTCCAGCTTGCCCCGTGCGGTGTCGGGGTTCTCGCCATAGGCGATGGTGCCGACGAAGCGCCCCGCCTTGTCGAGAAGGATCACCGATGCGGTGTGATCCATCGTGTAGTCGTCGCCTTGCGGCACCTTCCTGGAATAGGCGCCGTAGCCCTTCAGCATCGCCGCGACGTCGTCCGGCTTGCCGGTGACGGCGGTGATGTCCGGCGACAAGGCGCCGACATAGGTCTTCAGGATCTCCGGCGTGTCGCGCTCGGGGTCGACCGTCACGAACACGATGCCGAGATCCTCGCCCTTCTCCTTCAGCGCCTTCTGGTAGCCCGCCAGCTCGTAGAGCGTCGTCGGGCAGACGTCGGGACAGTGGGTGAAGCCGAAGAACAGCGCGGTCGGACGACTGCGCAGCGCCGCCTCGGTGACCGGCGCGCCGTTCTGGTCGACCAGCGAGAAGCTCGTGCCGAAGGGCGCGGCGTCCGAGACCTCCTGCATCTCGGCCCGGCCGAAGGCCCAGACCAGAACGAGGAGCGCCAGCACCGCCGCCACGAGAAACCACAGCGCGTAGCGCAGCACCGGCAGTCGGCGTCGGCTGGGGCCGGGGGTCGGATCGGTCATCGCATTGCTCCTTCGATGCGGTCTCGGATACAGGAATGATCCGCCGCCTCCAAGACCGCGGCAGAACATGGGTCGAGGGCGGCATGAAGGACGGCGAGCCGGCAAGCGACGATCTGCGGTTTCGGCCGGACGAGCCGCGCATCCATCCGAGCGCGGAGCTGAAGCAGACCCGCCTCGGCCGCCACTGCGACATCGGCCCGCGCGTCGTGCTGCGCGACGTCGTGGTCGGCGACTACACCTATTTCGAGCGCGGCGGCGAAGCGACGCACGCCACGCTCGGCAAGTTCTGCTCGGTGGCGGCGCATGTGCGCGTCAACGCGCTGGAACACCCGGTCGAGCGCGTCACCACCCACAAGATCAGCTACCGGCCGAACGAGTATTTCCGCTGGCAGGGCGTCGACGAGGCGTTCCGCGAGCGTCGCCTCGCGCGCCGCGTGGAGATCGGCCACGACGTCTGGATCGGCCACGGGGCGGTGATCCTGCCCGGCGTCTCGATCGGCACCGGCGCGGTGATCGGCGCTTCGGCGGTGGTCAGCCGCGACGTCGCCCCTTACACGATCGTCGCGGGCGTTCCCGCCCGGGTCCTGCGTCCGCGCTTCGCACCCGCCATCGCGGCCGGTTTCCTGGCGCTCGCCTGGTGGGACTGGCCGAAGGAGAAGCTGTTCGAGGCCGTGGCGGACATGCAGGCGCTCTCGCCCGAGGCTTTCCTCGAACGGTGGAACTCGACCCAAAGTTGAGTTCCAACCCCTCCTCCCCCTTGCCATTCGCCCCCTTGCGATGACAAGGACACGGCATACTGCAACTTTAGGTTGGTATGGCGCGTGCCGAAGGACAGCAACGAGATCGATCTGGAGACCTGGGCAGAGCCGGACCTATCGTCGGCGCCCCTCGTGTCGCTCGTGGTCCCCTGCTTCAACGAGGCGGAGGTGCTGCCGATCTTCCTTGCGAGGATGAGGCCGATCCTGCGGGACCTGTCCGGGCTCCGCCACGAGATCGTGTTCGTCAACGACGGCAGCACCGACGGGACACTGCCCTTCCTGATCGCCGAAACAGTCCTCGATCCGGCGATCCGGGTCGTCGACCTGTCCCGTAATTTCGGCAAGGAGGCGGCGCTCTCCGCCGGGCTCGCGGAAGCCCGCGGCGACGCCGTCATTCCGTTCGACGCCGACCTGCAGGACCCGCCGGACCTCATCCCGCGCCTCGTCGAGCGGTGGCGCGAAGGGTTCGAGGTGGTGATCGCGCGGCGCGTCGACCGGTCCTGCGACGGCTTCCTGAAGCGCGAGACCGCGAACGCCTTCTATCGCCTTCACGGCCGGATGACCGACATCGACCTGCCGGAAAACGCCGGCGACTTCCGCCTGATGGACCGCCGCGTCGTCGATGCGCTGAACGCGATGCCGGAAAGCTGCCGCTTCATGAAGGGCCTCTTCGCCTGGGCCGGCTTCCGCACGGCCTCGGTCGACTATGTCCGCCAGCCGCGCGCGGCGGGGCGCAGCAAGTTCTCCGGCTGGAAGCTCTGGAATTTCGCGCTCGAGGGCATCACCAGTTTCTCGACGCTGCCTTTGCGGATCTGGACCTACGCCGGCTTCCTCGTCGCGGCCGGTGCGCTCGTCTACGCGCTCGCCGTCGCCGTGCGCACGCTGGCCTTCGGGGTCGACGTGCCGGGCTACGCGTCGCTCGCCGTCCTGATCCTCCTCTTCGGCGGCCTGCAGATGATCGGCATGGGCATGATCGGCGAGTATGTCGGCCGCATCTACATGGAATCGAAGCGACGCCCACTCTACTTCGTGCGCGCGCGCTTCGGCGGCGAGCCGACGGGCGAGCGCTCGTGACGACGATCGACCGATCGCTCCGGCGCTTTTTCGCATATGCGCTCGTCGGGGGTGCGGGCACGGCCGCGCATTACGGCCTCTTCCTCGGCCTCCTGTCGCTCCGCGCGCCCGTCCTCTTCGCCTCCTGCGCCGGCTACGTCGTCGGAGCGCTCGTGAACTACTGGCTGAACCACGCCGTCACCTTCGCATCCGAGCGTCCGCACCGCGAGGCGGCGCCCCGCTTCTTCGCCGTGGCGGCGCTCGGCCTCCTCCTCAACCTTTCGATCGTCGCGATCGCCGTCGGCTGGGCGAACTGGCCGCCTCTGCTGGCCCAGATCGCCGCCACCGCCCTCTGCCTCCTCGCCACCTACGCCCTCAACGCCCGCTGGTCGTTCGCGACGGCGATCGGCCAACCCAAGACCTGAAGGCTCATCTTGTCCGCCCTCTCCGATCCCGTCGCAAACGATCAGCGACCAGCAGAGAGCCATCCGCGCAGCGCGATCGTTCTGATGCTGGCAATGGCGCTTCCCATCGCCCTCGTTCTGGCGATGCTCGCGCTCACGCCGCTCGGCCATTGGCAGATGGATGAGCTTCTCATGATGAGGGCTTTCCGCAATCAGGGATTGCCCGCGCTCTTCAGTCGGATCACGAGTTGGAGCCCCCGCCCGCTCTCGGAGACGCTGCTCTACGCTTATTCCTCCGTCGTCCACGCGACCGGGCGGCAGTTGACGGGCACCTTTCTCCTCGGCCTTTGGAGCCTGCTGATCCTCGCCTGTCTCGCGCCGGCCGCAGTCGTCAAGACGGATGATCCCGGCGTGCGCCGCGCAGCGCTGCTGGTCGCCTTGACGGTTCTCGCCCTTTTCGTGTCCGGGCACCCGGTCGCGGAGGTCTTCTACTGGTCGCAGGCGGCTGCGGCATACATCCCTTCCATCGCGCTGATCACGGCCCCCCTGCTCTTCCTGTTGCTTGGCGGGCGTCGAAGCGATCGCATCGATGCGCTGGTCGGAGGCTGCGTCTCGCTGGCGGCGATGGCCTCGGAGGTCGGTGCTTTCTTCGCGGTCGCCTTCGGCGGGGCAGGCCTCCTGCTCTCTGTCGCCGGTCGCTGGCGCGACACAGGCGCGCCGGCGGTGCGACGCCGGGATATGATGTATCTCGTCCCGCTGCTCGCGGGCGTGTCCATCCTTTTCATGCTGGCGAACGCAAGACTCGGAAGCCAAGCCGAGATTTTCGACGCGACCATCGCGCGCCACCTCCTCCCCAGCATCGGACGGTCGCTGTCGACTTTCCCCGCCGACGCGCTGTCGATCGACCTCGGACCGTCCACCCTGCAGGGGTTCGCGCTCGGTCTCGTGTCCAGAACAGCGCTTCTCGTGCTATGCGCCCTCGCCTTTTCACGCATGTCGTCCACGAAGCAACCTGGCCAGCGCCTGGTCGTCGGCTGTTTCGCGCTCGCGGCTCTGGCGAGTGCCTTGTTCTCGCTCTTCGCTGCCTATTTCCAGTTCGGCTTGAACTGCTGCGAGCGCCATCAGACCATCCGCTCGCAACTCGTCGTCGTGGCGCTGGTCGCCATCGGTTGGTTGCTTGCACAGTCTCCATGGGTCGCGCGGCTTCGGCGTCAAGGCGTTGCCTGGATGGCAGTCGCATCAGTCGTCGCGGTGGTGGCCAGTGCCGCCCACATGCCGGCCGCGATCGCGCATGACGTTGCTCGGTATGGCGAAATCCTGCAGGCTCGCGCAGCCAACTGGCAGGACGCGGTTTCGCCCGATCCCGAAATGAAACTGCGCCTCTCGCATCGCGGCGAAATCATCGGGAGTATTTACGCCCCCGCAGGCGACTTTCGTAACGAAGACGCTACGCCTCGGCCCCTGCGTGCGATGATGCAGTATTTCGGCAAGACCCGGATCATCGCGGAATAACCTGAACAGCTCTGGAGCTTTCGAAGTTGTGATCGCCCTGCGCCCACATCGCGGGGGCGAATCCTTTCCAGCCCACAACCCGGCCTCCTATATGAGACGGCAGGATAGACGGCAGACCGGAAGGAAACGACCCGATGGGCACTTCGGCCAAGACGCGCGGCCTCGCTCTCATGAGCGTGCTGGCGCTGACCTTTTCGCTCGCGGCAGTCGACTACGCCGAGGCGCGGCGCGGCGGCAGCTTCGGCAGCCGGGGCGCACGCACCTACCAGTCCGCGCCGGCCACCAACACGGCGCCGGCCGCGGCGCCGGTCCAGCGCTCGATGACCTCGCCCAGCACGGCCGCTCCGGCGGCCGGCGCAGCCGCCGCGGCGCGTCCCGGCGCGCGCTCGGGCCTCTTCGGCGGCGGCTTCGGCGGCGCGTTGATGCGCGGTCTCGTCATCGGCGGCCTGTTCGGGCTCCTGATGGGCACGGGCTTCGGCGGTCTCGCCGGCATGCTCGGCCTTCTGGTGCAGGCACTCCTCATCGGTCTCGCCGTGTGGTTCGTGATCCGCCTGTTCCGTCGCCGCTCGGCAGGGCAGACGGCGATGGCCGGCGGGCGTCCGAACGAGGCCGGCAACCGCTCGATGTACGAGGGCCTCGGCCAACGTTCCCCGCAGGGCGGGCAGGCCGCCGGCGCGCGCGGCTATGCCGGGGCGCAGAGCGCCGCTGCAGCCACGGGCGCGGCCGGCGTCGACCAGCTGCGCATCACGGCGGCCGATCTCGACATCTTCGAGAACCGCCTCCAGACGCTGCAGGACGCGTTCAGCCGCGAGGATTACGCCGCGCTGCGCGAGATCACGACGCCGGAAGTCGCCTCCTACCTCTCCGAGGAGCTGGCGACCAACGCCTCCAAGGGCATTCGCGTTGAGGCGCGCGACGTGACGCTGCTGCAGGGCGACGTCGCGGAAAGCTGGAAGGAAGGCTCGCGCGAATACGCGACCGTCGCGATGCGCTACTCGATGGTCGAGACGGTGCGCGACCGCGAAACGGGTGCGATCCGCGAAGGCGGCGGTGCACCGGTCGAGGCTACCGAAGTCTGGACCTTCCTGCGCGACTTCAAGGACGAGTGGAAGCTCTCGGCCATCCAGGAAGCCTGATCCGCTTCAACGCCGCATGAAAAAGGCCCGCCGGTTCCCAGGAGCCGGCGGGCCTTTTTGTTCCGGTCGGCCGTCGCTCAGGCGGCGCCGCGCATCCGCGGGGTGAGAAAGGCGGCCAGCACGCGCTCGATATCCGGCGTCAGCCCGACGACGGCGGAGAGGTCGCCGAGCCGCAATGCCGCGCGGTGCTTGCAGTCGGCGCGAAAGCGCGAGGCCGGGCAGGTGCAGGCGAGGCGCACCTGTCCTCGCGCGTTCGGTATCGCCTCGATCTCGTAGGGGGTGCCGCGGCTTCCGGCGACGCGGAAGCGAAGCTGCCCGGGCGTGGTCACGCCACGCGCCGCCATGGCCCGCGCGGCGACCCCGCCCGTGCGCGGCGCGGCATCCGCCGTCACCGGGCGCGCGAGCCCCATCGTGGCGGCGAGGTCCCTGACGTCCGACGCGCCGGCCTCGCGCACGCCTTCGAGCGCGATCGCCGCGCAGGCGTAAGCGTCCTCCCCCGCGTCGTGGTGGCGGAACCCGATGCCGAATTTCGTCGCCAGCGCCGAGAGCTTGCGGCTCGGCTCGTCCGGCCAGAGCCTGCGCGCCATGGAGACCGTGCAGAACGAGCGGAACGCCGGCAGGCCGAGCTCGAACCGCGCGGCGGACCGCTTCAGGACGTTCATGTCGAACGAGGCGTTGTGCGCCAGCACCAGCGCGCCGTCGAAGACGTCGGAGATTTCGTCCCACACGTCAGGGAAGCTCGGCGCATCCATCACGTCCTCCGGCCGGATGCCGTGGACGCGGATGTTGCCCCAGTCGAAGCGCATCTCCGGCGGCCGGATCAGCGTGTGGAAGCGCCGCGTGATCCGGTCACCCTCCACGAAGGCGAGGCCGATCGCACAGGCGCTGTCGGGGCTCTGGTTGGCGGTCTCGAAATCGAGGGCGACGACGGTCATGGCATTCCGGGCGGCAAGGGATGCCCGGTTGAATCAGGCTTCCCCGATCAGCGCAAGCCAGTCGTCCTCGGAGATCACCTTGACGCCGTGCTTCTGGGCGTCGGTCAATTTGGAGCCGGCACCGGGTCCGGCGACCACGAGGTCGGTCTTCTTCGACACCGAACCGGACACCTTCGCCCCCAGCATCTCCGCCCGCTCCTTGGCCTCGGCGCGTGTCATCTTCTCCAAGGTGCCGGTGAAAACCACCGTCTTGCCGTTGACGGGCGAGGACGCCGGCGGCGGCGCCGCCCGCTCGTTGGTGGTCGAGACGCCGGCCTTCAGAAGCGCCTCGACCGCCTCTCGGTTGTGCGGCTCGGAGAAGAAATGGATCAGCGACAGGGTCGCAACCGTTCCGATGTCGCTGTCGCGCGTCAGCCGGAGGAACGCCTCGCCCGGACCGCCCGCCTTGGCACGGCGGAGCGCCTGTGCGAACCCGTTGCCGTCCTCGCCGTAGCGCTCGCGCAAGACGACGCGCTGGTTCGCCTTGAGGCCGAGATCCGCGTCGCGCAGTGGCTTCCAGTCGGGATCGGCGAGCCTGGCGTCGTCGACAGCCATCAATCGTTCGAACGTCGTGCCGCCGATGGTGCGCAGCGCGCTGAGTTCGGCCCAGTCCTCGCCCGGCTGCCCGTCGCGCGCGGCGTCGATGCCCGCGATCAGCGCGGGCACATCGTCGAAATGCCGAGCCAGCGCCTTGGCGGAGCTTTCTCCGATCTCCGGGATGCCGAGCGCGAAGATGAAGCGGTCGAGCGACACGGTCTTCCGGGCCTCGATCGCGGCGAGGAGATTGTCGATCGCCTTGGAGGTTTCGGCTTTCTTCGCGGGTTTGGCCGGTTCGGCCTTTCCCTCCGCCTGCCGGCGGGCCTCGGAGAGCGCCCGTCGCCGCGCCTCGATCGCCTCGCGCAACGGCTCGAACTCGAGCCGGAAGATGTCCGCCGGCTGGCGCAGGAGGCCGGCGTCGAACAGCTCCTCGACGAAGGTCTCGCCTAGCCCCTCGATATCGAAGGCGTTGCGCGAGACGAAATGCTTCAGCCCCTCCTTGGCTTGGGCGGGACACGTCATCGCCGCCGTGCAACGACGCACGGAGTCCAGCCGCCCCGTGCGCGGGTTGATCTCGCGCTCGGCCTTCGAGCCGCAGATCGGGCAATGGTCGGGATAGCGGAAGGGCTCCGCACTCGCCGGCCGCTTCTCGATCACGACGTCGACCACCTGCGGGATCACGTCGCCCGCGCGCTGGATCACCACCGTGTCGCCGATGCGCACATCGCGCCCGCCGCGGATCGGCTGGCCGTCGGCATCGCGCCCGGCGACGTAATCCTCGTTGTGCAGCGTCACGTTGGAGACGACGACGCCGCCGACCGTCACCGGCGTCAGCTTGGCGAGCGGGGCGAGCTTGCCGGTGCGCCCGACATTGATGACGATCTCCTCGACCGTCGTCGTCGCCTGCTCGGCCGAGAACTTGTGCGCGATGGCCCAGCGCGGCGCGCGCGAGACGAAGCCGAGCTCGCGCTGCTGGTCGAGGTCGTCCACCTTGTAGACCACGCCGTCGATGTCGTAGCCGAGCCCCGCGCGCGCCGCCTCGATGCGCCGGTAATGCTCGATGAGGCCGTCAACCGTGTCGAGCCGCCGCATTAGCGGTTCGCCCTGCCCGAACTGCGGCACGGTGTTGGTCTGGAAGCCCATCTCCTGAAGTGCCGCGACGACGGCGCTCTGCGTCTCGCCCGGCAGCTCGCTCGTCTCGCCCCACGCATAGGCGAAGAAGCGCAGCGGCCGCGATTTCGTGACCTTGGGGTCCTTCTGGCGCAGCGACCCGGCCGCGGCGTTGCGCGGGTTGGCGAACTGGCGCGCGGCCTTCGCCCCTTCCCCCTCGCCCGCCTCGGCGACGAGCCGGGCATTGAGGGCGGCGAAGTCGGCATGGGTCATGTAGACCTCGCCGCGCACCTCGAAGACGTCGGGCGCAAAGCCCTTCAGCCGATCCGGGATGTCGTCCAGCGTGCGCGCGTTGGCGGTCACGTCCTCGCCCACCTGCCCATCGCCGCGCGTCGCGGCCGAGACGAGCCGGCCCTTCTCGTAGCGCAGCGACAGCGACAGTCCGTCGATCTTGGGCTCGGCGGTGATGGCGAGCCGGGCGTCGTCGCCGAGCCCCAGAAACCGCCGCACGCGCCGCGCGAAGTCGGCGACGTCCTCGTCGGAGAAGGCGTTGTCGAGCGAGAGCATCGGCACGGCGTGCCGGATCTTGGCGAACTTTGCCGAGGGCGCGGCGCCGACTTTTCGCGCGGGCGAGTCGCTACGCACGAGATCGGGGAAACGCGCCTCGAGTGCGGCATTGCGCTTGCGCAGGGCGTCGTACTCGGCGTCGGTGACGGTCGGCGCGTCGTCCTCGTAGTATCGCCGGTCATGCTCGGCCATTTCCCGCGCCAGCTGCTCGAGCTCGGCCGCGGCCTCATCGGGGGTCATCGCATCGAGGGCGGGACGGTCGGACATGGGCGGGCTCGACTGGAACGGGGACGCTGAGGCGGGTACACCGATTCTGGGGCGGTCCGCGCGAAAATCCCGTATCCGCAGCCGGCTGTCAGCCGGGATGCCCGATCAACCGAGCCGCCGCCGCGCGGGCCTCGTCGGTCACGATATCGCCGGCCAGCATCCGCGCGATCTCCTCGCGCCGCGCCGAGACGTCGATCGTCGCGACCCGCGTCGAGAGGCGCTCGTCGCCCGGCACGGTCTCCGCCTTCGAGATCAGGAGATGCGTCGTCGCCCGCGCCGCGACCTGCGGCGCATGGGTCACCGACAGGACCTGCACGCGCGAGGCGAGGCGCGCGAGGCGCCGACCGATCGCATCCGCCACCGCGCCGCCGACACCCGTGTCGATCTCGTCGAACACCAGCGTCGGCGCCGAGCCGCGATCGGCGAGCACGACCTTCAGGGCCAGGAGAAAGCGCGACAGCTCGCCGCCGGAGGCGACCTTCATCATCGGGCCGGCGCGCGTGCCGGGATTGGTGCGCACCCAGAACTCGGCCGTGTCGATGCCGGCGCCGGTGCGGGCCGAGGGGTCGGTCGCGATCTCGACGATGAAGGCGGCGCGTTCGAGCTTCATGTCGGGCAACTCGCCCATCACGGCCTCTTCCAGATGCCGCTTGGTCTCGTGGCGCTTGACCGAAAGATCGGCCGCGAGTCGGTCGAAGGTGTCGCGACGCGCGACGACGTCCGCCTCCAGATGGCCGAGCCGCTCCTCGCCGGCATCGAGCTCGGCGAGATCGCCCACCATCTTCGCCGTCAGGTCGGCGAGATCGTCCACCGGCACGTTGTACTTGCGGCCCGCCGCGCGCAGCGCGAAGAGGCGCTCCTCGCATTTCTCCAGCGCGCGCGGGTCGAACTCCAGCGTGCGCAGCGCGCCCTGCAGGCTCATCTGCGCATCCGACAGAGCGTCGAGCCCGGCCTCCAGCCGCTCGATCGCCTCGTCGAGCAGGCCCGGTAGCTCGTCCTTCTTGCGATCCAGCCGCCGCAGGAGGCTGCCGAGGCCCGGGATCGGCGACGCCGGACCCGACAGTTCCTCGTGCGCGTCGTTGACGTCGGTCGCGATCTTCTCGGAGCGCATCATCCGTTGGCGCTCTTCGGCGAGTTGCTCCTCCTCGCCGGCGATCGGCGACAGTTCGGACAGTTCCTCCACCGAGGCGCGGAGATAGTCGGCCTCGCGGGCGGCGGCCTCGACGCGGGCGCGGTGCCGGTTGAGTTCGCCTTCGGCCTTGCGCCAGTCGTCGAAGGCGCGCGCGACGGCCATCGCCTCCAGCGTCAGGCCGCCATACTCGTCGAGAAGCAGCCGGTGCGCTTCCGGGTCGACCAGCGCGCGGTCGTCGTGCTGGCCATGGATCTCGACCAGCGTCGCGCCCACCTCCTTCATCAGCCCGACGCTCGACGGCCGATCGTTGATGAAGACGCGCGTGCGCCCGTCGGCGCTCTGGACACGGCGCAGGATCAGGTCGCCGTCGTCGTCGAAGCCGTTGTCGGTGAGGAGGCGCCGGGCCGGATGGGCGGCCGGCAGGTCGAAGACGGCCGAGACCTCGCCCTGTTTCGAGCCGTGCCGCACCAGCCCGCCGTCGCCGCGCCCGCCGAGCGCGAGCGACAGGGCGTCGAGCAGGATCGACTTGCCGGCGCCGGTCTCGCCGGTGAGCACGGACAGACCGTCGTTCAACGCGAGGTCGAGCCGGTCGATGAGGACGATATCGCGGATCGAAAGGTGAACAAGCATGCGCGAGAAGGGCTAGACCGGCTGGGGAAGAATGGCAATCGGCAGCGCCGAAGATATGAAGGCACGCCGCTGAAGAGAAGGGCGGACGGCCCGCACGGCGCACGCCGGAAACGAAAAAAGGCCGGGCGAAGCCGGCCTTTCCTCGCATCATGCATCGGCGATCAGCTGCGCGCGGGCGGCGGCAGCACGGTCGCGTCGGCCTGCGCCCGCGTCGTCGAGGGCGTGCGGTCCGCACCGGTGATAAGACGCGTCGCGTTGGAGAACCACGAGGTCGCGCCGCCGCTGCGCGGCTCCAAACCCTTGCTCTGAAGCAGAGCGTAGGAGTCGCGATACCACTCGGATTCGGGGAAGTTCTGCCCGAGCACGGAGGCCGACGCCTGCGCTTCCTGGGTCAGGCCCATCGCGTAGTAGGTTTCGGTCAGGCGCGCGAGCGCCTCCTCGACGTGGCGGGTGCCCGGATAGGTGTCGACGACGTTCTTGAAGCGGTTGATTGCGGCGATGTATTCGCGGCGCTCCTGATAGTAGCGCCCGACCTGCATCTCCTTGCCGGCGAGCTGGTCGCGGGCGATGCGCAGCTTGGTGCGGGCGTCCTCGGCATATTCCGAGTCGGGATAGCGGTCGACGACCTCCTGCATCGCCTGTACGGCGCGCGCGGTGTCGGTCTGGTCGCGCGTCACGTCCGGCATTTGGCGGTAGTAGGACAGGCCGATGATGTACTGCGCGTAGGCCGCGTCCTGCGATCCCGGATAGAGCGACAGGTAACGGCGCGACGAGGCGATCGCCTCGTCGTAGTCGCCGGTGCGGTAGCTCGCGAAGGCGCGCATCACCAGCGCCTTGCGGGCGAATTCCGAATAGGGATGCTGGCGGTCGATCGCCTCGAACTTGGCGGCGGCTTCCTTCAGCCGGCCGTTCTCGAGATTGGCGAGGCCTTGATTGTAGAGCGCATCGGCTGGCTCGGTCTGCGACGCGAGCGCCAGTGCGTCTATATCGTTGTCCTTCGAGGACATGCACCCCGAGAGAAGAAGGCCCGACGCGGCGACGGCCAGTGCCATCGGCACGACCGGAAAGCGGCCGGACAGCGGCATCTTGATTCCCATCGAACTGGTTCCCCCTGGCTTCCCCGGACCGGCATGAACGGACCGGGCGGGACATCTTCCTAGCCAACGTCCCGCATCGCGACAACGCTTCACGACAGGCCAAGGCGCCTTTTTTAAGACTTTCGGGACGTTTCGGACGTTTCCGCCCTCCCCCTCGGCGCGAGGCGTGCCGGCCGTGGCCACGGCGCCGCACTCACGCGGGGAAGGCTCCCCTTGCCCGCGGCCGTCCCCAGCGCCGACAGGCACCCTCGCCTCGATCAGAGGATCTGGGGCCCCAGCGCCGGCACGGCGATCGCAGCCATACCCGCCTGGCGCAGCGGCTCGACGCGGCGGCCGCTGCCCTCGACGAAGGCATGCGCGGTCGGATCGGCCAGCAGCGCCTGGAGCGCCATGGCGTTGAGGCGGTGGCCGCCCTTGTAGGAGCGGTAGCAGCCGAGGACGCGCGCCCCGGCCAGCGCCTGGTCGCCCACGGCGTCGAGCGTCTTGTGACGGACGAACTCGTCGGGATAGCGCAGGCCGGCCGGGTTGATCACACGGTCGTCGTCGCCGATCACGACGGAGTTCTCGAGCGAGGAGCCGAGCGCGTGGCCCGACGCCCAGAGTCGCTCGACGTCCTTCATGAAGCCGAAGGTGCGGGCGCGGGCGAGCTCGTCGCGGAAGAGGCTCGGGCTGAGATCGGCGCCGAAGCGCTGGCGGCCGATCGCGGCGGTCGAAAAGTCGATCTCGACCTCGAAGCGCGTGCCCTCGTGCGGGTGATACTCGGCAAATCCGCCGTTCAGCTCGACGCGGACGGACTTCAAGACCTTGATGAAGCGGCGCGGCGCACGCTGGGCCACGAGACCCGCCGCCTCGATGGCGCGCACGAACATGTCGGAGCCGCCGTCCATGATCGGGATCTCGTTGCCGTCGATCTGGACCACGACATTGTCGACGTCCATGGCATAGAGCGCGGCCATGATGTGTTCGATCGTCGCCACATGCGCGCCACGACGATCGCCCACGATCGTCGACAGGTCGGTGGACGTTACGTTGCCGGAGACGGCGCGGATTTCGTGAACGAGGCCGGACGCCTCGAAGACGTGGAACACGATGCCGGTGTCGGGCTCGGCCGGGTGCAGGGACAGTTCGACCAGCGTACCGCTGTGAACGCCCACGCCCTCGAAACCGATGCGCGCTCCGATCGTGTGCTGACTGACCACGTGTTACTCTTCCTTATACCGGCCTGCCGCGCGCCAGATGATCGCGTCGGCGGCAGGAGAACTCTTCCCGGCTTCCGGAAGATCCGAGGTCGGAATCCGTCGGCGAACGCGAAGTGTCTGAAACTGTCACAAAATTTAGGTCTCGGACGAATTGAGGCCAAATCACGCTTTCTTACCCAGTGTTACCGGAAAGCGCCTTAAGGTTTCATTTAGGATAACGAAATCAGTAGTTTAAACGACACGACCCGCCCTCTTGCGAAGGCGGGTCGTGCCAAAAGGCGGAGAGTTTGTGACCGTCAGTTGGACTGACGGCGCAGGAACGCCGGGATTTCCAGCTGATCTTCCTCGCTCGGCTGGCGAACCTGGCTCTGCGGACGCGCCGCGGAGTCGGCCGCCTGGCGGCGCGGCGCATAGGGGCTGGCCTCGGCCGGACGGCGCGGAGCGACCGGGCGGACCGGGTCGGCAAGCACCGCCTCGTCTTCCTCGCGGCGCGACAGGCCGGTCGTCAGGCGACGCAGGAGACCCATCGGGCCCCGCTCGTCACCCGTGGCGTCGACGGCACCGGCGCGGCGCTCGATCTCGGCCTGAACCACCGGCGGGAAGTCCTCGACCCGGGGCATGCGGGCCTGCGCGGGCTGCTGGACCGGCTGGCGCGGCGCCGGGGCGCGCGGGGCGACCTGGGCGATCTCGGCCTCGAGGGCGGCGGTGAAGTCGTCCTCGATGTCGGCCATCGCGGGTGCCGGCTGGTAGGCGGCGGGCGCCGCGACCGGCGCCTGGGCGACCGGCGCGGGCGCCTGCATCACCGGGGCGGCGTGAGCGACCTGCACCGGGGCCGGCGCCGGCTGGAAGGCCGGGCGGGCGGCGAGAGCGGCGGCGGCGCGCGCCTCGGCGGCGTGGCCGTAGACCTCCATCGCGGCCTTGTCGATGCCGGTGGCGACGACCGACACGCGGATCACGCCTTCCAGGCTCTCGTCGAAGGTCGCGCCGAGGATGATGTTGGCATCCTGGTCGACTTCCTCGCGGATGCGGGTCGCCGCCTCGTCCACCTCGAAGAGCGTGAGGTCACGCCCGCCGGTGATGGAGATGAGAAGGCCCTTGGCGCCCTTCATCGAGGTCTCGTCGAGAAGCGGGTTGGCGATCGCAGCCTCGGCGGCGGCCATCGCGCGGCCCTCGCCGGACGCCTCGCCCGTGCCCATCATGGCCTTGCCCATCTCGCGCATCACCGAACGCACGTCGGCGAAGTCGAGGTTGATCAGACCTTCCTTGACCATCAGGTCGGTGATGCAGGCGACGCCCGAGTAGAGCACCTGGTCGGCCATGCCGAAGGCATCGGCGAAGGTGGTCTTGTCGTTGGCGATGCGGAAGAGGTTCTGGTTCGGAATGACGATCAGCGTATCGACGTTCTTCTGCAGCTCCTCGATACCCTGCTCGGCGATGCGCAGGCGGCGCTGGCCCTCGAAGTGGAACGGCTTGGTGACGACGCCGACCGTCAGGATGCCCTTCTCGCGCGCCGCACGGGCGACGACCGGGGCCGCGCCGGTGCCGGTGCCGCCGCCCATGCCGGCGGTGACGAAGCACATGTGCGAGCCGAGGAGGTGATCGCAGATCTCGTCGAGCGACTCTTCGGCGGCCGCGCGGCCGACCTCGGGCTGCGAGCCGGCGCCCAGACCCTCGGTCACGGCGACGCCCATCTGGATCACGCGCTCGGCGCGCGAGGAGCGGAGCGCCTGCGCATCGGTGTTGGCGATCACGAACTCGACGCCTTCGAGGCCGGCGTTGATCATGTTGTTGACGGCGTTGCAGCCGCCGCCGCCCACACCGAACACGGTGATCCGCGGCTTCAGCTCGGTGATGTCCGGCTTCTGAAGGGTGATGCTCATCGTGGTTTCCCTTTGTGTCTGGGCCGGTTCGCCGCGCGGCCTGGGGTCTCAAGAACCAGTGCGCGGCGCGCACCGATGGGGTATTCGGATGGACGAGCTTCGCACGCGAAGCTTGTCAGAAACTCTGCCGGAGCCACGAACCGAAACGGCCGACGCGCGTGCGCGGGTCGAGCGCGAAGTCGATCATCGACTGCTCGGGCACGTGCTCCAGGGCCGCGACCTGCGGGTAGATCAGCAATCCGACCGCCGTCGCGAAGGCCGGGCTCTTGTTCGAGGCCGAAAGCCCTGCGACGCCGACCGGGCGACCGAGGCGCACGTTTCGGTTCAGGAGCGAGCGACCGGCTTCCGAGAGACCGGCGAGCTGGCTGGCGCCGCCGGTCAACACCACGCGCTTGCCGATCACATGACCGAGGTTCGAGGCGGACAGCCGGTCGCGGATCAGTTCCAGCGTCTCCTCGACGCGCGGACGGATGATCCGGGCGATCAGGGAACGCGAGACCTGCACCGGCTGCTCGTGCGCCTCGTCGCCGAGCGGGGCGACCGACACGGTCTCGCCGTCGGCCATCATGCTCGGCAGGGCGTTGCCGTGCATCACCTTCAGCCGCTCGGCCTGCTCGGGGCGGATCGACAGGCCGCGCGCGAGATCCATGGTGATGTGATGGCCGCCGAGCGCCACGGCGTCGGCGTAGGCGAAGTGGCCGTTCTGGAAGATCGAGATCGTGGTCGAGCCGGCCCCCATGTCGATGCAGGCCGAACCCATCAGCGCCTCGTCGTCGACCAGCGTCGACAGGCCGCTCGCGTAGGGCGTCGCCACGAAGGCCTCGACCACGAGATGCGCGCGGTTGATCGCGGCTTCGAGGTTGCGCAGCGGGGTTTCCTCCGCCGAAAGGATGTGGAGATCGGCGCCGAGCTCCGAGCCCGTCATGCCGACCGGGTTCTCGAGGCTCCCTTCGCCGTCCAGCGACAGGTCGAACGGCACGCGATGCAGCGCGACGCGGCCGTCGCGAAGCGGCAGACGCGCGGCCTGGTTGAGGACACGCTTGAGATCGAGGTCGCCGACCTCGGCGCCCTCGACATCGACCCGCGCCATGCCGCGCAGGCTCTTCAGCCGGCCGGCGCAGACCGACACGATCAGCGACTCGATGGTCAGTCCGGCCATGCGCTCGGCGGCGTCGACGCAGAAGCGGATCGACTTCTCCGCCGCCTCGAGATCCACCACCACGCCGGATTTCACGCCGCGCGAGCGCTGGTGGCCGATGCCGATAACCTCGACCACGTGCGTGCGGCCCGGCAGGACCTCGCTTTCCGGGCGCGGCTTCAGCTTGGCGATCAGGCAGGTGACCTTCGAGGAGCCGACGTCGAGCACCGAGATGGTGCGAACGCGCTTGTCCGAGGGCTTCTTGATCCGGGGCAGTTCGTCGGTCGTTTTGGTGAAGAAGCTCATACCGGCTTTTCCTTCTGAGCCTGCTTCCAGAGCTTGTCGCGCTCTTTGAGAACCTTGTCCCAGCGCTCCTTGGCGGCGGGGGTGAGCTTGACGACCATCCGGTCGGCGAGGCGCATGTCGACCGAGACGATGTCCCGGGCGAGGAGCCCCTCGTTGCGATCGACGCGCATCACGGTCGCGGCCGCCTCGATCGGGTCGAGTTCCGGCAGGCGGATCACGACGCCGTTGTCGAGGCGCAGGTCCCAGCGCCGGTCACCGACGCGCACATAGGCCTTGATCCGCTGGTCGAGCTCGGGGACGAGCGCCATCTTGTCGAGGATGTCGACCGCCTCGCGCGCCGCGCCGGGGCCCACCACGAAGGGCAGGTCGGTGAAGCGGGTCGTCGCGTAGGGCACGATCTCCCGGCCGTCGTGGTCGACGATCCAGAGATCCTTGTCCCGCTGCCAGAGTGCGAAGGGCTTCTTCTCCACCAGCGCGATCTTCACGCGGTTCGGATATTCCTTCTCGACCGTCGCGCTCTCAATCCAGGGCATCGCCTCGATCGCCTCGCGCGCGGCCGTCACGTCCAGCGCCGGCAGCGTCTGCGCGCCGGCCATCCAGAGCGTCTGGAGAACGTCGATCTCGCTCGTCTCGGCGTATCCGGTGACGTCCACGGTCTCGATCGACAGGCCGAGCGGCTCGGCCACCGCGTCGATCACGGCCGTCGTGTGGCTGCCCAGGACCATGCCGTAGATCGCGGTCGAGCCGAGCAGGCCGGCGGCGATCGTGCGGAAACGCGGCAGCGGCAGGTCGCGCGCGTTCTTGATCCAGACCACGGTCTTGCGACCCAGGCGCTGCAGGCGCAGCACGATCGGGTTGACGCGCTGGAACATCGGAGCGTCGTTCAGCGACCGCATGAGGCGTCCCTCACCATCCACGAGAGCAGCTCGCCGAAGGAGTGGCCGGCGACCTTCGCGATGTCGGGCACCAGCGAGGTCGGCGTCATGCCCGGCTGGGTATTGACCTCGAGCCAGACCAGTTCGCCCTTCTCGCCGAAGCGGTCGTCGTAGCGAAAGTCGGAGCGCGACACGCCGCGGCAGCCGACGGCGCGATGGGCGGCCAGCGCCGCCTCCTGCACGCGCTTGGCGATGGCGGGCGGAATCTGCGCCGGAATCACGTGCTGCGAGCCGCCCGGCAGGTACTTCGAATCGTAGTCGTAGAAGGCGTGGCCTTCGGTCGTGATCTCGCAGACCGGCAGGGCCACGTCGCCCATCACGGCGCAGGTGAGTTCACGGCCGGGCACGAAACGCTCGACCATGACCTCTTCGCCGAAGGTCCACTCGGCGCCGTGCAGCTGCTGGGGCGGATGCTCCTGGTCGGCGCGCACGATGAGCACGCCGAAGGACGACCCTTCCGCGATCGGCTTGACCACGTAGGGCGGCGCCATGACGTGGGATTTGGCGACCGCACGACGGTCGAGGATCTTGTGGTCGGCCACGGGGACGCCCGCGGCCTTGGCGATGGTCTTCGCCTTCACCTTGTTCATCGCCAGCGCCGAGGCGAGGACGCCCGAATGCGTATAGGGGATCTGCAGGAACTCGAGGACGCCCTGGATCGTCCCGTCCTCGCCGAAGGGCCCGTGCAGCGCGTTGAAGGCGACGTCGGGCGCGAGGTCTTTCAGCACCGCCGCGACGTCGCGGCCGACATCGACGCGCGTGACGCGGAAGCCTTCCGCTTCGAGCGCGTCGGCACAGGCCTTGCCCGACGACAGGCTCACCGGCCTTTCGGACGAGAAGCCACCGAACAGCACTGCGACATGCGAGGTCATCGACCGGGATTCCATGCATTGAAGGTCAGGAACCATTCATCGCCCGCAGATGGTTAAGCAGGGGTTAACCGAGTGCGGTGATTGCAAGAAAATCGTAAGGCCGTTTGGTGAGGCGCCGTTAAGGGTTGGCCGACCGACGGGCGCGCGGCAGCGCCCGCAGATCCCGCGAAGTCTTGATGGATGTTGCGGCGCGATAACTCCTGTCGAAAACTCACGTCTTCTTCAGGACCTCGCGTTACCGTCCGGTCATCCCCCAAGGGAAAGGCCGAATCGTGAACCGCAGAACTCTTCTGATGGGAATGGGCGCGCTCGCGTTGTCGGGATGGATCGTCCCCGCCTCTGCGGGGGAGCCGATCCTGACGCTGCGCGGCGAATTCGCGCGTGCGGGAGCCGACGGGTCGGCCATGCTCACCCTTGCAGACCTCGACGCCCTGCCGCAAACGCGCTTCCGCACCGCGACGCCTTGGCACAGCGGTCCGGTCGAATTCTCCGGCGTCTCCGTCTCCGACTTCCTGGCGGCGATGGGCGTGCCCTCGACCGAAGGCTCGATGCAGCTGGTGGCCCTGAACGACTACGTGGTCGACACGAAGGCCGGCGATCTCGTCTCCGGCGATGCACTTCTCGCCACGCGCATGAACGGCGAGCCCATGACGGTGCAGGACAAGGGCCCGGTCTTCGTCGTCTTCCCGTTCGACAGCCGGACGGAACTCCAGCACCAGTCCTACTACAGCCGCGCCGTGTGGCAGCTCGCCGAGATCGACCTCGCTCCATGATCGCAGGCGTCGGCACGCGGCCCTTCCCCTTGAGCGTCCGCAAGGTCAGCTATGGTCTGACCTGCGTCACCGCGGTCCTCGCGCTGCTCGTCGTCGTGTCGTCGATCCTCGTGGTGCGCTACCAGCGCCAGATCAGCGAGGCGTCGCAATACAACGTCACGTTCGACTACTCGCAGACCGCCGCCGAGATCCTGCGCCTCCAGGTCGCCCTCAAGGACGTGATCGCAGGCGCCGACCCCGCGCAGATCAAGCTTCGGCACGACATTCTGGTGAACCGGCTCGGGATCATCCGCGACAACGCCTTCGCGACGCGCCACCAGCTGACCGAGACGGGCGACCGCCTCGCCGACGTGCTCAGACGGCTCGAACCCCTCCTCGCCGATCCGGCCGATACCGCCAATCTCGAGGCGGCCTACGAGCTTCTCGGGCCCCTCACCACGCCCATTCTGCGGCTGGCCTCGCGCGCCCATGGCGAGGCCGGCGACATCGTCCTCGGCAACCAGACGACGCTGCGCCAGATCATGGCGATCGTCACGGCCGTCACGATCGTCCTCGTTCTCGTCGGCATGGTGCTGGTCGGCTTCGTCCTCCACCAGAACCGGCGGCTCGACAGCATCTCGCGCACCGACGGGCTGACGGGCCTCGCCAACCGCCTCGGCTTCGACGCGGACCTGCGCAAGGTCGACGGCAAGCCGGCCGCCGTCGTCCTCGTCGACGTCGATCATTTCAAGACCATCAACGACACGCTCGGCCACAGCGTCGGCGACGGCGTGATCGTCGAGCTCGCGACGCGACTGCGCACCGCCGGGGCCGACGCGGACACGATCGCCCGGATCGGCGGCGACGAGTTCGCCATCGTCTTCTCGGGCGAGGCGGCCGAAGCGCGAAGCCTGTCATGCGCCGACGCGGTGCTCGCCAGCATGGACGAGCCCTGCCGCGTCGCGGGCACCGAGGTGCAGGCCAACGTGACGATCGGCATCGGCGCGCAGGAGGCGAGCCAAGGCGCGATGCTCCTCAACGATGCCGACATCGCCCTCTACGCCGCCAAGGGCGAGGGCCGCGGCCGCTATCGCCGCTTCCGGCCCGAGATGAAGCAGGCGTTCCTGCGCGAGCAGGCGATCGAGGACGCGCTGCGCCGCGCGGCCGCAGCCGGCGACTTCTCGCTCGTCTACCAGCCGATCGTCGATCTCTCCGACGATCGCACGGTCGGTTTCGAGGCGCTCCTGCGCTGGCAGCACCCCGAACTCGGATCGATCTCGCCCACCGAATTCATTCCGATCGCCGAGCGCAGCGGCCAGATCGAGGCGATCGGGCGCTGGGTGATCGAGGAGGCCTGCCGCGAGGCGAGCCGCTGGCCGTCCGACGTCTATGTCGCCGTCAACGTGTCGGCGCGGCAGCTTCTCGACCAGAGCTTCATCGCCCAGTCGCGCGCGGCGCTCGAGGAGAACGGTCTGGAGCCCTGCCGCCTCGAGATCGAGATCACGGAAAGCACGCTGATCGTCGACGACGCGACCGTCCTGGAACTCGTGCACCAGTTGCGCGCGCTCGGCTGCCGCGTCTCGCTCGACGACTTCGGAACCGGCTACGCCTCCTTGAGCTACCTCCAGCGCTTCCCCTTCGACAAGATCAAGATCGACCAGTGCTTCCTGCGCGGCGAAGGGGTCGGCGTCGGCGGGCACGCGATCATCGCCACCGTCTGCTCGCTCGCCGAAGTGCTCGACCTTCGCATCGTCACCGAAGGAGTCGAGACTCCGGACGAGCTGGCGACCGTGCGCCGGGCGGGCAGCCACTACGGGCAGGGCTACCACTTCGACCGGCCGCTCCGCCCGGACGACGTCCTGAAGCGCATCGCACGCGAAAGCCTCGACCGGGTCCCCCTCGTCGTCGCCAACGTCTCGGCCGCCTGAACGCCCGGCGTCAGTCCACCCATTTCGGGTCGGCGGTGAAGGCCACCGTCAGCCAGCGATCGCGCGGATCGCCGCCGATCGCTTCGGCGACCTCCTCGCGCACGCGGTCGAAGTCGGCGAGCGACTGGCGCGGGTGGTCGTGCGGCACGACGAAATGGAATTCCAGCGTGCGCGAGCGCCCGACCTTGGCGACATAGGTGCGCACCTCGCGAAAGCCGTGACGCGTCACGATATCGGCGGCGACAGCGCGGGCCTTGGCATCGAGCTCCGGCGGCGCGACGAGGAAGATGTCCTTCAAGGCGTCGAAGACGGTGCGCAGCGGCACCGGGATGAGGCAGAGCGTCAGGATCGCCAGCACCGCCGGGTCGACATAGGGCGTCCAGCGTTCGTAGGCGCTGCCCTGCAGAAGCGCCGCGATCACGAAGGCGACGAGAAGCGCCGCGGTGATCGACCCCGCCATCGCCCAGCCCTTCACGTCGAGCGCGAGGAGCTCGGACCGGATCTCGCGGTTCTGACGGCGCCCGATCACGAACATCGCGAGGCAGATCGCCACGATCACGGCGGCATAGGCGATCGCCCATCCGAACTCCAGCGGACGCCCGCCCGACAGCAGCGTCCCCGCCGCGTTGACGAACGCATAGAGCGACAGAAGCGACAGAAGCCCGCCGTTGAACAGGAGCACGATCGGCTCGAGGTGCCAGAAGCCGAGCTGGAACCGGCCGCTCGTCTGCCGGGCGATGAGTCGCGAGACGAGGAGCGCCATGCCCGTCATCGACGCGTCCACCACCGAGAACATGCCGTCGAAGGCGATCGACAGCGATCCCGACAGGACGCCGAACACGACGCCCGACGCCCCGACCACGAGGGTCGCGGCGATCGATCGCTTCAAGGCGGCTTGTTCTCGCGTCGCGGCAGTCATCGTCACACTCGCATATCGGGTCGGCGGATCGTCGATCCCCTATCGCCTTCGCGTCCCTGAAAACAGGCCGCGAAGGCGTTGCTCCGGAACCTAACGTAGCGTCAGCGGTTCGGCAGCCGGACGCGATCACGCGTTGGTGAAAACGGGGATCGGCGATGATCACTTGGCTGCAGTTCGGCGACCTGCATGTCTGCGAGCAGGACGGCTGGGCAAGCCTCGACGTCTTCCGGCAGCTCGTGTCGTCCGCTCGCGAGAACCTTGTCGGGCAGGTCGATCTGGCGGTGCTGCCCGGCGACAACGCCAACCATGCGACCGAGGAGCAGTTCCAGCGGATCGCAGAAGCCGTGGCACCGCTCGGCATTCCGCTGCATGCGATCCCCGGCGACCATGATTTCGAGGCCGGCGACCTCGACGGTTTCTACCGCCACCTCGCGCGCCAACCCCTCCCCTACGCGATCACGGCCGGCGAGACGCGCGTCCTCTTTCTCGACATCGTCTCGGCAGGAAGCGGCGGCCCGGACTTCCGCCTCGGCCCGAAGCAGACCCTCTGGCTGCGCCGCGAACTCGACGCCGCCGACGCGGCCGGGCACGCCGTCGTCGTCTTCATGCACGCCTATCCCGGCGACCTGCGCGCCGGCACCGAGGAGGTCGCCTCGCTCCTCGCATCGGGGAACGTGCGCTTCGTCGGCACCGGCCACACGCACTACAACGAACTCCTCAACGACGGGCGCGTCGTCTACGCGGCGACGCGGTCCACCGGCGAGATCGAGGAGGCCGGCGGTCCCGGCTTCTCGATCGGCGCGGTGGATGGCGATGCTGTCAGCTGGCGCTTCAAGCCGCTCGACGCGCCCTGGCCCTTCGTGCTGGTCACCTCGCCCTCCGATCTCCGGCTGATGACCGATCCGCAGTCCCGCGATCAGGTGCCGGAGGGCGAGTTCACGATCCGCGCCCGCGTGTTCGGCTCCGACGTCGCGTCCGTGTCGGCGCGCCTCGGCGAGCGCGAGATCGCGCTGTCGCACGAAGGCGCCGCCTGGGTCGCGCCGTCCGGCGCGGTCGAGCCGGGGCTGCATCGCCTGAGCGTCACCGCGCGATCCTCGAGCGGCACCGAGGACACCGACCATGTCGACATCCTCGTCCGCCCGCCGCGCGAGCGTCCGCGCCGGAGCGATGCCTTCGCGCTCGGCCGCGACATCCATTCGGTCGGGCCGTGGCCGGGCCGCGGGATCCCCGGCGGCCAGCTCGGACCCAACAAGAACGGCCTGAAATGGTAGGCCCGGCCTCTACGGGCTGAAGGGCCGGACCTCGGCGCCCTCAGCAAAACGGCCGAGGCGCTTGATCTCCCATTCGAGGAGAATGCCGCTCGTTTGAAAGACCCGCTCGCGCACCGTCTCGCCGAGAAGCTCGAGATCGTGCCCCGTCGCGTCGCCGACGTTCAGCATGAAGTTGCAGTGGAGCGCCGACATCTCGGCGCCGCCGATCCGAAGGCCGCGGCAGCCCGCACGATCGACCTCCTTCCAGGCCGAGATGCTCGGCGGGTTCTTGAAGGTCGAGCCGCCCGTCTTCTCGCGCACCGGCTGCACGGTCTCGCGGTGATGCTGCACCTCGTCCATCGCGCGGCGGATCTCGTCCTTGGGGCTCTCCGGCCCCTCGAAGACCGCCGAGACGAAGATCAGGTCCTCGGGCGCGTCGGCGTGGCGATAGGAGAAGCCCATCTCGGATCTGGTGAGGATGTGCATTCGGCCTTGCCGGTCGAGCGCGCGCGCCTCCACGAGGCGATCGGCCGTCTCGACCCCGTTGGCGCCGCCGTTCATGCGGATCGCGCCGCCGATCGAGCCGGGAATGCCGTGCAGGAAGTGGAAGCCGCCGATCCCCGCGTCGAGCGCCACCGCCGCCACGCGCTTGTCGCTCGCCGCCGCGCCCGCCCGGATGCGCCCCTCGCCGATCGCCTCGACCTCGCCGAAGCCCTTGGCCGGCAGCCGCAGCACGACGCCGCCGATGCCGCCGTCGCGGATCAGGAGATTGGAGCCGATGCCGACGACGGTCAGCGGCACCTCGGCCGGCAGCGCCGCCAGGAAGCGTGCGAGGTCCGCCTCGTCGGCCGGCTGGAACATCAGGTCCGCCGGGCCGCCGGTGCGAAACCAGGTGATCTTGGAGAGGTCCGCCCCGGCCTGCAGCTTGCCGCGCAGGCCGAGGGCGGGATCGGAGAGCGCGGCGAAGAGCTCGCTCAAGCCCCCCGCCCCAGCGCCTCGAGTTCCTTCGGCAGCGCGTAGGCCCAGGCCGTAATGTTGCCGGCGCCGAGGCACACGACCATGTCGCCGGCCTCCGCCACGCGATGGACGAGCGGCGCGAGCTCTGCAGGGCCGTCGATCAGCCGCGCGTCGCGATGGCCGCCGAGGCGCAGGCGCTCGGCCAGCATCACGGAATCGACGCCGTCGATCGGTTCCTCGCCGGCCGAGTAGACCGGCGCGAGGATCACCGTGTCGGCGTCGTTGAAGCAGGCGGCGAAATCAGCGAACAGCGACTGGAGGCGCGTGTAGCGGTGCGGCTGCACCACGGCGACGACGCGGCCCGAGGCGGCCGAGCGCGCGGCCGACAGCACGGCGCGGATCTCGACCGGATGGTGACCGTAGTCGTCGTAGATGTCGATGCCGAGCGCCGTTCCGGTGTGGGTGAAGCGGCGCTTGACGCCGCCGAAGCCGCCGAGCCCCTTGCGGATCGCCTCCTCGGTGATCCCGATGCGGTGGGCGACGGCGACGGCGGCCGTCGCGTTCGACACGTTGTGCCGGCCGGGCATCGGCAGGACGAGGTCCTTCATCGCCGTGGTCGCGCCGGTGATGCGGTCGCGGATCGTCACGTCGAAGGTCGAGCGCGGCCCTTCGGCGCGCACGTTCTGGAAGCGGGCGTCGGCCTGCAGGTTCTCGCCATAGGTGATGATGCGCCGGTCCTCGATCTCCGAGACCAGCGTCTGCACCTCCGGGTGGTCGAGGCACATAACGGCGAAGCCGTAGAAGGGCACGTTCTCGACGAAGGCGCGGAAGGCCGCGCGCACCTTGTCGAAGGTGCCGTAGTGGTCGAGGTGCTCGGGATCGATGTTGGTGACGACCGCGACGTCGGCGGGCAGCTTCAGGAAGGTGCCGTCGCTCTCGTCGGCCTCGACCACCATCCACTCGCCCTCGCCCATGCGGGCGTTGGTGCCGTAGGCGTTGATGATGCCGCCGTTGACGACGGTCGGGTCCATGCCACCGGCGTCGAGCAGCGTCGCCACCATCGAGGTCGTCGTGGTCTTGCCGTGCGTGCCGCCGATGGCGATCGCCTGCCGGAAGCGCATGAGCTCGGCCAGCATCTCGGCGCGGCGCACGATCGGCAGCAGCCGCTCGCGCGCGGCCGACAGCTCGGGGTTGGAACGCTTGATCGCCGTGGAGACGACGACGACCTCGGCCAACCCCAGGTTCTCGGCGGCGTGGCCGATATGGACGGTCACGCCCTTCTCGCGCAGGCGCTGCACGTTGGCGTTCTCCGAGGCGTCGGAGCCCTGCACGGTGTAGCCGAGGTTGACCAGCACCTCGGCGATGCCGCTCATGCCGATGCCGCCGATGCCGATGAAATGCACCGGGCCGATATTGGGCGGCATCTTCATGGCCGGCTCCTCTGGTCTTTTCGTTGAACGATCAGCGCCTTGCGGCGGCGTCCGGCATAGACGCGACGAGATCGGCAAGCAACCGCGCGGCTTCCGGAATGCCCTCGCCCCTGGCGGCTTGCGCCATGACCTCGGCCTTGTCGGCATCGTTGGCGATCATGGTGGTGAGGCCGGCAAGGCGCTCGGGCGTGAGGTCCGTCTGCTTCGAGACGATGGTCCCGTGCGCCGACTGGAGACGCGCCGCATTGGCCGCCTGGTCGTGGTCGAGCGCATACGGGTATGGCACGAGGATCGAGGGACGCCCGATCACCGACAGTTCGGAAACCGTCGACGCGCCGGCGCGGCTGACCACGAGATGCGCCTTGGCAATGCGGGCCGCCATATCCTTGAAGAAGGGCGAGACGTCGGCGGGGATGCCGATCTCGCGATAGGCGGCGACGACCTTCGCCTCGTCCTCGGCGCGGGCCTGCTGCGTCACGCGCAGCCGGGCGCGGAGGCCGGCCGGCATCAGCTTCACGGCCGCCGGCACCGCATCGGAGAAATAGCTCGCGCCCTGGCTGCCGCCGAAGACGACGAGCTCGAACGGCTCGCCCTCGCGGCTCGGCCGATAGGGCGTGGCGGCGGCATCGAGCACAGCGGGGCGCACCGGATTGCCGGTGACGGTGATCTTGGCCGCGACCGCGCCCTCGGCCTCGGACTGTGGGATGCCGGCCGCGATCCGGCGCACCCGTGTCGACAGGAACCTGTTGGCGCGCCCCATCACGGCGTTCTGCTCGTGGATCGCGGTCGGAAGCCCGAGCTGCACCGCCGCCATCATCGGCGGGATGGTCGGATAGCCGCCGAAGCCGACGACGGCCGCCGGCCGCAGCCGCTTCATCAGCGCGATCGCGCCGCGATAGCCGCTCCAGAGCTTCAACCCCGAGCGCAGGACGGCGGCCGGGTTCTTCGAGCCGAAGGTGGCGGAGGGCACGACATGCGTCTCGTCGGCCGGGAAGCTGCCGGCATAGCGCCCGGCCCGCTCGTCGGTCACGAGGTGCACGGTGTGGCCGCGCGCGTGCAGCTCGTGCGCCAGCGCCTCGGCGGGAAACAGGTGGCCGCCGGTCCCGCCGGCGCACAGGAAGATGGGTTGGGTCATGTCGACGTTCTAGCGCGCGGGATAAGGCGCCTGGAAGGCAAGCGTGCGCTCCAACAGCCGATCGGTCTGCGATACGTTCTCGGCGCGCTTGCGCGTCAGCGCCAGCACGAAGCCGGCCGAGATCGCGACCGCCATCATCGACGAACCGCCGTAGGAGATGAACGGCAGCGTCATGCCCTTGGCGGGCATGAGGTGGAGGTTGACCGCCATGTTGATGATCGACTGCAGGCCGAAGAGCATCACGAGGCCCGAGATGGCGAGGCGGTTGAAGGTGTCGCGCTGGTTGAAGGCGATCGACAGGCCGCGGATGACGACGAAGCAGAACACCGCCGAGAGCGCCATGCAGGAGACGATGCCAAACTCCTCGGCGATCACCGAATAGGCGAAATCGGTGTGGCTGTCGGGCAGCATGCGCTTGATCGTGCCCTCGCCCGGCCCCTGGCCGAACCAGCCGCCCGACAGGATCGCCTCGCGCGCCGTGTCGGTCTGGTATGTGTCGCCCTCGCCTGTGAGGAAGCGGTCGATACGCGAGGCGACGTGCGGGAAGACCGTATAGGCGCCGAGGAAGCCGACGACGCCGACGCCGCCGAGCAGCGCGATCCACACCCACGACAGGCCGGCCATGAAGAACATGCAGCTCCAGGTGGCCGAGGTCAGGATCGTCTGGCCGAGGTCCGGCTGCGCGACGAGAAGGGCCGTGACCACGAGCAGCAGCATGATCGAGAAGAGATTGCCCGGCACGTCGGGGCGGCGCGAGCGCTCGGCGAAGAGCCAGGCGCAGGTGACGACGAAGGCCGGCTTCATGAACTCCGACGGCTGCACGCTGAGGGGCCCGAAGTCCATCCAGCGCCGCGCGCCCTTCACTTCCATGCCGAAGAACAGCGCCATGACCATGACGACCAGCGAGCCGGCCAGCATGATGATCGACATGCGGCGCACGCCCCGCGGCGTCAGCAGCGAGGTCGCCAGCATCACGGCGATCGAGGGGAACAGGAACAGCGCGTGCCGCTTCACGAAGTGGAACGGCTCAAGCCCGATCTTCTCGGCCACCGGCGGGCTCGCCGCGAAGGAGAGCACCATGCCGCCGATCATCAGGATCAGGAAGGCGGCGAGGAACCAGCGATCGATGGACCACCACCAGTCCGTGATCAGGCCCTTCTTGGCGCGGCTCGACATGGCTCATCCCTTCGAAGACGGTTCGGTCGCGGGCAGCGCGGCCACAAGCTGGCGGAACGTGTCGCCACGCACCTCGAAATTGCGGAACTGGTCGAAACTCGCGCAGGCCGGCGACAGGAGGACGACCTCGTTCTCGCCCGTGCGGCCCGCGTCGCGCGCCGCATCCTCGACCGCAACCTCCAGCGTACCGGAAATTTCGTAAGGAATTCGTTCACCAAGAGCGGCGGCGAAGGACGGGGCCGCTTCGCCGATGAGGTAGGCCTTCGCGACCCGCGGAAAGAGCGGCTCCAGCGAGGCGATGCCACCGTCCTTCGGCAGGCCGCCGGCGATCCAGTGAATGCGCTCGAAGCTGCCGAGCGCGGGCGCGGCGGCATCGGCGTTGGTCGCCTTGGAATCGTTGACGAACAGCACCTTGGCGCGTCGCCCGACCTCTTCCATGCGATGGGCAAGGCCCGGAAAGGACCGAAGGCCTTCCATGATCTCGTCGTCCGACAGGCCGAGCGCCGTCAGCGTCGCGACGGCGGCGGCGGCGTTCTGCCCGTTGTGACGCCCGCGCAGCGAGCCGATCCCGGCGAGCGGAAAGCGCGCCTTGACCGCTCCCCCTTCCGAGACACGCACCTCGCCGTCCGCGAAATAGACGCCGTCGTCGAGCGCCCGCTCCTTGGAGATGCGCACCACGACGTTGCCTTCGCTCTCGTGCCAGTCGGCAATGCCGGTGCAGTAGTCGTCGTCGACGCCGATGACCGCGGTGCCCGCTTCCTGCAGCAGGCGCGCCTTGATCGCGGCGTAGTTCTCCATCGTGCCATGGCGGTCGAGATGGTCGGGCGTCAGGTTCAGGAGGATGCCGACCGTCGGGGCGATCGAGGGTGCGAGGTCGATCTGGTAGGACGAGCATTCGACCACGTAGAAGCGGTCGGGCCGGGGCGGCTCCAGCGTCAGCACGGCGACGCCGATATTGCCACCGAGCTGCGTGTCGCGGCCCGACGCCTTGAGACAATGCGCGATCAGGGCCGTGGTGGTCGATTTGCCGTTGGTGCCGGTGATGGCGACGAAGGGCGCGCGCGGCGTCGACGTCTGGCGCTCGCGCACGAAGATTTCGATGTCGCCGATCACCGGCACGCCGGCGGCATTGGCGAGATCGGCGGCCCAGTGGGGCTTGGGGTGCGTCAGCGGCACGCCGGGCGACAGGACCAGCGCCTCGACGCCCGCCCAGTCGAGATCGTGCAGGTCGCCGGTCGGGATGCCCTCGGCCCGCGCGGCCTCGACGCTCTTCGGATTGTCGTCGAACGCGGTGAGACGCGCGCCGCCGGCCTGCAGCGAACGGGCCGTCGCCAGCCCCGATCCGCCGAGACCGAACAGGGCGACGTTGCGATCCTTGAACGTGTGGGCGGCGATCATCCCGAGCCTCAGCGCAGCTTGAGCGTGGACAGGCCGACGAAGGCCAGGAGGAGGGCGATGATCCAGAAGCGGACGACGACCTGGCTCTCGGTCCAGCCGAGCTTCTCGAAATGGTGGTGGATCGGCGCCATCAGGAAGACGCGGCGGCCCGTCATCTTGAACCAGCTGACCTGGATGATGACCGACAGGGCCTCGATCACGAAGAGGCCGCCGATCACGACGAGCACCAGCTCGTGCTTGGTGGCGACCGCGATGGCGCCGACGAGGCCGCCGAGCGCGAGCGACCCGGTGTCGCCCATGAAGATCGCGGCGGGCGGCGCGTTGAACCACAGGAAGCCGAGGCCCGCGCCGATCACCGCACCGCAGACGACCGCGAGTTCGCCGGTGCCGGCGACGTAGTGGATCTGCAGGTAGTTGGCGAAGTTGGTATTACCAGCGAGATAGGCGATCAGGCCGAAGGCGGCCGCCGCGATCATGATCGGCATGATCGCCAGACCGTCGAGCCCGTCCGTCAGGTTGACGGCATTGCCGGCTCCGACGATCACGAAGGCGGCGAAGGCGGCATAGAACCAGCCGAGGTCGATCAGGAGCGACTTGAAGAAGGGGATCGAGAGCGAGCTCGCGAACGACCCCTGCTGCGCCAAGATCACCATGACGCCGGCGGCGAGGGCGATCAGGAATTCCAGCCCGAGGCGCGACTTGCCGGAGAAACCCTTGTGGCTCTGCTTCGTCACCTTGAGATAGTCGTCGTAGAAGCCGATCGAGCCAAAGCCGATCGTGACCAGCAGCACCATCCAGACGTAGAGGTTGGTGAGCTCGGCCCAGAGGAGCGTCGCGACGAGGAAGCCCGAGAGGATCATCAGGCCGCCCATCGTGGGCGTGCCGGCCTTCTTGAAATGCGTCTGCGGACCGTCAGCGCGGATCGGCTGTCCCCGCCCCTGCCGCAGGCGCAGGTTCGCGATGATTGCCGGGCCGAACAGGAACACCACGATGAACGAGGTGATCATCGCCCCGCCGGTGCGGAAGGTGATGTAGCGGAAGACGTTGAAGAGCTGCGCGTCGTCGGCGAGCGTGGCGAGATAGGACAGCATGGATCAGGCTCCCTGGCCGAGATCGGAAGGGGCGGACATGCCGGACGCCGCCTCGGCGGACGGGGTGTGGATGCGGATCAGATCGTCCACGATCTTGGAAAAACCGATACTTTTCGAGGCCTTCGCCATCACGACGTCGCCCTGGCGAAGATGCCGGACGAGGCTTTCGCGAAGCTCGTCGGGCGAGGCGAACCACTCGTGGCGCACGAGGCGCTCCAGCGCCCCGTCGAGCCCCTTCATCTCGGGGCCGCAAAGGAGCACGAGATCGGGATGGGCGTCGAGGATCGGGCCGGCGAGCTCGGCATGGAGATCGCTCGAGAACTCGCCGAGCTCCAGCATGTCTCCGAGAACGGCGATACGCCGGCCGCTCGGACCCGGCGCGCCCTGCGCCAGGAGCGCGAGCGCCGCGCGCATCGAGGCGGGGTTGGCGTTGTAGCTCTCGTCGATCAGCGTCCACTCGCCGCTGCCGCCCAGAAGCGGCAGGACGTGGCGCTCGCCGCGCCCCTTGCCAGCGCGCCAGGAGCTGAGGGACTTCGCCGCCTGCTCGACATCGGCGCCCAGAAGATCGGCCGCGCCAAGCACCGCCAGCGCGTTCTGAACGAGGTGACGGCCGCCCGAGCCGAGTTGGACCTCGACCTGCGTCCCGTCGATGCGCGCCACGATGCGCGAGCCGGACGCCGAAGGCCGGAAGCCGGCTAGTCGATAATCCGCGGTCTCCTCCTCGCCGAAGGTCGTGATGCGCGTGACGCCAGCCGCCTGCGCGGCCTGGATGAGATAGGCCGTCATCGGATCGTCGGCATTGAGGACCGCGGTGCCGCCGGGCACGACGCCTTCGAAAATCTCGGCCTTGGCCTCGGCAATGTGCTCGAGGCTCTTGAAGAAGCCGAGATGGGCGGCGGCGATCAGCGTGATGACCGCGACGTGCGGGCGCACGAGCTTCACCAGAGGCCGGATCTCGTCCGGGTGGTTCATGCCGATCTCGAACACGGCGAAGCGCGCGTCGGCGGGAAGGCGCGCCAGCGTCAGCGGCACGCCCCAGTGGTTGTTGAACGATGCGGCCGAGGCGTGCACCGTGCCCTGATCGCCGAGCACGTGGCGCAGGGCGTCCTTGGTCGTGGTCTTGCCGACGCTGCCGGTGACCGCGACGATGCGGGCCGCGGAGCGGTCGCGCGCCGCCGAGCCGAGGCGCTCCAGCGCCTTCAACACGTCGTCGACGACGACGATCGGCAGGCCGATCGCGCCGAGTGCCGGCAGCTTCTTCTCGGCCACCACCAGCATCGAGGCGCCCGCCGCTGCGGCCTGACGCAGGAACGCGTGGCCGTCGAAGGCGTCGCCCTTGATGGCGAAGAACGCCTCGCCCGGCTGGAGCGTGCGGGTGTCGATCGACACGCCCGTGACCGCCGCCGGCATCGCACCGATGGGCCGCCCGCCGGTCGCGGCGGCCAGCGCCTCGCCGGTCCAGAGCGGCGCGCTCATCGGGCCGCCTCCGCGATCGCGGCGCGCACTTCCTCATGGTCCGAGAAGGGCAGCGTGTCCGCGCCGACCGTCTGGCCGTTTTCGTGGCCCTTGCCGGCGATGATCACCGTGTCCCCCGCCCGCGCCTGCTCCACCGCACGGCGGATCGCGGCGCGGCGGTCGCCGATCTCCTCGGCCTCCGGCACGGCGGCCAGAATCTGCGCGCGGATCGCGGCCGGCACCTCGGAGCGCGGGTTGTCGTCGGTGACGATCACCACGTCGGCAAGCCGTTGGGCGATCTCGCCCATGATCGGGCGCTTGCCGCGATCGCGATCGCCGCCGCAGCCGAACACGAGGATGACGCGGCCCGTGGTGAAGGGGCGAACGGACGACAGGACGTTTTCCAGCGCCTCGGGCTTGTGGGCGTAGTCGACGAAGACCGGCGCCCCGTCGGCCGTCGTGCCGGCGAGATCGAGGCGACCCGGCGCACCCTTCAGGTGCTCCAGCGCCGGCAGGACGTCGTCGACGTTGCGGCCCGTTGCGATCGCAAGGCCCGCCGCGACCAGCGCGTTCGCCATCTGGAACTCGCCGGCGAGCGGCAGCACGATGCGGTAGAGCTTGCCCGCCGCCTCGATTTCGGCGACCTGCCGATGACGCTCGTGCTCCAGCCGCTTCAGTTTCAGAAAGCCGCCGTTGCTGCCGACCGTCATCACGGTGGCGCCGGCCCGCTGCGCAGCCTCCGTGGCGGCGGCCGACCAGCGGTCGTCGGCGTAGATCACGGCCGGCGCGCCCTTCGGCAGCAGCGTATCGAAAAGGCGCATCTTGGCGCGGAAGTAGTCGTCCACCGTCGGGTGGTAGTCCATGTGGTCGCGGCCGAGATTGCTGAAGCCAGCAGCCCTCAGTTCCACGCCGTCGAGCCGGCGCTGGTCGAGGCCGTGGCTCGACGCCTCCATCGACGCATGGGTCACGCCCTCGTCGGCGAGTTCCGCCATCAGCCGAGCGAGCGCCACCGGCTCGGGCGTCGTCAGCGAGCCGTACTCGTCGCGCGTCGGCGAGACGACGCCGGTCGTGCCGATCGAAGCGGCCTTTAGGCCGCACATCGTCCAGATCTGGCGCGTGAAGGCGGCGATCGAGGTCTTGCCGCTGGTGCCGGTCACCGCCACGACATGGTCGGGCTGGCGGCCGTAGAAGCGGGCGGCCATGCGGGCGAGCGAGCGGCGTGCGTCGCCGCTGCGAAGGACGGGAACCGCCGGCGCGGCATCGACGCCGACCGGCAGGAGGACGGCCGCCGCGCCGCGCGAGACCGCATCCCCGACGAAGGCCGCGCCGTCGCCCTTGGTGCCGGCGAGCGCGGCGAACAGCATGCCGGGCCGCACCTCCCGCGAGTCCGACGTCAGGCCGGTGATGTCGACCGTTTCATCGCTAGGCCCCGTGGCGAGGTCCTCGGCCAGATCGCAAAGCTTCATTCACCATCTTCCGCATCGCATGGAAAAGCCGGCGGATGGCCCGCCGGCTTGCCCGGGTTCGTCTCGTGGGCTCGTCCTGTAGAACACGGAGCGAGCCTGTTGAAGCATTTTGACGTCAGTACGACACGAGGAGCGACTTGCCCGTTTCCCCGAAGTCCGGCTTCACGTCGAGGAAGGTGGCGGCGCGGCGCACGATGTTGCCGACCATCGGCGCGGCATTGTAGCCGGCGGTCGCCGCGTACTTGCCCTCTTCCTTCTTCGGCTCGTCGATGATCGAGAGCACAAGATAGCGCGGCTTCTCGATCGGGAAGGCGCCGACATAGGCGTTGAAGCGCATGTCCTTGGAGTAGCGCCCGGCGACGACCTTTTCCGCCGTGCCCGTCTTGCCGCCGACATGGTAGCCCGGCGGGTTGGCGCTCTTGCCCGAGCCCGACACGCCGTTCAGCTTGAAGATCTCGCGCATCTCGGCCGAGGTCTGGTCCTTGAGGACCTTCACCTTGATCTTGTCCGCCTCTTCCTTCGTGCGCGGCAGGAAGGTCGGCGGCACGTACCAGCCGTCGTTGACGATCGCGGCCGCGGCCACCGCCGTCTGCAGCGGCGTCGTCGAGACGCCGTGCCCGAAGGCGATCGTCATCGAGTTGATCTTCTTCCACTGCTTGGGCTGCGTCGGCATCGCCGTCTCGGGCAGTTCGGTCTTGATGCGCGACAGGAGGCCCATGCGCGTCAGGAACTCCTTGTGCCCCTCGATGCCGACGAGGTCCGCCTCGCGGGCCGAACCGACGTTCGAGGAGTACTCGAAGATCTCGGGCACCGAGAGCGGGCGGCCCTTGCCGTGGAACTCCTTGATCGTGAAGCCGGCGACGCGGAAGGGCGTCGTCGAGAACACGTCGTTGTAGCGCACGAGCCCGGAATCCAGCGCCATCGCGGTCGTGAAGATCTTGAAGGTGGAGCCCATCTCGAACGTGCCGGCCGAGATACGGTTGAGGTTTTCCTTCTTCAGCGCGTCGCCCGGAAAGTTCGGGTCGTAGTCCGGCAGCGAGGCCATGGCGATGATCTCGCCGGTCTGGATGTCCATGACGAGGCCGCCGGCCGCGATCGCCTTGTACTTGGCCATGGCGGCGACGAGCTCGTCGCGCACGATGTGCTGGACGCGCAGGTCGATCGACAGCTTGACCGGCTCCAGCTTGTCGTTGCCGGCGAAGCCGAGCTGCTGGAGATCGCGGAAGCCCGCGTCGTCGACATACTTCTCCATGCCGGCGATGCCCTGGTTGTCGACGTTGGTCACGCCGACGATGTGGGCTGCGGTCGGGCCGCCGGGGTAGAAGCGCTTCTTCTCGGTCCGGAAGCCGATGCCGGGAATGCCGAGCGCCATGATCTCCTGCTGCTGGCGTGGCGTCAGCTCGCGCTTCAGCCACGCGAAGCCGGCCTTGGAGGACAGGCGCGCGTGCAGGATCTTCGGATTGAGGTCCGGCAGGACGGTGAGGAGCGACTCCGTCGCCTCGTCCGCGTCGACGATGCGCTTGGGCTCGGCGAAGAGCGAGGCGGTCTTGATGTCGGTCGCCAGCACCTCGCCGTTGCGGTCGAGAAGGTCGGGGCGCGTCACCGGCCCCTGCCCCGCGGCCGAGCGGTAGGTGTCGTTCGGGTCGGACTGGGTGCCGAGATAGACGAGGCGGCCGCCGATCACGAGGTAGATCGCGCAGAAGAGGCCCGTCGCGATGACGAAGCGCGGCTTGTTGCGCGGCGCCTCGACGCGGCGGCGACGAAGGCCCGTTGCGGTCGTGGCGGGCGCGGCGGCAGCGGTCAGCCCGAGGCCGGAGAAAAGCTTGCGCAAGGCTTTCATCGAATGCGGCCCTGGCTGGCGGATGCGATCTTGGAGCTGTGCGCGGCCTCCTCGGGAGCCGGGGGCGCGGGCACGGCGGGAAGCTGGTTCGGCTCGACGATCTGCTGCGGCTCGACCGGCTTCAGCTGCAGGACGGCGTCGAAGTTGCGCGCCAGCGCCTCGAGGCGGAACGGCTGGTTGAGGAGGCTCCAGTCGGCTTCGAGCAGCTGCATGGTCTCGCGCTCCTGCGCGATCTTTCGGTCGAGCAGCATCACCTCGTGCTCGAGCGATTCGGCCTGATACTTCTGGCCGAAGGTCCACGTCGCGACGACGAGGACGATGGCGACGAGAAGGACGTCGAGCGTCTTCAGCATGGGTCAGGCAGCTCCGGACGGCGGCAGGTCCGCAAGGGATGGCAGATCGACGAAGGCCGTCGCCTCCGCATCCCGCCGGGGCGGAAGCGCGGTTCGGATGGCGGCCCGCAACTTGGCCGATCGTGCGCGAGGATTGAGAGCGATCTCCCGCTCGTCGCCCGTCACGGCCTTGTTGCGAGCCTCGAATGTGACGTCCTTATGCTGAACATCCGGTAAATGGCGCGAACCTGACGCCGCCTCCGAGCGGTCGCGGAGAAAGCGTTTCACGATGCGATCCTCCAGCGAATGGAAGGTCACCACGACGAGCCGGCCGCCCGGCTTCAGCACATGCTCGGCGGCCACCAGCGCGCGCACGAGCTCGCCGAGCTCGTCGTTCACGAAGATGCGCAGGGCCTGGAAGGTGCGCGTCGCCGGGTCGATCCGGTCCTTGTGCGAGCGGCCGACCACCTTGCCGACGAGACCGGCGAGATCGAGCGTGCGCTCGAACGGGCGCTCGGCGCGGCGCGCCTCGATGGCGCGTGCGATCCGGCCCGCCTGCCGCTCCTCGCCGAGGAAGTTCAGGATGCGCGCGAGATCGCCCACCTTGAAGCGATTGACAACGTCGGCAGCGCTCGGGCCGGAGCGACTCATGCGCATGTCGAGCGGCCCGTCCTTCTGGAACGAGAAGCCCCTCTCGGCATCATCGATCTGCATGGAGGAGACGCCGATGTCGAGCACCACGCCGTCGAACGGCGCCTCGCCGCGCTCGGCCGCGATCGCCCTGAGGTCGCCGAAGCGGCCGGGATGGAGCGACAGGCCGGGGTAGCGCTCGAGAAGCGGCTTCGCCCCCTCGATCGCCGTCGGATCGCGGTCGATGCCGAGAACGCTGGCGCCGCGGTCGAGGATCGCCGCGGAATAGCCGCCCGCGCCGAACGTGCCGTCGACGAAGCGCTCGCCCAGCTTGGGGTCGAGCGCCTGAAGAACGGGGTCGAGAAGCACCGGAACGTGGCGGACCGGTCCGCCACCGGCCGGCACGAGGGCCGAGCCGTGGTCCGCCATCATTCCGGTGTACTCTCGAACGCGCCTCGGCCCTGGCGGCGCGCGGTGAGCCGCGCCCTCGCTTCAGCCCGATAGGCTTCGAACTGGGATGGCTCCCAGAGTTGGAAGAAGTGGTTGCGCCCGACGAAGGCGACGCGGTCGCTGATGCCCGTGTGCGAGCGGATGAAATCGGTCACCATGATCCTCCCCTCGCCATCGAACTTCAGGAACGCCCCGTCGCCATAGGCGAAGAGCGACATGTCGGCGTAGTCCTCGCCGAAGGGATCCTCGGCGGCCATGCGGGCTTCGTAGCGCTCCAGGAGATCGACGCCGCCGACGTCGATCGCCGGATGCCCGATCGCCTGGAGGGCGTAGAGTTCCCGCACCCCGCGGCCGGCAAGGACCTGACGGAAGTGAGCCGGAACCGACACGCGACCCTTGGCGTCGATGTTGTTGATCGCATTGGAAAGAAACCGCTCCACCAACTGCGAACCCCACACCCCGCCCGGCACCAGCCCTTCCACCACACCCGCCCCGCCGAAACGGGCACGACAAGGCCCATCCAAGCAACCTATGGTTGCGCGGTTGATCCGATCTCAAGCGATCGAACGAGGCCCTGGCATGCTCGGAATCGGCCCTGAACGGGCCTTCGAATGTGAATTTTGGGATAACATGGGCTCGTATGGGGGTCAATGGGATCACCCCACTCGACACCGGCTCCGGACCCCTTGCGCGCCGGGGCCGCAGAGACATTAAGTCAGCAAAAACAATCGCTTAAAAAACCGAAAACTGGCGCGACGCAGCCTGCCGCGTTGCAGCAAAGTCGCGCTCGAAATGTTTGCGAAGGGAACGGTTGCCGTCTCGGGGCGCTACGCTATCGGCTGCCTGGACGAGCCGCAGATGGGTGCGCGGACGCCGGCAACCCGAGGGCGCCCTCGGCATCCCGAGGTTGCGGTGGGGGCTCATCCCATGAGCCGGGAGGTCGAAGAGCCAGCCGGCCTGTAAGCCGGGTTCTGTGCGACGGCCGAAGCCGTGCGGCGACCATTCCTCTGGGACGCCGCTCGCGCGGCGCCTCGTGCAACCTACCCGGACGACTGGCCCGGAGCGGGCCGGCGGTTACCCGCCACGTCGTCCCTATTCGGTCTTGCTCCCGGTGGGGTTTACCATGCCGCGACCGTTGCCGGCCGCGCGGTGGGCTCTTACCCCACCCTTTCACCCTTACCTCGCGACCCGAAGGCGGCGAGGCGGTCTGCTCTCTGTGGCACTGTCCCTGGGGTCACCCCCGCCGGGCGTTACCCGGCACCGTTCCTCCTTGGAGCCCGGACTTTCCTCCCCCGCCGTCTTTCGACGATTGCGGCAGCGGTCGCCCGGCCGGCTGGCTGCGGGCGGTGTCGCCCGGCGGCCGGGCGCTGTCAAGCGCCGACGGCCCGATCGCGAGGACGGATCAGAGCGAGGCGAGAACCGTCTTGACCTTCTGGCAGTAGCGCGCCGAGGTCGGGTTCATGCGCTTGGAATAGTGCCCGGCATTGTACTTGAGGATCGTGCCGCAAAGCGTCCCGCCGCCACGCCGTTCGGCGCCCGCCAGATACTTCATGCCGTACTTGATGTTGACCGCGGGGTTGTAGAGATCGCTCGAGTCCCCCTCGAAGCCCATGTCCCGCGCGGTCGCGGGCTTGATCTGCATCAGGCCGATCTCGCCGGCCCGGCCGGTCACCTCGACCTTGTAGTTGCTCTCCACCGAGACGATCGCATGGGCGAGCTCGACGGGGATATCGTTGGCCTTCGCCTCGCGGGCGATGATGTCGGCGAACGGGCGCGAGCCCAGCGTGTCGTTCGTGTCCTCGACCGGATCGGTCGGCTTCTGCTCGGAGATGGACGGTTCGGCGACGGGCGCCAGGGACGTGGATGAAGCGGTATCGGCTTGAGCGGCAGAAATCTGGGCAAGCAGAAGCGTCGCGGCGCAGGCCGCGGCAGGCAGTCGGTTCATTTTGGTTCCGTGGATTGTCGGCGCGCGTCGAACGGACGAGCAACCGGCCCCCTCAAAAGCCGCCCGAATACGCGGCGGCGATGACGAGGGAGGTTCTGCCGGAGGAATCCACCGCCAATGTGTCGCGGCGATCACGGAACATGTCAGGCTGAAATAATTCGAGACGGCCGTAAGCCGGCCATACATTCTCTAGAGGATCGACGGCAGGCTCGTCAGCAACCGGTGAAGGGTCGTGATCGTCCCCATGTCGGCGATCCCGTCGACCCGGCCGGGCCGGAAGTGCCTCTGAAAGGCAAACGTGTTGAAACGCGTTGCTTCGTCGAAGGTTCCGGTGATGTCCTGAAAATATCCGTAAGCTGCGAGCAGCCCCTGATAGGCCTCGACGGGTTGCCCGCTGTCCCCCATCGCCAGGAAGCGACCGCCGGTCGCCCTAGCGGGCTCGGTCCAGTGGCCAACCCCCGCCGCAAAAAGTTGATCCCACGGAAAGAGTTCGCCGGGATCCTCCTTGCGGGTGGGTGCGACGTCGGAGTGTGCGAGCACACTTTGTGGCGCGATCGACCAGCGCGCGACGCAATCGCGACACAATTCAATCACCGCCGCCACCTGCGCGGGTGGAAAGGCGCGGTAGCCGTGTTCATGTCCGGGGTTCACGATCTCGATGCCGATCGACCGGGAGTTGACGTCGTCGCGGCCGCGCCACCAGGAAACCCCCGCGTGCCAGGCGCGCCGGCTTTCCGGCACCAGCTGGAAGACGCACCCATCCTCCTCGACAAGGTAGTGGGACGACACCTCGCCGTCCACGCCGGACAGGCGACGCAGCGCCGCCTCGCCGCTGACCATACCCGTATAGTGCAGGAGGAGGATATCCGGCGACGCGCCGTTGCGCCGTGCGTCATGATGGGGCGAGGCGACGACCTGGTCGACGAGCGTGCTGTCCGGCGTCATGTCATCGCGACCCGGCCCACCAGCGACCACGCGGCGTTGATCGCCTTCATCCGCTCGGTCGCGATCGCCATGAACTCGTCCGGCACGCCGCGCGCGGCCAGCCGGTCGGGGTGGTTCTCCTTGACGAGCTCGAGATAACGCCGCCGGATCACCTCCGGCGGGTCGGTCGGCCGCACGCCGAGGACCGCGAAGGCCCCCTCCGGGCCGGACTGGACGTGCCGCGCCTTCACGCGCTCGAACTCCGTCTCGGTCATCCCGAAGATTTCGGCGACTCGCGCGAGGAACTCCAGCTCCCGCTCGTGGATGGTGTCGTCGGCGCCCGCGATGTGAAAGAGGCCGTCGAGGACGTCGCCAAGAAGCGCGCAGTTGCCCGGCCCCCCGTCGCACAGTCCCCGCATCTTGGCGGCATAGATCTCGAAGCCGGCCGTGTCGCGGCGCGCCAGATCGTAGAGTCGGAAGACATTGCCGACCTCCTCCGGCGGGATCTTGAAGATCTCCTGAAAGGCACGGATTTCGCGCTGGCTGACGACACCGTCGGCCTTCGCCATCTTCGCCGAGAGCGCGATCATCGCAACCGAGAAGGCCACGCGCCGGCGCGTCTCGCGATCACCGGAATAGGCCGAGCGCACGCGCTCGACGATGGCTTCGATCGCCTCCGCACCGGTGGCGGCGAAATCACGGAAAAGCTGAGCGAGCGTCGAGAAGATGGACATGAAAGCCGGGTCCTGCCGCCGGTTGGGCGAGTCCCCGCCGTTCTATCCGATCGCGGCGGGCGGCTCAAAGATCCTGTCGCACTCTGCCGGACGAACGCATGAAAAGGCCCGCGCTGCGCGGCGCGGGCCCTGTCGATCGCGCGGAAAGACGCGAATTACTGCGTGGTCGTGGTTCCCGTGGTGCCGGTCGCGGGCGTCGTCGCGGTGCCGGTTGCGGGTGCCATTGAGCTGCCGGTCGCCGGCGTCGTCGCCGTGCCCGTGGCAGGCGTCGTCGTGGTGGTCGTCGCGGCCGGGGTGGTGGTGGACGAGCTCTTGTTGTCCGAGCACGCGCCCAGCGCGAGCATGGACAGGGCGCCGATGGCGAGGGTCAGGGAACGCATGGATCGTCTCCGTTGGTTGTCACTGCCGGCATAACGAGCCAATCCCCGATGGGTTCAATTTCATCAGTTCACGCCGCAAGACGTGATGAAACATACGTTGCGGCCGCATGCTGTCCGTGGTCGGTGACAGGCTGGCGCAAGGCTGCAACGGGAAGGTCCCGCCGGGCTCCGGCCACTTCGACGCCAACGGGAAGACGCATGCGCGCGATACAACGCCTTCTGTCGCGGGCCGCCTTCGGCTCGCGCGTCCTCCTCGTCGTCGGAGCGGCGCTCGCCGTTGCCGGATGCCGAAGCGCCTCCCTGGATCCCGTCGACCTCGGCCTGACCGGCGTCGCCGGCACGCAGCCGCACCACTATCCCGTCCACGGCATCGACGTGTCGAAGTACCAGGGCAAGATCGCCTGGGACACGGTGCGCGCGGGCGGCGTCGCCTTCGCCTACATCAAGTCGACCGAGGGGGGCGACCGGGTGGATTCCGCCTTCCGCCGCAACTGGGACGCGGCGGGCGCGGCGGGCGTGCCGCGCGGCGCCTACCACTTCTTCTACTGGTGTCGGTCGGGCGCGGAACAGGCCCGCTGGTTCATCGAGAACGTGCCGCGCGACCCGGCCGCCCTGCCTCCGGTCCTCGACGTCGAATGGACGCCGGATTCGCCGACCTGCACGCGCCGCCCGCCGCGCGAGGAGATGGTGCGCGAGATGACCGCCTTCATGGACACGCTCGAGAAGCACTACGGCGTGCGCCCCATCATCTATGCCCCGATCGACATCCACCGCGACCGCCTTATCGGCACCTTCCCGAAGCATCAGTTCTGGCTGCGCGGCGTGAAGGACCATCCGAGCGTCAACTACGCCGGGCGCGAGGACTGGCGTTTCTGGCAGTGGACCGCGACCGGCACGGTGCCGGGGGTCTCCGGCGAGGTGGACCGTAACGCCTTCTCCGGCACCAAGGCCGACTGGGAGACCTGGCTGCGGGCGCACCGCCCGGCCGCCTGACTTCCTCAAACCGCCCCATTTGGCCCGTCAAAGGCGGCGAACCCGAACAACCGAGGAGCAACCGAACCGCCATGGCCCCTTCCTTCACATCGCTGGCACTCGCCTCGACCCTCCTCGTCGCGGGCGTTTCGGGTGCGGCCGCGCAGGGCGCGCAGTGCGGCGGCAACTGGAACCAGTTCATGGACGGCGTCCGGGCCGAGGCGCTGGCCAAGGGCCTGTCGACGGCCGGCGTCGACCGGGCGCTCGCCAATGTGCGCCAGGACGAGAAGGTGCTCTCGCGCGACCGCGGCCAGGCGGTGTTCCAGCAGGAATGGAGCCGCTTCCAAGGCCGCATGGTCAACAAGGACCGGCTGGCCCGCGGACAGGCGCAGCTGAAGAAATACGCCTCGACCTTCCGCGAGGTGGAAGCGGCGACCGGCGTGCCCGGCCCGGTGATCGCGAGCTTCTGGGGCCTCGAGACCGATTTCGGCGCCGTGCTCGGCGACTTCGACACCCTCTCCGCGCTCGCCACCCTCGCGCACGACTGCCGCCGGCCCGAGATCTTCCGCCCGCACCTGATCTCCGCGATCGAACTCGTCGATAAGGGGTATCTCCGCCCCGACCAGATGCGCGGCGCCTGGGCCGGCGAACTCGGCCAAACCCAGATGCTGCCCGAGGACTACATCGCCTTCGGCACCGACCAGGACGGCAACGGCCAGATCAACCTCCTGACCGACGTGCCGGACGTCCTGATGACGACGGGCAAGTTCATTCAGTCGATGGGCTGGCAGCGCGGCCAGCCGTGGCTGGAGGCGATCCGCGTGCCGGCCGACTTCCCGTTCGATCGCGCCGCCCTCGTCAACAAGGAGCCGCGTCGCGCCTTCGCGGAACTCGGCGTCACCAAGTCCGACGGCAAGCCGCTGGAGCGCGACGACGTGCCCGCCTCGATCATCCTGCCGCAGGGCAAGGGCGGGCCGGCCTTCCTCGCCTTCCCGAACTTCGACATCTACCTGCAGTGGAACAACTCGCTGACCTACTCGCTCACCGCCGCCTATTTCGGCACGCGGCTGGCCGGCGAGCCGGTGGTCGATATGGGCAATCCGCAGCCCGGCCTCGACGGCGACCAGATGAAGGTGCTGCAGAACAAGCTCGTCGCGCTCGGCTACGATGTCGGCAAGGTGGACGGCATCCTCGGCGCCAACACGCGCGCGGCGGTGGCGACCGAGCAGGGCAAGCGCGGCTTCGCGCCGGACGGCTGGCCGACCGCGCCCTTCCTCGCCGCCCTCAACTGACCCTGGGAGCTGGCGGGCCGCGAAGGGCCGCCCGCCTCGATTCAGGGCTTCACCAGCACCTTGCCGACCTTGCCGGGCGCGAGCGACACCTCGACCGCGCGGCCGATCTCGGCGAGCGGCACGACCTCCTCGGCCACGAGCGTCAGCTCGCCCTTGGCGACGCGCGTCACGAGTTCGCCCATCAGCCGCCTGCGGTCGTCCGGCGACACGGCGGGACCGACCTTGGCGCCCCAGAACCCCTTCACCGTCAACTGCTTGAAGATCACCGCGCCCGACGGGATCTGCATCGGCTCGCCGGTCATCGAGCCGAAGCACACGAGCGTGCCGTTCTCGCCGATGACGTCGGCAAGGTCCGCCGCCGCCTTGCCGCCGACGGATTCGACGCCGGCCTTGATCGGCGCTCCCTTCGTCAGGGCTCGCACCTTGTCCTTCCAGCCTTCGCCCGACGTCGAGACGGCGTTGCGGATGCCGGCGACTTCGAGCTCGGCGACGCCCTCGTCGCGGCGCACGAGACTGACCACGTGGGTGCCCCGCGCCTCGGCAAGCTTGGCCAGCATCCGCCCGACCGCGCCGTTGGCGGCGTTTTGGACGATCCACTCGCCCGGTTCGGCGCCGAGCGACTCCAGAAGCGTGATGGCGCTGAACGGCATGGCGATCAGCTGCGCGGCCGCCTCGTCCGGGATCTCGTCCGGCACCGGCATGACGCCCGCCGCCTTGGCGATGAAGCTCTCGGCCCAGGTGCCGTGGACGCCGGCCGCGCTGACGCGCCGGCCGACCATGGCGGCATCCACCCCCTCGCCCACCGCCTCGATCGTGCCGACGGCCTCCGAGCCGCCGATCGCGGGCAGCGGCGGCTTGTAGCCGTAGGTGCCGCGCACGGTCCAAAGGTCGTGGTTGTGGATCGGCGACAGGAGCGTGCGGATGCGCACCTCGCCGGGGCCGGGCTCCGGCGTCGGACGATCGGCCTGATGCAGGACGGTGGCGGGATCGCCGAACGTGTCGTGAACAGCGCTTTTCATGGGGCCGGCCTCCGGCATAGTGAGTTGCAGGAAGCCACAGATGGAGCCGCCGCGCTGCGCGCCAAGGGAGCGCCGGACGCGCGAACGCGCCCGCGCCGCTCGATCGCGGCCGGGATGCTGGGACACGTCACTGAGTGCCGCCGTTCGAGGAACAGGCGACGGGCCGCCGGAGGCGAACCTCCGTGGGGTAGAGTGTATGAGTGGTCCGCCTCCGGCGACCCGCGCGGTGTTTGCGGTTCGGCAGGGTGTGCGAGACCCCGCCATGGAGCTTCTCCGGTTGCCGCTCGCCTCGGCCCTCTTGCCAGAACCGTCCGGGCCACGGTCCCCTCCGGCAGGGGGCGTGTCGCGGACACCGCCCGCCACCCCTCCGAACGATCCCGGTGATCATTCGCGCCTGTTCGATGGGGCGGCGATGGGAGGAGACTAGCGACGGTTCGGCTTCAAGAGGAAAACTGGTGGGAAATCTTGGGCGGCGCAAAGAGCAATGCGCCTGGGTGGAGGGCCTCGCGATGGTCTGTCGAGGCCCGCGCAGACCTCGTGCCGAGTGATGGCCTACATAGCTAGATCGCGGAGTAGAGCCCCATTTCGCTGAGGCTGACGATCTGGTTTCGGCCGACGATCAAGTGATCGATCAGACGGATGTCGAGAGGCTTCAGGACATCGCGAACATCGCTGGTCCGCGCGATGTCTTCCTTCGTCGGGTCCGCACACCCCGAGGGATGGTTGTGAACGAGGATCACGCCGCGGGCTCCGAGGTTGAGCGCGCGTTGGGCGATTTCCCGGAGGTGAACCGGGACGTGACCGACGGTGCCGACCTGCTGCAGTTCGTCGGAGATGAGGTGAAAACGACTGTCCAGATGCAGGACGCGGAGGATTTCGACCGGCTGCGCTGCCATCGTCACGCGCAGATACTGCCTGACATCGTCGATGGAGTTGAGGACGTTGCGTTCGCGGAATCGCCCGAACGACACACGCCCGACCAGATGCCATGCGGACTGGATCTGATGGATGACGGACGGTTCCAGCCCCGCTTCCAACAGCTTGAACGCCGGGGCGCTGAGACAGTCCGGGAGACTGCCGAAATGGTCGAGAAGGTCTTCGGCGACGGATCGAGACCGCTCCACCGAACCCATATCCCGTAGAATCCACTGGAGAACGGCAAGGTCTTCCTCGCGCCAGAGGACTTTCCGGTTCTCGACCGTCGCGCGAGCACGGGACGGAAAGGGTGCCGCCAACTCCGCCAAGCTATGCATAAATCCGCCCTCTCGGTTGCATCCTTATCTTTTATACAACCTATGGGAGCGCGTCTACGCCTGACCGCTTGCGCCAGCGCCTTTGGTCTTTCGGATGGATAGACCGGCGTGATGGTGCCGCAGGATTGGCAAGTCTCAGTGCAATCCTCTGCTCACTGGAAGACCTTCGGGGATGCGACCTGGGCCACGTGTGGCGTGGATTAATTCTAGCCTAAAATTGCACGTGTACGTCGTTCCCGAGACCCTTGAATACACGCAAAGGTTCTATAACGTTCCTCTGCAATTTAATAGGAGGAGAAGCTTTTCATGCGCGATGGTTTCGAGCTCAGGGTCGATGTCGAACGGTTCGACGGAGGTTTGACATGGACACCAGCGACCGACATCTTTCATCTCGACGCCAATCTCGCGCAGAACCTCGGTCTCTCGGACAACAGCATCGCCGTGGACGGAGTGACGTTCCGAGCCTGTATTCACCCGACCGATCGCGCGCGGCTTCGTGAAATCGGCAAGGAGGGATTGGCCCTTCAGCAGCCCGTGAAGGTGACATACTCCCTGCGAAATCGACATGGCGAGTATCGCGACGTCCGCTCGGAGGGATTCTGGATCTCGAACGAGGCCGGTGAGGTCATAGCCACCTGCCAACGCATCGTGGAGGTCGACTACGAAAGCGACGCGAGGGCAGACCGTGTCGCCGATCTAGCGTTGCAGATCGTGAGATTGGTCGCAGGGGCGGAAGGACAGACTGCCCAAGCCGTCGCTGAACAGATTCAGGTTCACCTCCTGCGGCAGGATGTGGAGATGCAATCCCAAAAGCGAACGATCACCAACTAGCAAAGAACGGTTCGAGTTCTGCTGTCGGGAACGGGGAGACGGCCGCTCACTCCGTTCCCGTCGGGCCGTTGGCTTGACGAGCCCTCATCTGGCCGCCTGGGACATCGGCCGGAGGCGACGGCCGTCATGCCCCACGGTGGAAGGGACTGACCGGGCCAACATGCCCCGCCGCATGGCGCTCTTCTACAAACCTACGCCGCCGCGCTCCACCCTGCCCCGCCTGCTTCCGTCAGGAGGAAGGCCTCGCCGCAGGCTTTGGCGAGGGTGCGCACGCGCAGGATGTAGCTCTGGCGCTCGGTGACGGAGATGACGCCGCGGGCGTCGAGGAGGTTGAAGGCGTGCGAGGCCTTGATGGCCTGGTCGTAGGCCGGCAGGACGCAGCGGTGGAGAGCGCCCGCCGCGTCCGGCGCGCCGGCCTTCAGGATCGCGGCGCATTCGCGTTCCGCGTCGTCGAAGTGCTGGAGCAGCATCTTCGTGTCGGCGATCTCGAAATTGAAGCGGGAATATTCGCGCTCGGCCTGGAGGAAGACGTCGCCGTAGGTGACCTTCTCGGCGCCCTCGCGGCCGTTGAAGTTCAGGTCATAGACGTTGTCGACGTTCTGGACGTACATGGCGAGGCGCTCGAGCCCGTAGGTCAGTTCGCCCGCGACCGGCGCGCATTCGATGCCGCAGACCTGCTGGAAGTAGGTGAACTGCGAGACCTCCATCCCGTCGCACCAGCACTCCCAGCCGAGGCCCCAGGCGCCGAGCGTCGGCGACTCCCAGTCGTCCTCGACGAAGCGGATGTCGTGCAGCGCCATGTCGACGCCGATCGCCTTGAGGGAGCCGAGATAGAGCTCCTGCAGGTTGGGCGGGTTGGGCTTCAGGATGACCTGATACTGGTAGTAGTGCTGCAGCCGGTTGGGATTCTCGCCGTAACGCCCGTCCTTCGGCCGACGCGACGGCTGAACATAGGCCGCGTTCCACGGCCGGGGCCCGAGCGCGCGCAAGGTCGTCGCGGGGTGGAAGGTGCCGGCGCCCACTTCCATGTCGTAGGGCTGGAGCACGACGCAGCCGTAATCGGCCCAGTAGCGATGGAGCGCGAGGATCAGCCCCTGGAAGGAGCGTTCGGGCCGCATGTGATCGGCAAGTTCGGACATGGCAGCGGACCCTGGATGTTCTCGACGCGGCGTTCTTGTGACGCGCGAGTTGCCATGCCCGCTTTGCCGGGGTCAAGCCTCGGGCGCGTGGCGCAGGGCTTCAGTCGCGGCGCAGCCGGTAGACGCCGTCCGCCCCGCGCTCCAGCGTGCCGTGCGCGCCGGTGCGATGCTCGGCCTCGGAGCGGCGGTTGCGCTCGATCACCCGCGCGGTTTCCTGCTGAAGCTGGCGGTAGCCGTAGTAGGCGGCGGCCCCGACGAGGCCGAAGAGGAAGATGGGCATCGGATCGACCATGATTCACACGGGTCCCAGTATTTGCGGGCTTTCGGGCGAAGGCAAGGCGCCGCGGGTCGTCAGAGGCCGTAGCGCGCCCAGAGCGCACGCTCCTCGGCGGCCGTGAAGGCGGCATCGACGGCGGCGTTGGCGAGCGAGGCGGCGGCGCCCCCGCCGCGGCCGATGCCGAAGAGTCCGCGCTTCTGCTGGACGACGGCGAGCTTCACCTTCGGTCCATAGGTCTCGCGCAGCACCGTGCGCAGATCGCCGAGCCGGTCGACGAGGCCGAGTTCGAGGCCGCGCGTGCCGGACCAGAAAAGACCGGAGAACAGATCGGGATGGTCGGCGAGACGGTCGGCACGGCGCGAGCGCACGAGGTCGATGAAGGTCTGGTGCACGTCGAGCTGGAGGGCCTTCAGGTGCTCGACGTCCTCGGGGCGTTCGGGCCGGAAGGGGTCGAGCGTCGCCTTGTTCTGGCCGGCGGTGTGGACGCGGCGCTCGATGCCGAGCCTGGCGATGAGGTCGACGAAGCCGAAGCCGCCGGACACGACGCCGATCGAGCCGACGACCGAGGACGGGTCGGCGACGATCTCGTCGCCCGCGCAGGCGATCATGTAGCCGCCGGACGCCGCGAGGTCCTCGCAGGCGACGACGACGCGCTTGTTCTTCTCCTCCGCCAGATCCCGGATACGCTGGAACACGAGGCGCGACTGGACGGGCGAGCCGCCCGGCGAGTTCACCGAGATCGCGACGGCCGGCGAGTCCTTCATGGCGAAGGCCTTATCGAGCAGCGGGGCGACGGAGGCGAGGTTGATCGAGGAGCGCAGCGGCGAGCCGCCAGCCATGATCACGCCGTTCAGCCGCACCACGGGAATGACGGTCTCCGTCTTGCGGAAACGCTTCGGGATCAGCTTGGCGATCGGGTTCGGCACGGGGCTTGGCTCTCGTGGAATGTCGGACGCTCGCCATGTAGGCATCCAACCCGACTGGCGCCAATGCGCCTCACGTCATCGCGACGGTGAACCGTCCCTGCCCCAGCGCCTCGCGCGTCGCCGCGTCGAGCACGACCGGCGGCAGGAGGCGAAGCGGCGCACGCGAGCCGCGGGTCGCCGCGCACAGGATCCGCACGGCCGGGGCGTCCGCCTTCGCATGCACGGGGCGGATGGTGAGACCGCCGAGCCGGTTGCCGCAGGCGGCCGCGATCGTCGCGATCTGGTCGGGCCGGCCGATCATGTGGAAGCGCCCAGCATGGCGCAGAAGCGCGGCGGCGACGGCGATCCAGCGCGCGGTGAAGGCGGCGTCGGGCTCGGCCTTGGCGGCGGCGCGCGCGGCATCCGGCGAGGCCCGGCCGCCTGCGGGATGAAAGGGCGGGTTGGTGAGGACGAGATCGAAGGCGCCGTCCGCGAGGCCGGCCGCCTCGCGGCCCAAGCGCGGCAGGAGGAGGTCGAGCTCGACGAGGCGCAGGCGACCGGAGAGATCGGCGTTCTGCGGCAGCGCGAGGGTCCGGCGGGCGAGATCGGCCATCGCCGGATCGCGCTCGGCCAGCGTCACCGCGAGGGCCGGCGCGCGGATCGCGGCGGCGAGCGCGACGGCGCCCGACCCGGACCCGAGATCGGCCGCAATGCCCCCCTGACCCGGCTCCACGGTGGCAGCCAGAAGCAGCGCGTCGTCGCCGGAACGGAGGCCACCCCTCGCCGGCTGGAGGAGATGGAACGCGCCGCCGAAGAACGCGTCCTTCGTGACGGTCTCGGCGGACGAGGGTTCAGGCACGGTCGGAGAGTTCGTGAGCCAGCCCCGCATCGCTGAGGAGGCGCCGGGCCTGATCGATCTCCTCGTCGTCCACGAGGAGGCGACGCGGCAGAATGCCGATCGAGCCGTCGAGGACGCTCATGTGGCTGTCGGCGAGGAGATGCCCGATCTCCGCATCGCGCAGGAGCGCCTGCACGAAGGACAGAAGGACGGGATCGTTGGAGCGCAGGAGTTCGATCATGGCCGGGTTCAGTGGCCCCAAAAGCACGCCGGACGCAAGCCGCGACGTGCCCGAGGTCGCCCGATGCCGGCGGCGCGCCACTTTACGCACTTGCCGCCTCACGCCCGCCCGGCTATTGCGCGCGCAGCGATACGGAGAAGACCAGTGACCCTTGCCCGCCCCCTGGATCAGACGAGAGAGATCGCCTCGATCGACCCGATCCTCGGCCTGACGCGCGCGGACATGGATCGCGTCAACGCGCTGATCCTGTCCATGGCCGGGTCCAACGTCGAGCTCATCCCCGAAATCGCCGAGCACCTGATCTCGTCGGGCGGCAAGCGGCTGCGCCCGATCCTCACCCTCGCCTCGGCGCTCGCCTTCGGATACCGCGGCGAAAACCACGTGAAGCTCGCGGCCAGCGTCGAGTTCCTGCACACCGCGACGCTCCTCCACGACGACGTGGTGGACGAGAGCGACCTGCGCCGCGGCCGCAAGACCGCCCGCACGATCTGGGGCAACCAGGCGAGCGTTCTCGTCGGCGACTACCTCCTCGGCCAGGCCTTCAAGATGATGGTCGAGGTCGGCTCGATGCGCGCGCTGGCGATCCTCTCCAACGCGTCCGCCGTGATCGCCGAGGGCGAGGTCTGGCAGCTCTCGGCCGCCAAGCAGATGTCGACCACCGAGGCCGACTACATGGCGGTGATCGGCGCCAAGACGGCCGCCCTCTTCGCCGCCGCGGCCGAGGTCGGCCCGGTGATCGCCGGCGCGGGCGCCGACTTCGAGGCGGCGATGCGCGACTACGGCCTGCACCTCGGTCTCGCGTTTCAGCTCGTTGACGACGTCCTCGACTACGGCGGTTCGGCCGACGACCTCGGCAAGAACGTCGGCGACGACTTCCGCGAGGGCAAGATCACGCTCCCCGTCATCCTGTCCTATGCCGCCGGCAACGAGGACGAGCGCGCCTTCTGGCGCGAGGCGATGGAGAACGGGCACAACGACGACGCGGCGCTGGCGCGCGCACGCGACCTCCTGGCGCGGCACGGGGCGCTGGAGGCGACGAAGGCGCGGGCGCGCGAGCACGGGCGCCTCGCCTCGCAGGCCCTGTCGGTCCTGCCCGCCGGCCCCCACCGCGAGGCGCTCGACGCCGTGGTGGCGTTTTCGATCGAGCGGATCCGATAGTTCGTGCCGACGGCTGGCGTCGTTCGCCGTCGCAAAATAAACATTCTGGAAGCGGACACGGGTGAACGCGCCCCGCGCTGCCAAGGCGGCGGGCGGGCACGAGCGCCGCGGCCGACGCCCAGGCGCCGGCGGGTCGGGAAAAAGGAAGTTCGACGTGGATAGAACGCGTATCTCGCGGATCGCTTTGGCCGCCGCTCTCGCCGCCGCCGTTTTGGCCGGCCCCGCTGCGGCGCAGACCACCGAGCCCGCCGCGCAGGACACGCCCGCCACCGGCACCGAGCGCGCGACCGTCGACGTCCAGTCGCTGTCGGGCGCCTATCTCGCCGCCAAGCTGGCGCGCGAGAACCGCCAGCCCGGCATCGCCGCCGACTATTACGACGAAGCGCTGCGCCTCGATCCGACCTCCGACGTCCTGCAGCAGGAGGCGATGTTCGCCTATCTGGCGGACGGCCGCTTCAAGGACGGCGTCGATCTCGCCGCCAAGCTCGTCGACGACGATACGGTGGGCAAGGTCGCCCAGATCGCGGTCGCGCTCGACGCCCTGCACGACGGCCGCTTCGACGCGGCGATCGAAGCCCTCAAGCTGCGCGACACGAGCGATCTCGACACGCTCCTCGTCGGCCACCTTTCCGCCTGGGCCGATGTCGGCGCCGGTCGAGGCCAGGACGCCATCCGCCGCGTCGAGGCGCTTCGCGGCGCCTCGTGGTTCGAGGCCTTCAACCAGTACGAGATCGGGCTGATCGCCGGGCTCACCGGCGATGTCGAGCGCGCACGCACCGCGCTCGGTGCCCTGATTTCGGACCAGAGCACCGCGCAGACCTCGGTCGACGCCTATCTCGCGGGCGCCGAGGCGCTGGCGCGCATCGAGGCGCGCTCGGGCCGCAAGCAGCAGGCGCTCGACGCCGTGGCGCGCGGTCTCGAACTCGCGCCCGCCTACGAGCCGCTGACGCAGCTCGAAGCCGCGATCCGCGACGGCAAGGAGATCGCCCCGCCGATCCGCGATGCGCAAGGGGGCGCTGCCGAGACGCTCTACATCCTCGGGCAGGCGATCAATCGCGGCGACGGACAGGACGTCGCGCTCCTCTACTTCCAGTTCGCCAAGGCGGTCGCCAACACGGCCGATCCCAAGCTCCTGACGGCGCTCGCCGGCGTCGCCGACCGGTCGAAGCAGATCGATCTTGCGATCTCCTACTACGAGCAGATTCCGGAAGGCTCGCCCTACCGGCGCACCGCCGAGCTGCAGATGGGCCTCGACCTCTGGCAGGCCGATCGCAAGGACGAGGCCAAGGTCCACCTGCGCAAGGCGGTCGAGAGCTACCCGGACGACCTGCAGGCGCATCTGGCGCTCGCCGACGTGCTGGCGGCCGACAAGGACTACGCGGGCGCCGTGACGATGCTCGACAAGGCGCTGACGCTCGCGCCCACCGACGCGCCCAACGTCTGGAACATCTACTACCAGCGGGGCATCGCGCTCGAGCGGCAGAAGCAGTGGGACAAGGCCGAGCCGGACTTCCGCAAGGCGCTGGAGCTCGAGCCGAACCAGCCGCAGGTCCTGAACTATCTCGGCTACTCCTGGGTCGACATGAACCGCAATCTCGACGAGGGGCTGAACATGATTCGCACCGCCGTCGAGCTGCGGCCGAACGACGGCTACATCATCGACTCGCTCGGCTGGGCCTACTACCGCCTCGGCCGCTTCGACGAGGCCGTCGAGCAGCTGGAGCGCGCGGTCCTGATCATGCCCGCCGACCCGACGCTGAACGACCATCTCGGCGACGCCTACTGGCGCGTCGGGCGCACCCGCGAGGCGCGCTTCCAGTGGAACCGCGCGCTGGTCGGCGATCCCGCGCCGGAGGCCGCCGAGGTCGAGAAGATCAAGAAGAAGCTCGCCGAGGGTCTGGCGCCGGTGGCCGATACCGCGACGATCGCGCCGCCGCCCGCCGCCGGCGGCGGAACCGAGGCCCCCAAGGTCTCGAACTGACGGTCGCGATGGACGCCTTCGTCCACGTTCCCTGGGTCACCACCGTCACCGCGCGCGCCAAGATCAACCTGGCGCTCCATGTCGTCGGCCGACGCGCCGACGGCTACCACGAGCTGGAAAGCCTCGTCGCCTTCGCCGACTTCGGCGACCGGCTGGAGATCGCTCCCGGCCCGCGCGACGCGCTCAGCGTCGACGGGCCGCTCGGCGCGGGCGTGCCGACCGACGGCGGCAATCTCGTCATGAAGGCGCTGGCGCTGGCGCAGGAGCTCGCGCCGGCCGGCGGCGTGCGCCTGTCGCCGCTCGCCATCCGCCTCTCCAAGCACCTGCCGCACGCCGCCGGCATCGGCGGCGGCTCGGCGGATGCCGGCGCCCTGCTCGCCTGGATCGGGGCGCGGCATCCCGCGCTTCGGCCTTCGCTTGCCGAGCGCTGCGTAAAGCTCGGCGCCGACGTGCCGATGTGCCTGTCCGGCGAGGCGGCGGTGGTGCGCGGGATCGGCGAGCGCGCCGAGCGGCTGGCCGCCCTGCCCGCGATCCCCGTCCTCCTCGTCAATCCCGGCGTGCCGGTGGCGACGCCCGCCGTTTTCGCCGGTCTCGCGCGACGCGACAACGCGCCCCTCCTGGCTCTGCCGGCCGAGGGCTTTTCGGACCTCGAGACGCTGGCGCGCTACCTCGAGGCCGCGCGCAACGATCTGGAGCCCCCGGCGCTCGGGCTCGCGCCCGCGATCGGCGACGCCGTCGAGGCCGTGTCCAAGGCCGGCGCGCGCTTTGCCCGGATGTCGGGTTCGGGCGCGACGGTGTTCGGCCTCTTCGCCAGCGACGCCGCCTGCCGCGAGGCGGAGCGCGCGATCGCCGCGGCGCGGCCCGGCTGGTGGGTCAAGGCGACGCAACTGACGGGGCAGACGCGATGAGCGAGCGCGAATTCATTCCCCTGTCGATCGCCGTCCTCACGGTCTCGGACACGCGCACCCCGGACGACGATCGATCCGGCGATACGCTGGTCGAGCGGCTGGAGGGCGCGGGTCATCGGCTCGGCGACCGCCGCATCGTGCCCGACGACGTCGAGGCGATCCGCGCCGCCGTCCTCGGCTGGTCGCGCGATCCCGGCATCGACGTCGTCATCACCACCGGCGGCACCGGCTTCACCGGCCGCGACGTGACGCCGGAAGCACTGGAGCCGATCTTCGACAAGCGGATGGACGGGTTCTCGATCGTCTTCCACCGGATCTCGTTCGAGAAGATCGGCGTCTCGACGATCCAGTCCCGGGCGACCGCAGGGGTCGTCAACGCGACCTTCGTCTTCGCGCTGCCGGGCTCGCCCGGCGCCTGCCGCGACGGCTGGGACGGCATTCTCGCCGCACAGCTCGACTATCGCCACCGTCCCTGCAACTTCGTCGAGATCATGCCGCGGCTCGACGAACACCTGCGCCGCGGCGGCCTTTCGGCCTGACGCATCAGGCGCCGCGCCGCATCCGGCGGGGTTTCAAGGCACCCACGAGACGATCGATCCGCCCGCCGCTGGCGGGGGCGGCCGCCACCAGCGCCGCGCGCGAGGCGAGGACGCCGCCGCGCGAGCGCCCGAACAGGCGGTCGAAAATGCCGGGCTCGGGCTCCGGCAACCGCGCCGCGGCGACCGCCGACCGACCGCCGGCATAACGCACCACCCGGTCGATCCAGTTCTCCGGCAGACGCTCGCCCGAGCGCAGGATCAGGACCCACTCGCCCTTCAGAGACGCCGGGGCCGCCAGCACCTCGGCCATCGATGCCAGGCGGCAGCCCGCGTGATCGGCGACGCGCCGCACGTCGTCCCCTGCAACATCCAGAACCACGACGTCGCGCAGGATGCCCTCCACTGCGCCCGAAACGAGCGGCGAGAGGGTCTGGGCGAAGGCGGGCGCATCGTCGGCGCCGTGGATCAGGACGGTCAGCATCGCGTCCCGCGTTATCGCAAAGCGGCGTCGCCCGCCAGCGTCCGCTTTCGTTCCCTTTTGTTCTTGTATTGTTCTCTCTTGATGACTAGGATCAGGGTCTTAACGGGATCGTATCCGAGGGAACCCAATCCCATGTCCGAGATCCGAAGCATCGACCGCGCCGCGCACGGCCCGGTCCGCGGCGTCGACATCGCGAACCACATGCTGAACCAGTCGGGCCTGCGCGTCGGGTTCGACCGGCGGCGCGGTCGCGGCGCGGGGATGAACCCGTCCGGCCGCTTCGAGCCCTTCGCGCGGACCGCCTTCGACGACGGCTGGGCGACGATCGACGAGCTGCCGCCGTTCCGCACCGAGGTACAGAACGAGGCGGCGCGCACGATCATCACGCGTAACCAGTCGCCCGACATTTCCTTCGACCGCTCGGTGAACCCCTATCGCGGCTGCGAGCACGGCTGCGTATACTGCTTCGCGCGGCCGAGCCACGCCTATATGGGCCTGTCGCCCGGCCTCGACTTCGAATCCAAGCTCTTCGCCAAGCCGAACGCCGCCGAGCTTCTGGAAGACGAGCTCTCCAAGCCCGGCTACGAGCCGCGCTCGATCGCGATCGGCACCAACACCGACCCCTACCAGCCGATCGAGAAGACGCGGGGGATCATGCGCGAGATCCTCGAGGTGCTGGAGCGGGCGAACCACCCGGTTGGCATCGTGACGAAGTCGGCGCTGGTGACGCGCGACATCGACATTCTCCAGCGCATGGCGGCCAAGGGGCTCGCGCGGGTCGCCATGTCCGTCACGACGATGGACCGCCAGCTGGCGCGCCTGATGGAGCCGCGGGCGGCCACCCCGCCCAAGCGCTTCGACGCGGTGCGCCAGCTGACCGAGGCGGGCATCCCGACCATGGTGATGACCGCGCCGATCATTCCCGGCCTGACGGACTCGGAGATCGAGCGGCTTCTGGAGGCGGCGGCCGAAGCCGGCGCGAAGGAGGTCGGCTACGTGCTCCTGCGCCTGCCGCTCGAAGTGTCGCCGCTCTTCAAGGACTGGCTGCTGCGCCACTATCCCAACCGCTACCGTCACGTGATGGCGCTCCTGCGCTCGATGCGCGACGGCAAGGACTACGATCCCGAATGGGGCCAGCGGATGACCGGCAAGGGGCCTTACGCGCAGCAGATCAAGCGCCGCTTCGAACTGGCCGCCAAGCGTCTTTCGTTGAACCTCGAGCGCTCGACGCTGCGCAGCGACCTCTTTCGCGCGCCGAAAGGCGGCGGCGTGCAGCTCTCGCTGCTCTGAACGTGACGAGCCGTCCGGGCGCTTGCGCCGGACGCTGACAGCACCGGGAGGCTTGCGGGCCTTCCCATCGATCGTCCGGGGCCGCATCCGGACGACCGACGTCGGCGGCCTCCCCGGTCCGCCGCCGTCACAGAAGAGCCCGGCGGTCCGCCAACCCGCCGCCGGGCTTGAGAAGGATCGGAGAATGCGCGAGGTTCGCCGCACGATGACTCGCCGTTCCTCCGATCCTTCGCTCCCCACCCTCTTCGCCCCCGGCCTCGTGCTGCCCCGCTCGGATGAGCCGGGGCCGAACGACGCGATCGAGCGGCATCTCATGACGCTCGGGCACGGGCGGGTCGCCGGCATCGACGAAGCGGGACGCGGGCCGCTGGCCGGTCCGGTGGTCGCGGCGGCCGTGATCCTCGATTTCAGGCGATTGCCGCAAGGTCTCGACGATTCCAAGAAGCTGAAGCCCGTCGAGCGCGAACGGCTCTACGAGGCGATCCTCCAGACCGCCGAGGTCGGTGTCGGCACGGCCGGCGCGCCGGAGATCGACCGGGTCAACATCCGGCAGGCGACGCTGAACGCCATGCGCCGGGCGCTGGCGGGCCTTGCCGTTCCGCCGGCGCATGCGCTCGTCGACGGGCGCGATGTGCCGCCGCGCCTTGCCTGCCCGGCGACGGCCGTCATCGGCGGCGACGCGCGCTCGCTTTCGATCGCTGCCGCTTCGATCATCGCCAAGGTGACGCGCGACCGGATGATGTCGGCACTCTGCGACGTCCATCCGGCCTACGGTTTCGGCCGGCACATGGGCTACGGGACGGCCGCGCATCTTGCGGCTATCGAGGTGGCCGGCCCCTGCATCCACCACCGCCGCAGCTTCGCACCGATCGCGGCCCGCCTGGCGCGCGCTGGCTAAGGTCGGCGGTCGTAGGCGGATCGAACGCGCGGCGGGACGCCATCGACCTCGACTAGCCGAGGACGGCGGCCTGTTCGCTGCGACGTCGCAGTGTGACTGCTGCGCGACCGCTTCCGTTGTCATCCTTCGGAAAGATGCACTCGCAACACTGCGCGGAGGCGGTCGTGTCATTTCAGCGAGCGAAGCGAACGGACATCAAGGCGGTTGGCCCCTGCATCCACCATCGCCGCAGCTTCGCTCCGCTTGCGGGGAGACTGGTGCACGCCGACTGAGGCCGGCGGTCGCGAGCGGGTCGACCGCCTGGCGTGACGCCATGGTGCTGGACTTGCCGACGACGGCGGTCTCGCTGCAGCGTTGCTCAGAGGCTCCCGCGTCACGGCGTCGGCTATCGGTTCTCCATAGAATGCACCGACAACACTGAGTGGCAGCGGATCACGTCGTTTCGGCGAGCCAAACGAATGTCCACTTCCGGGCACGACAAGGCCGCAGTGGGAGGCGGTTCGTGCCGTTCAGGCTGCGGTGTCGCTCAGGAGGATCTGGTCTACAACCCGACAGGCCTCAAAACGCAAAAAAGCCGCCCCGGAGGGCGGCTTGTTCTGCTCGGTCCTACGCGGCGCTCAGTTGAGGCGGCGGCGCACTTCCTCGATGGAGCGCTCGGTCATCTGGCCGTCGGTGCCGAGGTGACGCTCGGCGATGACGCGGGTGGCGGCATCGATCGCGATGTTGACGGCGGAGGCGCGGACCTCGGCGATCGCGTCGGCTTCGGCCTGGGCGATCTTCTGCTCGGCGACCTGCGTGCGGCGAGCGACGTATTCCTCGCTCTTGATGCGGGCTTCCTCGACGAGGCCGGCGGCCTCGCGCTGCGCGCTGGCGACGATCTCGCGGGCTTCGGCCTCCGCCTCGCGGCGGCGGCGCTGGTAGTCGGCCAGCTGGCGCTTGGCCTCTTCCTTCAGCTCGCGGGCCTCCTCCATCTCGTTCTCGATCCGCTTGGCGCGGCTGTCGAGCGAGCGGGCGGCCATCGCCGGCGCCTTGAAGTACATCACGACGGCGAGGAAGAGGATGAGGCCGATCAGCGCCCAGAATGTTGCGTCGAATGCCATGGTTCAGCTCCTCAGGCGCGAACGGCGCGAACGGCGTTGGCGACCTCGTCGTGCGAGACGCTGGCACCGGTCAGTTCGGTCAGGATGGCCTCGGCCGCATCGGTCGCGATCGTGTCGACGTCGGCGAGCGCGCGGGCCTTGATCTCGGCGATGCGGGCCTGCGCCGTCTCGAGCTTGGCGTCGAGTTCGCCCTCGATGCGCTTGCGCTCGGTGTCGGCGCTGGAGCGGGCCGAATCGCGCGCCTCGCCGGCGATCTTCTGCGAGTTGGCGCGGGCGCTGGCGAGCTCCTGCTCGTAGGCGGCCTGGGCCTCGTCGGCATCGGCGCGCATGCGCTCGGCCGCCTCGAGATCGGCGGCGATGCGCTCGCGGCGGTTCTCGAGAACCGAGGCGATGCGCGGGATGATCGTCTTCGACAGGACGTAGTAGAAGACGCCGAAACTGATCGCCAGCCACAGGATCTGCGAGGCGAAGAATTCGGGGTTCAGCGGCGGGAAGGTACCGCCCGCTTCGTGCGCGCCCTCGGGCACGCCGATGGCTTCCGCGGTCTGGGGAGCGGGAGCGGTGGTCAACGGCGTTCCATGCCCATCAGGCGCACCCTCTGTCTGCGCGAAAGCTTCGGTGACGAACATGTCCTACTCCGATGATACGGGTCCGGCCGCCCCGTCCGGGGCGGCCGGCTGCACAATCCCAAGAACTTGAGATTAGACGAAGAGCAGCAGCAGCGCGATGAGCAGCGAGAAGATGCCCAGAGCTTCCGTGACGGCGAAGCCGAAGATCAGGCGGCCGAACTGGCCGTCGGCAGCCGACGGGTTGCGCAGCGCGCCGGTGAGGAAGCTCGAGAAGATGTTGCCGAGCGCGAGGGCCGTGCCGGCCATGCCGAAGCAAGCCAGACCAGCGCCGATGTAACGTGCAGCTTCCGCGTCCATGAGAAACTCCTTTAGTGGATCGTGCGGGGGATTGAGGCCCGCGACCGAGACGGCCGCGCGACGAGGGGATGCGGTCAGTGGTGAACGTGGACCGCGTCGTTGAGGTACATGCAGGTCAGGACCGCGAAGACGTAGGCCTGCAGGAACGCCACGAGGAATTCGAGCGCCGTGATGCCGACGGTCATGAGCAGCGGCAGGATCGCGCCGCCCACGCCCACCGCGCCGAGCGCGCCGAGCGAGGTCACGAAGCCCGCGAAGACCTTGAGCGTGATGTGGCCCGCCAGCATGTTGGCGAAGAGACGAACCGAGAGCGAGACCGGGCGCGACAGGAACGAGATGATCTCGATCAGCACCACGAAGGGCACGACGGCCGCCGGAACGCCGGAGGGGACGAAGACCTTGAACCAGCCGAGGCCATGGCCCTTGATGCCGGCGACGACCACCGTGCCGATCACGAGCAGCGCCAGCGCGAAGGTGACGATCAGGTGGCTGGTCACGGTGAAGAAATACGGGAACATCCCGAGGAGGTTCGCCACCAGGATGAACATGAAGAGCGAGAACACGAGGGGGAAGAACTTCATCCCCTTCGATCCCGCCGCGTCGCGCAGCATGCTGGCGATGAATTCGTAGGAGAGTTCCGAGACCGACTGCGAGCGGCTCGGCACCAGTCCGCGCCCGCGGGTCGACCAATACAGGAAGCCCGTGGCGACCGCGACAGTCGCGACCATGAACAACGAAGAATTGGTGAACGAGAAATCGACCCCGCCGATTTCGATCGGAACCAGCCGAGAAATCTGAAACTGATGAAGGGGATCGTTCGCCAAACGCTTGGTCCTCTTATGCTCGCCCTCTCGGAGCGAGACTGCCATAGCGTCCTGAACCGCGCTTCGCAACACCCTCCGGGGCGAAATGCCTGCTCTGTCCCCGTGCGATCCACTTATCGTGAAGGGGGATCGCTCGGCGGGGTCGGCTGGCTGGCCGAACGGATGACGTTGAGGACGCCGGCAGCGAAGCCGAGAAGCAGGAAGACGATCAATCCGAAGGGCGTCGTTCCGAAAAGCTGGTCGATGCCGTAGCCGATCACCGCGCCGACGACGACGCCGGCGATGAACTCGCTGGCGATCTTCAGCCCCTGCGCCATGCCCTGCATGGAACCGGGCTTGCCGTCGGTCTCGGGCAGGAGCGTCTTCTGCGTCGCCTTGAAGTGGTCGAGGCGGGCCTGCAGGCGGGCGCGGTCGGCGGCGCGCTCGGCGTCGGTCTTGTCGCTGTCGTCGTTCATCGCGTGTCGCCCTGCCGGGAGCGGCAAGCCTCCCGGCCGCCGCATCCTTCACTTCGCCGTGTCCGGCAAGATGCCGGTGCCCTCCCCGCATCTAAGGCAGGCGGGCGCTTGGCGACAGGGCGTCAGCGCCAGCCGCCGCCGTAGGTGCGATAGAAGACGTGCAGGCCGATCTTGTCGACCTTCTGCATGGTCTTCGCCCAGCGGGGCCGGACGTAAGTCGCATGATAGTGGGTCGCCGAGCCGACTTCGGGCAGCCACGTCTTGCCGCGCGTTACCTCGTCGGCGATCCGCTTGGCGGTGCCGTAGGCGCGCTTGTTCCAGATGACGTCCTTCACGCCGTCGCAGGCGAACGAGAACTGGCAGCGATTCTTCCAGTCCTGGTTCTGGTAGACGACGCCGCAGATCGTCTTCGGATAGGCGGGATTGCGCACGCGGTTGAGGATCACCTGCGCGACCGCCGCCTGACCCTTCTCGGTCTCGCCGCGCGCCTCGAAATAGATGCCGTTGGCGAGGCAAGTCTGTTCTTTCTCGGTGAAGGAGGACGCCGGCAGGATCGAGGCGGCCCAGGAATGGTCCTTCGGCGAGATCGGCGGAATGAAGTCCTGCCCCTGCGGATGGAGCACGGCGTCGAAGAGGCTGGAATGCCCGGGCTGGGATTCGGGCGCATAGGCCGCCAGCGTCTGCAAGGCGTCGACCTTGCCGGCGGGAATGGCGTCGGACGCGGGCTTGTCGCGGCGCGCGGCGACCGGGACGGGATCCGGCGTCGCGGACACGCCTGCCTCCGCGCCGCTGCGGCGGAAGGCCGCGACGCGCGTCGGCCCGCCGAACGGCATCGGGCCGGCGAGCGCGGTGCGCATCTCGTCGTCGCCCATGGCGAGGCCCGGACGCAGAAGGTTGGTCGCGGCGACGATGGCGCCGGCCGCGAACTTCGGCTGCACGGCGGCGAGCGGCCGGGGGCCGACGCGCCCTCCCCGCTCGGCGGGAATGCGGGCCGAGCCGTCGCGCACGAACACCGAGCCGTCGGCCGGCTGCGCCACGAGATCGGCATCGCCATCGTCGAAGCCGGGATTGCCGGCGAAGGCGGAGAGCGTGAGGAGAGGGCCGGCCAGATCGTCCGGCGCCCCGGCCGCCGACAGGTCGGCGTTCGGCAGCGTGGTCGGCAGGGCGGGGAGAATCAGAAGCGCGGCACCGATCGACAGGATCGTGCGACGAAACGCGGCGCGGCGTGCGGCGGATCTTCGGTCCGCCCTGCGGGCGCCGTGCTTCGCTGTTCTCATGACCGGCTTCCGCATGGGTTCCATCGGAAGACGATCATCGCTCATTAACCTTATCGGAAAGTTAATGAGCCGGACGGGCGGCCGCTGCCGCCCTCGTCCGTCAGAACTTCTTGGCCTTGTGCGCGTAGGGGTTATCGGACTTGCGCATCATCATGCGGATCGGGATGCCGGCGAGGCCGAACTGCTCGCGCAGGCCGTTGACGAGGTAGCGCGTGTAGGCCGTGCCCACCGCTTCGGGTCGCGACGTGTGGAGGATGAAGGTCGGCGGGCGGGTCTTGATCTGCGTCATGTACTTGATGTTGACGCGCCGGCCCGAGACCGCGGGGGGCGGATGGTGCGAGACCATGCGCTCGAGCCACTGGTTGAGCTTGGCGGTGGAGATGCGCCGGTTCCAGGTCTCGTGGGTCTCGGTGATCGCCTTCATCAGGCGGTCGAGCCCCTCGCCGGTCGCACCCGCGACGGTGACGGCCTTGACGCCGCGCACCTGCGGCAGGAGACGCTCGGTCTTCTCGCGCAGGTCCGCCAGCACCGCCTGGCGATCCTCGACGAGGTCCCATTTGTTGAAGGCGAGAACCGGCGCCCGGCCCTCGCGCGCGATGAGATCGACCAGCGTCAGGTCCTGCTTCTCGAAGGGGATCGTCACGTCGAAGACGATCACGACGACCTCGGCGAAGCGGATGGCGCGCAGCGCGTCGGCGACCGACAGCTTCTCCAGCTTCTCCTGCACGCGCGCCCGGCGGCGCATGCCGGCGGTGTCGAACATCTTCACGCGGCGACCGCGCCACTCCCACTCGACCGAGATCGAATCGCGCGTGATGCCGGCCTCGGGGCCCGTCAGCAGCCGGTCCTCGCCGAGGAAGCGGTTGACGAGCGTCGACTTGCCGGCGTTCGGGCGGCCGACGATCGCGATGTTGAGCGGCTTCGTCGCGTCGTAGCGCTCGATCGGCTCGCCGTCCTCGTCGAACTCGATCTCGGCATCCGGATCGGCGTCGGCGGCATCGGGGTCCTCGAAGGCCTCGATCCCCAGCGCCTCGACGATCGCATCGCGCAGGTCACCCATGCCTTCGCCGTGCTCGGCCGAGATGGCGCAGGGCTGGCCGAGGCCGAGCGAGAAGGCGTCGTAGAAGCCCGTGTCCGAGCCGCGCGCCTCGGCCTTGTTGGCGACGAGGATCACCGGCTTGCCCCGGCGGCGCAGGAGATCGCCGAACGTCTCGTCCTGCGGCGTGACGCCGGCCTTGGCATCCACCACGAAGAGGGACAGGTCGGCGTCCTGGATCGCCAGCTCGGTCTGGGCGCGCATGCGCCCTTCCAGCGTGTCGGCGCCCGCCTCCTCGAGACCGGCCGTGTCGATGACGCGGAAGTCGAGGTCGAGCAGGCGCGCCTCCCCCTCGCGCCGGTCGCGCGTGACGCCCGGCCGGTCGTCCACCAGCGCGAGCTTGCGCCCGACCAGCCGGTTGAACAGGGTGGACTTGCCGACGTTCGGCCGACCGATGATGGCGATGGTGACCATGGTGTCCTCGTGGCTCCCGTCAGGCCGGGGGCTGGGCAGGCGCTGCCGGCGCAGGCGCCTCGGCCGGCGCGGCGGGGGCCGCGGGGGCCGGCGCCGCGGGAGCGGTGGGTGCGGCATCCGGGGCCGCTGCGGGGGTTTCGGTGACGGGCGCGGCCGGCGTCGCTGTGGGCGCGGCGGGCGTCGAGGCCGCGATCAGCTCCTGCATCAGGCCGGCGCGGCGGCGGATGCCGTTCGGGGCGCCGAGGTCTTCCTGCAGCTGGTCGAACATCGTGCGGGCGGTTTCGATATCCTGCGCCTTCCAGGCGGCGAGCCCCAACGCCTCGCGCGCGGGGAAGCGCAGCGGTTCCGCATCGCCGGTGAGGCGTTCGACGCGGGCGCGCACATCGGCGAGCGAACCGTGATCGACGAGAAGATAGGCCGCGCGCACGGCGGCCATGTCGCGCAGGCCCTGCGGCGCGCCGGACGTGTTGGCCACCTCGTCGAAGGCGGCGACGGCCGCTGCGGGATCGTCGGCGACGCGCGCTTCGGCGAGCCGCATGCGCGCGAGCGCTGGGTAGGCGCCGACGCCGTTCTGCGAGAGACCGTCGAGGATGGTGTTCCCCTCCTTCGTCTTGCCCTCCGAGTAGAGCGCCGTCGCCTGGAGAAGCCGGTCGCCGTCGGCGGCCGCGACGCCCGCTTGATAGCGCTGCCAGAGAACGTAGCCGGCGACGCCGAGCACGATCAGCACCGAGACGATCACGGCGGCCGTGCCGTAGCGGATCCACAACGCGCGGACACGCTCCTGACGAAGCTCCTCGTTCACCTCGCGAACGAATGTGTCATTGCTCATGGACGCTCAACCTTGGCGCTGGATCGGGTGGCCGGCATGGCCGGGCCGGATAGGCCTGCGCTTTTGAACGATTTTTCCCCGCGAAGGAAGCCATCGGCCGGTCGCATGCGGTTTTCCGCGGCGCGCACTCCCCTCGGGCCGCGCCGGAACGCGGCGTCGACCGTCTGGGATCGGCGGGGCCTGAACGCAAGAAGGGCGCGGGGATCGTGGCCTGCGCCCTTGTTCGATCGATGGAGCGGCCGCAGGCCCGCCGGGGTCAGAACTCTTCCCAGTCGTCGGCGGACGTCGCGGGAGCGGGTGCGACCCCGCTCCTCCCCTGGCTGCGCATCTGGACGACCGGGCGGGCGGATGGCGCGGGCGCGGCGCGAGGCGCCTCGCGGCGAACGGCGCGCTGGGTCTGCGTCGCATGCCCCTGCGAGGAGAAGAGCTTGAACTCACCGATGAGGCGGGCGAGCTCGTCGGTCTCGGTGGCGAGCGTCTGCGCGGCGGCGGTCGCCTGCTCGACCATCGCGGCGTTCTGCTGGGTCACCTTGTCCATCTGGTCGGCCGCGGTCTTCACCTCCTTCAGCGAGATGGCCTGCTCGCGCGTGCGGGTCGCGATCTCGGCCACCGTGCGGCTCACCTCGCCCACCTCCGCGATGATCTCGTCGAGGCTGCGCCCCGAGGCGGTGACAAGTTCGACGCCGGCCTCGACCTGCGTGCCGGACGCCGAGATGAGCCCCTTGATCTCCTTGGCGGCTTCCGCCGAGCGCTGGGCGAGGCCTCGCACCTCCTGCGCGACGACGGCAAAGCCCCGGCCGGCCTCGCCGGCACGCGCGGCTTCGACGCCGGCGTTCAGCGCCAGAAGGTTGGTCTGGAAGGCGATCTCGTCGATCACGCCGATGATGCGGCCGATCTTCTCGGACGATTCCTCGATGGCGCGCATGGCGGTGATCGCTCGGCCGACGATCTCGCCGCCCTTGGCCGCGTTGCGGTTGGCGCTCTCGGCCGAGGTCAGCGCGCGGCCGGCCCCTTGCGCGGTTTCGTCGACGGCGCGCGTCACCTCGGCGAGCGCGGCGACGGTCTCCTCGAGGCTGGCGGCCTGCTGCTCGGTGCGCTGCGACAGGTCGTTCGAGGCGGCGTTGATCTCGCCGAGCCCGGTGCGCAGCGATCCGATTGCATTTACCACCGAACCCATCGTCCCTTCGAGGCGCTCCACCGAGGCGTTGAACTGATCGCGGATCGGCTGGTAGCGCTCGGCCACCGGCTGATCGATGCGCACCGTCAGGTCGCCGTCCGACAGGCGCGAGAAGCCGCCCTGCACGCTGTCGACGAAGGCCTGGAGTTCCGCCTTCGACGCCCGCTCGGCGGCGGCGACGCGCTCGCGCTCGGCGGCCTGCGAGGCGCGGAGCGCGGAGGCCTCCGCTTCCAGGCGGGCCTGCTCCACGGCGGCCTGTCGGAAGGTTTCCACCGTGCCGGCCATCTGGCCGATCTCGTCGCCCCGGTCGAGCGAGGGAACGGCGACGTCGCGCTGGCCCTTGGCCAGTTCGCCCATGACCTTGCGCAAACGGGCGACGGGCGTGGCGATCGTGCGGATCAGCATCCATCCCAGAAGGCATGCCGCGCCCAGAAGCAGGCCGATCGCGACGAGGATCTGGACGATCCCCTGCCGGTAGGCCTTCTGCTGGACATCGGCGAGCGAGGCCGCCTGCGTCCTCATGGTGTCGACCGCCGTATCGATGTGGGTCTCGATCGGATCGATCAGCGTGTCGGCCTTGTCGGACCGTATGAACGGCCCGGCCTGAGCGATCGTCGCCGGGTCCGACGCAAGCTTCAGGGCGACCTGGGCGATCTCCTTCTGCCAGACGTCCATGCTCGCTGCGGCATCGCGGAAATGCTGCTTGATGGCCGGGTCGAGCGATGTCGCGTCGAGTTCGGCCGCGGTCTTCTTGAAGTTCGCATAGTGCTTGGAGACCTTCTGGGCCATCTCGTCGGACGGCACGAGGATGTAGCCGCGCGCCGAGTTCTCCTGGCGGGTCACGAGGAAGCGCAGGAACATCGCGTCGTTGATGCTGTCCGCCACCACGAGGCGCGACCGACGCGCGTCCTCGATCGAGGTCATGGTGCCGTAGACGACGGTGCCCATGATGGCGGACCCGACGACCATGGCGGCAAAGCTTGCCATGATCTTCTTGCCGATCGAGATATTGGACAGCTTCATGGGGCTCGGCTCGATGCGAGGGGACGACACCGCGGAACGGCTCCTCGATGCCGCGATCCGGGTCAGGTTGCCCGGAAGATAAGCACGCCAATCGATAGGAAATCCTGAAGACGTCGAAGGACCGACAGGTCGACGACAGCTTTCGTCGGCGGGTACGATGCCGACCGTGGCGCCGCGTGCACGAGACACGACGACGCCGCCGGTGAGAGCCGGCGGCGTCGCGTGATGGGGTCGTCCCGTCGTGTGCCGCCGGCTATTCGGCGGCCATCGCGGCGATGCCGTTCTCGAAGCGGGTGGAGGCGGCCACGGCGTCGATGTCGAGGATGAGCGCCACGCGGCCGTCGCCGAGGATCGTCGCGGCGGCGATGCCGGCGACGCGGCCGTAGTTGGCCTCGAGGCTCTTGATGACGACCTGGCGCTGGCCCTGGATGCTGTCGACGAGGAGCGCGGAGCGCTGGCCGTTCTCGGCCTCGACGAGGATGGCGACGCCCGCCATCGCATCCGTCGCGTCGCGGCGGTAGCCGAGCTGGCGCGACACGTCGATCAGCGGCAGGAAGCTGTCGCGCACGTTGATGACGCGCTGGTCGCCGCCGAAGGGCTTCACCTCGTTCTGCTTCGGGCGCAGCGTCTCGATGATCGCGGTCATCGGCACGACGAGCGTGTGCTCGCCGCACGAGACGATCATGCCGTCGAGGACCGCCAGCGTCAGCGGCAGGCTCATGGAGAAGAGCGAGCCCTTGCCGGGGCGCGAGGTGATCGACACGCGGCCGCCGAGCGCCTGGATCGAGCGCTTGACGACGTCCATGCCGACGCCGCGGCCGGACAGTTCGGACACTTCCTTCTTGGTCGAGAAGCCCGGCAGGAAGACGAGGTTGTCGAGCTCGTCGTCCGACAGCTGCGAGTCGGCCGGGACGAGGCCCTTGGCGACGGCGATGTCGAAGACGGCCTTGCGGTTGATGCCCGCGCCGTCGTCGGAGATCTCGATCACGATGCGCCCCGAGCGGTGCATCGCGGCGACGCGCACGACACCCTCGGTCGGCTTGCCGGCGGCGATGCGGCCCTCGGGCGTCTCCAGCCCGTGGTCGATCGCGTTGCGGATCATGTGGGTCAGCGGGTCGGACAGGCGCTCGATGACGGTCTTGTCGACCTCGGTGTACTCGCCTTCCGTCACCAGCCGGACGCTCTTGCCGGTGCGCTCGGCCACCTCGCGCACAAGGCGCGGCAGCTTCTGGAACACCGACTTCACGGGCTGCGCGCGGATCGCCATGACGCTGTCCTGCATCTCGCGGGTCAGCTGCTCGAGCTCGTCGAGGCCGATGGCGATGTCGGACGCGCGGGTCAGGCCCGCCTGCATCACGCGCTGCGACAGCATCACCTGATGGATGACGAGCTCGCCGACGAGGTCGATCAGGCGATCGACGCGTTCGAGATCGACGCGGATGGTCGGAACCGGGCCGGCCGGCGTGCCCTTGTCGGCGCCGGCGTCCGAGCCGGCGGCCGGGGCGGCCGTCGCGGCAGCAGGTGCGGCGGCAGGCGGCGCCGACGGAGCAGGCGGCGTCAGCGCGACGACATTGGGGCGAGCCTGCTCAAGCGGTTCCGCCTGGGCAAGCTCATCGACGAAAGGGACGGAGTTGCCTCCGCCGATCGAGCCGAGAAGCGCGGCCATCTGCGCGTCGAGGTCCTCGCCGCTGAGCTGGGGCGCCTCGTCGTCGACGCGCTCGACGGTGACGTCGCAGTCGCCCTCGACGAACTCGTAGATCTCGTGGATCGCGGACTCGCCGGCGGCGGTCGTGATCTCCAGCGTCCAGGACAGGGCGGCGCCTTCCGGCTCCAGTTCGGCAAGGTCGGGCAGTTCGTCGGAGTGGCAGGTGACCGAGCCGGTGCCGAGCGCCATCGTCTCGCGGATCAGGCGGGCGGCGTCGTTGGCGTGCTCGTAGAGCGAGGGCTTGGGCTGGACGCGGACGCGGAAGGTGACGTCCTGGCCGGCGGCCGCGAACATGTCGCTGAAGTCGACGGCGACGGGAACGAAGTCGACGTCCTCTTCGACCGGCATGGCGATCGCCACCGGCTGAGCGGGTGCCGCCGCCGCATGACCGCCGCCGCCGGCGAGCACCGACAGATCGGCCATCAGCGCCTGCGGGCGGGCGGGATCGACCGTCCCGCCGTCGCGGGCGGCGATGACGAGATCGGTCAGGACGTCGGCCGAGCGCAGCAGCACGCGGACCACGCCCTGGTCGGCCTCGAGCCGCTCGGATCGCACGAGGTCGAGCACGGTCTCGAAGGCATGGGCGAACTGCACCAGCGCGTCGAGGTTGAAGGCACCCGCGCCGCCCTTGATCGAGTGCACGGCGCGGAACACGGCGTTGACCGTTTCCGAATCCGTCTGGCCGCCTTCCATGGCGAGGAGGCCCGCCTCCAGTTCCTGGAGCTGCTCGGCGCACTCCTCGAAGAAGGTGGCGCGAATGGCGGCCATCGTGTCCATGGACGGGTCCCTTGACTGCGGCTTCGAACGGGGTGCGGCGGGCGGTCGGATCGTTACGGGGCGACGCGGTTGATGGCGTCGACGAGCTTCTTCGGATCGAACGGCTTGACGATCCAGCCGGTGGCGCCGGCGGCCTTGGCGCGGGCCTTCTTCTGCGCGTCGTTCTCGGTGGTGAGCACCAGAACCGGGATCGCCCGCTTGTCGGCATTGGCGCGCAGCTGCTCGATGAAGGTGAGGCCGTCCATGCGGGGCATGTTGACGTCGGTCACGATCACGTCGGGATCGCAGCCGGCCAGAACCTCCAGGCCGTGGACGCCGTCCTCTGCCTGCACCACGTCGAAGCCGGCGCCGGCGAGCGCCGCCCGCAACATGTCGCGCATCGTCCGCGAGTCATCTACGGTCAAGATCGTCTTCACGACCGGTTCCTTTCTGAAATCGGTGTCATAGGTTTACTGTAGTCTGCAGAAATTTCTTCTTCGTGAACAAGTCCGACGTTGACACGGTGGACCTGGAACTTCGTTTCTGCCGAGAGCTAGAACAGGTCGAGGTCGCCCGACTGCACTTCGGCTTCCGTGAGGCCGCAGAGGCGCGTGGCGAGCGCCGACAGGCGGATCGCCGAGAGCGGCCCCTGAAGCTCGTGTTCCGGACCGCCCGCAAACGCCGGCGCGCTGGTGCGCACGAAGCCTTCGAGCTCGGCGATCGTCTGGCTGAGGAGGTCGTGGCTCTGCGCCACGATCATCGCGTCGGGGCCGAGGCCGACCGGCGCGATCAGTCCTTCGAGGCGCGTGGCGGCGGCCGTGAGCCGGGCCAGTTCGTCCGCGAGGCGGTCCAGAAGGAGGTGGGCGGACATCGCACTTCCGGTCATGCCGTCCAGGTCCTCAGAAGAGTTCGAGATCGCCGCCGGAGGCGGGCGCCACGACGGGCGGAGGCGCCATGATCTTCGGCATGGCCTTGTCGCTCGGCTCCATCAGGATCTGCCGCGCGCGGCCGCTGACCGGCCAGAACTCGATGCGCCGCCCCTGCGTGCCGCCGAGGCTGCCGCCGCTGTATGCGATGCCTTCGAGCTCCAGGAAACGCTTGGCGAAGCTCGCGTTCTTGGCACCGATGTCGGACAGGCCGACCATCGTGCGGGCGCCGCCGAAGAGCTTGGCCTCGAGCGCATGCTTGCGCGCGCCCTTCTTGAGAAGGCCGTTGACGAGGAGCTCCATCAGGTAGAGCCCGTAGCTCTGCATGCTCGTCGAGGACGAGCCCATGCCGTCGCCCGGCAGGAGAAAGTGGTTCATGCCACCGACCCCGGCGCCGGGGTCGCGGATGCAGGCGGCGATGCACGATCCCAGAAGCGTGGTGAACACGACGTTGGGCCGGTCGTCGACCTGGGCCTCCCCCTGGATCAGGTTGATGCGCAGGCGATCCGACGGGGCGGACGCGGGGGAGAGCGACGTCAGGCTCATTGCAGGGGACCGAGCACCGCTTCGAGGGTCTTGCGCAGCACGGGAACCGTGATGGGCTTGGCCAGGATGTTGTTGGCACCGGCGGCGGCGGCCTGCTGCACCAGCGCGCGGTCGCCCTTGCCGGTGAGGATGAAGAACGGCGTCTTCTTCGTCGGCCCGTAGGAGCGCAGCGCCTTGAGGAGCTGGATGCCGTCGAGCTTGGGCATGTTGAAGTCGGAGATGACGATATGGCAGGGCGTCGCCATCATCTGCTTCAGCGCCTGCTCGCCGTCCACTGCGTAGACGACCTGCGTGATGCCGAGCTGCGTCAGCGCCTCGTAGATCAGGAGGCGGCTGGTCCGATGGTCGTCAACGATCATCACTTTGAGATGCTGTACGAAACTCATGGCACGCCGTTCCCTGTTCGAAAATTCCGAGATTGATCATCTCGTAGAAAACTGAAGGATTCATTCAAACCGAAGCCTACCTTGCTTCAGTGGAAGATCGCCTTGGCCATGCCGCCGATCGGCACGCGCTTCTCGGCGGCCCCGATCTCCCAGGCGACGCGCGGCATGCCGTAGACCAGCGAGGTTGCCTCGTCCTGGGCGAGCGTGCGGAAGCCCTTGCGGCGCATGGCCAGAAGCCCGTCCGCGCCGTCGCGGCCCATGCCGGTCAGGATCGCCCCCGTCACCCGGCCCTCGCAGGCCTTCGCGATCGAATGGAACAGGACGTCGACGGACGGCCGGTGCCCCTGCACCGGGTCCTCGTCACCGAGCGCCGTGATCAGCTTCGCGCCGCTGCGCCGGACGCTGAGATGACGCCCGCCGGGCGCGAGATAGACATGGCCCGGCAGGATCGGCTCGCCCGAGCGCGCTTCCACCACATGGGCCGGCGACGCGCGGTCGAGACGGGCGGCGAACGAGGCGGTGAAGGTCGCCGGCAGGTGCTGGACGATCAACACCGGCGGCGTGTCGGCCGGAAACTGCGCGAGCAGCGCGATCAGCACCTCGACGCCGCCTGTCGACGAGCCGATGCCAATGAGGTCGGGCCAGTCGTGATGGGCGGTCTGGGGCGCCGAGATCTGACGGTCGCGGCTGCCCGCGATCTGCGTCTTGGCGCGCTTGGCCTCGTGCACCAGCGCCGGCAGCTGCGCCAGCGTATCGCGCCCGCCCATGCCGCTCGGCTTGGCGACGCATTCGAAGGCGCCGAGCCGCAGCGCCTCGATGGTCGCGGCCTGCCCCGGCTGCGTCAGCGTCGAGACCATGATCACCGGGGTCGGCCGCAGCCGCATGATCTTGTCGAGGAATTCGAGGCCGTTCATCCCCGGCATCTCGATGTCGAGCGTGACGACGTCGGGGTCCAGCGCCTTGATCGCCTGGCGCGCCTGCATCGGATCGGCCGCCTCGCCGACGATCTCGATCTGCGGATCCGCGGCCAGCGAGTGCCGGATCAGGGCGCGCATGGTGGCGGAATCGTCGACGACGAGAACTCGCGTGGTGGACATGGAACGGTGCTCGCGGTCTGGAAGCTTGAGCGGACCGACGAAACGCGTGTCAGGTCCGGCGGTACGTGGTCGTTCCGACGAGGGTGAGCTGGTCGGACGCCGATCCGGTGAGGCGCTCGGAATGGCCGATGTAGAGAACGCCGGAGGGCTCGAGATACTTCATGAAACGACTCCAGATCTTCTGGCGCGTCGGCTCGTCGAAGTAGATCGTCACGTTACGGCAGAAGATCGCCTGGAAGCCGTTCTTCATCGGCCATTCGCCGATGAGGTTGAGTTCCCGGAAGGAGACCAGCGTGCGCATCTCCTCGCTGACCGAATGGCCGTTGCCGCTGCGCTGGAACCAGCGGCGGCGCAGCTCCATCGGCACCGGCTGGACGGCAGCATCGTCGTAGATGCCGGCGCGCCCGAAGGCGACGACGTTGGGATCGATGTCGGAGGCGAGGATGCGGATGTCGTAGTTCGCCGCGTCCGGCATCATCCCGAGGATGGTGAGCGCGATCGAATAGGGCTCGTGGCCGTTGGAGCAGCCGGCCGACCAGATGCGCACCCGCCCGCCGCGCTTCGCCGCGTCGAGCAGCGGCGGCAGGAGGTCGGTCCGCAGGTGTTCGAAATGGTGCATCTCGCGGAAGAAATGCGTGACGTTGGTGGTGAGCGCCGCGAGCATCGTCATGCGCTCGCCGGCCCCTTCCGAGCCCGAGACGTGCTCGCAATACTGGCGGAAGCTCTGCATGCCGAGCGCGCGCAGGCGCTTGGCGAGGCGCGAATAGACCAGCGCCATCTTGCTGTCCGGCAACGCGATGCCGGAGTCCTCGTAGAGGATCTTGGCGATGCGCAGGAAGTCCTTCTGCGTCAGCTCGAACTCGCCGGTCGGCTGGACCGTCTCGGACTGCGCCGTGGCGCCCGGCAGGATTCGCGACATGGATGGCCTCCCGAGCCCTGTTCCGCCCGCCTCAGGCCGCGAGGTTCTCTGCCGACGGCGGCAGGACGCTCTCCGGGCTGATCAGCGAGATCATGCGGCCTTCCAGCGCGATGACGCCGCGCACGAAGCTGCGGGCGATCTCGGATGCAAGGTCCGGCGTCGGCTGCAGGTTCTCGTCCACGACGGTCAGGATGTCCGACACCGCGTCGACGAGGAGGCCGACGAGCTGGTTGCCGACCATGACGACGATGATGACCGAGCGGGCCGTCGGCTCCGTCGGGCCGAAGCCGAGGCGCAGCGACAGGTCGACGATTGGCAGCACCGCGCCGCGCAGGTTGATGACGCCGGTCACGAAGCCCGGCGTGTGCGGCAGAGGCGTCGCCGCCGCAAAGCCGCGGATCTCGCGCACCGACGTGATGTCGACGCAGAATTCCTGGTCGGCGACGCGAAAGGCGATCAGTTCGCGTGCGCGCTCCGCCTCGTGCGACTTGCTCATGTTCGTCTGTTCCCTGGCTCGAAGATGCGTTGCGTCCGCTGGGCGGGCCGGTCGGAAGGCTGTGGCGTCAGGCCTCGATGTCGCCGAAGTCCGGGGCGATGCCGCCGACTTCGTGGAGCCCGATGCCGAGAAGTTCGAGACCGCGGCTGAGAGCGTCCGACGGGTTGACCAGGCTGAATTCCTGGCCGTCGGATTCCCAGCTGCGCGCGGCCGAAAGGAGGATCGCGGCGCACTGCGCACCGATGCGCTCGACCTGCGAGCCGTCGACGATGATCGTGTCGCCACGTAGGCGCAGAAGTTCGGCGTGGAGCGGCCGGGCGGCCCGCAGGTCCAGAACCGGCGCCAGCGTCACTTCGCCATGCGCCGCAGCCGACGGCATCGCGAACGCGTCGGCGTCGATCTCGGAAGCAAGTTCTTGCGGCATCATGGCTCTCTCACGTCCCCTGCACAGGCTGCATGCCGATCGAGGAGCTCAGGGTCGCGGGACCCGAAATCCTCCCGTTCCTCAAAGTTGTATCCTGCAAAGATTGACGAACATTTGAGCCCTGCGGAGTCGCCAAGTGTTTCGTGCGGCCAAGAGAAAGGGGCCGCCGCCTTTCGGCGACGACCCCTCGTCTCATCCTCGGCGTGTCCCGCGCGGCGGGATCATTCCCACTCGATCGTGCCGGGCGGCTTCGAGGTGATGTCGTAGACCACGCGGTTGATGCCGCGCACCTCGTTGATGATGCGCGTCGCGGCGTTGCCGAGGAATTCCATGTCGTAGGGGTAGAAGTCGGCGGTCATGCCGTCGACCGACGTGACGGCGCGCAGCGCGCAGACGAACTCGTAGGTGCGCCCGTCACCCATGACGCCCACCGTCTGGACCGGCAGGAGCACGGCGAAGGCCTGCCAGATCGCATCGTAGAGCCCCGCCTTGCGGATCTCGTCGAGATAGATCGCGTCGGCCCGGCGCAGGATGTCGAGCTTCTCGCGCGTCACGCCGCCGGGGCAGCGGATGGCAAGGCCGGGGCCCGGGAACGGATGGCGGCCGACGAAGCGGTCGGGCAGGCCGAGCTCGCGGCCGAGCTCGCGCACCTCGTCCTTGAAGAGCTCGCGCAGCGGCTCCACGAGCTTCATGTTCATGCGCTCGGGCAGACCGCCCACATTGTGATGCGACTTGATCGTCACCGATGGGCCGCCGGTGAAGGACACGCTCTCGATGACGTCGGGATAGAGCGTCCCCTGGGCGAGGAACTCGGCGCCGCCGATCTTGGCGGCCTCCGCCTCGAAGGTCTCGATGAACAGACGCCCGATCGTCTTGCGCTTGACCTCGGGGTCCATCTCGCCTTCCAGCGCGCCGATGAAGAGGTCCTGCGCCTGCACGTGGACGAGCGGAATGTTGTAGTGGTCGCGGAACATGCCGACGACCTCCTCCGCCTCGCCCATGCGCAGGAGGCCGTGGTCGACGAAGATGCAGGTCAGCTGATCGCCGATCGCCTCGTGGATCAGGAGAGCCGCGACCGAGGAATCGACGCCGCCCGACAGGCCGCAGATGACCTTGGCGCTGCCGACCTTGGCGCGGATCTCCTCGACCGCTTGGCTGCGGAAGGCCGCCATGGTCCAGTCGCCGGGCAGGCCCGCGATGCGGTGGACGAAGTTCGAGATCAGCTTGGCGCCGTCCGGCGTATGAACCACTTCCGGGTGGAACTGGACGCCGTAGAAGCGGCGGGCCTCGTCGGCGATGGCGGCGAACGGCGCGCCCGGCGAGGTCGCGACGATCTCGAAGCCCTTGGGCAGCGCGGTCACGCGGTCGCCGTGGCTCATCCAGACCTGATGGCGCGTGCCCTCGGCCCAGATCCCGTCGAAGAGCGGCGAGCCCTTCTGCACCTCGAGGAAGGCGCGGCCGAACTCGCGGTGCAGCCCGCCTTCGATCCTGCCGCCGAGTTGCGCGCACATCGTCTGCTGGCCGTAGCAGATGCCGAGCACCGGCACGCCCGCATCGAAGATGACCTGCGGCGCGCGGGGTGAGTTCTCCTCCGTGGTCGAGGCCGGCGAGCCGGACAGGATCACGGCGCGCGGCTTCAGCCGCCGGAAGCCCTCTTCCGCCGATTGGAACGGCACGATCTCGGAATAGACGCCGGCTTCGCGCACGCGACGCGCGATGAGCTGCGTCACCTGGGAGCCGAAATCGACGATGAGGATGTTGTCGGGGTGCTGGGTCATGGCGGACTTCTAGTCAGGCAGCGTCGGAAATCAAGGGGCTCGAGTCTGCAGCGCGTCCGCCAGCCGGTCGAGCGTCTCGGCCAGACGCTCGTCGATCATCGGCAGGAGGGCGGTCCAGTCGTCGAAGCGGTGGAGTTCGGCCGCGCCGTCGGAAATGCCGCGCAGGCCGACGAGCGGGATCGCATGCCTTTGGCAGGCGCGCAGGATCGGGAAGGTCTCCATGTCGACCATGTCGGCGTCGATCCCGCGATAGGCCGCGCCGCTGACGACGTCGGCGCCGGTGGAGAGACGCGCGGTCGGTACGCCGGGAATGGGCGTCTCCAGCGGCATCTCCGCCGGCATGTCGAGGTGCGGCGTCGCGCCCTTGGGAAAGCCGAGCGCGCTGGCGTCGATGTCGCGCCACGAAACGTGGGACGCCTGATAGATCGCGCCCTGCTCGAGCTTGGCCGATCCGGCCGAACCGAGCGAGACGACGAGGTCCGGCAACCCGCCGCCGAGCTTGAGCGTCGCCAGGGCGGAAGCGACGGCGACGGCCGCCTCGATCGGCCCGATGCCGGTCATCAGAGGGCGGATGCGGGCGCGCAGCGCTGGGCCGTATTCGGCGGGTGCGGCCATCACGAAGAGGACGCGCCGGCCGCCGAAGGTTTCGATCGCCGTCTCTCCCGTCACCCGTTCAGCCTCCAGATCGCGGCGTTCAGAAGCGTCGCGTAGGAGACCCAGACCGCGTAGGGCACGAAGCACCAGAAGGCGACGCGGTCGCGCGCGCCGGTGCGCGCGAGAAACGTCAGGATCGCCGCGAGCATGCCGAGGATGACCACGAGCGCCGGCAGGATCGCATGGGCGCTGAAGAAGAGCGGCGACCAGAGGAAGTTCAGCGCCATCTGGACGACCCAGGCGACCAGCGCCCGCCGGTTGCCGGCCTGATAGGCGCGCCAGCCCGCGACCGCGATCAGGACATAAAGCACCGTCCATACCGGCCCGAAGACCCAGTTGGGCGGATTGAACCAGGGCTTGGCGAGATGGCGATACCAGTCGTCCGGCATGTTGCTGGCACCGACGAGGAGGCCGCCGCCGAGCGAAATCGCAAGGAAGACGAGAAGGCTCACCCAGCGCATCACGATGCCCGCTCCAGAAGCGCGAAGAAGAAGCCGTCGGTGCCCGAGCGCCGCGGCGTCAGCGTCAGGACCGATCCCGAGCCGATCCGCTCAAGGAGGTAGGCGGGCGGCGCGTCCGGCAGGTGCTCGGACCAGACCGCCGCGCCATCCGCAAGCCGCCAGCCGGGCGTGCGGTCGAGAAACGCCTCGACGCGGTCCGCATTCTCCGGCCGCAGGACGGAACAGGTGATGTAGGCGAGCCGGGCGCCGGGCTTGGCAAAGCGCGCGGCGGCGTCCAGCACCTTGTCCTGCTCGGCGGTTCGCTTGGCGAGCTGCGCCTCGCTGAGCCGCCATTTCGCATCCGGCCGGCGGCGCCACGTGCCGGCGCCCGTGCAGGGTGCATCGACCACCACGAGGTCCATCGTGCCCTCCAGCGACGAGAGATCGTCGCGCGGGGCGTGGACCGTCACCGCATCGGCGCCGGCCCGCGCGAGGCGATCCCAGATCGGTGCGAGGCGCTGGCGGTCGGCATCGAAGGCGTGGATCTCGGCCTGATTGTCCGACGCGGCAGCGAGCGCCAGCGTCTTGCCGCCGGCCCCGGCGCAATAGTCGAGAACACGCTCACCCGGGCGGACGCCGCACAGGAGCGCCGCGATCTGCGAGCCCTCGTCCTGGATCTCGAAGGCGCCCTGCTGGAAGCCCCGCTCGACCTGCACGTTGGGATGCCGCCCCTCCCCCTCGATCGGGGGAATGCGCAGGCCGACCGGCGAGAGCGGCGTCGGCTCCGGCGCGAAGGGCGCGAGTTCGGCCTCGACCTCGGCGCGCGAGGCCTTCAGCGTGTTGACGCGCATGTCGAGCGGCGGCCGGTCGGACAGCGCCCGCGCCTCGGCGACCCAGTCAGGCCCCAGCGCGGCCTCGAGTGGCCCCGCCAGCCAGTCCGGCACGTCGGCCGCGGCCGCTGCCTCGGCGCCCTCAAGCCCCTTCTCGCGGCAGCGCTCCAGCATCTCGTCGTCGGGCAGCGGCGGCGCGAAGCGGTCGCCGTCGAGCGTTGCACGAAGCTCCGCGACGCCCGTGCCCGACGAATCGAGAAAGGCGCCGAAGACGAGCGACGCCGTCGCATCCGTCCCCATGCGATGCGCCAGCGAGCGGCGACGGCGCAGGACGTCGTAGACGAGATTGCCGATCGCCGAACGGTCGCCCGAGCCCGCGAAGCGATGGGACAGGCCCCAGTCCTTCAGCGCGTCGGCCACCGGGCGACGGCGCGCGGCCATGTCGTCCAACACCTCGACCGCCGCCGCGATCCGCCCGCCAAGCCGCATGACACCTCGTCTCCGTTTGCTTCCGGCTTGGTAGTGCGCCCGCCCGCCGATCACAAGCCGGCGCCCGAACGCGAAAAAGGCCAGGATCGCTCCCGGCCCTTCTCAACCTCGATGGGATCTCGACCTTACTCGGCGGCTTCCGCCGAGTGGCTGGTGGTCAGGCTCGCCTGCGCGTCGTCACGCTGCTGCGCGGCGAGCGCCCGGCGGATGCCGGCGCCGTAGTCGGCGTGCACCTTGTCGAAGTGGCCGAGCTGGCGGTCCACGATGAACTGCGGCACGCCCTGCATCGCGCCCGCGATCGTCTTGAACAGGCGCTCCTTGTGGCCGTCGTCGAACATCTCGAACAGCGCGCGCGGCTGGCTGTAGTGATCCGCCTCGCCGCGATACTCGTAGCGGCCGACCTGGCCGGAGTAGCGGTGCGGCGGCTCCTCGACGCTCGGGTCCTCCACCGGGCCGCCGAATGAGTTGGGCTCGTAGTAGGCGTCCGGGTTGGTGCGCAGGCCGAAGGGCATCGAACCGTCGCGGTTGTAGTGGTTCACCGGCGAGCGCGGCTTGTTGACCTCGAGCGACTCGTAGTGGACGCCGATGCGGTAGCGGTGCGCGTCCGGATACGAGAACAGGCGGCCCTGCAGCATCTTGTCCGGCGAGAAGCCGATGCCCGGCACCACGTTGGACGGGTTGAAGGCCGACTGTTCGATGTCGGTAAAGTAGTTGTCCGGGTTGCGGTTCAGCTCGAACTCGCCGACCTTGATCAGCGGGTACATGCCGTGCGGCCAGACCTTGGTGAGGTCGAACGCGCTCCAGCCGGTCTTCTTCTCGAAGTCCTCGGCTTCCATCTCCGGCATGATCTGCACGAAGAAGTCCCACTTCGGGAACTGACCGGCTTCGATCATGCCGTAGAGGGCTTCCTGGTAGCTCTCGCGCGACTTGGCGATGACCTTCTCGGCTTCTTCGTTGGTGAAGGTCTTGTGACCCTGCTTCGTCTTGAAGTGGAACTTCACCCAGAAGCGCTCGCCCCCATCGTTCCAGAACGAGAACGTGTGCGAGCCGTAGCCGTTCATGCGGGAGGGGTCGACCGGGATGCCGCGGTCCGACATCAGGATCGTGATCTGGTGCAGCGACTCCGGGCAGAGCGACCAGAAGTCCCACATGGCGGTCGCCGAGCGCAGGTTGGTGCGCGGGTGGCGCTTCTGCGTGTGGATGAAGTCCGGGAACTTGTAGGGGTCGGCGACGAAGAACACTGGCGTGTTGTTGCCGACGACGTCCCAGTTGCCCTCCTCGGTGTAGAACTTCAGCGAGAAGCCGCGCACGTCGCGCTCGGCATCCGCCGCGCCCTGCTCGCCGGCCACCGTCGAGAAGCGCGCCAGCATCTCGGTCTTGCCGCCGACCTTGGCGAACACCTTGGCCCGGCTGTAGCGCGTGATGTCCTCGGTCACGGTCAACGTGCCGAAGGCACCCCAGCCCTTGGCGTGGACGACGCGCTCGGGAACCCGCTCGCGGTTCTGGTGCGCCAGCTTCTCGATCAGCTGGTAGTCCTCGAGCAGCACCGGTCCATTGCGGCCGACGGTCTTGGAGTTCTGGTTCGAGGAGAGCGGAGCGCCCGCCGTCGTCGTGAGCCGCGGTCTGTCGGTCATGGAAACCTCCGTGATCTGAAGTTGGAGCCATTCCAATCCGATTCCCGCGATAGTTTCCAATCGTATTTACCGGGCCTTCCGATCAGTTTATCCGATCGCGATGTTCACGTTCCGCCAGTTCCGCTATTTCGAGGCCCTCGCCGAGACGCTGCATTTCGGGCGGGCGGCCAAGCGTCTCAACATCTCGCAGCCGGCGCTGTCGGCGCAGATCGCGCAGATGGAGGCCGACTTCGGGGCGACCCTCTTCGAGCGGCGGCCGAGCGGGGTCTCGCTGACGCCGGAGGGCGATACGGTTGCGCGACGGGTGCGGCGGATCCTCGCCGAGGTTCGAGATCTCGAGGCGCTCGCACGGGCCGGCGACGAGCTTCTCGTCGGGCAGCTGCGCCTCGGCATCATCGCCTCGCTCGCGCCCTATCTCCTGCCGGGGCTGCTCGCCGAATTGACGCGATCGTTTCCGCGCCTTGCGGTCGGCGTTCGCGAGAACGTCACCGCGCAACTCGCCGACGAGTTGTCGCGTGGCGAACTCGACTGCGTGGTGCAGGCGCTGCCCGTCGAGCGCAAGGGCGTCGAGACGATCCGTCTTGGCGAGGAGCCGTTCCTCCTGGCGGTGCCGGAGACCGCCGCCGCACGCATCCGCGTTCCCGTGTCGCCCGAGGCGCTCGGCGGCGAGCGGCTGATCCTACTGGAAGAGGGGCACTGCCTGCGCGACCAGGCGCTCGACGTCTGCCGTATCGCCGAGGCACGCGACTTGGCGAGCCTCGGCGCGACCAGCCTCAACACCTTGATGCGCATGGTGGCGGGCGGGCTCGGCGTGACGCTCGCGCCCGCCTCCGCCGTGGAGGCGGAGGGTCGCGCCGGCGGCATCGCCTTTCTGCCGTTTCGCGAGCCCGCGCCTTCGCGGACCCTCGTTCTCGCCTATCGCTCGTCGTCAGGCCGCCGCTCGGACTTCGAGCGGCTGGCCGAGATCATCCGCGCCTGCCTCTTCGAGGCTCAGGCGCCGAAGCCCGGATAGTTCGGGCTCTCGCGGGTGATCGTGACGTCGTGGGCATGGCTCTCGCGAAGCCCTGCGTTGGAGATGCGCACGAAGGTCGCCTTGTCGCGGAACTCCTCGAGCGTCGCCGCGCCCGTGTAGCCCATGGCGGCGCGAAGGCCCCCGGTCAGCTGGTGGAGGACCGCGCCGACGGCGCCTTTGTAGGCGACCTGCCCCTCGATGCCCTCCGGCACGAGCTTCAGGGTGTCGCGCACCTCGGCCTGGAAGTATCGGTCGGCCGAGCCGCGCGCCATCGCCCCGACCGAGCCCATGCCGCGATAGGCTTTGAACGAGCGGCCCTGGTGGAGATACACCTCGCCGGGGCTCTCCTCGGTGCCGGCCAGAAGCGAGCCGACCATGACCGCCGACGCGCCGGCCGCCAGGGCCTTCGCGAGGTCGCCGGAATACTTGATGCCGCCGTCGGCGATCACCGGCACGCCGGCCTTCTCGGCCACGGCGACGGAATCCATCACGGCCGACAGCTGCGGCACGCCGACGCCCGCGACGATGCGCGTCGTGCAGATCGAGCCCGGCCCGATGCCGACCTTGATGCCGTCGGCGCCCGCTTCGATCAGCGCCTGCGCGCCGCCCGGCGTCGCCACGTTGCCGGCGACGACCTGGCATCCGTTCGACAGCTTCTTGACGCGCGTCACGGCGTCGAGCACCCGCTGCGAATGGCCGTGCGCGGTGTCCACCACGATGAGGTCGATGCCCGCCTCGATCAGGCGCTCGGCGCGCTCGAACCCGTCGTCGCCGACGCTGATCGCGGCGGCCGCCAGAAGACGTCCCTGCGCGTCCTTGGCGGCGTTGGGGTTCAGCTGCGACTTCTCGATGTCCTTGACGGTGATGAGGCCGATGCAGTGGCCCTCGCCGTCCACGACGAGCAGCTTCTCGATGCGGTGCTTGTGGAGAAGGCGCTTGGCCTCGCCCTGGTCGACGTTGTCGCGCACCGTGACGAGGTTCTCGCGCGTCATGAGCTCGAAGATCTTCTGCCGGTCGTCGGAGGCGAAGCGCACGTCGCGGTTGGTGAGGATGCCGACGAGGCGCCCCTTGGTCTGCCCACCGCGCCCGGCGTTCTCGACCACGGGGATGCCGGAGATGCGATGCGCCTGCATCAGGGCCCGCGCGTCGCCGAGCGTCGCGTCGGGGCCGATCGTGACCGGGTTCACGACCATGCCGGATTCGAACTTTTTGACCTGCCGCACCTCTTCGGCCTGCTCGGCCGGGGTGAGGTTGCGGTGGATCACGCCGATGCCGCCCGCCTGCGCCATCGCGATGGCAAGGCGCGACTCGGTAACCGTGTCCATGGCCGCCGAAAGGATCGGGATGTTGAGGTGGAGGCTGCGCGTGATGCGCGTCTTCACGTCCACCTGCCCCGGCATGACCTCGGAATGGCCGGGCTGCAGCAGCACGTCGTCGAAGGTCAGAGCGAGCGTGCCGGTCGCGGTCTCGATGATGCGGGCCATGGCCAGTCCTTAAAATGAATGCCGGCGCCCCTTGGGACGCCGGCGTATTGAGGATTGGCACGGGCTCGTAGCACGAGGTCCCGTCAAAGAAAAGCCGGTGCCCCGGCGGCTCAGCCGCCCGCCAGAAGCTGGTAAGTCTCCGGCACGAAGCGATAGGCGTCGCCATCCTTCTCGACATAGCCGAGGCCCGGAAACGGCAGGTGGTAGCCGAGGAACGGCACCCTCTGGTCGGCCAGCATCGCGGCGTATTGCCGGCGGGTCTGCGCCGCGGCCGTCTTGTTCTGGTCGAAGCGGACCTGCCAGTCCGGCTTCTGGAACGAGACGACGAACTGGCTGAACGTGTCCGCCATCAGGAACAGGCGCTGGCCGGCCGACGACAGCTCGAACGCCATCATGCCCGGCGTGTGCCCGAAGGCGGCGCGCGCGGTGAGGCCCGGCACGACCTGATCGCCGTCGCCGAGCAGCGTCGTCTTCTCCTTCAGCGGCACGACCATCGCCTCGACGGCCTTGGCATTGTCGGCGCGCTGGCCGTTCTTCGCCTCGTCCGAGGTCCAGAACTCCATTTCGGTGCGGCCGATCGCATAGCGCGCGTTGGCGAACACCGGGGCCCCATTCTCCATCAGGCCGCCGATGTGGTCGCCGTGAAGGTGTGTCAGCACGACGAGCGTGACGTCGCCGGGCGCCAGGCCCGCCTGTCCCATGCGCTGGGTGAGGAGGCCCATGCCGTTGGCCCGTCCGTTGGCGCCCATGCCCGTATCGACCAGCACCAGCTCGTCGCCGAGGCGGATCATCACCGGCTGGAAGAAGTTGACGAAGCGCTGCGGCGGCAGGAGGTTTTCCTGCATCAGCGCGCCGACCGCCTCCTGGCTCTGGTCCTCGCCGAAGGTCGGGAACGGCCCCTCGCCCGGCCGGATGCCGTCGAGGATCACGGTGACCTCGGCGTCGCCGATCTTGAAGCGCCGCCAGCCGGGCGCCAGCGGATGGGTGTCGCTCGTGGTTTCCATGGTCGATCCTTGCGCAGCGGCAGGACGGCTGCCCAGCGTTCCGGCGACGCCACCGGCGGCAAGGAGCAGCGCGTTGCGGCGATTGACTTCGAAGACGTCGGGCATCGGATGAACCTCACGTTCGATCTTGGGGTGCGGGACAAACGTGAACATGGGCGACGGGCCCGCATTCACAAGGCTCGGATAGCGCCGAGCGGCGAACCGCCGCCCCCGACGGCTGGCGCCATCTTTAAGTTCGACTTATATCCCGCGCGATCCGTCCCACCTCCGACGTCCGGGGCTTCTCGTGAAGCGCATCGTTCCCCTTGTCCTCGCCGTCGCGCTGTTCATGGAGAACATCGATTCGACGGTGATCGCGACCTCGCTCGCGACGATCGCCCGCGACATCGGCACGAGCCCAATCGCGCTCAAGCTCGCGCTGACCAGCTACTACGTGGCGCTCGCGGTGTTCATCCCGATCTCGGGACGCATGGCCGACCGGTTCGGCGCCAAGCCTGTGTTCCAGACGGCGATCGGCGTCTTCCTTGCCGGCTCGCTCGCCTGCGGCTTCGCCACCTCGCTGGAAGGCTTCGTGGTCGCGCGCTTCGTGCAAGGGATGGGCGGGGCGATGATGACGCCGGTCGGGCGCCTCCTCCTCGTGCGGGCGGTGCCGCGCTCCGATCTCGTCAGCGCGATGGCGTGGTTCACGATGCCGGCCCTCGTCGGCCCGCTGATCGGCCCGCCGCTCGGCGGCTTCATCTCGACCTATGCCGACTGGCGCTGGATCTTCTTCATCAACATCCCGGTCGGCTTCGTCGGCATGGCGCTCGCGCAGCGCTTCCTGCCGCGGGTCGAGCCGATGCGCGACGTCACCTTCGACTGGATCGGCTTCGCGCTGTCGGGCCTTGCCTGCGCCGGCGTCGTCTTCGGCCTGTCGGTGGTGTCGCTCCCCGCCCTGCCCCCGGCGGTCGGGCTGGCGACGACCGTGATCGGCGCCGTCTTTGCCGTTCTCTACATCAGGCATTCGCGCCGGACCGAGCACCCGGTGGTGCGGCTCGATCTCCTGCGGATCGCGACGCTGCGCGCCTCGGTGATCGGCGGCTCGCTGTTCCGCATCGGGGCCGGCGCGACGCCCTTCCTGTTTCCGCTGATGCTGCAGCTCGGTTTCGGCTACTCGGCCTTCCAGTCCGGCCTCGTCAGCGCCGTGTCGATCGGCGGCGCGATGACCACCAAGGCTCTGATCAAGCCGATCCTCAAGCGCTTCGGCTTCCGCCCGACCCTCGTTCTCTCGGCGCTGGTCGGCGGCGCGCTGATCGGCGCCATCGCCTTCTACCGGCCCGTCGTTCCGATCGCCGTCCTCATCGTGCTGATGCTGATCGGCGGCTTCTTCCGCTCGATGTTCTTCACCGGCACCAACACGATCGCCTTCGCCGACGTGCCGCAGAACCGATCCGGGGATGCAACGTCGATGCTCGCCGCCTTCCAGCAGGTCGCGATCGCGGGGGGCGTGGCGACCGCCGGCGGCATCCTCGAGGCCGGCATCGTCCTCAACGGCACGGGTCATGCGACGCTCGCCGACTTCTCGGTCGCGTTCCTCGCGGTCGGGCTGGTGACGATGCTCGCCGCGATCCCGTTCATGCGCCTGTCGCGCGAGGCCGGGGCGGAGCTGGCCGGCCGGCGGGTGCCAGCCGAATAGCGTATCAGCCGAGCGGCCCGGCCTCGCCGTCGCCCTCGATCGCCTCGGCGTCCCCATCGGCCTCGGCGCGCCGACCCTTGAAGCCCTTGGCGAGGAGGTAGAGCTCCACCGATCCCTCGCGCGAAGCCGGCGGCTTGACGTGGTGAACCGTGCGGAAGTTCTTCTTCAGCATGGCGAGAAGCTCGCCTTCGGTGCCCCCCTGGAAGGTCTTCGTCAGGAAATGGCCGCCGGGCTTCAGGGTGCGAACGGCAAAATCCGCCGCGACCTCGCACAGGTGCATCGTGCGCAGGTGGTCGGTGCGTCGATGGCCGGTGGTGGGCGCCGCCATGTCGGACAAGACGATGTCGGGGTCGCCGCCGAGCGCCTCGAGCAGACGATCTGGCGCCGTCTCGTCGAGAAAGTCGAGTTCCAGGATCGTCGCGCCCTGGATCGGATCGACCGGCAGGTAGTCGATGCCGACGACATGCGCCTCCTCCGGCGTGTTGGCGGTGCGCTCCACGGCGATCTGGCACCAGCCGCCAGGGGCGGCCCCGAGGTCCACGATCCGCATGCCCTTCTGCAGAAGCTTGTAGCGGTCGTCGATCTCGGAGAGTTTGTAGGCCGCGCGCGAGCGGTAGCCGTCGATCTTCGACCGGCGGACATAGGGGTCGTTCAGCTGGCGCTGCAGCCACTCGCGCGAGGAGGCCTTGAGGCCGCGCTTCTTCTTGACCCGGACCGCCAGGCCCCGGTCGTCACCCCGTCCCGAACTCGCCATCAGACCGTCTGCCTTGCATTCGTGGGCGCCGGGCGCCGCCAGACGCCGTCCGCCACCATCATTTCCGTCAGAAGCCCCTCGCGCAGGCCGCGGTCGGCGACGCGCAAGGTGCGGGCCGGCCAGACCCGGCGGATCGCCTCGAGGATCGCACAGCCCGCCAGAACGAGGTCGGCGCGTTCCGAGCCGATGCAGGGATTGGCGACGCGCTCCTCGAAGCTCCAGCCGGCGATCCTGCCGACCAGCCGGTCGATATCGGCGGAGGCGAGCCAGAGCCCGTCGACCTGCCGGCGGTCGTAGCGCTCCAGTTCGAGCTGGACGCCGGCCAGCGTCGTGACCGTTCCGGACGTGCCGAGGAGATGGAACCCCTCGCCGCCCACGAGATCGTCGAGCTTCCCCGCGCCGGGAAAGCCGGCGATCATCTCCTCCACCTCGCGGATCATCCGCTCGAAGACCTCGGGCGGCACGTCGCGCCCGCCATGGCGCTCGGCCAGCGTCACGACGCCGACGGGCAGCGAGGTCCAGGCGACGATGTGGTTCGACAGGCGCCGGCTCGCGCCGCGCCGGAGGTCGAGGAGCGCGATCTCGGTCGAGCCGCCGCCGATATCGAAGAGAACGGCGCCCTTGGCCGAGCGGTCGACCAGCGAGCCGCAGCCGGACACGGCGAGCCGCGCCTCGGTCTCGCGCGTGACGATCTCCAGCGCGAGACCGGTGTCGCGCTGGACGCGCTCGATGAACTCGGCGCCGTTGGCCGCCGACCGGCAGGCCTCGGTCGCGATCAGCCGGGCGCCGGAAATCTCGCGCGCCGACAGCTTCTGGCTGCAGATTTCGAGCGCGGCGACGGCGCGGTCCATCGCACCGGCCGCGAGGCTTCCCGTCCGCCCCAGCCCTTCGCCGAGCCGCACGATGCGCGAGAACGCGTCGATCACGCGGAACTGGCCGGGGCGCGTCGGCGTCGCGATCAGGAGGCGGCAGTTGTTGGTGCCGAGATCGAGCGCCGCATAGGTCGGAATGCGCGCGGCATCGCCTTCCGCGCGATCGATGCGGCGCGCCGGGGCCGGCTTGGCCATGCCCGTCGACATCGCCGCCGCGTGCGTCGCCGCAACCGCGGCCGCGGCGACGCCGCCACGCCCACGGCCGCGCCGTCGACGTCGCCCTTTCGCCGCGGGCGGCGCCTCGTCCGCGCCGCTGCGCGCCCGCAGAGCCCGCTCGGCCTCGGTGAGCTTGGCGCTGAGGCTCGGCGGAAGATCGTGCAGGGCGAGCGTCGCACGGTCCGCGGCGAGCGGGGGCGGCCCCTTCCGTCGACGCCGGCGCTGGCGCTTGGACAGCTTCTGGCCGTCCTTCGGCGCGCCATCCCTCGCAGCGCCCGGTTCGGTGCGCTGGGATGCGGGTGCCAGTGTTTCGGCCGGCCCCTGATGGCTTTCGCCCGAAGGCCTGCCGAGAACGTTCGAAAGATGGCTGCCTAGATGCCTGACGGGTGTTCGGCCTTGATGCTGGTCATGGATCACATGTTGTCTCCGGAGCCGGCCACGAAGGCGCTCCAAGGCCCGGCGAGGGCCAATGTCGTTGCCCGGAGTGTAGCCGACCGGCCACAATGCACAAGGCGCAACCGGGTTCATCCCACGAAACCCGCGCACCCACCATGCTTTCGCCTCAAAGGAAGCGAGCGTCTACTGGGCGTCGCAAGACGGTTGACGCCCGATCGCAAATCGCCTATCTGACCGCTCACGGAACGAGGGTCACCGAGACCACCGCTTCCGCCGCGCAAGCGGCACGTGCTGGGGAATAGTTTAAGGGTAGAACAGCGGACTCTGACTCCGCTAGTCTTGGTTCGAATCCAGGTTCCCCAGCCAGCTTATCTCAAGTCATTGTAATCGCTTTTCTTTTTGGTGGCTGAGAATCCTCTCGGCCTCTTCGCCACGCGATGTGCCCAAACCTGTAGCCCACAGGTGATGCCCATCGGCGTCTCCTGGGCTCGCGGCTCAAGGGATCCGGTCGGTGGCGACTCGGCATGACACAAGCAATCTCGAACGGCGCGGCCACACCTTCTACTGGCGCGCTCGCGTGCCGACGCGCTTCGGCAAGGTGCCGCGGCAAGCCCGCCTCTCCTTCTCACTTCGGTTGTCCGACCATCACAAAGCGGCCTACATGGCGCGGCGGCTCAACACGCTGCTCGCCGACCTGACCGTGAGACCGACCGCCGCGATGACAACGAAGGACCAGCTCGACCAGCTCTTCCGCGCCGAGATCGAGCGCATGACGGCACATCTCGACGACATCGCCTTCGCGGTTCGGCGAAGCGGTGGCGTCGACGACGTCCGCGAGATGGAAGCCGACATCGAGGTCGGCTGGGCGTACCGCCTGATTCAGCTCTTCGGAACGACGCGCGCCCTCAGCTTCGAGGCGGACTGTCCAGGCAGGTCCATGCTTCTGCGCCACGGTATCCCCGAGCCGCATGTCGCGACGATCGCTGAGACGTTCCGCGCCGAACAGGCGGAAGGCCGCAGCCCCGTTTTCGACCGTGCGGTCCGTGAGCAGATGGCTGACGTCGGCCTCACCGACACGCTGGCCAATCGCGAACGGGCGAAGATGGAACTGTATCGCGCGAAAGCCGATGCGCTTCTCAACGTCGCCGAACGCTGGCCGATGATTGACCGCAAGCAGAATGCCCTCGTCGCGACGACGCTGCCCGAGGAGGAGCGCGCCAGCCTCGTCTTTACCGCAGACAGCGCGGACGAAGCAGGATCTGACGATACGACGGCAGAGACATACGTCCGGGATCAGCATGAACCGGAACTCAGCGTCGCGGAGGATGAGGAGAAAAGCGCCCTTCCCGTTGAGCCGACATCAGACGACGAAGTGGCAGAGGCGGTTCCGCCGACAGTGCCTCCAATTGAGACACGCACTGCTGAACGTCCCGAACCCGAAGCTGCTCCCGCTGGCCGGGTCCTGCATCTCGAGGCGTTCGAAGCGTCGTATGAGGCACTCGCCCGCAACAATCGTGACAACTGGACCCCTGCCACCGCCAGTGACGTGCGAATGCTCGTGCGGATGTTCCGTGACATCCTGGAGGAGAACGGCGTCTCGCATTCCGGTGAGATCGGCCAGCAGCACGTGGCGGCTCTGCGCCAGCATCTGAACCTCATTCCGACGCGCTACGGACAGAGCTCACGGCTGCGCATCATGAAGCCCGCAGCGCTTCGCGCCTTTGCGGCCCATGAGATCGCGCGTGCCGAACGGCGCGGTGAAGCACCACCCAAGGTCGGCCTTTCGGCGGCAACCATCCGCAAGCACCTGGGCAATCTCGACACGTTCCTCAATCATGTCAGGGCAAGCGGCTACGCCGTGGCGGATTGGTCGCTGAAAAGCCTTCGGCCCCGCAAGCCGAAGGCGGGCGCGATCCGGTTGGCGCAGGAAAAGCCTTCGCCCGACCAAGTGCGGCCGATCTTCGACCTTCCGATCTTCATGGGATGTCGAGACGCTACAAACCGCCATGTTCCGGGAGATGCGGTATTCCACGGCGGCGTCTACTACCTACCGATGCTGTTCGCCTATCTCGGCGCCCGTCGCAATGAGTTTGCAGGCCTGGAAACGAGCGACGTGCTCGACACGCAGCACGGTCCCGCCATTCACATCCGCGCCAACGTTCACCGCAGCATCAAGAATGCCCAGTCGGATCGCCTCCTGCCTGTGCCGCCAGAGCTGATGCGCCTCGGCTTCCTCGATTACGTCGAGACGATCCGGAAGATGGGCTATCGCCAGCTCTTTCCCGAGCTGTTCTCGCCGCTGCTGAAGACGAACGATCCCGGCGACCGCTTCTACAAGGACTTCATTCCGATCGTGAAAGCCTCGCCGCATTTCTCCTCCGATCTGTGGAAACGCTCGATCCATGCCCTCCGGCACGGATTTTCGGACACGATGAAGCAAGCGGGCGTCGACACTGCGATCATCAGCGACATCGCGGGGCGTCTCGGCGAGTCTGAAACGGCGCTGCGCTACACGAACGTCGCCGGACTTCCGTTGATCAAGGAGCAGCTCGAAAAGTACCCGGTCATCACCGGGCACCTCGAGGCGCGCCCGATGCGCCTCCTGCCATGGGTCGAGAACAAGGAACTGCCGCCCTGGGCGGGCAAGAAGCCGGGAGATCGGTTTCGGAAATAATTTCCGGCCAAGCGGACTGGAAGCGGCCTGTCCGCTTCCGACGCGATGTAGCAGACAGTTGCGATTCCGCTATCGACCCAAATTGGCCCTTGATCCGTTCATTGGCCGCTCCCCAAAGCAGACGTTAGGCTTGGCTCCGACGCGACGGTAACGCACTTTCATCACTGCCCTTCGGCATCCTTCGGCATACTTCGGCATCCTTCGGCATCCTTCGGCAGCTTCTGCGCACCGGACATCGGTTAAAGCAAAGCCTAGTTGCAAATCTAGACACTAGTTTTAGTTGCAAGCCCGTCGGGCGAATGTTTCGATTGCGTCCAAAGGTAAGGCTCTGCACGGGCTTGAAACGGCGGGCACGTAGGTCGGGCTACGACCGCAGCGTAAGCGCGCATCAGGAAAAGGAGCCTAGAGCGACCGTGACCTTCGAGAAGCTCCGAGCAGAGTTGAGCTGCCTTCTAACCCCCGGCCGCATAGGTGAGTTCGACCACATCGAGCTGATCGAAGTGATCGGAACGCCACGTGGAGGGGCGACAATTAACGTCCTGTCCGTCGCCGTGCTGTCGGAAGGTCGCTCCGCGGTCGGAGATGCAGAACAGGCGGAGCGCCTCACTGAGCGGATTGGACGGATTGACGGCTTCAAGGATTGGTCGTTTGGCGTCATGCGCACGTTCCGGCCGGTCGCTGCCCTCGATCAGGCCTTGGCAACGCTCGCTGTCTCGGGAGAGTGGACCCTAAGCGGGCGCACGCTCGGGACGGGCACCTTGCGCCCGGAGCCCGCTATGTTCGCACCGCCAGACGGAACGGTGCCGGTTCCGCTCAATAGCGTTCTGAAGAACAACTTCTGGGCAGGATCGCATGTGTTCCGGCTCACGGACCAGGAAAAGACCCCCTTTGCCCCCTTCTTCGCCGACCGGCGACGGCTGCAGAGACTCTCTGATGCCGTTTCAGTTGGCGTGCCAATCACCTTTGCTGGCCTCGCAGATCTTCTAGGCGATGTACTGATTCAGCTTCCCGTCACGATCCTGGTGCCAAGCGTTACAGCGCCCCGCGGCGCGGTGCATTCCGACGTTGCGGTGGCATGGCGCAGCGGTGCCGCACGGCGTCCTTTAGCGACAGCCGCCCGCACCCGATGGGACGAGCTTCTAACTGGGGCGGCGGTCAGCGAACGTTTCACGGACAGCGTCCGACTGCCCGTCGATAATCACCGTCAACCTCTGGAAACGGAGATCTGGGACGAAGGAGGCATTTTGGTTGGAGCGACGGCCTCGACGTCGACCCTCAAGCAAATCGCGCTTGGGATGCACGTGAGTCAGCACGAACCGCGTATTTTTAATGTGCCCAACGTAAGAGGTCAGCCCGTTGCCGAGCGCGTGGAGCTCACGGAAACAACGACCAGCTTCGTTGGCACGTCGGCCGGTCAGGACGCAAATTTCTGGCTCGGTCGCCGACAGGACCTTGAGGAGAGGCGCCGGCTCGAGGCGACCCGCGACTTCGTTCAGTACCGCCCCCAGATTAACTCGACTGACGAACAGGATCGGGCTCTGGCCGACCTCCGCTTCCTCATCAACAGGCACGGCCACACCGGGGTAGATCTCTGGGACCCATACCTTTCTGCCGAAGACCTCCTCCGTACGCTGTTCTTCTGCTGCCACAGCAACGCACCCCTGCGTGCTTTGACGGACGGTCGCGATCCCCCTCGCGATGCCACGCAAGAATGCTCAACCCCGGAAGAACCGGCTGCACTGAATCCCCCCTTTCCGGATCGGCAGAGAGTCGTCTTCGAGCGCGATGCCGGAAATCGGGAAGGGCTACGCCTTGAGTACAGGACCCGCCGAGGGCCGAAGGGCTGGCACTTCCACGATCGCTTCCTGATCTTCCCGAACCTGCGCGATGGCCCACGGGCTTGGTCGCTCGGAACCTCGGTCAACAGTCTTGGGAAAGCCCATCACATCCTGCAGCGGGTGTCGAACCCCGCCATGGTAGCCGGGGCGTTCGAGGACCTTTGGGCGGCCTTGGACGAGCCGCAACACGTCGTGTGGAGGTCTTGGTGACAGGCGCGTCAACGATCCGGCGTCTCATTGATGTGTGGGACGGAGAAGTCGTCGCTCCAACCGTCATCGAAGGCGTGATCTCGGAGTTGGAGGCGGAGAACGCCGACCTGATGGTTGAACGCCTAGCGGCGGCGGCCCAAGCGGACCTCGGTGACGTTCCGCGCGCACTTACCACCTCGCCACGCTTCGCGGCTGATGAAACGCTCCATCTGGCGAGACGTCTCGGCTGGACCGTGAAGACGCTCGCCGATTGGGACCCGCATCATGAACGGTCGGGCTTGCGGATTGAGGCGGCGTTGGCATCTGCGGCGGCCTGGAACTGGCATGGGGGTTTCTGGGAGGCGGCGCGGCCTCGCCTTCAAGGATGCCGCCTCACGATCGCGGCGCTTGAGATCGTGCTACGCAGACGAGCGCCGCAGACACAGGTTCCTGAAAACGCGCCGCTCTGGGAGCGCGAACATCTGCAGGCCATGCAGGAGGCTGAACGGACGCAGGACTGGACGGAACTGAGAGAGCGTGCCCAAGCCTTCAAACAGCTTCCCCTTCCTGATCTGGGTGCGGGACAAGCAACATTGGCGCTCTCGTTTCTCGATTGGCCACGCTTGGTTCGCCTGGCCGACAAAAGCGAGGGCTGGTTGCATGGCCATCTTCTCATGGCGCCATTGCCACTCGCAGACGCCCTTCGCCTCGCGGCCGCCAGCCGGAATGGCTATGCCCGGTTCGCAGCGCTGGAACGCATCGCCTACCGGGAGGTGCGCCCGCTCCTGCCTCAGGAGGAAGTGGCACTCCGGAACCTGCTGATCGTTCTGGCTAAGGACGCGAACGAGTGGCCACGCTGGCTCACTGTGTGCAATCGCTACCCCATACGCCATCCCCATATGCAGGCCGCTTTCGGTCTGGCTCTGGCTCGCAGCGATGAACCCGCGCTCCAGGCCTATATCGACAGCATCTCATTGAGCACGTCGGATACCGATATCCGGGAGAACGTCACGCACTGCCTGTCTGTATTTCGGGCGCGGGCCGGTGCCGGCCGGCGACGTGCGCTCTGGCGGGCAGCTTTCGAAAGATGGGAGGCCTGGGATTTCGCGAGGAACCAGGAGCAGAACCTCACCTCTCTTTCTCGGAGCGCATTGGACTACGGCGTGGTCGGCTGGCTCGTCGAGAGCCAGCCGCAAAAGTCGCTAGCCGATCTTGAACAGACCTTCGTGGACGATCTGCGTACTTTGGACATGCAATGGCACGCCTCGCTGAGTTCGGCCGTCTCGGGCTTCGTCCGATTGGTCTCTCGGTATCAGGTTCTATCCCACGCGATACGTCGATCAGCAGGCGACGCCGACTGGCTGCCGGGTCCTGCTGTTGAGCTTCCGGCGGCAGCAACTGACGAGTTCCTCCAAAAAAAATATCGCTGGAGCGACCGCCAGATTTCAACCTGATAAGCTGCTGAACTGCCGATCCGCTTTTCGCACCGCATTCCCGAAAGCGGACGGTCTGAAAACCACCCTGCCCAGAAATTATTTCCAGTTCCACAGTGGGCCGAAAGCAGCCTGTCCGCTTCTGCATCCCCGTTGCCGATAGCTGCCGTTTTGCTGACGACAATCTTGACCGCTCGGGCACCCTCCTGCTGTCCCATGGAATTGGTTCAAAAAAAGAGCGATCAGATCGTTTGATACGGTTCAGGATATCGCTGGCCGCGCTATTGAAAACGACCCTGTACGATCGGATGCGGCACAATCCAACACAATCCGGCAACTCGGGATCAGTCAACCAAGGCTGGCGACTTGATAAGCTGTCGGCAAGAATCTGTGGTTGCATACCTTCAATCTGTGAACGTGCTATGGCAGCTCGGCGGAGGGCGGACTGCGACCCAATAAACCCACGGCTGATCGATTGAGGTGCGTATGGGGCTGTACGAGCGGTGGTGCGAATCCACCAAAGAAGAGGACAAGCGCAGGCGCTACTGGACCTATGTCGAGAAGGACGTCGGCCGGGATGACATCCGGGATGACCTCGCCGAGACCATTCGCTTTCACTACGACCGGCTCGAACGTATCGCTGAGGATGTTGCTCGGCTTGGCTATAAGGTAGCGGCCAAGATCCTCAGCGAGGCGATGCCACAGACGCCCAAGGGGCGTTCCGGCGATCTCGGCGAGATACTCGCAACCGAGTTGGTGGAGGAAGAGATTGGCCTGCGAGTTCCCGTGCGCCGCCTCCGCTACAAGGACGGCCGCAACATGGCCATGCGCGGGGACGACTTTATTGGAGCGGGCTACGATGGAGCTAGTAAAAAGCTTAGGCTGCTGAAAGGCGAAGCCAAAAGCAACATGGTGCTTGGCAAGACCACGGTCACGAGCGCTCGAAAGGTGCTCAATCGCGACAACGGCCGCTGCACGCCAGACTCCCTATTGTTCGTAGCCAATCGCCTGCTGGAAAGCGCCGACCCCGGCGACAACGAATTGGGCCGCAGTCTCCGCGATGAAGTCGGGGTAAAATCCCTTCGTGCGGATCGCATCGACCATATGCTCTTCACCGTGTCAGGCAACGGCCCCCACGCCTCACTGAAAGACGATCTCGACGCCACTGGCACCAACCGCGACCATTACGTTGTGAACCTCCACGTCAAAGATCACCAGGACTTCATCGCGGCCATGTACCAGGAGGCGGAAAACCTTGGAGACGACTGACGAATTGACCGCCTTTTTGGCCACGGCGACAGTCGACGGCATCCTTGGGAGGCTACTTTATCGAGGTGCGGCGTGGTCGTTGATGCGCGAGGAGGGCGTGCTGCCGCCGAACGCGCCGCCCCTCGGTGCAACGATCGAAACCGATCTCGCAGAACACGGCTTCGCTGTTCTTCGAGGTGCCATGGCGTTGCGCGCTCAGGCCGGAACTTCGGATCTGACGAACAAGGCTTTCGAGCGCGCCGCAAACGCCTTCGAAGCGCTGGTACGCAACGGAAACTCGGAAGCTCCTGATCGTGGCTTCCGCCGCACCATCGCTGCCGCAGCCTATCACCTGGCCGGCTTTTCGGCCGTTGCGTATTCGCTCTTCAGCGAGGCCGATGATGACCTTAACGCCTCGCCGGGAGAAAAGGCGATCCGGCACTTGATCCTGCGCGATCTAGGCGAATTGCGCGGCTTCGTTCGGGATTGGTTGAACGACGAGGCTCATGGCGACGAACAGATTGCGGCGGCGCTGACAGACGAGGAGCCCGACGTCGACGAAGTGCTATCGACCATTCTCAACACCACGATCTGCCGAGCACTGGCGCATTTTGACTTTGCGCTGGAGACGGGCGAGCCCGATCCGATCGAGATCGCGCGGAGCCTGCTTGGCACCGCAGTCAGACTGGCGGATAACGCCGAGAATGTGCCGCTGTGGTGGATATCCAATCTCTGTCGTCACCTGATCGACGATCTGTGGCAGCACTCACTGCACCAAAACCTGCCCGACGAACCGCCTGAGGGGACGGAAGAAAATTACCCCAATTTGCGCCGGCTGTTCATATCATCGCTCTACGCCCGAAAGACTTCTGAGGTGGAACTATGGCCATCTCAGCGCGAAGCGGCTCAACGTTCCACAAACGTCACTGACGACTTGGTCGTTGCCTTACCGACGAGCGCCGGCAAGACGCGGGTAGCGGAAATCGCCGCGCTGATGACTTTGTCGTTGGCGCGCAGGGTGTTGATCGTCACGCCATTGCGTGCCTTATCGGCGCAGACCGAGCGGTCATTCCGAAAGACCTTCGCGCCTCTCGGCTTTAGTGTATCGTCACTTTACGGTGCCAGTGGTCTCTCTGCTGGTGATGAAGACGCCTTGCGGACACGCGAGATCATCATTGCTACGCCAGAAAAGCTCGATTTCGCGCTGAGAAGCGATCCTAATCTGATCGACAATGTCGGACTGATCGTCCTCGACGAGGGGCACATGATCGGTCCGAGTGAACGTGAAATCCGTTACGAGACGCTCGTGCAACGTCTGCTTCGGCGCGCGGATGCCGCGAACCGCCGGATCGTATGTCTGTCCGCTATCTTGCCAAGCGGTGACGAGCTGGACGATCTCACCGCCTGGATTCGTTCCGACGAACCGGGTGAGCCAGTGCGTTCTGACTGGCGTCCTACGCGACAGCGGTTCGGTGCGCTCACTTGGAGGGGAAAGGACGCACTGCTCCGACTAGACCTCGACGAGGATGGCCCGTTCCTCGATAAGTTTGTCGCGGAGAAACCGGCACTCGGAAGAGAGAAGAGACCCTATCCGCGCAAGAACTCACACCTTGCCCTGTTTGCAGCGTGGGAATTTGCGAGCCAAGGCAAACGGACATTGATCTTCTCCACGCAGGCGAACTGGGTCGAGAGCTACGGCAAACAGGTCGTGGATCTTTGCAAGCGTGGCTATCTGGGTTCTCTGCTGGAAAACGGAGCGTCGATCGCACGCGCCTTGGAGGTTGGCAATGAGTGGCTTGGGGAAGACCATCCCGCCGTCGCTTGCTTGAAGCAGGGCGTAGCCATCCACCATGGCCGGCTACCGAGCCCGTTTCTGCGTGAGCTGGAGACTCTTCTATCCGAGGGCGTACTTAAGGTTATCGTCGCCTCGCCAACGCTTTCGCAAGGCCTTAATTTGAATGCCGCCGTGCTGCTGGTGCCCGCTTTGTACAGGGCCGCTGAAAAGATCAAAGGCGAGGAGTTCGCAAATGTTGCCGGCCGCGCTGGGCGCGCGTTCGTGGACGTCGAAGGCCTCATTGTCCACGTCATGTTCGACAACATCGACTGGCGAAAGAAGGAATGGAGAAAGCTGGTCGCGTCCGCCAAAGCCCGCACGTTGAAGAGCGGCCTTATCCAGATTGTTGCCCAGATCCTCGAACGCCTGTCGCGCGAGGGTGTCCTCGATCGCGATGATGCGTGGGAGTATCTCGCCAACTCCCGCGAAGCGTGGAGATCTCCCGAAGAAGAAGCCGCAGTTGCCCAGCGCCTAGCCGCAGCCGTGGACTACGGTGACGAGGATGACAGTGACGAAGAAGACAGCGGCGATGAGGAAGAAACCATCGATGAGGAGCCGCTTTCGCAAATTGTTGAACGCCTTGACGCGACTGTTTTCGGCTTGATTGAAGCGCTTGACGCCGATCGCGCCGATCTTCCGAACCTCCTCGACGAAGCGCTTAAAGGATCGCTGTGGGCTCGCCAGATTGCCCGTGAGGATGACGATATCGCCCCGTTGCACAAGAAGGTGTTTGAGGCACGCGCCGACCTCATCTGGAAAACTACAACGGCGCAGGCGCGACGCGGACATTTCGCCATGGGTGTCGGCCTTGAAGCTGGCCTTGCAATTGATGCCATGGCCGATGGACTGAACGAGCTGATCGATCGAGCAGACCAAGCTGCATTAAGCGGCGAGGTCGACGAACTCGTCGATGCGCTCGGTGGCCTTGGCGAAAGGCTGCTCTTTATGCGGCCTTTCATTCCCGACAAGGCAAATGCACTTCCGGCGAACTGGAAGATCATCCTACACAGTTGGGTATCCGGCGAGGAAGTCGTAAAAATCGGGCCGCAGAACATGCGAGCGGTTGAAGAGGCTTTTACCTATCGCCTAGTTTGGGCGCTCGAAGCCGTTAGAACCCGACGCATGTCCCTTGGCTGGTCACCGGAGACAGTGGCTGGCGGTGCCGCCTCTACGGTCGAAACGGGCGTTCCTCAATTTATGATGGCAATGCTGATTCGCGCAGGCCTCCCCTCGAGGCGCGCAGCCAGGGCGGCGATCAACGGAGCCAAGCCTATCTTTGTTACGCCCGCCGAAATGCGGGTTTGGCTCGAATCCGATGAGATCACGGCGTACACGGATGCTGGCGACTGGCCGACGCCCGATACGGCCGCGCTGTGGGCGCGCTTTCGGACCGAAGCACTCAGCGGCAGCATTCAGAAGTGGTCGATCGAGCACTACCAGCGCCTACTCGACATTGAGGTTGCCCCGCCTGCCGGCCTTTATCGGATTGTCACCGACGAGGGTGATGGTCGGACTTGGCTGGAAACGCCCGACTATCAACGGGTCGCTCCGTTCAAGAAGCCGGCTGTTGATCCCAAGCCTAGCATATTTTCGGGCCGGCTGCCGGGCAATACTAGGCTCGTTGACTCCTTGCGGGTCGGTCGCGGAAAACTGCGTTGGCCCCGTGCCGATGCGTGATGCGGATATAGCATCGTCCTATTTGCTCACGGGATGGAAGTTCATCAAGAAGGTCAAAGATCCCAGATCACAATCGATCCCGGTTCGAGCATCCCCGGTATACTAGAGGGATAAACAGGAGCGTGGCCATGCTGTGCGAGTGCCTGAGGCTCCGCCACACGCCCGAGTCAAAAGGATCGCTGGCGATTACCCGGCCGGTATCCAGAGCAAGGTCGGCTTTTGGACATCGGCCAATGAAGCTCTGACGTCTGGAAGGGGCGCGAAGCCGACGTTTGATCACCTTGCTTGAAGTTGCCCTATACCCATACCTACAAAGCGCCGACCCGCCCATTTCGGAAAGTCCCAATCAGCGACGAACATCCCTAACGCGACAGGTCCTTGCCGGCGATCCTGTACCGCAAACCGGTATGACAGGCGGAAAGTCGTACTGAGCCCGGCCTCGCGAGCGGCAGAAGGCTTCCTGGAAATGATTTCCGACGTTCTGCCAGTGCCGTGCTGAGGGCGATCTCGAGTTCTGGATGGTCGTTGCAACGGCAAACGGCGTTTGAGGAAGTCATGGGGGCCTCTACCCCTTTCGACGCCTGAACGCCGGAGGTTGCCATTCGTTTTGGAAGGCGTCGGCCTGCCCTTGGATGACCCGAGCGAGGGAGACGACCAGCCAGGCTGCAAGGCCGTTCCGGTCGGCAGACGAACATCTTAGAGTCCGTCCGGAAAGTCATTCTGCTGAGGCGATCCGTCGGATAAGGACGTTTGCTGCGGCGGCGTGAAGGAAAGCGGTCGACGAGGCGATCGTTGCCTCTGCGTCCTTCCAGAGCCGCCGATTACGTCCGAGCCAAGCGAAGGTTCTCTCGACAACCCAGCGCCTTGGCTGGACGGCGAAGCCGATTTGGCCAGGCCTTGGTCGCACAATCTCGACCGGCACCGGGCTGGTCTGGCGAACCCTTTCACCTTGATAGCCTCGATCAGCGAAGATGCGCTCGACGAAGGGAAAGCGGTTACGTGATGCGCGGGCAAGTGGACCGGCGCCGTCACGATCTTGGACCGAGGCTGCGCCGACGACGAGCGCAAGCAATTGGCCGTCGGTATCGACCAAGGCATGGCGTTTTGCGACCGACGATGCGCTTGGCGCCATCGTAGCCGCGCGGCCCGCCACTCTCTCGCAGGTCCGGGCGGTCTGACTGTCCATGACCGCCGCGCTGGGTGAGGCATGGCGGCCGCATCGCTCCCTATCGGCCAGAACCAGCCGATGGCCGAGGCCCTCGAACAGGCGCTCGTCACGGAACCGGCGGAACCAGTCCCAGACCGTGCTGCGCGGCGGGAAATGGTCCGGCAACATGCGCCACGGGCAGCCGGAACGCAGGATGAACAGAACCGCGTTGACGATCTCGCGCATCGGCCAAGCCCGAGGTCTGCCGGTCACGGCCGTCTTCGGCAGAACGGGTTCGATCGGCGCCCACTCGGCGTCGGTCAGGTCGCTCGAATAGCGAAGATGGTCTCTGTTATGCTGCGCGCGGGTGGCTGGCGTCCACATGCCTGGTTCCGAGGAAGGCTTCGAACACCTCCACGGAATCAGCCCGATGCCAGCCACTCAACCGTTTCCGGACGGGCTCTTAGAGACCGCCGTCCGCTGCGTCTGTCGCCCGAAGGTGCGGCTTCGACTGGAAGGTCCAGCCGTCCTCGTAGCGGTCGATGAGATCGCTGACGCGGCGATCGGCGCCGCTAGCATCAAAGCCGAGCTCGACTAGCCGCCGGACGATCTCGCGATGGATGTGGCCGAGCCCGGTCTCGTTGCCGTTCTCGATCATCAGCGTGATGAACCAGTGCAGGGCGACCCGGGCGGCGTCGTCACGCGACGGGATCTTCCGGCGCTTTTGTTCGGCGCGATAGACGCGCTGGTACTCAGCTTGGCGCTGAAGCCGGGCCAACCGCTCCGGCTTGGGAGTCGCGTCGACGGGCTTCGCACGTCTTGGTGCTTTCGGTCGGGTTGGCGTCAGCGTGGTGGAACTCATGTCGGTCATGGGTAGCCCATCGGGAAGAGGAAGGCGAAGGGTTTGCGGTTCCGCCGTGCGCTGACGGCGGAACCGGATGGCGAAGGACGATCAGCGCGCCGTGCCGTGGGTACCAGGTGCGGCGTTCGGGCGCCCGGTCGGCATCGACGGGTCGGCCGAGAGGAGGCCCGGGATGATCGTGCGGCGGTTCGGCTGGAACTGCCGGAACTTCGGCGCCGCCGCGGCCTCGCTCGACGGTCCGGGCTTCGCCGCCGCCGAGTCGGTCACCGTCAAGCTCGCCTCGGCGCCGTCAACCGGGCGTTCGGCGACTTCGGACGCTGCCTCTACTGCCGTCGTCTCGTCCGGCTGCCTGCCTTCCGACTTTTCGAGGACGACTTGGGCGCCGTCGTCCGCCGAGCCGTTGTCGGCGACCGCGTGGAGTTCGCCGTCGGTTTCGTCCGCGACCTCCGCCGCCTCGCCGTCGTTGCCCGATGCGCTGCACTCGACGCCGTCGAGCGCGAAGGCGAGGACCTCGGCGATCTCGCCGCCGATCCAGTCCTTCACGTCTGTGGCGTCCGGCCAGGCCTCGGCTGAGGCCAGTCGGTTGAGCAGGCGCAACACCGCCGCCCAGCCCGTGTCTTCCAACGGCAGGTGCCGCACCGCCTGTCCGCCGCCGAGCGAGGCGGGGTCGATGTCGCAGAGCATCTCCGTCAGCTCGCGGTGCGTCTGCCGGGCGACGGGCACGAGCTCCTTGGCGAGCTTGCCTTTCTCCAGCCGCTTGCGTCCGGCCGCTTTCAGCGATGAGCCGAGCACCTGCCGGATTGCCTTCAACCCGTCCGTGACGCTCTTCCCCTGCCGCGCGAGCTTGGCGGCCCCAAAGGCGCGCAAGCCCTTGGCCCCGCCCTTCCTTTCGGATCCGGCTTCGCCCACGACCGCGGTGTCGCTCTTCACGAGGACCTTCACCTCGGCGACCTTCATCGGCTGGCCCGCGGCGAAGGAGGCTAGGACGTGGTCGACGTGCCCGGCGCTCGCCGGGATCAGGTGGATGAGGACGGTCGGCGTCACCTGGTGCTGGATGAACTCCGCGCGCCGCTCGCCGAAGAGCGTGTGGACCTTCGCCCAGTTGTCCGCGAACTTCCAGCTCGTCCGGCAGCGCTGGACGACGGCCGCCTTCCAGTGGTCGAGGTCGGGGATCGCCTCTTGCATGACCGCGAAGGCCGCCCCCAGGTCGAAGACGTTCTTGGTGGTCTTGCGCCCGATCGCCTCGACGATGGCTGCGCTCTCTTCCACGATTGCGCGCACCTCCGGCGCGAGGGCGTCGATGTCGAAGGCGACCTTCTTCGGCTTCGCTTTCGCCTTCTCCTTGGGCTCCTTCGGCGCCTTGGCTGCTGCCTTGCCGCGGGTGACCTTCTTTACCCTCTTCGGGCGGCGCGTCTTCTTCTCTCGTGCGCGCGTGTGGCCCGCGTCGCCCGCGTCGCCTACGGCGCTCGCCTGGGCGGCTGCGGCCGCGGCCGCGTTCGTCTCGTTGTCTTCGCCGAACGTGTTCGGCATGTCGTTCTCGGTGGTCATGGCCACTCCTTAAAGTCGTCGCATTCGGAATGAAGGCAACTAAGCCAGTTTACCACAGTATCAATAGCTCGCCTAATCGATATAAAACGCTCTATACTTTGATTCTTTACAGATTATTTTGGGTTGTTTATTAATTTCAGGATTGCTAGGCGATCTATTTACGACTCTTTGCGTTATTAGTAGACTTATGCTAACGAACTCAAGATGCTGATTTTATTTTCCGCCTCCGCAAAGTGCTCTGGAGGCCGCCGCATAGATTTCGGACACGGTTGACACCTGCCCCTCGATCGGCAGGTCGACGCCGAACGCCTTCGCGGAAGTCATCAATTGCCGCCATTTCACGGTCAGAAGTTGTCGGAATGTAAAATTCCGGGCGGCTCTTTTCGCACTCCGGAATTTATTTCCGACGGTGTTCCGGACATGCTTGGTAAGCTTGATGACGTCAACGAACGGGGATCGACGCCAACGGCGTTTGCGCGCGAATCACTTGTTCAGATCATTAAAACGGGGGCCACACCCTTTGCAACGTGAAGCCACGGCTCTGCAACGTTGGCACAGAGCTTCGCAACGATAAGGCGCAACTCATGTCGCGTCACCTCGCATCGTTTCAAAGCGCAGGCACTCGATACAACGAGAACAGGCCCAGCGACCTTTCAGCGCCGATGGCGACGGCGGGAATGAATCGAAAGTCCAGCGCTTGGCAACGCGGGCTTCGAACTGCGCAACGATTGCCAAGGGGTCCGGAACGGCAATCCGCAACATGAACTGAGTTGGATAACGTCGCCAGGGAGGGGCGATACGTTGCGGGCACGTCCTGATGAAGGGAGAACACTCGCGACCTTCGATCAACGTCGCGCTGGTGAAGATGGCTGCGGGAGGCTGGACGGTTCGCGCCCAGCCTCCCCTTACCCTCCGCTTGCCGCTCCGTTCGGCGCGGCTCGTCAATCTTCAGTGGCGGGTCGTCCGAGGCGGTAGAAGCGGCTCAGCGTCCGGGCATAGCCGTGATGCGGCGCGAAGAGATGAAGCTGCGACGTGGCCGTCCGGGCGCCCGACCGCAGTTTGGGATGGCCCTCGACCACCCCCGTCAGGCAGGGCTGCATCCGCATGCCGAGCGCCCAGTTCTCTAGGAGCGGCGCGTCGGCAAGGTCGCGCATCGTCGGATGCGGTCCTCGGTCGATACGGGCGATGTCACGCTGGAGTTCGGTCAGGAGGTGCAGCTCCTCCTCCATATGGAGGGCGGTGCCGTTTGGCATAATGATAATGCTCATGCGAGATCGATGTCCGTTGATGGCGTCGCCGCGACGGTGGCGCCAGGATCGGTGGAAGAGTCGATGATCGATGGGTTGAACGCCGTTTCCGGACCGTTGGCGTCGGACGCGGTGGGGCAGTCCGTCGCGCCCGCAGCTTCGGTGTTGGCGCGGACGGCTTTGCCCACCCCTTCCGCATTGAAGACGGCAACAATCTCGGCGGCGTTCAGGCTCCCTGCTTCGGCTAACGCGTCGGCAAGGCGCAGCAGGCTGGCTCGGTCTCCCTCGATTGTACGCTTGGCCAAGGCAAAGGCCGCTTCGAGCCGGGCATGGACCGCGGCCTTCAACGCATCCTCGCGCAGGAGCAGAAGCTCGGCATTCTCGACCGAGCGGTAGAGTAGCGGCAGGTTCAAGCCAAAGCCGAACTCGAGTTCCATGGAGGAGGCCAGGCGCGTTGATTTCGCAAGATCGCTCGTCGGCGGTCCGCCAGAGCCGATCGAAGCGTCGCCGAAGACGACCGTCTCCGCAGCTCGTCCAGCCAGATGCATCGCGATCATCGCCATCACCCAGTCCGGCGACTGCACGACGTCGAGATCAATCTCTGCTTCGGCGAAGCCGCCGCTCACCGCCTCGATGGTCAAACCAATCTCGGTGCCGAGCTTCAGCGCCCTGCGAACCAGTGCGTGGCCAGCCTCGTGGACGGCCATGCGATAGCGCAGGTTCCGCGACCGCATCGGACGTCCTGCGGCAAGGCTTTCTTCCAAATCCGCATGGACCAGGCTGCGCCCTTCCCGCCGCGCCCGGCCGCGCGCTTCCCGAACCAAGCGCTCGATATCCGCACCGCTGCGCCCGACGGCCTGCCGCGCCAGAGCATCAAGAATCTTCGTTCGATCGGGCATGGAATCGCCTGTTGGACTGCGTGCTGCGCCCGGTGCGGAGGCGACGACAGCCTCCGCGTCCTCGCCGAGATGGTGCGACAGGATTCCTGCCAACGCCTCGCGGTCTGGCAGCGGGATGGTAATCTGTGTTTCCCATCGACCGGAGCGCTTCAGCGCCTCGTCCATCGCTTCCGGTCTGTTGGTCGCACCGACAATGATGACACCTTCCGATCTGGCCGCGCCGTCCATCAGCTCCAGCAACTTGTTGACGAGCGCGTTCCAGTAGTCGGCGAACTCACGGTCCTGCGGCTGGCGTTTGCCGATACCGTCGCACTCATCGATGAAGAGGATCGAGGGGGCGTTACGGCGAGCCGTCTCGAATGCCTCACTCATCTGTTTGATGACGGCGCCAAGATAGCTCGCTTGCAGCCACGTCGAGACCGACGTGACGTAAAGCGGCAGTTCCAGGCTGTCGCAAAGCGCGCGGGCGAACGTGGTCTTGCCTGTGCCGGGCGGCCCCGACAGAAGCAGCCGTGAGCTAAGCTGATCCCAGGGCAAGGCCCCTGCCCGCCACAGCGTCAGATCGGCCTTGAGGTCCAGCGCCCAGCCTCGCGCCGCACCGTAGCCCGCAAGCGTCTCGACATCGAGATGACAATAGCCGTTCGGTGCTTCCGGCAGGACGAGGTGGCATCCGGCCGACGAGGCAGCGGACGATCGCTCCGAGCCGCGACCATCCTTTTCTTTGCGTGTCTTGGCCTGCCGATCCCTGTCGCCGGCGGACAGGCTGCCTGAGCGGCCGTCGCGGGAATCTTGCGACTTGGACCAGCCGTCGCCCGGACGTCCGAGGCCTCCGCCTCCACCTTCGTCCTCGCCGCTCGGATCCTTGTCCTCCTTTCCCGACGCCGCGAGGTGGACCAACGCCATCACCATTCGGTCGATCGACATGCCAGGCCGGATTGCGACCGAAAGGTCGGCAAGGGACAGGTGCATCGGATCGAACGGATGTGCCGAGAAGGCAGCCTCAACCGTTGCAAGACCGTGCCTGCCAACCCGGGCCGCCGTCCCGGCGATGATCTCTTGGTCGAGGCACCCGGCTTGCAACACACGGTCGGACACCATCGACAGCAAGGGCGGCAGCGCCGCCGTCTCTGCAAGCACCAGGAGTGGATGCCCGCAGCGGGCCACGTTGGCGATCCGAGCGCGCAGGACTCGCTCATCTTCGCCTTCGGGATCGTCGCCGTCCGCTTCCCGCAGCATCGTCACGATGCGCCAGCCGATGTCCGCCTCGTTGGAGAAACGCACGTGGCCATCCGGCCGCATGTAGCTGACGTCAACCGTCTGGGCGCGTCCGGGCAGGATCGCTGCGCCCTCGAGAAGGCGCAGCGCGGACGACGCAAAGCCCTGCGCCTCGGCTTGAAGGATCACGACCGGGTCAGGACGACCCAGCAGCGCGCCGAGACCACCGACGTCCAGGCCGCCCTGCTTCAGTGCCCGCTCGACGAGAAGAAGTGTCGCGACGCTTTCGGCGACGGCAGGCTCGTCGCTGACGGCGAAGGCCGGGATCGACGACGGCGCCGACCCCTTCTGCGACGCTTCCTTGCGCGACCCGCGCGCGTGCTTCACCCCCGTCATCAGGCAGTTCCCTGGCCGGAGGAACGCTGGATGGCCGTCTCGATGAGACCTTTCCTCGCCAGCCAGTCGATGACGAGGCGGCAGGTCGGGTCCCCGGCGTCGGCGTGGCGCTCGAGCGTCTCGACGAGGATCGCGGGGTAGCGGTGCAGGGTGCGGCCGTCGTTGGCGACGCGCGCCCGCTCGAGATAGCCCTCGTGCTGGCGCGCCGTCCACAAGCAGAGCCCGACCAGCACGGCCGTGTCCTCAGTCCCGGTTGGCGTGAAGGCGTGCTCCCCGTGCACGGCGTCCGAGCCGGGCAGAGCCACGTCCGTCTGAGTGAACGGGATGAGCGACGAGCACGGAATGGCGCCAAACGCGGTGCTGGAGCGAAGGGTGATGACGTTCGTCCCACGATCCGGACGCGGCGTGCCGGAGGACGAGACGTTCTGTGCGGTGGGCATGGATGGGTTCGGCATGGACATGGCTTTCCCGTGCGCCGCGCCAGCGCATCCGGCGGCTGCGGCGAAGTTGAAGGAAGAATGGATGGAGGCTGCGGACCCGGATCGATCCGGATGCGGCGTGTCGGCTGGATCAGTGGTGGAGGCGTGCCCGGGCGAAGCCGAAGCGGATGTCGCGCGGCAGCGGCGGCCTGTCGGCGCGGAAATGATTTCCGCTTCGGCTGCTGGCGGAGATGTTGGCGGATGCAAAGCCTGCGAAGGCTGAGCCGTCGCCGACCTCGTCGTCATATGGCGTCGTGGTTGGATCGACGATGCAATTCGGCGGCAGGATCGTGTCAGTGCCGACCAGCCGCCGCGTCTCAGCCTCGAGCAGCGCGCGAATCCGCGTCCCAAAGCGGCCCCGCAGTTCCGTCATCGCGTCCGCCGCGCTGTCGATTTCCAGGAGGTCGTCAATCTCGCTGAGCGACCAGATGCCGTTCGCGTGGTCGCTCTTTCCGCTCGCACCGTCAACGATCGCGATCCCGACGCTGTCGACGGTCAGACGCTTGTGTTCCTTATAGAGCCAGTCTGGCAGGATCAGCGAGGTCGCCAGCATCTTGGTCTTCAGCTCGGTCAGGCGATGCGTGTCGAGATAGGAGGCGACCGAGCGCTTCACGTCGAGAACGATGGCGCTTGCGTAGCGCTGGTTCACGAGAACGAGGTCCGGCGTGTAGCTGAGTCGCGTCCTCGCATCGGCGTCGAAGCTGAGCCCCTTCAACGTGCCGGAGCGGTTGTGGGCAACCGCCTCCAATGCCGCCGGGGTGACGGGCAGCTTGAGCGCCTGCGACAGGACGACGAGGTCGGGGTTCCGCTGCCCGATGGCGGCGATCGCCTGTTCAAGCAACCTCCCCTCGTGGAACGATACCGCGCGGATCCGCGAGGCGAGGCCGAGGAAGTCGCCGAGGATCGCGTCCGGTGCCGAGCTGCTGGCTGCCACGGCGCCGACCGCTTTCTCGATCAGCGCGTCGAGGTCGGTCTTGAGGTCAGCGTAACGGACGCGGCAGGAATAGCGGGCGCGCTCGGCAACAGCCGAGGCGTCCCCCTTCGATGAACGAAGCATGGAATGTCCTTGAGGATCGGCGAGACAATCGGCACGGACCGCGATGGCAGACGCCGTCGGCCTTAGGACGCGAACAACGGCGTCCGGCAAACGGCGAGCAGCGGGTAACAGCGGGAGAAAGCGAATGCCCTGCGTAACCCGTCGGCGGTTGGTGATCGTCTCGGATGGAAACGGAAGCGAATAGCGCTCAGCGCGTCAGGCGCAGGTCGCTGCCAAACAATGCGGCCGCGCGCGATTCCGCCGCTCGGCGGACGCCGTTTCCCAATCTTTCCTCGAAAGGACGAAGCAGTTATGGCTCGTCATAGCCCAAGACCTCTTATCCAGGTTGCGGGTCAGGCCCTCGTTCGGTGTTGGCGCACCAGCGGGGGCCGTCTCATATCGGCTTGAGGCATTCCCAAGCCCACGAGAATAACTGAGCCCTTCAACCACTGATCGCAAGACGCCGGTCAAGGTTCGGCGCCAGGATGGTTAATGCTGAGCTCTCCGACAGCACTACCGGAAAGGCGGAAGCGGCCGCGACAATAGGTTTGCCTACGCTTACCCTCAGTCCTCGGTGAAGAAGTCCTCGTCGAGACGCTGGATATCGATCCGGGTTTGAAGTCGGGTGCCGACGCCGTGCTCGATCATGAGGCCCGTCAAGCGTTCTCCGTCGATCAGCACGACGCGCTGGAGTAGGTTACGGACGTACTCCGTGGCGCCCTTCGTAAAGCTGGACGTCGTGACGAAGACGCCCTTCGAGGCGCCAAGACCGACGAGCGAGCCGACGAAGCTTTGCAGCTCAGGGCGCTGGATGGAGTTTCCCTCCGCGTAGCGTTTGGCCTGAACGTATATCCGATCGAGACCGAGGCGGTCCTCGCTAATGACGCCGTCGACGCCGCCGTCTCCAGAACGCCCGAGCTGCTCGGCGGCGTTCTTGTGCCCACCGCCATAGCCCATCGCCACCAGCAGATCGACGATCAGGCGCTCGAAGAATGCTGGCGAGTTTTCACGGATGCGATCCAGTAGCTCCGCCCTAAGCGCCGCATGCAAGGCGCGGTGAGCTGCCTCGATCTGCTCTTCAGGCGTGGCCTGCGGAGTTGCGACCGCCGGGCCAGGCGCCACGGTGGCGATGGCCCCTTCGGCCTCCTGCCCCCCTTCCTTCTGGTACCATGCCCGAAAGGCCGGATAGGACTCCAGAAAGCGCGTATCGAGCCTTTCGGGCGGACGGGCTAAGAGCGCTCGCCCGGCATCGGTCGCGACGAAGCGCCCACGAGCCGGGAAGACAACGAGACCTGCTTTCGACAGGTAGAACTTCGACCAGTGAATACGGTTATGCAGCACGCGTTGGCGGCCGCTCGGCAGGAGCTCGTCGCGCTCCTGGTCGGACAGTCCGAACTCGTCGGCGATCTTTTCAGAAACATCCGGCACCCGCGTCTCGCCGCCTGCCGCATGGCGCAAAACGGGGAGCATCAGGGATTGGTAGTCGGGAATCGCCATCTGTCAGTCACTCTCGCCCGGCGGTCTGAACCATGTCCATGAGGCGACGGAACTCCGCGTCCGGCATGTCGCTCTTCCAGCGGTTCACGAAGCGACAGACTACTTGCACATTGTCCGCCTCATAGTGTCCGTCGCTATCGATCCGATCGAGGGAGACCAGCATCTGGTCGTCGTCATGTGCGCCATGATACTGGAGCGGCAGGCGGGAAAGAGCGCAGCGGCCACCCTGCTTTTTGATGAGGTCGGCGAGTAGGGTTCGAAGAGCCTGATCCGAGACTCTCAGTTCCTTGTTCCTCACGACGCGTACGACGGTCTGTACATTCGACTGAGCGGCAGTGCGCCGCGTCATCGCCATCATCACGGCGATAGCGTGCTCCAGAGCCGTCTGCGGATCGAGCGCGGTTGCAAGGCTTTCATGCTCTGGCAAGTGGTTGGCCGAGGGCGACGGCTCGTTGGCTAAGGCCGCGCGTTTTCGAAGTGCATTGCTCAGTTCGGCGTCTGACAGATGCTCGGCCAAATGCAGGCCATGGATGACCTCGGGATGCAGATAACTGCGGAACAATGCGGTTTGCGCAGACACGGCGTCATCGTCACGTTCCGGCGCGTCTTGAGGATCGCGCCACGCAGCGAGGACCGAAAACCAGATCGGCGTTTTGTTCGAGCGAGTGAGCGGAGTTAGGTCATTCGCTTCGGCCAGTCGCCTGCCCAGCCTGCCATAGGCGGCATTGACCGAGCGAAATTCGGAGTAGCCTGCGGCAGGAGCAAGCTCGCCCATGCTCATTTCGCCGCCGAGCGCATGCGCCCTCAAAAGTGCGGGCTCAGTCTCCGTCGCGCCATCGTTTAGAGATGTGGCATACTCCTCGGCGGACGCAGTGCGGCGCAGCGTGAGCCCTGGCACAGCGATGGGAGCTGCCTTCTCGAGCGACAGGCGAAAGTGAAGGTGCGCCACCTCAGTAAAGAGGACGACGTCTCCGATAGCGGCGCCCGTTTTATCAAAAACTGATCTTGCGAATGTTCGGTTCTGAAAGAACGTTCCTGCCCTGCCGTTTTTGGTGGGTATATAGGTTTCGATGACCGCGCCATCATGCTCAATCCGAACAAAACGCGTGGGAGGTTCGTGTCGGGTGGTCCCTCCAATGACTTCGACGGGAAGCCGATCTCGAAATGGAGTAATGTAAATGTGGTCATTCGTGAAATTTGCCGAGGTCAGCGGCTTGCTTCGATAAACATTCATGGCCTCGCCGTCCGCCCGCGTTTCGGTTTCAGCTCCGCCGCCCGCTCGGCGCGGATACGCTCGAGAAGGACGCTGGCCGGCTCATCGTTCTCGTCCTGCGGCACAAGTTCGCCGCGAAAGGCTTTTGCATGGATCGCCTCGTCCAGCTTGCCGACGAGCGCCAGCGCGCGCTTGGCCTCGGCGGCGAGACGGTCAATGTGGGCGAAGGCGGTTTTGATGCGGCTGACGATTTCAGTTCTTATCGCCGCATTCGCGTACGGCACAGAAAGCGACAGCAAACTTTTCTGTCCTATGTTCCGCATGGAAAGCTGATTACCGGACGAGATATTCATCAGCGCTTCGCGGCCCATGGGTGACCGAAGATACCAGAGAAGCCATGTGCCCACCGGTTCGTTAAAATCGAGCCGTAAGATCTTGTCACTTAGGTATAGATTCTCCGGCACTTCGGCGACTATCACAACGGCGCCAACGAGTTCGAGCGTGTTCGCTCTCGAGAACAAGAAGTCACCCGATTTAATTCGAGTATCTTCGTCCGGCTCAAAATCCTGCGGAAGAGTTTTAGACTGCTCAGCGCGGAATGCGCCCCACGTCACAGCACTTACCTTTACAACACCCTTTTCGTGGGGGTGCGGTGGCCTTTCATCGCACTGAAGATTTTTTCCCGCTTTGATACGAACGACGAGGTCACCCAAGTTTTTCTGCCCCAACTTCCCGCTGAACGCCTTATCGAGCACTGCCTGCTTGTAGCGGGAGACGAGGGTTTCGATGCGGGCTAGTTCGGTGCGGGCTCGGGCGGATTTCGCGGACAGCGCATTCAGCTTGGCAACGATGCGCTTTTGCTCGGCGAGTGGCGGAAGATCGATGTGAAACGCTTTTACTTGAGGAAAATAGATAGTCGTATGAGTTGATCCTTCGCCAAACCTCCGAATTTCATCTCCCTCCGCTAGAAGGGCGTTCATCAAGTAATCCGGACAGAGCCCTGCCGAGCATGTCCAATTCACGAAGTCTTGGCTTGTCGCCATCCGCCGCCCCATCTTGACAACGTAGCCAACAGAAGCCGTTCGCGACAAGCAGATGGTGTCTTTCGGCAGCAGGACAGCCGCCGAGTTTTCAAGGCCGAGGTTGGTTATATATTGGTTCGTTACTTTTATAACACCACCGTGGTGCGCTCCCGCATCACGGATACCGATCCACGGAACGTCGCCGTCCCAATACTCAGGATGCTGTCGGCTCGGCGTGTGGCCCGTACCGAGTTCTGCGATATCGGATAGTAGTACCCGTACCCATCCGGGGGGAAGCGAATGACCTGGATCATTGACTGATATCGCAAACCGTCCTCTTATGACCTTATCGGTCGCTGCACGCCCTGCCATCAGACTGCCGCCTTCGTGGCGATCGCCATTTCGCCGCAAAGCTCCTCGCTCAGCGCCTCGATCTCCAGCATCGCCGCCTGCAAATGGCCGAGGATCGCGGCCGCAATATCCTCCGGCTCGATCAGCCCCTCTTCCGCTTCTTCTGCTGCCTCGCGCAACCATGAGAGGTCAAGATTGTCGCCACGCGCTGCCACATCCTCGCGCGAGAACCTTCGCCAACGGCCTTCCTCACCTTCGTCAGGGCCACGCGTCGCGCCGTTCGGGTCTTGTCCGTAGGCCGCCACGAACCCTTGGAAATGCGCCGCCGTCAATTGGGTCGTCTTGCCAAATTTCGGCATCTGGGCGCGCAGGTCGTAGATCCAGGTGGCTTTCGTGTTGCCGGTCTCGGTCTTTCCGCGCCGGAGGAAGAGAACGTTGGTCTTCACCCCTTGCGCGTAGAAGATGCCTGTCGGCAGGCGCAGGATCGTGTGGAGGTCGCACCAGTCCATTATCATCCTGCGCAGAGCCTTGCCTCGCCCGTCCTCGAAGAGGACGTTGTCGGGCACGACGATCGCGGCCCGCCCGCCAGGCTTCAGCACGCGGATGCAGTGCTCGACGAAGGGAAGCTGGTAGGAGGAGACGGTGGCCGTGACGGAGAGATCGTCGCGCGTCGGCGCGCCGCCAGCCGGGCCGAAGGGCGGATTGGTGAGGATGAGGTCGGCGCGGCCGAGCGTCTTGCCCTTGTCCGACAGGGTGTCGCCGAGATCGACATGGTCGCTGTCGATATCATGGAGATAGAGGTTCATTAGGAGAAGGCGCAGCGTGCCTGGCACGTTCTCCATTCCATTGAAGGCACGGTGCTTCTGAAAGTTCTGTTCCTTTTCGCTCAACGCCAAATAGTCGTCGGTGTGGGCTTTGATGTAGCGGTCGGCGGCGATGAGAAAGCCCCCCGTACCGGCGGCCGGGTCTTGGATAACCTCGCTGGGCTGGGGCTGCATCAGGCGCACGAGCACGTCGATGAGGACGCGGGGCGTGAAGTACTGGCCGGCGCCGCGCTTGGTCTCCTCGGCGTTCTTCTGGAGAAGCCCCTCGTAGAGATCGCCGAACTGGTCGCGCTCCTCGGAGAACCAGTCGAGTTCGTCGATGGCGGTGACGAGCGTCGTCAGGTTCTGCGGTTCGCGGATGAAGGTCGAGGCGTTGTCGAAGATCTCCTGCACCATCTTCGGCAGGAGCCGCGCGTCCGCATAGCGCTTGCGCTCCTCCATCGAGGCACCCTCCCCAGGCGGCGCGACCAGTGCATCGCCCTTGCCGAGGCGGGTGCTAACCGAGCCGAGCGTGACGAGCGTCCGGCGGTAGAGTTCGAGCTTGGACAGCCCGTTCGCCTGGACGAGATCGGCCCAGCGCATGCCGACCGGCAGGCTTCCCTCCTCCCGGTTCCGCTCCGCCATCATCTTGAGGAACAGGAGGTAGGTCAGCTCCGTCACATATTGCTGGTAGGTGACGCCGTCCTTGCGAAGGACGGTGCAGAGGCGCCAGAGTTTCTGGACGATGGCGTTGGCATTCATAGGAGATGCGCCTGCTTTGGAACCGCGTTCGTTGCCGCTTGTAAGGCCCGATGGGCGAGGGTCAACTCACGCCGCCGTCTGCCAGATCGCCTCGTTGAAGGCGTGCAGGACATCCTCGAGGGTGCCGTCGAAATCCTGCGAGATGCGCCGGAAACCGCCCTTGTCGGCAAACGAGCCCTGGTCGAAGAGGCTGGGATCGGCGACGGGCTTGTCCTTCAGCGCCCGGCCGATGCGGCGCAGCCAGTCCTTCTGCTTGGGCGTCCAGGCGCGGGAGCGCTCGATCTGCTCGATCGCCCGTTCCACGCGCACAGCATAGGGAACCAGTGGATCGCCGAGCGCGGCTTGGCGCACGAAGCCGATGATATGGGCGGCGATGTCGGCGTTGCGGGCTCGGCCATAGGCCGCGCGCAGCATGGCCTCGGAATAGTTCTTCTCGTCCAGAAGCGCGGCGAGCGCCGTCAGCTCCTTGCGGGTGAGCTCGCGCGGCCGCTGGGTGACGGCGATGAGCGCCGGAATCTCGTTCATGTTCTCGCGCACGAAGCGCTCGAAGCCGGTGATGTAGTCCTCCGGGGTCGTGTTGCGGCCGAAAATCTCCTCGATGCGCAGAAGTTCGTCCTCATGCGTCGAGATGACGACGCCATCGTTGGCACGTGCCACCCCGACGGGACGGCGCTCCAGAAGCTCGACGGCGCGCGGGTGGGCTGCCAGCCAGTCGGCGAGCTCGGCGCCGGGGCGGGTGGCAAGTCGCCCGATCGCCGCCTCGGCGGGCTCGCCGGCATGTCGCTCGAAACTCGCGCGGGTTTCCTCATCCATGCGGCTGGCGAGCGAACGCATCCGCACGATGACCTGGCCCGCGACCCAGTTCACATCCTCCTCGTCCTCTGCCTTGCCGAGATCGACGGCGAGCTGGCCGAGCGAGATGTCGGGCTTCACCACGACGGGCCGCATGTCCGTCATCTCTTGCAATTCGGCATAGAGATCGACGGCATCGAAGATGCGAAAATTCTCCTTGCCGATCTCGGGGCAGAGCCGCGTCGCACGCCCGATCATCTGATCGTAGAGGATGCGGCTCTTCACCCGTCGCACGAAGACGAGATTGCAGATCGCCGGCACGTCGACGCCGGTGGTGAGAAGATCGACCGTGACGACGTATTTTGGATAGGGGTCGTTTTTGAACCGGCGGATCATCTCGTCCGGCTTGTCGACCGTGCCGGTGATCTTGGCGACCATGGCGTGCGGCACGGCGTCCGCCCCGTGCTCGTCGCGCAGCGCCTCCAACAGAAGGCGCACGAGATCGTCGGCATGGGTATCGCGCGCCGCAAAGATCAGCGTCTTGCCGGGCCTGTCCGGCGGGATCTCGGCGGCGATCGCCTGCGCCACCACGCGGTTGAAGGCTTCCGAATAGACCCGGCGGTTGAAGTCGGCGAGATCGTAGTTCAGCGAAACGTCGTCCGGCAGCTCAAACAGGTCGATCTGCCCGGTGCGGCGATCGACGATCTCGACCTCCTCGCCCCCTTCGTAATGGATGCCAGCCTCCGACAGCGCGGTGGTGATGCGTCGTGGCGGCAGATGATCGTTGAGATAGCCTTCGACCACGGCCTGCCGATAACCGTAGTGGAAGACGGGGTGGCCGAAGATCTCGCGCGTGTGGAGGGCCGGCGTCGCCGTCAGCGCGATCTTCACCGCGTCGAAATAGTCGAGCACCTGGCGATAGGCCGACTGATAGTCGTCGATGCTACGGAAGCCGATGTCGCTCTCGCGCAGCTCCGCGTCGAGCGTGTAGCCGCGATGGGCCTCGTCCACGATGATGCAGTCGAAGGTTCCGGGCGTCGGTCGCTTCGCGACATCCGGCTCATTCAGGATGCGGGCGATCAGCGACTGCACGGTCGTGACCTGGACCTGGTCCTCCCCGTCCGGTACCTTCTTGTCGAAGCCGGCGACCTTGTAGATCTGGGCGAAGTTCAGCATGCCCTCGATCTCGGTTGTCTCCAGCGCGTCCGAAGCCTGCTTGCCGAGCGCCTTGCGGTCGACCAGGAAGAGGATGCGGCGGAAGCGCTTGTGCTTCAGCAGGCGATACATCAACGCGATCGAGGCACGGGTCTTCCCCGTGCCGGTCGCCATCGAGATCAGGATCTCGCGCTGCCCGGCCTCCAAGGCCGTCTCGACCGCCGCGATCGCATCCTCCTGATAGGGGCGGATCCGGCCTGATCCAAACGACTCCTCCGCCAGGCCTTGTGCCGCCGCGTCCACGTCCGTCTTGAGCTTCGCCAGGAGATCGCCAGGAGAAAACCATTCCGGCTGCGCCAGTGCGTGATTGATGGGCCGGCGGATATCGCGATACCAGATGCCGGACTTCACCAGCCACTGGCGCACGAAGGGCCGGCCATTGGTGGCGAAGACGAAGGGTACGCGGAAAGGCGCGTCGAGGCCGTGCTGCCAGGGCGCGTCCGGCGCGAATTCCTCCGACGTAAGCTTGATGGTAGCCGCGTAGCGCTCGGCCTGCGCAAGGACCGAGGGCACGTCGGCGGCCTCGCGCTTGGCCTCCACGACACCGACGCAGACGGTGCCGCAGAAGAGCGCATAGTCGACAGGGCCCGTCTCCGTCGGCCACTCGGCGATGGCTCTGTGGCGCCCCTCCTCCGGGCGCGCGCCCACGGCATGACGCAGTGAGATGCTGTCGGCGTCCCAGCCCATGCCGCGCAACTGAGCATCGACCAGAAGGCGCGTCTGCTGCTCGTCGAGCTCCAGTCGCGCCGCCGCATCGCGGCCGGCCTGCCGGACATCCAGAAGTTGCTGATCGGGCTTGGCAGTCGCTGCGGCCTGGAGTTGCGCGAGCGTCCTTGCAAGCTCCGCCTGGTTCGCCTCCAGGTCGATCGCCGTCTTCTCCCAGACCGCGCTCTCCTCGCTTGCCTGCCGAGCGAGCTCCTCCGCTGCCGCCCGCGCCTTGGCCAGCTCCTCTGCCGAAGCTTTCGTGGCCGCAAGGCGCGCCTCAGCTTCCCGAACCTGAGCGCGGAGGGCTTCCAATTCTCCTTGCGTCCCGGCGTCCACCTCGCCTGGAGGCCGGGGCGGCACGAAAGGACCGGGCTGGAAGCGTGGGTCGCGCCCATAGGTGCGGCGATACCAAACGCCGAGGGATCGGCAGAACTTCAGCGCGGCCAGCGCCTCGGACGGCGTGCCGCCAAGATCGTGCGCCGCCTCGTTGCCCCTCTTCCGGATCGCGTGGAAGACGTCGGCGACCTCACGCGGCAGGAGCTGCGCTCCCGACAGACGCCGCAACATCTCATGCGTCGTTTCGCGGCTGTCCCGGTCGTAGACCCCGGACAGGGCCGCGATCTCCTTCACCATGCGTTCCCCGAACTGCCGGCACTTCATCAAGGACGTGTTGGCATCCATGGCGAAGAAGCGTTCAGCCAGAACGCCAAGCCGATGCAGTTCAACGCTAAGGGGCTGGAGATGGTCGAAGTTCTGCGATGCCACTCTTCCAGTCCCAAAAAATCCCTGGGCATACCCTAACTGGGGCAACTCAGACTGGCAAAGAATTACAAGCGGGCGTCAGCGAGCTGCATATGCGGCGTTTGAGCCTGCTCGCCGCGGATTCCATCAGATGCGGAAACTCAGCCGCCTGCGACTTTAGGGGGCAGCGCTCAACCTCGCTATCGAGTCCGCCTAACCGCACCTAAAGCGGAAAACCTCCAAAATTTGGTGAGATCGAGCCCATACGCTTGAACTCGGCTTGAGTGGCTCGCTGTAGCCTTCTACTGATGAGGGTACAGAAATTCTCCTTTGAGTTATGATTTTGGAATTGATCCTCGCTGTCGGCAATTCGGTCCGCGAGCATGTGCTCGGTGTCGCGGCCCTTCTAAAAAATCCCGCTTCTCCCGGCCTAGTCACTTTGGCTCTGATCTCGGTTTTGGTCGCAGCCATCCTCCAATTTGGGCTAACGGTCAAAAGGCGACGATCCGCACTTAACCGAGCCCAGGAAATTATTTCTTCGGCCACAGACGCGAAAACGTTCAGCAGCTCCATCTCGCGGTTCGATGCTCAGATTCGGGCGCTAGCGGGATCCTCAGAGCAACGCCACGTCAGAGCCGCATGGAGTAAGTATAGAGAGACCCTTGTTCTCCACGAAGAGGAACACGAAACCATTTTACGCAATGCCGTCCGTCCCGCGACGTTCTTCAACCTCGAAGACTTGGGGTTTGGAGCGGGCTTCTGGCGCATTGTACCTGGACTCTTTGTATCTGTTGGCCTCTTCCTTACTTTTCTTGGCCTCATATCCGCACTCACTTCGCTTGACTTAACAACACCCGATCAGGTGCAGACGTCGTTACGCGAACTTCTAACGATTGCCTCGGCGAAGTTCATCATGTCGCTCACAGGCTTGCTCTGTTCGATCGTTTTCACGATTGCGCTGCGCATTGGATTGGGCCGGGTTGACCAAGCCATCCACCAGCTTTGTGGAAAAATTGAACAATGCCTCACTTACATAAGCTTGGAGGCTCTGGCTGCTGAACAGCTCGCTGCAACACGTGAGCAGCGTGAACATTTCCGTCACATAGGCTTGGAACTTGTGGCGGAGCTGGGACGCCCTCTGCGCGAGGACTTGCCTTTAGCGATCTCGACTTCGATCGCCTCTGCCATGTCACCTATCCTGCAACAGGTTGGGCAAGCGGGTGCAGACGGCATGGGTTCAATGGTTAAGGACCTATCTTCCCGTTTTTCCGACGATGTCGGGCGCGCACTTTCGGATGCAAGCGCCAAGTTGGCTGAAGCTGGCGAACGGATCGGCCATCTGTCCGAACGCATGGACCAGAGTTCCGGGCGAATGGGAAGCGAGATGGACTCAGCCGTCACTCGACTTTCACAGGCGATCGAAGACTTGCGCAATTCTATGGGATCGACTGCGGAAACAGCGAGCGGCGCTCTGACCAAAGGGGCAGACCATCTCCTTTCGGTCATGAATCAAACGCTGGAGGGCATACGAGATAACACGGGAGAAGGCGCTCGGGCGATCAGCGCGGCTGCATTTGAGATGCGGGGCGCCGCTGAAATCTTCAGAACAGAGATCGAACAAGCGTCCCGCAGCGGTTCGGAAGCGGTCAATGCCAGGCTTCAGAATGCTGGCGACGACGCCAGTAACGCGATCGGCACGGCCGGCCGAGGTATGATTGAAGTTTTCGGACAAACGAGCGGAGAACTGGCTAGAGTAGCCTCCGATCTTTCGGAAAAAGCGGCTCGAGATCTTTTCGAGCCTCTTGATCGCATCTCGGAGAAGTTCAGCGTCATCTTGGACGGACTAGCAGACGGCACAACCAACCTCCGTCGCCTTTCGGACGGCATGCGAGCCGGTGCCGAGGCCAGCGAAACCGCGGCCGGCAATTTTCGCTCCGCTTCGAACGACTTCGTTCAGGCGGCAACACCGATGCGGGCGATCCACGAGCGAATCGAAGCCGCCATCCGGCAACTGTCCACCAGCACACAGACCGTCGCCGAAACGCTATCGCGGTCCGCTGAAACAACGGCGCGGAGTGCCGCTGATACGCTTGCCTCAGCAAGTCAGGTTCTCGGCGGAGAAGCTCGCGCGATCGAGTCCGCACTAAGCGGGGTTGCCACCGTCCTCGAACGGATGAAAGGCCAAGGCGACCGTCTTGACGAGATGGACGAGAAGCTCGGGCGCGCGTTCGAGATCTACAATGAACGCGTCGCTGCTGCCGTTGAAGGCATGTTCGACCATGTGCGACGAATGCAGGCCGAGCTGTCGCCGGCTCTCGACACACTACAATCCGTCGTCGAGCAAGCTGAACAGTTTGCGCCGGAAAGCCGGAGGCGCTGATGAGAGGCGGCACTTACAAGCGCCACCATGAAGAAGAGGAAGAGTCAGTCTTCGTGGCGATGACTGACATGACCGTAAGCTTCCTCTTCGTCGTCATGATCCTCCTAGCATTCTTCGCTTCTCAGATTCAGGATGAAGACACTGTGCCGCGTGCGCAGTACCAGACACTAGAAAACGAAAGGAGCCGGCTGCAAAGTGAGCTGAACGCAGCCCTCCGCCTCCAGCAGCAGGCGGAAGATCGCCTTCGCGAACTTGAGCGGGATCTACAGCGGCAAGCGGAGGCACTCAACATCGCCATTGCAGCTAAGAATGCAGCAGACGAGCGGGTTGCGACGTTAGAGGCCGAACTAGCAAGGTTGGATCAGAAGGATCCGCTCGAGATTTATCTAGCGGAGGTGGCGGATCAACGCCGAAATATTCTGGAAAGCCTACAGAAGCAGTTAAAGATCGATTTCCCAGACCTGCAAGTCGTGGTTAGCGAGGAACTGGATGCTCTCAGATTTAAGGGAGACGGCCTCTTCGAACGCGGAAAAAGCAGCCTTCGACCAGACAAGCGGCTAATCATCGAAAACATCGCCGCTCGCCTCGATGAAACGCTGACTTGCTTCACTCTTGGCAGCACAGCTCGTTGGAGCGAAACCTGCAACGAGATTGGTGCGGTCATCGAAGCTGTTCAGATCGAAGGGCACACCGATGCCGACGGTCCCGACAACGCGAATATTGCGCTCTCGACTGCCCGCGCCAACGAGACCTTTTTCGCCATGACGGCGCGTGTGCCGTCGCTGGTCGATCACTTCAACACACGCAACCAACCTGTCTTGTCTGTCGCGGGCTATGGGAAAATGCGCCCTATCGCGCCCAATGATACCTTGGAAGGTAAAGCGACCAATCGCCGAATTGATCTTCGGATAATTATGTACACTCCGCGGTCAGCCGATGAAATCAGCGCGATTGCCGATAAGCTCCGCAGTGGAATCACGCATGGAGCTCCGCTTTGATGCTCAAGGAGCTTCTGTCGCGCCCCACATCGTTCGAGGCACCTGCGCTTCCTGCTTTGAACAGGCTTATCGCGACGAAAGAACGTGTTTTGAGCCGCTGGCCGGACGTTACTCCCGAACCCGCCGAGAAGGATCGAGAACGGCTCGTAGCAGAAATGCGTAATCGAGTGGTCCGTGATCAATGGGATGGCGCTCACCTCTCGTTCGTCACAGCAGCCGCCAGAGCAACCTTCGACGCGGAACGCCAAGGGCGTTCAGATCTTGCCGAGCTTCGCGCTTTCTACGTTGACGAGATACGAGCTTCCACGAGCCGGACGTTTCTCAGCGCTATGTCATCAGTTTACGTCGGCAGTTTCGTGCCGGGTGCGCAGCATACGATAACGCTTGCAGGGGCGCTCCAGGACGTGTTGGTCCGCATCGGCTCCCCATGGCGTCAGCTCTTCGAACATGTCCCGGCCATTCTATCGCCAAGTGGCGCATCGAAGGCAATTGCTGAGTTGATGACGACAATGACTGATCCTTTCAATGAACTAAAAAGGATCGGAATGCGCAGCCCCCACGCAACCGGGCTCATGGATCACGCGCATGTCGCTTACGTCGAAACCCTGGAGCGCGAGCTTTCGCAACGCGCGGGACTCGATCGGTTGTTTCAGTGGTTGAGACCTGACGGGCAGAGCGCGCGCGTGTCAGGCGGCGCGGAAGCCATCAACGCAGTGCTCGGTCACTGGCTTACCAAGAACCCAGCTGCCGCTGACGTCACCCACATCACGCAGTCGCTCATCGGGTTCTATGGCGATCCTAGGATCCAGCGGGGCGGCGCGTGGGCCGGCGTGTCCCCCGATCGTCTTGCCGTCATTCTGCGCTGGCTGACGGGCGAGAACATCAGGTTCTTTCTGGATGTGGTGTCTGCCGTAGAAGACAGTCATATGTGGGAGCCCCGGAGGCGCTTCTGGCTGAAGCTGTATGAACAGGGGCGAATCAGTGCTGCTTGGGTCGCATTCAGCAAACCTGCCGCTCAGTACGCTCGGCAGCACTCTTCAATGCACGGCAGCACAGGGATGCTAAATTTTGGCCATCAAATTGCTCGTGGCGGGCGCATGAATACTTCTCTTCTCATTCTTAAAATCGGTCAAAAGATAGTCGTCGAGGGGTCGCATAATTATAAAGTTCATATTTTCGACGAACACAGCGTGACAAGCCCGCAACTGTATCAGCGTGGATACGACTGCGAAAAGATCCGACTTCTCCCAAAGGCCAACGCGAAATCCCATAATGGAGATTGGCAAGGTTGGGTTCTTGAAAGAGTCTAAGGGCGCAAAGCGTGCTATTCGATATATCCTATGATGTCTCGTTCATTAAAGTGGCCTTGCGGGACGAAAAACCCGGATTGCTTGCTCGCCTCTTTCAAAGACGGCAGTCGGCTGATCTTGCAAATCTCCCGTTGAATGATCGAACTCTTCTGCTGGCCCTTGCCGATCTGAGAGCTCTGGCTGATGAGCATGGCGGCGAACTCGATATCGGGTCGAGTCACATCCAAATGTCTCATTCGCTGGCCGCCAGACTTCCTGGCAAGACGGCAGCAACGCTCGGCCTTCCCGACATCGTCGATCTCACGCTCCGCACCGACGTGGAAGGGGTTTTGGGCACGCCATCATTTAGACTGCGCCATGAGTGGACCAAGAATGGGCAACGCCAGCTCCCCCAACGAACCGGAGCTATATTGGAAACGTCCGACGGTCTGCGACGACTTCCGCTCTGGCTCATGGAAGCCATCGAGGTAGCAGAGGACTTTCGCCCCGGGTCTGACGATAAGGCACATTGGGCAGCGCTTGCGCGGTTTCGACAAGCCTTGGATCCTGGCGTAACCGTTTCGAACGATAGCGGTGCTGCAAAAGCATCGATGACAGATTTCCTTGCTGGCCTGCAAGTCCGGGTGGCTGATCGCTTTTCGGTTGCAGCATCAGCGGACGGAAACGACTTCGAAGTTGTGCCGTTTCACAGCAGGGTTTTGGAAAGAGAGACGTCATTCGCTGAAGATGGAAGCGTTTCGGAGGATCATGGCGAACTCAATGGGGAGGAGCTGGCTCTGTTTCAGAACCGTGTGCGGGATCGTGGCGCCTTATCCGCCTACCGGCTTGGCAGCGGCAATTATATCGTCGTCGATCCAGCAGCCACGACAGCTCTCGAAGTCATGACGCAGATGCAGCGCGCCCCTGTGACTGAGCGCGCAGCCTTCATTCGAAATCCCCGCGCTCGAATTACTGAAGCGGTCGAAGGTCACCTTCGAAGAAGCGGCGCCTTCGATGGGTTGAGCGAAGAGGCTATTGAAGAGACCGTAGAACGAGCGGCCGGCCCGATGTTCGTCGAAACGCGGGAGTTCTCTCAACGCGTCATCGGTAAGAGGGTTTTTGAGAAGACCGATCTCGGTCCTGAGATCAGCGATCCGACAACATGGATGCCGGAAGAGTTCGCTCGTCGTCTCAACGATGCTCTTTCTTCCATGAGCGAGCTTGAGCTGAAGGATTTGCGTGATCGCGTTGAGCAATCTATCCAATCCGCTAGCCCTGACGTCGAAATCGAGGACTTCAGCATTCCAGCTCGACCGGAGGCCTTAAGCACGATCGATCGTCACTTGGCAGATCGGGCTAGAGGCCTTGAAGAGGAAGCAGCGAACTTCGAACACGAACAGGTACAATCCGGATCCATTGTCCTCGATACGGTGGTGAATTTCAAAGACCTGCTTTGGGAAAGCCTACTGAAGCCTCGTACGTCGAGGATCGATGACAATGTACCTCCCTCGATTCGAACGCCCTTGAAGCTGCATCAGATCGAAAGCTTAAATTGGCAGATAGCCGCTTGGAAGGCGGGCTTACCCGGCGTGTTGAACGCGGACGAACAAGGCCTCGGTAAAACGCTCCAGACGATTGCGTTTCTCGTCTGGCTTAAAACCCATCTTGCAGACTCACAAGGTATGAAGAATGGACCCGTTCTCGTCGTCGCCCCAACATCCCTCCTTGAGAATTGGGAGCAAGAAGTTGCGCGCCATGTGCAGGAACCAGGTTTAGGTCATCTTATCCGGCTTTACGGTACGGCTACCGGCACGCGCAAAATCTCGGGGGCCCGTGGACGAGACATAGAGACGGGCGAAGCTAAGCTCGACCTTGATTTTCTGCATGAAGCGATCGCAGAGGATCGAGCTCATCGTTTCTGGATCCTTACCACTTACACGACGCTGACAAACTATCAGCACTCTCTTGCAGCCGTGCCGTTCTCGACCGTCGTTTTCGACGAGATTCAAGCTGTGAAGAATCCTGACAGCCTGCGTGCACACGCGGCTCGGTCGATCAACGCGGACTTTCGTATCGGGCTGACCGGCACCCCAATCGAAAACAGCGCTGTCGATCTGTGGGCCATCATGGATCAACTCGCACCTGGATCACTTGAAAGTCTCAAGGCGTTTCGCCAGCGATACGCGGTCCCCGACGAAACCAACATGGAGGACTTGCATCGCCGGGTCTTCAAAAAGGACGGTGCACGGCCTCCTCTCGCTCTAAGGCGATTGAAGGAGGAGGTCGCCAAAGATCTTCCTGAGAAAAGCCGCCGTTTACATCCGCGCTTAATGCCGACGAAGCAAGCCATCGTCTACGAAGATGCGCGATTAAAACTTGCCAATGGCGGCCCTGGTGCCGCTTTGAAAATGTTGCATCACATCCGGACGGTCTCCGTCCATCCGTCCCTCGACGAACCTTCGAGCGACGAAGGTTTCATAGCAGCGTCAGGACGCGTTCAGGCAGCATTCGATGTCCTGCGAAAGATCGCCGCGCAAGGTGAGCGGGCATTGGTCTTCATCGAACATCGGCAGATGCAGTACCGATTCATCGAGTTGGCTCGAGCCGATCTGAAACTTTCCCACATCGACCTGATCAATGGCGACACTCCCATTCCGAAGCGCCAAGCCATCGTTAACCGCTTCCAAAGACACATAGAAGATGACCGGGGATTCGATCTTCTCGTTCTTGGCCCTAAAGCAGCCGGAACGGGCCTCACCTTAACGGCGGCTACCCATGTGATCCACCTTTCGCGCTGGTGGAATCCTGCTGTTGAAGAGCAATGCAACGATCGAGTGCACCGCCTAGGCCAAACGCGACCCGTGACCATTCACATGCCGATGGCCATTCACCCTGGCTATCTCGAAAACTCCTTCGATTGTCTTTTACATAGCCTGATGCAGCGCAAGCGAAAGCTGGCCGCTTCGGCGCTTTGGCCAATGGGAGACACGCAGGGCGACACCGCGGAACTTCAGAAGATGCTCTCGGCAGAAAAGAGCGATGCTGATGCAGATCCCCTCATGCGATCGGTTGAAGCGATGTTCCGCCGAGACGGTCAGTCCCCTCCTGTCTTCTCCGGCGATGGATCGGTGCCGCTTCGTTGATGCCTCTCGCGATCGCTTGCGCGCGTGGCCGCTCTAAGCTCGGCAAATGCTTAAGCTGCCTAGAGCGTTTTCCGGCCGGGTAGAGTCTTGGCGTCATTTGTGGTTCCATCTGCCCTCTGGAAGGGAGGCGTGGATGGCGCGAGCGTTATCGATTGATCTTCGGCATCGAGTTCTGCGGGCGATGCGCGAGGACGCCTCAACGCATGCGGCGGCCGAGCGGTTTGGGATCGCGATCGCAACAGCGGTGCGCTGGCGCTCGCAGGATCGGGCGGGCCGCAGCGCTCCCCTGCCGATGGGTGGGGATCGTCGCTCAGGTCGCATCGAAGCGGAGGCTGGGTTCCTGCAAAGTCTGATCGATGGCAAGGACGACATCACGCTGCACGAGATGCAGCGCCGTCTGGCCGAGGAGCGCGGGCTCAAGGTCGGGATCGGCACGCTCTGGCGCTTCTTTGACCGCCACGGGACGACGTGGAAAAAAAGACCGCGCACGCCAGCGAGCAGGAGTGCCCGGACCTTTTGAAGCGGCGGCAGGCCTGGTTCGATGATCAGCTCGATCTCGATCCCGCCAAGCTCGTCTTCATTGATAAGACCAGCCTGTCGACGAAGATGGCACGGCGCTACGGCCGGGCGCCGCGAGGCGAGCGATGCCGGTCCGGCGTGCCGCACGGCCACTGGAAGACGACGACCTTTACGGCCGCCCTGCGCCTGACGGGCATGACGGCGCCTATGGTGCTCGACGGCCCGATGAACGGCATCGCGTTCCGAGCCTACGTCAGCCAAGTCCTGGTGCCGACCCACTCGCCCGGCGACATCGTTGTGATGGACAACCTTCAAGCTCACAAGGCCGAAGGCGTGCGGGCGGCCATCGAAGCGGCCGGAGCATCCTTGCGCTTCCTGCCGCCCTACAGCCCCGACTTCAACCCGATCGAGATGGCCTTCTCCAAGCTCAAGGCCCTCATGCGGGCTAAGGCCAAGCGAACCATTGAGGCGCTCTGGAAAGCCGTCGGCACACTCATCCCGCTCTTCCTGCCCGCTGAATGCGCCAACTACTTCAAAGCCGCTGGATATGACGCAGACTGATCGGAAAACGCTCTAGATGACGATCAGCGATCGCACGTTTCCCCGACGGAAATCATTTCCAAATGAACTTTTATGAGCGGGCGTATCGGACCGAGTACGGCAACGGCTGGCCATTGACGTCGGCCCAAAACCTGGGCACAAAACTGATGCCCATTGTGGCGGCGAAAGCCGAAACCAAAAGTGTTTACAGCGACTTGGCTTTTATCTGGCTGAGAATCCAGGTTCCCCAGCCAGCTCTCTTCTCTTCTAAAATATCGCATCGACCGCGGACAGGCGGATCCGTCTGCGTTCGCGCGCGAGCGCGCCCGGCTGGGGGCCGACGCATCCCGGTGGTGGCGTCCGTTCGATGTCCGGTGCGGCAGGACGGGTGCGCCCTGCCGCCCGAGGTGACCGACCCTCAGACGCGAAGGTCCGCTGCGCCAGTGTCGATGTGGGGTGCCCAGAAGGCGACCGATTCGGCGATCTGCTCGATCACCTGCCGGTCGTTCGGCTCGCGCTCCTTGAACGAGAGTTCGAGGCAGATCTCGTTGTCCGCCGCTCCCCCTTGCGCGAGGGCGGCAAGCAGCGGTTCGGGCTGGATGCGCCCGCGCGCATTGAACTCCGCCGTGAACGGGCGGTGGCCGCCCTTGTCCATCAGGCTCTGCTTGATGTGGATGATCGGCGAGACCTTCGGCACCGCGCGCGCCCAGGCATAGGGGTCGAAGTCGTCGGGGTTGTCGCTCGTCACGTCGCCGTGGTCGATGTCGGCCATCATCCACATCGGCACCGCCATGCGGGCAGCCGTCAGCCGGTCCTGCAGCGTCATGCACTCGGCGATCGTCTCCCCGAACTCGCGTCCGATACTCATCGGCTCCCAGAAGACGTAAGCGAGGCCCGCCGCCTTCGCGTGTTCGGCGACCTCGGCCCAGCAGTCCACGGCGATCGCGATCAGCTCCTCGCGGCGCGCCGCATCGTCGAAGTCGCGATAGGTGAAGATCGCGAACTGCGTGCCGACCGAGGTCCCGCCGAGATCGCCCGTGATGTCGGCGAAGGTCTTGAACCAGTCGACATAGTAGCGCCGCACGTCGCGGTCGGGATGGCCGAAATGGTTGAGCCGGCCGTAGGGACCCGTCATGCCGCTCGTCACCCGCACGCCAGTGCGCTCGAGGGCCCGATCCATCTGGCGCGTCAGGCGACGGACCACCGGCGCCGGCCACGACGGATTGATGAACTCGTGCGTCAGCTGGAGGTCGCGGATCTTCAGGTTCCGGGCGACCGTGTCGACCAGGTCGTCGGGATCGGCGAAGCGGTTCACCAGCGGGTTGGTGTTCAGCGAGAGCTTCAGGGGCATGAAACGTTCCTTCAGGCGGCGCGGCGCAGCGCGGCGCTCTCGAACCATTCGGTGAATTCGGCGCGCTCGGCCGGCGTCATGTGCAGACCCTCCTTGGTGCGGCGCCAGAGGATGTCCTGCGGCCGCTCGGCCCATTCATGGGCGACGAGGTAGCGCACCTCGGCCTCGAAGAGGCGGCGCCCGAAGCGGCGACCGAGCCCCTCGACCGAGGTTGCCGAACCGATGATCGCCTGCATCCGCGTGCCGTAGAGACGGCCGAAGCGGTGGATCATCTCGCGGCCCATCCAGGGATAGCGCGCGCGCATCGTCTCGCAGAACTGGATGAAGTCGGCGTCCGGAATGTCGCCGCCCGGCAGCGTGGCGTCGCCGGTCCAGGCCCTGCCCATCGCGGGGAAGAACTTTCCGATCTTTTCGATCGCGTGCTCGGCCAGCTCGCGGAAGGTGGTGATCTTGCCACCGTAGATGTTGAGCATCGGGGCGCCACCGTCCTCGTCGAGGTCGAACGAGTAGTCGCGCGTGACGGCCGACGGGTTGCCCTTGCCGTCGTCGAAGAGCGGGCGCACGCCGGAGAAGGTCTCGAGGACGTCCTCGCGCCGCAGCTTCTCCTTGAAGTAGCGGTTCACCGCGGCCAGGAGATAGGCGATCTCGCTCTCGTCGGCCTTCACGTCCTCGGCGCGCCCCTCGTAGGCGATGTCGGTGGTGCCGATCAGCGCCTTGTCGCCCTCGTAGGGGTTGATGAAGATCACGCGCTTGTCGGTATTCTGCACGAGATAGGCATGCTCGCCGCGCCAGAACTTCGGCACGATGATGTGGCTGCCCTTCACAAGGCGCACGTTGCGCCGCGAGTTGCGGCCCGCGACGCGACCGACCATGTCGTTGACCCACGGACCGGCGGCGTTGACGATGCAGCGGGCCTGCAGGCGGCGCGTCTCGCCGGTCGTCTCGTCGCGGACTTCGACCGCCCAGACGTCGCCCTCGCGCCGGGCGCTGGTGCAGGCGGTGCGCGTCAGCACCTCGGCGCCCCGCTCAGCGGCGTCCACGGCGTTGAGGGTCACGAGCCGGGCGTCGTCCACCCAGCAGTCGGAATACTCGAAACCCTTGGGGTACTTGTCGAGGATCGGCGCCCCTTCCGGGTCGCGCAGCATGTCGAGCGTGCGCGTGCCCGGCAGCTTCTTGCGGCCGCCGAGGTGATCGTAGAGGAAGAGGCCGAGGCGCACGAGCCAAGCCGGCCGGTCCTCCGGCGAATGGGGCAGGACGAAGCGCATCGGCCAGATGATGTGGCTGGCGGAGCGAAGCAGCACCTCGCGCTCGATCAGCGCTTCGCGGACCAGACGGAACTCGTAGTATTCGAGATAGCGAAGGCCGCCATGGACGAGCTTGCCGGAGCGCGAGGACGTGCCCTCGGCCAGATCGTCCTTCTCGCACAGGACGACGGAGAGGCCCCGCCCGGCCGCATCGCGCGCGATGCCGACCCCGTTGATGCCGCCACCGACCACCAGCACGTCGACCGTCTTCGTCTCGCTCATCGCGTCAGTTCCCTGTCTCTTGGCCGGCGGCGATCGCCAGTTCGGCGGGCTCGGCACCCGCGTCGAGGCGAACGTCGCGCGAGCGCAGCGCCGCCATGTGGTTCCAGACGGGCGCGAGGCCCTGCCGCGCCGTGCGGTAGCCCTCGAAGACGCCGGCGTAGCGCTCGGCGAGCCGGGCGTCGGGCGCTTCGGCCGGCCCGAGGAGTGGGGTCACCCAGGTCTCGATGCAGGCGTCCATCGTCGGAAAGGCCTTAATCGCGACGGCGGCCATCATCGCCGCGCCCGCCGCCCCGGCCTCGTCGCGCGAGGAGGTGCGCACGCTGGCACCCGTCGTCGCGGCCAGCACCGAGCGCAGTGCGCGTGAGCGCGCGGCCCCGCCGGTGAGGCGAAGCTCGCGCGGCATGTCGCCCATCGCGGCGTAGCAGTCGCGCGCGGCCATCGCGATGCCCTCCACCACGGCCCGCACGAGGTCGGGATAGCGGTGGCCGCTCGACAGGCCGACGAAGCCGGCCCGTGCGTCCGGGTCGATGAAGGGGCCGCGCTCGCCGGCCGAGATATAGGGGTGGTAGAGGATCGCGCCCGGCTCGGAGCGGGCGAGCCAGCCCTCGATCCGGCCGACGAGGTCGGCCTTGGAGGGTCGATCGCCGAACTCGGCGACGAGATCGGCGGCGGTTCCGAGCACCCAGTCGATGTTGAGGGTCGCGGCCATGTTGGTCTGGACCTGCGTGACCACGCCGGGGATCGGCAGCGCGATGACGTAGCCCGTCCCTTCCGCGTTCAGGAACACGTCGTCCGAGCGGACCGCGCGCATATGGACGCCGGTGGAGCCAACCGTCGAGCAGGCGACGCCGGGCTCGCGGGCGTAGACGCCGGCCCCGAGCGCTGTCATCACCATGTCGACATAGCCGAGCGAGACCGGCGTGCCTTCGAGAAGACCCGTCGCCTCGGCTGCCTCGCGCGTCAGCGGATGCGTCGTGATGGTGCCGTCGAGGATCGGCGGGAGAAGATGGCGGCGGCCGGAGAGGCCGAGCGCCTCGATCACCGTGTCGTCGTAGGCGCGATTGCGGAAGTCGCCGAACGTGAAGCTCGCCTCGGACGGATCGGTCGCGCGCACGCCGGTGAGGCAGAGGTGCAGCCAGTCCTTGCAGTGGAGCGCGACCTCGGCCTGCCCGATCAGGTTGAGGTGGAGGGATGCCATGTGCGCCAGTTGCGCGCCCTGCTGGCAGGTGTTGAGGCCGGTGCCCGTGCGCTCGAACCGCGTGCGCTCGAGCGGTCCCTCCCAGAGACGCCGCACGGTCGGGGCCGACCGGGCGTCGAGCCAGAGCCAGGCGTCGCCGACGGGCCGGTTGCCGGCGCCGACGAGCCACGTCCCGTCGCCTTGGCCCGTGACCGAGACGGCCGCGGTGCGGCGCGCAAGGCCGTCGACGACCTGCCCGAGCTCGCGCAGCGCCTTCGCGCAGTCCGCCCAGGTCCGCTCCATCGACTGGACGGCGGACCCGTCCGGCTCCTCGCGATAGGTGTTGACCACCGCCGCTGTGCCGAGCTGCCGGCCGGCGAGATCGAAGGCCACGGCCTTGATCACCGACGTGCCGGCATCGATCCCGATCAGGACGTCCGCGCCCTCAGCCATCGAGACCGCTCCTCCCGTTCGCTCCCGCCATCGCTTGCCTCCTCATCCGGCGATCCTTTCCCCCTGGTCGCGCATCAGTGTCCGCGCGGTGCGCTCGTCGGTGATCAGCCCCGTCAGGACGCCGCTGCGCAGGACCGCGCGGATCGCCGCGACCTTGCCCGGCCCGCCCGCGATCGCGACCGCCCGGCGGCCGCGAATGTCGTCGAGCGCCGGCGAGACGGTGCGCCCGCTGAGCGGCGTCTCGACCGGCGCCCCGTCCTCATCGAGGAAGTGGCCGAGCATCTCGCCGACGCCGCCGCCGCGCCGAACCTCGTCGATCTCGTCGGGGAGGATCATCCCGGAGCCCACGAGCTGCGCGTCGAGCTGCGCCGTGCCGATGCCCATCAGCATCAGGTCGGCGCGGCAGGCGAGCCGGAAGATCTCGTCGACGCCGCGCTGCGACAGGAGGACGTCGAGGTCGGCGGGGGAATTGGCGACGAAGGGGATCGGCATGACATAGGCGAGCGCGCCGGTGCGCTCGGCCAGCCGATGGATGACGTCGTGCGGGTTGGCCGCGAAGTTGCGCGTAAGGCCACCCATCAGGGAGACAAAGCGCATGGCGCCCGACCCCGTCGGCGTCATCGCCGTCACGGCGGCGGCGAGCGTGCGGCCGAATCCGATGCCGAGCACGCCGCCCTCGGCCGCTTCGATCTCGCGCTCCAGAAAGCTCGCCCCGGCACCGCCGAGCGCGCGCAGCGGCATGCCGTCCTCCTCGTGGAGATCCGGCACCACCTCGCAGTGGGCGAGGCCGAAGGCGTCGCGAATCGCATCCTCCAGCGCCACGCACTCGGCGACGCCGCCGACGACGGATACCTTCACCGCGCCGTTCTGATACGCCCAGGCGATCAGCCGATGCGCCTTGGTGGACGACACGCCGAGCTTCTGCGCCACCTCGCCCTGCGTCATTCCGGCTGCGTAATGAAGCCAGGCCGCACGGATCGCAAGGCTTTCGTCGGAGTCGCGCTTGGTCGACGTGCGCACCGGCCCTCCCAGGCTCCCATCTGCACTGCAAAATTTTGCAATGTGAGAAAACTATTGCATTCGTCCGCCGAGTGTCAATAATTTCCCCCATGCCAAGGGCCACCGAAGGGTCGGCCCGGCTTCCGGAGGTGGAGACCCGGAGGCGACACGGCGACGGGAGGGTTCACGCATGCGACTGGGGACAAGGTGCCCGCATCGGCTGCCGATCAACGATCGGCCCTTGCCCATGCGCGTCCCCGTTTCGCATGTGTCGCACCCCACCGCGCCGCTCGAGACAAGGAGCGTTCGATGACCCTGCAGGCTGAACGGGCGCCGCGTCGCCCGACCCGATCGCGCGGCGTCGTGATCGGCACGGTGGTGGCGCTCGCGGTGGTCGCGGCGATGGCCTACGACACGCGCATCGTCACCATCGGCGGGGAGCACGACGTCCAGGCCGAGGTGTTCTCGCCCGCGACCTTCGGCGCCAAGGCCTTTCCCGAGATCCGCTCGAGCGTCGAGACGCGCGCCGTCGATGCCGCGCAGCTTGCCACCGAGCTTGGCGCCGACAAGGCGGCGGCGACGACGAAATACGGCATCTCCGGCGGCACCGGTCCGGTCTTCCCGGTGAAGTTCACCGGCACCGTTGGCGAGGGCAAGTCCGGCCTCTACAAGATCGCGGTCGCCGGCGTGCCGCCGGAGACCACCGTGCGCGTCCAGACCGGACCGGCGATCAACGGCACCGACCTTCGCGACGCGACGGGCACGATCGGCTTCGGCCAGTTCAAGAACCAGATCGAGTACCAGAACGCCGGCGCGGCCATCAACGACCAGATGAAGAAGGACGTGCTGGCGGGGATCGACAATGCGGCCCTCACCGGCAAGACGGTGACCGTCACCGGCGTCTTCCGCCTCGTCAACCCGAAGAACTGGCTGGTGACGCCGGTCGCCGTGAGCGTCCAATGAGCCTCGCCGGGTCCCTCGACGACGTGGTGCTCTCGGCGCGCAACGTCGCCAAGTCCTACGGCAACGTCCACGCGCTGAAGGGCGTCAATTTCGACGTTCACAAGGGCAAGGTGACGACGCTGTTCGGCGAGAACGGCGCCGGCAAGTCGACGCTGATGAAGATCCTGTCGGGCGTCGTGAAGCCGACGTCGGGCGAGATCGTGCTGGAAGGCGAGCCCGTCACCTTCTCGTCGTCGACCGACGCGCGCGATCGCGGCGGCATCTCGATCATCCATCAGGAACTGTCGCTCGCGCCCAACCTTTCGGTGCGCGACAACATCTTCATGGGTCGCGAGATCGTGGGCCCGGCTGGGGGCGTCGACTTCGCCGAGGAGGAGCGCATCACGCGCCTCCTGATGGAGGAACTCGAGGAGGACATCGATCCCCTCACCCCGGTCGAGGACCTGCGCCTCGGGCAGCAGCAGATCGTCGAGATCGCGCGCGCCCTGTCGGTGAAATCGCGCATCCTCATCATGGACGAGCCGACCTCGGCGCTCAGCGCGACCGAGGTCGAGGTCCTGTTCAAGGTGATCGGCGACCTGAAGAGCCGCGGCGTCTCGATCGTCTACATCTCGCACCATCTCGAAGAGGCGCTGGAGATCACCGACCACGCGGTGGTGCTGCGCGACGGCACGATGACGGCCTATGCGCCGCGCTCCGACATCGATCTCGAATGGATCGTCCGCAACATGGTGGGCGACAACTACGATCTCGGCTCGCCCCCGTCCGGCTATGCGTTCGGCAAGGTCGCGCTCAGCATCGAAAACCTCAGCGTCCCCGACGCCGCCCGGCCCGATCGCTCGGTGGTCGACAATGTCTCGCTGGCCGTGCGGGCCGGCGAGATCGTCTGCATCTACGGCCTGATGGGCGCGGGGCGCACCGAGATGATGGAGACCGTCGCCGGCCGCCTGCGGCCGAGCGGCGGGCGCGTCCTTTTGGAAGGCGACGACCTGTCCGGCCTGTCGATCGCGCAGCGCATCGCACGCGGCCTCGTGCTCGTGCCGGAAGACCGCCAGCGCGACGGGCTCGTCCAGACCATGAGCGTCGGCGAGAACCTGTCGCTCGCCTCGATCGGCTCCTTCACGCGCGGCCTCTTCACCTCGAAGCGGCGTGAGCGCGAGATCGTTTCGGAGGCGATCCGGGGCGTCCACATCAAGACCGACGGCGGCGGCGCCCCGATCGGCTCGCTGTCCGGCGGCAACCAGCAGAAGGTCGTGATCGGCAAGATGCTGGCGACCGATCCGACCGTCGTTCTCCTCGACGAGCCGAGCCGCGGCATCGACATCGGCGCCAAGTCCGAGGTCTTCAAGCTTCTCGCCGAAGGCGCGCGCAAGGGCCTCGCCGTCGTCTACTCGACGTCCGAGGTCGGCGAATGCCTCGCCGTCGCCCACCGCATCATCGTCATGCACCGCGGTCGGATCTCGGCCGAGTTCGGCGCCGATGCCACCAAGGAAGAGATCATGGCCGCCTCCGGCGAAGCCGTGACGCACTGAACCGGAGCCCCGTCATGAGCACCACCTCCACACTCAAGGCGTCCGGCAGCGGGTTCGATCTCGGCCGCGTGCTTCTGGAAGGGCGCGCCTTCTTCGCGCTGATCGCCATCATCGCGATCTTCTCGTCGCTCTCGCCCTACTACTTCTCGACCGCCAACTTCCTGACGATGGCCTCGCATGTCGCCATCTTCGGCCTTCTGGCGATCGGCATGCTCCTCGTCATCCTCACTGGCGGCATCGATCTGTCGGTCGGCTCGACGCTGGGCCTGTGCGGCGTCATCGCGGGTGCGCTGATGCAGGGCGTGACGCTCGAGCCGCTCGGGGTCATCCTCTACCCGCCGGTCTGGGTGGTCGTGATCCTCACCTGCGTCGTCGGCGCGCTGGTCGGGCTGACGAATGGCATCCTGATCGCCTTCTTCAAGGTGCCGGCCTTCGTGGCGACGCTCGGCCTTCTCTATGTGGCGCGCGGCATCGCGCTCCTGATGACCAACGGCCTCACCTACAACAATCTCGGCGGCCGCCCGGAACTCGGCAACACCGGCTTCGACTGGCTCGGCTTCAACCGCGTCCTGAACGTGCCGATCGGCGTCCTGATCCTCGCCGCCGTCGCGATCCTCGCCAGCGTCCTCCTCAACCGCACGGCCTTCGGCCGCTGGGTCTATTCGACCGGCGGCAACCAGCGCGCGGCCGAGCTTTCCGGCGTGCCGGTGAAGCGGGTGACGATCCTCGTCTATGTCCTGTCGGGCATCTGCGCCGCGATCGCCGGCCTCGTCCTGTCCTCGCAGCTGACCTCCGCCGGCCCGACCGCCGGCACGACCTACGAGCTGACGGCGATCGCGGCCGTCGTGATCGGCGGCGCGGCGCTGACCGGCGGGCGCGGCAACATCCGCGGCACCATGCTCGGCGCCTTCGTGATCGGCTTCCTCGCCGACGGCCTCGTGATCATCGGCGTGTCCGCCTACTGGCAGACCGTCTTCACGGGCGCGGTCATCGTGCTCGCCGTCCTCCTCAACTCGATCCAGTACGGCCGCCGCGGCCCCAAGCCCGGCAAGAAGGCCGCCACCTCTTCGCCATCGAAGGCATGATGCCTCCACGACGGCAAGCCTCGCCGGGAACCGGCATCTACAAGGGAGTGAGACCAACCATGCGCATGACCCGGACGCTTCTGGCGGCAACCGCCGCCGCCGTGATGACGATCTTCTCCGCGCCCGCCTTCGCCGACGGCGCGATCTCGATCATCGTCAACGATCCGTCGAACCCCTACTGGTTCACCGAAGGCGAGGTCGCCAAGGCCGAGGCCGAGAAGCTCGGCTACACGGCCACCGTCGCCGCCCACAAGGGCGACACCAACGCCGAGTCGCGCCTGATCGACACGGCCATCACCAGCCAGGTCAAGGCGATCATCCTCGATCCCGCCAATGCCGACGGCTCGGTCGGCGCGGTGAAGAAGGCGGTCGATGCCGGCATCCCGGTGATCCTCGTCAACGCCGAGATCAACCAGGAGGGTCTCGCCAAGGCGCAGCTCGTCTCGAACAACGCGCAGGGCGCGGCGCTCGGCGCCCAAGCCTGGGTCGAGGCGGTCGGCGACAAGGGCAAGTATGTCGAGCTCTTCGGCGCCCCGTCGGACAACAACGCCCAGACCCGCTCGAACGGCTTCGAGACGGTGCTGACGCAGTATCCCGACCTCGTGAAGGCCGGCCAGGAAGTCGCCAACTGGGACCGCACCCAGGGCTACAACAAGATGCAGTCGCTCCTGCAGGCGAACCCGGACATCATCGGCGTGATCTCCGGCAACGACGAGATGGCGCTCGGCGCCGTCGCGGCGCTCAAAGAGGCCGGCAAGCTCGCGAACATCAAGGTCGGCGGCTTCGACGGCTCGCCGGACGCGGTGGCTGCCGTCAAGGCGGGCGAGCTCCAGTACACCGTGCTGCAGCCGGTGGCCGTGTTCTCGGCCGAAGCCGTGAAGCAGGCCGACGCCTTCATCAAGAACGGCAAGACCGGCGTCGACCAGGAGAAGCAGCTCTTCGACTGCATCCTGATCACCAAGGACAACGCCGACAAGATGACGGCGCCGTTCACGATGACGCCGTAACAGGCGGATCGCCCCGAGGGGTGCCGCTCGCCCGGCACCCTCCCCTTCGATCGAGGCAGCCGCCATGCGGCTGCCTCTTTTGTTTTGCGCGCCTCCCGATCGACGGTCGACGCCGGATGCCAGCCGAGTACAGTCGACCCCGCGAATCTCTGGGAGGAGACGAAACATGCGCCATGGCGGCCAACTTCTCGTGGAATGCCTTCTGGCGCTCGGAGCCACCAAGAGCTTCGGCGTGCCGGGCGAGAGCTACCTCGCCGTGCTCGACGCGCTGCACGACACCAAGGGCCGGCTCGACTTCGTCCTGTGTCGCAACGAGGGCGGTGCGGCTTTCATGGCCTCGGCCTTCGGCAAGCTGACGGGAACGCCCGGCATCGCCTTCGTCACTCGCGGTCCCGGCGCGACCAACGCTTCGATCGGCGTGCACACGGCCCGCCAGGACTCCTCGCCGATGCTCCTCTTCGTCGGCCAGGTCGGCACCGACATGCGCGGACGCGAAGCGTTCCAGGAGGTCGACTACCGCGCCGTGTTCGGCACGCTCGCCAAGTGGGCGGTCGAGATCGACGACGTGGCGCGCCTGCCGGAGATCGTCGGCCGGGCGTGGTCGACCGCCGTGTCCGGGCGCCCCGGGCCGGTCGTCATCGCCCTTCCGGAAGACATGCTGACGACGCGGACCGACGCGGCGCCGCTGAAGGGCCCGCCCCGCCTCTTCGAACCCGCGCCGTCGCCGGAGGCCGTGGATGCCGCCCGCGCGCTTCTGGCCGGGGCCGAGCGTCCGCTGATCCTCCTCGGCGGCACGAACTGGAGCGACGCCGGGCGCGCCGCCTTCCAGGCCTTTGCCGAAGGATCGGATATCCCGGCCGTCGCGGCCTTCCGCTACCAGGACCGCTTCGACAACCATTCGCCGGTCTATGCCGGCGAGGCCGGCGTCGGCATGCCGCCGCATGTGCGCAGGCTGATGGCCTCGGCCGACGTGATCCTCGCCGTCAACGTGCGCTTCGGCGAGATGACGACCGACGGCTACACGCTGCTCGATGTGCCCGAGCCGCGCCAGGCGCTGATCCATGTCCATCCGTCGGATGCCGAGATCGGCAAGATCTACGTGCCGGCGCTCGGCATCCATGCCGGCCCCAACGCCTTCGCAGCCGCCATGGCACCGGTCGCCGGCAACTGGAGCGGCTGGCGGGCGGAGGCGCGGGCCGGCTACGAGAAGAGCTTCGAGGCGCCGGCCCAGCCGGGGCCGGTCGACATGGTGGCGGTGACGGCGTGGCTACGCCAGCACCTGCCGGAAGACGCGATCCTCACCAACGGGGCGGGCAACTTCACGGTCTGGCCCAACAAGTTCGTCCGCTACGGGCCGAAGGCGCGGCTCCTGGCGCCCCAGTCCGGCGCGATGGGCTATGGCCTGCCGGCCGCGATCGCCGCCAAGGTCGCCCACCCCCGGCGCACCGTGGTCTGCTTTGCAGGCGACGGCGACTTCCAGATGACAGCCTCCGAACTCGGTACGGCCATGCAGGCGGGGGCGCAGCCGATCGTGCTGATCCTCAACAACGGCCTCTACGGCACGATCCGCGCCCATCAGGAGCGACAGTATCCCGAGCGGGTCTCGGGCACCACGCTGGAAAACCCCGACTTCCCCGCGCTTGCGCGCGCCTACGGCTTCCACGGCGAACGGGTGGAGGCGACGGCCGACTTCGCGGCGGCGTTCGGGCGCGCGCTGGCATCGCCCACCGGCGCCGTGCTGGACCTTGCGATCTCGCCGGAGGCCCTGACGCCGCGACAGACCCTCACCGAAATGCGCGCCGCCGCGCTGGCGGCACGCGGCGGGGACGCCTGACGACGCCTCACGCGACGAGGCAGCGCAGGGTCTCGCGGTTGCGCCTGACCGCGCTCGCGGGATCGCGCGCCGCCTCCTCGGACTCCTCTTCCAGCACCAGCCAGCCGTTGAAGCGGGGCGCCTTCGCCACCTCCGCGATCACGGCCGGCACGTCGCAGATGCCGTGCCCGAGCATCGCCCAGGCACCCGTGGCATCCACGTCCTTCAGATGGAGGTAACGGATGCGCGCGGCGTGGGTTCGCAACGTGTCGAGAATGTCCATGCCGCCGCGCAGGATGTGGCCGGTGTCGGGCACCCAGCCGACGGACGCCGGGTCGAGGCGCTGAAACAGCGTATCGTAGTCGGCCCGGTCGAAGAGCAGCGTGTCGTGGTGCGAACTCGGATGGACCGCCACCTCGACGCCCGCAACGCGGCCGATCTCGGCGGCCCGGTTGTAGACGTCGGCGGCGATGCGGAACTTCTCGTCCCGCGGCCCCGCCGACATGACGGTCGCCGATCCCATCGACAGGACGGCGCGGGGAAAGCGCGCGGCGAAATCGGCCCAGCGTCGCGCGGTCTCGAGGTCGTTCTCGACCTCGTCGATCTCGGTGAAACCGCTCGACGAACTGAAGGTGAAGGCGACGAGTTCGAGGCCGCGCGCCTCCAGCGCCCGCGCGAAGGCCTCGGGCTGGCTGCCATAGGTGCCGATCATCGTGTCGGTGATCTCGATCCCGCCGTAGCCGCCCGCTGCGATCGCATCGAGGAGGTCGTCGGGTCCGCCGGTGAAACCCTCGCCGAGCATTTCCCACGTGTAGGTCTGACACCCGATCTCGAGCTTCGTCATATCGTGTCCCCCATTTGCCGCCCGTTCCTCCCGAGCGGCTGTGGGTCGCAGTTCTGCCGGGCAACGGCCGAGGGTTCAAGCCGCGGCCGGCCATCGCGCCGCCGTCCACCGTTTCGCTGGCCATGCCGACGAAGCGGCTTTGAACCCGGCAGCACGGCCCTATCCTTCCAGTCTCGCCACCGAAGCAAGAGGATGCGGCCCATGGACATCATTAGAAACGGATCGTCGCCCTCGGGCCGGGGACCGGCGGAGTGGTTCAGCGGGACGGTGCGCGTCGATCCCCTGTTCTCCCCCAACGAGGCGCGCCGCGCGGCCGCCGCCACCGTCACCTTCGAGCCCGGCGCCCGCACGGCTTGGCACACCCACCCGCTCGGCCAGACGCTGATCGTCACCGCGGGCCTCGGCCTCGTCCAGCGCGAGGGCGGGCCGATCGAGGAGATCCAGCCGGGCGACGTCGTCTGGTTCGAGCCGGGCGAGAAGCATTGGCATGGCGCCTCGCCGACCAATGCCATGACCCACATCGCCATTCAGGAACAGAAGGACGGCAAGGTCGTCGACTGGATGGAGCACGTCACCGACGCGCAGTACCAGCCGGGCTGACGCGCGCTCAAGGCCAGCGCGCGAGGGCTTCGTGCCCCTGCGGCGTCAACGCGTAGACGCCGTGACCGGTGCGCTCGAACCAGCCGTAGACGTTCCGTCGCAGCATCGCCGCGGCGGTCGGCACCGCGGTGGCGAGATCGCGCGGGCGCTGCGGTCCCGTCGCCAACGCGCGGGCCAGCACGAGCGCCTGCTGCCGATAAGCCGTCATGACGGGCGCGCGCGAGCCCCCGCCGGCGACCGGGTCGCCCTGCCGCCGGTTGTGCTCGCTGACGAGGCGCGAGCGCCGCTTCGGGTCGCGACGCGGCATCGGCGCGTCCGGGCTGAGGAGAACGTGCACCACGTCGTCGCTGCCGACGCCGAGCAGCCCGAAGCCGAGCCGGCGGCAGAGGTTTCGAAACCGCGCGTCCGCCTCCCGCCCCTTGCCGCGCAGCGACAGGCGCGCCGCAAGCCAGACCTCGTCGCAGGCCGCGGCCCGGTCGACGGCCTGCAGCACGAGTTCGAGATTGAACGTCTGCTTCAGCTCGCAGACCACGACGATCGGCGGTTCGCCCTCCCGCAGCCCCAGGAGATCGCACCCGCCGACCTCCCCCTTCACCGAGAAACCGCGCGTTTCGAGGAACGCCTTCACCGGCGCATAGAGCGCGGTCTCGGGGCGAGCGCCGGTCGCGCTGGTCGATGGTTCGGGAGCCATGGTCATCGCGTCAGGAACACCGGCAGCCTTTCGCCGGTCTTTCGCGCCAGCGTATGCAAGACGTTTGCGAGCCCGTTCGCCCATGTCAAAAGGACGGACCAGATGAAGCGAAGGGCGGGGATCGAATGGCGTCGGAACGAAACAAAGGTGTCGGTCGGTTCGATCTCACGGGCCGCGTCGTACTGGTGACGGGCGCGAGCCGCGGGATCGGCGCCGCGCTGGCGACGGCTCTCGCCGAGGCGGGCGCCTCGCTGGTCGTCGGCGCACGCAAGGTCGAGGATCTCGAGGCAACGGCGGATGCCATATTGCAAGCCGGATCGCCCGTCCTCGCCGTTCCGCTCGACGTCACGCACGTCGCGTCCATCGAGGCGGCGGTCGATGCGGCCACGCAGCGTTTCCGCCGGCTCGACGGGCTCGTCAACAACGCGGGCGTCGAAGACGTCCGCCCGAGCTTCGACGTGGACGAGGCGCTGTGGGACCGCATCCTCGACACCAACCTGAAAGGTGCGTTCTTCGCGGCGCAGGCGGCGGGACGCGCGATGCAGGCGAACGGCTCGGGCAGCATCGTCAACATTGCCTCCTTGACCTCCATGGTCGGCGTGCCGACCGCGGTTCCCTACGGCTCGTCGAAATCCGGGCTTCTCGGCATGACGCGGGCGCTCGCCGCGGAATGGGCGCCAGTCGGCATCCGCGTCAATGCGATCGCGCCCGGCTACTTCCGCACAGCCATGACCGACGTCTTCTACGAGAACGACGACTGGAGCGAGCGCATGCTCGGGCGGATCCCGATGAACCGGTTCGGCGATCTCGACGATCTCGCCGGCGCCGCGCTGTTCCTGGCGAGCGACGCGTCGCACTACATGACCGGGCAGTGCATCGCGATCGACGGCGGCTTCCTCGCCTCCATCTGAAACCGCTGGGGGAACAGGCGCCTGCCACAAGTTTGGGCTTGCGCCGAGCTTGCGGCTGGATCAAGCACACGTCATGCGTTGTGACGAATCCGCCCAGACTTCCGAAGCTGCCCCCGTACGCGCGGGACGGCGCGCATGAGCGTTGCCCGCCCGGCTTCCGCCGTCGCCACGCCCGCCGTGTCGGTGCGCGACGTCTCCATGCTCTTCTCCGGACAAGCGGCGGTGGCGGATGCCTCGTTCGACCTTGCCGGTGGCCGGTTCCTGACGATCCTCGGCCCCTCGGGCTCGGGGAAGACGACGCTCCTGCGCATGATCGCCGGCTTCCAGAAGCCGACGCGCGGCGAGATCGCGATCAACGGCCGTCCGGTGTCCGACGAGCCCGCGCACAAGCGCAAGATCGGCATGGTGTTCCAGAAGCTCGCGCTGTTTCCGCACATGACGGCCGCCGAGAACGTCGCTTTCCCGCTCAAAATGCGGCGCTTCGATGCGCGCGAGATCCCGGCCCGCGTCGAGCGCTATCTCGATCTCGTGCATCTCGGCGCCTACGGGGACCGACGCATCCATGAGCTGTCGGGCGGCCAGCAGCAGCGCGTGGCGATCGCCCGCGCGCTGGTCTTCGAACCGGAGCTTCTTCTTCTCGACGAGCCGCTCGCCGCGCTCGACCGCAAGCTGCGCGAGGAAATGCAGCTGGAGTTCCGCCGCATCCAGCGCGAACTCGGCATCACCACGATCAACGTGACGCACGACCAGCGCGAGGCGCTCGTGGTGTCGGACGAGATCATCGTGATGGACGCGGGCCGCATCCAGCAGATGGCCGAGCCGATCGCCGCCTATCGCGCGCCCGCCAACGCCTTCGTCGCAAGCTTCATCGGCGTCACCAACCGGCTGGAGGGCAAGGTCGCGGGCTCGCAGGGCGAGGTGGTGACGCTCGAGACGCCGCTCGGCGCCATCAGCGGCCGCTGGTCCGCGCCCGCCGGCCGTGCGCCGCGCACGGGCGAGCCCGCGGTCGGCATGCTGCGCGCCGAGCAGATCCGCGTCGAGGGCGCCGGTTCGACCGGCACGGCGCTCGACACCCATCTCACCGCCGAGATCGCCGACGTGATCTTCGAGGGCGAGCGCGTCGTCTACGAGGCGCGCCTCGCCGGCGTACTGGGCGTGACCTTGCGCGCCTTCGACCACGATCCGGTTGGCCACGCCGTCCAGCCCGTCGGCGCCCACGTCCGGCTCGGCTGGAATACGCGCGACCTCATCGTCTTTCCGCAGACCTGAACGCCGCCCCCTTCGCGAAAGGAGCCTTCGCCATGACCGACAAGCCCTTCCTCCATGACCTCAACCGCCGCCGCTTCCTGCAGGGCGCCGCCGCCGTGGGCTCGATCGGCGCGGCCTCGGCGCTCGGCCTTCGCACGGCCGTCGCGCAGGAGCCGGAGAAGCCGGCCGAGATCATCGTGCGCGCCTGGGGCGGATCCTGGGTCGAGGCGCTGAAGGCGGGCGTCTCCGACCCGTTCACCAAGGCGACGGGCATCGCGGTCCGGCACGACCTCACCGAGGACAACGAGATCCAGCCGAAGGTCTGGGCGGCGGTGGCGCAGAAGCGCGTGCCGCCGATCCACATCAACTGGGACACGACCACCAACGCGACCAAGTCGGCGCTGCGCGGCGTGACCGAAGACCTCTCGGACCTGCCGAACCTCAAGGGCGTCACCGAGCTCGCCAAGCCCGTCGGCCTCGACGGCTATCCGATCGTCGACACCTACGGCTACGTCTACGTCCTCGCCTATCGCCCGGCCGCCTTCCCGGACGGGCCGCCGACCTCGTGGAAGGCCATGCTCGACCCGAAGTTCAAGGGCCGCATCGCCCTCTACAACGACGGCATCGGCTTCCACTTCCCGGCGCAGGTCGCCGGCGGCGGCAAGCTCGAGGACATTCCGGCCAACATGCAGCCGGCCTGGGACTTCATCGCCAAGGTGAAGGAGCAGCAGCCGCTGCTCGGCGAGGACCCGGACTTCACGACCTGGTTCCAGAACGGCGAGATCGACCTCGCCTGCACCATCTCGACCAACGCGCGCGAGGCCAAGAAGAACGGCATCGACGTCGCCTGGGTGGTGCCCGAGGAAGGCGCCAAGTTCGACACGGACGGGCTGTGGATCCCGAAGGGCCTGCCCGAGAACGAGCTCTACTGGGCCAAGAAGTACATCGACATGGCCATCGGCAAGGACAGCCAGCAGGTCTGGCTCGACGGTCTCGGCCTGCCGGGCGTCGTGCCGGGCCTGACGCCGCCGGCCGATCTCGCGGGCGACCCGTCCTATCCGACGAAGCCGGAAGACTTCCAGAACCTCATCCGCATCTCGTCCAGGGTGCAGGTGGAGAACGAGGCCGAATGGTTCGGCAAGTTCAAGGCCATCATGCAGGGCTGACGCCATCGGGCCTCGGGGGCGGATCCCATCCGCCCCCGAGGCCACCCTTCCGCAACTTCGCAGCGCCAGATCCCGACCCCATGCCGCTTCGCCCCGCCCGCTCCGCCTATCCCCTCCGTTGGCGCGTCTTCGACGCGGCCGAGGCGGCGGCGCGCGCCGTCTGGCCCGCACGGGCGGGCAAGGCGCTGCCCTGGTTGATGCTGGCGCCCGCGATCGTTCTCGTCGGGCTCCTCGCGATCAGCCTCTTCGACATTCTCGACGCCAGCCTTCGCACGCTCGACACGGCGACCTTCCTGCCGTCCGAGGAACGCACGCTCGCCAATTACGCCCGCGCCTTTTCCGAGCCGGTCTTCCTCAGCGTCGCGCTGCGCAGTCTCGGCGGCGCATTGATCGTGACGCTCGCGACCCTCGTTCTCGCCTTTCCCTATGCCTATGCGATGGTGCGCACGCGCTCGGCCGCGAGGCGCAAGGCGCTGCTGATCGCGCTGTTCCTGCCCTTCTTCATCGGGCAGGTGGTGCGCGCCTACGGCTGGCTGATCCTCCTCGGCAACCAGGGGCTCGCCAACGAGATCTTCGCGCTGTTCGGGCTCGGCCCCTATCGCCTCCTCTTCAACTACTGGGCGGTGCTCTTCGGCCTCGTCCAGTACATGCTGCCCTTCGCAGTCCTGATGCTGGCGCCCGCCCTCTCGGCGATCCCCGAAGAGGTCGAGGCCGCCGCCGGCTCGCTCGGGGCCAACTGGGGGCGGACCCTTCTCCACGTCGTGTTTCCGATGGCGACCCCCGGCTTCGTCGGCGCGGGGCTCGTGGTGCTGACCCTGACGCTGACCGACTTCGCGATCCCCGCGATCCTTGGCGGCGGGGGGCAGGACTTCATCGCCAATGCGATCTACGACCAGTTCTTCCGCACCTCCGACCAGGGCATGGGCGCCGCGCTGACGCTGCTTCTGGTCGTCGTCGGCTCGACGCTCGTCGGCGCCGTCTTCGCGCTCTTCGGGGCGGGCACGCTGGCGCTGCGGGGGCGCGCGCCATGACCGAGGCCCGCTCCAAGCGCTGGGTGATCGGCGCCCTCGTCGCCCTGTCGCTCGCGATCCTTTCGGCCCCGACGCTTGTGGTGCTGGGCGCCTCGTTCACCGCCGGCAACATCATCGCCTTCCCGCCCGACGGGCTGTCGCTGAAATGGTACGCCAAGGTCGCGGGCGCGGCGGACTTGCGCCAGGCGTTCTGGCGATCGCTTCAGGTGGCGTTGATCTGCACCGCGATCTCAATTCCCGTCGGCACGTTGGTGGGCCTCGCGCTCGCCAATTACCGCGTACGCTTCGCCAATCTTCTCCAGGTCTATCTTCTCCTGCCCTTCACGATCCCGCTGATCGGCTCGGGCATCGGACTGATGCTCCTGTTCGGCGAGGCGGGCGTCCTCGGCTCGCTCTGGCCGGTCGGCGTCGCGGCCTGCGTCATCAATCTGCCCTTCATGATCTGGGCGGTGAGCGCGAGCGCCGGCGCGCTCGATCCCGATCTGGAGCTCGCCGCCTCGATGTGCGGCGCGCCGCCGCTCCAGACGTTCCTCCTCGTCACCGTTCCGGCGGTCGCGCCCGGCATCATCACCGGCTCGCTGCTCATGTTCATCCTGGCCCTCAACGAGTTCCTGGTGAGCCTTCTTCTCGTCGACGCGCGCACGGTGACGCTGCCCGTCCAAATCTACAATTCGATCCGCTCCATCATCACGCCCGATCTCGCCGCCATCTCGGTGGTCTTCATCGCCTGCGCGGCGCTCGCGATCCTCGCGCTCGACCGCCTCGTCGGCCTCGACATCTTCCTGAAATCGAAGTGACGCCTCCCATGTCCTCGACCCCCTGCTCCTTCCACGACCTCGCCACCCTCGACGACGCCGCGCGCGCCCGGCTCCTGCGGCGCTCCGAGACCGACCTCTCGTCCTTCGTCGAGACGGTCCGCCCGATCATCGAGGCGGTGAAATCGGAAGGCGACGCCGCGCTCTTGCGCTTTGCCCGCGATCTCGACGGCGCGACCGTCGCGCCCGGCGCGCTGCAGGCGAGCGAGGCCGAGTTCGACGCGGCCTTCAAGGCCGTGGAGCCGGAGGTGATCGACGCCATCCGCTTCGGCATCGACAACATCCGCCGCTTCCACGAGGAGCAGAAGCCTGAACCCATGTGGTTCAAGGAAATGCGTCCGGGCGCGTTTGCCGGCGACCGCTGGACGCCGATCCAGTCCGCCGCGCTCTACGTGCCGCGCGGCAAGGGCGCGTTTCCCTCTGTCACGATGATGACCAGCGTGCCGGCCGTGGTGGCGGGCGTCTCGGACCTCTGCATCCTCACCCCGCCGACGGCGGACGGCTCGGTGGATGCCGCGACCCTCGTCGCCGCGCGGCTGGCGGGCGTCGAGACGGTCTACAAGGTCGGCGGCGCGCAGGCCGTCGCGGCGGCCGCCTTCGGCACCGAGACGATCCAACCCAAGATCAAGATCGTCGGCCCCGGATCGCCCTTCGTGGTGGCGGCGAAAAGCCTTCTGTCGGGCGTCCTCGACACCGGCCTCCCGGCCGGCCCGTCCGAGGCGATGATCTTCGCGGACGAGACGGTGGACGGCGCGCTCGCGGCCCTCGATCTTCTGATCGAGGCCGAGCACGGGCCGGATTCGTCGGCCTATCTCGTCACCCACGACCGCCGCGTCGCCGAAGAGGCGATGGCCGCCCTGCCCGGCCATTGGGCGCGCATGACCGAGCAGCGAGCGACCTTCTCGCGCACCGTCCTGACCGGCCCTTACGGCGGGATCGTGCTGACGCCCTCGCTGGAAGACAGCTACCGCTTCGTCAACGACTATGCGCCCGAGCATCTCGAGCTTCTGTCGACGGAGCCGTTCCGCCATCTCGGTCGGATCACGGAAGCCGCGGAGATCCTGATGGGGCTGCATACGCCGGTGACGCTCGGCAACTTCGTTCTCGGCCCCAACGCGGTGCTGCCGACCAGCCGCTGGGCGCGCACCTACGGGCCGCTGTCGGTGACCGACTTCCTGAAGCGCTCGTCGATCGGCTACGTCACCTCCACCGGCTATCCCGAACTCGCGCTGCACGCCCGCCGCCTCGCGCGCTACGAGGGCTTCTCCTCGCACGAGAACGCCGTGTCGGAGATGCGCGACGCCATCCTGTCGAAGCCGCGATGACCGCGCGCTTCGTCAATGTCGAGGACGCCCGCCGCATCGCCCGGCGGCGTCTTCCGAAGATCTTCTTCGACTATATCGACGGCGGCTCCTCCGCCGAGGCGACGCTTTCGTCGAGCACGGCCGACTTCGCAGATTTGCGGCTGGAGCAGCGGGTTCTGGCAGGCCTTCGTCCACGCGACCTGTCGAGCGAGTTCCTCGGGCAGCGGAACCGCCTGCCCTTCATGCTCGGCCCCGTCGGCTTTCTCGGCCTGTTTGCCGGGCACGGCGAGATCCTGGCGGCGAAAGCCGCCCATGCGGCCGGCATCCCCACGTGCCTGTCCAATTTCTCGATCGCCTCGCTCGACGACCTTCGCCGTGCCGGCTGCGCCGGGCCGCTGCAGTTCCAGCTCTATGTCCTGAAGGACCGCGGGCTGGCCGAGGAGTTCGTCGCGGCCGCCGAGCGGGCCGGTGTCGAGGCCCTGCATCTCACCGTCGATACGGCCGTGACCGGCATTCGCGAGCGCGACGCGCGCAACGGCTTCCGGGCCGCCACGCGGATCACGCCGTGCATGGGCTTCGGCATGGCGCTCCGCCCGGCCTGGGTGTTCGATATGCTGCGGACCGGCAAGCCCGGCGTCGGCGCGGTGCGCGGCCGCGCGGAGTTCGGCGCCAACATCCTGGCGCAGGCCGCCAGCCTTTCCCGCCTCATCGACCCCGCCCTATCGTGGGACGACGTCGACTGGCTGCGCGGACGCTGGCGCGGGCGCCTGTCGATCAAGGGCATCCTTCATCCCGACGACGCGCGGCGGGCGAAAGCGGCGGGTGCCGATGCCATCGTGGTGTCGAACCACGGCGGGCGCCAGCTCGACGGGGCCCGCTCGACGATCAGCGCCCTTCCCGGCATCGTGGACGCGGCCGATGGCCTCGAGGTTCTTCTCGACGGCGGCGTCCGGCGCGGGACCGACATCGTCAAGGCGATCGCACTCGGTGCTTCAAGCGTCCTTCTCGGCCGTGCCTATGTCTGGGGCGTGGCGGCGGGCGGCGAGGCAGGCGCGGCCCGCGTCATCCAGCTCCTCTCCGACGAGATCGACGTCACCCTTGGTCTGATGGGCCTGTCGTCGATCGACGAGTTGAAGGCGCTCGGACGCGGCGCCCTGGTGCCGACACCCGAGGTCGCCGCGTCAGGGAGCGTGGTCCAGCCGGTCGGCCTCTGAACCGGCGCGCGGGCGCATCGCGTCGGACGGCTCCATGACGACCCGCCGGCCGCGGCCGGGCACCGCGAGGCACATGCCGTCCGCGACGACCACCTCGCCCCGCGACAGGACGGTCTCCGGCCATCCCGTCACGCTGGTGCCCGCGAACGGATTGTAGCCTGTGTTGTCGTGGAGATCGTCGGCCCCGAACGTGACGCGCCGCTCCGGGTCCCAGATCGCGATGTCGGCATCGGCGCCGACCACGATCCGCCCCTTGGCGGCGAGGCCGAAGATCGCGGCGGGCGCGGTCGCCGTCAGCTCCACGAACCTCTCCGGTCCGAGCCGCCCGCGGCTGACCATCGCGTCGAACATCAGCGGCAGGCGCACCTCGAGGCCCGGAAGCCCGTTGGCGATGCGGTTGAAGGGGGCATCCGCGCCGTTGGCGAACTTGCCGGTCTCGTCGAGGCGATAGGGCGCGTGGTCGGAGGAGACGACCCGAAGCGTCCCGTCGCGCAAGCCCTCCCAGAGCGCGTCCTGGTCGTCGGTGCGGCGCTGCGGCGGGCTGCACATCAGGCCGGCGACGTCGCGTCCCGGCGCATCGAGCTGGTCGCCCGTCATGAAGAGGTAATGCGGACAGGTCTCGGCGACGACCGGAACGCCGCGCGCCTGCGCCGCGCGCACGATCTCGACACCCTCGCGCGTCGAGACGTGGAACAGCATGATCGGCTGGCCGGTGAATTCGGAGAAGACGCACATGCGCGACAGCGCCTCGACCTCGGCCGCGCGCGGATGCGACAGCGGGTGGAAGCGCGGCTCCGTGCGCCCACTCCCGATCAGGCGGCGCGACATCCAGCGGATCAACCCGTCGTTCTCGGCGTGGAAACAGACTAGCGCCCCGCCGCCGCGCACCGTCCACAGGACGTCGAGAATGTCCTCGTCGCCCAGACGCACCTTGTCGTAGGTCGTGAAGATCTTGATCGACCGGTGCCCTTCGTCGATGAGTTCGGGCAGGTCGCGAGCGAGGTTGTCGCCCGAAACGTCCGACACGATCATGTGGAAGGCGTGGTCGATCATCGCGCCGCGCGCCGCCAGCGCGGCATAGTCGTCGACGACCTGGCGCAGCCGCTTGCCGGGGTGCTGGGCGGCGAAGGACACGATCGAGGTGGTGCCGCCGTGAAGCGCCGAGCGGGTCGCCGTCTCGAACGTGTCGGCGTTCATCAGGCCGGCGCCGGAAATCTGCTCGACATGGCAGTGGGTGTCGACCCCGCCCGGCATGACGAGGCGAGCGCGCGCGTCGATTCGGCGCGTCGCTGGACCGAGATTTTTCCCGACCGCGACGACGCGCCCGCCGGCGATGCCGACGTCCTCGTCGCGCGAGCCCTCGGCCGTCACCACGCGCCCGCCTTCGATCAGAACGTCCAGCACTCCGCCCTCCTGTCACGATCGGCCACCTTGCCAAGGGATACCCAATGTATACACTCGACCGCAACAGGAAATCGGACGATGACGACGAACGTGGGTTCATGGCATATGCACGTGCACAGGCGGGAGGCGAAGGAACGGTCATGAGCCTCAAACCCGCCACGGCGCAGACGCTCGGCCAGTCGGTGCACGACCGTCTGAAGGCGATGATCCTCGCCGGCGAACTGCCGGCCGGCACGCCGCTGCAGGAGAAGCTCTTCGCCGAGCGCCTCGGCGTCTCGCGCACGCCGGTGCGCGAGGCGGTGGCCAAGCTGACCAGCGAAGGGCTCGTCACGCGCAACGGCGGCGGGGTGCCGACCGTCAGCCGCATCTCCGTCACCGAGATCATGGAGATTCTCCACGTCCGCCGGCTGCTGGAGGGCGAGACGGCGCGGCAGGCGGCCAGCGTCAACGCCTCGCCCGAGCCCTTCCTGGCGCTGCGCCGACGGCTCACGCAGTATCTGGAGGGCGAGCGCCCGAGCGTTGCCGAATACGCCCAGTTCGACGAGGACTTCCACACGCTGGTCGCGCGCACGGCGGGCTCGACGCTCCTCACGGATCTCGTAAAAGGGCTGAAGCTGAAGACGCGCATCTTCGACAACGGCTCGATCCCCGAGCGATTCGTGCCGGGCTGCCACGAGCATATCGAGATCGTCGACGCGATCCTCGCCCGCGATCCGCCCCGCGCCGAGGCCGCCATGCTTCGTCACATCGACAACGCGCGCAACGCCATCCTCGGACATCTCTCACGGCTGTTCTGAAACTCGAGGCTATGCTGCAAGGCAGCATGGAATCCTCTTGCCATTTTTTGTGTATACCGCTTGGATGGCGGCAGCATACGAGAGGGGACGAGATGACCGCAGAGACCGCCACGCGCCCGGAGGGGCCGATCCTCGGCATCACGTTCCTCTACTACCGCGACCTCGAGCACGCCGTGCGTTTCTACGAGACCGTGCTCGGCTTCACCCTCGCGATCGACCAGGGCTGGTCGAAGATCTACCGCATCACCGGCGCCTCGCATGTGGGCCTCGTCGACGAGGCGCGCGGCATGCACCGCGCGAGCGATCCCAAGCCCGTCCAGCTCTGCATCCGCGTGCCCGACGTCGACGCCTGGCACCGCTTCGTGCAGGCGCACGGCGTCGCCAACCTCACCGAGCCGCGCGACAGCGCCGCGCTGAAGATCCGCGCCTTCGTCTTCGACGATCCCGAGGGCTACCAGATCGAGGTCCAGTCCGCCCTGGACTGACCCCGCAACCGACGTCACGGCGAAGGCCGGCAACCGCATTCCTGGAGGAGGACAAGATGACACTGCACCGTTCGATCCGATGCCTGCTGGCGACGGCGGCTCTCGCCGCCACCCTGCCGCTCGGCCCCCTCGCCTTCGCCACGGCCGCCGAGGCCAAGGAGGTGACGATCGGCCTGACGTCGGACCCGACGATCCTCGATCCGCAGGCTGGCGAGGAGCTGTCGAGCAACATCATGTTCTACCACCTCTACGACCCGCTCGTCCGGCGCGACAAGGACCTGAAGTTCGGACCGGGCCTCGCCGAAAGCTGGTCGCAGAAGGACGACAAGACCTGGGTCTTCAAGCTGCGCGACGGGGTGAAGTTCCATAACGGCGAGACGCTGAAGGCGTCCGACGTCGTGTTCACGATCGACCGGCTCAAGGCGTCGGTCATGTCGAACCTCTCGGCCAACATCGCGAGCGCCAAGGCGGTGGACGATCGCACCGTCGAGATCGCGACGCCCGGCCCCTATGCCGCCCTGCCGAACGACCTCGCCGCGATCCTGATCCTCAACGAGGCCTACACGAAGAAGGTCGGCGACGCCGAACTCGGCCTGAAGCCGATGGGCACCGGCCCCTATCGCCTGAAGGAGTGGGCCAAGGAAGACCGGCTGACGCTGGAAGCCTTCCCCGACTACTACGGTGGCAAGGCGAAGATCGACACCGTGGTGTTCCGTCCGATCACCAACCCGGCGACGCGCACGGCCGCGCTTCTGACGGGCGAACTCGACGTGGTGCAGGATCTCGCCGTGCGCGACATCGACCGCGTCAAGGCGGAAAGCGGCGTGACGGTCGAAACGCGGCCGAGCCTCCTCAACATCCTTCTCGCCCTCGACGTGCGCGAGGCCTCGCCCACCATCTCGGGCAAGAACCCGATGACCGACCGGCGCGTGCGCGAGGCGATGGCCCGCGCGATCGACGTCGCCGCGATCGACCGCGTCATCATGAACGGTCTGGCGACCCCGTCCGCGCAGTTCGTGCCGGAATCCCATCTCGGTTATGTCGAGGGCGCCGACTTCCATGAGATGTACCCGTTCGACCTCGAGCGCGCGAAGGCGCTGATGGCCGAGGCCGGCGTGCCGGACGGCTTCGCGGTGACGCTCGACGCCACCAACAACCGCTACGTCAACGACGCGCAGGTGGCCCAGGCGCTGACCTCGATGCTCGGCAAGATCGGCATCCAGCTGAATCTGAACCTGATGCCGAAATCGAACTTCTGGGGCTACATCCGCGTGCCCTCGCCCAAATCCAGCATGATCATGTCGGGCTGGGACGTGCCCTCGGGCGACGCCGGCTCGATGTACAACTCGCTCTACTACAGCCGCGACAAGAAGCCGGGCTACGGCGAGGTGAACCGGACGAGCTACTCGAACCCCGAGGTCGACGCCCTCCTCGACAAGGCGGACTCGACGGCCAACGTCGAGGAGCGCGACTCGCACCTGCAGGAGGCCACCAAGCTTCTTCTGGCCGATATCCCGATGATCCCGATCCATTACGAGCAGGACATCTACGCCTCGCGCGACACCGTCACCTTCGAGCCGCGCGTCGACAAGTTCATCTGGGCCTACGAGATGGACGTCGCCGAGTAAGGATTTCCGACGGGCGGGGGCGCCGTCGCGCCTCCGCTTTTTCGGACGAAGGGCATTCCCTCCATGTTCGCATTCACGGTCAGACGGCTGATCCAGACGCTCGTCGTGCTCTGGGCGGTGTCGGTCATCGTCTTCCTGATGACGACCTTCACCGGCGACCCCGTCTTCATGGTCGTCCCGATTGACGCGACGCAGGCCGAGATCGAGCAGGCGCGCCGCATCCTCGGCCTCGACCAGACGCTTCTCGTCCAGTACGGCATCTTCCTGAAGGGCCTCCTTCAGGGCGACCTCGGCCTGTCCTACGTGTTCCGCCAGCCGGCCTTCTCGCTGATCCTGGAGCGCCTGCCGGCGACGATGGAGATCGTGCTGGTCGCCATGGGTATCGCCACCGTCGTGGCGATCCCGCTCGGCGTCTATGCAGGCGCCAATCCCGGCAAGCCCTTGTCGCGGCTGATCATGTCGGGGTCGCTGCTGGGCGTCTCGCTGCCCGGCTTCTGGGTCGGCATGATGCTGATCTGGGTGCTGGCAGTGGAGTATCGGATCTTCCCCTCGTCGGGGCGCGGCGCGGTCGGCACGATCTTCGGCATCGAGACCTCGCTCGCCACGTGGTCGGGATGGCAGCACATCGTGCTGCCCGCCGTGACCCTCTCGGTCGGCACGCTCGCCATCCTCCTGCGCATCACCCGCGCCGGGATGATGGAGGTGACGCGGCAGGACTACATGAAGTTCGCGCGGGCCAAAGGCGCCTCGCGGGCCCAGGTGCTCTACGGCCATGGCCTGCGCAACGCGCTGATCCCGGTGGTCACGATCTTCGGCCTGCAGCTCGGCGATCTCATCGCATTCGCCACGATCACCGAGACCATCTTCGCCTGGCCCGGCATGGGCAAGCTCCTCATCGACAGCATCTACCGCGCCGACCGCCCCGTGATCGTGGTCTACCTGATGCTGGTCGCGCTGATCTTCGTGGTGATCAACTTCGTGATCGACCTTCTCTACACGGTCATCGACCCCCGGATCACGGTGCGCTGAGATGGCGACGGGTCTCCTTTCCTCGCAGCTCGCCCACAACTGGCGGCGCAACACCTCCGCTATTCTCGGGTCGGCGATCATCATCGCCTGCGCCATCATCGTCGTGTTCGGCCCTTCGCTCGTGGCCCAGAACCCCTACGACGTGATGCAGCTCGACCTGATGGACAGCTACCTGCCGCCCGCCTGGATGGACGGCGGCAATCCGAAATACTGGCTCGGCACCGACGGACAGGGCCGCGACGTGCTAGCCGCCGTCGTCTACGGCACGCGCATCTCGGCGCTGATCGGGCTCGCCGCGACGCTGATGTCCTGTGTGATCGGGACCTTCCTCGGGCTGATGGCGGGCTATTTCGGCGGCTGGATCGATGCCGTCATCATGCGCGTCGCCGACATCCAGCTGTCCTTTCCCTCGATGCTGATCGCGCTGTTCCTGATGTCGGCCTTCGGCACGGGCATCGACAAGATCCTGATCTCGCTGACCGCCGTCGGCTGGGTCGTCTATGCGCGCACGGTGCGCGGCTCGACGCTCGGCGAGCGCAACCGCGAATACGTGCAGGCGGCGCGGGTCGCCGGCCTTCGCACCGGGCCGATCATCCGCCGCCACATCCTGCCCAACGTCCTGACACCGCTGATCGTGGTCGCGACCGTGCAGGTCGGCACCTTCATCCTGATCGAGGCCTCGCTCAGCTTCCTCGGCGTCGGCGTACCGGTCACCCAACCCTCGCTCGGCCTCCTCATCAAGAACGGCTTCGATGTCCTCTTCTCCGGCCTCTGGTGGACCTCGCTGTTCCCCGGCCTGATGATCATGGCGATGGTGTTCGGCATCAATCTCGTCGGCGACTTCCTGCGCGACGAACTCAATCCCCGGCTGAAATAGGGGTGGCCATGCAGTCCCAGCCCCTCCTCGCGGTGCGCGATCTGCGCACCCACTTCCACACGTTCGCCGGCACCGTGAAGGCGGTGAACGGGGTCAGCTTCGACCTTGCGGCCGGCGAGATCATGGGCCTCGTCGGCGAGTCGGGCGGCGGCAAATCCGTCGTCGGCTTCTCCCTTCTCGGCCTCATCGACCCGCCGGGCCGGATCGAGGGCGGCGAGATCCTGTTCCGCGGCGAAGACCTCGCGAAGGCGTCGGAGAAGCGCCTGCGGGAAATCCGCGGGCGCGAGATCGCGATGATCTTCCAGGACCCGATGACCTCGCTGAACCCGGTGCAGACGATCGGCCGGCAGATGGACGAAATGCTGCGCCTCCACACCGATCTCGACAAGGCGGCGCGGCGGGCCCGCTGCATCGAGATGCTGGAGGCCAACGGCATCTCGCGCGCGGCCGAGCGGCTGGACAGCTACCCCCACCAGTTCTCCGGCGGCATGCGCCAGCGCGTGGTGATCGCGATCGCACTGCTCGCCAAGCCGCGCCTCATCATCGCCGACGAGCCGACCACCGCCCTCGACGTGACCATCCAGGCGCAGATCCTGCGCCTCATGCGCCGCGAGATCCGCGACCAGGGTGCCTCGCTGATCCTCGTCACCCACGATCTCGCGGTTGTCGCCGAAATGGTCGACAAGGTCACGGTGCTCTATTGCGGCCGGGTGGTCGAGACCGGCCCGGTCCGCCAGATCCTCGAAGCGCCCGCCCACCCCTATACCCGCGGGCTGATCGATTCGATCCCCGATCCCGATCATCGCCAGCCGCGGCTGCGCCAGATCCCCGGCACCGTGCCCGACGTGCGCCACCTGCCGGACGGCTGCGCCTTTCGTGCCCGCTGCCCGCGCGCGCAGCCGCTGTGCGCAAGCGTCGAGCCTGAGCTCACACCCCAGCCCGGCGGAGGCCTTGCGGCCTGTCACTTTCCCCTGTCGGCCGGAGGCATGGCATGACGGCGATGCTCGAAGTCTCCGGCCTGCGCCAGGAGTTCAGCCTCAACCCCGGCCTTCTCGAGCGCATCAGCCTGAAGGGCGGCCGGGTCCGGCTGGAGGATCGCGTCGTGAAGGCGGTCAACGGCGTCAGCTTCCAGATCGCCAAGGGCGAGGTGCTGGCGCTTGTCGGGGAATCGGGCTGCGGCAAGTCGACCCTCGCCAAGTCCGTGGCGCGCATCTATGAGCCGACCGCGGGCACGATCCGGCTGGACGGCGCCGACATCGCGACCCTGCCTCAGGACGCACTCCTGCCGCATCGCTCCAAGATGCAGATGATCTTCCAGGATCCCTTCGCCTCGCTCAACCCGCGGCAGAAGGTGCGCGACATCGTGGCCGAGCCCTTGCGCGCGCAAGGCTCGCTGCCGCCGCGCGAGGTGACCGAGCGCGTCGCGACGCTCCTGTCCAAGGTCGGGCTCAACGCCGAGCACGCGGGGCGCTACCCGCACCAGTTTTCCGGCGGCCAGCGCCAGCGCATCGGCATCGCGCGGGCGCTCTCGGTCCATCCCGGCCTCATCATCGCCGACGAGCCGGTGTCGGCTCTCGACGTCTCGGTGCAGGCACAGATCCTCAACCTGATGATGGACCTGCGCGACGAGTTCGCGCTCGCCTATCTCTTCATCAGCCACGACCTGTCGGTGGTGCACCACATCGCCGATCGGATCGGCGTCATGTATCTCGGCTTTCTGGTCGAGATCGGTCCGAGAGACGCGCTCTTCCGCAGCCCGCGCCACCCCTATACGCGCGCCCTCCTCTCGGCGGCGCCGAGCATCGACCCGGCGCGCGCGAAGACGGAGATCGCGCTGAAGGGCGAGGTGCCGAGCGCCCTGTCGCTGCCCGAGGGCTGCTGCTTCCGCACCCGGTGCCCGCTCGCCTTCGACCGCTGCAAAACCGAGCGCCCCGCCATGCGCGAGGTCGGCGGCGGCCAGTCCGTCGCCTGCCACCTGACCGACGAGCCGCAAAGGGACCACGCATGACGCCGCCCGTCACCATCCTCCAGCGGCGGGCCGATCTCGTCGATCCGCACGACTGCACCGACGCCGCGGACGACCTGTCGATCCTCTCGGCGATCTGCGAGACGCTCGTCCGTCGCGGCGACGACGGCTTCGTGCCGGGCCTCGCCGAGCGCTGGTCGGTCGAGCCGGATGCCCGGCGCTGGCGCTTCCGGCTCCGCGACGGGGCCATGTTCCACGATGGCGGTCGCTGCGATGCGCAGGCCGTCGCGCAGTCGCTTCACCGCATGGCGCGCGAGGACAAGGGCTACACGCTCGGCGCCCCGGCCGTCTGGCGTCAGTATCTCGGGAATGCCGAGATCGCGGGCGACGGGCTCGACCTCTCGATCGATCTCGCCGAGCCGATGGCCGACCTTCTCGACGTCCTCGTCCAGGGCTTCATCGCCTCGCCGGACTGCCTCCCGACGATGGACGGGGGCGACATCGCGGCCGTCGCCGGAACCGGCCCCTACCGGGTCGAGGCGGTGTCCGGAGGGTCGGTGCGGCTGCAGCCGGCCGCGGATGCGGGCCTGCCGCCGCTCGTGTTTCAGGCGATGCCGGATGCGGAAGCCCGCGCCGCCGCGCTTCGCGACGGCGAGGCCGACGTCGCGACCAATCTCCCCTATGCCGCCGACCTCGGAACCGCGACGACGCGGATCGAGACGCTCAATCCCGTCGCGATCATCTTCCTGATGAACGCCGCACGCGGGGCCCTCAGCGACCCCCGCCTTCGTCGCGCCCTGTCTCTCGCGCTCGACCGCGACGCGCTGGTGCGCGACGTGATGGACGGCGGCGCGACGCCGCTCCACGGTTTCGTCAGCCCTGTCCACTTCGGGGCCGGACACGACGCGGCACCTGCGCGCGATCTGGCGGCCGCATGGGCGCTGCTCGCGCAAGCCGGCCACGGCGAGGGGCTGACGCTCACGGTCTCCTGCCCGACGCGCCTGCCGGACGAGGCGGTCCGGCTGACGGCGGCGCTCGGGGCGCAACTGGCCGCGATCGGCGTCACACTCGACGTCACCTATCACGAGGATCGCGAAGCCTACGCGCATCAGGTGCGGCGCAAGGAGATCGGGGATCTCGCCGTGTTCGATTCCAGCCCGCTCTCGACCTACCGCGTCCTCGTCGAGAAGCTCGACGCGCGCGTCGAGGGGTCCTGGTGGGAGGGCTACCACAACGCGGAGGTCGAAAGCCTGATCGATCGGGGTCGCCGCTCGACGGACGACGCGGAGCGCGCGGCGATCTATCGACAGGCCTATCGCGTCCTTCAGGACGATCCCGCCTGGCTGACGCTCTACAACCCGGTCCGCGTCTCCGGCCTCCGGGGCCGTCATCCCGGCTTCACCTTGCCGAAGGACGCCGTCCTCGACGTCATGCGCCTGCCACAGGTGACCCATGGCTGATCTCGTCGTCTCCGGCGCCTATGTCATCACCATGGACGGCACACGCCGCGTCATTCCCGATGGCGCCGTGGCCATCGCGGCCGGTCGCATCGTCGCGGTCGGGTCTCGCGCCGAGGTCGAGGCCGCCCATCCCGACGCCGCGACGCTCGACGCCTCCGGCAAGGTGATGATGCCGGGCCTCATCGACGTCCACGCCCATGCCGGCCACGGCCTGATCAAGACCATGGGCATGGAGGACGGCGACCGGTGGGAGCGGATCTGCGGCGAGGTCTACACGCAGGCCTCGCCGCCGGAGTTCTGGTACGCCGAGGCGCGGCTGGCCGCGTTGGAGCGGCTGCGCTTCGGCGTCACCTGCGGCGTCTCGCTGCTCGGCGGCGGCGACACGATCATGCGGACGGACGATCCCGCCTACGGCGCAGCCCATTGCGAGGGCGTCAGGGAGATCGGCACGCGCTCGGTGGTGGCCGTCGGCCCGACCCGCGCGCCGCATCCCCGAACCTACGCCACCCGCGATGCAGACGACCGCGCCTTGCCATACCCCGTCTCTTTCGAGCGGCAGATGGACACCTGCCGGACCCTGATCCGGGACTGGCACGGACGCGGAACCCTGAACCTCGCTCTCCTCTACCCCGTCCTGCGCGACGAGCACGAAACCAAGATGGCAGCCGCCGACTATGCGGAGGCCGTGCGCCAGGCGACGATCGTGCGTGCGGCCTCGCGCGAGCACGGTGTCCTCTTCACGCAGGATGGGCACTGGCGCGGCTCGATCCGCCGCGCGGCCGCGCTCGGCCTTCTTGGCCCCGATGCGCTTCTCTCGCACTGCATCGACATCGACGCGGACGAGATCGCCCTCTGCGCCGAGACGGGAACGCGGATCGCCCACAATCCGAGCGCCATCGCCTCGATCCTCGGCCGCTGCCCGGCGATTGAGCTGATGGAGGCCGGGGCGGTCGTCGCGATCGGCTCGGACGCGACGGCGCCCGACCGCTCCGCCGACATGTTCCGCCACGTCCAGCAGGCCATGCACTACCATCGCCGGCACTTCCGCGACCCGAGCGTTCTGCCGCCCGGCAAGGCGCTGGAAATGGTAACGATCGACGCCGCCAAGGCGCTCGGGATGGACGACACGATCGGCTCGCTCGAGGTCGGCAAGGCGGCTGATCTCATCCTGGTCGACATGCAACGCCCGCACCTCTACCCCGTCAACATGGAGCCCTTCCGCGTCGCCTATTTCGCCAACGGCAACGACGTCGACACCGTGCTGGTCGGCGGCGAGGTCCTGCTGCAGGGCGGCCGGCCGGTGCGAACCGACATGGCCGGCGTCCTCGCCGATGCGCAACGCGAGGCCGAGCGCATGATCGCGAGGATCGGTGCCGAAGACATGTTGGGCCTGCCGGACGGCTTCTGGGGCCGGGCGCGCTATCCCAAGCCTGAAGCGGAGGGCGAGCGCCCATGACCATCTTCGTCGTCAACCCGAACTCCAGCGACGTGGTGACGGCGGGCATCGACCGGGCGATGGAGCCGTTGCGCGCCTCCAGCCCCGCGCCGATCGCCGCGATCCAGCTCGACGAGGGGCCGAAAGGCATCGAGACCCAGGCCCATGTCGACGGCGTCGTCGCCCCTCTTCTGAAGCGCGCCGCCGCGCTGGAGGACGAGGCCTCCGCCTTCGTCGTCGCCTGCTTCTCCGACCCCGGCCTCGCGGCGATGCGCGAGCAGAGCCGTCGTCCGGTGCTCGGCATTGCCGAAAGCGCGATCCTCACCGCCATGTCGGTCGGCCAGCGGTTCGGTGTCCTGTCGATCCTGTCGCGCTCGGTGCCCCGGCACATGCGCATGTTCGGCGCGATGGGCGTCATGGACCGGCTCGCCGCCGACCTGCCCCTCGAACTCGGCGTCGCGGACCTCGCCGACGAGGCGCGGACTTTCGGGCGCCTCCAGGAGGTCGGGCGAACTTTGCGCGATGCGCATGGCGCCGACGTCCTGATCCTCGGCTGTGCCGGCATGACCCGCTTCCGGGCCGCGCTGGAAGACGCGCTCGGGCGCCCCGTCATCGAACCCTGCGAGGCCGCAGCCGCCATGGCCATCGGCCGCGTGGCGCTGGCCCGCGCCCAACAGAACCAAGGAGACGACCGGTGATACGATTGAACGAGAGCGCGAAGGGCGTCTACGTCATCGCCGTGACGCCGTTCCAGAGTGACGGGGCGCTCGACCTTGAGAGCACCGATCGGATGGTGGACTTCTACCTCGACTGCGGCGCGACGGGGCTGACCGTCCTCGGCATGATGGGCGAGGCGCAGAAGCTGACGATCGAGGAGTCCCAGACGATCGTCCGGCGCATCCTCGCCCGCGTCGCCGGCCGCGTGCCGGTGGTGGTCGGCGTCTCGGCGGCGGGCTTCGCGCAGATGGCGGCGCTGACGACCATGGTGATGGACGACGGGGCGGCCGGCGTGATGATCGCCCCGCCGGGCGCCCTGCGCACAGACGACCAGATCGTGACCTATTACCATCAGGCCGCCGAGTTCATCGGCGACGTGCCGTTCGTGCTGCAGGATTTCCCGCTCGTCACCAACGTGCAGATGTCCGTGCCGGTGATCCGCCGGATCGTGCGCGATCTCCCGACCTGCGTCTGCCTCAAACACGAGGACTGGCCGGGGCTCGACAAGATCACGGCGCTGCGGGCCGAGGGCTCGCTCGACCGGCGCATCTCGATCCTGTGCGGCAACGGCGGCATGTTCCTGCCCGAGGAGATGGGCCGCGGGGCGGACGGCGCGATGACGGGCTTCGCCTATCCTGAAATGATGGTCGACGTCGTCCGCCACATGAACGCCGGCGAGGTTGAGCGCGCCCACGACCTCTTCGACGCCTACCTTCCGCTCGCCCGCTTCGAGCAGCAGCCGGGCGTCGGGCTGGCGGTGCGCAAATACGTCATGGCCCGCCGCGGCATCATCGCGAGCGCCGCGCTGCGCCGTCCCGGCGGCAACCTTACGCCGCAGACGGTGGCCGACATCGAGCGGCTCATCACGCGGCAGGACAAGCGACTGAAGGAACTGAACTGATGGATCTGGGAATCAAAGGCCGCCGCGCGCTGGTCATGGGCGCGAGCCGGGGCCTTGGCCGCGCGATCGCCGAAGGGCTGCTGGCCGAGGGCGTCGCTGTCACCGCGGTTGCCCGCGATGCGGCGGCGATCGAGACCTGGGGCAGCGGCCGGACGGGCCTGACGGCCGTCTCGGCGGACCTTTCGGACATCGCGGCGATCGATGCCCTGGCCGACCGCCTCCTGGCGGACGGCGGCGTCGATATCCTCGTCAACAATTCCGGCGGCCCGCCGCCCGGTCCGGCGGCGACGATGGCGCGCGCGGACTGGCTCCGCCAGTTCGAGACCATGGCCGCGAACCTCTTCCACCTTTCCGGACGACTGCTGCCGCCGATGCGCGAGCGCGGGTGGGGCCGCATCGTCACGGTGGCGTCGTCGGGCGTCGAACAGCCGATCCCGAACCTTGCCCTGTCCAACGGCATCCGCGCCGCCGTCCTCGGCTGGTCGAAGACGCTGGCGGCCGAAGTGGCGGGCGACGGTGTGACCGTGAACGTCGTGCTTCCCGGCCGGATCGAGACGACGCGGCTCGCCGAACTCGACGCGGCCAACGCGGCGCGCTCCGGATCGAGCGTCGAGGCCGTCCAGAAGGCCTCGATCGCCGCCATCCCCGCCGGGCGCTACGGGCGACCCGAGGAGTTCGCCGCGGCGGTGGTGTTCCTCGCCTCGACGCAGGCGTCCTATGTCACGGGCACCAAGCTGCGCGTCGACGGCGGGGCGACCCGCGCCGTCTGACGCGGTGCTCAGACCTTGGGCAGGGCACGGGCACGGTAGCGCCCGTCGCCCTTCGCCCCGGTCAGTTCGCCGTCCCGCACCATGACCTTACCGCCGAGCACGACCGTGGTCGGCCAGCCCTGGATCTCGATCCCCTCGTAGGGGCTGTAGTCGGCCCCGTCGTGGAGATCGGCATGGCGGATGGTGCGACGCTCGGCAGGGTCCCAGATCGCGATGTCGGCGTCCATGCCGACCGCGATGCGGCCCTTGGTGGATAGGCCGTAGACCTTTGCATGGTTCGTGGCCGTCAGCGCGACGAAGCGCGAAAGGTCGATCCGCCCCTTCATCACCCCTTCCGAGAAGAGGATCGGCAGGCGCGTCTCGACGCCCGGAATGCCGTTCGGGATGTGCCGGAAGCTCGTCTTGCCCTTCGGGTTCAGCTTGCCGGCCGGGTCGTCGTAGCGGAACGGGCAGTGGTCGGAAGAAAAGAGATCGAAGACGCCCGTCTCGATGCCCCGCCAGCAGTCCTCCTGGCTCGCCGCGTCGCGCGGCGGCGGCGAGCAGACGAACTTCGCGCCTTCCCAGTCCATACCCTCAAGATCGTCGGCGGTGAGCATGAGATATTGCGGGCAGGTCTCGCCGATCACCTTGCGCCCACGCGCGCGCGCCGCGCGGATCTCGTCGATCGCCGGACCGTTCGAGACGTGGACGATGACCACCGGCACGTCCACCACCTCGGCGAGCGACAGGGCACGATGCGTCGCCTCGCGCTCGACCACGATCGGCCGCGTCGTGGCGTGCGCGCGCGGCGCGACGTCGCCCTCGGCCTCGTGCCGCCCGATGAGGTAGCGGATCGCGTCCTCGTTCTCGCAGTGGACCATGACGAGGGCCCCGGTGCGCCGGGCGACGTCCATCGTCTCCAGAATCTGCGCATCGTTCAACCGCAGGCCCTCGTAGGTCATGAAGACCTTGAACGAGGTGTAGCCGTCGGCGACCAGCGCCGGCAGTTCCTGACCGAGCACCGACGCGGTTGGGTCCGAGATGATCATGTGGAAGGCGTGGTCGGTGTAGCAGTTGCCCTCCGCGAGGGCATGGTAGGCCGTCAGCGCCTCGCGCAGCGACTGGCCCTTCTCCTGCAGGCAGAAGGGCAGAACCGTGGTGTTGCCGCCGAACAGCGCCGAGCGCGTGCCGCTCTCGAAGTCGTCGGCCATGACGATCCCCTCGCCCGACGGCTGCGAGAGATGAACATGGCTGTCGATGCCGCCCGGCAGCACGAAGCGGCCGGTCGCATCGATCTCCTGCGCGCCCGCCGGAAGCGTCTCGCCGATCTGGACGATCCGCCCGTCGCGAATGCCGACATCGGCGAGGAACGTATCCGAGGCGGTGGCGACCGTGCCACCGCGGATCACGAGGTCGAAGGCAACACTCACAGCGCGGGCTCCAGCGCCGCGATGAGGCGATCGACCTCGGCAAGCGTGTTGTAGTGGACCATCGAGACGCGGACGGTGCCGTCGGTCTTCGTCAGCCCGTGCTCCTCGACGATGCGCTTGGCGTAGAAGTCGCCGTAGCGGATGCCGATCCTGGCCTTGTCCACCGCCTCCACCACCTCGCGCGAGCTTCGCTCGCCCACGGTGAAGGAGACGGTGGAAACGCGGTCCGCGATCGCCGACGAGGTTCGCCCGATCACGCGGACGGAGTTGCGGCTCTGGAGGAAGTCCATCAGGCGTGCCGTCAGCGCCCGTTCCTGCTCGGCGATCGCGGCAAAGCCCGCCTCGATCGCGGCCCGCCCCTCGCCGGCCCCGGCGCGCCGGCCGAGGTCCTCGACATAGTCGACGGCGCCGATCGAGCCCCAGGCGCATTCGTAGTTGATGTTGCCGGGCTCCAGCTTGTGGGGCACGCGGCTCTTGTCGAAGAAGTAGTGGTAGATGTTGTCGAGCGCGAGCAGCTTCTCGCGCTTGCCGAACATCACCGCATGGTGCGGCCCGAACACCTTGTAGACGCTGAAGATGTAGTAGTCGGCGTCGAGCGCCTTCACGTCGATCGCGCGGTGCGGCGCGTAGGCGACGGCATCGACGCAGAGCTCGGCGCCGCCGGCATGGGCGATGTCGGCGATCTCGCGGATCGGGTTGATCGTGCCGAGGATGTTCGACGCGTGGGTGACGCAGACGAGCTTGGTGCGCTCGTTCATCAGCGCCTTCAGGTCCGCAAGGTCGAGCTCGTAGGTCTCCGGATCGCAGCGCCACCAGCGGATCTTGATGCCGCGTGCCTCATGTTTCAGCCAGGGGCCGATATTGGCCTCGTGGTCGGTGTTGGTGAGGATGATCTCGTCGCCGGGCTGGAGGCGTCCCGTCATCGCCTCCGACAGGAACCGGATCAGGATCGTGGTCGAGGCCCCTTCGACGATCTCGCCCGGATCGCAGTTCATGAACCGGGCGAAGGCTTCGCGCGACTGCGAGACGCGGGCCGTCGAGATGCGGCTCGGCTCGTAGCTCGCGCCGGTCTGGACGTTGGTGGTCAAAAGGTAGTCGGACACGCGCTCGGCGACGGTGCGCAGCACCTGGCTGCCGCCGGCGTTGTCCATGAAGGTCCACTCGCCCTGGAGCGCCGGGAACTGGGCGCGGACGAAATCGAGATCGAGGGTCATGCTGCCTGGCCTTGCTGGCGCGTCCACCCCGCGCCTGTCTGGTGGAATCAGTGGTTGAGCACCGCGTCGAGGAAGGCGCGGGCGCGTTCGTTGCGGGTCGAGGAGAAGAACACGTCGGGCGTCGAGACCTCCCGGATCTCGCCGTCCTCCATGAAGACGATGCGGTCGGCGACCTGCCGGGCGAAGCCCATCTCGTGGGTCACGAGGACGAGCGTGACGCCGGAATGGGCCAGCCCCTTGATGACGTCGAGCACCTCGCCGACCATTTCGGGGTCGAGCGCCGAGGTCGGCTCGTCGAAGAGGAGGATGCGCGGCTCCATGGCGAGCGCGCGCGCGATACCGACGCGCTGCTGCTGGCCGCCGGAGAGCTGCGTTGGGAACTTCTCGGCCTGCGCGCCGATGCCGACGCGGGTCAACAGCGTCCTCGCCTTGGCGCGGCTTTCGTCCCAGCTCAGCTTCTTCACCCGCACCGGGCCGAGCGCCACGTTGTCGAGCACCGAGAGGTTCGGGAAGAGGTTGAAGGCCTGGAACACCATGCCGGTCTGCTGGCGGACCTTTAGGAGGTTCCGCCCCCGCTCGACGCGCACGCCACCGACGAACACGTCGCCCGCGTCGTACTCCTCGAGATGGTTGATGCAGCGGATGAGCGTCGACTTGCCCGAGCCCGACGGCCCCAGAAGCACCACGACCTCGCCGGCGGCGACATCGAGATCGACGCCCTTCAGGGCGGTGAAATGGCCGTAGCGCTTCTGGACGCCGCGCATGCGGATGATCGGCTCGGCGGTCGGGGTCGGGGCCATGTCAGCGGGCCTCCCGGCTGGAGTAGCGGGTCTCGAAGCGGGCGACGAGGCGCACCAGCGGCAGGAGCAGGATGAGGTAGAGAAGCGCCGCGCCGATCAGCGGCGTCGGGTTGGCGGCCAGCGCCTGCGCCTGCGTCGCCTGCTTCAGGAGGTCCGGCAGCGCGACCACCGAGGCGAGCGCCGTGTCCTTCATCACATTGATGGAATTGTTGGTCAGCGGCGGGATCACGATCCGCACGGCCTGCGGCAGGATCACGTCGCGCATCACGTCGAAGGCGTTCAGCCCGATCGACTGCGCTGCCTCGAACTGGCCGCGCGGGATCGCCTCGATGCCGGCGCGGTAGATCTCGGCCGTGTAGGCCGCCGAGACCGTCGTCAGCGCGAGGCACGCGGAGGCGAAGGGCGACAGGCGGATGCCGATGAAGGGAAAGGCGTAGTAGACGATCACCAGCCAGACGAGGACGGGCAGCGCCCGGAACACGTCGATATAGGCGATGGACAGCCAGCGGAGCGGTCGCGGGGCATAGAGGCGCACCAGCGCCAGCGCGAGGCCCCCGACGAGCCCGAGGACGATCGAGAGGCCGCCGAGCAGGATCGTGCGCCAGAGCCCCTGGAGGAGCTGTGGCATCGAGCGCCAGAGGACGTCGACGTTGAAGAAGGTTGTGACGATGTCCATGCGGAACCCTGCAAGGGGGTGGGTCAGATGCGGCGCCGGTCGCGCCGCATCCGCAAATCGGTCGGACAGGCCGCCTTAGAGCTTGGGAGCCTCGAGGACCTTCGCCGTCGACGTCGACGCGTCGGGCTTGGAGCCGAACCACTTCTCGTGGATCTTGGCGAGGAAGCCATCGTTCTTCATCTCGGTGATCGCCTTGGTGGCCTCGGCGACGAGGGGCGAGTCCTTGGCGAACATCACCGAATACTGCTCGCCGGTCGGGATGCGCTCGACCACGGCGTATTGCGGCTTGTCCTTGATGTAGTAGGCGACGGCGGGAATGTCGGAGATGTAGCCGTCGATGCGGCCGGCCGCCAGATCGAGCATGGCGGGCGCAAGGCCCTCGAAGCGGCGGATCTCGGAGAGGCCGAGGTCCTTTTCGTGCTGCGTGGCGTAGATGTCGCCGGTGGAACCAGTGTCGACGCCGACGACCTTGCCCTTGAGGCCCGACAGGCCGGTGATCCCGGAGTCCTTCAGGACCGAGAGCGACTGGTCGCTGTCGTAGTAGGGCTGGGCGAAGGAGACCGATTCCAGACGCTTCTTGGTGATGGTGATCGAGGAGATCGCCGCGTCGATGCGGCCGGACTGGACGGCGGAGAACAGGCCGTTGAAGGGAATGTTCTCGAAGGTCACGTCGTCGTAGCCCATCCGCTTGGCCGCCTCGCGGACCAGATCGACCTCGAAGCCGACGGTCTCGGACTTCTCGTCCTGGAACTCCCAGGGCACGTTGCCGATGTTGGCGCCGACGGTCAGCGACTTGGCGCTGGCAGGCCCGGCGAAGGCCAGGAGGGCGGCGGCCAGGGCGGCCAGTTTGAAGCGGGTCATGTCGGCTCCTTCGGGACTGGATCAGGGTTGGGGCATCAGCGCAGGGGCGCAGCGCCGGGCCTTGCGCAAAATTTGTTCAGCGCCCCGCATTGCACTCCACTGGTCAATGGTATGGACTGCATGGAGTTTTGAAAAGAGGAAAAAACGGCATGGATGCGAAATTGCATACAGGTTCGGCAGTCGAGGCCCAGCGCGACGCCGACATGGTGCGCGACTACCTGGAAGCATCCATGATCCCGGACCCGGACCGGGCAGCCACCTACATGGCGCCGGGCTGCGTCATCACCTTCACCGGCGGACGCGTCTTCGATCATCCGAGCGGGCCGATCGCCGTCAACGCCGGGCGCTACCGATGGGTCAAGAAGCGGATGGAACGCTTCGACGTGGCGCCCGGACCGGACGCGACCGTCGTCTATTCGATCGGCAAGCTCTACGGCGAATGGCCGGACGGGACACCGTTCGACGACAACCGCTATGTCGATCGCTTCGAGGTCGTCGACGGGCGGATCACGCGCATGGACGTCTGGAACGACAGCGCCGAGTGGATCCTCGATCCGACGCTGCGTCGCTGAACGTTTCAGCCGTCGGCGGACTGCTTGCGACGTCGGCGCGGCGCGGTCGGCTCGAGCTGAGCATAGGGGGCGAGAATGTCCATGAGGTCGCCGCGCGCCTCCGGCGCCTTCAGGAGCGCGCGCTGTGCCACCTGGTCGAGATGGTGCGCCATCAGCTCGCCCGCTCTCGCCTCGTTGCCGCTTTCCAGCGCCTTCAGCACGTCGCGATGCTCGGACACCGCGCATTCCGAGGAATGCGGGCGGCCGAAGGTCGCGAGCGACAGGCAGGAGCGGTAGGCGGTCTCGCGCACGTAGCGCGACAGGGTCGGTCGTCCCGTCATCTCGGCCAGACGGACGTGGAACTCCGTGGCCAGGCGCAGCGATGCCGCCTCCGAGCCGCCCTTGACCTCCTCCTCGGCGTCGACATGTGCGGAAAGCTCGGCGATCTGGCGCGGCGTCAGCCGCCCGGCGAGGCGCCGCACGACCAGCCGTTCCAGCTCGATGCGGATGTCGAACTCGTCGCGAGCGTCTTCGAAGGAGGGCGTCGCCACGACCGCGATGCGGTTGCGCCGCAGCTCCACCAGCCCTTCGGAGGCGAGCTGTCCGAGCGCGTGGCGCGCCAGCGTCCGGCTGACCCCGAAGCGCTCGCCGAGCTGGTCTTCCGGCAGCTTGTCGCCCGGCGCCAGAGCGCGCTCCAGGATGGCCCGCCGGATGGCGCGGCAGATCACCGACGCGCGGTCACCCGCCAACCCTTCGTCGATCGCAGGGGTCTCACCCGTCACGCGCTGTCCTCATCCTTCGTATTCCGGCCCGAACTAGCACCGCTTTCCCCGCCGGGAAAGGCGAGGATCATAACAACAGCGGGTGATCGAACGGCTACCTCGCATGCAGCATGATGCCTCTTCTGCATACAGGGACGCAAGCGTCCTATCGGGCGAGCAGGCGAAGAAGTTGCGCCGCCAGCTGGGCCTGACTGTAGGGCTTGCCGAGGCGCGGAAGATCGAGGCGCTCGTCCGCCGGCATCTCGGCATTGCCGGTGGCGAGGAGGATCGGCAGGCCGGGATGGCGGTCGAGCGCGGCCCTGGCAAGCTCCGCCCCGTTCATGCGGGGCATCGCGAAATCCGTGATCATCAGGTCGAACGGGCCGTAGCGGGACAGGATGTCGAGCGCTTCGGCGCCGGAAGCCGCCTCCGACACGTCGTGGCCGAGGTCGCGCAGCATGTCCACGGTGCTCATGGAGATCAGCATGTCGTCGTCCACGACGAGGATGCGCGCCGGCGCGGCCTCGCTCGAACCGACGATGATCGGCTCCGGCGCGGCGACCACGATGGGGGCGGCCCCGTCACCTGCGCAAGGAAGCCAGAGTTCGGCGCGCGTGCCCTTTCCCGGCTCGCTGGAAAGCCGCAGCGCTCCGCGAAGCTGGATCGCCAGCCCGTGGATCATCGACAGCCCCAGCCCCGTACCCTTGCCGACACCCTTGGTCGAGAAGAACGGCTCGGTCGCCTTCTTCAGCGTTTCCGCGTCCATTCCCTCGCCCGTGTCGGCGAGGGTCACGCGAATGTAGTCTCCGGGCACCAGATCGCCGTCGCCCGCGGCCCGATCGACCGCAAGCGTCAGCTGCCCGCCGTTCGGCATCGCGTCGCGCGCGTTGACGGCCAGATTCAGGATCGCAAGCTCCAGCTGGTTGGCATCGACCAGCGCGACCGGCGCCTTGTCGGGCAAGGCAAGCTGCAGTTCGATGGCGCTGCCGATCGACTGCTCGAGAAGGTCCACCATGCCCCGGACGAGGTCCGACAGGTCTCGGGGCTCGACCGACAGATCCTGGCGCCGAGCGAAGGCGAGGAGTCGCTGCGTCAGCGCCGCGCCGCGCTGCGCGCCCATCACCGCGCCGTCGATGAGCCGGGCGGTGCGCGGATCGTCGGGCAGGTGCTTGCGCAGGAGTTCGAGATTGCCGAGGACCGCCATCAGCAGGTTGTTGAAATCGTGGGCGACGCCGCCGGTCAGCTGGCCGATCGCTTCCATCTTCTGGCTCTGGCGCAGCGCGTTCTGCGCCTCGACCAGTTCCGCCTCCTGGCGAAGCCGATCGGTCACGTCTGTAACGAACTGGTAGCAGCCGATTAGCGCGCCCTCGGCGTCATGGAGCGGACGGAACTTCACCTCGTAGTACGGCCGCACACGGCTGGGATCACCGAATTTCTCGATGAAGGTGATGGTCTCTCCGGCGAGCCCGCGGCTCCATCCCGCGCGCACCTCGGCCTGCTGCTCCGGGCGGTCGGCGAGGAGCGCCAGCATGTTGTCGCCCGCCTTCGGCTTCATGCCGAACACGCGCTCGAACTCGTCGGCATTGGCCGCGTTCAGCGCGAGGATGTTGTAGTCGAGGTCGACCGCCATCACCATCACGTCGGTGTTCTCGACGATCGCGCCCAGAAGGTTGCGCTCGGCCGTTCGCTCGGCAACCCGTTCCTCAAGCGTCGCGTTCAGCTGGCGCAGCCCTTCTTCGGCAAGCCGTCGATCGTGGATGTCGACCGACGCCCCGAACCAGCGGGTGATCGTGCCGGTGTGCCGGTCGCGATAGGAATGGGCGCGGTCCAGGAACCAGCGGTATTCGCCCGATTTCGAGCGGATGCGATGCTCGGAGAGGTGCGGCTCGTCGCGATCGCGCGCCGTCTGGAACGCCTCCACGACCAGCGGCGCGTCCTCCGGGTGGATGAAGGCGCCGGCGATCTCGCCCGGTGACATCGAGCGAAAACCCGCGCCGGTGTACTCGGAGAACTGGCGGCTGAGGAATTCCATCTGGCCGTTTGCATCTGCGATCCAGATGATCTGCGGAACCGTGTCGACCATCAGGCGGAACTCGGCCTCGCTGTCCTTCAAAGTCGTCTCGGCCGTGTCCCGCTGCCGCTCCGCCAGAACACGGTCGGTTGTATCCGTCACGACGCAGAGGACGCCGGCCGACGCGTCGCCCTCGTCCGCGACCGGGGAACAGCTGAGATCGACGAAGATTTGCTGCGTCTCGCCATCGCGCGGAAACGTCAGTTCCCGCGCCTGCTCCTCGAACGTCCCACCGGCCAGAACAGCGGTCATCGTCTCCACGTCGAGGCCGAACGCATCGAACCGGCCATCACGGGCGCTCTCGCCGAAGAGACCGGGATGACGATCGCCGGCCAGCACCGAAAACGCATCGTTGTAGAGTGCCCGCCCCTCCGGCCCCCAGAAGAGCACCATAGGAACGGGCGAGCGCAGCACGATCGACAGCGAGGCGCGCAGGAGCGAGGTCCACGCGGCATCGTCGGCCAGCTCCGTCCCGCGCCAGTCGTGCGAGGCGATCAAGGTTCCGCATGCGCCGCCACCCCTGGCGAGCTGTTGCAGAAAGACCTTTTCGACGGCAGCAGGCAAAAACAGATCCTCGTCCCGGCACGGAATCACCCGAGCCTCCAGGTTCCTGTCTAGGATCTCCCGCAGGGTCCGTCATGATCAAGCTGCATCAGTTGCCCGCGCAAGCGGCCGGAATTCGTCGCTTTTCCATCGGAAACTGCGCCCGGATGCCCCTCCCGAACATATCTCGGCGCGGCGGCCGATGTCGGACGCAGCGCCCAGCCCGTTCGATCCCGCGGCCCAGATCGCGCCGACTGCATCAGTCGGCCTGATGCGGTCGGCTCTAGCGCGGGGATGGCTCGAGTCTACCTGAGAGCCACGGTCGGCGCACGGTGCGACGGCCGTCAGCGACCGGATCGACGCCCGACCGTGGGCCAATCGTCCGGCAAGCGTCCGGCGGAAAGCGGACGCCCACGGAGATCGAGACCCATGACATCCATTCCCTCGCCCGAACGCAAGGAAGCGGTGAACGCCGGAGCCATGGCGGCGAGGGACGGCGTCCATCGAAGCGAGAACCCGCACCCGGTCGACAGCGAGACCTGGAGCAACTGGATGGACGGCTTCGATCACCAGACCGCGTGGCTCCAGAACGGGCGCGGCGTCTACGATCCGTTCGCGGCAAACGTTTCGTCGCCGCTCGAAGGCTCCCTGCCCGCCGATTGATGGCGCCGGCGCGCCACCCAAGCCCTTGCCCGAGCGGCCCCGTCGCACAACCTTTTCCCGTCGACGCAACGTCGAACGCGACCCGGCTGCCTGCCCCCGAGATGGAACGCTTCATGAGTCCCCCCTCCAGCGGACAACGTATCGAACGCCAGCAGCTGCAGCAGATCATCGCCGGCCTGACCGAGGGCGTCATCCTGATCGATCCCGATCAGACGATCGCCTGGGCGAACACGGCGGCCCTCTCGATGCACGGGGCGCGCGAGTTGGCCGATCTCGGGCGGACCGTGGACGAGTATCGCGAGCGCTTCCAGCTGCGCTACCGCAACCATCATCGTCTCGACGACGGCACTTATCCGGCGGATCGCGTGGTGGCGGGCGAGCTCTTCACCGACGTCATGGTCGAGGTCGCGCGCCACGGCGAGACGGAACCCGAATGGGTCCACCGCGTGCGCAGCCTTGTCCTCAACGACGCCAACGGCGACCCGGACTGCCTCGTCCTGATCGTCACCGACGCCACGGACGAGATGCAGGCGATCGAGCGCTTCGAGCGCGCCTTCAACGCCAATCCCGCCCCCGCCCTGATCTGCCGCGTCAGCGACCTTCGGTTCATCCGCGTGAACCAGGGCTTCCTCGACATGACGGGCTACACGCGCGAGGCCATCGTCGGGCGCTCGGTCTACGATCTCGACGTGATGGCCGGCGCGGAGCGGCGCGAGCTCGGCAAGGCGCGCCTGTCGGAATGGGCGACGGTGCCGCAGATGGAGGCGTCGCTGCCGCTGCCGGAAGGCGAGACCAAGCTCGTCATCGTCGCCGGACAGCCGATCGAGATCGGGGACGAGCGCTGCATGCTCTTCACCTTCGCCGACCTCGAGCCGCGCCGGAAGGCCGAGACGGCACTGCGCAACAGCGAGGAGAAGTTCGCCAAGACGTTCCGCCTCGCGCCCGTGCCGATGAAGGTCTGCACCATCGACGGCTTCCGCATCATCGACGTCAACGAGGCCTTCCTCAAGGAGACCGGCTGGGCGATCGAGGAGGTCGTCGGGCGCAGCGCCGCCGAGATCGAGTTGTGGGACACGGCGACGACGCGACGGCGCATGGAGAGCGAGCTCGTCGAGACCGGCGGCTTCCGCGGCTACGAGGCCAAGCTCAAGAAGAAGGACGGCTCGACCGCCGACTGCCTCGTCTCGGCCGAGACGATCCGCATCGGCGGCGAGACCTGCGTCCTCGACGTGTTCCAGGACATCACCGCCCGCAAGACGTCCGAACTCGAGCTGGTCCGGGCCATCGAGGAGGCGCTCGCCGACACGTCCTGGCTCAGCCGGAGCGTGATGGAAAAGCTTGCCGACATGCGCTCGCCGCAGCCCGACGGCGCTCGACGCCCGAGCGGCGCCGACCTCACCGAAAAGGAACGGCAGGTGCTCGGGCTGATCTCCCAGGGGCTCGACGACGGCGAGATCGCCAAGCTCCTCTTCCTGTCGCGCAACACAGTGCGGAACCATGTCCAGCGCATCTATGCCAAGACCGGCGTCCACCGCCGGGGCGAGGCGATCGTCTGGGCGCGCGAGCGCGGGATCGTCGGATCCCAGCCGCCGGCCAAGAGACCGCGAAAGACCTGATCGCCAAAGATCGTTTTGCGCGCAATAAAGTTATGTCTGCATCAGTCGAACTGGTGCAGCTGCGACTTATTTGGGTGGCTAATCTCCTAGCTTCGACGGGGATTGAACGCGGCAGCGGCCGAAGACCGGCCTGCCGTCGATACCATGGCCCCACACTGCCCGCGGGCAGGTCAGAGACAGGATGGCATTCATGTTCAGAAAGCTCGCCGCCGAAGCTTTCGGCACCTTCTGGCTGGTCTTCGGAGGGTGCGGAAGCGCCGTTCTCGCCGCAAGCTTCCCGGAGCTCGGCATCGGTTTCACCGGCGTCGCGCTGGCCTTCGGCCTGACGGTTCTCACCATGGCCTACACCGTCGGCGGCATCTCCGGCGGCCATTTCAACCCGGCGGTCTCGCTCGGCCTCGCCATCTCGGGCCGCTTCTCGTGGAACCAGCTCGGCCCCTACTGGCTGGCGCAGGTGATCGGCGGCATTCTCGGCGCCGCGGTCCTCTACGCGATCGCCACCGGCAAGGCCGACTTCACGGCCGGCGCCTTCGCGTCCAACGGCTACGGCGCGAACTCGCCGGGCGGCTACGGCCTCGGGTCGGCCTTCCTGATCGAGTTCGTCCTCACCGCCGGCTTCCTCGTCATCATCCTCGGATCGACGGCCACCGCCGCGTCCGGCAGCTTCGCGCCGATCGCGATCGGCCTCGGCCTGACGCTCATCCACCTCATCTCGATCCCGGTCACCAACACGTCGGTCAACCCGGCGCGTTCGCTGGCCGTCGCGTTCTTCGCCGAGACCGGCGCGCTCGGGCAGGTCTGGCTGTTCTGGGTCGCGCCGCTGGCCGGCGCCGTAGCGGGTGCCCTGATCTGGCGACACATCCTGTCGCCGGGCGAATCGACGCGCGGCATCGGCGCCGACGACCAGCGCGCGCCCTGAGGCGGGCTGCATAACCGGGAAAGCGCGGATGCAGGCGGTCACCAAGGTCGCCTGCATCAGCCGCCCTGATGCCCGGGACACTTGGGTGCGAGGGTCCGTCCCTCCATGTTGAAACCACGGGCGGCTTCGCTGGGCGACGCCGCCCCCAGCCCGAAGCAGAGGAGAACGGGATGGGAGAGAAGATCGATCAGGCGGCCAAGAAGGCAGCGCTCGGATCCGTCAAGGAGGCGCTCGGCAAGGTGATCGGCAACGAGCGTGTCGAGGCCGAGGGCGCCGCCGAGAAGGCGGCCGGAAAGGCGGAAGGGCGCAAGAAGGACACCTCGTCCGTCGACGGAAAGTCCGGCCACTCGTGATCCCCCCTCGACCGATGCCCGCGTCGCGCCGTTTGGGGCGACTGGCGTGCTCCTTCCATGGGGTGGACCCATCATGCTGAAGCTCTTTCGCAAGGATGGTGACATCGTCACCCTCTGCGCCGTTCCGGACACCGCCGACCTGCCGGACTTTCTGTCGGGCGACGGGTGGGCGGACGCGGGCCGGACCGCGGACATCGCGGAGCAGTTGCCAGAGCCCGACCGGGCGACTCATCGCGCGGTGCTCTCCGAAACCGGCTTCTACCTTTTTTCGCCCGCGCAGACTGTCGACCTGGAGGACGACAGCCACGTCGACCTCGAACCGCTCGTCAAGGAGCGGGCCTATTTCCTGTGGGAAGCGGCCGGCTGTCCGCTCGGACGCGAGCACGAGTTCTGGGCCGCCGCCTCGCGCGAGATCGAAGCCGACGTCCGGGCGCGCCTCGATCGCCGACACGCCGGGCGGCACATCGCGCGATGACCCCTCACGCGGCGTCTCAGACGCCGACGGCCGCGCGGATGCGCTCGCGCGTCAGCGGCAGGTCGTGGATCCGGGTGCCGATCGCGCGGGCGATCCCGTTGGCGAGTGCCGCCCCGCCCGGCCCCTGGCTGCATTCACCGGCCCCGAGGAACGGATCGCCGGGACGCGGGATCACCTCGACGTCGATCGAGGCCGGCAGCGCATCGAAACGCAGGATCGGATAGGTCGACCAGTCCACCGAGGTGACGCGGGTCCGGTCGAAGGTGACCGCCTCGTAGAGCGTCCAGCTCGCCGACTGGACGATGCCGCCCTGCACCTGGTTGGCGATGCCGTCGGGATTGACGATCTCGCCCGCGTCCACCGCCGTCGAGGCGCGCACCATGCGCACGCGCCCGGTGTCGGGCTCGACCATCACCTCCATCGCCACGGCGCAATAGGCCGCAAGGTTCTTGTATCGGGCGAAGGCGAAGCCGTAGCCGTGATGGGCGGGCGCGGTCTGGCCGGCCTTCCAGCCGAACATGGCCGCCGTGCGCTCGATCACCGCGCGGGCCCGCTCGTCCTGCATGTGGCGCAGGCGATACTCGACGGGATCGGCGCCCGCCTTCAACGCGAGTTCGTCCATCGCGTTCTCGATGGAGAAGACGTTCATGTAGGCGCCGAGGCCCCGTAGCGCCGAGACCCGCAGCGGCATCTCCTCGATGAAGTGCCAGACGACGTCGCGGTTGGGAAAGGCGTAGAGCGGGTTGGAGTTGCGGTCGCCGTTGCCCTCCGGCGTGATGCGGACGGTCGGGATCGTCGGCGCGAACGGGCGGTCGAGATGCTGCGCAGGCAGGAGGGCCCCAGCCCCGCCCGGCCGCGCGTTGTGGGTGTTGCTCCAGACCTCGTAGGTCCAGTCCTGGATCGTGCCAGAGGCATCCGTGCCGGCGCGAACCCGCGTCACCATGCCCGGCGAGAACGGCTCCCAGGCATGCTCCTGCTCGCGCATCCACTGGAGGCGCACCGGGCGGCCCGGCAGCGCCTGCGCCAGAAGCGCGGCATCGGCCGCCGCGTCGTCCGCGCCGTTATGGCCGTAGCAACCCGACCCTTCGACATGGATGCAGCGCACCGCCTCGACGCCGACGCCCAGCATCTCGGAGATCGCCTCCTGGTCGGGATAGACGCCCTGGGTGTGCGTCCAGACCGTCGTCACGCCGTCCCGGAGGACGGCCAGCGCGCAGGACGGGCCGATCGAGGCGTGCAACTGATAGGGCCGTGTGAAGCGGGCCTCGAACGGCGTGAGACCCGGCGTGCCCGTCCGCCCCTCCTCGGCGACCTGTCCGTCGGTGAACGGGCGGGACAGGATATGGTCGGCGAGCTGCGACGCGTCCGGCAGGTCCTCGCGCTCTTCCCAGCGGGCGAGCGTCGAGAGCGTCCACATCGCCTTGATCGCCTGCCATTCGCGATCCGCAAGGACGCCGAGGAACGAGCCGTTGCGCACGACCTTGAGCACGCCCGGCATCGCCTCGACCGGCGCGGTGTCGACGGAGACGAGACGCGCGCGCGGGCTCGGCGGGCGCACGACACGCCCGTGCACCATGCCGTCGGGCCGCATGTCCTGCACATAGGCGGGCGCGCCGGTGACCTTGCCGGGAATGTCGATCCGCGCGCGCGGCCGGCCCATCTCGCGAAACTCGGCCGCGGGCTTCAGCACCGCATCCGGACCGGCGCGTCCCTTGATGAGGTCGCCGGACACCAGCTCACCGTAGGAGACGCGGCGCCCGTCCGAAGCGACGACGGCTCCGGCCTCCGCCTGCACAGCGTCGGGCGCCACGCCCCAACGCCGCGCCGCCTCGCCCTTCAGGATCTCGCGCACCTGCGCGCCGACATGCCGGATCGCCCGGCCGCTGTCCTGCACGGAGTGACTGCCGGCAGTGAAACCCTCGTTCGGGCTCTCGCTCGTGTCAGGTCCGACCAGGGACAGGCTCTCGAACGGCATCTCGAGCTCTTCCGCCGCGATCTGGAGGAGCGCGGTGCGAATGCCCTGCCCGAGTTCGGCCTTGCCGGTGAAGACGGTGGCGCGCCCGTCGGCGTCGATCCGCAGCCAGGATTCAAGGTTCGGATTGGTCTTGAGGCTGCCCGGCAGGTCCGGCGCGGCTTCCTCGACGGCCTGGAAGTTCTGCGTCTCGCTGCCCGGCGAGGTCGCCCCTTGCGCGAGGGCCCCGCGCATCGAGAAGGCCAGCACCAGCGAGCCGGTGCCCAGAAGCACGCTGCGGCGGGTCAGCGCGTGGGGATCGTGGCGGGTCATCAGCCGGCCCTCGCACCGGTGGTTCCGACGCCTGCGGTGCGCATGCTTTCCGCCGCCCGCCGGATCGCGGCGAGGATGCGCATATGCGTGCCGCAGCGGCAGAGGTTCGGCTCCATGTGGGCGCGGATCGCCTCGTCGGAGGCCTCCGGGTTGCGCTCCAGAAGCGCCTGCGCGCGCATCATCATGCCGGGAATGCAGTAGCCGCACTGCGCGGCCTGCTCGGCGATGAAGGCCGCCTGCATGGGTCCCGGCGCCCCGATCGTGCCGAGCCCCTCGACCGTCGTGACCGACTTGCCCTCCATCACGACGAGCGGGGTGACGCAGGACAGGACCGCCTCGCCGCCGACCATCACCGTACAGGCGCCGCACTGGCCGAGGCCGCAGCCGTATTTCGCGCCGTGCAGCCCGAGTTCGTCGCGCAGGACGTAGAGCAGCGGCGTGTCGGGATCGGCCTCGACCTCGTGCTGCGTGCCGTTCACGGTGAGGCTTACCATGTGGGCTCCCGCTTGGAAGGATTGGCCGGGGCGGCGGAACCGGTGTCGAGCGAGCGCTGGCCGTTCTCGGCCCCGCGCGCCCGCGCCTCGGCGATGAGGTCGGCCGGGTCGTCCCACGGCGGCTTGTCGCTGTAGGTGCGGCGCATGTAGGCGAGGAGATCGGCGATCTGGCCGTCGTCGAGGGCGCCGGCATAGCCCGGCATGATCGGTCCGCGCTCGCCTTCCGGCGCCGGGATGCCGTTGAGGACGACGTTGATCGGATTGGCCGGTGTCGGACCGGAGATCGCGGTGGAATGGTCGAGGCGCAGGCCGCCGTAGGGCAGTGGGCGCCCGGCGTCGTGGCAGGTCGAGCAGGCGGCGGCATAGATCGCGGCGCCCCGGTCGGATGGGTCGTGCGCGACCGGCACGCTCTGGCTGCCGGCCGACGGGACCACGGCGCCCGGCGAATGGGTCGTCGCCTCGGCCGTCAGAGCCTCGGCGCGCTGCCGCCGCTCGGGCGACGGCTCACCCATCAACGAGACGATGTAGGTCGCGATGGCGCGGGACTCGGCCTCGGGCAGCGTGCCGAGATTGGCGTTCACCGGCGCCATCGGCCCGCGTGCCACGCCGTGCCGGGCCTCCCAGCCCTTGTGCAGGTAGTGGGTCAGGCTGTCGACGTCCCACGGGATCGGCGCGGGAGAGGCTCCATTCAGGGCGTAGGCCGTCCAGCCTTCGGACTCGCCGCCCGCCAGATGGTCGTCGCCGCGCTTCTCGGCGCCCAGAAGGTTGCGCGGCGAATGGCAGGCGCTGCAATGGCCGAGGCCCTCGGCGAGATAGGCGCCGCGGTTCCACACGTCGTCCTCTGCGGGATCGGCTTCGAACGTGCCCTCGCGGAAGAACAGGAGCTTCCAGCCGGCCAGCACCAGGCGCACGTTGAGCGGGAATGGGAGTTCGTTCGGCGGCGGTTCGGCGATCACCGGCTCGCGCGTCATCAGGTAGGCGTAGAGCGCGCGGTTGTCGGCGTCCGAGACCCGCGTGAAATGGTCGTAGGGAAAGGCGGGATAGAGGTGCCGCCCCTCCCGGTCGACGCCCTCGCGCATCGAGCGCGTGAAGGCCGCCTCGCTCCAGCGGCCGATCCCGGTCTCGGGGTCCGGGGTGATGTTGGTCGCATAGATCGTGCCGAAGGGCGTCGGCAGCGGCAGTCCGCCTGCGAAAGGCTTGCCGCCCGGCGCGGTGTGGCAGACCACGCAGTTTCCGACCGCCGCCAAGTCCGCCCCCTGTTTCACCAGCGCGGGCTCGAACCCTTCTCTCGAGGCGCTTTCGACGGGGGCGATCTCGCTTTCCCACGCATAGGCCGTGAAGCCGACCGCGCCGACGACGATGATGGCAAGGAGGCCGAGGCCGGCGTGGCGCAGTTTCATCGGCGGCTCGATTTCAGGCACCGCCAGATTGGAAGCGCTACAAACGATCAGCTAGCGGGATGCCGCTCCCCTCCAAGGCCCGGCCGCGACAGACTGCGTGTGCGGCCATTCAATAAAAGGAGAAAGCGGCCGCTACCGGCGCGCCGCACCAGCGCCGATCACCCTTGTGCGACGAGATGCCCCTCGCCCACATCCGTCAGCACCAGGCGCGCCGGCGGGTCGCCTGCCCGGCGCACCGCGCTCGGAATGTCGCCGACGAGGCGCGGGAAAGCGCCGCGGCGGCGCGCGGGGTCGGGGACCGGCACGGCCTCGATCAGCCGCCGCGTGTAGGCATGGCGCGGATCGCCGAAGATCTGCGCGGCCGTTCCGGTCTCGACGATCTGGCCGAGATACATCACGGCCACCCGATCGGAGATGTTCTCGACCACGGCCATGTCGTGACTGATGAAGAGGTAGGCGATGCCGAACTCGGCCTGAAGCTCCTTCAGGAGCTCGAGCACGCGCTTCTGCACCGACACGTCGAGCGCCGACACGCTCTCGTCGGCGATGATGAGTTTCGGCCGAAGCGCCAGCGCGCGGGCGATGCAGATGCGCTGGCGCTGGCCGCCCGAGAATTGATGGGGGTAGCGGCGCATCGCGTCCGGCTGAAGGCCGACGCGCTCGAACAGGGCCGCGACGCGCTCGCGGCGCTCAGTGGCGGACCCGATGCCGTGGACCGCCAGCGGTTCGGCGACGAGATCGCCGGCCCGCCAGCGCGGGTCGAGCGAGGCGAACGGGTCCTGGAAGATCATCTGGACGTCGCGGCGCAGCGCCTTGCGCTCCGACGTCGACAGGTCCTGCCCCGACCGGCCGCCGACCGCGAGGTGCCCTTCGTAGGGCACGAGCCCGGCGATCGCCTTGGCGGTGGTGGACTTGCCGCAGCCGCTCTCGCCGACGAGGCTGAGCGTCGCGCCCGCCGGCACGTCGAACGAGATGCCGGCGACCGCATGGACCTCGGCGACCGTTCGGCCCAGCAGGCCACCCTTCAGGGGAAAGCGCACCTGAAGATCGCGAACTTCGGCGACGGGGGCCTGTGGCGCGACGGTCCTGCGGCCGCTACCGTCGCCCATGCGCGGCACGGCGGCGAGAAGCGCGCGGGTGTAATCCTCCTTCGGCGCGGCAAAGAGGGGCGCGACGGCCCCCGCCTCGACTTCCCGCCCCTGCCGCATGACGACGACCCGGTCGGCCATCTCGGCGACGACGCCCATGTCGTGGGTGATCAGGATCAGCGCAGTGCCGCGCGTCGCCTGGATTTCCTTGAGAAGACCGAGGACCTGCGCCTGGATCGTCACGTCGAGCGCCGTGGTAGGCTCGTCGGCAATCAGGACATCGGGCTCGAGCGCCAGCGCCATCGCGATCATCACGCGCTGGCGCATGCCGCCGGACAATTCGTGCGGATACTGCCCCATCCGCCGCTCGGCCTCGGGGATGCGCACGGCCTGCAACGCTTCCAGCGCCAGGCGTCTCGCCTCGGCGGCGGACACGTCGCGATGCGCGTCGATCGCCTCGACAAGCTGGCGCCCGACGGTGAGCACCGGGTTCAGCGAGGTCATCGGCTCCTGGAAGATCATCGCGATCCGGTCGCCGCGCACGCGCCGCATCCGGCTCTCGGACGCTTCGGTCAGGTCCTCCTCGCCGAGACGGATCGAACCGGCCGCGACCACCGGCCCCGGCTGCGGCAGAAGGCCCATGATCGCGAGCGAGGTCAGCGACTTGCCCGAACCGGACTCGCCCGCGATGCAGAGCGTCTCGCCGCGTGCAAGGTCGAAGGACAGCGCCTCGACCAGCACGCGCGCCCGCGCGCCCTCCCCGACCGAGATCGTGAGGTTTCGGACCGAGAGCACCGAGGCGGCGGCCGCGGCCACCGCCTCGCGCGGCAGGACCTTGCCCATCATCACTCGAACACGACCCTCGGGAAGTAGAACGAGACGACCCAGTTCGGCATGTCGACGATCTCGGAGATGCGAAGATCGCCGCAGGTCGAGACGAGCATATAGGCGTCGACCGGGTTGAGGTTGTAGCGCTGCGCCAGAAGCTCCACCATGTCGGCGACCGCCTGCCGCGCGCCGGTCATCAGGTCCGGGCCGACGCCCGTCGTCACCTCGTAGCCCTTGGCGTCGAGATGGCGCGTGACGGGACCCGGCGTCGTGAACCGGGGCATGGCGAGATTGGCGCCCTTCAGGAGGTCGAGCGTCAGCACCGCGTTCATCGGGCTTTCGATCGCCGTGCCGCACACCTCGCCGTCGCCCTGCGCGGCGTGGGTGTCACCGACGGAGAAGAGCGCGCCCGCGACCTCGACCGGCAGGTAGAGCGTGGTGCCGGCCGAAAGATCGCGGATGTCGAGATTGCCGCCGACGCGGCGCGGGGGCACCACCGAATGGTGCCCCGGCTCGGCCAGCGCATTGCCGATCGTGCCGGCGAAGGGCTTCAGCGGCACCCGCCCGTGCTGGCCGAAGGCGGCCGGCTCGAGCGAGTTCGGGTCATAGGTCCAGATCGTCAGCGCCGGATCGGTGAACTGGTCCGCCAGGAGGCCGAAGCCCGGAATGTTGGCGGTCCAGCCGAAGCCGGACGGCTTGAAGCCCTCGATCGTCACCTTCAGCGCGTCGCCCGGCTCCGCGCCCTCGACGAAGATTGGCCCCGAGACCGGGTTGATCTTCGAGAAGTCGAGAGCGGTGACGCTCTCGACGGTCGAATCCGGCGTCAGCTGGCCGGCCGAGGAGTCCCGGCACTCGAACTCGATGGTCGCGCCCGGCGCCACGCGCAGCGCCGGTTCGAACGAGTTGTCCCAGCCGAAATGATGCTGCCGGCCATGGATCGTGTAGTCGCACGCCTTGCACATCTCACTTGGTCTCGACGTAGCGGTAGTTCATCGGGGTGTTGACCGGGTCGATGTAGAGCGCGTCGTCGCCGCCCATCCGGGCCGAGCGCATGGTGTAGCGCTTTTCGTTGAACACCGGCACCCAAGGGGCATCGGCCATGACGCCCTTGTAGACCTCGCCCCAGGCGCTCGCCCGCTCAGCAGCCTTCGCCGGATCGACCATCGCGTCGGCGGCGGCCGCCTTCTCGTCGAGCGCCTCGTTGCAGTACTTCGCCCAGTTCCAGCCGCCGTCCGCCGCGCCCGCGCAGCCGAGGATCGGACCGTAGAAGTTCGACGGGTCGGGGAAGTCGGCGATCCAGGCCATGCCGCCCGACCAGATCATCGGCGCGCCCTCGGCCGAGCCGCCGGCGGCGATGACGTTGGCCTGCGCGAGGCTCTGGAGCGAGGCCTTGATGCCGATGGCGGCGAGATCCTGCTGGATCGCCTGCGCGATGCGCGGCTGCGGGTCGACATTGGCGACGAAGAGCTCGGTCTCGAAGCCGCCTTCATGACCCGCCTCGGCCAGGAGCTTCTTGGCGGCCTCGACGTCGTACTTGTAGCCCTCGAAATTCTGGATGTAGCCGGGCATCGTCGGCGGCAGCGGTTGGTTGGCGGGCGTCGCGCGGCCGTTGATGATCTGGACGATGCGGTCCTTGTTGATCGCCATGTTAACGGCCTGGCGAACCTTCAGGTTGTCGAAGGGCGCGGCCTTGGTGTTCATGGTGATGTAGCCGGTGTGGAGCTGCACGCCCTCGACCACCTGCGCGGCCTCGGCCGGATTGCCCATCACCTCGCGGAACTTGGCCGGCGGGATGCCGTCGCCCGGCACGTCGACCTCGCCGTTCTGCACACGCAGGAGCGAGACCACCGGCTCCTGGCCGATCTCGAAGGTGATGCCGCCGAGCTTGGGCGCGCCTTCGCGGTAGTAGTCCGGGTTCTTCTCGAGGACCAGACGCTGGCCAAGCGTCCACTCGGCGAGTTTGAAGGCCCCGGTGCCGACCGGGTTGCGCCCGAAGTCGGCGCCCGACTTCTCGACCTCCTCCCGCGGCACGATGAAGGAAAAGTTCAGCGCCATCACCGACAGGAAGGTCGCGTCGGGGCGCGACAGCGTCACCTGCACCGTCTTCGGGTCGAGGATCTTCACGCCCGACAGCTCGGTGGCCGTGCCGCCCTGCATCGCCTCGAAGCCCTCGATCGAGCCGAGGAAGCCTGCGCCCGGCGACTGGGTGGCCGGGTTCACCGTGCGCTCGAACGAGTATTTCACGTCCTCGGCCGTCATCGCGCGGCCGTTATGGAATTTGACGCCGTCGCGCAGCTTGAAGGTGAAGACCTTGCCGTCCGGCGAGATCTCGTAGGACTCCGCCAGACCCGGCCGCAGCTTGGCGGTGCCGGGCTCGTAGTCCATCAGCCCGTCGAAGATCGCCTTGATCATCGAGAAGTTCTGCCAGTCGTAGCCGATCGCGGGATCGAGCGTCGCGATGTCGTCCTTGTAGGTGACGGTGATCGTGTCGCCGTCCTGCGCAAGCGCCACCATCGGCGCGGACAGGACGGCGGCGGAGATGGCGAGCGCTGCGGCGCCGCGCTTGAGACGAGCGAGCATGAGCGGGCTTCCTTTCACTGGAGCTTGATGCGGGGGTCGACGAAGGGGGCGACGAGATCGGCCACGAGGTTGCCGATCACGATGGCGAGGGCGGAGACGAGCGTGACGCCCATGATGATCGGCAGGTCGACGCGCTGGATCGCCTGCCAGGCAAGCTGCCCGATGCCCGGCCAGCCGAAGACGCTCTCCACCACCACGATGCCGCTCATGAAGAGGCCGATGTCGATGCCGATCATCGCGATGATCGGCAGGATGGCGTTGGGCAGCGCGTGGCGCAGGAGAATGGTCCAGCGCTTCAGGCCCTTGGCGCGGGCGGTGCGCATGTAGTCCTGGCGCAGGACGTCCACCATCGAGGAGCGCATCATCCGCGCGTACCAGCCGGCGCCGAGGATGCCGAGCGTCAGCGCCGGCAGCACGAGATGGGAGACGGTGCCGTAGCCGCCGATCGGAAACCAGCCGAGCTTGACGGCGAAGACGTAGAGGAGAAGCAGCCCGACCACGAACTGCGGCGCCGAGACGGTGACGAAGGACGTCACCATCAGCGCGTGGTCGCTCGCCCGCCCGCGCCGCACGGCGGCCAGGATGCCCATCGTCAGGCCGAGCACGAGTTCGCAGACGATCGCGGCCAGCATGAGGAGGAGGCTGGCGGGAAGCCGCGCCCAGATGAGGTCCGCCACCTCCGAGCGCTGAAGGTAGGAGCGCCCGAGGTCGCCCTGCACGAGGTTGCCGAGATAGCGCGCATACTGGATGAAGAACGGCTGGTCGAGCCCGAGCTGGCTGCGAATGTTGGCGACCTGCGCGGCGGTCGCCGTGCGACCCGCGATCTGCCGCGCCGGGTCGGCCGGCAAGAGGTAGAGAAGCACGAAGGTGATGAGGCTGACGCCGATCAGGATGAGGACGGCCTGCACGAGCCGCCGCGCGAGATAGACCGCCATCAGCCGCGCCCCTCTTCGGTCGGGTCGAGCGCATCACGCAGCGCGTCGCCGACGAGGTTGAAGGCGAGCGCGAGAAGGAGGATCGCCGCGCCCGGGAAGAAGACCAGCCAGGGGGCCGCCTGGAAGTAGGTCTGGTTCTCGAAGATGATGTTGCCCCACGAGGCGTCCGGCGGCTGCACCCCGACGCCGAGGAAGGAGAGCGTCGCCTCGAGGAGAACCGTCGTCGAGATGCCGAGCGTGCCGTAGACGATGACCGTCGAGGTGAGGTGCGGCAGAACGTGCCGGAACAGGATGCGCGAGGAACTGGCGCCGAGCGTCACCTCGGCCTGGATGAACTCGCGCTCGGCGAGCGAGCGCGTCTCGGAATAGACGACGCGCGCCACCTGCACCCAGTTCACGAGCGCGATGACGAGCGCGACGATCCAGAGGCTCGGCCGCAGCACGGCGGCGAGGCAGATCGCCAGAAGCAGCGCCGGGAACGCCATCATCAGGTCGGTGAAGCGCATCAGGAGGGAGCCGACGACGCCGCGATAGTAGCCGGCGACGACGCCCACCAGCGTCCCGATGACGAGCGCCGCCCCGTTGGCGACGATGCCGATGACGAGCGAGTTGCGCGCGCCGTAGAGGAGGCGCGAGAAGAGGTCGCGGCCGAGAAGGTCGGTGCCGAGCCAGTAGGTCGCCGACGGCGGCAGCGGCGAGCCTTCGAGCGACAGGCCGTCGAAGAACTGCTCGTTCGGGTCGAACGGGGCGATCATCGGCGCGAAGATCGCGGCCAGCACCACGACCGCGATGACGACGAGGCCGAGGACGCCGAGCTTGCGCGACAGGAGGCGCTTCAGGACGCCCTCGCCGCCGACCGGCGCGGAGGGCGGGACTGCCGAGGTGTCAGGCGAGACGAGGACGCTCATCCGAGGCCTCCGTGGTCTTGAGTTCGACGATGCGGCGGGCGGCGTCCTCGAGGCTGACCTGCCAGCCCATGGCGAGCGCGCGAAGCTGCGCATAGGCCTGCTCCTCGCCGATGCCGGCCCCCGACAGCGCGACGACGGCGCGCACGATGGTCTGGCGCTCGCCGATGCGCCGGCGAAGCGAGGCGATCTCCTCGCTGAGCCGCCGCCGCTCGTCGAAGGCGCGCCGCGCGATCAGGAGCGCCGAGTAGACGCCCGCGTTGCCGACGGGTTTGACGATCTGCGCGTCAGCCTGCAGCGACAGCGCCCATTCGATGCGCCCCGGCGCTTCCGAACCGATCAGGGCGACGAGCGGCATCGGCGCCTCGCCGGCCTTCCAAGGAAACTGCTCGTCGAAGCCGTGGTCGACGTCGAAGAACAGGAAGTCCGCACCGGCGGCGGTCGCGGGGAGATCGGGCCAGGCCTGCTCGACCTCGAGGCCGATCGCGCCGAGCTGGCGGATCAGGACCTCGACCGAGGCGTGCTCGCGATGGAGGACGACGGCCCTGGCGCCGCCGAGATGGGGAATGCGCGCGCGCCGGGTCATTTCACCAGCCTCAGCGAGGGCCGGAAGGTGGCCACCGGATCGTAGTGCGACAGGTAGGGGTCGGGCTCGACGCGCCCGCGGCTTTCCTCCAGCACCTCGAACCCTTCGCCGCGCACGCGGGCGATCCGAACGGGCAGCGCCGTGTGCTGCGTCAGCGGATCGACGCGGATGGGCCCGAGCGCCGTCTGACGGATGCCTGCCCCCATCGCACGGCGGACCGCCGACGGCTCGTCCGTGCCTACGGCCTCGATCGCGTCGGCGAGCACGGTGACCGCGGCATGGGCCGCCGCCTCGAAGGACGAGCGGGGTCCCGGCGCGCCATCGTGGACGAAGGGAAGCGAGGAGAGGTGCCCGTCGCCAAAGGGCGCGATGGAGGGCAGTTCCGCCTCGGTCAGGTTGCACGAGACGATCGGGCGCCGCTCGGGCCGGAAGCGCTCGTCATCGCGCCCGAGCGCCGCATAGGCCTCATAGAACGCATAGGAGGACGGGCCGATCAGGTTGTTGAGAACGAAGTCCGGCGCGGTCGCGCGGATCTCGGCGACGAGCCGGCCGACGTCGGTGTCGCCGAGCGCGAGGTAGCGCTCGCCCCTCACCTCTCCGCCGGCATCGGCCACGAGATCGCGGGCGATGCGGTTCATCTCCCAGCCCCAGATGTAGTTCGAACCGACGAGAAAGGCGTCGCGCCCGTATCGCGCGGCGACATGCGCCACGAGCGGCACGAGGTGCTGGTTGGGCGCGGCGTTCAGGTAGACGACGTGCTCGTTCGCCTCGAAACCCTCGTAAGGCGCGGGGTACCAGAGCAGGCCACCGTGCTTTTCCAGAACCGGAATGACGTCCTTCCGGCTCCAGGAGGTGATGCAGCCGACGACGTGGCGCACGCCCTCGGTGACGAGGAGATCGGCGCAGAGCGGTGCATAGGCTTCGATCCGTCCGGCCGGATCGCGCTCGGCAACGCGGAAGCGGATGCGCCGCGCGGGATCGGCATTGACCGCCTCGATCGCCCCCATCGCGCCCTCGCTGCATGCCTCGCCGAGCCGGTCATAGCTGCCGGAGCGGGAGAACAGGACGCCGATGTCGATGGGTTGTTTCAAGTCCGCAGTTCCCGAAACGAAAAAGCCCCGCAGGCGCGCCGCGATGCCGGAGGGGCGTCGCGTCGGACCGACGGGGCTCGAATGCCGTCCGGCAGGCAAGGCCGGTATGTCCCGTGATCCTGCGACAGGATCACGACGACGTCAACCACTTTGATGAGAACGAAGGCCTGCCTATTTTATAGGCAGAGTGGTAGACGACCGTCGCACGGCGGATATCGCCGAGAGGATTGGTGAGCGTGCCACGGCGCCGGTCCCTGCACAACTCGGCAAGCCCCAAGCCCGGCGCCGTGATCCACGCCTGTCGTCATAGCGAGGCTTGACCGCCCCTTGCCCGGTTTGCTCTACGAAGACCAATTATGGGACCTCATCTCGATCTCGTCGCCAGCGACACGCGCGTGCCGGCCAAGGTGGATTTCGTCGTCGTCGGCGGCGGCATCATCGGGGCGGCGGCCGCTCTTCATCTTGTCGAGGCCGGCCATTCCGTCGTCCTGTGCGAAAAGGGCCAGGTGGCCGGCGAGCAGTCCAGCCGCAACTGGGGCTGGTGCCGGCAGGCCGGGCGCGACGAGCGCGAGGTGCCGCTCATCGTCGAGAGCCTGCACCTGTGGCGCAGGATGGCTGAGATGGTGGGCGCCGATGTCGGCTTTCGCCAGCACGGCACACTCTTCGTCGCCGAGACCGCCGAAGAGGAAGCCTCGTTCGAGGCCTGGGCCCGGATGGCCCGGCCGCAGGGTGTCGACGCCGAGATCCTGACGGGCGCGCGCCTGCGCGAGGTGACGCGCGACGCGCCGCTGCGCCAGCGCCTCGGCCTCTTCGTCGCCAGCGACGGCCGGGCCGAACCTCAGCTCGCCGTCCCGGCCATCGTGCGCGCCGCCAAGGCCAAAGGCCTGACCGTTCTCGCGCCCTCGGCCGTCACCAGCGTCGAGCGGTCGGGCGGACGGGTCGATGCCGTCCTTACCGAGCACGGGCGAATCGAATGTTCCGGCGTTCTCGTGGCGGCCGGCGCTTGGTCCAGCGCCTTCTGCCGCAGCCTTGGCCTGCGCCTGCCGCAGCTGAAGGTCCTCGGCTCCGTGTGCCGCACGTCGGCGGTCGAGGGTGGCCCCGAGGCCTCGATCTGGATCGACAAGATCGGCGTCCGCAAGCGCCTCGACGGCGGCTACACGATCGCCGACAGCTCGACCTACGATGCGCCGCTGACGCCCGACAGCCTCCGCTTCCTGCGCGAGTTCGCGCCGATGCTGCGCCAGCAGGGTCGCGGCATCCGTCCGCACATCGCGCTCCAGTCCTTCCGCGAGACGCTGGCGCCTCGATCCTATACCGGCGCGCGGATGCTCGACCCCCGACCCCGCGCCGGCGACGGAGGGGCCCTTCTGCGAAAGGCCGCCGGCTTCTTTCCGGCGCTCGGCGGCGCGCGGATCCTCCAGCGCTGGGCCGGCTATATCGACGTCACCCCCGACGCGATCCCCTATATCGACCGGATCGAGGCCGATCCCAACGTCGTTGTGGCGACCGGCTTCTCGGGCCACGGCTTCGGCATCGGGCCGGGGGCGGGACGCCTCGCCGCCGAGGTGCTGACCGGCCGCCCGACGGTGGTCGGCACGGAGGATTACGCGATCCCGCGCTTTTCCGACCTCAGCCGCATCAAGCTCGGCACCGCCGTCTGAGGGCGGCTGGGCGGGCGCGGTAGCCCGCCGAGTCGCACCCGCCTCTCGTCAGAAGCGGTACTTCAGGCCGATCTCGCCGACATGGCTGGTGTCGATGTCGGAGCTGGTGCCGTAGGAATAGCGGCCGGTGAGCGACAGGCGATCGGTCAGGCCCGCATCGGCGCCGACACCCGCCACGAAACCGCGGGCGGCCAGATCGTCGAGCGCGCTGGAGCGTGCGCGGGTGATGCCGCCGGTGATCGCCGCCGAAACGCGCGCGTCGTCCTCGGTGAGGATGTCCTCGTAGCCGATGCGGCCGGTCAGCGCGAGCGGACGCCCGCCGAGATCGGTGACATAGCCGAGGTGCAGGTTCGCCGAGCCGAGCAGCGCGTTGCGCTGCGTGTCGCCATAGACGATTTCGGCCGCCGCGCCGCTCTCGGCATAGCCGTCCGCGTCGGAATAGAGATAGTCGAGCCCGAGCGCGGGCGTGATCGTGAAGGCGCCGGCCTGGAAACCGTACCCGGCCTCGAGGCCGATATTGGCCGACACGCCGTTGGTGTCCGTGCCGCGATTGGTGACGGTCGAGACCAGCGTGCGCCGGTCGAGATCCTCGTAGTCGTGATGCGCGACGCCGCCCGACAGGGTGACGTAGGCCGGGCCGAACAGCGCGGTGGCGTAGAGGTCGGCGGCGAAGGACAAGGTGTCGTAGGTGAGGCGCGCATCGTCCACCTCGCCGGCCGCGGCCGACAGCGCGCCGCCGATCAGGACCCGGTCGTTGAGGCGATGGTCGTAGCCGATGCGGACCGAGCCGTTGTCGAAGCGATAGTCTCGCGCGCCATCGCGCTCGAAGCGGCTGCCGCCGAGCGAGACGTAGAGGTCGGAGAACGGCACGGCGATTGCCGCGTCCGAGCCGGTGGCCGGCGGCGGCAGGCGAAGCGCTGCGACGCGGGCCCGGTCGCGCACCGCCTCGTTCGCGCTCATGCGGTCGAGCAGCGCGGTCTCCATCAGCGAGCCGACCGCCGCGGCGGTGGTTCCGACCGACAGGTAGTCCTCGACGAGCTGAGAGAACAGGCGGTGGACGCCGGTCGTCGGATGGATGCCGTCCCAGTAGAGATAAGTGTTCTGGACGCTCGCGGGCGCGGCCGCGCAGGCCGGCGTCGACAGGCAGGCGTCGCGGGTGTTGAGGATGCCGAAACGTGCCGGATCGCTGGCGACCAGCGCCCCGAGGCGCTGGACGTCGACGAGGACGACGTCGGTGTTCGGCAGCGCCGTTGCGACCTGCGTCACGCCGGCCCGCAGCGCGGTGTTGAAGGCGTTGGTGGCGAGCGTTCCGGCCACCGACCCCTGGAGCGTGCCCGAAAAGGCCGGCGTCGCGCCGATGTCGGGTAGGTTGAGAACGGCGACCGTGGGCGCGCCGAGACGACCGAGGCGGGCGAGCGAGGCGGCGACATCACCGGCCGACGCCACGGCTTCGGCGCCGACCAGCGCGGCGGTCGCGCCGGGCGTGTTGATCTCGTGGATGATGTTGTTGGCGCCGCCGAAGAGGGTGACGACGTCGCTCGCGCCGAAGCGCCCGTCCTGCAGTTCGAACGCGTCGATCTGCGCGGGGATTCCCGGCGGCAGCAGGCCGTCCAGACGATCGGTGCGGGCGTTGCCGAACGCATAGTTCTGCGACAGCTCGGGATTGATCCGCACGCCCGCCAGGGTCGCCGCGCCCGCCTGCTGCATCGGACCGCCGTTGAGGTATTCGGTGAAGACCGGCCCGTTCGAGAAGCGACCGGCGAAGTAGGGCGGCGATGCGGGCCGGCCGGTCAGAAGGTAGAGGTTGCCGTTGTCGGACAAGGAGTCGCCGAAGCTGATGACGGGCCCGGCGACCTGCGCCAGCGCGGGCAGCGCGGTACCGGCGACGAGAAGCGCGGTGGTGGCGGCCAGAACGGCCCGGCAATCGATACGGCTCATGCGTAACGTCCCCCTCCGGCAGGCCCCCGCAGCCGGTCCGACGGGAGCATGCAAGACGGCGCGGTGCGGCGACAGCGGATTGTGAAAACACCCCGTGCCGCAAGGCCCGATTGTGGCGGCCCTGTGGCCGCGCCGCCGCAGGCTTTCCCCGCTGCGGCAGCTCGGCTTCGCTTAGCGACGGCGCAACACCATGCCGCCATGTTGCAGCGTATCGGCGTCGACGAAGTCGCCGTCGGCGGTGAAGCCGGTGTCGTCCCAGTACTCGATATGGGTGCCCGATACCTCGTACCGTCCCCGATAGTCGCTCTCGCGCGTGCCGCGCGCTTCGTCGTAGCGACCGTTCGGGAGAAGCTCGTGGCGCACGTGGCCGTCGTCGGTCACCCACAGGCCGACATAGGGATGGCTCTGGTCCGGCATGCCGGCCTCCTCGGCATGAGACGGAAGGACGGACGCCGCGAGGGCGGCGCCCGCAAGGACGAGCCGGCGCATCAGTGCGCCGACCGGAGCGGGCGCACGACCACCTCGCTGACGTCGACGTCCGCCGGCTGCTCCAGTGCGAAGCGCACCGCGCGGCCGATGGCGTCCGGTTTGAGCGCGATCGAGCGATAGCTCTCCATCAGCGTCGCCGCGTCGCGGTCGGTGATGGTGGAGGCGAGTTCGCTCTCGACGACGCCCGGATGGATGCAGGTCACGCGGATGTCCTGCCGCTCCTGCCGCAGCCCGTCCGAGATGGCGCGCACCGCGAACTTGGTCGCGCAGTAGACCGCGGCCGTCGGCGACACGGCGAGCGCACCGATCGAGGCGATGTTGACGACGTGGCCGGAGCCGCGCGCCGTCATCTCCGGCAGGACGGCCGCGATGCCGTAGAGGACGCCCTTCACGTTGACGTCGATCATCCGGTCCCACTCGTCGACCTTCAGCGCGGCGAGCGGCGACAGCGGCATGACGCCGGCATTGTTGACGATCGCATCGACCCGGCCGAAGGCGGCACGTCCGGCCTCGGCGAAGGCCGCGACGTCGGCGCGGTCGGTGACGTCGAGGCGGCGGTTCGCCACGCGCGCACCGGTGCGGCGGAGTTCGTCGGCGAGCGCATCCAGCCGATCGGTTCGGCGGGCCCCCAGCATCAGCGTGGCGCCGGCGCCGGCAAGTTCACGCGCGATGCCTTCGCCAATGCCGGAGGAGGCGCCGGTGATGAGAACGACCTTATCGAGAGCCATGGGTGATGTCCTTTCAGAAGGGGGATGGACCGCGCCGGATCCGGCTCGGACGCCGTCAGGAGCGGTTGCCAGGGAGATAGACCCGCGCCATTGTCGCCAGAAGCCGGCTTCTGCTTCACGCGCTGGTAAGGCGAACTCACCAATGCGGGACGACCTCAACACCCTCGCCGTCTTCGCGGTCATCGCCGAGGAGACGAGCCTGCGCGCCGCCGCCGATCGCCTCGGCGTCACGCGGTCGGCGATCAGCCAGTCGCTCCGTCGTCTCGAGGCCGAACTCGGCGTGTTGCTGGTGCGCCGCACGACCCGGAGCATGAGCCTGACCGAGGAAGGCGAGCGGCTGCGCGACGAGATCGCGCCCGCGATCGCCGACATGCGCGCCGCGCTGGACGGCGTGCGGGCCCATCGCGCCAAGGTGCGCGGTCAGTTGCGGCTGGCCGTCTCGTCGATCGCCGAAGGCGTGCTCTCGGGTTCACTGCTGGCGAGCTTCTCGGCGGCCCATCCGGCGGTTCAGCTCGACGTCCTCGTCACCGACGAGGAGTTCGACATCGTCGCCGAAGGGTTCGATGCCGGGGTGCGGCTCGGCGAGGTGATCGAAGCGGACATGATCGCCGTGCCCGTGTCCGGCGATCAGCGACAGGTCGCGGTCGCGACACCCGGCTACCTCGCAAGAGCCGGCGCGCCGGCTCACCCGCGCGAGCTGGTCAACCATCGCTGCATCGGCTGGCGCCCGGCACCACGCGCCGCGCCCTATCGCTGGGAGTTCACGGAGGACGGGCGCGATTTCGCGGTCGCGGTCGAGCCCGAGATCACCACGAACGACATGCGCCTGATGGTGCAGCTGGCGCGGGCCGGCGCGGGTATCTGCTTCGGCATGGAGGAGACGTTCCAGGCCGATCTGGCGAGCGGCGTCCTCGTCCCGGTTCTGGAGCCCTTCTGATCGTCGTTTCCGGGCTTCTTCCTCTACTACCCCAGCCGACGTAACATGCCGCCGCGCCTGCGCGCCTTCGTCGACCACCTCGCGCAGCATCGCCGGGCGCAGCGCTGAAGACACCCCGCTGCGCTGGCCCGAAAACTTTTATACCCACCGGTAAATTATCCCGTTGACAGGGCGCGGATGAAGCCTTAGCTCTTTCCATACCGATCGGTAATGAACCGAAGGGGTCGCGGTTTCCAAGAATCGCCGGTCCTCTCGCGTCGACCGACGGCATTCGAAGCCGGCGCATTCCGCGGCCGGCAGGGAGAGGTCGCGCGTCCTGCGTTGCGCCTCTTCGATCCCGCACCGCGAACCCGCCAAGCCCGCGCACCCTCCCATGTCGCGGCAGCGGACACTTGCGCCCCAATTTCTGGAGATCGTTCCATGCCCCGCCTTCTTCTCTCTGCCTCTGCCGCACTCCTCCTGTCCGCCGGCTTCGCGTCCGCCGCCGATCTCGTCCCCGGCTCCGATCTCGGCGTCCGCGACGCCCAGGCCGTCGCGGACCATTCGGTCGTGACCGGCCGCGCCGGCGCGCGCGACCGTTCGGAAAGCTCCTACGGCTACCAGGGCGGCCGGACGGTGCGTTCGCAGTCCTTCGTGCCGGCCGGCGACGCCGGGACCGGCGAGGCCCGCGTGACGGCCGGCTTCGCCCGCGGCGGCGCCATCGTCCCGGGTTCCGACAGCTTCTGACGAAGCGGCCGCCGGCGGCGTTCCCGCGGCCGTCCGGCGGCCCCCTCGCCTCTCGCCTTTCCGCCTCGATGAAGGAAGTCCCATGTCCAAACTTCATGTCGTCCTGAACGGCATCGCCGCCGTCATGGCCAGCCTCGTCGCGGCAGCCTTCGCCTTCACCTTCCTGGGGCTGGGCGTGATCGCGCACGAACCGCGACCGGCGGCCGGGGCCGAAACCACACAGGCCTCGCCCCCGCCCGCCGTGCCGGCCTCGGTCGCCCGCGTCGAGCGCCGCCCGGTCGAGCTCTGGTCCCGCCATTCCGGCCGCCTCGAGGCCGTGGAGCGGGTCGATATCCGCTCGCGCGTCGCGGGGGCGGTGCTCGCCACCCATTTCTCGGAGGGTGCGCTGGTCGAGAAGGGCGCGCTCCTCGTCACCATCGATCCCGAGCCCTACCGGACCGCCGTCGAGCGGGCCCGGTCGGACATCCAGGCGGCACAAGCGCGACTAGCCTTCGCCGTCGGTGAACGCGATCGCGGCGCTCAGTTGCAGGGCAACCGGACCATCGCCGGTTCGGAATACGAGCGCCGGGTGCAGGCCGCAGCGGAAGCCGAGGCCCAACTCGCCGCCGCCGCCGCGACCCTGCGCAGCGCCGAGCTCGACCTCTCCTACACCGAAATCCGCGCACCGGTTTCCGGGCGGATCGGCCGCCTCCTCGTCACCAGCGGCAACCTCGTGTCCGCCGGAGCCGCCTCGCCGGTCCTCGCCCGCATGGTGTCGGTCGACCCGATCTACGCCACGATCGATGCCGACGAGGCGAGCGTGCAGCGCCTCCTCCAGTCGGCTGGCGGCATGGACGGGCTCCAACACGTTCCGGCCCGGCTCGATCGCGAGGCCGGCGAGAGCGTCGAGGGTCACATTCAGTTCGTCGATCCGACCGTCGACCCCGCCAACGGGACCGTCGGCATCCGCGTCGCCTTTCCGAACGCCGACGGTACGCTGATGCCCGGCCAGTTCGCCAAGGTCCGGCTCGGTGAGCCGCGCTCGGAGCCGGCGATCCTCGTGTCCGAGCGGGCGGTCGGCACCGACCAGGACAAGCGCTACGTGCTGGTGGTCGACGACACGGACACGGTCGAATATCGCGAGGTCCGCCTTGGCGCCGCCACCGGCGACATGCGCGTCGTCGAGAGCGGCCTCGCTGCCGACGAGCGCGTCGTCGTCAACGGCCTGCAGCGTCTGCGCCCCGGCGCGAAGGTCGCCCCCCAGATGGTCTCGATGGAGACCGGCCGCAGCCTCGACCGGCAGGCCAGCGCGGACGGCCCCGCCACGCGCTGACCCCGAGGCCCCCGGCGGAGTGTCTCCCGCTCCCCCGGGGCCGCCCCTCGTCCATCCACTTCGAAAGCGTAAGCCCGTGAACATTTCCCGGTTCTTCGTGGACCGTCCCGTCTTCGCGGGCGTCCTGTCCGTCATGATCTTCCTTGGCGGCCTCCTGTCCATCTTCGCGCTGCCGATCTCGGAATATCCCGAGGTCGTGCCGCCCTCGGTCGTCGTGCGCGCCGCCTATCCCGGCGCCAACCCGGCCGTGATCGCCGAGACCGTGGCGACGCCGCTCGAGGAGCAGATCAACGGCGTCGAGGACATGCTCTACATGTCGAGCCAGGCGACGACGGACGGCACGCTGCAGCTCACCGTCACCTTCCGCATTGGCACCGATCCCGACCAGGCGCAGCAGCTCGTCCAGAACCGCGTCGCGCAGGCCGAGCCGCGCCTGCCCGAAGAGGTCCGCCGCCTCGGCGTGTCGGTGGTGAAGTCCTCGCCCGACCTCATGCTGGTCGTTCACCTCACCTCGCCCAACGGGCGCTACGACCTCACCTATCTTCGCAACTACGCCCTTCTCAACGTACGCGACCGCCTCGCGCGCATCGACGGCATGGGTCAGGTCCAGCTCTTCGGCTCGGGCGACTATTCCATGCGCATCTGGCTCGACCCCGAGAAGACCGCCGCCCGCGGCCTGTCGGCGAACGACGTCGTGACCGCGATCCGCGAGCAGAACGTGCAGGCCGCGGCCGGCGTCATCGGCGCCTCGCCGAGCGTCGCCGGCGTCGAGTTCCAGCTGTCCGTCAACGCGCAAGGGCGCCTGCGGGACGTCGAGGAGTTCGCCGACATCATCGTGCGCACCGACCCCGAAACGGGCGCGATCACGCGCATTCGCGACATCGGCCGCGTCGAGCTCGGCGCCTCGGAATACGCCCTGCGCTCGCTCCTTTCCAACGAGCCGGCGGTCGCCATCCCCGTCTTTCAGGCGCCCGGCTCCAATGCCATTGCGATCGCCGACGAGGTGCGTCGCACCATGGCCGAGATCAAGCAAACGATGCCGGACGGCGTCGACTACGAGATCGTCTACGACACGACCCAGTTCGTGCGCGCCTCGATCGAGGCCGTGGTCGACACGCTGCTCGAAGCCGTGGTGCTGGTCGTGATCGTCGTCGTGGTCTTCCTTCAGACCTGGCGCGCCTCGATCATCCCGCTTCTGGCCGTGCCGGTCTCGATCGTCGGCACCTTCGCGGTGATGCATCTCCTCGGCTTCTCGATCAACGCGCTGTCGCTCTTCGGCCTCGTCTTGGCGATCGGCATCGTGGTGGACGATGCGATCGTCGTCGTCGAGAACGTCGAGCGCAACATCGAGAACGGCCTTTCCCCGCGCGAGGCGACCTATCAGGCGATGCGCGAGGTATCGGGGCCGATCGTCGCGATCGCGCTGGTGCTCGTCGCCGTGTTCGTGCCGCTCGCCTTCATCTCGGGACTCACCGGCCAGTTCTACCGGCAGTTCGCGCTGACGCTGGCGATCTCGACCGTCATCTCGGCCTTCAACTCGCTCACCCTGTCGCCGGCGCTCGCCGCCCTCCTCCTGCGGGGCCACGATGCGCCGAAGGATCGTCTGACGCGCGTCCTCGACGGCGCGCTCGGCTGGTTCTTCCGCGGCTTCAACCGCTTCTTCGGCGCCTCGTCGCGCCGCTACGGCAACGGGCTGGGACGCCTGATCACCCGCAAGGGCATGATGCTCGGCGTCTATATCGTGCTCGTCGCGCTGACGGTCGTGCTGTTCCAGAAGGTGCCCGGCGGCTTCGTGCCCGCGCAGGACAAGCAGTATCTCGTCGGCTTCGCGCAGCTGCCCGACGGCGCCTCGCTCGACCGCACCGAAGCCGTAGCGAAGCGCATGGGCGAGATCGCCCTGAAGACGCCCGGCGTCGAATCGACGATCGCCTTCCCGGGCCTATCGATCAACGGCTTCACCAACTCGTCGAACGCCGCGGTCGTCTTCCTGACGCTCGCCCCGTTCGAGGACCGCAAGACGCCGGAGCTCTCGGCCGGCGCCATCGCGCAGTCGCTGAACGGCCAGTTCGCCGGAATCGAGGAGGCTTTCACCGCGATCTTCCCGCCGCCGCCCGTCCAGGGCCTCGGCACCATCGGCGGCTTCAAGCTGCAGATCGAGGACCGCTCCGGCCAGGGCTACAAGGCGCTGGACGACGTGGTGAAGGGCTTCCTCGCCAAGGCCTATCAAGCGCCCGAACTGACCGGCATGTTCACCGGCTACGGCATCGACGTGCCCCAGCTCTTCGCCGATGTCGACCGCGCGCGCGCCCGGCAGCTGAACGTGCCGATTACCGAGATCTTCAACACGCTGCAGATCTATCTCGGCTCGCTCTACGTCAACGACTTCAACGAGTTCGGCCGCACCTACTCGGTGCGGGTCCAGGCCGACGCGCCCTATCGCGCAAGGGCCGAGGACATCGGCCGCCTCAAGGTCCGCTCGACCACGGGCGAGATGATCCCCCTGTCGGCGCTCCTGTCGGTCGACACGGTGGCCGGGCCGGAACGGGCGCTGCGCTACAACGGGTTCCTCGCCGCCGACGTCAACGGCAACGCCGCGCCCGGCTTCTCGTCGGGACAGGCACAGGCCGCGGTGGAGCGGATCGCCGCGGAGACACTGACGCCGGGCTTCGCCTTCGAGTGGACCGAGCTGACCTACCAGGAGATCATCGCGGGCAATTCCGGCATCGTGATCTTCCCGCTGGCGCTGCTCCTCGTCTTCCTCGTGCTCGCCGCACAGTACGAAAGCCTGACGCTGCCGATCGCGATCCTCCTGATCGTGCCGGCCGGCCTGTTCTCGGCGCTGGCGGGCATCTGGCTGACGGCGGGCGACAACAACATCTTCACCCAGATCGGCCTGATCGTGCTCGTCGGCCTGTCGGCGAAGAACGCCATCCTGATCGTCGAGTTCGCGCGCGAACTCGAAGCCGAGGGGCGCAGCCCGCGCGAGGCGGCGATCGAGGCGGCGCGGCTGCGCCTGCGGCCGATCCTGATGACCTCGCTCGCCTTCATCATGGGCGTCCTGCCGCTGGTCCTGTCGACCGGCGCCGGTGCCGAGATGCGCTCGGCGATGGGTGTCGCGGTCTTCTCCGGCATGCTCGGCGTCACCGTGTTCGGCCTGTTCCTGACGCCCTTGTTCTACGTCCTCGTGCGCCGGGGCGCGCGCAAGCCGGCAGCCGCCGGGCGGGAGCCGCACGCCGTCCTCCCCCACGCCTCCTGAGGCGCGGAGGCCCAAGCGCTCGCTCGTCAGCCCACGCGGGCGAAGAAGGCGAGCGCCTCGCGGATGCTGCCGGGGATCGAGCCCATATGGTCGCCCGGCACGACGCGATGTTCGGCCGTCTGCCCGGCGGCGCGGGCGCGCGCCACGGTCAGGTCGATCGCGCCGCTCGACCGCGTCTCGCCGTCGCCGTGCGACATGAGGATCGGGCAGCGGAAGCCGGAGGCGAAGCACACGGCCGAGCGCATCTCGACCTCGCGGGGGTCGGCGATGTCGAACGGCACCTCGTCGGCGAAACGCCGGAAGAAGGTGCGCGTGTCGGGGGACGCCGACAGGGCGGCCGCCGCACGAAAATCGCCGGCGAGCGCGCCGAGAAGCGTCAGCGTGCCGCCGATGCTGTGGCCGCTGATGTAGACGCGCTCCGGATCGACGTCGGGGCGTGCTCGCAGAACGGCGGCTGCGGCGAGCACGTCGTCGGTCTCGTCGTAAAAGGCCGAGAAGTCGCCAAGCTGCCCGTTCTCGCCGCGCATCGTGGGCATCAGCGCATGAAAGCCCGCGGCCACGTAGGGTGCGGCAAGGTCCTGCCAGTGACCGTGCCAGATCGCGTTGCCGCCGTGGAGCACGAGGACGGCCGGCTTGCGCGCCGAAGCATCGCCCGGCGGACTCGCCCAGGCGACGAGCTCGCGCGGGCCCGACGGGTAGCTGAGCGCCACTGCGCCGTCCGGGGCCGTCAGCGGATCGCCTTCGTCAGGTGCTGGTCCACGCTGAAGAAGCTTGGTCCGGAAGCCGGCGCGGGCCGCTCGGTAGTCGCTGCCGAGAAGCGGCGGGTCGGAGAGAGGCTCCGGCGTCGCGGCGTGGGCGGACGCGAGGCCGAGGGGCGCGAGCGCCATGGCGGCGAGGAGGGAACGACGATCGAGAACCATGGGTGCACTCCCGAGATCGGAGCGGAGCCTACGCCCGATCGGAGCGGCTGGGTAGCCGCCCGGCCCCGCGGTCAATCGGCGCGCAGGAGGCCCGAGCAGAGCTGCCGGAAGGCGTCGACGGCCTTGCCGAGGACCGCGCGCGGATCCTCCGCCGCCGCGATCCAGAGCGCCGCGTTGAGAGCCGCGCCGTTGATCAGCCTCGCTGCGGCCTCCGGGTCGACGGGCTTCACGACACGCGCGGCGATCAGGTCCTCCAGGGTGCGGATCGTCGTTCGCAGGCAGCTGTCCTGCGAGGGCCAGCGCGAGGGATCTCCGAGCACGGCGGGCCCGTCGAGAAGCACGATCCGCTGCACCTCGGGCTCCAACGCCAGCTCGATATAGGCGATGCCCTCGGCGAGCAGCGCCTCGAAACCGCCACCGACGGCGGCCGCGTCGCGCTTCGCCCGCTCTGCCATCTCGCCGTCGATCTGGTCGACCACGGCCTGAAGCAGGCCCTTCTTGTCGCCGAAGTTGTGGTAGAGCGCACCGCGCGTCAGGCCCGCCTGCGCGGTAAGCTCGTCCATCGACGCCGCCGCATAGCCCTTCTCGGCAAAGGCCGCGCGCGCGGCCGCGATCAGCCTGGCGCGCGTCGCTTCCATCTGTTCCGCCCGTCGACCCGCTGCCGCCATCGCGAATGCTCTCCCGCCCGAGCGCTTGACATACGTCGCGTATGTATGCGACCAATTCACATACGCCGCGTATATCAAATGCGCGGGAGGAAGTGAAGCGCGCGCAAGCGCCTCCACGCCCGCTCCTCCTTATCTATGTCAGGAACCGACCCATGCTTCAGCGCCAGGCCATCATTCCCGCCAACCGCCACGCCCTCTACGACGCCCATCGCTATTCTGCGGCCATCCGCTCGGGCGACCTCCTGTTCGTGTCGGGTCAGGTCGGCAGCCGCGAGGACGGCTCGCCCGAGCCCGACTTCGAGGCGCAGGTCCGGCAGGCCTTCACCAACCTCGCCAACGTCCTCGCCGCCGCCGGCTGCACCTTCGGCGACGTGATCGACGTCACCACCTTCCACACCGACCCGGAAGCGCAGTTCGAGGCGATCATGAAAGTGCGCGACGGCGTGATCGGCGCGGCGCCCTATCCCAACTGGACGGCGGTCGGCGTCACGTGGCTGGCGGGCTTCGACTTCGAGATCAAGGTGATCGCGCGCGTGCCGGCAAGTGCCTGACGCGGCGGCTCAGACGGCCTGCCGCAGGTCTCTGACGTCTCGATCCTCGGCGAGAACCTCGCCGAGGATGCGGGCGACGAGTTCGGCATGGGCCGTCACCTGCGGCAACCCCATCAACTCGCCGAACGTGCCGCGTGCCAGCGGCCCGGCGATGAGAAGACCCGGCACGACCGCGCCGTCGCGCCCGATGGCGCGGTGGGCGGCATCGACCCGCAGCCCGAGGCCGACGCGGTCGAGATCGACCAGTCCTGCCTCGTAGAGGGAGCGGACCGGCTCGCGGTCCACGACGGCGCGGTGAGCGGGCCCGGTCGTGTTGACGACGACGTCGAAGCGCCCCGTCTCGACGGCTCGCCGGCCGCGCGGCCGCCACGCGACGTGGAGCCCGTCCGCCTCGGGCCGGGAGGAGACGAGCGAAGCGGCGACGAGGCGAAAGCGGCCCTCGCCGTCCAGACGGTCGAGAACATCAGCCACCTGCGGCGCGATGCGGAACCGGTGCACATCCCAGAAGCTGCGCAGTCGATGCACCACACGGCGTCGCTCGGCCTCCGGCAGCGCGCCCCAGATTGCCGCCCCGTCGCCGCGCAGGGCATCGAGAACGGCGTGCCAGCTGATCCCCTGCCCCGTCGCCTCCGCGATCGCCTGCCGGGCGCGGCGGATGAGTTCGCTCGCCGTGCGGGCGGGGACGGACGTAAAGTCCCCGAACGGCTCGACCGCCGACGGGGCATGGCCGCGCGAGCGCAGTCCGTTGCGCGACAGCATCAGGATCGGGCCGCGATGCCCGCGCCGGTCGAGCGAGGCCACCATGTCGGCGGCCGTCAGCCCGCTGCCGACGACGAGGACACGCGCGTCCGACGGCACGCCATCCAGCGCGTCCGGCTCGCCGGGATCGGCGACCAAGCGCGGATCGCCGGCGAGAGGCCGCAGCGCAGCCGGCACCGCCGGCGGCGGATGCGTCGTCGCCACGACGAGGAGATCGGCTTGGAGCGAGCCGTCCGCGAGAGCGACGTCGAACGTCCCGTCGGCGCGGCGCGCGATCGCCTCGGCCGCGGTGCGGCGATGGACGATCCGGCCGCTCGCGACGAAGGGCGCGAGGGCGTCGGCGACGTAGCGCCCGAAGAGGCCCCGCTGCGGAAAGGCCTGGCCCGACGCGATCACGGCGTCCGGGTCGTCCGCGATAGTGCCGGTCGTCCGGAGCCAGCGTGCGAAGGCGTCCGGGTCCTGCGTGTCGAGGCTCATCCGGTCGGCGGGCACGTTGATGCGATGGGCGGGATCGCGCGTCCCATAGGCGAGCCCCGCCCCCAGGACCTCGCGCGGCTCGACGACGACGATTTGCGCCCGCCGCCCCGCCGGGGACCGCGCGAGATGGTAGGCGACGGCCGCGCCGGTGAAGCCGCCGCCGATGATCGCAATCGTCGTCACGACTGGCTGGCGATCCGCGTCGGGCGGCTGTCGCCGGCGATCGTCTCGCCGAAGGGCCCGGTGTTGACCCCGGCCGAGCGCGTGCGCAGCGGATGGTTCAAAGGCAGGCGCGGCAGGACGAGCTCGGCGAAGCGATAGACTTCCTCCAAATGCGGGTAGCCCGACAGGATGAAGCTGTCGATGCCGAGGCGGCGGTACTCGTCGATGCGCTCGGCCACCGTGTCGGGGTCGCCCACCAGCGCCGTGCCGGCGCCGCCGCGCACGAGGCCGACGCCCGCCCAGAGGTTCGGGCTGACCTCCAGCTTGTCGCGGCGGCCGCCGTGGAGGCGGCTCATGCGGGCCTGGCCGACCGAGTCCATGCGCGAGAACACCTCCTGCGCCTGCGCGATCGTCGCGTCGTCGAGGCGGCTGATCAGGTCGTCGGCCGCTTCCCAGGCCTTGGTCGTCGTCTCGCGGACGATCACGTGGAGGCGGATGCCGAAGGAGACCTCGCGCCCCTTCTTCTCCGCCAGCGCCCGCACGGTCTGGATCTTCTCGGCGACGAGCGCCGGAGGCTCGCCCCAGGTCAGATACTTGTCGATCTGTTCGGCCGCGACGTCGTTAGCCGCTTCCGACGAGCCGCCGAAATAGAGCGGCGGATAGGGGGTCTGGATCGGCGGAAAGAGCAGCCGGCCGTCCGAGATGCGGAAGTGCTTGCCTTCGTGATCCACCGTCTCGCCTGCGAGCACGCGCTTGTAGATATCGAGGAACTCGCGCGTCACCTCGTAGCGCTCGGCATGGCTGAGGAAGATGCCGTCGCCGCCGTTCTCCTTCGGATCGCCGCCGGTCACGACATTGATCAGGAGCCGGCCGTTGGAGATCCGGTCGAGCGTCGCCGTCATGCGCGCGGCGAGCGTCGGGGACTGGAGGCCGGGACGCACGGCCACGAGAAAGCGCAGCCGCTCCGTCAGCGGCGCGAGCGCCGAGGCGATCACCCAGGAATCCTCGCAGGAGCGACCGGTCGGCAGCAGCGCGCCGTAATAGCCGAGCTGATCGGCGCCCTGCGCGATCTGCTTGAGATACAGAAGATCGACGGCGCGGCCGCCCTCGCTGGTGCCGAGATAGCGGCTGTCACCGTGCGTCGGCAGGAACCAGAGGACGTTGATCGCGTCGGGAATGGAAAGGGGCATGGGCTCGGGACCTTTTTCGATCGATGCGCCGGGCGTCAGACGGCCGCGCGATAGGCGCCGTAGCGGCCATGGCTGTAGACGAGCGGATCGCCCGCCCCGAGGCGCACGGCTCGTACCGCGCCGAAGACCAGCGCATGGCTATGATGCTCGATGATCCGCTCGACCTCGCAGTCGACCACCGCAAGCGCACCTTCCAGAAGGCTTGCGCCGGTTTCGAGGATGGTCCAGTCGGCGCCGAGATAGCGGTCGGCGCCCTTCGCCCCGCCGCGCCCGGCGAAGCGGTCGGCGATGCCCTCGTGGTGTGCCGCCAGGAGGTTGACGCCGTAGTGGCCGAAGCGGCGGACCACCGGAAGCGTCGAGGACGAGAGGTTGAGCGAGACCAGCATGGTCTCCGGCTCCATCGACAGGGAATGGGCCGAGGTGACGGTGGCGCCCGTCCGATCCGCGCCGGTGCCGGCGGTGATGACGCAGACACCGCCGACGAGATGACGCATCGCATCCTTCAGGCCGGGCTCGATCGGGGGCACGGCGAGCCCGCCGGCGAGGGAATGGCTGAGGATGAAGGGAGCGGTGACGGACATCACGAGACCTCAAGCGACAGATGGGAGGAGGGCACAGCGGCAGCCGCCGTGCGCGCGGACAGATGGGAGGACACGCCGGCATGACGCGCGGTCAGGCGATCGCCCTCGCCCAAAAGGCGGCGGCGCAGCGTGCCCTCGGCATAGGCGGTCTTGTAGCGACCCCTCGCCTGCAGGGCGGGAACCACGAAGCGGCAGACATCGTGCCAGCATTCGGGCACGACGGTTCGGGTCAGGTTGAACCCGTCGATCTCGCCCTCGTCGACCCAGCGCGCCATCTCGGCCGCGACCGTGTCGCCCGAACCGACAAGGAGCGGATAGCGGCCGCCGAGCTTCAGCCCGTCGAGAAGCTGGCGCTTCGATAGGCCCTTGCGGCGCGCCGCAGCGGTGGTCGACTGGATGGCGTTGGTCGGGCCGTAGGCGATCTCGTCGTCCGGGCCGTAGCGCGAGAAATCGATGCCGCTGCCGGCGGCGAAATGCGCAAGGCCCGCCTCCGGGCTGGCATGGGCGACGTAGTCGAGAAGTCGCTCCTCGGCCTCGGCGTCCGTCGCGCCGGTGACGACGCTGAGGCCGACGAAGATGCGGATGTCGTCAACCCGGCGCCCGGCCGAGACCACGGCCGCGCGAAGCTCGCGCGCGGTGCGGCGCGCGGCCTCCGGGTCGGACGCCGAGATGAACACGCATTCGGCATGGCGCGCGGCGAAGCGCTGTCCCCGGCCCGAAGTGCCCGCCTGGAAAAGGACCGGCGTGCGCTGCGGCGAGGGCTCCGACAGGTGATAGCCCCGCCCTTGGTAGTACGGGCCTTCGTGCCGGATCTCGTGGATCGCGGCGGGGTCGGCGAAGACGCGCGCCGACTTGTCGCGGCGCACGGCGTCCTCGTCCCAGCTCGTTTCCCAGAGCTTGTAGAGGAAGTCGAGATAGTCGTCCGCCCGGTCGTAGCGCTCGTCGTGCTCGGCCATGGCGTCGCGCCCGACCGCGCGCGCCGCACTGTCGAGATAGCCGGTGACGATGTTCCAGCCGATCCGCCCGTCCGTCAGGTGATCGAGCGTCGAGAAGCGGCGCGCGAAGGTGTAGGGGTGTTCGACCGCCGTGTTGACAGTGACGCCGAAGCCGAGATGCTCGGTGACGGCGGCCATCGCCGGCACCAGCAGCGTCGGGTCGTTCACCGGCAACTGGATCGCTTCGCGCGCCGTCAGGTCGATCGAGCCGCCATAGACGTCGTAGACGCCGACGATATCGGCGATGAACACGGCATCGAAGAGACCGGCCTCCAGCGTACGCGCGAGTTCGGTCCAGTAGCCGATCGTCGTGTAGTCCTGCGACCGGTCGCGCGGGTGCGTCCACAGGCCGTGGTTGATGTGGCCGACGCAGTTCATCGTGAACGCGTTCAAAAGGATCTCTTTGCGGGCCGTCATGCCGTTTGCTCCTCGGGTCGCGCCGCGGCGCGAGAAGCAACGGTGCGCAGGAAAGTTATGGTCGCAGGCGCTCTTCCGCCACGTCGAGAGGCCGAGAACGGGGTCGCCGCGACGGACGCGGGCGGGTGGAAGCGGATCATCGCCGTGTCCCTCCTCAGCGAGTGCGCAGGCGGCGGACGGCGACATCGCCCGCGAACTGCACCACCGAGACCAGCGCCACTAGGATGACGATGACGACCAGCATCAACGTCGTGTCGAAGCGCTGGTAGCCGTAGCGGATCGCGAGATCCCCGAGCCCTCCGGCCCCGACCGCGCCGGCCATGGCCGACGCGCCGATCATGGTGACGAGCGTCACCGTGAAGCCGCCGACAAGGCCCGGCAGCGCTTCGGGCAGGAGAACGTGGTGGATGATGTGCCGCCGCCGGCATCCCATCGCCTGCGCCGCCTCGATCAGACCGGCGTCCACCTCGCGTAGCGATACTTCCGCGATGCGCGCGAAGAAGGGCGTCGCCGAGATCGACAGCGGGACGATCGCCGCCCAGACGCCGATCGTGGTGCCGGTGAGAAACCGCGTCAGCGGCAGGAGCGCGACGAGAAGCACGATGAAGGGCGTCGCACGGAAGCCGTTGACGATCGACGACAGGACGCGGTGCGCCACGGGGGCGGCGGCGATGCCGCCGGGCGCCGAGAGGACGAGGAACAGGGCCAGCGGAACGCCGGCCAGAAGTGCGATCCCCGCCGAGATGCCGACCATCGAGAGCGTGTCGAGAAACGCCTGCTGGAGGCGTGTGATCATCGCGTCAGACATAGCCGAGAACCTTCGCCTGCGTGTTCGGGATGGCGTTCAGATCGAGCCGTCCGGCGCCAAGCCTGACGGCCAGGAGGAGGCGCCCTTGCGTGTGGCCGCCGATCCGCTCGAGTGCCGCGTCGACGAGGCGAAGGCTGCCGGGGAAGCGCGCGGCGAGGAGCGCGAGATCGGGCTCCGCCGCGCCGAGATAGCGAAGTTCGACCAGCGCCTCCTCGTCGTCCGTACCGCGCGGCTCGGGCGTCAGGCGTGCCGCGAGATCATCCGGCAGGCCGCGCGTCAGCGGCGCCAGCAGCGCCTTCGTCGCCGGATGGGCCGGTCGCCCGAAGACCTGCCAGACCGGCCCGGTCTCGGCGACCTCGCCGCGGTCGAGCACCAGCACGCGGTCGCAGATCTCGCGGATCACGCTCATCTCGTGGGTGATCAGGATGATCGTGAGCCCGAGCGTGCGGTTGATGTCTTTCAGGAGCGACAGGATCTGCAGCGTCGTCTCGGGATCGAGCGCCGACGTCGCCTCGTCGCAGAGAAGGATCTCGGGGCCGGACACCAGCGCCCGCGCGATGCCGACGCGCTGCTTCTGACCGCCCGACAGGCGTGAGGGATAGACGCTCTCCTTGCCCTCGAGGCCGACCAGCGCCAGCACCTCGGCGACGCGCCGGTCGATCTCGGCACGCGGGGCGCCGGCGACGCGCAGCGGCAGGGCGACGTTCTCGCGCACCGTCTTGGCCGAGAGGAGGTTGAAGTGCTGGAACACCATGCCGACCCGGCGCCGGAAGGCGACCAGCGCGTCGGTGCCGAGCGCGGCGACATCCTCGCCGTCGACGAGGACGCGGCCCTCGGTCGGCTCCTCCAGCCGGTTCACCAGCCGCAAGAGGCTCGACTTGCCGGCACCGGACCGACCGATGATCCCGAACACGGAGCCCTCGGACACCTCGACGTCGATGCCGCCGAGCGCCCTGACGTCGCCGGACGCGGCGCGATAGGTCTTGCCGACGCCCTCGAAGCGCACCGAACCGGCGCGACGCCCGACGAGGGGGCGCTCCACCGTCCTCGATGCCTCGCGTGCGACCGGGGGAAGCGAAGCGGCAAAGCCCGATCGGGCGAGGGGAAGGGCGAGTTCGGACATGGCGAAACCTTCGGATCGGAACCGGGACAAGGCGGTGGGCCGGGCTCTCAGTTCTCCCAGGCGATCGTGTAGAGCTTCGGATCGTTGGCGAACGCCGTGCCGATCGCCTCGCGCACCCGGGGCGAGGTCTGGAAGATCTTCACGAACCGCGCGATGTCCGGGTCCGCGGCGCGGTCCTTGGCGACCACGAAGCGGATCGCGAACTGGCGGTCGTCGATGCCGGAATAGATGAGGCCGCTCGCCGGATCGAAGGCCTTGGCCGCGACGATGAAGTGCGGATAGCCGAGCGCGAGGTCGACGTCGCCGGTGACGCGCACGAGTTGCGGCCCCTCGACTTCGGTGAAGCTGAGGTTCTTCGGGTTCTCGACGATGTCGTCGAGCGTGCCCTTGAAGCCGACGCCGTCCTTCAGCTTGATGAGGCCCGCCTTTTCCAGAAGCAGCAGGCCGCGCCCCTGGTTCACCGGATCGTTGGCGATGGCGACCGTTCCGTTCTCGGGGATCTCGTCGAAGCTTTTATGCTTCAGCGAATAGAGCCCGATATTGGCGAGCGTGCCGGTGCCCACCTCGGCGAACTCGTAGCCGCGCTCGGCCACGGCGTTGTCGAGGAAGGGCTTGTGCTGGAAGTAGTTGACGTCGATGTCGCCGGCCGCAAGCGCGATGTTGGGCGTCGTCCAGTCCGAGAACTCGACCACCTCGACGTCGAGCCCCTCGGCCTTCGCCTCCTCGGCGGCCGCCGCCACGGAATCGGCATAGGCGCCCGGCGTGACGCCGACCTTGAGCGCGTCGGCATGAGCCAAGGAGGACAGCCCGAGGACGGCGGTGGCGATGCTGGCGAGAAGAAGCGTCTTCATGGGTTCCGGGCTCGAGCTTGCGTTGAGTGGCATCAGCCCGCGCCGTGCTGACGGCGTCGAACATGCCATCAGGGTAAGCCTTCAATATCTACCGACAAAGTATATTATTCTGTTTCCGTCGGACGGGACGGATTCCTTTTTCGGCGTTCTGAACCTCTCGGCGTCGGAGGGATGCAGCAAGCTCCAGGTGCCGCAGCGGGGCTGACGGTGGATCGCCGCGGACGGCCGGGCGAGGCCGGCTTCGACCCGGTCCACCGGCTGTACGAGCCTACGGAAACCGCGCACATACGCGCGAACTCGACGCCTGCGGCTCTAATGTCGGACGAGAACGGTGCGACCCTCGATCCGCAACATCGACCGACCCGCTTCGTGCTCCCGAGCGTCCGATCGACTGCCCGAAATTTGCGTCCCGGCCATCGAAATGAATAAAATCTACCTGTGAAGTAGATAATAGCCGCGTAAGCTTTCAGGCATCCAGCGACCTGAGGGGTTCCGCTCATGACCGTCCGCATTCTCGGCATCTCCGGCAGCGTCCGCCGCCCGTCGCGCACCACGACGCTGGTGGCGCAGCTGACCCGTCGCATCGCCGGTCCTCTCGGCGGAACGGGCGAGGTGATCGAACTCGTCGACGCCGCGCCCCACCTCCTCTCGGCGCTGGAGCGCGATGCGCTCGGCGAGATCGGGCAGGACCTGATCAACCGGATCGAGACCGCCGATGCGCTGGTCGTCGGCACACCGGTCTATCGGGCCTCCTATACCGGCGCTCTCAAGCACCTCTTCGATCTCGTCGATCACCGGGCCCTCTCGGCTCGGCCGGTCGTCCTCGCCGCGACGGGCGGCAGCACGCTGCATGGCCTCGTGACCGAGCACCAGCTTCGCCCGCTCCTTTCCTTCTTCGGCGCGCTGACGCTGCCGACGACGCTCTACGCCACCGAGGCAGACTTCGAGAACTTCGCGCTCACCGACCCCGCCATCGCCGCGCGCGTCGAGCGCGCCGCGCGCGAGGCCGCTCAGTTGATCGAGGCGCAGCGTCGCGTTTCGACCACCCATCCCGCCCCGATCGCCATCGGCGGCTGATCCAACCGTTCCGCCAGGGAGAACCGACATGAGCCATTCCGTCGACAACCAGCCCACGAAGTTCGCCTACTGGGTGCCGAACGTGTCCGGCGGCCTCGTGATCTCGAACATCGAGCAGCGCACTAGCCACGACCCGCAATACAACGTCGAGCTGGCGCAGGTCGCCGAGGCCGCGGGCTTCGACTACGCCCTCAGCCAAATCCGCTTCACGGCCGGCTACGGCGCCGACGAGCAGCACGAGAGCGTCTCGTTCAGCCACCATCTCCTGGCGCACACTACGCGCCTCAAGGTCATCGCGGCCATCCTTCCCGGCCCCTGGAACCCGGCGCTGGCGGCCAAGCAGATCTCGACGATCAACATCCTCACCGGCGGACGCGTCGCCGTGAACATCGTGTCCGGCTGGTTCCGTGGCGAGTTCCATGCGATCGGCGAGCACTGGCTCGACCACGACGAGCGCTACCGCCGGTCGGAAGAGTTCATCCGCGCTCTGCGGGGAATCTGGACCGAGGACGCCTTCACCCTCCGCGGCGACTTCTACCGCTTCAACGATTATTCGCTGAAGCCGAAACCCGTCGATCCGCAGCCGGAAATCTTCCAGGGCGGCTCGTCGCGCGCCGCGCGCGACATGGCCGCGCGCGTGTCGGACTGGTACTTCACCAACGGCAACACGCCGGAAGGGCTCGCTGCGCAGGTCGAGGATATCCGGGCCAAGGCCGCCGAGAACGGCCGGTCGGTGAAGGTCGGCATCAACGCCTTCGCGATCGTGCGCGACACCGAGGAAGAAGCGCTGGCGGTGCGCGACGAGATCGTCGCCAAGGCGAACCCGGACGCCGTCCACGCCTTCGGCCACGAGGTGAAGAACGCCGGCAAGGCCTCGCCCGAGGGCGAAGGCAACTGGGCGAAGTCCACCTTTGCTGATCTCGTCCAGTACAATGACGGCTTCCGCTCCAACCTGATCGGCACGCCGCTCCAGGTCGCCGAGCGCATCGTGGCTCTCAAGCGGGCGGGCGCCGACCTGATCCTCCTCGGCTTCCTCCACTTCAAGGAAGAGGTCGAATACTTCGGCCGCACCGTGATCCCGCTGGTGCGCGAGCTCGAGGCTGCGGGCGAGGCCCGGGCCATCGCGGCCGAATAGCCCCCCACCGGCCGCCGCGAGGGCGGCCGTCTCCCTCCCATCGTCAGGACCACCGAGATGACGGCTTTCCTTCTGGACGCCGCGCAGGGCTTGCCTGCGCCGTCCGACCAGTCCGGCGCGCGGGCCGAACCTCAGGCCGCACTCATGGAGCGCGGCGGCGCGGCGCTCGCCCTGTCCGGCATTTCACTGTCGTTCGGCGGCGTCAGCGCCCTGTCGGGCATCGACCTTGCCGTGCGTCCCGGCGAGATCCGCGCGATCATCGGCCCGAACGGCGCCGGCAAGAGCTCGCTCGTCAACGTCCTCAGCGGCCTCTACCGGCCCGACCGCGGCGAGATCGCGATCGGCGGCGCGAGATTCGCCCGCGTGCCGGCCGGCCGCCTGGCGCATCTCGGGGTCGCGCGGACCTTCCAGAACCTTGCGCTGTTTCGCGGCCTGTCGGTGCGCGACAACGTCGCCACCGGGCTCGCGCATCGCCGCCGCGCCACCTGGCTCGGCAACGTCCTCGGGACGCCCGGCTCGCGCCGCGACGCGCGCGCCGTGGCGTGGGCGGTCGACGAGGTGCTGACGGAGCTGCGGCTCGGCGCGATCGCCGATCGGCCGGCCGGCGCCCTGCCCTACGGCCTCCAGAAGCGGATCGAGCTTGCCCGCGCGCTCGTCGCGCGGCCGAAGGTCCTGATCCTCGATGAGCCGATGGCCGGCATGACCGCGACGGAGAAGGCCGAGATAGCCGCCGACATCCGGTCGGCCCATGCCCGCCTCGGCTGCACGATCGTCCTCATTGAGCACGACGTCGGCATCGTCATGAGCCTGTCCGATCGCGTCGCGGTTCTCGATTACGGGCGCAAGATCGCCGACGGCACGCCAGACGCCGTCTCGACCGATCCCGCGGTCATCGACGCCTATCTCGGCACCGTCCACGCGGAGGCCGCGTGATGACCGACGGCTTCGACTGGCTGTTCTTCACCGAAGTGCTCGTCGGCGGGCTCCTGTCCGGCGTCATGTACGCCCTCGTCGCGATCGGCTTCGTCCTGATCTACAAGACGTCCGGCGTCCTGAACTTCGCGCAAGGGGCGATGCTCCTCTTCTCGGCGCTGACCTTTGTCAGCCTGGTGGAGCGCGGCGTGCCCTTCGCCCTCTCGCTCGTCGCCACGCTCCTCGTGATGGCGCTTCTCGGACTTGCGATCGAGCGCACGGTCCTGCGACCGCTCACCAACCGACCGCCGATCACCCTGTTCATGGCGACGCTCGGCCTGTCCTACGTGATCGAGGGTGCCGCGCAGCTCCTCTGGGGCACGCAGGTCCACGCCCTCGACCTCGGGATCGAGGACCTGCCCTTCGATGTCGGCGGCGTCTTCGTCTCGCAGTTCGATCTCTTCGCCGCCGCGACGGCCGCGACACTGGTCGCCGCCCTCATCGCCTTCTTTCGATGGACCCGCGTCGGGCTCGGCTTCCGGGCCGTGGCCGACGACACCTACGCCGCGCTCGCGGTCGGGCTGAAGCTGCCCGTGATCTGGGCGAGCGTATGGACGGCGGCGGGCGTCGTCGCCCTCGTCGCGGGGCTTCTCTGGGGCGCGCGCCTCGGCGTCCAGTTCTCGCTGTCGCTGGTGGTGCTGAAGGCCCTGCCCGTCCTCGTCCTGGGCGGCTTCGACTCGATCCTCGGCGCGATCGTCGGCGGCCTCCTGATCGGCGCCGGCGAGAAGCTCGCGGAGGTCTATCTCGGCGAATATTTCGGCGGCGGCATCGAAAGCTGGTTCGCCTATTTCGTCGCCCTCGCCTTCCTTCTGGTTCGTCCCGGCGGCCTCTTCGGCAAACCGGTGGTGGAGAGGTATTGACCCATGTCCACCATCGCCCCAGCTAGCGCCTCGATCGGCCAGCCCGCGGTCCGACCCCGCCTGCAGGTCCCCCTCCTTCCGCTCGCCGCCCTCGCCATCGCCTACGGCGTCCTGCCGTTCGTCGGCACCGACTATCTCTTCGACGCCCTCCTCACCCCGTTCCTGGCGCTCAGCCTCGCCGCGCTCGGGCTGAACCTCCTGACCGGATATGCCGGGCAGCTCTCGCTCGGCTCGGCGGCCTTCATGGCGGTCGGCGCGTTCGCCGCGTTCAACGTCGACCTGCGGGTCCCCGGCCTGCCCATCCTCGCCTCGATCTTGCTCGGCGGCCTTGCCGCCGCGGCCGTCGGCCTCGTCTTCGGCCTGCCGAGCCTACGCCTGCGCGGGTTCTATCTCGCGGTCTCGACGCTCGCCGCGCAGTTCTTCGTCGCCTGGGCGCTGACGAAATTCGGCTGGTTCTCCAACGACAGCCCATCCGGCGTCATCGACGCGCCGGCGCTGCGGGTCGCCGGATACACGTTCGCCTCGCCCGTCGAGCGCTACCTCTTCGCCCTGACGCTCGTCGCCGGCCTGACTGCCGTCGCGTGGCGGTTGGTTAACTCGGCCATCGGTCGCGATTTCATCGCCGTGCGCGACGACGAGACGGCGGCCCGCATTATCGGCGTGCCGGTGCTGCGCACCAAGCTCCTCGCCTTCGCCCTGTCGTCCTTCGTGATCGGCGTCGCCGGCGCGCTCTGGGCCTTCGCCTACCTGCGCACCGTGGAGCCGCACGGTTTCAACCTCGACCGATCGTTCCAGATCCTCTTCATCGTCATCATCGGCGGGCTCGCGACCCTTCGCGGCGCCTTCCTCGGGGCGGCGCTCATCGTCGTCTTCCCGCTTCTCCTGTCGCGCGCCGGCCAGGCCCTCTTCGGCGGCGTCTTCGACAGCGGCGCGCTGGAGATGACGCAGCGGATGATCCTCGGGGCGCTCATCATCGCCTTCCTGATCCTCGAGCCGAACGGCCTCGCCGCTCTCCTCGACCGCCTGACACGGCGCCAGCGCCCGTCCGCCTGACGCCCCACCGACAAACCCGAACAACAACGGAGCCGGAGCGGTGTCGCTTCGGACCACAGCTGGAGTCTGCCCCATGACAAGCCTCAAACGCCTGCGCACCGCGGCCCTCGCCACCGCGCTCGCCCTTTCCGCGGTCGGCCTCGCCGTTCCCAGCCATGCGCGCGCCGACGAGCAGAATTTCCCGCTCCAGAGCTATCGCGTCGGCCCCTATGCCGCCGGCGGCACCGGCTTCTTCGGCGGCTTCATCGACTACCTCAATCTCATCAACACGCGCGACGGCGGCGTGAACGGCGTCAAGCTCACCTGGTCGGAGGGCGAGACGCAGTACGAGGTGGAGAAGGGCGTCGAGGTCTACGAGCGCCTGAAGAACGAGCCGAACATCGCCGCCTGGAACCCGCTCTCGGTCGGCATCGCCTACGCGATGATCGACCGGATCACGCAGGACAAGGTGCCGCTCGTCACCATCAACCACGGCCGCACGGACAGCACCGACGGCCGCGTGTTCCCCTACGTGTTCCCGCTTCTCCTCAACCCCTACAGCGAGACGTCGGGCATCGTGAACTACATCGCCTCCAAGGAGGGCGGGCTCGACAAGCTGAAGGGCAAGAAGATCGCCGTCCTCTATCACGGCTCGCCCTACGGCAAGGAGACGATCCCGATCTACGAGCTGCTCGCCGAGAAATACGGCTTCACGCTGACGCAGATCGAGGTGCCTCACCCCGGCAACGAGCAGCAGGCGCAGTGGCTGACGATCCGGCGCGCCAAGCCCGACTACGTCGTCCTGCGCGGCTGGGGCGTGATGAACCCGGTGGCGCTGAAGACCGCGCAGAAGACCGGCTTCCCGGTCGACCACATCGTCGGCAACGTCTGGTCGAACTCGGAGGAGGACGTGAAGCCGGCGGGCGACGCCGCTAAGGGCTACACCGCGATCACCACGCAGGCCTCGGGCAACAGCTATCCCGTGGTGCAGGAGATCGTGCGCACGCTCTACGACAAGGGCGAAGGCAACCTCGCCGACAAGGAGCGCATCGGCTCGGTCTACCACAACCTCGGCATCGTGAACGGCATCCTCAACGTCGAGGCCATCCGCATCGCTCAAGAGAAGTTCGGCCAGCGCACGCTGACGGGCGACGAGGTACGCTGGGGCTTCGAGCACCTGCAGCTCGATCCCGCCCGCGTCGAGGCGCTGGGCGCCAAAGACCTCTTCCACTCGATCAACGTCACCTGGGACAACCACGAGGGCGACGGCTACGTGACCTTCCAGCAGTGGGACGGCGCCAGGTGGAACGTCGTCTCCGACTGGATCGCGCCGGATTGGGCGCTGCTTCGCCCGATCATCGAGAAGTCCGCCGAAGCCTATGCCGCCGAGAAGGGCATCACCCTGCGCACCGCCGCCGACGCCGAGACCGTGGCGAGCGGCAAGCAGGCGGCCGCGCAGTAAGGCGCCGCGGGGAGCCGCGCCGCCCGCGGCTCCCCCTCTTTCGAACCACCGGAGGCCCGCATGTCCGCTGCCGCACCGCCGATCCTCGCGCTCGAGGCGCTCCACGCCGTCTACGACGCGTCGATCCTCGCCCTCTCCGGCGTCTCGCTCGCTGTCGGACATGGCGAGATCGTCGCGATCCTCGGCTCGAACGGGGCCGGAAAGTCGACCATCCTGAAGGCGGTCTCGCGCCTCCTCAAGGCCGAGCGCGGGCGGCTGACGGACGGGCGCATCCTCTTCGAGGGCGAGGACACCGCGTCGCTCTCGCCGGGCGATCTCGTGCGACGCGGGCTCGTGCCGGTGCTGGAGGGGCGCCACTGCTTCAAGTCGCTCACCGTCGAGGAGAACCTCGTGACCGGCGCGATCGGCCGCGGGTCCTCGCGGAGCCAGACGGCCGAGGATCTCGCCCGCGTCTATGCGACCTTCCCGCGCCTTGCCGAGAAGCGTCGGCTCGCCGCCGGGCTCGTGTCGGGCGGCGAGCAGCAGATGGTGGCGATCGGCCGCGCCCTGATGGGGCGCCCCCGCCTCCTTGTCCTCGACGAGCCGTCGATGGGTCTGGCGCCCAAGGTCGTCGAGACGATCTTCGCCGCGCTCACCGAACTCAACCGCCGCGACGGACTGTCGATCCTCGTCGCGGAGCAGAACTCGGCGGTCGCGCTCCGCCATGCCGATCGTGCGGTCGTCATCGAGCACGGCGCATCCGTCCTCGCGGGCACCGCCGCCGAGCTTCGCGCCCGCGACGACATCCGCGCCTTCTATCTCGGCCTCGGGTCCGCCGCCCCGGCCACCGCACCCCATCCCTGATTTTTGACGACAAGGAGCCGATCCATGACGATCGCCGGACAGAAGATCGAAGCCGCCGGACAAGCCGTTCCGGGCGTGCCGCGCCCGACCGCGCCCGCCCACATCATCGGGGACGACGCGGAGGCCATCGCGGTCGCCCACGCGATCGCCGAGCGCATCCGCCCCGGCGCCGCCCGGCGCGATGCCGAGCGCATCTGGCCGGTCGAGGAACTCGACGCCTATTCGCAGTCCGGCCTCTGGTCGATCAACGTGCCCAAAGCCTTCGGCGGCCCCGAGGTCTCCTACGCGACGCTCGCCAAGGTGATCGAGATCGTCTCGGCCGCCGATCCGTCGATCGGCCAGATCACGCAGAACCATCTCGGCGTCGTGGCCGCGATCCGCACCGTCTCCGACGAGGCGCAGAAGGCGCTTCTCTTCTCCGAGGTCCTGAAGGGCGTGCGCTTCGGCAATGCCTTCTCCGAGTTCGGCTCCAAGCGCGCGGCCGACTTCGAGACGCGGTTCGTCGATGCCGGCGACCACGTGGTCGTGACGGGTCGCAAGTTCTATTCGAGCGGCGCCCTCCTTGCCCATCTCGTGCCGATCGTGGCGCTCGATGAGGAGGGTCGCGCCTGGTACGCCATCGCCGACCGCAACGCCGAGGGCCTCACCGTGATCGACGACTGGTCCGCCTTCGGCCAGCGCACCACCCTGTCGGGCACCGTCATCCTCGACGTGGTGAAGGTGCCGAAGACCCATCTCGTGCCGGGCTACAAGGGCTACGAGGTGCCGACGGCCGACGGCGCGATCTTCCAGATCATCCAGGTCGCCGTGGACACCGGCATCGCGCGTGCCGCGATCGAGGACACGATCGACTTCGTGCGCACGAAGTCGCGCGCCTGGATCGATTCCGGCCTGGAGCGGGCCTCCGACGATCCCTATACGATCCAGGCCGTCGGCTCGCTGACCGTGCGCCTCCACGCCGCGCAGGCGCTGCAGGACCTGGCCGGCCACGCGGTGGACCGCGCGGTGGCAAACCCGACCGCCGAGAGCGTCGCGGCGGCGCAAATCGCGACGGCCGAGGCCAAGATCCTGTCGACCGAGATTGCGATCGAGGCCACCAACAAGCTGTTCGAGCTCGCCGGCACGCGCTCGACGCTCGCCGAGCACGGCCTCGACCGCCACTGGCGCAATGCCCGCACCCACACGCTGCACGACCCGGTGCGCTGGAAATACGCGATCGTCGGCCAGCACGCCCTCAACGGCGTCAACCCGCCGCTCCACGCCTGGAGCTGATCGCCTCCCTTTCGAAGGATTGTCCCATGTCGGAACACAGCTATAAGCTCGTCGAAGTGGTCGGCTCCTCGCCGGTCTCGATCGAGGATGCGATCTCGAACGCGATCGGCGACGCCTCGCGGTCGCTGCGGCACATCCGCTGGTTCGAGGTCGTCGAGACCCGCGGCCATGTCGAGGACGGAAAGGTCGCCCATTATCAGGTGACGCTGAAGATCGGTTTCACCCTCGAGAGCTGACGGCGCCAAGGCCCGCCGTCACAGCCATCCAACGGAGCGTTCCATGCCCGAATCCCGCTTCGCCTTCGTCAAGGCGCAGTGGCACGCCGACATCGTCGACCGTGCGCTTCTCGGCTTCACCGAGATCATCCCGTCCACCCAGGTCGACGTCTTCGACGTGCCCGGCGCCTTCGAACTGCCGCTGATGGCGCGCGATCTCGCCGCGACCGGCCGCTACGACGCGGTCGCGGCCGCCGCGCTCGTCGTCGATGGCGGCATCTATCGCCACGACTTCGTGGCGCAGGCGGTCGTCGACGGGCTGATGCGCGCGGGGCTCGACACCGGCGTGCCGGTGCTGTCGGTCTCGCTGACGCCGCATCACTACCAGGAAACCGACCACCACCGCGGCATCTTCCAGGCGCATTTCGTCGAGAAGGGCCGCGAGGCGGCGCGGGCGGCACTCGCGATCGTCGCGCAGCGTCGGCGGCTCGCCGCCTCGCCGCGCGACGTCGCCCCCTTGCGCGAGGTCGGCCGCTAGACGCTCGCGGCCGGGCGCCCGGCCGGTTGCACGGACGCCCGGCATCGCTACATCCGGTCCGGCAACGAGGCCGCCAACCTTTCGAGGACCAACCCGATGAGCGATCCCGCCGCGACCGAATTTGCCGCTTGGCGCGAGCGGCGGCTCGCCGATCTGGCGCGGCCCGACGGCTGGCTCAACATCGTCGGCCGCTATCCCTTGGAGAACGGCACGTTCCGCATCGGAGCCGCGCCGGACAACGACATCGTGCTGCCGGCCGGCCCCGCCGAGGTCGGCACGCTGACGCAGGACGACACGGGCGTGCGCTTCCAAGCCACGGGAGACGCTCAGGAGCAGCGCCTCGCCCTGTCGAAGTCGGCGCCGCCGCGCTTTTCGAGCGGCAACCTCCTTCTCGAGGTCACGACGCTGAACGGCGAGAACGCGCTTCGCGTGCGCGACACGACGCCGATCGAGGGTGAGCGCCTGCCCCGTCTGACGGCGTTTGCCTACGATCCGTCCTGGCGGATCGTCGCCCGGTGGGAGCGGCTCGACGCGCCGCATTCGGTCGAGATCGACACGAGCCGCAGCATCCGCACCGAGGTCGAGGCGACGCACCGTGCTGTGTTCGAGCGGGAGGGCGAGCGATATGAGCTTCTGGCCACGCACGGCACGCCCGAGCGCCCGCAGTTCGTCTTCCGCGACGCGACGGCCAGGACCAGCGAGACCTATCCCGCCGCGCGCTTCCTGTTCGGCGAGGACGTCGCGGACGACACCATCGTCCTCGACTTCAACCACGCCGTCAGCCCGCCTTGCGCCTTCACCGACTTCGCGGTCTGCCCGCTGCCCCCGCCCGGCAACGTCCTGCCGATCCGCATCGAGGCCGGCGAGCACGCCCCGGCGGCGCACGGAACCGCGCCGAAAGCGGGATACGCAACGGAAGACGACCGATGAAGATCACCTTCTACGCCCATGCGAGCTTCCGGCTGGAAGCGGACGGCCTTGCGGTCGTCACCGACCCCTATACGCCGGCGCCCGGCAACAGCGGCTTCGACCGCATCGACGAGCCGGCCGACATCGTCCTGATGAGTTCGGCGACCGACCGCTTCCATTCCGATCCAAGCCATGTCCTTGGAAACCCGGCGGTGGTCAACGCGCTGGAACTGCCGCCGGAGGGCGCGGTGGTGAAGGGGCTCGCCGTGCGCTCGTTCCCGGCCTACGAAAGCCTGACCTTCGACTTCCGGAAGGAATTCAACCGCGATCCCGATGCCAACGCGCTCTACCTCTTCGAGCTCGGCGGCATCCGGGTCCTCCACATGGGCGACATCGGCAACCCGGTGGCGGACGAGCATCTCGAGGCGCTGGCCGGCAAGGTCGATCTCCTGTTCGCGCTGACCGGCGAGCATGCGACGATCGCGCTCGACGATCTCGACCGTGCGATCGAGCGCATCCGTCCCGGCGCGATCATCCCCATGCACTACTACAGCGCCAAGGGCGTGCTTGCGATCGAGCCGGTGGAGCGCTTCCTCGATCGCTTCCCAAGCGATCGCGTGCACCGCGTGGGGTCCAGCAGCATGGACCTGACCCGCGACATGCTGCACGCGGAGGCGCCGCCGGTCTTCGTTCTCGAGCAGTCTCGCTGACGCGCGTCAGGCGGTGTCCGCCTGGGGCATCCGGGATCGGGCCAGCGACAGGACGACGGCACCGGCGATCCCCGAGGCGACCGACCCCAGAAGCACGCCGAGCTTCACCTCGTCCTGCAGCAGCGGATCGGTCGGAAAGGCGAGAAGGCCGATGAAGAGGCTCATCGTGAAGCCGATGCCGCACAGGAGCGAAACGCCGTAGACCTGAACCCAGGTCGCCCGCTCCGGCAGGCTCGCCCAGCGCGCCTTGACCGCCAGGGCGACGAGCCCGAACACGCCGATCTGCTTGCCGAGGAAGAGGCCCGCCGCGACGCCGAGCGGCACCGGATCGAGAAGCGCCGAGGGGCTGAAACCCGCGAACGAGACGCCCGCATTGGCGAAGCCGAAGATCGGGACGATCGCGAAAGCGACCCATGGCTGGATGGCGTGCTCCAGCTTCAGGAGCGGCGGCTCGTACTCCTGCAGCCCCGGCGTCTCGACGACGAGCGGAATGGTCAGCGCCAGGATGACGCCGGCAAGCGTCGCGTGGATGCCCGACAGGAAGACGAGCCCCCAAAGCACCGCGCCGAGCGCGAGATACGGCAGAAGACGCGTCACCCCGGCCCGGTTCAGGCCGACGAGGACCGCGACGACGACCGCCGCGCCGGCGAGCGCCGCGATGTTGAGATCGGCGGTGTAGAAGAAGGCGATGATGAGGACGGCGCCAAGATCGTCGATGATGGCGAGAGCCGTCAGGAACACTTTGAGCGAAAGCGGCACGCGCTTGCCGAGGAGCGACAGGACGCCGAGCGCGAAGGCGATGTCGGTCGCGGCGGGAATGGCCCATCCGCCGATGCTCTGCGGGGACGCGGCGTTGAAGGCGACATAGATGAGGGCGGGCGCAGCCATGCCGCCGAGCGCGGCGAGACCCGGAAGCGCGCGCGCCTGCCAGGTCGACAACTGCCCGCCGACGACCTCGCGCTTGATCTCGAGTCCGACCAGCAGGAAGAACACGGCCATCAGCGCGTCGTTGATCCAGTGGAGGACCGAAAGCCCTCCAACATATACGTGCAGGGCCTCGAAATAGGCGGGAGCGGCAGGCGAGTTCGCAATGATCAGCGCCAGCGCCGCGGCGGCCATCAGGACGAGGCCGCCCGCAGCCTCGCTGCCCATAAAGCGGCGTAGGAGACCGGACGGGCGAAGGCTGCGGCTGTCGGCGACGGGCGGAGAGGACATGGCTCTGCGATCCTTCTTGCGAAAGGTTGATCCAGTTCTCCGTCGGTTTTGGGAAGCCCAGGGCGCACGCAGCACACGCCTCTGACCGCCAAGATAGGTCGGTTTGCCGGCCGTGGCCAGCAAAACCGGTGGTGATCGGCCGGAAATCGGCTCGGGCGACGCGCTACCAGCCCATCGTGCCCGGACCGCCCTTGAACGGGCCGGCGACCTTCGAGGTGATCCAGCCGCCGTAGAAGGGTCCGGGTTGCGGCGTCACCGTCTCGCCGTCGACGAGACATCGGTCGAAGGGCCGCGCATAGAAGGCGACGTGATCGCGTAGCACCTCGAAGGCCGGCGTCGGCGCCGCGTAGCTCCAGCCAACCGAGGCGAGCACCTCCCCGTCGACGACCACGTCCCAGTAGGTCGCGGCGCCCTTCCATTCGCAGATGGACCGCCCGGCGCCACGGCGAAGGATGCCGGGCGCGATGTCCTCGACCGGGATGTAGTAGGTCGGCGGATGGCTGGTCTCGAGCGTGCGCACGGTGCGGCGGCTGTCGGCGATGCGCCGGCCCCTGTGCTCGATGACGACGTGGGCGCTGCACCGTTCCGCGATCGCGGGGCGCGGATAGTCCCAGACGCTTTCCTGGCCGTCGCGGGTCGGGTCGGGTGTCGGTCTCATGATCTCTCCCATCGCAAGGCCAGTCGCTGAAGGCGCGGGCGCACGCGCAGGAAGCCCCGGTACAGCACCTCCAGCACCGCCAACGCCGGGCGGCTGCGGAACACGAGCCCGAGCGGACGCAAGGCAGGAATGGCGCGCCACATGGCAGCGAAGGCTGCCGCGCCGCTGAGGATGCGCCCGTCCTCGCGCGCATGGAAGCGGGCGAGAAGCTCGGCCCGGTCGATCGGACAGTCGGCCCCCTCGCCGGCTGCGGCGTCGACGAAGCGGATCGCACCGCGCCGGTCGAGACGCCGCATCAGCGCGATCTCGCGCCGGCACAGAGGGCACGAGCCGTCGTGCCAGACCGTGAGTTCGCTCATCGCACCTCGCAGGCGTCGAGGACGTCGGGGATCGCCGAGCGCAGCCGGGAGTAGCCGCGCGTCGCGTGCGGCCAGGCCGCCTCGTCCCAGCGGCGCCGGATGCGCAGGCAGTCCGCCGGCAGCGCGGCGGCGCTCGGCCCGACGGGCGCCCACGGGGTGACGACCGGCAGGCCACCGGCCCAGCCGTCGTCCAGCGCGACCACCGGACAGTCGAACCGGGCCGCAGCCCGCTGAAGGCCGTCCTCCAGCGCCACGCGATCGGCCGCCCTCACCGGATCGGCCGCGCCGTCGCCATGCGCGAGGAGTCCGGCCACCCGCCCGACGCGGCCGAGGGGAAGCGTCTCAGGCGTCAGATCGTCGAGGTGGAGAAGCAGCGCGACCTCGCCCGCAGGCGCCTTGTCGGCCGCCGGCAAGGGTACCTCCGCGGGTGTGCGGTCCTCTTCGAGCGACGCCGGATTCTCGTCGAGCCCCTTGGCCTCGAACCGCCCGTCGGTGTAGCGGCGGATGTTCTCGGCCCGCGCGACATAGTGCTTGCCGCGCGTGTGGAGCCCGGCCACCCAGCGCCAAGAGAGAGTGTTGCTCGCCGGATCGCCGTCGAGGAGATGGCGCATGAAGAAGTCCGCCCCGAGCGCCCAGGGCAGGCGGAGCGTGAAGATCCAGATCGAGGCGAACCACATGCGCGTGTGGTTGTGCAGCCAGTTCGTCTCGACGAGCTCGCGCGCCCAGGCGTCGAAGCAGTCGATGCCCGTGCGCCCCTCGATGGCGGCCGCGTGGGCCCGTCGCAGACCGGCTTCCGCGTCGAGCCGCTCCTGCCCGGCCCGCGCGAGCGCCAGACAATCGCTCCAGATGCCGGGATGCGTCTCGAGATAGCCCTTGAAGTAGGTTCGCCAGAACACCTCGGAGACGAACTTCTCGGCACCCCGCTCGCCGAGCGCGGAGCGCGCTGCCGCGACCACCTCCCGCTCGTCCAGCAGCCGCCGGCGGAGGAAGGGCGACAGGGCCGAGGTCGTCGGCTGGGCATCGGGACCGCGGTCGGTGTTGCGCATCGCGGCGTAGCTTGGTGCATCCTCGCGCAGGAAGGCGTCGAGGCGTTCGAGGCCGGCCGGCCGGGTGAGAAGGGTCGGTGCGTTCATGCCGCCGCTAGATGGCAATCCACGCCGCGCCGTCGATGCGACCGATGCGCCGATGCCCACTCCCCTTTTCAGGTCCAGTAGAGGATCCGCATCGCGGGAAGACGTGCGGCGATCTCGGTCTCGAAGAAGCGTTTCAGGGCGCCCATGGTCGGCGCGTCGTAGACCTGCTTCACGGCGCCGAAGCGCGTCCGCTTCTCGCGCCGGTGGGCGCCGCTCATGTCGAGGTCGGACCCCGGATACCAGCTGTCGAGCACCGCCTTTGATCCCGGCGTGTAGCGATGGGTGATGAGTTCCACGGTCGGATCGGCCGTCGCCGGAAGGTCGCCGAGCACGGCGGCGATGTCGCCGATCAGACCGCCATAGGCGTCCTGCCATCCGTCGGCGGCGATGATCGGCGCGATCGTGAGCCCGATCGGATAGCCGGCCTCGGCCATGCGTCGCAGCGCCTGAAGGCGCTCCGCGACGCGGCTGGTGCCGCCCTCGAACCGCGCGAAGGCGGCCGGGTTCAACGAGGCGCGCATGCGCGTGCGGCCGCGATGGTCGAGGTCGAGCAGCGGATCGACGGAGGCGAACTTGGTGGTGAAGCGCAGCTGGACGGGCGCCTCCCAGCGCCCGAACGACGAGATGAGCGCGGACAGCGACCCCGTGACCGGCTCGATCGCCAGCGGATCGGTGTAGCAGGACGCCTCGAACGTCGTGCCCTCGGCGGCGCGCTCCGCACTGCGCGACGTCACCGCGCCCTGCCCGAGATAAGCCGGCAGCGCCGCGACGATCTCGTCGAGATTGGCATAGACGCGCGTGATCGGAGGCCCCTTCAGCGAGCCGGCGAGATAGCAGTAGCTGCAATGGGCGGGGCAGCCTTCCGCCAGATCGACCCGCCAGTCGGCGCTCGGCGCGATCGGCTGGAGGCGAAGCTTCGAGGGCGGCGCGACGACGACCGCGAGCGTCGACTTCGCCCGGGCATAGGCCTTGCGCGCGTCCTCGCCGCGATCGACGGGGAGACGGTCGGAGCGAAGCCGCTCGACGGCGATCCCTATGGCCTCCGCCCGCTCGGCGATCGATCGGCCGTGGCGATGCGCCAGAGCCGAGGCCGTGACGAGAACCCGTCTCGGACGCCAGATCGGGGTGGAACGCCGCGAGGGGCGCGGATCGTGCAGCATCCCCACCAACGCGCCGGGGCGCCGCGCGTTCATCGCGTCCGCTGCGGCCGATCGCGCACGGCGACAACGGTCGATCGGAATGTCGGGGACCGCGCTGATCGTTGTGGCGATGGTGGGGCCCGACGTCTAATCTGCCCCGCTTGCGGCAATGCTGCAGGACGCGCCGGGGAGCTGGGAAACCCCGTGCGCCGCCCGGCGACACGGGCGTGAGGTTGCGGGGGAGGTTCATGGACGATCACGGGCGGGCCGGTGCCCCGACGCTTCGCGATGTCGCCCGGCGGGCCGCGGTGAGTCTTGCCACCGCCGACCGGGTCGTGAACCGGCGGCCGGGCGTGCGCGCGGCGACGATCGAGCGCGTCGAGGCGGCGGTCCGCGAGCTCGGGTTCGAGCGCCATGCCGGTGCGGCGGCCCTCGCCCGGCGCTCGGGCTTCCACGTGACCGCGATCCTGCCGCGCTTTGCCAATCCGTTCGTCGCCGGGCTCGCCGAGGACCTGAGCGAAGCCTGCCGCGCCGAGGGACAGCGCCGCCTGACGCTTGAACTCGACGAGGTCGACCGTTTCTCGCCCGCCATCCTGGTGGACGCGCTGGCGAGGGCCGCGCACGAGGCCGACGCCGTGATCACGATGGGGCTCGACGACCCCCGCGTCGCCGAGGCCATCGACGCGGCCGTCGCCGGCGGCGTGCCGGTGGTCACGCTGGTGTCGGATGTGCCGGGATCGAAGCGCCATCGCTATGTCGGCATCGACAACCGGGCGGCCGGGCGTGTTGCGGCGACGATCATCGGGCGGTTCGCCGCCGATCCTACGGGACAGGTCCTCGTGGTTCTGGGCTCGCAGAACCTGCGCGACCATCGCGACCGGCTGGAAGGCTTCCGCGCGGCCCTCCGAGAAGGCTTTCCCGGCATGAGCGTCTCGGCCGTCCTCGAAGGCGCCGACGACATCGATCGGACGCGCGCGGTCGTCCACGATGCGCTGGCGGCGGGCGCAAACCCTTGTGCGATCTACAACGCGGGGGCCGGTTCGTCGGGCGTCGCCGCGGCGATCCGGGCGGCGGGGATCGCGCCCGTCGTGATCGGCCATGAACTGACCGCGGAGACGCGCCCCCTCCTCGAGGCGGGCATCCTCGACGCCCTCATCGTGCAGGATCCGGGGCACGAGGCGCGCTCGGCCGTGCGCAGCCTGATGGCGGCGCTGACCGGCACCGCGCTCAACGAGAACCAGGAGCGCATCCGCATCGAGGTCCTCTTCCCCGACAACCTGCCATAGGCCGTGTTGCCACCTGCCGTCAGTTGGGTTACCCAAGTCGAGGAGATTTGAGGTACGTAGCTCAAGACGGCGGGAACGGTGGCGGCGCTGCCGCCCGGATGCGGGAAGGCGGGCTCGCGAGGCACCGGATGGAGGTCCGGTCGCGATGCTCGCAGCGATGCACATCCAAGACGTCGCCGACGCGGCCCTGGCCGGGGAGCCGGACTTCAAGACGACGGAACAGGGTTGCCGGGGGAGGACGGATCGCGGGATCCGGCATCGGCACCCAACACGGGAGACACACGATGAACCGCAGAACCATGCTTCTGGCCGCGACCATGCTCGGGCTCGGCCTCGCGACGCTCGGTGCGTCGGCGCAGGACAAGGGCACCGTCGGCGTCCTGATGCCGACGAAGTCCTCGCAGCGCTGGATCCAGGACGGCGACAACATCGTCAAGCAGCTGCAGGAGCGCGGCTACAAGACCGACCTGCAGTATGCCGAGGACGACATCCCGACGCAGATCAGCCAGCTCGAGAACATGGTGGCCGCCGGCGTCCAGTCGCTGGTGATCGCCTCGATCGACGGCACGACGCTGACGGACGTGCTGCAGCAGGCGCACGACAAGGGCATCAAGGTCATCGCCTACGACCGCCTGATCCGCAACTCGCCGAACGTCGACTATTACACCACCTTCGACAACTTCAAGGTCGGCGTCCTGCAGGCGACCTCGATCGCCGACAAGCTCGACCTGAAGGGCGGCAAGGGCCCCTATGCCATCGAGCTCTTCGGCGGCTCGCCGGACGACAACAACGCCTTCTTCTTCTACAACGGCGCGATGAGCGTGCTGCAGCCCTACATCGACAGCGGCAAGCTGGTGGTGACGTCGGGCGAGATGGGCATGGACAAGATCGGTACCCTGCGCTGGGATCCGGCGGTCGCCCAGGCCCGCATGGAGAACCTCCTGTCGTCCTATTACGGCAGCAAGCAGATCGACGCCGTCCTGTCGCCCAACGACAGCCTCGCGATCGGCATCATCTCGGCGCTCACCGCCAACGGCTACGGCGGCAGCGGCAAGCCGATGCCGGTGATCTCCGGCCAGGACGCCGACCTGCCGTCGGTGAAGGCGATCCTGGCGGGCGAGCAGTACTCCACCGTCTTCAAGGACACCCGCGACCTCGCCAAGGTCACCGTCGACATGATCGACGCGATCGGCCAGGGCAAGGAGCCGGTCGTCAACGACACCAAGACCTACGAGAACGGGGTGAAGGTGGTGCCCGCCAACCTCCTGACGCCGGTGCTCGTGACCAAGGACGACATCCAGAAGACGATCGTCGAGAGCGGCTACTACACGGCCGACCAGCTGAAGTAAGCCACACGCACAGAGCAAGAGGACGCCCGTCGATCCTGTCGGCGGGCGTCCTTGCGACCGCCCCCCTTATTTCGGGGTCCTGCGAGCGATTGGCCGCACGGCGCGGGGCGCGACTTTGGCCGAGGCGTCCCCATCTCCCCTGCGATGACGGAACCGACGATCCGACGTGGCCGCAGCGATCGTTCGCCTCGCGGCGCGCCGGGCTCGATCGGACAGTGCAGGATGAGGAAGCGATGAGCGGGTGGGACAACGGTTCGAAGGGCCGGTCGGTGCCGAGCGGTCGTCTGTCGCGGCTCGGACAGTTCGGGCGGCTGGCGGGCGGGATCGCCGGCGGCATGCTCGCCGAAGGGGCCAGGCGCCTCGCGGACGGCCAGCGTCCGAGGGTCGGCGACATGCTGCTGACGCCCGGCAATCTCGTGCGCGTCGCCGACCGCCTGTCGCACCTTCGCGGCGCGGCCATGAAGCTCGGCCAGATGATCTCGCTGGATGCGGGCGACACGCTGCCGCCGGAACTCTCCGAGATCATGGCGCGGCTGCGCGCCGAGGCCGACCCGATGCCGCGCGTCCAGCTCGAGCGGGTGCTGACCGCCGAGTGGGGTCGCGAGTGGCGCATCCGCTTCGAGCGCTTCGACGACCGTCCGATCGCCGCCGCCTCGATCGGACAGGTGCATCGCGCGCGCACGCTCGACGGCCGCGATCTGGCGATCAAGGTCCAGTATCCCGGCGTGCGCGGCAGCATCGACGCGGACGTCGACAACGTCGCGACGCTTCTGCGCGTCTCCGGCCTCCTGCCGCCGCAACTCGACATCACCGCCCTTCTCGCCGAGGCGAAGGCGCAGTTGCACGAGGAAACCGACTACCGGCGGGAGGGCGCTGAGATGGAGGCCTACGGCCGCCTTCTGGACGGCAGCGACGCCTTCATCGTGCCGACCGTCGCCGCCGACTTCACGACCGACAACGTGCTGGCCATGTCGTTCATCGAAGGCGTGCCGATCGAGACGACCGCGGGACGCTCGCAGGAGGAGCTCAATCGTATCGCCGCCCGCCTCATCGGCCTGACGCTCGACGAACTCTTCCGCTTCGGGCGGATGCAGACCGATCCGAATTTCGCCAATTTCCGCTACCAGCCGGAGACCGGCCGGATCGTGCTTCTCGATTTCGGTGCCGTGCGCCCGGTCACGGCCGAGACGTCCGAGGCCTACCGCAGGCTTCTGGCCGCAGGACTGTCCGGGGATCGCGCGGCGGTGAAGCGCGCCGCGGTCGAGGCCGGCTTCCTCGGCGAGGCGGCGGTGCAGCGCCACGCGGATCTCGTCGACCGCATCATCGACCTCATCGTGACGGAAGCCTCGCGCGCGGGGCCGTTCGACTTCGCGGACCGACGTCTCGTCCCGATCATCCGCGAGCATGCGACCGTGATGGCGAGCGACCGGGCGACCTGGCACATCCCGCCGACCGACACGCTCTTCGTCCAGCGCAAGGTCAGCGGCATGGCGCTGCTCGCGGCACGCCTCGAAGCGAGGGTCGACGTTCGCTCGATGGTGTCGGCCTATCTCTGACAGGCCGGCCGACACGCCCTAGAGCACGGCCTCCTGCTTGCGCCGCCACTGCGAGGGCAGCGCCCACCAGGGCACCCAAGGCTGGTCGTGGTGCTCGTGGTGATAGCCGAAGTGGAAGCAGGACAGGAGCGAGGCGAGGTAGCCGAACTCGTTGGAGCGCGCGTTGTGGCCGTCCACGAAGCCGCTCTCCTCGTGGCGATGCGGGCGGAACGTCCCGAAGTAGAAGAGCTGGATCGACGACAGGAGCGAGGGCATGCCGTAGAACAGGACGACGTTGGCGACCGACGCCCCGAAGACGACGATGTAGAGCGTCACGACGGTGCTGACGAAGAGGATCGACCGTCGGCCGAAGTAGCGCATGAAGAAGGTGCGGAACCACGGCCAGAAGCGGTCGGGCTCGTCCGCGAAGAAGTCGGGGTCGTCGATCGTGCCCGGCGCGTCGTGATGGGCCATGTGGGCGGCGCGGATGCGCGCCCAGGCGAAGCCCGCATAGATCGTCAGGATGAACGTGCCGATCGCCGCGTTCAGCCGTGGCCATCCCGGAACCAGCGAGCCATGCATGGCATCGTGCGCCACGATGAAGAGGCCGACGGTGAGCCAGCACTGCAGGGCGACGATCAGCGGGACGAGCGGCGCGGTTGCCCAGTCGAGCTTCAGAAAAAACACTGCGCCGAAATGGATGGTCAGCCAGGCAACGAGGATCACGGCCGCAAGGGTCAGTCCGATCGCGGCCTGGAACGGGCGAAGCGCCGGGCGCGCGGACGCGGCCGGGGCGCGCCGGGCGATCGCGTTCATCTCGGTCAGGGCGGTGTCTTCGTGCATCACGCTCAACCTACCTCGCTCGCCCCGCCCGAACAGCGCCATGCGACACCATGCCGGCCGAATGCGGCTGTTTCCGGGGCATCGGCTCCCGCGTCCTGCCACTGGACGGCGCGGGAGGGAAGCCGATTTCCTACGGCCCGGGCGCTGCGATCACGACGCTGCGAGCCGCAGCCACGGATCCGCGCCGTTGCCGCGCCGCCTCCTGTGGCGATAGGGCGCGATCGGGAAATGCTTGGCAGCGGCGCGGTCCCTTGCCATACCCTAGCCCCGTTCGGCATCGACAGACATGTGGGACCTCACCAGCGAAACGGCCATGACCCTCGACATCCTCTTGTATGCCCTGATCGCCCTGGTGACCGTCGTCGCGATGGAGGGGTTCGCCTGGGGCGCCCACAAATACGTCATGCACGGGCGCAGCGGCTGGGGCTGGCACAAATCGCACCACGAGGAGACCGAAGGGCTGTTCGAGAAGAACGACCTCTACGCGGTCGTCTTCAGCGTCTTCGCGGTCGCCCTGTTCTTCGTCGGGCATTACCTGTCGCCGATCCTCCTCGCCATCGGCTGGGGGATCACGATCTACGGCCTGCTCTACTTCGTCGCCCATGACGGGCTGGTGCATCAGCGCTGGCCGTTCCACTACGTGCCGCACCGCGGCTACGCCAAGCGCCTCGTGCAGGCGCACCGCCTGCACCATGCGGTCGAGGGCCGCGACCACTGCGTCTCGTTCGGGTTCCTCTACGCGCCGCCGATCGACAAGCTGAAGGCGGAACTTCGCCGCTCGGGCGTGCTCGACCGCGAGCGGATCGAGCGCTCGGTGGTCGCGCAAGGGGCGGCGCACGCCCCCGTGCGCGACTGAGGCGCCGCCGACGGGCCGCTGCCCCTCGCCGCTTCTGTCGGGACAACCAGCGCCGTCTCAGGCGGTCGCGCCGGAGAACTTCGCCCGGAGGTATCGCAGGTACGGCTCGGCCGACAGCGCCTCTCCCGTCGCATCCCGCAGGAGTTCGTCGCGCGTGCGCGAGCGACCGTGGCGGCAGACGGCATCGGTCAGATGCGCGCGCAGCCGATCGTAGTCACCCTCGGCAAGGCTCGCATCGAGCCCTGCGTCGCGCGCCTTGAGCGCTTCCATCAGCTGGGCGGCCATCGCGTTTCCAACCGTGTAGGTCGGGAATGAGCCGAAATAGCCGGACGACCAGTGAACGTCCTGCAGGCAGCCCCACCGATCGTCGGGCACCTCGAGGCCGAGATCGCGGCGCACCGCCTCGTTCCAGGCGCTGGGAACGTCGCGTGGCGCGAGCGAGCCGTCGAGCAGCGCTGCCTCGATTTCCGTCCGCAGCATGATGTGGAGATCGTAGGTGAGCTCGTCCGCCTCGACGCGGATGAAACCGGGCTCCACATGGTTGACGGCGCACGTGAAGCGCTCCGGCGACACGTCGTCGAGCCGGCCGGGGACATGCGCGCGCAGCCGACCCATGTTCTTTTGCCAGAACGCCAGCGAACGCCCGACGTGGTTCTCCCACAGGCGGGACTGCGACTCGTGCGCGCCGAAACTCGTGCCGCCGACCGCATAGAGAAGGATCAGATCGGTCGCGAAGACCGTGCGGGTGAACGCGTCCGCGATGTTCTGCTCGTAGAGACCGTGGCCGGCCTCGTGCAGCGCCCCGAACAGGGCGCCAGGCAGGAACTCCTCGCGGTAGCGCGTCGTGATGCGCACGTCGTTGCGCGTGAACGATATCTCGAACGGGTGCACCGCCGTGTCGAGGCGACCGCGCCCGAAGTCGTAACCCGTCAGTTCGGCGAGGTCCCGGCAGAGCGCGCGCTGCGCCTCGGCGGGAAAGCGCCGGTGAACGACATCGTCGCGCTCGCGCCCGCGCGCCTCGTCGAGAATGGGAAGGATGCCGGCGCGCAGCGTAGCGAAGAAGCGCCGGATGGAGGCGGCGGTCTCGCCGGGCTCGTAGAGCGCCACCATCGCGCTGTAGGGATGGCCGTCATGGCCGATCGCCGCCGCGCTCTCGCGCGCCAGCGCGACGCTCTCGTCGAGGAAGGGCAGAAAGACGGCAAAGTCGCTGGTCTCGCGCGCCGTCGCCCAAGCCGCCCCCGCGACGGGGCCGAGTTCAGCCTGCCGGCGCAGCAACGCGGCGTCGAGCCGCCTGTGATGATCGATCGCAGCCTGCACCGTCAGGGCCGCCCGCCGGTCGAGGTCGGTGTCCGCCCGCCCCTCGGTCTCGGCGAGGAGATCGTCCGTCGCACGCCGGGTGGCGTCCGACAGGATGCGCTCGCGCGCGATGCCCTTCAGCGTCGCGATCTGGTTGCCGCGCGTCTGCGCGCCGCCGGCCGGCATCATCGTGCGGTTGTCCCACTGGAGGAGCGCCACGGCACACAGGATATCGTTGACGGCGCCGATCTCCTCGGCGAGGGCCTGCGCTGCGCGGCTCATGCCGTTCCTCCCGTGCCGCCGTCATGGAGGTGGCAGGCCGCTCGGTGGCCCGGCGCCGCCTCCTTCAGCTTCGGGATCTCGACCCGGCAGCGCGGTCCGGCGTGGGGGCAGCGCGGATGGAAGGTGCAGCCCGGCGGCGGATCGATCGGCGACGGGATCTCGCCCCGGATCGGCCGGAACCGCGCGCGGCCGGCGCCGATGCGCGGCACGCTCTCGAAGAGCGCCTGCGTATAGGGATGCAGCGGCGTGTCGTAGATCGCGCCGACGGAAGCGATCTCCACGACGCGCCCGAGATACATGATCGCCACGCGGTCGCTGACATGGCGCACGACGCCGAGGTCGTGGCTGACGAAGAGCGCGGTGAGCCCCAGCGACGTGCGCAGGTCCTGGAAGAGGTTCAGCACCTGCGCCTGGATCGACACGTCGAGCGAGGCGACCGGCTCGTCGAGGACGAGGAGATCGGGACGCATGGCGAGTGCGCGGGCGATCGCGACGCGCTGGCGCTGCCCGCCCGAGAACTGGTGCGGCAGACGATCCGCGTAGTCGGCGTCGAGGCCCACCTGCGAGAGGAGGCCGCGCACGTAGGTCGCGGTGTCGCGCCCCGTCACGAGCCCATGCACCGCCGGGCCCTCGCCGATCGTTTGCCCAACCGTGCGACGCGGGTTGAGCGAGGCGAAGGGGTCCTGATGGATCATCTGGACCCGCGTCGTCAGCTTCGACACGTGGCCGCGCCGCTCGGCGGCCACCGGGCCGCCGTCGAAGACGAGGCGCCCGTCGCTCGGCACGGTGATGCCGGAGACCATGCGCCCGAGCGTCGATTTCCCGCAGCCGGACTCGCCGACGATCCCGATCACCTCGCCTCGGCGCACGGACAGGTCGACCTCATTGACCGCCCGGACGACGACCGGTCTGGCGCCGCCCCGGAAGGCGCCAGCGAGGCGCTCGCCAAGGCCCGGGCGGCGCGCGAAGCGCTTGGAGACGCCCTCCAGCGACAGAAGGACTTCGCTCATGCGGCAGCTTCCAGCGGATGGTGGCAGAGGACGGCCTGCGTGCCGAGGGTGACCAGCGGCGGCTCCTCGACGCAGCGCTCGGTGCGGCGCGCGCAGCGGGGCTGGAACGGGCAGCCGGCGGGAAGATGGGCGAGCGAGGGCGTCGAGCCCGGGATCTGGGGGAGCCGGCTGCCGGGTTCGTGCTGGCCGGGCACGGAATCGAGAAGCCCGCGCGTGTAGGGATGGCGCGGCCGGGCGATCACGGCGTCGGCCGGGCCGCGTTCCACGATCCGCCCCGCATACATCACGCACAGGTCGTCGGCGAGGCTGGAGACGACGGCAAGGTCGTGAGTGATCCAGACCACCGCCGTCCCCGTGTCGTCGGCGAGGCGTCGGATCTCGGCGAGGATCTGCCCCTGGATCGAGACGTCGAGCGCGGTGGTCGGCTCGTCGGCGATGATCACGGCCGGCTGATGGAGGAGCGCGATGGCGATCGCCACGCGCTGGCGCATGCCGCCCGAGAGTTGGTGGGGATAGGCGCGCAGGCGCTCCGCCGGCGACGGGATGCCGACCGCCTCCAGCGCCCGGCGCGCGCGCTCGCTCGCCTCCGCCTTCGAGACCTTCGCATGCGCGCGCACGGCCATGCGCATCTGGTCGCCGACCGTCAGGACGGGGTTGAGCGTCATCATCGGGTCCTGGAACACCATCGCCACGCGATGGCCGCGCATCCGGCGCTGCTCGGCCGGCGAAAGGGCGCGCATGTCGACGCCCTCGACCCGCACCTCGCCGGCCGCGACCTCGCCCGGCTCGTCGATCAGGCCGAGGATCGAGAAGCCGGTGACGCTCTTGCCGGAACCGGATTCGCCGACGAGCCCGAGGATGCGGCCGCGCTCGACGCTGAAGCTGACGCCGTTCACCGCGGTCAGCGGGCCGGCACGCGTGTCGAAGCGGGTGACGAGGCCGCGCACGTCGAGGGCGGGCGCGCTCATCGACGACCCCTCGGATCCAGAAGATGCCGCACGCGGTCACCCACGAGGTTGATCGCGACGACGGCGACCATCAGCGCGACGCCCGGATAGATCGACAGCCAATGGCGGTCGGAATGAATGTACTTGAAGCCATTGGAGATCAGCGAGCCGAGCGAGGGTTCGGTGAGCGGCAGGCCGACGCCGAGAAAGGACAGGGTCGCCTCGAGCGCGATGGCGCCGGCGACCTGCACGCTCGCCACGACGATCAGCGGCGGCAGGACGTTGGGAAGGAGATGGCGGAAGAGGACGCGGGACGCCGGCAGCGGGGTCGAGCGGGCGGCCTCGATATAGTCCTTGCGCCGCTCGGCGATCGCGGCGCCATGGGTGGTGCGGGCGAAGTAGGCGTACTGCGCGACCACCAGCGCCGCGACGATCTGGGCGAGTCCCTGCCCGAGCACGGCGACCAGCACCAGCGCCAGGAGGATCGCGGGCATCGACAGCTGCAGGTCCACGATCCGCATCAGGAGCGCTTCCCACCGGCCGCCGAAATAGGCCGCCGACAGCCCGACGAGGACGCCGAAGGCGAGCGCCAGGAGATTGGCGGTCAGGCCGATCACGAAGCTCGTGCGCAGGCCGTAGAGGATCGCCGACAGCATGTCGCGTCCGACATTGTCGGTGCCGAGCCAGTGGACATAGCCGCCCGATCCCGTTTCGCCGGGCATCAGGAACGCGTCCGCCCAGTCGAGCGAGGCCATGTCGTAGGGGTCCTGCGGCGTCAGCCAGGGCGCACCGAAGGAGGCGACGAGGAGGACCGCGATGACGACGAGCGCGAGGACGGCCAGCGGCGAGCGGCGGTAGTCGCTCCAGACCTGCCGCAGCCGGACGCCGCGCGTCTCGGTCGGAGGGGCGATGGCAAGGCTCATTCGGAATTCCCTCCGAGCCGGACGCGCGGGTCGAGGCGCGCGTAGACGAGATCGACGGTGAAGTTGATCAGCACGAAGAGAATCACGACGAGCACGAGGTAGGCGACCATGACGGGCCGATCGAGCTGGAGGATGGAATCGATGATCAGCTTGCCGACGCCCGGCCAGTTGAAGACGCTCTCGGTGACCACCGCGAAGGCGAGCGTCGAGCCGAGTTCGAGGCCAAACACGGTGACGAGCGGGATCGAGATGTTCTTGAGGACGTGGGAGCCGACGATGCGGCCCTCGGACAGGCCTTGCGCGCGGGCGAAGCGCACGTAGTCGGCGCGCATCGCCTCCACCATGCCCGCGCGCGTCAGGCGGATCATCAGGCCCATGTTGAAGAGCGACAGGTTGATCGCGGGCAGGATGACATGGCTCCAGCCGTCGCGCGTGACGAGCGAGGTGGACAGGCCGAGAAGCGAGCCGACCTCGCCCCGCCCGCCGGACGGCAGGACGCCGAGCCCCACCGCGAAGGTCATGATCAGGAGCATGCCGATCCAGAAGGTGGGGACCGAGAAGCCCAACACCGAAAAGGCCATGATCGCCTTGGCGCCCGGCGACTGCGGCCGGTAGCCGGCATAGATGCCCGCCGGCACGCCGATCAGCGTCGCGAGCGCGACGGAGACGAGGACGAGCTCGAGCGTCGCCGGCAGGCGCGAGAAGATGAGATCGACGACGGGAACGTTGTAGATCAGGCTCCGCCCGAGATCGCCCGTCGCCACCCCGCCGAGGAAGTTCACGTATTGCCGCCACAGCGGCAGGTCGAGCCCGTACTGGGCGATCAGCGCGGCGCGCGTCGCCTGGTCGGCGCCCGGATCGATCAGGACGTCGATCGGGTTGCCGATGGCGTAGACACCGAGGAACACGATGATCGACATCGCGAAGATGACGATCATGGCCTGCGCCAGACGCTGGAGGACGAAGCCGGCCATCGCGATCCTTCAACAATCGGAAATTCGTGGCCCGCGCACGCCGTCGGCGGCGGCGCGGGCGGCGGCGCGCGTCAGGACGCGGGCTTGATGAGGTAGGCGAGCGTCTCCTGGTCGACGCGCGGCTGGAAGCTCACGGTTCCGGCCTTCGCCGCCCAGACGGTCTGCAGGATCACGGTCGGAATGATCGCCCGGTCCTCCATCGACATCTTCGAGGTCTCTTCGAAGATCGCGCGGCGCTTGTCGTCGTCGAGCGTCCGCTGGCCTTCCTCGAACCGCGCGTCGAAGGCCTTGTTCGAATAGCCCGTGCGATTGAAGGCGCCGAGGCCGATGTTCGGGTCCGCCGTGTGGATCAGGGAGCCGTAGGTGTAGGACGCCTCGCCGGTGATCGTGCCCCAGGCCGACATCTGGACCGAATAGTCGCCGCGCTGCGAGGCGGGGAAGAAGACGGTGCCGTTCAGCGCATTGGCGTTGACCTTCAGCCCGGCGCGCGACCACATCTGCGCCAGTGCCTCGCAGACCACGGAGTCGCCCGGCACGCGGTTGTTGGTGCAGGTGAAGTCGAACTCGAAGCCCTTGGGATAGCCCGCTTCGGCCAGAAGCGCCTTCGCACCGGCCAGATCGTATTCGGGCGCCGGAAGATCGGCGGAATAGCCGAAGAAGCCTTCCGGCATCAGCTGGTTGGCAGGCTTGCCGAGACCTTCCAGGACGACGCGCACGAGCGTCTTGCGGTCGATCGCCTTGTCGAGCGCCGTGCGCACCTTGAGATCGGCGAACGGGTTGGCATCGATTTCCTTGCCGTCGACCTTCACCTTCTGCGGCAGCGTCTCCTTCTGCACGGGCTGGACGTTCAGGATGTAGAGCGAGTCGGAGATGAAGGTCTCCATGCCCCCGTCGCCCTTCAGCGACGGGTAGTCGCTCGCCGGCACGTAGTTGATGAGATCGACGCCGCCCGAGCGCAGCGCCGCCACGCGGGCCGCGTCGTCCGGGATCTCGCGGCGCACGACGCGCTGCCAATGGGGCTTCTCGCCCCAATAGTCCTCGTTGCGCTCGGCCACGAAGTCGCCCTTCGGCGTCCAGGACACGAACTTGTAGGGCCCCGAACCGATGGCCTTGGCGCCCGAGTTGAAGTCCTCGTTGCGCGCCTCCGCGCCGGTCGACTTCGGCACGATGAAGAGGCGGATGAAATCGTTGGGCAGCGAGGGGGCGGTGCCGTTGGTGGTGACTTTCAGCGTGGTGGGATCGACGACCTCGACCGACTTCACGCGCTTCGTGTAGATCGTCATCGACATCGGGCCGGTGACCTGCGGAATGCGCTCGATCGAGAACTTGACGTCCTCGGCGGTCAAGGGCTCGCCGTTGTGAAACTTGACGCCCTCGCGGATCTTGAACTCCCAGGTGTCCTCGCCGGTCGGCGTCCAAGACGTGGCGATCGCGGGCTGGAGCTGGAGGTTGTTGTCGACGCCCACCAGCGTGTCGAAGACGTGGCGCAGGGTTTCGGCCTGGCTGCCGAGCGTCGACCAGTGCGGGTCGATCGAATCGGGGCCGGCGCGCACACCGATCGTCAGCGTCTGGGCTTCGGCCGCCAGTGGCGCCGCCATCATCAGCGCGAGCGTGGCGATCGAAGCGTGCAGGAACTTGCGTGACATGCCGGCGAACCCCTCAAGTGTTACGGTCATCTGTAACACTAGGAACCGTTCTCGGCTGCGGTCAAGTCCAAATTCGCGCCAGGATTATGCTGCAATTGCACAACACCCGACCACGCAGCCGGCTTGATGCGGCCGATGTAATGGTGCACTGATACATTCATGAGCAGTCTCGACACCCAGCTGGAGCAGGCGGCAAACCGCATCGCGGCGGCGATCGACCGTGGCCTGTCGGTGCCGATCAGCGTCCAGCTCCGCGGCGCGCTCGAATACGGCATCGCGTCGGGCGACCTGCCGGCCGGCTCCCAGCTGCCCTCGGTGCGCGCGCTCGCGGCCCGCCTCGGCGTGTCGCCGGTCACCGTCTCGGGCGCCTATGCCGCGCTCCGCTCGTCGGGACTGATGGAAGGGCGCGTCGGGGCCGGCAGCTTCGTCACGCGGGGCGCCAGCCCCGCCAGCGGGGCTGGCGACGCACACCGCATCCTCCAGTCGCGCATCGAGGACCTCGTCGAACTCGCGGAAGGTCTCGGCCTCGACCGCCAGGAACTCGTGCTGCGCGTCGCCAACGCGCGAGCGCGCCCCCGGGCCCTGCGCATCCTGATGCTCGGCATCTTTCCGGAAGCGACGGAAAGCTATGCGGCCGTCCTGCGCACGCACCTGCGGGAGCGCGACGAGGTGCTGGCGGCCACGCTTCGGGACGCCGAGGACGCGCGGCCCACCGGCGTCGATCTCGTTGTGACCCCGCTCAACGTGCGCGCCGAGGCGCAGCGCCTGTTTCCAAACGTGCCGGTGGTCGGCATGACCTTCATCCCGACCGAGACGACGCGGATCGAGCTGGCGCGGATCGCGCCCGAGGCGCGCGTCGCGGTGGTCTCCTACTTCGCCGAGTTCCTAGCGCTCATGCGCGCCGGCATCCTGCGCTTCGCCCCGCACGTCTCGGCGACCGACGCGTGCCTGTGGAACGCGCCCGAGATCGACGAGGTGCTCGACCGCTGCGAGGTGCTGATCTTCGCGACCGGCGCGGAGAGCCTGCGCGAGCGACTGCGCCCCGGCCAGAGGGCCATCGAATACCGCCACACCCCCGATCCCCACGCGATCCGAACCGAACTCCTGCCGGCCATCCAGGCGCGGCGCGAGACGCCCAGCATCGAGGAATCCTCCGTTGAAGATAGACGACAGCAACTGGTTCGAGATCGAAGCCTATCTGAAGCATGACGACCGCTGCGTGCTGCCGCTCGGCTCGACCGAGCAGCATGCCTATCTCAGCCTGTCGGTCGATTCGATCCTGGCCGAGCGCATGGCGGCCGAGGCGGCGGAACCGCTCGGCGTTCCGGTCTTTCCGGTCCTCGCCTACGGCCTGGCGCCCTATTTCAATGCCTATCCCGGCACGGTCTCCTTGCGCACGGTCACCTACATGGCCGTGGTGCGCGACATCCTCGACAGCCTCTACCGCAGCGGGTTCCGCCGGGTCCTTATCGTCAACGGCCACGGCGGCAACTCGCCGGTGCAGCCGGTCACGATGGAATGGATGGACGAGCGGCCGGGCGCGCGCGCGCGCTTCCACAACTGGTGGAACGCCCCGCGCGCCTGGGCCAAGGTGCAGGAGATCGACCCGAAGGCGAGCCACGCCTCCTGGATGGAGAACTTCCCCTGGACGCGCCTGCCCGGTCGCCCCGTTCCCGGCGAGCAGAAGCCGATGGCCGATTTCGACCGCCTGAAGGACCGGTCCGCCGAGGGCGTTCGCGAGCTTGTCGGTGACGGCAACTACGGCGGCTACTACCAGCGCGACGACGCCGAGATGGAAGCGCTCTGGCGCGTGGGCGTCGAGGAGACCCGTTCGCTTCTGGACGGAGACTGGCGTTGAGCCGGCCCGGCGAGCCGATCCTGATCTGGGGCGCCGGCGCGATCGGCGGGGTGCTCGGCGCCTATCTCCAGAGGGCCGGACAGGACGTCCTCCTCGTCGATGTCGCCGCCGATCATGTCGAGGCGATGAATCGCGAGGGCCTCACGATCGAAGGACCGGTGGAGGCCTTCCGGCAACACGTCCGTGCCTGCCGCCCGGAGGAGGTGGAAGGGCGGTTCCGGCGCACGGTCCTCGCCGTCAAGGCGCACCACACGGAAGGCGCGCTCGACCAGCTCGCGCCGCATGTCGCCGACGACGGCTTCGTCGTGTCCGCCCAGAACGGACTGAACGAGAGGGTCATCGCCGAACGCCTTGGCGCGGCGCGCACGATGGGCTGCTTCGTCAATTTCGGTGCCGACTGGCAGGCGCCCGGGCGCATCCTCTACGGCAACCGCGCCGCCATGGCGCTCGGCGAGCTCGACGGCACGATGACGCCGCGGCTGGCCGAGATGCACGCGCTGTTCCAGCTGGTCGAGCCGCAGGCGGTGATGACCGACAACATCTGGGGCTATCTCTGGGGCAAGCTCGCCTATGGCGCGCTGCTCTTCGCCACGGCGCTGACGAACGACTCCATGGCCGACGCGCTAGCGCGGAACGCGCATTTCCCGGTCTATGACGCGCTCGGCCGCGAGGTCATGCAGCTTGCGCGGGCCGAGGGCGTCGAGCCGCTCGGCTTCAACGGGTTCGATCCGGACGCCTTTTCCGGCCCGCCCGGCTCGGCCGCCGCGCGCCGTTCGGTCGCCGCCATGGCCGAGCACAACCGCCACACGGCCAAGACCCATTCCGGCATCTGGCGGGATCTGGCCGTGCGCCGGCGCCAGACCGAGGTCGATGCGCAGGTCCTACCCCTCACCGTGATCGGCGCGCGTCATGCAATCGCGACGCCTGCCCTGTCGCGCCTCGTCGAGCTCGTGCACGACCTCGAGGCCGGCCGACGCGAGCAGTCGCTCGCAACCCTCGATGAAATGCTGCCCGCATGCGCCTAAGCCTTTCCGACCGACGCTTCGTCGTCACCGGCGCCTCGCAGGGCATCGGTCGCGCGATCGCGCGCCAGCTCGTCGCCAGCGGCGCGAAGGTGGCCGTGCTCGACATCGACGCATCGGGCCTCGATGCGGTCGAGAACGCGGCCGCGCGGGTATCCGTCGATCTCGGCCGGCGGGACGATGCGCACCGCGCGATCCGCGAGGCGGCCGACGCGCTCGGCGGCCTCGACGGCCTCGTCACGTCCGCCGGCGGCGTCCGCGGCCAGATCGGTCGCCCCTTGGAAGAGATCGGCGAGGCGGACTTCACGGCGATCCTCGACGCCAACCTGATGAGCGCTCTCTGGTGCGCGCAGGCAGCGGTGCCGTTTTTGAAGGGCTCCGATGCCGGCCGCATCGTCACCATCTCGTCGGGCGCCGGCCTGCGGCCGAGCCTCACCGGCATCCAGGCCTACGCCTCCGCCAAGCACGCGCTGGTCGGACTAACGCGCCAGCTCGCCCTCGAACTCGGACCCGCCGGCGTCACCGTCAATTCGGTTGCCCCCGGCTTCGTCCTCTCCAATCCCTCGACGGAGCGGCAGTGGGAGGCCTTCGGGCCGGACCGGCAGGCAGAGGTGATCGAGGGCACCCATCTGCGCCGCCTGGGACGCCCGGCCGACATCGCCAACGCCGTCCTCTTCCTTCTCAGCCTCGAAGCCTCCTGGATCACCGGGCAGATCCTGTCGGTGGACGGCGGGCGGGCCTGAAACCTTCATCGGGAACCACAGCATGTCTCAGACCTTCGCCCTCGCCATCCACGGCGGCGCCGGCACGATCCGGCGCTCGGCGCTGACGCCGGAGATCGAGCAGGCAACCCATGCGGGGCTCGCCCGCGCGCTGGAGGCCGGGTCCTTGATCCTACGCGACGGCGGGTCGTCGCTCGACGCGGTGACCGCCGCGGTCTGCGCGCTGGAGGACGAGCCCCTCTTCAATGCCGGGTGCGGCGCGGTCTTTACCAGCGCGGGGCGTCAGGAGATGGATGCGGCCGTGATGAACGGCGCCGACCGGCGTGCAGGCGCGGTGGCCGGGCTCTTCGGGCCGCGAAACCCGATCCGCGCCGCGCGCGCGGTCATGGAAGCGAGCCCGCATGTGATGATGATCGGCGAGGCGGCGGCGCGGATCGCGCGCGAGGCGGGTCTCCCCTTCGAGGAGGCCAGCTATTTCTTCACCCAGAACCGTTGGGACGCGCTCGAGGAGACGCTGGCGCTGCGGGCGCGCGGCGAGACGTCGTCCGATGCGGCCGTGCGGCACGGCACGGTGGGTGCTGTCGCCTGCGACCGGCACGGGAACCTCGCGGCCGCGACCTCGACGGGCGGCATGACCGGAAAAGCGCCGGGTCGCGTTGGCGACACACCGGTGATCGGGGCGGGAACGCTGGCGGACGACATCTGTGCGGTGTCCGGCACCGGGCACGGCGAGGTCTTCATCCGCTATGGCGCGGCGGCCGAGATCGCAGCGCGCATGCGCCACCTCGGCGAGAGCCTCGATGCGGCGGCTGATCATGTCGTGCACCGGGTGCTCGCACCCAACGACGGCTCGGGCGGCCTCGTCGCAGTGGATCGCCACGGCAACGTCGCGCTGCCGTTCAACTCGGAAGGCATGTATCGCGGTCACGTGCGGTCCGGCGAGGCGCCGGTCACCGCGATCTACTGAGCGCCCAATCAGCGGGCGCTCTTGAAGCCCGCGCGCCCGCCGGCGGCGATCGCTCGCCGCCGGGAATTTCGACTTAGAACGTGTAGGCGAGGCCGACGCGGCCGATGAAGCCGTCGTTGTCGAAGCCGTAGGAAATCCGCTGGCCCGGGAAGGCGACCGGGTCGGCCGCGTTCACGGTCGTGTTCTCGAGATCGTAATACAGGCCTTCGGCGCGCAGGCTGATCGACTGCGTCAGCTTGTGCTCGATGCCGCCGCCGACGACGTAACCGTAGAGCGTGTCGCTCGTGCTCCAGTCCGGCGAGTTGTAGCCGAATTCCGGAATCGACAGGGCGAAGCGGTTCGTCACGTCGCCGATCGCAAGGCCGCCCGTCGCGTAGACGAGGGTGCGGTCGAAGGCCACGCCGAGGCGGGCGCGCACGGTGCCGAGCGCTTCCACGTCGGTCTCGTAGGACGTGATCGTCTGGACGTTGTTGAACTGCGGATCGGGATTGGGATCGCGCAGGTTCAGCCCGGCGCGCGGGTTGAGGTCGAGCCAGGAAATGTCCGCCTCGACGCCGGCGACGAACTGGCCGAACTGGTGGTTGTAGCCGACGCTGACGCCGCCGAGGAACCCGGTATCGCTGTCGTCGATCGACTGGGGGAACAGGCCGTTGCTAACGTCGAGACGGATCAGTGATCCGTCGTAGGCGCCAAGATCCGCCTGGCCGTCGGAATAGGCCGCGCCGAGGAACCCGCCGACGGTGAAGCCGGTGAAGTCGATCGGGGCTTCCATCGGAACGACGGCCACGGGCTCGGGCATCGTCAGGTCCGCGGCGGCTGCCGGCGCCGCCATCAGAAGCGATGCGAGCGCAAGTTTCGTCGTCAGGGTCATGGCCGGTCCCACCGCGTGGATACGTCTCTCTTGCGACAGGATTATCGTCCGGATTTGAAGGAATGGTTAATACTGCTGCGCGATAGCCTCTGCCTCATTAACGCGCAGGCAAGCGGCTCGCGCAGATGGTGGTGCGATCAGAAGGTGCCGCGGATCGCGGCGCCCTTCCCGTCCAGCGGATGCGCCATGTCCAGCCGAGCGTTCTCAGACGCCTATTTCCGCCTGCTTCAGCGCTTCATCCCGCCCGAGATCGCGCAGCACCGCGAAGCGGCCAACTGCGCCCGCATGTTCCTGATCAGCCATACGTTCGGTCCGATCCTCGGCAATTCCGTGCCGCTGGCGCTCTATCTCCTCGATCCGACGCCGGGCTGGGACCTTCTCGCCCTCGGCCTCTCGATCAACGCGTTCTGGCTCTTCCCCTTCCTCCTGAAGGCGGGGATTTCCTACACGCGTCTCGTGTCGGCCTCGGTGCTGAACCTCAATTTCTGCATCCTTCTCAGCCTCTACCACAACGGCGGTGTGACTTCGCCGACGACGCCCTGGATCCTGATCATCCCGATCCTGTCGCTCTTCTACATCGGCGGCGACCCGAAGGTGCGGGTGCGTCTGCTCCTGATCTCGGCGGCCTGCTTCTCGATCTTCTTCGCGCTCTACCTGTGCATCCAGCCGGAGCGCAACGACCTGCCCGAATACGCCCAGCATGGTCTGGGCATCGTCTCGACGCTCGCCGCGCTCTGCTATGTCGCGACGATGGCGATCTATTACGGGCGCATCTTCGACGCGAGCCGCGAGCTCGAAGCCGAGGTGCGCCGCCGCCGGGGCGTGTCCGAGGAACTGCGCGGGGCCGTGATCGCGATCGAGGCGGCGACCGCCGCCCGCTCGGAGTTCCTCGCCCGCATGAGCCACGAGTTGCGCACCCCGCTCAACGCGGTGATCGGATACGGCCAGATCCTGAAGGAGGACGCGGTCGACGAGGGCGACGCTATGATGGAGAAGGACGTCGACAAGATTCTCGACGCCGGCCAGTACCTCCTGCGCCTCATCAACATGATCCTCGACCTCTCGAAGATCGAGGCCGGCCGCATGACCTTCGATGCCCGGCCGCTCGCGATCGACGCCGTTCTGGCGGGCGTCGCCGATCGCCACCGCGAGCGGGCGGGCGCGGCCGGCACCCGGATTGCGGTGACGTGCGCGGCCGATATCGGCCCCTTGCGCGGCGACGAGCAACGGGTGATCCAGATCCTCGATGCGGTGGTCGAGAATGCCGTGACCCACACGCCGGGCGGTCTCGTCAGTGTCAGCGCGGAACCCTGCGCCGACACCGCCCTGTTCCGCATCTGCGTCACCGACACGGGCGCGGGCATCCCGCCGGAGGTTCTGGCAACCCTGTTCGAAACCTTCAGCGTCGACCGCGACGCGGCGGACGGACGATACGGCGGCACCGGCCTCAACCTCACGCTGGTCCACCGCCTCGCCAAGGCGTTGGGCGGCACCCTCGAGGCTGAGAGCGTCGCCGGTTCGGGCAGCACGTTCACGATCACCCTGCCGCGCGGTGCGGTGGTCGAGGCGCGCGTTGCGTCCCGCACTGTCCGCGATCTGGCCCACGCGGCCTGATCACCTGCGCGCCCAGTTCGGGGGTGCGTTAACCATTCTTCATCCTCTGATGGATAGAGAATACGGGAATCGACCGGGTGGTGGCGACGCGCCGGGTCGGACCACGGGTTCCCATCCTTCCGCAGGATCGCGCCAAGGCTCCGCCATGACGAGGCATCTCTTCTCCCTTCTCCTTTTCTCGCTCTGCCTCTCGGCGAACGGCGCGAGGGCAGCCGACGTCGTGGACGCATCCGCCGGCGAACCGGTCGCGGCGGCACCGGCCGGCTCCGGCCCGTCCCGCTTCTTCGTCCGCACGGGCGTCGCGAGCATCATGCCGAGCGAGGGCGCGGTGATGAAGGTCGGCGGCGCGGTCGTTCCGGGCGCGACGATCTCGATCGACGACCATCTGACGGGCCTCGTCGAGGTCGGCTACCGGCTGAACCCCAACATGTCGCTCGCCTTCACCGGCGGCTTCCCGCCCGACATCGACATCGACGGTGCGGGCACGGCCGCCCCGTTCGGCCGCGTCGGCGGCATTCTCTACGGACCCACCGCCCTCACGCTGCAGTATCAGGTGCGCGAATGGGGCTGGTTCCAGCCCTATGTCGGCCTCGGCCCGATGTTCATGTTCGTCTTCGACAACAAGGACGGGGCGATGAGCGGCCTCGACGTCGATCCGGCCGTCGGCATTGCCGCGCAGGTCGGCGTCGACATGATGGTCAACGACCGGTTCGGCGTCTTCCTCGACGTCAAGAAGGCGCGGCTTCGCACCTCGGCCAAGGGGTCGCTCGGCGGCGCGCCTGTGGAAGCGGACGTCAAGCTCGACCCGCTGGTGCTCTCCGGCGGCATCACCTTCCGCTTCTGAGCCCGACGCACCCATCAGGCATTCGGCATCTCTCCAAGGCCGCCCGTCTCGAAAGAGCCGGGCGGCCTTTTCGTTTGGCGCGACCCGCTCCGCAGTATGCACGCCTCCGTTGCAGGCGTATCGACATTATTTACTATGGTCGTCTTTGCAATACAGCATACTCGACTTGCTTCCCTCGTTAGCAATTCAGTATCCAATCCTCCAATGACTTCTTCCGTTCACCGAACTTTATCTCCCACGCGATAGGATCACGGCCAAACAACAAGACAAGACCCTTCAACAGGAGCACCGACGATGACGAGCGAAAAGGCGCTGACGGGCAGCATGCGGGACTTCCGCGTGATGGAAGACACCAACCTCCTCGACCGCTGCGAACGCTTCTTCGACTGGCAGGACGAGCGGCGGCGACATGGCGTCTGGCCCTTCTCGCGCGCCACCGAGACCGGCCCCGCCTCGACCTGCGGCGTGCGCGACGACAGCGGCGTCCTGATGGAGGGCGTCAACTTCGCCTCGCAGGACTATCTCGGCCTCTGCGCCCATCCGGCGGTGCGCGCGAGCGCCCACGCCGCGATCGACGAGATCGGCGTCCACTCCGCGGGCTCGCCCGCCCTCGTCGGCAACACCGCGAGCTCCCTCGTCCTCGAGCGTGCGCTCGCCGACTTTCTCCGGATGGACGAGGTGGTCCTCTACCCGACCGGCTGGGCGGCCGGCTTCGGCGTGATCAAGGGCCTCGTGCGCTCGCACGACTACATCGTCATGGATGCGCTCGCCCACGCCTGCCTCCAGACCGGCGCGCAGGCCGCGACCCGCAACGTCGTTCTTTTCCGCCACCTCGACAACGAGCACTGCCGCGAGCGGCTGCGCACGATCCGCGCCCGCGATCCCAAGGCCGGGATCATGATCGTCACCGAGAGCCTGTTCTCGATGGACAGCGACACGCCCGACATCGCGGGCCTTCAGGCTCTGGCGAACGAGTTCGGCGCGACGCTGATGGTCGACGTCGCCCACGACCTCGGATGCCTCGGCGCCGACGGCACCGGCCACATCGGCCTGCAGGGCATGCTCGGGAAGGTCGATCTCGTGATGGGGTCGTTCTCCAAGACCTTCGCCTCGAACGGCGGCTTCGTCGCTTCGCGAAAGCGCGCGGTGAAGGAGTACCTGCGCTTCTACAGCCCGTCCTGCACCTTCTCCAACGCGCTCTCGCCGGTGCAGGTCGCCATCATCGGACAGGCCCTGTCGATCGTGCGCTCCGCCCAAGGCGCGGCGCTTCGCGATCGCCTGATGGACAACGTCCTGTCGCTGCGCCGGCAGATCGAGGAGCGCGGCATGGGCGTCTACGGCGATCCGTCGGCCATCGTCTCGGTGAAGACCGGCGACGAGAAGCTCGCGCGCCTGACCGCCAAGATCCTGCCGACGCTCGGCCTCGTGTCGAACCTCGTCGAGTTCCCGGCCGTCGGCAAGGGTCTCGCCCGCTTCCGCCTGCAGGTGATGGCGACGCATTCGGCGGCCGAGGTGGCGCTCGCCGCCCAGCACATGGAGACCGGCATGCAGGCGGCGCGCGCCACGCTCGCCCGCGGCGAGGGACCGCGCTTCGCGATCGCTTCCTGATCGGGCAGGCTCAGCAGCCGGGACGACGCGAAAACGAGGGGGAGACGTCTTGAACGCCTGGATCGACGGAGTTTTGGCCTGGTTCGCACCGGGTTCGGCCGGCCGCAGCCGGTCCGAGAACGAGATGATCCGGGTGTTCGTCTTCACGCACCTGTTCGGCCCGATCATCGCGCAGCCGATGGGGCTGTTCCTCTTCTTCACCTCGCCGAGCGTCGACGCGCCGCTCATCATCATGATCGCGGCGATCTGCTCGTTCTGGACGCTGCCGTTCCTCCTGCGCGCCACCGGCGACATCAAGCTCGCCTCGTTCCTGTCGTTCGAACTCCTCACCGCGACGGCGCTCTTCGGCACCTTCTTCTACGGCGGGTTCAGCTCGCCCTTCCTGCCCTGGCTGATCGTCGCCCTCCTGCTCGGCCTGTTCTATCACGGCGAGCGCCAGCGCCTGATCCTGACAGTGTTCGCGCTCGACATCCTGATCTTCCTGATGGCGGCCGAATACTGGGGCCTCGCCCCCATCGTGCCGACTGCGGCGCTGCGCATCCTCGGCTGGCTGTCGATCGCCGCGGCGACCGTCTACATGAGCTGGATGGCGATCTACTACGCCAGCGTCACGGCGCTGCGCGACGAGATGGAGACCGAGGCCGAGCGCTACCGCCTGGCCGTCGTCGAGCTCGAGAAGGCACGCAGCGCCGCCGAGCGCAGCAGCCAGGCGCGCCGCCGCTTCTTCTCCAAGATGAGCCACGAGCTGCGCACGCCGCTCAACGCCATCATCGGCTTCTCCGAGATCCTTCTCGAGGAATGCGACATGAACGCCCCGTCCGCCGACACGAAGGCCTCCGACATCCGCAAGATCAACATGGCCGGGCGCCATCTCCTGTCGTTGGTGTCGGACGTCCTCAACCTCGACGGCGAAGGCGCCAGCCAGCAGCCGGTGAAGCCCTCGCGCTTCACGCTGCGCGAGCTGTGCGACGACGTCGTCGCCAACACGCAGCCGATGGTCGAGAAGAACGGCAACCGCCTCGTCCTGATCTGCCCCAACGCCTCGGCCAGCGTCACGACGGACCGCACGGTGGTCCGGCAGATGCTGCTCAACCTTCTCAGCAACGCCGCCAAGTTCACCGCCAACGGCACCATCCAGCTTTCGGTGACGCTGAGCGGGGGCGCCGAGAACACACTGACGCTCGCCGTCACCGACAGCGGTATCGGCATGCGCAAGGAAGCGCTCTCGCGCATCTTCGCCGACTACGAGCAGGCCGAACTGTCGACCAGCAGCCGATACGGCGGCACCGGCCTCGGCCTGTCGCTGACCAAGCGGCAGGCGATCCTCTTGGGCGGCGAGATCTCCGTCGCCAGCAAGCACGGCGAGGGCTCCTGCTTCACCCTCCGCCTGCCCGCCCACCTCGAAGCGGAACCGCGGTGCCACGAGCCCGACACGCCGTCGGAGCTGATGCGATCCGGCGCCGCCGAGTTCGCCGCATGACCAGCCCCTCCCCTTCGACAAGTCTTCGAGATCCGATCATGTCGTCCCAGATGATCCCCCTCCCGCGCGACACGTCCGCCGCGGCGACCTCGGCAGCGCCTCGCATCCTCGTGGTCGACGACGTCCAGGACAACCGCGAGATTCTCACACGCCGCCTCGTGCGGCGCGGCTTCGAGGTGGTCGAGGCGAGCGGCGGCCTGCCCGCGCTCGAGGCGGTCGAGACGCAGCGCTTCGACCTCGTGCTCCTCGACATCATGATGCCGGACATGTCGGGCCACGAGGTGCTGCGCCGCATCCGGCAGACCCGCTCGCAGGCCGAGTTGCCGATCGTCATGGTGAGCGCCAAGTCCGAAAGCGCCGATGTCGTGGCGTGCCTGGAGGACGGGGCCAACGACTACGTGACGAAGCCGGTCGACTTCGCGATCGCGTTCGCCCGCATCCAGACGCAGATCTCGCGCAAGCAGGCGTTCGACGCCGCCCGCGCCGAGCAGGCGGCGCTGGAGACGCGCGTCGAAGAGCAGCGCGACAACCTCAGCCTATCCGAGGACCGCCTGCGCTTTCTCGCCTATCACGACGCCCTGACGCAGCTTCCCAACCGCTCGGCCCTGCGCGAGCGCCTGGCGAGCGCCCTCGCGCGCAGCAACGAGGCGACGGCGGCGCTGCTTTTCCTCGACCTCGACAACTTCAAGGCGGTCAACGACGAGCGCGGCCACGAGGTCGGCGACGTCGTGCTCGCGGGGGTCGCGGAGCGCCTCGCCGCGTCGATCCGCGCGCCCTCCTTCGCCGCGCGGCTCGGCGGCGACGAATTCGCCATCGTTCTCGAGGGCGCGGACGCGCCGGACGCCGAGCGTGTCGCGAAAGCCCTCGTCGAGCGGCTGTGCCAGCCCTTCGATCTCGGCGCCTTCTCCTGCGAGATCGGCGCGTCCTGCGGCCTTGCCCTCCTCTCGCCGGCCTTCGGCGACATCGACGAGGCGCTGAACGCCGCCGACACCGCGATGTATGCGGCGAAAGCCGACGGCAAGCGGGGCGTGAAGGTGTTCCATCCGGCGATGCTGGAGGAACGGCGCACCCGCCGCATCCTGGAAATGGACCTGCGTCACGCGGTGCAGGACGGATGCCTGGAGCTGAACTTCCAGCCGCTCTTCGATGCCCAGACCGCCAAGCTGAAGTCCTTCGAGGCGCTGGTGCGCTGGCACCACCCGACGCAGGGGACGATCGCCCCGGACCAGTTCATTCCGCTGGCCGAGGAGACCGGGCTGATCGTGGCGCTCGGCGACTGGGTGCTGCGCGAAGCCTGCACCGAGGCGGCGGAATGGCCGGAAGACATCGGCATTGCCGTGAACGTCTCGGCGCTGCAGATCGGGCACGGCGAGATGCTGCCGGTCCTCGTCAACACGCTGGCGGCGACGGGCCTCGACCCGAGCCGCCTCGAGCTCGAGATCACGGAAAGCTCGCTTCTGGCCCTCAAGCCCGAGACGGTCGGCTTCCTGCGTTCGGTCCAGGAACTGGGTGTGCGCGTGTCGATCGACGATTTCGGGACGGGCTATTCCTCGATGAGCTCGCTCCAGAACTTCCGCTTCGACAAGATCAAGATCGATCGCAGCTTCGTGCAGGCGATCAACGGCGACGCCAAGAGCGTGGCGATCATCAAGTCGATCCTCGAACTCTCGTCGAAGATCGGCGTGACCACCACGGCCGAGGGCGTCGAGACCTCGGCCCAGCTCGACTACATCTCCGCCAACGGCTGCACGGAAGCGCAGGGGTTCCTGTTCGCCAAGCCGATGACCAAGGCGGCCGCGCGAGAATTCATCCGGCAGAACATCTGACGGCGGGTGCGGGGGCGGCCCGACGGCCGGCCCCGCTACCGCGCATCGTCGAGGAACGAGAGGGTCGCCTCGAGCAGCACGCTCGCGCCGGCCGACACGAAACGCGCCTCGACATGCTCGGCCTCGTTGTGGCTGATGCCGTCGCGGCAGGGACAGAAGATCATCGCCGCCGGGGCGCAGCGCGCGAGATAGAGCGCATCATGGAAGGCGCCCGACACGATGCGTCGCGAAGCAAGGCCGATGCGCCGGGCGCTGGCTTCGATCCGCTCCACCATCTCGGCCGGAAAGGCGATCGGCGGCATGTCGACCAGACGGCGGATCGACAGGCCGCATCCGGCGGCCGCACAGACCCCCTCGCAGACACCGGCGATGCGATCGGCGAGATCGCGGAGCACGCCGGCGTCGGGATGGCGCAGGTCGATCGTAAAGCGGACGCGCTCGGGGATGGCGTTGACCGAGCCCGGCCGCGCCTCGATCCGCCCGACGGTGAAGCGGGCGTCCTCGTCGCCGGGCATGATCGAGCCGTAGAGCTCGGTGAGGATCGCGGCAGCGGCCCGCATCGGGTCGCGCCGGAACGCAAGGGGCGTCGTACCGGCGTGGGCCGCCTGCCCCTCGATCTCGATCTCCAGCCAGAGCGTGCCCTGGATGCCGGTGACGACCCCGACCGGGATGTCCTCGCGCTCCAGCACCGGCCCCTGCTCGATATGGAGCTCGAGATAGGCAGCGATGGGGAAGCCGAGCGGCGCGGCGGGAACGGCAAGCGAGACAACCGTTCGGTCGAGTTCCTCGCCGAGAACCGCCCCGTCCGCGCCGCGCGCCGCCAGCCACTCGGGCGGGATCGCGCGGGCGGCAAAGGCCTGCGAGCCCATGGCGCCGGGCGCGAACCGGCTGCCCTCCTCGTTGGTCCAGACCGCGACCTCGACGGCGCGCTCGCTCGACAGGCGCGCATCCTCCAGCGCCTCCAGCACCTCGAAGGCGGCGAGAACGCCGAGCGCCCCGTCGAAGCGGCCGCCCGTCGGCTGCGTGTCGAGGTGACTGCCGAGGATGAGCGGCGGCAGGTCCGCGTGCGCACCCTCCCGCCGCAGGAAGAGATTGGCGGCCGCGTCCTGGCGCACGCTGAAGCCCCGGTCGCGCGCCAGACCGGCGAGAAGCGCGCGCGCCTCGCGATCGCCCGCGGTGAGCGCCTGCCGGTCGACGCCGCCCTTCGGCGTCGCGCCGATCCCGGCGAAACGCTCGAGGCGCTCCTGCAGGCGGTCCGGCCGGATCGCCGGCCGCCCGGTCATCGTCCGAGCCTGGCCGTGAACGCCTTCACCCGGTCCGGATCGACCTGGTTCCACCAGACGCCGTCGTATTTCAGCGAGCTCGCGACGATCACACCGTCGGCGACCGAGAGGATGTCACCGACGTTCTCGGGCGTCACGCCGCTGCCGACCAGCGTCGGCAGGTTCGCCGCCTCCTTGATCATGCGGATGTAGGACAACTCCGCCACGTGGCCGGTGCGCTGGCCGGTGGCGATCACGACGTCGGCGTCGAAGAAGACGAGGTCCTTGACCTGCTCCTCGACCGGCCGGTCGGCGACGATGGCGTGCGCGCCGTGCTTCACATGCGCGTCGGCGAAGATGCGGATGCCCTTGGCCCGCAGCTGCGCGCGGTAGCGCATGGCGCGCGCCGCCTCGCCTTCCACGAAGCCCTCGTTGGCGACATAGGCATTGGCCCACTGGTTGACGCGCACGAAGGCGGCACCGGCGGCGCTGGCGATGGCGAGCGCCGGAATGGCGGCATTGGCGAGGACGTTGATGCCGATCGGGCGGCCGAGCTCGCGCCGGATGCGGTCGGCGACCACCGACATGTGCGCAGCCGTCTCGGGGCCGATCGCGTCGGGCTTGGAGAACGGCACGTCGCCGTGGTTCTCGACGATCACCCCGTTGCAGCCGCCCTCCAGATAGGCGCGCGCATCGTCGAGGCCGCGCTGGTAGATCGTCTCGACCGCCTCGCCGTCATGGCGCGGGCTTCCCGGCAGCGGCGCGAGATGCACGACGCCGATGATGGCGCGGCGACTGCCGAAGATGTCTTGGAGCGCATCGCCGGATGCCTGTCCGATGGGCTTGGATGGGGTGCTCATGCGCTCTCTCTCGAATGCCATGTGTGAAACTCGTCGCAGCTCGGGCCGCAGCCGAAGGTGCCGGCCCGCGTGACGGCCACCGCGGCCGCCCGGGCCGCGAGGCGAAGGGCCGGCTCGAAGGCGTCGCCGAGCGACAGCCGGGCGGCCAGCGTGCCGCAGAACACGTCGCCCGCCCCGCTCGTGTCGAGGGGTTCAGCGCGAACGGCGGGATGAAATCGGGGCGCCGCGGCGGGGGCCGCTACCGCGACATACCCTTGCGCGCCGAGCGTGACCACCGCCGCGCCGCCGCCCATGCCGGCGAGGCGCTCCGCGATCCGGCCGGGCTCGCGCTCGCCGGTCAGCGCCTCGCCCTCGCCGCGGTTGACCACGGTGACGGCCGGCGCGCCGGGAAGGCCGTCGGCGCATTCGCCCAGCGGACTTGCGTTCAGCACCGTCAGGAGGCCGAGCGCCCGCCCCGCCTCGAGCGCCGCGCGCGTCGCGCCCGGGGTCAGGTTGCCCTGCAGAACGAACGCGTCGCCCGGCCGTGCCGCGGCCTGCCAGCCGCTTCGTGCCGGATCGAAGGCGCGCGCGCAGGCGACGGCGCTCACGATCTGATTCTCGCCCTTCTCGTCCACCATGATGGCGGAGCGGTCGGTCGGCAGCGGCAGGGCGGTGAGGCCATGATCCGAGAGACCGGCCTCGACGAGCCCCCGGCGGACGAGCGTCGCCTCGGCGTCGGAGCCGACGGCCGACCAGAGCATGACCTCGGCGCCCGCGCGCCACGCGGCGAGCGCCTGGTTGGCGCCCTTGCCGCCGAGCGCGACGCTGCAACCCTCGGCATTCAGCGTCTCGCCTGGCCCCGGAAAGCGGGCGAGACGGAATGTCGTGTCGAGACAGACGTTGCCGACGACATGGACGGCCATTCGCGCCGGACTCCTTACTTCGCCGTCGCCCAGTCGAGCATCGCGCCGAAGAGCTTTGCATAGCCGTCCCACCGGATGAATTCGCCCGGCAGCCAGTGCGGGCCGACGTCGGAGGTCCAGACCACCGAGCGGCCCTGCCCATACGTGCCGGTGACGAGGAGCGGCTGCGAGCCGTAGTCGGCCGAGACCGTCGCCAGCACCTCGGCGCCCGGCTTCAGCTCCACCTCATTGTAGCCGAGAAGCACCGGCCAGTCCGAACCCAAACCGTTCAGGATCGGATGCGAGGCCTCGCCAGTCACCACGGGCGAGAAGCCCTCGGGCACCTCGACGCGGTCGTCGAAGCGCAGGCAGGTGACGGGCAGGACGTCCTCGACCGGCGTGCGGGCATAACGCGCGCCGCCGTTGATGCCCTGGAAGGAATAGTAGCCGCCGAACATCAGGAGCGCGCCGCCCTGATCGACGTAGTCGCGCAGGAGCTTCAGCCGGTTCGGCGTCGTCTTGGAGTGGATCCAGGTGTCGGGATGGAGCAGCAGCGTGTTGGCGCCGATGTCGGACAGGATCACCGCGTCGAACTCGCGAAGGGCTTCCATGGTCTGCGGGAAGTCCTTCTGCGCCGCATGGGCGGGCATGAAGGTGATGTCGTAGGCGCTGTCCTTCAGCGCGGCCAGAAGCTCGTCGGCGCCCTGGTGATAGGTCACGGTCGGGAACTGGTCGAAGCCCTTGATGTGGGTCGCGGTCGACACCCAGCTCTCGCCGGCGAGGAGCACCTTCTTGCGGGTCATATCGAATTTCCTTGAGCAAAGGGAAAAGGATCAGGCGGCCGCGAAGACGGCGCGCGGATTGTCGGTCATGATGGCGTCGATCACCGCCTCGGGCACGCCATGGCGCTTCAGGCGCGGCACGAAGTGGCGCAGCACGTGGGCGTAGCCGAAGCCGCCGTAGCGCGTCAGCATCATCTTCAGGAAGACGTCCTGGCTGAGGAGGATGCGGTCGGCGAAGCCCTCGTCCACCAAGGTGCGGATCGCGCGCGCGTTCTCTTCGTCGAAGGGGCACTGGGCGTCCTGATCGGCGTAGTAGTAGTCCATGCCGATCATGTCGTATTCCAGAAACGCGCCGCGCCGCGCCAGGCTCGTCTGGTAGGGGATGTCGTCGTGGCTCGGGTTCATGTGGCAGAGGACGGTGTGGCGGAGGTCGGCGCCCTCGCCCTCCACGACGTCCAGCACCTCGTGCGCCAGGCGCTCCCAGCCCGGCAGATGGATCGAGAGCGGCACGCCCGTGCGCGCCGAGGCCCGCGCCGCGCCGCGCAGCGACTTGCGCTCCTCGGACGTGAAGTCCTTGGAGACGCCGACCTCGCCGATGATGCCGGCCATGATCTCCGGCCGGTCCTCGGCGCCGCCGACATCGCGCACGATCAGTTCGGCGACCTCGTCGACGTCCATGCCCTTCAGCCAATCGGGATGGCTGAACTCGAGGTAGAAGCCCGAGCCCATCACGATCTTCAGCCCGCTCATGCGCTGGATGCGCCGCAGCCCTTCCGGGTCGCGCCCGATGCCGAAGTTCGTCGGGTCCACCACCGTGTGGCCGCCGAGCGCCTGGAACATCTTCAGTTCCGACAGCGCGAGATCGCCGTCGTCGAGCGAGACGTTGTCGCGGTTCATGTAGGGGTTCATGCGCAGTTCGCCGATGATCTCGATGCGCACGGGGCCTTCGTGTCGCACCGGGTCGGGCGGATGGCACGGACAGCGCCAGGACTTGGCGCCGTCGAGGAAGACGTGCTCGTGCATCAGCGTGACGCCCATGTCGGACACGGGGGACGGGCCGTCCACCGTCATCACATGACCGGAGCGCACGCCGATGCCGGATGGCGCCGCGCGCCGGCTGGCCGGATCCCGGAAGTCGAGCGCCATCGGATCAGCGCCCGCGCGAGGCGCCGCGGAACAGGCGGAAGTTCAGCCAGATCGCGACAAGGATGATGCAGCCGGTGATGATCGGCGTCAGGAACGGCGACATGTGGGCGAGGATCAGGCCGTTGGCGATGACGGCGACTGTCAGCGCGCCGAGCACGGTGCCGACCATCGTCCCGCGTCCGCCAAAGAGCGACGTGCCGCCGAGCACCACGGCCGCGATGACGTCGAGCTCGAACCCTTGGCCGGAGTTCGACGAGCCCGAGCCGAGCCGCCCGGCAAGGACGACGCCGGCGAGCGCGGCCGCCGTCGACGAAAGCATGTAGACGCTGAGGAGCGTGCGCCGGACGTCGACGCCCGCGCGCCGCACCGCCTCCTTGTTGGCGCCGATGCCTGTGACGTAGCGGCCGAAGCGCGTGCCGTTGAAGGCGAGATAGGCCGCGAGCAGCACGGCGAGCGCGATCCAGGCCGGGATGGGGACGCCGAGGAACCAGCCGCGGCCGAGCGTCACGAACATGCTGTCGGGCTCGATCGGGATCGAATAGCCGCCGGTGATCAGGAGCGCGACGCCGCGGATCACCGAGAGGCCGGCGAGCGTCACGATGAAGGCCGGGATGCCCTCGTAGGCGATGAAGAAACCCTGCAGCGCGCCGATCAGGGCGCCGAGCGCCAGCATGGCGAGGATCGTCAGCGGCCAGGGCAGGCCCCACTGGAGGAGCGCCGCCGAGAGGGCACAGACGAGGGCAAGGACGGAGCCGACCGACAGGTCGATGCCGCCCGTCGTGATGACGAAGGTCATCGAGGCCGCGACGATGAGGAGCGGCGCGGACTGGCGGACGATGTTCAGGAGGTTGGGCGCCGAGAGGAAGGCGCCGGTGGTCAGGCTGAACAGGAGGCAGACCAGGATGAAGAAGATCGCGATCGAGCCCACCGCGCCGTTGGCGATGAAGCGGTCGCGAAGGGTGGCCTTGCGCACCCGCGGCGGCGCTGCCGCATGGAGATGGGCGCTGCCGCCCGCGACGCTGGAACTCATGCCCGTGCTCCTTGCCCGTCTTCGCCGCGCGCCGAGCGCGCCTGGAACTTGCGTCCGACGATGAGGTTCACGACCTCCTCGATATTGGTGTCGGCGATGCGCCGCTCGGCGACGTTGCGGCCCTCGTACATGACCTGGATGCGGTCGCAGACGAGGAAGAGGTCCTGCAACCGGTGGGTGATCAGGATCACCGAGACGCCGCGCGCCGAGACGGTGCGGATGAGCTCGAGCACCGCCTCGACCTCGGCGACGGCGAGCGCGGCCGTCGGCTCGTCCATGATGAGGACCTTCGGCTCGAACGAGGCGGCGCGGCCGATCGCGATCGACTGGCGCTGCCCGCCCGACAGGTTCTCGACCATGAGGCGCGTGTCGGCGATGACGATGCCGAGCGTCTCCAGCATGGCCCTCGCCTCGTCGTGCATCCGCCGCTTGTCGAGGAGGTTGAGCCCGACAAGCCGGCGCCGCGGCTCGCGGCCGAGGAAGATGTTGCCGGCGACATCCACCGTGTCGCAGAGCGAGAGGTCCTGATAGACCATCTCGACATGAGCGGCGCGGGCGTCCGCCGGCGAGGCGAAGGCGACCGCCTGCCCGTCGATCTCGATCGTGCCACTGTCGGGCACGACCGCGCCGGACAGGACCTTCGACAGGGTCGACTTGCCGGCCCCATTGTCGCCGACGAGGCCGAGCACTTCGCCGGGCGCCAGATGCAACGACACGTCGCTGAGCGTCTGGATCGGGCCGTAGCGCTTGCAGATGCCGGTCATCCGGACACGGTCGGGGGTGGCTGGCATGACGCCGCTCCGTCTGGAGGAAAACGGGGAGCGGACGGGCCGGAGCCCGTCCATCGGGCCGCTTTCGCGGCGGCGGCCTTACTTGAACATGCCCCGGAACTGGTCGACGTTCGCCTTGGTCACGATCGTCACCGGGATGTTGATGATCGGCTCGACGGTTCCGCCCTTCTTCAGCTTGGCGAGCGCCTCGACCGCGGCCTTGCCCTCGCCGGCCGGGTCCTGCTGGACGACGGCGGCGACCCAGCCTTCGTCGATGCCCTTGACCGCCTGCGCGGTGAGATCCCAGCCGAAGACCTTCACGTCGCTCTGGCGACCCTGGCTCTCGACCGCCGAGACCGAGCCGATCAGCGCCGGCTCGCCGGTCGCGTAGAGCGTCGTCATGGTGGGATTGGCGGTCATCAGGTTCTCGGCGGCGCCGAGCGCCACGTCTTGGACGTTCTGGCCGTCCACCGTGTCGAGGAACTCGACCTTGGCGCCGCTCTCGCCGACCGCCTTCTTGAAGCCGTCGAGGCGCTGGTTCTGGATGAAGGAGTTGAGCGCGCCGACGACGCCGACGGTCGCCTCGCCCTTCATCTGCGACTTGACGTAGTCGGCGTAGAACTTGCCGATCTCCTCGCCCGCCTTCATGTTGTCGACGCCGACGAAGGCGACGTTGTCGCCGTTCGGGATCTGCGCGTCGATCGCGATCACCGGGATGCCGGCCTTCTTGGCCTCGGAGATGGCGGGCTTCACGCCGTTCACGTCGATGGCGATCAGGATGATGCCGTCGACCTTCTGCGTGATGTAGTTCTCGATCGCCGTATTCTGCGCGGCCGGCACGTTGTTGGCGTCGAAGATCACGAGTTCGGCGCCGGCGGCCTTGGCCGCGGCCTTCGCGCCGTCGTTGATCTGGTTGAAGAACAGGGCCTGCTGGTTGATCGTCACCAAGGCGTAGGTGTCGGCGAGCGCCGCCGAGGCGTTGCCGGCCAGAACCGTCAGGGCGACGGCGGTGCCGGCAAGGAAATGGGAAAGGCGCATTTTCCGATTCTCCATGATCGAGGGCCCGATCCAGGGGCCATGCCATCCGCGGCATCGGAAGAATTCAAGAGACTTGAACGCTTGTCAACTGAATTGCGCAAGCGATCGGCAGACGCAAGAGATGCCCTCGCATTGTGCAGTGCCGCAGGGGGATTGTGCGCTGCGTTTCCTGCGCCGATCCCGGCAACACCGTCTTCGCCGTCCAGAGAAGTCGTCGCGACCTGCCTAGAAGGTGGGCGGCGTATTCACCCAGAAAATGCTCGCGCGCTTCGTCCCGTTGTTGCGGTAGTGATGGGGCCGCTCGGACTGGAAGGCGAAGGAATCCCCCTCGCGAAGCCGAAACGACCGATCGTTCACGATCAGTTCCACCTCCCCCGCCACGACATAGCCGACCTCTTCTCCCACGTGCCGGATCGGCCCGGCGCTCGCACCGCCGACGTCGATATGGTGGATGTTGCACTGGAGAAGATGACCGGCGGAATAGGGGATGACGCGCTCGAGCGTGACGCCGTCGCCCTGCCGCAGCGGATCGAGAGTGATCATCGGCCGCTGGCCGGCACGAAACACGATGCCCTCTTCGCCGTCGACCTCCTCGAACATGCGGCCGATATTTGTATCGAGCGCCTCCACCAGCCGGTGCAGCATTGGTAGCGAGGGCGACGCCTTGCCGTTCTCGATCTTGGACAGAAGGCTTTCCGAACAGCCGGCTGCCGCCGCGAGCCCCTTGAGGGTCATGCCCTTGGTCTGGCGCGCCAGCTTCAACCGGACGCCGAGCTTGGCGGACGCCTCGCCGGCCCCTCGCGCCGCATCCACGGGCAGTGTGTTCGTGTTCATCGCCGTCGATCCCGGAGCTCTTCTGCAGGAACTAGACGGGAACAGGGAAGTATTTTCAAGTCTGTTGAACACAGTGCAACGCGGCGGCGTCACGATCCGTCGTCTATGTCGCCGCCACGCGCTTCGAGCGGTCCGGCGCCAACGAACTCTTGAACCGCGCCGCCCAAAGGTCCAGATTTTTGCAGCCGGACGAACGCGTCCGGCCAAGCGCGGCGCCGGCGGCGCTCCGCACCGTATCCATGTTGACCGCAAGGAGGATGTGGCATGCGAAACCCAAAGCTCCCCCCGACGCTGTTCGGCCCGCTGGACGAGGATGCCGACAGCATCGACATCTCACGGCCGACCGACGACCGGAGAGGGGTCTGCACCTTCAACCACCCGGACAACGTCCTGTCCGACGAGACGCTCTCGACGGCCCGAAAGCGGGCGATCCTGGCATCCTGGGCTTCCAACCGACGCGCCGTTCCGAACAGGCCGTCTCAGAGGCAGCTCGACAGCGGCGCCGTCGTCGAGATCGACGAGATCCTCGCGGCGATCTGCGCGCTCGACGGCGTGGCCGACGGCGGCCGGTCGGGCACCGGCGTCAGGATCGGTCACGGCTTTCGCCGTGGGCACTTCGCCGCAAATCCGGGCGGACGCGACGACGATCCGCCCCCGCGCGGCGCGGCGGCGGCCCGCCCCTTCCGTCCGATCCACGTCAGAGCCGTTTCGCGCTTCGCCGCCTGACGGGACGAGCCGAGCTTCGGCGCCGTGACGGAGGCCGGGCGTTCAGACCGAGGCCCAGACTTGGCCGGCCATGCCTCGACCGAGGAGGGCAACACGCCTCCAAGGCGTCGATTCCGCAGGGCAAGCGCGCCTGGGGCATCGCGACGGACCGGCGAACCGCGTCATGCGGCCGTCGGTCCGTCGTCGCCGACGAAGGCTCAGCGGGCGACGATTCGGTCCGCCTTCACGAGCGAGAGCCAGTCGCCCTCGATCTCGGCGGAGGCCTTGGCCCAGAACTCGTGCTCGTGGCCCCAGGGACGGCCCGCCGCCTCCCAGAGTTGATAGGCGCGATCGCGCACGCGCTTCGTCGTGTCTTCCAGGCAGCCGGTGGAGATCGAACAGGCGGCGCCTGACAGGGGGTGATGGCTCAACAGTGTCATGGTCGGCCTCCGCGGTTCCTGCGGCGCGATCGGACGTTCGCGCCACCCGCATGATCGGAAAGAACCTCTACATCGGGCCCACTCTCGACTTGTCGAGACGCGTGCCGAAATTGTCTGTGTTCCTCCCTAAAAGACTGACGCGTCAGGCAAGGGGGCTTGCCGCTAGGTCCAGGCTTCGGTGGGCTCGTGATGGATGTGGAGGGTCACCGAACGCAAGGTTGCCGGGCCGACCGCGCAGACGGAACGCGCGAACCGAGGCCATCTTTGTCTCCTTGGGAAGACGCGTCGGGTGGCGGGCATCCTCTTGCGAATGCGGCCCGATCTTGCGCAGCCGGCACAGCGCCCCTCTCCTCGCCTGCCGGTGCTCAAACGGAGCGTTTGCAGACGGGGTCAGACATCGCCGTCGAAGGGGCCGCCTGACCGACCGTTGTGAGCCTGGAGCGCGAATGCGGCGGGATCGCCCGGCGCCCGTGGCGGGCGGAGCGCTGCCTTTCGCGCATACATCGCAGCGTCCGCGGCCATGAGCGTGACGGCAACGTCGTCGCCCGGGTGCCAGACCGCTCCGCCGGCCGAGACGGTGACACGCAATGCCCCGTCCGGCCTTGCCAGTTCGAGGCCCGCCGCCTGCCGGAGGCATTGGAGGCGTCCGTCGAGGGACGCCTGCGTCGTTTCCTCGACGATCAGATGGAACTCGTCGCCGCCGACGCGCGCGACCACCTCGCCGGGGCGAAGCATTGCCGCGAGCCAGGCGCCCACCCGTCGGATCGCCTCGTCCCCCGTACCGTGGCCGTACGTGTCGTTGATCGCCTTAAGGCCGTTCAGATCGACGACCGCCAGCGAGAAGTTGCGGCGCGAATAGACCGCCTCGTCGCACCGATCGGTTACCATCGTGTCGAACCCGCGCCGGTTTGCGAGACCCGTCAGCGCATCCTTGGACGCAGCCTTCGCCAGACGCTTCGTCGGGGTGATGTTCTGGCAGATCGTGAGGATGCGGAAGACCTCGCCGGTCTCATCGTCGATGCAGGGCGAGAGCGTCGTCCGGTACCAGTCGCCGGTCGGCGACATCTCGCCCCGCTCCTCGAACTGCATCGAGCGGCGCGTGCGAACGCACACCCCGTAGCGATCGGTCAGCATGCTGGCCTTGGCCGACGGCGCGCAGTCCTCGAAGCTCAGCCCGGCGAGACTGTCGCTCGACCGGCCGGTCTCGTTCTCGGCCGCGCGGTTCATGCCGACGATGCGAAAGTGCGGCCCGGGCTCGACGTCGACCACGAAGATCGGCACGTCGATGGCGTTCAGGCTGAGAGTCAGGTCCACGCCACGCCCCCGGGTTGCCGTCGCGTCACATTGCTCGAACCGTATTTGAGAAATGGCTAACCACAGGTCGGTCGACGTGTGGCTGGCTCACCTTCGATCACGACCCCAGCGCCCGCGAGACATCGTGGAAATCCGAATTGCATCGGTTTGCTTTCGCCGCGCGACCGGACCGACGCTTCCCGGCTTGGCCGATCATCGAAGAGGGCGCCGACGAGCTGACGTCCGGTCTCGGCATACGCGAGACGTCCCGACCGAACGCCCCGGCTTTGTGCAGCGCACACGCTTGCCGCCCGTTTCATCATCGCATAGCGTCCCCTCACCGGGACGTGACGGGATTCCCTCTCGCCGCTCCTGCTCGCTCCACGAACCCGACGAGGTCGCCCGTGTCTTCTTCTCTCCGTTCGCTCGCCTGCCGCCTGTTTGCCGGGACCGTGCTTCTGGGATCGGTCGCCGCGGGTTCGGTGGCCTTGGCCGAGACCCCGGCCGACACGCTGGTGATCGCCAACGGCATCGACGACATGAAGTCGCTCGACCCGGCCGAAAGCTTCGAGTTCTCAGGGCAGGACCAGATCAACAACATCTACGAGACGCTGGTCGAGATCGACCCGCAGACGCTGAAGCCGGTGCCGGGTCTGGCCGCCAGCTGGTCGGTAAGCGACGACGGCCTGACCTTCACCTTCAAGATGGCCGAGGGGCGCAAGTTCGCGTCCGGCAATCCGGTGACGGCGGAGGACGCGGCCTTCTCGCTCCAGCGCGTCGTGAAGCTCGACCAGACGCCGGCCTTCATCCTCACCCAGTTCGGCCTGACCAAGGACAACGTCGACCAGACCGTGAAGGCGGTGGACGCCTCGACGCTGCAGATCGTCACCGACAAGCCCTACGCCCCGTCCTTCCTCTACAACGCGCTGACCGCCGAGGTCGGCTCGATCGTCGACAAGGCGGTGGTGATGGAGAACGCCGGCGAGGATTACGGCAACACCTGGCTCGACACCCATTCGGCGGGCTCGGGTCCCTATGTCCTGCGCGCCTGGAAGCCGAACGAGTCCGTGGTGCTCGACGCCAACCCGAACTTCGACCGCGAGGTCGCGATGAAGCGCGTCTTCGTGCGCCACGTCGTGGAGCCCGCCACGCAGCTTCTCCTTCTCCAGAAGGGCGACGTCGACGTCGCGCGCAACCTCGGGCCGACCGACATCGCCTCCGTTGAGAAGGACCCCAACCTCAAGGTCCAGACCGAGCTGCGCGGCCAGGTCTACTATCTCTCCGGCAACCAGAAGGACGAGATCCTGTCGAAGCCGAAGGTGATGGAGGCGATCAAGTACCTGATCGACTACGACGGCATCACCAGCCAGCTCCTGAAGGGTCAGGAGCAGGTGCACCAGTCCTTCCTGCCCGCCGGTTTCCTCGGCGCGATCGAGGACAAGCCGTTCAAGCTCGACGTCGCCAAGGCCAAGGCGCTTCTGGCCGAGGCCGGCTATCCCGACGGGTTCGAGACCGAGATCCTGATCCGCAACGAGAAGGAGCGCGTCGACATCGCGCAGGCCATTCAGGGGACGCTCGCCCAGGCCGGCATCAAGGCCTCGCTCCGCTCGGTGACGGGCGCCGAGGCGCTCTCGATCTACCGCGCGCGCAACCACAAGCTGACGCTGCAGACCTGGGGCCCGGACTATCCGGACCCGCAGACCAACGCCTCGGTCTTCGCCGCCAACGCCGACAATTCCGACGCGGGCGCCCTCGTCGGCAACCTCGCCTGGCGCAACGCCTACGCCGCCACGGAGACGACGCCGCAGGTTGCTGCCGCCGTGGTCGAGAAGGACGAGGCCAAGCGCGCCAAGCTCTACGAGGACATGCAGCGCCACGAGCAGATGGCCTCGCCGATCGCGGTCCTCTTCCAGCGCTCTGAGCAGCCGGCCGTGCGCAAGGGCGTCGACGGCTTCAAGACCGGCAGCGCGGTGGCCTCGGCCTTCTACTGGACCGTCACCAAGACGGCGCAGTAAGCGTGATCGCCAGGACCGTGGGGGCGGGCCGTTGAGCCCGCCCGTGATCGACGAGCCGGCGCTGCACGGCGCCCGCTCGGGGCTGCGCGCCTTCGGCCTGCCGCGCTTCGTCTCGCGCGGCGCGAGCCTCCTGTCCAGCCTGCTCTTGACGCTCTTCGGCCTCCTCTTCGTTACCTTCCTCATCGCGCGCGTCGTGCCGGTCGATCCGGTGCTCGCGATCGTCGGCGACCGGGCGACGCAGGCGCAGTACGATGCCGCGCGCGTCTCGCTCGGTCTGGACCAGCCGCTCCCCGTGCAGTTCGTGCGCTATCTCGGCGACGTCGCGACGGGCGATCTCGGACGCTCGAACCTCACCTCGCGCCCCGTCGTCGAGGACATCGCCTCGGCCTTTCCGGCAACGCTGGAACTCGCCACGCTCGCGACGCTGATCGGCGTCCTCATCGGCGTGCCCGCGGGCGTCGTCGGCGCGGTGCATCAGGGGCGATGGCAGGATCAGGCGATCCGCGTCGTCGGGCTTCTCGGCTATTCGATGCCGGTCTTCTGGCTCGGCCTCATCGCGCTTCTCGTGTTCTACGGGCAGCTCGGCTGGGTCGGCGGTCCCGGGCGGCTCGACGTCTCCTACGAGCTCGCCTACGAGTTCGACGTGACGCCGGTGACCGGCTCGATCCTCATCGATTCCGCGCTGTCGGGCGCATGGGACGTATTCCGCAACGCCCTGTCGCACTTGATCCTGCCGGCCCTGGTGCTCGGCTACTTCTCGCTCGCCTACATCTCGCGCATGACGCGCTCGTTCATGCTGGAGCAGCTGTCGCAGGACTATGTGACGACCGCGCGCGTCAAGGGCGTGTCGGAGCGTCGCGTCGTCTGGGTCCATGCGCTCGGCAACGCGATGGTGCCGCTCGTCACCGTGATCGCCCTCTCCTATGCCGCACTTCTGGAGGGCTCGGTGCTCACCGAAACTGTCTTCGCCTGGCCCGGCCTCGGGCTCTACATCACGCAGGCGCTCTTCGCCGCCGACTTCAACGCGGTGCTCGGCGGCACGCTGGTGATCGGCGCGGTCTTCGTCGTCCTCAACATCCTGTCCGACCTCGTCTACACGCTGGTCGATCCGAGGGCGCGATGAGCGGGGCGGCCTCGACCTCCGCCGGCTGGATCGGCTGGCTGACGACCGACACGCCGCGCTCGCGGCTGCAGGCGCGCGCCGTCTCGCTGTACCAGGGATGGCGCATCCTCAGCGGCAATCCGCTGGCGATGATCGGCCTCGTTCTCATCGCGACCCTTCTCCTGATGGTGGCCTTCGCGCCGCTTTTCGCCACCCACGATCCCAACGCGCAGAACCTCTCCACGCGCCTCCTGCCGCCCGGCGCCGGACATTGGCTGGGGACCGACGAACTCGGCCGCGACGTCTGGAGCCGGCTCGTCTACGGCTCGCGCGTCACGCTCTACGTCGTCGCGCTGGTCGCGCTGACGGCGCCGGTGCTCGGCCTCGTGATCGGCACCGTCGCCGGGACGCTCGGTGGCTGGACCGACCGCGTATTGATGCGCGTCACCGATATCTTCCTTGCCTTCCCCCGCCTCGTGTTGGCGCTCGCCTTCGTCGCAGCGCTCGGGCCCGGCATCGAGAACGCGGTCCTCGCCATCGCGCTGACCGCATGGCCGCCCTATGCCCGCGTCGCGCGCGCCGAGACGCTGACCGTGCGGCGCTCCGACTACATCGCCGCCGCCCGGCTGCAGGGGGCGGGCACGCTGCGCATCATCACCGGTCACATCATGCCGATGTGCCTGTCCTCGGTGATCGTGCGCATCACCCTCGACATGGCCGGCATCATCCTGACGGCGGCCGGTCTCGGCTTCCTCGGCCTCGGCGCGCAGCCGCCGCTCGCCGAATGGGGCGCGATGATCTCGTCGGGCCGCCAGTACCTCCTGACCCACTGGTGGGTCGCGACGATCCCCGGCATCGCGATCCTGCTGGTCAGCCTCGCCTTCAACCTCCTCGGCGACGCGCTTCGCGACATCCTCGATCCCCGGAGCGGCCAGCAATGAGCGGACCCGTCTCGTCCGACGCGCCGCTTCTCGAAGTACGCAACCTCACGGTCGGGTTCGATACGCGGCGCGGACTGGTGGAGGCCGTGCGCGGCATCTCCTTCGATGTCGGGCGGGAGCGGGTCGCGATCGTCGGCGAATCTGGTTCGGGCAAGTCGATGACGGGGCGTGCGATCCTGCGTCTCGTGCGCCCGCCCGGGCACGTGGCGGCCGACCGCCTCGCCTTTCGCGGCACCGATCTCATCGGCCTGTCCGAAAAGGAGATGCGCGCGGTGCGCGGCCGGCGCATCGCCATGGTCATGCAGGACCCGAAATATTCGCTGAACCCGGTGATGCGGATCGACCGGCAGCTCGGCGAGGCGCTGCGCGCGCACGGGCGCATCTCGTCCACGGAAGCGCGGCGCCGCATGATCGCGATGCTGGAGGACGTGCAGATCCGCGATCCCGAGCGCGTCCTGCGATCCTATCCGCACGAATTGTCGGGCGGCATGGGGCAGCGCGTCATGATCGCGATGATGCTGATCCCGGAGCCCGAACTCCTGATCGCCGACGAGCCGACCTCGGCGCTCGACGTCACCGTACAGCTCGAGGTCCTGCGGATCCTCGACGGTCTCGTACGCGGGCGCGGCATGGGGCTCCTCTTCATCAGCCACGACCTTCGCCTTGTCTCGACCTTCTGCGACCGGGTGCTCGTGATGTATCGCGGGCGGATCGTCGAGGAGATCGAGGCCGACCGGCTCGGCCAAGCGCGCCACCCCTATACGCAGGGGCTTCTCGCCTGCCTGCCGCGCATCGGCGGCGGACACGACACCCTGCCGACGCTCGACCGCCGACCGGAATGGCTGAACGCATGACGACGAGCCCCCGCATCGAAGTCCGCGATCTCGTGGTGACGCTCGGGGAGGGCCGCAACCGCGTCGACGCGGTGAAGGGCGTGTCCTTCCGGGTCGAGACGGGCGAGTCCTTCGGTCTCGTCGGGGAATCGGGTTCAGGCAAGTCCACGATCCTGCGCGCCATCTGCGGGCTGGCGCCGATCTCGTCGGGCGAGATTCGGGTCGATGGCGAAAGGCTGGGGGAGCGGCGCGACAAGCGCTTCGCCGCCCGCGTCCAGATGGTGTTTCAGGACCCCTACGGCTCGCTGCACCCGCGCCACACGATCGACCGCATCCTGTCCGAGCCGCTGGCGATCCATGGGCTGAAGGATCGCGACCGGCGGGTCCTCCAGGCGCTGTCGGATGTCGGGCTCGACCCGGCCTTCCGCTTCCGCCTGCCGCACCAGCTTTCGGGCGGACAGCGCCAGCGCATCGCGATCGCCCGCGCGCTGATCCTCGAGCCGTCGGTCCTGCTTCTCGACGAGCCGACCTCGGCGCTCGACGCCTCGATCCAGGCCGAGGTCCTGAACCTCCTGACGCGTCTTCGCGCCGAGCGCGGCCTGACCTACCTTTTCGTCAGCCACGACCTCGCCGTGGTCGACCACATGTGCGAGCGCCTCCTCGTCATGCGAGGCGGCGAGGCGGTGGAAGCGCTGGAGGAGGGTCGCCTCGCAACGCGCGATGTCGCGTCCGATTACGCGCGGACGCTGATGACGGCGAGCGACGGTTTCGTGCGCCCGCCCGCCGCCTAGGCAGAACCGGCGGCGGGCGCATCCCCTGCCCCCTTCGGAGCGTAGGGCCGGACCAGCGCTTACCGCCCCGCAGCCGGAGCGACTGCGGGGCGGTGGCACGGGTCGTCGAAGCGTTGCGCCGTTACGGGATGAGCCGGTCGGCGCGCAGGCGTTCGAAGAGGTCGAAGAAGGCGTCGTCGGTCGGCTGGTAGTCGAGAAAGCCGAGGCGGCGCGACTTGCCCATGTCGGTCATCACCTCGAACGGACGGCCGAGGTCGGCATCCGTGTGCCAGGGCGAGGCGAGACGATCGAGGTCCGCTTCGGCCAGCCCCTCANCGAGTTGTTGTCGAACTCGCGGTCCGCCGAGGCGCCGAGGAAGCCGAGGCGGCGCGACTTGCCCATGTCGGTCATCACCTCGAACGGACGGCCGAGGTCGGCATCCGTGTGCCAGGGCGAGGCGAGACGATCGAGGTCCGCTTCGGCCAGCCCCTCACGCTCGGCAATGCGACGCCACACCGGCGCGTCGTCGCGCATCTGCTCCTCCAACGGGATGACCGTGCCGTCGAACGGGGCGGGCTCCAGCCCGAACCAGTCCGCGATGCGCGCCCACATCCACTTCCAGCGGAAGACGTCGCCGTTGACGATGTTGAACGCCTCGTCGGCCGCCTGCGGCGTCGTCGCCGCCCACAGGAGATGGCGCGCCAGCTGGCTGGCGCTCGTCATGTCGGTGAGGCCGTTCCACTGCGCCGCCGAGCCGGGGAAGCGGAACGGGCGGCCGGTCTCGCGGCAGAGCGTGGCGTAGACCGCGAGCGTCGTGCCCATGTTCATCGCGTTGCCGACCGCCTTGCCNGAGCCGGGGAAGCGGAACGGGCGGCCGGTCTCGCGGCAGAGCGTGGCGTAGACCGCGAGCGTCGTGCCCATGTTCATCGCGTTGCCGACCGCCTTGCCGATCACCGTGTGCGGGCGGTGGACGCTCCAGGTGAAGCCGTCGCGCCGGGCGGCGGCGAAGACCTCGTCCTCCTGCGCGTAGTAGAAGTTGGCGACGTCGAGGCGGCCTTGGCTTTCGCGGAACGGGGTCTCGGGCAGCTCGCCCTTGCCGTAGGCCTCGAAGGGTCCGAGGTAGTGCTTGAGGCCGGTGACGAGCGCGACGTGGCGCACCCCGCCGCCTGCGGCGCGCAGGCCGTCGAGGAGGTTGCGCACCATGCCAGCGTTGACGCGGATGTTCTCGGCCTCGGTCGGCTGACGCAACCAGGTCGTGATGAAGACGCTGTCGGGTTTTAGGTCGCGCAGAGCGTTCGCCGTTCCGGCCGCGTCCTGCAGGTCGGCGGCCACGGGACGGACGCCCGGCTGCTCCACCGGCCGGCGGGCCAGCCCATGCACCGTCCATCCCTCCGACAGGAGACGCGAGGCCGTCGCGCTGCCCACGATCCCGCTCGCTCCCACAACCAGCGCTGTCTTCTTCATCATGCAACTCCTTGATCTGTGAAAGTCAAACGGGTGCCGGCTGTCGCAGGAGCTCGCCGATCGCCGATCCAGCGTCCGCCAGCGCCGCGTCGACGCTCTTGTCGCGCGACAGCGCGGCATGGATCTCGCGGCCGATCACGGCCTCCATGCGCGTGTAGACCGGCAGGTTCGGGCGCTGCCACGTGGTCAGGAGCTGGCGACGCGCGAGACCGTCGACGAAGCGCACGATCGGCGAGCCGGCGCTAGCCTCCGGGTCGGCGCTGGTCGAGAAGCGCGGCGCCACGGGAAAGCCGTTGCGCACATGCGCATGCATCGCCTTTTCCGACGTCATCCAGGCGATCGCCTCAGCGGCGAGGCCGACGCGATCCTCCGGCAGATTGGCGGGGATCGCGAGCAGGAAACCGCCGATCGGCGAGGCGCGACCGCCGCCGGGTCCCGCCGGCTGCGGCAGGTACTCGACCTTGCGCTTCACCACCGACTGGACGTCGTATTCCATGCGTGAGGCGCGCATGGTCCAGCAATAGGCCATGGAGGCGCGGCCCGACAGGAACAGGGAGAGGTTCTGGTCCCACGCAAGATCGAGCGCGTCGGGCGGCGCGATCTCGAGAAGGCGTCGCATGTAGTCGAGCGCCGCGCGGCCCGCCGGCCCGTCGATCAGCGAGACCATCTCCTCGGCGTCGCCCGCGCGGATGGGGCCGCCGCCCTTCGGCGCGATCGGGGGCGAGCCGCAGGCGCCGAGGAAGAACAGGAAGGTCGAGGCGATCGGCATGCCACGCGCGCCGTCGAAGACGATTCCGTAGCGGCCCTGTTCGGGCTGATGGAAGCGCCGGCCGCTGTCGATCACGTCGTCGAAGGTCTTCGGGAACGCGAGGTTGCGCTCCTCGAACAGGTCCTTGCGCGCCGCCAGGATCGCGATCGTGCAGTAGATCGGCACGCCGAACGTCTCGCCCTGCCAGTCGGCGGTGGACTGGATCACCGGATGGAAGTCGGTGAGATCGAGGACGCCGGACGAGATCAGCGGGTCGAGGGGGCGCAGGAGCCCCTGCCCCGCCATCTCGCCGAGCCAGGGCATGTTGACCGTGACGACGTCGTAGCTCGACACGGGACGCTGCGCGTTCGCCAGAAGCTCGCGGTGGAGATCGGGCAGCCGACGCAGGCTGAAGTCGCGCGAGGCGGCGAGATTGCTGCGCAGATCCACCCACATGTTGCGCATGGCCGAGAAGTAGTTGTCGTCGTTGAGCAGGAAGCGGATGTCGGGTCCCGCGCCGGCGCGCCGCTCCATCAGGCGCGGCGGCGGCGGCGGGTGCGAGGCCAGCGGCGTCCCGCCGAAGTAATACTGCTCCTCGTCCTCGCCCGACCCGCGCAGTCCCACCGTGCGCGCGATCAGCGCCTTCATCGACCGCGCATAGGCGGTGAAGGCGCGACGCATCTCGTCGCCCGGATGGAGCGAATGGCTCTTGCCGGTGCGCCCGCGCGGCACGCGCAGGATCACGCCGCCGTCCACCATGCGCCCGATCAGCCGCATCGACGTCGCGTAAGGCACGCCCGTCACCTGCGCCAGCATCGACACGGTCACCATCTGGCCGCGGATTTCCGACTTCATCAGGAAGGCGGTGATGTTCCAGATCGGCTCGTCGTCGCAGAGCGGCATCGTCTCGCGGAACGGCGCGCGCGTCTGCTCCAGGAACTCGATGACGCGAAGGATCTCGTATTCGTTCAACGCGGGGCCTCAGCGACGATGTGCGGCGGCCTGCTGCCGGTCGTCGCTCGCGCCCGTCGACGCCTCCGTCGGCGCAAAGCCGGCCTGCCGCTCGCATTGCTCGAGGAGCACGAAGAAGTCCTGGCCCGCAAGCCCGGCCGCGTAGGCGCCCTCATATTGCTGGCGCACCAGCGCTGTCAGATGCATCGGCACGTGGTCGTGACGCGCGGCGCCGAGGATCAGATCGAAGTCCTTCATCATCTGCTCGACCGTGAAGGCCGGGTCGAAGTCGCGCGACACGAGGAGGTCGCGCTTGTAGGCGAGAAGCGGCGAGGCGACGGCGCTGTGCGCGATGACGTCGAGCATGGTGGCGGTGTCGAGGCCGCCCTTGCGCCCGAGCGTCAGAGCCTCGGCGACGAGCGCCGACATCGACCCGACCAGCGCGTTGAGGACGAGCTTGAGATAGCGCGCCTCCTCGGCGTTGCCGACGTGGAACTGGTGGGCCGAGAAGCAGGCGAGCACCGGCCGTGCGGCATGGAAGGCCGCCTCGGGACCCGACACGATCACCGAGAGCTGTCCGCTCGCCGCCGTCGCGGTCGAGCCGGACACCGGTGCGCGCAGGTAGGCGACGCCCCGTTCGGCAAGGGTCGCGGCCAGCCGCGCGGAGATGTCGGGCGAGACCGTGCTCATCTCCATCAGGATCTGGCCGGGACGCATCTGGTCCGCGAACCCGCCCGCGCCGAGCGCCAGTTCGTCCAGCACCTCGTCGTTCGGGATCGTCAGCGCCACGATGTCGGCGGCGGCCAGAAGATCGGCGAGCGTATGGGCGACCTCCGCCCCTTCCGCCACGAGGCTCGCCCGGTTCTGCGCGAGCGGCTCGTAGATCGTGACGGGCATTCCCGCGTTCAGGACGCGCCGGCTCATCGGGCGCCCCATCTTGCCGGTGCCGATCCATCCGACGCGCGGTGCATCCTCGCTCATGTCGAAGCTCCTCCCCTCCGGCGCCGCCCGTCTTTTCGCGGGTCCGCGCGGTGAGCCCAAGTTGTGAACGATGCGCCGGGCGCTGTTGAGACGAACGATATCCATTTTGGACAAATCGAGGTTTGTTCTTGGCACGGCTCAATCATTAACGTGGCGTCAGGGTCGAACGAAGGCCCGTGGGAGGACTACAGCTTTGTTCGTCGAATATCTTGCGGTGCGATAACAGCACTCGCAGGAGCGAACACTTGCGCGCCTTCCAGACATTCCGTCGCTTTGGGAGGAGCTGCATATGATAACGGGTTTCAGGCGATATCTCTTGAGTGCCGTCGCCGCCATGGCCGGCATCTGCTCGGCCCATGCGGGGCCCTACGAGGGCGCGCCGCGCACGTTCCTGTTCAATCCGGCGCAGGACATCTGCTTCAAGGACACGTCCCAGTACAAGAAGGACGGTCCCTACATCATCGGCTTCTCCAATGCGGGCCTCGGCGACAGCTGGCGCGTCGTGATGCAGCATTCGGTGATGAAGGCGGCGGCCGAGCACAAGGACAAGATCAAGCAGCTGATCATCACCGATGCCGGCCACGACGACGCCAAGCAGGTCGCCGACATTCAGGACCTGATCTCGCGCCAGGTCGACCTTCTCCTCGTCAGCGCCAACACCGAGCAGGCGCTTGATCCCGCGATCAGCCGGGCGATGCAGCGCGGCATCCCGGTGGTCATGGTCGACCGGCGCATCGCCTCCGACAACTTCATCTCGTTCGTGACGGCCTCCGACACGATGATGGGCCGCCTCTTCGCCCAGTGGATCGTCGAGAAGCTGAACGGCCAGGGCAACGTCATCATGCTGGCCGGCCAGGCAGGCTCCAGCCCCAACGAGATCCGCACCCGCGCCGCCATGCAGGTGTTCAACCAGCATCCCGGCATCAAGATCCTCGACACGGTCTATTCCGACTGGAGCCCGGTGAAGGGCAAGCAGGTCATGCAGGCCGCGATCTCCAAGTACGGGAAGCAGATCAACGCCGTCTGGTCGGCGCACGGCCTGCAGACGCCGGGTTCGATCGAGGCCTTCATCGAGGCGGGCTGGAAGGACGGCGAGATCCCGCCGCACACGACGTCCGACGTCAACGGCCCGCTGCAGCTCGCGCTCCAGCACAAGGTGCCGATGCTCGAGGTCGGCTACCCGCCCGCCATGGGGGGCGTGGGCATCGACGTCGCGCTGAAGGTGCTCGACGGGCAGACCGTGCCCTGCACCTACGAGATCAACTCGCAGATCGCGACCACGGACGGTGACGAGACCGCATCGATCCGCCGCGACCTGCCGATCTCGGAGGTGGTGGTCCCGAACGGCCCAGCCGACATGCTGGTCACCGGCGGCATGGGCCCGGACTACAACCCGACGACCTACAGCGTCGACTACCCCCGCTGATGTCGAACGGCGGCCCGGCTCCGGCCCGGCCGCCCATCCCCCAGTCTGTCGCGGGAGACCGGCCATGCTGATGCTCAAGGGTATCGCCAAGGGCTTTCCGGGCGTGCGCGCCCTCAACGATGTCGACTTCGAAGCGCGATCGGGCGAGATCCATGCGCTGGTCGGCGAGAACGGCGCGGGCAAGTCGACGCTGACGCGCGTGATCGCGGGCGTCCACCAGCCCGATGCCGGCACGATCACCTTCGACGGACAGCCGACCGTCTGGAAGGGGCCGGGCGACGCCAAGCGGCACGGCGTCCACGTGATCTACCAGGAGTTCGTGCTCTTCCCGCATCTCAGCGTCGCGGAGAACATCTTCATCGGCCACGAGCGCCGCAACCGGCTCGGCCTCATCGACCACCGGCGTACCCGCGCCGACGCCAAGGCACTGCTGGAGCGGTTCGGCATCGACATCGATCCGCGCAGCCGCGTCCGCGATCTGTCGGTCGCCGACCAGCAGATGGTGGAGATCGCCAAGGCGCTGATCCACGACGTCAAGCTTCTGATCCTCGACGAGCCGACCGCCGTCATCTCCGGCCGCGAGGTGGACGTCCTGTTCGAGCGCCTGCGCCGCCTGCGCGATGCCGGCGTCGCCATCGTCTACATCTCGCATCGGCTGGAGGAGATCTTCGCCCTCTGCGACCGCGTGACCGTCCTGAAGGACGGCGGCTTCGTCGCCAGCCGGCCGATCGGCGAGGTGACGCGCGACCAGCTCATCGCGCTCATGGTCGGTCGCAACCTCGCCGAACTGTTCCCGAAGCGCCGCGGGCCGAAAACGCCCGGTCCCGTCGTCGTCGAGGCGCGCAACATCGACGTGCCCGGACGCGTTCGCGGCGCCTCGATCGCACTGCGGGCGGGCGAGATCACCGGACTTGCCGGCATGGTCGGCGCCGGGCGCTCGGAACTCGCGCTCGCCCTGTTCGGCGCCCTGAAGAAGACCGGCGGCGAGGTTCTCGTGGACGGCAGGCCGGTCGACATCGGCTCGCCGCGCCGCGCGATCGAGCTCGGGATCGGCCTCGTGACCGAGGACCGCAAGGGCCAGGGCCTCGCCATGCTCCTCGACGTCGCCGCCAACGTGTCGGCGTCGACGCTGCCCGAATTTACGCGGGCCGGCCTCTTCGACCGGCGCCGCGAGGGCGCGGTGGCCGACGAGGCCATCGCCTCCTTCCGCATCGCCTGCCGTGGTCCCGAGACGCCGGTTGCGGTGATGTCGGGCGGCAACCAGCAGAAGGTGATCGTCGCCCGCTGGGCGCGCACCTCGACCCGCCTCCTGATCCTCGATGAGCCGACGCGCGGCGTCGATGTGGGCGCCAAGACCGAGATCTACCGCATCATGCAGGAGCTCGCCGACCGCGGCGTCGCGATCCTGATGATCTCGTCGGAACTGCCCGAGATCGTCGGCATGTCGGAGCGCGTCGTCGTCATGCGCGAGGGCGTCGTCACAGGCGAACTCGGGCCCGGCGAAATCACCGAGGAAGCCGTGGTCGAACTCGCCACGCGCCGCATGGCCGGCTGAAGGAGGCAGAACGCATGTCCACCGCCCTGTCGCGCGCCCTGACCGGAAGCCGAACCGGCCTTCTCGTCGTCCTCGCGCTCCTCGTCGCCCTGTTTGCCGTCGGCGCCTTCGTCTCCGACCGGTTCGCCACAACGGGCAATATCCTCAACGTCTACGAGCAGTCGACGGGCCTGGCGCTCGTCAGCCTCGGCCAGACGCTGACGGTGCTGACCGGCGGCATCGACCTGTCGGTCGGCTCGGTGGTGAGCCTCCTGTCGATGCTGACCTCCGGCCTCATCGACGGGCGTGCCGAAATGGTCGTGCCGGTGCTGGCCGGCGTGCTCGCCCTCGGCACGTTGATCGGCGCCCTGAACGGCGGTCTGATCGTCGCGACCGGCGTCCATCCACTGATCGTCACGCTCGGCACGGGCGCGATCGTGCAGGGCATCGCCCTTCTCTACGGTCTCGGCCCGGTCGGCGGGGTGCCGCTGGAGTTCGACGTTTTCGCCTACGGCACCTTCGCCGGTGGCCTGTCGATCGGCGCGACGATCGCGCTTGCGCTGTTCCTTCTCGTGTCGTTCTTCCTGAACAACACCCGCACGGGCCGACGCATCTATGCCGTGGGCGACGATGCGCACGCGGCCGACCTGATGGGCCTGCCGCGCCGTCGCATCCTCGTCGGCGTCTATGCGGCCTCGGGCTTCTTCGCCGCCCTCACCGCGATCTACCTCGTCAGCCGCTTCAGCGCCGGCCAGCCCTACACCGGTGCCAACTACACGCTCGCCTCGATCACGCCGGTCGTGGTCGGCGGCACCATGCTGACGGGCGGGCGCGGCGGCGTGATCGGCACGCTGCTCGGCGTCTACCTCGTCTCGCTTCTCAACAACATGCTGAACTTCCTCGACATCTCGAGCCACTACCAGCTCGTTGTGCAGGGTCTCGTCATCATCCTGGCCGTGTCGGTCTACGTGGAAAAGCAGCGGGGACTGGCATGAGCGAGGCACGGACCACCCTGGTGAAGCCGCTCGACGCGGCCCTCGCGCCCGCACCCTTCCGTCAGCACCTGTCGCGCTATGGCATCCTGATCTTCCTGCTTCTCGTCCTCGCGGTCGGCGGGTTGGCGGCTCCGGGCTTCCTGTCGGGTGCCAACGTCTCGAACATGCTGCTGCAGTTCGCCCCGCTCGGCATCGTGGTGATCGGCCAGACCTTCGTGATCCTGGTGCGCGGCCTCGACCTGTCGGTCGCTTCGGTCATGGCGACGGCCGCCGTCACCGCCACCGCCTTCAACGGCGTCAACGCCGACGTGCCCTTCGTCTTCGCCACCGCAATCGCGATCGGCATGGCGGTCGGCCTCGTCAACGGCCTTCTCGTGACGCGCCGCCGCGTGTCGCCGTTCCTGGCGACGCTCGCCACGATGATCGTGCTGCAAGGCGCGCGCACGGCGTGGACGCAGGGCGCCCCGTCGGGGAACGTGCCGCCCCTCTTCCGCACGATCGGCGCCGGCACCTTCAACGGCATCCCCTACAACATCGTCTTCCTCGTTGCGGTGGCGATCCTCGCGGCCGCCGCGCTCCACCGCAGCGCCTTCGGCCGGCGCGTCTTCATCACCGGCGGCAATCCCGTCACCGCCCATCTCGTCGGCATCCGCGCCGACCTCGTCACCCTCCTCGCCTATGTCGTCAGCGGTGCCTGCGCGGCCATAGCGGGACTGGTGCTCGCCGGCTTCGTCGGGGTCGTCGACAACTTCGTCGGCCGCGGCTTCGAACTCGACTCGATCGTGGCGGCCGTGGTCGGCGGCATCGCGCTTTCGGGCGGCAAGGGAACGGTCGCCGGAGCCCTGACGGGTGCAGCCATCCTCGTCGCCATCTCCAATCTCGTCGTGATGCTCGGCCTGCCCGTGCAGATGCAGATCATCCTGAAGGGCGTCGTCATCATCGTGGCCGCCAGCTTCTACGTGAAGCGCGGACGCTGAGCGGAGCAACGGACATGACACACGCACTCGACGGCCGCAGCGTCATCGTCACCGGAGCCGGGCGCGGCATCGGCGAGGCCATCGCCCACGATCTCGCCGCCAAGGGCGCCAGGGTCGCGGTGGCCGATCTCGACGGCGCGCGCGCCGGGGCGGTCGCGGACACCATCCGCCGCGACGGCGGCACCGCGATCGGGATCGACGTCGACGTCTCGCGGCGCGACAGCGTGCGCGCCATGGTGGAGCGGACTGTCGCCGAGTTCGGCCGGCTCGACGTCCTCTTCAACAACGCCGGCATCAGCCAGACCTGCCCCTTCATGGAGGTGAGCGAGGCCGACTTCGACCGCATCATGGCGGTGAACGGGCGCGGCGTCCTGATCGGCACGCAGGAAGCCGCCCGGCAGATGATCCGCCAGGGCGGCGGCGGCAAGATCGTCAACACCGCCTCGATCGCGGGCAAGCAGGGCTACCCGCTCTTTGCCCATTACTGCGCCTCGAAGTTCGCCGTGGTCGCGCTCACGCAGGCCGCCGCCCGCGCGCTCGCCGAGCACCGCATTACGGTCAACGCCTTCGCGCCGGGCGTCGTGGCGACCGAACTCTGGCAGCAGCTCGACCGCGAGTTCATGGACCACGGCCTGACCGAGACGCCCTCGCAGGCGATCAACGAATTCTCGCAGTCCATTCTCATCGGCCGGCCCTCGACGCCCGCCGACATCGTGGGGACCACGGCGTTCCTCGCCTCCCCCGCCTCCGACGCCATGACCGGCCAGACGGTGATGATCGACGGCGGCATGGTTCTCACCTGACCCCGGAACGGGTCCGGCTCCACAGGAGCCAACACGATACAGACGCAATCGAACGGGAGGACATCATGGCACGGCTCGAAGGAAAGGTGGCGATCGTCACCGGCGGCGGCACCGGCATCGGCGAGGCGACGTGCCATCGCTTCGCCGAAGAAGGCGCACGCGTCGCCGTGTTCGACGTGGTCGAGGATGCCGGGCGCGAGACGGTGGAGGCGATCCGCCGGACGGGTGCCGACGCCGAGTTCCATCGCTGCGACGTCTCGAAGGAGAGCGACGTCGAGAGTGCGGTCGGCGCCGTCGTCTCGCAGTGGGGCACGCTCGACGTCCTGGTCAACAACGCGGCCATCACCGGCGTCAACAAGCTGGCGCACGAGGTCGCGGTCGAGGACTGGGACCGCATCTTCGCCGTCAACGTGCGCGGCGTCTTCCTCTGCACCAAGCACGCCGTGCGCGCGATGATGGAGAAGAAGCGCGGCTCGATCGTCAACTTCTCGTCGATCTACGGCCTCATCGGCAACGACGACCTGCCGCCCTACCACGCCACCAAGGGCGCGGTGCTCGCGATGACCAAGACGGACGCGATCTGCTACGGCCAGCACGGCATCCGCGTCAACGCGGTGCATCCGGGCTCCACCAAGACGCCGCTCTTCATGAAGGCCGGGGAGACCTATCCGGGCGGGCTCGATCATTACCTCGAGATGATGTCCGCCAAGCACGTCCTGCCGCTGGCCGAGCCCGTCGACATCGCGAACTGCGTGCTCTTCCTCGCCTCAGACGAATCCCGCTTCGTGACGGGCGCGAGCCTCGTCTGCGACGGCGGCTACACCGCACAGTAAGGGGGAGACGAGCGATGAAGGCCATCCGCTACCACGCCCGGCGCGACATCCGCCTCGAAGACGTCGCCCCGCCCTCCGAAGACCTGAAGCCCGACCAGGTGCTGGTCGAGCCGCTGGTCTGCGGCATCTGCGGGACCGACCTGCACGAATACGTCGCCGGGCCGATCGTCACGCCGGTCGAGCCGCATGTCTATTCCGGTGCGACGCTGCCGCAGATCCTCGGCCACGAGTTCTCGGCGCGCGTCCTGGCGGTCGGCGCCGACGTCACCCACGTCGCGCCCGGCGACCGGGTGTCGATCCAGCCGCTGATCTCGCCGCGCGACGACTACTACGGCCGCCGTGGGCTCTATCACCTCAGCGAGAAGATGGCCTGCGTCGGCCTGTCCTGGGACTGGGGCGGCCTTGGCGAGCGCGCCGTTCTCAACGGCTACAACGTGTTTAAAGTCCCCGACACGATCACCGACGTGCAGGCGGCGATGATCGAGCCGGCCGCGGTGGCGCTCTACGGCGTCGATCGGGGCGGCGTGGAGGCCGGATCGAGCGTCCTCGTCTCGGGCATCGGACCGATCGGGGCCCTGACGCTTCTGGCCGTGAAGGCGGCGGGCGCGGCGACCATCTTCGTCTCCGAGACCAATCCGAACCGCCGCGCGCTGGCAAAGGAGCTCGTGCCGGAGGCCGTCGTCTTCGATCCGACCGCGGGCGACGACATCCTCGCGACCATCCGCGCGGCGACCGAGGACGGCGTCGGCGTCGACGTCGCGCTGGAATGCGTCGGCGCCGAAGCCTCGCTCAACCTCTGCGCCGAGGCGGTGCGCCGTCGCGGCACCGTGGTCCAGGTCGGCCTCCACACCAAGCGCGCGGCGATCGACGCCATGCTATGGGCGCTGAAGGACATCACCCTCGAAGCCACCTGGTGCTATCCGACGACGATCTGGCCGCGCGTCGCCACGATGATCGCCTCCGGTCGCTTCCCGGTCGAGCGCATCGTCACCGCGACGATCCGCCCCGAGGAGGTCGTCGACAAGGGCTTCGAGGCGCTGCTCGATCCGACCGGCCGCAACATGAAGATCCTCGTCGCGATGGGGAGCGGCGCGTGAGCGCCACCGACCGCTTCCGCCTCGACGGGCGCTCGATCGTCGTCACCGGTGCGGCCGGCGGCATCGGACGCACCACCTGCCGGCACCTGGCGACGCTAGGCGCCAGGGTCGTCGCGGCCGATCGCGACGAGAGCGTGCGTGGCGTCGCGGACGCGCTTTCGGCCGAAGGCCTTTCCGCCGACTGGATCGCATTCGACGTCGCCGACCCCGCCTCGGTGAACGCCGCCCGCGACGAGATCCTCTCGCGCCACGGCGCGGTCGACGGGCTCTTCGCCAATGCCGGCATGGCCTACGAGCGGCCGGGCGCCGAGCATACCGACGACGACTGGCGCCGCGTCATGGGCGTCAATCTCGACGGCGTCTTCTGGACCATCCGCGCCTTTGCCGCCGGGATGCTGGAGCGGGGCCGCGGGGCGGTCGTCGCCACCTCGTCGATTGCGGGCGTCAAGGCCGTGCGCCCCGAACTTCACGTCGGCTACGACGTGTCGAAGGCCGGTGTCGCCCACATGGCGCGAGTCCTCGGCGTCGAATGGGCGCGGCGCGGGGTGCGCGTCAACGCCATCGGCCCCGGCTACACCGATACGGTGATGCTGGCCGAGGTCGGCATCTCGCAGCCCGACGTCATGGCGCGCTGGATGGACGACCAGCCGATCGGCCGCCTCGTGTCGCCCGACGAGATCGCCGCCACCGTCGGATTCCTCCTGTCGGACGCGTCGAGCGGCATCACCGCGCAACTTCTCATGGTCGACGGCGGCTACTCGGCCGCCTAACCCCTCACCAGTCGCAAACGGACCCCTGCCATGCACTTCATCGTCCATTGCCTCGACCGGCCGAACGCCGTCCAGGACCGGCTTGCGCACTACGACGCGCACAAGGCCTATCTCGCGTCCGCCTCCGTCAGAAGCGTGATTTCCGGCCCGCTCGTGGCCGACGACAACGAGACCATGATCGGCTCGCTCTTCCTCCTCGAAGCCGACACCAAGGACGAGGTCCTCGCCTTCAACGCCGCCGATCCGTTCAATCGGGCCGGCATCTGGGAAAAGGTGGAGATCCACCCGTTCCTGAAGCGCGTCGACAACCGCTAGGAGCCACCGCGATGGAACCCGTCAAGACAGCGATCGTCGGCCTCGGCTGGTGGGGCCGCAAGATGACCCACCTGATGTCGGGGGGCGACGCAGGACTGAAGCTCGTGCGCGCGGTCGACCCCGCACCGGAGGCCGCCGAGTTCGCCGCGCAATACGGCATGGCCTTCTCGGCCGATCTCGAGACCGCGCTCGCCGATCCCGAGGTCGAAGCCGTGATCCTCGCGACCCCGCACGCCCTGCACGAGGCGCAGATCGAGGCCAGCGTCGCGGCCGGCAGGCATGTCTTCTGCGAGAAGCCGCTGGCGCTCACCAAGGCGGGCGCGGAAAAGGCCGTGCGGCTCTGTCACGACGCCGGCCTCGTGCTCGGCATGGGACACGAGCGCCGCTTCGAGCCGCCGATCGCCGAGATCCTCGATCTCGCGCGCGAGGACGGTCTCGGCCGCATCCTGCAGATCGAAGCCAATTTCAGCCACGACAAGTTCCTGTCCCTGCCGGCCGAGAACTGGCGGCTGAAGGCGGACCAGGCGCCGGCCGGCGGCATGACGGCGACCGGCATCCACCTGACCGACCTCGCCGTGAAGCTGATGGGCCCGGCGTCCGACGTCCGCGTGTCCTGCGAGAACCTCGCGTCCAGCATCCCGCAGGGCGACACGATGAGCGCCCATGTGCGCTTCCGGGGCGGCGGCTCGGCCTACGTCTCGGCGACGCTCGCCACGCCCTTCGTCTCGCGCTTTGCCGTGTTCGGCACCAAGGGCTGGATCGAGGTGCGCGACAAGACCCATGTCGAGGCGCCGAGCGGCTGGATCGTCACGCGCGCCTCGACGGGGACGCCGATCACGGTCGCCGAAGTCGGCGCCGCCGAGCCGGTGCGCGACAACCTGCGCGCTTTTGCCCGCGCGGTCCGGGGCGAGGCGCCCTATCCGATCACCGGCGAGGAGATGATCGCCAATATCGCGCTTCTGGAAGCCATCGTCCGCTCGGCGGAAAATGGCGCCGTCGAAGCCGTCCACTAGCCGCGTCCCGGGAGAGACACGCCATGAAAGCCCTGATCTTCGAAGCCCCCGAGAAGCCCGTCGTCGCCGAGGTGGAGATGCCGCGGATCGCCCCGACCGAGGTCCTGGTGAGGACGCGCGCCGTCGGCATCTGCCATTCCGACTACGAGCTCCTCGCCGGCCGCTACATCATTCCGATCTCCTATCCGGTGACGCCCGGCCACGAATGGGCCGGCGAGATCGTCGAGGTCGGCCGCGACGTGAAGGGCTTTGCGGTCGGCGATCGGGTGGTGGGTGAATGCGTGGTGCGCACGCCCGAACGGCTCCACCACTTCGGCTTCTCGCTCAGCGGCGCCGACCGGGAATACTTCAACGTCAACCCGGAATGGCTGCACAAGCTGCCCGACGCCGTCGACGACAAGAAGGCGTCGCTGATCGAACCCTTCACCTGCGGCTTCTACGCGGTTCAGCGTGCGGGCGGCACCAATGCCAGCGAGACCGTGGTGGTCTCGGGCGGCGGCACGATCGGCCTCGTCTCGGCGGCGGCGGCGATCGGCATGGGCGCGCGGGTCATCGTGGTCGACCCGATCGCAAAGCGCCGCGAGGTGGCACTCGCCCTCGGCGCCGACCAGGCGATCGACCCGTCGGACGGCGGCGCGGTCGAGCGCGTGATGCAACTGACCGGCGGCCGGGGTGCCGATCTCGTCATCGAGGCGGCCGGCCACGACGCCTCGCTCGCAGCGACCTTTGAGTTCGCGCGCGAGGAAGGCCGCGTCTCGATGGTCGGCATCAACATCGGGCGCAAGGTGTCGGTGAACCTCGGCCTGATCCAGATGAAAAACCTCGAGGTGAAAGGGTGCATCGGCTCGCCCGGCGTCTGGCCGGCCGCGATCCGCTTCCTGGAGCGCACCGGGCTCGACCTGTCGCCGATCCAGACGCACGAGTTCGCGCTGACGGAAGCCGTCGAGGCCTTCCGCCTCGGCGCCGACCCGCAGGCCTGCATCAAGGTCACGCTGCTGGCGGCCTGACCTCCCCCCACGAAGCCTGATGACGACACGGAGACCGTCCGGCCCGGCCGGCGGTCCAGTCGAAGGAGACGCGATGACCGACGCAACCGATCCGACCGCCGGCGACGGCTACTTCACGGAAGAGAACTCCGCCGAGGTCGTCATCGCGCGCAACCGGGATGCCCGGGACGAGCGGCTGAAGACCGTGATGGACAGCGCGGTGCGCCACCTCCATGCCTTCGTGAAGGAGGTGGAGCCGTCGAACGCCGAATGGATGCGGGTGATCGAGTTTCTCACCGCCACCGGGCACATCACGAGCGACTGGCGGCAGGAATGGATCCTCCTGTCCGACATCCTCGGCGTCTCGATGCTGGTCGACGCGATCGACAACCGCAAGCCGCGCGGCGCCACCGAGACGACGGTGCTCGGGCCCTTCCACGTCTCCAACGCCCCGCACTACGAGAACGGCCAGGACATCTGCCTCGACGGCAAGGGCGAGAAACTGCTGGTGACCGGGCGGGTCGTCGACACGGACGGGCGTCCGATCGCCGGCGCGACGCTCGACGTCTGGCAGGCCAACGACGAGGGCTTCTACGACGTGCAGCAGCAGGGTGTGCAGCCGGACTTCAACCTGCGCGGCATCTTCACCTCGGGCCCCGACGGCGCGTTCTGGTTCCGCTCGGTCAAGCCGCGCTTCTACCCGATCCCGGCCGACGGCCCGGTCGGCCAATTGCTGGGAGCGCTCGGCCGCCACCCCTATCGTCCCGCCCATATCCACTTCATCGTGGGTGCGCCGGGCTTCGAGGAGGTGACGACCCACCTCTTCACGCCGGACTGCCCGTATCTGCACACCGACGCGGTGTTCGGCGTGAAGGCCGACCTCATCGCCGACTTCCAGACGATCGACGACGCGGCCAAGGCCGCCGAACTCGGCTTCCCCAACCCCTTCACGGCGGTGGACTGGACCTTCGTGCTGGCCCGGTCCGAGGAAACGCCGGACGATGCCGGCAAGGGCGACCGCGATGCGTGATTTCGTCTACAACGCCCACCCGGCCCGCGTGATCTTCGGCTCCGGTACGCTCGCGCGCCTGCCGGAAGAGGTCGAGCGCCTCGGCCTGTCGCGCGTGCTCGTTGTCGCGACGCCCGAGCAGGAGGCCGACGCGCGCCGCATTGCCGGGCGCATCGGAGAGCGGGCGGCCGGCGTCTTTGCCGGGGCCCGGATGCACACCCCGACCGACGTCACCGCAAGGGCCATGGAGGTCGTCACGGCCGAGCGCATCGACGGGCTGGTGGCCGTCGGCGGCGGTTCCACCACCGGGCTCGCCAAGGCCATCGCGCTGCGCACCGACCTGCCGCAGATCGTGGCCCCCACGACCTATGCCGGCTCCGAGATGACGCCCATCCTCGGTGAGACCGAGAACGGCCGGAAGGTCACGAAGTCCGATCCGCGCATCTTGCCCGAGGTCGTCATCTACGACGTCGACCTCACGCTGACGCTGCCGGTCTTGATGTCCGTCACCAGCGGCATGAACGCCATCGCCCACGCGGTCGAAGCACTCTATGCCCGCGAGGCGAACCCAATCATCTCGATGATGGCCGAGCGCGCGGTCGCAAGCCTGGCCAGGGCGCTGCCCGTCATCCACGAGCGCCCGGACGATCGCGAGGCCCGGTCGGACGCCCTGTTCGGAGCCTGGCTCTGCGGCGTCTGTCTCGGCAGCGTCGGCATGGCCCTTCACCACAAGATCTGCCACACGCTCGGCGGCACCTACAACCTGCCGCATGCCGAGACGCATACGGCGGTCCTGCCCCACGCGATCGCCTACAATGCCGGCGCCGCGCCGGAGGCGATGCAGGCGCTGCGGCGCGCACTCGCAACGGACGACCCGGCGGGCGCGACCTTCGATCTGGCGGAACGGCTCGGCGCGACCATGGCGCTGTCATCCTTCAAGCTTCCCGAGAAGGCGGTCGACGAGGTGCCGGACCTCGTGCTCGCGAACCCCTACTGGAACCCGGCCCCCCTCGATCGCGCCGCGCTGCGGACGCTCGTCGCCGACGCCTTCGCCGGACGACGACCGTCGGCGGATTGAGATCGTCATACCGGACCGCGCGCCGGCCAACGCCTGGTTCAGGAGGCTTGCGCGTTGGGGACGACGGACCGACCGGGTCCTCGATCGCACGGGTCGGCACCTCCTGGCGCCTCGCCACCCTCAACGAGGCCGATCATGCGAGGCGACAGGATCTGTCGGGCGTGTCCCTGCGGCACGAGGCCAAGACCCTCCGCCCTTCGACCATCGGCACCGATCGCGTGCGGCTCGTCGAACGCCGTGACGACACCCTAGTCGCCATCGTTCCGGCCTTCGGCGTCGCCTGCCTCCTCGTGTCGGAGGAAGACGCGAGCGACCGCCCGCACGCCGGGCATCGCCGCGGTCGTCGACGGATGGACATTGGGCGTCGGCGATCTGGCTCCCGTTCCCATCGCCGTCGATCGCGGCTGGAAAATCCCGGGCTTCCCGTTCTTCTCAGGGAGTGGCCTCTATCGGACGACGTGACCGTGCCGGACCAGTTGGACAGAACCGCCTGGCACCTCGAACGTGCCGCGATACATGTCTTCGGCGAGCTTTGGATCGACGATCTCCCTGTTGGCCGGTTCCTCGACAGTCCTTCGATCTTCCCGCTGCCGTCCCATCCGGGCGGCGTGCTTTTGGGCCGCGATCCGCGTTCGCAACACCGCCATCCCGTATGCAAGTGAGGCTAACAGGAGGCCGGAAGGACGGGCGCGAGTGCGGCAAGCTGCATGCGCACCATGATGCCGACGGGGGCCGCCCCGTCCGCGTCCGAACCGACCGGCGAGAGCACGTCGGCGTCCCTCCTTTCGCCGCGACCGCGCTGTCCGCCCTTCTTCCCTCCAAGCGCGATCGGGAAATGGCGTCGGTTCCGTGGCGGGAGACGCGATAAGGCCTTGAGGGCTCGCGGCTGAGCGACGCCGGGTTAGTGCGACCGCGCCCCCAGGACGAAGTCGAAGAGCAGCTTCACGTTCAGGAGCGCGATGGCCACCGCGATCAATACAGCGAGAGCCGACAGCCAGCGCGGTGTGACGAGGTCGCCCATCTTGCCACGGTCCATGGTGAACATGACCAGCGGGAACACCGCGAACGAGAGCTGGAGGCTGAGGACGACCTGTGTGAGGATCAGGAGCCGCGCCGTCCCGCTGTCGCCGAACCAGATCGTCACCGACGCGGCGGGCACGATGGCGATGATCCGCGTGACGAGGCGCCGCAGCCAGGGCGCCAGCCGGATGTCGAGAAACCCTTCCATCACGATCTGCCCGGCGAGCGTGGCGGTGACGGTCGAGTTGATGCCGCAGCACAGGAGGGCGATGCCGAAGAGGGTCGGGGCGACGGCGGCGCCGAGGATCGGCGCGAGCAGGCTGTGCGCCTCCCCGAGTTCGGCGATCCCCGTGCGCCCGGATGCATGGAAGGCTGCGGCCGAAAGGATCAGGATCGACGCATTCACGAGGAGGGCGAAGCACAGCGCGACGGTGGAATCGATGGTCGCAAAACGCAGCGCCTGGCGCTTTTCCGGCAGCGTCGTGCCGTAGTCGCGTGTCTGGACGATCCCCGAATGAAGGTAGAGGTTGTGCGGCATCACGGTCGCGCCGAGGATGCCCAGCGCGAGGTACAGCATCTCGGGGTTCGAGACGATCTCGGTGGTCGGCGCGAAGCCCCGGATCACGTCCCCCCAGTTCGGGTCGACCATCGCGATCTGGACGGCGAAGCACACCGCGATGACCCCCAGAAGCGTCACGATCAGCGCCTCGACCCAGCGGAAGCCGAGCTTCTGGAGCCAGAGGATCAGGAACACGTCGATGGCGGTGATGAGGACGCCGATCTCGAGCGGGATCCCGAACAGGAGGTTGAGGCCGATGGCCGTGCCGATCACCTCGGCGATGTCGGTGGCGACGATGGCGATCTCGGCGAGGAACCAGAGCGGCAGCGCGACATAGCCGGGATAGGCGTCGCGGCACGCCTGCGCGAGATCGCGGCCCGACGCGATCGCAAGACGCGCACAGAGCGACTGCAGCACGATCGCCATGATGTTGGACAGGAGGGCGACGAAGAGCAACGTGTAGCCGAAGGCGGAGCCGCCGGCGATCGACGTCGCCCAGTTGCCGGGGTCCATGTAGCCGACGGCGACGAGATAACCGGGCCCGAGGAAAGCCGCCGCCTTGCGCCAGGGCGGGGCGTTCCGGTCGACGCGCACGGTGCGGTGAACATCGAGAAGCGACCCGTCACCGCGGTCCCGCCGCCAGCCCGCATCGTCCGCGCGTTCGTTCGAACCGGTCATCGTTCCGTGCCTTGCCCCGACCCGCATAGATTTGTTCCACGACACAGGGTTTGTCCAGTGACAAACTTTGTGCGCACGCTGGCATCCTGCTACCGTCGCGCCATGGGCGGGAACACCAGATGACGGCTGAGCGAGACGGACCCCGGACGGCCCCCATCGCCGCGCGGTTCGCGCGCGTGCGTCTGGCCAATCAATCCGAGCTGTCGGAGGACTACGTCGAGATGATCGACGACCTGATCGGCGAGTTCGGGGAAGCGCGGGCGACCGACCTCGCGGAACGCTTCGGCGTGTCCCCCGGAACCGTGGCGCGCACCATCCAGCGCCTAGCCCGCGACGGCCTCGTGGAATCGAAGCCCTATCGTGCGATCTTCCTCACCTGCGAGGGCAAGGCGCTTGCCGAGCGGGTCAGGGAACGCCACCGGCTGGTCGTCGACTTCCTGATCGCCGTCGGCGTCGCGCCGGACGCGGCCGAGATGGACGCCGAGGGGATCGAGCACCATGTCGGCAAGGACACCCTGGAGGCGTTCCGCAGCTTCCTGTCGCGCTGACGACGGAGCGAGGGGACGTCACGTCGGCCCGTGGCGGGGACCGCGCAACGAGGTCCATCTCCCCTCAGCGCTCGGCGTCGGCGGGGTCGTCCACCAGGGCGTCCGGCCGGCTTACCTCAACGGCGGTCATCGACGTCTTCACCGCGAGTTCCTTGGTGCCCAGCCGCTTCAGCATGTCGCGGAACTGCGGGTGCATGCCCCCGTCGACATAGGCCATCGGCATGCCCGCACGCCCTTCCGACAACAGCGACTGGAGCAGTCTGTCGTCACGCTCGCGCCTGGCGGCCACCTCGGGCGAGACGCGCGCCTCGAGCGGCGGGCAGGCCGCGGCCGGATCGAGCGGCCGGCCGTCCTTGCGGCGGGAATCGAACACGTAACGGCCCCCGCAGGCCGCCACGTCGGGCTCCTTCCGCGTCACGTCGAAGATGTCGTAGCCGAGCTTGAGGTTGCGCCAGAAGGCGATGTTCGGGTCGCTCCTGTGGCGCGCCATCTGCGCGGCCGTCATCCGGAACGGGAAGGACTGGACCTGGAAGTCGCCCTGGCCGATCGAGAACGCCTTCTCCGCGTCGGCATACACCTCGTCGACGCCCTCGTCGGTCATGGCGAAGCATCCCGACGACGAGCAGGCGCCGTGCACCATCAGCGAGTCGCCGGTGTAGCCGAGCGACGTCTCCAGCGGGTTCGGGTAACCGAGGTTGAAGGAGCGATGGTACTTCGAGTTCGGGTTCATCAACGACCGCGTGACCCGGTAGAACCCCTCGGGTGCCTGGCGGTCGCCGTTCGTCGTCTTGGGACCGAGCTTGCCCGACCAGCGGCAGAGCGGATGCGTCTTGTGCAGGGCGTAGCGCCCGTCCGCGCCCAGCTTCCAGACCTCGAGCTCGCTCTCCTCCTTGAAGATGCGAATGAGGATCGACCCCTGCGGCCGGGCCTTCGTCTCGGCATAGGCCGTCGGCACGAGGTCCTTGTAGGTCTCGTCCGACATCGACATGCAGCCGCCCGCCGACGCGAGACCGAGAAGGGCGACCGCCAGCGCAGCTCGGCGCGTGGCGGTGCGGGCGCGGTGTCGGGCAGGAGGGGGCATTTCGTTCCAAGGGCTGGTCGTGGCAGGTCTCCCGTGCATCATCGACGGTCGGGCTGTCGCGGGAATGACCTGGAGGCCGCAAGCGTCCCGACCGCCAAGAGAGGGCTCGATCCGGCGGAAGTGAGGCGACCGGGACGGCCGGTCCTCAATGCGTCTCGTGCAGGCACGCGCCGTGATCGCCGAGCACCTCGATCACCCGGCACTCGGCGACGGAATGGTTGCAGCAGTCGGTCATGCGGGCGACCTCGGCCCGCAGCGCTGTCAGCCGGGCGATCTTGTGGTCGATGTCGGCGAGATGCGCGGCCGCGATCCGGTCGGCGCTCTCGCAGGGATGGTCCGGCTCCCCGGCCAGCGCCAGCAGTTCGCGGATCGGCCCGATCTCGAAGCCGAGCTCGCGGGCATGGCGGATGAAGCGAAGACGCCGGAGGTCGCCCGCGTCATAGAGGCGGCGGTTGCCCTCCGTGCGCGGCGGGGCGGCCAGGAGGCCGATCTGCTCGTAGTAGCGGATCGTCGGCACCTTGATGCCGCTCGCCCGCGATGCCTCGCCGATCGGAACGCCGCCCGTCATTTTTCCGCTTGCTCCTCTAGCCACTGGAGGAACTACGCTTTTCCCGAGACGCAAGCAAGGAGAGCGCCATGAGCACGGTGGCGGACGAGAGCCGCTTCAGGGTCACGGGCATGGACTGCGCGGCCTGTGGCAACAAGGTCGAGACGGCGATCCGACGGCTGCCGGGCGTGGAGGACGTCACCGTCTCGGTGACGTCGGGGGCGGTGAAGGTCCGCCATGGCGCGGGCTTCGACGCGGCGGCCGTGACGCGGCAGGTCCGGAACCTCGGCTACGGCGCCGAGGCGGCGAACGGGGCGGCCACTCCGGCCGAACGGCACGCCCATCGCGACCACGATCATCCCGCGCCCGTCGGAAGCGACCACGCGGGCCATACGCATGACGACCCTGCGGAAACGGGCCTGCCCTGGTGGCGGACGAAAAAGGCTCGGGTGACGGCGGCCTGCGGCGCGGCGCTGCTCGCAGCCTACGTCCTCGGCCACCTCGCGCCCGCGTTGGAGCGTCCGGCGTTCCTCGCGGCGCTCGCCGTCGGGCTCGTCCCCGTGGCCTGGCGCGCGGTCGCGGCCGCCCGGTTCGGCACCCCGTTCTCGATCGAGACGCTGATGACGATCGCCGCCATCGGCGCCGTCTTCATCGGCGCCGAGGAGGAGGCGGCGGCCGTCGTCCTCCTGTTTCTGGTCGGCGAGATGCTGGAGGGGCTGGCGGCGAGCCGCGCCCGGGCGAGCATCCAGGGCCTTACCAACCTCGTACCCAAGACGGCGCTGCTCGAGAGGGACGGCCGGACGACCGAGGTGCCGGCGGAAAGCCTCGCGGTCGGCGCCACCATCCTCGTGCGCCCCGGCGACCGCATCCCGGCCGACGGCTCGATCGTCGAAGGATCGGGCGATATCGACGAGGCGCCGGTAACGGGCGAGAGCGTGCCCAAGCGCAAGGCGGTCGGCGACCCCGTCTTTGCCGGCACGGTCAACGCAGGCTCGGTCCTTCGTGTCCGCGTCACCGCCGCGGCCGCCGACAACACGATCGCCCGCGTCGTGCGTCTGGTGGAAGAAGCGCAGGAATCGAAGTCGCCGACCGAACGCTTCATCGACCGCTTCTCCAGGGTCTACACGCCCGCCGTGCTCGTGGTCGGCTTCCTCGTCGCCGTCGTGCCGCCTCTGGCCGTCGGGGCGGACTGGAACGAGTGGATCTACAAGGGTCTCGCGATCCTCCTGATCGGTTGCCCCTGCGCGCTCGTCATCTCGACGCCCGCCGCGATCGCGGCCGGCCTGTCGGCGGGCGCCCGCCGCGGCCTCCTGATGAAAGGCGGCGTGGTGCTGGAGACGCTCGGCAGGATCATGGCCGTGGCCTTCGACAAGACGGGGACGCTGACCGCCGGCAAGCCCGTCGTGACCGACGTCGTCGCGGTCGGGCGACCGGCGCGGGACGTCCTGTCGCTTGCGGCCGCGCTGGAGACGGGGTCGAGCCATCCGCTGGCGCTCGCCATCCTCGAGAAGGCCAAAGTGGAAAAGGCGCCCGTACCGCCCGCCTTCGACGCCAACGCCATCCCCGGTGAGGGCGTCGAGGGCCAGGTCGGCGGCGAGGCGGTGTTCCTCGGCTCGCCCTTGGCCGCGGGCCGCCGTGCTCCCCTCGAGGACAAGCAGACGGCCGCGATCGCCGCGCTGAATGCCGAAGGCAAGACCGTATCGGTCGTGCTCGCGCGCGACGGGGTCGCAGGCTACATCGCCATGCGCGACGAAGCCCGGCCGGACGCACGCGAGGCGCTGGCCGCCCTGAAGGCGGACGGCATCCGCACCGTGATGCTGACGGGCGACAACCGCACGACGGCCGAGGCGGTCGCCGCGGGCCTCGGCATCGAGGCGCGGGCAGAGCTCCTGCCGCAGGACAAGCAGCGCATCGTGCGCGAGCTCCAGGCCGAAGGCTTCACGGTCGCCAAGGTCGGCGACGGCATCAACGACGCCCCGGCGCTGGCCGCCGCCGACATCGGGATCGCCATGGGCGGCGGCACCGACGTGGCGCTGGAGACGGCGGACGCGGCGGCGCTGCACGGGCGGGTGCGGGACGTGCCGGACATGATCGCCCTCTCGAAGGCGACCATGGGCAACATCCGGACGAACATCGCGATCGCGCTCGGCCTGAAGGCGGTGTTCCTCGTGACCACCGTCCTCGGCATCACGGGCCTCTGGCCGGCGATCCTCGCCGATACGGGCGCGACCGTCCTCGTGACGGCCAATGCCATGCGGCTCCTCGGCTGGCGGCCCCGATGACCGCCGCCGTCGACGATCTCCTCCGCTTCGGCCCGGCGGTCGTCCTCGCCGTCACCGCGGCGTGGCTCGCGCTCGCCACCCGCCGGACGTCCCGGGAGATCGCGGGGCGGGCCTACGGCTTCGGCAGGAGCCTGAGTCAGAGGCTGGCGCGTGTCCTGTTCGCCGCGGCCGTCGTCGGCGGCCTCGCGGCCCTCGCGCTCCATGCTGCGGAAAGCGCGTCGGCCGCGTTCGCACCGCTGGCGGGCGAGGCCAGCGCCATCCGCTTGGCCGGGCTGGCGCTGGCCGTCGCGGGGCAGGTCCTGACGGTCGCGGCCCGAAGCGGGATGGGCCGACGCTGGCGGGTCGGCATCCCCGCCGAGGCGCCCGATGCCTTGGTCACGACGGGTTTATTTGGCCTCAGCCGCAACCCCGTGTTCCTCGGAATGCTGGCGATGGCGGCGGGCCTTGCGGTCGCCGTGCCCTCCCCGACTGTCATTACCTGCGCGCTCGCCTTCTGGATCGCCTGCGAGATCCAGGTGCGGGACGAGGAGCGTTTTCTCGAACGCTCGTTCGGCCCCGCCTACACCGCATATCGATGCGCCGTCCGGCGCTGGATCTGACGACGCTCGGAAAAAGGATGAACCGATGAAACTTGCATGGGCGGCGCAGCTCGCCGCCGTCACCGTCGGTGTCGCCCTCCTCGGCCCCGCCGCGGCGCACGAGTTCAAGGCCGGCGACCTCACGATCGACCATCCCTCGTCGCGGCCGTCTCCACCCAGGGCGAGCGTCGGCGTCGGATACGTCTCGATCCGCAACGACGGGACCGAGGCCGACCGATTGATCGGCGGTTCGGCCACCGTCGCCGCACGGTTCGAGATCCACGCCTCCACCGTGGAAGACGGGGTCGCGCGCATGCGCCGCGTCGAGGACGGGATCGGGCTGGAGCCCGGCGCGACCGTGAAGCTCGCCTCCGGCGGAGCCCACTTCATGCTGCTCGACCTCAAGGCACCGATCGTGAAGGGGCAGTCGTTCGACGGCACCCTCGTGTTCGAGCGCGCCGGCACCGTGCCGGTCCGCTTCACGGTGGAGGGCTTCGGCGTGGCCACCCCTTCCTTCTCGCACGAGGGGCACCAGCCGTGAGCCTTCGCACCGTCCGCCTGTGGCTCTGGGGCGCGGTCGCCGCGGCGGCGGGCATACTCGTCGGCGTCGCCTGGAGCCTCCCGCCAACCGAACAACGGTCCGCCGTCATTTCGTCGCCCGACATCGGGGGCGAGTTCGCGCTGATCGACGAGGACGGCAAGCCGAGGCGATGGTCCGATTTTCGCGGCAAGCCCGTCGCCGTGTTCTTCGGCTTCACGAACTGCCCCGACATCTGCCCGACGACACTCGGCGAACTCTCGGTGCTCCTCGCGGATCTCGGCCCTCGCTCCGACGATCTCCAGGTTGTGCTCGTCAGCGGCGATCCGGAACGGGACACGCCGGAGGTCCTCAACGCCTATCTCCAGTCCTTCGACCCGAGAATCGTCGGACTGACGGGCCCGGTGGCGGAGGTCGACCGCGCCTTCGCAGCCTTCAAGGCCTACCGGAAGAAGGGGCCGACGCAGGGCGGCGACTACACGATCGACCACTCCGCCGGCGTCTATCTCTACGACCGCGACGGCGGCTTCGCCGGCACGCTGGACATGCATGAAGACATGAAGGTCAGGGCTGCGAAGGTGATCCGCCTCATCGAAGGTTCCGATGGGGGTGATGCGAGCCTCGTCGAGGACGGGATCGTCAGGTCGGCCGCCCGGACCACGACGGAGGCCGCCGATGTCGACGCGAACGGTTGACCTCGAGGAGCCGGCCGATGTCGCCCCTGACGCCCCGGCCCGGCACCTGGCGCCCCTCTATGCCGCTTGGGTCGTTGCGCTCGTCGCGACGCTTGGCGCGCTCTTCGTGGGCGAGGTCATGGGGCAGGCGCCCTGCGTCTTGTGCTGGTACCAGCGCATCGCGATGTTTCCCCTGGCCGTCGTGCTCGGGATCGCCGCTTTCCGGGGGGACCGGGGCGTGCGCGTCTATGCGCTGCCTCTCGCGATCGCCGGCCTGGCGGTCGCGGCCTTCCATGCGCTGCTCTACGCCGGGATCGTGTCGGAGGCCATCGAGCCCTGCGGCGCGGGGCCGTCCTGCGCGAGCGCCGACATGACGATCTTCGGCGGCCTGCCGCTCCCCTACCTCTCCGTCTCGGCCTTCGCCGCGATCACCCTGCTCCTCGTTCGCCGCTTCGACAGGAAACGGGCATGAACCGCCGGACTTTCGTTGCCTCCACTGCCGCCGCGGCCCTCCTCGCCTTCGGCGGAGGAGCGGTCTGGTACCGCGCCGGCCGTCCCGTGATCGCGCCGCTCTCCACGGACGGCGACCGTCTCGTTCGCCCCCATTCGCCGGTCATCGGCCCCGTCGACGCGCCGGTGACGCTGGTCGAGTTCTTCGATCCGTCCTGCGAGGCCTGCCGGGCCTTCCATCCGATCCTCGGGCAGATCCTTTCCCGGTATCCCGAGGATCTGCGCCTGGTCCTGCGCTACACGCCGCTCCACGAAGGCTCGGACGAAGTCGTGCGCATCCTGGAGGCGGCACGGCGACAGGACATGTTCGAGGCGGTGCTCGACCGCCTGTTCGAACGCCAGCCCGAATGGGCTATCCACGGGGCGCCCGACATCGCGAAGGCCTGGGAGATCGCGGGAACGGCTGGCATCGACATGGCCCGAGCCCGTCTCGACGCCGTGTCGCCGGAGGTGAGCGCCGTCCTCGAAGGGGACGTCGCGGACCTCGAGGCCGTCGGGATCCAGAAGACCCCGACCTTCTTCGTCAACGGCAAGGAGCCGGCGCAGTTCGGACCCCAGCCGCTCTACGAGGCGATCGCGGCGGCGGTCGAAAGAACGCGGACGGACAGTTGAGCGTAGGCACCGTCCGGAACCCCGGACCCGACAACAGCCTTCGCCGTCGACCCGCCGTTTCCGCCCGCCGATCGCACTGATGGCCGGATTGAATCCTCCATGTCTCGGAACCGCCCCGTTTGAACCCGACAACGTCCGACGGTATCACTGGCTAGAGGTCCGCCCTCATGAATCCCGTCGACATCGACCTCGTCCAGCAGCGCCGAAAGCAGGTCCTGCGACTGTCCGCTCTCGGGCTTCTCGCCTTCTGCGTGGCGATCGGGCCGCTTTGGGCGGAGCATTCCGTCCTGGAGGAGGCGGTCGAGACGCTGGGCCTTGCCGCGATCGCCGCCGGGGTCCTCGGGCGAGCGTGGTGCTCGCTCTACATCGGTGGGCGGAAGACACGCGAGATCGTCGAACTCGGCCCCTACTCGGTCAGCCGCAACCCCCTGTACGTCTTCACCTACCTCGCCATGTTCGGCGTCGGCGCCCAATCCGGCAGCCTGACCATCGGCTTGGTTCTCGCCGTGTCGGTGGCCGCGATCTTCCGCGTCGTGATTCGAAGCGAGGAGGCCTTTCTGGCCGCGGAGTTCGGTTCTGCCTACGAGGCCTATCGCCAGCGGGTTCCGCGCTTCGGGCCCCGGTTCTCGGCTTGGCGAGACATGCCCGTGATCGCGGTGCGCCCCGACCGCGTCGCAAGGACGCTGGCCGACGGCCTCCTGTTCCTGCTGGCTTGGCCGGCCTTCGAACTCCTCGAGGAGGCCCGCGAGTTCGGCTGGATCGGGACGGTGCTGCTCGTCCCCTGACGCTCGGTTCAGTCCTCTTCGCCGCAGGTCAAGCCACGGCGGTTCGAGCCAGCGTCCGGTGGACTAGGACGATCGGCGAAACCGCCGCCACCGAGGGCGACCGGGAGTGCCGCAGGAGCCTGCACGCGAGGGTAAGGCACGTCGAACCCGTGGCCTTGTGAGCCTGCGGGACCGATCTCAGTTCGCCGTTCTTCGCGCCGCGGCTTCGTCGAGCTTGCCCAGCCATTCCGGGTTCGAAGGATCGTGATGGTGGATGTCGTCGGCCTCGCGATCCCCCTTGACCCTCGCGGACAGGGTCTGCACAGTCCCGTCACGAAAGGCGAGATCGAGCGACACCCTATCCCCAATGGAGATCGGATCCCTTGGCGTCAGGTGCATGGGGATCCCCCGTTGCAACATCACCAGTTCGGCATGGCCTGGGATCGGCACGGCAGACCGCTCCTCCTCCACCCCGTCTCGGGACCGCGTCGATGGCTGGACGAAGCGCACATGACTGAAGGCGCCGCTCAAGACGGCTTCGAGGCGTGCCTCCTCGGAGGTGCCGTTCCAGATGACAAGATACCCCTCCAGATCGCCGTCGCCCCCTTTCGGGGGAGCCGCGACGATCGCCAGTTCCGCGACCAGCGCGGACGACGACGCACCCAAGGAACTGGCAGTGGCCGGCAGTCCCGCCAGCGACAGCCAGACCAACGGGACCAACCAGGTACGTGCATTTGCCATCATGCGGCTCCGGTTCGAAAGCGGTTCGTTCCCGGTGTCACGGCCTTGCGGCGCGAACACGTTCGCGATCACCGCGACCGCGACGGTCGACGGCCCCGCCCGACCGGGCGGGGAAATGGCGAGGCAGCCTGACGGGAGCGGGTCCTGTCTTTTGCGCGACCCTACGCCGATGCCACAAGCCCTCCTCGGACCAGGATTGGCGACGGCGTCAAGACGCGCGCGTAGAGGTCGATGATGTCCTGGTTCAGCAACCGCACGCAGCCGCTGGAGACGGCCTTGCCGATCGTCCAGACCTCGGGTGTCCCATGGAGGCGGTAGAGCGTGTCGAGCCCGTCCTGGAAGATATAGAGGGCACGCGCGCCCAGGGGATTGCTGAGGCCGGGAGCCTGGCCACCGTTCTCCGCGCTGAAGCGCTCGAGCTCCGGCTGGCGCCGGATCATCTCGGCCGGGGGTGTCCACGTGGGCCAGGGCCGCTTCCACTGGATGACACCCTTGCCGGACCAGGTGAAGCCCTGCCTTCCCAATCCGACGCCGTAGCGCAGTGCCTCCCCGTTCTCGCGGACCAGGTAGAGGAAGTAGTTGTCCGTGTCGACGACGACCGTCCCGGGACGCTCGCCCGTCGGGTCCCGCACGACCTGACGGTAGAACCGGGGTTCGATCTTGCGCAGGTCCACCGCGGGGATCGGGAACCTCTCCTCCGGCATGGCACGGTACATGGAGCGATAGTTCGGATCGATGGGAGGATCCACCGTCGGCGCCGTTGCCGGGGGAGTCGCCCCGGTGGTCGTGCAGCCGGGCAGGACGAGCGCGCCCAAGGGAAGGGCTGCCAGTGTCAGGAACTGCCGGCGGGTGCGATGAAGTGAGTTCGGCTCGGTGGCCATTCGCGCATTCGCTTTCGTGAACGTGAACGCTTGGCACCCACCGATGGGATGGGCGCCGCATGAAGACGCGTTCGGCGGAACGTCTCCTCGGCTATGCCGGGGGAGCCGTCAGCGTGAGCGTCGCGGACACGTCGAGTGGGCGCGGAGGAGGAAGAGCGACGGACATAACGACCGAAGCGGGCCATGGTGGCGCCTGAAGGCGGAGAACAACGGAGGAGCCGCCCGGTCGCTGGAGGACGAACTCCTCGACGGACCAACAGTTCGAGTGGCAGTTCTCGGACGCTGGCGTCGGGAGGTGCGAGCCGCCCTGTCGATCCGACCTACCTGCGGATTCAGGGGGTCGCGTGGCGACGGAGGGGGCGGCGTCGGCCCAAGGGACTTGGCGCTGTGCAGTCGTCGCCGATGCAACAGCGCCGTGCATGTCCAGCACGACGGCCATCATGAGAACCCAGCACAGAAACAACCGACGTATCATGCACGCCTGCCCCGTCGACGACGGCGGCGAGCGCTAGGCGACGGCGCGGTCGGCACAGCCCAGCCGACCGCCGCAATCGCCGCGCGCGGGAACTCCGGTGGGAGCCTTCCGACGTCTTGTTGCCAACGGCACATCGCCTTCCTCGTCCATGGGAATCTTCAGGGCACGGGCCCGTGGCGGCAACGTGTCCGCCGTTGGTTAAGTTTTCCTCTCCACCACGACGGGAGGCAGCCTGGCTCGCGACCCGTGTATCCAGTGCTGAAGGGGGCGCACTGAGAGCACCTTCTCCGGCGCCCTCGGCTTTCCGCAGCGTTTGGGTTGATGCTCGAGACCGCCCGGCCGTTCGTACCGGTCGCGATCGGGACGGCCCGTTCACGCAATCGTGGTGATCCGGATGCACCGGGACAGTCGCCGTTGGGCGATTTGTCCAGTTGGCCTGCGAGGCCGATCCGTCCCTTTTGCCGGGCAAAGGAGGACGTTCATGTTCGACGACTTCGACCCCATCCTGCTTGCGCGCATCCAGTTCGCCTTTACGGTAAGTTTCCACTTCATCTTCCCGGCGTTCTCAATCGGCTTGGCGAGCTTCCTTGCCGTGTTGGAGGGGCTATGGCTGTGGACGGGTCGCCAGCTCTACCTCGAGCTGTTCAGGTACTGGACCAAGATCTTCGCCGTGGCCTTCGCGATGGGCGTCGTCTCGGGCATCGTCATGTCCTACCAGTTCGGCACGAACTGGGCCGTGTTCTCCGACAAGGCGGGTCCGATAATCGGACCGCTGATGGCCTACGAGGTGCTGACCGCATTCTTCCTCGAGGCGGGGTTTCTCGGCGTCATGCTGTTCGGCATGAACAAGGTCGGCAGGGGTCTCCACTTCGCCTCGACGCTCGCGGTCGCCGTCGGCACGCTGATCTCGGCGACATGGATTCTGTCGGTGAACAGTTGGATGCAGACGCCCGTTGGGTTCAAGCTCAACGAGGCGGGCCAGTTCGTGCCCGGTGACAGTTGGTGGACGATCGTCTTCAACCCGAGCTTCCCCTATCGCCTGACACACACGGTCATCGCCGCCTACCTCACCACCGCCTTCGTGGTCGGGGCGGTTGGTGCCTGGCATCTCCTGAAGAACCGTTCGGATCCGCACGCCCGGAAGATGTTCTCCATGGCGATGTGGATGGCCGCGATCATGGCGCCGATCCAGATCCTCGCCGGCGACCAGCACGGCCTCAACACGCTGGAGTACCAGCCCGCGAAGATCATGGCGATGGAGGGTCACTACGACAGTCACCCGGACGGGGCGCCACTGATCCTCTTTGGAATTCCGAACTCGGAGGAGAGGCGGATCGACTACGCGGTGCAGATTCCGAAGCTGTCCTCGCTGATCCTCAAGCACGACCTGAACGCGCCGTTGGAGGGTCTGGACACCGTTCCCGAAGCGGACCAGCCGCCCGTCGGCATCGTCTTCTGGTCGTTCCGGATCATGGTGTCCATCGGGATGGCGATGCTGGGCATCGGTCTTTGGAGCCTGTGGACGCGGTGGCGCGGGAGTCTCTACGAGGCCCCGTGGCTGCATCGCGCGGCGCTCGCGATGGGCCCGTCCGGCTTCGTCGCCGTTCTCGCCGGATGGGTGACGACGGAGGTGGGACGCCAGCCGTTCACGGTCTACGGACTTCTGCGAACGGCCGAGAGCGCATCCCCCCTGGCCGCCCCGGCCGTCGGCGCTTCCTTGGTGGCGTTCGTGATCGTCTACTTCACGGTCTTCGGTTTCGGCACCTGGTACATCCTTCGCCTGATGGGCAAGGGCGCGCATGCGGGAGAGCCACAGATCACGGAGGACGCACCGATCCGGACTGCCGGCATCACGCCGGGCCTTGTCCAACAGGCGGGGAGCCACCCATGACCGGCGTCGACCTCGACCTTGCGACCGTCTGGGCGTTCATCCTGGCGTTCGCTGTCTTCGCCTACGTCGTCATGGACGGCTTCGACCTCGGGATCGGCATCCTGTTCCCGGTTTTCGAAGTCGGCCCGGAGCGCGACAAGGCGATGAACTCGATCGCCCCCGTCTGGGACGGCAACGAGACATGGCTGGTGCTGGGAGGCGGAGGCCTGTTCGCGGCGTTTCCGCTCGCCTACGGCGTGGTCATGACGGCGCTCTACCCACCGATCATCGCCATGCTCCTCGGCCTCGTCTTTCGAGGCGTTGCCTTCGAGGCACGCTGGCGCGATCCCGCGCACCGCCGGGGCTGGGATTTCGCCTTCACCTGCGGATCCATCGTCGCCGCCTTTTCGCAGGGCGTGATCCTCGGGGCGCTGCTCCAGGGCATCGAGATCGAGGGGCGCGCCTACGCGGGTGGATGGCTCGACTGGCTGACGCCGTTCAGCGTCCTGACGGGCATCGGCGTCGTCTGCGGTTACGCCCTGCTCGGCGCGACTTGGCTCATCTGGAAGACGGACGGCGGGACGCAGGACCACGCTTTCCGTCTCGCCGGACGGTACGGCGTCGCCACGCTCGTCGCGATCGGGCTGGTCAGCCTTGCGACTCTTGGCCTCGACTACGGATATCGCGACAAGTGGCTGAGCTTTCCCGCCGTGCTCCTGACGGCCCAGGTACCGCTCCTGACCACGATACTGGCCTTCGCGTTCCACCGCTCGATCCGCAAGCGCCGGGAGATCCGACCGTTCTTCTTGGCGCTGGCCCTGTTCCTTATGAGCTTCGTGGGTCTTGGCATCAGCATGTATCCGTTCATCGTGCCGGATGCCCTGACTATCTGGCAGGCGGCGGCACCAGCGTCGAGCCAATGGTTCATGCTCGTCGGTTCCGCGGTCCTGATCCCGATCATCCTCTGCTACACGGCGTTCTCCTACTGGGTGTTCCGGGGCAAGGTTGCCGAGGACGGGTACCACTGATGGACGAGGGCATGAACGCGGGACCCTGGTGGAAGCGCCTCCTATGGCTAGTGGTCATCTGGGCGGCGAGCCTCGTGGCGCTCGGAGTCGTCGCGCTCGTCATCCGGTACTGGTTGAACGGGTGAACCGGCTGCATCACTGCGTCCGACGACCGTCGCCGCAACCGTGCGATCGGGCGCCAGGGTTCCGGCGCCCGCCACCAACTCAGCTCGCCGAGGTCATCGGCAGCAGCCCGAGGATTGGGACCTCCCTGGCCCGGAGGTCATTCGCTGCGCCTTCGGAACACCAGCACTTCATGTCCGGCCTCCGGCGGTAGAACCAAACGGGCCAGGTCTACAGCCGTCTCGCAGGAGAAGTCCGGCGCCGCACGGTACGCCTCCCTTGCTCCCGTTGCGAAAGCGTATCGGCTTCCCACGACCACGTAGGTCTGGACACTAGGCGTCTCGAATACGGCGGCCTCGAACGGGTTCCCCGGCGGAGGCCAGGAGCATATGACGACCTCGGGCGCGTGCACCTTGAGCGCCTCCCTCGCATCCATCTTCCCAACGAAGTCCGGGTAGCGGATCTCGTGCCCCCAGCTCATGTCGTCGACCGCGACGACCGGGACGCCGGCTCCGGCGAGGAAACGGGTCAGCGTGCCGTCGCCGGCCGCGATCTCGAGGCACCGCCTGCCGCCGACCATTCGCGCGACGGCATCGACGAACTCGCGCGACAGGAAGCAGTAGGTCCCTCGAGCCTGTTCGCGCGACAGGAAGGCACCCTTGTCGCGGACGAACGGCCAGGCCAGGCGGAACACACGGATCGAGACGGGCTTCTTATTGCCGTCACCGTCACGCAACAGGCCGGACGCGACCGCCGCGGACATCCTGCCGATGGTGGAAGAAGCTCCCCCGCCTTGCGTTACGGCGTCGGTCCCGATCCGCTGGATGGCAAGGATCGCCATGCGCTGGCGGACCAGCCGCAGCGTCTCCTCCTTGCGACCCTTCCTTCCGGCTGGTCGGGCCGACGTTGCCGTTTCGCGCCGCACCAGGATCTCGTCCAGTCGTTCGGCGGAGCGCTCGACGATGGCCGTCGCCATGTCATTCTCGACGCGCGCCCACTCGTCGGGAAAGCGGGAACGCATGGACTGGAGGTCGGGCCTGGAGCCCAACCAAGCCCTGACGTCGAACCCCTCCTTCACGTTGTCACCCCGCGGAGCGACAGTTTCGTCCGGCACCCGGCATCCATGGGCATAGCACCAAGCGGGACGAAAGGCGTCGCGCTCATTCCGCCGATCGCCTGGTCGTGGAGCGGGTCACCGGCGGCGGCGGCCTTGGCATGGGTGGTTGTGGCAACGGCCAGCATCGCGAACGATGCGGACAGGGGCATGGGAGGAGCCGCCCGGGTCGCTTCGTGCGAGCGGGTGCGGCCTTCCGCGGAAGGTCGTGTCATGAATGGGTTCCGAGTGTCCGAATGCTGTCGTGCCGCGTCGGCCGGGAGCCCGCGCGGCGGCGGTCAGGCGATCTCGGTTGGTCTCGGAGGGCGGTCGAGGGTCGTGGAGAGGCTCGGGCGGGGATTGTCGGCTGCCGAAGCGTGAACAGAGCGGCCAGCGTGCGCGATGAGCGGAGGAAACTCGGGCGGGATGCCGAGCTTCTCGTGGCCATGGTCGCCGGAGTTGTGCGCGTGAAGGCCGTTGGCGACCTTGGTGGTCTTCTCGGTGGGGCCGTCGTCCAGGTCGCGGGGATGCACGGCGTTGTCCAGCGCCGCCGTCGAATGGCTTCCCTTGTCAGGATCGTGGTAGACGGACGGGCCGATCGACACGCACAGCAAAGCGACGACAACCGCGAGCGCAATCGTCAAACGTCCAGCGATGGCTCGGCCGAGCGTCCGCATGCAGCCCATACAGGATCCCCTGGGGGGCCAGAGAATGTTCCGCTCCCCGCGCGAACCTTGTCGTCGCAGACCATCGCGAGGTCAAGGTTTCGGCTTGGCGCCAACCAAACCTTACTAGGCTCAGGACTCGTTGATCAGAGCCAGAAGAGGACGGTGACCGCGATGCAGATGGCTGAGGAGAAGGTGTGGGCGCATCGGTCGTAGCGGGTGGCGATGCGTCGCCAGTCCTTGAGGCGGCCGACCATGATCTCGATCCTGTGGCGCTGCCTGTAGAGTACGGGATCGTGGGGGACCGGGTTCTTGCGCTTGGCCCGTGACGGAATGCAGGCGGCGATGCCGCGCTCGGCGAGCGCCTGGCGTAGCCAGTCGGCATCATAGCCCTTGTCGGCCAGCATCTCCCTGGCGGGCGGCAAGTGCGCCAGCATCAGGCGAGCGCCACGATAGTCGCTGGTCTGGCCCTCGGTGAGCGTCATGACGAGGGGACGCCCCTGTCCGTCGCAGACGGCGTGCAGCTTGGAGTTCAGGCCGCCCTTGGTGCGTCCGATACGTCGGGGAACATCCCCCCTTTGAGCAGGCTCGCCGCCGTGCGGTGCGCCTTCAGATGCGTGGCATCGATCATGATGCGCTCCGGTCTTGATCCTTCACCCGCAAGCGCGGCGAAGATGCGGTTGAAGACGCCAAGCCGCGACCAGCGGATGAAGCGGTTGTACAAGGTCTTGTGCGGCCCGTAGTCCGCCGGCGCATCCTTCCACTGCAAGCCGTTGCGGATCACGTAGACGATGCCGCTCACCACACGCCGGTCGTCGACGCGCGGCACCCCATGGGACAGCGGGAAGTGCGGCGATATCCGCGCCATCTGGCGCTCGCTCAACAGAAACAGCTTGGCCATCGGAAATTCCTCCAATGCCTAACTGAATCACGCCTCAAAACAAATTAATAGGTCCTTGAGCCTACACTCCATCACGCCTCATAGACGACGGCATGCGGCTGGTGGCGGTCTCTTTCCCGTACCTTGCGGGTCGCGTAGACACACGCTTTGTGCGAGAACTTCTCGGTCGATCCGTCCGCGCGGTTCGCCCAGAAGCATTTGGTGCCGTAGTCGGCGGTCCGAACACTGAAATGCGTGATGCCGCCACCCTTGATGGTCTCGGCTTCGGGATGCCTCTCCAGAGCGGCATGCAGGATAACGGCGTCCTCGGCGCTGACCCGGTCCCCGACATCGTAGCGATTGAGTATGCTCCGCAGGTACTCGGCGGCATCCCCTTTCTTCGCGAACTGCATGACACCGAAGCTGATGGGCATCGCGGGCATGTGAACCTCCTTCGCACGTTTGGGACGGTCAATCGGTGGTGAAATTGCCGGCCGACACGAGCTTGTAGGCCTCGCGGGCTATGATGGCCGGGACACCCAAAGCCTCGAGCCGCCCTCGGCGGTCGCGGATCCAGTCCACGCACTCCTCCTTGCTGAGCCTGTCGGCGCCGATGAGCTCGTAAAGGGCGGCGGCACTCATGCGCGACAGGCCGAGTTCCATCAACGAGAGCAGAGTTCTCGATGAGACGCCGAACTCGAGCTGCGTGCCTATGTCCAGGTCGTGGTCGATCAGGTCCTCGCGACCGATCTCGCGCAGATGCAGGTGAAGGACGTCCATATAGGCGGAGAGGTACTTGGGCGCCCGGAACCGGGCAATGTGCTCGACATGATCCATCGTGTCGCGGATCAACATGGGAAGCTTGTAGGATCGTCCCACCTTCTCATGCCACGCGATGTTCTTGCGTATCATCTCGGCCAGCGTGAATCCCTTCAGCCACTGCACGACGATCTGGGCATAGAGCCTGATGCGCTTGTCCGGCACGAAGGCGGGATAGAGATGTTGGTTGACCCGCCCCATGACGGTGACGAAGCGGTCGTAGCTGTCCTCGCCGGCGACATCGGCCGGCAGGAGGTTCTCGACGTCGCCCACATAGGAGCGGAAGGCACCGAGCAGTCGTTGGAGGCCGATCGCACTGACACCCGGGGCCGCTCGACAAGCGCGACATCGATCTCGATGCCGGACGCGAGCGATCCCAAGATGACATCGAGCCGGAACAGAAAGGCGGCATCGTGCCTCTTCAACAGGTGCGTTCCCGATATGGAGCCGATGCACATGTAGGTGGCGAGCAGGTAGGCCCCGACGTGCTCGTACGTCTCCGCTTCCTCGACGCTGGAAAGGTCGGATGCGCCGCGTTCTCCGAGGTAGCTCGCCAGACCGTCGCCGAGTTCGAGCACCGCGTCACTCTCGCGCTTGATCGGATAGCGCGCGATCGGGCACGCCAGACGGCCAGGCGTCCCCGTTGCGCGGGTCGATGCAGATGATGTTGCCCTGAAACTCGTCTCCCCATCGCCCGGCGCGTCCGGCCAGGTTCCAGAAGTCGTGGGGCTCCATCGGATGCCCCTTGCCCTTGCGAGGTCCTCTGACCACGATCGTGCGGCAGGAGAGGTTGACGCCCTCGATCAGGGTCGACGCACAGACGAGGAAGCGGATCTTGCCCGCCCGGAAGAGCCGCTCGATTTCCAGCCGCAGGAGCGAGGGCATGTTCCCGAAGTGGAAGGCGACCCCGAGCACGACCAGGCTCGCCAGAAGGAATTCGGGATGCACGCCCTTGCTTGCGAGTTCGGCGAGATCGATGAGTTCCTGGTCGACATCGTCCGACTTGGGGGCGAACTCGCTGATCAGGTGGCCACGATCTCGGACTCTCCGGCGCCGTTCGTGTAGACGAGGGTCCCGCCCCTACGCCCTGCCGCCGCGGCGATGAAGGCGATGCGCTTCCTGAACCTTTTTCCTCCCGGCGTGCTCGGAAGCTTCAGCGTGCCCACGAAGGAGGATGAGCCACCCTGCCTTAGCGAGAGGTTCCAGAGCTTCGGCTTGCCCGGCACCTACTCCGCGACGATCAGGTTCTGGAGCACCGTCGGGGCGTCGCTGTCGATGGCAGCGGACGAGGCGTCGGCCGGTGCGTCCGCGAGCAACTCACCCGGATTCTGGGTCGTCGGCGAGATGAAGACGACCTTGAGCGCCGAGTTCGAGCGAACGGCACGCTCCACGGCATCCTGGAGGATCACCCCCCGCTGGTTGTCGCCGATCTTGTGCGCCTCGTCGACGACCAGCAGGTCACTCGTGAAGGCGTTGCCGAGGACGTTGGCCATGAGATGTAGACGTTCCTGGGTGAAGACCAGGATCAGCGGCGGTCCGCCCGCGCGGGCGGCCTCGTACTTCTCGCGCAGCTGAAGCGACGACACCTCGATGCTCGCGTCAACGAGGTCCAGCAGGTTAGCCTCGATCTCGGAAACGAGCGCACGCGTGGGAGCGAGATAGACCGCAACGCGGAACTCCCGCGTGGTCACTTGGTCCACGAGCTATTGGAGGACCAGGAATGTCTTGCCCGAAGCGGTGGGGGCGGAGGCCGAAAGCCAGCTCGCGTCCGCCGCGCTGTTCCAGAACCGCTGCTGGAAATCGTTCACTTGGAGCCAGGCGCCCTTCGACTCCATGAGGATCGAGCGTTCCATCTCCCGGCGCTGAGCCTCGATCCGCAAGGCGACCCCGAGCCGGCCGTCGAGATCCGCATCGATCATGTGACGACTCGCCGCCAACTCGACGGCCCTGAAGTTGGACAGCTTCTTCAGCAGGACCGCCCCGGCGCCCCGTATCGATCGCTCCTGCGAGAGCGAGAGGGCCGCGGTCGCGATGCGCAGCGCGGCCTCCTGTCCGCTCCGCTGCTGCGTCCGTGCCAAGACGCTGCCGGCAAGGAGCAGGCGGGGCCAATCGATGGCTGACTCGGTCAACACGCCGCGTTCGGGTTCCAAGCTGTCGATCTCGCCCCGCACGGGCCGACTGATCCTGCTTGCGGCTTCTCGATGCCGCGACTCGAACACACGAGGAAGACATGAGAACCTACGCATTCGCCGCCACCGACGCGGACGCCCCGCTTCCCCTGAAGCCCTACTCGTTCGAGCGCCGCGCGCCGCGCGAGAACGACGTCGTCATGGAGATCCTCTACTGCGGCGTCTGCCACTCGGACCTGCACTGGGCGAAGAACGACTGGGGCTGGACGACCTACCCGGCCGTGATGAGCCACGAGATCGTCGGACGGGTGATCGAGGTCGGAAGCGGCGTCACCCGCTACAAGGTCGGCGATCACGTCGCCGTCGGCTGCATGGTCGACTCCTGCCAGCACTGCGACCAGTGCCGGAAGGGCGAGGAGCAGCTCTGCCGGGAGGGCAACACGGGGACCTACGGCGGCGCCGACCGCGTGACGGGCGAGCCGACCAAGGGCGGCTACTCCAAGCACCTTGTGGTACGCGAGGAGTTCGCGCTCCGGGTGCCGGACGGCCTCGACCTCGCCAAGGCGGCTCCGCTCCTGTGCGCGGGCATCACCACCTACTCGCCGCTGCGCACGTGGAACGTCGGTCCCGGCAGCCGCGTCGGCGTGATCGGTCTCGGCGGTCTCGGCGGTCTCGGCCACGTGGCGGTGAAGCTCGCCTCGGCCAGCCGAGCCGATCGGCGCCGCAGAAGCGGACGTTCGGAAGCGGTCCATCCGCTATCGACCCGTCCAAGCCGTTCAGCGTCGCTTCCGTCCCTCCCCAACAGCGGACATAGCACCCTTACCCTTGATTATTACAACTATGTTTGCAATATCGCAGGGATGAACGACTCCTCCGCCGTTGCTGCCCTGTCCGCCCTGGCCCATGCCGACCGCCTCGCGGCCTTCCGGATGCTCGTTCGGGCCGGCCCGAACGGCATGGCGTCCGGGGAGATTGCCGAGGCACTGTCCATCCCGCCGACGCGGATGAGCTTTCACCTGGCGACGCTCGAGCGCGCCAAGCTCCTGCGCTCGTGGCGCGACGGACGCCGCATCCTGTACGCGGCGAGCTACGACGACATGCGCCAGCTCCTCGCCTTCCTGACCGAGGACTGCTGTTCGGGGAACCCGGAGATCTGCGGGAACCTCGGCGACGCATACGCTTCCACCTGCGCCCCGGAAACCTGCCGATGAGTGCCCAGCCCTTCAACGTCCTGTTCCTCTGCACGGGCAACTCCGCCCGTTCGATCCTCGCCGAGAGCATCCTGCGCAAGGACGGCGCGGGCCGCTTCAACGCCTTCTCGGCCGGAAGCCAGCCGAAGGGCGAGGTGAATCCGATGGCATTGGAGGTGCTGCGCGAGTTCGGCTACCCGACCGACGGCGTGCGCTCGAAGCCGTGGGACGAGTTCGCGATGCCCGACGCGCCCGTCATGGACTTCGTCTTCACCGTCTGTGACCAAGCCGCGGGCGAGGCATGTCCCGTCTGGCCGGGCCAGCCGATGACGGCCCACTGGGGCATCGAGGACCCGAGCCACGAGAGCCGCGGCGAGATCTGGAGCCGTGCGGCGTTCACGCAGGCGTTCCGATACATGAAGAACCGCATCTCCGCCTTCACCGCTTTGCCCGTCGAGAGCCTAGAGCGGACGCGCCTCGCCACCAAGGTGAGCGAGATCGGCCGGCTCGAGGGGGCCTCCTTCCGCACGCCCGACGTCGCCTGAGGACCCCAGCCATGACCGTTACGATCTACCACAACCCCGCCTGCGGCACGTCCCGCAACACGCTGGAGATGATCCGCCAGTCCGGCGAGGACCCGCAGGTGATCGAGTACCTGAAGGACCCGCCGAGCCGCGAGGTCCTCGCCGAACTCCTAGACATGATGGGCCTGAAGCCGCGGGACATTCTTCGGGAGAAGGGCACCCCCTACGCCGAACTCGGTCTCGCCGACCCGAAGCTGACGGACGAGGAACTCCTTGCCGCGATGATCGAGCACCCGATCCTAATTAACCGCCCGATCGTCGTGACGGACAAGGGCGCCGCGCTCTGCCGCCCGTCCGAGAAGGTACTTCCTCTCCTCGCCAACCCGGTCGCCACCTTCACCAAGGAGGACGGCGAGGTCGTGGCTGCGTCCGGATCCTCATCGTGACGGACGCCGCCGCTCTCGGCCTGCCCTCCATCGACCTAGACCAGCTTCGACCGATCGACGGGAGCGCGCTCGCCGGCCCCGGCGCCCCGACGCACCCGCCGCGCATCCTCGTCCTCTACGGCTCGATCCGCGAGCGGTCCTACTCCCGCCTCCTGTCCGAGGAGGCCGGTCGCCTGCTGCGCTGGTTCGGCTGCGAGGTGCGCACCTTCGATCCCCGTGGCCTTCCGCTCCCCGACGGGGCGGAACCCGACCACCCGAAGGTGAAGGAGCTCCGCGACCTCGCCGACTGGTCCGAGGGCATGGTGTGGGTCAGTCCGGAGCGCCATGGCGCCATGACCGGGATCATGAAGACGCAGATCGACTGGATACCCCTCGCCCTCGGCGCCAAGCGCCCGACGCAGGGCAAGACGCTGGCCGTCATGGAGGTGTCGGGGGGCTCGCAGTCCTTCAACGCCGTGAACCAGATGCGCATCCTCGGACGCTGGATGCGCATGGTGACGATCCCGAACCAGTCGTCGGTGCCGAAGGCGTTCCTCGAGTTCGACGAGGCCGGCCGGATGAAGCCATCCGCTCTCTACAACCGCGTCGTTGATGTCTGTGAGGAACTGGTGAAGTTCACCTGGCTGGTGCGTGGCCGCTCGGACTACCTGACGGACCGCTACTCCGAGCGCGTCGAGAGCGCCGAGCAACTCGCGACGCGCGTGAACCAGCGCACCCTCTGATCCTCTTGTCCCCGGACCGTCCATGCTCGCCCTCGCGATCTTCGTCGCCACGCTCGTCCTCGTCATATGGCAGCCTCGGGGCCTCGGCATCGGATGGTCGGCGCTCGCCGGCGCCGCGGTCGCGTTGGCGACCGGCGTCGTGGGCTGGGGCGACGTCGGGACGGTCTGGGAGATCGTCTGGGACGCGACCTTCACCTTCGTCGCGCTGATCATCGTCTCTCTCGTCCTCGACGAGGCCGGGTTCTTCGCTTGGGGCGCACTCCACGTCGCCCGCTGGGGCGGAGGCAGCGGGCGGCGGCTGTTCCCGCTCGTCGTTCTGCTGGGTGCGGCGATCGCCGCCGTCTTCGCCAACGACGGGGCCGCGCTGCTTCTCACCCCGATCGTGCTCGCCATCCTCCTGCGCCTCGACTTCCCGCCGGCCGGGGCGCTCGCCTTCGTCGTCGCCTGCGGGTTCGTCGCCGACACGACCAGCCTGCCGCTCGTCGTGTCGAACCTCGTGAACATCGTCACCGCGAACTTCTTCGACGTGTCCTTCGGCCGCTACGCCGCGGTCATGGTGCCGGTGAACCTCGTCTCACTGGCGGCCACGCTCCTCGTCCTGTGGCTCTGGTTCCGCCGCGATGTGCCCGCCGCCTACCGCGTCGACGAACTGGAGGAGCCAGGTCATGCCGTCCGCGACCCGGCCGTGTTCCGAACCGCGTTCCCGCTCCTCGGACTTCTACTCGTCGCCTACTTCGTGACGGGGCCGCTCGGCGTGCCAATCGCCTTCGTCACCGGTGCCGCCGCCCTCATCCTCATGGCGGTTGCGGGACGGTGGTTCTCCGGCGGGCGTGGTGCGGTGGTCGATCTGCCGAAGGTCCTGCGCGGCGCGCCCTGGCAGATCGTCCTGTTCTCGATCGGCATGTACCTCGTTGTCTACGGCCTCGGGAACGCCGGGCTGACCGACATTGCGGCGGGCGTCCTGCGCTGGCTCGCCGACCGGGGCACGTTCGTTGCCACCGTCGGCACGGGCTTCGTGGTGGCGGCGCTCGCTTCCGTCATGAACAACATGCCCGCCACGCTTGTCGGGGCGCTCGCCATCGACCGGACGGACGTGGCGCCCCTCACCCGCGAGCTCATGGTCTACGCCAACGTCGTCGGGAACGACCTCGGCCCGAAGTTCACGCCGATCGGCTCGCTCGCGACCCTCCTGTGGCTTCACGTCCTCGCGGGCAAGGGTCAGCGGATCACGTGGGGCCAGTACATGCGGGTCGGCCTCGTCCTGACCCCGCCCGTGCTGCTGGCGACGCTCGTCGCCCTCTGGGTGTGGCTCCCGATCGTGTCGTCGCGGTGAGCAGCCCGCGAGGCCTCCGGGCGGACATCGCCGCTCTCGGCGTCAGCCAGATCGTCGGCTACGGCACCCTCTACTACAGCTTCGGCATCCTCGCTCCGGCGATGGCACGTGACATCGGGTGGCCGACCGAGTGGGTGTTCGGCGCCCTCTCAGTCGCGCTGCTCGCGGGCGGGCTGGTCGCCCCTTGGACTGGGACGCTGGCTCGACCGCTTCGGCGCCGGTCGCGTCATGGCCGCAGGCTCAGTCGCGGCCGCTGCCGCGCTGGTTGCCGCCGCCCTCGCTCCTGCCGCTCCTGCCTTCGTCCTCGCGCTAGTCGCAATCAAGGTCGCGTCCACCTTCGTCCAGTACGGGGCGGCTTTCCCCCTCCTGGTCCAGCGTCACCCGGACACGGCGCAGCGGAGCATCCTTTACCTCACCTTGATCGCCGGGTTCGCCTCGACCCTGTTCTGGCCCCTGACGACATGGCTGCACGGGACGATGTCGTGGCGACAGGTCTACCTTGTCTTCGCAGCGATGAACGTCGCGGTCTGCCTGCCCATCCACATATGGCTGGCCTGCCGGCCGACCGCCTCGCCGCTCCCAACGGCCGAGGCTGAATTCGTTTTCCCCATCGCTCCTGCAAGGGGCCTCGTGCCGCCGTCCCTTCGGTCCCGGGCTTTCCTCCTGATGGGCGTCGCCTTCGCCTTCCAGAGCCTCTGGTCTCGTCCGTTTTGGTCCACATGCTGCCGACCCTGACAATGCTCGGGTTGGGGCTCGCGGGCGTCATGGTCAGCACTGTGTTCGGGCCGGCGCAGGTTGCAGGCCGCTTCACACTCATGGTGCTCGGGCGGGACCTGTCACCGCTGACGCTTGCGGTGATCTCCGCAGCGCTTCTACCCGCCTCCCTGGTCCTTCTCGCAGCCACAGCACCATCGCCCGTCGGGGCCGCCGTCTTCGCGGCCCTGTTCGGCCTCGGAAACGGCCTCTACAGCATCGTCGGGGGCACCCTGCCGCTCGCGCTCTTCGGCCCCGATGGGTACGGGGCGTTGCAGGGTCGCGTCACGTCCATTCGGCTGATCGTCGGCTCGGCGGCACCGTTCGCCTTCGCCCTTGCAACGGACTGGATGGGGGTCGGCGCCGGCCTGCTGGTGACGGCGCTCCTCGGCTGCGGGGCGGTCGTCGCCTTCGCCGCCGTCGGGCTCCTGATCAAGGAAGAAACCTGCGCACCAGCGAACGCGCCGGCGGATGTCAGCTCTGACGCGTGACTGCTTTAGAACCGACAGTCGCCTCTCCACCCCGTCGCGCCGATCGCCACAGTCCAGTCCGCCCTCCATCCCGCAACCGGCGGACATGACTCGCAATCTCTCGAGTGTTTCGTTCAGGCGCTCCGGCGGCTGGCATCAATCGACGGTCGAGGACCTCAGGCCGGCCCCTGAAGGCGATCAAGCGTAGCGCCGAGCTCGCAGACGAGGCCCGTATGGTTGTAGGCGACCACGGCATCGCCACTGCCGACCAGCCCAGCGCTAATCAGGCGCGATCCGAACCCCTTGCCTTCCGGTGCCGCCACGATCGGCCCATTCGACTCCCGCCAGGACAGTCGCAGGACGTCGCCATTCTCCGTCGGCTCGATCCGCCACGAGACGTTGACGAGTCCCGCGCCGACCGAGAGCGAACCATGCTTCAGGGCGTTCGTCGTCAGCTCGTGAAGCACGAGGGCGACGCTAAGGGCGGCCTTGGACCCGATCGCGATCTCGGGCCCGGAGATGCGGACGCGCCCCGACACGCCGGCACTGTTGATCGCGGCCGCGGCCACGTCCCCAAGAAGGGCCGACTGCCAACTCGAGCGCAGGAGGATGTCGTGCGCAGAACTAAGGGCCATCAAGCGCTGCATCAGCGCCTGGACCCGCGCTTGGTCGCCCGAGCCCCGCATCGTGTGCGAGGTGATCGCCGTCACCATGGCGAAGAGGTTCTTCACCCGGTGCGCGAGCTCACCTGTCAGGACGTCCTGTAGTTCCTGCGTCTCCCGCAAGGTGGCGACCGTCTCCCGCAGCTCGCCTTCGCGGTCGCGGAGTTCCTGTTCGGCCCTGGTACGGTAGAGGAGATCCGCGGCCTGCCGGGCCAGGATGTCGAGCATCCGGAGATCGCGCTCGGACGGGACATGCGGCTCGGTCCAGTGGGTCGAGATCATGCCGAGGAGCGAGCCGTCGCGGGAGTGGAGCGGCGTCGACTGCGCCGAGCGGATGCCAGCCCGGCGGAACGCTTCGAGGTCCGGCGTGCCGGCGATCCGATCCCACTCCTCGTAGTCGCCGATGATTGCCCGCTGCCCTCGCGCCAGCGCGGCGGCGCAACTGCTGTGGGCGCTCAGGCTGACGCGCTCCCAGACTTGGCTATCCTCGTGTGTGAGCCCCTTGGACACAAGGAGCTCGAGCCAACGCTCGGCACCGTCGTCGTCCTCGCGCAGCACCTGCATGGTGCCGAACTGCGATCCCATGATGGAAACGGCGGCGTCGACGATCTTGACGTAGAGCGTCTGGAGGTCCTGCTCGCCGATCAGGTCCATGGTGATCGCGTGCAGGAGGTCAAGGTCGGAGGGGTGGTCGTCCGCGTCCCCAACGACATTTGCGACCGAGCATTCGGAGACGAGGCGCAGCTTCGACATGGATGACTCTCTCAACGACTCAAAGCCTGCGCATGTTGAGACCACGCGCCGCGCTGGTAGATCGACGGGAACTCCGTCATCGAGCGCAGCGCACAGACATAGCGCCGGTCGGTGAACCGACCAGATGTTGGTCCTGTCCCGGGGCGGAAGACCACCAAATCGCCGCTGCACTTGGTCGGCCAGGGCCAAAAACTGGCGTTCATCGCGTGCTGTCCACCGGGACCGGGAACTCGCCTCGCGTCAGAAGCGCATCAAAACCCGCCTCGAACAGTCCGATGCGGATCAGGCCCTGCGAGTAGCGGTCGCCAGCGTGGAACTGGGCGAGAATGCCACAAGGCGCATAGTAGCAGGGTCCCCCGCCGCCTCGTTGCCGAAGGATCCGCTGGCCTCTTCAGCGAGCTTTCGCGGTAGGCGGACGATCTTCTCATTGATCGAGTAACCTCGATCATGAGTTCCAGCGGCTGGAGCGTGACAAGGTCCTGGTCCGTCGTTTTCCAATGCGGCGTGTGGAAACCGTCAGTCCCGCCTGTCCGCCGCCTCCTGTGTCCGGAACGCGAAGTCGAGACGGAGCAGCTTGTCGGTGAGTTCGTCAGACATCGCCTCAGCGAGCTGGAAGACTGGACGGTGGCTCATGGCCTTGCGGACGCGGGCCTTTTCACGGGTTAGGAACATGGTCTGGACGGCTTGTGACATGACCTTGGGTCCCCATGCGCGCCGCGACGTAGGGGAGCCTGGCATCCCATTCGCTTCGATCCTCCTAAACGACGTAGCGGTCATGAGCCTGTTGTCCATGGCCGCGACTTGAACGGGTGGACAACGGTGCATCGAAGACACAACCGAGCCTATGGGGCGGAAGGGTTGGTCTCGGTACGTCCCACCGTCCCTCCCGGCATGGGGTCGAACGATGGCTCGAACCACAGGTCCGCAAATTCCTCGACGTGACGACTGAGCGGGAACCGCCCTCCCTCGTGTCGCAGGGCATTGCGCCCGATCCAGAATCTCGCTTAAGACACGGAGTGCTACGGGGCGACCGCCATACGCGCCCGGTATGGCACGTTCTCGCGCCCGGCACCCCTAATGTCCTAGCAGCCTGATCTTGCTTGTGACCCTCACCGCCGTACCGCCGACCTGTCCGTCTCCCACTCCCTGCTAAGTAGCGCGTACTGCATCGTGTCCTCGTACACGGGGGCGCCGTCGGGGCCGTTGGTGAAGGTCACGAACTCGACGAAGGTACCCTCATGACGCATGCCGAGCTTCTCGCACAGGCGCCGGGACGGAGCGTTGTCGACCTCGACGTAGGCGTAGAGGCGCCGCGCACCCCGATCCTCGAACAGATGCCGAAAGAGCGCCTGAGCCGCCTCGTACGCAAGCCCGGCACCGGCATGGTGGCGTTGACGTGCCAGCCGACCGAGAAGGTGTCAGGCTTGCGTACGAGGCGAAGAGATCGCCGATGACCTGATCGGACCCTCGCAGGGCGATGGCCACGGACTCGTCGGACGAGGCGCGGCGGGTCGCCTCCGCCTCGGCGGCGGCGATATCGTCCAGCTTCAAGGAGAGGAAGCACCTCGCCCGCGGCTCGCTCAGGTAGGCGAGAAGCCCTTCGGCGTTGTCCGATCGGAAGCTCCGAAGGCGCAGCCGCTCCGTTTCGATCGTGTTCATCGGTGTCTCCGTCTCTCGTCGCGCCGTGACCGTCGGCTCAGTCCGAGACCATGGCCTTGATGCGGTTCGCCAGCACCGTCATGTCGAAGGGCTTCGTCACGACCTGCATGCCCGGATCGAGATGGCCGTGGCTGAGGATATGGCCGCTATGTCGTGGTCCGCTTCACAGCGCCCCTTGGTTTAGTCCGAGACCATGGCCTTGATGCGGTTCGCCAGCACCGTCATGTCGAAGGGCTTCGTCACGACCTGCATGCCCGGATCGAGATGGCCGTGGCTGAGGACGGCGTTCTCCGCATAACCCGTCACGAACATCACCTTCAGGTCTGGCCTGAGCTCACGGGCCGCATCGGCCACCTGCCGGCCGTTCATCCCGTTGGGTAGACCGACATCGGTGATCAGAAGATCGATGCGGGCGTTCGACCGCAACACCTTCAGACCCTGCGGCCCGTCGCCGGCCTCGATCGCGGTGAAGCCGAGATCTTCCAGGACGTCCACGACCAGCATGCGCACTAGTGGCTCGTCGTCGATGACGAGAACCGTCTCGCCAGCGGCGATCGGCTCGATAGCGTTGCGGCCCACGGGGTCGACCGTCGCCGCCTCTTCCTCGTGGTGGCGGGGAAGGTAGATGCAGACCATCGTCCCCTGCCCGACCTCCGAGTAGATCCGGACCTGACCACCGGATTGCCGGGCGAAGCCGTAGATCATCGAAAGCCCGAGCCCGGTGCCCACCCCGATCGGCTTCGTCGTGAAGAACGGGTCGAAGGCGCGCTCGATCACCACGGGCGGCATGCCCGTGCCGTTGTCGGAGACGCACATCGATACGTACTGGCCCGGCAGCAGGTCGCGCTCGAGCGCCGTTCGGTCGTCGAGCCAGCGGTTGGCCGTCTCGATGGTCAGCGTGCCGCCGTCCGGCATCGCGTCGCGGGCGTTGATGCACAAGTTCAGAAGCGCGTTCTCGAGCTGGGGCGGGTCGACCAGCGTCGACCATAGTCCTCCGGTCGCCACGGTCTCAACGGCGATCGCCGGGCCGACCGTCCGTCGAACCAGGTCCTCCATCCCGGCGACCAACCGGTTCACGTCGGTCGGCTTCGGATCCAGCGTCTGTCGACGCGAGAAGGCGAGCAGCCGATGTGTCAGTGCCGCCGCGCGCTTGGCCGCCCCCTGGGCTCCGACCATGTAGCGGTCGAGCTCGCCGATGCGGCCCTGCTGGATCCGGGTCTGCATCAGTTCGAGCGAACCGGAGATGCCCGCGAGGAGATTGTTGAAGTCGTGCGCGAGCCCGCCCGTGAGCTGACCGACCGCTTCCATCTTCTGGCTTTGGCGGAGCGCCTCCTCAAGCTGGCGCTGCTTCGTCGTCTCGATCCCGACCCCGGTTCTGCGGACGGGCCTCCCATCCTCGCCGAAGTAGGTGTGTCCACGCGACAGCACCCAGCGGACGGCACCCCCGGGATGCCGGATGCGGTATTCGAGTTCGAGGTCGCCGGGGTTCTTCAGTCCGCCCGCCATGGTCGCGCGCAAGCGCTCGATGTCGTCAGGATGCACGTTCGACATGAACTCGGTTCTGCTGATCCCCCCGGACGCCCGCTCGGGATCGAGGCCGTACAGGTCAACGATGGCGGCGTCGCAGGTGAAGCGGTCGCTTGCCACGTCGAAGGTCCAGACCCCGACGCCTCCGACCGATGTGAGGGCAAGGCGTGCGAAGTCCTCGTAGTCCTTTAGGGTCGCCTCCCGTTCCCGCTCGGCCGTCACGTCGCGACCGCTCGCGTAGACCTTCCCGTCCTCGAAGGCCGCGGTCCATGCGAAGCGTCGATAGCTCCCGTCCCGGTGCCGCAGGCGGTACTCGTAGGGTTCGACCAAGGGTGCCTCGAGGATCCCGGCGAAAGCCCGCAGCGTCGGCGCAACATCGTCCGGATGCGTCAGGTCCGTGAACGACCTGCCGACGAGTTCGTCCTCGCACCAGCCAAGAAGCCGCGACCATGCATCGTTGACCGCCTCGAGACAGCCGTCCGTGCGGGCGACCACCAAAAGCTCCTGCGACAGGCGCCATGCGCGGTCGCGCTCGGCGGTCCGTTCAGCCACCTGCGCGGCGAGCGTCTCATTGAGCCTGCGGAACCGATCCTCGCTGACGGCCAGAGACCTTGCCGAGCGCTGGGCCTCGGTGACGTCGTACCCCCCGACGAAGATGCCCGAGACCGTGCCGGCCTCGTCGCGGATCGGCTGGTAGCGAAAGTCGATGAACCGCTCCTCCGCCTCGCCGTGGAAACGGATGGGGGCAGCGCGGACGGCGTAGGGAAGTCCTGACGCGTAGACGGTGTCGAGGAGTTCGTAGAAGCCCTGTCCCTCGATCTCGGGCAATGCCTCCCGCACGCCGAGGCCGACGAAGGGACGGGAGCCGGTGATCGCGACATAGGCGTCGTTGACGTACTCGTAGACGTGGTCCGGCCCCGAGAGGACGGCGATGAACCCGGGCATGTGCTGGAGGAGCCGCCGCTGGTGCTCGCTCGCCTTGGCCGCAGCCTCGCGCGCGGCAACGGCTTCCGTGGTCTCGGTGCAGGCGCAGAACATGCCGCCGACCGAGCCGTCCGCCATCGTGACGGGCGTGTAGGAGAAGGCGAAGTGCGTCTCCTCCGGATACCCGTGGCGATGCATCGTGAACTGGATGTCGTCCATGTGCGTCGACTCGCCCGCATAGGCGCGGTCGAGGATCGGCTCCACCAGCGTCCAGATGTCGAACCACAGCTCCTCGAACGGCCGGCCGAGCGCGGCGGGGTGGCGGTTGCCGCACATCGCGGCGTAGCCGTCGTTGTAGAGGGTGATGCGCTGCGGACCCCAGACGACCAGCATCGGCTGGCCGGAGCCGAGCATGACGCCGACGACGGTGCGCAGCTCCGGGGGCCAAGACGACGGCATGCCCAGCGGCGTCCGCTCCCAGTCCATTCCCCTCATCAGCTCTCCCGTCTCGCCGCCGCCCGCAGGGATCGGGAGAGACTGCATTCGGAACCTTGGATCGTATTCGCGCACGACCCGTTGCAGGGCAGTGCGGTCATGTATTTGAGGTTACACACATAGAGCCCGTCGCGCCTGCGCCTGGGCAACGTCATGTCGCACGTCAGCCATAGGTTGGGTCGTACTGCTCCGCGCGTACATATGTGTGTGGGAGCTCGCAACCAGGCGCTGGAACGTCGGTTTCGACCCAATCCGCTTTCTCGACCGTGTGGTTGAGCGATGAAATTGTGCCTTTTCGCTTCGGCCAAAAACATGTCCGCCTCAACCCTGCGCGGCTGGGACTGACGACCGGGGTCCTCCGATCAACGGCAGCCTTCTTCGGTTCACGACTGGAGGCCGACTATCTGTTTTCCACCCGGTCTAGCCGATCGGCGGTGAGAAGGCGGATGCCCGGTAGCAGTCCATCCGCTTCCGACTCAGCTAGGAGCCTGTCCGAGTAATCCTCTTGGCGGCGGTTCCTGATGGTGATTCACTTGGCTTATGGCCAAGGTGTTTCGCGCGTGGGATGTCGATCAGAGCTGGCTTCTGCCACCCTCGCTGCTTGAGTTTTTGCCGCCCGGGCACATGGCGCATTTCGTGCGCGACACGGTGCGAGAGGCTCTCGATCTCTCCGCCATCCTCGACACCTACGCCGAGGAACGCGTGCGCGGCGACAAACAGGATGAGACTGGGCGTCAATCAGGATGAGACGGACGGCGCGGGCCGCATCGTAGGGAGGGCGTAGCCCGACCGGAGGTGTGCTGCGCGGCGACAAACAGGATGAGACTGGGCGTCAATCAGGATGAGACGGACGGCGCGGGCCGCATCGTAGGGAGGGCGTAGCCCGACCGGAGGTGTGGCCCGCGCCGTGGCGCTCTGTGAAGCGTCTGTGATCGCGGTCGGCCCGGTACTTTGGAGATTTTCCGCAAGCTGGAGAGTCACCTTTGTGCCGGGCTGCCATGTCACCGATCAACAGACGAGATTGTTCATGAAGTACCGACAGAGCCATCCGGTCGAGATCGCCGCGGCGAAGGCCTCGATCAGCCGCGCCACCGGCTATCGCATTGAGGCAGCGACCCGCCTGCCGTCGCAGACGAGGCCGCCTCGCGGGCGCCGACGGCCCGATCCGATCGAGAGCATCTTCGAGACCGAAGTGGTGCCGCTGCTGCGGGCCGCGCCAGGCCTGCGCCCTGTCGCCGTTTTCGGTGAGATGCTCAAGCGCCATCCCGATTTGTCCCCCGGCGTCCGGCGCACGCTGGAGCGGCGCATTCGTGCCTGGCGCGCCGTCCATGGTCCCGAGCAGGAGGTGATCTTCCGCCAGACGCACGAGCCCGGCCGCCTCGGCCTGTCGGACTTCACCGACATGAGCGGGCTTGGGGTGACGATCGTCGGCATGCCGCTTGATCACCTTTTCTACCACTTCCGCCTGCCATGGTCGGGCTTCGAGCACGGCCATGTCATCCTGGGCGGGGAAAGCTTCGTGGCCTTGGCCGAGGGTCTACAGAACGCCCTGTGGTCGGCGGGTGGAGCGCCCGAACAGCATAGGACCGACAGCCTCTCGGCGGCTTTCCGCAATCTCGACGCCGACGCCAGGACCGATCTCACGCGCCGCTACGAGGAACTGTGCGCCCATTACGGTATGACCCCGACGCGCAACAACCGGGGCGTCGCCCATGAGAACGGCGCGATCGAGAGCGCTCACGGCCATCTCAAAAGCGCCGTTCGCGATGCGCTGCTCCTGCGCGCCAGTGCCGACTTCGATGACCTCGTCGCCTATCGCGCCTTCGTCGACGAGATCGTCGCCCGGCGCAACGCCGCAAAGGCCCGGCGCATCGACGCCGAACGAGCGCACCTTCGCCCACTTCCCGAACGCCGCACCAGCGACTTCGAAGAGGTCGCCGTCACCGTCACGCGCACCGGCGGCTTTACGCTTCGCAAGGTCTTCTATACGGTACCCTCGCGGTTGATCGGACACCGCCTGCGCGTACGCCTCTACGACGACCGGCTCGAGGTCTTCGTCGGCGCCACCCATCTTCTCACGCTGCCACGCGGACGAGGCCATGCAGACGGACGACACGACCAGGTCGTCAACTACCGGCACGTCATCCATTCCCTGCGCCGCAAGCCGATGGCGCTCCTCGGGCTCGTCTACCGCGACAAGCTCTTCCCGCGCGCCGAGTACCGCAGGGTCTTCGAGACGATCAGTGCCCGGCTCGGCGACAAACAGGCCTGCAAGGTAACCGTCGAACTGCTGGCGCTCGCGCACGAGAGAGGCTGCGAACGAGACCTGGCCGCAGAACTCGACCGGATCCTCGACGCCGGTGCGCTCCCAGACCCCAGGGCCCTTTGGGCCCTCTTCGCCCCCGATCCGGCTTTGCTGCCCAGCGTCCACGTGCCGCTCGCTTCGCTGGCCGGTTACGAGGCGCTGATCCAGGATATCCGGGCGGGAGAACCCGCATGAAGAGCGCGGTCGCCGTCGACACCGCCCGCCTCTCCATCATGCTCACCGAACTGAGGCTTCCGACCATCAAGTCCCTCTGGCCCCAGTTCGCTGAACAGGCCGACAAGGAGGGATGGCCCGCCGCCCGCTTCCTCTCGGCCATCGCCGAGCACGAACTGGCCGAACGCGCCCATCGCCGGATCGAACGCCATCTCGCCGAGGCCCATCTGCCATCCGCAAAGACCCTCGACAGCTTCGCCTTCGACGCAGTTCCCATGATCTCCAAGGCCCAGATCATGGCGATGGCCGCTGGCGATGGTTGGCTCGCCAAAGGCGCCAACGTCCTGCTCTTCGGCCCGCCCGGCGGCGGAAAGAGCCATCTGGCCGCCGCCATCGGTCTCGCTCTCGTCGAGAACGGGTGGCGCGTCCTGTTCACCCGCACCACCGACCTTGTCCAGAAGCTCCAGGTCGCCCGCCGCGAACTCCAACTTGAGGCCGCCATCGCCAAGCTCGACAAGTTCGACCTCCTGGTGCTCGACGATCTCGCCTACGTCACCAAGGACCAGGCCGAGACCAGCGTCCTCTTCGAACTCATCTCCGCACGATACGAGCGCCGTTCTATCCTCATCACCGCCAACCAGCCCTTCGGCGAATGGAACAAGGTCTTTCCCGATCCCGCCATGACGCTCGCCGCAGTCGACCGCCTCGTCCACCACGCCACCATCTTCGAGATGAACGTCGAGAGCTATAGACGACGATCCGCCCTCGAAGCCAAACGCCAAAGGGGGCGGCCCGCCGCCTTCGCGACAATCAAAAGCACACCTCAGATCGTCGCGGAGCGTCAATCAGAACCCGACCACGACCTTGCCAGCGACAATCAGGATGATACGATCCCAATCGCCGCGACATGATCTGTCTCATTTAGATCGTCGCCAGCGTCTCACTCAGATTGTCGCGCTATACTG